>NZ_CM142903.1:0-2943512 GCF_054926195.1 Kangiella sp. M94 | reverse complement strand
TTTGTTTTTATCGCCACTTTCAGACGGTTCGTCGTCAGACTCCGGAACTTCTGCATCCATTTTAACGATGTGCAAACGCTCATCTTTGCTGGCTCTATGCTGAGTAGGAACACTTTGCCCGCGTCGTTCACGACGCCCTCTAAAAGTTAACGATATAGCCGCGATAATCGCCACCAGCAAGATCACACCTGCGATTTCAAAAGCGTAAAAATAGTCGGTATAAAGCAATCTTCCCAACACTTCCACGTTGCTATGCTCAGCACCATGTTTAGCTGGTTCGGGCATCGCCTCTAATCCGAAGACCTCTCCACGCAATACCCAATACAAACCGATGAGAAGAGCAGCCGCAACCAAGACTCCAAAAGGCAAATAGCGCGTAAAGCCCTGCTTTAAACTTGCAAAATCCACATCCAGCATCATCACTACAAACAAAAACAACACCATGACTGCGCCGACATAAACCAATACTAAGACGACCGCCAGAAATTCTGCTTCCAACAGCATCCACAAGACAGCGGCTGAGAAGAACGTCAGCACCAGACACAAAACCGCCTGCACCGAGTTACGCACCGTCACCACGCCCAGCGCTGACACAATGGTCAGTGTTGCGAAGACATAAAATACTATCTGCTCAGCAGTCATATCGGCTCTTTCTGTCTATACAATGGTTTTCGCTATTTGTCTTATCGGTATTTGGCATCTTTCGCTCTATCCTCGGCAATCACGGCTTCGTAACGGTCACCAATCGCCAATAATTGCTCTTTAGTTAAAATATTGTCGCCACGCTTTTCAAAGTGATAATCGAAAAACCGGGTTTCAACGATAGAATCGACCGGGCAGGACTCTTCGCAAAAACCACAATAGATACACTTGAACATATCAATTTCATAACGTGTGGTGCGGCGCGTACCATCGCTTTCTCGCGGACCCGCCTCAATGGTTATCGCCGCAGCTGGACACACGGCTTCACACAATTTACAAGCAATACAGCGTTCCTCACCATTAGGATAGCGTCTCAAGGCATGAATACCTCGAAAGCGCGGCGATTGAGGTGTTTGTTCTTCAGGATACTGAACGGTAACCTTTCTTTTGCGCAAGTGCGCCCAGGTGATTCTTAAGCCACGAAACAGCTCGGACAGAAAGTAGCTACGAAAAAATCGTCTTACTCTACTCATAGCACACCTCGCCCACTAAACCAGGGACCAACGCCTGCTTTAATCATAAAGGTCAAAATAATTAACCAGACCACAGTCACTGGGATAAATACTTTCCAGCCTAAACGCATCACTTGGTCATAGCGATAGCGCGGGAAAGTTGCCCGTAACCAGATCATCATAAACAGGAACCAGGCTGCTTTAAGTAATAACCAGATAGTACCTGGCACCCACTCGGTAGCGCTTTCAAGATAAGGGATGCCCTGAAAAGGATTGAGCCAGCCACCAAAGAAAAACAAGGCTGTTAGCATCGAAATCAAAATCATGTTGGCGTATTCAGCAAGGAAAAATAAGGAAAAACCAATCCCCGAATATTCCACGTGGAAACCAGCAACAATTTCTGACTCCCCCTCCGGCAAATCAAAAGGCGCGCGATTAGTTTCAGCAACACCAGAAATCCAGAACACGATCCAGATAGGCAATAATGGTATCCAGTACCAATGCCAGAAACCACCATCCTGAGCGTTGACAATTTCACCTAAATTCATAGTCCCAGAAGCCATTAACACCGCTACCAAAGCAAAGCCCATGGCAATTTCATAAGACACAATTTGTGAGGCAGAGCGTAAAGAACCTAACAAGGCATACTTTGAATTAGAAGCCCAGCCAGCAATGATCACGCCATAGACCGCGATAGAAGTCATCGCCAGGATATATAGCAGACCGACGTTGATATCGGCTAATACCATTTCGGCGCTGAAAGGAATTACTGCCCACGCCGCAAAGGATGGTGCAATGAAGAGTACCGGAGCGATTAAGAACAGAGCTTTGTTGGCGCCAGAAGGAATGATAATTTCCTTCATCAATAATTTAATGACGTCCGCTATTGGCTGTAACCACCCCTTAGGTCCAACTCGGTTGGGTCCCAGGCGCATTTGCATATAGCCAATTAATTTTCGCTCAGCAAACGTCGTGTAAGCAACCGCCAGAATCAACGGCAATAGAATCAGATTAATTTTAAAACCAATGATCAGAGCGTCCAGTATGATATCTAGCATCAGACGCCTCCCAAAATATTATGGAATGGGCTCAATTTAGGGCGTTTTAAATCTTCTTCGCCCTTAGCCAGTGCCGTTTTCTGCAGCGCTTTTGAGCGACGTGTCCAACAATCAACCTGATAGATATTTAAGGGCTCCGGACAGAAACCCTCTTTTGGCAAACTTTCTGGGCATTGCCAGCGTGACTTAATTCGATCACCGACCGCTCCCATGCGCCCCTTTACTTCCTGCATCACATCCTGCGCAGAAACATAGTCGAAGTTCTTCAGATCCAGCAAGTTGCCCATGACTCTCAGCACTTTCCATGCTGGCTTGGCCTGACCCGGAGCACTGACACAGGCATTAAAATCCTGCCAACGACCATTGACATTGACATAAGAGCCCGGACTTTCCAGGAAGCTGGCAATTGGTAAAATGATATCCGCATAGTCAAATGCTTCATCATCAGAATAACTGGTCAGCGCCACCACAAATTCACTAGCCTGCAAACTGGCTTTTGCCTGCTCAGCATTGACGGCCTCTTTGCCGATTTCTGTTTTCAGAAGAATGAATGCTTTCTTACCTTCACTCAGCATTTGCTGCGCTGTCTGCCCACCTTCGGTTACATCAGCTCCACCTGGACCGCGATGCGGAATGGCACCCGCCAGATAACCGCCTGCACTATTGCCTCCATGAGTCATAATGCCGTAAGTGGCTGACGTCAGATCGGCAATCACTCGGGCTAACATTCTTAGCGAACCTGCATGACTATATTCCAGGGCACTCAGTCCCAGCACCACCCCGCAACTTTCGGCTTTCTGCAGCATTTTGGCAATATCAATATGCGCCTGCTCAACCTTAATATCAGCCAGTAACTCATCCAGCCCTTCATAGCCCAAATTGTCAGCCGCCACATCATCGGTAGCCATGGCCTGGTCCAACAAATACTTAGCCACACCTGCCAGCTGTTGCAACCAATCATCAGGGGTAGCCTCAATTTCATGCAACACATTAAAATTGTTATACACTTTTCGAGCATTGATAATAGCAATCTGCCCATGGCGAGTTGCTTTTCTAACACGCAAAGCTGCCAATGGCTGATCTTTGCGTAAATCACTGCCAATCAACAAGCAGGCGTCCAAAGCTTCAAGTTCCGACAATTCAATACTCAGCTCAGGGAACAGTGATTCATTCTCCTGCATCGAGTAATCACTGATACGAATACGGTGATCAACATTATTTGAGCCAAGACCGCGAATCAGTTTCTGTAACAAATACATCTCTTCGGTGGTTGCGCTGGGGCTGGTGATAGCACCAATATGCTCGGGACCATCGGTTTGCGCTATCATATTTAGCTTGCTGGCAACTTTCTCCAGGGCTGCCTCCCAATCAGTGGCTTGCCACTCACCATTCACCTTCACCATCGGTTCCAGTAACCGACGGTTATCATCCTTCGGCATGGTCACTGACTCATAAGAATAACGATCACGATCCGATAGCCAGACCTCGTTGGTCGCTTCATTTTCTTTCGGCACTACACGTATGACTTGATTACGATGAGTATGCACATGCAAATTAGCGCCGATACAATCGTGTGGCGAAACAGATTCATACTGAGTCATTTCCCATGCCCGAGCACGATAGCGCGAGGGCTTGGCAATTAAAGCTCCAACCGGGCATAAATCAATAATATTGCCGGACACTTCCGAATCTACCGATTTTTCAATAAAGGTGGTGATTTCCATGTGTTCACCACGTCCGGTCACTCCCATTTCGCGAATACCGGCAATTTCACGGCCAAACCGTACACAACGAGTGCAATGAATGCAGCGTGTCATATCAGTATCGATTAATGAGCCAATATCTTTATCAAAAACGGATCGTTTGCCTTCATTAAAACGAGATACATCACGACCATACTCCATGGCCAAATCCTGCAATTCACACTCGCCTCCCTGGTCACAGATCGGGCAATCGAGCGGGTGATTAATCAACAGAAATTCCATCACGGATTTCTGTGCATCCTGCGCCATATTAGAACCGGTTTTCACTACCATGCCATCAGAGATTGGCGTAGCACAGGCTGGCAATGGCTTACGGACACCATCGACCTCAACCAGACACATGCGACAGTTAGCTGCGATCGATAATTTTTTGTGATAACAAAAACGAGGAATGGTGATGCCGTTAGCATCAGCCACTTCGATAATCATGGAGCCTTCTTCGGCTTCAATTTTTCGACCATCGACTTCTATCGAAATCATAAAATTATCGTGCCTCGTTATTCATTAACAGCTTGCTTCGCGGTTCGCTCTTGTTCAGCTATCGCTTGCTCAATTTTGGCTTCAAACTCCTGTTTGAAGTACTTAATAAAACTTTGCACTGGCATGGCTGCGGCATCGCCCAGCGCACAAATGGTGCGACCCATAATATTGCCGGCGATTTCATCCAGATTCTTCAGATCACTGTGCTTACCCTGTCCATTAGCAATACGATGAATCATACGTGACATCCAGCCAGTGCCTTCTCGACAAGGGGTACATTGGCCACACGACTCTTCGTAATAAAAGTGTGCGATGCGCCCCAGAACTTCCACCATGTCAGTATCTTCGTCCATGATGATCACAGCACCAGAGCCCAGCATGGAACCGGCCTTACCGATGGCATCATAGTCCATGGTGATATCCATCATCACGTCGGCTGGCAACACTGGCGCGCTAGAACCACCTGGAATAACGGCTTTGAGTTTTTTGCCATCTTTCATACCGCCGGCCATTTCCAGCAAATCTTTAAACGGCGTACCTAAACCAATCTCGTAATTGCCCGGCTTATTGACGTGCCCTGACACGGAAAAGATTTTGGTGCCCCCATTGTTTTCCTTGCCCAATTCCAGGAACCACTTTCCCCCTTTTTCCAAAATAATCGGGACCGAAGCATAGCTCTCAGTGTTATTAACATTGGTAGGGCGACCATATACACCATAATTAGCAGGAAAAGGGGGTTTAAACCGAGGCAACCCTTTCTTACCTTCCAAGGACTCCAACAGTGCCGTTTCTTCACCGCAAATATAAGCGCCGGCACCGATGTGGCTGTGCAAATCAAAATCAACGCCAGAGCCCAAAATATTCTTGCCTAGCAACCCCGCTTTATAGGCTTCTTCAAGAGCCTGTTCAAATCGGTCGATAGGCTCGTAAAATTCGCCGCGCATATAGTTGTAACCCACGGTAGCACCCATCACATAACCACCAATCGCCATACCTTCGATCAGTTGATGTGGATTAAAGCGCAAAATATCGCGGTCTTTAAAAGTACCCGGCTCGCCTTCGTCAGAATTACAGACAACATATTTTTGACCGGGGGCATGTCGCGGCATAAAGCTCCACTTCAAACCTGTGGGAAAACCAGCGCCACCACGGCCGCGCAAGGCGGACAGCTTAAGCTCTTCAATAATCTCCTCAGGGGGCGTTTTTTCTGCCAGAATTTTGCGCCACATGCGATAGCCGCCCGCAGACTCATAGGTCTTAAGCGTCCAAGGCTTATCCAGCTGCAAAGTTCTAAAACAGACTTCATTTGCCATCGGTTAACTAACCTCTAATTCAGATCGCGAATCAAATCCGCCATCTTTTCTACTGTTAAGTTTTCGTGATACTGTTTGTCCACTTCGAGCATCGGAGCACCACCACAAGCGGCCATACATTCCACTTCTTTTAGGGTAATTCGTCCATCTTTACTGGTTTGCCCGGGCTCTATATCCAGCTCGTCCTTAAACCACTGCTTTAACTGTTCGCTGCCTGCTAACATACAGGATACGTTAGTACATAGAGACACCACATGCTTGCCGCCGGGCTCTAATCGGAACAGAGAATAAAAAGTTGCTACCTCATAAGCAGCAATCCGTGGCATCTCGAGGTAATCGGCCACTGCATCCATAGCTTCACGACTTAAATGTCCTAGCTCATCCTGCACAATGGTCATCAAGGGAATAACCGCCGAACGCTTTCGGTCGGTCGGGTACTTGGCAATCCAACGGTCAATCTTTTCGATCGACTCGGCAGAAACCATACTTTTTAAATCGCTAGTGCTCATGGTTATCGATCAATTTCTCCAAACACAATATCCTGAGTGCCAATAATAGCAACCACATCCGCCAACATATGTCCGGCCGCCATTTCATTCATGGCGCTTAAATGAGCAAAGCCGGCGGCACGAATTTTGACTCGATAAGGTTTGTTAGCACCATCGGAAACCAGATAAATCCCAAACTCCCCTTTCGGCTGCTCGATCGCTGCGTAGACTTCTCCCTCTGGCACACAATAACCTTCGGTAAATAATTTAAAATGATGAATCAGCGCTTCCATATCATCCTTCATCATTTCCCGATTAGGAGGCGTTACCTTATGGTTTTCTAACATGACCGGGCCTGGATTTTCACGCAGCCATTCCACACACTGACGAATGATATTATTCGACTGACGCATCTCTTCGACCCGCACCAAATAACGATCATAACAGTCGCCGGTTTTACCAATAGGAATGTCAAAGTCCATCTTGTCATATACTTCATAAGGCTGTTTTTTGCGTAGATCCCAAGCGATGCCTGAACCTCGCAACATTGGCCCACTAAAGCCCAACTGTAGTGCGCGCTCAGCAGTCACCACACCAATACCAACGGTTCTCTGCTTCCAGATTCTATTCTCCGTTAATAAAGCCTCGTATTCATCAATTCGGTCAGGGAAGTTTTCGGTAAAGTCCCAAATAAAATCCAGTAGCGAACCTTGACGATTTGCATTGAGTTCATCTACTTTTTTCTCATTACTAAAAGGCGATACCTTGTATTGGGGCATTTCATCAGGCAAGTCTCGATAGACACCGCCCGGCCGAAAATAGGTCGCATGCATGCGCGCTCCGCTGACAGCTTCATAGCAGTCCAGCAGGATTTCACGCTCACGAAAAGCATAGAGAAAAACCGTCATGGCGCCAATATCCAGTGCGTGTGCACCGAGCCACATTAAATGATTCAAAATACGTGTTATTTCAGAGAACATGACTCGGATATACTGTGCCCGCTCTGGCGGTTTGATACCCATTAACTTTTCAATTGCCAATACATACCCATGTTCGTTACACAACATGGACACATAATCGAGTCGGTCCATGTAACCGATACTTTGATTGTAAGGTTTGCTCTCCGCCAGCTTCTCAGTGGCACGGTGCAATAAGCCAATGTGTGGATCGGCTCGCACCACCGTTTCTCCATCCATCTCCAGAATTAACCGTAGTACGCCATGCGCAGCAGGGTGTTGTGGTCCGAAATTGATGGTGTAATTGCGAATCTCAGCCACGTTTGCCTCCCTGGTCAGGACTGCTAACGTAGATTGTCGGATCTTTTTCTTTTCGAATCACCCGCGGTACTAACACTCGAGGTTCGATTGACACCGGCTCATAAACACAGCGTTTTTGTTTAGCGTCATAACGCAATTCGACATTGCCTATTAAGGGGAAATCTTTGCGGAAAGGATGGCCAATAAAGCCGTAGTCGGTCAGTATCCGGCGTAAATCTGGATGGCCTTCGAATAAGATACCAAACAAATCAAACGCTTCGCGCTCATACCAGTTAGCGCTGCTCCAGATCGAAATAACCGAAGGCAGCATGGGGCGGTTGTCTTTAACAAAACACTTAACCCGCAACCGTCGATTATGACTGATTGATAATAGATGATAAATCACGGCAAATCGCTCGCGCTGCCATTCTTGATGCACCGGCGAGCTATTCACCTCACGAGCACGACCAAAACCAGTAGCAGTAGCTTCGGTGGTTGCCCATTCGTCCTGGCCATAAGTCATATAGTCGACCCCGGTCAGATCAATTAATTGTTCGAACTTGAGTTCATCGTGATCGCGAAGTTGTTTAGCCACATCCAACAAATCATCCCGCGCCACTTCCATGGTCACTTCGCCAAAAGCTTTATCACAAGCAATCAGCCTGTCACCAAAAATTTCGCCGAGTATATTCACTAATGCTTTAGCCAAGTGACACCTCTTTGTTTGAAGAAGTCTTTTCAGCTGAGTCAGCCAAAAGGTCTGATTCCACTTGCGAAGCGGAGTCTGAATTCTGCGCTACTGAGCGAGGAATCACTTTTTGTCGACGAATTTTATTTTGCAATTGGATAATGCCATACAACAAAGCTTCCGCGGTGGGCGGACAACCGGGCACATAGATATCAACAGGGATAATGCGGTCACAACCGCGGACTACTGAATAAGAATAGTGGTAATAACCACCGCCATTGGCACAGGATCCCATAGAGATGACCCACTTGGGTTCTGGCATTTGATCATAAACACGTCGCAAGGGTGGTGCCATCTTATTGGTCAGTGTACCAGCGACAATCATCACGTCCGATTGGCGTGGGCTGGGTCTGAAAACCATCCCAAAGCGGTCCATATCATAACGTGCAGCTCCGGCATGCATCATTTCAATGGCGCAACACGCCAGACCAAAAGTTACTGGCCACATTGAACCTGTACGCGCCCAGTCGAAAAGTTCTTTGATACTGGTCGTTACAAATCCATCACCCTGTAATTGTTGTTCCAGTCCCATAGTACTACCTGTCGATTATAACAGCTTTCGATTACAGTACTTATCGTTCATAACAGTTACCGATAACAAGAAGCTGCTAGCAAAATGAACCATAAAAGCCTTTTATTCCCACTCTAAGGCTCCTTTCTTCCACTCGTAAGCGAACCCAATTAACAGCAATAACAAAAAGACACCCATGCTGATAACACCAAACCAGCCTAAATCATCAAAAACCACCGCCCAGGGGAATAAAAAAGCAATTTCCAAATCAAAAATAATGAACAAAATGGCAACTAAATAAAAGCGCACATCAAATTTCATTCGGGAATCTTCAAAGGCATCAAAGCCGCACTCAAATGCTTTTTCTTTTTCAGGATCAGGATTGGTTGGGCTGGCAAAATATCCGACTAGCAGTAATCCAGTGCCGAATAACAGCCCCATAATGATAAATACGAGGATTGGTGCATACTGTTCTATCATAGATTCATGAGTCTCATGCGCGCCCTTGCTTCCTTATTTATCAATAAGTTTTTACTTATTTTGAAATACCTTACCAGCAGTTCAAGGATTTGGCTAGCCCCCAAATACAGGCCCTCACTCTGGTAAGCTAATATGCATTAGAACACAAAGTTACAAAATAGCGCTATAGAACGCTTTGCTATTCTGAGGAATTATTTTAGTATGGTTTAACAAGACTCAAGTGATGTATCTCAATGATTTTTAAACGAAGCAAGAAAGAGCAGGACGATGCCTCTACCACACGGGAGTCGAATAGCTTGCGCAAGAAGCGCACCCGTTTGGTCAAAATCAAGATCCCGGTTGACGAATTAACCCTTGGCATGCAAATTGCCGAGCTTGATCGTCCGTGGACTGAAGTTCCGGTATTGTTTCAGGGCTTCCCCCTGCAAAACCAGGAAGACCTCGATACGCTTGCCGTTTATTGTAATCATGTTTACGTTGAGCTTGATGAAGATTATTGGGAAACGATCAAACACGATTATCCCAACGCTGAATACAAAAGGGCTCGCTCTGAAGCCGAAGAAGCACACCACAGTCTGCGTCAAGAGTTGCCCCGCGCCGAACGAATTTTTAAAGCCTCAAAGCAAAGCATCAAGGTACTGCTGGATGCAGTAAAAAATAATAAAGCCATTGATATTGATGAGTCGAAGCAACTTGTTTCAGAATGTGTAACCAGTATTCTTGCAAACCCTAATGCCATGTTCTGGCTATCGCGTATTAAAGACAGTGATGAATACACTTCAGAACATTGCTTACGGGTCAGCATTATGTGCATTGCATTTGGCCAGCTGCTAGGATTCAGCCCTGAAGAGCTTGAGACCATTGGTATGTGTGGTTTACTGCATGATGTTGGGAAAATGAAGGTTCCACAGGAAATTCTCAATAAACCAGGTCCATTAACCGATGATGAATTTAAAGTCATGAAAGAGCATACGGTGCTTGGCTATATCTTCTTAAAACAACACGGCGGTGTTGATGAAGTTGTATGCGACGTGGCTCACGCTCACCATGAGCGAGTTGACGGTAAAGGTTATCCACAACGACTGGAAAGCGAGCGTATCGGCTTATACCCCAAAATCATTGGTATTATTGACGCCTATGATGCCATAACCAGTGACCGCACCTTCCGCGATGGCCTGGCTCCGCTAGAAGCACTCGGGATTCTATTTAAAGAACGCGGTACTCACTTCGATACGGAGCTGGTTGAGAAATTTATTCAGATGGTTGGCATCTATCCACCCGGTAGTCTGGTTGAAATGACTAATGGCGAAACCGGTATTGTATTAGCTGCTAACCCCGATCAAAAACTCAAACCTAAAATTGAGATCATCCTTGATACCAAAGGCAACTTCCGGCGCCCGATTGTCATTGATTTAACCAAAGACCAATATGATCAGGATAACAACCTCTATGCGATTAAAAAGCCTCTTAGAGATAGCTCACGAGACATAAACTTAGAGGACTTTATTCGAGGTAATGGCTAACCCCCTCTTTTTCAAAGAATAATTTCTACTTGCACCCTCCTTTATAAAAGAATAGTATAAAAATTCGACACAAGGAGGTTGGCATGAAAATCTTGGACACATTGACCCGATGGATGGGCATAGACAAGAGACAAGGCTCTATCAATGAGCCAGGCCATCAATATGGTTCCTCACGACCTCATGCCCCCCAGTCCAAGCAATCAGTAAAGCTCGAGAAAAAGAAACTCAAAGTCACAGAACTACAGCTGGGTATGACTGTTGTTGAACTGGATAGGCCCTGGACCGACGTTCCTGTTGATTTTCAAGAAATTACTATTTACACGCGTAGTGACATCGCATTATTACAAAAATACTGCGACGAAGTTTATGTAGACTATCTATCTTATACCAGCGTGACATCTGACAATCATTTCCATAGCAAAAAGAAAAAGCCATTTTTAAAGAAAGCTGCTAATGCCGCACAAACCAGCTACGAACTTAAAGCTGAGCTACCGCAATCTAAAAAAGCATTTGATCGCAGTTTACGCCATATTCATAAGGTGCTGGATGATGTCGCCCGTGATAGTCAAATTGATATTGCAGCGGCTAAAGAAGTCGTTGCTGATTGTGTAGACAGTATTCTTCGCAATGAAAGTGCCATGGTCTGGATGACTCGAATTAAAAACCAGGATGACTATACCGCAGAGCACTGTTTGCGTGTCGGCATTCTGGCCATTACTTTTGGCAAATATCTGCAGCTCGAACGTGACCAACTGGAGCTGGTGGGGTTGTGCGGAATGCTACACGACGTCGGGAAAATGCACATCCCAACTCATATTTTAAATAAAGCCACCCCCTTAACCCAGCAAGAGTTCGACACCATCAAAGAGCATACTGTGCTTGGCCACAACTATCTTGCATCGCATGCAGACTTACAGCCCGAAGTTCAACAAGCTGCTCACAATCATCATGAGCATATTGATGGCCAAGGTTACCCTCGGCAAGTTTCGCAAGATGAACTATCTCTTTTTGACCGAATGATTGCCATTGTTGACAGCTACGATGCCATGACCAGCGATCGCTGTTATCGTTTAGGTATGCCTGCTTCACAAGCAGTGTCTATTTTATATAACGAGCAACACCAGCATTATGACAGCCAACTGGTGCAACTTTTTATTCAAATGGTGGGCATATATCCGGTCGGAAGCCTGGTTAAAATGAATAACGGTCAAATTGCTGTAGTACTTTCAACCAACGAAGATCATAAATTGGAACCAGTGGTAGAATTGCTCACCGATCCAAGCCGAAACTTGATTAAGCCAACTGCGGTAGATTTATCTAAACATGCAACCGACTCTCATGGTAATTATTTGAAAATTAAACGTTCGCTGGCTGACAACGAGGTCCAATTTGACTTAAAGGCCGTGTTGCTTTCCTCCATACCCGCCCATCAAGTTGCTTAATTGAAGGTTAAACGCCCAGTACACAAAATCTAATCACGAACCCTTTACCGCAGCACTGACTGTTTTTTAACCACTTTTGCTTGTCATTTCCTTGTCAGCCGTACTATCATTAGGTGTCAGGGAGTAAATCGCATGAAAGTATTGGAATTGCTGGGTATCAAATCCAGCGCCCCAAAACACTCAGAAAATAAAAGCTTTTCTCGACAGCAAGGTAAGCTGGTCACTGAAAAGATTGTCGAAAAGCGCAAAATCCCAGCCTCTCGCTTGCGGGTGGGCATGACTGTTATTGAGCTCGACAGACCTTGGACCGAAGTCCCTGTCATGTTTCAGGAGCTCAAAATATCCAACCAAAAAGAAATTCATCTGCTACAAAAGTACTGCCAACATGTCTTTATTGATGCAGAATCATATCGCTCCTTTTATAAAACTATTGAAAATTTCGCTAACCGTAAGGTGCTGTACCCAAAACTTGACCTTAGACCCACTGAAGCTAGCCAAAACGTACGTCAGGAGCTGAAGAAGGTTAAAAGCACCTTTGATCGCTCCTATACCCACATTTATCAGCTGATGAAAGATGTTCAGCGCGATAGCCAGATTGATATTGAGGGCTCCAAAGACATTGTTTCTCATACGGTTGACAGCATTTTACGCAATGAAACCGCTATGTTCTGGCTCTCCAAGATTAAACATCAGGACGAATACACCTCCGAGCATTGCGTGCGTGTCGCCATCTTGGCAATCGCTTTTGGTAAATACCTACAACTACCCCGTGAAAACCTTGAAACACTAGGCATGTGCGGCATGTTGCACGATGTTGGTAAAATGAAAGTGCCACAGGAAATCCTCAATAAACCCGCTTCTTTAAGCGCCGAGGAGTTTGCTGAAGTCAAAAAGCACACGGTATTGGGCTATGAGTTCCTGCAACAACATGGTGGTCTGGATGACGACATTTGTGCAGTTGCAAGGAATCATCACGAACGCATGAACGGCGATGGTTATCCACGCCATCTTGAATCACAGGTTTTATCGCTCTATGACCGCATTATTGCAATTGTTGACAGCTACGACGCCATGACCAGTGATCGCTGTTATCACAAAGGAATTGCCGCCAGTCAGGCGCTCTCGATTCTGTATAAAGAACAAACCAATCATTACGATGCTGAACTGGTGCAGCAATTTATCCAGATGGTAGGGATTTATCCTGTGGGAAGCTTGGTTGAAATGAATAATGGACAACTCGCTTTAATTCTTACAGTTAATCAAGAGCACAAACTCGAGCCAGTGGTCGAACTTTTAACCAGCCCAGAAGGTAAGCGTATCAGCCCCATTGCCAGCGACTTATCAAAACACCCCACAGACTCCGAAGGCAATATATTACGTATAAAACGACCTTTAGCTGATAGTGAAGCCGACTTCTGCTACGAAACTTATATTAAAAGCGTTGTTTGAATTACTACTAAGCGGAGCGACACTAACGATGACTTTAGTGTCTTTTTTCCTTATCCTTAACAGCTATTCCACTACAACTAGTTGCCATGCAAGCAGAAGCTCCCAAAATTCAAACTCACGCTGCCAGTTATAAAGCACCAGGCTGGGCACGCAATGAGCATATTCAATCCCTTCTGGCTACCTTCAAGTTAAGACGTCGTTTTGTCAAAAAACAAGCGCAGGCGATGCTTGATGCCTCCAACGAAGTCATTATTGAATGCGATGATGGCGTTAAATTACAAAGTTTTTACACTGAATCCAGGAGTGATGCACCACTGGTCATACTCATACACGGCTGGGAAGGTAGCCATCAATCGCTTTATCTGCTTTCCTGCGCCAGCACCCTGTTTAACCATGGCTACAATGTCCTAAGGCTGAATCTGCGCGATCATGGTGATAGTCATCACCTCAATCAAGAGCTATTTCACTCCAACAGACTAGATGAAGTGATTAGCGCAGTAAAATCTATCCAATCACAATATAACCCAAGCACTCTATTCTTGACCGGGTTTTCTCTTGGCGGTAATTTTGCATTACGAGTCGCCAACCAAGCCGAACAGCATGGTATCAAGCTTGCTAAAACGGTTGCTATCTGTCCGGCTCTTGATCCAAAGGATGTGCTCGAAAAGCTTGAAAATGGACTGCCACTTTATATTAAATATTTCATGTATAAGTGGAAACGTTCATTACGAAAAAAGCAGACTATTTTTCCACATCTCTACGACATGGAAGAATCCTTACAAACAGATTCGATGCGTCAGCTAACCGAAGAATTAGTCAGCTTTTATGGCGATTACGACAGTATTAATGCCTATTTTGACGGTTACGACATTACCGGCGACTATCTTAAGGACCTGGATCTGAACACTTGTATCCTGCTCGCTAAAGATGACCCAATCATTGACTATAAGGCTGTTTACGGTCTACCAGCCAAGCCAAATATTCAATATTTTTTATCCGACCATGGCGGACATTGCGGCTTTATCAAAAATTCGAAACTGCATAGCTGGTTGGATGAATTTCTTTTAGCCCAACTTTCCGACAGCTAAGTTCAAACATTCCTTAAAACCACTTTGGCATGGGCCGCTTAGTCCACTTTGCAAAACTCAGCTTTTCACCGCGATAAAAATTACGGTAAGCGGCCACAGCATTTCCTTTTACCTTGTATTGCTCAGGCATCGCCTGAGCAAACTCAGTTAGACCCAAATCTGGATACTTCAACTTTTCCACCTGTGCCAATACGTTCATCGATTTATGGTCATGAGTCTTGTTAAACCGATAACGATACTCAGCATTTAATGCTTTAGTTAATTCTGTTAGCCACACAAAATTACTATAAGAGTGCTCAACCCATAATACGCAAGGATGCTTAGCATGTGTGCTCTTATAAGGTGTCTCAAATCCCTTCTTGTTAAGTGCTGTACAGAGCATTTGCACACTTTCAAGAATCATTTTGACCACATGCTGATCGCAGTGAAACTCGGCGCAAAGCTTTATATTTTTATCCAAAACAAAGATGTTCATTTCAGGCATCGACTCCATAAAAATAGGATTGTGCCTTTTCAGATGTGAATTTGGCATAAAAAAACCGCCACAGAGGGCGGCTTTTACAAACATTAAAACTTTAGTTATTCATTGCCGCCAATTCAATTCTTGCGGCTGCGCCATACAGGTGACTAGCATCACCCTGCAGCTTTCCTTTTGGGTCAACTGTGGGCCATAGCTCTCTTAGCTCTAACAGCCACTGCCTTGTATTCGCAATGTCGTCTTTGGCCAGTTCTTGCTGCTCACTATTAATAGCATCCAACCTTTCGATGGCAATTTCGGTAAAGCCATAAGCATCCTGATACTCATGGACATTGACCACGTCACCATTTTTTACCCCAATAGCATATTCATCCGCTGCAGTTCTGACCATTAAACTGATACTCAACAACACATCTCGAGCTGTTTTATTCTCGACTTGTTCACTTTCAGCAATTCTGCTTTGCAACGCGCTATAAGCTTTGGTCACAGCCGCTTCACTTTTCTCTTCGTTAACGGCCTTGGCCAGAATCTGTAACTCTTTGGCAAAACCATTAACTTGGCGCGCCTCAAATACGGGTTTCAATCCTGCATAGAGTTCGTCTTCCGGATGCTTCATATGAGTTTTAGCCATGTCAATATGACCTTCTCGGTAGAGTTTATAGCCAACCCATAAATGACCGCGAATCAATCCTAATTGGGACAAAAAAGCCGCATCATCTTTGACTAAATCGATGCTGGTTCCGCCTTCACCTTCGCCACCCTCGCCTTCGCCACCTTCACCCTCTCCACCACTGAGTAAAGAGACGCTGCTTATTCCTGCAACGAATTGATTGCCATCAGATGCTAATGGTTTAGCATCCACTGCGGTTGACGCCACACTGGTTGCCAGCAAGGCTGAACTCACGCCAAGCCATATTTTTCGCTTTTCGTACATAGAATTACCCTTTGAAGTTTCTTTTCTAACTGACATTGCTTTATACTGGCTATCATTCCATAGATGCGATTGATTCTCAATAACATATTTATGATACTGCAGCTTTCTGACATCATCGAGCCCAATACTCTCAATGTAATCTACGAAGAGGTGGCAAAGCTCGACTTCCATTCCGGCCAGCAAACCGCTGGCAGAGCAGTACGCTCGCTTAAAAATAATCAGCAGATTCTGCTGGCAGATGACCAGCCAGCCCCCTTAGCTATGCTACTCAAATATCTTGCTAAAAACCCCATCTTTCAGGCTGCCTGCTTGCCCCGGCAGTTTGCCAGAGTGATGCTCAATCGTTATCAACAAGGCATGCAATACGGTAATCACATAGATGATGCTTACATTGCAGGCGTGCGTACTGATGTGTCTTTTACCTTCTGCTTATCTTCGGCCAGTGATTACCATGGCGGAGAACTGGTGTTGTGCGACTCAACCGGGGAGCGCTCATGGAAACTCGACAAGGGCGAGGTACTGGTTTATCCAAGCACCCAGCTACACCGCGTTAACTCTGTTATAGAAGGCGAACGTATCGCCATGGTCGGCTGGTTACAAAGCAAAGTTCGTCAAGCCAGCCACCGAGAACTGTTATTCGATTTAGAACAGTCCACTGCACATGAACTAGAGACTCAAGGGAAGTCAGAACAGTATGACCGCCTCAGCAAGTCTTATAGTAACTTGTTAAGAATGTGGGGAGACTAGTTCACTCATATCTTAAATCATGCCTTACTCATTTAACGACATAAAAAAACCGCCAATCAAGGCGGTTTTTTTATGTCTGTTTAGCTGCTTACAGGATGTAAACGAAGATAAACAGGAATACCCAGACCACGTCTACGAAGTGCCAGTACCAGGCGCCAGCTTCATAGGCAAAGTGATCTTGCGGGGTAAAGTGACCTTTTGCGCAACGGATAGTCAGAATAATTAAGAAAATCGTACCAACCGTAACGTGCAAGCCGTGGAAACCGGTCAACATAAAGAAGGTTGAACCGTAAATACCACTACCTAAGGTTAATCCCATTTCAGTGTAGGCATGGATGTATTCCCAAATCTGAAGACCCATGAAAATAACACCCAGGGCTGCTGTAATGGCAGTGAACAGGATTAGTGTTTGGCGATTCTTTTCCACCAAAGCATGGTGCGCAATGGTCAAAGTAAATGAAGAGAATAAAAGAATCGCGGTGTTGATAGCAGGCAAGCCCCAGGCGCCCATGCCTTGAGTCGTTTCCCCACCAGGAGTTTTCTCCATTGGCCAGTTAGGAATAAACTCAGGCCATAAGAACTCATGCGTTGCAGCGTTGTTGCTTGAACCGCCCAACCATTCCATGACCAGGATACGAACATAGAATAGTGCGCCGAAGAATGCCGCGAAGAACATTACTTCTGAAGTAATGAACCACATCATGCCCTGACGGAATGAACGGCTCATTTGTGCGCTGTATAAGCCACTCATCGATTCACGGATGGTTGTTGCCCACCAAGTAGATACCATCCAGATCAATACTGCTAAACCTATCCATAAAACCCAAGATAGAGAGCCACCTTGGACCATATGGCCTGCACCAAAAGCAGTTAAAAACAAGCCGATAGAACCGATAAACGGCAGCTTGCTCTGCTCTGGTACATAATACTTTTCGTATTCTGTATTTGTTTGTTCACTCATCGTATGTCTCCGTTAAAGACCGTTGCGCTGACGTCTTAGTCAGCAGCCTGTGTTTGTTGCTCGGCAGGCGTCACGTTGTGTAGCGTATAAGCCAATGTAATGGTGTCATACTTTTCCGGCAAATCTTTATCCACAAAGAAACGCATTGGCATTTCTTCAGTAGCACCGGCAGCCAGCGTTTGCTGATTAAAACAGAAACACTCCGTTTTATTGAAATACTGGCTGACCAGGTTTGGCGAAAAGCTCGGAATCGCTTGCCCTACAATAGCTTTACCTGCGCGATTTTTAACTCGGAAGTTAACTTCATATTCCTTGCCAGGATAGACCTTTATTTGTGTTTGTACCGGCTGAAAATCCCAAGGCATGTCGTTCTTGGTGATTGTCATAAATTGAACGGTAATCTCACGGCTGGTATCCGGCTCTTGCTGTTGGTAAACAGCAAGACCGTTTGATTTACCATTTAAGCCCGTGATCTGACAGAACACATCGTATAAAGGAATCATGGCAAAACCAAAAGCCAACATGATCAACACCACCATGACCAGCTTACGGGTCATAACCTTGTTTTTATCTTGCTCGGGCTGTTGGTTAATATCACTCATAATCAGTTACTTCGTCAGATTAATCACTATTAGTCCACTTTAGGTGGCGTACTAAATGAATGGTACGGTGCTGGTGAAGGTAATTGATTAAATTCAAGACCCTCTGCACCTTCCCATACTTGATCAGTCGCTTTTTCACCTTTCTTCAACATGCAGGTTTTAACCAGAATCCACAAGAATAGGAACTGAGTTAAACCTAGGCCAAATGCACCAATACTTGACCACATATTGAAGTCAGAGAACATAATGTTGTAATCAGGAACACGACGTTGCATACCCGCCAAACCTGAGAAGTGCATTGGGAAGAAAGTTAAGTTAACAAACACGATTGATAACCAGAAGTGGACTTTAGCCAACTTCTCATCATACATACGACCAGTCCACTTAGGCATCCAGTAATAAACTGCTGCCATGGTACCGAAAATAGCACCCGGGAATAGTACATAGTGGAAGTGAGCAACCACGAAATAGGTATCATGATACTGCCAATCTACCGGAGTTAACGCCAACATCACGCCAGAGAAACCACCAATAGTAAATAGAATCACGAAAGCAATCGCATACAACATAGGCGTTTCGTAGGTGATAGAACCTTGCCACATAGTAGCAATCCAGTTAAACACCTTCACTCCAGTTGGTACAGCAATCAACATAGTCGCAATCATGAAGAATAATTCACCTTTAACCGGCATACCCACTGTAAACATATGGTGAGCCCAAACGATGAATGATAGGAAAGCGATCGATGCTGTTGCATAAACCATTGAAGAGTAACCAAACAGCTTCTTTCTAGCAAAGGTTGGAATAATCGCAGAAGCGATACCAAACGCAGGAAGAATCATGATGTAAACTTCAGGGTGACCGAAGAACCAGAAAATATGCTGGAACATCACTGGATCACCACCACCAGCAGCATCAAAGAATGAGGTACCGAAGTGACGGTCTGTCAACATCATAGTGACCGCGCCGGCAAGTACTGGCATAACCATAACCAGCAAGAAGGCTGTAATTAACCAGGTCCATACGAACAATGGCATTTTCATCAATGTCATGCCAGGAGCACGCATGTTGAATACAGTCACGATAACGTTGATAGCACCCATGATGGATGAGATACCCATCAAGTGAACACCAAAGATAAAGAAGTCGGTGGAAGGAGGAGAACCGGGATAGGTTGATAATGGAGCGTAGAATGTCCAACCAAAGTTAGGCGCTCCACCTTCCATGAACAATGATGACAACAACAGGATAAAGGCTGCTGGAAGGATCCAGAAACTCCAGTTGTTCATACGTGGCAAGGCCATGTCTGGCGCACCAATCATCATCGGAATCAACCAGTTAGCAAGACCAACAGTTGCTGGCATCACGGCACCAAAGACCATGATTAAGCCGTGCAGGGTTGTCATCTGATTGAAAAAGTTAGGTTCAACGAACTGTAAACCCGGTTGGAATAGCTCGGCACGGATAACCATTGCCATAGCACCACCAATCAGGAACATGATGAACGAGAAGACCAGGTACATAGTACCGATGTCTTTATGGTTCGTAGTAAATAACCAGCGTGAAATGCCGGTTGGTTTATGATCACCCATAATTATTCCTCCTTACCGGCATTTTTGAAGTCATAGACGTCTTGTGGCTGAGCTTTATCACCCATGTCGTTGCCCCAGGCATTACGCTCATAAGTGACGATTGCAGCAATCTCAGCTTCAGTTAATTGAGCACCAAACGCCTGCATCGCAGTACCTGGAACACCATTTACCACCACATCAATATGTTTCTCGATATCGCCTGTTGCAACAGGGCTTCCAATC
The DNA here is from genome assembly GCF_054926195.1 of Kangiella sp. M94. Classification (NCBI taxonomy): domain Bacteria; kingdom Pseudomonadati; phylum Pseudomonadota; class Gammaproteobacteria; order Kangiellales; family Kangiellaceae; genus Kangiella; species Kangiella sp. M94. The sequence continues at coordinate 2,923,223 of NZ_CM142903.1, read as the reverse complement.
AATGCAGGGAATGGACCAGAACCAGTGCCATCTACTTTATGACACGCTGAGCAATAGGTATTGTATGACTTTTCGCCATCTGCCATTAACTGAGCCATAGTACGCTCATTCAAGTCAGGGCCTGATTTAGCCTCTGCGACTTTCTCTGTCATCCATGCATCATACTCTGCTGGCTCAACAACTTTGACCACGATGGGCATAAAGCCATGATTTGCACCACATAGCTCCGCGCACACTCCGCGGTATATGCCTGGCTCGTCTACCTTAGTCCATACTTCATTAACAAAGCCTGGAATCGCATCTTTTTTGACAGAAAAATCAGGTACCCAGAATGAGTGAATAACTTTTTCTGCTGTAACTAAGAAGCGAACTTTTTTGCCCGCAGGGATAACTAGAGGATTATCGACTTCTAATAGATAATTTTCATAATCGATAGGAGTGCCTGAGAAGTTCTTTCCTGAATTATCCCTAACCTCTATTGATTGCTGATCTAGATTTGAGAAGAAGCTAACATCGTTACTTGGGTCATTATCACCATCGATGTATTTGTATTCCCACTTCCATTGATGACCTTTAACCATAACGGTCATGTCTGAATTACTGGAATCTTCCATCTTTATCAACAAGCTAACAGCCGGAACTGCTAATGCGATAAGGATGATGAAAGGAATAACGGTCCAAATAATCTCAACTGTGGTACTGTGAGAAAACTTAGCTGGAATAGGGTTTTTGCTTTTACGATGCGCAAACATCGAGTAAAACATTGCGCCAAAAGTTAGGACTCCGATCACTACACAGACCCAGATCGCGATCATGTGTAATTCGTAAACTTCTTTACTGATCTCAGTCACACCTTCACGCATGTTATACGCCTGTTCACTACAACCGGTTAGCACTAATACAGCTAGCGCGGCTACAGCGAGAGCGACTTTGCGGAACAATGACATGCTCTTCTCTCCACTAACGTTAACCCGCAAAATGCGGAAAATTGTTATTAATTAGATAATAAATACTAAGAATTCCTGTCTGCCCTAGCAGGAATTTAGCCAATCAACCTTGATCGGAATCAAGATTTAAGGGCGGCCATTTTATCTGAGAAGATAGGGAAAAACTAGACGGATCTGTAATAAAACCCAACACGTCCAGGGTTTGTTGGCCTTTGGGGTTCAATTTTTGTTCAAAACAAAAGCGTTCTGATCGCGGCGATCGCCATGTAGCCTAGTCATTCTAAGGTAATGGCGAGCAACAAAGAGCAGGGCGCTTTTGATTGAACCCGAAGGACAGCGTTTGTTTGGCTTTTCTACTGTGTTATACGCGCGTGGATGGAGAATGACTACACCTCACACGCGATGCCTTGTATAAAACCCAAACAAACAGCTGCAAAAACGAACCTCAAAGGTCAACAGACCCTAGGGGTTTTCTCGCAGTTTTTGTAGGGTTTTTATACGCTTAAGCAATTTTTCATCAACTTCGAACTCAGGATAGGTACGTTGAAACTGTTCCCACTCATCCAATGCGGTTATTTCATCACCCGCATCTAATGCCTGTTCAATTTCCTCGAGCCAGACCTCGGGTAAAGGGTATCCAAGCACTGCTTCATCCAATACGCCATGATCATCAAAGCCGGCTGTTTGATTGCCTTCTGCCACGATAGTCGTCACCGGCTCAGCTGACTCTGACTCTTCCGCTTTAATTCTGGAACCTGTTACCACAATGGTTTCTGAGGAGGCAATGCTATCCGAGGCCACTTCGCTGACCGGAGGTGGCTCCAGTACCGGCTCCTGCGGTGCTGCCGGTGCTGCCAGCATTCGCTTTTTACTTTCATGCATTGCCTGAGCTTTGGCCTGCTCTTCCTTCTGACGCGCTCTTTCTAAATAGGCCATCTCGGCATCCATTTCTATTGCATAACGCTCTTCAAGCGGCTTTGAACTGACGATTTGCGCCCTATTATTCATATCTTCGCCGCTTAAATTGACCATCAGACGGGCGACACCAAGCGTCACCAGTAACCCAGCGGCCACTGAAACTGGCACGCGCAAACGATGCCACCAGCTTCCGCCAGCAGCCTTGGATTCTTTTTGCTTAAGATGCTGTTCGGCCATAGCCAGGATATTCTGATCCAGTTCTGAGCTGGTTTCTTCCTCGCCCTGCCACTGCTGCAACTTGTCTAGGTCTTTATCTTTACTCATAACTCCACCTCAAGCGCTGCTTCACTGATGAACTGCTTGAGCTTCTGTACCGCATAACGCAGCCGGCTCTTCACCGCTTCCGCGTTATCCTGTATGGTTTCTGCAATTTCCTGCACCGTCATGGCGCTCTCGATTTTCAACACCAGCACTTCTCGTTGCGCTGGCGGTAATTGGTTCAATGCCCATAAAAACTGCTGCTTGGATTGAGCCTCATTGAGCTGCTGCTCTGGCTCGCTGGCTGAACTCGCCACCGGCTGCATATCCACCTCATCATCCAAGGATAAAACCTCGCCTCGTCCCTGCTTGCGATAATGGTCAATCAGCTTGTTGCGCGCCATGTGATAGAGCCAGGTGGTAAATTTGGCACTGACCTGATAGCCATCACTAGCCTTGATCACACTTTGCCAGGTTTCCTGAAACAGCTCCTCGGCGGTGGCGCGACTATCCACCTGGCGTAAAAAATAGCGTAACAAGGGATTTTTATGCCGCAAATAGAGTTGCTCGAAAGCGCGCATATTGCCTTTGGCATAGCCAACCATCAAAGCCTCATCGCTCAGCTCGGCTGATTGAGAGGCTTGGCGCTGTTGATTGCTGTCAAAGGTTTCGTTACTTCTGGTCACTCGTGATCTCTTGTGAAACACATCCCCAGCGCCATAATGGCTTGTTAGCTTCAGGCTTTCAAGCATATTGTTGCCTGCTCAATGCTTGTATTTGCCATAAACTATTGGCTACTGACTTGCTCATCAGCCTGGTCGTTCTGCTCATCTAAAAGCTGCGCCATCTTCATCAGCTGAATCATTTCACCGCGATAACCATCTTTATCAGCGCCTTTGCTGGTCTGTGCTAACTCAATGGCCTGCTGCCAATCCCAACCATTCAAATAGCGACCGCCACGCAACAGTTGTGCAAATCCAGCAACACTGGCTGCGAACTCGCTGTCACCAGCAACCCTGTTGCCATGCTTAAACTGGCTACGCTCAATGACATGACTGATTAGTCGACTTTTATCTTGATCCGGCATTTTATAGCGCAGTTTTACCAGCGCCGCCTCGTCTGACAACTTTTGCTTTTGAGCTTCCTTTTCAGCGTAACGCAGCTCATCCACACGGCGTCCTTCCGAACCAACCAATACCACTTCATAGAGAGCTGTCACGGTATGACCGGCACCGATTTCACCGGCATCCACTTTGTCATTATTAAAATCTTCACGGTTCAGGGCGCGATTTTCATAACCCAGCAAACGGTATTCAGCAACCACCTGCGGATTAAACTCCACCTGAATTTTAACGTCCTTGGCAATCGTCATTAAGGTGCCGGCGCGCTGCTCGACCAATAATTTACGAGCTTCCTGCAAGGTGTCGATATACCCGTAGTTGCCGTTACCCTTATCAGCCAACTGCTCCATCAGATGCTCATTGTAGTTACCACTGCCAAAGCCCAGCGTGGTAAATGAGATACCGCTTTCACGTTTACGCTCTACCAAATCGATTAATTGCTCACGATTAACGGTACCTACATTAAAGTCACCATCGGTCGCCAGAATCACTCGATTGATGCCATCTTCAATATAAGCCTGTTCGGCCAGCTTATAGGCTAGCTCAATACCTGCACCACCATTGGTTGAGCCACCAGCACTTAAGCGATCCAAAGCCTGCTCAATCGCCATACGGTCATTGCCCTTAGTTGGCTCAAGCACCACACCACTGGCTCCGGCATAAACCACGATTGAGATCTTGTCCTGATCACTGCTTTCCTGCGCTAACAGCTTGAGTGATTTCTTAACCAGCCCCAACTTATCTTCGCTATTCATTGAGCCGGACACATCGATCAGATACACCAGGTTGGATGGCGGTAACTCCTGCTGCTCAGGCTCAAAACCTTTAATACCAACCTGCATCAGATAGGCATTAGTATTCCAGGGTGCGTCAAACACCTGCGTATTGACCGCAAAGGGTTGTTCTGTAGTATCCGGCGTTTGATAGTCATAATTAAAATAATTCACAAACTCTTCCAGCCGCACCGCATCTTCCGGTGGCAAATAACCATCATTCAACATGCGTCGTACATTTGAATAAGAACCGGTATCCACATCGATGCTGAAGGTAGAAACGGGTTGTTCTTTAGCCAGAAAAATACCTGAATCATCAAAGTGTTGATATTGTTCGCGATTGACTTGCGGTTGTTGCCAAATACCCGGAGCCTGTGGCGCAGGCATCGCCATATCATACATAGCCACTTTACGCTCTTTGGCCTCTGCTTGAATACGCGACCCAGTCACTACAATGCGTTCCTGCTCTATCCTTTGTCGCTTCAGTTCCTCAGCTTTTGCTATTTCGACTCGCTTGTCTTGTTCAGCTCTTTGCTCACTGGTATCAGTGTTTTGGCAGCCGGATATTGCCAAGGCGATCATGCTAGCCAAGACGCTGATTTTTAATGATGTTTTCGCAGTGTTTGCTTTGTCAGTACTCATGTTAGTGCTCCATCCATTTGATTCATATTTATGTTAGCTATTTAACTTAACAACACTGCTATAAACGCCGACCAGTTGGAAAAGGGTTAACTTTTTTGAAAATATTGTTAGAGTAACTTCTTACTATCCGCAAACCCTTGTGTACCCATGGAAGCTGCTGAGCTGCAACAACTGCTGTATAAAGAAATTCCGATCACTCAAGCGCTGCAAATTCAGGTCGATAACCTGACCAGCAATAGCATTCAGGTCTCGGCACCTTTTGAGGCCAATAAGAACATTCATAACACCGCCTTTGCCGGTAGCATCTACACCACAGCAACGCTGGCCGGCTGGTCATTGGTGACACACCTGGTTCAACAACGACAACGTCACGGTTCGGTGGTACTGGCTAGCGCCACCATTCGCTACAGTAAACCAATCAATGGAGATATCGTTGCCAGTTGTCAAATTGCAGATCCCGATATTATTGCTCACTTTCTTAAAAGATTTGATTCAAGGGGTCGCGGCCGATTGTCACTTGAAATCGATGTGATTGAAGCCGGCGAAAGCAAAGCCACCATGCAGGCCGACTTTGCGGTGCTCCGCCAAAGCTGAACTTGATTTACGGACCACGCTTGTCATATTGACTGGCAAACCAAATCGCAATGTCATAAAACTGTCATTTCCCACTCCCTGTTAGATCTTATAATTCTGCGAACTTGCATCTAACCGCTTAATTAAAACTATCAGGAGTGATCATGACATCACTTGCGCGAATCCTTGTTACTGCCTCATTACTTTGCACGCTATTAGTACAGCCCTTAATTGCTAAAACTACCGAAAATCAAAGCCGGACATTTACTGAAAGTGATATCAGTAAAGCGACCGTTTTGTTTGCAATGAAAGGATCCAACACCATTGGCGAATCACTCGCCCCGAGGTTGGCTGAGGAGTTTTTAAGAGCAGAAGGCGCCACTCGAACGGGTATCGTCGAAACCCATGCGGTTGAAAAAACCGTACTGAGTCAATTTGCTGACGGCTCGATTAAAGGGGTTGATATCAAAGCGCATGGATCTAGCACCGGTTTTAAAGCGTTGGCCGCCGAAGATACCGATATCGCCATGTCGTCACGTCGCATCAAAGAAAAAGAACGCATCCAAATGCGTAGCTTGTATGGTGATCTGAAGTCTGTTGACAGTGAACTGACCATTGCGGTTGATGGTCTGGCAGTCATTGTTCACCCACAGCTTGAAGTGAACACTTTAGACACAGAAAATCTGGCGCGTATTTTTGCAGGGGAGATTCGCAACTGGCAGGAGATTGGTGGCCCCAATCAAAAAATCAGCCTGTTTGCGCGTGATGATAACTCAGGAACCTTTGATACTTTTAAATCACTGGTACTCGATCGTCATCAGGTAAAACTGTCAGAGTACGCCAAACGCTATGAATCTTCCGGTGAGCTTTCGAATATGGTCTATAACACCCCTGGTGCCATCGGCTTTATCGGTCTTTCCTACGTTAATGACAATAAACCATTAGCGCTATCCGAAACTGGGGTTGCCCTTTCTTTCAAACCTAATCTATTTACTGTGAGCACTGAAGATTATGTATTAAGTCGCCGTCTGTATATGTATTATCCCAGCAACAATACCAATCCACATGCGCGCCGTTTTATGCAGTTTGTTCAGCAGGATCAAGCGCAAACGGTCGTTGAAAAAACCGGCCTGATTTCATTGAAGGTTAATGACGCGACTATTCGCTTTAATCGTAATTACCCACCACGCTACCTCAACATGATTACTGATTCGAAGCGCCTCTCTATCACTTTTCATTTTGATGAGGGCACCGATGAATTGGATAATAAAGCCAAACTGGATATTCAACGTTTAGTTAAGTACGTTAAAAAGCATCAGCTGGAGGATTTATTCTTATTCGGATTTAGTTACGAATCTGGCAATGTAGAAAACGACAAGCAAGACTCGAAGAAACTGGCGCGCATTATTGAAGCTGAGCTTGAGCAGGCTGGCGTGCCCCCCTTTTACGTTCAAGGCTATGGTAGCAAGGGGGCCATTGCTTCTAACAACACAGAAAATGGTCGCAACAAGAACCGTCGTGTTGAAGTCTGGGTCGGACGCTAGCTCTTACCTAACAAGTATTTAGTCAGGGCATGGCATATAGCATCGAAAGTTTTATGGTATTCCATGGGGGTTATAGATTCCGCTAACTGATATTTTGCAATCAGCGCATCAGTTTTATTATCGCCTAACTGAGTTAAAAGAGTTTGCAGTCTGGAGCTGTCGATTTTTTCGATACCCATAAAATCTTCGAACAACATCAATGCATCAAGCAAAAATAAAACCGCTTGCTGACTGAACTGAAAGTGGCAGCTGTTTTGATTGCTCATCAGCAGACTCTTACACAGCAAATTAAACCGCTGGTCATTCTTCTGATATAAAATATCAGACAATAAATTGAATTGATGAGTATCGATTAAGCCATCAAAAGTACTATAGAGAGTTCCACCAAGAATGATGGGTAAGGATGCTCCTTTAGCATTCTGATACAGATCAAATTCGGGAATGGTTTCACCGCTTTGCCGATACTGCTCCGACAGTTTTTGCTTGATATCAAATTGAAGCTGTTTAGGTGTGATCTGGTAACTTCGAGACTCGAAGAAGTGCTTATAAGGAAAGGGGTACAGTTTTAAAAAACCTCTGTCATCATTAACCGATAACAGCATGGCCAACATGAACTTCAGATCATGAGCCTGGCGGTTATCTTTAAACGCCAGTGCAATAAAATCTTTTTCAGCGATTAACTGACCCAAAGGCGAAGTTAATCCTTGTGCCGGATAGGCTCCAAGTGGTGAAAAGATTCGATAAGTATAGTATTGCTCTACAGACTGACTAGTCCCGGCAACAGTTTTATCCTTATCACTGCGCATTCCCCCTCCTATTTTTATCCTTGGTACGACAGCGGTTCCCCAAAACCGCTATAGCATACAGCTTACCGCTTATTCTTCGTAATTGAAAATGGCCGGTACCTGTTCTTTACCGCTAATGGTCGCTTTTAAATCAGTGATCAAGCCATTCTCGAGGCCATAACACCAGCCATGGACACTTAAACTCTGTCCGCGATCCCAGGCATCCTGAACCGTCGTTGTACGGCAAACGTTGCTGACCTGCTCAATAACATTTAATTCACACATCAAGTTTGAACGCTCTTGCTCATTCTTAATGGGTTTAAATTTCATCTCATGTTTTAAATACACATCCTTGATGTTGCTCAACCAATTGTCGATAAACCCATGTTTTTTATTGGTTAAAGCAGCATTGACACCACCGCAACCATAATGACCACAAACGATAATATGCTCAACTTTCAAGACCTCAACCGCAAACTGCAACACCGACAAGCAGTTAAGATCGCTGTGCGACACTACATTAGCTACATTACGATGGACAAACACTTCACCCGGCATCAAACCCGTAATCTGGTTCGCAGGCACTCGACTATCGGAACAGCCAATCCACAAATACTTTGGCGACTGTTGTTCTGAAAGCGTCTTAAAAAAGCCGGGGTTTTCCTTCTCGATCTGTTCAGCCCACTCTTTGTTGTTCTTCAATAGCTCTTGAATGTCACTCATTGATGCTAAACCTTGTTATTTATTTGAATCAGTTAATGGCTGAATAATACCACGATTAATCCTGCGAGATCTTCCGACCTCTAGCTCTCTTTTTCGTTGTCAGGAGCTCTTCGCAGAATAGTTGCAAACAAGCCATTACCATTTCCGTCTGGTGTTCCCGTTGTATGCGACCCTCGAAAGTCCCACCAAGCCTGCTTTCTCATCTGTTGAGTAATATCGGACCACAGATCTTTATCTGAAAGGAATTGAGTGCCGACAATCTCACACATAGTGCTACGGCACTCAACAACATGGACGATAAACTGAGAGCTGTCCTTATGATTCATCAAGAAATGATTAATCTGCTGCTCCTTCAATGTCGCCCAACTGATATCTTCCGGCTCATTGACAAAGTCATCGTGAAGCTCGTAGGTTTCTTTAGGCATCGACTCAGGACGGCTTAATAAAGAATGGTGTGACTCAGGGATACCCTCAAACTTATTTTGGACGCTAGAACTCCTATCATTAGAAGGGGTCTGCTCTGCAGTTAAACCATCAAGACTTGTGCCATCACCTTTCAAGATAGCATTCAACCGCTTGCTTTCCAGCTTTGAAGCCATCAACTCTTGATTTTTGATTTCCATTTCACGTTTTAATGACTCAAGTTCATTGGTTAGACTTTCTACTTCACCGGCTTCATCTTTTTCTTTAGCATTAGATAATTTATTGTTTGGAGTGCGGCTCTCATTCTTTCCTGACAGCGAAACTTCCTGTTCAATTTTAGTGTCCTGCTGCGCCTTGTTATCACCTTCCTCAACATATCGATCAAGAGCCCAAAAACCGGTAACCCCAACGATTATTCCAATTACAACTTTAATTATAGAACTCATTGCTCTTCCTCTATTTTTATTTAAATCCAACATTGCAGAATCGTTGTCCTACAACAAACAGGGCTAACTTTAGCTTCAATCACAATTTTTCGCCACAGGAAACACCTTCTGACTATCTATCGCTAACACAGGTGACTGGTATTTATACTTGCCCATTAAAGTGGGCAGACACGTAGGTCTGCCCCTACCAAGCTGGTGTCAATATAGAAGTGTGTAGGCTGGTGATGAGCGTAGCGAATCCCAGCAAATCCTTTTCGAAAAGTCATAAAAGCTGGGATTCGCTACGCTCATCACCAGCCTACGATATCTATTAACATAATAGGAATATAGGATGGGTTAGCCAACGGCGTAACCCATCAATGAACACATTCATCAATACCACGATGGGTTACACTTTGTTAAGTCTACCCAACTTATAACTGTAGGGGCGAGTGGCGCTCGCCCTTATGACCCTATAAATAAAAGACCCCGCTTTCGCGAGGCCTTAGGGATGGTTTTAACGGAGGATTTTTGCTTCAGTTCGAGGCAGGTTAACTGTTTAAGTGCGGGAGTTGGCTGCTAGCCAATGACCAAACGTAAAAGTTAACCTAACAAAGAAATGCAGCAAATAAAAAAGTCCTACCAATGGCAGGGCTTTTTATATAGGTGAGTATTTAACGCAGATGTTTTGCTTTGTAACGAGGCGCAGGTCGTAATGAGAAGCACAGTTGGCTAGGTGCCCAATGAGCATCGCAATTCGACCCTACAAATGAAAAGGCCCCGCTTTCGCGAGGCCTTTAAAGGGATGGTTTTAACGGAGGATTTTTGCTTCAGTTCGAGGCAGGTTAACTTTTTAAGTGCCGGAGTTGGCTACTAGCCAATGACCAAACGTGAAAGTTAACCTAACAAAGAAATGCAGCAAAAAGACCCGTTAAATTACATCATGCCAGGCATACCGCCCATACCACCCATACCGCCGCCCATATCAGGCCCACCGTCTTCTTTAGGTAGGTCTGTAATCATGGCTTCAGTTGTGATCATAAGAGCTGCGATTGAAGCGGCATTTTGTAGGGCGCTACGAGTTACTTTGGCTGGGTCAAGGATACCCATTTCAACCACGTCACCGAATTCACCGGTTGCGGCGTTGTAGCCAAAGTTATCTTTGCCTGCTTTCACTTTGTCTACGACCACTGCTGGTTCACCACCAGAGTTTGAGACGATTTGACGAAGTGGTGATTCCATGGCGCGTAGTGCGATTTTGATACCGACGTTTTGCTCTTCGTTGTCACCACGTAGCTCACCTAGTCTTGAAAGTACGCGTACTAATGCTGTACCACCACCTGCTACTACGCCTTCTTCTACGGCGGCGCGAGTTGCGTGTAGTGCATCGTCAACACGGTCTTTCTTTTCTTTCATTTCAACTTCGGTGGCTGCGCCAACTTTAATTACTGCAACACCGCCTGCTAATTTAGCAACGCGTTCTTGCAATTTTTCGCGGTCGTAATCAGATGAAGTGTCTTCGATTTGCGCACGAATCTGTTTTACGCGACCATCGATTTGCGCTTTATCACCGGCACCATCGATGATGGTGGTGTTTTCTTTGGTGATTTGTACGCTTTTCGCTGTACCTAGTTGCTCAAGAGTGGTGTTTTCAAGACTCATGCCGATGTCTTCTGAAATCACTGTTGCGCCAGTTAGGATTGCTATGTCTTCTAGCATGGCTTTACGACGGTCGCCGAAGCCTGGAGCTTTAACCGCAGCAACTTTGACGATACCGCGCATAGTATTGACCACTAGAGTAGCTAGCGCTTCGCCTTCTACGTCTTCAGCGACGATCAATAATGGACGGCTTGCTTTGGCAACGCCTTCTAATACTGGTAGCAATTCGCGGATGTTTGAGATTTTCTTGTCAACCAACAGGATATATGGGCTTTCAAGTTCAGCCTGCATGCTTTCTGCGTTAGTCACGAAGTAAGGCGACAAGTAACCGCGGTCGAACTGCATACCTTCTACCACGTCTAATTCGTTGTTAAGGCCTGAACCTTCTTCAACAGTGATAACGCCTTCTTTGCCTACTTTGGCCATGGCTTCAGCAATAATTTTACCAACGCTTTCGTCAGAGTTTGCTGAGATAGTACCTACTTGTGCGATGGCTTTCTGATCTTCACAAGGTACTGAGATGTTTTTCAATTCTTCAACGGCTGCAATAACGGCTTTTTCGATACCGCGCTTCAGATCCATTGGGTTCATGCCCGCTGCAACAGCTTTCAAGCCTTCAGTAACAATTGACTGAGCCAATACGGTTGCAGTTGTTGTACCGTCACCCGCGATGTCGTTAGTTTGCGAGGCTACTTCTTTTAGCATTTGCGCGCCCATGTTTTCGAACTTGTCTTCTAGTTCGATTTCTTTAGCGACAGAAACACCATCTTTAGTAATAGTTGGAGCACCGAACGATTTGTCTAAAATCACGTTGCGGCCTTTAGGACCTAGAGTTACGCGAACTGCGTTAGCTAGAGTATTGACGCCTTTAAGCATGCGTTGGCGAGCATCATCACCAAACCTTACTTCTTTTGCCATGATAAATTTCCTCTAAAATTAGTTTATTTTCGGTTAATTTCTGTTAATTAGCCTTCAATTACGGCCATGATGTCATCTTCGCGTAATACAAGAAGTTCTTCGCCATCGGCTTTCACTTCAGTACCAGCATATTTGCCGAACAATACTTTATCGCCAACCTTAACGTCGACTGCACGTACTTCGCCTGAATCAAGTGGCTTACCGTTACCCACGGCAAGAATTTCGCCACGACTAGGCTTTTCCTTGGCGTTATCAGGAATGACGATACCGCCTGCAGAGGTTGTTTCTTCTTCTAAACGGCGCACGATGACGCGATCATGTAATGGACGTAAGTTCATGTTTTTCTCCTGATATAGAAAGTAGTTAACTCACTATGAAAAGTTTGTTTGAAAGTTTGTTTGAATTAGTTGCGGGATAATATGGGGGTTATTTGCTAGCACTCAAGGGGCTTGAGTGCTAATTTTTGCATTTTTTTATCATTTTCTTGAATGACAGCTCTAACCTACTGTTTTTCATCGTCTTTCCGCTCGTATTCACCCTCAATCACACGGCTTCCACTGACCTGTTTATGTTCCTTTTCACTGGTTTCTGAGTGACTATAGTTTTCGCTGTGTTCAGTGCGGCTTTCGTGATACTCATAATGGAAGTTTCCCTGCCCATTCATCTTCTGGAACTTGAACCAACCGGCTTTCACCATGCCTTTGGCAAAAGCACTACGAGTAACCGGGATCAGCCATAGAAAGCCAATGGTGTCAGTGACAAAACCGGGTGTAATAAGAAAAGCCCCGGCAATAATCAACAATACGCCTTCAATGATTTCCTGAGCAGGCGCCTGCCCTTGTTGCATCTTGCTTTTAAAACGCTCGAACACCGATAAGCCCTGATGCTTAAGCAAGCCTACGCCAATAATACCGGTCAGTAGAATTAAACCGATGGTGGCGGGTGCGCCAATCCAGTTGCCGACTTCAATCAGCACAAAAATTTCCAGCACTGCCAGAACAATAAAGATTAAGAAAAAGAAACGAAAAAACATAGGTCTGTCTTTGTTAAACGATAGCTTTATAATGGGGACATTCGAGTAAATCACAAGTTCGATTGATATGTCACGACTTTCTGAGCAAGAAGACTTTCAGGTCGCCTTATGTACTGCACCCGATCAGGAAACTGCGGAGCGTTTGGCAGAGTTAATGGTTCATGAAAAATTGGCCGCTTGCGTTAATATAGTACCTAATATAACCAGCGTGTATCGATGGCATGACTCATCTGGGCAGACATCTGTTGAAAAAGACTCTGAAGTGCTGATGATCATCAAAACCCATGCCGAGCTAATGGCTGATCTCGGTAAATTACTGGAAAACGAACATCCTTATGATGTTTTTGAGCTGATCAGCTGCAATATTGAGCAGGCATCCTCAGCCTATCTGCAATGGCTCGAAAACAGTTTGAAGTTCTAAAACTTAGATCTTTATAGATTTTTGCCACCTAGCCCTCATTAACTCTATCTCTTTGAATTAGAAGTCATTTTATAGCCTGATAATAGATGCTATAGACATATGTCCCCTATCTTTTACTGCTCCCTGTGCGCTGTACGCGCATTTGTTCGTTGCTCCAGATCAAGTCAGCACTCATATTAGCCAACATTAATATGACATATAGGCTTGTATCATGCGAATTCACTTTTCTCAGCTTTTTAGAAGCTCGTTACTGCTGGCCGTTTGCTCATTCGGTACTTCTACCGTCATGGCTAATAATGTGGAGCACAGTCCTGCTTTGTTAGAGCAGCTTAATCTCGAGCAATATCATGGCAAAGTAGTTTATGTTGATTTCTGGGCATCCTGGTGCGACCCCTGCCGTCAGTCTTTTCCGGTTATGAATGATTTACAGGAAACTTATGGTGAAGACAATTTCGTCATCATCGCTATCAATGAAGATTCCGAGCCAGGAGCCGCAGAGCAGTTTTTAGCTCAATACCCAGCCAACTTCACAATCTTCTATGACCAAAATGGCGAGTTAGCCAAATACTTTAAAGTTGATGCCATGCCGACCAGCTACCTTCTCGATCAGACTGGTGCAGCCAAATACCGTCATCGTGGCTTCCACCAGAAAGACATAAGCCAAATCAACGATCAGATTCAAGCTTTGCTCGCTACAACGGCTCAACAGTCCACCAGTTTGAGCAATACAGGAGATTCAGAATGAAACAAAAGTCACTACTGTTACTCGCTATCCTCGGTTTCGGTTTACTGAGCGGCTGTTCGACCATGGGCGTCAATGCGTGGGAAAAAGATCTGCTTGCCAAACCGGAAATGGCGCTGGATGAACAGCCTCTGACTGACGCGCTGGATGACCACATCTATTTCAGTAAAGAAGCTTCCAGTGGTGGCCGTGCCTATGCCGGCGGTGGTTGCGGCTGTAATTAATTGCAAGATAAGAACACTATAGTGAGTACTCACCTATGAAGAAAAATCTATTACTTAAATCAGCACTAGCCACTGCGACAATGACCCTGATCGCAGGCGTTGCTCACGCTGAAGAAGAGCAAAATACAACTGCACCAGCCAGCACAGAACAGGCGATTGGTGACTGGAAATTTGACGCTGCTTTTTTGTTTTACTCGGAAAGCGACAGTCGTGTTTCTGCCATAGAGCCGGTCATCAATGCCAACAAGCGGCTGGATGAAGAAGAGTATCTGAATCTGAAGCTGACGGTTGACTCCTTGACAGGAGCTTCGCCCAGCGGTGCTGTTGCCAGCGACCAGCCGTTAACTTTTACTAGACCTTCAGGCAATGCCAGTTATACGGTCAATGCCAATGAATATCCTCTAGACGATACCTTCAAAGATACTCGTGCGGCGCTTGCAGCCAACTGGACTTTCCCGGTATCCGATATGACCAAAGCGGGTCTTGGCGCCAATATTTCTAAAGAATACGATTATCTGTCGGCTTCGATAAACGGCAATATCAGTTACGACTTTAATAATCGCAACAGCACTTTATTCGCAGGTCTATCCTACGCTTTCGACTCGATTGATCCAGTTGGCGGAGCGCCGATTGCCTTTGGCCGGATGCAGCCGGTGGGCGACCCGCAAAACAAATTGAGCGATACTCAGGATAAAGATACGCTGGATTTATTGCTTGGAATCACTCAGGTGATTGACCGCGAAAGTCTGTTCCAGATTAATTATTCCTACAGCATGTCGGACGGGTATCACAATGACCCTTATAAGGTGCTGAGTGTGCTGGATGATCAGGGCAACTATTTTGATGATGGTATTCCGGTCGCGAATGTCCTGTTTGAAAGCCGCCCTGACGAGCGTACCAAGCACGGTCTGTTTGGCCGCTATAAACGTTATATTGACGGCGATATTCTCGACGTTTCTTACCGTTATATGACCGATGACTGGGAAATCGATTCACATACCGTCGATCTCAAATATCGCTTTGCCTTAGATAGTGGCGACTACTGGCAGCCGCATATCCGCTATTACACGCAAACCCAGGCCGATTTTTACCAGCCTTATTTGCGCCAGGATCAGCCTCTACCACAGTTTGCTTCGTCAGACTATCGATTGGCTGAGTACGATGCGATCACGGTTGGTTTGGAATACGGCATGAAGACGGCGGCAGGCAATCAATGGCGCTTCTCTCTGGAGATGTATCATCAGACGCCAACCGAGCCGGAGAAATACGGTGCGCTACAGCAGCAAACCTTGTTACCGGATTGGAATGCCGTTATGTTAAGGGTCAATTACTCCTTCTAACGACATTTACGCTCATGAACGAGGCATTGCACTCAATTGCCTATAAAGACTCGCAGGGTTTCATTACTGGCCACTTTACGGCCATGGCGGGACCTTGCGAAGTCATTATAGAAACCTCGGACCATGCGCTGGCAGAACAAGTCACCCAAGCCGTTGCCAACGAAGCCTGGCGTATCGAAAGCACCTTCAGCCGCTACCGCAGCGACAATATTATCTATCAAATTAACAACGCCAATGGCGCGGTTATTGAGGTAGATGAGGAAACGGCGCGTCTGCTGGACTTTGCCGATCTCTGCTTTGAGGTGAGTGATGGCATGTTTGATATTACCTCAGGCGTCCTGGGCAAGATCTGGAAGTTTGATGGCAGTTCCAATGTTCCCGCGCCGAAAGAGATTAACAAATTGTTGCCCAAAATTGGCTGGAATAAAGTCTCCTGGGCAAATCCACGCCTACAGATGCCAGCGGGTATGGCGCTTGACTTCGGTGGTATTGGCAAAGAGTACGCAGTGGATTCCGCTGCTACGCTTACGCGGGCGATAACTGACTGTCCTGTGTTGATCAATTTCGGCGGCGATATTGTGGCAACCGCACCACCCATCAGTCGCCAGCATTGGCTAATTGGTATTGAGCCATTGGCGCTCGGGCAAAACAAAATTCCGCCCAAAGTCGCCTTAAAGCATGGCGGCGTTGCCACCAGCGGTGACAGCAAACGCTTCTTGCAGTACAAGGGGAAAGTGTTAAGTCATGTGCTTAACCCAAAAACCGGCTGGCCTGTGAGCGAAGCACCGGCATCAGTAACGGTGCTGGCCAATAACTGCACCCAGGCGGGCATGCTCTCCACCCTGGCCATGCTACAAGGACAAGGAGCAGAAGAATTTCTGCAGTCACAACAAGTTGAGCATTGGATACAGCGCCGATAAGCGCATAAAACATAAATTTACGAGCATTTAGCGGATTATTTACAGAAAGCTGACACTGGCTTTCATGAATTTACATACAGTTCACCTGGCTTTGCGTAAAATAGCGTGTTATCTCAGCGATTGAACTGCTGTTAATCATTATCAAAGGTCATTCTTTACATGAAAATCGGCATCAAAACATCTATTCACAGCTTCTTATTGGCGCTTTTAAGCTTCGTCGCCTTAGGCCTTTCCTCAAATAGTTCACAGGCGGCTCAGATCGATCTCAACAGTTTACTCGGCGAAGAAGAAGAGTTGCTGCGAGTAGATGATGCTTTCGTGCTGCAGGCTGAAATTCTCGACAACACGGTTCTGGTTAAGTTTGAAATCGCCGACGGCTATTACATGTACCGTGAACGCTTTGGTTTTGCTTCTAATGACGCGACGCTTGGCGAGCCACTGATTCCGGACGGCAAAGAAAAAGATGACCCTTATTTGGGCCAGACTGAGGTTTACTATCATTTCATCGAAATTGCTGTGCCCTATTCCGATGCCTCCAATCCAATGACACTGAGTATTGATTTTCAGGGCTGCGCCGAAGATCGCCTTTGTTACCCGCCAACGACTCGCGAAGTGGTGCTTGAGGTTCCTGCCTCAACCCTGGCATTAGCCAACAGTGGCACAACTGGTACTGACAAGATAACAGAAGCGAAAGATGGTCAAAAAGCTTTCGTCAGCGAACAGCAAAGCTTGATGGATGACCTTGAGCAAAAGAACGCACTATGGAACTTTTTCAAATTTATTCTAGTTGGCTTAGGCCTGACCTTTACCCCCTGCGTATTTCCGATGATTCCGATTATTTCGGGGATTATTGCTGGTCAGGGTAAGGACATAACCACTCGTAAAGCCTTTGGTCTTGCCTTGAGCTACACCCAGGCGATGGCCATCGTCTATACCATTTTCGGCGTATTGGTCGCACTGGCAGGTCAATCCTTATCCGGCTACCTGCAAAACCCGATTTTCGTCATTGGCGCAGCCATTGTTTTTGTTTTGTTGTCACTATCCATGTTCGGCTTTTATGAACTGCAACTACCGGCGGGGTTACAAGCAAAGCTGGCAGAAAAAAGTAACAGCCAAAAAACCGGCAGCTATATTGGCAGTGCCATCATGGGCGCTATTTCAGCCTTGATAGTATCGCCCTGCGTCACGGTTCCGTTGATCGCCATCTTACTGGTCATCGCCCAAACCGGTGACATTGTTCTAGGCGCAGTATCACTTTATGGCCTTGGCGTCGGTATGGGTATTCCATTAATTATTATTGCCGTTACCGAAGGCCGCTTCCTGCCTAAAGCTGGCAACTGGATGAACGCTATCAAGGCCGCCTTTGGTGTCGCCATGCTGGCGGTTGCTCTGTACCTGGTGAAACACCTGCTGCCCAACAGCATTTACATGTACGGTTGGGCGCTGTTGGCACTTATTCCGGGTTATTATTTATTCAGAAACCAACTTCCAAATCTGGGCTGGCGTAACCTGTTTGCCGGACTGGGCTTAGTTTTAATGATTTACGGTGCCTTATTGGTTATTGGTGGCGCGCAAGGCAACCGTAACCTGCTACAACCGCTTGGACAGTCCTACTCAATGATGACCACCGAATACTCGCAGATGGCAGAAGGACCAGCACAATCACCAAGCAAAAACTCTCAGAGCACGACATCTAAACAGCACCTACAGTTCGAACGCATAAAAACCCTTAGTCAACTCGAACAAAGAGTCGCAGAAGCCAATGCCCAGGGTAAAACCGTCATGCTCGACTTCTTCGCCGAATGGTGCGCTTCCTGCTACGAATTTGAAGAGCTCGTATTTACTGATCCAGCGGTACATCAAGCTCTCAGCAACACCGTCCTGCTACAAGCCGACGTCACCGCCAATGACCCACAAGATGTCGAACTGATGAACGCTTTTAAAATACTCGGCTTACCCAGTATTCTGTTTTTTGATCTAGAAGGTAATGAGTTGACCCAATATCGTGCCAATGGATTTGAAAAAGCGGAAGTGTTTAAGCGAAGAATTGACGCGGCGTTTACTCTTTAAGTACTACACTCATAAGCCTCAGACTTGCACCAATTCCCCCCTTATATTGAGCTAAACCACGTACAAAATATAGCAATCAAAATCTTGGATGATTTTGATAAGAATTTTCAGCACAGGGATGTGATGTAAATTCTGGTGCGTTAAGTATTTTGGGAGTGGTGCAGGGAGTCACGCAGAGCGTGACCTCAATATCGGGGTGTCGTTTCTTTTGGTTCCTTTTCTTTGGACAAGCAAAGAAAAGGAACTCGGTGATAACCGAAACAATACAAATCAAAGTATATATAACTCAATCACGTAATTTGATATTCAGATAAAAATTATTATTCACAAACCCATCACCAACCTACCGTCTACATTTGTCTCCTGTAATTATGCAAAAAAAAAGCCGGCTTGCGCCGGCTTTCTCCTTGGCTTAACACACACTAAGGGGTTTCTACTAAGCCAAAACTTTTACGAATTTTCTGCTTTGCTTTATGGCGCAATGAGCGGGTAACCATGTCCTGTTCGATGAAAACCGTTTTCGGGCGTGGCCTGGTCTGTGACCAGATGACGCCGAACAGGACCAGTCCTGCTGCTAGATATTGCATACCGTTGAGGGTTTCGCCCAATAAGGCCCAGCCAAAGAACAAGGTGCCAAGTGGCAACAGGTTCATTAAACTGCCGACCTGGCTGGCTGGCATGGTTTTGAATGCAAAGTTGTAGCAGGTGAAGGCAAAAATATTCACGCCAAAGGCGAGGAACATGATGGCTAAAACTGCTTCAGCTGATACATCAAAACTTACTGGCGCTCCCTGGACAAATACTAGCGGCAGGAAGAAGGTGCTACCCATGACAGTTTGCAGTAATGTTAAGAATACTGGTGAATAACGTTGCGACAGTCGGCGTGCTAACAGGCAATAACCTGTTGCCGCTAAAATAGCACCAAATTCGAGGGCATTGCCTAGCATTGGGTTCGAGGCATGCTCACTGGATGTGCCAGCTAATGTCAGCCAGACTACGCCCACCACCGCTATCACGCAGCCCACTACTAAGCGACTATTGAGCTTTTCTTTCAATAGATAGTAAGCGCCCACTGCCACTAAAAGCGGCTGTAATGCTGTTACCATACCGGCTTCTGAGGCAGTTGTGTAAGTTAATGCATAGCTTTCAAAGATGAAATACAAGCATGGCTCACACAGCGCTAATAGTAGCAATAGCCACCAGTCGCCTTTCTGATATTGCTGCTTTTTTGCCATTGGCGGCAAAAAGAAGATCAATACGGCGGTGGCCAGAATCATGCGCAGGAATACCGTCATAATCGGCCCAAACTCGGCAATAGCCAACTTCATCGCTACAAACGATGCCGACCATAGAACGACTGCCAGGATTAATCCTGCCATCGCGAGTTGTTGCTGCGGTAGTTTTGTCATGACATGCCCTGCCCAACTGAATTAATAATTTGAAGCAGCGCATTGTATGAATTTCGTTCAAATAAGAAAAACGATCTTTTTTCATCGTAACCATAAGCTAAAGTTATAGAAGGTGCTTCTACGGCTTAGCCTTCAACAGCTGCGAAATTCTGGAGGGGGAACTGGAGGGTGAAATAATTACGATGAAACCAGGCCTGCCAGTCTGTCATACCTACTCTTTTGCAGGAGTCAGACTAGCAAAGCCAATGGTGTATGACTAAATACTCAAGCTACAGCTACAACTTCCCCTTCTTCAAGAAGTTCCAGACGGTAACCATGCTGATAAACGGTCTTTATTCGATAAAGGCCATCACCTTTTATATTCAACTTCTTACGCAAAGAGCTGATATGCGCATCTACCGTTCGAGTACTGATATCACAATCAATACCCCAAATCTTTTTCAGCAAAAATTTACGTGAATAGAGCCGGCCGGGATTACGCAAGAATAAGGCAGCCAGTTCAAATTCTTTTGCGGTGAGATTTATCGGTTTTCCTTTTAAGGAAATCTGCTTGAGCCCTAATGAAATTTGGTAAGGGCCAAGATCAAAGTTATCCTGATGCATTAAACAGCGTGTATCGTGCACCAATTTATTGGCATAACTGAGTAAAGTATTAGGTTGAATGGGGCGGGTCAGGAAGTTATCTTGATGATGAGTGCAGACCTGTTGAAGCAGCACCGCATCCTCTCTTTCAGCTATGAAAAGTATCGGTCCTTGCCACTTAAGGAATTGTCGGATTTGTTCCAACAACCATTCAGTGGAATCATCCTCTCGCCAATCCAGAATAAGCAAATCGAATTCTTCTGCTTCTAACTGCTTCAGCAGATGTTTCCTATCATTGCTGAGATAACAGTAAAACCCAGCATCTTTTAACACTGCCAGATGAGGCTCATCGAACTCTAGTTCTTGAACCAGGTGTAGCACTTTAGGTAATCTAGACATCGTTCCATACTCCCTTTTTTCCTTGCTATATAGTGCTCGCTTGAGACTCCTTGCTTTTATAACTTCAAAAAACCTGACGTCTTTTTTTACTGTGTATAATTTTTATACGCATTTACTACACTAGCAGATTTTATTGAAATGTAAAATTATTGATTTTACATTCTGAGACTCTTGATTTCTGCCACTCTTCCAGCCTACTAAGCTACTACTCCGACCATTAAGATTAAATGTGGTTATTTGCGTCTAACATACTGTAAAATGCATCATCTTATTTTTGCTTACTGCGTCACAATGGATCGGCTTTAAATCACCGTTCCAAGTCGATAAACTGGCTTTTCAGCGAAATTAAACGAAAATAAGCTAACTTTACTGTTACTTTGCTCTTGCTTTGGTACTGATATGTCTCATATTTTGCTTTTACATGGTCCTAATTTGAATCTTCTCGGTCAACGCGAGCCTGACGTTTATGGTAGCGACACCTTGGAGAGCATCAATGTGGCCGCTAAAAAGCAAGTAGAAGCAGCAAACCTACGTTTTTCAAGCCTGCAAAGTAACTCAGAAGCAGAGCTTATTAACGCTATTCAGCATGCAAAAACCGGCAATGTGTCGCTAATTGTTATTAACCCCG
The DNA here is from genome assembly GCF_054926195.1 of Kangiella sp. M94. Classification (NCBI taxonomy): domain Bacteria; kingdom Pseudomonadati; phylum Pseudomonadota; class Gammaproteobacteria; order Kangiellales; family Kangiellaceae; genus Kangiella; species Kangiella sp. M94. The sequence continues at coordinate 2,901,746 of NZ_CM142903.1, read as the reverse complement.
CTGCTTTCACTCATACCAGCGTAGCTTTACGTGACGCTTTGTTAGCAGTCGATATTCCTTTTATTGAAGTGCATCTATCCAATCCCCATCGCCGCGAAGCTTTTCGCCGTCACTCCTATTTTAGTGATGTTGCGCTAGCCGTAGTGGCTGGGTTTGGGGCGGACAGCTACCGCTACGCCATAGATGCAGCCATTAAAACCCTACAACATGATTAATAGGTAGTGATTATGGATTTACGCAAAATTAAAAAATTAATTGAATTGGTTGAAGAATCAGGCGTTGCCGAACTTGAGATTCAGGAAGGTGAAGAATCGGTTCGCATTTCGCGCCATAGCTCGACAGCTCCAGCACCAGTTCATTACTCAGTTCCACAAGCCGCTCCTCAGCAACAGGCTCCTGCGCCTCAGCAAGAAAGCGCCCCAGCTGAAGCTGCCGAACCTGAAATGAGTGGCCATATCATCCGCTCGCCGATGGTTGGAACTTACTATGCTGCTCCGTCTCCAGGCGCTAAAGATTTTGTCCAGGTTGGTCAACAAGTTAAAGCAGGCGATGTTCTGTGCATTGTTGAAGCCATGAAGATGATGAACCAAATCGAGTCCGATGTTACCGGCACGATTAAAGCAATCCTTGTATCCAACGGCGAACCTGTTGAATACGACGAGCCAATGTTCATCATTGAGTAAATCCAGCGGCTAATTAAAGCCCGATGAATTAATAGGACACTGAATATGTTAGAAAAAGTGGTCATAGCCAATCGCGGTGAAATTGCCTTGCGCATTTTGCGCGCGTGCCGCGAGCTGGGAATCAAGACCGTCGCCGTGCACTCAACCGCTGACGAAGACTTGATGCACGTACGTCTGGCTGATGAGTCAGTGTGTATCGGTCCCGCTTCAGCACAATTAAGTTACCTGAATATCCCTGCGATTATTTCTGCGGCTGAAATTACCGATGCCGTTGGTATCCACCCAGGTTACGGATTCCTTGCTGAGAATGCCGATTTTGCCGAGCAGGTTGAGCAGAGTGGCTTCACCTTTATCGGCCCCAAAGCAGATACCATCCGCTTAATGGGCGATAAGGTTTCGGCGATTGCCTCAATGAAAAAAGCTGGCGTACCTTGTGTGCCAGGCTCAGACGGTCCATTAGGCAATAATGAAAAAGAAAATATAGCCATGGCTAAACGCATTGGCTACCCTGTGATCATCAAAGCTGCCGGTGGCGGTGGCGGTCGCGGTATGCGTGTTGTGCGCCAGGAAAGCGAATTAGTTAAGGCGATTGAACTGACTAAAGCCGAGGCGGGTTCTGCGTTTAATAATGATATGGTTTACATGGAGAAATTCCTCGAAAACCCACGTCATATTGAGATTCAGGTTTTAGCTGATAGTCACGGCAATGCCATCTATTTAGGTGAGCGCGATTGCTCAATGCAGCGTCGTCACCAGAAAGTGGTCGAAGAAGCGCCCGCGCCAGGTATTTCTGAACAAATGCGTCGTCATATTGGTGAACGTTGTGTGCAGGCCTGTAAAGAAATCGGCTATCGCGGCGCCGGTACGTTCGAGTTCTTGTATGAAAAAGGTGAGTTCTTCTTTATTGAAATGAACACCCGTGTTCAGGTTGAGCACCCAGTAACTGAGCTGATCACCGGTGTTGATATCATCAAAGAACAGTTACGTATTGCCAGTAACCAACCGTTATCTTTCAAACAGGAAGATATTAAGCTAAATGGCCATTCAATTGAATGTCGTATTAACGCCGAAGATCCGGATACTTTCATTCCATCACCGGGTGTTATTCAGCGTTACCATGCACCAGGTGGCCCCGGTATTCGCATTGATTCGCACATTTACGCAACCTACAAGGTTCCGCCTTATTACGACTCAATGATCGGTAAATTGATCACGCATGGTGAAACTCGCGAAGTCGCTATTGCGCGCATGCAGATGGCACTGGAGGAAATCGTGATTGATGGGATTAAAACCAATATTCCATTACAAAAGCGCATTCTTGCTGATGCTAATTTCCAGAAGGGTGGTACCAATATCCACTATTTGGAACAGCATATGTTCTCTGAAAAGGAGTAAGCTTCTTTAGCTCATTAGCTAAGTAACTGCTGCACGTCATTAAGCCGCTCACTGTTTAATTAAAATCAGTCGAGCGGCTTTTTTCTTCTTAAGAAAATACAAGGCTAAGAAGCCTTAGATTTTCCAGCCTCAACCTGTTGTTGCTTTTGATAAGCCATTAACAATAAGTCCCGCACATATTGATTACGCGCTGGTGATACTTGCCTACGACGCGACTCTGCAGCAGCAGTTTTCCAATCTTCAACTTTAATAGCACCGTTAAATTTCGGCCAGGCAGTACGCAAATTGGTCATGCCTAAATTAAAAATCATATCAAACAAGGCCATTTGCACTTCGTCCGGGAAATCATCGAACTGTCGCTGGGATCCTTTCTGTGGGCGATACAGCTGACGTAACTCTTTATAAAAGCTGTCGATATGGTTTAGCAAAAGTTGCTCGATATCATCATCTAACATGATGAGTCGAGTAAATTGCTTATAGTAGCTGGCTTTGTAACGGTGAAAAGACTCTGGGCCATTTAACAGCACAAACTGATATTCAGCGCACTTCTCTTCTTCAGTTGCCTTTCGCAACCACCAGCCAAACATACGCGGTATATAGAGGGGAAGTTCTGCGGCGGCGGCTTCTGAAGCGACTAGATGGCCAATACCAATCGTCACGTTACCTAATGAGTCTAAATAGAAATGACTAACACGACCTTCGTGCCTTTCGATCTGCTCGATCAATGCATCCTTTACGCTGTCCTTAAGCGGCATAATGACTCCTTGTATCTTTTGCTTCCGTTTGCCTTCTCTTTTGCTAAAAGCAGCCCAACATCTTTGTCGGTTGCCTTCAGTCTATAGCAAGTAACCCATTTAATTCAATGAGCTGATTAGTAGATCCTATACTTTGCCTCTATAATAGCCGGAAATTATTGATTCTCTTTGTCATGGCCTGGATTCAACTTAAATTCGATTACAAAAACCCCGATGCCGACTCATTAAGCGATTATTTAATGGAACTTGGCGCGCTGGCAGTTACCTTTTTGGATGCTGAAGATAAACCCATTCTCGAGCCTAAACCGGGCGAAACACCGCTATGGGAACATCTCGTGGTGTTAGCGTTGTTTGAAGCTGATGTTGACACCAGTTCCATTGATGCGGCGATTCAATCTCATGACTTTGCGCAACATATCGGCCAGCAATACGAATGGGAAATTATTCGAGATCAGGACTGGGAGCGCTCATGGATGGAGAACTTCAAGCCAATGCAGTTTGGTGAGCGTGTCTGGATCGTGCCCAGCTGGTGTGAAACGCCGGAACCTGACGCGGTCAATATTAAACTCGATCCCGGTTTGGCCTTTGGCACCGGAACCCATGCCACCACAGCACTTTGTTTACAATGGCTTGATGGCGCAGACCTGACAGGTAAAACCGTTATTGATTACGGTTGTGGCTCCGGCATTCTGGCTATCGCTGCTTTGCTGCTTGGCGCTGAAAAAGTCTATGCAGTCGATATTGATCCGCAAGCGATAGAAGCTACCAAGCAAAACCTGCACCGTAATGGCATTGAGAGTGACCGCCTGATATTAGGTTTGCCTGAACAAGTAGAACTGCCGCAGGCCGATATCCTGGTTGCCAATATTCTGGCTGAACCTTTGCGCCAGTTGGCAGAATCCATTGCAAATTCGGTGCAAGCAGACGGTAATCTGGTATTATCAGGCCTGCTTGAAACTCAGGCTGAAGAATTGAACAGCCTTTACAGTCAATGGTTCGAGATGGATGATGCCAAAGTTCAGGAAGACTGGGCGCGTTTATCAGGAACCAAGCAATCTTAATTATGATGTTTTGGGCGTTTCTATTTAAGTTGTTCAATGGGGTAGTCATTTCAAAGCTATGAGCGAAACCTTTTTAACCAATTGTCCGCACTGTAAATCAGTGTTTAAATTGCGTCGCGAGCACCTTGAGGTGGCTTCTGGTCACGTCCGTTGCGGTAATTGCCATTCTTTATTTTTAGCCACCGACTCTTTGGTGTCTTTAGATAAAGAAACGCAAAAAGCACAAATGGAAGAGACCGTTGAGCAAGCTGAAGACAAGATCATGGATAGCGCCATCCCAGAGCTGACCGATGAAGACAAAAGCGAGCATTACGAGCTAGCGATAGAAGCAACCACCAGCTCTGCCCCCCATCTTATCAAATGGTTCATCTACTCCCTCGCTGGGCTTATCTTGATTTTCCTGGCGTTATGGTTTCTCTATATTTGGCCTAACAAAACGATATTGTCACAAGACACTAGTTGGCGGCCAGTGATGCAGGCTTCCTGTAAAGTATTTCAATGCGTAGTGCCACCACTACAGGACCTTAAGCAATATCGCGTTAGCTCTATCGATGTGTCTGAAAGTCCCGGCGGACAGAAAGAAGTCAGCATGGTGCTAAAAAACTTAGCCGACTTTGAACAACCATTCCCTAAAATTCAGGTTATTTTGAGCGATATAAAGGGGAAGCAATATAAAAGCCCTATTTACACACCTGAACAATACCTGCCAGAAGTGAACCACAACGCCTTGATCCAACCCGGTCAATCCGTACAAATAGGCTTCAGCTTCAATAGTAGTCTTGAGCATTACAGTGGCTATCAGATCAAGCTGGTTCAGTAGGTTGTAGTTTTTCTGCTTAAATTTACTTTTCTTTGTTCGTCTGCCAACAAAATTACAATCTAACTCCAGTCATTCCTGCGTAGGCGGGAATCCATTTCTTACAGATATTCTTCCTTCATCCCAATTTTCGCCCCTCGGCGAGTTACTTTTCTTGCGTGGTCAAGAAAAGTAACCAAAAGAAGACCACCCGTATATTGAGGTCACGCTTTGCGTGACTCCCTGCGCCACTCCCAAAATACTTAACGCACCAGAATTTACATCACATCCCTGTGCTGAAAATTCTTATCAAAATCCTCCAAGATTTTGATTACTATATTTTGTACATGGCTTAGCTCAATATAAATGGGTTATTTGTGCTTACCCTTAACACTCGAGTCTAATTGCTGCATATATAAGCCATGATTTTGTGGACAAGGGATCTCCAGCAACTAAATTGACATTTGATAAGTGCTTTTCCTATAAGCCTTTGAACTCTTTATTGTCAAGCAAAAAATTGATGCTTTTTTATACAAATTCCGTTCAAAAAACGATTTAAAGCGTGTATGATCGGCGACCTTAAATTCAACCCTGATGGCGCTTATGCGAATTGGTCCTTATCAACTAGCAAATCCGTTGATCCTGGCGCCGATGGCGGGTGTGACTGATCGTCCCTTCCGTCAACTATGCAAAGAGCTTGGAGCTGGCCTGACCGTTTCTGAAATGATCGCTGCCAATCCAGAGCTTCGCAATACGCGTAAAAGTATACAGCGCAGTAATCATCAGGGAGAGCCAGGCATCCGCTCTGTGCAAATTGCCGGTGCTGAGCCAGCTATGTTAGCTCAGGCCGCGCAATATAATGTGCAAAATGGTGCTGAAATTATTGATATTAATATGGGATGTCCCGCCAAAAAGGTCTGTAAAAAGGCCGCTGGTTCAGCGCTTTTACAAGATCCGCAGCTGGTGGAAGACATTCTGAATGCCGTTGTGGCCGCGGTTGAGGTTCCGGTCACCCTTAAGATCCGTACTGGCTGGAATCATGACAACCGTAACGGTGTGCAGATTGCCCAAATTGCGGAACAGGCAGGCATTCAGGCGTTGGCGGTTCATGGCCGTACCCGCGCTGATAAATATCTGGGCAACGCTGAGTACGATACTATTGCGGCAATTAAGCAATCAGTATCCATCCCAGTAGTTGCCAATGGCGATATCACCAGCCCCGAAAAGGCCAAGTTTGTATTAGATTACACCGGTGTTGATGGGTTGATGATTGGTCGCGGCGCACAGGGTAATCCGTGGATCTTCCGCGAAGTCTGGCACTATCTGCAGACTGGTGAGAAGCTTGCGGCACCAAGCTGGCAGGAAGTGCGCCAGGTGTTACTCGGCCATATCGCCGCTTTGCACGAGTTTTATGGCACTGTGATGGGACCTCGCATCGCACGCAAACATGTTTCCTGGTATTTGCAAGAACAGGCAGATGCCAATGAGTTTCGTCGAACCTTCAATGCCATCGACGATGGTGATGAACAGTTGGGCGTTTTAGACCGTTATTTTGAACAAAAGCAACAGGCTATAGCAGCATGACTATCTTTGATACAAATCTAACTCGAGAAAGTAACAACCAAGACAACCAGGTAGACGGTAACTCGTTTGCATCAAATCCAACTTTGCGTGAGCACGTTGCCATGTCAATGCAGAACTACTTAAAGCAGATGCATGGTCAACCGTTAAGCGAAGTGTATGACCTGGTGTTAACGCAAGTTGAAGAACCATTGTTACGCGCCATTATGGACTATACGCGCAACAATCAGACTAAAGCCGCCCAGGTTTTAGGCCTTAATCGCGGAACCTTGCGTAAGAAGCTTAAACGCTACAATCTTCTGTAACACAAACAGTCACCACAAATTAGGGTTCGTATCAGAACCCTAAATTTTTTATAGGAGCTACCATGTCTAACTATCGCCCAGTCAAGCGCGCGTTAATCAGCGTTTCTGATAAAACTGGTGTAGTTGAATTTGCCCAAGCCCTTACCGATAAAGGCATCGAAATTTTATCCACTGGCGGTACTGCAAAATTGATGCGCGACAATGGCATCACAGTCACCGACGTTGCGGATTACACTGGCTTTCCTGAGATGATGGATGGCCGTGTTAAAACCTTACATCCTAAAGTTCACGGCGCTATCCTTGGTCGTCGCGGAATGGACGATGACGTCATGCAGGAACATGACATCATTGGTATCGATCTTGTCGTAGTCAATCTCTATCCTTTTGAGAGTACTATTGCTCGCGCGGATGCAACCCTTTCAGATGCGATTGAGAATATTGATATTGGCGGACCAACCATGGTTCGTTCTGCCGCCAAAAACCATCAAGACGTTACTATCGTCGTTGAAAATGATGATTTCAATGAGGTAGCACGTCAAATTACTGAGAACGGCGGCGTGGATCTACCGACCCGTTTCCGCCTGGCGGCTAAAGCCTACGCGCATACTGCCCGTTATGACGCAGCTATCTCCAACTACCTTGGTGTGCAGGCAGCTGATGATAACAGCGAATTTCCACCGACTTATTCTGTGCAATACAAGAAAGCACAGGATATGCGCTATGGTGAGAACCCGCATCAAACTGCTGCTTTCTACGTTGAGCATAATCCGCAGGAAGCCAGCGTTGCGACTGCCACGCAATTGCAAGGTAAAGAACTATCCTTTAACAATGTTGCTGATACCGATGCTGCGCTTGAGTGCGTGAAGAGCTTTGATGAGCCAGCCTGCGTTATCGTTAAGCATGCCAACCCATGTGGTGTGGCGATTGCCGACAACATTGGCCAGGCTTATGATTTAGCATTCCAGACCGACCCAACATCAGCGTTCGGTGGCATTATCGCCTTTAACCGCGAGCTGGATGGCGACACAGCCAAAGCCATCGTTGAGCGTCAATTTGTCGAAGTGATTATCGCACCTAAAGTGTCTGAAGAAGCTAAAGCTGCAGTTGCGAGCAAACAGAATGTTCGCCTGCTTGAATGTGGCGAATGGTCTGCACCAGCTGCCGCACATGACTTCAAACGTGTCAATGGCGGCCTGTTAGTGCAAGATCGCGACCTGGGCATGGTTTTTGAAGACGATTTACGTATCGTCAGCAAACGCGAGCCAAGCAAAGAAGAAATGCGCGACTTGATGTTCTGCTGGAAAGTGGCCAAATACGTTAAGTCTAATGCCATTGTTTATGCACGCAAAGGGCAAACTATTGGTGTTGGCGCCGGCCAGATGAGCCGTGTCTATAGTGCCAAAATTGCTGGCATTAAAGCTGCCGACGAGAACCTTGAAGTTAAGGGCTCTGTGATGGCATCTGATGCTTTCTTCCCATTCCGTGATGGTATTGATGCAGCCGCTGAAGCAGGTATAACTGCAGTGATTCAGCCTGGTGGCTCAATTCGCGATGATGAAATTATTGAAGCTGCCAATGAACATGGCATGGCCATGGTCTTCACTGGCATGCGTCACTTCCGTCATTAATAAGTGTTTGCTATAGGAATTGATATGAACGTATTGATTATTGGTAGCGGTGGACGCGAACATGCTTTGGCATGGAAAGTCGCTCAATCCGCTAATGTCGACACTGTATTTGTAGCACCTGGTAATGCTGGTATTGCGCTGGAAGATAAGGTGCAGACGGTTGCAGTTGGCGCTGAAGATATTGATGGCTTAATCGCTTTTGCAAAAGACAACAAAGTCGAGCTGACTATTGTTGGCCCGGAAGCGCCACTGGTCATTGGTGTAGTGGATGCCTTTACTGAAGCTGGTCTTAAATGTTTTGGCCCTACTAAGGGTGCCGCGCAGCTGGAAGGCTCAAAAGCCTTCACCAAAGACTTTTTAGCGCGCCACAATATTCCAACGGCTGCTTACCAGAACTTTACCGACATCGAACCAGCCAAAGCTTATGTTCGCGAAATGGGTACGCCTATCGTGATTAAGGCTGATGGCTTAGCCGCGGGTAAAGGCGTCATTATTGCCGACACTATCGAACAGGCTGATGAAGCAATTGACGATATGTTGGCGGGCAATAAGTTTGGTGATGCCGGTCATCGTGTCGTGATTGAAGAATTCCTGCAAGGCGAAGAAGCCAGCTTCATTGTGATGGTCGACGGTAAAAATATTCTACCATTGGCAACCTCACAAGATCACAAAGCTCGCGACAATGGCGACACAGGACCAAATACGGGCGGCATGGGGGCTTACTCCCCTGCTCCGGTTGTCACGCCTGAAATGCATGACCGCATCATGCAGCAAGTGATTATTCCTACGGTTGAAGGCATGGCCGCCGAAGGTCACCCTTACACTGGTTTTTTATATGCCGGCGTGATGATTGATGCTGATGGCGTACCAAAAGTTCTGGAATACAACTGTCGCTTTGGTGACCCTGAAACACAACCGATCATGAGCCGTTTGCAATCGGATTTGGCTGAACTGTGTTTAGCTGCACTTGATGGCAAGTTGGATACTACTACTGCCGAGTGGGATTCACGCGCAGCAGTGGGCGTGGTTATGGCTGCTGGCGGTTACCCGGAAAGCTATCACAAAGGCGATGTCATTCTCGGTCTTGATACCCTGTCGGGCGCTAAAGTGTTTCATGCTGGCACCGCAGAAAAAGACGGTCAGATTGTCACTAATGGTGGTCGTGTTCTATGTGTAGTTGCCTTGGGTGATACTGTCACGGAAGCACAAGCCAAAGCTTATGCCGGTGTAAAGCAAATCTCATGGGATAAGGTTTATTACCGCACTGATATTGGTCATCGAGCGATAGCGCGCGAACAGGCAAATTAATCTCAGTTCATTGACCATTCATCAAAAAGCCTTACACTAACCTGTAAGGCTTTTTTTATGCTTTAAAATCGACGTTAGAGACACGCGGACTAGTTTCACTTGATTAAAAAAATTCTAAAATGGATTGCATGGATTAGCGCCTGTCTGGCGTTGCTCCTACTGATTGCCTACTGGACTTCGCCTTATTGGGTGCCTGGTCAACTGGCTAAATTTTTACCTGCATCGATACAGCTAGAATCACTCGACTTAGAGCGCCCCGGTCTTACTCGCACCAACGTCAAGCAACTGACTCTGCATATTGATGGGCCAAATACAGTTGCCATAGAACTCAACAATACCGAACTTCGCTATTCTTTATGGCAGCAAAAATTACTGGGCGTTTCTGCTGAAGCTGCCATTATCAAGTTATCCTCATCAGAGGAAAAATCCACCGACACAAGTTTTCAGCTCCCTCAAACAATCACGCTGCCACAATTCCCGATCAATCAGTTATCGATTGATAAAGTTGAGCTGCAAGGTTTTGCAGGACAGAACTTTCAACTTTCTGATATTCAATTTAAAGCTGATGACAATACATTACGATTGAATAGCCAAATTGACTGGATGAGTCTCAATTTCGATCTGGCAGCGAACATTCAGCACAGCAATCAAACCCTTGAGACGCTTACTCTAGATTTGCAACAAAGCAATAATCACCTGACATTGAATGCATTTCCATTGTCTCAATCCGGCTGGCAACTTGACCTGTCTGGCGAGATCGAACAGATTCCATTCATCCAAATTTATTCTGCAGACCTCGACACTATCAGTTTTGATCTGGCCACCACCCTACAACAAAATGCCGACAAACAGTTTAAAGCCACACTGCAAGAAAACAGCAGATTAGAGATACCGCTGCGATTTAATTCCGCATGGTTTGAACAAGAGGTGGCAAGCTATGCGAAAGAATTCGGCTTAACCCTGGAAACACAACAGCTTGATAAAAATGTCCTACTTAAATTGACTGCCCGCGAAGATACCCAACTCGATTTCAATCTTGAAACGCAAACCTTGAAAGCCAACGGCAAGTTAGAGCTAACTGCCAACAATCATAATTTGCAAACTGCAGCTTCAATTGATAGCGCCTCTCTCGACCTGTCAAAAACTTTCACGGCATCAGAGCAACGAGTATCGGCGCAAATTACTGCTGACCTTGATTTACCAAAAACAAACTATCGCGCTAACGATAAAAGCCTTAACTTTAATGCAAGCTCTCTCAAGGCTCATATCAATGCCTCGGCAAGTTTAGAAACTGGCAATTTACAGCTTAACAGTCAGCAGTTACATCTGGACCTTGCTAATAGCACCCTGAAAGGAACTGCCTACACTGTTAATTTACCCGCTCACCAGTGGCAAGGTGATGTTGATTGGACACAGAATCTGACGGCTACGCTCAGCGAAAAAAATAAGACTCAGTCGTCAGTTAAGGCCAAAAAAAAGCTTAATTTAAAACTGGTTAAGCCCATTGACCTCAAACTTGCTTTATCTGATGAAACGGTCACCGCCACTCAATTGATGGCTCAGGTCAATCTTACAAACGATGTTTTCAAAGCCAACTACTCCGCCGGCGAATTATCGCTCCTAAAACAGCCCCTAAAGTTGCGCGAAGTTAAGGGCAGCCTTAGTACGGATGCCAACAATGATGCGATCAATGGTGTTCTCGAATTTAATCAGGCCAGCTATCTTTCTGACAATATTGCGGTGGATTATGTCAGCGGTAAATTTGATTGGAAATTATTGAAGCAAACATTGACTGCCAAAGGTTCGTTGCAGTCTTCGCAAAACACCATTCCAGTACGCTATGCCTATAAGCTTAAAACCGGCGACCATGACCTACAGATTGCCCGCTCAAGCCTGCCCATGCTAACGCTGAAAAGCTGGACGCCATTTTTAAATGCTAACCCAGCATTACAGATCACTGGTGGTGATCTCAATATTAACAAACTCAGTGGTGACCCATTAAAATTACTTTTCGAAGGCAATCTCAGTATTGATGATTTAAGTCTGCTGTATGATAAATTGGCTCTCAACAAGGCTACCGTCACCGATAACCTGAGTAAAAAATCCTCTTTGCAGGGTTCGGTCAATGCCAAAGTTGAAAGTATTGAGTTAGCCGCCGGTATCGCTATCACTGATCTGAGTTTTAGGCTCGAACATACTGCTACTGACTATCAATTCCATGATATCAGCGGTCAGTTACTTGGCGGCACCATCAGCATTCCACGCTTTGATATGCACAAGACTTCGATTAAGCCTTTTACATTGATGTTATCCAGCATCAATCTGCAAAAATTGTTATCTGCGCTTGAGAGTGAAAAGCTATCAGTAACCAGTAACTTTGATATTATCCTGCCATTAATCATTAAACCTGACAGCCGACAGATTACTAATGGCACTTTTATCAGCAAACAGCCTGGTGTTCTTAAGCTTAAATCTGAAGGTGCTAAACAAGCCAATATCGCCTTTCAAGCAATGGAAAATTTTCATTATAAGGAACTCAGCGGCACCATTGATTACAGCAGTGAAGGCGACTATATCATCACTTTATATACTCTGGGCTCTAACCCTGATGTTTATAATGGCTTCCCGATCAAACTTGATCTGACCTTGCGTGGCAACCTGCCAAACCTGCTTTACTCCATGCTGATAACCGGAGATATGGCGACGCCTGTGCTGGAAGATTTAAAACAGAAGGATTTACTCAAAATTCAGTGAGAATTCATGTTAAGCTCGTAAAATGACAGTTATTAATAATCTGTGTAAGGAACCAGTATGAAACTAAGCGGATTAACCACTTTGCTTGCAGCAGCCAGCTGTTCTATTTTGGCCACGGCTTGCACAGTAAAGTTGGAAGCACCCGATAAGCCTATTCACATCATCGGTGATTTCACCATCAAGCATGAGATTGTGGTTAAGGTAGAACGCGAATTGGATAAGGCCTTGAGCGAAGACTCAGGTCTATTTTAGGAGAGTCAATTATGAAGAAGCTTAATTATTCAATAATGGCGCTATTGGTCAGCTTGTTGTTGTCAGCGCAGGCATTTGCGCTAGACATTGGCACACTGAAAGATCAAGGTGTGGTCGGTGAAATGTCTACCGGCTATGTTGGCATTGTGGTTTCTAATCCAAGCTCACAGATTCGCTCTTTTGTGCAGGACATCAATGATAAAAGACGCGCTATTTATGCTCAGGAAGCACGTAAAGCCAACATAACCTTAGCGGAAGTTGAAGCAATTGCCGCGAAACGAAATCTTGAGAAAACCCAAAGCGGCCACTACATCAATCTCAATGGTGCCTGGCGCAAAAAATAACTCGCCAGTCGGTTAAATTACTGCGGATTAAATCAAAAGACCTAAGCCTTCGGTTGTGTTGCTACAATCGAAGGCTTTTCTTTATATGCCTGCCACCAGTTCTTGAGCTTAGTAAACTTTGTCTGCCATTGGTACTCGGCATGCCTGAAGTCCAGATAGTCCAATACAGCAATTAAATTAATGTGGATGGCGGAAAATTCCTTTGGTAACTCATTCAGTCGCTGCTCCAGATAGCCCAAGCCACGATCAATACTCTTGATAAACCGCTCTTGCCAGAAATCAGACTGCAATTCCGCGCGCATTTTATCCTGTTGCCAAGCGACGGCCGAATCCAATAAACCACGCGTCAGAGAATATAGAGTTTTCAAGTGCCAATCGTTGTTAATCTCTTTAAACAAACGGTTACCGGCCTGTGCATCCAGATATTCACAAATCACCTGACTATCAAATATTGCAGTGCCGCTGTCATCAATTAGACAAGGCACCTTGCACAGTGGATTGGCTTCAATCAACTCCGCAGGATTATCAAAAGGATGCTGAAAGACTTCTTCTACTTGATCGTTTAATCCAAGCTCCTGCACAAAAATCCGCGCAGTTCGAGCATAGGGCGATGCGGTGGAATATATCAGTTTCATTAAAGCTCCTTTATTCTTTCAGTCAGTTGGCAACGACAGCACGACCTTCGGCCCATTGCCTAAGCGCTATCATTTTCTCTGCCATCACTTTAGAGAGTGGGCTGGTAGCTGCAACCTCACCTAGCAATGTCTCATTACATAAGGGCTTATCACCATAATGTGCAGCGTATAAACCCGCAATCACCGCCTGTTCGATCTCAGCTCCGCTAAAGCCTTCAGTGGCCTCAGCTAGTTTTGCTAAATCAAACAGCTCAAAATCTTGATTACGCTTACTTAAATGTATTCTGAAGATCTCTTGGCGAGAATCAAAGTCTGGCAAGTCGACAAAAAAGATTTCATCCAGGCGACCTTTACGAACCAACTCGGGCGGTAGTGCAGAAATATCATTAGCAGTTGCGACAATGAAAATCGGTAACTTGTTTTCCTGCATAAAGGTCAACATGGTGCCCAACACTCGTTTGGAAGTCCCGCCATCGTTATCGCCAGTCGATATACCCTTTTCAACTTCATCCAGCCATAAGACACAAGGCGCCATCATCTCGGCAAGCTTTAGCGACTCACGTAAATTCTTTTCACTTTCACCATGCCACTTGCTGTATAAAGCGCCAAAATCGAGTCGCAATAATGGGACGCCCCACATTCCTGCTACAGCTTTGGCAGCCAAGGATTTCCCTCCTCCTTGCACTCCCACCAACATAATCCCTTTTGGTTTATCCAAGCCCAAGTCTTGTTCGCTGATAAATATCTTACGGCGCATCTCCAGCCATTGTTTAAGCTTGGTCATGCCACCAACATCGGCAAAATGCGCAGTCTCATACTCATAATGCACCGCGCCTTCCAGATCCAATAATTCATAGCGGGCTTGATTAACCTTATCCATTTCACAGTCAGTAATGGCACCATCATCATAAATCAGGTTACGAATTATTTGTTGCGCATCACTCAAAGTCAGGCCAGTTAAGTTCTGCACCAGCCGTTGCATGGTTGGTTTATCAGTTCTTACTTTTTGCCCTTGATTACTGAGCGCCCAACGCGTGGCTTCGGTATGAATTAACTTTTCCAACTCTTGATGACTGGGAAGCCGTAAATCAAATCTGGCAGAAAATCGTCGTATTTCTTCTGGCAGCTTCAGCTTGTGGCTGACCAGCACCAGGGTTTGATGATATTTTTGAAACTGTAGCGCAATATCTTTGACCAATCGCACCTGCTCCGGATGCTGCTCATCAAGAAAGGGGTGGAAGTCATAGAGTACATAAATGCCTGGACGCTCCATGCGTTTAATATGCTTTAAACAGTCATCAGGCTTTTGCGTACTGTCGAGTGGCGCAAAGTGTGAATCAGTCATTTCTACCCGGCGCAGGCCTTCGGTCAAATGCCAGCCAAATAGTGGTTTCTTGAGTTTTATTGCTACTTTTGTCAGTAATTCAGTGACTCGAGCTTCTTCGTGCGACTCGATAACAATGATAGGATTTTTGGATTCGATGAGTATTGCCAGATCGTTTTTTTCTAAAGTATCGCCCATGGTTAATAAATTGCCTCAATTTCCTTGTTCTTATGGCTAGTGCCTGCTGACCCAGATTAACTTTTTAATGATTTATCGCTACAATAGCTTCTCTTTGAGCGAATAAGTGTAGCAGATCTATGCGTCAATACAGCTTTTTTGATCGACTTTGTCTGGTAGCAGACTCAGCGCTGAAAACCACTCGGGGTATTTATGATGCCAAGCCTCGACCAACCCCTGCGCATGACATTGATGAATCCAAAATGTCTGATCAAGATAAGAACCATGCCGCGAGCCTGATGCGTATTAATCATACTGGCGAAGTCTGCGCCCAGGCGCTGTATCAAGGGCAGGCACTGACCGCCAAACTACCCAATGTTCGTGACAAGATGGAACAGGCAGCACAGGAAGAAGTGGATCACCTGGCTTGGTGTAGCGAGCGTATCCATGAATTAGGTAGCCGTGAAAGTCTGCTCAACCCCTTCTGGTATGCCAGTTCTTTCACCATTGGTGCCCTGGCAGGCATTGCTGGGGACAAGTGGAGTCTTGGGTTTGTTGCCGAGACGGAACATCAGGTCTGCCGCCACCTGGATGAACACCTTGAAAAACTCCCGATCCAGGACAGTAAAAGCCGTGTCATATTGCAACAGATGCGCGAAGAAGAGCTCAAACATGCCACTACAGCACTTGAGCATGGTGGTACAGAACTACCCAAACCGATAAAAGGCGCCATGGGATTAATGTCCAAGGTTATGACCAAAAGCGTTTATTACATCTAACTCAAGCAGCTATTGAGTCATTCATATTACCTATTAAGAATATCTATCAAAGTATTGATCTGAATCACTTGGCACACCAGTACCCCAATAGTAGAATGCAAACAACAATCATTCTCAATAAGGGTGTAACATGTCAATTCGTAAAACATTCACCACAATAATCCTTGCAACACTAACATTATCCGCTGCCCACGCAACCGATGTCAGACACTTCAAAGGTGAAAAACCAGAAACCCTCGCCGAAGCCTTCGCCATTATAGAAAAATATAATGCACAACTTGAAGGTCGCATCCAATATGAGCTAACCCCCTACACCATGGCCGAAATTCATCAGATGTCATACAGCCTGGAAAATGCTCTACAATTTATCGAAGAGCATCTGGACAAAACTCAGGAAAACTTGGAGAAAGTACATATCGCCTCTGAAACTAATGACCCAGAGACTGTGCAGGCAAAAGGTAAAGAATATCTACAAGGAACTAAAGAGTTATTAGGTAAGTAACCTAGCAACTCTCATAAAAAAGGGTAGCTCAAAGCTACCCTTTTTCTTACTAACACAATTTAGCGACGATAATAACCAGCTCTTATTATCATCAGTGATGCAAGCATCAGCAATAGCAACCAGTTGGTTGAGCCACCTCCGCTTGAGCCACCACCAGACTCTGGATCAGGATTGGTATTTCCACTCGACTTTTGTAGTGAAATTTTCGCCTCAGCAGTAGAAGTGTTTCCAACTGTATCACTGACAGAAACTGCCACAGTTATATCGGTTTCCTCTTCTAAGCTCGGTACCGTGAATGATGCAACCATCTGATTTGCATTGTTCAACACTATATTGTCGCCTTCCACAACACTCCATTGAAAGCTTAGCGACTCCCCCTCTACATCGCTTGACCCTTCAGCACTAAGCTCAATTACTGAACCCTCTACAGCGGAGCCGGGGGCATTGATGACCACCTCAGGAGGATGATTGAATTCAACACTAATCTGCTTTGTTGCGATACTCTTATCATAACCATCATCAACAATTTCCAATTCAATGGTTAAATTAGTATCTTGTGCTACCAATGGTAGCTTGATTGAAGCCTGCTTATTTCCATTCCCTTCTATTTGCGCATATTCATAGTCAATCAACTTCCAGTTATATTTGATAATGTTATTCTCTGGGTCAGTCGATTCAGAGCCATCTACAACTACCTCATAACCAGCAACATAGTGATTTTTGTCAGTTGTAAATCCAGCTGATGGTAACTGGTTTAAATTTAATGAATACGGCTCACAACCAACGGTATAGTGACATCCTTGCATAAACAACCATTTCCCATGGCCATTAGCCATAAGGTTCTCTCCATAAGAACCATTAGTACTGAAACTTATGCTTTGGTCTGAATTTAAATAAGTCAATTCACCACTGTCATCCAAAGCAATCAACTGATTATCACCGCCGGAGTTTCCAATTTGTAGAAAGTTAATTTCACCAACCTTAGTAACATTATAAATATCCAGGTAGTCATTTGAGATACTGTTATGTAAGCTCATATTAGTCCCATCATATTTATACAGTTGATATCCATTGCTAGTGTATTGCTCTTTATAGAATAACCAGTCAACATCATCTTCCGGTTTCCCTTTAGCTATTTTTAAATCACTTACTAGTCCCAAGTTCAGGTTTTTAGCTTCCCCATTTTCATAAACATAAAGGTAATTTTGCCCTGAATCTGATGGTCTAGCGTTGAAATATAACCTTGAGTCTTTCGCCACAAACTGTGTATAAGAGGGTATCCCAAAACTATCAACTTTAACTATTTGGCCATCTTCTAAAACCCAAACCCCCATGGATTGACTACCATGGTCAATTATTGAAATAACATTTTCATTATCTAGCTGATGAAACCAAATGTCGGTACAACGCTTACCTGATAACTCACCAATATCTATCTCTTCTAATCCACTTCCATCATTAATCTTGTAGAGTGCAACATGATACTCATCGATACACTCTTTAACATACACACTTCCTGAATCCCAAAGAATTTCCCTATGGTGAGGCGCTGAAAATTCCAACCCATTTTTGTTAAATTCTATTAATGATGATCCATCTATCTGCCACACGCCTGTATATCCGTCGTATCCCGTGGTGAAAAATATTCCATGTGGTGTATTAATTAACTCCATATCGGTTGAAGTGAATTCTAGTTCACCTATCAGATCAACTCGGCTAGGAGTAACCCTCCATAAATATTTTAAACTGCTTCCATCATAACCACCGACAAAATATAGCTGTGTCCCATCATTAGTAAATGAATCTTGCAGATAATTATATGAATTCTGTGAAATTTTCTGCGGTCCACCCTCATTTAAAGCCCAGACCTGTAAATAACTACTATTTACATTTTTTTGAAAATAAATTAACCGACCATCTACGCTAAACATCATCTCGGGGTAATAATCTAATTTTTCGTTATAGATAGTCTCCACAAGCTGTGCATCATAACCATCAGATTCCCAAATTATTTCACCATACTCATCATGTTTCGCAATAAAATATGTCTTATCTTTTACAACCGTATAATTTTTGGGGTAGCTCCCACCAGTTGCATTGGTTACCTGCAGTTTTTGTACTGAAGCTCCTTCTATGACTGAAAGCGGGCTACCATACTCGCCCACTGCACTATAAGTTAGATAAATACGGTGACTAAGGTCGTCAACGCCAATATACCAAGCATGCTCTCCTTCAAATGCCATTTCTAATGTAGCAACTTTTAATTGAGTATCAATTCTATAAAGTTCAATTACTGAATTGTTTTTTGTGGCCAAGGCATAGAGCTCACCTTCCATCATGAATAGCTGGTAGTAATATGCATTTTGATCAAGCAGCACTTCAGTGGCTTCCCCATTTTCTAGTATTGCCACTGCTAAACTAGTTGTCTCCTCCTGATTCTTTCTACCACTGATTATAAAGTTACCACCTAGTTCTAGTAAGCTTGTACTTCCAAGTGAGTTGGAGTAATCATATCCTGTAACTACATCATAAAGATTTACACCATCACTATATTTTAACTTCTTGCCATCAAAGCCCTCTTCAAAAAAATACGTAGCGTTATTTCTTCCCGCTAGGTCTTCAATCCTCAAATAATGCTCTTCTTGATAATCTGTTAACTGTTTCTGTTCAGTCCCATTGAACTGCCATAATTGGTTAATTTGGCTTCCAGTGGTAGCAGCTAATAACACTAGCTTTTCATCTACAACCTTACTCCTAGAGAAATCTATAGAACTGAAACTCTTTAAAGGAATTATTTGGTTTTCTTGCAATAAACTCAGGTCATAAGAGGAAGGAGTGGTGTCATAATTATTTTCAACGATGTATACGCCATCAACTGTTGTAAATAAAAACGGTATTCTATGGTTGCTTGAATAAATCGTTGTTTCAGTTCCACCCGATATTTTGCGAAGTTCTCGTAATGGATCATCACTAAAACTATAATAAATTTCATTATTGAAGTAGGTAAAATCTTCTATTGTGTAAAACCAATTACTTCCAGTTATCGTATGATAACTAGTATCAGGCCCATCAAATTCCACAATAGTATTGTCACTATTATTTCCCGAGTTTGTGAGGGTGAAGTATTTGCCATTAAATTCTTTCAGGTTGTCTGGATTGATATACATGCCTGGATTAATCTTTATAAATTCTCCCTGTGGATCTTCGAGATAATATATTAGACTAGTATAGGTATTCGGCTCCTGTACTATGAGATAAAGCGTAGTATCTGACTTAAAAAGAGCTTCAACTCTACCAGACTCTCTTCCTGGCATGGTCTCAAGGGTTAAGCTTACATTGTTAAACTTATCCACTTTCCATAACTCTCGGCCGGTTTGTTGTGTTTCTTTAAAAAAATACAAGTTTTCTTTAAACACAATAGTATTTTGACCGTTAATGCCGTCAATGTAAGTCTCAACCGGTAACTGACCTATATCTTTTACTATCGACAGTGGTTTTGAAGGTGAAAAGTAATAAGCAAACGCAAGTATGAGTGGCAGAACCACTATCAAGATTCCATATTGTATTTTTTTCATATCCCAGCCTTTTTATTATAAAAGGCGTATTATATGCATTTTTGACTTGTGTTCAATTTTTCGACACTTCTTTTAAAGCTTGGTCCCACATTTTTTACAAAACTCTGCATCTTTATCATGACCTTCGTAAGCGCAGGCTGGGCAGGCATTGTTAGTTACTCCTTTTTGTCTTATCGCTTCGCGGGTAATCTCTGCGCTATAGATTCCGGTCGGGACCGCAATTAATCCATAACCTAAAATCATGATGCAAGAGGCAAGAAATTGTCCAAAAGGCGTCTGTGGTGAGATGTCGCCGTAACCCACTGTGGTTAAAGTGACGATGGCCCAGTAGACTGACGTTGGAATACTGGTAAACCCATTTTCAGGTCCTTCTATGACGTAAACCAACGAGCCGAACACCACAACAGACATTAGAACGGTATACAAAAACACACTGATTTTTGTACCGCTGTTTCTCATTGCGTTCATCATCAGGCTGGCCTCTCCCATATAGTTGACCAGCTTAAAGATCCTGAATATCCTCAGTACTCTTAGAATACGAATAATCAGGAAGTACTTTGCATCGACAATAATCAGAGTTAGATAGGTTGGAATTATTGAAAGCAAATCGACCACACCATAAAAGCTCTTGGCGTATTGCAGAGGCTTGCGCACGCTAATCAAACGTAAGATATATTCAATGGTAAACAGTATGGTGAAGGCCCATTCTGCTGCAAGCAGTAAACTACCGTATTGTACCGAAATCACTTTAACGCTATCGAGCATCACCGCCAGGACACTGATAAAGATGGTGATGATCAAAGCCACATCAAAAGTTTTACCGGCGAAAGTATCAGCTTCAAAAATCACTTCATGAATTTTTTCGCGCCAGGGCGATAAAGGCTCACCTTCGTCAAACTTATGCTTGCGGTATTTAAATTGCGGCGTCATTAATCCTTCCCGTTCCATCATTTATTCAAAGCTTAGAATATAATTCTAATCAATTATACCTTTCAGTTATAGGTGGTATGTTGCATACCTACATTTAGCACTTTCTAATTTAACACCAGCCCATAGCCGGCGGTATACCATTATTTAATGTAGGGTTTTTACCATTGATTTTATTGGCTTTTATAATTTTATTAAGGTTTATTTATCTTTTTTGCTCTTTATAATAAACATCAATTCTTTTCATGTGATTTTCACAGACAAAGGTGTAAAAATAGGTGATTTAGACGGCTAAACAGTGTAAAATCCGCCTACTTTTTGACCAGCATTTTAGTGTTGTTACGTTGGTTTTATCACTCTGTTTTAAATAAAAGGTAACTTAGTAGAAATGAGCAATTATTCCGTATTTACGTCGGAGTCCGTATCTGAAGGACATCCTGACAAAATTGCCGACCAGATTTCCGACGCGGTACTTGATGCCATTCTAGCGCAAGATATCAATGCTCGCGTTGCTGTCGAAACCATGGTTAAAACGGGGATGGTGATTGTCGCAGGAGAAGTTGCGACCTCTGCGTGGGTTGATATTGAAGAGCTTGCGCGAAACACCATTAAAGAAATTGGCTATAACAGCTCTGAAATGGGTTTTGACTGGGAGTCCTGCGCGGTATTGAATGCTATCGGTAAGCAAAGTCCAGACATTGCTCAAGGTGTTGACCGCGACGACCCTGAAGCACAAGGTGCGGGCGACCAGGGTTTAATGTTCGGTTATGCCTCTAACGAAACTGATGTTTTAATGCCAGCTCCGATTACTTATTCACACCGTTTGGTGCAAAAACAAGCTGAGCTACGAAAAAACGGTACTCTAGCCTGGTTGCGTCCTGATGCTAAAAGTCAGCTCACTTTCCGTTACGAAAATGATCAACCGGTTGGCATCGATGCTGTTGTCCTGTCCACTCAGCACAATCCTGAGATTTCCTTGAAAGACCTGCAGGAAGCTGTCATTGAAGAAATTATCAAGCCTGTGTTGCCAGCTGAATGGATCAGTGACAAAACTAAATACTTTGTTAATCCAACCGGTAAGTTCGTTATCGGCGGCCCAATGGGCGACTGCGGTCTAACAGGCCGTAAGATTATCGTTGATACTTATGGCGGTATGGCGCGTCACGGCGGCGGAGCTTTCTCCGGCAAAGACCCATCCAAAGTTGACCGTAGTGCAGCGTATGCTGGCCGTTATGTTGCCAAGAACATCGTTGCTGCCGGTCTTGCCGATCGTTGCGAGATTCAAGTCTCCTATGCCATCGGTGTTGCGGAGCCAACTTCAATCAGCATTAATACCTTTGGTACTGGCAAAATCAGCGAAGACCAGCTGGTTAACTTGGTACGTGAGCACTTTGACTTGCGTCCACGTGGCTTAACAAAAATGTTGAACTTGCTTCAACCGATTTATCAAGCCACAGCAGCTTATGGTCATTTTGGCCGTACTGAAGACAGCTTTACTTGGGAAAGAACTGATAAAGCGGACGCATTGCGCGCTGCCGCTAACCTATAATCTATTTACTTTTACACTCACTGAACGGTCTTTTTTAATTCTATTTTTGGATTAAAAGAGGCCTGAAAAAAATCTGGGAAAATTATGACTGACCACATCATTAAAGATATTGCTCTCGCTGACTGGGGCCACAAAGAAATCGACATGGCAAAAAGTGAAATGCCTGGCTTGATGGCTGTTCGCGAAGAGTATGGTTCAGAACAACCTTTAAAAGGCGCTCGTATCGCAGGCTCTCTGCACATGACTATTCAAACAGCCATGCTAATCGAAACCTTAATTGCATTAGGCGCTGAAGTTCGTTGGGCATCCTGTAACATCTACTCAACTCAAGATCACGCTGCCGCAGCAATTGCTGATCAAGGCATCCCTGTTTTCGCTTATAAAGGCGAAACTTTAGATGAGTATTGGGAATACACGCACCACATCATGGAATGGCATGACGGCGGCTCTCCGAACATGATTCTGGATGATGGTGGCGATGCTACGACGCTTCTTATTCTTGGTACTCGTGCTGAAAAAGATATTTCCGTATTAGACAACCCTAAAAGTGAAGAAGAAGTAGCTTTATTCAAAGCAATCAAGCTTAAGCTATCTGAAGACAATGACTTTTACTCGCGTACTTTGGCCAACATCCAAGGCGTGACTGAAGAAACTACCACAGGTGTTGCTCGTTTATATCAAATGAAGAAACGTGGCGAACTGCCATTCCCAGCCATTAACGTCAACGACTCAGTGACCAAGTCCAAGTTTGATAACTTATACGGCTGTCGTGAGTCTCTAGTAGATGGTATTAAGCGCGCTACCGACGTCATGATCGCCGGTAAAATCGCTATCGTTTGCGGTTATGGTGATGTGGGTAAAGGTTCTGCTCAATCGCTTCGCGGTTTAGGCGCCACTGTCTGGATTACTGAGATTGATCCAATTTGTGCGCTACAGGCAGCAATGGAAGGCTATCGTGTGGTTGATCTTGAAGATCCAAATATTGTTGAGCAAGCAGATATTGTTGTAACAGCGACAGGTAACTATGACATCATTCGTCATGAGCACATGGAGCGGATGAAAGACCAAGCGATCGTTTGTAACATTGGTCACTTCGATAATGAAATTGACGTAGCCAGTCTGGAAAAATACGAATGGATTAACATTAAAGAGCAGGTTGACCAAATCAGATTCCCTGATGGTAAGCGCATCACTTTATTAGCTAAAGGTCGCTTAGTGAACCTTGGCTGTGCTACAGGCCACCCAAGCTTCGTAATGTCAAACTCTTTCACCAACCAGGTATTGGCTCAAATTGAGTTATGGAAGAACGGCGATAAATATGACAACGATGTTTATATCCTGCCTAAACACCTTGATGAAAAAGTGGCTCGCCTGCACCTTGAACGTATTGGTGCTCGTTTAACTACCTTGCGTCAGGATCAGGCTGATTACATCAACGTTCCTGTAGAAGGCCCATACAAGCCAGAACACTATCGTTATTAATTTATTGTTCTGATAGCTTCAAAAAAAAAAGCCGGCAAACGCCGGCTTTTTTTGATTTCTACAATTCAATTTTATCTTCTTCCACCTCGTCGTTAGCAACCAGTTTTTTATATGTCGTCGACAGAAGTCCAATATTGAATATCATTATTATCATGGTATAAGCTGTCGATAAGATCGAAGCCACAACTCCAGGGAAGTCTGGCATAAGCATTAACAGTGGAAGCATAGTCAGAACCGGGATAAATACCACTGTGCCAAAACATGTCAAACTATAGCCGCTCGTTGCGTTCCATGCTTTAGTAAGTCCGAACTCTTTATCAACAGCGACTGCAGGTAAAACTATTGATAAGCGACTCCACAGAACTAACGCTACAATCATACCTAATATGAATCCAAATATTGGGAGGAGTCCTATAAAAAATACTATAGGGCTCATCATTAATCCAATTAGAAACCCATAACCAATATACATCAGTTCCCTAGATTGTAAGCGGAGATTACCCAACAGCCCTGTCGCAGTAGGTCCAAGTAATATCACCCTATGAACTGAAATTGCTAATAACGCCCAAATTACAGCATCTATAATGTTATATAAGATGAATTGGTAAGTTTCTGTAAGATAAAGAGGCGTCCAACTCAGGGCTATCCCTAAGACGATTGGCACCAAAGTGACTCTTAATAACGTTAATTTGTGTTCTAAAACCACATCTACTGTTTCTTCTAATATTTTCCCAAAAGAAGTCATGTATCCCTCTTATACATAATTTTTTTAAGCCTTGGATTCTAGCACAAGATTACTTCTTTGAGTCTTAATTACAAATGCGCGATAATAGCGCCATCATTTTTCAATGGTTTCAAACTATCTCTATGGATAACGCTTCCCTAAAAAAACGTGACTTAGCCGTTCTTTGGCATCCCTGCAGTCAGATGAAAGATTATGAGCGCTACCCTATGACACCGATTAAACGCGGTGATGGCGTGTACTTAGAAGATTATGATGGTAATCGCTACATTGATGCAGTCAGCTCCTGGTGGGTCAATCTATTTGGCCACAGCAATCCTATCATTGCCAACGCTATGAAAGAGCAGGTCGATAAGCTGGAGCATGTGATTTTTGCTGGGTTCACGCATGAGCCCGCCATTGATCTGGCTGAGCAACTGGTGGCCATGACTCCGGAAGGGTTAGATCGTGTCTTCTACGGTGAGAATGGTTCTTCAGCGGTAGAAATTGCCTTAAAGATGAGCCTGCATTACTGGCAACTGTCAGGAAAGCCTGAGAAAACTCAATTTATCGCCTTAGAAAGTGGTTACCACGGCGAAACCACCGGTGCATTGGCAGTTTCAGATCTAGGCTTATACAAAGCTCCTTATAAGCCACTGATGTTTGATGTTATGACAGCACCCTCTCCCGATTGTTTTTTCCGTGAAGAAGGCGAGAGCTGGCATGATTATTCGCTACGTCAATTTGAAAAAATGCGTGAGCTGGTTGAGCGCGAACATAAAAATGTCGCTGCCATCATCGTCGAGCCATTAGTACAATGTGCTTCAGGGATGCGCATGTATCACCCTGTTTATCTTAGTGAGTTGCGCAAGTTATGCGATGAGTTCGATGTACATTTAATTGCCGATGAAATCGCGGTTGGTTTTGGTCGTACTGGCACCTTGTTCGCTTGTGAACAGGCTGATATCAGCCCAGACTTTATGTGTGTTTCAAAAGGCCTTACTGCCGGTTTCTTACCACTTTCAGCCATGCTGACGCGTGAATCAATTTTCCAGGCTTTCTACGATGACTACGAGAAACTGACTGCCTTCCTTCATTCGCACAGCTACACTGGCTATGCCACAGGGTGCGCGGTTGCTAAAGCGACCCTGGATATTTTCCAGAGCGAGCCGGTGATTGAGAACAACAAGGTTTTAGCACAGCACATGGCTCAAGCCACGGCTCATTTTGCGGACCACCCTAACGTTGCCGAAGTCCGCCAAACCGGCATGATTCTTGCAGCAGAAATGGTTCAGAACAAAGCCAGCCGTACTCCTTATGACTGGAAGGAGCGCCGAGGTATGCGTGTTTATGAGCATGCTCTGTCACAAGGTGCACTACTTCGTCCTCTCGGCAATATAGTCTATTTTATGCCCCCCTATGTCATTACGCCTGAAGAAATTGATAAGCTTGCCGATATTGCCTGGCAAGGCATCCAACTGGCTACAAAGGATTAACTCATGCGTGTGCCACGTATTTTCACCTCTCATCCACTGTCAATTCCCTCTAAGGTGATACTTGAGAAAGAAGCGGGTATTCATGTTAGCCGTGTTTTACGCATGACCCTGGGGCAACAAGTTGAACTTTTTAATGGTGATGGCCATAGCTATTACAGCGAAATCATCAACATTGAACGTAATCAGGTTACCGTGAACATTGTTCAAAAGATTGCTACAAATAACGAATCCCCCCTCAATATTCACCTATTTCAGGGCGTTTCTCGTGGCGATAAGATGGAGCTAACTTTGCAGAAAGGGGTTGAGTTAGGCATAAAACACTTCACTCCGCTGATCACGGAGCGCTGTGGCGTTAAATTGGATGAAAAGCGTTGGCACAAAAAACATCAACACTGGCAAAAGGTTATTGAAAGTGCCTGCGAGCAATGTGGCCGCAACACTATCCCGGTTCTGCACCCTGTTATTCAGTTGCAAACTGCTTTGAGTCAGCTTAATGACACCAGTTTTTTCATGCATCCGGACAGCAAGCACAGCTTCAAGTCTATAACAGCTAATTCTCAGTCTGAGCTTCAGTTGTGGGTTGGGCCCGAAGGCGGTTTTAGTGATGAAGAAATTGAGTCGGTTAAAGGGCAAGGCTGTAAACCCGTTCAACTGGGGCCAAGAATACTGAGAACAGAAACGGCAGCCTTAGCTGCCGTGTCAGTTATGAATGGTCTATGGGGTGATTTCTAGGACTTATCTCTAGAGCTAATTACGCTCAACGATCATTTTTTCGATTAGGTCAAGATCGGGGATTAGCGCTTTGCGGCCATCAAGATCAGCCCAAGCTTTTACGCCTGTCGGCAATTCTTCTTCCAGCATTTGACTGTTATCCTCATCTATCGGAATTAAGCGTGGAATCCCTTGCACCATGATTGCAACATAAGGGACCTCCTGATTACCGTTCAGAGTATACACAATAGCAATACGCGAACGACGTAGCTCCCCCAGATCTTTCTTACCCTGCACGCGCTCAAGCGATATCACTGGAATTTTAATATTACGCCAGATAATTTGACCAATTTGCCAATCATCACTCGACTCTGCGTTCTCTGCTAGATCCACATTCATGAATGGAACGATTTCAGCCACTGTCGCATTAGGCAACAACAGACTATTTTCAATCATAGGAATCAAAAAACTATAAACGTCTTTTACTGTATCAGTCATGCTTCATCTCACGCGTATTGATCAACTGGAAATAACGCCTCTAACAAAATGACCAATTGTGCAGCTAAACCCGCAGGGTCATCCTTATATGTGACTTGTCCAGTTTTTATGATACTTTCAGGCATTGATGACTGGATACAGCTTTCTACAGTCTGACACCAGATATCAACTCCACTCGCTGTTAGCAGCTCCGCATTTGCAGAACCATCATCACCCATACCACTAAAAATAATTGCTAATTTTTCCACATCCCTTAGTTCTAGCGACTCGGCAAATAATTCATTAATATTGGGAGCATAGGGCTTACTCCAAACTTCGTCTGTAATAATGATCTTTCCCTGTACAACAAAGCTAATCTTTTTATCAATCGGTGTAATGTAAAGTTTGCCTGGCTTTATCTCTTTATACTGATCGATAATTTCGGCATCAATAAAAGAATGCTCATTCAGCATTGCTTGCAGATTCGGCAAGGAGCCTTCATTAATATGGTTTGCCAGAACAAAACAAACCGGCAACGGCTTATCAGGCAAGGCATCAATAAAAGCCTTTACTGCTGCTGGCCCACCTGTCGAAGCGGCCAGTAGCACCAACATTATATTCATTGCAGCTTGTTAAATCCTTTAGTCGTCAAGCTTTAGCATCTCATCAATCGTTCCTAGCAGAGCATCCTCGTTATAAGGCTTACCAAGATAACGATTAACACCAATCTGCTCTGCACGCTCACGGTGTTTCTCACCGGTACGTGACGTAATCATAATGATCGGTATATGCTTAAGTCTTTCATCATGTCGAATGATGGTTGCTAATTCAAAACCATCCATACGAGGCATTTCAATATCCAGCAACATCACATCCGGTATATCATCATGCAATTGTGTAATCGCATCAACACCGTCTTTTGCAGTCATTACCTGGAATTGGTTACGCTGTAATAATCTCGCAGTAACCTTACGTACAGTAATCGAATCATCGACAACCATAACAACTGGAACGCGATCTTCAACAGGCGTCTCTTGAACCATACCTTCTTCATGGGCAAAGTCCCACTCATGGAAACGGTCAACCAGTGTTTGCATATCAAGAATCAGTACGACGCTACCATCACCCAGAATTGAAGCGCCCGAGATACCTGGCACTGTAGAAATCTGGCGACCAATATTTTTTACAACAATCTCGCGCGAACCGATTAATTCATCAACGTGAACAGCAATCGGCTTATCCTCACCTTGAATAATCAATACTGGCACGTATTCATCAACTGGAGGGACTATGTCTGAGTTACGATCAAGGATTTGCCCTAAATAGCGCAGTTCAAACTCTTGGTCCAAGTGTGAGAATGTCTTATCTTTGTCTTGATAGATTTCCAAAACTTCTTTTGCGCTGACACGAGCCACCGTAGTGATATTTGATAGAGGAATCGCATAAGGCTCACCTTTAACTTTCACCATCAACGCTTGATTTGAAGATAGGGTGAAAGGTAAGCGCACTGTCATAGTAGTGCCCTGTCCCTCTTCTGAACTAATGTTTAATGAGCCGCCCAGCTGCAGAATCTCGCTATGTACTACATCCATACCAACACCGCGACCAGAAATCTGTGTTACCGTCTCCGCGGTCGAGAAGCCTGGTTGCAGGATTAAGCGGAACAATTCACGATCCGATGGATTATAAGACTCATCAATCATGCCTTGAGACACTGCTCGAGCACGAACCTTATCTTTACGGATACCAGCGCCATCATCCTGAATCTGGATAAACACTTCATTGCCTCGTCTTGATAAGCTTAAATGTACGGTACCTTTTTCAGCTTTGCCCGATTTTTTACGTTCAGCTTTTGACTCAATACCGTGGTCAATCGCATTCCTTAACATATGGTCAAGTGGTGCCACCATGCGCTCAATAACGGTGCGATCCATTTCACCTTCAGACTCCAGAACCAAATCAACCTCTTTGTTTAGCTCGGTTGAGATCTGGCGTACCATGCGACGAAGTCGACTTTCAATACTGTTAAACGGCACCATTCGGGTACGCATTAATCGATCTTGCAGCTCGGTGTTAACCCGCCCTTGCGCCAGTAATGTTGCTTCAGCGTCACCAACTTTTGTCTCTAAAATTTCCTGAATCGACATCAAGTCACTAGCAGCTTCAAGTAAGCTTCGGGTCAGTTCTTGTTGGCGTGTATAACGGTCCATTTCAAGAGGGTCAAACTCATCAAAATCGACACCTGAAATCTCACGACGATAAAGAACCTGAGCCTCCGTTTCAATCTCAAGATTACGTAATTGTTCACGCAAGCGATCAACCGTTGATGACATTTCACTTAAGTTGAAATTCAAGTCAGCAACCTGCTGCTCAAGGCGCGAACGGAAGATTGAAGCCTCACCAGACAAGTTCACCAAGTTGTCCAAGACTTCTGAACGAACACGAATGACATCGCGGCTTGCTGCCTCTTTGGCTTCTTCTTCCTTCTGTTTCTGTCTGTCAGCAAGAGAAACAACCTTAACTTCAGCTTGCTCGCCTGATTCAGCCAAGTCTTGCTTGTCTAGCTGATCAATCTGTGACTCTATAGCGGATTTGTCGCTGTCCAGTTTACGCAACAGTTCAGTTGGCTTAGCCGGCATCTCGCCATTGCGAACCTGTTCCACCATGTCATGCAATTCATCATAACTACGGCGTAACATATCAACCCAACGACTTTGACCTACGCGCGAATCTCTGGCAAGAGTTTCAATAACCCCCTCAAGCTTATGGGTTAGATCTCCTACTGGTGTAATCGCTGCCAGTTTTGCACCACTTTTCAACGTGTGCAGATTTCGCATAGCAGTATTCAAAGGCTCGGTATTGTGCAAATCATTTGACCAGCGCTCAATAGCCTCTTCGTAAGAAGCCAGAAGCTCCGAAGCTTCACCTAAGAACAGCTCCGCAAGTTCTTCATTCCAAGCAGCTTCATCTTCTGCAACCGGCTCTTCTGGCTTAACGTCTTCTTTAGGTTGCTCAGTTTTGGCCTCTTCAACCGGCTGCTCCTGCTCTACCTGTTCTGCAGGTTTAACATCTTCAACTTGCGGCCTTACGTAGGCTCTGCCAGCTTTCTGAGCCGAAATAAATCCTTGGATTTCATCCAGCATGGCTTCAGGTGAAGGAATCTGATCTGGAGTATTTCTCGCATTAAATATTGCAAGTAGCTGATCCTCAGCTCGCTCGGCTAAATCAATCGCCTGATCGGATGCAGAGAATAGCTGATCGGTAATAGCTGTATATAAATCCTCTAAGCCATGAGCCAAGTCGCCGATTGGCGAGAAACCAGCCATTCTTGCACTACCTTTCAAGGTATGTAAGTTACGTTGTAGTTCGGCAATAACTTTTAAGTTATCAGGCTCCTGACGCCATTTCTGTAACAGCGCGGCATCACTATCGAATAACTCTTCTGCCTCTTCACTGAATATTTCGAGTAACTCATCATCCACATCCAAATCAAGGCTGATAGTTTTAGCAAACTCTTTTGCCGGTTCTGCAGACTCTTTTTCTGACTCTGCTATTAGTTCATCTTCTTTTTCAAAGCTGATTTCATCGGTTTTTTCTTCATCAGCTTCTGAAGGTGCTTCTGTTTCTTCAGCTACTTCCTGTCTAGCTTTATCCTCAGAGGCTTCTTCAACTACATCCTGTTGAGTTTCATCTTCAGAGGTTTCTTCAGTGACGGCTTTACTCTCATCAACTTCCAACTCTTCTGACAAGTCCAGCTCACTATCCAACTCATCATCCAAGTCTAAACCAAGCTCTTCTGCCGCATCTTCCATACTCAAGTCCGAGTCGGCTTCAAGCTCTTCAGCTTCCGACGCAGGTTCTTCTTCGACGGGTTCAGAAGCTAAGAATTCGTCAGAGAAATCAAACTCAATCGAATTATCATCAGCCGCAGCTTTTTCCTCGGTTGGAGTCTCGGTTGCGTCTGCTTTCTCTTCTTGCTTGGGTGTTAAGAAGTCATCGTCAAGGCTAAATTCAATACTATTGTCATCAGTTGCTGACTCTTCTTCCGGTTTTTCGGCTTTTTCTGCAAGTTCTTCAGCTGTAGCATCATCTTCAGCTTGCTGACTATCAGCCTCAGCTTCTTCTGTTACAACTTCTGATAAATCTTCACCCGAACCAGACTCCAACTCAAGTTCTAAACCAGAAGCTTCAGATGGCTCCCATGTTTGTAGTGCTTGAATTAAATCTCCAGCTTCTGGAATGGATAAATTAGCGGCCAAACAATCGAATTGATTTTCCAACTGATTGTAGGATTCCTGTAGTAATACACCAATAGATGTATCAACTTTGCGGGCAGTCATATTTCTTTGTAAGGCATCGCCAAGGGAAGTGACAACCTGCTCAATTTCATTGAGTTCTGCTTCGCCTAAAATACTTCTTAAGCGATCCACTGATGCCATCAAATATGAAACTTTTTCAATACGCTCTGCTTCTGGCGTTTCTTGAAGGTTAGTACTTTCAATATCAACCAGTACGTCGGAGGCTACATTAAATATATCTTTAATTAACTCAGGATCACGTCCTTGCTCTTGACCAGAGTCGCCTGACTCATCAAACCTTTTTTGCTGTTGAGTCAGCTGTTGAAGTATTTCTTCTTCATGTACCGAAATCACCTGATCATCTTCTGGAGTACCAATAATATGTCTTAATAGATCTTTTGTATGATCAATCAAAGCCATATCTGCTTCTTCTGCAAGAAGCTCTCTGGTTTTTAACTCCTGGAAATAACTTTCAACGGGTACAATCACATTAGTCAATGATTGAATATTGGCAATATGGGCCACACCTTTTAAAGTGTGTAATGAACGCAATAAGTTATCGCTAATTTGACTTTGAGTAATGCCCTGCTGACGTTGATTAGCAAACATTTCCAAGCTGGTAACGTGACCTTCTGCTTCCTGCTTGAATATGTCAAACAGCTCTTGCTCTGCTGCCTGATCTGCTTCTTCCTCGGTTTGTTCAACCTGTGGTTGAAGATCTGTAATCATTTCACCCTTACTGATACGATTTGCCCTTTCCGCTAGCTCTTTTGGAAATTGCGTTTTTTGACCCGAAGCAAATTGCTTGACCATGCTTGGCAATATATTTGCCACTTCTTCGGTCGTTATCATTAAAGCAGGGGTAAACTCTATATTTTTATCAATCAGTCGATTCAACATATTCTCTATCGACCAACTTAACTCTCCGATGTCAGTCGCACCAACCATTCGCCCACTACCCTTCAAGGTGTGGAAGTTGCGTCGAATCGTCGTCAATGCCTCTTTGTTACTTTGATCTTTTTTCCATTCCGGAAGTAGGCTATGCATCTCCTCCAGAACTTCGTCCGCTTCTTCAATAAAGATTTCACGAACTTCATCATCAATTAATTCATCACTATCATCGCCTTCAGCATAGTCGTCTCTTTCAACCATCTCTATATCAGGCATATCCAGTGCATCATCAAGCACTGGTAACATTTCTTCGTCCAGGTTACCGTAGTGTTCTTCAAGTTGGCTGATGCTATCCGTCGCTCTTTGCAAGATAACGGGTAAACCGTGTAAGCCAGAAGACATCAAACCTTCTAAATAATAATCCACCGAACTCACCGCATCTGCCAGTGTTGATACTTCGGCTTCACTTAAGACTACTTTTTCGCTAATCAAATATTTAACGACAAAGTTCTTTGCTTTCGAAATAACAGTAAGCAAGTTATCAAGCTGAGCAAAGGTTAGTGCACCTTCTACTTCTTTCAGTAGTTCCGGCACATGTTCAAGGCGATTAATGTTATGGCTTTCGTCTAAATAATCTGTGATAGCGTCTTTAACTTTATGTAAGTTGCCACGACTTTCTTGAACTAATTGATAGCGAGCATTAATAATCTGTAGAGACTCACCTTCTCCTTGACCAAGACTTTCATTGGCTAGCTGTTTGCTGTCCATTTTGAGTGCTCGCTCAATATAATCTTCGAGCGATAAAATTCCTTCAGCAATATAGATCAAGCCCTGTTCACGATCAGCCTCTGAACCATCCAGCAAATCACCAATAGACTTCATCTGCTTACTAATCATGTCCTTGGACTGTGTCAGTCCTAGCATTGACATGGTGTCAGAAATTTTTTGCATTGCAGGAACCATGTCTTCTAATGGTTCTCTTTCCTGTGATTTAGTACGGATATAAAGATCTAACGATTCCTTGATTTCACCTAAATCTTCTTTAATAACATTAAGTGCGATTCGAACGCTTGCAGTGTCAGGCCCCGTTAAA
Source organism: Kangiella sp. M94 (assembly GCF_054926195.1). Classification (NCBI taxonomy): domain Bacteria; kingdom Pseudomonadati; phylum Pseudomonadota; class Gammaproteobacteria; order Kangiellales; family Kangiellaceae; genus Kangiella; species Kangiella sp. M94. The sequence continues at coordinate 2,868,247 of NZ_CM142903.1, read as the reverse complement.
TCACTTGATTCACTTTCTAAATCCCCCAGAGATTCCATTAACTGGTTCAATTGGAACTTATCCTGGACTTCCTGAACTTGCTGATCGTCCGTATCAAATTGAGCAACATAGAAAAGAATATTAATTAGAACTTTGTTTGCTTCTTCTTGATTAGCCGTTTGCTCAATGAGTTCTCTAATTCGACGGTCGACCTGACCCAAAAGACTCTTAATAACCGGAGTATCTTTCTTCGAAAGTAAGCCAATATTTCTTAAGAAAACTGATGTAACCCACCATAGAGGTTGGTAAGGAACACGATTCTCCAATCCCCATAAGGCTTCAGTTGCCTGTTGCATCCGGTCCAGATTTGATTGTGTGTCCACATCTCGAATAACTCCCAACAAACCCTGCTGGAACTGAGAGCGTAACGTTTTGACCTCTGCCAGGATATCGCCTTTAAGTTCTGTCTTATTCTTCGGTGAAGGCGCTTCAATACCTTCGGTTGGAATACTGATAAGATTGCCTGCACCTAAAGTATCTACGCCACGACAGGTGCGCATATCATTAATAGCGGGCAACAAGATAACGGGAAGATCTGACTTACCTTCTGCATAACGCGACAAGTAGCTTCGGAACCTTAGAATAGCTGATAACAAGACTTCATAAGCCTTTTCGTTTGAATCAACTCTTTTCTCGCCAATTGCTTCGGCAAGCGCTTCCATTTCTTCTGCTAATAACGCAGCTCCTGAGAACTCAAGCATCTGCATAGTTCCGCGGATCTGATGCATGCAATTTGCACAGAAGTGTATTTGGGTTTTATCAGTTTCGTCCTCAGCGTACGCCTTGATCGCATTTTGCGCTTGTTCAAGGGTGCTTTCGACTTCGTCTTTAACCCAATTTAAAGCTACTTTTGTTTGATTATCTCTCATGCTTACACCATTTTTTGTAGCTATAGCTGTCGCTGATATGCCAAACAGTTTCTTTCATCAATCCGCACCAGTTCTGGATGTGTCCAGTTAATAATTTCACCTAGTCCTAATATCAGTACTCCGCCAGGTATTAACCTTTCAACCAGCCCTTCCAATATTTTAATACGATCTTCAGGGCGAAAATAAATCAGTACGTTCTGACAAAATATGACGTCATAATTTCGTTTTGGCGAATTCCCAATATCATTGAGATTTCCTTGCAAAAATAACACTCTATTTTGAATGTTCTCTTTGACTCGCCAGTGCTTACTATCATGACGATTAAAATAAGATGCCTGTATCTCTGGTGACATCATGTGTAATTTTCTATCGCTGTATATCGCTCGTCTTGCAGCACTCAGCGCCGGGTAACTAATATCAATTCCGGTAATACCGTAATAAAAGCGCAACCCTTTTTCAGTTAACGAATTCAAACTCAGTTCTTCGAGTGCAATGGCTAAACTATAAGGTTCTTCGCCAGTAGAGCAGCCAACACTCCATATTTGCACATTACAATCACTGTTCGAATTGGCTGATTGAATAATCTTTTGCTGACAAACATGCTGCACCAAATCAAACGATTCTTTATGTCTAAAGAAGCTCGTTTCATGAATAGTCAGCGCATCAATCAACTGAAACCATTCTAATGAAGCCCAGTTTTTATCCTGTAACCTCGTATAATACTCATCGTAACCCTGCAGGTTCAGATCTCGGATTCTTTTCAATAAACTTGTCTTTAAAAAAAGCTGTCTATTTGCTGGAATCCAGATCCCTGAGTATTTCCTGATCAAAGACTGCCAACGTTCAAAGGTGGCAGTCTCCATTTCAGGTACATGGGTTAAAGAGCTATGTTTCAATTAGCGGCTCTCAATTCAATCAATCTTTCTTTTTAGACTCATCTTCCAAAAAGATATCATCGTCTAATTCTTCAAGGCTCTCATCAGCTTCTTTCAAGAAGTCTTCAAGTTCATCGCTAGCATCTTGCAAATCTTCATTGGAATCTTCTAGCTCGCTTGTTTCTTCATTCAAAGATTCTAATGACTCATCAAGTTCTTCGCCGGTTGACTCGTCATTGAGATCATCACTTTCATCAAACATGTTCTCAAAGCTGTCTTCTTCATTAATTTCGTCAACTTCTACTGCTGAAGTGTCTTCACCTCGGAAGTAATCGTCATTAGTTGAATCCAATTTAAAGCCGGCAACCGAACGACGAAGGTCTTCTGATAACTCGGTCAATTTACCAATCGAACGAGCTGTCTCTTGAGTACCCTCGGAAGTCTGCGTAGTAATTTCCTGAATAACCGTCATCGTATTGGATACATGGCCAGCTGATGCAGCTTGCTGACGTGCAGCGTTCGAGATGCTTTGAATCAAGTCCGCCAGGTTGGTTGATACCGTTTCAATTTCTTCCAGTGCCACACCCGCGTCTTGTGCTAATCGAGCACCACGAACAACTTCAGAAGTGGTATCTTCCATCGAAATTACCGCTTCGTTAGTATCCGTTTGAATCGTTTTAACCAGCGCTTCAATCTGTTTTGTCGCATTTGATGAACGTTCTGCTAATCGCTGAACCTCATCCGCAACAACCGCGAAACCACGACCGGCCTCACCCGCTGCCGATGCCTGAATCGCCGCGTTCAATGCCAGGATGTTCGTTTGGTCGGCAATATCGTTAATCAAAGATACGATGTTACCAATCTCTTGTGATGACTCACCCAGACGTTTAATACGTTTCGATGTTTCCTGAATCTGCTCACGAATCGTATCCATGCCTCGGATGGTATTTCGTACAACTTCACCACCTTTTTTCGCAATTTCCACCGATTTTTCCGCAACCTGAGATGACTCAGATGCGTTGGCAGATACTTGCTCAATAGAGACTGCCATTTCGTTAATCGCCGCAGATGCACCGGTAATTTCCTGCGCCTGTTGGCGAGAAGCTTCAGCCAGCGCACTTGATGTTTGCTGTGTTTCTTCTGCTGATTTTGATACCTGGTCAACCGCTTCGTTAATCGCGCCAACCACACCACGCAACTGGTCAATGGTTAAGTTAAATGAGTCAGCAATAGCACCCGTGAAGTCCTCGGTTACGGTTGCTTTAACAGTCAAGTCACCATCTGCCAAGCTGTCGATCTCATCCAGTAGTCGAATAATCGCTTCCTGGTTTCGCGCATTCTCTTCTTTCTCACGCTCTGCAGAAACTTCCGACTCACGTAAACGAACCTTCTCTGCTTTACGCTGATTGAGGTACATGCCTACTAGCAATAACAAAATCAGAATAAAAAGCGCACCTGAAATATATGGACTACCAGGCTCAGTGAAACTGGTTGTCATAGCAGCAAAAGCCGCTTCAACGCTCGCTGTTCTACCTAGTAGGGCATCAGCTGTGTTATAAATTTTGTCCGATGCATTCTGTACTTCAAATAGTTTAGGGGTACTGAATACGATGTAGTCAACCTTCTCGCTGACCGACTGGAATTCATCAACAATTGACTCAAGAGCCACGCGTGCCTCGGGATTATTAACGCGTCGAATCTCAAGCAATGCATCGCCGTTCAGCTGCCCTTCCAAATACACACCGAAGGTATCAACGTCCTGGCCGAAGTCCTCTGCCGCGATTTGTGCTTCTTCACCACCACGAAGCACTTTCTGCATGCCAGATGAAATACGCTCAGCCAACCACTTTTGTCTCGTTGCCTGGTGAACCTCTTCGCCATCAGCTCGGTTATCAAGAAGTATATCAATCACACTATCGTATTGACGTTGCATGGTTGGAATTTGTTCTGCCAACTCATCTGCATTGATGTACATGCGATTTACAATTTCTCTACCATTCAGGATTGCTTCAGCATCAGGCTCAACCTCTCTCCATATTTCCTGTAGAGCTTCCAACTCGTTATTTCTGATGGACGATGGCGCTGGCGGTAATGAGGTTACACTATCACCATCTACCAGCCTTCTTAAGTTGCCTGCAAACTGGTCCGTAGCTGTTCTCAGCTCTCCAAATGCCGATTCCGTGCCTTGAGCAGCTTCCGAAGCATTTGTTGCAATTTGTTGCGACAATACTTTCATTTCAGATGCTAGCTCTGTACGCTTAATCCGGTTTTGACTTTCTAAAAAGCCGTAACCAAAATTAGCCATCAAAGCGATCAAGACAATGATCAATAAAAAAGCATAAAAACCGATTCCAGAACGGTTAGCTTTCTTCATCTTCTTTTTGGTCTCACTCATAGGTTGCTCCCGAGACATCTTAACTTCATATTGTTGTAAAAATTCACACAGCGACCTGGTGAAGTTCCGGACTTTCCGATAACTCCTTCATCCCAAAAACCCGCCATAACTCCCCGTTTCGTTCAAAACCCCCTACAATGTAAGGAGCAATAACTGCATCGGCAGTCAAGCTGCCTTCGACTTGCTCACCTTCTTCAAAGTGGTGCAAGCCACGTACTTCATCAACAATCAGACCTAAATATGACCCATGCTGATCAAGCACTAAAACTCTTTGTTTTAAAATATTTCTAGAACTAGGACGACCCAGATATTCCTGTAAATCAACTAGCGCCAACAAAACACCACGCAAGTTAGCAACACCCTTCAACCAGCTTTTGGAGCCAGGGACTTTGGTTGTTTGAGGAACAGGGATAATTTCAGAAATTTCATCAAGCGGAGCAATATAGTTTATGTTATTCAATACAAAACTAACTCCGCTATAGAAAGCGCCACCACTAACGTCATGTTGTGGTAGCGAGTCACGATGTTTCTGACTACGTTCGGCTATGTCAGCAAGTATGCCAACAATATTGGTCGCATCAGTTCCAGACATAAGAGATTATGATCCTAATACGTTATTCACAGACTCTAATAAAGAGGCTTCATCCACAGGCTTCGTAATATAGTCATTGGCGCCTTGGCGCATGCCCCAAACTCGGTCAGTTGCTTGCGACTTAGTAGATACGATAATAATAGGGATTGATGATGTTGCAGGATCTTTTTTCAGTTGTCGAGTTGCCTGAAAGCCGTTCAAACCCGGCATCACAACATCCATAAGAATAACATCAGGGTGGTTGGCTTTTGCTGAAACGATGCCCGACTCACCATCAGGAGCAGTAATAACCTGATGGCCATTCTTTTCTAGCATGCCGGTTAAAATATGTGCTTCTGTTGGAGAATCGTCAACAATTAGTACACGCGCCATTATAAATTACCTCTCTTTAAAATCTTAAATTCTTAATCAAGCCACAGCCGGTTTGTTTTGTAACTGCTGGGATATGGCATTTAATAATTCGTCTCGGCTAAATGGCTTGGTCAAATAGTTATCAGAACCAACGACTCTGCCCTTTGCCTTATCAAACACCCCATCTTTACTGGATAACATAATGATAGGAGTGCCCTTAAAATTCTGGTTACTCTTTACGAGTGCACATGTTTGATACCCGTCCAGGCGCGGCATCATAATATCGATGAAGATAATATCGGGCTTATAATCGGCAATCTTAGATAAAGCGTCATATCCATCTACGCCCGTTACTACATCACATCCCTGTTTTTTCAAAAGTGTCTCAGCAGTACGACGAATAGTTTTACTATCGTCCACTACCATCACTTTCAAACCTTTGAACAAATCACTCATGTATGGCTACCTATGAACAGCGAAAATTCACTATTTAATAAAGAGTTAGCGCCTTTTCTTCAACTTTTTTTTAGATTTCTACTTACCTTTTAGCATAAAAGTCAAGAAGTCGCAAAACAGTTCACATTTTCAGACTAATTCTGTTGCTGAATCCATGCAACCTTTTTCTTCTAAGAATAAAGGTTTTGCTGGTTCAAGCTTCATGATAACTTATTATTAAACCACATTCTTTTTCTTTTATGTCATATTCTTTATTAATGGTCATGGATCCCATCGACCAGGTTAATACCGTTAAAGATACCAGTTTCGGATTGCTACTAGAGTCGCAACGCCGAGGCTGGAATTTATACTATTGCCAACAACACGACCTTTATTTGGAAGAAGGCGAAGTCAGGGTCAACTGTCAGTCCCTCAAAGTGTTCAACAATCCGCACAAATGGTTCGAGACTGAAGAGCCTGAAAGCAAGAGCTTAAGCTCCTTTCACACGGTATTGATGCGCAAAGATCCGCCATTTGATATGAATTATATTTATAGCACCTACCTTCTCGAGCTGGCTCAGGAGCAAGGAACACTCGTGGTTAACAACCCAAGAAGCCTGAGAGATTGTAATGAAAAACTGTTTACGGCCTGGTTTCCTGAGCTGACTCCACCTACCCTGGTTACCTCCAAAGCTCATTTACTGAAACGCTTTATTGCAGAACACCAGGATGTCATTTTAAAACCTCTGGATGGCATGGGTGGAGCCTCTATCTTCCGTATCAAACAAGGCGACCCCAATACCTCTGTCATTATTGAAACCTTGACCCTGAGTGGACAACATCTTGCCATGGCCCAACGTTTCATCCCCGAAATAACGCAGGGTGATAAGCGAATTCTGGTAGTTAACGGTGAAGTTATTCCTTATGTACTAGCACGAATTCCACAAAAAGGTGAGACCCGTGGCAATCTTGCAGTAGGTGGTAGCGGTGTTCCTATGCCCATCACTGAGCAAGAAAAGAAACTGGCCGAAACAATTGCTCCAGAATTGGTCAAACGAGGATTATTCTTTGTTGGATTAGATGTGATTGGTAACTATGTGACCGAAATAAACGTTACCAGCCCCACTTGTATGCGAGAATTAGAAAATGAATATGGCATAAATATTGCCGCCAAGCTTTTCGAAAGTATTGAGCAACAAATAACACAATAAAAATACCTTACCCTTTAAATTAACAGCAACCTATGAATAAGAGCCTATGAGCCAGGTCATGCAACCGCCTCAAAAAGAATTGGTAAAACTCAATCAGTCGCCGGTAAAAGACGGCGATCGCTTGAAGTTCACTTTATTTCTGGCTATCTGCTTCCATCTGCTGCTTTTTTTAGGGGTACGCTTTGTGTTGCCACAAACAGAGCCCAGCCAGATTCCCATTTCTCTTGATGTGACATTGGCTCAACGGGAAAGCATCGAGCCTCCTGAAAAAGCCGACTTCGTTGGTCAAACCAATCAACAAGGTGCCGGTGAGTCCGAAACAGCCGAACGTGCGACTACTAAACTCGAACATTTCAAAAATGTTGAAGGAGAAACTGACACCCCTTCTTTGGAGCTGGTGCCCGAGCAACACCAGTCCAAACAAACTTTACAGCTAGTCACCACCGACGATTCACAACAGACCATAGAGCAACCCACTGATACCGAGGACAACCAACAAAATACACCGGACCAAGTCAACCAGCCGACTGAAATCACGCCACCACCCGAACGACTGGAGCAGTACAATCTTGAGCAGGATGTTGCTAACCAGTTACAAACCCGTGGCCTGAAAAAACGCCAGATTTCTGCCGCTATTTATGAATCACCAGCAGACGCTCAATACCTTGAACTGTGGCGCAAAAAAGTCGAGCAGGTGGGTAATTTACATTACCCCGAGCAAGCGAAAAGGCGAGGCATCTATGGCAGCTTAACCTTAAAAGTCAGTATTGATAAAGATGGCAATCTGCTCGATGTTGTTATTCTTAGGACATCCGGTGAAAAGATCCTTGATCAAGCCGCGCTGGACATCGTTCGTTTGTCCGCTCCTTTTGAACCCCTCCCAGAGTCCATTCGACAGAATACGGATATTTTAGAAATTGTTCGCACCTGGCAGTTCAAACCTGACCATAGCTTAAATACCAGAAATTGATACAATAAACTTTATTCATTCACCTTTAAGTTAGTGACCGTTTATACATGGAAGCGATTCAATCTTTAGCCAACCACCTGCTTGTTGCCATGCCAACTTTACATGACCCTTTTTTCTCAAGGAGTGTTACCTATATTTGTGAGCATAATGAGCAAGGAGCTTTGGGTCTTGTATTAAGTCTGCCTCTGGAAGCAACTTATGACGAATTATTCAAGCACCTCAATATCGATACAGCAGCCGATCATGTTGACCAGCGTGTTTTACTCGCTGGAGGCCCGGTAGATCGCGAGCGAGGATTTATTCTGCATACTCCTATAGGAAGCTGGGAATCATCCTTAACTATCAGTGATGATATCGCCTTATCAACTTCTGAAGATATTTTACAGGCAATCGCTAAACATGAAGGCCCAGAAGATGTTGTTATTACGCTTGGTTACGCAGGCTGGGATGAGGGGCAACTCGAAAAAGAAATCGAAGAAAACTCCTGGTTATTTGCCCCCGCTGATAATGACATTATATTCAGAACTCGTCCTGAGGAGCGCTGGCTAAAAGCTACTCAACTGCTCGGAATTGACTGGACACAAATAGCAGAGCAGGAAGGCCACGCCTGATGGCAACATTAACCGATGCCGAACGCTATCTTTGCTTTGATTTTGGAGAGAAGAGACTGGGCGTTGCAACAGGTATGCGCACCCAAATGTCGAGTCAGGCACTGACTGTTCTTGCTGTCACTAATGACCAACCCGATTGGAAGCTCATCGAAAATCTGATTAGAGAGTGGAGCGTACAAGCTTTTGTGGTTGGATTACCCCTTAATATGGATGACAGCGAGCAGGAGGTCACTCAAAAAGCACGCAAATTTGCCAATAGATTGCATGGCCGCTTTGGTCTTCCCACCTATCTACATGATGAGCGATTAAGCTCCGCCGAAGTCAAAGATTACTTGTATGAAATAGGCGGTTATAAGAAATTAAAGCAAAACCCGATCGATGCTTATGCGGCTGAACTGATACTCAAAGGCTTCTTCGAACAGCATCACCAACAGAGTTGATATTTGTCAACTTGCGTAAAACCTGCTTATAATCAGTGCAGGCTCACCACCTTTGATGCTTGGCCGTCTGTGCCTAAGCATAAAAGGACAAGGGCTTAAGCAAACAACAAGGAGTCAGCAAAGGAACTAATGCTGGATAGAATCTCAAACGATCAAAAGCTATTATGGAGCTTTCTTGGGCTTCTGTGGCTAAACTTTGTCGTTTTCGCAGCATTTACCTACTTTGCCCAGCGTGACCAGCTTCTCGAAAACGCCTTCCAACAACTGACCCATCAATCTGAGTTAACTGGCAGTGTCCTGGATGAGTGGATGTCAGCTAGGATAGGATTAGTCACTGGTTTAGCCGAAGAAATTGCTTCCAAACCTCCTGAACAGCATGACTCCATCCCACAAATTTACTTTGAACGAATAGCTGATACCAACTTATTGCAATACCTCGGTTATGGTTTAGAAAGTGGTTTCTATACTTCCAACCCCTGGCCGTTACCAAAAGGATATGACCCAAGGCTCCGACCCTGGTATAGAAATGCCAAAGAGGCAATGCAACCAACCATTTCTGAACCCTATTTGGGTGTCGATGACTATACAACGACTTACCTGGCTTTTACTGCGCCGATTTTAGTAGATGACCAATTTTATGGGGTCGTCACCGGTGATGTCAGTTTTAACGATATCCACCAACAAATACTATCAACTCCAGTCATCTACGATGGTCAGTTTAACCTTATCAAACGCAATGGTGATGCAGTATTACGACCTGTTGACCCCAGCGTCGAAGAGGTAGCTCCAGAGTTTTTTTCTTCTCAGATTACACGTGATCAACTTAATGAAGCCCTTAGCCGAACATCTATTACTGAGATCACTGCCGACGATGCGATCCTCGTCTTCTACCCTTTACAACATGTCGACTGGTGGTTGACCGCAGAAATTGATAAGCAATTATTGTTAGCGCCGGTTTATAGTAGCTTGATCAATATATTACTGCTTTTTCTAGCCATTGCTCTGAGTACCACCTTGCTACAAAAAATTTATGCTCGTCGTGTTTATAAACCCATCCTGCGCCAAATGCAGATCGATTATCATACAGATTTACCCAATAAGAATAAGTTTATGGAACAGATGCACAAGCTAACCCTGTCTAACCTTAAACATGGATTGTGTATTCTGATTCATTTCAAAGATATGTCTTCATTGCTGTCAGGCTATTCACAGGAATCAATACATTCGATCTATCAACAAACGCTCAATCGAATTCGGAATAGTTTTGTCAGGGAGTATATCGTTGGTTCTGTGGCTCATGACCAACTCGCCATTTTTATTCCTTTTTTAAACTCTCCCAATCCTGCTTTTGTGGAACGTCGACTGCAGCACCTGGAAACCGTCCTCAATTCGCCTTTCCACATAGAAGACAGTGATAAGGAGAAGGGCATGGCATTAGCCGCCATCAACCTGGCCAGTGCCCGCTACCCCGAAGATGCCAACGTCTTTGACCTACTCCATAAAGCCAATATGGCATTATCGACCTTGCAAAACTCCAGCGCCCATTACGCCCAATACCATGATAATGTCATAACACAGTTAGCTACTGAGTCCGAACTCACTCAAGCACTTCATAACGCTTTGCAAAATGATGAGTTCTCATTAGTCTTTCAACCTCAGATCGACTGCTTAAGCAATTCTATTACTGGGGTTGAAGTATTCTCTCGCTGGCATTCTGCCAGTTTGAATAAAACCATTTCGCCTCAAGTCTTTATTCCACTTGCTGAGAAACACAACCTTATACGCAAATTTTCTATCTGGCTACTTCACTCACTATTCAAGCAAATTGCTTCCTGGCTTAAAGCCGAGCTCCCGGCTCCACGTTTCGCTCTTAATCTGTCCAGCCTAAACTTACATGACCCAGTGTTCATGAAACAGTTTTTCCAGCTGATAAAAAACTATGAGATACCACCGGAAATACTACAGGTTGAGATTACTGAGCATATTTCTCTCGAGCTTTTCTCTGACAGCCATAATCCTTTACAGACTATGCGTAATCGAGGCATCTCTATCGCAATTGATGATTTCGGTACCGGTTATTCATCCCTAACTTATTTGAAATATTTGCCCATTGATACCATCAAAATCGACCGCTCATTCATTAAGTCACTACCCACCAGTCAATCAGATCTGGCTTTGAGCAAAGCCATTATTGATATTGGCAGAGAGTTTGAATTAAAAGTGGTAGCAGAAGGTGTGGAAACACAGGACCAGCTTGAACTACTGAAGAATCACGGCTGCTATCAAATTCAGGGGTATCTATTTAGCAAACCCTTAACTGCCGAACAGCTTAGCGAGTTTGTAAGCCAATGGCACCAGAAAGATCACGGTGAATTATCGATGACTCGATAGTTGTAATTTCATGCAGATCATAAAAAAGCCAGCAAGATTGCTGGCTTTTTATCATGTGTCTTAAATAAGACAAGGTTAGAACATTCGTCCACTACCCCGATCATCGTCCATCTCAACTTGAAGCCCTTCTGTGCCCTCAGTAAGAGAATCAGCATCTTTTTCATGTAGCTTGATCTTAAGACGCAAGTCGTTCGCCGAATCAGCATACAACAATGCATCTTCATAATTGATCTCGCCTTCAACGTACAAATCAAACAATGCCTGATCAAAGGTTTGCATTCCAAGTTCTCTCGAGCGAGCCATTAATTCCTTAAGTAAGTGAACCTCACCTTTGCGGATATGATCAGAAATCAAAGGTGTGTTAATTAAGATTTCAATCGCTGCACGTCGACCCTTTCCATCTTTAGTCGGTACTAGCTGTTGCGCAATAATGGCGCGAGTATTCAAAGACAAATCCATTAACACCCTAGAATGCTCTTCTTTCGGGAAGAAGTGCAAAATACGGTCAATAGCCTGGTTCGCGTTATTGGCGTGTAAAGTACATAAACACAAGTGACCAGTCTCAGCGAAAGTGATCGCGTTGGACATAGTTTCTTTAGTACGAACCTCACCAATCAGAATAACATCGGGTGCCTGACGCAGGGTATTTTTCAGTGCTACTTCAAATGACTCCGTATCAATCCCGACTTCACGCTGGGTGATAATACATTGATCATGTCGATGCACGTACTCAATAGGATCCTCAATACTGATGATATGGCCTGCAGAATTACGATTTCTATAACCAATCATCGCAGCCAGTGAGGTTGATTTACCGGTACCGGTTGCGCCGACAAAAATAATAATCCCACGTTTTTTCATGACCAGGTCATTCAAAATATTAGGGATCTTCAGCTCTTCTGTGGTTGGAATCTTGGTTTCAATACGACGAACCACTAAACCCGGTTGATTACGCTGGTAAAAAGCACTGGCACGGAAACGACCAATATTTTCTACACTAATCGCATATTGGCACTCTTTCTTCTCTTCCAGTTCCTTCTTTTGCTTTTCTGTCATTGAAGAATGAATCAGCGCTTCAACATGCGCCGGAGTCAGCATTGTTTTGGTGACCGGAACGATTTTGCCGTTGATTTTAATACAGGGCGGACGATGGACTGTTACAAACAAATCCGAACCCTTATGTTCCATTAGTGCTTTTAATAGTGGATTAATATCCATTAATGTCTCCTAGAAATCTTCTTTGCTCTTGGCTTTTGCACGGGCATCAGTACGTGACACAACACCCTTACTGACCAACTGCTTCAAGCTGTGATCCAGCGTCTGCATACCAAGTGACAAACCCGTCTGCATCGCAGAGTACATTTGTGCGACCTTATCTTCACGAATCAGGTTTCGAATGGCTGGCGTACCCACCAAAATTTCATGGGCTGCCACACGACCACCACCATTTTTCTTCAACAGTGTTTGTGCAATAACTGCCTGCAATGACTCCGATAACATAGAGCGAACCATCGCTTTCTCACCGGCAGGGAACACATCAACCACACGGTCAATGGTCTTAGCCGCAGAGGTGGTATGTAGGGTACCAAATACCAAGTGACCCGTTTCCGCCGCAGTTAACGCTAAGCGAATAGTTTCAAGGTCACGCATCTCACCAACCAGAATAATATCCGGATCTTCACGAAGCGCTGAACGCAATGCATTTGAGAAACTGTGTGTATCACGATGCACTTCACGCTGGTTAACCAGACATTTCTTACTTTCGTGTACGAACTCGATGGGGTCCTCAATGGTAAGAATATGATCATGCTTATTTTCATTCACATAATCGATCATGCCAGCCAGCGTTGTTGATTTACCGGAACCTGTTGGCCCTGTAACCAAAACCAAACCACGTGGCTCTAATGAGATATCCTGGAAAATTTTCGGCGCATTTAACTCTTCTAAAGTTAATACGCGAGAAGGAATGGTACGGAAAACTGCGGCACGGCCACGATTTTGTACAAAGGCGTTAACACGGAAACGTGCTAAATCTTTTAATTCAAACGAGAAGTCAGCCTCAAGGAACTCTTCATAGTCCTTTCGCTGCTTATCATTCATAATATCGTAGATTAACGTGTGCACTTCCTTGTCTTCAAATGGCGGAACATTGATGCGACGAATGTCGCCATCGACACGAATAAGAGGCGGCATACCCGCAGAAATATGCAAATCCGATGCATTATTCTTTACACTGAAAGCTAAAAGCTCTGTAATATCCATATGTTAGACCCCACACCTGATAATTGCGTTTTAATAATATGTCTAGGATAGCCTCTCATCTTGCAGATCTGCAACTACAAATCGTAAAAACCTGCGCTAAGCGACGGATTTTTAAACACTATGTGCAATTAGTCGCTGTTAGTAAAAGACATTCTGCAGACAGTATTCGTGAAGCTTATGCTGCGGGACAGCGTGATTTTGGTGAAAATCAGGTGCAAGAAGCAGTGGATAAGATCTCTAACCTGTCCGATCTCAACATTAATTGGCACATGATAGGCGCCATCCAAAGCCGCAAGTGCAAAGATATTGCTCAACATTTCGACTGGGTACAAAGCGTTGATCGCTTAAAAGTGGCCAATAAGCTCAATGAACATCGCGATAAGGCTCAATCTCCTTTAAATGTGCTAATACAAGTCAATCTATTTGGTGAAAGCCAGAAAGCAGGTGTCGATGCAGCACAATGCAAAAAACTGGCTCATGAGATTATACAACTACCGCGACTCAGATTGCGCGGACTCATGGCGCTACCACCTAAACAAACCGATCCGCAGCTACAGTTTCATCAATTCGAAAAAATACACCAGCTCTACCAGCAGCTACAGTCCGACTATCCACAGCTCGACACCCTATCCATGGGTATGTCCGGTGATTATGAGCAAGCTATTTTGGCTGGCAGCACCATGATACGATTAGGCACAGCCATCTTCGGTGAGCGTAAGCAGCCAGCTGCTGGGCAGTAAAATAGCCAGTCAAGCTCGGCTTTGTTATGCTATGCGCACTTTTGGCAAACCCACTGTTTAGTTAAACGAATAAGGTACTCATGTCTGACGCAATTCAAGCTATCGCAAATGCAAAAATTGGTTTTATCGGTGCCGGTAATATGGCAGCCAGTATTCTCGGCGGATTGATCCAATCAGGTCTTTCAGCCAAACAGATTTTCGTTAGTAATCCTAGCCAGGGTAAGCTTGATGCATTGCTGGAGCGTTACCCTGATCTGAATACCAGCAACGATAACGCCTTTGTTGCTAAAAATGCCGATTATCTATTGCTCTCAGTCAAACCACAAAAAATGGCTGTTGCCTGCAAACCTTTACAGTCGTTAGATCTAAAGTGTTGCATCATTTCCGTCGCGGCTGGTGTTGCTTGCCAGACCATCGAAGATTTATTGGGTAGCACGATACCGGTTATCCGATCCATGCCTAATACACCCTCATTAATCGGTGCTGGAGCGACAGGTTTATTCGCTAACCGACATACTAGCGAGCAACACAAACAGGCAGCTACCGCTATTTTTGACGCGGTGGGGCTTAGCGTCTGGGTGGATGATGAATCACAAATGGATCTGGTTACCGCGGTTTCTGGCAGTGGCCCAGCTCATTATTTCTTGTATATGGAATCGGTGGTAGTTGCAGCTATTAAACAAGGCCTTCCGGAATCTACCGCCCGGCAGCTTGCAGCACAGACCGCACTCGGCGCTGCCCGTATGGTACAGGACAACCCCGACCTTGAAATTAGCCAGCTGCGACGCAATGTTACTTCCCCAGGTGGTACCACAGCAGCCGCATTAGACGTTTTGAATAATGGCAAGCTCCCTGAGCTGGTTGCCAACGCTGTTAACGCCTCCGTAGTTCGAGGAAAAGAGCTTGCTGAAATTGCCAGCAAGTCTGAGCAAGATTAACGATATTAAGAGCCCTAACGCATGAATCCAGCATTTATCATCCTTGAGTATGTTATCAACCTGTTTGCCATGGTGTTCCTGGTGCGTGTATTGCTACAGCTTGGCAGCGCTGACTTTTTTAATCCCATAGCTCAGTTTATCCACAAATTTACCGCGCCGGTCATCAATCCGTTACGCCCAATATTGCCTGATCTGGGTAAGTTTAACTTAGCAGCTTTTATTGTGGCGCTCGCCCTGATAACCGGAAAAATATTCGCCATCGTATACTTATTCATCCCTGAAGCAGAAGCCGCCAGACTTACCACTGAGATTTTCTTGTTTCTCGTTCTGGTGGGGCTAGGACCTATTTCAGGCTTATTCATGGTTATTTCCAACCTGCTTCTAATCCTGTTCATTGGTTTGATGATCGCCAGTTTTATGAGTGGTGGTCGCCACCATCCGGTGCTTATTTTCCTATTCCAGGTCACACGTCCTATTCTAAGACCCATTCAGCGCATCATTCCCCCACTGGGTGGCACCATTGATTTATCGCCCATGATTGTTTTGTTGGGCTTGTTCTTTTTACAAGGTGTTTTATTTAAGTTTGGTAACAGCCTGCTTGCCCCATAATAGCTTTAGCCACAACAGCACTGCCCGGATTTTTTTCTCATTCGGGCAAGTCTTCAATGAAGACTATTGAGTATTGTATTACACTGAAGACTTAAACTGTTTCCTAAGCACTGCTGAGGAAACTCCATCGCCAAGGACATAGTGGGAGGCTTTCTATGCAAACCAGAATTTCAACCTTAATTTGCTCGCTTATTACGGTAGTAGCTTTATTTTTGGCTACTTCTGCAAACACAGCACTTGCCGCTGAAAAAAAAGTCGGCGACTACATCATCTACTACAACGCATTTAACAGCTCTTTTTTACAACCCGATATTGCCAGCAACTACAATATTCCGCGCAGTGGTTTTACCGCGGTGTTAAATGTCTCAATTCATAAAGATGGAGAACCAACCAAGCAGACTGCTGTTCCGGCGAATGTCCGGGGTAAGGTCATCAACAGCTTGTCCCAATTTAATGAACTTGCTTTCAAGGAAATTAAAGAAGAAAAAGCCATTTACTATATCTCTGATTTCCAGTTTCGCCCTGAAGAAGAAATGACTATTGAATTCACAGTACGTATCCCGGGTTTTGAAAGACCGGAAACCATTAGCTTTAAACAGAAATTCTTTAGTGAATAAGCCTTCTAAGCCACTTAGACCTGCTATTAAGTTTAAGTGGCGCCTCTTTTTTGCGCTATAATAGTGACCACTCACTTTAATCAATCAAACCTCATGCAAAAAATCGTTCTAGCTTCCGGCAACACCAAGAAGGTCAAAGAGCTGAGCGAACTGCTCGCCAGTTTCGACTATCAGATTATTCCGCAAACAGAGCTTAACGTGTCTGAAGTTCCAGAAACCGGCACCACTTTTGTTGAAAACGCCATCATCAAGGCTCGTCATGCTGCGAAAGTGACTGGCTTGCCAGCCATTGCCGATGATTCAGGCATTGAGGTGGACTATCTTAAAGGCATGCCAGGCATCTACTCTGCTCGCTTTGCTGCACTTGATGATCCCGCTCATCAAGGCAACGCAGATGACCAGGCGAACAACGACTTATTAGTCACCAAACTTAATGAGGTACCAACTGCCGAGCGTAGCGCACGTTACCAATGCATTCTGGTCTTTATGGAACATGCTGACGACCCGACCCCTCTTATCTGCCAGGGCAGCTGGGAAGGTCGTATTTTAGAACAGGAGCAAGGTGAAGGAGGTTTTGGCTATGACCCTTTGTTCTGGTGTCCCGAGCATCAGTGCGCTGCCGCTGAGTTATCTGCCGAGCAAAAAGCTGCTATCAGTCACCGCGGCAAGGCCTTACGCAGTTTGATGGAACAGCTAACTGCTGTTCATACCGCCAAGAATTCATAGCTACCATGTCATTACTGACCAATCCACCCCTGTCACTCTACATCCATATTCCCTGGTGTATTCGTAAATGCCCTTACTGTGATTTTAATTCGCATGGCATTAAACAGCTTGGTGGACTTGACGATATTCCCGAACAGGCCTATATCGATCGATTGTTATTAGATCTTGAGCAGGAATTACCTTTAGTCTGGGGACGCAGACTGCACAGCATTTTTATCGGTGGCGGCACGCCCAGCTTATTTTCTGCTGAGGGTATGGATCGCTTAATCAGTGGCGTTCGGGCACGCATTCCCTTTGAGGGCGATATCGAAATTACCATGGAAGCCAACCCGGGCACTTTCGAAGCCGAACGGTTTGCAGGTTTTCGTCAGGCCGGTATTAACCGCCTGTCGATAGGCGTGCAAAGTTTCAATGCCAGGCATCTTGAACTGCTTGGCCGCGTGCACAATCCCGAACAGGCAATTGCAGCCGCAGAGTTTGCTCATCAGGCTGGATTTCGTTCTTTTAATCTCGACTTAATGCACGGCCTGCCTGACCAAACTACTGAACAGGCTTTGTCTGATTTACAGACAGCCATCAATCTCAAACCTCAACATATTTCCTGGTATCAACTAACCATTGAGCCTAATACCTTGTTTTATCAGCAACCGCCAACCTTGCCGGTGGATGACACTCTGTGGTCCATTCAGGATGAAGGCCAAGCTTTATTGCAGCAACATGGTTATGGTCAATATGAAATTTCGGCCTTTGCAAAAGAACCACAATTTCGCTCACAACATAATTTAAATTATTGGCAATTCGGTGACTACCTTGGCATTGGCGCCGGAGCGCACGGAAAAATTACCCGTCTTGATCTTAACCAGGTCCATCGCACCACCAAAAGTCGCCACCCAAAAGACTATTTGCAAAAAACAGTTACCGAGGTGCGCGCCAGCCACCCAATTCCCGAGCACGAAATTCCTTTTGAGTTTATGCTCAATACGTTACGTTTATTAGACGGTGTTCCAACAGCCTATTTCGAGCAACGCGGCGGGATTCTGCTTAACGACATCCAACCAGCTATTGTCCAGGCCGCTGAAGATGGACTTTTACATATCACAAGGGATAGAATTCAACCCACGGAAAAAGGGACTCTGTTTCTCAATGAGCTTCTGCAACGCTTTATTCACGAAGAAATCGACCCCAAAAAAAGCGACCGAATTAATATAATATCGCTCAATTAAAACATACAATGCACACCATAAAGTTACAGAAAAACAAAAAGGAAATTAGTTATGGATTTCACTCGACTCCCCACCATTTGGCTAATTGGCTGCTTGCTGCTAGTTAGCTGCAGCTCAGAGCCAGACAAGACGAACCAACCCCAAAACTCGGATAATAAACAAGATGATAGCTTGTCTAAAGATAGCGTATCAGCAGAGTTCATTTGCGCCCATTTACTGGTTAAAGCTGACTTTTATGGCGAAAACCTGACTCTTATCATTGAAGACAAAAGTTACCAACTGAGCCAAACCTCAAGCGGCTCTGGGAGCAAGTTTGAGAATAAATCTAACAATATTATGTTCTGGCAAAAAGGCGATAGTGCCATTCTCGAATTCAATGACAGTAATTCCAATTGTCAGAAAGTCACTGTCCAACGCTCCGACAGAACCAGCGATCAATTAAAACTTCCTTTTACCGCACGTGGCAATGAACCTGGCTGGCTATTGAACATAAACAAAAGTCAGCTTGAACTCATCACGGATTATGGCAAGGACACAACAACTAGTTCTTTCGCCAGCCAACCACTCATCAAGATTGGACAAAGCATTCAATTGGAAACACCCGATGATAAACTATCGTTGCTGGTGGAAGATAAACTTTGCCACGACTCAATGAGTGGCATGCCTTATCCCTATACGGTTTCAATACAGACTAAGCAGAAAATACTGAACGGATGTGGAGGCGAGCCGCGCTCATTGCTCACCGAAAGTAACTGGACAGTACTTTCGGTTGCAGACAACTTACTCATCCAGGACTCTAAAATCTCACTTAACTTCAACGCTCAAATGGAACTGGGCGGCGTGGCCAGCTGCAATCGCTACGCCACCACATACAGCCTCTCCGGAGAAGGTATTTCCATTAGCCCCATCACCACCACCTTAATGGCTTGCGAACCACCACTGATGAAACAAGAAGCTAACTTTCTTAAACACCTCGCCAACATTACCCGCTTTGATATCACCAACTATGGCCAGCTGACTTTAGTCACCAGCCAAGGTGAAACCATAAAAGCCGCGCCGGATAATCAGTAAGCTCTGAAATTTAATCTTCCCATAGGGTCCGCGAAGGCACCTCAACACAATCAATCATCAAACTCTATTAAGTAAAGGAATACTTTATGGCCAATTATCGTCGCGCCTACGAAAATGGTGCAACTTATTTTTTTACTGTCAATTTACAGGATAGAAACTCCAGTCTTCTTACCGATAATATCCATTTGCTTACGAAGGCTATCCGTACAGTTCGTAGATCTTACCCCTTTCAAACTGATGCTCTGGTCATTCTGCCTGAGCACTTACATACCGTGATAACACTTCCTGATAGCCAGTATGATTTTTCCATCATTTGGCGTTATATAAAAGGTGAGTTTTCTCGTTCTATTAAGCCCTCGCAGTCAGAAATAAATGTTACTCAGACACGAAGCGAAAGAGGCATTTGGCAAAGACGTTTTTGGGAGCATAAAATTCGTGGCCCAAAAGACTATGAAAATCATATTAATTATTGTTATTACAATCCGGTCAAACATGGTTATGTTTCAAATGTAGCTGATTGGAAATACTCCACCTTCCACCGGGATGTCGCAAAAGGACTATTCCCCAAAGATTGGGCAAGCAATTCTAACTTTGAAGGCAGCTTTGGTGAGTAATCAGTGGTGGGCCAAGGCCCACCCTACAGCATGGGGAAGCTATTTCGTAGGGTGCGCCTTGGCGCACCAATTTGCAACCAACAGCTCCCATACAAATAATTAGGATATTTTGCCGAGAACGCGGCATTTCATGATTGAAAAAGAGGATTTACCCAATGAGGTAATGACGATTTTGAGATCATGAAATAACAAAGTTATCGGCAAAATAGACAATTATTTCGCTGAAAACATCAGATCCCAAACCCCATGACCAAGCTTCTGCCCCCTAGCTTCAAACTTAGTCAACGGACGCGAATCAGGCTTTGGCACATAGTCACCTGTCTCTGACAGATTTTTAAACTCTTCCATGGGGTTCAATACTTCGAGCATGTATTCGGCGTAGTTTTCCCAGTCGGTGGCTAGATGCAGGATGCCACCTTGGACTAGTTTCTTATGTAATTTCTTGCAAAATTCCGTTTGCACGATACGGCGTTTGTGGTGTTTCTTTTTATGCCAGGGATCGGGGAAGAAAATCTGAATGCGTTCAAGACTGTTGTCTGGGATGCAATGATCGATAATCTCTACCGCATCGTGATTGATGACGCGTAGATTGGTCAGCTCATATTCTTCGGCCAGCACTAAACAGGCGCCCACCCCGGGCTTGTGCACTTCGATGCCGATAAAATCTTTGTCGCGTTCGTTGGCGGCCTGTTCCGCCAGCGACTTGCCCATACCAAAACCAATTTCTAAGACCACTGGAGCTTTGCGACCGAAAATGCTCTCGAAGTTATAAGTCTGCTTCTGGAGCTCAAGACTCATTTGTGGAAATAGCTCTTCCATGGCGCGTTGCTGACCTTTAGTTAGTCGCCCTTCGCGCAGAACATAACTACGGATTTTGCGGATTCGTTTTTCGCTTTTAGTCTCTTCGGAACTCACTGATTTATCTCGGCTTGCAGGGATTGGCGCGATTTTAGCACACTCTTTATACAGTTTTGCATCATTAGCTTTGGCCTGACAAAAAGGATTGCGAAAATAGCCCCAAATCAGTAAGGTGAGCAGTTCGACCCGGCATAAAAACAATGACATAGAGTAGGAGTGGAACTAAGGAATGCCGTTTCCTGATTTACCAAACAATCACGCTCTTTTTGTGCTGCTACTGACGGTCTTTGCGTTGTACCTGTTTCGTCGCGACGATATTCCGCTCGAAACCTCGTGCGTGATCGTTTTGCTGATGCTGACTATTGGCTTCAGCTTTGCTCCTTTCCATAACTTCAATGGCCGCCTCGAACCGATGCAGTTCTTTAGCGGTTTTGGTCATGAAGCTTTGATTGCGGTCTGTAGTTTGATGGTCTGTGGCCAGGGACTAGTGCGAACCGGTGCTCTTGAACCCATCGGGCGCTTTCTCGGCAAAATATGGAAAACCTCACCGCTCTTTTCCCTGCTTTTAACTCTTATTATTGCTGGTGTACTCAGCGCTTTCGTTAACAATACGCCGATTGTTGTATTGCTCCTCCCGATTCTTGTCAGCGTTGCCATTCGCACCAAAAGTAGTCCGTCTTCGCTGTTAATGCCGATGGGTTTCGCCACCATAATCGGTGGTATGGCAACCACTATTGGTACCTCAACTAACCTCCTGGTGGTTTCGGTTGCATCCGACCTTGGCTTGCCCGATTTTGGCATGTTCGACTTTTTACTGCCTGCCAGCATCGCCGCCAGCGTTGCAATTGTTTATCTATGGCTGGTCGCTCCGCGCATCCTGCCTGAACGTCAGGCGGTTATGAAGAACACCTCTCCGCGAGTATTTACTGCCCAGTTGCATATCGAAGAAGGTTCATTCGCTGACGGCAAGACTCTGTCTGAAGTCATCAATAAAACCGATGGTCAGATGAAGGTCATTCGTATCCAGCGCGGCGAAGAAATTTCCATCGTTCCGATGCCCGATGCCAAAGTAAAGGCTGGCGACCGGCTGCGAGTGATCGACTCTCCGGATCACCTCAAGGAATACGAGCAGGTGCTGGGCGCTAAATTGTTCCGCCGCGGCAAACTAATTAGCGAAGACCATCCGCTAACCGCCGAGAACCAGCAACTTTCTGAGATTGTTGTTACTCCTGGCTCGCCGCTCGCGGGCCGCACTCTTAAAGATGTGGAATTTATCGACCAGTATGGTCTGGTGGCGATTGCCCTACATCGTGGCGACAGCGTAGTCGATATGCACAACAAGGGTCTTGGCACCGTGACTTTACATGTGGGCGATGTGTTGCTGGTTCAGGGTGGCCAAAAAGATATTGCCGAGTTTAAGAAAAGTGGTGAAATCCTGATTCTTGATGCGACTACGGATCTGCCTAAATCGCATCGCGCACCTCGCGCATTAGCGATTATGGGTCTGGTCGTTCTGCTGGCTGCGGTTGGCGCACTGCCGATTGCCATCAGCGCCCTGGGCGGCGCCATGCTGATGATTCTTGTTCATTGCATGACCTGGCGCGAAGCCATGCACGCCCTCAGCGCACAAGTCATTCTGATTGTGGCTTCCAGTTTGGCGCTCGGTATCGCCATGATTGAAACAGGAGCTGCTGAGTATCTGGCGCAAGCATTCGTTGCTTCGCTGTATGGCGCTCCTCCTGCGGTGTTATTAAGCGGCCTGATGTTGTTGCTCGCTTTATTGACCAACGTCGTGTCAAACAACGCAGCCGCGGTTATTGGCACACCAATTGCGGTCAGTATCGCCAACCAGCTCAACCTACCAGCTGAGCCCTTTGTGATGGCGGTTCTGTTTGGTGCTAACATGAGTTTTGCCACTCCGATGGCTTATAAAACCAACCTGCTGGTCATGAGCGCAGGCGGTTATAAATTCTCAGACTTTATCAAAGTCGGCGTACCGCTGGTCATATTGATGTGGATTACCCTGTCCATCGTTCTGCCTATTCTTTATCAGTTTTAAACTAAACGCTCATGATAAAACCCTGGTCATCCACAGACTTTGCTCATCAGGTTATTGATTACTACCATGCCTTCGGGCGCAAGCATCTGCCGTGGCAGAACACTCAGGATCCCTACCTGATCTGGCTGTCAGAAATCATGTTGCAACAGACTCAAGTCACCACCGTCATTCCCTATTTTGAGCGCTTCGTCGCAAGTTTCCCGACCCTGACCGATCTGGCACAGGCCAGCGACGATCAGGTCATGCAGCATTGGAGTGGACTGGGTTATTACAGTCGCGCCCGTAACCTGCACAAAGCCGCACGCATCATCGAAAACGAATACGACGGCCAGTTTCCGCGCGATCCTGAGGTTATCGAAACCCTGCCCGGTATCGGTCGCTCAACTGCAGGCGCCATCGCCTCTTTTGCTTTTGGCCAGCCCACTGCCATTCTCGATGGTAACGTCAAGCGTGTACTGGCACGCTGCTACGCCATTGAAGGCTGGCCGGGTAACGGCAAAGTTTTAAAAGCTTTATGGGAAAGAGCCGAAGCTAACACGCCCAAACAAGAAACCGCTGCCTACAATCAGGCGATGATGGACTTAGGCGCCGTGGTCTGTACCCGCAGCAAACCCGATTGCCAAAGCTGCCCATTATCTGGGAACTGCCTGGCCTATCACAATGGCAACGTTGACCAGTACCCCGGCAAAAAGCCCAAGAAAGCGCGCCCCAGTAAATCGGTTTATTGGCTCATCAGTATTAAGGAAGACAAAGTCATGCTGCATAAAAGACCTCCAAGCGGCATCTGGGGTGGCCTGTGGGCTTTACCCGAAGTGCAGCAGCAAGACATGAGCCCTGAAGACATCCAACAGCTCGAAGCATTTGTGCATAAATTCAGCCACTACGAGCTAAAGGTGCAACCTCTTATTCTTAGCTCACAAGCAGAGAAAGCATTAGTGGAAAAAAATTCCCATCCGAGTATCATGGAGCCCGCACAAGCAGACTGGTTTAGTCAAAGTCAGCTGAGCGAGATTGGCCTACCCACTCCGGTCAGCAAATTACTGAGCAAACTCTTAGAAAGTTCCTAGAGAACGCCTGAGTTTGAAAAGCACGGCAAACCACTCAACCGATGACAAGTGGAGATAGAAATGTCACGCACCGTATTCTGCAAAAAACTGCAAAAAGAAGCCGAAGGCATGTCCTTCAAACCATACCCAGGTGAACTTGGTGAAAAAATATACAACGAGATTTCGCAAGAAGCATGGACCCAATGGTTAAACCATCAAACCATGCTCATTAACGAAAAACGACTCAGCCTGATGGACCCGCAAGCGCAGTCCTATTTGGCCGAACAAATGGAAATGTACCTGTTTGGTGGCGACTACGAAAAGCCCGAAGGCTACGTCCCAGAAGAAGACAAATAAAGACCTCTTAACCTAAGCCAATAAAATTCTAATAATTTTAAGAAAGGGGCTTGACTTAAAGCCCCTCAATCGGTTTAATACGCGTCCTGCGGCCTGGTAGCTCAGTTGGTAGAGCGGAGGATTGAAAATCCTTGTGTCGGCAGTTCAATTCTGCCCCGGGCCACCATTATTAAGAAAGCCTAGCTAGAAATAGCTGGGCTTTTTTGTGCCCTGCAGAAATACTTCTCGAATTGAACTGCGTTCAATTACAAACTACATCCCTGTAGTTTGCCTTACGGTCATTGCAGCAAGCTGCAATGTGATAATTTACTGACCGCCAGGGATGGCGGGAATACAGAAAATGCAGGAGCATTTTTTCTGCCTGACAAATTGGTCTGCCCCGGGCCACCATTATTAAGAAAGCCTGACTAGAAATAGTCGGGCTTTTTTGTGTCTACAATATATTACGAATTTTCTTAGTGATTCTTTTAATTCAAAAAAAAGAGCCCTTCGGCTCTTTGCTTCAATCAACTGTCTTTGCAACTTAACTTATTGCTTACATATCTTTTTGCTCACACACAAAAAACCAGGCTGGGTTTAAATTAAATCGTTCTGATAATGATTGAATGTGCGATTTAGTTAAGCTTCTACTGCCAGAAAGAATTCTTGAAACTAATGATCGATCGCCAATTTCCGGAAAGTCTGCACCGGTTAGATTATATTGCTGCATCAATAATCTCAGTACAGCCACATCGGAACCAACACTCATTGCTTCTTGTTCAAACTGGACGATATCAGGATCTTTACTTTCATACTTTTCAATAGCGTGAGCAATGATATCAATTAAGCCATTGATAGAATCATCTTGGCCATCCTCGGCCTCTTCAAGCAGCTCTTCAATAAACGCTAAGCTTTCTTGATAATGCTCATCATCTTTTATATTGATATAATCCCTGGCCACCTCTGAAAACTGCTGGTAGCTGGACTTAATAACTTCGGCTATCTGTGACATATCAATCACCTTACCTATATTTTTGGCACAGTTTATCGTACTCGGCATGAGTTACGATGTGCTTTACATAAAACCTGTTATTGATGAATTGGATGAAGGCTAACAACCTTAAATTGTTGCCGCCAATATCAATAACCCACCACTTGTTCTTGTATTTAAAGTTATCCAATGACGGAAATAACTGACGTTGCTGATCAGGTGTTTCGAACGTATTCGCTCTTAAAACTCTATACGCATCCATAATCGCCACTCTGTCATTCGGATACTTAACACAGGCCTCCATAAAGGGCCTTTTCGTTATAATATGCATCAAATTTCGTTGTTTCCATTTTGTCAACGATTATACTGGGCGTTTCCTTTTTGTCAACTTTCAGCCTTTGCATTTTCTTCACTCTGTACACCAACTTTTCTTTTTCACAAAACTCTCACTCTTGACATAGCACCTTTGTATTCCGCATGCATTCGCGCTACATTATTCTTATGGCATGAAGCCATGAATTCCTGCTTCCCGATCTTGGGGGCTTTAGCTAGAAGGATTTGGTATGAAACAGGCTTTGTACATTGCGCTGTCTTTTCTACTCCTGTGCTTTTCGGCGCAGCAACTTCACTCTGCTGAAACAAACTCGCCTAAACGCGCCATGCAGCTCACGCTTGATGGCTCGGTCAATCCAGCTATAGCCCACTTCCTCGTCGAGAATATCGAGGAAGCTGCTGAGCAGGATTATCAGTTGATTATTATCAAAATGAATACACCCGGCGGGCTCGATCTGGCAATGCGTGACATTATTCGCGCCATTTTGTCATCGCCGGTTCCCGTCGCGACTTATGTTTATCCCCCCGGTTCGCGCGCGGCCAGCGCCGGAACTTATATTCTGTATGCCAGCCATGTCTCGGCAATGGCCCCGGCCACTAATCTTGGCGCGGCAACGCCTGTGTCTATCGGCGGTATGCCCTCTCCCGATCAACCAAACCAACCAGACCAAAGTAAAGAACCTACTCAAGATGAAGCAGCTTCTGAAAAGTCTAACGATCAACCCACACAATCCGCGCCATCCAATAAAACTGCCATGGAAAAGAAGGTTATAAACGATGCGGAAGCCTATTTAAGAAGTCTCGCCGCCTACCATGGCCGCAACATCGACTGGGTTAAAAACGCAGTGCGCGAAGGGGAAAGTCTTTCTTCAACAGAGGCGCTGGAAATCGGCGTGATTGATCTGATTGCCGAAAACCCTCAGCAACTCTTATCCATGATTCATCAAAAGTCAGTTCGTCTACCCTCAGGTCAGGGCGAAATTGATACAGACGGCATGCTCATTGATGAAATTGAAATCGATTGGAAGACCCAGCTGTTAAGCATTATCAGCGATCCGAATATTGCCTATATTTTGCTGATCGTTGGTATCTATGGCCTGATCTTTGAAGGCTACAACCCCGGTACCTTCATCCCTGGGGTTATCGGCGCTATCAGCCTATTGCTTGCCTTCTATGCGTTGCAAATCATGCCGGTCAATTATGTCGCCGCTGGATTATTAGTGCTCGGCATTGCCCTGCTGGTGGTCGAGGCATTCGCGCCCAGTTTCGGCATTCTCGGCGTTGGCGGAATCATCGCCTTTATTCTCGGCTCCTTCCTGCTCTTTAATGAGCCGGAAACAGGAATGGCGATTGCCATGCCGATTCTCATTTTCGTCACCATCGTCAGCGTTATATTACTCAGCTTCGTACTCAGTCTCGCCATTCGAGCCAGGAATAGACCCGTAGTCACCGGCACTGAAGAAATGCTGTCTGAAGTTGGCATTGTCGAACACGATTTTGATGACAAAGGCTGGATTAAAATTCATGGAGAGATTTGGAAAGCAAAAAGTGCCCAGCCCTTAAAAGCAGGACAGCAAGTCAAGGTAGTAGCCGTTAATGATTTAGATTTAGAGGTCATCCCAATCGTGGATGACAAACCCGAACTTTAAGCTCAATAGAAGGATTTATTATGAACATTTTTTATCCGATTATTCTGGCGCTGATCATACTGACAGTCGCCAGCATGTTTAAGATTCTTCGCGAATATGAACGTGGCGTTATTTTCATGCTTGGCCGATTCTGGAAAGTAAAAGGCCCTGGTCTGATTATCCTAATCCCCTTCGTGCAACAAATCGTGCGCGTAGATTTGCGGATTATCGTCATGGACGTGCCAACCCAGGATGTTATCTCGCGTGATAACGTCTCGGTCAAAGTAAACGCAGTGGTTTACTTCCGCGTAGTCGACCCACAAAAATCCATCATCAATGTTGAGCACTACTATGATGCCACCAGCCAGTTAGCACAAACCACACTCCGTTCCGTACTGGGTCAGCATGAACTGGATGAAATGCTCGCCTCGCGCGACCAGCTCAACGAAGACATTCAGGAGATCCTCGACAGCCAGACCGACGCCTGGGGCATTAAAGTTTCCAACGTGGAAATTAAACACGTCGATCTGGACGAAAGCATGATTCGCGCCATAGCCCAACAGGCCGAAGCCGAACGCCGCCGTCGGGCCAAAGTCATTCACGCACAAGGTGAGATGGAAGCCTCGCAAAAGTTATTCGAAGCCGCACAAGTGTTAGGGCAAAAAGAAGAAGCTCTACAACTTAGATACTTGCAAACGCTCACTGAAATCGCAGGCGAGAACAGCAACACCATCGTCTTCCCATTACCGATAGATTTGATTAAAAAGTTTGTTAGTAAGGGGGAATAATGAAAATAGAAGGTCAGTTTTCAGTAACACTGAACCCAATCGAGTCTGCCATCAATGGAACTGATGGCATGAACTTTCGTCGTATGTCGATAGAAAAAGTCTTCTCCGGCCCATTGGATGCTACCAGTAATGGCGAAATGCTCAGTGTCATGACCCCAACCAAAGGCTCAGCCGGTTATGTAGCCATCGAACAGGTAGTTGGTACCCTTGATGGAAAACAAGGGAGCTTTGTGCTGCAACATTATGGAGTGATGGAATTAGGGGCTGAGAAGTTAACCCTCGAAGTCATACCCGACTCAGGCGTGGGGCAGTTAGCTGGACTTTCTGGGCAGATGAATATTTATATCGAGGATGGTGACCATTTTTACGAGTTTGATTATCAGTTGCCCTAATGAGAAGCTTTGCGGCAATTTCGGAGCCCTGAAGCGTCCGACAATAGTGTCTGACCATGTTCCAAGCCAAGTCAGAATGGAATGTCATCATCAAACTCCGACTCTGTTAAGGGAAGGGCCTTTTGCGGCAGTGGCAGGCCGTTCGCTATATAAAGGTTTAATATATCTTCGCGGTCCATGAAGAGTATCTGACTTCTCTTGGACGCGTCTAACTTCCCTCCAAGCCAATTTCTCGCCTGTTTGGTAATTTCCCCTCCAGCAACTATAAATGCATGGTCAACCAAGACACGCCTACTTGTTTCAGGGTCGAATATTTCATGGCCGAGCATCATTAACACCTGATTGTAGATCTCGGACACGTTAGCGTTTCTTGCTTTACTTACTCCGGATGCATCCAGCTTTCCCTTTTTGACCTGTATGCCAAAGTAAAGAACATGCTGTGTGGGAAGGGCGAACCGCATCCAGATATCTTTCCCGTATTCCAAGGCCTTGTCTTTATGCCCTGCCGCCGTTATTCGGTGATAACCCAACTGCCTGAATAGAGGGAGAAGAACGTCTTCAATTAATTCGTCTTCAGAGCACTTATCCAAATAGTTAATTAACTGGTCTCGCTTTTCAATTTCTTTCGGAGTAAATGGACGATGCGGATTTGCAGAAAGTGATATTATTTTTGTGCCTACATGGCGAATATACAAGAGGGCGTCTTCTCCATAGAAAGCTTCGTAGCCTTCTCGTGACAGGGGCTTGTTCAACTCTTCCAATGCCTTTGAGCGATCAGGATCATTTGTCTCAGCGTCGGATTTATGCATTAACACACGAAGAACATGAACAAAACGTTCGGGAAGGGAGTGAGTAGCGGGTTGCGGTTCCTGAAGCAATTCCTCTAAGCGATCGGCAGCCCAACGCCAACGCGTTGACCCATCGTGGACGAAATCAAGATCGCATTCCTCAAAAAATTGAGTGATGTAACTACTTGAGCGGTAGGGGAAGAATTCTTTGTCTCCTACTACCAACTCCGCGATTGCGCGTAAGTTTCTACTCTTGAATTTCATTCCGCCTCTGTTCGTTTAACAAGAACTTCATTTCCCGAGCTCATACAAATGGTCGCTGACAACATAACATTTTATTATATTGTTCGGTTGTAAGGCTCTATTATCATTATCCTTTTTACAAGCACTGCTTGC
Organism: Kangiella sp. M94; assembly: GCF_054926195.1. Taxonomy (NCBI): domain Bacteria; kingdom Pseudomonadati; phylum Pseudomonadota; class Gammaproteobacteria; order Kangiellales; family Kangiellaceae; genus Kangiella; species Kangiella sp. M94. The sequence goes on along the minus strand of NZ_CM142903.1, from coordinate 2,838,653 downwards.
TCCGTTTACCGTAATCCTCATCTAAACAGGAAGACTCAACTGAACACGTTCTGGCTTTGCAGCTCGACTCCATAGCCAACTATCGAATTCCCTTCGTGGAAGGGATAAAAGATCAGCAGCACAACAAAAAGATTCTCTAAGGAAGTGATAGCTATCACTTTCAACTCCTGCTGCTTTAGCAAAGGACCGTACGTGACGATCAACTGCAATAGACTCGACACCGATTAAACACGCCATATAATCTACAGTTTTAGGCCCCACCCCTTTCACACTTTGAATTTCATCAAAAAGCTCGCTTGATACTAATTCTTCTCGCAAATCTTGAGCGTTTTCTACTCCCCAACTTTGTAAAAACAACACCAATTCATTAAAACGCCTTATTTTTTCACCATGGTGCCAACATAAAAACTCACCCGTCTCTCCTTCTTTTATCAGCTCTACCAAAGATGAAATAGTATTGTGACTTGGGTAGGATTGAAGAATAGCCTGTACGCGTGGACGCACAACAGTACTGTAATTAAGTCCAGCCTGAAGAATAGAATCTCCAATAACAGCTCCTAGGTGCTCACAAATGACACGTGGATGTTCCTTTTCAAAAATCAGACCTTCACTTTGTGCATAATTAACAATGCATCGTGCAGCATGCAACACTTCTATAGCGTAATTAGTCATATTAAATCAGCCTCTTTCAACGCATTCAGTCGCTCCACACAGTTTGGACAGGCTCCACACGGGAATTGTGCCGAAGCTTGGCACGAATAGGTTCGCCCAATAGGAACGTCTAATTCAGCAGCAACCTTCGCCACATCTGCTTTCGATGAGTTGCGGAATGGAGAATGAAAGCGCACAGGCCCGATGTTCGCTGTAAGTCCATCCAGACTATTCAAAAACGCAGCTGTACAGTCAATTTCTTTAGCGTGGTTGCTATTAATAAAACCGGTATATACATCAAAGATGCCAACAGTCTGTGCGCGGGCAGCTGCAGCAGCAAAAAACAGCATCGTTCTGTATGGAATGTATAAATCGTCATCCATAACCTCCTCAGTCCAAAGGTCAGCTTCTCGAATTAGTCGCGACGACGAACCTTGGAAGATGTCCGATATATTGAAGTACTCAGGCCGCTGCATATCCGAGGGCAAGACTTCATTCACTCGGTTCCACTCAATCTCCGAGCAGTGTTGCCCGTAGTCAAAGAAAATTGGTACAACCTTTACTCCTGCCGCCACAAGTTGGTATCCAACCGTTGTCGAATCTAAGCCACCAGAAGCCAAAAGGAGTGCTTTTTTCATCACAATTCAGTCCTTAATTTAGCAATAACGTCAAAGATACCATTGAGACACAAATCAAGATCCGCTGAGTATACCGAACTTCCAGCAATCACCATAGTGTTCTCATTTTCACACCGAGGGTCGTAGGTTATGACCGGCTTTCCCATCTCAATTGCCATGCCGATTTCAAAGAGCGTACCGGGATCGCGTCCAAGAGGAACCGCGAAGACCATAGAGCATTCCTTTATCATTTGACGATCCTTTTGATATGTGAGTTGGAGATCAAATTCGTTAGCTGGTTGCTTTAACTCACCATTTTCCTGTATGGGACATCGAACCATAAAGTTATGATATGTAAGACTTTTTACAGCAAAGTCTAACTCTCGTTTTTCAACATAAGAAAAGTCAGGCCCGGCAACGTAGATCGGGTAACTTTGACGATCGTGCCAAGGAAGTACCGTTCCGCCAAGCTCTTGCAGCACCTCCATGGGAAGTCTAAAATTACGCTGTACATCGCGCCTTATGTCATCGGGAAACGTTGACTGGGAGTATACTGAAGCAACCGAACTGCCTCGCCACGCAGCTTCAGCCCATCCCTTCTCAGAAAGCCCCACCATCACGCTAGAATAAACATCCCCAACACCAACTGAATTAATAGTGCTGCCCAAACTCGCAGGCATCTCATCAACACTTTCATTCTTGATGTTAAAGAGTCGGCTGCCACCTCTATTCTCTTTTAACAAAAACACGTCAGGTGAGAGTTCCTTAACAGCATCTAGCAATCCTTCAATATTGTCCTTCCCAAGCTTCATGAAAAGTGAGGATGAAGTCGAAATAATAATAGCTTCCACGCGACCTCTGAACACTTCTAGCAATGTAAGACTCTCAAGATCGTATGAGACATCAAACGATAAACGTGCATTCTTAGAGAACGCGGTGGCGAGTGTGCTAATATCGAACTTACCAGGAAAGATGAGCACTTTCTTATAATCCTTGAGTGAAGGCAGAGGTCTATGTAGCTTCACTTCCTTGGTATCACGCATCAAGTCTTCATATCCTTGTTGAGATACCTCCCTCACGTCACCAATAAGAACAACATTCGGTGCGCCGACAACATCACCAAGCCAGATGAAATCTTTGCATCTTATCTCTGAAAGGTATCGTTTTGCTTCTTCAAGAAGGTACTGTGGACAAACTACGGCCACTGAATATTCAATATCTGCTGCCCATAAACCTCGCGCTGCATGGCATACACCACCTAATCGAAGTTTACTCATCGCTCCATTTTGAGGAAGCGTATAATCCACAATAAGCTCACCAACAATTAATACTGGCTGCGTAGTCATAATTATTGCGGCTTGAAATCGGCAGATATAGTTGGAACAGGCTCAACTGCCGAAGATGTCACTACCCCAACATAAGTGAAACCATCGTTCATACAAGCCACAAGATAGTTGTATTCTGTTGGTAGCGCTCCAACACTCACTCCATTAACATTAACAGCTAAGACTCGCTTCTTATCAAGGTGAATACTTAATTGTTCCCCGACACTAGGTACAACTTTGGACTGCGAATAAAGGTCACAATTGCCGACGTCCTCTAACAGCACAGTAAATGCTTTCTTACATTTATCTTGTCCGCTCGCCCCCCCTTCCCTATCAGCCCCATCTTGACCTACTTTTTTAGATCTCGTACCAGGATAATCTGAAAATCGTCCGGATCCTGTACTTCCCATAATAGTCTCCTTTGTAAATTTTAAATACGAACATTATTTAATTATTACTTAACAAGCTACAAGATAATTGAATATCGCAACTTGTAATTATACAAATTATATTTATTAAACATCCTCAGTTTTACTTCTATAAACTCTCTAATCTACTCAATCCATAGCGTTTTTTTTATTTATTCTGCACGAATAATTTATAGGAATTTTTGATCGCTCAAGCTTCCATTATTAGTCAGTTACGCTTATGTCTTCTGTTTCAGGCAGCATTGTTAAATTTGCTAATCTAATAAAGCTTGGCATCCTAGGGTCATTAAACTTATACACTCCTTTGGCTAGCCTCCTTAGTATCGTCTCTTTATCCTCAGACACAATTTTTTGTAGATAATTGTTTAGCCACCCCTGACTAATTTCTCCTCCCCATAATATTGAATAAGCCTTTCTTAAGTTTGAGGCGTTAAATTCATCTTCTTTAATTGATGAGGCTGCAATTAGTATTTTTTTAAATTCTTCAGTATTTGATGATCTTACTGCTTCGTTATAAGTTGTTCTGAGAGCACCTTCTGCATCCCCACATGCATCGTCAGTTGCTCTTTGAATATGCCCAAGAGAAATTTCATTTCGAGACTCTGCAATTGCATTTTCTGAAGATTTCAATGCTAACAAGTGTGCAAAATGTGCATAACCAGCACTTACTTTAACTATTTTTCTAATAGCAGATTGTGCAAAGACTAAACCAAGCTTTTTGCTTCCTTCAAGTACAATTTGCTCTACTTCTTGATTTGATAACTTTTTTAAGGGTGTTTCTTTTAGACATCTTTGGACTGATTTATGCCCATGTGTTAATTCACTCGAAGTTTCTGCTATACCCACGATCAAAAATTTTAACTGTGATCCTTCATCACTTAGCTGCTTTACCAGTTCAGCTACTTTCCACTTCTCTTCTTTTTTTATAACATCTATCTCATCTAATAAAAAAATTGCATTTAGACCTTTCACTTTTTCCGCTACCCAGCTAGGAGAATAGGCTCTACCTTCGAATCCTTTTTTTGAGACACTATCTGAAGACTTCGATTCAACACCTGCATTAAAAAGTGGTAGTTTTAATCCAGCTTTTCCTCTTCCTTCATTTTGTGTTTGAGTATTGCTTACTTGAAGATCTATCCCTACCTCTATAAGCAACTTTTCAACTATCGTTAAAAAGTTATCACTACTATCACATCGTTTTTTTATCAGTGAGTCGTTCTTCAACGGTTTCAACATTTCTGCTGCTACATTTGCAAGAGAGCTTTTACCAACACCTCTATCCCCAAACAAAACCGAATGTTGCCCTGGTGTGTTTAACTGTTGAATAATACTTGATACTTCTTCCGACCTACCGAAGAATAACTCTCGAGTCATTATTGGTTGATATGGTGTGAATATTTCCCTTACTCCTGACTTCAAAATCCTTCTTTCTCTCTCTAAATTAAATAAATCCATGAATTATCCTTCCTAAAATGGTTTTGTTATATTTATCTATCTGCAAGACTTTATTATTATTAATAGTTATTTACAAGTCTCGAAAGAAACTGCTCAAGAGCAGATTCCCTAAAGGGATTTCCTTTGGTCCCCTGACTTTCATCAGAAGACCAGCTGTTGTGTCAGTTGCTTTTCTTTGGTTCTGGCCATGAGGATGGTAATTCGGCGATTTCGTCGCGCCATAGGTGTCCGATGCCGTTGATGATTAGATCCGGTAGTACTGTGTAGTGATCTTTTTCGGCGAAGATTCTGGTTTTGAGCTCTAGCGAGGGATAGTGGCGCGCGGTCAGTGTGCGCGACAGTCGGGCTGTGGATTCTACAATGCCTGAGATGGCGATGAAGTATTCTTCGGTTTCTTTTTCGCCGACGGCCATGAAGATTGCTACATCGAGATCATCATGAGATTCGGCGTATTTCATTTCGGCATCAAATACGGCACCTTTGACGCCTTCTAGATAGGGGCTGCCGATTATCATTTTCTGGAACGCATCGGGGCGTGTGAACAGGCTATAGGCGGCAAACATTCCGCCAGCCGAATGCCCTAGTAGTGCATGCTCTCCTGAGAATCGGTATTCCTTAGCGAGTTCTGTTCTAACATCGTCCACTAGAAAATCCAGGAAAGCATCTGCTTTATGCGGGAATTCTGGTATCGGCGCCAATTCTGACCAACGCTCACCGGGCAATCCCGCTGGGGCATAACCATCCCCGGGTGGCGAGAAGTCTACGACTCGTCGACCAACGCCTGCTAAGCCTTCCTCGGTTGGACTGCCGACGCCAACCACAATCATTTCAGGTGCTAGATTGCCAAGCACTAAAATATCGAGTAATCCGACTGTTGAGCGCATGATCATTGGTGAATCCAATACCCAGAGTACGGGATAGGTTTTGTCAGGCTGAACCTTGTAGCTTGCCGGTAGGGCAACCGTTACCTGGTGCGGATACGGAATGTCTTCTGACTGGAAACTTTTTGGTTCGAGGATTTCCATGTTGACCCGCGAGCCGGGAATTGTTGCCAGTTGCGGGTTTGCCCATGCTGATGCTGGAATGCCTATCATCAAGAATGAGGCGGTCATCAACACTAGTTTAAGAGTTTGTATTAGTGGTTTCATTTTTTGTCCTTTCGTTATGACAGCTAAGGCCTTGGTATGTTGGCGTACTCCTCTGGTCACGCCTTGAGGACTAACAGGTCACTGTAGGGCGTACTTCGGCGCACTCTACTCTAACTATAAAGAACTTAAAAAACCTAAGAGCAGATTCCCTAAAGGGATTCCCTTTGGTCGCCTGAATTACCTAAAGGTATTCCCGTTGGTCACAGTTCAGGATGACATGCCTTTGAGTCATTTTTTGTCCTTTAATTTTTTATCATGCCTAGTTTTGGGGCGAGCGCAGCTCGCCCCTACCGTTACATATTAGCGTCTCTATTTCTTTACCAACACTGTATCTTTGCCGTGCTGGGTGATTATCAGTTGGTTTTTATCGGCTTCAAAGTTGATGACGATTCCGGCTAGTTTGAAGCGGAAGCGGGTTTCGCTTTCGGCTGTTAGCGGGAAGTCGGATTGGCCGGTGGCTTGTCCGTAAAGGCTTCCTTCTTTGATGCTGATTTCGAGATCAAGCGGGAAGTCGTCGGCGGCGTAGACTCCAACGTATTGTTCTAGCACTGCCTCTGATACTTCAAAGCCTTTGTGTTTTTTTGCGCCTTCTTTGGTGAAGGCATAGCCTTGTCCGCCCTGGATCAGCACGAACTGGGCGATGTCGCGGTCATAGCGTATTTCGATGCCGGCTTCAATGTATTCAAACTTGTCGTCTGGGTAGGCGGTTAGCGGGAATGCTCCCTGTCCGGTTGCCTGGGCATAAAGCTGGCCGTCTTTGATGCTGAGTGTGATATCCAGCGGGAAGGTGTCGCTGCTGTAGTCGCCGACTAATGGTTCCAGTTGTTCTTTACTCAGCTCAATGGGTTTGTCGAACTCTGGTTCGGCCACGGTTTTTCCATGATAGGCGTCGAGCATGGCTTCGTAGATTTCGCGCATGTCGTAACGTAGGGCATTGGATAATAGGACGACGCTTAAATCTTTTTCTGGGTAATAAGCAAGATGCGTTCTAAAGCCTTCGATACCGCCATTGTGCCAATAGCCTTCGAGTTTATCGTCTTCCTCGCCATAGCTGGTTTCGAAAATGCCAAGGCCATATTTCATGTCCATGGTGGTCATGGTTTTGAGGCTGTCTTTGCTGATGACTTTGCCGTCGAATAACAGATTGATGAATCTATTCAGATCATCGGCGTTAGATACTAACGCGCCAGCGGCTCCCGGAATGTTCATGTTCCACTGCGCCATCTTGCCCCACTTGCCTTTGTATTCAAATGAGTGCACCTCGCCTTTATTATCGTTGATAGCGCTTCCATAGTAGGTGTCGTTTAGCCCATAAGGCTGACTGATCCGTTCTTCGACAATTTTAGCGTATGATTTCTTCTCGATGTCTTCGGCGATAAAGCCTAGTAGTAAGTAGCCACTATTGCTGTACTCTGCTTTTTCACCAGGCTCGAAGACGGAATCGAAGCTTTCGATTCTCTTAACCAGGAAGTCTTTGTCTTTCGGTAAATACACATAGTTGATGAAGTCTGGTTCGCTGGTGTAGTTAAAAATGCCGGATTGATGATTGAGCAGATGCTTGATGGTGATCTTGTCGGCGTTCTTTACTTTGGGGTAGAACTTCGACAGCTTGGTGTCGAGCGTTAGTTTTCCTTCTTCGATCAGCTGGAAAATAATTGCCGAGGTAAAGGTTTTGCTGATTGAGCCGATTTTGTATTTAAGGTCGTGGTCTGTGCTGGTTCTCCATCCTTTTTTCGCTTTGTTACTTGGCTGGATGGTTATTTGGTAGACCGGTGTTGTGTCTTGGTAGATAACAGCGGTTCCCAGGAAGCGGTTGTTACCGGCTAATAGGTGAAAGTAACGATCTAATTGCTGCTCGCTTTGCTCCGTTAATGGTTCGGTGGCTTTTATGACGTTCTCTTTAGCGCTATCGGCCATAACCATAGGGCTGGCGATGATGGCTAAGCTCAGCAAAGCACTCTTCACTGTTGATTGCATACGATTCTCCTCTTTTTCCTTTATCTTTATATTCCTGGCGCTTTCTTCCACTGTTCAGTTAGCAGACAATCGGCCCGAAAAACTCTTTATTTCGATTGTTTAACGCTGAGCCAATCATTTTATTCCCATTACTTCTAACACGATATTTATTCTATGTATAAAGTTGGTTCTAAATGTTACTTTTTAGCTTCTCAGCTATTGGATCTTTAGGCTGTTTTGGAGTATCTTTATCAGCCTGAGTTTTTGCTTATTTTTTATCCACAAGGTTAATATTTCTGTGGATAACTATGGTGAAAACTTTTTGAGGGAAACTGGGAATCATATAATAAATCACCTATATAGGTTTTGGGGAATCTATCCTTCGTCGATTTTCTCAGTATTTTCAGGCTGTTACAAAGCCAACTAAAAGAACCTTATTAATATGCGGGTTTGTTAATATTTATTCAAACCTGTGGATAAGCCGTGCCTAAATTTTCATTTAGTGCTTAATAAACATAAATTTAAGAGTCAGGACTATGGTCAAACGCCCTATTCTTGCGCTAATACACATCCTCGAAAGTTTTACCGAGTGGACCGGCAAGCTGATTAGCTGGCTGACCCTGTTTATGGTGCTGATCGTGGTTGCTGTTTTGGTCCTTCGTAATATTTTTGGTATTAGCGCCATTCCGCTACAAGAATCCGTCACCTACATGCATGGCATCGTTTTTATGCTCGGTGCGGCCTATACCTTAAAGCATCATGATCATGTGCGGGTTGATGTCTTCTATCATCGCTTTTCGCATCGCACTAAAGCACTGGTCGATATGGCGGGCTTTTTGATTCTGTTGTTACCGGTATGTATTTTCCTGATTGTTTACAGCCTCGATTACGTCATCTTCAACTGGAAGATTAAAGAAGGCTCCAGCCAACCTGGCGGCTTGCCTTACCTTTATATGTTTAAAACCGTGTTGCTGGCGCTTCCGATCACATTGATTATTCAGGGGACGGCTCAATTCCTGCACAATCTGGCTTATTTATTGAGCTGGAAGCCTTTACCGCATGGCGCGGAGGAAGACACTGAGTCAGTGCCGCAGATGACCGGTGACAAGGAGATACATCATGGCTGATACGCTCTTTAACTTAATGCCATTGTTGCTGTTCCTGTCAGTGTGTCTGGTTCTGCTATGGGGTTATCCGGTTGCACTGTCTCTGGCCGGTGTGTCTTTAATCTTTGTGGCTATTGGCGCCGGTACCGGCATGATCGAACCGATTCAGCTCAACTTTTTGCCTGGCCGCCTGTATAAGATTATGGAGCGAAGTACCCTTATTGCGGTGCCGCTGTTCATTTTTATGGGCTTGATGCTGGAGCGCACCAAGATTGCTGAAGATCTGCTGGATTCGATGGCAACTTTATTTGGCAAGTTGCGCGGTGGTATGGGCTTTGCGGTAACGATTGTTGGCATGTTGCTGGCGGCCAGTACTGGTATTGTTGGTGCAACGGTTGTAACCATGGGTTTGCTGTCTTTGCCAGCGATGATTAAACGCGGCTACCAGCCAGAGCTGGCGACCGGGGTTATTTGTGCCTCGGGAACCCTTGGCCAGATTATTCCGCCTTCAATCGTGTTGGTTCTGTTAGGTGATGTACTGGCTAATGCCATGACCGAAGCCAAGAGTCTTGGCTTACAAACCGATCAAGTTGCCTCTATTGGCGATCTGTTTATGGGCGCTATTATTCCGGGCATGATTCTGGTGGTTGGTTATATGCTGTATATCGCTTTTGTGGCCTGGCGCAGACCCAAAGCGGCACCGGCGATTGAATTCGATGACAAGGTCGATATGCGCAGCGTTATCTGGAAAGCGCTGATTAACCTATCAATGCCTTTGCTCCTGATTGTCGCCGTTTTAGGTTCCATTCTTTATGGTATCGCCACGCCGACTGAAGCCGCGGCGATAGGCGCTTTGGGCGCTATTGTACTGGCTGTTTTGCGTCGCAAGTTAACGCTTGCTCGTTTGCTGGATGTGATGCGCTCAACGGTTAAAACCACCAGCATGGTCTTCCTGATTTTAATTGGCGCCTCCATCTTCTCGCTAGTGTTTAGAATGTATGGTGGCGATGAATTAATTCGACACTTCTTCGCCGATCTACCCGGCGGTTTGTTCACCGCATTACTGATCATCATGTTGGTAATGTTCTTGCTCGGTTTTATTCTCGACTTTATTGAGATCACTTTTGTGGTGGTACCAATCGTTGGCCCCGTGTTGTTGATGATGGGCGCTGACCCTATCTGGCTGGGCATTTTAATCGCGATTAATCTGCAAACCTCATTCCTGACACCACCGTTTGGTTTTGCGCTGTTCTATTTACGTGGCGTAGCCCCGAAAAGCATCCGAACTTCGCAAATTTATCGTGGTGTTATACCCTTTATCGCGATTCAAATTGTGGTGTTGGCGATGATTGCTGCCTGGCCATCTTTAGCTACCTGGCTGCCCGCCTATGTCAGCGGTTAATTGAGGTGAATCATAATGAGTAATGCACCTATTGGTGTTTTTGATTCAGGTGTTGGCGGCTTATCGATTTTAAAGTCCATTCGCGAACATTTGCCTAATGAAAATCTGCTCTATGTAGCAGATTCTGCCTACGCGCCTTATGGTCGCCTGCCTAAAGATATTTTGCACAAACGCTGTAGCCACATCGCCAACTTTTTTATTGAGCAGGGGGCTAAGGCTATGGTTATCGCCTGCAACACTGCAACAGCTGTCATGGCAGAATGGTTACGCAGTGAATTTGATATTCCAATCATCGCCCTGGAACCAGCGATTAAGCCAGCAGCCTTCGCCACCCGCACAGGCAAAATCGGCGTTTTTGCTACTGACCATACACTGAAAAGTGACCGTTATAAGAAATTGCTAGCGGAATATGCCAAAGATAAGAAAGTGTTTGAGTCTGCCTGTGATGGTTTTGTTGAGCAGGTTGAGAGCGGTGATTTAACCAGCGTAAAAGCTTTTCAGTTAGTCGAGAAATATCTGCAGCCCATGATTGATGAACATATCGATGTGCTGGTTCTTGGCTGCACCCATTATCCGTTTTTAGCCCCACTGATGCGTAAAATTTCTTCGCAACAGGTGGCAGGAAATCAGGAGCTACAGATTATTCACACCGCCGATGCCGTATCTTTGCAATTAACCAGAATCCTTGCAGAAAACCAACTGCTTAATTTTAAAGATCAGGAATATGTACGATACTATACGAGCGGCAATGTTAAGACTGCAAACCAGGTTATGTCTGTTTTGCTTCAGGAAGAGATTACTATTCAGGAGATGCTCTAATGCAGACAATTGATTACAGTAAATACAGTTATAATGAGCTCCTTCAGGCACTCAATGCAGTGGAAAAGGAGCAATTTCCAGATAACTATCAAGCCATTATTAAAGAACTTGAAGAGCGAAAACTAACCGGCAACATTGAAGCTTTCGATATAAAAGGAATGCCTTATTTTGCAGGCTTTTGGCGCAGAACTATTGCTTATCTCATTGACGCTCTTATATTAACGTTGCTATTAATGTTAATCGGAATTTATCTTTTTGATTTTTTTTCTACCTTTGGTTCTTACGCTATTTTTATCGGCTTTGTTATATCGGCCAGCTATTTCACATTGGGCTACAGTAATATTTTACACGGTCAAACTATTGGCAAGTCTCTTCTTGATATCAGAGTTACGGACCAGCAGGGCAGTTATCTTTCAATAGGACGAGCTTTTCTTCGCTATACCGTTTTAGATCTTCCTTTTTATGTTTCTGCAATCATCCTTTTTTGGGTAACCCCTTTTAGCGTTATAGATTTTGTTATTACCCTGATATCCAGTTTTGTTTTGATTATCTCAAGTTACTTATTTATATTTAATCGCCCTAGTCGTCGTATGCTCCACGATTATGCTGTAGGCACGATGGTGGTGAATGACTCCGCAGAAAAACAGCTGCCCACCCCATTCTGGAAATGGCACTTCTTGGCAATTGTTCCACTGCTTCTCGTTGTATTTTCCTTATCTTTCGATAGACACCAAGACAAACGAGCAATTATTAATCAGTTTGACACTCTCATACCTCATCTTGAAACAGAGACTAATTATCTTGTCACGGCTGTAAATATTAACGTTTCTTCACATCCTTCTATGGGTGGCGTAAAACAAAAAAACCTTGTCATTAATATTCATAGCTTTGATACAGACATTGACCTAGATAAAGCAGCGAAACAAATTGCAGATTTAATCAAGGAACATCCCCAGACTCAGCTCTTTCAGAATGTTTCTATTATTATTTCTACAGGATGGAACCTCGATATTGCTCGAAAAGTCCGCTCACAAACTCACCGGTTTTCTTTAAAATAAAAAAAGGCGCCAATTGGCGCCTTTTTTTAACTATTTTTAGCTCTGTCTTTTTTCTAGCTTATAGCCTTCCCTGATAATAACTGACCTCTGAAACCTGATGCCAACTCTTGGCCTGATCACGGAAAGTTTTAAAGGATTGTAAAATCCGTTGATCGAGTTCTGTTTTGGCCTGTTCTTCAATCATAGTATCTGAAATCGTCTTTAATTCATTAAGCACATCTTTGGGTAATTCTTTTAGCTGCACGCCATGTTTGGTGACCAGTGTTTGCAGCGCTTTATTATTCTCAGCCGTAAAGTGCGCGAGCATATCAGCGTTGGTTACTCGACAGGCGTGGCGAACGACATCCTGCAGATCCTGCGGCAATGCCTCAAAGGCTTCTTTGTTAATTAACGCCTCTAGCGTTGAACCTGGCTCCTGCCAGCCCGGATAATAGTAATATTCAGCTGCTTTAAATAAACCGAAGGCCAGGTCATTATAAGGACCAACCCATTCAGCAGCATCAATGGCACCGGTTTCCAGCGAAGTAAAGACCTCACTGCCGGGCATTAGCACTGGAATGCCGCCTGCCCGCTTCCAGACTTCACCACCCAATCCTGGAATACGCATTTTCAGGCCTTTAATGTCATTGATGGAGTTAATTTCTTTATTAAACCAACCCGCCATCTGCACGCCTGTATTTCCCGCTGGCTCTGGAATCAAATTAAATGGCGCATAGAGTTCACGCCATAATTCGATACCGCCGCCATGCAATAACCAACCATTCATTTCCTGTGCGTTGAGGCCAAAAGGTACCGCCGCAAAGAAAGGTGCCATCGAGAGTTTTCCTGACCAGTAATAGGCAGCGCCATGGCCCATTTGCGCAGCGCCGGTTGCGACCGCTTCAAAGACCTGTAACGCCGGCACTAACTCACCCGCTCCGTAAACTTTGACTTCCATGCGGCCACCACTTAACTGACCAATTAACTTGGCCAGATATTCAGCACCTTCTCCTAAACCGGCAAAGTTTTTTGGCCAAGTGGTCACCATGGTCCATTTGATCTTCTCACCATTTTTAACCGCTACCTGACCGTCAGCACATTCAGTTGGCGCACCGCCGCACGCAGCCAAACCCGCGACTGCTGCACCAGCACCCAAAGCTCCAATAAACTTTCTTCTTCTCATCATTTTTACCGTCTTTATTCTGAATTTATATGATTACATAAAAGGACTGGCAACAATGTACCCAGTATAATAGGCTATGGCAACTTTGATTAATAAAAGACCAACATCATATTTACAAATGGGGTTATATTGGTATGTCCAGTTTCATTAACATTTATAAAGAAGCATTAGATCCAGAATTCTGTCAGCGCTGTATCGAAAAATTCGAACAGAGCAAACACAAACACCAAGGCCAAACCGGCGCCGGTGTCGATAAAATCAAAAAGAATAGTACCGACATTACCTGCACCAGTTTTCCGGATGAGTGGCAGGAGGAAATGCTTCATTTGCAAAACGTTGTGTTGCGTGGTTTGATTCATTATGTGCGTCAATATCCATTCCTACTAGCAGGAGCTATTTCGCTTCAGTATCAGAATAAAGAAGGCGAGATGGAAAATTTGAGCTATGTTGATGTTGAAAAGATGGATGACGCCAGTTTAGGCGAGTTTATTAAAGCCGTTTACCGTCTTGGCCCTGTTAATATGCAGAAATACGATAAAGGCCAGGGTGGCTATTTCCATTGGCACTCAGAGCATTACCCGCATCCAACCGATCCGCATCAGGACAGCTTGCATCGTAGTCTGGTCTGGATGTTCTATCTGAATGACGTTGAAGAAGGCGGCGAAACTGAATTTTTCTACCAGCAAATCAAAAGCAAACCTGAGCAAGGCTCACTGGTTATCTTCCCTGCTGGCTTTACGCATACTCACCGTGGTCAGAAGCCGATATCTGGTGATAAATACATTTTCACCAGCTGGGTGCTTTATCAGCGTGCGCAAGACATGTATGGAACAGCCCCTCAGAATCAGCAAAAACCACAGCAGTAATCTATCTTCATTTAAGAACGGTGACTGGTAGGCTGGGATGAATAGAATGAATCCCAGCTCTCTTTTGAATTCATAGATTGAGTTAAACCCAAAGAGGCAGACCCGCGCTGGTACTGACTTCCATACCTATATGTGATTAGGGCGGGCACATTGGCCCGCCCCTACCAGATCTGAATTCATAATATAGGTTAGACATAAGCCTTATCCCATTCTATAACTTCACGCTTATATGCGATGTATAAAAAAAGCGCTCCAAGGAGCGCTTTTTATTTTTACAGGTTCGGATCAATGATGTTCAACAATATCATTGTAGCCCTCGGCTAGAGTAATGTGGTGAATCCACCAGGTTCCATCAGGCCCTTTTGCTACTCTAATCTGTGCCCTGCCTTTTTGCCATACTTTGATGCCCATTCCTACATCTGCAGCTTTGCTGCCGCATTTTTTTGGTCCGCCACGGCAAGGCTCTTCACTGCCAGAGCCATCGGTTGTTTCATAACCATCGTCATGGCTATACATTTGAGTTAACAACTGTCTGTCATGAGAGTTTGGCCATTGACTATTCACATCATTCGAATAGTCCATGCAGGTTTGCTGACTCGAACCATCTTCTGATGTATGGCCTAAACCATAAACATGCCCGATTTCCTGACACATCACGTGATTGCGGTATGCTACCGATGAAGATGCCAGATAACTGTCATTCATCTTTGCTACACCCTTAATAATATGGCCATTTGAATCCAAGTTAATTGATGCCAGTCCGGCCCAGCCGTTATAACCGTAGTTCGCATTACATACCCGCATTTTGCCGTCTGCCGCTCGACACTGCTTACGTGTTCGACTGGAGTCATCCTGCCCTACTTCATTGTGAGAAATAGGTGTACCCTGTTCCCACTCAGCCAAGGATTGAGTATAGGATGCTTGCCAGTCTGGCGATACGCTGTCAATTACCGGCAGGTTCAATCCATTTCCGAGTGTTGCCCAGTGATAATCAGCCCATTGGTGGTCTGCATTTGCCATCATTGCAGTTGAACTCAACAATGCCACGATGCTTAATTTAGTCGCTATTTTCATTTCCTTCTCCTTTGTTAGTCCAAGTACCTTCACTTTCCACAGTACAACTGGTTTGAATAGGTACTTTACTCACACTTTTATAGCAACTGGTTAAAAAATAATCTGCTCTTAGTTCACATTTACCTGACTGTATTTTTTAGCTACATCATGTTTTACATTTTGCATAAAAAAAGCGCTCCGAGGAGCGCTTGAATTAACTATCCGTTAATTATTATTAGTTGTAGACAACACCCTTACAGATGAATAATCGGATCTGGGTTGCCGTCTGGATCATTGCCGGCTGTGCCATCAGTCGATGGGTTACCGTTACGAAGCATAATTACAGCACATGCTGCTGGTGATGCCATTGAAGTACCTGACATGGTCGTTGTACCACCACCTTTTCTAGTAGACAGAATGCTCACACCTGGAGCAGCATAATCTACTGGTGGGTTACCATAGTTCGACCAGTACGGCATATTGTCATTCGAGTCTGTAGCTGAAATGGTGTAAACACGATTACCACTTGCGCGTGCTGGCGAGTAATTGCTGGCATGACTGCCGTCATTACCTGCCGCTACCACGAAGAATGCACCTGAGCTTTGTGCTGCCGCTTCTACCGCATTATCTACGTCAGAGCTAGCTGGGCCACCCAAACTCATGTTCACACAGTCACCTGAATTAGCATTTGCCGCTACATAGTCGATACCGGCAATAACACCTGAGTACGAACCTGAACCGCGCGAATCTAATACCTTAATCGGAATCACGGTTGCGCCGGCTGCAACACCGACTACGTCTTGGGTGTTATTAAGCGCAGCAATAGTGCCCGCGACGTGCGTACCATGACCGTTGCCATCGTCAACAGAAGCGTCTTTACCTTTCGTAAATGCGGTAAAACCTCGGCTGGCATCAACATTTAAGTCGCCGTGATCAACATCGATACCAGTATCAATGACCCAAGCAGTATAACCTGCACCACTGACTGGACCACCAACACGAGTCACGCTCCATGGGGTAGTCTGGACACCGCCACCACCGCCGCCGCCAGGCTTGCCTTTAAAGCTAACGCTAACAACGCCATCAGGATTCATGCTTTTCACATTCATGTCACCACCGAATGCTTTTTCAGCAGCATGACATGGCATGTTGACAGCAAAACCTTTAATTGAATTCTGGTAAACGTGGCGAACTGATGAATTAGCGCGTTGTGCAAGTCCTTTAGCAAGACCTTTGACTTGAGATGCATCGACTGAGTCGTTGAAACTCACGATACAACGATTTTGCACATTGAGCTCATCATTCGATGAAAAAGTTGGCTCGACAGCCAAAGCTGATGTGGAAAGAACCGCTAATCCAACGGCACTTGCGACTAAAGATTTCTTCATATACCTACCCCTTAGGATTTGTGAATTACTGTATTTATCTGTTTCGATATCTTTGTTTAGAAATAGCTGCTCAAAATATATTCGATTGAACAGGCTCCATTTTTATAGCAATCAATTTTTTATCACGCAATCATTATTTTAAATATTGAGAACTGGACAAACCAATAATTAAATATAATGTGAAAAGTGTCGATATGCTTTACAAAAAACCCTTCATTTGTAGCCTTTTGTAGCATTTTCTATTTCTCTCAGATTCTTCTTAGCAGTCTTCTTGTTGTCCATTGCCTATCTTTTTTTTTCACAAAAAAAAGGCGCTCAACTAAGAGCGCCTCTCCTACCCCAAAGTATCCAAACTTATCTATAGATGGATGATTGGATCTGGATTGCCGTCTGGATCATTGCCGGCCGTGCCATCAGTTGATGGGTTACCGTTGCGCATCATGATCACAGCACAAGCAGCTGGTGATGCCATTGATGTACCTGACATGGTTGTTGTACCACCACCGGCACGTAATGACAGAATGCTTACGCCTGGCGCAGCATAATCTACGGGTGGGTTACCATAGTTTGACCAGTACGGCATGTTGTCATTGGAATCCGTTGCTGAAATGGTATAGACACGATTTCCATTAGCACGTGCTGGAGAATGGTTGCTGGCGTGGTCGCCATCATTACCAGCCGCTAATACAAAATAAGCACCTGAGTTTTGAGCCGCTGCTTTAACCGCATCGTCAAGCTCCTGGCTTACTGGGCCACCCAAGCTCATGTTTGCACAATCGCCTGAATTAGCATTGGCAGCTACATAATCAACACCGGCAATAACGCCTGAATATGAGCCTGAACCGCGTGAATCCAAAACTTTAACCGGAACCACAGTTGCGCCTGCAGCAACACCAACCACGTCTTGCGTATTATTAAGCGCAGCAATGGTACCTGCTACGTGTGTACCATGTCCGTTACCATCGTCAACACCCGTATCTTTACCAGAAGTAAAAGCCGAGAAACCACGATTGGCATCAACATTTAGGTCAGTATGGTCAACATCAATACCGGTATCGATAACCCAGGCTGTATAACCTGAACCGCTGACTGGACCACCAACACGAGTTACACTCCATGGCGTAGTCTGGCCACCGCCACCACCACCGCCGCCAGGCTTACCTTTAAAGCTAACGCTAACAACACCGTCTGGGTTCATGCTTTTCACATTCATGTCACCGCCAAACGCTTTTTCAGCAGCATGGCAAGGTGCATTCACGGTAAAGCCTTTGATTGAGTTTTGATAAACATGGCGAACTGATGCATTCGCTCTTTGCGCTAAGCCTTTAGCCAACCCTTTAACCTGCAAACCGTCTACTGAATCATGAAAACTTACGATACAACGATTCTGCACGTTTAATTCATCGTTTGATGAATAGGTTGGTTGAGTTGCCGTAGCTGAGAATGACACGACGGCCATACCAACAGCACTAGCTATTAGTGTTTTTTTCATATACCTACCCCTTAGTGTGTATATAATTTATGTTAAAAGAATTGCTTTCAAACATTATTTTTTCTAATGAAAGCAGAATACTTATATCAACATAAATGGATACAATCAAACAAATTCTTGCTTTTTGTATAGAGGTCTTACCAATAAGTTTTACTAATGCATATTTGCATTGAGTTCTTTTCACTTATGCATAAAAAAGCCCCGCCGAAGCGGGGCTGATTATTACGCTAGTATTCGATTATAAGTCGAATGAAGCTGCACAGGTTGTTGTGCCAGACTCACAAATTGTTACTGTGTAAGTCGCTTGCTTGCTTGCACCTGAGTAAGATACTGCACCATCATTCACTTGAGTATCCTGAAGCACTGTAGCGCCACCTGAAGTTAAAGTGATGTCAACATTAGAGCTTGTGAAACCACTCCAAACTAGATCCAGCTGACCACCGCCTTTAGAACGGCTACCGCTTGCAGTTAAATCACCTGCTGGTGGATCCGTTGGGTCTGTAGGATCACCGCCGGCACAACCATTTGCAGTAATGTAATCGCTAGCTGCTTTGGCTTTAACGATACCATAACCGAAGTAGTCATCACGACCTGCTGCACCTTGATCTTCCGCAGTTGCTTTTAATGCTTCGCGAATTTCTGTACCAGTACAAGTTGGGTGATTAGACCATACTAGAGCTGCTACGCCGGCTACTGCTGGAGTCGCCATTGAAGTACCGCTCATGTAACCGTAATCGCTTGCACCTGAACTGATGCTGGCATTTGCTGCGCCTACGATGGCTGCTCGATCTTCAAATGCTGTACCTACCGCTGGAATGCTGGTTGTAACGCCAGTGATGTCCATGTAGATAACGCCTTCGCCAGCTACGTTGTTGATAACGACTGCACCAATACCGCCTGAGTTGCCACAGTTATTGATTTTGTCAGCAAAAGAAATGTTGCCGCGATCAATCACACAGATTTTGCCGTTAGCGCCTGAATCAGTTGCTTCAGCAGTACCCATGAAGTAAGTTGCGCCAGACACTGAACCAGTGTTGTCTGTTGCTGCTGTTGGAACGCCAACGCCATCAACAGTCAGGCTAGCAATAGTAGCGCCGCCAGCTGGGTAAGTTGATAAAGTATCAACACCACCGGCAGTTACTTCAACACCATAACCATCATGCGTTTCAGTTGTAGCTTGCTTACCACGACCAGAAGTCTTGGTGTTAGTTGGGAATTGAGAGAAGCTAGCAATGTTGTTGTTGCCATCGTTAGCACCAACCATCATCACTGATTTATAGCCTGCTGGGTATGAACGAACGTTGTTACCATCGTTACCCGCTGCTGCCAATACTAAACCACCGTTATTGGTGAAAGTGTTGAATGCATTCTCTTCAGTTGAGTTAGCACCGCCACCACCCAGTGACATGGTGATGATGTTAGCGCCAGCTTGCGTACATTTTTCTGCAGCGTAAGCCAAGTCAGAAGAATAACCCCAACCCGCTTCGTTAAATACTTTGATGATGTGCATCGGTACGCCAGGAGCCATACCTACTACGCCAACACCATTGTCAGCTGCACCAACTGTACCCGCTACGTGAGTACCGTGTGGGCCACCGTCAGTGAACCAGTCGCCAGTACCTGAATCGCTGTCACCAGTGATTACGGACCAGTTAAAGTCGTTATTTTTGCCGCCAGTTTCACCTTGAGCACCAGCAATACCAGAATCGATAACACATACTTTCTGGCCTGACTGAAGTACAAGCTGGTTAGCCTGAGATTGATAAACAGCATATGGAGTCAACTGCTGCGCACTTGGATCGCCCGCATCATCATTCCAGATTGCCATTGGAAAACGCTGGAAATCTTTTTCCATTGACTTGAAGCCTTTCTGGCCACGCATGGCGCTTTTGCCATTCTCATCAAGTTCAACAGCGAACCAACCATTACCTTCTACTTTAACCTGGTGACCTTTCTTAAGGCCTTGACCGTTGCTGTCGTAAGAAACGATCACGCGTTCAGCGTGTGCAGCTGAACCAAGCGCTAATAATGTGGCCGCGCAAGCCATCTTTACTTTAAATGACATTAAACCTACCCCTCGTTGGTTAAATTATGTCTTCGACTTATGTATTCAAATTAATTGAATGTTATTCTTTTGTGATTTATCAGAATGTTTCCAAGATCTTATCAATGAATATTTTCTGGGCACAAAAAAGCCCCATCTGCTATGAATGCAAATCTCAATTTCCATCCATAGCAAATGAGGCGCTAATGATTAAAGCAAAGTGATCAAAAAGTCGTCAAGCAATAATTAAACTAATTGTACAAATTAGTTAGTTTTATGCGAAATGTAACACTTTATTATGAGCATGTATCAGACTGTATCAAGAAAATGGTTATAATTTGAGCTGTTAATGCATGTTTGCATTAATTAAAAATTTTATTTAAAAAAAAAGCGGACCTAAGTCCGCTTTTTCTTATTACAAAGTATATTAGAAGATTACATTCACTTCAGAAGAACAGGTTGAAGTTCCTGCTTCACATACCTGGTAGCTATATACCGCGCCACCACGATTGTTAGTTGAGTCAGTGTAAGCACCGTCATTACTAGTAGTTGTTAGTAATTGACCATCGCGATAGATATCAACATTCGCTGATGCTGCACCGCTCCAAGTCAGGTCAACACTATGACGACCTTTCACTTTGTAACCAGAAGCACTCAAGCTAAGGTTACCACCACCAGTGTCAGCTGCTACTGTTACTGTTTGTGATGAGCTGTCAGTTTGACCTACAGTATCAGTCACAGTCAAAGTCACAGTATAAGAACCGTCTGCCGCATAACTGTGGCTTGGGTTAGCTGCTGTGCTTGAGTTGCCGTCACCGAAGTTCCAGCTGTAGCTTGCAATACCGTTATCATCTGAACTGCCGTCCGTGAAATCACAGCTTAGTTCAGTACATGCGAAAGAGAAACCAGATACAGGAGCTGTATCGTCACCGCCATTATCGCCACCGGCACAACCGTTCGCTGACAAGTAATCGTATGCATTCTTCGCTTTCACGATACCGTAACCGAAGTAGTCATCACGGCCTGCAGTACCTTGATCTTCCGCAGTTGCTTTCAACGCTTCGCGGATTTCAGTACCGGTACAGCTTGGGAAGTTAGACCAAACTAGCGCTGCAACACCGGCTACTGCTGGAGTCGCCATTGAAGTACCGCTCATGTAACCGTAATCACTGGCACCTGAACTGATGCTAGCTTCAGCGGCGCCTACAATTGCTGCGCGATCTTCATACGCTGTACCTACCGCTGGAATACTAGTTGTAACACCAGTGATGTCCATGTAGATAACGCCTTCGCCAGCTACGTTGTTGATGACAACTGCACCAATACCGCCTGAATCGCCACAATTATTGATTTTGTCCGCGAATGAAATGTTGCCGCGGTCAATGATACAGATTTTACCGTTTGCGCCTGAATCAGTCGCTTCAGCAGTACCCATGAAGTAAGTCGTACCAGACACTGAACCTGTGTTGTCTGTTGCTGCTGTTGGAACACCAACGCCATCAACAGTCAGGCTCGCAATAGTAGCGCCGCCAGCTGGGTAAGTTGATAAAGTATCAACACCACCGGCTGTTACTTCAACGCCATAACCATCGTGTGTTTCAGTAGTTTTGTTACCACCTCGACCAGAAGTGACTGTGTTAGATGGGAATTGTGAGAAATCAGCAATATTGTTGTTGCCGTCGTTAGCACCAACCATCATCACTGATTTATAGCCTGCAGGGAATGAACGAACGTTGTTACCGTCGTTACCCGCTGCCGCTAGAACTAAGCCTCCGTTGTCAGTGAAAGTGTTGAATGCATTTTCTTCAGTTGAGTTAGCACCGCCACCACCCAGTGACATGGTGATGATGTTAGCGCCGCCTTCAGTACATTTCTCTGCTGCAAATGCTAAGTCAGAAGAATAACCCCAACCTGAAGCGTTGAATACTTTAATGATGTGCATTGGTACGCCAGGAGCCATACCAACAACACCGAAACCGTTATCTGCCGCACCAACTGTACCGGCTACGTGCGTACCGTGTGGGCCACCGTCAGTGAACCAGTCGCCAGTACCTGAATTGCTGGTACCGGTAATAACTGACCAATCAAAGTCAAAGTTCTTACCGCCCGTCTCGCCATTACCGCCGGCGATACCAGAATCGATCACACATACCTTTTGGCCAGGCATTAATGATAGTTGGTCTGCTTGAGATTGATAAATTGCGTAAGGTGTTAATTGTTGAGTGCTTGGATCGCCGGCATCGTCATTCCAGATTGCCAGTGGGAAGCGCTTGTGGTCCGCTTCCATTGACTTGAAGCCTTTCTTGCCACGAATGGCGCTTTTGCCCTTCTCGTCCATCTCGGCTGCGAACCAGCCATTACCTTCTACTTTAACCTGATGACCTTTCTTAAGGCCTTGACCGTTGCTGTCGTAAGAAACGATCACACGTTCAGCGTGTGCAGCTGAACCAAGCGCTAATAATGTGGCCGCGCAAGCCATCTTTACTTTAAAAGACATTAAACCTACCCCTTAGTCTGGATAACTCTTTTCATCATTATTTAATTTATCATTAATAATGATAACTAAATCATTTGCCCAAAATTTCAATCTTACGATTAACTCTGCACAAATGAGGTGGTCCCGATTAGAGCAAAGCAGGTTGAAAGCCGTCAAGGGATAATCCAGCTAATGCGTAAAATTAGCTAAACTTATCATGAATGTAAGGAAATGTATCAAGACTGTATCTATACGTACACCGAAAAGTGTAAAGAATATCGGCATTAATTAATAAGCCAGGTTTGATTTACTGAGACTATAAGATTAGTTTTATTAATCATAAACTATGCTTTATCCATTTTTATATTATCCTTCGCCCACATGCGGGGTGATGATCTATGGGGTATAAAAAAGGCCGCCGAAGCGACCTTTGATTTGACAGCCTGTCATACTATCTAGTTAGAACTTCCTTCCAGACTTACTCCTGAGTAGCTGCTATAGCCATAAATCATGATGTAGTAAGTGCCTTCCTGGGCAGTCAATGAACATGACTCTGCATTACCGTATTTGTACGGACGGCAATCATAGCTCGATGTGGTTGGCTCCGAGCCAAACTTAACGTACAAGTCTGCATCACCTGAACCACCAGACATCACAACATCTACCACTGAACGTCCCGCAGGAACTTCTAGCGTAAAGTACTGCTTGCTGCCTTGTGCTCCAGACACATTAGACTCGCTCAAAGTGTCATTGATTGGATTAGAGCTTCCATCCACATAATCTGCGACTAGATCCACACCAGAGTAAGCCTGGTAACCACGAATCATCACATGCCATGTACCAGCCTGTGGCGAGGCAAAACTACAGTTCTCGGTATTACCACCCTTGTACGGACGACAATCATAGCTTGATGTGGTTGGCTCAGAGCCATACTTCACATAAAGATCCGCATCACCAGAACCACCGTTCATGTCAAAGCTTAGATCCGTTGCACCGGCTGGAACTTCAAAGGTAAAGAAGGTTTCTGAACCTTGAGCACCACTTAGGTTTGTAGTAGCAACGCCTTTTGTTAATTCATTACCACTTGGAGGAGGCTCAGTTCCACCGCCGCCACAGCTGCTGTTGGCGAGATAATCTACTGCTGCCTGTGTTTTAACTAAACCATAACCTGTTTTGTTATCAACTCCCGCCGTACCCAAATCAACTGCTGTAGCTCGTAGAGCATTACGGACTTCAGCTGCGGTACAACTTGAATGGTAACTCCAGGCCAAAGCCGCTACCGCACTGACGTGAGGTGTTGCCATTGAAGTACCATTATAATATTCCCAATTCTGGCCACTGTCTTTCGACATGGAAACGCTTTGACCCGCTCGATTAGCCAGCTCCAGTCCAGTGGAGCGATCCACTGATACCACAGGAGTGCTGCCAATTTTACTGTCGAAATCGATCAGGAATGGATGCTGTAACCCTGGACGCGCCGCGTTACTGTAAACCACAACACCTGATGCACCGGCATCCATACAGGCATTAACGGCACGGTACTCTGGATAGTTATTTTCTGTAGAGCTGGTATTGTCAGCCTGGTTCTCACCACGCTCAACCAGACATACTTTACCCGCCATACTCGGGCAGCTATAGCTGGTACCCGAAGTGGTACAAACACCTAGTGTGCCAGAAGCAGAACCAACATTTGCACCATTATCAAATTGTAGGCTGCTGTTGTAGAAGTTCTGTGGTACCACGCCATTATCGAAATAATCGACGCCACCGACTTCCAACTGACCAAGATGACCATCGCCAATAGCAACGCTCGATAGAATCGCTTCACCGGGTCCTGCTAACTCAACCTGATCATTACGCTGTGAGAAATTGGCATGTTGGTTCCCAGAATCAACTGCAGCGATAGATACCACGTCATCATACGACGCCGGATACGAGTAAGAAGTGTCCCCACCATTACCCGCAGCGGCGATACTTAATACACCATTGCTGTAATAGTTTGAGAAAGCATTTCCTTCTGTAGTAGAAGAACCACTTCCACCTAAACTCATGCTCACAACATTTGCGCCAGCAGTAACACAGTCATCGACCGCGTTAATCAAATCAGATGAATAACCCCAACCTGACTCGTTGAACACTTTGATGATGTGTAAGTTGACATTACCATTAGGCATAACCCCTACCACACCTGAACCGTTAGCAACCGCAGCGATGGTGCCAGCAACGTGGGTACCGTGTGAACCACCCGGCTCGTACCAGTTGCCAGTGCCTGAGTCGTTAGTACCCGAAACACTGTTTGAGCTTAGGTCTGAATTATTGATGTCGTAACCTGAATCAATGATACATACCGTACGGTTGCCCGCATTAGTGTCGGATACCAAGTCAGCCTCAACACGCGCAAGGCCCCAAGGTTCAACTTCAGTGGTATTAAGATTGGTCGACATCAGCTTACGCCTTAAGTCAGGCTCAACATATTCAATGTTTGGATTATTGCGCAGGCCTTTAAGAGCTTGAGTCGGTACTTCAATAGCGAAAGCATTATGCTGTTTCAAGTCTACTTTAAGATCACCGCCAGCTCTTGCCGCAGCAGATTTTACCGATCGACCGTGTCCAGGTTTGAATTTAACAATAACTCGCTCTTTACCATTGGCTACTGCTGGAGCTGTGTCCACTTGGCTACCAATGTCGGCTGCTTGAGCTGATACGCCCATTGCCAACAAAGTAGCAGCGCAAGCCATTTTCATTTTAAATGACATTAATCTACCCCCTAGGTTTGATTTTTTTAGATAAAAAAAAGCCCTATCTCCCAAGACTAACTCACGAGTTCCGTCTTAAGAGATTAGGGCTGCAGTCTGGTTATACCAGTAAGAAAAACTGATTACAAGAGTGGTTTTGTATTAGATTCAGTAATACCAACAATCGAAGCCATGCTGATTTTTATTGTTATTCTGTTATTTATCATGAGGTTATGAAACAGGCTCCAGCTTGGCATAGGCTAGCATTAATTTTTTCAGACCTTCTTTTTCAAAATTAATTTGTACCGAAGCCTGCGGACCTTCTCCTTCATAGTTGATGATAATGCCGGTTCCAAACTTGGGATGCTTGACCAGCTGGCCCAGATAAAACCCTTCTGGGCCTTTGCGTCTGATAGGCGATTTAGCCGAACGATTAAAGACCGGGCGCTGAACCTGAGTATTCAAGCGCACCTCGGTTAACAGCTCATCGGGAATTTCACGAATGAAGCGTGATTGTTGTGGATAGGTTTCGCGGCCAAAAATACGGCGCTTCTCGGCAAAGGTCAGATAGAGCTGCTTCATGGCGCGGGTAATGCCCACATAAGCCAGTCGTCTTTCTTCTTCCAGGCCGCCCGGTTCATCCAGCGACATCTGATGCGGAAACAGCTTCTCTTCTACGCCAGCGATAAACACCAGTGGGAACTCCAAGCCTTTGGCCGAATGCAGCGTCATCATTTGCACCGATTCCTGATACTCATCGGCCTGAGTTTCGCCCGCTTCCAGAGTAGCATGGGCAATAAAAGCCTGCAGTGGCGTCATATCCGGCAACTCATCAGGCACCACTTCATCCGGATCAAACTCACGAGTGGCACTGACCAGCTCCTGCAAGTTCTCTTTGCGCGCCTGGCCTTTCTCACCTTTTTCCTTGCTGTACATTTCCAGCAAACCAGAATGCTCAATGACAATATCGGTCTGTTCCCACAGATCCAGCTCAGCGGTGCTCGACTCAAGCTCATTAATCAGGTGCAAAAAGCTCGACATCGCCGTTCGTGCGCGTGGCGGCAACAACTGCTCCACCACCATTTTATTAGCCGCCTGCCATAATGAGGTTTGCTCCTCACGGGCTTGCGAGCGAATCAAGTCCACCGATTTTTCGCCAAGACCGCGTGCCGGTTGATTAACCACCCGTTCAAAGGAGGTATCGTCATCGCGATTGGCCATGAGGCGCATATAAGCCAGAGTGTCTTTAATCTCAGCACGTTCGAAGAAGCGCAGACCGCCATAAATGCGATACGGAATATTTTTCTGCAGCATGGCATCTTCGAGAATCCGCGACTGAGCATTACTGCGATAGAGAATGGCAATATCGTCGTAACTATTGCCCTGCTGAATCCAATCTTCGATTCGCGCGGCAATGAAACGTGCTTCTTCTTGTTCATTAAAAGCCGAATACAAAATAATCGGCTCGCCCTGGTTACCTTCGGTCCACAGACTCTTACCCATGCGATCCTGATTGTTGGCAATCACCGCATTGGCAGCTTTAAGGATCGTCGATGTAGACCGATAATTTTGCTCGAGGCGAGAGACCTTGCAGTCTGGGAAATCTTTTTCGAACTGCTGAATATTCTCAATTCGCGCGCCACGCCAGCCGTAAATCGACTGATCGTCGTCGCCAACGATAGTAATGCGGTTGTTATCGTTGCACAGCAGACGAATCCAGGCATACTGGATGGCGTTTGTATCCTGAAACTCGTCGACTAGAATATGCTGGAAGCGATCCTGATAGTGTTTTAATAAATGAGGATTGTTAGCCCATAACTCATAAGCTCTCAGCAGCAACTCGTTGAAATCAACCAGCCCACCTCGTTTACAGGCTTCCTCATAGGCGTAATAAACCTTGACCATGGTGCTGACAAAAAAGTCACCATGATGATGGATATCACCCGGACGCAAGCCATCGTCTTTCTTGGCGTTGATAAACCATTGCGCCTGCTTCGGCGGCCACTCGTTATCATCCAGGTTGAGTTCTTTCATGACCCGCTTGATGACCCGCAGCTGATCCTGCGCATCCAGAATCTGGAAACCTTCCGGCAAACCAACATCGCGATAATGCGCGCGCAACAGGCGGTGGGCAATACTGTGAAAAGTGCCAATCCACATACCCCGCGCCGGCATAGCCAACATATCCTCAACCCGACCCAGCATTTCCTTGGCCGCCTTATTAGTAAAGGTTACCGCCAAAATCGAATGTGCCGAAATTCGCTCCACCTGCACCAACCAGGCAATGCGGTGAACCAGTACGCGCGTTTTGCCCGATCCAGCGCCAGCCAGAACCAACAATGCTTTATTGGGCGCGGTAACGGCTTCTTTCTGAGCGTCATTCAGGGGTTGTATTATGCTAGTGGCATCCATTAGGGTATGCTTGCTTCTATTGAAAATAATCGGCCTATTGTAGGGAAAAAGCCACTATGAAAAAAGCATTGCTCAGTATTAGCCTCGTTTTCTCGTCATTAGTTGTCGCATGCGTATCCAGCAATGGACAAAACGAGAATCCAGCCGCTGACGATCTTAAGTCAGCCTATCAGCTACAATATCAATTAGTTCAAGGGGTTGCCTTTCCTGTTATCGGTTACAAGGCGGGACTGACCAGCGAAGCAGGTCAAAAAAAGTTTAATGTCAGTGAACCGGTGGCAGGCGCAATATTTCAGGAAGGCCTCGCTTTTGATCGCCATGCCTATCTGCTGAGCAATCACACCAACCTCATGCTGGAAACCGAAATTGGCTTTATCCTCAATCAAAACATCACTCAGCTGGTCACTGCTGAACAGTTGCCGGCCATGATCAAAAGCGTGGTGCCCGTAATCGAATTGCCCGATTTGCGCTTTGAGAATCCCGACAATATCTCAGGACATGGCCTTATTGTGAATAATGTGGCTTCCAACAAGGTGTTAGTCGGTAAACCGGTCAACGTGAACACCCTTGATATCAACCAAATCAACACGATTTTGACTCGCAATGGAAAAACCGTGATTAAAGGCAAAGCCACCGACGCCATGGGTGATCAATGGCAGGCGCTGGCCTGGCTGATCAATCGTAGCCTTAAAACCGGTTATCCGGTCAGCGAAGGCAACCTCTTGATCACCGGTGCTTTAGGCCCCATGATTCCAGCCGAGCGTGGCCAATATGATGCCGACTTTGGGCAATTGGGAAAGCTAGCTTTCTCGATCCGATAGCTTCTCGAACCTCTATTTTTTATAACAGAACCTTTTAGACAAAATTTAGACAGGAACGATTTTATGCGTGCAGTTTTTCTTGATGCCGATACCTTAGGGAACTGGCAAGACACCGAACAACAAAAAGCCAAAGTAGATTTGTCGCCGCTCGTCGATTGCTTCGACGAGTGCAAACTGTATGGCCTAACCAGCCCCGAGCAACGTCTAGAGCGCTGCAAAGATGCTGAAGTGATTATCACCAATAAGGTCGTCATTGATCGTGAGCTGATGGACCAATTGCCTAATCTGAAAGCCATCCAGCTGGCCGCCACCGGCATGAACAATATTGATCTGGAAGCCGCCAAAGAAAAAGGTATTCAGTGTTTTAATGTCGCTGACTATTCGAGCTTTGCCGTAGCGCAGCTAACCATGCAATTCATACTCAATTTTGCCACCCGCGCCAGTGATCATTTTAACTTAACCCGCCAAGGCGCCTGGCAAGAAAGTCGCATGTTCACCCTGACCGACTTCCCGACCATGGAAGTGGCCGACAAAACGTTAGTCCTGATTGGCTATGGAAATATCGCGAAAAAAGTCGAACAACTCGCCGAAGCCTTCGGTATGCGCGTCATTATTGCCAACATCCCCGGCCGCCCCATGCGCGATAATCAAGTGCCATTAAACAACGCACTGCCACAAGCCAATTTCGTATCGATCCACTGCCCACTGACCAAAGAAACAACCGAGCTGGTAAACAAAGACTTCATCGACCTCATGAAAACCGGCAGCTTCATCATCAACACCGCACGCGGCCCCATCATCAACGAACAACATCTAGCCGATGCACTCAAAAGTGGCAAACTTGCCGGCGCTGGCCTCGACGTACTCTCCGTCGAACCACCAAGCCCCGACAACCCACTGCTGCAAGACGATGTACCCAACACCTACATCACACCCCACATCGCCTGGGCCAGCCACGAAGCAAAAATACGATTAATCGAAGGCATGGCGAAGAATATGGCAAAACTTCACTAAGTTTTGTCATCCTGAACTAGATTCAGGATCTAGTATCTTTTGTAGGGTGTGCCTTGGCACACCGTTATTTAATATCAACTTGTAAAGCAAAATCAATGGTAATAAAGTCACATGAATGAATAAGCATAATTAAATAACTGTAATCAAACATGAAAATCACTGCGACAATGAAACAAGAATTGATAACAAAGCTAGAAGATTATCTTTCTGGAGCATTAACTCACGATGAAATTAAAGAGTTTGCCTGGAACCTTGCAGAAAACAGTCCCAAAGAACCAACAAAGGAAGAGAATATATACTGGTCAACCGTCTTCTCTATAATTCATTTAGCTGATGATGAACATTGGGATGATGGCTGCACACAGAGAGACCTGACAGATTTGTGTGTTAAGCTTAAACAGCCATGACGATTCATTAAAATACTAATATGAAAATATTTATCTCTATATTCGTTTCACTAATCTTAATTGGTATAGCTGTATACCTTTACATATTTAGAGAGCTGGAAATTAATCTTGACCTCATCCCTGAGCATTTTGAATACTGTAATCAAACTATCATAACTAAAGATAAAGCCTATCAAGAAATATTCGAATTGCTAAAACAGAATAAAGATGGCTGGGTTCAGTCACCCGCCACGTATGCCCCCATGCAAACATATCAACATAATGATTTCACTATCATTGTATTAAAGAACGCTTTAGTCGTTTCGTATAAGGTAGATGGTAAGTATAAACAGTTAGTTCAGACTATTAATCATGGCTTAGCAACAAAGTGTCCTTAATGATATAGAAGTCATGGCAGAGAATATGAAGGGATTGGTGGTGTAACTCGTATGCCGTAGGGTGCGTCGTGACGCACCGCTTTGTTAAAAATAAAGTATTAAGTAATATCATTTGATAATGATAATTTCATAAGGCATTAAAATGATTAAAAATGCATCTATCGTTGAAGATATTTATGGGTACTGGCCCACCTTTCATGATGCTGAAATTATTAGCATTAACTTTCAACGCAATTGCTCTATAGATCCCAAAATAGCTTCAGTAGAAATAGTATTGAATTACTGGGAAACCAAAGCGATAAACGAGGGTACACCTAATCTAGATTACGTATTGGATAAAAACAACCTTATTTCATTGCGGCTTGATGGGTTATTGGATTCTGCTGTTATCGGGTTTAATTTCCAGAATGTCATTGATGAGTTGCAAATTTTTGAAGGTGAAAACGGCATCAAGGTTGATGCTATTTCTATCCACGGTGCTGACATGAGCTTTACCTGCTCAGCAATATCAGTTACAAGCATGCAGCCATATACTTAACACTCTAAACCTAGAACTCATCCCTTGAAATAACTTCTATCTATCAATAAAGTAAAAAGAAACCTGTTTGTTCAATCAAATGAGTTTATTTATGGACTATATTGCTCAAAAACCTGAAGTAGAAGGCGATTGCGGTATCGCTTGCGTTGCTATGGTGACTGAAAACAGTTACTCGGATTCAATGGAAAAATTTTCGCACATTGAAAGGCCGAAGGAATTCTATACTCGCCACAAAGATTTAATGCAAGCTATTGACGAGTTTGGTTTTAAGGCTAGACAAAAAAGGTTTAAAAGTTTTCGTGATATTGATGGTATCGCCATTGTTGCGGTCAACGAAAAGCAGGATGGTTGCTGGCACTGGGTAGTTTATAACGGCAAGGCAGATCCACCCTATGTCTACGATCCTAAGCCAGAGAAAGAAGGCAAAATTACCGACTTTAGAGGCTTGAAAGGTTTCGGTAATTATATTTTGATTACTAAAGAGTAACAGATATACATACAATGCTTACTGGTAAAGGTAGAGTACCCCTATGAAGATTGAACAATCCTTACCTTGACTTATACTTTTCTAAAAACTCTTGAGGTATACGCCCATAAGAATAATTTATATACCAATTATTCTTTAGAGGTATCATGCAAGAACCATTTTCTTTTCCTTCTTTTGGGTCTTCCCCCTCACAAATATCTTCAGTTATAATTTTTTTTGTTGAAAAGACATATCCATACCACACAAGGTAGTCATTGTTTTCAGTTTCGAAGGTATAAAATATCCATTGATCATCGTATCTATTCCAATAGATCATCTTCGCCGTTTCCTGCAAAGCACATACTTCCCTGCTCTTTAAATGCCACTTTTTGTCTTCATCACTATATTCTTTCTGATAGTATTCGGTTGTTGTGAAATCACTTTCGTGATCAAAGCAATAAAACTTCCCCTTAATTTCAGGAAGCCAGTTTTCCTGATAAAAAGCTAAAACTTTATTAAACTCATTCTCATGTGCGTGATAATTATCAGAAAGTGTCTCAACAATCTCTTCATGGGTACTTGAGCTATCTAATGTTGGCTCACAAGCTTGTAGGTTTAGCGCAATAAATATCAGTATTATTATTTTCATGATTAAGCCCTATTTAAAATAGTCACTGGATTATGAAATACTTCCACGTATTTCACCAAAGCCCAGCGTCGCTGTTCAAAATCGTTCCCGACAACTTTGTCCGTGGTAAGTTACCGAAGGGAATGCCCTCGGTACCGCGGCATGACAGAAAATAAGCTAACCCACCACCCACTCATATAACTTCCCTATATCCTTCACATGAATCTCTAAATGCTGGCAGTCGGCTGCGATGCTGCTTTTGATGTCGGTTTCATAACTGTCACCGATGTGGAGGAGTTCTTGTGGCTGAATGTTTTTCAGGGCGCAAATATTATGCAGCATTTCAGGCGATGGCTTGGCGCGGCCATGGATGCCTGCGATGAAGTGCTGTTCGAAGTAATCCATTAAACCTAGTGCAGACAAATTTGAGTTGCCGTTGCTGGTGGCAAATAGACTGTATTTTTCTTTAAGTGCGGATAATAAATCGTGAGTGAGCTGTGGAATTTTGATTTGGCTGCGGCAACCATAGAAGATGGCGAATGCTGGGTTGATTAATGCTGAATCACCACCGGTTTGTTCGAGCATTTGATGGATCATTTCTTTGCGCAGCAAGGTCATGTTATCCAGCTCTGGGCGGTCTTCTTCTAATAACTTTTTTGAAATCGCTTGCATCGCTGCAACATCAAATTGTTCACCAATTGGCGGATGTTCTTTGGCTAAAAACTCTAGCAAGTCCTGCTCACACTGTTCTATGACGCCCTGGTTATCCCAAAGGGTGTCGTCTAAATCAAAGCTGATGACTTTGACTTTTTGCCAGTCGATGGCTTGGATCTTTTCGGTCATAGATTATTCTTTCTTTTTTCTGGCTCTTGGGTGTGAGGCATCATAGGTTTTGGCTAAATGCTGGAAATCAAGGTGAGTATAAATCTGTGTGGTTGAAATACTGGCATGCCCCAACAGCTCCTGTACCGCACGTAAATCACTGGAAGATTCCAGTACATGGGTTGCACAGGAGTGGCGAAGTTTGTGTGGGTGCAAACGATCATTTAATCCTAGCTTTTTGCCCCAGTGTGCCAAGCGTTGCTGAATGGCGCGGTTGGTCAGTCGGTTGCCTTGCTGGCTTAAGAATAATGCTTTTTCATCACTGCTTTTAACAAAACTGTTTCGTTCCTTTAACCACAGACTTAGTACTTTTCTGGAGCTGTTGCCGAATGGTACTTCTCGAATTTTATTGCCTTTACCGAGCACACGGAGGGTTTGGTCTGAAAAACTTAAGTC
Source organism: Kangiella sp. M94 (assembly GCF_054926195.1). Taxonomy (NCBI): domain Bacteria; kingdom Pseudomonadati; phylum Pseudomonadota; class Gammaproteobacteria; order Kangiellales; family Kangiellaceae; genus Kangiella; species Kangiella sp. M94. Next base: position 2,805,531 of record NZ_CM142903.1, on the reverse strand, counting down.
ATCAATATCCATGGCACTTAATTCCGCAAGACGGATGCCGGATGAATACAATAATTCCATCATGGCTTTGTCACGAACTTCGATAGGCTCATCTTCTGGCATTTGATCGAGAAAGTGATTGAGACTATCCACATCGATATTTTTCGGCAAGCGTCTGGCTTTTTTGGGGCCACGCACGCCAACGGCTGGATTGATGGTTATTTTCTTTTCGCTTAACAGGAATTCTAAGAAGCGTCGTGTTGCCGATAACTGGAGTGCACTACTGGAAGGCGATGCTCCCTGCCGATGTCGTTTGGCAATGAGCATCCGAATATCTTGCGTTGTGATTTGTTGCCAGTTGTTGTAACCGGCACCATGACAAAAAGCTAATAATTTTTCTAACTGACGTCGGTAGTTATTGACCGTATGTTCTGAATAGCGCTTTTCATGCAGCAGCCTGTTCAGGTAGCGTTGAATATCAGATTCCATGGTCGGCAGTTAAGTAAATTAACTCTCCTGTTTTGCTAAGCACGCTTCGGTCACGTCACCAATCAAGCGTAAAAATAAAGTACCCATATCAGCTGTAAATAAGTCGACATCTTTGCTGCCTAAAGCAATCACGCCCACATTGGCATTTACACCGAGAGGAATAATTGAATAGGATTCCAACTCATGATCACCACCAAACAGTTGTGAAATACTTTCGGTAACACGACCACAAATCGGATCATTTTGAATGAAGTGCTGATCCGTTAACTGGCGAATAATTTCAAGATCGCCGTAGTTAACATGATGCAAAGTGCCAGTATCATCGCACAACCACAGTTGAACATTATCCAACTCGAAGTTGTCGCGCAGATGTTCCAACAAACGATCGACCATTTCTTGAGTAGACTGCGCAGCGATCATTGCTACGAATAACTCAGCACATTTGTTTAGCAAATCACCGTTGCTGTGTGCATTCTCAATTAACGTATTGAGTTGCGTTTGTAATTTCTCGGCTTTACTTCGCAAGCCTAAAATTTGTCGCTCCACTAATGAAACTGAGCCATACACCTTATGCTGTAATCTCAGTTTGTCTAATAAATCCTGATGGTTCTCAAAGAACTCTGGATGTTGCTCTAAATAGGCAGCAATATCCTGTTCCCTTTTTAACCGATCTTCTGCTGAATTACCTTCTGTCATTTTACTTCCCCGAAATTAAACCATTCCCTCAAATTATTACTATTAAACACCCTTTAACTCTAGTTGTTATAATTAAATCTCAACCTGTCCTTCGAACACTACCTTGGCGGGCCCGCTCATCAATACTGTTGAGCCTTCGCCTTGCCAGGTAATCCACAAACTACCACCGGGCAACATCACTTTAACTTTGTCATCGGTCAAACCTTGTAAACGCGCAACAACCACAGCTGCACATGCTCCAGTGCCGCAGGCCAGGGTTTCGCCGACTCCGCGTTCATAGACGCGAAGCTTGATATTTTGTCGATCCACCACTTCCATAAATCCGGCATTGGCCTGAGCGGTAAAATACTTGTGTTGACTCAACATAGGGCCAACTGTTTCCACTGGCGCCTTCTCCACATTATCCACCTTGAGTACGCAATGTGGATTACCCATTGAGACTGCCCCGACTTTATAGCTGATACCGCCTGCTTCTATCGAGTAGAGCGTCTGCCTTTCGGCAAACCGTAACGGGATCTGTGCTGGTTCCAGTCTTGGCTTACCCATATCAATGGTCACCAGACCATTATCTTCAAGCGTTGCCTGCATGGTCGCTGTGTTGGTCGATAGTCGTAACTGTTTTTTCCAGGTCAGGCCTTTTTGCCTGACATACTTGGCTACCGCGCGTGCGCCATTACCGCAATGTCCTGCTTCGCTGCCATCCGCATTAAAAATCCGAAAATGGAAATCGGATTCAGGATGTTGCGGTGCTTCCACAATCAGCAATTGGTCAAACCCAATACCAAAATTTCGATGTGCCAGATTAGCGATTTGTCCCTGATTCAAATACATCGCCTGTGTAATCGCATCCACCACCACAAAATCATTACCAAGTCCCTGCATTTTACTGAATGGCATGATCATGGTTGTTCACCCTGTTGCTCAGCACTATCCTTTTCGGGCAGCTGTTCAGTTTCCATGATCGGACCCTCTTTTGGATCCTGCTCGTTAGGCGCTTTCTCTTCAGGAGTAGGTTCTTCAGGAGTCGGTTCCTCAGGAACAGCTTTCTCTGCTTGTTCGCTCTCAGGTAAGAACAAATCACCTTTTTGGCCACAGGCAGTGAGTGCCAAGGCCAGCAACGACAGTGCTAATAACTGTCCAGTTCGTTTTTTACACATTGTGTGTTTAATATTTTCATCAATTTGAGAATTAGCTCTATCTTGCTACAGCTTGCGGTTTCCTGCAAGTTCGCAGCGCCCATAAAATCAGGCTCGCTGCATTATTTTAACTTAACCCTGCGCTAGCAATCTGGCACAATGTGGCAGCATTAATCATTAAGATTATTAGGAATCACTATGACTGAATCAGAATTCAATCAACAAGTTGATGACACCCTCATCGCCATTGAAGAAGCATTAGACGAGTTAGACCTTGATATTGACTACGAAACCAGTGGTGGGATTTTGACCATTACGCTTGAAAATGGCTCTAAAATCATCATCAACCGCCAAACTCCTGTTAAACAACTGTGGCTGGCAGCCAAAGACGGTGGCTATCATCTGGATTGGGTGCATGACCAATGGATCACTGACAAGGACAAGGAACCGCTAGAGCAATTATTATCGCGCGTTATGACTCAGCAATCCGGCGAGTCGGTCTCCTTCACTTTATAACCATTACTCTATAACTATAAGCTAACATTTATGTCTGAATTACTTCCTTGCGTCACCGTTGAACCGACTTCCGAACACCAAGCCACCGTTATCTGGCTACACGGCCTTGGTGCCGATGGTCATGATTTCGAGCCGATCGTGCCGGAGCTCAAACTGCCCGCAGAACTTGGCGTCAAATTTGTCTTTCCACACGCGCCAGTTATTCCGGTCACTATCAACGGCGGCTACCAAATGCGCGCCTGGTACGATATTCGCAACGCTGATTTATCCCAGCGCGAAGACGAAACCGGTGTTCGCCAATCCGCCGAACAGGTACAACAACTGATTGAGCATGAAATAGAGCAAGGTATAGCAACAGACAGAATTATCCTCGCCGGATTCTCACAAGGTGGTGCCATAGCCCTGCACCTGGCAACACGCCTCGACAAAAAACTAGCAGGCATTGTCGCACTCTCAACCTACCTGACGATTCCCGACAAACTTGCCGACGAAAAATCAGACACCAATCTAGATACCCCCATCTTCATGGCCCACGGACAACAAGACCCAGTCGTGCCAATACAGCGCGGCCAACACAGCGCCAAAGTGCTCCAAGAAAACGGCTTTCAAGTTCAATGGAGCGACTACCCCATGCCACATGCGGTGTGTTTAGAAGAAATACAGGCATTGGGGAAATATATAGGGGAAGTGTTGGGGTAGCTGGGATTAGTATTTTTTTCTAAGTCAGAATGGTTTGTTTTTTTATCATTTCTTAACCTGGTTTTTCGCCCCTCGGCGAGCCCCTTTTACTGGATACCGCAGTGAACGACCGTAGGTGACCATAGGAAATCCCTTTAGGGAAAGTGCCTTTGGTGACGCGATATAACAATTGAGGTATTACTTCCAAGCACGTGGAAGAAGTAGCTTATTAACGACTAGATGAAACTTTACTCTTCTCCCCTTTCTTCTTGATGATACTCATAAACTAACAGCGGGCACCATTTACCCCATTATGATTGAGCCGAATAATAGTCAAGACATAGCAATTCAAAACAGGAAGTTTTGAATAGTAAAATTCGGGCAGGTGACCGAAGGAAATCCCTTTAGGGAGACGAGACGTATTTTACGGTGCGTTAAGTGGCTTGACTATTGTGAGGGAAGTAGAGCGAAGCGAAACCTCAATCATCGGGTGGCCTTCTCTTTATGAAGTACGTCCTGTACTTCACCCTTCGGGCTAGCTTCGCTATTCAAAATCGTTCCAGACGATTTTGTGATTACTTGGAGCAAGACAAATTTGTCTGGAACAAATTTGAACAGCGGAGGAATACGACGCTGGCTTTAGCGGAATACAGGGATGTATTCCGTAAAAAGTAATTCGCCGAGGGGCGAAACCCCTCAGTGAAGAAGGATGCGTAATAACCAGCCCCCTACCCATAAACCCCATGCCGTTGTGTATACCAATCGGTGAATTGTTTTGTCGGTAGCGGCTTTGAAACGTAGTATCCCTGCACCATGTTGCAGCCGATGTTACGCAGGTAGTCGTACACTTCGCGGCTTTCGACGCCTTCTGCGATGGTTTCGATGCCCATTTTTTTGGCAAGGGTAACGGCAGCATCGATGATATGGGCTGCGCCTTTGTCGTTGGGTAGGCGACGAATGAAGGATTGGTCAATTTTGATGAGTGAGGCTGGCAATCGATGCAGGTATTGTAGCGAGGAGTAACCAGTTCCGAAGTCGTCGATGGATATGGTTAATCTGGCACCCGCCAAGCGCACAAGCTCATCAATACTGCGCTCCATATCCACCATCAATGATCCTTCGGTAACCTCCAGCTCTAAACAGTCTCCTGTCAGTTGATGTTTTTCCAACAACGACAAAACCAGTTCAGTAAAGTTAGGATGAAGCAGGTTGCGAGTAGATATGTTGACGGCAATCGGGATTTCAATTCCTTGCTTTTTCCAACGCTTAATTTGACTTAGGGCCTCTTCTATCGCAAATTCGGTGACTGTCTGTATCAGCGTACTTTGCTCAGCTCTTGGAATAAACAACCCTGGTGGAATCATGCCTCGCTCCGGATGATTCCAGCGCATTAAGGCTTCGACGCTACAAATATCGCCATTATTCAGGTTGATTTTCGGCTGATAGTGCAAACTTATCTGGCCATCGTTCAAAGCCTTTTTTAACTCACCCAGTATCACCAGGTTTTCTTCCGTTTTACTGACTATCTCTGGACTAAAGGCTGTCACATCCTGATCGCGCTCTTGCGCTAACGCTAAAGCGGCTTCTGCTCGTTGCAGATAGACATGAGGATCTTTTTTGATTTTATTGAGTGTGACATAACCCATTCGTGCTTCAAGGTGAATCGGAATCTCGTTGAATAAAACCGGCTCTTGCACCGCAAGTACAAGCTGCTCCAAGGTTTGTAAATTATCGGATTCATCGCCTTCTAAAATCACTGCCAGTTGCGCGGTATCGGTATGAAAAATGTCATGCTTGCTAGTCACTTGCTTAAGTCGCTCGGCAAGCTGTTTGATCGTTTCATCGATGACATTAAATCCAAAGGCCGACTTCAGCTCCAGCTTGTTTTCAATAGACACCAACACCAGATAAATCGAACTTTGCCTTTTACGGTTCTCGCGCAAAGCTCTTAACGCCTCAAATAAAGCGCTCCGATTTGGCAGCTGGGTTGCGTCGTTATGATTCGACAGCCATTTTAAGTGACGCATGTAGTAAGCCACACCATCACTGACCGCACCACTGAAAGCGCCAATCAGTGTGAAGAATCCTGTGCGATAGAGCCAGTTGGCAGTTTGTTGCATTTCACCCGTCAGCACATTGATTGGCATAAAAGGCCCCAACACAAAGCCACCGAACAGGCCCATCAGGATGCCGCCTTTAATACCGAAGATGAATCCGGCCAGTAGAATGGGGATATACATTGAATGGGAATAAACGTATTTGATGCCGCCAGTAACGTAGACCAACAGATAAACCAGGCCTGCCAGAATAACCAGTCCCGGGATAATATAGGTTTGGATAGTTTTCTTATGTTGTCCTATCCAATCGAAAACTTTAGGTGCTTCCATGTCGACTCCTTCAGCAAGTCTGATATCAGACTGACCCTCAGCGAAACTACTGATAAACCAATCCTAGATCCATCATTACAAGGTCGCAAGTGACTTTTTGTCTATTATTTATCCAACTGCCGTTTGCTCAATTGCGCGACACGACCTGTATTTTTACACTAACTTATGGATTTTCCAGAGTTTTTGCGCGACTATAAGCGTCATGAAGCCTGCAAATCAGACAACACGTCCTACTGACAATCGAGTTAGTCAACTTCCTGACTTCTGCCAGGCGGCCACTTTATATTTGATTGTGATTGCCAGTGTTTTGCTGGCGCTGCTGTTAAGTTTTGCCACACCAAACTGGCAACAGCAGTTCTGGACACACTTAAGCTTATACTCGTTATTTATCCTGTGGACTTCGTTAACCAGCCTCGGCATCCTGTGCTTTCTCAGACGTTACATTCTCCTGCAATTACCCAATGTTAGCCTGCAACGCTTTTCTACGCTGGCCATTGGCATCATTCTGCTAGCCACATTAAGTTATAGTCTGTTAGTCAGTTTTTATCTGAGCGAGCAACCTTCGATATGGTTTTTGCTGCGCAATGTTTTCATTGCTCTGATCGTTAGTGGTATCTTTTTTCGCTACTTTTATTTACGCGAAGAAAGCCTGCGCCGTATTCGCTCGGAAGCCGAAGCTCGCATTCAGGCTCTGCAATCGCGCATTCGCCCGCACTTTTTATTCAACAGCCTGAACACACTGGCGAATCTGGCAATTGTCGATCCGGTTAAAACTGAGCATATGATTCTCGACATGGCCGATATTTTCCGCGCCAGCATGCAGCGTTCCGATGTATTGATTCCGTTCAGCGAAGAGAAACACCTATGCACGCAGTATCTCAATCTGGAACAGCAACGTCTGGGCGATAAGCTGCGCTTTGAATGGCAAACCGACACCATCGATCCCAACTTGCTGGTGCCGCCGCTTTTACTGCAACCGATTATTGAGAATGCGGTATATCACGGTATTCAGGCACGTTCCGATGGTGGCTCAGTCATTATCAAAGGCGTCAGTTACCAAAAACATATTCAACTGGAAGTGATCAATCCGCTGGCCGAAGATAACGCCAAACATCACAAAGGCAACTCGCTGGCTTTGAGTAATATTCAACAACGTCTGGACGTGCTGTTTGGCAACAAAGCTTCGGTTAATTATCATCAATCCGGTGGCCGTTTTTACTGCACACTGACCATTCCAAAGCGACTAAACTGATAGATTATGATTTCTGTATTAATTGTTGATGATGAACAACCAGCTCGCCAGCGTTTGCGGCGCTTGCTGGACGCCCATCCTGACCTGGAGATTATTGGTGAAGCCGACAATGGGCAAGTAGCGTTGGATAAAATTGAACAACAGCACCCCGATCTGGTTTTTCTCGATATTTCGATGCCGGTCATGAACGGCATGCAGGTTGCCAAGCAACTCAGTCACAATGACGATCAGCCTTATATTATTTTCACCACCGCCTACGACCAATACGCCTTGCAGGCATTCGATGTTGACGCGCAAGATTATTTGCTTAAGCCCATTCGCCAGGAACGCCTGAGCAAGGCTCTGCAGAAACTCAAGCGTAAGCTTGCCCAGACTAAAACCGCTTACTTGAGCATTCGCGAGCGCGAAACCGTGCGTCGCGTACCAGTGGGAAATATCCTGTATTTACACTCGGATCAAAAATATACCGAGGTGCATTTGGCTAATGAAGTGTTGCTTTCAAGCGATAGCCTCAAAGATCTGGAGCAGCGTTTTACGCATGAATTTATTCGTATCCATCGCTCCACTCTGGTTAACCGCCAACACCTGATTGGTATTGAGCAGGACGACAGCGGTTGTCTGGCCCTGATCCAGAACGCTAAAACCAAGCCTGAAATCAGTCGCCGCCATCAACCTGATGTACGTCAATTTTTGACCGCAAATTCTGCGTAAGCTAATACCTTTATGCTAAGATCCAATAAACCTTGCTCCAAGCAATTAACTGTTAAGAGTTAACAATCCAATTATGAGTATCTCAACCCTGCGCATCGCCACTCGCCAAAGTCCGTTAGCCATGTGGCAAGCCGAGTACGTTCAATCCCGCTTACAACAACTGCATCCTGATCTGACTGTCGAACTGGTGCCCATGACCACACAGGGCGACAAGATTCTTGGAACACCATTGACTAAAATCGGCGGCAAAGGCTTGTTCGTTAAAGAACTGGAACAGGCGATGCTCGAAGGTCGTGCCGATATCGCGGTGCACTCAATGAAGGACGTGCCTTACCAATTTCCGGAAGGGTTAGAACTCAAGGTGATTTGCGAACGTGAAGATCCCACCGATGCCTTCGTTTCCAACAAATACCATAATCTGGATGATTTGCCCTGTGGCGCCAACGTCGGCACCTCAAGTCTGCGTCGCAAAATTCAATTACTAAAAGCTCGACCCGATCTTAAGATCACGGACCTGCGTGGCAACGTAGGCACCCGTTTATCCAAACTGGATGACGGCAACTATGACGCTATCGTGCTGGCTTCAGCTGGCCTTAAGCGCTTAGGTCTGGAAGAACGCATTCGCAGCCAGTTTGAGCCTGAACTGATGCTACCTGCACCGGGTCAGGGCGCTGTGGGCATCGAAGCCCGCACCAATGATCCTGAGCTGGACGCGATTCTGAAGCCATTGCAGGATGACACCACCAGCCTGCGCGTGTTGGCCGAGCGCACTATTACTAAAACTTTGCAGGCCAGTTGTCAGGTGCCGGTAGCGGCCTTTGCCACTATCGATAATGACACCCTCTCGTTGCGCGCTTTAGTCGGTGGCGTTGACCAGCAAATTATCGAAGCAAGCGGCCAAGGCCCAGCGCAAGATGCACTGGCGATTGGTCAGAAAGTCTCACAAGAATTGCTTGAGCTTGGCGCTCGTGAAATGATTCAAGAGTTGGCAGCGACTGTCGACCACTAACCATAAGGGCATTTAAGTTTAAATTATGGCTAACCCTACTACCATCATCGTCACTCGCCCATCACCCATGGGTGAGAGCTTATGTAAGGAGCTTAACGATGAGGGTTACCGCGCCATTCACTGCCCACTGATCCGCTTTACCGCCAATACCGATTACTCGCCTGAACAGCAATTAGCATTATTAGAACAGCACAAGCTGTGGATTTTCGTCAGCAAGCAGGCGGTTGATTTTGCGTTAAAGGATCTCAGCCAGCAGCAACTCGACCAGTTTCTCGGCCACACCCTGATTGCGGTCGGCCAAGCGACCCAGAAAGCATTGCAGCCTTATGGCCTGTCAGCGCTGGTTCCGAAAACACCGGACAGCGAAGGCATTCTGGCACTCATCAATCAATTCTCATTGCCCGCCGATTACCCGATTCTTTTAATTCGTGGCGATAAAGGACGCGGCCTGCTGGAGCAGGAACTGAGCGGCCCTTATCGGCTTGGCGTTTTACCGGTCTATCATCGCATCGAGCAGACAGCGGCACTGCCACCGGTCATGCAACAGGCAAGCGCAGAAAAGCCCATCGGCTGGGTCGTCACCAGTGGTCAAATTTTTGAATTAAGCGATAAAATGCTATCAAATGCAGGGATTAAACCCGAACAGGTTGCTATTATCAGCGGTAGCGAGCGAATTAGTGATTTGGCTCGACAAAAGGGCTATACAAATTGTTATACTGCAAAAGACGCATCCAACGCTGAAGTCGTTCGCGCCTGTCTTGAATGGCGCAGCCCTTGATAATAGCAACTTGCGAAGTTCGGCCAGCAATGTTTTATTCCTGATATGAATCAGTAACTGATAATGAATAAGTAAAGAGAGAGAACCTATGAGCAAAAAGGATAAGGACGCAAAAGATACGGTTAAGCAAGAGACGACTCCTGCCAGCCAGGACGACAACAAAGCGACCTCAAGCAATGACTCAAAGGCTGGCAGCGCTGGCAAGTCAGATAAAAGCTCCAGTGATTCTCCATCAACACACTCTGACAAAGAAAAAGCTCAAAACAAAAACGCGCCTAGCTCAAATGGCCACTCTGGCGCTCACTCTGGCAAGAAGACACCACCAGCTAATGCTTCGACTGCTAAAAACTCATCACCCATCAAGTGGATCATCATCGTTATTATTCTAGCGATTATTGGCGCAGGCGGTTATTACAGTTGGACGCTTTGGGGTAATTATCAGTCTTCAGTACAAGAACTTACCAAGCTAGATAGATTAAATGCGCTACTTAAAGAACAGCGATTCAGGGTCGATAACCTAGAAAGCGATAGCAGGCAGCAGGCCAATGAGCTGTCGCAAGTTAATCATCAACTGTCGTTGCAACTTGAGCAGTTACAAAACGAGCTCAAGAAAACGCAACAGAAAATCACGTCAACCGACGAGCAACAGAATCAATGGATGCTGGCCGAGGCCGAGTATCTGATCCGCCAGGCTTCCTACAAATTGCACTACACCGACAACGCCAAAACCATCGTTGGTTTATTACAGGCCGCTGACCGTCAAGTGTTAGCCATGAATGATTCCAGTCTGCAATCTTTGCGCCAGGCTATTAACAATGACATCAATGCCGTGCGTGCTAGTGGTGCGCTGGATATCGAAGGCGTGGCGATTAAGTTGCAAAGCCTAAAGCCGCTTGTTGAAGAACTTGAGTTAGCCACGGTGCAATTACCCGATGGCGAGGAAGCTGAAACAACTGAAGAAAATGATGTCACCGGCGAAGAAGAAACCTCTGGCTGGCAACGCTTTAAAGATTCATTCAGTTCCGCGCTCAGCCAGTACTACACAGTGCATCATTACGACGAATCGATGAAACCTTTTATTTCACCACAGCACGATGCCCTACTGCGCCAAAACATCCTATTGAATTTGCAGACAGCGCAACTGGCTGCCATTCAACACAATGATGCCATGTACCAAAATGCACTGGGTGAAGTAGAAGACTGGGTGAGCCAATATTTCAAAAGCGAACCAGCAACTACTACTGCTTTTATGCAACAGCTGGATGAATTAGTGCAGATGAGCGTCGCGCTTAACTTGCCACAAAAACTGGAATCATTGCGAGCCATCGAACAAATAACCGGACGCCAGGCTTCGCGCTCTGTGCAAGAGTCCAAGCAAAAGCCAGAGCACGAGCCAGAACAGCAAACAGCGCCAGCAACCTCTGAGGAGGTAGCGCAATGAAGTTAAAATGGTATTTACTCTTTGGCCTGTTTGGTGGTCTGATTATTGGCCCACTGATCAGCAAGATCCCCGGCTCTACCTACATTTTGCTCGATAAAACCGCCATTGAATTTAAAAACAATGTCGCGCTCGGCCTGCTTGTTTTGGGACTGGTTTTACTATGGTTAGTCTGGTTACTGATTCGCTATCTATTGCGCACCAGCAACCTGACCCTCAACTGGTTCGGTGACCGCAATCTTCGTAAAGCTCGCCAGAATACCATCGACGGTATGATTGCTCTGGCCGAAGGTCACTGGAAAACAGCAGAGAAACTATTAATCAACGGTGCCAAAATTCGTAACACAAAACTGGTCAACTATTTGGCCGCTGCTCGCGCCGCCCAGGAACAAGGTGATGATAAAGCACGCGATCACTATTTGCATATCGCTGCCAAAACACAACCCGATGCCCAGGTTGCAATTGGACTGACTCAAGCGCAACTGCAAATGCAACACAGGCAATATGAGCAGGCACTGGCCACACTAAGTCACCTGCGTGACATATCGCCGCATCATCCTTATGTACTAAAACTACTCTATCAGTTATATGCCCGATTGAGTGACTGGCAACACGTCATCGACATCTTGCCAAAGCTACGCAAAAACCGTGTTTTTGATGGCGATAAACTGAATGCGATTGAAGTTATGGCCTGGAATCATAAGCTACAAAAAGAGGCTGAAACCGCTAACTTCAACACCCTCTCAGAGTTCTGGAATGGCATTCCTGGCCATTTACGTAAAGCTCCCGAATTGGAACTCACTTACGGCAAAGCGCTGGCACAACTGGAACAGGATCAGGAACTCGAAGTACTGGTTAAAGATTCCGTTAAACATCATTGGCAAGACCAACTGGTGCAACTGTTTGGCAACATCGAAACCCCACAGCCGGATAAAACATTGGCCTACGCCGAAGGCTGGTTGAAACAAAAACCGCACAACGCCGTGCTACTAAACACCCTCGGTAAATTAGCACTCAAAGCACAGCTCTGGGGCAAAGCCAAAAACTACTTCGAACAAAGCCTCGCCATTATTCCATCCGCTGAAGCCCACTACTTCCTCGCCCAAGCCTACAACCAACTCGGCCACCCAATACAGGCACAGGAAGAATATCAAAAAGGCTTGGCTAACGAAGTGAAGCCAAGAAGAGAATACGACTTGATAGGCGACTTAACAGAAAAGGGTTAACAACTTGTCATACCGCGGCTTGACCGCGGTATCCAGTGACGTTATAAAAAATTTAGATTTACAAAAGTTCTACAAATATTCTCCACAGTTTACCAAGGGCGTACCCCTATCCTTTCTGGGCTAATTTTACCATTTTCAAGATTAACTACAAAATCTAGACCTATCCAATTACTAGCTATTAGTTGACCATTTTTGATGAAAATATTCATATAAGGTTTATCTTCATCTGTGCCACCAGCTAAGCATTCTTCAATTATCCAAACAAGCTCACCACTTGCACTATAAGCTTCTACGTTCCGGTTCAACTTGATTCTTGGATATTCCATAAGCATCTCGTCGGATGGATACCATCGAATTATTTCGAATCCTTCAAACGACATTCGTTGCCGTGCAAATTCATTATTCATAATTAATTTTAAACCCTATAATAACTACAGAAATACCTCACAATAACTACTTATTCGTTACGACCCTCACATTATTCCGAACTTACTCTTTAAACCTTAATCGGTGCGTCACGACGCACCCTACTTTTCTTTCTTCATAAAGGGCCCGCAATTGACTGTTTGTATTTTTTACATGTGTATCCACTTTGCAATGGATAGTGCCTATCTTTATTTTCCCACCGCTCTACCGACTGAGCCAACACTAACTTTTCTATAGCTTCATGGTTTACTTTCTTTTTCAGGTTTATTGCAAGTGCGCAATGTGCTCCTGCCGGTGCCTCAATACTTTCAATCTGGTTGCCTCTTGAAAGTTCCAACTCCAAAATCGGCTGAAGTGTTTTACAAAGCCTTTGATCCATTCGCTATACCCCTATAACTCTTTTACCTTAATAATCTGCGGTTTTGATTTATCTTCTGGTTCTTCTTCGTGGCCTATTTTTTCATGATAACCGCATTCGGTGCATTCGCGGACGAAGATGTCGTCTTCGTAATAGCAGACGGTGGTGTCCATGGCCTGGCATTTGGGGCAGACGGCGCCGGCGACGAAGCGTTTGGGGCTGGTTTTCTCTTGCATTGAATTTACCTGATGATTGCTATATGGTGCTTTGACGGAAAACTCGAATAACAAAACCATTACCTTTATGTCCTGGTTAAGCATCCTACCGCCCATTGTAGCGATTTTAATCGCTGTCTGGAAACGCCAAGTCATCATCGCTCTGTTGATGGCGATTTTCACTGCTGAGCTGATTCTGGTCGGCGGTAATCCTATCCATGCTTTTACTGATACCGTTGACCGTTTGGTTAATGTGTTTTCGAGTGCCTATAACACACGGATTTTAATGTTCAGCCTGTTAATCGGTGCCTTGATTCAGTTGATTAAGATTTCTGGCGGGGTATCGGCGTTGGTTAATTGGCTGACGCGCAAAGAGTATGTGCACAACCAGCGACGGGCCGGTATGTTGCCGACTATTTTAGGCAGCAGTATCTTTATTGATACCAATATGAGTGTGTTAACCGCAGGCCTTTCCTCGCAGGCATTATTCGACAAGTTCAAGATGAGTCGCGCGCGTCTTGCCTATATTATCGATTCTACCTGTGCGCCGATTAGTGTCTTGATTCTGCTTAATGGCTGGGGTGCGGCGATTTTGGGCCATGTTGAGAAAACGGGCGTTGCCAATCCAACTGGTGTGCTGGTGGCCAGTATTGGTTTGAACTTCTATGCCATTGTTACTTTGCTCATCGTCTTTTATACCGTTTATACCGGCAAGGTTTACGGCCCTTTGAAAGCGGAGGAATCGAAGGCTTTGGAAGTACCGAGCGAGCCTTTACCGCCTGCCACTAAGAAACGCTATATGCTATGGCCCTTGTCTTTCATGGTCATCAGTATTCTGGTGTTTATGTATATTACTGGCGATGGCGATTTGCGTCAGGGCTCGGGTTCCGAGTCGGTTTTATGGTCGGTGATTCTATCGACACTTTTGATTTTCGGTTTGCTGCGCTTCGATGCCAAACGCAAAACTAAAGAACTGATGGAAGAGTCATTTAAAGGACTTGGTCATTTGTTGCCACTGGTTACTTTAGTCTTGTTGGCTTTTGCTTTGTCTGACTCCATGACCGATTTAAAGACGGGTGAGTTTGTAGCCGGCGCCGTTGGTGAGTTCCTGCCGCTCTGGATAATCCCAGCGCTGATTTTCGTTTTGGCTGGTTTTATTTCTTTTACTACTGGGACTTCGTGGGGAACCTTTGGCATTCTAATTCCTATCGCTGTTCCTTTGGCTGTAACCTTGGGAATCTCCCCAAGTTTGGTGTTAGCCGCAGTGCTCGGTGGCAGTGTGTTCGGTGACCATGCTTCGCCTATTTCGGATACTACTGTGATATCGTCATTGGCCGCCGGTTGCGACCTTTTGGATCACGTTAAAACCCAGCTACCTTATGCTATGTTCGCCGGCGCTATCAGTATTCTGCTGTATATTATTTTCGGTTTAATCGGTTAGAGTTTTTTGTATGAGTAGCATTATAGATCCCAATCGTCCATTACGCCTTGGCGTCGTCGGCAACCCTATTTCACACAGCATGTCGCCACAACTGCATCAGCAGTTTTCCAAACAGTTAGCCATTGATATACATTACGGAAAAATCTGTCCAACGGTTAAAGGCTTTAACCGCGTGCTCAATGACTTTTTTCAAAGCGGCGGTTATGGTCTGAATGTCACTGCCCCGTTCAAACAGCAAGCATTAGAATACGCCACAATCGTCACTCAACGCGCAGACGATTCGCAAAGCGTCAATACGTTAGTGAAAACCAAAGAAGGTATCTTGGGGGACAGTACCGATGGCATTGGTTTTATTAAAGACTTGCACCATAAGCAACTCGAATTTAATAATAAGCGTGCAGTCTTATTAGGTGCTGGTGGCGTTGCTCGTTGCATCGCTCAGGCTTTGTTGCTCGATGGTTTTGAAGTCTATTTAATCAATCGCACACAGAGTAAAGCACAAGCCATGGCCGATGCCTTACAACATCTTGGACCGATTCAAATTTATTCAAATGATATCGCTGTGGATTTGGTTGTTAACTCGGTTAGCTTTAATGCGCAACAATTTTTATCGCAGATCAGTTTCGATAACAACGCTGTCGCCTATGACTTAAACTATGGTGCAAAATCTGAAAGTTTTTTAACCGCAGCTAAAGATCATACTCAGCAACAGTTTGATGGCTTAGGCATGTTGATTGAGCAAGGTGCAGAATCTTTTGGTTTATGGACAGGCAAATACCCGGATACTTCCTTGATATCTCTTTAGCATTATTCTTAAACATTCTTTACTCAGAACTTCTTTGTAAAATTTTAATGGTTTTGCTTTTATCTACTGGATTTATCCAATCATTGTCTTTAAGCTTTTTCACTTATTCATTATAAGGATATCACTATGTTTAAAACTTTTTCTTTGTCACTAATTGCTTTCATAGCCTTTTCAATTTCCTCTGCACAAGCATCTGAATTATCTTTAAACCCAGGACTTTGGAAAACAACTACCACGACCAGTAACTCCATGTTGAATCAAACACAGACTCAGACTACTGAAGAGTGCGTAACCGAGACCTCATTTAACCCAGAAGAAATGACTGAGGAATTAGGTGAATGTGAAGTTGTTAGGAATGATGTTTCAGGCAACACCTTAACCTTTGGCATGACCTGTAGTGCTGAAGGTAATGAAGTTACTGTGAATGGAGAATATACAGCAGAAGATGATACTGGGCATGGCACCATGGATATGAATATGTCGATGCAAGGTATGCAGATGGAAATAAATATGCAATGGACTTCTGAGCGTATTGGCGACTGTTAATTTGTTAGCCAATCACTTTCAATGAGCGTTATTTATAGAATCGATAACGCTCAGACCACATTTCTTACTAGCTTCTTAATACCGTTTATTCTTATATACCCGCATCTTTCATAAAAGCTATCATTGCCCTACGAACCTCTTCATCGGGAACACCTTTAAAGGTCATACACATTCCGGGTAATAAAGATTCAGGCTTCGCTAACCATCTTTCCATGACTTCTTCGGTCCAAACAAAATCGGCTTCCTTCAGCGCTTTTGAATAATCGTAGTCTTCTAAAGCAGCTGCTTTTCGCCCAATAATACCCTCAAGGTGCGGCCCAAAACTCGATCCACCCTCAGCATTCATTTCGTGGCAACCACCACAGCGAAAACGAAAATACTTCGCGCCTTTTGTCACGAGCTCCGTTGACGCAAAACTATCCCCAACAGATTTTGCGCTCTGCTGTGGTTTTGATTCTTCCTGTGTTTTGTTGGCTGAGAGGGTGCAGCCAGTCAAAACAATGAAGAACGTTAATATTAGTATTGTTTTCATAGATCCTTCGTAGAGTGCTTGATGACATAAAAAGAAACCACCCGTAGGTGGTTTCTTAGCTTACAGGTTTATTTCAGCTTAGTAATCACTCTAGATCAAAACGATCATTGGTCATCACTTTGCTCCAGGCAGCCACGAAGTCATTTACAAATTTCTCTTTCGAGTCACTTTGTGCATAGACTTCTGCGACTGCGCGAAGCTCTGAGTTTGAACCGAAGATCAGGTCAACCGGAGTGGCTGTCCACTTCACTTTACCTGTTTCCCGGTCCTTGCCTTGATACAAACCCTCTGTACCTTCTGCTTTTGACCACTTGGTGTCCATGCTTAGCAGGTTTACAAAGAAATCATTGGTCAAGGTTCCAGGTTTGGCCGTGAAGACACCGTGCTTAACACCACCAGTGTTAGCACCCAGGGTTCGCATACCACCAATCAGCACTGTCATTTCCGGTACGGTTAAGCCCAAGGTGTCAGCTTTATCGACCATCATTTGTGCTGGAGATAAACGATTACCTTGACCAAAGTAATTACGGAAAGCGTCGGCTTTTGGTTCAAGGAATTTGAACGAAGCTACTTCAGTCATTGCTGCAGTGGCGTCTGTACGACCAGGATAGAATGGTACTGTCACCTCATAGCCAGCATCTTTCGCTGCTTTTTCGATTGCTGCTGCACCACCAAGAACAATCACGTCAGCCATTGAAACTTTTTTGCCACTCTTCAGGCTTTTGTTAAAGCTTTTATGGATGGACTCAAGTTTCTTCAAGACTTTTGCTAACTCTTTTGGATCGTTAACCGGCCAATCTTTTTGTGGCGCTAAACGCAATCGTGCTCCATTGGCACCACCACGCATATCGGTGTTACGGAAAGTAGCAGCTGAAGCCCATGCCGTTCTCACAAGCTCTTGAACCGTCAGACCTGAGTCTAGAATTTTCTCCTTCAAGTCGGCAATTTCATCTTCATTGATCAAGGTGTAATCAACTGCGGGAACCGGGTCTTGCCAAATCAAATCCTCGCTTGGCACTTCATCACCCAGATAGCGCGCTTTAGGCCCCATATCACGGTGCGTCAATTTGAACCAGGCTTTGGCGAATGCCAACTCGAACTCTTCTGGATTCTCGTGGAAACGCTTAGAGATTTTGCGATAGGCAGGGTCTTCTTTTAAGGACAAATCGGTTGTAAACATGATCGGTGCATGACGTTTACCTTCAACGTGAGCATCAGGGACCAAGTTTGCGGCCTGACCATCTTTCGGAATCCACTGAACCGCACCCGCAGGGCTTCGTGTTTGCTCCCACTCGAAACCAAACAGGTTGTCAAAATACTGGGTTGTAAATTTTGTCGGGCTTACTGACCAGGCGCCTTCCAAGCCACTGGTAATGGTGTCTTCAGCGTTACCTTTGCCACATTTATTTTCCCAACCCAGACCTTGGTTCTCGATTGGTGCGCCGGCAGGATCAGGTCCAATACACTCATCGGGTTTGTGCGCACCATGCGCTTTACCGAAGGTGTGACCACCAGCAATAAGTGCCACGGTTTCTTCATCGTTCATCGCCATTCGACCAAAAGTATCGCGAATATCTTTGGCGGCTAATAATGGATCAGGCTTGCCATTAGGCCCTTCCGGGTTCACATAAATCAAACCCATCTGAACTGCAGCTAATGGGTTATCTAATTTACGATCACCTTTGTAGCGTTTATCAGCTAGCCACTCTTTTTCGGGGCCCCAATAGACGATATCAGGTTCCCACTGGTCAACCCGGCCACCCGCAAAGCCAAAGGTCTTAAAGCCCATTGATTCAAGAGCCACGTTACCAGTCAACACCATAAGGTCGGCCCATGAAATGCTACGGCCGTATTTTTGTTTCACTGGCCACAATAAACGGCGCGCTTTATCGAGACTGACGTTATCCGGCCAGCTGTTGAGAGGCTCGAAACGTTGCTGACCACCACCAGCGCCACCACGACCGTCTTGCACACGGTAAGTACCCGCGCCGTGCCATGCCATACGAATGAAGAATGGACCATAATGACCATAGTCGGCCGGCCACCATTCCTGATCGGAGGTCATCAGGGCTTCGATATCTTTTTTAACTTGGTCGAGATTTAATTTGCTGAAAGCTTCGGCATAGTCAAAGTCATCGCCGTAGGGATCTGACTCGGGACTATGCTGACGGAGGGGTTCAAGGTCCAGTTTGTTAGGCCACCAATATTCATTGGCCATAGACCCTGTTTTATCTGCTGCTAGAGCTTGGGTGGATGCCATTCCTAATGACACCGCCACTGCTAATGCAGAGATTAGCGGGATTGATTTTTTTAACATATTACGACTCCTTCTGTATCAGAAATACAACATTCCTTATGAATATACTCCGGCCGTTAAGTCGCTTACATTGCTAAAGAACTATGAGATAGATAGATACTCTTAATGAAAAGTCAGAATTGCATTGGAATGATTCGTTGAACAGTTTTCGCCTACCCCTAGCTCTCACCATGACTTATCCACGGCACAAATATACCCTTTCGATTATAGATTAGTCCTGCACAACGCCCTTTGCAATGCTATATCCCTAAAACCTAATACTGATGCACGAAAGTAGTAGGACAAGTTCCTTGCTATGTTTTTAGGTAGTTGCCATTAATTTTGCGGTTTGCTTGATACTCACAACTGGTATATTTTAACGATATACATAACTTTAAGCATAAATTATAAAGGGATTGGGGAGCACCTTATGGAGTTAATGATAGGTATAATAGTGATATTATTTTTGGCAGCTATTATAGGAGGGATACTTGGCTTTGCCTCTTTTTTCCGTATTAGTAAATTGGAAGACTCTTATCGGCAATTATCAAAAGAGCTAAAACAACTTAAAGCTACCCTTTCCAGACCGGCACCTCAAGAACCTCCAACGGAAAATAAAGAGCCGATATCTGAACAACCGCCAATAAAAATTTCCACCCCTGTGCCAGCAGCCCCTGCACCGACTAATAAATTGCGCGAGACTCAATTGTCCAAGGCATCTAATCCCTCTCCCAATACCACAAAAACACAAAACCCAATCTGGCTCGATCATTTAATCGAAAACTGGATGATATGGTTAGGAGGCGTTTGTGTGGGTCTGGCGGGTATCTTTTTAGTCAAATACAGCATTAGTGCTGGCTTATTAGGCCCTAAAACCCAAATCACCTTAGCCATTGTTATCGGGCTGACCTTGCATTCAGTTGCCGAATGGTTGCGTCGACGCCACGGTAAAAGCGATCCGGTATTTGCATCCTTAGCGGGCGGTGCCAGTATTACATTGTATGCCGCCTTGCTTGCAGCCTTACATATCTATGAACTGATGCAACCCAGCTGGGCTTTTGTTTTGCTGGCTGTTGTGTCACTGATGACCATGGGCTTGGCATTAATACATGGACCTGTATTGGCCATTATGGGTTTGGTTGGTGCTTACGTTGTACCGCTATTGGTCAGCACCAACAGCGGTAACATGGTAGCCGCTTTAATTTACTCTTTAATTATTACCGGCTCCGCACTTCTTCTCATTCGTTATGTGTTTCGAGATTGGCTATGGTGGAGTCTGGTTGCCGGCTCGCTAGGCTGGTGGCTTATCTCCCTCTCGACTAATCAAGCAGACTCCTTTCATGGAATTTATTTAGCTCTGTTGGCATGGGGTATATTAGCTATTCCCCAGTTTGACTGGCTGCTATCAAACAAGCAGTCCGATTCGAGTTTTGAACCCGAAAGACAAAAATTCATTATTGCTAATCAATCAATCTCAATGCACCAACTCGTCATCTTGTTAGTCACTTTGGCCTGGGGATTATCAATGTACCGGCAAAGTTATGGTGCCATGTCTTTTGTTTTATCGGCACCACTACTTGGGGTCGTTTTTTTAGCCAGCAGTGGTCGCCAGAGCCTTTCACTACTGCCCTGGATCGCATTAACAGTACAGTGGGTTGTCTGGTTCGCCATCGGGTTTGAACCTGTTGCTGGCAGTAATGGGTATCAATTCCAGCCATTAGCAGCTGAGCTTATAGATCAGTTCATAATCTTCGCCAGCGCCATGACACTCATCTATTCTGGTCTATCCATATGGCAATGGCATAGACAAGGTTTTAGCCACAGTAGAGCTTCGCTGGCCTTAATCACACCGCTGGCCTGGATGTCATTGACCTATTTGCACGTACATGGCCATACTCCATCAATCCTCTGGAGTTCACTGACTTTATTACTAGGTTTGATTTACGCTCTTGTAGCTGGCATACGATTGCAAAAAAACAAGCAGGATGATGTCGCTTTATGGCTCACCTTGTCGGCACATTTTGCCTACTCTCTAGCAGCAGTTCTACTCTTCCGAGAGGCATTGCTATCGCTGGCATTAGCGGCACAATTATTGTCTTTGAGCTGGTTAATGAAACGTTATCACTTTTCATGGCTGGAGCTCCTTACCAAGGTGGTGCTATCGCTAATAGTCATTCGTCTTACCTTAAATCCATGGTTAGCTGACTACCCAACCGACGTACACTGGTCACTTTATACTTATGGCGGTTCCACATTATTTGCGTATTTAGCCAGTCGTTTATGTGCTCCCAATCATCCTCTCAGACGTTGGCTTGAAGCTGCGACTTTGCATCTTCTTGTGCTTACGTTTGCTACCGAGCTTCGTTACTGGTTGTATGATGGCCAAATATTCATCTCTGAATACAGTCTCGTGGAAGCTGCTATTCATACGTCATTAGGGGCCGCTTTGTCATTAATTTATTATCATCGTGCCACACTGAGCGATACACTAGGAACCTTCTATCGCGTCTGCTCAAAACTACTACTTATCTTGGCGACAGCCAGCTATGCCATTAATGTTGTTATTCAAAACCCTTGGTGGAGCGGTGAAACCATATCCGGTACTCCGATCTTCAACATACTCTTGCTAGCCTATGGCGCACCGATTATTTGGGCAATACTTATTGCCCGCTTCTACAGTTCCAGTTTCAAGAAAATGGCGCTGAGAGTAGCTGGTTTTGCCACTCTGTTATTCGTAACATTAGAAATCAGACATTTGTGGCAAGGAAGTTCTTTATCATTAAGCCAATCCACCAGTGATGGTGAAGTTTATACCTACTCAATTGTGTGGCTATTACTGTCTATCCCAGCGGTATTATTCGGTACTCATTGGAACAACAAAGAACTCTATAGAACCGGGATGGGGCTGTTAGGTTTTGTGATAGGAAAGATATTCCTGGTGGATATGGCGGGACTGGATGGTTTGTGGCGCGTCGCTTCCTTTATGGGACTTGGCCTCTCGCTACTAGCTTTAGCCTGGCTGCACCAAAGAGTTGCTAAGCGACCGTTGGAACATCGTAATTAACAGATTTTCAAACCGATCCCGAAAGCGCTTACTAGCGCCTCACCAGTAAAGGCTTTCGGGGTTATAAATGCCAACGGTCAGGAAATGAAATCAGCAATCGGAGGATGATGAATCATCTGTACTCGATTGCCATCGGGATCGGCACAATAGAAACTGGTTGCGCCATCGCGGTGTAGCTTTGGCTCGGTGAACATTCGCACACCATGTTGTTTTAGAAACTCATACCAGTCGTAAACATCATCCGCTGTTTTCATGATAAAGCCCAGGTGGTCGAGTTTTTGTCCACCACTAACATCCAGACCCGGCTGCTTTCGGTGCAAGGCCAGATTGTCATGACCTTGCGATGACAGGTAAACGTTATCCTCATCCGGGCGCCACTCCACTTCCATACCAATTAAGTCTTTGTAGAATTTTTCGGTTGCTTCAAACTTATCGACAAATAGCGCTAGATGACGCATGCCTAAATGTTCTGCTGGTCGTTTCATGGCGTTATCCGAGACTGCTCTATACCGGAACAATATCAAATGAGGTTTTAATCGGCATATTGCGATCCAATGAGTGCATCACCGAACAGTATTTCTCAACCGATAGATCTATCGCTTTTTGCACATGCTTGGTCGACAAATCTTTACCGTTGATCACAAAGTGGAATTTAATGCCGGTAAAACGTCTTGGCGGTTCATCTGCGCGGTCGGCTTCAATGTCACAGTGACAACCAGTGACATTCTGACGCGCTTTTTCCAAAATCATGACCACATCAATCGAGGCGCAGGCACCTGCTGACATCAATAAATTCTCCATTGGCGAAACATAGTCGCCTTCTCCGCCAAACATGACTCGCTGACGTTTGCTGTTCTTTCCGACGAAATTAAGGTCGCCGACCCAGTCTAAGCTTACTTTCATGGTGTTTTGTGACTCAGTTGTATAATTAAGGGGCTATATAGTGCCACAACAAATTTGATTTTGAAGGGGTACATGACTAAGATTTCATGCTATATTTTCATTAGATTACAATAAAATAGGACGACTTCATGGCGTTACCTTATCATTTGGCACAAGACGAGACCATTCAATGGTTCCTCAATCATTGTCAAAGACGTCGCTTCCCAGCGAAAAGCACCCTGATCTATGCCGGCGACTCGTCAAATACGCTTTATTTCATGCTTGAAGGCTCAGTAACCGTTCTGATTGAAGATGACGAAGGCCGTGAGCTAGTGCTTGCTTACCTTAATCCTGGTGATTTCTTTGGTGAAATGGGTCTTTTTACTGACGACCACGACCGCACAGCCTGGGTTCGCACCAAATCTGAATGCGAAGTGGCTGAGATCAGCTATGATAAATACCGTCAATTAACTCGCGAAAACCCTGATATTTTATTCCGCTTAGCCACTCAGCTGGCGACACGTCTGCGGAAAACCAGCCGTAAAGTTGGCGATTTGGCCTTCCTTGATGTGACTGGCCGCGTGGCGCATGCTCTGCTAGAGCTTGCTAAAGAACCCGACGCTATGACTCACCCAGATGGAATGCAGATTAAAGTAACCCGTCAGGAATTAAGCCGCATTGTAGGTTGTTCGCGAGAGATGGTTGGCCGTGTATTAAAAGCCCTTGAAGAGCAAGGCCATATTCACGTTAAAGGTAAGACTATGGTGATCTTCGGAGCACGTTAGTTTTATTGGTAACCTGATATGAAAAAGCCATGTGGAAACACATGGCTTTTTTGTTGGGTGGTTGTAACATTTTTGAATAGTTGGTTTATCTCTACTTTTTTATTGACTGATGCCTTTATGGATTCACCACGGACACATCCTTCAGTCTTCCTACTTGATGTCTATGATTCTATTGATAAGTTCAAACTACTCCTGATATCACTTGCTGATTTTACCTTCTATGGATTCCCGCCTTCGCGGGAATGACAAGATTATTTGTTTTCTACAATTTAACAGTTACCTGCATTTCTTCAATTAAGGAGCATCTGGGTTAATCAAGAGCACTACCTTTACCGACATGTCATTCCCGCGAAGGCGGGAATCCACGCTCTTTTATTTTCAATAGTATTGAAGTGCTCATCACTTGGAAGCTTCATCACCTATCAACTCATAATATAAATCCTTCCACCCAGGATTCACTTCTTCAATGAGCCTTATCTTCCAATCCCTATTCCATTTCTTTATCTATTTTTCTCGGGTTATTGCAGACACAATATCGTCAGTCACTTCATAATACACAAGCCGTTTCACTCCATACTTTTGGGTGAATCCTTCAACCTGTTCTTGTTTATGCTGCCAGACTCTTTGTAGGAGATTACTCGTGACTCCGGTGTATAAAGTCCCTTTAGGTTTTGAGGCGAGAATATAAACACATCCTTGTGTATTCATTTTTTGATTCTAATGTCGATATTCGAGAATAAAATTCTTCAACATTTGATGGCCGTGCTGGCTCATGATGGACTCTGGATGGAATTGCACACCTTCCAGTTTCAGACTGCGATGCTTTATGCCCATGATGTATTCTATTTCGCCTTCTTCATCTTCAGTCCAGGCTGTGATTTCGAACTCTTTTGGCAGGCTTTCGTTGTCAACAATCAATGAATGGTAACGAGTTGCTTCCAGCGGATTGGGTAAGCCTTTAAAGACGCCTTTATCGGCATGATGTATTTCTGAGGTCTTACCGTGCATGACCTGTTTAGCACGCACAATTTTACCACCAAACACTTGTGCCATCGCTTGATGACCTAAACACACACCCAAGATAGGGTAATCATGTGCCAACTTCTCAATCACCGCTAACGATATACCAGATTCATTCGGCGTCGCCGGCCCCGGAGAAATCACTATGAAGTCAGGATTAATTTCCTTGGCTTCTTTTACCGTCAACTCATCGTTGCGTTTTACGAGAACATCCAAGCCTAAATCGGCAAAATATTGCACCAGGTTATAGGTGAAGGAGTCATAATTATCGATCATCAATAAGCGCTTGTGCTTACCGACCATGGGTTTTGGTGCCTTAATAAAGTAAGCGCCAATAGCAAATGTGATACTCAGGACCAATAAGATAATAAAGCCGAGATGATTGGCTATATAGTTGGTTGAGCCTGTGTAGGGCTCAGTCTTTGAGCAGTAATGTTGGTCATAAAAATAACTGCCCCCAGATTCGAGACACTGATCAATAGCCGCCTGATCGGAAATGTAGTGGCCGATAAAAGCCAAGAAGACCAAGGTTGCCAGAACCCACCAAACTTTTCTCATAGACTCAACCTAACAAGCTGCAATATTGCTTTCAAGTAAAGACCCCTTTGTCTAGCCAACTCGCCCTTTTGCAGCATTTTCCTTCATCGCATGAATCACTTTACCGTAATCATCCGCATTGAAAACTGCGGAACCTGCAACAAAGGTATCAGCGCCGCAAGCGGCAATTTCTTCAATGTTATCAACTTTTACGCCACCATCTATCTCTAAACGAATATCAAGACCTCGTTCATCAATTAAGCGACGCACTTGCTGACATTTCTGCAAGGTATGTGGAATGAAACTTTGCCCACCAAAGCCGGGATTAACTGACATTAGAAGTACCATATCCAGCTTATCAATCACATAATCTAACACGCTTAATGGTGTTGCAGGATTGAGTACAATCCCTGCCTTACAGCCCTGTTCTTTGATCAGGCCAATAGTACGGTCGACGTGTTTTGAAGCTTCCGGGTGAAAAGTGATATAGGTTGCGCCGGCTTTAGCAAAATCAGGAATGATTCTATCCACCGGCTCGATCATTAGGTGTACATCTATCGGTGCTTTAATACCATGATTCCTCAAGGCTTCGCAGACCATTGGCCCTATCGTAAGGTTTGGCACATAGTGATTATCCATCACATCAAAATGCACCCAGTCGGCACCTGCTTTTAGTACATTGTCAACTTCTTCACCCAGGCGGGCAAAATCGGCGGATAAAATAGAAGGGGCAATAACGATATCTTGCATAACAGCACTTATTGAATGGATTTAAGGCATTGTAACCAAACTTGATTTTAAGTGCTAATGAAGACTTTTCTCTAAGAATGTCCAGTAAAAGTAATGCCGCCCACCCGACTAGCGAGCAGGCAGCGAGGGGTTAATCTTTATGACTAACTAGACAAGATACTAGGCAGCTCTGATACCTGATTTTTGAGCCAGTGCTTTTTCAACCTGATTCCACAAGGTATCACGCATCTGCAGGCACTCTTCGCCGACTGTTAACGCACGTTGCCACTTATCTTTATCGTCACCGCAAATGGCCTTGAGACATTTTTCAGCTAACGGACCATGTTCATCGCCATCTAATTCAATGTGACGCTCCAGATAGTAGATTAAGGTAGGACAATCGGCATTTTCCCTGATTAACGCGTCTTTAATGCCAGTGAACATTTCTGGGATTAGTTTTTCACGTCCGTAAAGGAAAGCTGCAGCGACTTCTTCATCGGTTCCCTCATCCGCCAACTTCAAATTATATTCCACGAATTCACGTGCACCCTCAGGAATAGTGCTAGTATCTAAAGATGCCACAAATTGCTGAACTTTAGACACATCAGCACCGACTTCCTGCATCGCTTCGAGGTACAGAGAATAGTGGCTGATGGGATGGCCATTCTGGTCCAGATCACTTTCTTCACCAATCACAATTTCATTGATGAATCGTACTACTTCCGTGGGATAACCAGATTCGCGCCACGGGATATCAACACAGGTCACACGTCGCTGCAGGGCTTTCAGTAAGGTCATAAAATCCCAAACCGCATAAACGTGATACTCCATAAAAGTACGAATATTATTGGTTGAGTTAAGTAATCCATAGGCTTTATGGTGGGATAAGGCCTGCTTTAATGGTGAGAGTTTTTGTTCAATCATAATTTCCTTCCTTTGTTCAGCTATAGTTGTAAATTTTTTTTTGCTTACCCGACATCCAAAAATGCAGATATGCATTAACTGCTTCTTTTTATTACAGTTTTTTTAGTCACCCCTAAATAATCACACCCTTGCCAAAATAACCATATCCACCAAAGGGTTATTTGCGGGTATTTTGAAATAGTTATCACTTTCGAGTGCGTTTTTAACAAAAATGTTATAAATCCTGCATAAAAAATACTTTTTTTATCGATGCATTTACGCATTGATCAAGTAGTCATTTATGCATTCTAACCTATTGATATATATCAATAATTAGTGTCTACTAGAGGGATTAAAAAGATAAGATTTTTTTTGTTTTTTACTTTTACATATAGCTGAGGAGTCGCACCATGTTTGGTTTTATAAAAAACTTTTTTAGTGATCGGCCTGAACAGGTCGATACTCGAGAGCCAAACCCCATTCGAGAAGTTGATTTCACCCAAAAGCGCAATCATTACGGTATCAGTTATGACCCACATTTGATTGATAACCTAAAGGGCGATCATAACCATCTAGTCGGTCTATATGGGCGTATCTGGACAGAAGGTTACGAAGCCAATGATCGCCAAAAGCTGGCTGATCTGGTTACTCAATTTAAGCGTGACTTCCAGGCTCACCTACTCAAGGAAAACGTTAAGTTCTATGTTTACCTCGAACAAAAGCTTTCGGATGATTCTTCAAGCATGGATCTGGTAAAAGATTTCCGTAGCGAAATGAATGATATTGCGCAGGCGGTCATTCGTTTTTGTAAAGCTTACTCGAAGCCGATTATTACTGCTGACCAAAAAGAAAGTTTTAAGAAGGATTTTGAAACGGTAGGCAAGGTGTTAACCCATCGTGTATCACTGGAAGAAAACGAACTTTATACTTTATACCAACCTGATTAATTTTTATTTAGTACTGATTTACCTATAGCTCCACTTCCCTTTGAGCACCTGACTAAGCTCCCATCCAGGTCAGGTGCTTTTTTTTTCAGTTCTTCTGCCCTGCCCTTTCGCAGACTAAGGCGCTATTCTTGCCAATCGCTGAAATAGTATCGCAATTACCAACGCCATAACGATGGAGGTACTGTCTGGTTGTTTGCCAACAATAAAGAACTGTAATGCCGTCACGCCTACCACAAAAAGTGTCAATACGGCGCCGGCTGTTTTATAACTGGATAACCATTTACCGAGAAAATAGCCAAAACAAGCCAACAGCAGGGATTCTCTTAACAAAGCACTAAGGTTATTCCAGGTACTTCCCGTCAGGAAGTTATCAAATGGCATCCACTCAAAGCTGTTCATTGAACTCTGCCACTGCCAGGGGAAAAGATTTTGCCAAATAAACAGTGTTGCTGTACCGATAACAACCATTGCTACTCTAAAGCCATGCCCAAGATAGGCGTGTAATAATATTGCCAAGGGTACGGCGCTGATTTCACTCCACCCAATCTGGCTACGAAGCATGGCTAACTTAATGATTAATACAAACACCGTAATACCGATTATTACCGTCATGCTGTATTTCTTGGCAACTACCCGTTCCAGTACATAATAAAACACCATCCAGAATAATACTCGCTCCAGCCACAGCTGCAGTGACCAGCCACTCTGGGTGATATGAATTAGACCATCGCCAAACTGCTTACTTTCAAATACTGGAATATAAGGGAAAAACTGCCAGGCCAGCCAAAGCACTAAAACCAACAAAGCAGGCGTCAACTGAAAACGTAAGCCGCGAGGAATCAATCGCTGCACACGCTGACTGTTGGTAAATCCAGCTATTGCAAAGCCAATTAATATGCCAATCGAGTTGGTCAGAGCATCAGCAGCTTCGGGAATTCTGGAGGGCAGGTAAAATTGCAAAAGCTGCAGAAACAACGCGAATAGAAAACCACCGACAAACGTCATGCCAATCCATAACAGAGGCCAGCGCCGATGTTCTTCTTTAATGGTCAAAGCACCGAAAAAACCATAAGGGATAAACAACAGAATATTAGCAATCAGGTCACTACGAATGGTTCTATGGTGCCAGCTAAACAGCCATTTCGAGAAATCATCAGGCAAATCTCTCCCGAGCTCAAAATCGAAAGGATAGAGAGAACCATAAACAATAAATAGAATGACGATGTACCAAATGAGCCGCATAAAACCCTTTTTCTTTAATTATTTCGCTATCGGCTCAGTCGAGCCATGCGGTAGAGGTCTATTAAACCTATGTGTTGAACCTATCTGTTAGACCTATGTGTTTGACCTAGAGTGACATAGTTGTGCGTCAACAGCTGACGTAATTCATTGAAAAAGCTACAATAGCCCCATCTTTCAGAATCGGATTTACCATGCACTGCCAGCTTGACGCCATTGTAACTGCAAGCAAGCAAAATTTCGCCGACAAAGTCGCGATTGATGATAACAAACGTCAATTGACCTATGAGCAACTTGACCACGCCATTAATCAGCTTGCGCAATACTTTCTGAGTATGGGTTTAGCTCAGGGCGACCGGGTTGCAGTCTACCTGCCGAAACAGGTCGAAACTGTTATCAGTATTCTAGCCGCCAGCCGCGCGGGACTGGTTTTTGTGCCTGTCAATCCAGTACTTAAGCCAGCTCAGGTGGCCTACATCTTGGCTGATTGTAACGTTAAGCTGCTCATCACAAGCCAACAAAGAGCAAAACTTTTGACCGAAGCTTTGCAAGCGTGTTCTGACCTTAACCATCTGTTAATCATCGAGCAAGGCTTGGCAGATGATAAAACTGAAATGGCCCTTCAACAGCACTTTTGGCCTGAGACTGATACACAAGATGTTCCAGCTCCGCCCATCCAGGTTATTGATCAGGATTTAGCCGCTATTCTTTATACCTCGGGCTCAACCGGCCAGCCCAAAGGTGTTTGCTTGTCACACCGTAACCTTATTGCCGGAGCAGAAAGCGTCAGTCAATACTTACAGAATAGCTCCGAAGACAAAATCCTGGCCGTTCTGCCGCTCAGTTTTGATTATGGCTTAAGCCAAATCACCACCGGCTTATTAGTGGGTGCAACCGTGGTGCTGATGGAATACCTGTTCCCGCGCGATGTCATTCGTCAGGTTGCTCAGCACCAGATCACAGGCCTGGCTGCGGTTCCTCCTTTATGGATACAGCTGGCAAAGCTGGAATGGCCCCAAGAAGCTCGCTGTTTGCGCTATTTGACCAATAGCGGCGGTGTCATGCCGAAAGCAACCTTGAATCATTTACGTCAGGTTCTACCGAATACGCTTCCCTATTTAATGTATGGACTGACCGAAGCTTTTCGCTCGACCTATCTCGACCCGGTTTATGTTGATACCCACTCAGACTCTATCGGTAAAGCCATTCCCAATGCACAGGTGTTAGTGCTACGTCCTGACGGCACTGAGTGCGGCGTGGATGAGCCAGGAGAGTTGGTTCATCGCGGTGTACATGTCAGCCTTGGCTACTGGAATGCACCGGATAAAACAGCCAAACGTTTTAAACCTATTAGCAGCCAGTCACCTTTTTTACCTGAACTTGCGGTCTGGTCGGGTGATACAGTGCGTCGTGATAAAGATGGTTTTCTCTATTTTATTGGCCGCCAAGACGATATGATAAAATGTTCCGGTTATCGTATCAGTCCAGCCGAGCTTGAAGAGAGCCTTTACCAGCTGGTCGGTGTGGCTGAAGTGGTTGCTATTGGCTTGCCCGATGAAGAATTAGGCCAGGCCATAATGTTGCTGATCAAAGCCGATAGTGAATTAACCGAGCAAGACGTAAAACGTTATTGCCAACAACAACTACCGAATTATATGCAACCCAAAGTTATTGAGTTTGTCGAGCAGTTGCCGCGCAATCCCAACGGCAAAATTGATCGCAACCAGTTGCAACTTGAATACAGCAAATGAAAACAACAAGAGATCATAAGGATCGAACGAATGAGTCATAAGACGCATGCTGACATGAATCAATTTGAATCACGTGATGGTCAACTGGTCATCGCAAACTATTCTGTTGAGGAAGTGGTGGCCATTGCAGGCCAGACGCCTTGTTATGTCTATGCCCGTTCGGTGATCAAACAAAATGTTGAGATGCTGCGTCGCTTTTTCCCGAAAATCAGTTTGCATTACGCCATTAAAGCCAATCCGATGCCTGCACTGGTTAATTATTTATCGCATCAGGTCGATGGGCTTGACGTTGCATCTGGCAAAGAACTGCATACCGCCATATCAACTGGAATCTCTCCATCCAAGATCAGTTTTGCTGGTCCTGGCAAGTCAGAGCAAGAGCTGACAATGGCGATTTTTTCCGGCATCACTATTAATGTGGAATCCATTACCGAGCTGGAACGGATTATCAAGATTGCTGACAGTCATGATCGTTTCGCTAATATAGCTTTACGCCTAAACCCCGACTTCGAATTAAAGTCATCAGGTATGAAAATGGGCGGCGGCCCGCAGCAGTTTGGGATTGATGTTGAACAGCTTGATCAAGTGTTCCAACTACTGAAACATCCTAAGCTCAAGTTCATGGGCTTACACATTTTTACCGGTTCACAAAACCTAAACTCCGGCTCCATCATTACTGCGCACAATAGTATTTTTGCGCTGGTCGATCGCCTTCATAAAGAGTATGCCTTAACCCTAAAGCATCTCAACATTGGTGGCGGCTTCGGTATTCCTTACTTTCCGGGTGATCAATTACTGGATCTTGAGCCTATTGCCGATAATCTTAATCAGCTGATTGATGAGCATCAGCACCTTCTACAAGATTGTGAATTGATTCTTGAGCTAGGTCGTTACCTGGTTGGCAATGCCGGTGTTTATCTTTGCCAGGTTACTGATAAGAAAGTATCCCGCCAGCAAACCTATTTAATTACTAATGGCGGCCTACACCACCACCTTGCAGCATCCGGTAATTTTGGCCAGGTCATACGCAGAAATTATCCTGTTGCGATCGCCAACCGTATGCAACAATCTGATACCGAGCTGGTGAACATTGTAGGCCCTTTATGCACACCACTCGATATTCTTGCCAGTAAGATGGAACTCCCGAAGGCAGAAATTGGTGACTGGGTAGCTGTCTATCAATCAGGCGCTTATGGCTTTACCGCCAGTCCACGAGACTTTTTAAGCCACCCGCACCCTGTTGAGCTACTGCTCTAACTGTTTTATATCAATAGAGATTTTTATGTCGATTTCATCTTCTTTAAAACATTTTTCGTTATCTTTACTGCGCTTACCATTAAAACTTTTGGTTCGTGAGCAAGGGGCACCTTCTGATCCTAAGCAAGAGTTCGAACTCAATAACGAAGATCACATTATTTATATCTTAAGAAATCAATCGGTAACCGCCATCGAGTTACTTCGCCGCCAGGCTTCGCAACTTCAATTACCAACGGCTCGAGTTACCGATAAAAAATTAGCAGTACCCGAATCCGGTAGCTGCTTGTTCTTAAATAACAGACCCAGTGTTTTTCGTCGCAGTCGCGTTAATTCTGCCCATAAAGCTTCTATCGCTAAATTAGTTCAGGCACAAAAAGCGAATCCAGACAAAACATTTAAACTAGTCCCGGTTTCAATCTATTGGGGTCGCAGCCCAGGAAAAGAAAAATCCTTTTTACGCTATTTCATGTCAAACGTTGAGCAATCTGGTCGTTTTGCAAAGTTCTTTATCATGTTATTTTTAGGCCGCCAATGTTTAGTACAATATGGCGAACCGATTGCTCTTAATTCTTCACAAGTTAATCTCGATAATCCGCCTGAAAAGACAGCCCATAAACTGAGTCGTATTTTACGGGTGCACTTCAACCGTCAATGGGTCGCTACGGTGGGCCCGCGAACCGAAAATCGTCGTGATCTGATTGATGGCATTGTTGCTTCTGACCTGGTGCATCAGGCGGTTGATCGAGAAATCAAAAAAACTGGCAAAACTCGCGCACAAATTGAAAAACAGGCTGGTAAATACGTTAAAGAAATTGCCGCTAATTTTAGCCCGCGTATGATTCGCTTTTTGTCTACGACTTTGACCCGTCTGTGGAACAAGATTTATGCTGGAATCGAAGTTAACAATCTTAAGCAGGTGCGCCAGCTGGCAAAAGACCATGAGCTTGTTTACGTTCCTTGTCATCGTAGCCATGCTGATTATTTATTACTGTCTTATCAGCTCTACCATGAAGGCTTAGTCCCTCCGCACATTGCTGCAGGTATTAACTTGAATTTCTGGCCTGTTGGTTCTGTGCTTCGTCGCGGTGGCGCTTTCTTCTTGCGTCGTAGTTTCCGGGGTAACAAACTCTACACAGCAGTTTTCAATGAGTATTTATACCGTCTATTCAATAAGGGTATTCCCGTTGAATACTTTCAGGAAGGTGGTCGTAGTCGAACCGGACGCCTATTAACGCCCAAAACAGGCATGCTAGCCATGACAGTACAAAGTATGTTGCGGGGTATTCGTCGCCCAATCATATTTGTGCCAGTTTATATTGGCTATGAACGTATGTTTGAGGGTAAAAGTTATGTCGGTGAGTTACGTGGCCATGCTAAAAAGCAGGAATCTGTCGGACAATTACTGGGTGTTCGCAAAGCGTTAAAACGTTTTTACGGTAAAGTCTATCTTAACTTTGGCCAACCGTTAGCCCTGGAAGATTATCTAACCAAACAGAACATTGACTGGAGTGACTTTCAAGGCCAGGCTCAGGCTCGCCCAGAATGGCTTTCTAACTTTGTGACTGATCTTGGCGATGAAATCAATCGTCGTATCAATGCCGCAGTGAGCCTTAACAGTGTTTGTCTGGTGAGTCTGTCTTTATTAGCCACTCCACGTTTAGCTATGGACAAACAAGAGCTTATCGCTCATCTTGATTTGCTGATGACTTTTGCTCGTCAAGCACCTTACAGTGAGCACATCAATATACCCGAAGAAAATGGGTCACAGTTGTTAGACACAGCTCAAAAACTGGGCATGGTTCAGGAAATCAATGACCCTGCTGGTGATGTCATTTCAATCGAAGGTGATGAAGCGGTTCTATCGACTTATTACAGCAACAATATTTTGCACGTATTTGCATTGACCTCATTAATTGCCTCTATTTTTCAGCGTCATGATGACGTGACTCATGAGCATATTCAAAATGCCGTTAAGTCTGTTTACCCCTTCTTGCATCAAGAGTTGTATGTTCGCTGGGATATTAGTGAACTCGAAGAACGTACTGATCAACTCATCCAGACCATGCTTGATCATAAACTACTGTTTAAGCGTGGTGATGAATACATTCCTGCCGATAGCGAAGCGCCAGAATGGTCCCGCTTGATGTTACTGGCTCAGGCAGCGCAGCCTGCATTACAGCGTTATGCAATGAGTCTAACCATATTGTTTAGTTTACAACCCGAGCAAGTTATTCATCGCGCAGAGTTGGAGCAGGAAAGCCAAAAGCTGGCGCAACGTATCGCAGCTCTTTATGGCATCAATGCCCCCGAGTTCTTCGATAAGAACTTATTCAAAACTCAAGTAAAGGTTCTTAAAGAACAGGGGTGGGTGGAGCACAAAGAAGGTATTGGCATGCGTGCAACCGAAAGTTGCAAGGATCTTTATCAAAGCATATTGAGCATGCTGAGCGTGCCAGTTCAACAGGGTCTGCAGCAGGCAGCCCGTAGCTTACGCCAACAGGCTCGTGATCAAATTCTTCTGGTTGACAAAAACTCACCCGAATTGGTAGTGGAAGACGATACCGAGAAAAAGAAGTAACCCGACGTAATTATTATTCAAAAAGGCGTTGAAGCATTCTTGACGATCTCGAGTGCGACAACGCCACATTTGTATTCCTATCAATACCACCGCGATTACCCAACTAATGTAATAATAGACTCCATACTCTAACTGTTCTCCCAGTAAATACATGCCGATCAAGAACAGCGATTGAATAGTAGCCACCATTACCAAATCCATCTCACCAAATAATATTGCAGTCGATTTCAAACCCAGTCGCATATCATCCTCACGATCAACCATGCCATACAAGGTATCGTAAGCTAGCACCCATAACAGCGTGGAGGTGTAAATCACCCAGACAATAAGCGGTAACTCATTCTGAATCGCAGCAAAAGCCATTGGGATTGACCATGCAAAAGCCGCTCCTAATATCACTTGAGGGAAATAGGTATAACGTTTCATGAAAGGATAAGTTGCTGCCAAACCAATTGCCACAAAACTTAAGCTCACAGCAAACCAGTTCAAGGTCAGAGCCAGCGCGAAAGCTATCAACACCAACAATAAAAATAACTTAAGCGCCTCACGCGGCGTCACTTTATTCTGCGCTAGCGGCCTTTGACGAGTACGTTCCACATGCGCATCAAAATCACGGTCTGCATAATCATTAATCACACAACCCGCCGACCTCATTAGAAATACACCCAAACAGAATACCAACAGAATCCACAACGGCGGCAAACCCTCCGCCGCAATCCATAACGCCCACAGCGTCGGCCACAGCAATAAAAATGTACCAATCGGCTTATCCAACCGCATCAACAACGCATACTGACGCCATTTGTCTTTATTCAAGTTCATCCCCTTTGTTGAACGTCTTTATATAAATTTTTTCTTATGTTCATTTTTTGGACGAGCAAAAAACGAACCAAAAAACTCGCCCTAAAAGTTAGGCGCTTTGCGCTTCCCTCACTATCCAAAATCACTTAACGTGCCGCAAAACGAAACATCCTTGTTTCGAATTTGCTAAATTGGGCTGTCCTGCCCAATTTACACTATAATTTTGAATACTTCGGCTAACTTTTAATGGGTTATTTGGTGCTAGCCACTATCTCTAGTGGTCTATGAAACCTACTTACTTGTTTAATGGTATATCGGCTATATGCTGTTAAGTTACGCTTTTTTCTTACTCACAGAAGAAAAGTAACTCGCCCAAAGGCGAAATCTTAAATTGACCTTATACATATATCCCTGACAAAGCATTAACTCTTACCAGAGACAAGATAAATATTACCTATACAATGGCGCATCCGGCAAAAACACCTCACACACCAACATGCCATCGTCTTTATCTTTCTTTTTCCATAGCGAGCGTCTTGCCCACAGTTTGGGCTGTGCGGATTTCATTAATAGGTTTTCTTTCTCTAAATAACGAATAGTACTTTGGTAAAGCTGACTGGTTTCTTCAAGCTGACATACCTGCAGAAACTGTCGTCTTAATTCTTCATCTGAAAAAAGGATACTGCCTAGTGGTTTATTGCCAAGTTTCTCAATCAGATGTTTGCTACTAAATGGCATACTGGTTCTGGCAAAGATCCACGGCTGTTGCGGGCCGTATAGAACGACTTCTCGAACCTGACAGTTGACATCACCCTCTGTATTTAATGCTACAGCCTCTTCCGCTGTTAATATGCCAGCTCCTTCGTGCAATACCTCAAGCCTGACTTCATCAACATTTCGTGACAGCTTCTCGGTTAAAGAACCAAATTCTGCGAGCCATTCGGCCACATGAAAGGGAAGCTCTTTTATCGCAGCATCGTCGGCACTTTGCCAGTTATTAACATTCATCAGGTGTCAGCCTAAACCAAAGTGCAGTCATTGTACTGGATCTTAATCACAATACCCAAGTGTTAGCCACTCTTCCCAGCTAAGGCGTCTCTGCAGACTCCTTTCAAGGCTTCGACACTCGATAGACGGGTAAAATTGGGACGAATAATAAAGGCGATGCGACGATGCGGCCCCGGTTCTTTTAAATGCACTGCAGTTAATGCTTTGTTCTGTGAAATAAGCTGATCGAGTGCCATATCCGGGATCAGAGTCGTGCCAAGCTTTCCTAACACCATCTGGATCAGGGTATTCAAACTGGTAGCTCCAAAGCCATGTTCCGTTTGTTCTTTGCTTAATTTACAGGCATCCAGAATATGGTCTTTAAGGCAATGTCCTTCTTTGAGCAGCATCAGATTGCTGTGCATCATCTCATCGCTGGTGATTTCTTTTTGCTGGCTGTATTTATCGCCTTTTAAAGTCACCCAATAGAAATCCTCTTGCCAGAACTCCATGGTCAGCAAGCCATCACAGGCATAGGGTAAGGCCAGGATTGCGGTGTCCAGCTCACCTTTTTGCACCTTTTCCACCAATACATGCGACTGCTCTTCGACAATGCGCAATTCTGCATTGGGGAAGCGTTGATTGAGGATGGGAAACATCTTGGGCAGCAGATAAGGCGCAATGGTTGGAATGACGCCGACGGACAACGGGAAGCTTAACGGCTCTTTGAGGCTGGAAGAGAGATTTTGCAATGAATTGACCTGGGCGACGATTTCGCGTGCGCGATCCAGCACCTCTCTGCCAATCGGCGTCACCAGCACCTTTTTATTATCTCGCTCAAAGATCTGCACTCCCAGCTGCTCTTCCAACTGACTAAGTGCGGTGCTTAGCGCAGATTGGCTAACATGGCATTTATCCGCTGCCTTCTTGAAGTGTAAGGTTTCTTCGGCTGCCAGAGCATAAGTGAGCTGTTTGAATGAAAGCATGCTATTACCTGAATGATTACAGTTTATGTTCACTATTTTAGAACATAAACTTCAATATATCCAAATTTACTTATCATCATGGCATCGTTAAAGTAGTCCCCGAAGTCAATTACTTATTAATACTATTAGGAGATCCATTATATGGCACTTATCAACACTGAAATTAAACCATTTAAAGCGACAGCCTTTAAAAACGGCGAATTCGTTGAAGTTTCTAACAAAGACATCGAAGGCAAGTGGGCAGTCTTTTTCTTCTACCCAGCTGACTTCACATTCGTATGCCCTACCGAGCTAGGAGACCTTGCTGATCACTACGAAGAGCTGCAAAGCCGTGGCGTAGAAGTATTCTCAGTATCTACTGACACTCACTTCACGCACAAAGCATGGCACGAAACTTCAGACACTATCGGCAAAATCAACTACGCCATGATTGGCGACCCAACTGGCGAAATCACTCGTAACTTCGACGTTATGCGTGAAGGTCAAGGTCTTGCAGACCGTGGCACTTTCGTGGTTGACCCTGATGGTGTAATCCAGGTTATGGAAATCACTGCTGAAGGTGTTGGTCGTGACGCCGAAGAGTTGGTTCGTAAAATTAAAGCCGCTCAGTACGTACGCAACAACCCAGGTCAAGTTTGCCCAGCAGCTTGGAAAGAAGGTGAAGAAACTCTTGCTCCTTCATTAGACCTGGTAGGCAAAATCTAAGTAAGACTTTTATTAGTCATACTTCTAAGAATTGGCTGGCTTCGGCCAGCCAGCTCTCCGGAGCTTGAGCATTTTCTTCCCGGCATTTTATCTATAGAGCTGATGCTGGGCGGGAAATATCCAACCAACGCAAGACAAAGGTGTAATCCCAATGTTGAATAATCAAATTTTAGAAGCTTTGAAAGGCTATACCGCCAAGATGCAAAAGACGGTGACTTTCGTTTTGCAAACCGGTGAGCATTCAAAGCGTAATGAACTTAAAGACTTTTTAAGCAGTTTTGTCAGCGTAAGCGACAAACTGCAATTTGAAGAACGTGACCTGTCCGGTCAGGTGCGCAGCCCGATCAGCTTTATTCTTGAGGCAGACGGCGGTTCTGGCAAAGAAGATACAGGTATCCGTTTCTCAGGTATTCCATCCGGCCATGAGTTCAACTCATTAGTACTGGCCGTATTACAGGCAGCCGGCAGCCCAGTGAAGCTGGATGAGTCGTTAAAAAAGATGATAGCCAATGTGCAGCAACCGATGACATTTGAAGTTTTCATCAGCCTTAGCTGTCACAACTGTCCTGACGTGGTTCAGGCTCTTAATCAATTTGCCCTGTTAAACCCTAACATTGAGACAGAGATGATTGACGGTGGCTTGTTCCAGGACATGGTCAAAGAACGCGACATTCAAGGCGTGCCCAGTGTTTACCTTAACGGCGAACTATTCGCTAACGGTAAAGTGACTGCAGCCGAACTGATTGATAAATTACTGGAAAAAGATCCCGGCATTGCTCAGGCAGGTGCTGGCGAAAAGATGCCATTACAGGATGTGGTTGTTATTGGCGGTGGCCCGGCAGGCGTTGGCTCTGCAATATACAGCGCACGCAAAGGCTTAAAGGTCACCTTGATTGCTGACCGTATCGGTGGTCAGGTCAAAGACACCATGGGTATTGAAAACCTGATTTCTGTACCAAAGACTACCGGCCCAGAATTATCAGGTGCTTTACAGGCGCACCTGAATGATTACGACGTTACTGTTAAAGAGCATCTGCGTGTCACTAACGTTGAGCAAGGCGATATTAAAAGTATCACCCTGTCATCAGGTGAAGTTATTGACAGCAAAACTTTAATCATTGCCACTGGTGCCAAATGGCGCGAACTGGGCATTCCCGGTGAGAAGGAAAATATTGGTAATGGCGTTGCTTACTGTCCGCATTGTGATGGCCCATTCTTCAAAGGAAAAGACGTGGCAGTAATCGGTGGCGGTAATTCAGGTATTGAAGCTGCGCTCGATTTGGCGGGCATTGTTAAGTCTGTAACCGTGTTTGAATTTATGCCAGACCTGAAGGCAGACAAGGTGTTGGTTGATCAGGCAGAAGCCCGTGACAATATCACCATCTTGCGTAATGTAGCGACCAAAGAAATCCATGCCGACAACGGCAAGGTTTTAGCAATTGAATATCAGGATCGCGCTACAGAAGCATTGCATACATTGAAACTGGATGGTGTTTTTGTACAAATTGGTCTGGTGCCTAACAGCAAGTTCCTGGGTGATGTGGTTGAGCTAACGCGTTTTGGTGAAGTGGTGATTAACGAGAAGTGCGAAACGTCACAGCCCGGTATCTACGCTTGCGGAGATGTGACTACAGTGCCATACAAGCAAATCGTAGTCGCCATGGGCGAAGGCGCTAAAGCATCACTGGCCTCCTTCGAGTACCTGCTGGCTAACTCATCGAAGCTTGAAGCCATGTATCAAGATCATCAATCAAGCCAGTCGGCAGCGGCATAAATACTTATCTTGTTTAGTTAGTCATGGCGGGCCAAAGTGCCCGCCTTTTTTATACCATTCTTCTGGTAGGGGCAGGCCAATGTGCCTGCCCTTTTTAATTCTAGTTTTCGAACTGTAGGGTGGGCCTTGGCCCACCGATAAATATTATACAGGCACTTCTAGATATCAGGGTAAGAGCAGCTTGTCCCTACAATCTTACTTAACTCCAGTAGGTTGGTGATGAGCGAAGCGAATCCCAACACCTTAGATATAGTCGATAGGGTTATGTTGGGATTCGCTTCGCTCATCACCAACCTACTACGAGCTTTTTTTCTATCAATCTGTCCTACAAACCCAATTGCATTTGGCCCATCTTCATGGCTTAATAACTATTACCAAGGAGGTTATTATGTCACTAGTACTGGTCGAAACTTATCCCAACACCATGCAGGCGCACATCGCCCGCGGCCTTCTTGAATCCCACGGTATTAACGCCACCATTCTGCACGAACACACCCACAGCACCTACTCATTCGCCCTGGGCGAAGTACCGCTTATGGTTGACGAAGAAAATTATATTCGAGCGAAAGAAATATTGAATGACGAGTTGCCGCCAGATCCGATTGAAAGCTTTTCGGCTTAACCTAAAAGCTTTAGCGTTCAACCGGGTTATTCAGCTTCCACAGCTCAAAACCACCGTCCATACTGTAGACTTCTTTAAAGCCTTGTCCGGCAAAATATTGAGCCGCTGGTTGGCTGCTGTTGCCGTGATAACAGACCACAACAAGAGGTTTGTCTTTATCCGATTCCTGGATAAATTCTGCGGCATTCTGGTTGTTGATACTTTTTGCATTGGGCATATGCCCGGCGGCATAAGATTGCGGATCGCGGATATCAGCCAATAAAACGTCCTTGTCTTGCATTAGCTGTTTGGTGTCTTCAATACTGATTCTTTTAAACATGTGGTTACTCTAAAAAACTTGGGTCTAAAAAGCTCTGGTTTTTGCCGTGATGTAACCTAACAGGCCACCACTGAGCAGGCCAATTAAGTGGGCGGCGTTGGCAATGTTGCCGAGCAGCCCGGTAAAGCCTAAGACTAACCACAATAACATAAACTGCATTAGACCCGGATGAACATGCATTGGGAAAAAGGGGTCGAAACGACGGCGAATAAAGTTAAAGCCCAACAAGCCATAAACTACACCGGACATACCACCAAATCCTTCTGGGTATGGACTATCCATTAAGGTAGCACTGTAATACTGTCCAACATTGGACAAAATTCCGGTGATTAAAACTAACGCAAGCAAATACCAGGCACTTCGTGCCTTCTCAATTGAACCTCCCTGATCCCATAACCACATCATGTTAAATAATAAATGTATAGGGAAAGCTCCAATCATAAAATGTAAGAAGATGGGAGTTATAAGACGATGTACCTGCCCTTGTTGAATTAGAGACCAATCAAACCAAAACCAATCACTATAATCATTGGTGCCTGACATGGTCAAAATACTGACCAAAACTGAAATAGCAACCAGGGTTTTGGTCATCCAACCTGCCTGGGATAGAAAATCTTTAAGCATCATTTTCCTCGTATTGTCTTATCATGCCTATATGTGGGATGCCATCTTCGAGATAGGGTTCCGTTACCGTGCTAAAACCTAAGGTCGTATAAAAATCTTCAAGGTATTCTTGTGCACTGATTTTAATATCTTTGGAAAAATGTTGGTCGTTGTAACTCAACGCCAGTTGCAACATTTCTCGCGCCAGACCTTGCTTACGGGCTGATTGTTCAGTGCAAACCCGACCAATCGCAGCCAAGCCCTGATAATGCTCCAACGACTCAAACAAACGCAAATAACCTACCAGTTTGCCATCATTGTATGCCAGCAAATGCATGGCCTCTTTATCCAGACCATCCAGGTCCTGATAGGGACAATTTTGCTCCACGCAAAACACATCAAGACGAAGCTGTATCAGATCATACAGCTCCTTCTTGGACAAACCATTCCAACTTCGCCAACGAATACCTATTCCCAAAATCACCTCAATCTGTACAGTTTACCCTGTCATTGACAGCGAGCACATCTTAGATCCCCTTATATTGAGCTGAGGAGATCTCAAGTCATAGCAATCAAAATCGTGGATGATTTTGATAGTAAAATTCAGGCCATGGAAGGCCTGTATTTTATGGTACCCAAGGGGGCAGACCCTGCGTTAAGTGGCTTGAGAGCTTCGAAGGCAGTCATTCATAGAATGACCTCAATATCGGGGTGGCCTTCTTTTACGAAGCACATCCATGTGCTTCGCTCTTCGAGTGGCTCCGCCATTCAAAATCGTTCCAGACGATTTTGTGGTTCCTTTATAGCAAGACAAATTTGTCCGGAACAAATTTGAACAGCGGCATACTAAGCCGCTGGCTTTAGCGAAATACAAGGATGTATTTCGTAAAAGTAACTCGCTGAGTAGCGAAAACGCCACTTAATATTTACTGTATCCCCTAAGAAGTTAATATCAAATTAACTCTATACTAATCCCAACTCAAGACCACTTTGCCAGACTGACCGCTGGCCATGGTTTCAAAGCCGGTTTCAAATTCATCAATCTTAAAGCGGTGGGTAATAATCGGTGAAACATCGAGACCGGATTGCAGCATGGCGATCATCTTGTACCAGGTTTCATACATTTCACGACCATAAATACCTTTGATGATTAGGCCTTTGAAAATGACCTGATTCCAGTCAATAGCCAAATCGCTGGAAGGAATACCCAACATGGCAATCTTGCCGCCATGATTAATCGCTTGCAGCATAGACTTGAAGGCTGAAGGCACGCCCGACATTTCCAGGCCTACATCGAAGCCTTCGATCATGCCGATTTCCTTCATCACATCTTCCAGTTTTTCCTGGCTGACATTAACCGTTCGCGTCGCACCCATCTGCTTTGCTAAATCCAGACGGTAATCATTAATATCGGTAATCACCACATGACGGGCACCAGCATGGCGGGCTATCGCGGCAGCCATAATGCCAATCGGGCCAGCACCGGTAATCAATACATCTTCGCCCACCAGATCAAAAGACAAGGCGGTATGCGCAGCGTTGCCGAGCGGGTCCAGAATCGAAGCGACTTCGTCAGAAATATCATCTGGAATCTTGTAGGCATTTTCGGCAGGTATCACCAGGTATTCGCCAAAGGCACCGGGACGATTTACGCCAACACCGACGGTATTACGGCACAAATGACGACGGCCAGCGCGACAATTACGGCAGACACCACAGGTAATATGGCCTTCGCCAGAAACACGGTCACCAACCTTTAAACCTTTAACTTCCTGCCCGATTTCTTCAATCACACCAACGTATTCGTGGCCAACAGTCATTGGCACTGGAATGGTACTTTGCGCCCATTCATCCCAATGATAAATGTGCATATCGGTGCCGCAAATAGCGGTTTTCTTAATCTTAATTAAAACGTCATT
The DNA here is from genome assembly GCF_054926195.1 of Kangiella sp. M94. Classification (NCBI taxonomy): domain Bacteria; kingdom Pseudomonadati; phylum Pseudomonadota; class Gammaproteobacteria; order Kangiellales; family Kangiellaceae; genus Kangiella; species Kangiella sp. M94. Next base: position 2,762,209 of record NZ_CM142903.1, on the reverse strand, counting down.
GTGGCCCAACTCCGGTTTAGGATGATCGACCATCCAAATGCCTTTCTCGGCTTTGGCCTTACTTAATGTTTTCATACTTTCTACCCCAACCAGAATTAACTAATCACGCCCAATTCTTTGCCTACTTTTTCAAAAGCAGCAATCGCGCGATCAATGTGTTCAATATCGTGTGCGGCTGACATCTGCGTACGAATCCGCGCCTGACCTTTCGGTACTACCGGGAATGAGAAGCCGATAACATAGATGCCTTCTTGCAGCATCATGTCGGCAAACTTACTGGCCAAAGAAGCATCGCCTAACATCACTGGAATGATTGGGTGCTCGCCTGGAACTAATTCAAAACCTAACGCAGTCATTCTTTCGCGGAAGTACTCACTGTTATGGCGCAGCTTTTTACGCAAACCATCTCCTGCCTCCAGCATATCCAGCACTTTTAAGCTGGCTGCAGCAATCACTGGTGCCAAAGTATTAGAGAACAGGTACGGGCGCGAGCGCTGGCGCAACCATTCTACAACCTCTTTACTGGCTGAGGTATAACCACCAGATGCTCCACCTAAGGCTTTGCCTAATGTACCGGTGATAATATCTACTCGCCCCATCACGTCGCAAAACTCATGCGAACCTTTACCCTTTTCGCCAATAAAGCCAACAGCATGTGAATCATCAACCATCACCAACGCATTATATTTATCGGCCAGGTCACACACTGACTTTAGATCAGCAATAATGCCATCCATCGAGAAAACGCCATCGGTTACGATTAACTTATAACGGGCACCATCAGCATCGGCCTGTTGCAATTGCTTTTCGAGTTCGGCCATATCGTTATTGGCATAACGATAGCGTTTTGCCTTACAAAGACGCACGCCATCGATAATAGAAGCATGATTTAAAGCATCGGAAATCACTGCATCTTCCGCGTCCAACAATGTTTCAAACAAACCGCCGTTAGCATCAAAACATGAAGAGTAAAGAATGGTGTCTTCCATACCCAAGAAGTCGCTAATACGTTTCTCCAGCTCTTTATGAACTTTTTGTGTACCACAGATGAAACGAACTGAAGCCATGCCATAACCGTATTCATCCAAGGCTTTCTGGCCAGCTCTGATCAGCTCAGGATTATTTGCCAGGCCAAGATAATTATTGGCGCAGAAGTTCAAAACATCCTCACCTGTTGTCACATGAATATCAGCAGCCTGCTGTGAGTCAATGACTCTTTCTTTCTTATAGAGGCCTGCCTCTTTAACTTCATCAATATTGTGTTGGATATGCTTTAGAAATTCTTGATTCATGAAATAACCTTTTGAATTTAAATGCCCGCTAGCTTTGGGCAATTTGAAACTGGTAAACTGCCGCCATTCTAACATCTATGCCTGAAATTTACTCTATGATGGTATGAAAATTATACGGCTGGTTTGGAGAACATATGGAGAGTAGCTGGACCAGAGGTAAACCTCAGGTCCGACTGTATTAAATTCAGCTATTTGGAGCCACTTCTTACCACTTAAACTGAGTGCCTTTGATCTTCTCACTGATACTATTTTTTATTGCCAATGCATCGTCGAGATTGATATAAGGGATGTTGATATGGTGTGCTCCGACCATAGCCCCAGCGGTATCGACTTCCAGACTTGCCATTCGATGGCGACGGTCAAAAGGACTTTCTTTAACGGCTATGGTTTGCGTTTTCGGTAAACGTACAAAAGTACACTTACTAAAGATCACGCCATCTTTGAAGCCAATCACTTCATCATTCAGTGAGTAGCCTGCGGTACGGATATAGGCTTTAGAATAATAGACGCTGTACAGCCCCCAGATAAGCAGCCAAACCGGGTAAGCATAAATTGAATAAAGTAAAGTGGGCAATCCAACCACCAAACCAATAATGAGCATGACTTTAAGCACGCGACGCCAGCCTTTCGGATTCAATCCTTTCCACTCAATTGTACCCCAGTCTACATCAGCTTGAATTTCTTTGAGCAACTCATCACGCATGGTATTAGGCGCTACTGGTATCACCTGTTTCATACTGACGCCCTGCTGCTCATTATTAACGCCGCCTGCTGTTTCTATGGTAATACCAATCCGCTTAAACCAGCGATGCAGTAAAGACTCATGAATAGTTAGCGACTGGATACGTGTCATTGGAATGGTCGCTTGCAAACGAGTGAGCAACCCCAAGGTTGCTTGCAATTTATCTTTAGCTTTAATCAACACAAAACCGTGGAACTTAAGCAAGGCCATAGCGATAGACAGCAGCCAAAGGGCTAGTATTGCTGCAATAATGCCAACCAAAGTCAGAACCGTAAAATACAACCAGTCATTTTCCATCTGAACACTGCTAACTAAGCCATCAACCCATTGTGTAAACTGTGAAATATAACTTTTAAATAATCGTTCAACCTGATTGTCCATGAACTGCATGACAAAACCAAAAAAGATCGCGACCGCTACAATTCCGCGATTGGTGATCATCCCGTAGCGAACGATTTCACCAAATGGCAAACTCAGAATACTGTCTTTTCCCTCTTCGCTCTGTTCTTTTTCCTGCTGCTCTTCTTCGCCATTAATTTTCTGCTTGAGTAAATTAACCGCCTGCATATCAATGACGCTTATAACCGCTTCTGGCTTGCCGCCCGATGCAGACTCAAGCTGGACTTTCACCACACCAAACAAACGGTGCAAAGGTGATTGCACCATATTTAAATTCTGAATTTTTTTGTAAGGTACCTGGCGAACGTTGCGAAAGAAAATCCCTTCTTTTACCCTAATTCTGTCGCCTTCCAGCCAATAGCGATAAAAGCGGTACTGAGCAATTGCGAACAAACTGATAATCAGTGCAAAACCCAGAGCATATAACTCCCACGAGTTGCCACGCGATCCCAGCAGGGCAACTAATATGGGCAGAATCAGCTTCTTAATATTGTCAAAAAGAATAAATAACGGGGAAATTTTATGAAGCCGATGAGCATTAGAATCAGACTGCATCACTTTCGCCTTCCTCTTGCAACACTGAGCGCAGCTCATGCGCGGTATCAAGTAATATGCCTTCTAGTGAAACCGATGCATCACGCGTTCCAGCAGTATGGGTCACCAGCTTGCCCAGTTTATACTTGCGCTCTAATGGGCCCTGAGCAACATCAGTATGCTGAACGCGATTAAAAGGAACCAGTGTTTTCTTGCGCCACCAGACACCCCTCTGAATATACAGCCCCTCATCTGCAAGCCAGTACCAAGTATAGTCATAAGATTTTCTGGCCCAGATAAAACCAATGGTAAAAATCAGCAAGCCAACCCCAACTCCAATTGCTAAGAGTAAATAAGTCTCGCTGAGTATTCCTGCCACGCTGGGCAAAAGCATAATAATAAGACTGACAATTGCGGTAGTGATTCGTGAAACTTTAATTGAATCTGGATGAAGGCGTTGTTTGTTATCCGGCAACTGCTCGATAAGACTCGCATCTTGAGCCTGTTCTTGAGTGCTGCTCGGATTAGTAGTTGGGTCTTGATGTTGTTCTTGTTCGTTGCTCATAAGCGGTTTTCCCCAAAGCTTACTTGATGAGTAGAATTATATCGCGTACCAAGATACAACACTGTAGCAGAATGTTACAGTCTGTTATTCCTCTTCGCTTCGTTTCAATGCTTCCATACCGCCATGCAAGCTATAAACACAGGAAAAATCTGCCTGTATTAAAAGGCTTGCTGCGTTAAAGCTCTTCTGTCCTACCTGACACACTAGTACCAAAGGTTGATCAGGATCCAATTGATTAATATAACTGCCGAATTCGGTAATCGGAATATTTTCCACTTCTGCTTTTTGACTGATTGATAACGATACTAACTGCTCTTTATCTGTCACATGGTTGCTTTTATCTCTAACATCAATCAACAAAGGAGCATCGCTTTGACTAACCCATTGCCTTAAATCCTGAGGGCTGATTAATTGGACCTCTTCTGATTCTTGCCACTTAAATTGAGTCATAGTTCAGGCCTATACCGTTCGATTAAATTCATCATCTGCTGTGTTGTTTGCTCGGGATTTTCTGCCTTGCTGATTGCCGAAATCATTGCAATGCCCGAAACGCCCGTCGCCGCGACTTCAGGAATTCTTTGTTCGTTAATTCCACCAATCGCAATCCATGGATATGATGCGAGTAACTTTTTCCAGTAGCTTAGATGGTTTATGCCATGTGGAATCCATGGCATTTGCTTGCTGTCGGTATGATAGACAGGACCACAGGCTAAATAGCTGGGTTGGATGGCATGAGCACGTGCTACTTCATAAAAACAATGAGTGCTAATACCTAAATGCAAGCCTGCTTCACTTATCTCTGCTAGATTGGCATCATCTAAATCTTCCTGTCCTAAATGAACTCCAAAAGCACCGTGCTTTATCGCCAGCTGCCAATAATCATTGATAAACAGTCTTGCGCCATATTGCTTGCCAGTTTCTATTGCGGTAATGATTTCATGTTCTAAATCTTCACCCTGTAGATCTTTAACTCGTAATTGAATGGTACCAATACCCAAGGGCAATAATCGTTCTAGCCATTGCGCACTGTCAACCACAGGATACAAGCCTAATATCTGGTTGCTTAGAGAAGGAAATTGATATTCGCTTAACGCGTACTGCCTGGTTAATCGGGGCATGTCCTGTTCTTCGGCAGGCCATGACTGTACCGCTAACGGTCCTTTCTGTTCTCTGACAGGATAGCTGTATCTCAATCCCTGATTTAATACCATCTTACCAATCACTACCGCATCTTCCACGGAGTAATCCAAAGCCAATGCTGTTGCTATGGCTGATGATAAAACACAACCCGTTCCGCGAACATTATCCGTTTCTTTTCGTTCGCTATGTAGCCAAAACTGATGCTTATGATTAACGAAGAAATCTGAAGCCTGTTCCGAAGGCCAATGGCCGCCTTTCACTAGCACAGCGCTAACGCCTAATTCTAATAATTTCTTAGACTGACTTTCTATATCTTCTATAGATTTAATTTCCTGGCCCGTTAATCTTACCAGCTCATTAATATTCGGGGTGAACACCGTAACAAAAGGCAATAAAGCTTTTAACTGTTCTAATACTTCGTCTGGCATAAACTGTGTACCAGAGGAGCTTTCTATCACTGGATCTAAAACCAGTTTGATAGGTTTGTCGGCTTGTTCAAGAAAAGCGATTAATAACTCAAGTGACTCTTTGCTGGGTAATAAACCTACTTTAATTGCATCCGGTTTTCCCAGTTCTTCTAAAGCTGTCAACTGCGAATGTAGCTGCTCTTTTGAGGAAGGATTTATCGCTATAACACGCTGGCTGTTTTGCGCAGTTACTGCCGTGGTTACACAGCAGGCGTGAGCACCCAATGCCTGTATAGTCCGTACATCAGCTATCTGTCCAGCCATACCCGAGTTATCTAGTCCTGCATAACTCCAGACAATTGCTTTGCCTTGAGTTTTCATGACTCTTGTTGCCAGAAAGGTTTGCCAAGAACTGGTGTGCTGGGTTTTGCCAAATCACGTTGTGGCATGGCGCCAGCTTGATAAGCATTACGTCCGGCATTGACCGCATCTTTAAATGCAGTCGCCATTAACACCGGATTCTCAGCCTGCGCAATCGCCGTATTCAACAATACTGCATCAAAGCCCATTTCCATCGCCTGCGCAGCATGAGACGGAAGTCCTAACCCTGCATCGATAACCATCGGTACATCTGGCAAGCGCTTACGCAACGTTTGTAATGCATAAGGATCCGTTAAGCCACGCCCCGTTCCAATCGGCGCACCCCACGGCATTAAAATATTACAACCCGCATCCAACAAACGCTGACACAGCACCAAATCATCAGTGCAGTACGGAAACACTTCAAAACCACGCTTGACCAACTCCTTGGTTGCTTCCACCAATTGAAACGGATCCGGTTGCAGATTGTATTCATCACCAATCACTTCAAGCTTAATCCAATTGGTTTGGAAAATTTCCCGCGCCATTTCAGCAGTCGTTATCGCTTCCTTGGCCGAATGACAACCTGCCGTATTCGGTAACCAATGGCAATTCAACTGCTGCAGTTGCTTCCAGAAATTTTCACCACCTAAGCCCTGACGTCTCACCGACACAGTCACTATTTCAGCGCCAGAAGCTTTAATCGAATCCAGCATAATCTGTGGCGACGGATATAAAGCCGTACCGACAAATAATCTGCTTTGAATGTCTTTTCCAGCAATTTTTAGCATATTACTTTCAGTTCCCGTAGGTTGGTGATGAGCGTAGCGAATCCCAACACTATCCTTCATATATTTAAAATGTTGGGATTCGCTACGCTCATCACCAACCTACGATTTGTCTTTTGTAATGTCATAATCTTCAACCAAAACGGTACCCCTAGGAATAGGTCACTTGCTAATACAGCCAGCAATCATACAAAACCCCGATCTTCCCGATAAAGCAAAAAAGCTAAACAATTACGCGGCCGGCTATCTACTTATCTCAAACCTATTGCACTTGTTAAATTGTCTAAGCTAAGCTGGGGCGAGGCAAAATTGATTCTTGGAGCAGGAGTTTGCTTGTGACAAATGACTGTGACAATAATCAATTTTAACAAAGCCCTATACTCACCGATAAAGCAAAAAAGCTAAACAATTACGCGGCAAAAAACAGTTTTCAAGAGGGAGTTTACTTTAGTAAATGACCTTGCAGGACACTGTTTTTTTACAAAGTAATTGTGACGATTTTTTTGTTTTATCCGCCTTGCATGGGCAAAACGATTTCCACCCGATCATCCTCTTTCAACATTGTCTCCGCATACAAAGACCTTGGCACAAACTCCATATTAACGGCTATGGCAAAATTTCCTTCCTGCTTAAACCATTGAATAAAATCTGTGACACTCATTTTATCTGGTACTTCTATGGTTTCATCATTAACTATTAGCTGCATGGCTTGCCTCTTTGAATGTACCGATTTTTCCCTCAAACTGTTTCATCATTTCTTCAACTGCTGCTGGCGCTAGCAGAATTCCATGCCGGTATAGACCATTGATAATTCCAATACCGTCTTGTAGTTCTATTTGCGGCAAGTTGTCGGGTAATGCCGGACGGCAGTTGACCACCTGTTTGATGATGCGCGCTTCACCAAATGATTTATGCAGGCTGTAAGCTGCGGATAATACTTCTAGCGATGAGCGAACGGATACTGGACTATAATCTTCGCTTTCAATTTCGGTTGCGCCTAGCAGGTAAATATTATTCGGTCGCGGCACTATATATATTCGATAACGTGGATGAACCAGTCGGGTTAAGTGTTCTATCTTTACATCGGGCGCTTGCAACCAAAGCAGCTCGCCGCGCACTGCACGTAGCGGTAATTGGCTTTTAGCTCCCATGCCTCGACAGTCAAACACCCAATCAAAAGCATGAGTTTCTGTATTGGTTTTGATTTGTCGTGGCTCTATCGCTTGAACCTCAACTTGCTCTTTCCACTCAACTCCTTTTTTCAGCAAAACCTGTTGCAGTACATTAAGCAAACCTATGGTATCCAGCTGCCCTTCATTGGACACCCACAGGCCATCGCCCATGTGTGCCAACTCAGGTTCTTTATCGGCTATTGCAATATTTTGCACATAATCATCACAACGATCTAACTTATGTTTTAGCATGCGATGAAAATGATTGAGTTCGACTTTGTCAGAACTGTGAGCAGTGACTAATGATCCTATCTGACGATAGAAGACGGGATGTTCCAGTTCTTTGATCAACTCCGGATATAACTGCATTGAGCGACTACCCAACTCAAAGATCGTGGGCTCGGCCATTTCAAGCTCAGCAAGTGGCGATAAAATTCCCGCTGCTGCAAACGAACAGGCTGCTTCACTGTTCAGTGAGTTTTTATCAAACAGTGTTACCTCATAACCTTTTTTGATCATTTGCCAGGCCAATATACGACCTGCAATGCCTGCACCAACAATTCCGATCTTCATAGCGTTGCCCATTCTCTTGTAAACTAGCCGAGGCTATTTAACCTCGACATAAATCTCTGCGCCTTGTCTTTTAAATTCTGCTGACTTTTCTGCCATACCTTGCTCCACTTTTTTCTTCTCTTCGGCGTAATCTCTGACATCCTGAGAAATTTTCATGGAACAGAATTTTGGTCCGCACATAGAGCAGAAGTGCGCTACCTTGGCAGAGTCTTTAGGCAAGGTTTCATCGTGGAATTCTCGCGCTGTATCCGGGTCAAGACCTAAATTAAACTGGTCTTCCCAGCGGAATTCAAATCGCGCTTGTGATAATTGATCATCGCGGTAACGTGCGCCCGGATGTCCTTTTGCCACGTCTGCTGCATGTGCTGCTAATTTATAGGTGATAATGCCCGTTTTAACATCATCACGATTTGGTAAGCCCAAATGCTCTTTGGGTGTCACATAACAAAGCATGGCACAACCGAACCAACCAATCATGGCCGCACCAATTCCTGAAGTAATATGGTCATAGCCCGGTGCGATATCGGTAGTCAATGGTCCAAGCGTATAGAAAGGTGCTTCGTGGCACTCTTCCAACTGCTTATCCATGTTTTCTTTAATCATGTGCATCGGCACGTGACCCGGACCTTCAATCATCACCTGAACATCATGTTTCCAGGCAATCTTGGTCAATTCACCTAACGTTTCCAGCTCACCAAATTGCGCGGCATCGTTGGCATCGGCCAATGAACCCGGACGTAGGCCATCACCCAGCGAGAAGCTCACATCATAAGCTTTCATGATTTCGCAAATTTCTTCAAAGTGGGTGTATAGAAAGTTCTCTTTATGATGTGCAATACACCATTTCGCCATAATCGAACCGCCGCGCGACACGATACCCGTTACACGGTCAGCAGTTAGCGGCACATAGCGCAACAAGACTCCGGCATGAATGGTAAAGTAATCCACCCCTTGCTCGGCCTGCTCAATTAAAGTATCCCTGAATACTTCCCAGGTCAGATCTTCAGCAACGCCACCGACTTTTTCCAATGCCTGATAAATTGGCACAGTACCAATGGGTACCGGTGAATTTCGCAGAATATAATCACGCGTCGCATGAATATTTTTACCGGTCGATAAATCCATCACGGTATCACCACCCCAGCGCGTCGACCACACCAGCTTTTCAACTTCTTCTTCGATGCTGGATGTTACGGCAGAGTTACCTATGTTTGCATTGATCTTAACCAAGAAATTACGACCAATAATCATTGGCTCTAATTCGGTGTGATTGATGTTGGCAGGAATGATTGCACGCCCAGCTGCGATTTCATCACGTACAAATTCAGGAGTAATTTTTTCAGGCGTTTTAGCACCGAATGGCTGCCCTTTTAAGCGCGCTTCTCTTTCTTTACTTGCGAACTGTTCGAATAAGGCTTCGCGCTTTTGATTTTCACGAATCGACACATATTCCATTTCCGGCGTCACTATGCCCTGACGTGCATAATGTAGCTGAGTGACATTCTTACCCGCTTTTGCTCGAAGAGGCTTGCGTTGCAGCTCAGGATTATGAGTAGCAAAAGCTTTATCACCATCTTCATAACCATTATCAATCGGCTTAACTGCACGACCTTGATATTCCTCAACATCGCCACGACCCATCACCCAGTCACGACGCACTTCCTGCAAACCTTTGCGCACATCAATATCAATACTCAGATCGGTGTAAGGCCCGGACGTGTCGTAAATAGTGACCTTCTCACCATTAGTCAAACTGATTTCACGCATTGGTACGCGAATATCTTTATGCAAACTACCAGGCACGTAAATTTTCTGCGATTTCGGCAGAGGCTCGCGGGTGATTTTATGCTTATTGAGTTCAATCGGATCATTCTTAGCCATTACAGTCTCCACTTGTGACCGACATGACGTTAAGAAGTAATGATAACAGAGCTTTTTTGAGGATCGTCAGCTTGTGACATTACTCTTCCCTACGCCGATGCGAGTCAGATCAGGTTATACGGGTTTGCCATTGCATCTCAGCCCTTAGATTGAATCAGCCTAACAAGCCAACTTTGAAAATCCAAGCGCACCCCGAGAGTAGAAAGAATTATACATGTCTCACCCTTAAAAATCATAGAGGCTTATACAAATATGTATAAAAAAAACGGCATCCTTTCGGTTGCCGCTGGGGAGAATGGGGCCTAGCTTGAGAGTCGCCAGGGCCCCGTGTGGAGAGTCATTTTATTATTATAAGTATCTCAGTATTTTTGAATTAACTTTATTGAATTAATTTTATTGAGAACGGATAGTCATAAACACCACCCTCGCTCGCTTTGATAGCCGCCATTATGGTGACAATAAAGTGGAAAATGATTAGTCCGAATAAAATAGGAATACCAATCAAGATGATGCACAGGATTAATGCCGCACAGTAGGCAATAAACATGGTGATATTGAAATTCAGAGCGCGCTTACCATTCTCTGCAACCAATGGCATATCGTCTTTCTTCAATAACCACACCACCAAGGGACCTAGCACCATGCCGATTACAGGCACTAATGGCACCATAGCTACAAAGGCAGCAAGGTGAGCAAACATAGACCAGGTTTTCTCTTCACCTCTGACGCTTTCAGTACCTAGTACTTCAGCTTCGCCCTCATAGACTCGCTCTTTATGTTCACCACCCGGCTCTGGCTTATTGTCACCAGTGCCTTCAGTTTTTTTATCGTCTTCGTGGTTCATCACTCTTTCCTCTTCTGAAATCTTCAATACGACAACGACCCTTCGTCGCTGCACAAATACAGATTAGCAAAGAGTGATATTTCAAATTGTTACTTTGAGTGATAGGAATTAACGATAAATCACATCTTTCAATTAGTTATTGCTATTTCTTTAAGTTGTTGATATTAAAAGATTTTGATTGTTTGCTCAGAAGGTGTTTTGTGCATGTATTTTGTGCAGGACTCGCAGGCGAGCTCTAAATCAACACTTAACCTATTGAAATTTAAGAAATATAAATTATTTTCATTTTTTTGACTTTCTGCTATTTAGCGACAAAATGGAATAACTCATTGTTCAGCCGTGATTTGTCTTTAAAATCCGGCAACGTGCCACTAACTGTTACCTATACTATCCATTTCTATTGGTTTTCCATTTTGCCGACCGATTTGCCTGAAGTGCTTTTTTGTACTAGTCGCTTGCCGCCAATGAGCTATTGGAGGTTTTGCTTTGATGGGTTACGACTGGCGTCTAACCCATCCTATAAAAACATGTCGATTCCATCATTGTGGTGGCCAATGGAAAAGATGAGAAGTTCTATGCCCCACGTTTATTGCTAACGATTCAGTGATTTCCGGAAAGCTCTTATAGGATGGGTTTACCCAAGGGGGCAGACCCAGCATTTATACGTAACCCATCGTTTGCTTGTTTGATGGTTTACGGCTATCGCCGGGTCTACCCCCTTGGGTATAACCCATCCTATATTCCTCAGCTCAATCAAAGGGGATAAGAAGCAAACCTTTGGCATTCGAATCAACTTGTTATTTCTCTTGTTCTTACTTCTGGTCAAACAAACACATAGTCCGCTTTCTTCAACACTACCAGCGATTCTGCAAGATTTCTTTCTTTTACCAGCAGGTAGTCAGTATCGAAAGTCGAAACCACAAAAACGGGGATGTCTGCATCGGCCAACACCTGACTCAGCCCTGCAATAACTCCAGTTAGGCCAAAATCAAGCGGCCCTTCAACCCTTATCGCTCGCCAATTAAGCTCACTTTTCTGGGCAGTGTCTTTTAGCAAATCACGATTAATAACTTCACAAACCAGCGATAATTCTTCATCGGTTGATGACAAAAACCAACTTCCCTGTAAGTCTTCCAGTTCCATTATTGATAAGAGGCGATGCACATCAAAATGCGCATCCAATAATTTCAAATGCAGTTTTTTATCCATCATCGATCCTCGTCTTTAACATTCACTATGACACTGTCATCCGTTTTCTTATAACGGCTGAACATCTGCTCAATGGTTTCCAAGTCTTCTCGGATTCCTTTCTCTGCCAAAAATTCTTGATTCCACAACTTTGAATAGGAGCGTTCACCCGCATCACAGGCAAAGGTCACGATGGTTTTTCCTGGACCACTCTTTGCAGCGGCAAACAAAGCGCCAGCCAGATTTAATGCCGAGCTACTACCCAACACTAATCCATCTTGATTTCTCACTGCTCGCGATACAGTCACCAAGTCCTGATCCGGCAGCGTTATACCCTTATCAATTTTTGCCTGTGCAAAATTAGCGACGGTGCGCATAATACCAATACCCTCTGTAAATGAGCTTCCTTGTGCTTTATATTCACCGGTCTTGAGATAATGATATATGCCTGACCCATCCGGATCGATTGACCATACATCCACATCTTTATTCTGCTCTTTCAAATAACGAGAACAACCGCCAATAGTGCCGCCGGTTCCTGATACTGAGACCAAAATATCTGCTTTACCTTCGGTTTGTTGCCAGATCTCAGGCCCTGTGTGCCGGTAATGCGCTTTGGCATTGCTGGTATTCTCAAACTGATTAGCCCACCAGTAATTTTCATTTTCTTCGCCAAGGCGTTTTGCGGTGTGATAAAAATGGTTGGGGTCAGCGAAGGGACAAGGATCCACCAGCATCAGTTCAGAGCCATGCAAGGCAATCATCTTCTCCTTTTCCGGAGTTTGCCCCTTTGGCATTACCGTTAGCATTTTAAAGCCCAATGCTTTAGCTACCACAGCCAAGCCAATTCCAGTATTGCCGGCGGTACCTTCCACGATGGTCATGCCTGGCTTTAGTTCACCATTATCAATTGCATCCTGCACCATTTGCAGAGCTGCCCGATCCTTGATTGAACCACCTGGATTCTGGAACTCACACTTCACCAAAATCTCGCAACCCGTTAATGCTGACAATGAAGGAATCCTCAACAAATCGGTGTTACCAATCAACTCTGCAACATTTTGCTTGTAGCTCATACTTGGGCTCTTAAATCGGTTTATTGATACAAGTTAGTCTAAATCACGCAGCCCTCAATTGCGACTTCAAGCTGTGTAAATTTTGTTCACAAAACTCTCTTTTTGGAGTATAAAGCCCTCATACCGTTTTGGAGGTTTTACTGCATTGACCCAAGCTTTAAAGTCCATTTCATCCAGCTCTACAGGCTACTTTGATGACGACATTTTTGCCCGTATCTGTGATGCGATAACAGACCAAGGCTATGTTGTCTTGCCCAACGCCTTACCGCTTGACACTTTAAATCAATTGTTTACAGGATTGATCGAGAGTAATCCTCATCAGTTTGATCCAGCAGGGATAGGACGCGAGCAAGATTTCCACACCAATGAATTTGTTCGTACTGACCATATTCATTGGCTGGAATCTCACGCCCCTTTTGCTCAGGAATATTTCACCTGGATTGAAGAGTTACGTTTGCGTTTAAACCGTCATTTATTTTTAGGTCTGTTTGACTATGAATGCATGTTCGCCCACTACCCAGCAGGCGCATTCTATAAGCGCCACCTTGATGCTTTTCGCGGCAGCACTAATCGTCGCTTAACCACTGTGCTTTATTTAAATCCACAATGGAATCCTGAAGATGGTGGTGAGCTTTTGATTTACCGGAAGCGGCAGAAAGTACCACTAGAAACAGTAGTGCCTACTTTTGGTACCTTAGTTATTTTTTTAAGTGAAGAGTTTCCGCATGAAGTGTTACCAGCCAATAAGTCCCGTTTTAGTCTTACTGGCTGGTATCGGATCAATGAAGGGGTATCGCTTTAGTCTGCTTTGTCACACTAGTTTTCAGATGACATATTCAACACGGTTGCGACCATTCTCTTTGGCCTGATACAAGGCCTCATCAACACGGCGTAGGAACTCATCCATGTTCTCTCCATGTTTGTATTCTGTTACGCCAACGCTGATGGTGGCATTTAATTCGCTTTCAATGTCGGTGTACTGCTTGAGATCCACTTCCTGCTGTAAACGCTTGGCAACCTGTATTGCCTGCTCCAAATTGGCATTGGGTAAGACAGCCAGAAATTCCTCACCGCCGGTTCTGCCCAATACATCGTTGTCCCGCAGCAGTTCTTTGCTGAAGTTGGAAAGATTGGTCAGAACCACATCACCCACTGAGTGACCATGAATATCGTTGACGACTTTAAAGTGGTCAATATCATACATCAGTATACTCAGCGGCTTGCCAGCAACATCAGCAGCTTCCATTTCTTTTTTCAGCGCTCGCTCAATCTGACGACGATTCGCAAGACCGGTTAAACTATCGGTATGCGCTAACTGTTTAAACTTACGTGAATTAGCCACCTGTCTCAAAGAGAACCAAACAAGAACAACCGTTAACACGCTACCTAAAATAATAGCTAGAATTTGCCACTTCCTCGCAGCTTGTAGAGATTCTAGTTGCTCATCCTTTAATTTCTGTTCCTGCTGTAAGCGCTCATTTTCTATTTCGGTTTTTTCACTATCATATTCAAATCGCAGTACTTGAGTTTGCTGATCCGAACGCTGTCGATCTAACTCTTTCTGTAACTGCATGAACTTTTGGTATTTTTCCAGCGCCTGCGTACTGTTCCCCGTTTGTTCATAACTCTTCGCCCAAGCTTCGTATAACAACGCCAAATATCGCTTATTGTTATCAGACAGCATAAGTTCTTCAGCATTGCTGAAAAATTGTTCCGCCTGCTCAGGCTTTTCAAGATGACTGAATGCTATGCCATAGTACATTGAGGCCATACCATCGTAACCACTGTTACCCATCGTCTCTCTGGCTTCTTCTGCTAGCTGCAGTTCTTGAATTGCTTTGCCATATTCACCATTCAGATTATAACCACCGGCCAAAGCAATCCTGATAGGTACCATTTCACTAATAATCTTATTGTCTTGAGCAACCTCTAACGCTGACAAGTATTTCTCAATGGCTTTTTTGGGGTTGTTGCGTTGCTCTTCCATAAACCCCTGCTGGAGATAGACTCGTATTAATCCATAACTGAGATTTTCCTGTTTGGAAATTTCTTCTGAGCGTTTCAAATATTTTTCAGCGCGCTCCAAAAAGCCTAGACGTCTAAAAATAATGCCGATATCAAATATCAGTCCTTCAGAGGCATCTAGGACACCTTCTTCTCGATATAACTCTTCTGCTTTTATGCAGTCCTTCAAAGCAAAATCATTTTCTCCTAGTAAGGAGCGAATGCCGCAACGGCTAACATAGCCATCCGCCATCAAAATCTTGTCATTAACTTCTTTACCAATATCAATTGCCTTTTCAATATTGAGTAGTGCCTCAGAGGTGTCGCCCCCTCGGTCTTCATAATTTGCTAAGCACAGATAGAGAATACCTTCTTCCAGACGCTCATCCCGCCTCTTGGCATCACTAACCATGTTCTTTGCTATTTGCACCCCTTTTTCGGGGCTATAAATGCTACTCAATAAACATTGGTAGTACACATTGGTTAAGCGTCGATCTTCATCATCCGCGGGCACCAGCTGCTGTAACTTCTCCAATTGCTTATCAAAATCTTGTTGGGTGGTTAGCTCTATTTCACCAGTGTCGAGCTTATACAAAAAATCATCAAAGGCTTTTTGTTCGGCTGTCAGCTCTCGCGGCTTTTCTTGTGCTTCTGGATTCGTTTTTTCGGTATTAAGTTGATCATCAAAAGAACCCTTGAGTTCATTTGTTGGATTGATGGCATAAGCTACTGAGAGGCTCAACACATAAAGAAGAGCCCCTATAAAAAAGGGATGAATAAGATTATTGAATATGAATTCTCGCCTCGTCTGGCGAATGGATTTCCTTTCACTATCTACAATCGAGACGGTCATATTTGCATCACAATAGCGTTCTGCCATGTTGAAACCTTTTAATATTGACCTATTAATAGACTAACAGAAAAGAATAATGTGGAACAGGTCACACTGTCAGTTTTTTTTACATGCAAATGTGACTTGTGCAATTTTCGCTCATTTACGATGCAATCTCATTAATAAACAATAAGTTATCGCCAGAGCATAGCTTGTAAAAACCTCTATCTGTTACTAATTTCCTGTTGTTATTCAATGACATAATGATTGAGGTAGCGACAATTTTTGTCACTTTTCTATCTTTATTGCCATTATTCCTTCTCCTCATCCAATATCAAACCTCGTTTCTGCGCCCGCTTACGCCACTGTTGGCGGGCCAGAATCTGCATGTCTTTTACTTCATCCATCTCATCCATGATTTCCAGACCCAGTAACGTTTCTACTAAATCCTCAAGTGTAACCAGACCTGAAGTTTGCCCATACTCATCCACTACTAAGGCGATATGCTGACGCTCATTTAGCAAAACCTCCATAAGATCAGGTAATGGCATTTCGCCAAGTACACAGATGAGCTTACGCTTAAGATGTGACAAGGTTCGGGAGCCATGCTCTTTCGCCTGCGTCATAAGGACATCATCCTTCAACACAAAATCGGTTATATCATCATTGTCTTCGCTATAAACCGGTATTCGCGAAAAGCGTATATTCAATACTTGTTGAAAGACATCTTCAACTTTTGCGCTGGCCGGCAACGACACCATGACAGTACGCGGTGTCATAATGTCCTTGGCTCTAAGTTGCCGGAAGCGGAACAAATTACGAACCACCCTGAACTCATGTTCATCAATGTCGCCGGTTCTTTCCCCAAGACCGGCCATCGCCAGAAATTCATCACGACTGAAAATATGCTGTTTCTTACCGTGAGATATCCACTTGGTGATAGCCTCAGAAACCCAGATTAAGGGATACAGGATTTTTATCAGCCACTGTACGAATACTGCAGTGATGGGAGCCAGTGGCTTCCAGTAAACAGCGCCAATGGTCTTTGGAATAATTTCAGAAAAGAACAAAATAGCCAGCGTCATGATTGCTGAGAAAATTCCTATCCAGCCACTGCCAAAAACCACTGTTGCCTGAGCACCGGCCGCAATGGCACCTACGGTATGCGCAATTGTATTAAGCGTTAAAATGGCAGCGAGGGAGCGGTCAACACTGGTAATACGTAATGTCCGCAATACTTTGGCCTTTTTGGGTCTTTGTTCTTGTAGATGTTCTATGTAGGAAGGAGTGATGCTCAAAAGCACGGCTTCGGCAACTGAACATAAAAACGAAAACAACAGAGCGATTAAGATATAAATCCATAACAGGACCCAATCAAAGCTGGTCACAGCCTCCTGCTCGTTTGCCACCTGAACAGCCTCAACAGAAAAGGCAAAGCCACCTAGTAGCATCAATAAGAGGAACACCATAACTCTTTTAGTGGAAAACATATCATCCATCATTGGGTTCTTGTAGTTGATCAACTTCTTCAATTATCAGGATTCTTTAGCCTAACACAATCTTTATACCAATAAGTATCAAGACTACACCACCCAGCAACTCCGCCTTGCTCTCCAGCCAAGTGCCGCTACGCTTACCAATGTACACTCCAATGGCACTCATCACACAAGTCACAGCGCCAATAATAATACAGGCAAGTAGCGCATTAACTGCCAATAGGTTCAAAGCAAACCCGGCAGCCATCGCGTCAATGCTGGTAGCGATAGCTAATGTCAGCATCACTCGTTGGGTGATCTGTGAAATATCTTCTTCGATACCTTCTGAAAAAGCCTCAAAAATCATCTTTCCGCCAATAAATAGTAGCAATAAAAATGCAACCCAAGGTGCATATATCTCTATCCAGCCCAGTAGCCCTTTGCCACCTAAATAACCTACCAGTGGCATCAACCCCTGAAATAAGCCGAAATAAATTGCTGCCCAAATGGCAAGGTTTTTATGACTGGTGACAGGTTTTGAACCAAGGCCAATGGATACTGCAAAAGCATCCATACTTAAGGCAAGCGCCAAAACAATAACTTCAAACATCGTTTGATTTCGTTAGCTTATTTGACGCTTATTGTAAGGATATTTTCTGTGAGATGCGACTTAACTACCAAGTAACGCAGGGTTCATTTTCCAGACCGCATAATTCAAAATAGCTGCGAATAAAACCCATAATAAATAAGGCGCTATCAGAAGCGCAGCCATTTTCTTTACTCGTAAAAAACCGACCAGGGTAAATCCAATGAATATCCATAGCAGGATAATATCGACGAAAGCCCAGCCACCAAGCTTCCAACTAAAGAACACCCAGCTCCACAATGCATTTAATATCAACTGCATTATAAAAACTGTCAAAGCGGCATGAATTCTTTTTAAAGAAGCGTTTAAATTGTAACGCTCTCGCCATACTAACCAGGCTGCAATCCCCATAAAGGCGTAAAGTACCGTCCAAACCGGTCCAAACAACCAGCCAGGTGGCGCCCAGGAAGGTTTTTCCAGCTGACCGTAAAACTCTCCTGCATCAACTGAAGCAATGGCACCGACAGTCGCTGCTGCAAATACCACAATCAACCAGCCGAATAACCCTATTAGGTCTTTTGTTTTAGTTAACTCGCTCATGATTTCCCCCAACTATGTTTTATTATTACGCTATATTATTTCAGACAAAATTTTAATTCCATTATTATTATTATGTAGAACTTGATTCATTTAACTGATTCTTCCCTTATGTTTTCCTTTGTATTTTCTGATGCTTGTCAGCATACATTTTATTATCAGCAATACGGAATAGCTGCTCTCTTCCCAAGCCATTTTCTGGATAGACCGCCACCCCGATGCTGATTCCAATATTCACCCTGCTTCCTTCAAGCATAAAGGGTTTTTCGACTACTTCGTTTATTTTTCCGAGCACAGCGTCTATAGCCTCACCCTGATTAATTTCTGTCAACAGCACTGTAAACTCATCACCACCCATCCTGGCTACCGTATCTGAATCACGTACACATGATCTTATCCGGTTGGCAACTTTACTTAACAACAAGTCGCCTTTAGTGTGTCCTAGTGAATCATTAACTTCTTTGAAGCCATCCAGGTCCATGTAGAGTAGTGCTAACTTTTCTTTATTTCTAGTCGCTCGCTTAATCGCAACATCCAATCGATCATTAAATAATAGTCGGTTGGGCAATCCCGTTAACCAATCATGGCTCGCAATGTGGTGTAGCTCCCGCTCATATTCTTTCCGCTCGATAGTCGCAGCAAACTGCTCTCCAACAAACTCCATTAGCTTTACGTCCTGCTTTGTGTACACAGAACTTTCCGCCGCATGTATAACCAAAGCACCAAACACGGTTTCTTTCGATTTCAATGGCACACCGACCCAATTCCCTTTATCATCAGACTCGCTATTATGATTGATTTTGGCTAATAAGGCCGACTCTCTGTTTGAATTTATTAGCAATGTTTTACCACCGTCGATAACTTCACCCAGCGCACAGTCTTTGGTTAACTTAATGTTCTTTTTCGGTTGATATTTCCCATCCACACAATAGGGCATATTAACGGTATCTTTGCCTTCCTCTTTGATGGCGACAATAAAGCTTTCCGCTGCAATAAATCGACTAATACTCTCGTGAGCTTGTTGATAGAGTTCGGAAAGATCATTCGCCTGATGCGCCATTTCAGAGATTTTAAATATCGAATTTTGGATTCTCTGATAACGTTTATAGACAGTTATATCTCGCGCTACTGCAACTCTGACCTTATCATTTTCCGACCAGCGTGCTGACCACATGATATACACGGTGCTGCCATCCTTTCTAAGGTATCGATTTTCGAAATAAGGCTCTTCATGACCGCGCATAATTTGTGTTGCAGTTGCTAAGGTTTTTTCTCGATCATCAGGGTGAACATAACTGATCATATTGGTTCCCAGCATTTCTTCCGGAGTATAACCAAAGACCTTTTCGCAAGAGGCGTTTATGTAAACGAAGTTTCCTTCAAGATCCACCACGCAAACAACATCCATCAACAAATCAACTACTTTAGTTGCGATATCATTAATCTGATTCTTCATCTACACCGTCTCTGTAACGTGCGCGCCATCATATTCATATGCTCAACTTTATATCACATTACTGTGCTAAAACCTTATTGGTTGATCGCCCCTTTCTTATAGCCAGTCGGATCTGTTTCTCAAGTTCTGCTACCGTAAACACCCCAATACCAATAACCATGATCAATAGTCCATCCAGGAAAGCCACCGCTTCCGTCTTAAATATTGACTGCAAAGACGGTAAATAGGTTATAGCTAATTGGCCCATCGTGACTAATAGGACCGCATACCAGACAACTTTGGTCCCCTTTACTGCCTTCCAGGTTAATGAAGTCCCATACATATTTCGGATAAAGAACAAATGAAAGACTTCCATCACCACCAAAGTGTTCATCGCCATGGTTCTTGCTAACTCAATGGAATAGTCCTGACTAATAGCATAGTGGTAGACCCCAAAAACCCCTGCTACAAACAGCACAGTAACAAATACAATGTGCCAAACTAAAGTTCCAGTCAATAGCGCCTTATTCCTGGGTCTTGGTAATTGCTTCATGGTCCTGGCTTCTGTCGGCTCAAATGCCAAAGCGATACCAAGCGTCACCGCCGTAATCATATTGACCCACAAAATCTGCACAGCCGTAATCGGCAAGGACATACTCAACATTAATGCCAATACAATGGTAAAGGCCTCACCGGTACTCGTCGGCAGCGACCAGCTAATGACTTTTTTGGTATTATCATAAACCGTACGTCCTTCCCTGATTGCCGAGACAATGGACACAAAGTTATCATCTGTCAGCACCAAAGACGCTGCCTCTTTAGCCGCTTCACTCCCTTTGACACCCATCGCAATGCCCGCATCTGCACGTTTTAAAGCCGGTGCATCATTAACACCGTCACCGGTCATTGCCACAACCTCCCCATTCGCTTGCAGGGCTTTAACTAATCGCAACTTATGCTCAGGGCTGGTACGAGCAAAGATATCCACCTTACTGATAGCTTCAATCAAACCCACGTCATCTAACTGATCAAGCTCACTGCCTGTTATGACTCTATCCGTATTGCGCAGTCCGATTTTCTTTGCAATTGCGGCAGCGGTCAGCGCATGGTCACCGGTTATCATTTTGACTTCAATTCCAGCACGATAACACTCGGCTACGGCATCTATTGCTTCACTGCGCGGCGGATCCATTAAACCCACCAAACCTAATAGCACTAAATCACTTTCCACATCACTTTGCGACAGCACAGTGTGTTCTACTGGAACCTTCTTCATGGCCAGTGCCAAAACGCGCTGTCCCTGGCTGGCAATCATTGCCGCCTGCTTCTGCCAATAGTCGTGGTCCAACTCACACATACTGTTGTCCCTGCCTTGCTGGCAATGGCACAACTCTACAATTTTTTCCGGTGCCCCTTTAACAAATACTGCAGCATTACCTTTATGATCATGATTTAAGGTTGCCATGTAACGATGCGCTGCATCGAATGGAATGACATCCGTTCGCACCCATTCCTTTTGGGTCTGCGACACATCCACCCCCGATTTACCTGCAAAGGCCAGCAAGGCTCCCTCCATTGGATCACCTTCTACTAGCCAGTCATCCTGTATTTTTTTAATCTGCGAATCATTACACAACGCAGCTACCAGGCCAGCATGACTCAATCGGTCATCATCTGTTTTCCTGTCCGTGATATCCCCAAGTGGCGAATAGCCCTCTCCACTCACCTGATGTGATCCATCGGCGGTTACAAAACTCGCAACGCTCATTTCGTTGCGCGTTAGTGTTCCCGTCTTATCCGTGCAAATAACGGAAATCGATCCTAGCGTTTCAATTGCCGGCAGTTGCCTGACAATGGCATTACGCTTTGCCATCGCCTGCACACCTACCGCGAGTGTTATGGTTAATACCGCTGGCAGACCTTCAGGAATAGCAGCAACTGTTAAACCCACCACCGCAATAAATAATTCACCAAACTCATACTCTAAAACCCAGTAACCAAAAGCTAAAATTAACCCTGCAATAGTAACAATGACTAGGCTTAACCATTTAGCAAACACATCCATCTGCTCTACCAGTGGTGTCGTTAATGTTTTAACCTGCGAAAGCATGCCACTAATATGGCCAATCTCAGTATCGCTCGCAGTAGCAGTGATTATTCCCTGCCCCTGCCCACTTGTTACCGTTGTACCGCTAAATGCCATACAACTACGATCACCCAAGGTGGCTTGTTGACTTACGGTTTCTGTCCCTTTTTCTACCGCTAATGATTCGCCTGTTAAAATGGCTTCCTGAATATTAAGTCCATGCGCTTTTATCAACCGCAAATCCGCCGGGACTTTATCGCCCGCTTCCAGAAACACAATATCACCGGGTACTAACTGCTCTGCAGCAACCGTCTTCCTTTCCCCGTCACGCATAACTGACGCTTTAAGCGCCAGCATACTTTTAATGGCATCTAAAGCACGTTCAGCCTTACCTTCCTGTAAAATGCCAATGATCGCATTAATCAAGACTACTGCTAAGATCACGGACGTATCGACCCAATGACCTAACAGCGCCGTTATCAGCGCAGATAGGATCAGGACATAAATAAGCATATTATGAAACTGGAGCATAAAACGAAGAAACCAGCTGCGACGAGCTGGTTCAGGTAAGCGGTTATCACCAAATTGGGACAGTCTGATGTTGACTTCCTGCTCGGTTAAACCGTTTGCGTTGGCACTCTGCTTTTGTAATACCGTTGCCACATCCAGCGTATGCCAGGCGATAATCTCGTTTGATCGCTCCATAATGATGTACTACTCTTCTCGCGGTCCTTCTATTCTGGTTAGCTCTATCCAGGATTTCTTC
The DNA here is from genome assembly GCF_054926195.1 of Kangiella sp. M94. Classification (NCBI taxonomy): domain Bacteria; kingdom Pseudomonadati; phylum Pseudomonadota; class Gammaproteobacteria; order Kangiellales; family Kangiellaceae; genus Kangiella; species Kangiella sp. M94. The sequence goes on along the minus strand of NZ_CM142903.1, from coordinate 2,739,467 downwards.
TCAGCTTCCAATAAATCTTCAGCCAACTCTTTATTGTTTGCCTCCCTATCAATTCTGGTAATGCAGGTAGCACGATTTCGCCCCCCAGACTTTGACAGATAGGCAGCCATATCGGCCAGATGCAGTGCTTCTTCCCAGCTCTGCTCTTCAAAAGCTGGCCAGGTTACACAACCAGCTGAAATAGTAATTCTTAACTGCTGCCCTTCAAAGTTAAAGGTTTCTTTACCAATCTTTTTTATCACCCGATCAGCAACGTTGCATAAAGCACCATTGATATTCGGCAACAACAGCACAAACTCTTCTCCACCCCAGCGCACCACCATATCTCGTTCGCGCAACAGCTTTCTAAAACGCTTAGTCATCTCAACCAACACCGCATCACCAACCGCATGACCATAGGTATCATTAACTTTTTTAAAGAAATCCACATCCAGCAATATAATGCCCATGATGTCATCAGCTCGACCGGGGCGATCAAGATTCTTTAATTTCTGATGAAGTTCTTGCATAGTCTTTTGCAGAAAACGACGATTATAGGCTCCTGTTAGCGGATCACGATCGGTTTGCTCAGTTAATTGCACATTATCATCGGCTAAATCTTTATTGCGCTTACGACTGGTTCGCAGCCACTGAACGAGGATGACTGCTATCAGTAAAAATACAAAGGCTAATGCAATCCACAGCTTTTGCCGAGCATTCTTTTCCGCAATCTCAGCATCAGCCGCTACTTTTTCTAAGGAAAGTCGCTCAATCTCGCGATTCTTTTTTTCCGTTTCGTATTGTTCCTGCATTGCCTGAACCGCATCTTCTCGTTCTGACTTTATGATTTCAGATTCAAGTTCGATAATTTTCTTGTAGGACTCTACGGCATTTTCGTGCTCATTAAACTCTTCATACAATTGAGCTAGAGAACGGTACATATCCAGCGCATAGGATTTAGATTGTTGTTCTTCTGCCAGAGCGATAGCTTCTTTTAATAGCGCAATACCACCTTCTTTATCGGTTGATAATGCTATGGCTGCTGCTTTGTTATGCATTGCAACCGCACGACCCACCTTATGCTCAATTTCATCTGCCAGCTCTATCGCCTGATCGGCGTATTCAATAACCTGTTCAAATTTTTCCTGCTCAAGATAATTATGCGACAAGTTGACTCGTACCGTTAATGCCTGGATTTTATCGGTGGTATGTTTTTCCGTCAGCTCCAGTACTTCCTTCAGACATTCGGCTTGCTTTTCAAAGTCACCCTGTAGGGCATAGACCCAGCCCTGGTTGCTTCGAGTATTAATGACCTGCTCAATATCATCGATCTGCTTTGCTTTATCATTGGCCTCAGTTGCAAGACTCATCGCTCGATCCAGATCGCGACGATGAATATTGGCCAATACTAGATAATTAAGAGCACGAATATGATCAGAGGGCCTATTTAAACTCTCGGCTAATTCCGCAGCCTCAAGCGCCACTTCAATGATTTCTGGGATCATTGATTGTGAGTTATAGGCATAAGCTTTCAGCTCAAGATGTTGAAGATAAATTAATGGGGCGTCTTGTGATGGAGCCAATCGATTCACAACCAGCTCCAGTTCTGGAATGTTATTGCTTCTTGCTGCCGCATAACCACGCACTATCAGAGCACCGGCTTCACAAACCTCGCAACTTCTCTCGCTGGCAAAGGCTTCGAGCTTCTTTTGTGCATCCCGAGCCTTATCTATTTGTGATGACAGGGCGGCAAATTTTCCCAACCACATTTGGTATTTTGCTCGTTCTTCCAATGGTGAGCGCTCATCCGGAATGGCGTCTGCCCACTCTAACCGGTTAAGCACCATCTGAGGTGATACACGGCCATTAAGTCCAATATTTTGGATGATATCTTGATAGGTTTCTGCTTTTGCTTGCGGTGAAGTAGTAACAAGTATTAGTAGACTGATGCTTGTTAGTAACAGAATAGATAGTTTTCTTAAGAAAAGGCTAGTATTGGTGTATGACCTTATTTCGGAATAGCTTTTAATTTGCTGACGATCCCTTGATTTAACCGGCTGAGATTGAAGTGTCTGTCTGTCCAGATTAGCCATAGCGCCCCCATAATTTACAAATAGTTTTTATTCGTAATCGAATTCCCTATTGGCTATCTTTTTTCCATTTTATATCGATTGCTTCCAACCCTGACCTTAGTTATATCATTTGATTGGTCATTTTTCATGCACTCTTTTTTGCTTTATTACTTTTCAGGGTGCATTGCGTTGCGAAGGGTCCTTTTTAAAAGCCAGGATCACTTCATCAGGATTGATTTTTGCTCGATGCTGTTTAGTGGCCTGCGCCCACCATTCCAATTGCAAAAATCCTCGCGCGAGGTAATTATCCCAGCGCTGTTGATTCTGCCCCTCCTGGAAACTACCGTCTTCATCGAAAACTTCCTGAGCCTTCGGGATATTAGTCATGGCTGAGACTGGCAGACAACCTAATTCAGACAGTATTCCGCGCATGGACATGGCAGCTCGAACGCCGCCCCATTGTCCGGCAGAATAAGTCACGATAACGCTTGGTTTATAGGAAAATAGTGAACTACCAAAATGATTAAGCAGGTGAGACAAGGCCGGGCTCATGCTGTGATTGTATTCAGGGCTGACCATAATATAGCCGTCTGCCTTCTTAATTTTATCCGCCAACTCATCAAGCTCTTTGGGAGCCTGGCCTGCTGCATAGGAAAATTGAGGTTTGAAAGGAGCTCCCAGTTCATAATCCATGGGATCAATCAGTTCCACGTCATGTTCCGACTGGAATGCTTGCAGATGTTTTAAACAGGCCCTGGCGACTCTAAGTCCGAGTCGCGCAGGCTTGGGAGGTGCGCTGTCTCGCACCGTGCCGAGAAAGAGTAAATATTTCATAAAGTCTCTAGCATGAGTTATTGATCCAGCAGACCGTCATCATCGCTGTCTTCATCAATATGATCAACATCATCACCACCGTCATCTACTTGCTTTACGGTTTCAGCCAAGGCTTTACCCGCCTTAAATTTTGCGCCAGCTTTTTGCTGTACCACATGCTCAGCTGATGCGCTGCCATCATCACAATCCGAACCTGCCTGACAAACGCTTTGTGCCTGGTCCAGTGTAATATCAATATCAGGAATCGGATCGCCTGCGCGCTTGGTGGAATCATCTTGGGTGGCGGCTTGTTTTTCAACTTTCATACCACGCTTAATATCAGACTTTTCAATCCCGCGTGCATTGTCCTGAACGGTTGCGTCTTCCTGAGTAGATTCTTTGTCAGTGCCATGAGCTAACGCCATACCACTACCAAATAACAGAGACATCCCCAATGCAACAGCAGTTAATTTATTACTAGTCTTCATAACGAACTCCTTTGTTTAGCTTTCTAATCAATTTAGCCCCTGCTTTGTCATCCCGCGGCTAGACCGCGGGATCCAGTGACTTTTGTAAATGTGTTAAAAGAGACTAGACTCACTTACCAAGAGGATTAGTAACGAGAAAAGGTTTACTTCCCTTAACTATTCGATATTAAGCATACCTTCGGCTTTCTGAACTTAAGCTAAATGGCGATCTGACCTTCCAAATACAACACCGCCTTACCCGCCACATGCACCCTATCACCCACTAGTCTACAATTGACCACACCACCGCGCTGCGAGGCCTGAAAAGCAACCAGCTCCTGCTTACCCATTTTTTCCGCCCAATAAGGCGCAAGCCCGGCATGAATCGAACCCGTCACCGGATCTTCATCACCCCCATTAGCTGGCCAAAAATAGCGTGATACAAAATCATAATCTTTGCCCGGCGCTGAAACCACCACATCATAAGGTGCCAACTGCTTTAGCTGCTCACTATCGTATTCCATCAATCTGACAGATTCTTCATCATCATAAATTGCAAAATATGCCTGCTCATTGCGTAATATCTGACGAGGACCCTTTGACAAGCCATCCAACAAAGCCTGTGGCACATCGCCGACCGGCTCCGGTTTTCGATTCGGAAAACTCATATCGATCATGCCATCGGCCTGTCGAGTGACCGTCAGATCGCCCACGGCTTCCGCACTGAAAATCACCTCTGTTAATTCATTATTTTTGAGGAACACCACAAACGCTGAAGCCATGGTCGCATGACCACAAAAATCAATCTCGGTTAAAGGCGAGAACCAACGAATCTCATAATGATTATTTTTAACAGGTTTAAGAAAAGCCGTTTCTGAAAGATTATTCTCAGCAGCAATCGACAACATCAAATCATCATCAAGCCACTCATCAGTCATAACCACCGCCGCAGCATTGCCCTTAAACAACTCACCAGTAAAGGCATCAACCACATGCATCTCGACAGTCATATAATTCCTCTTCTTACCTAATTTATAATTTATAGTTTGTAAGTCTAAAGTTTTCTGGCTCTTTATAGGATGGGTTAGCATTTATGCGTAACCCATCGCTTACTACATTGATGGGTTACGCATAAATGCTAACCCATCCTATCTGCTATTGAACAATCCTTGGACCTAAACGGTGCGTCACGACGCACCCTACTGTTATAAACTACTTATCTAAATTTGCTCCGGGAAGTAATCCTTGTTTAAATTTTGTTCCTCAGCGAGCATCTGATTTCTTCGTGCCATTGTTTCATGCCAATCTTGCGCCTCACGATCTTTGAAGAAGTTTGCATTTGGCGCCAATCGCTCTACCGCCGCCTCAACTTCATCAAGAGTAACTCGGAAAAACTCTTTTCTCATATTCGCCATATTTACTCGGCGATCCTCAAATTCATTATGTAATGCCGCCTCTAGAGATGGTGCTTCCTCACTATATATCATTGCATGAGTGTCAAATGTAAACGGTACACTTGCATCTCCAAGTTCACGAACACGATCATCCGGATCTATCCTGCGTGTGAGACCTATTTTTACAACATCCTCGCCAAATGAGCCTACATTTGAAATTATATATACATAACCTGAACGTGTTATCTGCGCCATTGCTCTTGCTCGTTCGCTCTGTTCATGAGCTTCAGCTAATCTATTCTCCAACTCTTTTACTTTTTCCTTAAGGGCCTCATTAGCCATATTTGAGCCAGCCTCATCACGAGCCCTTGCCAGCATTTTCTGGTATTCTCTTTCTTTCTTTTCTGCTTCTTTTACTTCTGCTAAAAGCCTTTTTTCCTCTCTTTCTTCCCTAGCGCGTTGGGCTCTCTCATCCCTTTCGATTTTTAACTGCTCCCGGTATTCATGAGTAAGGAAAAGCTCTTCTAACTTCAAGCTAATGTACTCATCAGTGATTTCTATTCCCATTGATGCATTTGCTTTATTAATTGCCTCTGCCGCCTTTCTGATCCTCTTGTCCATCGCTTTTACATTATTCCAGCGTGTATTAGCAATCGCAGCCTCGCATTCATTGTTAAAAGCCCTCATCGTCAAACGAACCTGTCGATTAATTAGTGTTTTCCCCTTAGATAAACTATTATCCACAAGCCAGTTTGTCGGACAGATAGTAGCTTCTTTATCAGAAAGCATCTTCTTTTGTCGTTCTCGTGTCTCTTTAATTTTTTCTTTATACTTTTCGCTATCTTGGTAATCAAAGTGCGGTTCATAGACTCCAAGTTCAGCAAAGGCTAGGCGTTCATCATATATAGACAACGTTTCCTTTAGACTTTTAAAAAGTATGTATTTCTCTTTATAATCCGATCGTAACTCTGTTATTTTTTCTGAAATTTTAACAGCTTCTTTCCTTAGTCTGTCCACCTCATCTTCTTCAGAGATTATATGGGCGAATCTATTTCTTTCAGACTCAATAGCTTTTAGATACTTTTCCCTTTCTTCTTTGAGAAGAGTGCTGTATTTCAGCTTTTGTTTATTTATAGAGTACCTACATACAAGACCTGTAATTACAGAAGCTATGAGAACTATTATCAGTCCTATCCCTTGAGGATTCGTAAACATTTCTTGCAAATATTCCAAGTTGATTCTCCCAAATAACTATCCTTAAATCACTACCCGATTTCTGCCTTCGCGCTTACCGACATATAGCATGTTATCTGCTCGTGTTATAAGTGCATCGAGATCATCTTCTTCATTGGCGACAGAAATACCAATGGTGACACTTAGGCGCTGATCGCTCATGTCGCCTTCTAGCTTTATCGCAGCGACACTTTCTTTTAAGCGTTCTGCGATGGTTTGAGCTTCGCTTGCATTGGTGTTCGCCAATCCCACGATAAATTCTTCTCCGCCAAAGCGTCCAATAATATCGCTTGGTCGTAGTGACTGCTGACAAACCTCGACGATTTTAATTAAAATCAGATCGCCGAAGGTGTGACCCCAGGTGTCGTTAACGCGCTTAAAGTGATCGACATCGATCATGAATAGACTGAAGGGTGCTTTTTCAAATTGAGAACGTTGCAACAGTGATTCGGCCCGCTTCATAAAATGCCCTCGGTTATCGACGCCTGTTAGCGCATCACTTTCAGCAGCCGTGCGCAATCGCTCTTCCAGGGATTTCCGCTGTGTTATTTCTTTTTCCAGATGTCTGTTTTGTTCACGTTCCTCTTTAAGTAGCGCAAATTGCCTCCGTTGCAGAAATTCTATCCGCAGCAAAGCGGTGTAACCGACGATATTTGCTACCATTATCAAAAGTCCGATAGTAACGGTAGCTACGGATGATAATCCCGCAAAAACCACGGCTACTGTTAAAAAGCTGACACTTAAATATAGGCTCGCTAACGCTGACACAGTTAGCAGGTTGGGAATCAGTAGGTAAAACGCCATGATCGCCACCACTATCGCGGTGACTTGGGTGGAGAGGCTTTCTGGGCGTAAGGGAACAATAAGAATAATACCGGTCGCGACTATCCACAGTGGTAAAGCATGTAGCCAAACCTTTCGAGAATAACCGCCACTACGTCCAATGATAAATGCTAAAATCAAACATGAGCTAACCACTACGATGCGCATGGTTAACAAGAGATAATATTCGCGGGTTAAGCCCAGCAGGTTGTAGTCGGTAATGCCAAACAAAGCAAACAACACCGCTACCACAATCAATGCAAAGCGAGTTTCAAAGCGGACACTTTTCTCAATAGAATCCCGGTACTGTAACTCATCGCTATTGGAACGAAATTGTCCCGTTAGCCAATGTATGTCATTGTTTTTTTGTTGTGACAAAGGTCTGCCTTTTTATGTATTGCCGCAAAGTCACAGATTATTCTTCGCGGTTAAGCTTAATTTTTTCAATTAATGGCCAATTTCTTCTTCTGTAAATAAATAATCTTTTAGCTGTTGATCGAATTTAGGATCGCGTCGTCTAATCCACTCAAGCACCATAGCTGCGTGTTCTTTTTCTTCGTCACGATTATGTTCTAATATTTTTTTTAACTCGTCATCTTTGCAGCAGTCAATTCGCTGGTTATACCAATTTACCGCTTCTAATTCTTCCATTAAGGAAACAATCGCACGGTGCATATCTTTAGTGGTGTCGGATAATTCTTCATAAGGTTCGTGATAACCTTCGTTCGCCATGACTGACTCCTTAAGCAATTATTTGAACCAATTTGCTAAACCATACTACAAAGCTGAGTATTTCCCAATACTACTTAGAATAGGACTATCGATACTCTAAACCGACCATATCGCCTTTCCAGACTAGTTCATATTGCCCATCAACCCACCAACCGACCTCGCCATACCTTGGCACCTTCATGCCATTAACCTCATGGTAGTCTTTGAAATGCCCCTCCCACGGCTTCTGTTGATAGCCGCCCTCAAATTGGCCATAACGGGCATCGGTATAAACAGCCACCACTTCGCCTGTTTGTTTGAAGGTAAACTCCAGTGCGACGGTTATGTTGTTCACGGTTATTGAGGCCAGTGCTTTTTCATCGTCAATCGCCGTCCAGGTTACTCCTGATTCCGGCAACAGGGCTGTGGGATACCAGACACCTTCCGCTAAATAACGATGCAGCTCGCCTGAATTGATTTCCATGTGTCCGCCATCACTGGCTACTGGGATGATTGAGAATAGTTTTATTTGACCCGAACCAACACCATCAAGATAGCGGTCTCGTATGCTAATCCATAAGGCAGGGAACAATATTACTCGTGCGTTCCATTCAAAACTTTTGCTGGGGGGGTAAACTTTGTGTTGGGCACGGAAGGAGAACCATTTATTCTTGTCGGTACTAGTTCTAAGCACACCGCTTTGGTTAATGGTTACCTGGTTAATGTAGGTTTGTCCATCGGTTAATACATGCCTGAAGTATCGTTGAACAGGGGCAGGCAGTGATTCCAGTTTACTAAAATCGACACAAGCTTGATTCTGTTGCATCTTCCTCACTCCTTGCTGACTTTATTATTAAAAATTTACTGCGTTACTTCTTATTCCGGAAAATAGCGGTAGTGCCCGGTGATTTTATAATCGAACAACATGTCTTCTAACTTGGGGCCGGCACCAATGTTATGCACAATCAGAGGGTTTCCAGATTTGGCATCCTTTTGGTCTGTGACAATGCCGATATGAGGTAAATTTCCCGGCAACATCCATGAAACCATATCTCCGGCTTGGTAATGATCGGCACTTTGGCTGATCGTAAGACTTTCGCCATGACGAGCAAAAAATGTTTGTAAGTTTGGTACCCGCCTATGGTCAATATTCTTGTCCGTAGTGTTCAATCCCCAAATTCGCTTCGATGGGTACTGATCAAAACTATCACGCATGTCTTCATGCACAGCCTGCTGTAAATCGATTCCCAGTTTGCGGTAGGAGCGAATCACGACATCGGTGCAGACTCCAATGTCGGCTGGCACATCACCATTAGGGTAATCAATGGCCAGGTAGCGACCGTCGTAAGTGATGTCATATTGGGTTCGCTCAATCGCTGCATCGACTAACTCTTTGCTCTGCGTGCTTGCCCATAAGACGCATGGCATTACAATGCCGATGATAAGAATCATCTTTTTCATGAGCTTTTCTTACTCTTAAATAATTTACTTAATAACCAACTCACTAAAACAAACACCGTTACCCAGATAACGAAGTCCACAAGAAGTCCCATCCAGAATGATGTTTGCTCAAAAGGATTATAACCAAAAAGATAAAACCCTAATCGCGTAATGAAATAGGAAATAATAAATGCCGTTATATGTCTGCTGTTCTTTGTCATACTATTCTCCTTTTATTCTGGTGTTCGTTATCAATCACTATTATTCAAACATGGCGTCATAACGTCGCTGCATTTCTTCCGGTTCTACTTTCTCGATTTCGTGTCCCAGCATCCAATCATGACCAAAGGGATCTCGAATCGTACAAGAGCGCTCACCATAAAAGTGATCCGCTGCTTCTCGAATCACTGTAGCTCCAGCGGCAATAGCCCGCGCGGCTAATTCATCACAATCATCACAGTGAATGTGTAATAGAAAACCGGTCTTGCCAGGTGCTTCCGGGCCATAACAATCATATTCCGGAAACTCATCAGAAACCATCAGAACAATGTTGCCTAAATCAAGTTCCACATGCCCGATCTTGCCGCTTGGATCAATCAGTCGAAACTTTTCCTTTGCGCCGAATACTTTAGTGTAAAACTCAACAGCAGCCTCAGCGCCTTTTACTCTTAGATAAGGGTACACTCCGTGAATGGTATTGTTAAGTTGATTCATCATGACCTCCTTGCTTGCTCTTGCTTACTTCTTACCTCATAAAAATGAGGTGTCTGGTTACAGACTATTTTTATAAGGCCTAGTTTACAAGTTTTACTACATTAAATTATAAATTTCAGCAGTAACTCTAAAGGTAGTTACTCACCATTTGAGTCTAACTTTCCTTCTATCATCAATATGGCCCTCTACTAATTTGCCAGTTATCATTTTCTTGCTAAATCAAATGTAAACTCTTCCACTATGCTATTGACTGTACAGCACTATGAGAGGATATTAGCTAAGCAAGAGAGACTCTATCTTTCCCTCGGCTAGCGTAGATTTAACGCGCTACCGTTCTTAAGTTTTATCAACTCGATCAACGAGTTAGAAGTTTGATTTTCGCTTTGCGATCAATGACTCTGACTATTCATTCTAGCCAGCACCACCATTTGATTAATTAGACCTTACCACGACCCAGTTATTGGTGTTGTGCCTGCGCCTATGCGCGTCGATTTTTGCCATGGAGGTGAAAATTATGACTCAGACTAATTTATCCACAGAAACATATTTACCACTTTTTCTTTTTGCTGACCTAACTGTTGCTTATCCGACTCTGGATAACAGACTTCGCCTGTGTGCTTATTGCACACAGCAATTTCACCTTGGAGGTGAAAAATGAATTTTTTCCATAAACATGCCACGCATATGCTGTGGTCAATATTAACACTGGTATTTCTGGCTGGTTGTAGTGACCGGGATGAAATCCTGGGACCAGACTCGGCTGCAGCCCTACCCCCAATGGTGACGGCTTTCACTCCAGCTGACAATGCGACCCTAGTATCCCCTATTGCTCCTGGTATCACCGTTACTTTTAGTGAACCTATGTCAGCTCTTGCTGCCGGTAACTTTACGGTCACTTGTGCTGCACCCTGTGCCAATCCTAATGGCACTGTGTCTCTTGATGCATCAAATACCATTGCAACTTACACCTTAGCTGTCGGTTCCGAACTTGAGGAAAACACTTTATACACTGTCACAGTGGATGGGGCAGAAAGCCTTGAGACAGGGTTAAACTTGGAGCAAGCAACGGTCTGGACCTTTTCCACGGCTGCAAGACCCCGAGTGACTGCTGTTGCTCCGATCAATAATGCTACTGGCGTGCCTGTAAATATCACAGGTATTACCGCTAACTTTACCGAACCCATGGTAGCGCTTACTGGCAGTGCCAGTTTTGTCGTGACTTGTGAAGCCCCATGCACCAGCCCAACAGGTTCTGTTGCTCTCGATTCTACCAATCAAATTGCCACCTTCAGCCCCGATGCTGTGCTTGAACCAAGCACTCTTTATACGGCAACGGTCACTGCAGGGCAGAGCCTATCAACCGGTCTTACCATGGCTAACCCTTTTGTCTGGTCATTTACCACCGGTTTAACGGCTGATGTGACACGACCACGAGTGACTATAACCGCACCTGAAACCAGCGATCCAGGTCCGACACTCGACGTTCCGATTAATAGCAACATCTCTGCAACATTCACAGAGGACATGGCACCTACCTCGATTACCGATGCGGGTACTTTCACCCTAACCTGCGAAGCACCTTGCGTATCCCCTGATGGCGTGGTCAGCTACTCAGTTGGCTCCAGAACTGCAACCTTCAGTCTTACTCCTGTTGGCACAGAGCTCGAACCAGACACTACCTATACTGCGACCATCACCATTGCTGCGACAGACTTAGCAAGCAATGCCCTGGCAGGTAATCAAGCCGCCTTGCCTGCTGCCAGTGATTATATATGGACTTTCACCACTAGTGCCGCTGCTCTACCACCTTCGGACATCACGGTTAATTCCGTAAGCCCGATACTGGGCGACGTTGGTGTTTGCCCTACTGCAACGGTTAATGTGACCTTTGACGTTTCATCTGGCCTGCAAATGGATCCGGATACCATCAACTCAGTGACATTCACAGTGTTCGAAACCAATACTCCGCTTAACACTATCACCGCACAATCTATCGTGCTCGATGGTGCTAACGATATTGCAACCTTTACTCCCCAAAACGACCTGCTCGATGGCGTTGAATATACTGCCACGGTTAAAGGTGGTGAGAATGGTGTTAAGGACCTTGCAGTCCCTGCCAATATCATGGTTGAAGATTTTGTCTGGAATTTCCATGTTGGCCCAGCCACCAATGAATGCCTACAGCCTGTTGACCTTAACAGCGCCGTACCATTCGGTATGCTTGCCGGTACAGCCGGTATGACTAACGAAGGTATCCTGACAATCGTTAATGGTGACCTTGGCTCTACTACAACAGCCACCGGTTCGATTACTGGGTTCCGCGACGCCAACAATGACGTCTATACCGTTACTGGGTCTAATGACGGCACAGTAAACGGTGTCATCTTCAGCTGCACCACCTCCACCACCGGACCAACATCCGGCGCGGTTAATGCTGATAATTGCAACGCTGCCACTATTGCTCGCAATGACGCGATTGATGCATTCAACGCACTGGCAGGCTTACCGGGCGGACCTGATCCTGCTTTTGGCAGTCCTAAAGGCAACCTTGCCAATGAAGTACTCGCTCCTGGGGTCTATACCTCGGAAAGTGGTTCTTTCTTGATGGAAGGTGGCGATCTGACGCTAGACGCACAAGGCGATGCTAATGCTGTGTGGGTTTTCCAAATGGCAACTACGCTAACCGTTGGTGGCCCCGGCGCAGCCTTTCCTCAGAGCATCGTTCTTATCAATGGTGCACAGGCGAAGAATGTTTTCTGGCAGGTTGGCAGCTCCGCAACCATTAATGAAGCTGGCGGTGGCACTATGGTAGGAACGATTATAGCTTCTGCCGGTGTCTCTTTCTCCACTTCAGGCAATGTCGATATCGTAACCCTGGATGGTCGAGCAATGTCGCTCAATGCTTCGGTGACGGTAGTTAACACCATCATCAATGTCCCGGCTCAGTAATGAAAGCCGAGACAATGAATAAGAACATATTGGAGAACAACATGAAATTTTCGAACATTTCGAGACTCCTGAGTCTGTTTGTGCTGACGGCAGCCGCCAGCCAAGTTGCTACAGCAGAGGATTCAGACTGGAAACATACCGACCGGAAAGACTCCGGCTGGTATATCGGCGGTAATATTGGTCAGTCCTATGCGGACATCGATAAAGCAAAAATCACCAGCAGCCTGCTCAGTTCAGGCTTTACCACAACAGCATTCGATGCTGATGAACGTGACACAGGTTACAAGCTCTTTGGTGGCTATCAGTTCAATAGCTTTTTAGCTGTCGAGTTCGGCAAATTTGACCTGGGTGGATACGACTTTATCGCAACCACACAACCGGCAGGTACCCTGTCTGGCGCAATTGAGATTGAAGGCTATAATCTCGATCTTGTCGGCACCATACCTTTTACTGAACGGTTCTCAGTATTTGGCCGAGTCGGGGCACAATACGCTGAGGCTGAAGATCAGTTTAGAGGCACTGGACTCGTCAATGTGCTTAACCCTAACCCCGAGGAGAGCGACACCAACTACAAAGTAGGCCTTGGTCTTCAATATGCTATGACCCGCTCCCTTGATATGCGGTTTGAGGTCGAACGCTATCGCATTGACGATGCGGTAGGTAATACCGGCGACATTGATATGCTCTCACTTGGTTTGGTGTATCGCTTTGGACAAACGGCTGCACCAGCTAAAATAGTGAAAGCACCACCAACACCGGTTGCAGAACCTATTCTGGTTTTAGTTCCTGCAACTGAGCAGTACTGTAGTATTCTCGACATACAGTTCGATATTAACCAAGACTCGATAGAGCTGGATGACCAAGAAAAACTCAGCGTCGTTGGTACCTTTATGAATAAGTACCCTGATACCACTGCTGTGATCGAGGGACATACTGATAGCGTTGGCTCGGAGGCAAAAAATCTCGAGCTATCTCAACAGCGCGCGCAGCATGTCGTCAATTACTTGGTGACCGAGCACAATATTGAACGTGCTCGACTCAAAGCAATTGGTAAAGGCGCTACTCGTCCGCTTGCCAGCAATAGCACTGATGCAGGTAAACGTCTGAATCGACGTATTCATGCCATCATTGCCTGCGCTCAAGATATTAAGGGGCTAGAGCCAGCAGGTGACAGAATGACCATGGCTTTACAAATGGAGTTCGATACAAACCAGGCAAATGTGAAACCCCAATATCATGACGAACTCGAAAAGGTTGCGCAGTTCATGCGTCACCATCCTGATGTCAAAGCAACCGTAGAAGGTCATGCCAGTAATCGACAAAGCACAACAGCCACACAATCGATGCAGCTTTCAAGTCAAAGAGCGCGGAATGTTGTTAATTATCTAGTCACCAACTTCGGCATCGAAAGCTCACGCTTTACTAGTGAAGGCTTCGGTGAAACCAGACGTGTTGCCTACAACACGACCATCGAAGGGCAACAGGAAAACCAACGCGTCAATATCTTATTCACCTATGAATAAGTAACAGCGCTAAACAGCAGTAGATAATTAAAAAGGGAGCGACATTCGCTCCCTTTTTTTGACTCTGTTAATTAGCAGCTTTTTCCATATAACTGCTCAACTCCAACCATAAAATTTGCCATCGCATCCACTAGTGATTTTGAAATAACTGGATGCCTGACAATACCGTCTTCATCAAGATTACTGCCAAGCAAGGGAATGGAAATGGATGCGCCTTCTATAATCACACCTGACATGGTTTGCGTGACCTCACGTAAGGCTGCGATAGCATGACTGGATCTCGGCGAAGTATTGAGAATTGCCACTGGCATTGACACAAACTCCTCGCCACTGACCAACCAGTCTAGTGCGTTTTTCATAACACCACTTATACCATGTGCATATTCAGGACTGGCTATAAACAATCCTTGTGCATTCGCTAGCGCGGCTTTAAGCACCATAACTTGCGAAACCTCTTCTTCAGGAACATCTGGATTGAAAGGTGGCAACTTCCCCATACCTTCAAACACATCAACCTCCATTCCACTCGGGGCCAGCTTTTTCATCGCTTTCAACAAAGCAGTGTTGTATGACAATTTCCTCAGACTTCCTGATAGAGCTAATATTTTCAACTGCGAGTCCTTATGTTTCGATTAATCAAAATCTCTGTTGTAAAAAAGGGGCAGAATCTGCCCCTTTTGTGTTACCTTTTTTTCGTGCTTAATCTCGAAGTATTGAATCCATTACCATTCCTTCTTTTACTGCTCTACCAATTCTACACGCCGGTTCTTACCTCGACCCTGATCGCTGTTATTGGTTGCCACCGGTGCAGTATAGCCAACACCCCAAGATTTCAGTCGTGTTGCAGCAATGCCGTAATCATTAATTAAAGCTTGCTTCACTGATTCAGCACGACGTTTAGATAGATCAATATTGTAATCAAAATCCCCTTGATTATCGGTATGGCCGACGACCAACAATTTCAGATCAGGATTCTCTTTTAACAATTTACCAATCTCATCCAGGGTCGGTTTCGAATCGGTTTTGATCGTGGCTTTATTGGTGTCGAAAAATAATCCATAAAGCGCCACTTTACCGGTTTGGCCGATTTGTTCAGCCATCTCGCTGGCTTTGATCATTACAACTTTGCTTTCCTGAGCTTTTTCTTCGACCACATCAAGCTGAGCAAAAACACGTTCGCTATTTTCGGCACTATTGGTGCGTCCGTTCTGAATCACATGCAGAACCACATAAACACTCCCTTCGGGGCGTGTTTTTTTAGCGACTAGATAACGCGTTTGATCATTCTGCGCGTTACCAAAAAGAAGGTTAAACACACTATAGCCAGGAGCTGCGTATTTAAAATTGTTACCGCTACCCCTAACAGAGCAAGAGTCCTCACCACTGTTGCCACTACATTCGAAAACTATCGTGAAATCATTCTCCGCAAGGACATCCTGATAAGCTCTGAACACCGCCAGGCTACTAGCCCCAGCCGGAGCTCGGTATGTAATACGTGTTAACTTTCCTTCCTTGCGATCCATATGCTTTGCATGTTCTTGCTGACTGTTAGATGTCAGAGGCTCAACAATAAAACTATATTCATCAAAATCCGTGTAGCTGTACTTAATAATGTCGGAACCTTCAAAGCGTCCCGTCAACGGATGGTCCTTGGCACCTTCAACATCTGATGCAAAGCCTGTAGCTACACAACAGAACATGAGTATGGTTACTATGATTCGACTCATATCATTACTCCTTATGATTACTTTTCATTATTTAATCTCTACCAATTTATGTATGACGCGGTGAGTTTTAAGTTGGCCCATACAGGAAATCCTGTATGGGTTTCTTTCTTGGGATGCTAATACCAACACGTCAAATGGCAACTGCCTAATCTCCATACCACCAATGCCAGAAGAAGTACCAGGTAGTCATTACCGAGGTATAGGTACGAGTGTTGTCGATCACCCCATCTCCATTGGTATCATCTTCCCTCAAAGTCAAATTACCATTATCATCGTAGCTATAGTTGCGCCTCTCATCCACCACACCATCACCATCTATGTCTCTTTCCCAGTATGTTTGGTTACCGTTATCATCATAGGTATAAGTATTGCGAATGTTCACCACCCCATCGCCATTGGTGTCTGCCTCCCACAAGATCCGATTGCCATTACTGTCATAGCCGTAGGTAACACGATAATCAACAAAGCCATCTCCATCAGTATCAAGCTCTCTTAGTGTTTCGTTACCATTCGAATCATACTCATAAACGCGGATATCATCTGCTACTCCGTCGCCATCCTTGTCCCACTCTCTTAATGTCACGTTACCATTATCATCCCGAGTGTAAGCATAAGTAATATCAATCACACCATCAGGCTCATTATCCCACTCTTCTAGTATGAGGTTATTATTATCGTCATAAGTGTAGGAAATACGCTGGCTTACTGTGCCATCGGCACCACTGTCAGTTTCTTGTAGTACTAGATTACCTCTGTCGTCATATTCGTAACTACGAGTGTAATTTAATGTTCCATCACCATTGCTGTCTACTTCCATCAAAGTTTGGCTGCCGTTAGCATCGTAGTCATAACTACGAATCTGATCCGCCACTCCGTCAGCATCGCTGTCCTCTTCCCACATGATCCGGTTTCCATTGTCATCATAGGTATAGGTATCCCTATCATCGACAACACCGTCCCCATCGTTGTCTCTTTCCAACATGGTTAGATTGCCGTTAGCATCGTAGGTACGGGTTGTGAGCCGATCTATCGTGCCGTCTGCATTACTATCGTCCTCCCACAACATCTGATTTCCACTCTCATCATAAGTGTATGTGGTAGAACTATTAACAATACCATCGTTATCGGTATCCAGATCCACATCCTCCATGATAAAGACTTCGGGCGTTAGATTTAAACCGGCATACAAGCTATCGAGCGCCGCTCCAGGCTGGCGTATCACCTTAGCACCACCCCACAAGTCTTCTGCCCGACCAGCCGCTAACAGTTCGCGTAAGTTAAAATCGTCGATAAATTCAATCGAAGGCTGTTCAAAGTCTAGCGTTGTGCTAGTAGCCAGCGCATGTAATTCGTCAGGGATTTGAATGTTGTTACTCAGATCATTATCGCCATCCAATGTTTGTAAAAATACCGCAATGTTTGCGACCTGCTCAAACGGTGAACCGCGACCAAATTGTCTTCGCTGCTGATAAGTTTCTAATGCGGTAACTGGCGGTTCTATGCCAACCAAATCAAAAGGACTCACCACCGCCGCAGAAGCTGTATTCCCGATGAGAATATCGCCCACATAAAAACTAACCGTTTCACCTTCAAGATACAGAAACTCACCATCAGCATTCGTAAACCCCGACTGAGTGCTCGTTTCATAACGTAAATTTTGCACCGGCCCATCCACAAAAACACCTTTCAGGGCAACGGGATCTGGGATACCATCGTCGCGAGAGCTGCCAGAGTCGCTGCAAGAGGTTAATAACAAAGTGATTAAAACCAAACCTGATAGTTTGGACATTAGATTGATAAACATCATAAACTCCTATAGTTTTCATTTTCTCCATACTTCCTCTGTCAGACTTGTCTTATAGTCTTAGACGCTAACTTATTCACTACATAGCTTTTCCCCTCCAAAAAAAGCCAGCAAAATTAGCCATCAGACAGCACGAATAACCCTGTACCCTATCAAAAAACATATGGCTAAACTTTGACCAACCCCAAAAAATGAGTATTCCGTCATACTTGCGTTGACTGTTTTTTTATATAGTCACTGCGACTTTAGCTATTAAATCGGCAAGTTTACGCGAGCTAATAATGAAATTAGTAATATCTCATTGGCTTCGCAAACCAGCGTACGTTGCTTACCCAGCAATCCAAATACAACTTTTTCATTAGAGCCACTCAGAGTTAATTACTCTATTTGCCTTAAATGCATCGGCAGCACATAAATTTGACTCAATAATTATTTCTGTGCAATCTAGGCTAGACAGCGGCTTCACACAGGATGGCTCTAGCGTGAATGTTTGCTATGAAATAAATCATCAGCACATTCTCAATGTTCAAGGTTGCTGACGTTATAAATACAAGGAGTTTAGACATGAGACGATCTTCTAACCTATCCGGTTATCAAGCAGGAATAGCTCTAACAGCAATTATTGGCATCATTGCTGCGGTTATTGTCATCGGTGGCGTCATATTTTATACAGCCAATCAAAATGATGCAGATACTACCGAACAGCCCGTTCAGGAAAATAGTACCGACCTTTCTGAAAATGTTAGTCCGCAAGCTCAAGCAGCTACTCAGCCAGTAAAACAACCCGCCCAACAACCATCTTCAATAGAAGTGGATGCCGATGCATTCTGTAATCAGATTGCAGCTGTTGGCCAGGTGTTTGGTAAAGAACTTTCTGGGGCAAGCGTAAGAGCTAATGCCTCCTACGGTCCTAAAGTAGGCTGTTCTTGGAATGGCCCGTCGGTTACGGTCTACTTTGCTGAGAGCTCATACGATGATATGAATACTGGCTTTTCAGCTCACAGCAATTCCGATTACGAGATACCAGATTTTCCAGCATTCTCAAAAGAAACCTCAACCTCTACCTCTGGAATTGAAGTTCGTGTGAAATCCGATAAAGGTTGGGCTATCAGAATTAGTGATGGCCGTGGGCTCAAAGAGGATCTAACTCAAGCTCAGTACAACCAAATCGCTAACATCGTCAATGACGCATTAAACGAGCATTATTAGCCAATAAAAAAAGGGGCAGAATCTGCCCCTTTCGCTTTTTAGTTTTTGTGATTACTTATAAGTAAACTTCAATATAAAGTGTCTGACAAAATACAATAGGATAAAAACAATTAGATATCCGAAAAGTATACTCCACACATTGGAAAACATATTTGAACGACGCTCGTAGTAACTTTTTAAATTATATTCGCTGTCATTGACAAAAATAATTGGAATCTCTGTCGCACTGGCATACTGGTCTTCGTACACATCTTCCGCAATAGTCAGATTCAACGTTTTTTTTGTTCCATCTATTGAAGCTTCTAAATCGACAGAATAATCGGTATAACTTCCGTCTTCAAGAATCTGAATGACATCGACTACTTGTGCACTCACCTCTTGATGACTTTCTAGAATGCTTCTCGCCTGCGCTGCATTGTTGTAATAATTAAAAATTGACGTGCCTACAAATGCTGCAAACAGTAACCACATCCCCACCGTGTAAACTCTCCACTGTTTAGGTTTATGCTGTTTATAAAGGTCTTCAATGCTTGGCTCGTTTAAATCCAACTCGCCAGTGTCTTTTAATTCTTTACTTATTTTTTTACTCATTATTATCGCTCTTCTTGTAAGATTCCTCATTGTTTTTAGCAAGCAGCTTGTTTACTTTCGGCTGGATAAACCAAACCCCTAACGGAAAAAACCAAAACAAGAAAAATGGTCCTGAGTAATCTACAAAAGTCACTTCCTTCTGCTGCTCCAACTTGATTAGTTGTTTTGCAGTAAATCCTAACGCATAAAAAATTGCTACCATTGCTAATAAATGCAGGATTACCATAATCCCATTGGGCTGCATTTCTTCAAATGTCATACTACTGCTAGTCATATAGATTACTGCATAAACAATCCCTACTTTCATTACCTTGGGTGATTGAGCCAAGTGTTCTGGTAGTGCTTCATAACAAGCTGTTGCAATCGCCCACAACCAGCTCATAAATATTAGCATCAAAAATAATGAAAGCCCCATAAACAGTATCATATTGGGTTGCTCTCCTGGCTTTATTGACCCTATAAACATTACTTGGCTCAATATCATCACGCCAAACAAGAGTATAAACAGTTGCCAGTGCTTTAACTTTAGAAAAATATTCATTCCTTTTTCCTTATTACTTACCCCACATACGTGGCATTACATTGTTAGTTGTTTTTGATTTTTTGTGATAGCTACTCATCAGGATATGGCCAACTGTCAATGCTAATAGCAGCCAACCAAGTTCACCATGCAACAAACCGCCAAGATCCAGTGTCCACTGAATTTTTTCATCTCCAAAACCGCTGAAGATTATTATACCAAAGACTTCAAAAGATCGCCCTGATCCATATTGACGCAAAAGCGCTAGCACAGGAACTATTAGCACCAGCAAATACAGTGCGGCATGGCCTAACCTTGCAAACCAATTGATTGACGGTGGACGACTCGATACATTCACCAAAGCCCAGACGATTCGAATGATGATCAGCATGAAGAGTAAAAAACCCAGTGGCTTATGGGTTGGCCAGAAAAAGGCTTCGATGGAAGTATCATCAAAAAAGAAATGCGAGGCAGCGCTTAAAAATTGCCACAACAACAGCAGCGCCATGCCCCAATGCAAAATCCGACTTACCTTACCATAATGCTCACGACTATCTTTCATTGACACTGCTTACCCCCCCAATTTATCTATTCATAATATATTGCAGGGTAGAAATATAGCACAGTTCACTTTTCATTATTTTGTTCACTTAATTGAAAATCCATCGGTCCATCACTCCAAAGTAGAATCTCCGTTGGCTCCAGGACAATAACTCCATGAACCACATTGGGGGGCGAGTAAATAAAGTCTCCGGCTGTCGCGATAACTCCCATGTAATCAATACGCCCACTGACAACATAGACAGAATGGCCCGCAGTGGTGTGATAATGCTGAGGCTCTACATAATCAGCAGGAAATCGTAGTTTTACAACGCCACCTTTGCTGTGAGGATTGGTGTGCAGGCGCTTTAATTCCATGCCTGGCGGTATTTCATCCCTCTCAACTGGCTGCCATGCTATTTCTGAGCTAGTTGCATGTGTTGATCCAGTAGCTTTATCTACTGTACTACTCAAGGCATAAGCTCCACCAATACCTAAGGCCGCAATGGTCAAAACCATTACTGTCATTCTTCGTGCATTCATTTCCCTTCTCCTTGCGATATTCATCGCTCATACTTAATTATTGCTCGATTATCTGCCTAATGTTATTAGCTATATGCCTAATAACAGCCTTATCTTCCCAATATTCGCCATGGCTAAATGGATTCCATGACCTGAATAGCTTTGACCAAATGCTTCTGCCAATATTTATCTGCATATCCTCAACGATTTGCTCATAGGAATGACTTAATGGTTTTAATGGCCAGCCCAGAACATCATCTTTATCAAAAAAGTTATACCATTTGAACGTATTGTTAGGTGCTTTTATTGCCTCAATATGATGATGCCCCGCAACAAAGATCGGTATATTGCAACCGAGAGTATAAAACCTTTGCAGGCTTTTCATTCTCCTGAATCTATCTCTTGGTGAGTCGCGGACAATTCCATCCTCTCTAGACATGCTCCAGATACCGACTGATGCGGCGAGTCGCTGTGCATCCCAAATATAACTGGATAGCACCTGACAACCGAGCGATTGCGCAGCGACAATAATCGGTATGTCTTTATTCTCCACTTCATCATAAAGCTCATCCATGGCATTCATGATCATTTTCTGCGTTAAATAATAGGGACTATTCTTAACCCGCTTCTTGTACTCCAGGCTGGCTGCGTCCGAAAACCCATACAACAGAAAACGTCTTAGCTTTATCCAATCAACCTGATCGCGCATTCTACCCAGAATGGTTTCCTGCTGTTCTTGCAAAATATCCTGATAATAAAGTGGTTTGAAAATAACCTGCTGCCACAGCTCAGGGCCCAACTCCTTTTCAATCCGGTCGTAAAACCCCGTGTAGTATTCCCTTTTGGTATCCCCCATCCCATGAATGGTTATCAGAGCAATTTTTTTCGGCATATTTTCTCCTTCCTTTAGCTGCCCTAACGTTCATTATAGAGATAAATTATTCTTGCACTAATAACCAATCGGCTTTTTGGTTTATGGTATGAGTAACTTTTTACCAATTGAATGATAAATGCATCTACAGCTAGTTTAGTAAATGGAGGGGGTAGATTATGCAGAGTTATAGTCGAAGCGATACTTGTGTTAAACCGTGCAATCACTCTAGAGATTTCAAGGCACTTCTCAATCGGTTATTTAAATTGCTTGGTTGGACTTGAGTCAAAGACACGGAGTCGCACTGTTGAAAATGACAAAATGGTTTAATAGCATCTATAAAAGCAGTTATTACCAAATCCTCATAAAAATTATGCGACTCCCAGTGTAGCGATTTAATCTCAAGGTGACTGTTTTTCCGATGGGCTTTACAATCCATCCGCCCAATAAACTGGTCACGAAAAAGTAGTGGCAGACTAAAATAACCATACTGACGCTTAGCTTCAGGCACATAACATTCTATCTTATAGTCATAGTGAAACAGTGCCTTCAGCCGTTCGCGCTGAATAACGCTGTTATCAAATGGCGACAGTATTAACAATCGATTACTCAACCGGGGAAGAGGACGATCAAGAGCCCCAGCTTCCAATAGAAAAATTTCACCGTTACTTATTTGCACTTCTTGCAAAGTGCCTTGCGCTAACCTTTTACTTACCAGTTTTTTCACAGCTTCTCGCAGCTCCGTATTGCGTCTCTGATAAGTCATACCTTTGAGTGATGCAAACCCATGGCATCGCAACTGTTGATCAACTATATGTACAGCAAACTCTTCATTACTCGGTGTTTGGGTATTAACGTTAGGAGGTAGGACACGTTCGGTTAAATCATAAGTCTTCTGGAAACCTTCTCTATCGCTAACCATCAGTTCGCCTTCCATATACAACTGTTCAAGCGCCTTTTTGGCCGGTTTCCAATCCCACCAACCCGCACGCTTCCTTGTGTTGGTTTCTACATCTCGGGAGCGTAATGGCCCGTCGCTACGAATACGCGCCAGTAATTCAGCCATCAGTTTCTTATCGCAGTTTTTGTACCAATGAGTTTGGCCACTTTTAATAGCATTTTTATATGGTAGTGAGAAGCGGAAATCCGCCATGGGTAAAAAAGCTGCTGCATGCGACCAATACTCGAAAATATCCCTTTCGTGCAGCATCTGATTGGTCATAGCTGGATCAAACTTAGGTACCCGGGAATGAAATACATGATGGTGGGCCCGCTCAACGACTGATATGGTATCAATCTGCACATACCCTAAGTGATTAATCGCCTTACGAGCTCCAGCTAAACCGCTGCCAAAGGGTCGTGCATTAAGCAACCCTTGTGCAGCTAAAGCAAGGCGACGTAAACGCGCCAAGTCTTGTGGCTTATTAATTTCAATCCTTGTCATCACTGCTCAATAAGATAAATGTATAAACGAATACAGCTTATAGTAAAATTTTCATTAACTATTACTTAGCTATTTTAAAATCACTCTTCAAGTTAATAGTGCAGCATTCAAGATGATTATCAAAGTCATGCTTCAAATATTTTGTCGAACTTAGCCATAATCTCATCATGAAATCTTGGTTCACGCACATACTTCACAACCCAAGGCACATAGGGGTGGCTCGAATTATCATATCTCGATACTGATTCTATTGACCCTTCACCAAGATTGATAATTACAGCGCTAATAAAATCAATAAAAAGAAAGAAACCTGTTACGGTGTTATTATCATAGTCATCCTTGCAGTATTCACTCGGGTCCTCTAGCTCCTGTACGGCATTAATCAGTGTTTCAAAATCACTTTCATCAATGTTATCGACAAGACGTCGTAGATTAGTTTCAGACTGATCACCCGACAAAAATTGACTGAACGTTTGTTCTAGTTCTTCATCAAGATTCATGATTTACTCCTACTTAGATATTTTTCTTATATGTTATTGCATAGGTTAACGACAGAATATATCGCACCTGAATCTTTTTATCATTCCAGAAATTGGGGAATCTTTATAATAATGATTAACAATAAAGCGCCCCACCATTTACATCAGTGGGCCGCTATTAGTTGTTAAGCCAAATCAAATCGATCGGCGTTCATGACTTTAGTCCAAGCGCTAACGAAATCATTCACAAACCTTTCTTTATTATCGTCTTGTGCATAAACTTCAGCTAGAGCACGCAGGATTGAGTTTGAACCAAACACCAGGTCTACTCGAGTTGCTGTCCATTTTGTCTTACCTGTTTTACGGTCGCACACCTCGTAAAGATTATTTCCGGTTGGCTTCCAGGTGTAATTCATATCAGTTAAATTGATGAAGAAGTCATTGGTCAAAGCGCCTTCCTGTTCGGTGAAGACGCCATGTTTACTATTACCATAATTGACTCCAAGCACACGCATGCCGCCAATTAAGACCGTCATTTCAGGTGCAGTCAACCCCATCAGCTGAGTCCGATCGAGTAGCATCTCTTCTGGGCTGACAACATAATCTTTTTTCACCCAGTTGCGGTAACCATCATGAAGTGGTTCCAGTGGTTCAAAGGATTCAGCATCCGTCATTTCGTCAGTCGCATCACCGCGTCCTGGCGAGAATGGAACATCAATATTAAAGCCGGCTTTTTCGATAGCCATTTCAACGCCAACATTACCTGCCAAAACAATCACATCGGCTATACTGGCACCGCTGTCTTTTGCAATCGGTTCAAGCACTGAAAGTACTTTAGCTAACCGTTCAGGCTCATTACCCTGCCAATCTTTTTGTGGTGCTAAACGGATACGCGCTCCATTGGCACCACCGCGAAGGTCAGAGCCACGGAATGTTCTAGCGCTGTCCCAAGCGGTCGCCACCATGTCACTAACAGACAATCCGCTGGATTTAATTTTCTCTTTTACTACTGCAACATCGTAATCTTTATTACCCGCTGGTACAGGATCTTGCCAGATTAAATCTTCTTGTGGTGCGTACGGACCTATGTATCGCTCTTTTGGTCCCATATCGCGGTGCGTCAGTTTAAACCAGGCGCGCGCGAACACTTCGGATAAATACTCCGGATCCTTGTAGAAACGTTCGGATATTTTCCGATACGTAGGATCTTTCTTCATTGCCATATCTGCATCAGTCATGATTGGAGTTGTGCGGATGGAAGCGTCTTCAACATCTACCGGCTTGTCTTCTTCCTTAATATCAACCGGCTGCCATTGCCATGCGCCAGCCGGGCTCTTCTTCAATTCCCATTCGTGATTGAGCAGCATTTCGAAATAGCCGTTATCCCACTTGGTCGGATGCGTCGTCCAGGCACCTTCAATACCGCTGGTCAGTGTATCCCGACCAATGCCGCGCTTGGTTTTATTGATCCAGCCCAAACCCTGATCTTCCACATCGGCACCTTCTGGCTCTGGGCTAAGTAATTTCTCATCACCATTACCATGACATTTACCGACCGTATGGCCACCAGCTGTCAACGCAACCGTTTCCTCATCATCCATGGCCATACGTTTAAAAGTCACGCGAATATCTTCGGCTGTTTTAAGAGGATCAGGATTACCATCCACACCCTCTGGATTCACATAAATCAAACCCATCATCACCGCAGCCAATGGGTTATCCAAATCGCGTTCGCCCGAATAGCGACTGTTTTCATTATCGCTAGGCGCGAGCCATTCTTTCTCCGAACCCCAATAAGTATCTTTTTCCGGGTGCCAGATATCCTCACGACCAAATGCAAAGCCGTAGGTTTTAAGCCCCATCGACTCATAAGCAATGGTACCGGCATAAGTGATTAAGTCCGCCCAGCTGAGCTTGTTACCGTATTTTTTCTTGATGGGCCAAAGCAGACGACGTGCTTTGTCGAGATTCACGTTATCTGGCCAGGAATTAATAGGAGCAAAACGTTGATTACCAGTTGCCGCGCCACCACGTCCATCGGCAATTCGATAAGTCCCTGCTGCGTGCCAACTTAAGCGAATCATCAAACCACCATAATGGCCCCAGTCTGCTGGCCACCAATCCTGGCTGTTTGTCATTAATTTGTGCAAATCCTTTTTCAAGGCTGCAAAATCCAGCTTTTTGACCTCTTCCCGATAATCAAAATCCTCACCCATCGGATTGGTCTTTTTATCATGCTGATGCAAAATATCGAGGTTCATGGCATTCGGCCACCACTCTGTGTTGGACTTATTGCTTTTTGTGACGCTACCATGCATCACCGGACATTTTTTCTCTGACATACCTATCTCCTTATCCATCAATCTGTATTTCTCTTAGTAATTTGTTATATCACAGATAAATGACTATTCTCACCTGACAGAGGATCTATTAACTCGATCTATGATGTTAGTCATTTTTTTATATCGGATTAGAAAGGTTCCTATTAAAGTCCAGCCTCTACCATCTGCTTAATCTTTTTAGCTTTCTCGAAATGATTCAGCTTGTGCTTACTGATCCACCAGGTTGCTGCCTCCATCAAAAGCTCAGGGTCATCGTTCTTGTTGGCAAAGAACGCATAAAAAGAAACACCAACAGAATCTCCTTTAGTCAGTATTTTCTTCTCGCATACTTCTATTATTTTATTTCTCAAAGTCTGTCTCATTGTATTGTTCCAGGTTTATAGTCTGTAAAACTTTTTATCCCTTTTCCATTATGACGGTAGCGTTTCATTCCATAAACCAGCATCCAAATCACCATCACTGCATAGATGATAGGTATTAAAACATTCACTAGGGCTTGTTCATATCCGCTTATTACTTCTGGGTTTTCTACACTCGGCACGAGTAATTGTTTACCGATTGGTCCATTGGAGAACACAAAGATAGTGACCAGATTCCATCCGAAATGGAGTGCAATCGGTAAGGCAATTGACTTTGTTCGTTCAAAGGCATAAGCCAACATCAGGCCAATCATTCCGGTCATCAAAAAAACATACACCATCGGAACTAGATTCCCAATTACACCATACGAGAACCAATGATAAATCCCAAATGCTGCAGCAGATAAAAAGCAGCCCTTTCTTGCACCCAGCCATTCAATCGCCTTGTACAGCAAATAGCCTCTGAACAGTAACTCTTCAAATAAAACAGAGTTGATATTCCAGCGAATACTATCCAATATCTGACTCCAACTTAGGTCGGAGTTTAGTACCCAATTAAAACCGGAGAAATGTGCTATGAGCAGATATTGAGTTGCTGCAACAAATCCAGCAAGGAAGAATCCAGTGACAAACTCTGACGTGCGTTGAAGTGGTTTATTGAAACCCAGGACTCTTAAACTACGTTTCTCTAGTCGTAGCACAAAATAGGTTATGGTTATTATTATTATGCCAATCATGATTCTTGCTAATCCTGAGTTTATGGAACAGGCGATTTCTTAAAGTTAACTCCCCTCGTCACGCATTTCCTCATCATGTACTTTCCTTATCACTCTGGGATTTGTCTGGCTCAGGTAAGTCATTGCAAACTTTACAGTAAAGTCCCTTTCTATAATAGTAGACTCTAGTGGCGAGAAATATCGTTGCTGTAATTAGACCCCACAATAATCCAAACTCCAGGGCGTACTCGAACTCTCTTCCTTTCAGCATTTGCACCCCGCCTAATATTAACGCCAGTACCGGCACAGCAATCAAGTATTGAATAACCCACTTTTTTATTGGCATATTTTGTCCTTATTTTGGTCATGAATCCGACTTACATGTAAAACCAGGTATCATCAAGATACTCTACAATTTCCTGTGCTAAATTGGACGAGAATAAATTATCTGAATTTCCAAACATAATGATGCCATAACCTTTATCCTTATAGAAATGGCAATAAGCTCTGAAATCCCCATTATTTCCAGAGTGATAATATCTTACACCATTCTCTGTCTGCTTAACGGGAAAGCCAAGGCTGCGATGCATCTCACCCTCTTCACTCGGCATCTGATTTTGAATCGCGAGAAACTCATCTACCATTTTAATATTAGAAGTATGAGGATCCATTACCGCAATCAGAAATTTCGCATAATCCTCTGCTGATGTATTTAAGCTGTAGGATGCTCCAAAGTTCATGTCATGTTTGTGATTATCCGTTGGCACGCCCTCTCGATGGCCAAATGCTTTTCGTGACAGAATTTCATCATCCCACGTGTACTTCATAAAGTCTGCTTCGATTGGTTCTACGACTTCTTTATCAACTAATTCTTGCAAACCATCATCATCGACTTGCAACAACTCCTGAAGCACTCTTCTTAAATATTCATATCCTTCACCTGAATACTGAAACTGAGTCCCTGGGGTGAACAGTACCTCTAACTCATGACCCGGATTCTTTCTCCAGTTTACTAATCCTGAAGTATGCGTTAGTAACATACGTGCCGTTATCTGTTTATGCCGACTATCGATTAAAAGGTGTTTATTCGGATGGTATTGATATAAAGGTTCATCCAGTTCGATCAGTCCTTTTTTAACTTGCAGCATTACAAAATAAGCAAATAGAGGTTTGGAGAGAGATGCCGCTTCAAATATCGTTCTGTTTGTTATTTTTTCTCTAGTCGAAGTATTTTTTACTCCAAAAGCTCCCCTGTAAGTAATGTTACCATCTCTAATAACCACAACGGAAACACCCGGAACCTTAAGTGTTTCCATTCGCTCTTCAATAAACCTATCCAGCTTTGCTGCCTCAACTGTGGCAGCAGTTTCTTTTTTCATTTCTGGCGGATTGCTTTGACACCCAGTCAAAGCAATCATTAACATGCTAACCGCTAGCCAATGACCATATTTTAATAGCCGATACTCAGTATTTAATAAGGTCATAGTTCCAGCCACTTTCATGAGTAACGCGCACCCACTTAATGGAACCGTCTCTGCCTTGTATGAATTCATAAGTGGTATATTCAGATGGTAGTATAAATTTATTGCTTGCGATTGGTATTAACTCTTGGTCTAGGTTCTTTCCTTTCGACGATAGATAAAATTTTCCACCCTTAACTGAAAACTGGCTTACTTCACCATCTTCTTTACCATCGCCGAATTTACCCATATACCTTGTTAAACTATCTTCGTCTATTGATACAGGCTCATATACTTTTGGTTTAAGCAATTTCCAGTCATACTCTTGCGCTACCGCTCTAGATATTGCTGCCATCAGTGCAAAGCCATTATCACTGTTGGTCATCACTACCAACCCTTGTTTATCCTCGAGAGAGCCGACCATATAGGAAGTAAATCCCGCATTGCTTCCCCAGTGATCAAAAATTAAGTCTTCCCCTTCATCACTGTACTTCTTTGTAAAGCCAAGTCTGTTGTCTGTTCTGGCAAATATTTGCTCTGCCATCTCCCTAGATACCAACACGTTACTTCCTTCGTGATAGTCATTCATCAGCGCACTTATGAATTTGGCTAAATCATCAGGCGTGGTCCATATTCCACCGGCTGCTCTCCATGGAAATATTTTATATGGATAGGGTTGTAATTCATTCGAATAGCCAATTGCTTTTCTCTTTTTTAAGTACTCCGGTATAGGCTGTACAAAAGAACTGTCTTTCATGTTTGCTGGCGATAATACGCCTTCTTCAACAGCGTCTTCGAAACTCTTGTCAGTCACATCTTGTATCAGTTGTTCAATGATGTAATAGCCGGGATTGGAATACTTGTATCGTTCACCAGGCTCCGTCTTCATTGTAATAGCAGGATCGACAGAAGGCGCTTCTCCTGCCAACATTTGTGCTACTGTTGGAACCTTCTCTTCGGTACTGTATGAAGACCCCACGAGATTCATTACACCAGCCGTATGTCCAATCAAGTGACGCAAGGTGACTTTTTGTAGTTTTGTTAATCCACTTTCCGGAACTTTCCAGCTCTCTAATTTACGATTAACATCCTCATCCAGATCTAGCTGCCTCTGGTCTACTAGTTGTAATGCTGTGATTGCCGCTATCGGTTTGCTCAAAGATGCTCCTGTGAAAACAGTTGCAGCAGTTACCTTCTCCACCTCTTCCAAGTCCGCATAGCCGTATACTTTACGCCATGCAATTTTTCCATCATCAATAAAAACGATGCTTACTCCCGCAATCTTATCTTGTAACATCACCTGAGGAATTGATTTTTGTGTTACATGACCTTTCAGATAGTGTATTGGCAAAAGATTACTTTCTATTGTCTCAGCAATTTTATCTTTTGATGTCATATTCTCGGCAGTGTTAGAAGCCATCGCATCCATTCCGACTGCCAGTAATAATACAACGACTGCTTTCACTAAAGTTTTTCCTGACATATGCTTTAACCTTTCTAAAATCTAAATCATGAATAAGTTAATTCGTTATCTCTAACAACTTAATCCAAAAATTATTTTTCCAGCATCAGCTTATATAATTTTTGAATGTCTGCTGGATGGCCCTGCTTTTTTAATCCAATAAAGATTAAAAAACCCAACATTGAATTGCCTGTGTCACGACGGGTAACCAGTATTAGATTTTTCTCGCGATTGACTAGCATGAACTGACCACCCCAACCATCGGCTGCCACAGCATCAAGCTCAGAGTTTAGCCACCATGAATAGCCAAATCCGTCATAGAAATAAGTGTTTGTCTCTGAGTATGGCTTGACGCTTTTCTCGATCCATTCCTTTGAAATTAGCTGTTTTCCGTCCCATACACCATCTTGAGCGACTAAAGCGCCTAACCGTGCAAGATCACGTGCGCTCATATGAATCCGATAGGTTCGAAAATCCGAGTCGGAACCCTGCTTATCATACAAAACATGTTCTTTATTATAATCTTGCATGCCCAAAGGTATTGCCAACCAGACTTCCAATGCCTCCCCAATAGACAGCCCAGTCTCTTTTTCAAAAACTGTACCCAACACATTAAAGTCCCAATTGTTATAAAAATAATGCTCTCCGGGAGCATATTGACCACGGCCCGGACGACCATCCTTTATCTCTACCGTTTCTGCACCAGACTGCAGGTAAATCCCTGAGCGAGCCTGTAAAAGCTGTTCGATAGTCGCCTGCTTTTCAATTTCTGTCAGTGGGTTGCCAGTTTCATCAATGCTCAGTTCAGCAAGCGTTTGCTCTATATCAATCAGGTCGCGATCCGATGCGATGCCAAACAACAAACTCAGCACACTCTTTCGGGCAGAAGCCAGATTCATGGGAGTACCCACTTCTCCATGCTGTATTAAGGCCTTTTCACCACGCAAAGCTACAAACGCATCGATGCCATCGGCTTCGTTTTTAATAAACGCTTTCATTTTTTCAGCTTGTTCTTGTGGCAAAGGTGCTTCTTTGAGCGGAATAGGGTTTGCTGCTGCTGCATCTCGGTCAATAAAAGGACGAAGCCCAATGACCATTGCAATGACAATCACTACCAACAACCCAATACCGATAAATTTTATTATTCTTCTCATTCCTAGAGTTCCTTATTACCTTAAATATTCACATCAGCTTTACGCCGGTCTTCAGTTGCCCCGACCTGAACCACACAGTTTCCCCCTGTGCTTCATTGTTAGATGCGTTATTTCTCAATAAGGTTTAGTTGATCGGATACTATTTCTTTTTCTTCACTAAATAATATTCCTGATCCTGAAACTTCATGACTGCATCATATTCTTTTGACTCGGTCATTAAGAAGTTAATGGTTAAGGGTATCTCTGCCAGTTTGAACTGGTGCTCATTCATTCCATACATTCGTGTTCTACGAACCAGCTCACCCTCACCAGTTTCTTCAATGTAAATCATGCGCCCGTCACGATTTTGGAAAGTAAATGAATTGCCTTCGAGATCATCTTTTATGTAATACACGCCGACAAAAGGTGCTAATTCTTCATCGGTATATTGTCTTGCTGGTGGGCTATCAAACTTGGGTAAATCAATCGTTGGATCGAGAAAATGCAGTGCTACTTGTTGCAATGCATCATCGGCGCTTGAGTTGCTTAATAAGACAATGCCCACTTTATTATCTGGACGGTAGCCGACAAACCCCTGATTACCATTGCCATCTCCACCATGGTAATAACTGACAAAGTTTTCATCTTCGTATTTTTTCCATCCGAGATTGTTATAAGTGTTCTGCTTCGAATTTTCTGATGTGTTGATCTGATGTTCAATAAACTTTGCTAAATCACGCGCTGTTGAATAAAGTCCACCTGCTCCTCGCGCGACATCAACGGTAGTCGTGTTCGACTGCTTCACCGGCTCCATGACTCGATGCATGCCAACTAACCGTTGCGCGTCAGGCTGATAACTGGTTTGTTTCAAATCCAATGGCTTGATAATTGTCTCCGCCATTAGAGTTGCAATATCCGTCTCTTTCACTTTCGCCAGCGATAATGCCAATATCGCCATCCCAGCATTAGAATACTCGTATTCTGCCGGTAATGATTGGCTGCGATTCAAAGTTGCCAACAGTAATTGCGCATCATTATTTGCTAATGCTTCAAAGGGAATCCTTCTGGGTAACGCCGCTTTATGACTCGCTAAGTGCCATAACTGAGTGTCACTTCCATCAACTACAGCAGGCCAGATTTCGTTAACTTTGGTTGCATAACTCAGTGTTTCATCCTCAACCATTTGTTGCAAAGCTTCGGCTGTGAATAATTTAGTCAGTGACCCAATGGCAAACTGCGAGTCCGCCGACAGCTCTTTATTCTCGCCAGCAACCACGCTTCCATAACTATAGAAGTAAGTGCCATTAGGATTTATTAAAGCAATCACTACTCCTGGCCGATGACCACCATCCACTGCTTTTTGGATACTGTCTTTAGCTTCTTGTGGTATGTCAGTTAGCTCTTCTACTTTATACCGATCACAAGCTGCCAAAGCTAAACTTACAATTAATGCTGCTAGAAATTTCATTCTTCTTCTTCCTTATATTCCAAAATATCACCCGGTTGGCATTCGAGCACTTTGCATATCGCTTCCAGAGTTGCGAATCGAATGCCTCGCACATGAGCATTTTTTAACAACGACAAGTTAGTCGTCGATACACCAACCGCTTCCGCCAGATCTTTCATCTTCATTTTGCGGCGAGCCATCATTACGTCTAAATTAACAATAATCGCCATCAGATAATCTCATCACTATCGCGTTGCAGCTCGATCCCAATTTCAAATGCTCTTGCTATCACCAAAACGAAAACACCTGCTATTAACAAACCCACATTAAAGTCAGGATAAATGCTCATTCCCGCATCCCCTTCCGTTAAAACCTGAATATGTGTAAACCGAAACTCCGCAACATCCGTAGCGTCAGGCATAAACACATAAAATCGAATAAACACTTCGAGGAATAACCAAATCGGTAAAGCAATTAATAAATAGCCCGCTTTTTTCAAATATTGAGCGCTATTCAAATTGAAAGGTCTTTCACTTCGAACATCACCAACCACGCGCCGTAAATAGCAGATAATGGTAACTATAACTCCCCACAGCACCAGTATGTTTAAGGCTCTGCTGACACCCAGTTCCCAAGCAGTGGTTCCCACAGACAACACCCCCTGGCTTGGTTCAATTGTCCATGTTGTGTTTGATGCCGGATAGGAAAAGACCTGAGTAGGTGTAACATCAATATACACAGACCATGTCGTCAATAGTGATTCATTCAGAATAGGCAAGGCAACGGCAACCACAGTTGCACCTATCGCTATTGCCATCGATATAATCAAGGCAATTGTTAATAGTAAATATAAACTTCGGGCTGTCATTATCATCTGATCATTACCTTCGAGTTAAGGTTGAAATTTTTGTCTCTGTTACGATTTAACATCTATAAGATTGCAGGCAACACATAGCGCTCTATTATTTCAAATGGCTGTTCCATCTCCGGGAAAAGTCCATAGTTCTCACCGGTGAAAACTGCCACCAGTTCCAGCGATGGAAACACCATAATAAATTGCCCACCATTGCCCCAGGCTTCTATTGAACGGACATTGTGACCTTCAACGCTTCGATCAATCATCCGCCATAGATATCCAAAGTCTTCGCCGTGGTGGTTGCTGGTAGCATGCTTAGCAGTCGATGCTCGGATCCATGATTCAGAAATCAGTCGCTCTCCATTCCAAACACCATTATTCAGATAAAGTTGTCCGAACTTCGCCATATCCCTTGGTCGTAAGTTAAGACCGCCACCGGTCATAGCAAGCCCCTGGTTTCCTCGTGAATTGGTTATGGGCCATTTATAATCCGTAATACCAAGTGGTCCAAAAAGGTATAGGTCAGTAAAAGCAGGTATACGAAGATCTGATGCTCGGGTAATGACACTGCCAAGCGCAACTATCCCACTCGTTGCGTACGAGAATTTTTCACCTGGGGTTGTGGCTAATGGTTGATCAAAGTAAAACTTAATCCAGTCATCGGTGGGGTACATAGCATCTTCATTACCCTTAATGCCTGACGTCATAGTCAGCACATGGGCGAGTGTGATATTCCGCTTCAGCTCATCCCAGTTCTCAATCTTACCCTCATATTCTGGGAAGTAAGCCAGCAACGGCTCATCAACATTTTTGATAAAACCTTGATCGATGGCAATTCCAACTAAGGCTGAGGTAATGGTTTTTGATGCTGATCGCATTGAGTGGAGGTTGTCGCGATTGAACTCGCCGAAGTACTCTTCAAGCAAGAGATCGCCCTCATGAACGAGCAAAACACTGCTTATCCCTGTGTAATCTCCGGCAGATATCCGCGCGATCATCTCATTGATGGGAGCAGGATCTATCCCATGATCGATAAGAGAGGCTGTGCGCCATCCGTCATCGGTTTGCTGAGGAATGCTGTAAAGGTATGGGGCAGAAACACTTAACTCATCGCCTGTTGCCTGGCTTTGATCAGAGGGGGTGCAGCCAACTAACACTAACAACAAGAGTAAAACAAAATACAAACTTCGAGCGGTCATTATCATACTCAGTAACTAGTAGCATGCAGCTACTTTAGAACAACAAAGTATGTTTTTCAAACGATTTATTATGTTTTACGTAATATTTATTAGCTAATTTGTAATGAATTGTTCCTTGATTGAAACAGAAATCATATCAGTATCACTTTAATCAGGGTCAGCTCAATGTTGGTTTGAGTACCATAAGAACCAGGCCGGCAACAGGCGTCAACAAAGCCACGGCCCCCCAGACTTCCCACCGTATGGCAAGGACTCGGTATTGAGAATAATTGAAGCTGCCCAGTTGCTCACCGGCAACTGCAAAAGCCAACAGCTGCCTTTGCAATGGCGCGACACGAATCATAAACACAACTCCTGACACTGCA
The DNA here is from genome assembly GCF_054926195.1 of Kangiella sp. M94. NCBI lineage: Bacteria > Pseudomonadati > Pseudomonadota > Gammaproteobacteria > Kangiellales > Kangiellaceae > Kangiella > Kangiella sp. M94. The sequence continues at coordinate 2,704,304 of NZ_CM142903.1, read as the reverse complement.
AATAGTGCCAGTGCCCATGCGATCCATCCCGTTCTTAAAATTGGCAAACCACCATATATAGCAGCAGCGAAACCAGTGATAATGATGCCAATGACCCCGGGCATGGTAAAAAACCGGTCACTTCGGATAATCCCTTCCATGGTGTGGGCGAGCAACTTCGGATCCCGTGTTCGCGCCGCGTGAGCGTGCCAAAACAAACCAGTAGCAATATTGCCGAGGAAAGCAATTACCGCTATAACGTGGAATAACTTGATTGTAAGGTACATGATGATCCTCAGTGTTGGCTAACGCGTGTCTTGAGTTTCTATGAGTAGCGATGAGCAGATTTAGCAACTAACCGTCATATCCTACAACACTATACACCGGCTTATCATTGACGTTTAAATAAGGCTGCATATCTTGTTCAAATATGATTGATAAGGTTCTGACTTCACCTTCCGTGACTTTTTCATCAACACAAAGGTCAGCCTCTGACCATAACTCAATCACATTCCCAGCAGAATTTATCTCACCATAGCAGCCAGCATCACCTTCCCACATCCAAAAAGTGATTTCCCCTTCTATCTCCACAGGATTTGATGAGTTTGTGGGCAAAGAAACATACGATGACGAATCGCTAACCTCATTCTCATTACTGGATTCTGAGCACGCGGAAAATTGAAAAATGACGATGGAGGAAAGCAGTACTTTCAAGTACTTTGAGTTTAATATGTTATTCAAGGTTGACTCCTTTTTCTAATTAAAGTTATGGGTATGATTTCTCAAACAATCGAATTTAAATTAACGAACAGCCCACTACAATAATTTGCATCAGTTTTTTTCCAGCCTCTATTTATGGTCACCATAAAGCCAGTTAGCACTTCCAGTTCATCCTACTTAAAGTACCCTAATACTTAGTTGTTCGTCTCGTTAAACCTTACTCGTACTCTGACTTGTAGCACACGATGAAAAATAGCCAAACAGATTATTGGCACGACTGCAGCCCAAGTCGTGTCGCCTGCAAACACCAGCGACATTCCCAAGCTAAGAATTACCGCCATAAGCAACCAAAGAGAGGCCCGTCGAACTTCCGACTGAGAAGCCAAAGTAGCGATAAAGCCAGTCGAAGTTGCGAATGTCGTTACGATACCCACAATCAGTATGGCAATGAAAATCCCCGCTTCTCTCAGCGTACCGTAAGCTTGCAGTAGCCACCACTGGTGCGTAAGTACTGCTCCGCCTCCTACAAGCAAATATAGATTCGCAGCGAGTATCAGCCGGTTTATTGGTCTCCGCTGAGGTAACACGATTAAAAGTTGAATCAATGCTGCAAGTGCTCCCCATTGAAACGCCTCCATCCATCGGTCATCGGTAGGTTCGCCGTGCCAAAAAGCATACGTAGCGAAGAATGAGAGAGGAAAAAACTGAACAAACACAAGTATCCATGGGCTTATGGCGAAGTGGCGACTTCTCGAAGTAGATAACTTTTTACTAGTTTCGCTCATCCAATACCCTTTATTGTTAATCATAATCTTTGTTGCGGCAAAACATTCCATTGAACAAGTTCGTGTGTCCAAACTTTGCTCTTGATTCCGTCAATCCTTTATATACCTGACGCTAAACCCACACCCTTTATTTCCAGCAGTCTTCCAATTTTGCCATTTTTTACCTCTATCATACGCTCACATGCTCCTTCTTCACTCATATCATCAGAGCACCAAAACCTGAACTTATCTTGTAACTCTAAGACTCTCCACCCAAATCAATTCACAAGCCCCACTGCCGGTATCGTTTCTGGTCAAAGACGTATTCCAGCGCCAACCATCCGTATCAGATACTACATTAACTAAACTGCCTGACAATTCGATGATCTCTCCCTCGCGAATATCATCAATAACATTTTTTATATGGTCATTGGCAGGAATCAGATGCATGTTGGCGCTATGGGTTTCTATTTCTTCTCGCGGTATTGGAAATGATTTCACACGCCAGCGATAAAACCGACCTGATTGAGACATATCGATATGTTGCAGAATACTTTCATCAGACATTCTTCCCCATCCGAGTGCCAAGTCGGTTGGGGAAAGATCCGCTTCACGTCCAAGATGATAGTTTTCCTTTGCTAATACCTTCGCTTTAATTTGGAAGGCAGCAACTTTGCTAATCGTGAATTCTTGATGCTTGAATTTTATTGGAGGGTCTAACTTGTCTTGTTGTGGTACATCAGGTGCCTTGACACCAGGTCCTAGCGACACCTTGCCTGAACAATTATATAGTCCCCAAACAATACCTATGATCAGTACTACAACAAATATCTTTTTCATGGTTTTTCACGTCATGTTGGTGAAAGTCGATTCAAGGGTATAACCTAATACAGTATCTCTAAGCACCACTCACGGCATCAAACTGTTTGCTGTGTTAATTTTTTTCAGCACGATATACCTTGCCACTACTTATATCCACTTCCACCATTCCTTCGACTGTATCTAGCCGAACATGAAAGTCTGATACCTGGCTGATCGAACCCCAGTAGTAGTGGGAAACTGTTGGTCGCAAAGAATCTAAGCTGTAAAGTAACTGAGAAAGCACGATAGTGTGCTGCAATTTACCATTATGATATATGGAGAGCATTATCTGGTTAGGCCTAACGGATTTAGGTACTAAATCCAGTCCAGCAAAGCCGATGACAACATACTCTCCGTTGGGTGATATATAAAAGGAGCGATGCCACCCTTTTATTTGGTAAGCCTCGGAAAGTTTATAGTTTCCCTCGACCTTATAAATGATCGCATCCTTTTCAGGTGCCAGGTAGGCACAATATGTTATGTCCTTATTGCATACTCGTTTCGCTGTAGGAGCCTTTAGTGGTTCATCCGCACAACTGAGGGATGACCACAATAGCAGTACCGGTACAGAGATAAGTAGTTTCACAGATAAAGCTAACATTCTTTTGGCAGACATCCCTCAATTACCTTAAACCCTTATCCTAGTTCGCTTTTAGCTAATTGCAATCGCTTTCACCACACACCTACCCTTTAATTACTCGTAGTTTGTCCCGGAAAAGGCTAAACTGAGCGCCTTATGCATTAATCCCTTCTTTCATGCCCTTTTCCAAACTCGATTTAATTCAGCCGCTACTCGACGCATTACACAAGAGTGGTTATAAAACTCCTTCGCCGATCCAACAAAAAGTCATTCCTTTAATCCTCAATGGTCAGGACGTAATGGCTGCGGCGCAGACCGGAACGGGTAAAACCGCTGGTTTTTCATTGCCAATTTTGCAGCGTCTGTCAGAAGGAAAGAGAGCTTCCGCCAATTCTGCACGCTGTCTGATTCTGACTCCTACTCGTGAGCTAGCAGAACAGGTTCACCAAAGCGTCCAGAAATACGCGGCAAACTTGTCGCTGAATTCGGTTGTGGTCTACGGTGGCGTCAAGATTAACCCACAGATGTTAAAGCTCCGTCGCGGTACTGATGTGTTGGTCGCAACGCCCGGACGATTGCTGGATTTAATCCAGCAAAATGCAGTGGGTTTTAAAGATCTTGAATTTCTCGTTTTAGACGAAGCGGATCGAATGCTGGACATGGGTTTCCTGCCCAGCATAAAACGCATCATTGGCAAACTACCCGCGAAGCGACAGACATTACTGTTTTCCGCCACCTTCTCTGAATCGATCAAAGCTATCAGCCAGCAATTTCTGACCAATCCTACCCTGGTCGAAACCGGGCAAACCAACATCACAGCAACAACGGTCAAACAGTGGATTTACCCTGTCGACAAAAAACAGAAACCAGCCCTACTCAGCTACCTCATCGGCCACCACCACTGGGAGCAGTTACTGGTATTTGTCAGAACACGTAGAGGTGCAAACAAGCTCAGCGTCGACCTCGATAAAAGAGGCATTAAAGCAACAGCCATTCATGGTGGAAAAAGTCAGGGAGCACGTAACCGAGCTCTTGCCGAATTTAAAAATGGACAGGTAACGGTTTTGGTCGCCACCGACGTCGCAGCTCGTGGCCTCGATATTGAACAGATGCCACTGGTCATCAACTACGATTTACCCAATGTCGCCGAAGACTATGTCCATCGCATCGGACGAACCGGACGGGCAGGAGAAAAAGGTACAGCTATCTCACTGGTCAGCGCCGATGAAGTCGATGACCTCCGCGGTATTCAAGATCTCATCCGCCAACAGCTCGAGAGAAAAATCGCCGACGGCTTTGAACCGCAACACGTGCTGCCTGAAACACCATTGAAAAATGTTGGTAAGAAAAAGCCGCACAAGAAAAAGCTAGCCAAAGCTAAGCTTAACCAAACCAATAAAAAACCCAGCACTGCTCAGGCCAAACGCAAACCAAAGAAAAAGAAACCCAACAATAAGAGTGGCAAGAAAAGTGATTAGCCTTAACAGATTCTAACTGTAACGAAGCTACACCAAGCCAACTCCAATCAACATGGAATTGCCGGGCTTGACCCGGCAATGCAAGGTCTTTCATAAATTTTGTTCTATGAAAAATGTACAGAACAAACGGCTAGTGTATGAGTGTCTAAAATTTTTCATCAGAACGTTATTAATGCCAATAACAGTAAAATAATTAACAGCATGATAAGCCAAAAATACCAGGGCCATTTCTTATTGCCTCCATTGATATTTTCCATCGGTAGACGCGAAATAGTTAAGCTCGGACTATTACTTGAGGATAGGCTCCCCTCATCACCACCATCGTAAGTAGCTTCTATTTGGTCTCCTTCTTTAGCATCGTCCAGAGTAATCGTCGCTTGTCCATCCGAATCAACCGCAACAGGTTGCCCCACTGCAATACCATTTACAGAAAAGGTAACTTTACCGGTCGGCTTAGCGCCATTTTTGCTTAACGGTAAAACAATCGCGGTCACTCTTATCTTCCCTTTATCATTACCGTAAACCACTTGAACAGAAGTAGCACTGCTACGAATCTTTTGTTCAATTAAGTAGCCTTCGGCAAATGATTTATCGCCCGTTGCGGATACATCAGCTACGCAACTGGCGAATAAGTCGCCTTCCGTTACTTCCTGACATATTATTTTTGCTTCTTCTTCCGGAATAGCAGGCAGTACGGTGGCACCAGGAATTTCAAACTGCGGTTTTAACTTGCATGGAGGCTGGAATGTCGGCCAGTCTTTGTCGGTGTAATCTGCGGTCGATTTACCGGGCGCATAAGTAAACAAACTTCTTTTGTCATCAACACGCCACGAGTCAGCGAAAGTTTTATATAACTGTTCATATCGCTGTTGTAAATCCCGTGGTTTTGGTCCCAGTTTTGCTCCACTACGCAATTTTGGCAACCAGTTACCCTCAGGTATTTTACCCATCAAACCTTCGTCACCATGTGTATGCGAAACACTGATGTTGAGATAGTGAATGTTATTACTGCTCCAGAAATGGGGTGTCGCCATTAATACGGCATGATTATTGAAGTCAACCCGCAAACCCATCTTGCCATCAATTTCCACACCTCTTACCAAGTTGTTATCAAGATTCAGTGTTCGTGTTGTTAAATCGTATCGTTTGCCATCGACATAAAACTCTAGCGATCCTTCGTCTTGACCCGGCTGATAGGAAATATAGTGTGAACCCAGTAAGGCAGCAACAGCGGTGTTGACGCTGACACAAGATGTCAGCCCTGTATAGGAGTTGGTGATAGGTGTCGCTGTTAGAACCGGTGTTTGTCGCGTCTGTATTTCCATTCCATCACGATCTGCCAAAAGCGTAAACTCACCAACCGATTGAAAATCGTATTTGGTCCCGTCGATGGTTTTGATGTGTGGGTCACCATTGTCTGAACCTTCATCGGCTCCGCCAATTTGAAGTCGAAAAACAGTCTGATCCTTACGCCCAGAGTTACCTGTTATTGTTACGTAGACATAGTTTATCTGATCGGGTAATGCAGCATTTGGCGGCGTATGTGATTGCCACTCCCAGCTAGTTCCTCCTGTCACAGTTATATCCCCAATAGGCGTGCCATCATCTAAATGAGCCACGATCGTGTCGAGCGTATCGCCGTCCCGTAAATAATAGGTTCCTTTTCGTGTTGCGATCATGCCGCTTGGTGCATAAGTCCAGGAACCTCCTACATCAATATTGGGTTTTTCATCTCCGCTGCCATCTTTGTCGGTAATGACCAGCTCACTAATCATGCCTCGATGAGCATGAAAGAAAATATGGCAATGAAAAAGCCAGCGCCCCAGTGACCCACCTCTATGCGTCACAGAGTCGTCAGCAAATGGGCGTTCATCTTCTATCAGCACTTTAAAGGTAAGGGTGTGACCATTTGGTATATCTACCGTATCTCTAAACTCCTGATACTCCCAAGTGAAAGTCCCACCGGGGCCAGTAATGGATTTCGGTTGAAAGGAAAAGCCATGCAAATGAAAAGGATGATGGGCTCCTGTCGAGTTTGTTACGGTCAGCTCCAATAGATCGCCTTCCTTTGCATAACGCGATGAATCCACATGATCCGCGGCGCTGTACGGCGTAAAGCCGCTAAAACTTGAGTCAATTCCATTAATACCCGGTGTTCCAGAGGTAAGCTCAATGTCCTGGCTAGCCATGCCGTCTTTGCTTGGCGTAAAAGTTGCCGGGTCCAGCAAGGTCGCTGTCGCCGCACCAAGTTCATCCACAAGATTACCGGTGGCTGAACGTAATGGTGTAGGGATAACCATTCCGTCAGGTTGGCCGTTCGCGGTACCGGTCATGCTATAGGCTGGCGTTACTGCAGCACCCGTCACATTCAAGTGTAACACTGGCACTGTGGGTAGGTTTGCAAAAGTACCACCCCCTCCACTTAAGCGCTCAAAATCCAAAGTCCACAGAGTCAAATCGGTGGTACCATCATCAGGAATAGCCGCCACCACATCGGCGCGACTGGAAGGGGGCAATAAAATTTCCCCCTCATCGTATTTGGTATCGAACCCATTGATAGTACCGCCTTCCAGAACTGCATTATCCAGTAACCCACCTTCACCACCGATGCGTACCAGATCAATCGGTACTCCAAGGTTAGTCGTCAACTTCAGTCTGAAATATCTGGTAGTGGCGCAATTAACAATCTGCAAACGCAAGCCCTGCCCAGGCTGAACATCGATCATTCTGACATCCGCTGGCACAATTGGATCGGGTGCTGTCGGTGTTCCGCCACGCGGTCCAACGTTCACCCCGTTCGTTAAAACGGTAATTCCTTCGTTGACTCTACCACTGGGGCGCTGGATATTTGGCACATCGCCCAGTCCGTAACCCGGGGCGGGGATTCCAGCACCTTCTTCATCCACAGCATCAATATCGCATATATCCTCCGGTGAAAAACCGGCTTGCGGCGGAAGAACACCGCCAGGGCCTGCCCATGGCAGGCTAGGATCGTATGGGGGATTATTGCCCGGAGCACCACACACCGTAATATCACTAAGTACTAGCTGTTCGGTATTCGATGCATCAGGAATGGTTCCTGGTATCAATGCTGCTTCGTTGGGATCGGTAACAATGAGCATTCCATAGGTACCCTTAAACACTCTATTGGTAGAGTGAAAGTGATGAGGATGAAACCAAAATACTCCGGGGCGAGTGACTTTAAATTTATAGAGATAAGTTCCCCCTACTGGTGATCCACCAATACCTCCTAAAACCTGCAAATCACCTCCAGGAACTGGATCCTGCGTAACGGGTGTTCCATCTGCATTACTCTGCAATTCGATACCATGCCAGTGAATGCCCGTTGCGATAGGCGCCGGCAGGTCATTAATCAGTCGGACAATCAGGCTATCACCAACATTAATAACGCCTCCCGGTATTTCGGTTGGAAAATCATTGGGGATAATGAGCCCAACTTTGCCGTTATAGAGCTCTAAGTTATTAGCGTTTAAGGGTGCCCCAGGCGGTCCAATGTCCATGGGTTGCTGACTGGTCTTAATTTCAATTTCATAAGTTGCCATATATCCATCCTTTGATATTTTTTGCTTTCAAATCGCTTCATGCAATTAGTGTAAATAAACCCATTTTGCCACGGATGGCACTCCAGAATTATTGATTACAAACATCATGTAATGACCTCGTGGTGCCATCGCATGTGGATGACCACCATCAGGAGCGGTTAGCCCCAGCTCGGTCGAACTGATATGAACTAACGGTAACATTTCAATGACCCGCTGCTCCGAATCAGTCTGGTGTGTCACCGCCATAGGCCGAACCAACACCACCTTGCTAATATCCGTTGCGTCCGGCGTCTCTATTGTGAAGTTTGCTCCATGATGAACAATATCGGGTGCAGACGTGATGGTAGGCTGTGGCCCGTTAAAAAGATAAGGAGGGCTGTAAATTTCAATTTTGGGATTATTCCAACCCGCCATCATTACTTTGCCGCTTGGTAAAAGTAGTGCTGCCGAGTGATATTGGCGCACAGACCCCAGGTTAGCTCTTGCAGACCAGGAATTACTCGCAATATCAAATTCGGCACAAGGCGAATTAGTTGTTGAAATTCCACCACAAACAAAAAGATTTCCGGTGGGTAATAAAACGCCGCTGGGTAGCGATCTGTTTTGACCGTCAGGAAACGGCTCAGCCGGGTCGAAACTTGACGTTGGGCTTAGTGTCGACGCATCAAACATTTCATAGGTGTTGTTGGTGAGTGTGTCTGTTCCTCCCATCACAATAATCCGCACATAAGGTGGCGTTGATTTCAACAGAGTAACGGACATCCCTTTTACTCTTTTAATTGGTGATGGCGTTATTTTTGTCCATGTACCACCCGTTGCCGTTGCATTCGGAATCGCATTAGGAGTGAAGTATGCGGGACGCTTTCCGCCCAAATTATTCGGTGAAACGGTGGGATCATCGTAAGCAACACCACCAGGACCCGCTCCTGCTGTACCGAAACCAGTACGAGAATAAAAAATAGAATTGTTTGGCAAAAGATGTAGCCCTGGGTACAAGTTCGGAAATACTTTGTCGTCTCCAGACAGTGTCGAAAATGTTTCGGTCATTTCATCAAATATTTCCATATCACCATCGTTCGATTTTCCGCTGGCAATAAGCATTTTTTTCCCACCCAACGCTACCACTGTTGGATACCACTTATTTTGCACCATGTTATTGGCAGTCCGACGCCAGGTTTTAGTCACCGGATTAAAGATATATCCTGCCACTGCCAATGAGTTAGGACCGTATCCACCACCACCTACTACCAGCACTGAACCGTCAACATCTGACATTTGCGCATGATGGCTACACACCTGAGAATATCCACCGGGCATCAGGTGTGGTTGATTGGTTGGATCTTCAAATGTTGCTGCCGTCGTATCTTCAGGATCCCATAACAGGGTTGTTTCATCGCCGGTAATAAATAACACTTGTCCTGTTTTAAGCATAATGGCATGCACGATACCATCTCTGCTCATATTCCCTCTGCGTGGAATATCGACGGGGAAATCATTCCACTCTCCGAGCACAGCGTTACTAAACGAAAAGATCAAATCATCCAGCCATTCCGGACGGAAACCTTTAATTATTCGTAAGTCTTCCCAGTGCCGAAAACCTAATGGAAACTTATGCAGTTTTAATTCCATTATTTTCTTGGCAACATCAGCCTTCATGAATGTATGTCGATGATCATGATGGTGTGTATGCTCTGGATGTGGATCTTTTGGGTGTGAATGAGCCGTTTCAGGCATACCATAAATCAAGTCATCTACCCTAACAGCTTGATTTAGATAATTGAGTAAAAGCCTATGCTCGGATGGAGTAATGTGTTCACAGCGTGGGCTTTTATTTTTGTTGTTATGATCGTTACCGTGATCTGAGTTTTTTTTCCCTTGTTTCATAATATATCCTCCTTGATTGACTATCTGGTATCAGTCTTTTGCAAGCAATATAAAGCCACATGGCAGTAGGAGCCAGCATGCAAAGACTTGTGGAATACCAGAAGATTTTCGAGATATGGGTCATATCCATTGACCATCCTCCATGAATGGTGTAGCTCCTAATTTCATACTAACTCCAACAAAATCTCTTTACAAGTGATTATTTTTTGAACAAACCAATAACGCCCAAAGCTGTTTTTTCCTTGTTATACATCGAGCAAATAACTAGCCAAAGCTACCAATAGCAACAGTATGACCGACTTCCCCACAAGTTTTGGGATCAGAAATGATATACCCAAATGATTTCTTTAGTGTTTTTCGGGCTCCTGAAATATCGCGGGTTACAGTATTCGTTGGAGTTTACACCAACTCAGGCTTTTTCGAGGTTAGGCTTGTTACTTGTCGGAATAGCATAAATCAAACACAAAACCGCGACGGCAGCCGCTACGTGCTTAATAGCATGTCCGCTCATGACTGCGGTTGCACTGAAGATCTGTCCGTCGTAGTGTTCAAAAACTTTAGCCAGTAAATAGAAACCGAACGCCCATAACAACAACTTGCCGCTAAGATAACGCTGCGGAAACATGGCTAGCATCAACGGAATCAGCAGAACGGGCAAAAACTGGACAATGGCATAGGGTCGAAGATCACCCCTGCCAAGTGATTCTGTCCATGCCCAATACAATGCCGCGGAGGCTCCAATCAAAATAAAAATCCAAAGTAACTGCGGACGCGGAGTACGAAGTACACGCTCGCCAAGCAACAGAGCGAGCAAAGCCATGAAGGCAACCGTCATCGGCAGCCTGTCCCACAACAAAGTCTCGTTGGTTGGGGCATAGTGATAATAGGCCGAGCCAAACCCAACCAGAAAGACGCCGATGCACATAACCAAATACGCATTAGCGCTCTCTTTATGCGACAACTTGGGATAACGGACTAAACCCAGTATGCCAACCACCATAAATGGCAAATTCGAGGCAACGTTCCAAAAGTTCTCAATACCAGCTATATGGCGTGAGTCCGCAAATAAATGATAATTAGGATCTTGAGGAATAGGATCTACAAAAAATAGAGCCGCCACAGCGGCAACTGAAGTAAAGATAAGGATCACGCAGCGCTGGATATGAGTTAGCATTTTAACCTCGTCCTATATTTTTTGAAGGAACTGCCGGTGTGGCAATCCCTTTTGATAAAGGCCAACTGATATTATTGCTTTTCGCTTATCTGCTTATCTAATTCAATAAATGTGTTTACAATTGCCTTATCGATCCATGGGCTTAGTTCTTTTTTGAGGGGTACTCCATCTACCATTATTGGAGTCACGTTTCGTACTTTTATTACTCGACTATCAACATTCAAATCAAGATAGGTAACCATCGCAGCATAGCCAACAGGAACCTCGCTTCGATAATACTCGCCCAAATTTTCATTTTCACAGCCTATAATTTCTCCCTCGAGCGGGCCTTCTTTTGCAACCCAAGTATTACCCGTAACTCCCGAAAGTGCTCCAGCTACAGAATGCTTTGCCACTTGCATTAGAGGCTCTTTCCAATTGTAAAATATATCAAATCTATTAACAGAAACATTATTTTTACTTATTTCAGGATGATTCTGTATCAGGTGATGTTCTAATATAGATATTGGTTTAGGATTTAGTAGCTCATCTTCGAAATATGCTATACCGTAATGACAACTATATATATTGCCTTCACCTGCCATATACCCCGGATAATCAAGATCTTCCCGATCATCAGTAACAAATGAGTTACTTTGCGGAGTTCCAGAAAGACTCAAGTCTTGTGGTGGGTTTATAGTACAGCCTGATAGAATTAAAGTTAAAATTGAAATTAAAATTAAATTTGTTTTCTGTTGCATTGTTCTTCCTAGTTAATAAAAAAATTCGTTTAAGTCTTCTTTTTCTAAATGCCATGCAATACCTAAGACAACGACACTTCACGCGCTTTATTAAATATTATCAATAGCTGATGTAAATGGGAGTTATCCAAATTGCTTCAGTTGCTAAAGTCCACTCCCTAATATTCTTAACCACTTTATTTTCAGTCAGATCTACCACCCAAGATGATTGAACCCTAACCATATCTGGATTTGATTCAGAGCGGGCTTCCTCAAACCTTATCTCATAGCGATGCCCTTTCTTTACATCTAGAGTGAAAGTTGCAAACGACTGGCTCCTAGCGTTGTATAATCCAATTTCGAATGTATGGACGCCAGGCAACACCTCAACAGAATTAGGTTTCATATTTGAAGGTAAGGATGATTGTCCATCTACTGTGCGGATAAGAATGCTGCTATAACCTATTCCCAGAAACCCGTCAGTTTCATTACCAGTTGCAGAAATAATCGAGACTTCTTCCGGACTTTTCTCCGCACCTTCATACATCCTTTGGTAGCCAGCACAGCCGTTTAGTAATACGAAGAGACTTAGAAAAAGCGTGACTTTAATTTTCATAAAGCTTCCTATTGATATTTAAAAAAAATATAGCCGCTATGGTGGCAACTGAGATAAAGATTAGTTTACGCTGCGCCGGTTGTGAATTTACGTGCTTTTCACAATGGCTTAGCATCCCCTTTAAATTCAATATATAGTGGGGATACCAATGAATATGCCCACAAGCCCAGAACACCAAACAGCCAAATAAAACAGACAAGAAACAGACTGAAAAAAGGCCACATAAGCAACGCTGCTAACAAACCTTTAATACCTGTTACCACCTCTCCATTCCAGGTAACTGTGCTAGATCCAAAAAGTGCTGCAATACCGCAAAGCAGGAAGAAAAAGAAAAGGCCGAGACCTACTGAGATTAATAGTAATTTAAAAAATGAACTCTTTGATATTTTTTCGGCTTTAATAATCATAATTATCCTTATTGTTTATACTTCTAACGTTTTAAATCTTGGTACTGAAAAGCAGTGCAGAGCAACGTTATTTGCTCTCCGAGTGCATTTATCTTGTTAGGCAATTACTCAATACATTGGATTACCATTCTTCGTTTCATCTGGCACTTTCTGTATAGAGTCCCAATGCGGCACAATCTTTCGGTTCTCGTCGAATCGAAAAAACCCATAGTCACGTACTCTTCATTCCGGCCCATGCCTGATGGGTATGAAGCGCAACTAAATCGTCTTCAGGATTAATTCCTTTTTCTAAATTTTCCCGTCAAGTTCAAAAACCCTCAATACAAACTCGTAAGTTGAAAAAATATCATTTTCATAGTGACCGCAAAATAGGCGGTGAGGTTTGCTGTAAAAGTATGTTGTATCCGCTAGCACTTTTTTATTTGATATATCTACAACTCTAACTTCTTCACCTGTTATGCCTAGTTTTCTATCTTCCTCTGACACTAATTGTGTAGAGAAAATACCATACTTACTTTTTAGTTCATTAGTGGTAGTAGGAGACCTTTTTTTTGCTCCCTCCACAATGTACGCTCCATCTCCTGGTGATTTTTTTCTTGTGTTGTCCATTTCGATAAAGCTTATAATATTTTTGTTAAGAAGGTAACGACCTAAAGTGCCTATTCCAGTAGACCTAACCTTCCCCTTTTCATCAAATCTAAACCTCCTCTCTCCCGCAGAAACATAAACACTCTCAACAGGCGTAACTATGCTCTCGTAAATGTTCTCTCCAGAAGATTTACAGTACTCTTTAAATTTATCTTCAATAAGATCGGCTTCCTTGAAAGGAGAGCCTTTCGCGAACAAAAGGTAAGAAACATATGATAAAGGAATTATTAAGGTTAAAAGAAAGAGCGAAGTTGTTCTAGTTTTTGCTAAATGATTTGATGTTTTTTTAGAAACCGCCTGTTTGATTAGAATGAAAAAGGAAACACATAAAGCTAGAGATGCAGGAACTAAGGTAAATATACTAAAAGAACGTACGACATATGAGCCACCACCGCCTTCAATGGTTGAGGCAAACATTCTTGCTAATAGATATACGATTATAACCGAGTTTGAGATAATTATTGTTAGTCGCAACTTGTTATTTGGCCGCAAAATAGTGCTCAACCTTGTTCTAATTGCTACTTGGTGAAATATTACTGCAGGAACCCAAAAATTAGTTGCAATTGAAAGCAAATGTAACTGATATGGCTCAAATCCAGTTTTGGCAACATCCATGTTTATCATCAATGATAAAATATAGGTGCCTGGTGAAAATAATAACCCTATTAATAGGGCAAACCCAATCGCGATGTGTATCATACACTCTCCTTGCGCTCTAACATTGTATTACCGGACATTCTTGTTCTTATATCCTTTTTTGTATTAAGTTTGCAGGTACCAGGGTCAGTGACCGACAGACCTAATAATAATTAGCTCTTTTGTAATTGCAATGGTTTTCTTTTGTAGGGTGTATCCTCACGCCGAGGAAGAGATTGAAGCGCCATTGGTGACGGTTTAGTTGCATTGGTCCAATCAACGGTATCGCTCGTGAGTTGCATACCATACTTCCTTATCACGGTACATGTCCTCGTCTGCCGCTGCCAGTACCTTTTCGGGCTCTATGTCGCTGGAGCTAGCCAGACCAATGCTAAGCTCAAGGGATACAGCATCCATCCCCTTCCCATCGGTTGGCAGACGGATCTTGTGCCCTGCCACGTCGCGCTTAATGCGCTGGCGTAGCCCTTCTGCATCCTCGCGACTGCTGCCCCGGCAGATGACAACAAACTCATCACCACCATAGCGTCCGAAGGAGTCCGTAGCACGGCAAACCTTCTGTAGCGCCACCGCAGTCTCTCGGATAAGCACATCCCCGGCTTCATGGCCGTATTTGTCGTTGACCTGCTTCAAACCGATCACATCGATCATCAATACAGCGAACTCCATGGCACCGTACTGCTTGCGACTACGTATGGCGGCAGCCAATTCCGCATCCAGGCGCCCCCTGTTGAAGACGCCCGTCAGAGGATCTCGCTCTGCGGCATGTTTGAGATCGAGGGCCAGTATCTTATTCTCGATGTGAATACCCAGCATTTCAAGGGACAGCCGGGTGGCCTCTCGGAGCAACGAACTTATCTCTCGCGCACGTATTACCATGATGCTTTCATTGCCACGTACTCGGCTATTATCGAAGACCATTTGAAATATGATTCCATTGTCAGGATTGACCCAGGTTAACTCTCGGCTATCTGGTGTACTCGTAGCGGACAAATACTTCACCAGTGCATTCTGTTCTTCCTCAGAAATCCCCACGAACTCCACGAAACGCAGGACTCCTGGCCGCTTCACATCGCGCACCACCATCCCCAGGCCGTATTTTGGGTAAAGATCATGAATTCGTTGTACCGCATCTTGGATGAATTCTTGAACCTCCCCCACAAGATCGGCACTCGACGAAATCTCTACCATCACCTGAAAGATACGATTTCGCTCCTCAACCCCCCGGGTTGTGCTGACCAGCCGGGCATTCTGATTGTATGCAAGGAAGCCCACACCAAGAACATAGACCAGCAGCAGCGCCATGGACATTATGTCTAGATAGAAAGGGCCTTCAATCTGCACCTTCCAGCCGTCGATGATACCGCCTGTGATGGCGCCTATTGTGTACAGAGCCAGCGAAAGCACCAGCTGCCGACTACCTCCAACAACTGACGCATTCAAGGCGATAGCGACCATGAACCCGAAAGATAGCCATAGGTAAAAGTTAACGTAGGCCGCAAGGAAACCTAAGATCAGGGAATCAGCAAGGATGGCTCTTGTTTCAAATCGGGCAGTTGCCGAGAGAAGCCCGCCAGCCACTACCAGCACATGCGGGTATATCAGTAAATACAATGCGGGAAAAGCGAGATACCACGTCCCCCAGCTTCGTTCTTCGGCCAGGAGCGCAATAATCACGAAGCTGACAGCGAAAGCAATAGCTCTTGGAGCGTAATTGACGCGAGACAGGCGGTGCGCACCCGCCATTAAGTCTTTAAACATACTCACTCCTATTGTTACCTGGCCGTCGCCTGATATAGAACCGGCCTAGCTATGAGTCGATGTCACCCAACCCTTTCTGTTTGCTTGTCACCATACCCGCACATCCTCCAGCTATTCATACCTTTTATTATCCGAATTCTTTCTTAAAACCTTATTATCATTGTTCTTTTTTTACAAGCGTCTATTTTTCGGGCACCACTGGTGACCAAAGCGAATATCTGTGGCCCACTTGTTTTAATTAAATTTCGGGAGGATTAAAAAGCGTTAGTGAGTCTCTAGTACTTTTTCAATGGTGCGCCAAAGCGCAGATACTGCGTTTAGTTAATCTATAAGAAATGAGGTGCAAGACGGATCTCTATAGGTAGTTGCTTATGCCTTCATCAAGTCATTGTCAGGCTTAATCTGGTAATTCAGTGGCTTTACCACCGCCCGTCATTGTCGAGCTTGACCCGACAATCCAGTGACTTTATCACCACCCGTCATTGTCGGGCTTGACCCGACAATCCAGTGACTTTAAGGCTCTGATCTAAAAAAAACACGGCATAAATATTTAGTTTGTTTACATCCAAACTTTAACCCTTCTTGTACGCCTAACATTCAGCTTTAGATAACCAGGAGGCGTGAGTGGTAATCACGTCAACAACTGGTTGCTGGCTATTTCTGACGCCACAATAAATAAGCGCCTATGCCGTACCACAACGTTATCACTATGATAAATATCCGTTGTGTTAGTCCAATATATCCGTGAGGATCAAGCTGAGTCAGCATGAGCCACATATAAATCATCCCAATAAGCGAAGTAATAATTGAATAGACAACAAAATGACTGGAATTAAGTTTATTCTTAAATTCAAGAGCGAATAATATGGGGACCAATGGACTGAAGAACGCCATGCCATACAACCCATGCATAGGGCTACCCATTTTGTACAAACCATTAAAAATCATGGCTACTCCAAAAGCTAAAGACGGCAAGGCAAACCATGCGAATTTTTTCAGAACAAATGAAGCACTTATAGAGTAAAGGCAAACTGAAACACCAAGACAGATACTTACAACCTGCAAGATGCCAGACCAGGGTGCTGGGTTTAAACCAATAACGCTCAGGTGTTGTGCAATTGAATCATGACCAGGAGTCAGGAATCCCACACACAATAGCGCTATCCCCCATACCGGAATGAATACTCCTTGATAAAATGAAAAAGTTAATAGTTTTTTCAATGTAATTTTTCCTTCAAATTATAACTGTGTAAGCTACACATTTTATTAAACGAATTCTTTCTCAAGACCTTATTATCCTTCCCGTTTTTACGGGCGTCTATTTAAGGACACCACGGGTAGCAAAAGGCAACATCTGTGGCGCACATCTTAAATTAGGTCTCGTGAGGATTGCAAAAGTTGGTGAGTAACCATTATTTATTCATGACGTAAACTCACGCAGTTGAATATGATTGCCATCTGAATCTGCAATATTGCAGACACTGAATAATGGGTTTGCCCATACACCATCAAAAGCCTTTCCACCCAACTCAACCGCTTTTTCTTTAGCCACATCAAGATTATCCACTGTTAGAAATAACTTTACCGTATTCACACTTTGCTGCGGCATAATAGTTGGTGGCGTGTGAATAATGATGTTAAACCCATCTTTTGCAAGACTAATAAATTCTGAAGTTTCTCGAATAACCATCATCGAAAAAAGCTCAGTATAAAACTGAGAAAGTGCCTTTATATCGCTCGAGTAAATTATTGCCCCATGTTTTGCTGGACCGTTCATTATTTTTCCTTAGAAGGTTAATTTATGGATACGTCTTACGCTTGAATGAAGCTGTATTACGAATAGCTCTCGGTATGAATGAATTAGGCCGTACTCAGGACTGCGGGTCGAGCCCAAAGACGCGCAGCTCTTGGTCACAACGACAAGCCTTAGCGATGCGCGCGGCCCACGCGATGGCTTCATCGCGTGAGGGTAGTTCGAGCACGGTGAAGCCACCATCAAGCGGTGGCGCCCATGGATAACCGCCCTCAGCGACCGACCCATTGGCTGAAACTAGAACGGGGGGCACCGTTTCGTCAATACCACCACCAAAGACATAGACTCCAGCGGCTTTCGCCTCATCGATCACGGCGTGTGCGTCGCGACCCACCGCCTCCAACTCACTATCGGCTACATTCATTGCAGCACTTGGGAATGAAATTAAATATTTTGCCATAATCTTCTTTCTCTAAAAACTTTGTAGCTGATGATTCAGGCCATGTCAGTTAATGGCGTCAGCAAGTTAACGCTAAACTAAGCTACACGCCTTGTTACGTCCTTGCTTTAGAGCCGTGCTATGTGACCCGCTCATTTTTTGTCAGCTCTTTTTTGATAAATATTTCCACTGGTATAAAAGCAAAGGGAATAATAGATGCTAAGAAAACCATTAGCCAAACAACCAAAGACCAATTTTGGCGATGCGAAGCTAGTAGCGAAAACACGAAATACAAAAGAAATATAAGGCCATGCCCCATACCGATTATGAAAACATAATCTCTACTAAAAACACCTAGCGTTACACACAATATAAGTAGATATGAAATGCCTTCTAATAGGCTTACGACTCTAAAAACTTTTAACATTGAAGATACTCATGTTACTCAGGGAGGTATAACATATTAATTTTCTCTGACCCCATTAATTCGTAGATCGAAGCCATGACGGCAACCACAAGAGGAGCCGACAGCAATGTAAGTGCCTCCATCACGGCGAGGGACGGATCCACGATTGGATCTTCAAAACCGGCTTGGGAAATGCCAAACGCAACGACCACCACGTACACAACGCCCACGACGAAAAGGCCGATCGATGAGAGGTACCCCACTCTGTTAACCGGACTCATTCGCAGTCTCCCGCATGTCGCATCCTAACGCCGCCAACAACGGCAGACTTGTTGTTGTGATTTTTGTGCGACAATGGCGAAGCAATGCACAAAAAGCGCGACGGCAAAGCTGTCCAAGGAGCGCAACGACTGAGCTTGCTTGGCCTTGTTAACTGCGATCATCTTCATTTACCGAAGCACCTAATATTGATGCTATATCATTGCATATATTTAAGGGAACACCTGTAGTTAGAAGTGAACCTTCTTGTAGCGCAATATTTCCTTCAGGATTACCACCCTCAATATAAAAAGCTACACCTTTACCTGAGAATGTAATCTCTTCATTCGTGAATGGGTTAGTTCCTTTTCTATCAAGTGCTTTTTCCAATGATGAATGAGACTCAATTATTTTATTCCATTCATTGAGTTCAATTTCACCTGATTTTTTTTCGATTTTTCCGAACTCCATTTTCTACCTTACTTATGCCAGTTAACGCTTCAATCAGCCGACGTGTTAGCGGTCGGCTGTATTGATTTGTTAGCCACAGTATCTAGAACAATGTGCTCAAGCTTTGAGAACAGTTCACTCGGCATGTCATCTCTATTATTAGTGGCTATAAAAATAAAAACATCGTCGTCAGGTAAGTATTTGAAAACGGCGTAAGAGTATCCATTTGAGCCATCATGAAAGATTCTTTTGTGACCGCCTTTATTTTTATCTAAAGCCCATCCATAACCATAGTAGGACGTTGCGCTTTCATTTTCGGCAATATAAGGTTTAAAAATAGCCTTCCACGACCTTTCGTCGAGCACACTTCCCGAGCGTAAAGCTAAATACCATTGGTTCATATCACCAATTGTCGACAAGAAACCGCCCGCACCTTCCATATACCAACGCGGGCCAGGTTCATTATATTGGTGTTGCAAAGAATGCCCAACCGGTTTACTTGCCGCAGTCAGAGAAAAAAAACGCTGGAATGCATTTGGATCTCTTCCGTAATTGATTGCTAAACTTTTCGGTGAACGCTCTAAAATACGATAGCTAGTGTTATGCAACCCAGCAGGCTTTAGTAGGTTTTGATTTATATAGTTCTCCCAACCCATACCGGTGACTTTTTCTATCACAACAGCAAGCAAGCTATAGCCAACATTCGAGTAGTGGTACTTGTCTCCTGGTGAAAAAAGCAGTTCCGTTCCCATAGCCTCTTGAATAAAGTGCTCTTGTTTAACTACGTTATACAGCCCAAATCCATGAGGAAAACCTGCCGAATGGGTTAGCATATTATGCAGTGTGATCTTTTGCTTATCAGACGGTACATCGTCGAAGAAATTGCTCAAAGAGTCTTGCAATGAGAGTTTGCCTTCTTCGGCCAGCTTTACTATTGCCGCCGCCGTAAACTGCTTTGTGATAGAACCGATATCAAATACAGTATGTTCGCTGAAGGGAATATTTAATTCTCGATTTGCTATTCCAAATGCTTGTTTGAATATCTCTTCACCATTATGAGCTGTCAAAACAATACCTGAAAAGTCAGATTGCTCAACTTGATGCTGCCACTCTTTGAGAGTTATATCCGATTGAGCATGGCTAACTAGAGAAATTACAGCAGTTAAAAACAATATCAGAACTCTCATAAATGTCCTATGTCACTAATTTGGGCTAACGCCGCCAACAACGGCAGACTTGTGATTGCGCCTTTTGTGCAAAAATGGCGAAGCCATGCACAAAAGGCGCAAGCGCAAGGCTGTCCAAGGAGCGCAGCGACTGATGTTGCTTGGCCTTGTTAACTGCCATTTAAAACCTCGATTGTACCGTAAGTTAGAAACTGTTCTTTTGTCTCAGTTTTTAAGGCTTCAGCATCGGAGTAACAGTTGATACAAGAATATATAGGCGTTGCTGGTTTATAATTTTTGCGGAAGTCTTGAAATGACATACCCTTACCCGAAGGGTTATTGTCTTCGTAGCGAACTTGCACCACTTTATACCCAGAACCAACTCTCGCTTCAATGCTTGATTCCGTTTCGTTAGGTTGTTGCATGGTAAGAGCAATTTTGTTGCCTTTTGCTGAAAGAGAAGTGCAACCCATAGTTACCATGTCTGTATCTGCCACAAAGGTAAATACAGGAAATGATTCTTTGCATTTCTTGCATTGTGCAATTGTTACTTCACCTTCTTGATACATGACTTACCTAGAGCAGTTAACATTATATTACCGGACATCGCCGGTAACCTTTTGATTTAAAATAATTTATTTTCAATGTCCGTTTTTCAGGCTAATACCATATAAAACCGGACATTCCTGTTCTGGTATCCTTTTTTGTATTGAGTTTACAGATACCATGGTCAATGACCTACAGGCCTTATAGTAATTGGCTCTTTTTTAATTGCAATGGTTTTTTTAGTATGCAGCTAAATCCAACAAACAGGACATGGAATGTCTGGCTCTCCTTTTTTACAATCTATTCGCACTTACCTGCGAACGAATCATTACAGCTATCAAACTGAGAAGTGTTATCTGTATTGGATTAAGGATTTTATTCGCTATCATCGAATGGAGCATCCACAAAATTTATCCGATGCTGATGTCAGCAATTATTTATCCTTTTTAGTTGTTGAACGTAACGTCAGTAGAAGCACTCAAAAACAGGCTTTGAATGCACTGGCTTTTCTCTATCGAGATATCATCGGTAATCCTCTGGGTGTATTGCCTGGTATTACGCGTTCAAAAAAACCTCTTCGTTTGCCTACCGTGTTTAGCCATGATGAGGTTTCTCGTATCTTTTCAGTTCTCACGGGTGAATATAAAGTTATTGCTTCTCTTTTATATGGCAGTGGCATGCGTATTTCTGAAGCTTTGTCGTTACGTGTTAAGGACGTTGATTTCACAAGATGCACCGTGACAGTCAGGCAAAGCAAAGGTGAGAAAGATAGAGTCACGATTTTATCCAAATTATCTGCTCAATTACTTTTAGATCATTTCTCTCACCTGAAAACCAACTATCATAACCTCAAGCTTAATCCTGATTGGCCTGGTGTACATTTGCCCAATGCCTTAGGTAAGAAGTTTCCCAATGCTAATACTTCATGGGGCTGGCAATTTGTGTTCCCTTCTTCTACCAATCCACCTGATTTGATTACGGGTGTTCGTCGTGGCTTTCATCGCCATCCTAGAACCATTGGTAGAGTACTCAATCAAGCGTTCAAACAAGCTAACATCACAAAACATGCCTCCAGTCATGCTTTCCGCCATTCCTTTGCAACGCATTTGTTAGAAGCTGGTTACGATATTCGAACAGTCCAGGAGTTGCTTGGGCATAAGAGTGTCGAAACCACTCAAATCTACACTCACGTTATGAATAAAGGGGCTAATGCAGTTAAAAGCCCATTGGATCATCTATAAATTAAATAAGGATATTTATGTCTCTCGCTATTGTTTATTCCCGCGCCGGGGTTGGGATTGAGGCGCCGTTGGTGACGGTTGAGGTGCATTTGTCGCACGGTTTGCCGAGTTTGAATATTGTGGGTTTGCCGGAGGCGGCGGTTAAGGAGAGTAAGGATCGAGTACGTAGTGCGATTATTAATTCTAATTTTGAATTTCCAGCTCGGCGCATCACCATAAATTTAGCGCCTGCGGATTTGCCTAAAGAAGGCGGGCGTTTTGATTTGCCGATTGCGTTGGGAATTTTGGCGGCGTCCGGTCAGCTGCCGTCTGATTACTTATCCAATTATGAGTTTATCGGAGAGCTGGCTTTGACTGGTGAGTTGCGTCCGGTTAAGGGCGTTTTACCGGTGGCGCTTGCCTGCACTGAGGACAAGAGAACCTTGGTTGTGCCCGAATCAAATGCTGCCGAAGCGGGTTTAGTGCCTTCGGTACAGGCGGTACACGCCAAACATTTGTTGGATGTTTGTCATTCGTTAATGCGTAACACGCCTTTATCCGAATGCATCAATGATGCAGTGGTTAATGATTACGATTTTGATATGGACATGTCGGATGTCATTGCCCAGGAGTCAGCGAAACGGGCTTTGACGATTGCTGCAGCGGGCAAACACCACCTGCTATTTATTGGCCCACCCGGTACGGGTAAAAGTATGTTGGCTTCGCGGATGCAGACTATTCTGTCGCCGATGACAGAACAGGAAGCCAAAGAGTCGGCTTCTATTTATTCAGTGAGTCATTTTGGCTTTGATGCCAGTCAGTTTTTCGTGCGTAAATATCGCGCACCACACCATTCCTGTTCCGCGCCAGCATTAATTGGTGGCGGTAGTCATCCTAAGCCTGGCGAAATTTCTTTGTCGCATAATGGCGTTTTATTTCTCGATGAACTGACCGAGTTTTCGCGACAGGTATTGGACAATCTACGCGAGCCACTGGAGAGCGGCAAAGTCACGATTTCGCGCGCGGCTCAACAGGCGGAGTATCCAGCCAACTTTATGTTTCTGGCCGCGACCAATCCTTGTCCCTGTGGTCATTACGGTAATCCGAAAGGTGCTTGTCGCTGTTCGCCCGATGTTATTCGTCGTTATTTGGGGAAAATTTCGGGGCCGCTTTTGGATCGGATTGATATGCAGGTTGAGGTGCCGTTGTTAAGTCAGCAGGAATTGACCGGTGGCAAACGCAAAGAAGCGAAGCCAAAGGAATCCAGCAGTTATTTACGCAAGCGGGTGATGAAGTGTCAGGCGGCTCAGTACCAAAGACAAGGTAAGTTGAATGGTCAGTTGCAGGCTGGCGAAATTGACGACCATTGTCTTTTGTCGGATTCGGCGAAAATGCTTTTGAATAAAGCCCTGGAGCAGTTGAATCTTTCGGCGCGTTCTTATCATCGGATTATTAAAGTGTCGCGTACCATTGCGGATTTGGCGAATGAAGAAATGATTGAGCCGCATCATATTAGCGAGACGTTGAATTACCGGAAGATGGAGCGGTATTTGGCACAGTTGCCTTGAGGTTTGGTGGTTTGTCGTAGGGACAACTCATGAGTTGTCCGTACAATTCGATTGTGACTTAACTGGGCGGGGGACATTGGCCCGCCCCTACCAACATCATTACATTATGTATGATTTTCGGTGCGCCAAGGCGCACCCTACCAGGTTGGTGTTATTTATAGGATGGGTTAGGCGTCAGCCGTAACCCATCTGTTACCCATTATTAATTTGATGGGTTACGCATAAATGCTGGGTCTGCCCCCTTGGGTAAACCCATCCTATAAGAGCTGTGCTGGTTTAAAAGTTTCATATTATTGGTAACCATTTATACGAAGAGCAGATTCCCTTAATGTGATCCTGTTCTCTTTATCCCGATCTGCCAAGAATAATAAACCTTTCTGATTCGTCACCTTTATGACATGCATATAAAACAAGAGGTGATGATTATGTCTAAGTTTACACAATCTACTTTATTACTCGCTACGCTAACCATGGCTTCGACGGTTGCTTTCGCTGAAGATGTTGCAGCACAAGCCGATGCTCAAGCTGAAGCTCAAGCTCAAGCAGCTTTACAGATCGCTTCCGATTCAGGCGAACAGGTGACTGATGATGCTAACTCTACTGCTTCGGCAGGCATTGAACAGGCCTCTGATGCGGTAGCCGACTCGCAGAATCAAGTTGCCAATGCTTCACAAGAAGCTGAGTCCAGTGTCGATAGCTCTGCTAATGCTGGTCTGGATGTTGCCGCTGATGCGTCACAACAGGCTGACGAGCAAGCTGACTCTGCTGCCTCAGTTGGTCTTGAAGTGGTAGGCAACGCGACTGCCAGTGCCGAAACTGAAACAGAGCAAGCCAGCGACCAAGCTGAAGAGCTGCAATCTGAGGCCGGTCAGGCTATTGATACCAGTGTTGGGGTTATCTCCGATACTGTGGAGAACACCGAAGACAATAGCAACTCGGAGACCTCTTTAGGTATTAATGCTTCTGCCGACTCTAGTGCAGAAACCACTGTAGAGACTTCGAACGCTTCAGCTGAAGCAGACGCAGAATCAAGTTCTGAACTGAGTGCTGAGGCTAATGGTAGTGTTTCTGAATCAGTAAATGCTACGGTTGATTCTACGGTCAATCAATCTATTAAAGCTCAGGTTGAAACCTCTATTGAAGAGCAAGTCACTGATACGGTTGAAGATGTTATTAAAGACAATGTCAATGACACCATTATTGATGCTCTTCCAGGTCAGTAGCACGTCCGATTAGGCCAGCAGTAGCTGGCCTTTTCATTTTCCTTTTTTAACGCTCACATTACTATCGCAGGAGACCCATATGAAATTCTTACTCATTCCTTTTTGTGGTTTACTGGTTAGCCAAGCCGTTGCTGCTTCTGAAAATACTGATAACAATCTTTCTTTTGGTTTAGAAGCTGGTTTGACTCATGACTCTCAGCTAACGGTTGAAGAAATTGACCAATATCAGGCGTCCGGTGATACCGCTAACCACATCCAGTTTGAAGCCGACGGGAGCTGGAAACCAACTGACAATTTTAACCTTAAAGCAGGTTATAACTACCTCAATAATAATTATCATAATAGTGATGATTTTGATTTGGCCATTAATCGATTCTATGGTGATGTATCCTATGATTTTTCAGTAGTTACCCTCGGAGCAAATCACCACTCGATAGACGCAAAACTTGCTGATGAGGATTTTCTTGATATGGAACGTACAGGCTTTTATGCGGGACACCTGTTTGCTAACAGTTTTTATCTTAGGGCAGAGATGCAGGACATTGAGAAAACATTTGATGCTTTAAGTGATCGCAATGCAACTTCTGATGTATTTGCTGTTGATGCTTATTATTTCTTCAACCAAGGTTTAAGCTTTGTCGCTTTAGGAATCGAAAATGAAGATGAGGTTGCACAGCAAAATCACTTCAGCTATGAAAGCGAAAACTATCGCGCCACTTATTCGAATGAGTTTTCATGGTTAGATAAACGTAATCGTTTCAAGTTGAACTGGCGTTATTATCAGCGTGACTATCAAGATACCTTCCCCGACCTTGGTGAAAGTCGTGCAGACACTAAAAACAGTTTCAGTCTGGCGTGGGATTTTTTCTTCAACGATACCTTTTCTATGATTACCGAGTTTGAGCAAACTTACTCTGACTCTAACTTAGAATCTGCGGATTATGATGCATCGCAGGTGAGCTTAGTTTTCAGAGCAGATTTTTAAATCCATTATTGTCTCTAGCGATTTTGTTATCCGTTTGAGTCACTCCAGTTGACTATCAACTGACCTTAATCTATGTGCTCAGCAAGGATGTTGAGCTTATTTTTGTGGATGCAATAAACCGTATCCAAACACCCTGTCCTTACCTGGCCTGCCCAAATCTTTTACTTGCTTATTTAACGCAGCAACGACCTCTTCTTTTTGTGTGGATCCGTTGGCATAGCAGGCAGCAAATGCGCTGACTACCGGAGCCGCAATGGAGGTTCCGCTTTCGCGTCCTAATTGATTATTGGCTCTAGCCGTTAACACCGATACTCCCAGCGCTGAGAAATCAATATAATCGCCCTGGTTAGCCCAGCGATACACTTGTTCATTTTTATCAACTGCCGTGGCGCCGATCACGTCATTGTATGCTGCTGGAAATAGCGGGCGAGCTGCCGGCCCTTCGTTGCCAACTGCTGCAATAATAATAGCGCCTTTTGTTTTAGCTTTCTCAATTGCCTGCGCCAGAACTGGATTGTCCGGGCCAGTTAAACTCATATTAATTACGACCACTCTATTAGCAAGCATCCAGTCCAAAGCCTGCACTAAGTTTATTAATACAGCGCCTTGCGAGTATTCATTTCGCGGATAAAAAACGGATGCTGCATATAAGGTTGCATTAGGCAGCAGAGGTACAAGCTGACCCTGTTTGCCAATTAATAATCCAGCCACTGCAGTGCCATGTGCCGTAGGCAGAGCTAGATCCTGATCCATAAAATTTTTTGATTGTACCGAGGCTTTACTGAAGGCCAGATGTCCCTCTTCTACTCCAGTATCAATCAAGCCAACTCTTACCTTCTTATCACACACTGCATTTTGTATTCTTAAACCTTCCTCTTCTTGCGCGGCTTCTTGATCACTGTCTGTCTCGCCATTTGCTTCATAAATATGATTTCTTCCCAGTTGTTGCATCCATTCAGCAGGCAAATGTTTTTGCAAAGCAGAAAGTGAATCGAGCTCATTTGGCACTTCAAATTGCACCAATGTCATTTCTAGATTTTTTAATTCAGTTTTCTTAACAATTACTGCGTTTACTTTTTTCAATTGGTCAATATCCTGATCATCCAGCATCAATAGCCATTGGTTAGCTACTGCACGCCACCCATCCTCAACCTCCTTTTCGATCAGAATGGTTTCTCCCTGTTTGTTTTTTATCGTTAAGTTTTGCGCTAATGTTTGTAAGGGACCGACCGACTCTACTGCGACTTTGTTCAGTTCTTCAAGCCTGACTTTAGTATCTTCTATTGCTTCCTCAGGTTGTTCTATATCAACTTTAGGCCGCTCCACATCTATCGGCACCTTTCGGATCTCAGGAATTTGATTGTCGATATTTTTTATTGCTGAATTAATGGTCGGGCTAACTGCTTGTGCAGTCACTGCCCATAGCATCGCTGCTACACAATGTATTTTCATAAGATTTTTTGCCAGAGCTCTCTTCATTTCTTCACCATCTTCAATTGATTCTATAACCCTATATGGTTGACGTTTAATCGTCACAAATAATTCCAAATTTCGTGGAATAAATCCTATTTCTCAGCCGTCTTCCTAATAAGTGATGTATTTATTTGTTTTTAATGAGGGAAAACCCTTATTGTTTATAGACATGATCTTTTATTAACTGAAAGGTCATAGCTCAAAACTGGAGTATGCTGATGAAACAACAGCTAGAACCCATTATCCCGATGATCAGGCGTTTCGCCTATTCATTGACGGGTAATCAATATGATGCTGATGATTTATTACAGTCCACTCTTGAACGACTGTTAACTAAAGAGCTGCCCAAAGATGTGAATCTGACCAAGTGGGCTTTCAGAGTATGCCGTAACCTGTGGATCGATGAATACCGCTCACAAAAAGTCCGCCAGGAAGCCACGCAAAAACCTGAACTGCAACGGCATGATATTGTTGACGGAGAAAAAACCATGACCAATCAGCTTACCATTCAACAAGTTCACAAAGCACTTGAGCAACTGCCAGAAGAACAGAAATCTATTTTGACACTGATTGCCGTTGAAGACTTAAGTTATAGAGAGGTTGCTGATCTGCTTGATATACCTGTGGGTACGGTCATGAGCAGACTGTCCAGAGCGCGCAAGGCTATGACTAAGTGGTTCGACGATCATGATATGAGGATAATCGCATGACACATTTTTCTGAAAAAAAGACTGCAGAAGCGCTTTCTAACGAGATTGTGTCTGATGAAAAGCTGTCAGCTTTTCTTGATTCAGAACTGCCTGAAAAAGAGATGGCGATGATCCGTGATCTAATGGCTGCTGATAAAACTTTGGTTAATCGTATTGCTGAATTGGCCAGTGTCGATGCCATTGTATCTTCAACCTATCATCAAATTGATGAAGTGCCTTTACCTCAATCCATTCAACAGTTGCTTGACGGCTCAGCGGCGAGACAAAGCGCCGAGGCTCGTCCCAAAACATCAACCAATGTCGTTAATTTCCCGTTGTGGCAGCGAATTAAGTCCGGCTGGCAGAATCATGCTCCTTTAGCCACCGCTGCCGCTTTGATTATCGGTTTGAGCATTGGTTTAACTTCGCGGATGGCCGACTTTAATAATCCTACCCAGTGGGCAACCATTGCTTCTGCTTTGGATCAGGAAATCAGCGGCCAGCCGATTACACTAGCGGAAGGTTATACTTTATTGCCACGGGTTTCTTTTACCAATGCCAATGAGCAGTTTTGTCGCCAATTTGTGTTGAACACTCCTGCTAACAGTCAGCACAGTATTGCTTGCCATGATTCTACTGGCTGGCAACTGACCGCGACTCTATTCGAAGAACCTATTCAGGCCAACAGCTATCAGACAGCCAGTGCTAATCAGCCTATCAATAAGCTGGTTGAATCTATGGCTGTTGGCAGCTTTCTCGATAAGGAACAAGAGCAACAAGCCATTCGTTCTGGCTGGGCTCACTAATTCACTTGCTAAGGAGGTTATGTATGAAACATCTTCTGTTATTACTCACCTTGTCCATTTTTCTTGCGGCATGTGCGTCAAACCCAACTTACCGTCCAGCCGATGGTAAAGGGTTCCGCTACAGCCATAGCCAGCTTGATAACAACAGCTATCGAATTCATTTTAAAATGCCGGGTGAGGACAGCCAGCAAGCAATGGATTATGCGATGCGACGAGCTGCCCAGCTAACCCTGGAAAAAGGCTACGACTGGTTCGTGATTAATGATCAACAAACCTTAACTCACACCAAGCAGCAATCGGATCCCTCCATCAGCCACAGCCAGACTATGGTGGTCACTCGTGACTGCGGCTTGCTGACTTGCGAGACTCGAACCTACCCAGTGCATCAGACCCATTTTGGCGCTCAGCTGGAGACTTCTCGTAGTATGGTCGAGAGTATTATTGCTATTCGCATGGGCAAGGGCGTTCGCCCTCAGTCCGACAACAGTTACGACGCGCTGGATGTGCACGAACGGATGCTAGGCAAAGACTCCTGATCTAATTTACCTGCACCATCCTATGCTAGAACACTGGCTAGATTGGTCTAGCCAGTGCTTTTATGCCTAGTAGTTACTTGCTTATCTGCCTCTCCCTGTCTATATTAGCTTCTTTGCATATTTTAAGACTATTATTCCTATAATGAATCTTGTTGAACATTTTGCGCCATTCCGTCAAGGAATTATTGGCGAAAACCATAGTTACGACGCTGCGCCGAATGGCGATTCAATTTTATACGCAGACTGGACAGCGAGCGGTCGTCTTTATCGTCCGATTGAAGACTTTATTATCAACACTTTAGGCCCTTATGTAGCCAATACGCATACTGAAACCACGCTTACCGGCACCACTATGACCAATGCCTATCATGATGCTCAGCAAATCATTAAGCGTCATGTCAATGCAGATGAGAGTGATGTATTAATCGCAGCGGGTTCAGGTATGACTTTAGTGATTAACAAATTTCAGCGCATGTTAGGTTTGCGCGTTCCTGAAAAATGGCGCGAGCGGTTGGATATACAAGAACATGAAAAACCGTTGGTGCTAGTGACCCACATGGAGCATCACTCCAATCAGACCACCTGGCACGAATGTGAAGTGACTTTGGAGATCATTCGTTCCGATGCGAATGGTCGTCCTGATTTAGGTCATATGCGCGAACTGCTTGAAAAGTATCAGGATCGCCTGGTAAAGATTGGCTCTTTTACCGCTTGCAGTAATGTAACGGGTATCAAAACGCCTTACCACGAGATGGCAAAAATCATGCACCAGCATAATGGCCTTTGCTTTGTGGACTTTGCTGCTTCTGCACCTTATGTGGATATGAATATGCACCCGGCAGATCCTGAGCAAAAACTGGATGCTATCTTTATTTCACCCCACAAGTTTTTAGGCGGCCCCGGTAGTAGCGGGATTTTAATTTTCGATGAAAAGCTTTATGACTGTAAAGTGCCGGATCAGCCAGGCGGCGGCACTGTGTCATGGACCAATCCTTGGGGTGAGCATCGCTTCTTCGATAACATTGAAGCGCGCGAAGATGGCGGCACTCCCGGTTTCCTGCAAACCATTAAAGCTGCGTTGACGTTTAAACTTAAAGACGCAATGGGGGTTGATAAGATTCAACAGCGCGAAGCTCAGCTTGCTAATATTTTATTAGACGGCTTTTCAAAAATCCCTGGTGTTCGAATTCTAGAAGGTGAACAGAAGGATCGTCTGTGCATCGTTTCTTTTTACGTTCTTGGTATTCACCACAACTTAATTGTTCGTTTGCTCAATGACAGGTTTGGAATCCAGACCCGTGGTGGCTGTTCTTGTGCCGGTACCTACGGTCATTTGCTATTAGATGTCGATCAGCTTCAAAGTCATGAAATTACCAATAAAATTGACCAGGGTGATTTAACCGATAAACCCGGCTGGGTTCGTGTTTCTCTGCATCCAACCAACCATGATGATGAAGCACATTTAATTGTTGACGCCTTACGCCAAGTCATTGAAAACGCTGAAGCATGGTCCAAGGATTATGAATTTAATCCTGCCAGTGGCGACTTTATTCCAAAGAAGTCCCAACCCAAATTAAAAGCATTGACTGACTTTTCACCTTTATAGCTTGCTCTTTTTAGAGTCAGTCAATTGCGTACGAATACACTTTAAGGCAAAATTTGATAATGAACGAACGAACCAACACCAGTACCATGGCCTTTACCGATGAAATGCAAAAGCACTCTGCCGAAGCAGCAAAGTTGCTCAAAAATATTTCTAATGAACAACGGCTGATGATTCTTTGCATACTACTGGAAAAGGAATTATCGGTAGGCGAGTTAAATGATTTACTTCCGCAACTCAGCCAGTCAGCACTCTCGCAGCACTTAGCCTTATTGCGTAACAATGATTTGGTCACAACTCGTCGTCATTCACAAACTATTTACTATTCGTTAGCCTCTACCGAAGTTGCGCGTATTATTCATTTACTGCATGAACTTTATTGTCAGGAGACTTGCTAATGCAACCTTGTTTAAAAAATTACATTGGTAATATCAAACAGAATATTAAAGAAATCTCTATCGATGATTTTAAAAAAACCGATTGTTCCAATGCGTTGGTTATTGATGTTCGCGAATCATCAGAACATGCAGAAGGCATTATAGAAGGTGCTTTACCCATCCCTCGTGGTGTTCTGGAATTTAAATTATTCAACCATCCCGAAGTCAAAGGCTTATCTGAAGACGAAATATTAAATAAGCCCGTTTATATTTATTGTGCGTCCGGTGGACGTTCCGCTTGTTGTGCTCATGCTCTCGAGCAGATAGGTTTTAAGAATGTTTTTTCTGTTGCAGGCGGCATTAAGCAGTGGGTTGAAACTGGTGGCGAAGTCGTTAAACCATAATTTCAACATACTTTGGTGATTTCTTTTATAGCGACAGGAGAGCAGAATCAGCCCTTTTCGTTCCTATCCATAGGATGGAGCAGACCCATGTGCCTGTCCTTTCTTTAATTTTTATAGTATCTGGGCGCACACATAGGTGCGCCCCTACCAAGTTATGATGACCTACGCTTCCAACTAAGTTCCTGTTGCTGCCTGTCTTTCGGTTTTAAATCCTAATTTCTTAATCACCATCATTGCTGGACAGAATCCGGTAAACGCAGACTGAAACAGATTTGCGCCAACAAAAACCGTTAGCCACAACCAGTATGGATGAACATACCAGGTTAGCGCTACTGACAATAAAACCATAAAACCTGCAAAAGCCATCAGAACTCTTTCTGCAGTCATTTTTTGCTGTGCCATAGGAATTGCCTCCTAAAATTGATATCTCACACGCAGGTACGCGTTGCTTGCATCTTCAAACTGACCAAAGAAGGTATGATCTTCCCGGCCATTGAACAGATTTGCCCCAACCGTAAACAACCATTCATCACTGAATCGGTAATTCATGCTTGGGCGTATATAACTGTCGTTGTCGCTTGGTGAATAGAATACAAATAACGACCAAACAAATTTATCTTTTGCCGTTCTGTAGGTCAGTCGGGTGGTTACTAAGTGGCGCTTCTCTTCGCCTTCGTATTGCGGGAATGGTGAATTCGTAATTAACTGATCATAGTCTTGATTCCATTCCAGATAATACTGCAAACCAAGAGTCAATCGGGTTGCAACTTCTGACTCATAACCGGCCAAAAAACGCCACTGCGAGTTCTTCACAAATGGATCGCTACCACGACTGTCTTCTACTGCATCGTGATAAGCCACTTCAACATTAAAGAGACCATCGCTGACATTTCCGCGGAGGCTCGCTCCATAAACATTCTTGCGATGGAAAGTTGGTTGAAAAGTATTGGTTATGCCGACGGGTTGTTTATCAAATCCACGATAACCATAGAGTGCATATTCGGTTCCATCCACATTTTTATACAAGCGTAGTGCAATTTCGCTGTTACCAAAATTTTTATCGGGTTCAACAGGGTTGATCACATCCATTCCGCCGATGTTGTCTCCCACCACAGGATTAAATAGTGAAAATCGTTCTCCGTTAATATAGCGGTCCTCTTCAAACACCGGAGTCCATACCAGGTCAGTATTCAGCGCATCGAAGTAACTGGTCATTCGCACCGAGTTCGCTGGTGCCTTTAAGTAGGTATCTTCACGTCCAGCAAAAAACGACTGCCAGTCTTTGGGAAACAAGTCATTCAGGAAAACCAAATCGCCAGTTCCCCAGGTGCTTATTTGACGACCAATTTTAAAATCCGTATTACCAAAAGCGGAAAAACTCCAACTCAACTCTCGTAAGTCCACTTCCATTTCATCGGTAACACCGTCATACCAACTATCGCCACGAAATGAAAAGTTAACCTCCTCTCCAATGTAATCTGCCTCTAGATGCCCACGAACCTCATTCAACGTTTGCTTATCATCAAACAAGGGATCGGTTTGCAACCTTTGTCCGTAACCTGCTTCGACAAATCCGGCCCACGACCAGTTCGAAGCATCTTCTTCCCAGTCATCTTCCCAAACATCAGCCCACTCTTCATCTTGAGAGCCATCTTCTTCAGCAGCCATGCTGATAGGTAGTCCCTGGATGGCTATAACGCTACCCAGGATTAAACCTTTCACAATTTGAGCTTTAGTACTCATATTTTTTCCTATTACCGAATCCTTTACTCTGGCTCAGCTTCGAGCCACTCCCGTGGAGGATTGCGCAGCGAACGCGAGGTAAAAACATCATCAGGAAGACCAATGTTATATGCCGGGCGGCGGAACTCCATAAATGTCACACTACCGGTTTCCAGATTTGTGATTTTAGATTTCATAACGGTTGGGATGTCCTGTATCTCTTCTACTTCAACAACATCCATGCGGCGATAAACCTCTCCTTTCTGGTTGTAATACTCAACCGTCATAGGCAGATAGGTTTCTTTATTAATGTTTGCTATATAATACGCAAACTCAACATTTGTCTTATCAATTGGCCTGCTTTTTACGATATAAGCTGTTTCCGTAGTTTCTAGTAATTCGTGGCTGTCTAGCTCAGGATTGCGACCGGAGACATCTTCATAAAAAAAATCAGAGCCGACAAAACTGGTTCGCTTATCTCCTGCCGAAATTCGTTTTTCCAAATCCAGCCCTGGCAAATACAACCAACGATCATCGTCACGATCTACATGCTTGTTGACCAAAAAAACGGTACCCCGAACATCCGAAGGACGACTAAAGACCACCAAGAAGTTTTGGTCACCTTCATCCTCAATGTCTTTTCGTAAAATCACAAACTGCCTTAACTGACGATTACCGTCTTTGTCCATAATGACCATGCGTGCATCACTGCGCCCATCATCGCCAGCGTAATAAGATATTTTATTAGCCTTGCTAACAACTTCCTCGACATCCGGGCCGCCGCTTGTTTCAGCAGCCTGTATGCTGGCCGTCATCATTGGCAAGATCAGCCCTGCTACTAATAATGCCAAACCTTTTTGTTTAAAACTTTTGTGTAAGCTTTTCATGTAAAGCCTCCTATAATGCTCCGACTAACTGTCGACCTGAGTTTCAGGTTTAAATGCCCAGTTACGTGTCGCTTTTAGTGCCACTGGCAATAAAACCAGGGTAACCGCGGCCGATGCAGCCATAATGGTTGCCAGGAAGAAACCTACCGTTATGTAGGGTACTAATGGCGCGAACAGTAACGGCGTAAAGCCTATCGCAATCACAATCGCATTGCGGCTGATTGCTGATGCTGGTTCTTCAAACATTTTGACCATGGTCTTTTTAAAATCACCGGTTTGTTTAAAGATTTCTCTTGCCCGCTCTAAAAAATGAATCGCAAAATCAATCGACAAACCCAGCGTTAACGATGACAAGACCGCAATTGGCATATCATAATCTTTGCCGACCCAGCCAATCAGTCCATAAATAAACAAAATGGTTATACTCAATGGCAACATTGCCAGCACACCAAACAGTACGCTACGGAATAGAATAATCATCATCAGAAACACAACAACAAAGGCACTCATCAAGCTGTCTAACATCCCTTTAACCATTTCATCCTGCCACACCATGTTCAGATAGCTCTTGCCCGCCCACTGTGCTTTAACACCTTCCGGTAAAGGATTTTCTGCAAAATATTGCTCCACAAAATCCACCACCTTGGTCATATCCTGATTGTCACCACTGGTCAGCTGTAACCAGATTGCTGTAGAGCTGTACTCCTTAGTAACCATGTGCCATAGATCTTGTGGCCTGTGCGACGATTGATATTGCAACAAAGCCTGCGCCACACCATTCTGACTGTTGGGTATAACAAAGTCTTTTGGTTGGCCAGTTTTCAATTCACGGGTCACTGTTTTAACAACATCAGCTAGCGAATTACTTTTCCCCACATAACCACTATCCGCCAATGCCTGTTGCAGCTTTTCAATCTCATGCAACATCTCCGGCTGTTGGAAGTAAGCTACTTTTATACGTGCCTCATCGGCTTGCATGATCAAACTTTCCAGCACTTCCGCTTGCTCATCAGTTGCATCAAATAACTTATCTTCTAACAACATAATGACCTGATTTAGCTGCGTCGTTAGTTGATTTTCATTTTGCATGACAGTTTCAACTTCGCTCTTCAATGCTTTATCTTCAATGGCATCAACTACTCTCATCCAAGCTGCTTTTGCTTCAGATTCATCAGCTTCTAAGACCAAGTATGCATCATAGGTTCCAGCAAAGTGATCGTTTAACACTCTATCAGCTACACGAATATCGTGATCTGCCTTGAACCAGCGTACCGGGTTATCATTAATTTCAATCTGAGTAATTCCCCAGATACTTAGTGCAACAACTGCGACAAAGAAAACAGTGACCAGTTTGCTGGCCGCTAAACTGCCTTTACCTATTTTGTGCAGAATCTTTTGCAACTTACCTTTTTGCTTTGCCTCTGTTTGAAGCGAGGCCAATGCCTTTGGTTTTAGCGCTATCAAATAAGCTGGAATAAAAATAATCGTTAACAAGAAAGCCAACAAAATACCAAAGCCAACATAAGCGCCAAATATCTGCACTGGTGGAATAGGAGTTAACAATAGTGAGAAGAAGCCTACCGCCGAAGTCACACTGGTATACAACATAGGTGTGAACAGATGGCCAATGACTTCTTTAATCACCTCTTTACGGTCGCGACCAGGTTTATAACTATCAGCAAATTCCGACATGATGTGAATAGAGTCTACTACCGCAATTGGCATCAAAAAGATTGGGATCATTGAACTCATGATATGAACGGTAAAGCCCATACCAATTAATAAGCCCATAGTGATAATCACAGTGGCCATCGCGATAATCATTGGTGCAGCAATAAATTTAAAATTGCGGAAAAAGACCCACATCAAGATGAAAATTACCAAAGCCGCTAATGGCGCAGAAATGCCCATCTGTACAAACATCTGATAACCAAAAGTGTCTTCTGCGACAGGAAGACCTGTAATGTGGTAATCATCATTAGAATCCAGTTTACTAATCAAACCTTCTATCTGCTTCGAAATTCGGTAACTTTCATCTTTATCTATAATTGGCACATAAATTGCCGTTGCCTTATCATCACCAGACGCCAGGGTGTCCTGCAATAAAGGTAAGCGTTCTACCTGCTGATTGATCCAATCTGCTTCACCTTGAGTTTCCGGTGCTTCTTTCATCAGCCATTCAAAACGAATAGTGCCAGGTCCTTCCTGACTGATGTTGTCCACTGTCGACAACGCCATCATATCCGGAGCAACCACTCCTTCTATCTCAGCAATACCATCGGTCAACGTCTTAATGGCCTGTAATGATTTCGGATTATAGATTCCCGCTTCACTATGATTGACCGCGCCCACCACAATGATGTCATACAGATCAAAGCGATCCTTTACGTCGTTGTGATAGACGCGTGACGCCTGATCTTCAGCCAACATATTCTCCGGATCCGTATCCACAACGATATTGGGAATCATGGCCCCGGTAATTGCCGTCACCAGCAACGTAATAACGAATACCCATTTAGGCTTCATCATGGAGAATTTAAGCAGCGATTGTTTCATAGAACCTTCCATTTAAGCTCTTTATTAGAGAAATCTAATGTATTGTAGATTAGTATTTGCTAATATTCAAACAATAATCTATCCTAGATAACAAACTTATTAAGTTAATATAGCATGCCTATCGAAATTAAATCCTTCTATCATGATGATACTGGCACCTGGAGTTATCTCCTTCTTGATCCTGATCAAAAAACAGCCACTATTATCGATCCTGTCATGGACTTCGATTTGAGTTCCGGCAAAATCAGCTATCAATCAGCTAATCAACTCATTGATTACATTAAACAAAACTCTCTTAACTTACAATGGATTCTGGAAACCCACGCTCACGCAGATCACATATCCGCAGCTCAGCATATTAAACAGGCTTTGGGCGGTAAAATTGTCATTGGTGAAGGCATCAAAGAAGTACAAAGCCATTTCAGTGACTTCTTTAATATCGACATGCCGATTGATGGTAGCCAGTTTGATCACTTAATGGCGGAAGGAGAGAAGTTACCTTTTGGTTCTTATGAATTTACTGCTCATCCTACCCCCGGCCATACAAACGACAGTATGAGCTACCTTATCGAAGGTAACCTGTTTATTGGCGATACCTTTTTTCATCCGGATACAGGAACCGCTCGTTGTGACTTTCCTGGCGGTGATGCAGAAAAACTATTCGATAGTCTTCAACGTCTGCTCTCTTTTCCGGAGGACTTCAAACTTTGGTTATGTCATGACTACCCCGATGGCCGCCAGCCGGAAACCGGCATTCCGGTTGCCCAAATGAAGCACAATGTTCATTTACAGCAAGCAAACCACAATAAACAGGAGTTTGTTCAGATTCGAACCCAACGAGATGCCACTCTGGCTGTTCCTCGTTTGATATATCCTTCAGTTCAGCTCAATATTCGAGCAGCAGAATTACCCGGCTCGGAATCGAACGGACGTAAGTATTTGAAACTGCCTCTGTTTGTTGAAAAAGGCGGCAACTGATTATTTATTGACTTCGGATTTTCCGATTTACCATTGTCTTTGCTGGCGGCAAATTGCTAAACTTGCCGCCAGTTTTGATTAACCGTCCAGCAACCTTGTCTTTACCTAAGCTCAACGAAAAACAACGCGAAGCTCTATTAGCAACTCAGGGTCCAATCCTGGTGTTGGCTGGTGCCGGTAGTGGTAAAACAAGTGTTATTACACGCAAGATGGTTTATCTGATCAAAGAAAAAGCCATTCCAGCTCGCAATATTGTTGCTGTAACCTTCACCAATAAAGCTGCCCGCGAAATGAAGCAGCGAGTCAGTAAACTGGCCGGAGCCAGCGCAACTCAAGGCTTGACAGTTTCAACTTTCCATAACTTTGGCCTTAACTTTATCCGTCGCGAATATAAAAAGCTTGGCATGAAGTCCAACTTTACTATTTTTGATGATCAGGACTCGCTGGCTCTACTCAAAGATCTGGGCTTTAAAGAAGCAGAAAGTGACAAGCAACTTCTGTTCCGGTTACAGCAGCAAATATCGGCCTGGAAAAACGATCTTATTCTTCCCGAGCAAGCTATTAATCAGGCTAAGGATCAAGAACAGCTCATCTTCTCTAAAGTCTACGAAAAATATGCACGTAGCATGAAAGCCTACAATGCAGTCGATTTTGATGACTTGATCTTAATTCCAACTTTACTGTTGCGCGATGATCCAGAAGTACGAGAAAAGTGGCAAAACAAAATTCGTTATTTATTAGTCGATGAGTATCAGGATACCAACACCAGCCAGTATGAATTAATTAAACACTTAGTCGGCCAGTTTGGTAATTTTACGGTGGTTGGCGACGACGATCAGTCGATTTATTCCTGGCGTGGTGCACGTCCTGAAAATCTCGACCAACTGGCAAAAGATTACCCCCATCTTCAAGTTATTAAACTCGAACAAAATTATCGCTCTTATGGACGCATTCTTAAAGCGGCCAACGTATTGATCGATAACAACCCACACGCATTTATTAAAAAACTATGGTCAGACAAACCCTATGGCGATCCGCTTAGAGTGATTACCTGTCCCAATGAAGATGCTGAAGCGGAAAAAGTGGTTACTGAAATTATTAGCCGAAAAGTTCGTACTAAAAACGGACGCTACTCTGACTTTGCTATTTTGTATCGAGGCAATCATCAGGCGAAAATATTTGAACGCACATTAATTTCTAACAATGTGCCTTATAAGATTTCAGGCAGTACTTCCTTTTTCTCTCGCGCTGAGATTAAGGATATTATGGCCTACCTGCGCTTATTAACGAATCCAGACGACGATAATGCTTTTCTGCGCATAGCCAACACCCCGCGTCGCGGCATTGGACCAACCACCCTTGAGCAACTCGGTTCTTACGCTCAGATGCGTCATATCAGTTTATTTGCTGCCAGTCATGAAGTTGGACTAGAGCAACATCTACAAGGAAAAGGTTTAGACAATGTTCGTCGCTTTTCTGATTTAGTTACGCGAGCTGCTGATAATGCTGCACGTGGCGATAGCGTGGGCGTCATTCATGATCTGGTCGCGCGTATTGGCTATCACTCCTGGCTGCATGAAACATCCAGTACCCCTAAAGCAGCCGAATATCGCTGGAACAACATTCAAGAATTACTGGGATGGGTGGAAAAAGGCATTGACGATAATGAACAGGATTCCAATCCATTTGCCGCCGCTGTTGCTAACCTGATGTTGCGCGACATGCTTGACCGCAATGAAAAAGAAGAAGAAGAGTCTAACGAAGTACAGTTAATGACTTTACACGCTGCTAAAGGATTAGAGTTCAGCCACGTTTATCTGGTCGGCATGGAAGAAGAATTTCTGCCTCATAAATCCAGTATCGAAAATGACGATATCGAAGAAGAAAGACGCCTGGCCTACGTTGGCATCACCCGAGCTCAACGAACCTTAACCTTTACCTTGTGCAAGAAGCGCTCAAAGTACGGCGAGGTGTTGACTTGCGAACCCAGCCGCTTCCTCAACGAACTACCGCAAGACGACCTCGACTGGGATGCAAAGCGCAAACCTCTAAGCGAAGAAGAGCAAGAACAGTTAGCAAGCGACAATATCTCGATGCTTAAATCCCTCTTCGCTGATTAGTTACTCTCTTTGCCTTCCTTAAATTGGGCAAAACAAATCCAGTTACCATAAGGATCCAGACAAATAGTTTCCGTTGCCCCATAAAAGGTTTCCCTTTCTTTAATCAATATTTCTTCACTGTGCATGGCTTGTTGGATGTTTTCGATATCCTCAACTTCTATAAATAGGAAAGTTTTAGATTCTGGCAACTTCTCATTAATATCATCTTCAATACTGGCCGTTGTTTGATACATGATCTCAGCTTTCCCGTTGCTTAAAATCACAAAGCCAATTTCATCATCCTGTGGTACTGAAGTGACAACTTCAAAGCCCAGCTTGCCCCAGAATTGAATGCCTTTATCCACATTTTTGACCACAATCACATTAGTGATCTTCTGACAGTTCGACTGCATCACAATTTTCCTTTGTTAGATTCACCCTTGATTCACTGCAACCAGTATAGACTAACCTTAAACTTTTACATTATTTTAGTTGCTTACTTTTCATTAATTAGCGATTATGAAAGAAAAGCACAGGAGGTGCCCCATGACAATATTCGAGTGGATTATAGTGATACTGGTATCACTACTCATATTTATATTTGGCCTCGCCGGAGTAACTGGCAGTATTTTCTTTGATAACCAACGCAATCAAAACCCACCGGAACACAAACTTAAAAACAAACCTTAATAAGTTTTTATTCTGTGTCGTAGGCTGGTGATGAGCAAAGCGAATCCCAGCGCAACAGCATTTTTATACCATATCGTACTGTTGGGATTCGCTTTGCTCATCACCAACCTACAGGATCTATTACCTTTTACTTCAAATACTTCGATCTCAAGTATGGTTATTAACCACAAAAAAGGCTCCATCAGGAGCCTTTTTAAGTTTTAAAGTTAAAGCTTAATTCAACCGCTGGAACACAGTAGCAATCCCCTGTCCCAATCCAATACACATGGTTGAAATACCAAACTCTTTATCTTTATCTTCCATCAACCGGAGTAAAGTGGTTGAGATTCTCGCACCAGAACAACCTAAAGGATGACCAAGTGCAATCGCGCCACCATTAAGGTTCACTTTATCCTGCCAGTTGTCACGCATGCCTAACCCGTCCAATACGGCGATTGATTGTGCTGCGAAGGCTTCATTTAATTCGAACAAATCAATATCCGATAATTTCATACCTGCACGCTTTAATGCTTTATTAACTGCTGGAACAGGACCAAAACCCATGATGGATGGATCGCAACCTGCGACACCCATTGAGACCACTTTAGCGATTGGCTTTAAACCTAATGCATCAGCTTTTTCACGCGACATGACTAGCATGGCCGCTGCGCCATCGGATATTGCAGAAGACGTTGCTGCTGTTACGGTACCGTCTTTTGGATTGAATACAGGGCGAAGTTTTGCCATATCCTCTATGGTCGATTCAGGACGAATCACTTCATCAAAATCGTATAAACGTAAACCACCCGTTTCATCATGCGCTTCCATAGCCAGGATTTCTTTTTTGAAACGACCTTCGATAGTGGCTTTGTGCGCTAATTGGTGTGAGCGGTAACCGAACTCATCTTGTTCCTGTCGTGAAACCTTATG
The DNA here is from genome assembly GCF_054926195.1 of Kangiella sp. M94. NCBI lineage: Bacteria > Pseudomonadati > Pseudomonadota > Gammaproteobacteria > Kangiellales > Kangiellaceae > Kangiella > Kangiella sp. M94. The sequence continues at coordinate 2,662,753 of NZ_CM142903.1, read as the reverse complement.
CATCATGGCCAGCATTTCTGCTGTTAAGCCCATCATGCCAGCAGCCTTTGCTGTGTACTTGGCTAACTCTGGATCAAAATCAATGCCGTGATTCATCGGCACATGACCCATATGTTCAACACCACCAATAATAAACACATCACCATCGCCGACCATAATGGAACGAGCGGCGGAATGTAACGCCTGCATGGATGAACCGCACAGACGATTAACCGTTTGTCCTGCTACTGTGTGTGGCAAACTGGTTTTAAGCATCGCATTTCGTGCAATATTAAAACCTTGTTCTAAGGTCTGTTGTACACAACCCCAGATCACATCTTCAACATCAGCTGGATCTAGTGCACTGTTGCGATCCAACAACCCCTGCATTAAACGTGCCGATAATTCTTCAGCTCGTGTATTTCTAAACATACCACCTTTCGAACGCCCCATCGGGGTACGAATGGCATCAACTATTACTACTTCATTCATTTCTCTTTCCCCTTTGGTTATGCGTTGTAGAATTTTTTGTTGTCTTTGGCCATCGCTAACATGCCTTCGGTTGGCTCATAAGCTTTTCCTAAATGCTTGTACTTATTGGCTAGATCAACAATTGTTTGTATGCCGCTATCATCGACATACTTGAATACTCCGCCACGGAAAGGAGGGAATCCTAAACCATAAATCAATGCCATATCACCTTCAGCAGGGCTGGCAATAATGCCTTCTTCCAGACAGCGAATGGTTTCGATAATCATCGGCAACATATTACGCGCAATGATTTCTTCATCGTTGAACTCTTTGCTGTCCTGACAGACTTCTTTCAATAGTTCATAAGCCTTTGGGTCAGCTTCTTTAGTTGGCTTGCCGCGTTTATCGGTTCCGTAAACATAAAAGCCTTTGCCGTTTTTCTGGCCATAACGCTCATGTTCAAACATGACATCAATCGCATCTTTCTCTTCTTTGCTCATACGATCCGGGAAACCTTCCGCCATTACTTCGGCTGCATGCTTACCAGTATCCATGCCCACTACGTCCAGCAGATAAGCAGGACCCATTGGCCAACCGAACTTCTTACTCATGACTTTATCCACTTGCTGGAAATCTGCGCCATCTCTTAACAGTTTGGTGAAACCACCAAAATAAGGGAATAGAACTCGATTAACGAAGAAGCCCGGGCAGTCGTTAACCACTACTGGTGACTTACCCATGGCGCTTGCATAAGCTACGACACTGGCAATGGTTTCTTCAGAAGTATTTTTACCCCGAATGACTTCCACTAATGGCATCTTATGTACTGGGTTGAAAAAGTGCATGCCGCAGAATTTTTCCGGGCGTTTCAAAGCTCCGGCTAAGCGATCAATTGAAATAGTAGATGTATTAGAACAAATGATGGCGTCTTCAGGCATCATTTGTTCCACTTCTTTTAGTACCGCTTCTTTGACCTTTGGATTCTCAACCACTGCCTCAACGACAATGTTGGTATGCTTGATCTCATCGTAACTTAAGGTTGGTTTTATGCTGGCAATACCCTGTGCCATTTTTTCAGTACTGATCTTGCCGTATTTAACACCCTTACCAAATAACTGAATGGCTTCATTCATGCCCTGCTCAAGCGCTTCCTGGCGAATGTCTTTCATAATCGCTGGTACGCCGCGTGAAGCTGACTGGTAAGCGATACCACCGCCCATAATTCCTGCACCTAAAACCGTAGCAGCCTTTACTTCAACATCCTTTGCCTTAGAGGCTTGCTTGGCTTTTTTCTTTAAAACCTGATCATTTAGGAATAACTGTATCAGTGCCGAAGCCTGTGGGCTTTGCGCCACATCAGCAAAGACTTCATGTTCAAATTTGATGGCTTCTTCTAGTGGCAGAGCTGCACCTTTTTCAATCGCTTCAACCGCTTTAACCGGTGCTGGATAATGTGGCCCTGCTTGACCAGCGATATAGGCCTTTGAAGTCATAAATGACATGCTCGCCTCAATTTTATTAAGCTTTAATGGTCCCGTCTTTTCTGCACGACGGCCTTTCCAGTCCAACTTACCTTCAATCGCTTCGAGCAACATTCGTTCTGTTGCTGCGAACAGGTTATCACCATCTACCACAGCATCAATCGCACCTATTTTCAATGCGGCGTCTGGTTTACTCGGTTTGCCACCGGCAATCCATTCAAATGCATTATCAGCACCAATCACTCTTGGCAACCGAGTGGTGCCACCGAAACCAGGAATCAATCCCAACTTGGTTTCCGGTAAGCCTACTTGCGCACCGGTAGAAGCGATACGCATATCACAACTTAAGCACATTTCCATACCGCCACCTAAAGCAATCCCATTGATGGCAACAGCAGTTGGGAACGGCAAGTTTTCAAAACCAGTAAATATAGCGTTCGCTTGTACAATCCACTTCATTAACTCTTCACGTGGCAAAGCAAACAAGCCTAAAAACTCCGTAATATCAGCGCCGACAATAAACACCGGCTTACCGCTAGTGACCATGGCGGCTTTTATATCAGAGTTATCTTTTAATAGGCTAATAACTTTATCAAGCTCTTCTAGGGTATCGCGATCAAACTTGTTGACCGACTCTTTCTGGTTATCAAAACAGACTTCAGCAATCCCCGTTGGGTGCAATCTGCATTGAATCGATTGACCTTCAAATATCATTCTTTATCTCCATTGCTGGCTGCCAATCTCTCGCAAGAAATGCTTTGGCGGTAATTGTTCTAGCGGTTAACTCTCACTTTTCTGAGTCAGGGCTAAAATAAAGGAAACCAGTGTACTGCTGGAGGTCAGCAGACACAATTCAAACTTCTGGTCTGACCAATCATAGCGAAGTTTAATCGGAAACGAAAGCCCCCGACTACCCTTCTGATCGGGCGTGATTTCTGGAATAATGGTGCCACTATTGATTAACCACAAGCGGATACTTTATGCACGATTCTTCGTTGGCGCCTTTATTCAAACATCACATTGACGTTGTAACTCAGCGCTACCAAAAAGCCATGGAACATCATGATTTTGATCACCTGGTGATTCCGGCTGGCTCACAGCACGGCATCTTTCTTGATGACATGTCTTATCCGTTTAAATCCAACTTCCATTTTAACAGCTTTGTGCCTCTCGATGATTTGCACGATAGCGTATTGATTATCTCAGCGGATGGTACGCGCAAGCTGTGTTACTACCAACCAGTTGATTTCTGGCACTATGTGGCTGGTGATCCTGAAGGTTTCTGGGTTGAGCACTTTGATATTGTAATGACTCGTACCAAAGATGAAGTGCTTTCTCATGTGCCAACAACGGGTAACGTCGCCTATATCGGCGAAATGGCACGTCCTTTTGACGAAGATAATTTTGCAGCGGTAAACCCCGGCTATTTCATGAACGAAATCAACTGGCATCGCGCGATCAAGTCTGATTACGAAGTAGAATGTGTTTCACGTGCGAACCAACGCGCCGCCATGGGCCACATGGCTGCTCGCGATATGTTCTTCAAGAATGGCTCAGAGCTCGAAATCCATTTAGCCTATTTGTTGGCAACTGGTCACGCCGAGCATCAACTACCCTACGGCAGTATCGTAGCTTTAAATGAACACGCCGCCATTTTGCACTACACCTTATATAACAACCAGGCACCACAGCAGCACCGAACCTTCCTCATTGATGCTGGCGCCCGTTATAACAATTATGCAGCAGATATTACTCGTACCTATGCTTATGAAACGAATGAATTTTCCGAGCTGATTGGTGATATGGATGCGTTGGAGCAACGTATTTGCAGCAAAATAACCACAGGCCAATCCTACGTTGACCTGCATATCGAAACACACCATGAGATTGCCAAGCTGCTTAATAAGTACAAATTCTGCGATATGTCACCAGAGTCTATGGTTGAAGCTGGTGTTACCTCTACTTTCTTCCCGCATGGCCTGGGTCATCACATTGGCTTGCAAGTACATGACGTTGGTGGCCATCAGGCGAATATCGAAGGTGATCCAGCCCCACCGCCTAAGGCGCACCCATTCCTTCGTAACACACGTGACATTGAAACTGGCAATATTCTGACCATTGAACCCGGTCTTTATTTCATCGACTCGTTACTGGGTGATCTGAAGCAAACTGACCATGCCAAAAGCATAAACTGGGATAAGATTGAACAGTTTAAACCTTTCGGCGGTATTCGTATTGAAGATGAAGTACTGGTCACCGCAACGGGCCCACGCAACCTGACTCGTGAGCATCTGGATTAATTTTCAGTAATGTCGGACGCCGTAAAGCAAGAAGTTACCGGTTATCGGGTGCCTCAAGATACCGTTGAGCACCCGTTTTCATTTGAAGAAGTTATCAAGGGCAGTCGATTTATTGCTCGATTAGCATTTACGCCAACGGTCGAAGATGCCAAAGCCTTCATTAATCATTTCAATCAAACTGAGCCCGAAGCGACTCATCACTGCTGGGCCTATATCGTTGGCAACCCTTCGAGCACCACTTTAATAGCCTGCTCAGATGATGGGGAACCCAACGGAACAGCCGGTATGCCAATGCTAAATGTTTTGCAACATAGTGATGTTGGGGATATAACCGCAGTGGTTACTCGCTATTATGGTGGTACAAAATTAGGCACCGGAGGCCTAGCGCGCGCTTACGGCGGTTCCGTCAAACAAGCTATGGAACAACTGACTCTCGGTTCTCGAATCTATACGCAGAAGATTGATCTAACTTGTGCTTATGATCTTCAAAAACAGGTAGAATACTTGCTTAAAGAAGCACAAGCCGAGATTGAGCAAACAGACTTTGCTGAACAGGTAACCATTCGTGCCAAAGTCCCGCAAAATACTTTGCCCGAATTAGAAGTAGCACTTGAGGCTTATATCAACCGTAATCAACTAGAGGTAACCAAAGTTACATGTTAGCGTTAAAACATTTTCACATGAGTTTAGCGGCATTGACCGTTTTAGGGTTTTTAATCCGTAGCGTCTGGTTATTCAGAGGTAGCCAGCTGTTACAGAAAAAAGTGGTTAAAATCTTACCGCATATTATTGATACCTTTTTGTTAGCTAGCGGTATCGTATTAATGGTGCAATTTAAGATGTACCCACATCATCAACCATGGTTAACAGTAAAGATTCTGCTTATCGTTACCTACATAATGTTTGGCATAAAAATGTTTCATGCCACCGAAAGCAAAAAACGACTGATCTTTTTTGTACTAGCACTCGCCAGTGTTTTAGCCGTTCTTTACTTGGCAAGAGTTAAACCACCACTCTGGTAATAGAGGAATACTAAAAATGATCGACCCAAAAGTGCTTGATGATATTGCAAATAAATTATCGGATGCTATTCCTCAGTCAGTGAAAGATACTGGTGACGAATTTGCCAAACAAGCCAAGCAAATCCTACAAAATCAGCTAGCCAAGCTTGATCTGGTTACACGTGAAGAGTTTGATGCACAAACCAAAGTCCTGCAAAGAACCCGTTCAATGCTGGAAGAATTGGAAAAGAAACTTTCTGACATAGAATCTAAACTTTAAGATTTATTTATCTCTAGTAAAAAAGGAGCCTGTCGGCTCCTTTTTTATAGTTAATAAAATTATTGTACTGTTGGTGGTGGCAGTACTGTTAAATCCTTAGTACTAAAGCCACCATTATCCCCTATTAACTCGATTTCTACATTGTAAGTATTTGGCTCCAAGTGCAAATCTATATTGCTTACAGTTTCATCATCAAAATAATCAACTTTTCCTTCATAAACCTTCAGTCGCTCTTGAGGATAGATAATCAACTCTTTAAGATCAGCTGAACACCCTATTCCTCGATCGTTTTCTGTCCATAGAATTTCATTCTCATAAAGTATGGCCATATTAAACACGTCGCATTGACCATATTTAATAACTGCCGTTTCTAATTTATTTTGGTTAATAATATATACTTCAAAATAAATTGTTTCGCCGTACTCAAACTCCTGAGTCACTTCACCATTAGCTTTACTGAACACCATTTCAGTTCTCAGATTAAAAGAGTTTGACTCGTCTTTACATCCTACCAAGGTTGTTAATAACACTATTAAAATAGCAATTTTTTTCATTTTATCCCCTCTTTGTCCATGAAAAACAGTAACTTACACTTAAACAACTATCCTTTCCATAAGCAGAACTCGTTGTTGTTAACTGTTAGACGCATTTATAAACAAGAGAGTTACATTATTCTTCATCCACTGTTTTAACCTGACTGGCATTTGCTCTGATTTTATAGACTTCGAGTGCTGATATTTCTTTTTTGCGTGCCAACTGCAAAGCCATTTCCGCCAAGCTAACCATGCCTTGTTTTTGCGCTATCTCGTTGAGCTTGTTGATGTCCAGGCTATCCTTAATTTCTCCTGCTACTTCAGGGGTAATGCTTAATAATTCATACACCGATCGCCTCCCAGAAATACCGGTATTAAAGCACTCCGCACAACCAGCGCCTTTATAAAAGTTATCGCTTTTTGTTGCCTGAATTTCTTTACGAATTGACTCTGGTATTTTTTCTTCCACCAGACAGTGCTGACAATTTTTCTTAACCAGACGCTGAGCCAATATTCCAACTAACGCATCTTTTAATAAATAAGGTTCAACCCCCATTTCAACTAACCGAGTAATAGTGCTCACCGCACTGTTCGTATGCAACGTACTTAATACCAGGTGTCCAGTTAACGAACTTTCTACGGCAATCTTTGCTGTTTCTCCATCACGTATTTCTCCAACCATAATTACATCTGGATCATGCCGTAATATATTTCTCAATGCTCGAGCAAAGGTGTACCCAATCTTATGATTAACTGGAATTTGGGTTACACCATTCATCTTATACTCAACCGGTTCTTCGACAGTGACTATATGCGGACCTTCTTTTATCTTTTCGTTAATTGCCGCATATAAGGTTGTGGTTTTACCCGACCCCGTAGGGCCCGTAACTAAAAACATGCCGTAACTGGAATGTAATAAATTTACAAATCGCTCAGTATCCTTTTCATTAAAGCCAAGTTCCTTTATGTCACGCAGCCCTTGTGAACTATCTAAAATCCGAATGACCACACTTTCTCCATAAACAGTTGGCATGACCGATATCCGCATATCAATACTCTTATCACCGCCGGCATATTCAATACGTCCATCCTGTGGCAAACGTCTCTCAGAAATGTCCATGCCTCCGATAATCTTGATTCGACTAACCAGCGCCTGGTGCAATGATAAATTGAGTTTCCGGATTGGAGTCAAAGTTCCATCCATTCTATACAGCAACTGTAAATTTTTTTCTCTTGGATGAAGATGAATATCAGATGCTCCTTTTTCAATGGCATCAGTAATGATGGACGCCATCAAGTTAATCACCCCTTTTTTCTTACCTAGACTTTCTATTTCATTAGTGGCAAGGTTTTTGCTCGCATCAATACCGACCCGTTCCAGCTCGGTTAATGCTTCTTTTTCATTTTGGAATTGTACAATGCCGCTTAAATATTCCAGCAAGTCGCGCTTACTTGTTTTTACAGGCTCAATATTGCATCCAGCAATAAAACTTAACACCTGCATTGCATCAATCTGTTGCGGGTTAGTGAAAGCAACCTCCAGAAAGTTATTCTTTTTAAATAATGGTAGAGCCTGGTATTTAAACAGTAATTCTGGTGGAAACTTCTTTACCCATTTCTCATCAATTTCAATGGTACTTAGATCAATTTCTTTTATTTCGCCAGTATAACGATCTTCTTCTCGACCAAAAGTTGAACGCCCATTGCTTTGTATTACATCAATGTTTGTAATGTTTTTTTCTGATATCAAAACTATAAAGATGTGGTTTTTGTGTAAACGCAATACTTTCCAAAGACCTTTCTCGTTTTCACAATAAACACACTGGCCCGTTATGGTACTTTTTTTATTCATTTCAATTCGATAATTGGAGTAGTCCAGATTACCAGACTCTTTTTGATAATCTTCGAGGCTTTCAAAGACTGGTTTTTGTATGACGATATATTGAACGTCTTTAAATGCTATTTGTTTATCGGCTGTTATAAATATTTGCTTCTCGAAATCTACTTGTTCTAACTTAATGTCTTCCAATTTATTATCGATATCACATAAAACACTATTAGCTGCTTGCTCTTGAGTAGAGCTGATTACATCGGTCAGTAATACGTCAAAAATCATAACCCCTCCTTCGTTTCCCTAACTTTACTTCATTTTTTGGGGTTTTGTTTGATTATTGTCAATGATCTTTCCTTTGACATAATCAGCCCCCTTTTTTTACTCCCCCTCCTTGTTTATAACCTGATAGCAGCACACCTTTATTTAGTCTGCTGTATTCGCACTTCAACTTTCTTTTTTCTATCTTCCATAAAAAAGCCCATGTAATAACATGGGCTTTTGTTGAAGCTGTCGCAGGATTAATCTTTTAATAAGAAGGTGACTTTCATAACAACACGGAACTTTTCCACCTCTCCATCTTTAATTACCACCTGCTGCTCTTTAATCCAGGCAGATTTTACTTGGTCTAACGTTTTATTAGCTCTTCGAATACCTTGCTTCACTGCATCTTCAAAACTATCATTCGAGTCAGCGATAATTTCGGTAACCTTTGCTACAGTCATACCATCTCCTTTTGTTATTGATTCACTTTTATCTTACTCTTGTTCTATCACATCTCAAGATCTTATATCTCATTTTATGCGTTTGAAGCTAATCCTTTATATTTGCCGTATTAAATTTTCTTTAGTTTAGGCCTGCCATCTTCTGTAGCAGGTGTCTAAGCCTGGGTATTACACCACTGCCTTACCTTGATTGACTCCCTTAATCCTAAGAAAAGCAATACAAACCCTGATGGCGCACTTTTATTGGTGCTTGAAACCATGTATCTCTACAGGATTTACTCGTTAAATCATCGCTCCGCTTTGTAGCATATTACCTTTCTAGACTAAAACAGAATTGAAGTAAGTATTTACTTTCGCTATCCATCTCACTTTCTGCAATAAAAAACCGCCTAATAAGGCGGTTTTTTGTCGGTCTATTTAAAAATAGCATCGAATTTTAGACATCTAAGTTCGAAACGGACAAGGCATTATTTTCTATGAACTCACGTCTGGGTTCGACCTGATCTCCCATTAATGTTGTGAATAGTTGATCTGCTCCCACTGCGTCCTCAATGGTTACCTGCAACATGCGTCTGCCTTCAGGATCCATGGTTGTTTCCCACAACTGGCTTGGGTTCATTTCACCCAGTCCTTTATAACGCTGAATTGCTTGCCCTCTACGTGCTTCAGACATCAACCAGTCAAGTGCTTCCTTGAAGGATTCAATTTCCTGGATTTTTTCACCACGCTTAACGAAGGCTCCTTCTTCAATCAACGTTTCCAGCTTCTCGCCCAGCAAGGAAATCTTTTTATAATCACCTGAAGCAAAGAATTCTGTTGAGAGTAAGTACTCACTCTCAACGCCATGATGGAACATCACAAAATGAGGTAAATAATGCTCTAGTTCATTATCCTTTCGAACATTAAAGTTAAAACGAACAGCACCGCTTTTTTGATCTTTGTTTAGCTTAACTGACAAGCCATCCATCCACTCTTTGACTTTGGCTTCACTCTTCAAATCCTCTGTCTTTAATGTTGGATGATAAATCATACTGTTTAAAATATTAGAAGGATATAACTGCCCCAGTCGACGAATAGTAGTTTGTACGTCACGATACTCATTAACCAGCCGTTCAAGACCCTCGCCACTAATCGCTGGCGCATCTTTACTAACATAAAGCTCAGTGTTATTTAAGGCCGTTTGAGTCAGGTAATTCTCTAACGCATCATCATCTTTCAGGTATTGCTCCTGCTTTCCTTTCTTCACTTTATATAAAGGTGGTTGTGCAATATATATGTAACCACGCTCTATTAGTTGTGGTACCTGACGGTAGAAGAAGGTTAGTAATAACGTACGAATATGCGCACCATCCACGTCAGCATCGGTCATGATAATGATTCTATGATAACGAGTCTTATCAGCGTCAAACTCTTCACGACCGATCCCACAGCCAAGAGCTGTAATCAAAGTGCCAACCTCTTGTGAAGAAAGCATTTTATCGAAACGAGCCTTTTCTACATTCAGAATCTTACCTTTCAAAGGTAGAATTGCCTGATTCTTACGGTCACGGCCTTGTTTAGCAGACCCTCCCGCAGAATCACCCTCCACAATATACAGTTCTGATAATGCAGGGTCTTTTTCCTGACAGTCGGCTAATTTTCCCGGTAGGCCCGCAATATCAAGCGCCCCCTTACGGCGAGTCATCTCTCTTGCTTTCCTGGCAGCCTCACGAGCTCTAGCGGCGTCTATCATCTTATTAACTACAGCTTTAGCTTCACCCGGGTTTTCCAACAAGAAGTCTTTAAGATGCTCTCCCATGGCCTGCTCAACCGCAGTTTTAACTTCGCTAGATACTAATTTGTCTTTCGTTTGTGAACTGAACTTAGGATCTGGTACTTTGACAGAAACTACTGCTGTTAAACCCTCACGAGCATCATCACCCGTTGTGTTAACCTTTCCTTTCTTGTTATACCCCTCATTTTCCATGAAGTTATTCAAGCCGCGTGTTAAAGCTGCACGGAAACCTGCCAGGTGAGTTCCGCCATCTCTTTGCGGAATGTTATTGGTAAAACAGAAAATGCTTTCCTGGAAGCCATCATTCCATTGCATAGCAACCTCAACAGTCACTCCATCCTCTTCCCGCTCATGGGTGAAATGGAAGACTTTTTCATGAATTGCCGTTTTCTTACTGTTTAGGTATTCAACAAAGGCTCTTATACCACCTTCGTACTTAAAGTGATCCTGCCTGCCAGTGCGCTCATCCGCCAAGCGTATGCCGACACCAGAGTTCAAAAAGGATAGCTCACGTAGACGCTTAGCTAGAATATCGTAATGGTATTCGGTATTAGTAAATGTCTTATCACTAGGCTTGAATCGAATTTCTGTGCCTGTCGTCTCAGCATCCCCAACAATCTCAAGCGGCGCTTGAGGCACCCCATGTACATAAATTTGCTCATAACGCTTTCCACCACGACGAATGGTTAGCTTCAGCTCTTCAGAGAGAGCATTTACCACCGACACACCAACACCGTGCAAGCCGCCTGATACTTTATAAGAGTTGTCATCAAACTTACCGCCAGCGTGCAGTACAGTCATAATTACTTCAGCAGCAGAAACACCTTCTTCTTCATGCAGTTCAGTAGGAATACCACGTCCATTATCTTTAACAGATACTGAGTTATCGCTATGAATGGTTACGTATATGTCTGTACAGTGACCGGCAAGTGACTCATCAATAGAGTTATCAACCACCTCAAATACCATATGATGCAAGCCTGTGCCATCATCAGTGTCACCGATATACATGCCTGGACGCTTGCGAACCGCATCCAAACCTTTCAATACTTTAATACTGGACGAATCGTAACTGTTATTTTCCGACATACAGATTCCTTATGATTGTTCTGTTGAGCTTATTGCGCATTCATTCTTGAGGCTCTATTACCGAAACAGCCCCATGTTCCACGTGGAACAACCTGGCATTATTATACCTGTTTATGAGGCTTTTGAGAGGATCTAAATGCACACAAGTGATAAATATTTGCTGCTCTACAGGCTGATTAGCCAAGAAGTTTAAGAGCATTTGCTGATGCGCTTCATCAAGTTCTGCACCAATATCATCGAGTAGGAATACAGGATACTGGTGGCCTTTCTGTTGAGCAAGGTTTAACTGTGCTAGTTTTAGAGCTGTTGTGACCAATTTTTGCTGGCCTCGTGATAGATAGTCAGCAGCAAGGTGTTTTCCGGATAAAATTTTTATATCAGCCTTTTGTATCGTGGCCTGTGTATAACCAAGTTTTTTGTCTTTCGGGTATTGTTGATATAAGACTTCCGCAAGCTCTTTATCTTGCCAGCCTCGGTAAAACTCTAAAGACAATTCGACGTCAGGTAAAAACTCTGAGACGATTTTCTTAAAATAAGGACTAAGTAAAGAACAATACTCTAGTCTGTACCGACTTATTTGTTCAGAAAGTGGCACAAGCTGCTTGTCCCAAACTTCAATATCCTTATAGGAATTGCTGTTTTTTAGCATCTTGTTCCGCTGAAGTATAATACGCTGACAGTCTTGCCAGCGTTTTAAGAAAGAATGTTCCACGTGGAACACTCCCCAATCAAGCAGCTTACGGCGACCACTAGGCCCTTTGGTTATGAGTTCATAATGCTCGGGAGCAAGAATTTGAATCGGGGCCAAGCTTACAAGATCGCTCAGCTTGGTGAGATTATCTTGGTCTAGCCTAATTCGGACGTCATTATTTCTGAAGCGTTGAATACCTAGTCGATGACTGACATTTTTAGACAGCAGCTCACCGTAAAGAGTAAACGAATCTTGGTCGTAGTTAATGAGCTTGTTATGACGACTGGTGCGAAAGGAGCGGCCGTGACCAAGAATAAAAAGGGCTTCAAGGATGCTGGTTTTCCCAGCGGCATTATCACCGTAAATGATATTCAGCTGAGATGAAAAATGCAGCCTGGACGACTGCAGATTCCTGAAATTTTGAATAGATAAAGATTTTATATGCATCTAGGATGCTGAAGATAATAAAGAATGTTTAGAGTCGCATTGGCATGACGACATAAAGACTTTCCCCACCATCTACCTCTTCGATCAAAGTGCTGCTGTTAGCATCAATAAAGGTAAGCTTAACCTGGGGAGTTTTTATAGTGTTCATTACATCAATCATATAGCTGACATTAAAACCGATTTCTAAATCAGATCCCTGGTAATCAACACCAAATTCCACCTCGGCTTCTTCTTGCTCCGGGTTATTAGCATGCAACCTGACTTGTTCATTGGTTAGCATGAAGCGAACGCCGCGGAACTTTTCATTACACAGGATTGAAGCACGTGACAAGGACTCTTTGAACAGTTCTCTATCGGCAATAACTGTTTTGTCACCATTGCGGGGGAGCACTTTATCGTACTCAGGAAAACGACCATCAACCAGCTTAGAAGTAAAAGAGTAGTCAGTCCCTATTACTTTAATATGGTTGGATCCCAAATTTAGGGTTACAGTTTCGTCACTATGCTCTAGCAAACGAGCCAGTTCAGTAACACCTTTACGAGGAATAATTGCGCTAATTTTATCTTCGGTATCAATCTTAACTTTGGCACGAGACAGAGCTAAACGATGGCCATCAGTGGCAACGGTGGTTAATTTGTCATTATCAAACTCAAAAAGCATGCCGTTCAGATAGTAACGAACATCCTGTTGAGCCATTGCGAATTGAGTTTTTTCAATAAGGCTCTTGAGAATTTCCTGCGTTAATTCCAAAGAGGCCAAACTGACAGTTTCATCAAGGTTGGGAAATTCATTAGCGGACATGGTTGATAAACTAAACCGGCTGCTAGGAGTAATGATTTTTAAACGAGTGTCGGATTGCTCGACTTTAACATTCTCGCCATCACCTAGACTGCGCACAATATCTAAAAGCTTACGCGCTGGAACTGTGATTTCACCAGGCTCGAACTCGCCTTCTAGATCTACCTGAGCCTTAAGCTCAACCTCTAAATCAGTAGCAGTTAGTGATAACTTACTATCATCAACCACCATTAAAACATTAGATAGAACAGGTAGTGTTTGTCGTTTCTCTACTGCACCACTAACCAATTGAAGTGGCGCCAGCAATTGATCCCGGCTTATGGTAAAACGCATATAGATACCTTGTTATTAGCTGGACAAAGTCCGAAGTAAATTTGAAAAATCTTCTTCTATATCGATGCTTTCGCCTTTTAGCTGCTCAATCTTGCGGCAGGCATGCAAGACCGTAGTATGGTCTTTTCCCCCAAAAGCATCGCCAATTTCTGGCAGACTATGGTTAGTTAAATTTTTAGCCAGAGCCATAGCCATTTGACGTGGTCGTGCGATAGAACGACTGCGCCTTTGAGATAATAGATCAGAAACCTTAATCTTGTAATAGCTGGCAACCGTTTTTTGAATATTTTCAATCGATATGAGCTTATCTTGAGCAGCAATAAGGTCTTTCAAGGCATCTTTAACAAAATCCAGGGTGATGGCTCGACCAGTAAACTGTGCATTAGCTAGAACACGCTTTAATGCCCCCTCAAGCTCTCGAACATTAGAACGGATACGCTTAGCTATGAAAAAAGCCACCTCATTCGGTAGCTCAATTTTAGAGCTATGAGCCTTACTCATAAGAATGGCCACACGGGTTTCCAACTCTGGAGGCTCAACGGCAACGGTCAACCCCCAGCCAAAACGGGATTTCAACCGCTCTTCAAGACCATCAACCTCTTTCGGGAAGCGATCACAGGTGATAATAACCTGTTTGTTCTTTTCGATGAGGTTATTAAAGGTATGGAAAAATTCTTCCTGGGTGCGACCTTTATTGGCAAAAAATTGAATGTCATCGATTAAAAGTGCATCTACAGAACGGTAAAAATTTTTAAATTTATCCATGGTTCCTGTTTGTAAAGCTTTGACCATGTTAGCCATGAATCGCTCTGAGTGCAGATATACAATTTGAGCGTTAGGGCTTTTTTCAAGGATGGAGTTACCGATAGAGTGCATTAAGTGGGTTTTACCCAAGCCAACTCCACCATAGATGAATAATGGGTTATAGCCTTCACCTGGATTTTCAACCACTTGCTGGGCCGCAGCACGAGCAAGTTGATTAGATTTACCTTCAACAAAACTTGAAAAGAGGAAGTTGGGATTTAGATTATTCTGTTGAAAACCTGAGTTTTGATGATTTTGCTGACTTTGGGAGGGACGACTTTTGTATGAAACAGCTGCGGAGGTATGACCATTAGCAGTCGTCGACTCCGAAGAAACAGGGACTTCTACTCCTTGATTAGCATTGCCCACATGCAAAGAGATTTGCTTAGCTTGCTGACTATCACCGGAATCTCTCTGACCAATATGCTCATTAATTCGGTCTAAATACTGCTGACGAATCCAATCAACAAAAAAAGGATTCGGAGCATACAGAGCCATCTCTGAATCAGTTTCTTTAACTTGAAGAGGTTTAATCCAAGTGTTGAATTCAGTTGCTGACAACTCGGATTGCAGCTTCTGCAAACAACTCCGCCAAACAGTACCCGTCATTATTATTAGAGTCCTAAATTTTTGTTTATATGTCATTAGCGAAGGGATAAATTCTATTCTTTCGCTAGATTTGGTCACTTCAAACGGTGAGAGACTAAGTTTAGATCCAGAAGATAAAATAATCCACAACTTTACCTATATATTTTTACTATAAACACAAAGCTAATGATAAAGCCGCTAGAATTAAAACTATACAAAAAATAACTCAAAACTGACTAAAGAACCTTTATGTGGGTATATACTGTATAAAATCCCTTTAAAACTGTGCATATAACCGGAATTAAGTGATTTAACACAGTTATGCAAGTTTAATCCCAAGCTTTTGAGACAAGTTGTAAAGAGACTTATCATTGACTTAAACATCTAATATTTAAAGTGAAAAGGTACTTATTCACAGAAAATAAAAAGCTAATAATAATAATAAGATCTTTTTAAAAAGATCTATTAATATTACACACTTAATAACCCTAAAATAGACTTTGCTAGCAAAGATAACATTGAGAAAAGTAATCTTTGAAGCAGAGTCAGCAAAAAAAGCAATTTATTGACACTTTTGTAAATATAGAAGGTTTAATTGAAATGAAAATTATCCACAGTTGAGAAAGAAAATCGAGAAATGGATGATGTTGTGCTTTTTTGTTGGCTCTACTACCAGATAAGATAAGATGAGTAAATTATAGACAGAAGCTAGCAATTTTATAAAAATTGAAGACTTAATATAAAGTGCAAAATTATTGTTAAATAATCTCCAAGATCGTTGCACAAACGCTATAAATCCTATAGAATCTCGCGTCCTTGTAGTAGAGCTGGATTGTATTTTAACCGCAGAGAATTGGTCTCTGGGGTCAAGAATCAGCTTAAATTTTATTGGCTAGTGGGTTTAATCCGATGAAAAGAACATTTCAACCAAGCATTATCAAGCGTAAGCGTACTCACGGCTTCCGTGCACGCATGGCAACAAAAAACGGACGTCAGGTTATTAACCGTCGTCGCGCAAAAGGTCGTAAGCGTTTAAGCGCCTGATAAGTAAAGTATTCCTTGATGTGAGCGCTAAGCAGGCTTGTGAAAAACAGCTTTCTGCTGGCTTTTCAACGAGTCTGCGATTGCTCACAGCAGAGGATTATAAAAGGGTTTTTACGAATCCTGTCAAAATAGTTTGCCCTCCTTACACCCTTCTTGCTATACCAAATCAAAAGACTTATCCAAGACTCGGCTTAATTGTGGCTAAAAAAAATGTCCGTAGAGCTGTAGATCGCAATAGGATCAAAAGGTTAGCTAGAGAAAGTTTTCGTTTAAATCAGCAACGCCTACCCAACTATGACATTGTTTTATTAGCCAGACGTGGTAGTAGTCAGTTGGTGAATGAGGTATTATTCGAGCACCTTGAACAGCTCTGGAATCGTTTACAGAGAAGGGTGAACAAGTGATAAATCAATTGCTGATAGGAATCGTGCGCGGATATCAAAAAATATTGAGCCCTGTTATGGGGAATCAATGTCGTTTTTATCCGACCTGCTCTAATTATTCTATAGATGCATTACAGCAACACGGGGCAATTAAAGGCAGTTGGTTGACTATAAAGCGAATTTCTCGTTGTCATCCTGGATGCGAGGGTGGTCATGATCCTATCCCTCCAGTAAACAATTAACAGTACACGCAAAGAATTAAAGAGATTGCTATGGAATCGATGCGCGGATTTTTTATTTTAGGTTTGGCTATTTGTACATTTCTACTGTACCAGGCCTGGCAGAAAGATTATGGCCCGCAAGCTCAACAAGAACAAGCTGAGCAATTTAGCCAAGAAGCAGCTGTTACTGACAGCGAAGTTAAAAACAGTAATTTAATTGAAGTCACTACCGATGTTTTGAAAATAAAAATAGATCGGGTTGGCGGCGATGTAGTTTATGCTGAGTTAAATAATTATAACCGTGAGCTTGATAGTGAAAATGAGCGTGTGGTGTTATTTGATTATAGAGAGCGTCTATATCAAGCGAAAAGTGCCCTGTTGGGCAACGGAGCACCGGATAACCAACTTCCTCGCGCGAGTTACCAAACTGAAAAAAACACTTTCCAATTGTCCCAGGGGCAGGATGAATTAAAAATACCTTTAACCTGGATAAATGACGAAGGTGTCGAGTTTGTTAAGACATTCACATTTAAACGCGATGATTATGAGATTGGTGTCGATTATACAATTAATAATCAGTCAACCAATGATCGTACTTACAATTTTGTCGCTGAGTTGGTTCGTGATCAAAAACCGACAGGTCTGGAAGAAAAATCCTCATTTGGTATGTCGCCATTTATGGGAGTTGCCTACTCTCCAGAAGCAAGAAAATATGAAAAAATTGCATTTGATGATCTGACGGAAGAACCTGTTGATGTAACTCGACAAGGTGGCTGGATTGGTTATCTGCAGCATTACTTTATTTCTGCCTGGATTCCTGAACAACAAGAACAGATTAAAGTTACTACCACAGTAAAGTCGAACCAAAGCGCTATTATTCGCTTTATTCAACCAACCGTCTCTGTTCCAGCGCAAAGCAAAAGAGTCATTAAAGCCACTTTATATGTTGGTCCTAAAATTCTTAAACGTTTAGAAGCAGCTGCGCCAGGGTTAGAAAAATCTCTGGATTTAAGTTGGGTGTGGTGGATTGGCTTACCTTTATATAAGTTAATGCAATTCTTCTTTTCGTTTGTTGCTAACTGGGGTGTCGCTATTATTTTAGTTACCTTGGTAGTTAAGGCGTTACTTTACCCTCTATCAGCCGCGCAATACCGTTCGATGGCTAATATGCGAAAGTTGGCACCGAAAATGCAGCAGCTGAAAGAGCGCTACGGCGAAGATAAACAGCGTATGCAACAAGAAATGATGAAAATGTATAAAGAGGAAGGTGCCAACCCATTTGGTGGTTGTTTACCTATGCTCTTACAGTTCCCAATTTTTATCGCGCTTTACTATGTGTTATTTGAAGCTGTTGAATTGCGTCATGCACCTTTTTTCGGCTGGATTCAGGATCTGTCAGTAGCAGACCCATATTTTGTACTGCCTTTGTTGATGGGGGGTAGCATGTGGTTGATGCAAAAGCTGCAGCCACAGTCACCGACCATGGATCCAATGCAGCAAAAAATCATGAGCTATTTACCGATTGTCTTTACAGTCTTTATGTTGTTCTTCCCTGCTGGTCTGGTTTTATACTGGTTATGTAACAACTTAATTTCAGTTGCACAGCAACAGTACATTACCAAAAAGATCGAAAAGAACTACGCAACAAAAAGTAAGTAGACGTCTGAATTCAAGTGAGCAACCAAGATACTATTGCTGCGATTGCAACGCCACCCGGACGCGGTGGCGTTGGCATCATAAGACTTTCTGGCAAAAAGTCTCAACTTATTGCTGAGAAAGTTTTAGGCAAGTCACTTAAAGTACGTGAAGCTACTTACCTCCCTTTTTTAGATAGCTTTGGTCAAACTCTCGATCAAGGTATAGCCATTTTATTCAAAGCACCCAATTCTTTTACCGGTGAAGATGTTCTCGAGTTACAAGGGCATGGCGGCCCAGTAATTTTAGACCTAGTGTTAAAAGAAGTATTGGCCGCCGGTGCCAGGATAGCAAAACCAGGTGAATTTTCAGAGCGAGCCTTCTTAAATGATAAGCTTGATTTGGCGCAGGCGGAAGCGATAGCGGATTTAATCGAATCAACTTCAGAACAGGCTGCGCGTTCAGCCATACGTTCATTGCAGGGCGAGTTTTCAAATAAAGTTAATCGTCTGGTTGAGGCGCTCATTCATTTAAGAATCTATGTTGAAGCGGCCATTGATTTCCCTGAGGAAGAGATAGACTTTTTGTCTGATGGCAAGGTGCAGGGTGATCTGAATGCGATCCTTGACGCGATAAAGCAGTTAAAAAATGAAGCGCAACAAGGCTCTATTTTACGCGAAGGCATGACGGTCGTTATTGCTGGTAAACCCAATGCTGGAAAATCAAGTTTGCTCAATGCCCTGGCTGGGAAAGAGTCGGCTATTGTCACTGAGATTGCTGGAACAACACGGGATGTGTTGCGTGAGCATATTCATATTGATGGATTGCCGGTTCATATCATTGATACAGCAGGATTGCGCGAAAGTGACGATACGGTAGAAAAAATTGGCATTGAGCGTGCCTGGCAAGAAATAGAAAAAGCGGATCAAATTATTCTAGTTGCAGATGCAAGTGAAACACATCAGTTTATACCTCATGAAATTGACCCAGCCTTTACCAAGTTTGAACAGTTCAAAGAAAAACTACTGATTGTTGCTAACAAAGTAGACTTAACTGATAGTGTAGAAATAGCGAAAAACTTACAGTACAAAGTGTTACCGCTAAGTGCAAAAACAGGTCAGGGAATTAACGAGTTAAAAAAGACTTTAAAAGATATTGTAGGTTTTAAACAAACATCAGAAGGATCATTTATTGCCCGTCGTCGCCACCTTGATGCGATTGAGCGAGCATTGCAATTTTGCGAGAACGGTAAGCAGCAGTTGGAAGTATATCAAGCTGGAGAGTTACTGGCGGATGAGCTGCGCCAAGCGCAAAATGCGTTATCTGAAATCACCGGCGAGTTTACCGCCGATGATTTGTTAGGAAGAATTTTCAGCAGCTTCTGTATCGGTAAATAGTCAGGACGCCTGCTCTGCTGCCTGTTGCTGCAGTCCTATGCGCTCCCATTTCTGCCATTTTACTGAATCACGGTTATAAAGCTTCTGTAAGCTCAAAGTTAAAGCTACGAGTTCAATAAACTCAATAACATACAGTAGTATCCAAGCTACAGGGATAAAAGGTAGCAAGTTTTTATGGTAGCTTGATTTTGAATCAAGTTTGATCTGTAGCGTGACCAAACTGGAAGAAACCAGAATAACCGACGCCAGCAATGCAAAGTCCTGGCTAATGATGATGTAGCAATAAAACAAAGATAAAAATAAACCGACATTCAACAGTAGAATTTCAGCATAAACAGCTAACGGTAAGATAAACCAGGATAAGTAACGATTGTGCTGTGTATTGTTACTAAAGAATAATTCACGATGCTTCAGATAACAGAGAATACGACCATATTTCCAACGAAGTCGTTGTTTTCTTAACCCTTTCCAATCTGTCGGACCTTCGGTATATACCACTGCATCATGAGCATAACGAGTCTTATATCCGTGGCTTAAAATGCTCATCGAAAGATCAATATCTTCAGTGATAATGTCTTCGTCAAAACCTTTAAGATTGTGTAATACATCACGCCTATACGCTGCTGCCGCACCGCCAATGATATGAACTGCATTAAAGTAAGAATCAGCGCGTTTATAAAAGAAACCGCAAACATACTCAAGTTGCTGTAGCCACTCAAGAGGCTTCTTTTTATTGCCAACAATGATATTGCCTGCTACAGCGCCCACAGAAGGATCGTCGAAACGCTGAATAAATTTATAAATGGCATTTCTATCCACAATACAATCAGCATCAATGGTAATAATAATATTACCCTCTGCGATCTCTAAACCTTTATTCAGTGCTTTAGCTTTGCCGCCATTGGTTAAGGATAAATACTTAATGGGTACTAGATTATTCTGGTGTGATTGATATTGCTTAATAAACTGGGTGATCAGCTGATGAGTTTTGTCAGTTGAACCATCGTTAATCACCACTAGCTCAAAATCATCGTAATTAGACTGTAATACCGACTCAATAGTTTTAATGATGCCAACTTCTTCATTCCAGGCTGGAAGCAAGACACTAACTTTATAAGGCGTTAGTGTAGAGTAACCTTGGTTAACAGGTAAAAATGAGTACCTGATAGCAGCATACAGTTGAACCACTAATTTTGTAATTAAAGGTAACACCAGTATAAACAGGAAAAACCTGAGACTAATTAATGACTCGGATACAGGGCCTTCCATCAGAAAAGCCAAAATTAGAACCGTTGCAGATAACAGATACAAACTGGTAATTAACAGTTTGGTCGTAAGCTGATGTTGCTTAAATAATTTCATCATAGAAGTTCTGCTTTGTACCAAGAGTGAATAGGTTACACAAATCGCGAGCGATTATGGCATAACTATAGGGTGCTACAAAGCAATGTGTATGAAACAGTTCACATTAGGCTTTCAGCCTGTTATAGCAGTGTGAAGCATTCGGCAAAATAAGTTGAATATAAAAAAATAGACGGAAAATGATGGAACTTTAATAAAATCCCGCCGAGGGCGGGATTGGAGTGTAGATTTAATGAAAGGCAGGATTAGTTGCCAGAATATTCTCGTCTTACCCTTAAGTTACGAATCTCGGAAATTCTGAATGGCATTTGTAGATAATTACCTGCAGAAATTTGCGTGTTAATACGAGCAACGGAGCCATCCACTGACTCAATGGTACCCTTGTAGGACTTACCTCGATAATCAAAATAGGCCTGGTAGTTAATATACTTAGCAAGATCAGATGGATTGGTTGCTTGCAGTGTTAAACCTTGAATAGTTTCAAGGTTATCATCAACGACTTCAGTTTCTTCATCCAGTTGAGGCAAATCTTCAGGATTGGGTCGCGGACCAAAAAGCTGTCGTATTTCTTTATCATTTATTTTAATAGACATGTTCAAACTACTGATCATGAGTTGCGGTGACATGGATAATAGTTGAAATGGATCCATAGAATTATCAGGATATGTGGAAATCTTAATGTTACGCGGATTTGCTACATAATCAGCGTACTGCGTATAGAATTCATCGCTTAGGTAAATGGACTCATTATAAAAAAGATGTTTAAGGTAATTAAGGTGACGTTGGTGGTAGTCTTCTTTAGATATATCAACCAAGTCCGCACAGAATTCATTTAAGCGATTAATATAACCATCGTTGATATACGTCATGCCAATGCTTTTTAGTTTGGGGTTCATAGAGTTTTGGCTGATGTTGTCCATCAAGAAGTCCATTTGGAAGCTGCCGTAATCTCGGGCGTTGGCATAAAGCACAAAGTTAGCCTGATTAATGTGGTGGTCGTAATTGATGCTGGCGTCAAAATCCAGGGTTATCTGGCTGTACCCCATTTTATTTAAATCACTGATAGAGATTGAGCGCTTGGTACCGCAGCCAGCCATTTGTGTCTGCGTAAAGAAATCAGGTCTGGCGGCAAAAGCAGGTTCTGACTCCAAATCAAGGGATAATGGGAACTGAAAGT
This sequence comes from Kangiella sp. M94, assembly GCF_054926195.1. Lineage (NCBI taxonomy): Bacteria > Pseudomonadati > Pseudomonadota > Gammaproteobacteria > Kangiellales > Kangiellaceae > Kangiella > Kangiella sp. M94. The sequence continues at coordinate 2,640,408 of NZ_CM142903.1, read as the reverse complement.
TTTTAATCTTAAGCACCATTGAGGAAGGGGCGTCGGTAAGCATTCGAGTTTCAATACTACGGACAAGCTTGAAAGATTCGATTAAGCTACCGGTACCGATCTGAAACTCTTCGATAGTCGCTTCGGTACTGGTCCCTGGGAAGGTGAATTTAATACCGCGAGTAACTGATTTGCCATCAATGCTGACAAAGGTACTATCGTAACTGGCCGAAGTAACCATGCGAAACTGAGAAAATACATCATCTATAGCTTGCTTGTTCTTATACCAGATGTAGCCATAACCTAAAGCGGCAGCAATTAATAAAAAGACAAACAATCGAATAAAAATCTTCACCCTTCTCTCCTTCACTTGTAATGTTTAATGGTGATTATTTCCATTAAACGAGGGTTAACATTATAAAGTTATAACCAGCATGGCAGATTATTGGTACCAACATAGATTGACTACGAAGCCGTAACACTGCCAGCAATATCCCCAATAAAAAAACGGACACCAGAGCAAACCAGTAACCAGAGTATTCTAGTAGGTGAAAGGCCATAAACACAACTGAGGATAAAAAAATTGCCCAGAAATTAGAAAACCGTTGGGATAAGCCTGATAATAAGACCCCTCTAAAGAGGTATTCCTCTCCAATTGGAGCCAACACTATTACTGAAATAAACAAAAAGTTTTTAGCAATAGGACCACCGTCGAGAATCTGTAATAAGGTGGAGTCTTCTGCCAATGGAGGGGAAAAAAACTGCCCTCCCCATAAAACCATTAAAGAAAACAGTGATCCTGCCATTAATGACAAAAGGAACCACAGGAAAGAGGTTCTAAGCTGAGGTAAAAAAACAGATAAAAAGAACGGTAAACTGAGGCGAATAACGAGCGAGTAACTGACAAGCAGTCCAAAGCAAACGGAGATAGCAAGTAGTAAAGGTGGAGGCTCTGCTCCAAGCGGTAAGTCGGCGAAATAATAGGCTAGAAAAAGGATGCTGTTGGTAGTAAAAGCAAGCAAAACCAAGGCCAAACAGGTTAAAATGATAGCTTCAGTAAAAGGGTATTGGTATTTTGGGTTGGCGCTGACCAATCTAAAGTGCTCCACCTTGTTGTTTTAAAAAGACTTGTTCTGCAGCAATGTTATACCACACTTTGGCGTGGCTGAAAGGCTGCGGAATTGAATAGGCTGTCAATTGTACTGTTTAACTAGCCTCGAAAACCTAAAAAGCTGTTCAAAAGTTATACAAATATCGGTATGATCTCGCTCCCTTAGCAGATAAGGGTGTTTTTGTTCGTTCGGCGTTGATAGCCCCATTTTTAAATTAGAGATTGTTAACTTATGCGTTATCCAGAAGATTATTCAGTTATTGTGATTGGCGGAGGCCATGCTGGCACAGAGGCTGCTTTGGCCTCAGCTCGTATGGGTGCGAAAACCTTATTACTAACGCATAACATTGAAACATTAGGGCAAATGTCCTGCAATCCGGCGATTGGCGGTATTGGCAAAGGCCATCTGGTCAAAGAAATAGATGCCCTCGGCGGCGCCATGGCGCAAGCGATTGATCGTGCTGGAATTCAATTCAGGACGTTAAATGCCAGCAAAGGTCCGGCAGTTCGCGCCACTCGAGCACAGGCTGATCGTGCGTTATATAAAGGGGCTATTCGTGAAATATTGGAAAATCAGCCAAACCTGACCATTTTTCAGAATGCTGTCATTGATCTGATTGTTGAGCAGGATAAGGTGCGAGGGGTTAAAACCCAAATGGGCCTGGATTTCTATGCTCCGGCAGTGGTTCTAACGGTTGGTACTTTCCTTGGTGGTTTGATTCATATTGGGATGCAGAACCATTCCGGTGGCCGTGCTGGCGATCCGCCTTCTATAGCTTTAGCTGAGCGCTTGCGTGAACTACCATTCCGTGTGGACCGACTGAAAACAGGTACTCCGCCGAGAATAGATGCTAAGAGTGTGGATTTTTCGGTAATGGAAGAGCAACCAGGTGATAATCCTGTACCCACCTTTTCATTTATGGGAACAGCTGATCAGCATCCAAAGCAAGTTTCTTGTTGGATCACCCATACCAACGAAGCCACGCATGAGATTATTCGGGGTGGGCTTGATCGATCGCCAATGTATTCTGGTGTGATTGAGGGCGTTGGTCCGCGCTATTGCCCTTCTATCGAAGATAAGATCATGCGCTTCAGCGACAAAAACAGTCATCAGATCTTCGTTGAGCCCGAGGGGTTAAATAGTCATGAACTATACCCAAACGGCATTTCAACAAGTCTGTCTTTTGATGTGCAAATGAATCTGGTGCGCTCGATAAAAGGTTTTGAAAATGCCCATATTACGCGTCCGGGCTATGCCATCGAATATGATTATTTCGACCCGCGCGATTTAAAAGCATCACTGGAAACTAAGTATATAGGCGGTTTGTTCTTTGCTGGCCAAATCAATGGCACCACAGGCTATGAAGAAGCAGGTGCCCAAGGTTTGATCGCTGGTATGAACGCAGCCTTACAAGTACAGGACAAAGAGGCTTGGTCGCCGCGTCGTGATGAGGCCTATATTGGTGTTTTAATTGACGATCTGATCACTCAAGGTACGCAAGAACCTTATCGTATGTTCACCTCGAGAGCTGAATACCGCTTGATTCTGCGAGAAGACAACGCGGATTTACGTTTAACCGAAAAAGGCCGCCAGTTAGGACTGGTGAATGATGTTCGTTGGCAGGCTTTTAGCGATAAAAAAGAGGCTATTGAGCGTGAAACAAGCCGTATCAAGAGTTTGGTGGTGCAACCAGACAGTGCTGCAGGTCAGCAACTAAACCAACAACTCGAGAAACCATTAAGTCGTGCCTATAAAGGTGAAGAGTTATTGCGCCGCCCTGATATCACTTATGCAGGATTAACGGCCTTGCCCGGAATGGCGGCTGAATCTGTCCCAAGCAAGGTTGCTGAGCAAGTTGAAATACAAATTAAATACTCGGGCTATATTGATCGTCAAAAAGACGAAATCGAGCGTAGCCTACGTAATGAGAATACAGCGCTGCCAAAGGATCTGGACTATAGCCAGGTTAAAGGGCTTTCTAATGAAGTGGTGCAGAAGCTGATGAATATCAAACCTGAAACCATCGGCCAGGCTGGTCGTGTGTCAGGAGTGACCCCGGCAGCTATCTCGTTATTGTTAGTGCACTTAAAGAAACGGCAGCATCTAAAATCTGCATAAATAGTTGTTTGTAAGAGGCTATTAGATTTAGGTTTGCCAGTGCCTGGCTTGTTGTTAAAAATTATCCTTTAAGAAGAAACTGTTTGTGAATCCAGAACTATTAAAATTACAAAAGGTCTTTAATCAAAAATGCCATAAAGCGGGTATTGATTTATCAGATGAAGATAGTGGGCGCTTACTTAACTATCTTTCTTTATTACTGAAATGGAACAAAGCCTTTAACCTGACAGCTATCACCAAGCCTGAAGAGGCGTTGGATTTACACTTGCTGGATTCGGTTGCGGTATCGCCAGCAATTCAAGATTACCGTTCTTTGCTTGATGTGGGCACTGGCGGTGGTTTGCCCGGAATTCCGCTGGCAATCTTAAACCCTGATAAAGAGTTCACACTGCTTGATACTAATAGTAAAAAGACTCGTTTTCTAAAACAGGTGGTCTATGAGCTGGGACTGGATAATGTGACAGTGATAAATCAGCGAGTGCAAGACTTTGAGAATCAATCAGGGTATGCTTGCATTCTTTCGCGGGCGTTTGCCAGCCTGTCTGATATGGTGCTTTGGACTAAGCATTTACTTGCAGAAGATGGACATTGGTTAGCGATGAAAGGCCAATATCCTCATCAGGAATTGGATGAGTTACCAAAAACAGTGGAGCTTGTTAAAGCGCACGAAGTTAAGCTACCTGGTGTTAATGCAAGTCGTTGGTTTATCTATTTAAAACAGAAGCAGTGAATGAAGCTGCAAATAATAGAATAAGAGGTGAAGCGTGGCGCATGTAATTGCCATAACGAATCAAAAAGGCGGTGTGGGTAAAACAACCACCAGCGTAAACCTTGCTGCATCCTTGGCCGAGGAAGGCAAGCGAGTATTGCTGATTGATATGGATCCGCAAGGAAATGCGACCATGGGCTCTGGTGTGGAAAAGGGCGACCTGGAACTATCGGTTTATGATTCACTGATGGAGCCAAATGAAGCCAAAAGCCATATTGTTGTTTCCGAGGCTGGTAATTTTGATGTGTTACCAGCTAATGCAGACCTGACAGCGGCCGAGGTACATCTGCTAAAACTGGATGACAAAGAAAAGCGTCTGCGCCAGGTAATCTTACAAATTAATCGCTACTATGATTATGTGTTAATTGACTGCCCTCCTTCTTTAAATATGCTGACGCTAAACTCTTTGGTGGCAGCCGATTCTGTAATAATTCCAATGCAATGTGAGTATTATGCTTTGGAAGGTTTGTCAGCCTTATTGAACACGATTGGACAGGTTCAGGATCACATTAACCCTAATTTAGAAATCGAGGGTATATTGAGAACCATGTATGACCCGCGAAACCGTTTATCGCTGGAAGTGTCGCGACAGTTGTTTAATCATTTTGCTGACAAAGTTTACCGTACCGTGATTCCCCGTAATGTGCGGCTAGCTGAAGCCCCCAGTTTTGGCGTGCCAGTAATGTATCACGACCGAGGTTCAAGCGGTTCAAAGGCCTATTTAGCGTTAGCGGGTGAAATTATTCGCCGCAATAAAGCCCAGGCGCTTTAGCTTGTATGATTCAATAAGAATACCGAGTGGTAGAGGATAAGAATGAGTAAGCGAGGATTAGGTAAAGGGTTAGATGCTCTGCTCGGCGGAGCAATGAGCAAACCTCAAGCTAAGAAAACAGGTGATGGTTCAGCTAACGAAGCTTCGGAAGCTGAGCGACATTTAAGAGAAATGCCCATCGAGTTTTTACAGCCGGGCCAATATCAACCTCGTCGTGTAATGACCGAAGAAGGGTTAGATGAACTGGCTGACTCGATAAGAGCTCAAGGTATGATCCAGCCCATCGTTATTCGCTCGGTGGGAAAAGACAAATATGAAATTATTGCCGGTGAGCGTCGCTGGCGTGCGGCACAAAGAGCGGGTCTGCATGAAGTACCGGTAATTATCAAAGAAGTGCCGGATGAAGCAGCCATCGCCATGTCCTTGATTGAGAATATTCAGCGTGAAGATCTCAATGCCATGGAAGAAGCTTACGCACTGCACCGCTTGATGGAGGAGTTTGACTTAACCCATCAACAAACTGCTGATGCAGTGGGAAAAAGCCGTACCACAGTCACCAATCTATTGCGTTTAATGCAATTAAGCGAACACTGTAAGACGTTGTTAGAGCGCGGAGATCTGGAAATGGGTCATGCACGAGCGCTCCTGTCGCTAGAGCCAGCCAAGCAGACTGAAGCGGCCAAAACCGTAGTTGCCAAAGCTATGACCGTGCGCGACACTGAAAAGTTAGTGCGCAATATCAATGAGCCGAAGAAAAAGGCCAAGCCTGCTGAGAAAGATCATCATATCAAGTCACTGGAGCAACAGCTGTCAGATAAAATTGGCGCTAGCGTAGCCATTAATCATGGCAATAAAGGCAAAGGAAGTTTGGTTATCAACTATCACAGCCTGGATGAACTGGATGGAATACTACAACATCTGGGTATCAAGGAAGACTAGAACACAAGTTATAGGGTCATTAGTTATCCTTATGGATAAGCCGGTGAATGGCCTTTAATTTTTGTGTTTTTTCGAGGTGGTTTGGTTGATTAAAGGGCACTAAATCTTTATACTTGCCGCCCGAATATGTGGTGAGCCTATGCTTTGATGCATAGGGAAGGCAGCTCCTTATGAGTGAATCATTAGCGAAGAAAGGTCGAAAGCAGGCCTATAAAGTGGTTCTACTCCAATTAGGTATTAGCGTAATTTTGGCATTGATAGGCTTGTTCATATCAATGAAGGTGAGTATGTCATTAGGTATCGGAAGCTTGATAGCCGTTGTCATACATTTTGTTTTCGCCACTATAGTATTCAGAAAGTCAGGGGCTCAAGCAGCACAAGAAATTCAGAAAGCATTTATGTACGGCGAGAGCTTGAAAATCTTACTCGCTATTGGCTTGCTGGCTTTTGCGTTGACAGTATTACCGGTGCACCCAGCAACACTGATAATAGGTTATTTTATTATCATAGTTTCGCAGTGGTTTGCACCCTTAATCGTTAAATCGTCTTAATTAAGACACGTTGATAAGAGAGAAGGCTTCAGAATGGCTTCATCAGAAAATCCAACAAGTGTTGAATATATCAGGCACCATCTGCAGAACGCACAAGTGTGTAAAACGGACGAGGGCTGGGTATGGAATCATTGTCAAGATGCAGGGTTCTGGACCTTTAACATCGATAGTTTATTCTTCTCCTTTATTTTGGGTGCGCTGTTCTGTTTCTCGTTCTGGCGCGTCGCTAAAAATGCCAAAATAGAAAAACCACGCCGCTGGCAGTCGTTCGTAGAAATGATTGTTGAGTTTGTTGATAAAAGCGTTAAAGATACCTTCCATGGTCGCAACCCAATGATTGCGCCGCTCGCCCTAACCATATTCGTCTGGATTTTCTTAATGAACCTGATGGATTTGGTTCCTGTGGATTTATTACCATGGGCGGCAAGTCAAGCGGGTGCAGATTATCTTAAAGTAGTGCCTACTACGGATGCCAATATCACCTTTAGCTTATCTTTGGGTGTGTTTATTCTGATTATTTTCTACAGCATTAAAGTAAAAGGCATTGGCGGCTTTATTGGTGAGCTGACCTTACATCCTTTTTCAAGTAAGAATAAATTTGTTCAAGTGTTGCTAATTCCAGTGAACTTCCTGATGGAGTCAATTGGTTTGTTAGCAAAACCAGTTTCGTTAGCACTGCGTTTGTTCGGTAACCTTTATGCCGGTGAGCTGATCTTTATCCTGATTGCAGTATTAATGAGCGCGGGCATTGGCGGCATAGTTGGTGGTGGTATTTCATACATGGTATGGGCAATTTTCCATATTCTGGTTATCACACTACAAGCCTTCATTTTCATGATGTTAACCATTGTTTATTTAAGCATGGCTCATGAAGATCACTAGTACGCCAAAGGCATGTCGCTAAATTAAAGAGTTTGTTTTTTAGGTTTTACTTTTAGTTTTAACATTTAACTTTATTTCTCGATTGGAGGAAACAATGGAAACTTTGTTCGCGTTTACAGCATTAGGTGTGTTGTTAATTTTAGGTCTTGGTGCTTTGGGTACTGCGATTGGCTTTGGTCTTTTGGGTGGTAAATTCCTGGAAGCTTCTGCTCGTCAACCAGAATTAGCTCCAATGTTGCAAACTAAAATGTTCCTAGTTGCGGGTCTTCTTGATGCGGTAACCATGATCGGTATTGGTATCGGTATGTGGTTCACATTCGCAAGCCCATATGCAACTCAATTAGCCAAAATTTTAGGAATTGAACTTTAATCTTTGGCTAACCAATAACCTGAGGGGGAATAGACGTGAATATCAACGCTACCCTATTGATTAACATGATTTTCTTTGTCGGCTTTGTGTGGTTCTGCATGAAGTTTGTATGGCCTCCGTTGATGAAGGTCATCAAAGAACGTCAAGACAAAATTGCTGAAGGTCTGGCTGCTTCTGAAAGAAGTCAAAAAGATCTAGAGCTGGCTCAAGAAAAAGCCGCAGAAATGCTGCGCGAAGCTAAGCAACAATCTGCAGAGATTGTTGATTCAGCCAAGAAACGCCATGCTGAAATTGTTGATTCTGCTAAAGACGATGCTCGTTCTGAAGCTGACAAAATTAAAAGTGGCGCTATGGCCGAGATTGAGCAAGAAGTTAACCGTGCTCGAGAACAGCTTCGTTCGAAAGTGGCTACCCTGGCTGTAGCTGGTGCCGAGAAAGTAATTGAGCGAAATATCGATGCAGCTGCGAACAATGATTTGTTCGACAAGCTGGTAAAAGAGTTATAAGGGTTAACTATGGCTGAGCTGACTACTATTGCAAGACCATACGCAAAAGCAGCATTCGAATATGCTCTTGGCGCTCAGGATGTATCTGAGTGGGCAAGCATGTTAGATTTTGTCGCTCAAGCCGTTAGCAACGACGACGTGGCCACCATTATCAGTAACCCTTCCCTTTCTGCTGAGCAAAAAGGTGAAGTGCTTTTGAAAATAAGTGAAGGTCAGATAACTGATAAAGTTGAAAACTTTATTAAGTTGCTTGCAAGAAACCATCGTTTACAGGCTTTGCCAGCTATAAAAGGCCGTTTTGAAGTATTAAAGGCGGACTATGACAAAGCTGTTGATGTAGAAGTTATTTCTGCAACAGCGCTAAACGATGAGCAATTGCAACGTTTAACTGAAAAGTTAACGGCAAAACTTGGTCGTAAAGTTAATATTCAAACACAGGTAGATTCGTCCATGATTGGTGGTCTTGTTATTAAGGCTGGCGATATGGTAATTGACGGATCCGTACGCGGTAAGCTCAACAAGCTTTCCGAAACGCTAAGAGCTTAGTGAGGAAGAAGCATGAGTGTGCAACTGAATCCATCAGAAATTAGCGAGCTAATTAAAAAGCGAATCGATTCTTTTGAAGTCGTGAGCGAAGCTCGCAATGAAGGTACTATCGTCAGTGTGTCTGACGGTATTTTACGTATTCACGGCCTAACAGACGTTATGGCTGGTGAAATGATTGAATTACCCGGCGGTAAGTACGGTATGGCCTTAAACCTCGAGCGCGACTCTGTCGGTGCTGTTGTTCTTGGTGACTATACTGATATCGTTGAAGGTATGACGGCTAAATGTACTGGCCGTATTTTGGAAGTGCCAGTCGGCCGAGGTCTTTTAGGCCGCGTGGTTGACGCTCTTGGTAACCCAATTGATGGCAAAGGTCCAATTGAAAATGACGGCTTCTCACCAGTTGAGAAAATTGCACCTGGTGTAATTGAACGTAAATCAGTTGATCAGCCTGTACAAACCGGTATTAAATCAATTGATGCCATGATCCCAGTTGGTCGTGGACAGCGTGAGTTGATTATTGGTGACCGTCAAACTGGTAAAACTGCGATTGCAGTAGATGCCATTATTAACCAGAAAGGCACAGGCGTTGTCTGTGTTTATGTAGCTGTTGGTCAAAAAGCATCAACTGTTGCTGGCATTGTTCGTAAATTGGAAGAGCACGGCGCGATGGCTCACACCATCATTGTTGCTGCAACGGCTTCTGATGCGGCGGCATTGCAATTTATTGCTCCATTCGCTGGCTGTACCATGGGTGAGTACTTCCGTGATCGCGGCGAAGATGGCTTGATCGTTTATGATGACTTAACCAAGCAAGCTTGGGCTTACCGTCAAATCTCGTTGTTGCTACGTCGTCCCCCAGGTCGTGAAGCATATCCTGGTGACGTATTCTACTTACACTCTCGTCTTCTTGAGCGTGCATCGCGTATTAACGCTGAACATGTTGAAAAGATTACCAACGGTGAAGTAAAAGGCAAAACAGGTTCATTGACCGCATTGCCGATCATTGAAACTCAAGCCGGTGACGTTTCTGCTTTCGTACCAACTAACGTAATCTCGATTACGGACGGTCAGATCTTCTTGGAAACTGACTTGTTCAACGCAGGTATTCGTCCAGCGGTTAACGCCGGTCTGTCGGTATCTCGTGTAGGTGGTGCAGCACAGACTAAAATCATCAAAAAGCTTGGTGGTGGTGTTCGTCTTGCATTGGCTCAGTATCGTGAACTTGCAGCGTTCGCTCAGTTCGCTTCGGATCTTGATGATGCGACTCGAGCTCAGTTAGAACACGGTCAACGTGTTACTGAACTGATGAAACAGCACCAGTATGCGCCACTTTCGGTAGCAGAAATGGCGGTTTCATTGTACTCAGCTGAGAAAGGTCATTTGAAAGACGTTGAAATCAGCAAGATCGGCGACTTCGAATCTGCTCTACTCGATTACTTCAAGAATCAACATGCTGACTTGTTGAAAGAAATCAATGAAAAATGTGATTATAACGACGAAGTAGCAGAGAAACTTGAAGCAGCGGTAACCAAATTTAAGGCTACCCAAACTTGGTAAATAACAATGGGGTGCTTAGCACCCTTTTGTGTATTACCAATTAATTAGATTAAGACTGGAAATATACTATGTCAGGCGCTAAAGAGATTCGTACCAAAATAGGGTCGATTAAAAATACGCAAAAAATTACTTCAGCAATGGAAATGGTTGCTGCCAGTAAAATGCGTAAAGCGCAAGATCGTATGGCGGCTTCTCGTCCTTATGCCGAGAAAATTCGCAACGTGATCAAGCACATTGCACAAGGTACTCCAGAATACCGACATGCTTATGTTTCTGAGCGAGACGTTAAGCGTGTTGGTTATATTGTCGTATCCACAGACCGTGGTTTATGTGGTGGTTTGAATATCAACTTATTCAAGGCAGCACTAAACGATATGAAAACCTGGTCGGAACAGGATATCGAAATTGACTTGTGCCTAATCGGCAACAAAGCGACTTCATTCTTCCGTAAGTTCGGCGGCTCTGTGGTTGCTAAGACTTCGAACTTAGGTGATACACCTGAAATTGAAGATCTGATTGGTTCAGTTAAAGTTATGCTAAAAGCCTACGATGAAAAGCGCATCGATCGTTTATTCGTAGTGACCAATGAGTTTGTTAACTCAATGACTCAAAGCCCTGAAGTTGAGCAATTACTGCCACTTCCGGCTGGTGAGGACGATGAGCTTAAGCATCATTGGGATTATTTGTATGAGCCAGAAGCTAAACCCTTGCTAGATAAATTGATGGTTCGCTTTATCGAATCACAAGTTTATCAAGCAGTGGTTGAAAATATCGCATGTGAACAAGCGGCACGAATGGTTGCGATGAAAGCAGCTTCCGATAACGCTGGTGATCTTATTGACGATCTTGAATTGGTATATAACAAAGCTCGTCAGGCTGCGATTACTCAGGAGCTTTCTGAGATTTGTGCAGGTGCGGCTGCGGTATAACGCAATAATTTATTGAAAAGTTTTTAAAGCTTAAGATTGAGGAAATCAATATGGGCACAGGTAAGATTGTAGAAATTATCGGCGCGGTTATCGACGTTGAGTTCCCGCGTGATAGCGTACCAAAGGTGTACGACGCATTGTTCGTTAAAGCAACTGAACTGACTTTAGAAGTTCAGCAGCAGTTAGGTGATGGTGTGGTTCGTTGTATTGCTATGGGTGCATCTGACGGTTTACGTCGTGGCTTAGAAGCAACCAATACTGGCGCGCCAATTCAGGTACCTGTGGGTAAAGAAACCCTTGGTCGTATCATGGATGTGCTAGGTGAACCTATCGATCAGAAAGGTCCAATCGGTGAAAAAGAGCGTATGTCAATTCACCGTAAAGCACCTAAGCTAGAAGAGTTAGCGCCAGCAAACGAATTGCTAGAAACGGGTATTAAAGTTATCGACTTGGTTTGCCCATTCGCTAAAGGTGGTAAAGTTGGTCTATTCGGTGGTGCCGGTGTTGGTAAAACGGTAAATATGATGGAGCTTATTCGTAACATCGCGATTGAGCACTCAGGTTACTCTGTATTTGCCGGTGTTGGTGAGCGTACTCGTGAGGGTAACGATTTCTACCACGAAATGACTGATTCAAACGTTATCGACAAAGTATCATTGGTATATGGTCAGATGAACGAACCACCAGGTAACCGTCTACGTGTTGCATTAACTGGTTTGACAATGGCTGAAAAATTCCGTGACGAAGGTCGTGACGTACTATTATTCATCGATAACATCTACCGTTATACGCTAGCGGGTACTGAGGTATCTGCATTGCTAGGTCGTATGCCTTCTGCGGTAGGTTATCAGCCAACCCTTGCTGAAGAGATGGGTGTTCTTCAGGAACGTATTACCTCAACAAAAACTGGTTCGATTACATCGATTCAGGCGGTATACGTACCTGCGGATGATTTGACTGACCCTTCTCCTGCTACAACCTTTGCTCACTTGGATGCGACAGTTGTATTGTCTCGTCAGATTGCTGAGCTTGGTATTTACCCTGCGGTTGATCCACTAGATTCAACCTCACGTCAGCTAGATCCATTAGTGATCGGCAGCGAGCATTATGACGTAGCTCGTGGTGTGCAAGGTGTATTGCAGCGTTATAAAGAATTGAAGGATATTATTGCGATTTTGGGTATGGATGAGCTATCTGAAGAAGATAAGCAAACCGTTGCTCGTGCTCGTAAAATCCAGCGTTTCTTGTCGCAACCATTCTTCGTAGCAGAAGTATTTACTGGTGCTCCTGGTAAATATGTATCGCTAAAAGACACGATTGCTGGCTTTAAAGGTATTTTGAACGGTGAATATGATCACTTACCTGAGCAAGCATTTTACATGGTCGGTTCAATCGAAGAAGCGGTTGAAAAGGCGAAAAACATTTAATCCAGCCCTAAAATTAGGGGGACCTAATGGCAATGACAGTACATTTGGATATCGTTAGCGCCGAAGAGTCAATCTTCTCGGGTAAAGTCGAGCGATTGATTGCAAACGGTGACTTGGGTGAGCTTGGTGTTGAACCAGGCCACGCCCCTTTGCTAACGTCCCTGAACCCAGGGCCAATCAAGGTCACGTTACCGGGTGGCGAAGAAGAGTTCTTCTTTGTTTCTGGTGGTATGCTTGAAGTTCTACCGCATGTTGTGACGGTACTTGCGGATACCGCAGTACGTGCAGAAGATGTGGATGAAGCAAAAGCTCTGGAAGCGGAAAAAATGGCTCGCGAAGCACTTCAGGATCAAAGCTCAGAGATTGAATACTCTAAAGCTGCAGCTGAATTAGCCGAAGCAGTTGCTCAATTAAGAACCTTAAGAGCCATCAGAAAGAAATCTGGCAAGTAAATCTTGATTGTAGTTCCGAATTAAAAGGTGGCTTAGGCCACCTTTTTTATTGTCTTCAAAAAGTTTGGGTTATGAGACTTTGATTAGATCCTGTAAAAAAAGCTGGCAACTAGGATTAAAAAATAAAGAAAAGTGGTAAAATGCGCGCTTATTTAGGAATTGTGAATAAATTATGGCTTTAAGTGTAGTGATTCTCGCTGCGGGTAAAGGAACCCGCATGCAATCGAATATGCCCAAAGTCCTGCACAAAATTGCAGGTAAAAGCATGCTGCAACACGTCATTGATGCAGCTAGACAGCTTGAGCCCGAGCAGATTATCGTGGTTGCTGGGCATGAGATTGAACAGGTCAAAAGCAGTGTCAAACAGCAAGATATAATAATAGCTGAGCAACTGGAGCAACTTGGTACTGGCCATGCCGTCGATCAAGCCCTACCCTTGGTTAATTCCGACAATCAGATTTTAGTACTGTATGGCGATGTGCCGCTTATTCAGAAAGAAACATTAAAGCAGTTGGTTGATGCTCAACCGCAGCAAGGGATTGGGTTGCTAACGGTAAAATTGAAAGACCCTTCAGGCTACGGACGTATTGTTAGAAATGCTGAGGGAAGGATAGAGGCTATCGTTGAGCAAAAAGATGCGACTATGGAGCAGCTAGCTATCAACGAAGTGAATACCGGTATTATGGCGGTTGCAGCAACTAGCCTGTCTAAGTGGTTAGCTCAGATTGATAATAATAATGCTCAAGGAGAGTATTATCTGACGGACACTATTGCGATGGCTTCAGAAGAAGGTGGCGTAAGAGCTTGTCATCCAGATTCTGCGATTGAAGTAGAAGGTGTTAACAGTCGAATACAACTTGCGCAATTAGAGCGCGCTTATCAAAAACATCAGGCTGAAAGGTTAATGAACGAAGGAGTCACATTAATTGATCCTGCCCGATTAGATGTACGAGGTACTTTAAGTTGTGCCACAGATGTGACCATTGATGTCAATGTGATTACAGAAGGCGATGTGACCATTGGTCGAGGTACCTTAATCGGTGCCAATAGTATTATTATTAATTCGAAGATTGGCCCCAACTGCGTGATAAAACCGAATAGTATTATTGAAGGAGCAGTAGTTGAGGCTGAGTGCTCAGTGGGACCTTTCGCAAGAATCAGGCCTGGTACGGAATTAAAGCAAGGAGCCTTTATTGGCAATTTCGTAGAAACCAAAAATACAAAACTTGGGCAAGGCAGCAAAGCCAGCCATTTAAGCTACATTGGTGATGCAGAAGTAGGTCAAGGAGTGAATATTGGCGCAGGAGTCATTACTTGTAATTATGACGGCGCTAATAAACATCTGACTATTATAGAGGATCAGGCCTTTATTGGCTCAGATTCACAGTTAGTAGCACCGGTGACTATTGGTAAAGGAGCAACCATAGGGGCTGGTACCACAGTCACAAAAAATGTTAATGCAGGTGAACTTTGCATCAGCCGCGTTGCCCAAAAGCAAATCGAAGGCTGGCAAAGGCCAGTAAAAAAACAAGCAAAGAATAATGACGAGGATAATAAGTAAATGTGTGGCATTGTTGGAGCGATCGCGCAAAGAGATGTTAGCCAAATTTTAGTAGAAGGCTTGAAGCGACTCGAATATAGAGGCTATGACTCGGCGGGTCTGGCTATATATAATAATAATCAAATCCAGCGTTTGCGCCGATTAGGCAAGGTCTCGGAGTTAGATCAGGCTCTTCAAGAAAACCCGCTGCCAGGTGGGCTAGGTATTGCTCATACTCGTTGGGCGACTCATGGTGAACCCAGTGAACGTAATGCTCACCCTCATATGTCTGAAGACAATATCGCATTGGTCCATAATGGAATTATCGAAAATCATGATGACTTACGCGATGAGTTAAAAAAGAAAGGCTATGTTTTTAGTTCGGATACTGACACCGAGGTCATGGCTCATTGCCTGCATGAAGAATTAAAAACCAGTGCGTCATTGCTGGAAGCATTACAAAAAACCACAAAAAAATTGCATGGCGCCTATGGTACTGTCGCAATTGATACCAATGAACCGGATAAGATGGTTGTGGCACGCTCAGGAAGCCCATTAGTTATTGGGAAAGGAATTGGCGAATATTTTGTTGCATCGGATCAGCTTGCCCTACTTCCTGTAACTAGAGATTTCATTTACCTTGAAGAAGGTGAAGTTGCTGAAGTTCGTCGTGACGGAGTTACCATTCTGGATAGTAACGGTAACGAAGTACAACGCGAATTTGAAAAGTCAGATATTCAACATGATGCAGTGGATAAAGGCCGTTTTCGGCATTTTATGCTGAAAGAAATCTTTGAGCAGCCACAAGTGGTCAACGACACCCTTGAGGGTCGTTTAGTCAATCATAAAATTATCATTGAAACTCTTGGTGCAAATGCCAGCAAGGTGTTTGCTGAAACTAAAGCGATTCAAATTATAGCGTGTGGCACCAGTTATCATGCAGCGCTGGTGGCCAAGTACTGGGTTGAGGAATATCTAGGGATTCCTTGTCTGGTAGAAATTGCCAGCGAGTATCGCTATCGGGAAACAGCGATACTGCCAAACAGTTTATTTGTAACCATCTCCCAATCAGGAGAAACTGCAGACACGCTGGCGGCTTTAAAAAAAGCAAAGCAGCAAGGTTATCTTGGCACCTTAACGGTTTGTAACTCCCCTTCCTCATCAATGGTTCGTGAGTCTGACTTTACACTGTTAACACGTGCCGGAGCTGAAATTGGTGTAGCCTCAACCAAAGCGTTTACCGCTCAGCTAGTATCATTAATGCTGTTGATGGTAACTATTGGTAAAGCGCAAGGCATGGATGAAGCAAAAGAAAAAGCTATTGCTGAAGCATTGGAGCACCTTCCTAATGAAATTCAGGCAGCCCTGGATCAAGCGGCTGCGATTGAAGATTTATCGGAAGCTTTCGCGGAAAAGCACCATACCCTGTTTTTAGGCCGAGGACAGCAATACCCTATTGCTATGGAAGCCGCGTTAAAATTGAAAGAAATATCCTATATCCATGCAGAAGCGTATGCCGCAGGTGAGTTAAAGCATGGCCCCTTGGCGTTAATCGACAAGGAAATGCCCATCGTAGTAGTAGCACCAAAAGATAATTTGTTGGAAAAACTGAAGTCAAACATAGAAGAGGTTCGCTCTCGAGGTGGTCAGCTCTTTGTTTTTGCCGACGAGTCAGCTAAGATTCAGAGTTCAGATGGTATAACCGTCTTTCCGATAAAGAGTCAATATACAATTACTGCTCCTATGGTTTATACCATACCAATGCAGTTGTTATCTTATTATGTAGCTGTTATTAAAGGTACAGATGTCGATCAGCCAAGAAATTTGGCAAAATCTGTAACCGTAGAATAAACGGAGAAATTGATGAAATTAAAAGTATTGTTCAGTGTAGCTTTGGCTTTATTAGCATTAACCCAGGTGGCATGCGCAGAAAATGGTAGTGCCAGCCAGGCAAAAGAAGGTAAAGATTATTCTGTGATCGCGGGCGCTAAAGGCGTCAACAAGCCCGAAGTTATGGAGTTTTTCTCCTACACTTGCCCTCACTGCTATAGTATTGAAGGATTCTTACACAAGTGGGAGCCAACTAAGCCAGCGGAAGTTAAGTTTAAGCAGGTTCCAGTATTTTTACCGCAAGTAGCTCATTTGACTTATGGCTACTATACAGCAGAGGTCCTGGGTGTATTGGATAAAGTGCATCCGGCGATTTTCAACCAATGGCATGCGCAGAAAAAAATCGTTAAATCTAAAGAAGATTTAATACCAATTTTTGCTGCAGCTGGAGTGTCCAAAGAAGAGTTTGAAAAAGCTTACTCGTCATTTGCTGTTGAAAATAAAGTTCAGCATGCTAAAAAATTAGCCCGTGAGTTTAAGGTCATGAGCTTTCCAATGTTTGTGGTTAACCAAAAGTATAAAGTTGAAAGTTACGAAAAATTGGATTATATGCTGAGTAAGTTCCCAATCGAAAAAGCACAGTAATCAATATTCGAGTTATAATAAATGCCGGTTCAGCCGGCATTTTTTTATAGGCAGTAAATAACATGGCAAAAGGTAAAGCAGTAACATCCAGTCCAACCAAGGTCTTTTTTATACGAGCAATGATTCGACTATTTTCGATCATGCCGAGATTTATTGGCCGTTGGGTGGGACGACTATTTGCCCAAGTTAGCCGCTGGACGACAAGCCGCGCTTATACGACCAGCAAAACCAATATAGGGGTTTGCTTACCGGAGTTAACCGAGCAGCAACAGCAAGCCATCGTACATGAAAGCCTGACTCATACAGGGCGACTATTTTCTGAAGCAGCTAAGGTATGGTGTAAAGAAAATAATGAAGCCTGGATTGCTAATATTTATGGTGAAGATCAGCTCAAGGAAACACTGAGTCAGGGTAAGGGAGTATTGATTACCGGAGCTCATATTGGCAATTGGGAAGTTGCGCTTTATTACCTCGGCAGCCGTTATAAATTTCATTGTATGTACCGCCCTCCTCGTCAGTTAGAGATGGATGAGGTGATCTGTAAGGGACGCTGTAAAAACTCTACAACCATGGTGGCGGGTAATAGTCGTGGCGTGATGTGTCTGATTGAATCGCTAAAAGCAGGCGATGTGGCGGCCATACTCAGTGATCAGGAGCCGGGGCGTAGAGCGGGTGTCTTTGTGCCCTTCTTCGGAAAGCAAGCATTGACCATGACTTTGGTACAAAAGGTGCAACAAAAAAGTGACGCCGAAGTGTATCAAATAGCCGCAATAAGAAACCAACAGGGTAGCTTCGATATTTACCTTGAGCCATTAAATATGGACTCGGGTATGGATGAATTGGAGTATTCAACCAAGATTAACCAATATTTAGAGCAGACGATTCGTCGTTTCCCGGAACAATATCAATGGTCTTATAAACGTTTTAAAACTACTGAAGATGGATCGAAAAATATTTATCGAAAATAGCCATTAAAAGATGAATCTAACGACGCCAGAAATAAGGTGTAAACAGTACCAGTAAAGTAAAGATTTCAAGACGTCCAAGTAGCATTGCAAAACTTAACACGTATTTTGCCAAATCACTCAGGCCACTATAATTAACCGCAACATCACCTAAACCTGGACCAAGGTTGTTCATACAGGCCGCTACCGCGGAAAATGCGGTAATTTGGTCAAGCCCATCAGCCAGTAGAATCAACATAAGAATAACGAATAGAACCACATAGGTCGCGAAAAATCCCCATACCGCTTGAACAACCCGATCATTGACTGAGCTTTTGCCGAGTTTAATCAGAAAGACTCCATTGGGATGAATCAGTCGCTTAATCTCACGCATGCCTTGTTTGAATAATAGCAGTACACGAATGACCTTCATGCCGCCACCGGTTGAGCCTGCACTTGCGCCAATAAAGCTGGAAAAAATTAATAGTACAGGTAGCAAGGTTGGCCAGGCAGCAAAGTCTGCGCTGGCAAATCCAGAAGTAGTGGCAATAGATACAGAGTGGAAAATACTTTTAACTAGCGCATCGGTGAATTCATATTTCTGGTAATAAAGTAGCACTGATATGCAACACAGGATAACAACACACAAGATGCCAAAAAAAGCTTTAAACTCAGGGTCTTTTAGGTAAGGACGAATGGTAAGTGTGCGTACTGAAATAAAGTGTAAGGCGAAATTTATACCTGCAACAAACATGAAAAAAGCACAAATGAGCTCAATGGCGTGGCTATCAAAATAACCAATGCTGGCGTCATGGGTTGAAAAACCGCCGATGGCCACCGTAGAAAAACTATGAGCAATAGCGTCAAAGGCGGTCATCCCTGCTATCCAATAAGCTAAAGCACAGGCAATAGTAATGCCCAGGTAGATATACCAGAGCGCCTTGGCGGTTCCTGCAATGCGTGGCGTGAGCTTGTTGTCTTTCATTGGGCCAGGCATCTCAGCACGGTATAATTGCATACCACCGATACCAAGCAGTGGCAAAATGGCTACTGCCAAGACGATGATCCCCATACCTCCCAACCACTGTAATTGCTGGCGATAGAATAAAACAGAATGAGGGAGTGAATCCAAGCCACTGATAACAGTGGCACCGGTTGTTGTTAAGCCGGAAAAGGATTCAAAAATAGCATCTGCAATACTAACTTGCAGAGGTTGGGCTAAGATAAAGGGCACTGCGCCAAAGGTACTAAGAACTGTCCAGAAAAGAACAACGATTAAAAAGCCATCGCGAATTTTAAGTTCGGCGCGGGCTTTTCGTTTAGGCCAGAATAATATAAGTCCGGTGAAAAGTGACAACAAAAAGGTACTGATAAAAGCACTGCCACCACCATCTTCATAGATAATCGATACCACCGCCGGGGGTAACATGGTAATACTAAAAATCATCAGGAGGATGCCAAGAATACGGATGATTGTTGAATATTGCATGCTGCCTGATCCGACTAAAAGTAAGTAACGTTGACTTGGAACAAGCGCTCAACATCATGAATATAAGCTTTATCAACCATGAAAAGGATAACATGATCGTTTTCGCGAATAATAATGTTGTCGTGGGCAATTAGAACCTGGTCATCGCGTACGATGGCCCCGATAGAGGTGCCGGGAGGTAGTGGGAGTTCACTGATGGTTCGACCGACCACAAGAGAGCTCTGTTCGTTGCCTTTGGCGACTGCTTCTATAGCTTCAGCTGCTCCGCGGCGTAATGAGTAGACGTTGGAAACCAGACCGCGGCGAATGTGTTTTAAAAGGCTGCCGATGGTGACCTGTTGTGGCGATATGGCGATATCGATTTGATGGCCCTGAATCAGGTCAACGTAAGCGGTGCGGTTAATAAGGACCATGGTTTTGCGGACACCTAATTTCTTGGCAAGCAGCGCAGACATGATATTAGCTTCATCATCATTGGTGACTGAGATAAAGAGATCAAAGTCACTAATATTTTCATCTTTAAGCATGTCCTCATCAGATACATCACCCTGTAACACCAGCGTATTGTTCAAGACATCAGCCAGCTCTTGAGCTCGCTCAGGACTGCGCTCGATAATTTTAACTTGCATCTTGTTTTCCAATGCTTTGGCCAGGCCTTCACCGATATGGCCACCACCAGCAATCATGACCCGGCTGTAGTTTTTTTCCAGCCGCTGCAACTCACTCATTACTGAGCGAATGTGTTTTTTGGCAGCCAGGAAAAAAACTTCATCGTCAGCTTCAATGATAGTATGACCGGTTGGAACAATCGGTGCGCCGCGCCTGAAAATTGCGGCTACACGAGTATCAACATTCGGCAAGTGGTGTTTCAGTTCTGATAAAGCATTGCCGACCAGCGGGCCACCATAATAGGCACGAACCGCTACAAGGCGAACCTTGCCTTCGGCAAAGTCGAGTACCTGGAAAGCGCCAGGATTTTCAATCAGACGGGTAATGTATTGCGTGACCAGTTTTTCGGGGCTAATAACGACATCTACAGGGATATGATTATCTTTAAATATGATGTCTTTGCTGTGGTAATTAGGTGAGCGAATACGAGCGATTTTGGTGGGGGTTTGATAAAGGCTGTGCGCAATCTGGCAAGCAACCATGTTAACTTCGTCGCTGTTGGTTACAGCAACCAACATATCGGCATCTTCGATACCGGCATTATAAAGTACATCCGGATAGGCGCCATGACCGACAATGGTTCGAAGATCGAGATGATCCTGGATATCACGCAAACGCTTACTATCAGTGTCGATCAGCGTGATGTCGTTATCCTCGCCTTCAAGGTTAAGCGCTAACGTTGTGCCAACCTGACCGGCTCCGAGAATGATGATTTTCATAACGACAATTAAGATCCTTGCCTTATTATTCGCTTAACTTTGCCTATGCTAACGCTATAAGCATCTGATCTAAAGGGTTTTTGTTCAATTAATGCCTTTTTCTAACAGCGCATAATAAAAGCCGTCCATCGATAATTGGCCGGGAATCAGCTGACAACCGGTTGTACAGTGCGACAAGCTTTGAAGCTCATCACCGAGCGGCATCAGTTTGGCATCGTTTTGACGGGCCAGGAACTGAGTGATTTGCTGCTCATTTTCTTGTGGCAGTATGGAGCAGGTGGCATAGAGTAACCGACCCCCAGGCTTAAGTTTGCCCCATAAATGTTTGAGTATCTGTTGCTGCAGTTGAACCAGTTGATCGATGTCGCTGGCTTGGCGCAATAATTTGATATCAGGATGACGACGAATGACACCGGTTGCACTACAGGGTGCGTCCAGCAAAATGGCATCGAAGTGGTTATCAGGATAATTGCTGTTAGTTAAATCCTGGCAGTCGACTTTGGCAGATAAGTCCAAGCGTAGCAGATTTTCTGAAATACGCTGGCAGCGCTCATGATCGATATCACAGGCAGTAAGCTCGATGGATTCGCATAATTCTAATAAGTGGCAGCTTTTACCGCCCGGCGCAGCGCAGGCGTCTAAAACCTGTTGATTGGGCTTGGGGGCTAAAATACCTGCCGCTAGCTGTGCCGCGGCATCCTGAACCGACGCATAGCCATCGGCGAAGTGAGGCAACTGTTCAACATTGACGGCTTGCTCTAATACTAAAGCGCTGGTCGCAACCGAGTGTGGGCTAGCCGCTATTCCTTGCTCAAGAAGACGTTCCAAATACTGATCACGGCCGATTTTTTGGCGGTTGACGCGTAATGTCATAGGTGCCTGCTGGTTGATTGCCTCCATCAGTGCTTCCATTTGCCCCTTGTAATAAGGTTTAAGCAACGAAATTAACCAGTCAGGCATGGCAAAACGGCTATCCCAATTTGCGTCGACTTTTTCAAGTAATTCTGCTTTTTGACGCACAAAGTTGCGTAACACTCCATTGACTAGTTTGGTAGCCCAGGTTTTATCCAGCTGCTGGCACACAGAAACGGTTTCAGAGATGGCTGCATGATCGGGCACCCGGCTGTAATGCAACTGGTACAGACCGATAATAATCAGGCATAACAAATCGCGATCTTTTGGTTTAAGTGGCTTTTGCAGTAGCTGATTGGCAATAGCCTCCAGGCGAATAAAATAGCGGCAACTACCTAACACTAAAGCTCGAAACAAACTATTGTCAGAGCTTTGTTCAAATTGAACTACACTAAGAACATCGTTGGCCGATCGACCATTGAAGGCAATGGCAACTAATGCCTGACAGGCCTGTTGGCGAAGCTGGTGGTTAGCTGCTTTGTTGTGAGGAGTTGATTGCACGATGTTTCCTAAAAATGTTTCCCTGAAAGAGATATTGCCAAGACCAGGATTGGAGTTGGGATATATTACAGACTAGCAAACTGGCGGCCGGGTGCAAATAATTGCTGATTTTTTGGGGCATTGAGCAGGTCTTTGGCTGTCATAGCGCGCGAGCCGGGAAGCTGTAACTCGGTTAATAACAGTGAATCTTGACCGCAAGCCACCAAAATACCGTTACCATCAGTCTTTAAAATAGTGCCTGGCTTTGAATTAGAGGGGTTATGTTGGACTGTCGCTTGCCAAATTCTGACTGTATTCTCATCAATAAGACTATAAGCTACGGGCCAGCTGTTAAAAGCACGGATTGTGCGTACTAGTTCTTGCGCACTTTGCTGCCAGTCCAGTTGAGCTTCTGCCTTGCAGAGTTTGTGTGCATAGGTGGCTTGGCTATCATCTTGCGGGGTGGGGCTCAGCTGATTATCAGCAAGTTTATCCAGAGCTTCGACCAACAGTTGCGCACCCTGCTCTGCTAATTTGTCATGCAGACTGGAGCCAGTGTCCTGCTCGGTTATGGGTAAAGAAGCTGTTAATAACATTGGGCCAGTATCCAGGCCAGCCTCCATTTGCATGATAGTGACCCCACTTTCGGCGTCGCCGGCTTGAATAGCTCTTTGGATAGGGGCTGCACCACGCCAACGCGGCAGTAAGGAAGCGTGGACATTAATACAGCCCAACCTGGGGATATCAAGAACCGATTGTGGCAATAATAATCCATAGGCAACTACTATCATAACGTCGGCTTGATAACTGGCGAGTTGGTTTAATGACTCTTCGGTTTTGAAATTAACCGGTTGCTCAACCGCGATATCATGTTGCAATGCCAATTCTTTAACCGGGCTCATGGAGATTTTTTTGCCACGCCCTGCTTTGCGATCGGGTTGTGTATAAACGGCGGCTACCTGATGGTGGCTGCTTAAAACAGCAGCTAAAGAGCTGGCTGCGAAGTCTGGTGTACCGGCGAATATGACTTTAAGAGAATTTGGCATGTAAGTGCTTACTTTTGTTGTTTTTGCTGTTTTTCAAGCATTTTACGAATACGGTTGCGCTTTAATGGCGAAAGGTAGTCAACGAAAAGCTTGCCCTCTATGTGATCGTTTTCGTGTTGTATACAAACCGCTAATAAATCGCCAGTATCCATTTCAAAAGGATTGCCATGACGATCCAGAGCTTTAACGACTATCTCATTGGCACGTTGCACCTTGGCGTAAACTCCAGGGAAAGACAAGCAGCCTTCCTCCATTTCTTCCACGCCGCGCTTTTCAATGATTTCAGGATTGATGAAGACTAATGGCTCACTCTTATCTTCTGAAACATCAATGACAAAAAACTGCTTATGCAGGTTAACCTGAGTAGCCGCCAGGCCAATGCCGGGGGCAGCGTACATGGTTTCAAACATATTATCGATTTGCTGTTGTAGCTCATCGCCAAAATCGGTAACCGGCTGCGCTTTAGTGCGTAACCGAGGGTCTGGGAACTCTAAAATCTCTAAAATAGCCATGGATCGTACTAATTTGTGTCATCAGGGAAACCGATCATAATAAATAACGACGGCAAAGACCATTTTAAAGAGTAAATCAATGTGATAGCGCTTAAAATTATGATTAGACTGTGATTAAGTTGTAGTAATATGATAAGAAATGTTGATAAGATGATGATCCTTTTAGACTTTGACCTTGCTAACTAAGGCCTTCAGGCTGATTGTCAGGTCGGGTTTTGGCTATTTCCTATTGCTTTTTTTCGAGGTATAGTAAGCGCAATAGGATCCGATATCAGTTAATTAGAAAGGAAAGCCATGAAAAAATTAATAATTGCTTTGACTGCCTCGGTAGCGGTCTTATTTGGGGGCATCGCGCAAACTGCCGAATTGCGTGACAATCATCCAGATACTTATGTGGTCCAGAAGGGTGATACCTTATGGGATATTTCTGCGACTTTCCTGACCGATCCCTGGTTATGGCCAGAAATCTGGCACGTTAATCCTAATATTGAAAATCCTCATTTAATTTATCCTGGTGATATTTTAAAGCTGGTTTATATTGATGGTAAGCCTTATATCGTCAAGGCTAGCGACGGAACGATAAAGTTACGTCCTGAGGCGCGCGTCCTTTCTGAGGGCGAAGCAATCTCGACAATCCCACTAAGCATGATTAAGCCCTATCTAATTGATGAAATGGTGGTGGATCCCTCGGTATTCGATACAGCTCCCTATGTTGTTGACTTAGAAGAGCAGCGACTGATCAGTGGTGGTTTTGGTGATCGAGTGTATGTTCGAGGTATGGACTCTGGCGCAGGCAGTGCTTACGGGATTTACCGTAAAGGTAAAGAGTATCGTGATCCTGTAACGGATGAGTTGTTGGGTGTTGAGGCCCGATACTTGGCGAATGGTAACATTAGCCGTGAGGGTGATCCGTCAACCTTAACCATCAAAAAGTCGAAGTTAGAAGTGCATAAAGGCGATGTTGTTTTACCTCGTAACGAGAATCCTTTACCACCCGTATATGCGCCTCGCGCCCCTGAGACTGATATCAAAGCACAGATTATTTCAGTTTATGACGGTGTGACCCAAATTGGTCAATACAATGTGGTTACTTTAAATAAAGGTACGCGTGACGGTTTGGAAGCAGGCCATGTGCTCAGTGTTTATCAACGTGGCAAGAAAATTCACGATGAAGTTGCTGCTAAACGTGGTGGCGAAGCTGAAGTGACATTACCCGAAGAGCATGCAGGCACCCTGATGGTATTTAAAACTTACGACAAGGTTAGTCTCGCATTAATTATGAATGCGACACGTCCTATACATCTGTTTGATGTTGCAAGAAATCCTGAATAATTTTAACTGCAAAGAATTTATAGAGATCTAATCACCAAGGAAGGTGCTTAACATTATGGAAAAACTCGAATTGCGCCACTGGTTGGCGCTTTCTCATATTAATATCGGTGCCAATAAACTTATAGCGTTTTTAGAGGCTGGTAATTCTCTTGCCCGCTTATTTGAGCTATCTGAACAAGCATTACAGGAAGAGGGCTTTCGTGCTGGCCTGGCAAAAAAACTGGCTTCGGTAAATGATGACATAATCGATCAAGATCTGAAGTGGTTCGACACAGAACACAAACACCTGATTCCTATCACTAGCCGTGACTACCCTGCTCTACTTAGAGAAATTCCAGATCCGCCAAAGCTATTATTTGTGCATGGTGATAAAAGTTTGTTGAATCGTCACCAGATAGCGATTGTTGGCAGTAGAAACCCAACAGCACAGGGTAAGGATAATACACGAGAGTTTGCAAAAACTTTAGCCGGTGCTGGTGCAGTGGTCACTAGCGGCATGGCGCTGGGGGTAGATGGTATTGCTCATCAGGCGGCTTTAGATGCGGGTCAGCCGACTATTGCGGTGGTCGGAACGGGGCTTGATAGGGTCTATCCTGCGCGACATAAAGAGATGGCTGTTCAGATTAGTGAGCAAGGAGCCTTGGTTTCAGAGTTTGCCTTAGGTACGCCGGTTAACGCCAGCAATTTCCCGGTTCGTAATAGAATTATATGTGGCATGAGTTTAGGCACATTGGTGGTTGAGGCTGCAATACGAAGCGGATCATTAATCACTGCGCGATTGGCCATGGAGCAAGGTCGTGAAGTGTTTGCCATACCTGGCTCAATTCATAACACCCTAGCTCGCGGTTGTCATAGCATTATCAAACAGGGTGCAAAACTGGTTGAAACTGCTGAAGAAATTATCGAAGAACTGGGGGCTTTGGCAGCCTGGCAAACGGAGCATAATGAGCAAAACGAGGCGCAAGACCTTGTTCTAGAAAAGGAATATCAGGAAGTTCTGGAGTATGTGGATGATAGCACTACAAGTGTGGATACTATTATTCAGCGCAGCGGCCTTGAAATAGAGGTAGTCAGCCATATGTTATTGTTGTTAGAATTAAATGACTACATAGCAAGTGTGCCCGGTGGTTATCAGCGCGTCCGTTAAGCACCTGTACAGCGACTGTGTAGTATATCTAGCTTTACTCTTGCTTTTTAACCTGGCTTTGCCAGTAACCACAGAAGAGAGCTAAATGAAAGAAGACGTACTCGATGTACTACTCTATATCTTTGAAAACTTCCAAGACGAAGAAAGCAATCATATTCTCGCTAATGATTCACTAGTTGAGGCTCTTGAAGACGTTGGTTTTACCGACGGCGAAATTAAAGGGGCTATAGACTGGCTTGATGGTTTGGTTGAAATAACGTCTGAATCCAGCAATGCTGAAGATTTAGTGACTGATTCCATGCGCGTCTTTTCTCCGCAGGAACAGTTATTAATGTCAGCAGAAGCCCAAGGCATGATCTTATACTTTGAACAGCGTGGGATTTTAGATCCACAGGCTCGTGAAATGGTGATAGATCGTATGTTGGCACTGGGTCCGCAAGAAGACGTTGAGACCGAACTGGATCGTCTGCGCTGGGTGGTGATGATGGTGCTGTTTAATTTGCAGGACCGAGATGCCGAGTTTGCTTGGGTAGAAAATCTGGAAAGTAGATCTGAGCCTCATTAATTAGTCTTGAGCACAAGACTAATTTGAGCCTCGGGCTACGCCACAAGCGGCAATAAGCCGTACCAGATCCTTAAGGCAGCAGATGCTGCCGTAAATCCTTCTTAGTTAAAAAATAATAGTCAATAGTACTATTAAGATTCTCACTATCAATGTAACTAAGCCTGTTTTACCCAATCTTTACAGCTTGGTGAGTCGCTTCAAGGCAAAAATTTCGTACAATAACGCCATCCCTGACAACTAAAAAAACCATGATGTCATTGTCGATAGGCCCAATCAGTTTACCCTTTGATCGCTTTTTAATAGTGATCTGTCTGGCAATTGCTTTTATCGTCGGTGCTTTTGCAGCGAAAAAAGAGAAAACATCGGTTGATGCTCGTATTGCAGCAATATTCGTCATAGCAATGATAGCGTCTCGCATTAGCTTTGTGATCCAGTATTGGCAAGAGTACCAAGGCAACTTTAGGGCAATGATGGATATTCGCGATGGTGGCTTTGATGGCCTGACTGCTATACTTATGGGGCTGATTGCGTTTATGGGTTTTGCCTGGAAGCAAAGTAAAGGGCGTAAAGCTTTGGTCAAAGGTGTGACGGCTGGCGCGATGGTTTGGGGTTTAACCACTGTGAGCTTATGGGTAATCAAAGATACCTCTCAGCAGTTACCGCAAATTATGGTCAAACAGATGAATGGCGATACGATTGACCTGAATCAGGTAGAACAGGGTAAGCCTCGAGTGATAAACCTATGGGCAACCTGGTGCCCGCCCTGTCGTCGCGAAATGCCCGTTTTAGAAGAGGCTCAGCAAACAATGGATGGGATTGGTTTTGTGTTTGTCAATCAGGGTGAGCACTCAGCGGTAATTGAGCAATATTTACAACAGGAAACCTTACAGCTGAATAATGTCATGGCTGACACAACCGGAAGTCTGGGTTATCAGGTTGGTAGCAGAGCTTTACCGACCACTCTCTTCCTCGATGCTCAAGGTCAGTTAGTGGATGCACATTTGGGTGAGCTATCAAAGGCCAGTTTAAAAGCTAAACTGGAGAAATTGATCGATAAAGAGCAACAAAGCGTTAATTAAATGCTTAACAAGGCAAGATCGTCGTATCTTTGGCCAAAAAACCTACACAAATCAGGCACAAATCGGTAAAATTCGCACAGCTTTCCATTCACCAGACCACATAACTTAGAGGTTTATCATGTCTGATGCTTTTGTAGCGATTTTAATGGGTTCGGATTCTGACCTGCCGACCATGCAAAAAACGTATGACACTTTAAAAAAATTAGGTGTTAAAGTTGAAATGAAGGTCACTTCTGCACACCGCACACCAGCTCAGACGCACGAGTATGTCAAAAGTGCCGAACAGCGTGGCTGTAAAGTCTTCATCTGTGCTGCAGGTCTTGCGGCTCACCTTGCTGGTGCAGTTGCCGGTTTAACCGTTAAGCCAGTAATAGGCGTGCCTATCGACGCAGGCCCACTGCAAGGTCATGATGCATTGTTATCAACCGTTATGATGCCTGGTGGTGTTCCGGTTGCCACAGTTGCCATTGGTTCTGCCGGTGCTAAAAACGCAGCCTATCTTGCAGCGCAAATCATGGCTTTGATTGACGATAAAGTGGCTAAAGCTGTTGCTGATGATCGTGTTGCCAACATGGAAGCCGTCGTCGCTAAAGATGCAGCACTACAAGAAAAACTGAAAGGTTAATTGGTCATTTTTGATGATCGATGATTAGGACAAACATTGGCCTACATCAACCCCTTCAAAATGCATTATGCCGCTCAGCGTATCCAGCAGGGCGGCGTAATCGCTTATCCAACTGAGGCAGTTTATGGCCTTGGTTGTCATCCGAAAGCCGAACAGGCGATTCAAAGAATTCTCAAGATTAAGCGTCGACCCTGGCAAAAAGGGTTGATTCTGGTAGCTTCCACCGTTGAGCAGATTAAGCCTTATTTAAGCGAAGAAGGACTAGCTCTAATCAACTGTTTTAATGAACAGCATAAGCGCCCGGTGACCTGGTTATTGCCAGTGAACTCTGAGGTTTCACCACTACTTCGTGGCACTCATGAAAAAATTGCGGTACGGTTAAGCAGCAATCCTTATGTTAAAGCATTATGCGATGCTGCTAACACTGCTCTGGTTTCGACCAGCGCCAATCGTGCGGGGCAACCAGAAATGACCAAGACTGAGCAGGTGCGCTGTCAAATGGGCAGTGAGGTGGATGTGATTGTTGTTGGCCCAACCGGTGGTCATACACGACCCTCATCCATCATTGACGCACAGACCCGAGAAGTTCTAAGAGCATAAGAGTCCTACATGCAAAATATCAATATCGAAGACGTTAAACACTATTTACTGGAGTTACAACGAGACATTTGCCTGCAGCTAGCTGAAGAAGATGATGAAAAGGACTTTATCGTTGATGAATGGCAACGAGCTCAAGGTGGTGGCGGTCTGACACGTGTGATGGAAAATGGTGGCGTGATTGAAAAAGGCGGTGTTAACTACTCCTATGTGGAAGGCACCAATATGCCCGCCTCTGCGACCGCACATCGACCCGAATTAGCGGGGCGTAGTTTTAAAGCGATGGGCGTTTCGTTAGTTATCCATCCGAAAAATCCATATGCTCCGACTTCACATTTGAATGTACGGTTTTTCATCGCAGAAAAAGAAGGTGAGGAGCCAATTTGGTGGTTTGGTGGTGGCTTTGATTTAACGCCCTATTATGCCAATAAAGAGGATTGCATGTTCTGGCATCAAGTAGCCAAACAGGCTTGCGATCCCTTTGGTAGTGAAGTTTATGATAAATATAAAAAATGGTGCGATGATTATTTTTATCTAAAGCATCGCGATGAGCACCGCGGTATTGGCGGTCTGTTTTTCGATGATCTCAATAGTGAACAAACTAGCTGGGACTTTGAGCAATGCTTTGCCTTTATGCGTTCAGTGGGCGATCACTACATCAAAGCTTACCGGCCGATTTTGGCAAAAACCAAAGACAAGCCTTACACTGAAGCGGAGCGAGATTTTCAGTTATATCGTCGCGGTCGTTATGTGGAGTTTAATCTGGTCTGGGATCGCGGTACCTTGTTTGGTCTGCAAACCGGTGGCCGCACCGAGTCGATTTTGATGTCATTGCCGAGCGAAGTTCGCTGGCGCTATAACTGGCAGCCAGAAGCTGGCAGTCGCGAAGCTGAGTTAACTGAATATTACTTAAAACCGAAAGATTGGTTAAACCAATAAGGTTGAGGATAGGTAAAGGATATGAATAGCGGATTTTTCCCCAGTCGTCGTTTACGTCGTTCCAGAGCGAAAGCTTTCAGTCGTGATTTAGTGCGTGAGAACAGCATCTCAGCTAAAGATTTAATCTATCCGGTGTTTGTCCTCGAAGGCGAGAATAAAAAAGAATCGGTAGCTTCGATGCCTGGCGTTGAGCGCAAAACCCTGGATTTGTTATTAGAGGAATGCCAGGAAATTGTTGATCTGGGCATCCCGGCGATTGCCCTATTTCCGGTCATTGATGCTTCGAAGAAGTCGCTCGATGCGGAAGAAGCTTTTAATCCCGAAGGCCTGGTGCAAACCACAGTGAAAGCGATTAAAGCAAAATTCCCACAGCTCGGTGTGATTACCGACGTGGCGCTCGATCCTTATACCTCTCATGGGCAGGACGGTATCATTGATGACAGTGGTTATATCCTGAATGACATCACCAAAGAGGTGTTGGTTAAGCAGGCATTGAGTCATGCAATGGCTGGTGCGGATGTGGTTGCCCCTTCGGATATGATGGATGGGCGGATTGGTGCCATTCGGGAAGCTTTAGAAGCCTCCGAGTTTGTGAATATCATGATTTTATCGTACGCGGCTAAATATGCTTCCAGCTTCTATGGACCCTTCCGTGATGCGGTGGGCTCAGCTGGTGCTCTGGGCAAAGCGGACAAGAAAACCTATCAGATGGATCCCGCCAATTCTGATGAGGCCTTGCATGAAGTGGCGCTGGACATCGAAGAAGGCGCGGATATGGTGATGGTCAAACCGGGCATGCCCTATCTGGATATTGTGCGTCGTGTTAAAGACGAGTTTAAAGTACCTACTTTTGCCTATCAGGTCAGCGGGGAGTACGCCATGATCAAAGCAGCCGCTGCCAATGGCTGGTTGGAAGAAGAGCAGATCGTGATGGAAGCCATGATGAGTTTTAAGCGTGCTGGCTGCGATGGGGTCCTGACCTATTTCGCCAAAGATATCTGTCGTTATCTGGCTCAATAAAAATAGAGTTAGCCGGTCATGTTAATTCTCGACGCCATCATCCCCATCGCCCTGGTGGTGATTATCGGCGTCCTGCTGGTTAAATCCGGCTATGTCAGTGATGGGTTTTTCCCTGAATTATCAAAGCTGGTTTTCAGAGTCTTTGTTCCAGTCTTTTTGTTTGTCAGTGTTTACCGCAGTGGCTTGCAAGACGTCGGCCAAACCCTGATTGCTTATTTTGTTCCGGTATTGGTAGTTTTCGTTGCGGTTGCCTTGCTAATGAACCACCGCATGGCGCTGACTTCGACCTTTTCTAATAACGTGCTGGTCGGCATTCCGGTGATATTGTCGGTGGCCGGAGAGCAAGGACTGACCATCACCCTCGCCGTTATTTCAGCACACAGTCTGATCCTGTTTAGTGCTTTTTACCTCTTTTCAACCAAGGTCAATGTGACACCCTCCAAATTCAAAGCCAGTATGAATCTGTTCAGTAACCCTGTAATCATCGGCTTATTACTCGGTTTGGCTTTCAATTACAGTGGCATTGAGTTACCCAAGCAACTGATGACACCTTTGGAAATGGTGTCCGAGGCTGCCCTGCCCTTGGCTTTGATCATTTTAGGCAGCTCGCTGGCACAGATGGGTAAATTTAAGGGACATTTGTTGCAAAAAACAGCCCTGGTTACCGCTATTAAACTGATACTCCTGCCTATAGTGGTCTACAGTTTTGGGCGATGGGTGATGGAGCTTGATGGGGTGGTTTTAATCTCACTGGTGATATTGGCTGCCTGCCCCACCGGAATCAGTGTAATGCCCTTTGTTGAGGCAGTAGAGCAAGACAAGCAGATTACTCACAGCACAATTGCTTTAACAACCCTTCTATCGGTGGTTTGTATACCAGTCACCATTTGGCTGGTGCAGGGCTAGAGCCTGAGCGAATCCTTTTGTATGATGAGCTATCAAAACGGCTCAGGAATAGACCATGCTCAAACCATTCAAACTCACGATTATACTGCTAGCGGCTTTAAGTTTAAGTTCCTGCAAAACCACAGACGTTCAGCGGGTCTTGGATACCTTGGGTGGTGCTAATCAACCATTGTCAGAACAGACCGTGGTGGCTGGTCTAAAACAGGCTTTGGAAGTTGGCACTGAAAACGCAGTTTTCAAAACCAATAAAACCGGCGGGTTTAGCAACAACCCACTGATCAAGATTATGGTGCCTGAGCAGTTCAGCGATGTAGCAACCAAGGTCAGACAGATTGGCCTGGGTTCTTATGTGGATAAATTTGAGTTGCAGATGAACAGAGCTGCCGAGCAAGCCTCTGGCGAAGCAAAACAGGTTTTCTTCAGTGCTATTTCGGGGATGACTGTACAAGATGCCTGGGGAGTTTTACGCGGTGGTGACAATGCGGCAACACAATATTTTAGAAATAAAACAGAGCGCCAACTCGAGCAAAAATTTGCTCCTATTATCAATAATAATATGCAAAAAGTGGGTTTTTACAGCGATTATCGGCGCTTGCTCAATACCTACGACAATATTCCATTTACCGATAAACCCAATCTCGATATAGAAGCTTATGTGATGACCGAAACTATGGATGGGTTGTTTACCCTGGTAGCTGATGAAGAAGCCAAGATCCGTCGTGACCCTTTGGCCAGAACCACAGAGTTACTGCAAAAAGTTTTTGCTCAACAATAGGTTATAGAAAATAGAAGTCTTGGTATAAGTAACCATAAAAGTGGACTGACCACTGGTTATTGCGACCAAAATTCGGTAAAAAGAGGTCATGTGAATTAAACCAGTCAATTATGTCCGCTTATCCCTATCATGAAGTCTCAATAACAGCAGCTGATGGCTATGAGTTGAAGGGCGCTTTATATACTGCCAACAAGCAGCTACCAAAGCGCATATTAATAATAGGCTCTGCTTTCGGTGTACCCTACCAATACTATAAACATATTGCGCATTATCTCGCAGAGCAAGGAATTGCTTGTTTAACATTCGACTATCGGGGGATCAGTCAATCTAAAGATGGTGTGATGCCAGCCGAAAATATTCTAATGCAGCATTGGGGTGAGCTGGACTTAGAGGCAGTGATTCAACACGTGCAGGATAGCTATCAGCCGAGCAGTCTGTATTATCTTGGGCATAGTGCCGGTGGTCAGATTCTTGGGCTAGCGCCTTCTGCGTACAGGTTTGATAAAGTAATATTGGCTGCTACCGGAGTGGGTGCATGGCGAGCCTGGATGGGTACGCAAAGATATGTGTTGGCGGCTATGTGGTATTTAGCTATGCCACTAATGATGCTGTTACAGCGAGGTGATTATTTTCACTCCAAGATGCTGGGACCAATTCCGGTGCCTAAACATGCAGTCAAACAATGGGTTGAGTGGGCCAAATCGGAGAACTATTTATTTACCCCTGTTCATGGTCTTGATCTTTCTGGTTATAAGAAAATCAAAGCCAACATTTTTGCACTAACCATTTCTGATGATTGGTATGCCCCGCAATCTTCAAGAGATGCTTTATTAGCTCAGTACCTTAATAGTCACCGTGAAACCCAATATTTAATGCCAAATGACATTGGTTTGAAGAGGATTGGTCATTTTGGTCTGTTCAGAAAAAAGCAGGAAATCGTCAAAGGAATATGGCAACCTATGGTAAATTTTCTCAATCAATAGGCACGGATAATGGCAGAGCGGACACCTAAAAAAGCAGAAGAGATTGTAACCTGGAATTTCGTATTCCCTAACCAAAGCAATCCATACGGCAACATGTTTGGCGGTGAGTTATTGGCTATTATGGATACCACGGCTGCCATGGCTGCCATACGTTACGCTGAGCGGACGGTGTCGACCGCGTCGGTTGAACGAGTGATATTTAAAAAACCGATTTTTGTCGGCGACCGAATTAAAACAGTGGCAAAGGTTGTGCTGGTTGGCCGCACCTCCATGATGGTTCGCACTGATGTATTTGTAGACAAAGGTGGCGATGAAGGTGATGTGCTTAGCACCACTGCTCACTTTACACTTGTTGCATTTAATGATGAGCGAACACCTGTGCCCGTACCAGAATTAATTATCGATACCGATAAAGAGCGCAAACAAAGCGAGCTGGCACAGCAGATTAAAAATCATGTGGGTCGTCGCGAAGGGCGCATCAAAGAAGTCGTCGAGAAATGGAAGTAAGTGAAGGTTGCAGCTACCAGATCAGAAAGTTGCGTAGCAGCGAGTCTTATAAAAAAACCAGAGCTACCTTCATGTAGCTCTGGTTTTATAAAGATATAAGTTATTAACGACCTTGAGGTGCCGTCATATCAGAGCCTTGTGCACGTTCAACAGCTTCTCTACTTCTACGCTGTAAGTCTTCGTAATCTTCTACAGTCCAGCATTGTCTCTTTTTGAAGTTAGTGCCGACAGTTTGCGTACGTTTACAGATAATTTTTTGTTCTTTTTTCTCTTCAGAAGCAACTTTTTCTTCAGAATCGAGGTTGTCTTTGCTTGCTACAGGAGTTTGTGTAGCGCAAGCAGATACGAAGAAGATAACAGATAATAAAGATAATTTTTTTAGCATGACCATTCCATTTTGTATGAGAGACCTGAAAAACTAGCAGACACGTAAGAAAATCGAAACATAAGAAATGTAACTGAATATGTAATAGACATTAACTTATTGCTTCGACATAGGAAATTATTTACCAGAGGAAGGTAAATTATCGACATTTATGGGTGCACTTGGTGGCGGGGGCATAAACACCAACTTGCTAGTTTCGTATAATTTACGGGGCATACAGTGCTTTTCCTTGATATACCAGCCGGGCTTTTGGGTGTAGAAACACACCAACTCGTCAGGTGAATGAGCATTCGTATGCTGAGAAGCAAGGTTGCTGGTGTTTGTGGTAGAGCAAGCAGTGATACCAAGTGCTGTAATGATAGTTAATAGCTTTTTCATGATTGTTCCATAATATTGAAGTTCCATTATAAGACGACCTTACAACAAAGATGGTTACAAAAAAAGATAGTAAGAATTATAGGCTTGAGTGAGTTAGTTGTGGTCTGGGTACTAGAGATTGTATTTAATTAGCTTAAGCATGCCGTATCTTTGGTGCGGCATGCTTAAGAGCTTGTGTGCTTATGAGTTGCGTGGATGTCTTGGCTTGCCCCCACCTCGGCGCTGGGTTGGATGACGACGCTTCTGCTGAATAGGTAGCGATGGTTTTAGGTTGGCTAAATACTCAGACTTGATTTCAAGTTTAGGTAAAGTGTGTCCAACATATTGTTCGATGGCAGTCAGGTTCATGGCAAAATCTTCGCCAGCAAAACTGATAGCATCACCTTCGGCGCCTGCCCGTGCGGTACGCCCAATTCGGTGAACATAGTCTTCAGCATCATCCGGCAGGTGATAATTGAAAACGTGAGTAACCCCATCAATGTGCAAACCACGAGCGGCGACGTCAGTACAAACCAAGACGCTGACATCATCATTCTTTAACTCATCTAACAGGCGTAAACGTTTTTTCTGATGAACGTCACCGGTTAACAACCCAGCCTTTATATCATTGCCAGCCAGGCAGGCCCAGACATGCTCTGCTGCGCGCTTGGTGTTGGTGAAGACAATCGATTTGTCGGGGCCTAATCGTTGCATCAGGCCGACCAGCAATGGTAGTGCTTCCTCGCGGCTTGGATAAAACAGGGCTTCGCGGATTTTGTTGGCAGAGACCTGTTGGGTTTGAACCTGTACATGCTGAGGGTTGTTCATGTGCTCATAGGCGAGCTCTTGTACGCGATGCGACAAGGTGGCGGAGAACAGCATGTTAAGGCGATCCGTTGCTGGCGGCATGCGATTGAACAAGTAGCGAATATCCTTGATGAAGCCCAGATCAAACATCCGGTCGGCCTCGTCGAGAACTACACTATCAATGGCCTCCAGGCCAAACGCTTTAGTTTTGAAGTAATCTATCAGGCGGCCAGTAGTACCAATTAGAATATCGACACCATCGATCAGTTGTTGGCGTTGTTTTTCGTGATCCTCGCCCCCATATACCACCCGAATCTTGAGATCGGTATGTTTGGCTAGATCCACCGCATCCTTGGCAATTTGCACTGCAAGTTCGCGAGTGGGTGCCATAATTAATGAACGTGGTTCGTTCTTACGACGCCCTTCGATTTCCGGCAAGGTCAGAATATCGTTCATAATCGCCAATAAAAAAGCGATAGTTTTACCGGTACCGGTTTGTGCCTGACCGGCAACATTCTGGCCTTTTAACAATAAAGGCAGAGATTTTGCCTGGATTGGTGTGCAATATTCGAAGCCCAGGTCTGCAACGGCCTTAAGCAATTTGGGATCAAGTCCTAGATCAGAAAATCTAATAGTTGATAGATGCGATGTATCCATAAGGTAATTTTTACCATTAGCGCTTGCATTAACAAGCGTGATTGTTTGAAATAGTGCCATTGTGCGTATGTACAGAGCCAAGCGCAAGTAAATAGCAGGAGAA
The DNA here is from genome assembly GCF_054926195.1 of Kangiella sp. M94. Classification (NCBI taxonomy): domain Bacteria; kingdom Pseudomonadati; phylum Pseudomonadota; class Gammaproteobacteria; order Kangiellales; family Kangiellaceae; genus Kangiella; species Kangiella sp. M94. The sequence goes on along the minus strand of NZ_CM142903.1, from coordinate 2,603,926 downwards.
AATTGATGAGTGACAAAATTGTATATCTGACTGATGCGACCTTTGAAGCTGAGGTTTTAAATTCGGATCAGCCAGTATTGGTTGATTATTGGGCAGAATGGTGTGGTCCATGCAAAATGATCGCCCCAATTCTTAGCGAAGTTGCTGAGATGTATGAAGGTAAGATTAAAGTAGCCAAACTGAATATTGATGAAAACAGCGAAACGCCACCTAAATATGGCATTCGTGGTATTCCTACTTTGATGTTATTCAAAGGTGGCAATATCGAAGCCACTAAAGTGGGAGCTTTATCAAAATCACAATTAATGGCATTTATCGATAGCAATCTTTAATGTCAGATTGATACTTAAAAGAGGCTTCGGCCTCTTTTTTGTTTAGAGGGAGTTTGGATGTTCGATGCTATAACTGCAGTGTTGAGTTTGGTCTTCCATGCGATAGTTGAAGGCATTTTTTGGTGTGCAGAGAAAGTAGGAGCGTCAGTTCTAAGGCTTCTCCCATTAAGTAAACAGGCGAAACAAGATCCATCAGCAAGCACAGCCTTCATTCTTGGCATGCTAATTATATTGCTAACTATTACTATAGCTTGGTGGTTTCTGGTTGGTCTAAAAAACTAGACACCTCGCAGAACTAATGCTACATTGAGCAAGCTAATAAAAAAGCGTCTCTAAGCCCCTGGGCAAATTCCGATTCTTTCCAAATAATTTTATTTCACAGGAACTCGTTTCAAGACGTTTCTATGTTTCAATAAACAACTCGATACTATGAATCTAACTGAATTAAAGCAAAAGTCAGCTCAAGATCTGTCTGAAATGGCGAAAGCCGTAGGTCTTGACCATATGGCGCGTATGCGCAAACAAGATATCATCTTTGGTCTACTGAAAAATCACGCCAAAAGTGGTGAAGATATTTTCGGTGGCGGTGTTCTCGAAATCCTTCCTGATGGTTTTGGTTTCTTGCGTTCGGCTGAAGGCTCTTATTTAGCCGGCCCGGATGATATTTACGTTTCCCCAAGTCAAATCAGACGCTTCAATCTGCGAACGGGCGATACCATTATTGGCAAAATACGCCCACCGAAAGACGGTGAACGTTACTTTGCCCTTCTTAAAGTCGCAGAAATCAACTACGACAGCCCTGAAAACTCTCGCAACAAACTTCTCTTCGAAAACCTTACCCCTCTCCACCCAGACGAACGTATGCGTATGGAACGTGGTAATGGTTCAACCGAAGATATTACCGCGCGAGTGATTGACCTGGCAGCGCCTATCGGTAAAGGGCAGCGTGGCCTTATCGTATCGCCACCAAAAGCCGGTAAGACAATGATTTTGCAGAACATTGCACAATCAATTACCAGCAATAACCCAGAATGCATGCTGATCGTTTTGCTAATCGATGAGCGTCCGGAAGAAGTGACCGAAATGCAGCGATCAGTAAAAGGTGAAGTGGTTGCTTCAACCTTTGATGAGCCAGCCGCACGTCACGTTCAAGTCGCCGAAATGGTTATTGAAAAAGCTAAGCGCCTGGTCGAACACAAAAAAGACGTAGTGATCCTGCTCGACTCGATTACTCGTCTAGCACGTGCCTACAACACAGTAGTGCCATCATCCGGCAAAGTATTAACCGGTGGTGTCGATGCCAACGCATTGCAGCGCCCAAAACGATTCTTTGGTGCCGCACGTAATATTGAAGAAGGTGGTAGCTTAACCATTATCGCCACAGCGCTAGTGGATACCGGTTCGAAAATGGACGAAGTGATCTACGAAGAGTTTAAAGGTACCGGTAACATGGAACTGCATCTCTCGCGTAAGATTTCCGAAAAACGCGTGTTCCCAGCAATCGACTTCAACCGCTCAGGCACACGAAAAGAAGACCTCTTAACGTCGCCAGAAGAGCTGCAAAAGAACTGGATACTACGCAAAATTCTTCATCCAATGGATGAGATCGATGCGATTGAGTTTTTGATCGACAAGATTGCGTTGACGAAGACTAATGACGAGTTTTTCGACGCCATGAAACGCTAAAATTATCTTTTTCTTTCTATGCTTTGTTGTAGCAAGACTTTTTAATATCCTCATTCACTACTTGTGAAATCGTCATTAAAAATCTTGCTACGCCTCGCCTAGAAAGAAAAATCTTAATTTTAGAAGCTGTTTAGTAGGTTAATCAGTCTCTTTTTCTTTGTTAGTCTCGTTCTCGCTCGGTTACGTATCAGTATATGCGTCCTTGCTGTGCATGACTTTAGGAATGCCCTCGGGTAAGAGACTGCCTCGCAAAACTCCTAAAAATCCACTTTTCTGGCTCTATCTTTTCCTGTAATCTTTTTGGTAAAGCGTTCAAAACTTTGGATAAAGTAGTGGCGAGCTTCAAAGAAAGGATAAGTCAAAATATGGAGTTTAAGAAGGTTCATCTGATACCTTCTTTATTCATAAGCGTATTCTTTTCTTCTTTTGTATTCGGATTCGTTGCAACTTTTTGGCACTTATCTGAGCCAAGCGATCTTAGTAACTTGTTTATTGCCCCCTTTGTTTTTGTACTATACAGCATCTTCCTAACACCCTATCTTGCATTGCCTTACTATCTTTGTATGCTCGGCTTAATTTATTTTAAGCTGGTTAATTTTTATACGTGTCTATTATTGGGTTTTGTCGTCGGTTTAATACTATGGTTGTGGTTCTCGACCCTTGGTTGGTGGATACCACTGATTGAGTATGGTTATATTTTGTATCCTGCAATTGGCATTTTTGGTGGGTGGATAACCTATCACTGGCTTGACATATTCTCTAAAGAAAACGATAGATAAGCTCCTTATCGGTAGGGTTTTACTGATAATCTTCTAAAATAACTCCACTACTTATCAATGCAAAATTCTTAAAACCTACTTTTCTACCTTTTCTTTGGATAAGCGACCTTAGGAAGTTCCTGTGGTGCAAAGAAAATGATCATATGGAATTTATAACCCGATTTGTATAGTGTATCGTTAATATAAAGTCAGTCAGTTAAAAGAGCTAAAAATGAACAAAATTTACAACTTCATTAAAAAAACGAACACAATCCTCATTTTTATTCTTGCTGTAATACTTATAGGCACTTTTTCTAAAGATATTATTAAAGACATAACCCGAGAAAGTTACCAGCCTCCAAAAGTAGAGGTAGCTAATAACCAAGTTAGTGAAGAAGTCAAAATAGAATACAAAACTAAGTTTTATAAGAAGGTTAAAGATAATTACTTATTTAAGGTAAATAGCGACAAGATTGATCAATCTGTTGAGCGTAAAAGTAGAGTTTTTCGGATGGCGGAGTACGAGGACGAATATACTGTTAACTTGATGTTCGTTGATAATATTGGAAAGACTAGTTACTTATTAGAAAAAGATGCATACATAATATCTATAGAAACACCTAGTTTCCACGAAGATAGTAATCATACAGTTAGAAACATATATTTGATTGCATCAGAGGACACAAATGAAGATGGATTTTTAAGCCACGAAGATAGCATAACCTTATATGCGTCTAAAATTGATGGAACTGAGTTAACGGTTGCCGCCAAAGAGGTTGTCGATTATAAGTTTTCAGATACTAATGAAATTATAGTTAACTGGATAGAAGACGAGATAAGCCGTCACGGTATTTATTATTTAGAAAACAATAAACTCCTCACACTGGATATAGAAATCTAAAGCAATCTGCTAAAATAGCTCCACTACTAATCAACTCAAAATCCTCATGCAATACAAAGATCTGCGTGATTTTATCGCTAAGCTTGAATCTATGGGTGAGCTTAAGCGTGTTTCTGTGGAAGTTGATCCTTATCTTGAGATGACGGAAATCTGTGACCGTACGTTGCGGGCGGGTGGTCCGGCGATCTTGTTTGAGAATGTGAAAGGTCATTCGATTCCGGTGTTGGGCAATTTGTTTGGCACGACGCGGCGGGTGGCTTTGGCAATGGGTAAGGAAGATTTAACCGGTTTGCGTGAGTTGGGTGAGCTGTTGGCTTTTTTGAAGGAGCCGAAGCCACCAGAAGGTTTTAAGGATGCATGGCAGCAGTTGCCGGTGTTTAAACAGGTTATGAACATGGCGCCGAAGGTGGTTAAGAAAGCGCCGTGTCAGAAAATTGTGCTTGAGGGCGATGAGGTTGATTTAAGTAAGATTCCGGTGCAAACCTGTTGGCCTGAGGATGCTGCGCCTTTGATGACCTGGGGCTTGACCATTACCAAAGGTCCGCATAAGAAACGTCAGAATTTGGGTATTTATCGTCAGCAGGTCATTGCTAAGAATAAGCTCATCATGCGTTGGTTAGCACACCGGGGCGGTGCTCTGGATTTCAGGGAGTGGTGCCAGCAAAATCCTGGCCAGCCCTTCCCTGTTTCGGTGGCCTTTGGTGCCGACCCTGCGACTATTCTAGGCGCGGTAACACCTGTACCAGATACTTTGAGTGAATACGGTTTTGCCGGTTTGCTGCGCGGCGAAAAGACTGAGGTGGTGAAGTCTATCGGCAATGAGTTGCAGGTTCCGGCCAGCGCTGAATTTGTACTGGAAGGTTATATCGACCCTGAAGAGATGGCGGATGAGGGCCCTTATGGTGATCATACCGGCTATTACAATGAGGTGGACAGCTTCCCGGTGTTCACTGTTGAACGCATTACCATGCGAGAAGATCCCATCTATCACTCAACCTATACAGGCCGCCCACCGGATGAGCCTGCGATTCTGGGTGAAGCGTTAAACGAAGTTTTTGTGCCTATTCTGCAAAAGCAGTTCCCGGAAATTGTCGATTTCTATTTACCACCGGAAGGCTGTTCCTACCGTCTGGCAATTGTTTCCATGAAGAAGCAATATCCTGGCCATGCCAAGCGCATCATGATGGGTGTCTGGTCTTTCCTGCGTCAGTTCATGTACACAAAGTTTGTGATCGTAGTTGATGACGATGTGAACACTCGTGACTGGAAGGATGTCATCTGGGCCATTACTACACGTGTCGATCCGACCCGTGATTGCACCATGATTGATAACACGCCGATTGATTATCTCGACTTTGCTTCGCCAGTGTCTGGCCTTGGCTCTAAAATGGGCATTGATGCGACCAACAAAATGACAGGCGAAACCAATCGTGAATGGGGCAAGCCGATTGTGATGGATCAGGCGGTTAAAGATAAAGTGGATGCGATGTGGCAAGAGCTTGGCCTGGATCCGAAAGACACCGAATAAAAGTATTGAGAAGAATATGTCCGAACAAAACACTGAAAATTTAGAAGCGACCTTTGTTAATTGTGAAGTGACATTGGTACGACGCATTGGTCGTGATGTTTACTGGATACAATTGACGCCAACCGAAGGAAGCTTGCCTGAATTCACCGCAGGACAGTATCTAATGTTGGAACTAGATGATGGCTCTATGTGCCCTTTCTCGATTGCCAGCTCGCCACTGCAGGATGTACTGGAGTTGCATATCCGACGCTTACCGGGACATGACGCTGCTGATAAAATTGTTAGCCAGTTAAAGCATCGAAATAGAGTGCGAGTGCAGATGCCATACGGTGAGTGTGTGCTTACTGATTCAGAGCGCCCTGCTGTTTTTATCGCCGGTGGCACTGGCTTTGCGCCTTTCCATTCCATTATCAAAACGGCATTGCAGCAAGACGATCAAAGGCCATTGACTCTGTATTGGGGTGCGCAAACTTCCGCAGATCTCTATTTACTGGATGAACCGCAAGCCTGGGCCGAAGAGTTCGAACAGTTTAGCTTTATTCCGGTGTTATCAGGCCTCGATGAGAAGTGGCAGGGTCGCAAAGGCTTTGTCCACCACGCTTTTATGCTGGATCATGATGATCTAACCGATATGGATATTTACGTTGGTGGTTCTGAACCGATGGCTGTGTCGGTTTATCAGGACCTCTTAGATCGTGGGGTCAAAAAGACCTCTATTCATTCAGACATTCTTAACATCAAGCGCGAAATGGGACTGCTGGACTAATTTCTAGGCAACCCCCAGCCCTAGACCTTTTTGAAAATTAATGAGGTATTGATTCCGCCAAACGCGAAGTTATTGCTCATGATGTATTGGTGGTCCATTTGGCGATTGTTCTCAACAATATAATCAAGTTCAGCGCAGTCGGGATCTAGATTGGCAAGATTGAGAGTCGGTGCATACCAGTTATTGTTCATCATTTCGATTGATAGCCAGGCCTCAATAGCGCCGCAAGCTCCCAAGGTATGACCAAAATAGCTTTTTAATGAGCTAATGGGTACGGCGCGGTTAAACACCTGTCGTGTGGCCTGAGTTTCAGCAACATCACCACGATCAGTGGCTGTACCATGCGCGCTGACATAGCCAATGGCATCTGCTGATAATTGAGCATCATCTAGTGCCAGCTGCATCGCCTGTGACATGGTTTCTTGCTGTGGCTGGGTCACATGCGCCCCATCAGAGTTGCAACCAAAACCGACGATTTCCGCCAATATCGGAGCGCCTCTGGCAATGGCGTGGTCATAATCTTCAAGGATTAAGGTGCCGGCGCCTTCGCCAATCACCAGGCCATCGCGATCTTTGTCAAAAGGACGCGGAGTATTCTCGGGATGCTGGTTGTCAACCGAGGTGGCAAAGAGCGAGTCAAAGACCGCGCCCTGAGTGATACATAATTCTTCCGCCCCGCCTGCAATCATAACTTTCTGACGACCAAACTTAATCGCTTCATAAGCATAGCCGATACCCTGGCTGCCAGAAGTACAGGCACTACTGGTTGGAATAATTCGTCCCTTACAGCCGAAGAAGACGCCCATGTTGACGGGAGCGGTATGGCTCATCATTTCGACGTAGGAAGTTGAAGTAAAACCGGTCATGGGGCCGCCTTTAATCAAGTCGCCGAAGACAGGGATGGTGCGCGTGCTACCGGAGGAAGAGCCGTAAGCAATGCCGGTATCGCCATTAGTAAGTGCAGGATGCTCGAGCAAACCCGCCTGAGCAAGTGCATCCTGAGTGGCGCAAGTGGCCAGTAAGGAAACTCTACCCATGCTACGGATGCGTTTACGAGGAAGCTTTGGAAAACTATAGTCAACGGGTGCTGCCAAGCTGGTGCGTAGACCTGCGCAATCAGCCCATTGGGGCATAATTCGAACCGCGTTCTTACCTTCGACAAGTCTTGATTGAATATCATTCCAGTTGTCGCCAAAGGCAGTAATACCGGACATTCCCGTGATAACAACGCGTGACATCAAGCCATCCCTCCATTAACCGAAATAACCTGACGAGTAAGATAGCCCGCGGTGTCAGAAAAGAGATAGCCTACTAAACCGGCAATTTCTTCCGGTTTGCCCATTCTTTTGGCCGGGATCATTTTCAGCGCTTCGCCTGCAAGCTCATCATCGACCATATCGGTTTCAATTAAGCCTGGGGCCACGCAGTTGACGGTAATTTTGCGACGAGCCAGCTCTACTGCCAGTGCTTTAGAGGCACCAATCAAACCGGCTTTGGAAGCACTATAATTAACCTGACCTCGATTACCCAGCACACCAGACACTGAAGACATGACTACAATGCGCCCGCCCTGCTTTTGTCGAACCATCGGCATGACCAGCGGTTTTACCACATTGTAGAAGCCATCCAGATTGGTATGAATAACATCATCCCAATCGTCATCGCTTAAGGCTGGAAAAGCGTTGTCACGAGTAATGCCAGCGTTGCAAACAACGCCATAGTAAGCGCCATTTTGCTCAATATCAGCTTCTATTGCTTGTTGTGTCTGGGCTCGGTCTGCAATATCGAACTGAAGCAAACTGGCGGTTCCGCCAGCCTGGGTAATCTGATCAATAGTTTTTTGAGCTTGTGTAAGTCCTGAGCGGCAATGCACAGTGACGGCAAAACCATCTTTGGCTAATTGCAGGGCAATACTCTTGCCGATACCACGACTTGAACCGGTGACTAATACTCTTCTACTCATAAGGTTAATGGCTCTCTTTATTTAGAAGCTGATCCGTATCATTGCTTTCAAAAACGTTTAATTTTGCCTGACAGACAAGGCTCTCATTATGCAGAATTGAGCAATCAAATGCACCCAGGCCAGAGTCATCCATGAATAACTCGGTAATCACTACTTGATAGGTCTGGTTAGCAGCAAATAAGGTCTGGTTGATCTCAAATTTACGAGTGCCCAGCAGAAAGCCTAACTTAACCGGCTGCCCCACCAGATAAGCCCTGACCCCAGCTAGAGCAGCAACTGCTTGAGCCATATATTCAATCCCCATCCACGACTCAATCCCTTTTTGCTCAGGGCAATAGAAGCGGCTCTGGTCAGTTACCTGGAACTGGGCAGTAAGGCTGTTTTGCTCGAAGTCTACAATCTTATCAAGCAGTACCATTGGTGATGAATGAGGAACAAACTCAGATAGCGGCTTGGATAAGATAACGGTTTTTTGAGAATTAATATTAGTCTGCATAAAGCTACCCTATTATGTGCGACCGATTATAACACTGACATTATTGCCGCCAAAGGCAAAGGAGTTGCTCATGGCAACCTTGAGAGGTTGGCTGCTAGTTTGGCCGGTTGCCAGAGTTAATGTGGGGATCGCTGGGTCGTATTGACCATCATAATAATGCTTGGGAAAGTGAAAAGGCGCAGAAGATTGAGACAGAGCGAGCCAGCAAAAAGCCAGCTCGGTTGCCCCTGCTGCGCCTAATGTATGGCCAACAAGAGGCTTGGTTGAGCTGGCAATGGTTGAATCAGTAAGAATACGAGAAACAGCCTTACCTTCCATCAGGTCGTTCAATTCAGTACCGGTGCCATGCAAATTTAAGTAATCAATATTTTCTGCTTGCAGTCCCGCATCTTCAAGCGCCATTGCCATAGCGAGGGCTGCGCCCTGACCATCGGGATGAGGTGCCGAAATATGGTGCGCATCAGATGATTCACCCACGCCCAACAAAGCAATAGGAGCTGCTTCACGCGACATAATAAACAGCGCCGCACCTTCGCCGATGTTAATTCCATTACGGTTGACACTAAACGGTAATGCTAGCTGAGGAGAAATGGCTTCCAATGAATCAAAACCGTTGAGAGTCATATCACAGAGTGAATCAGCGCCTCCAACGATGACGGCATCGCAAATATCATTCTCGATAAGGCTGCGGGCAGAAGCAAATACCTTACCGCTGGAAGAGCAAGCCGTCGAAATAGAATAAGCCGGGCCATTTAACTGGAGATAGTCTTTAATGAAGCTGGCCGGGGAGGACATTTCTATTTGGCAATAGTTGAAATCCTCGGGAAACTTTCCGCTCTGAGCATGTGATTGGAGCGCAATTTCACCCTCAGCAATGCCGGAGGTACTAGTGCCCATAACTATGCCAATACGATGAGCCGGATAGGTTTGTGACAATTCGGAAAGTGATGCAGAAAGCTGCTCAAGGCAGTTAAGAATGAGCCGGTTATTACGGGTATTATGTTTGGCAAACCCGGCTGGCATAGCAGGTAGCTGAGTTTGAACTCTTCCGACCAAGAACTCTTTGCTGGTGGCGGGTGATCGATAAGGAACCATACCGGAGGTATTGCCACTAATCAGTTTGGAAAAAACCTCGTCATGCTTAGATCCTAGGGCATTATTCAAAGCCATATGATTAAGGTAAACAAGCGAATTACTGGCCATCAGAAACCTCTTCAATGGATAAAAGTTCAATATTCAAGCTGTAACCACGTTCTAGATGCCGAAATTCAATATTACCCTGATAATAAACCGGCTCAGTATAGCGAATGACGATAATGGGTTGCTGGTTATGACTAATCACACGCTCAAGAGGATTGATCTGATTAACCTCGGCGCCGGTTAAAGCTTTAGCAACGAGCTCAGCAGGCCATAAACTCAGCTGCATGTCAGCTAACAGATATTGAGGCTTCAGCTCATCACTTGACGGCAAACCACTTGCTTGGATTTGATCGCGCTTCATTTCGATAGAAAAGAGACGCGTGCCGGTGGCTGTTAGCCCGACCATGGTTAACCGATTGTCGCGGACTTCAGTTTGAAATAATAGATCACGCGATTGACCCTGAAAATCGATTTGGGCACTTTGCAAAAGCTGTAAGCCATGTTCAAAGGGAAGTTTGTGGATCAGTTGAAACTGAACATCTTGGGCGATCTGCACTCTATGTTGATCGCTGATATAAGACGGATTGCAACCCCAAATGGATAAGCAAAGTAAGAGAATTATGACGTTGCGCATAATTGACCTAATGTATTTAATCGACGTTTAGTGTGTACTACGAAAGGGTTGCTGGTATCCCAGGCATAGCCAGCCAGAATCGAACAGACCATTTCGCGAATATTCTCAGGGGCGTCATCAAAGTGGATAATATCCTGCAACTGTCCCTGATACCAGGATTCCACAAAAGCCTTAAAGGTTTGAACTCCTTGTTGCAAAGGATCAGCAAACTCTGACTGCCAACATACCTCTTCATCATTAAGTTGCTTTAACAGAACATCGGTAGCCAACTTGGCGGATTTAAAAGCGATGGTCACCCCTGAAGAAAAGATCGGATCTAAAAACTCGCCGGCGTTACCCAGCAATGCATAACGATCACCAAACAGCTGCTTAACGTTGGAAGAATAGGCAGTGATGTGCTGTACACTGGTGGTTTTGCTGGCAGCGGTTAAAAGTTGCTTGAGGCGAACCGATTGGTTAACAGCTTCATCCAGCCACTGCTCATGGGAAGAGTGCTCATGGCTAGAAGAGGCGTTCTCTAATTGATCAGTCGCTAGTTGCTCAGTCTTTAATTGTTCGAACTCTAATTCCTCAAACTCTAATTTTTTAAAAAAGTCAGGCTTGGCAACACAGCCAATGGAGGCAGTGCCGTCAGCGAACGGAATCAACCAATACCAGACATCTTTACATTGTGGATGAGTTTCTATGAGGATTTTATTTCTGTCGTAAGTTTCAGAGTTGATATGGTCTTTTACATGACAAAACACTGAGCTTCTAACCGGAAATGAGCTGGGAAGCGTTAAATCCAGCAGTTTTGGTAATACTTTGGCAAAACCGCTGGCATCAAGGATAAAGCGGGTATGGATATCACGGCTGGTGCCATCTTCATCCTGCAAAGTGACGGCACAGGGGGCTTCTAGCTGCACCTGAGTGACCTGTTGCCCAAAACAAAAGGTTGCTCCCTGCTGTTCTGCAATTTCTGCTAATAGTTGATCAAAGGCAGCTCGCTTGACTTGAAAGGTGCTGCCGGGCCCTGAAGTAAACTTCTCGTTGAAATCAAAGTGGCAAGGGTGATTGTTGGCAAAAAAAGCAGCGCCATCTTTGAATTGAAAACCAAGCTCAGGGGCTGCTGCTTTAACGGCATCAAGCATATTTGCTTCTTGTAAATACACCATCGACTGCGGTAGCAGGCTCTCACCAATTGAGAAGCGCGGAAAGTGCTGTTTTTCGACCACCAGAACGCTAACGTTTTGTTGTGTTAATAGTGATGCCGCCAAGCTGCCTGCCGGGCCGGCACCAATGATGATGACATCGTACTGTGGGTTCAACTCAGGCATGATTCAGTCCTTTAATCCGGTAAATTCGACTACCAAGAATGGGTGATAGCAAGTAGACGGTTAATATGCCCGTCAGCATGGTCAAACCAAAGGCATGAATGGCTGGTGTTTCGCTGAGTGACAAGAGCCCAAATGACAGGAAGGTTGTGGTGGCAGATAAAGTGACTGCCAGGTGAATGTAAATTGATCGAGACTGTGCTTCGGCATAAAAAAGCCCGTAGTCAATGCCAATGCCGAATACTAGAAACAGTGCCAGAGTGCTGAATAAATTAAAGCTGCCAGTGACCAGTATGGTAATGATAATCGCAACAGAGGCCGCCAGTAGAGGAGCCAATACAACATGGCAGGCAATTAGCAGTTTGTATTTGATAGACAGTAAAATCAGTATCGCCAGGCAAGCCAGTAGTAGCATGTAGCTAGCGAGTTCACGGTAGCTGGTAAAAAGCTGTGAAACTTTGTCAACTTTGTTAATGAAGTAAAGATCAGGACTCTGCTCAGCTAATAGCTCAAGAGCCTGAATATTTTTAATATTCGAGAGGCTGATTATGGCGGTGGCCTTACCTTCAATATTACCTAACCACAAATAAGAAAGACGTTGGCCAATCGGTGACTCGAGCCATTCTTCGAGCTCTAAATAATTGTCGCCGTTTAGGTGATAGTCGCTTTTGAGCTGTGCAAGGCTCGCTTGATCAAGTATTCCGATATCAAGGAAGGGTTTGAGATTAGATAAGGTCAGTTGCTCACCAATCAGCTGGTAATCTGCTTCCTGTTGCGGCCGACTTGGCACAAAGTGGCCAAGATGCGAGTAACTGCTGATGACATTGTCAGCTACCAACTGATCAAGCTGGTTATCAAATTGATTAATGGTATTCAACAGTTGTTCACTGGAATTTGCGCGTAGTAAAAAGAATTGATTAGTGGCCGGAGCTGATGTGATCTGGGTAAGCATGGCCTCCTGTTTAACCAGCTCTGCTGGCGCTGCCTGCAACTGACGAATATTGTCGTTGTCTTGATCAGCGGTTAATAGCAGATAGCCTGCGATAATAGGCAGCAACAGAAGACTTACCATAAGGTAACGATGAGTGAGCTTCTGGCTAACCGAATGATGCTTTTGAAGAACTGACAGGAACGCCGAGGGTGTAGAAACTTTATAACGGAAAGTATCAAATAACAGTACTACGGTCAGAAAAGCACCGACTAAGCCAGTAGCGCAAAAAACGGCCATTTGCTGCAGGCCGGGAAATGGAGCCATGTAGAGTGCGGTATAACCGATCACGCTGGAGAGCAAGCCCATTACAATCGCCATAAAGATATGCGGCAAGGGTTTCGAATGGTGGATGGCACTGGAAAAATAATGGAAGGCATAGTCGACCGCAACGCCTAACAGACTGGCGCCAAAAACCAGCGTTAAAATATGAATAGAACCAAAGACATAATGAACTACCGTGAAGGCAACAAAAATTCCAACAGCCAGCGAGGTTAAGGTCATAAACAGTGGAGCGATACTTCGAAAGGCAATGATTAACAGGAAGATAACACCAATTAAAGAGCCTACTCCGATGGTTGAAATTTCCGACTTGGCGGATGCAGCTGCATATTTTGCATAAAATACCGCACCGGTTGTTAACAACTCGACGTCAGGGTGGCTACTGGCAAAATTATGGGTTACTTCAGTAATCCGATCCTGGGTTTCAGTGTCGAACGGTGAACGCTTTAATAACGCCGATAGAATGACCAGATTATGGTCAGGTTGTGAGAACAACATCAGATTATCGACTATCTGCGCTTGAGAAGATGGCTGGTTTTGGCCCACAGAATTTTGCAGATAGCGATAGGATAACAGCAATGGGTCCTGTGGCATCAGATTGAGCAGCTGACCGGAGAGTGGCGAATAAAGAATTTGTAGGCTGTCATCAATAAAAGGTTCAGCGCCAGCTGAAGACATGAGCTTGCGGTCCGCTTCACTCAATAAGTGAAAGCGATGCTGAAAAACCAGCTCAGCAATGGCCTGTTGTTCACTCTCGGTTATTTGAGTGTTGAATCGTTCAATCAATTGGGTTTGTTCAAGTTGAGCAATTAACGATTGAGCCAGCGGTTGAAAATCGGTGTCTTTGTCTGTCTTTATGCCAACAATAATTTGTCTAAAGTTTTTGTCCGAAAATTGCTCGAAAGCTTTCTCAGCAAAGGGATCCACTTCAGTAACAGGCAATAACTTCAAGATATTGGTTTGGATGTTAAACGCAGAGGAAGATTTAAGCTGTTTATAAAAAAGCCCCGCAGTTGCTAGAATTAAAATAACCCAAATCAGGGCTTTAGATTTAGTAGACAGTTTAGCGGACAAAATAGAGACCTAGTGCTTCTTCTATTGCCGGATCATCAAGCGGCTTAAAAACTAATTCTGTAGTATCACCATTTGCTTCAGCAAAAATTAGTTGTTGAATATTGGTGTTACCAATGATGGTTATGTCAGTTAACAAACGCTGCATATCATCATGTTTGGCCTGCAATTGAATCTGCCATTGCTCTTCATCACAAATCAACTCGGCAGAAAAGTTACGTTCAAGTTGTTCAAAATCACCCGCTAAAATAGCAAGAAAGGTTGAGCTGATTAGCTGACTGGCTTTTTGATTCGAGTTGGCTGGTGCTGAAACAGCTTGATCATGTTTGTTGAATTGTTGTAAGGAGTCATCTTTGATCAGAATGGTACTTTTAAGAGGCTCTGTTGTTTGCCAAATCACGCCATGTTCATCTTCAACCAGCAGATAACCTGTGGAGACTAATGGTTTAGATAAAATGGCAATGCGTTTGGTTTGCTGAAATTGATTAAGAGGAGCATGCTCGCGCACCTGCTCTGTGACGGATTGAAGGTTACAGCTTTGAGCTGAATCAGTGTGTGCTTTGCTGGTAGCAAGAAAAGCAAAGGACAAAAAGAATGTCAGTAATATTAACTTATAACGATGCATAATAGTCTTCTAGTTTTTGAGATAGAACAGTGGGCGACATTAATTGCATTTCAAATTCATCGGCAGTTACTGCAACCTGAATGGAATGGCCTTTTGAAAGTTTCTTGCCGGTCGCCTGATCTTCAATTCGGTAGTCAATCAGCAAACGGTTTTCACATTCTTTAAGAGTCGCAATACATCGTAATTTTTGGCCGTACCTTGCCGGATTAACGTACTTCACTCGTATATCAATGATTGGCCAGTAATAACCTGATGCCTTCATTTGTGGATAATCATAATCAATCTTGCGCAGTAGCTGGCAACGCGCTTCTTCGAAGTATTTGATGTAATTGCCATGCCAAACGATTTGCATCGGATCAAGGTCGAAGAAAGGCACTTCAATGTTATATTCTGCGCTGATTGGATGCGAATGTAATTGTTTATTATTGATTGGCATAGGTGCTCCAATGCTGCTTTTGAATTAAGGCAACGAAATGTCTCAGTTCATATTCTAATGGGCGGTCTTCACTGACCAATTCAAAATGCTCAAATACTTGCTCTAAGGTGGATGAAACGCCATCGGAGAGTGACGTTTGGTCTAATTGATTCTGCTTAATACGCAAAGTTACTGCTTGAGTTGCTGCCATTAATGAAGCAGCAGCGACTTGCTCAGTGAGTTCCAGAATACGCAAACAATCGCGAGCAGCAATGGTACCCATACTTACTTTGTCCTGATTATGGCATTCTGTCGAGCGTGAAAAAACACTGGCCGGCATGGTCAGCTTTAATGCTTCAGCAGTCCAGGCGCTAATGCCAATTTGCACAGCTTTAAAACCATGATTTAAGGGTTTGCGGTGTTCTGAGGCAGCAGACAGATTATTGGGTAAGCCATTATTAAATTTACAATCCATTAACAGAGCCATCTGACGATCCATTAAATCGGCAAGATTGGCAACGCCAGTTTTCATGGTGTCCATGACCATCGCAATATGACCACCGTAAAAATGACCGCCGTGCAAAACATGTTGACCTGCCCCATCGATAATAGGGTTGTCGTTAGCACTGTTTAACTCAGTTTCAATGGTTTGACGCATCCAAGGCATAGCATCTTTCAGCGCGCCTATAATGTGAGGGGCACAGCGGATGGAATAGCGATCTTGAAGACGATCGGAGTTGCGTGGATGTTTGTAATGATTCAGATCGTCACGAATCCAGGCCGCCACCTGGTTTTGACCAGGGTGTGGTTTGACTGAAAACAGCAGTTCATCAAAATGAGCGCTGTTGCCCTGCAAAGCAATCGAGCATAGAGAAGTGATACGGGAACAGAGTTTGGTCAAGTAATCAGCCCTTTCAAATGCAAGACAAGCCAGCGCAGTCATCACTGCGGTACCATTCATTATCGCCAGACCTTCTTTTGGTTGCAGCGTGATGGGCTTGATACCTAGATTTTTAAATACTTGCTCGGTTGGCTGAGTTTTACCTTGATAGAGCACCTCGCGTTCGCCAATCAGTGCTGCAGCAACATAGGATAGTGGAGTCAGGTCACCACTGGCACCAACCGAACCTTCTTCAGGGATACGCGGTAAGATATCCTTTTCCAATAAAAGTTCTAGTTGCTGTAATAATGACCAGCTAACGCCTGAATAACCTTGGCTTAATGATGCTAATCTTGCCGCAAGAATGGCACGAGTTTGTTCGGCAGAAAAGATATTTCCTAGGCCACAGCCATGGAAGCGGGTCAGATGTAGAGGTAGCTCATGAGTGTCCTGCACAGGCACTGGTGTGGTAACTGAATCACCATAACCCGTGGTAACGCCATAAATAACGCCATCTTCACGCAACAGTTCTTTGATAAAGTCAGCACCCTGTTGTATTTTGTGCTTGAACTCAGGTGCAGAGTTAAGCTGGGCAGTGGCATTGCCTTTTGCGAGTTGGCAAATCTGCTCAATGCTAAGCGAAGAGTTACCAAAAGTAATGGCTTTTTTAGTTTCTGTCACGGCGATGGCTCTCTTGTGTTTTTAGTGCGCTACGTTGAATATGTTGATGGTCATCTTTTTGCCAAAAATTATAGAAGTTGAACCATTGATATGGGGCTTTTAAACAGTAATGTTCCAGCCTCTGAGAATAACGCTCAATAATGGATTGTAACTGATCGTTTTTGTTTGTTCTTGCCAATTTCAGACTGTCAGAAAAAGGCTCTAAATAAACATGATACTGTCCTGATTGTTTCAGACAAAATAATAAATAGACAGGGCACTCAAGGATGCCGGCTAAAATAAATGGACCTTGTGAAAAGGGTGCTGATTGACCAAGAAATGAAGCATAGTTTACGCGGCCATATTGAGTGACAGAGGTTCTGTCGCCAACGATAATAACAATTTCTCCCGCATCGACCTTCTCTTTAAGCATGATGGCTGTTTCAGCTCCGAGAGTATCAACCTGTATCAGGTTAACAGAAGCCTTAGGATTAAATTTTTCAAGTGCCTGCTGAAATTTTAAAGCATGTTTTGTAAAAACAAGAGCATTAATAGTAAGTGCAGAGTCAGCCTCACCGATGGCTCGACAAAGCTCCAAATTTCCTAAATGTGAACCAATAAAAACAGCACCTTTGCTAGAGTTATTTTTGCGCAGAGAGTCAAATATTTGTGGGTTATGGAAGATGATATCTTTCAGTCCCACATCCCCAAGCCAGGCTCTAATTTTATCGACAGCGGCTAAGCCGAATTGATAAAAATGTTTATAGACGTGATACCAACGAACCTTGGCATGGGATTGATTATAAGTGTTTATGCGCTGTAAATATTGATAAGAAGCACTACGCGCCTTGCTGCCAGTTAAAACAAAATAAGCAATGACAGGAATTAATACGATACGAAATAGCCACTGGCCAAAAAAGCGATATAACCAGACTAAAATTTGGATTCCGATAGTGGAGCCGCGCTCTTGTGTTGCTGACCAATGAGTATCAGTTTGCTTACGTCGTGACTTGAAGTGGCGAGCAATTAGCCTGGGTGCGCGAGGGAGCATGCCAAAAAAAAGTTTAGTATGCATTTTAGTGATTAACCAATTGTCCTGAAGCATTCTAAAGTGTGAAGAGCCATCTTCGGGATAGGTAACCTTAGTAGGAAAATTGAGAATATCGACAGAAGCCCAATAAAGTTTGACAAGTATTTCAGTGTCAAAATCCATTCGCTTACCGATATTCGTGCTTTTAATAAGTTGCACGGTAGCAGCAAGCGGATAAAGGCGGTAGCCACACATTGAGTCTTTGATTTTGAAGGACAAGGTTTCGACCCAAACCCAGAAGTGAGTGAGGTAGCGTGGGATTAAACGCCCTAATGGCACTGAATCATCGTAATCCGGAATACCGCAAATAACGGCTTCAGGATAGTTGTTACTTAAAGCAATAAAGTTGGGAATATCTTTAAGGTTGTGTTGCCCGTCAGCGTCAACTTGAATGGCGTGACTAAAGCCTTGTTCATGAGCGGCTAGCAGCCCAGCCATTACTGCGCCACCTTTACCGGAATTTTCAGGCAGATTGATCACTTGTAAAAAGCTAAATCGATCGGGCAATTGGTTCAGCACTTGATGGGTATGCTGATCGCTACCGTCATTGACCATGATAACGGGAAGGTTAAGTGGTTCTATTGCTAGCAACACCTGCTCAATATGCTGAGTATGATTATAATTTGGTATGACGATACAGTGGCAAGAGGACATCAGTCGGTCAGCCTAAGCGGAGAAACAAAAATTTTGCCAGAAGAATACTGACTTTGGCTATTATAAAAAGAAAATGTGAAACACTCTCTATTGTGATCAAAAGAAAGAGTGAGTTGGACTTGATTGTTTGGCGTCATGACCTGCTGAAATTTTAAAGTTGTCATTTTCTGCACTTGCCAATGACGAGAAAGTTTTAACTTAGGGGCTAGCAGGTTACTAAAGTAATATTTTGCCCAGGCGATTTGGGTCACTCCCGGAACAACCGGGAATTGATCAAAGTGTCCTTCAAAAGCATCTAAATTTGCATCAATGCTCAACATGAGTTGAAGCTCATTATCATGCAAGTCCTGCGCAACAATATCTGGATAATCCATATTAGAATAAAGCCTTAAGTTCATCTAAAGGAAGCTTGCCTTGGCTGTTCAAAGGCAGGTCATCAAGGTAGCGCCATTTGCGCGGGATAGCAACGGCTTCATAGGTTTCTGCTAACTGGGATTTAAATAATCGATTAAGGCTTTGTTTTTGGCGGGTTTCTAGGAATTGCCTGCCCTCCTCGCTGAGAACAACTACCGCACCTAAAAACGTACGATGATGCTGTAACACGACAATTTTGGCCTCTTCTATCAATGGTGATGCGTTAAGAGTGTGCTCAATAGCATTCAGTGAGACGCGTTTCTCTTCAATCTTAACCACTCTATCTTTTCTGCCCAGTAGCTTAAAGTGTTGATTATCAAGAAGCTCTATCTCATCATCTAGAGCGATATCTTGTTCAAGGTAGGGCGAAGAAAGAATCGACGGTTGATTGGTTGGCTGGCAAATATGAATGCCGGGAAACAAGGTCCACTGCTGATTAAGATTACTTTGTTGGCGATAACCAATACCGCCAGTTTCGGTGCTACCATAGACCTCGACGGGAAAAACGCCTAGTTGCTGATGGGCAAGCTGTGCCGCTTGTTGGCTTAATAAGCTGCCGGAACTAAAGCATGTTTTTAATGAAATAGAGTCAAGATTTGTGTCCTGTCGAGATAAAAAAGCAGGGCTTGAAATCAAACAAATATCGGGATTATCTCTACATAAATCGGCGAGTTGTTCTTGATATAAAACAATCCTGGAGTAAAAGGAATGTCGATAAATCAGTGGCCAGAGGAGCCGGAAGATCAAACCATAAATATGGTGGTGGGATACAGTAGCAAGGAACTGGCAGTTAGCGACCGACTCACCGAACAGGCGATCAATAGCGCCGACTTCCATCAGTATATGAGTAATCGATTTAGTGATTAACTTAGGCTTGCTGGTGGAACCGGAGGTGAAAAAAAGAACTTTACTGGTTAAAACCTCAGGCAGAATTAAGTTATTAACGGTTTCATTAAGTTTTGTATTAACAAATTGATCGCCAGACACTAAAGGGTTTAGTGACGTCTCTCCGATAATAGCATCGTAATGAGTATCAATTTGAGCAATCCATTCAGGCTTGTTATTGGCTGTTAAAACAATATCTTTTTGCAGCATTAACAGGGCAATGAAGTTAACTGCAAACGAATAGCTATGTTCGACAAATAATAAATAAGTGTGGTGTGGGTAATGATTAATGTGAGCCATGCAAAGATGGACGTCATGAATAAACTGAGAGTGCGAATAGGCATGCTCTGCATCATAGGCTACCCAATAATTATGAGGAGCTTGTAGTAAATTATGGAGTTTTTCGACAGCCTCGTTCACATCACTACCCTACTTCGATTGGTGTATCAGCTTTCTATAGATGAGCTCACCAAAGAATAAAAGTCCCATTAACAGATAAGAGATAAGTCCATTATAGAGTGTCCAAACTTCTATGGTGGTAAAGAAAGTGGTGTACAGTGAAATAAAGATGTTAACAATAAAAAATGCACACCATATTTTGGTAACATTCTTAGTGTAAGGAATCGCTTCTGCAGGCAGCTCAGGTTCCTGAGTTCGTGCGATTCTTTCAATCACTGAAGGGGGTGAATACAGGCTATAGGCAAATACGGCTAAAAAGCTGGCGGTAATAATGGCTGGATAAAGTTTTAAGCCGGAAGTTGTATTGAGAAAAAAGCTTAAGGATGCAATACAAAGTCCAGCTATAAGGACGATAATCCACAGACCTTTAAAGGCTTGCAGGAGTTTTCCGCGGATTACAAATCCACGAATCAGAACCAGTCCACCCAGTAACAGAGCTATCGATTTCGGTTCTAAATATTGCAGGCCAAAATAAACCGCCAAGGGGTAGAGTAAAACCACAATAGCGATTAAGGTCTTAAAAAGATGTTGCATGGTTAGCTATGAACTAAGTCATACACCGCGTCAACAACATGCTGCATGGTTCGAACAGCCTTGAAGGTTTCGGGATTGACGGATTTGCCAGTCATTTCCTGTAGCTTGATGACTAAATCAACGGTATCAATGCTATCCAGATCCAAATCCGTATAAAGATTAGCTTCGAGTGTAATATCGTCGCTTTCTACCTCAAAGTCTTCAACCAGGATGGTAACTAAATGTTGGAAGATCTGCCCTTTATTATCAAGTTGTGCCATCAGCGAGCTCCTCTTTGTTGTTCTATAAAAGAAGCTAAAGTACTGACAGAATAGAAATGTTTCTTTGATTCTTCTGAATTGGAATCAAGTTTAATATCGAATTGTTTCTTCAAAGCTAAACCAAGCTCAAGTGCGTCAATTGAATCAAGTCCTAATCCATCACCAAATAAAGCTTCGTCTGCTTTAATATCATCAATGCTAATTTCTTCGAGATCGAGCGAGTCAATAATAACTGCTTTAATCTCGTTTTCTAAGGATTTCATTTTTATCTATTTCCTCTATAAAAATCGATTTAATATGCTCCGTTAACCGTCTTGCTGCGATTGATTCATTTTTCTCATTATGAATAAACGGAGTAATATCTATTTCCTCAACCACCCTCATCGAGAACTGTGCTCTGCGAGGAGGAACTTGATACCACATTTCTTGTTTTGTAAGCGTGGTGGGGTCACAGTCGATAATCACTGGCAGTAGATTTTTTTGACAGCGAATGGCAATGTTAGCCGCCCCGCGCTGTAGTTTTATGGGCCGATTGGGGACTGTGCGAGTACCCTCAGGAAATATCACAAGATTATAACCTTCTTGTAGGCTTTTGTTACAGTTTTGTATGAGTTTATTTACATCCTGGTCGTTGTTAATAAAGTCGGCAACTCTAACCACCCTTTTCAAGAAAAAGTTGTTCCATAAGCCTTCTTTAACCACACAATCAGCCTTGGGGATTAAGGAAATCAGCGCAACAACGTCAATCAGGCTGGGATGATTAGCAATAATGATTTTGCCTTCAACGCCTTGTAGCTGCTCCTTGGCCTGTTTTAAGTCAAAGGTAAATATTCCCAGCATTTGCATAAAGCGGATAAATACATACCAGCATTTGTGAATCAGGAAGCGAGCCTTTTGCTTGCGGATATTTGGATCACGATAAAAGAGCCCAATAATCGGAAAAACCAACAACGATAATAATAAACCCCCAATCCCAAAGGTTGCGAAGGATAGGCCAGTCGCGAAAATGCGCCATAGGTAATTGATTTTATACAACATGCTTCACAAATTCCCAGCGTGTATCAAGACTGTTTAATGCTCGCTGCTGTTCACTACTCTGTAGAAAGTCGTAAAAACTGAGGCCTAAGGGCAATTCGGGCGATTGCTGATGCTTAAGGGGCTCAAACGCAAAAGAGATGGCTGGATACGCTGTGGATGGTTGGGTCAGCAGTAAAGAAAGGCTGTAGCTTGGGTATAGTTTCTGCTGTAGTTCGGAGAAAGGTGCTCCAACCTGCAGATCAAAGCAGGTTAATAATACCGGACGGCCCGGAAATCTCTGTAGCTGATGATAACTCTCTAGCAGTGCGTAACCGAAGGTGTTTGACTCAGCGGCAATGCTGGTCCCCGGATTTTTATTGCCAGTAAAAATAGAATATAAACCAAGTGAAGCATTATGAACGGATAAACTGAAGTCTTTCGGTGAGACTGCCTGCTCATGAAGCATGCTTTCGACAATGTTAGTAGTTCGGTTGAGCTCACCGTGCTGAGAGGCGAAAACGGTTATCGGTTGTTCAGCGGTAAAGTCACTGTGCTCCAGACAACAAAGGGAGCTGTGCATAGCTATCTTACTGAGGCCGCTCAGTCTGCGTCGTTTGATGGGAGGAATTTGCTTCAAACTAATTTCGTTGAAATCGGCCAGTAAAGCTAAGCTCTTAAAGTTGGATTGCTCTTTAAAAGCCGGTTGAATCCAGCAATGGGAAGATAGGACGCCTAGCTTTATAGTATTGTTATTTGTCATCTGCCTATCGTTCCGTAGTGCTTATTATCCGAAGAGAATCTAGTAAGAAGTGTCTAGAGATAAGAATCTAGAGGCGAGAGTCTAGCCGATTTAATTATCTACTTCAAATGTGACTTAAGATAAAAAAAGCCACCAATGAAGGTGGCTAAAGTTTGTCAAATCAATCTTTTGATCATTGGTACTTAGCAACAACAGGGTTCACTTCGCTATTGGCCACCAGTTCTTTAATGGCGTCTTGCAATGCTTTGGTCTTCTCTGGCGATAATCCTTTTTTGCTGAACATGAAGGAAACATTATCGCTTGGAATAATAACACTAGACTCTTTAACCTGTGATTCCAGGCCTTTACGTTTAATAATATAGCGTCCTTCGATCGGGTCAGTTAAGACGCCATCAATAGTGCTGTAAATGACATTGTAGAAACTTTGCTCGCCGAAGTTACCGTCAATAAATAGTGGGCCGTACTGTGGGTGGTTCATCAAGTTATAGACGTCCTGACCATAGTAATAGTCATTTGTGATACCAATTTTGTTACCACCACTTAAAAATCCACTTAATGTATCACCCTGAAAAGAACTGGTTGAGCGGATAAACAGTGCAAATGACTCGCTTCGATAGGGAACTGAAAAATCAGCATAAACCTTACGGTCTGGGGTTTCAGTGGCACCGCCTAATACGTCAATTTCACCTTTTTCCAGAGCCGTTAATAACTCTGACCAACCTTTTTGAACATATTGAACGTTACATTGAGTAGCATCGGCAGCCTTCTTGAAGATTTCGATATCAATGCCTTGCATCTCTGCGTTGTGTAGAAATTGGTAAGGTGGACGCGGTTCCCATCCATATTTGATGACGCAATCGTAATCATTGCTGACTGTCGTTTCGGTTGTTGAAGGGTTGGTATCCCCTCCTCCACAAGCCACGAGAAAAAATGTGCTGACAAACAATAAGGTGCTTAGACGATTCATAAAGCCTCCCCAAGCTTTTTAATTATAATGACAGTATCATCTTGCTACTAAATGTGAACTGGATCAAGTATTTGTTGTATAAAAACTCGACAAACAGGTTGAAAATCAGTCAGCAATTGACTGATTTGTCGACAAATAGCTCAGAAAACAAACCAAAACCGACTTGTGGTGTAAAATATTTGATAATTGGTGAGAAGAGCCCAGGGGCAAAAAAAAAGCGACCAATTTGGTCGCTTTTTTAACATAAATGTTCGCCAGCACAGATTAGCTAATGGCGTTTTTAATTTTGTTCATGGCATTTTTTTCTAACTGACGAATCCTTTCAGCTGAAACGCCATATTTATCTGCTAAGTCATGCAAGGTCGCTTTTTGATCGCTCAACCAGCGTTGCTGCAAAATATCCTGGCTTCTTTCATCCAGCGTTTTCAATGCAGACAATAAGCGAGTTTCGCGCTGATCCTGCCAGTCTTCCTGTTCAATGGCTTGCGCGGGATCTGAGTTAGGAGATTCGAGATAATGAATCGGTGCGTATACTGCATCATCGTCATCGCTGGCATGCGGTGCATCGAATGAGGCATCGTGGGCATTCAAACGCCCTTCCATACGACGAACTTCTTCTTCGCTGACACCTAAATCCTGTGCAACGGCGTTAATTTCGTCATTATTGAGCCAGTTAAGGGTTTTCTTTTTCGAACGCAAGTTGAAGAATAATTTACGCTGCGCCTTGGTGGTCGCAACTTTGACGATACGCCAGTTACGCAATACGTATTCGTGAATTTCAGCTTTGATCCAGTGCACGGCGAAAGAAACCAGACGCACGCCGACGCTAGGGTCGAAACGCTTAACCGCTTTCATCAGGCCAATATTGCCTTCCTGGATAAGGTCGGCTTGTGGTAAGCCGTAACCGCTGTAACTTCTTGCTATATAGACAACAAAGCGTAAGTGAGCCATTACTAACTGGCGCGCAGCTTCAATGTCGTTATTGTCGTGAAATTCATGCGCTAGTTTTTGCTCTTCTTCGACCGACAGGACAGGAATAGCGCTGACGGTACTGACGTAACCATCAATACTGCCTGTTGGAACGGCTAATGCCATGCTCGGTGAAATGTTGCTCATGCATTCTCTCCAATAATAAAGATTGGCCAATATTAGCACTGTTTAAGTGAGAGTGCTAATATTTTGGCACTCTAAGCATAAGAGTGCTAATCAGTAAAAAAGTTCCATACAAAAAAGAGGTTTCAGGCGAGGTTCTATAAGGCCTGGAGGCTAGTTTGTATCCTTGAATCAAGTAACCTACACCCCTCGTAAGCAGAAATAAAGTGAAACTTGCTAAAGTCTTATGGGTGCTTTGTAACAGGAGATTACAAATTAGAACCAGGAGTTCCTGCCAGACCAGAAATCAGTCGGTTAGCAGGAACCGGATTAAACTTAAGGAGCTTATTTTGCAGTCGCCTCTACTTCAATAATGATATCAACCTCGTCACCAACTGCTGGAACACCATATATCATGCCCCACTCTGAACGTTTGATAGTGCCAGTAGCAGAGAATCCAACGTGTGGTTGTTCGCTCATTGGGTGTATGCCCGCCTGATTTAAGGTTAAGTCCAAAGTAATCGGTAAGGTTTTGTCCAAAATGGTTAAATCACCGTGTAGCTTACCGGTATTTTCACCGGTTTT
Source organism: Kangiella sp. M94 (assembly GCF_054926195.1). Classification (NCBI taxonomy): domain Bacteria; kingdom Pseudomonadati; phylum Pseudomonadota; class Gammaproteobacteria; order Kangiellales; family Kangiellaceae; genus Kangiella; species Kangiella sp. M94. The sequence goes on along the minus strand of NZ_CM142903.1, from coordinate 2,578,771 downwards.
TTCTAGCTTAGTACTTTTGAACGTCATGGCCGGGTATTGCTCAACATCGAAGAAATCGGGGTTGCGCATATGGTCGTTCCATTTTTTATTTTCTAGATCAATGCTTTTGGTATTGATTGACACTTCAGTTTTAGCGGTTGACCAGTCTTCAGGATCAAAGCTTAAGGTACCGTCAAAGGCGCGGAACTTACCATAAGAATTAGAGTAGCCTAAGTGATTGACTTTAAAGATGATCTGGGTATGGACTGTGTCAAACTCGTAATCAGCAGCTTTAGCGTTAATGGTGCTAGAAAAAGCGAGGGTGGATATGCTTAAAGCTAAAGTAAACAATAATTTCATAAATCTTTTCCTTATATCGACAGGGATACTCAATATTTGATAGATAATAAACGCTCATATTCAAACAAGCTTCTCAGCCATAAGCAAATAGCATAATGTAATTTTGAGTATTACCTCAGAGTATAGCGGGTGAATGGCTAGTTGAGCCTAGTATCCATTATGACTGGTGAGAAAAAAGTGAATCTTTTAATGGTTAGCTAAGTGGGTTGAATATCTTTAAGGTGTTTACTGACCGAGAACCAGGCACCGAATAAGCCCAAACCTGCACCAATTGCCAATAATGTCAGCGTCTGGTTAGGTTCCAATCCCATTAAAGAAAAGCCGCTGTTATATAGATCAGCTAGTGTAGAAGAGGGTTGCTGTAAAAGAAGCAACACAATATTAACCATCAGCGCAGCGAGCAGGGCGGCAATAAGACCGTACCAGAAACCGGTATATAGGAAGGGACGGCGAATAAAGGCATCGGTGGCTCCGACTAATTTAATAACCTGAATCTCGTCACGGCGATTTAAAATCGCCAGTCGAATGGTGTTGCCAACAATCAAAAGAACCCCGAACGCAAGCAAGATGCTGACAAAAGAGCCTACTTTCTGTGAGATTTCAAGAATTGCCTGGTAGCGTTGAATCCAGGCCATGTCCAACTGAGCCAGATCAACCATGGGGTTTTGCTCTAACTCCTGTGCCAGTTGCTCGAGCATGGCCGCTTCAGCATGGATTTCATAGGGAGTTAAAATAATACTATCGGGAAGAGGGTTATCGTCAAGATAGTCCAAAGCATCGCCAAAGCCGGATTGTTGCTTAAACTCTTCAATAGCTTCTTCCTTTGGAACCAGCACAACCTCTTTAAATTCGGGACGAAAGCTTAACTCTTGTACCAACTCGGCTCGCTGTTCCTGACTGACATTGTCTTTGAGGAATAAAGCCATTTGCACACCACCGCTCCAGTTACTGCTGATGGCTTTAGCATTAGAGCTGAATACATAAAAAGCAGTCGGCAAAGCCAAAGCGATGGCTAAAACTAATATGGTCAGCAGACTGTTAGTTGGGTGACGCAAGACATCCAGCAGGGTGCTCGCAGCATTTTTCTTGTGCAGGCTGATAGCCATCTTGAAACGATCAAGAAAGCTGACTTTATAGGAAGTATTTTGACGATTGGATTTACTCATCAAAAGCAGCCTCCGCCAGTTCGTTGCGAATGGTACGGCCTTCTTTCAAGGTAATGACCGGGTGCTTCATGCGGGCAATTAAGGCTAAATCGTGTGAAGCAATCAACACTGAAACACCAACCTGATTGAATTCTGCAAATAAATTCATGATGTCGGCTGACAACTCAGGATCGAGGTTACCGGTCGGCTCATCGGCAAGCAGAAGAGGGGGTTTATTGACCACTGCGCGTGCAATGCCCACTCGTTGTTGCTCGCCGCCTGACAGCTGAATTGGCAATTGCTTTTCTTTACTGAGCAGCCCGACCTTGTCCAGCGCAGCCCGCACCCGTTTCGGAATTTCACGATCGGATACGCCGGCAATAATCAAAGGCAAAGCAACATTGTCGAAAACAGTGCGATCATATAAGAGACGATGATCCTGAAAGATCATGCCAATTTTGCGACGATGGTAAGGAATATGCCGATCTTTAACTTTACTTATATTCTGCCCATCAAGAATGACTTGACCACGTGTAGGCCGCTCCATTAGAGCAATCAATTTCAGTAGGGTACTTTTACCAGCGCCACTGTGGCCAGTTAGAAATGCCATTTCACCAGCCGGTAACTCAAAGCTAACCCCTTTGAGGGCTTCGTGGCCACCTTCATAGCGTTTAAATACCTGGTGAAATTCAATCATAGTGTGTTGATAGATTATTATTGTTAAGCGTTATCGTCGGTTGCGAATAAGGCCTGAATAAAGTCCTGGCCATTGAATTCGCGTAAGTCATCAATACTTTCGCCCACCCCAATGAAGCGAATTGGCGTTTTCATCTTGTCAGCCAATGCAAAAATAATACCACCTTTCGCAGTGCCATCCAGCTTGGTAATGGTAATTCCGCTAAGTGGTACCGCTTTATTGAAGTGTTCGGCCTGATTAAGAGCATTTTGACCGGTACCCGCATCGACCACCAACATCACTTCATGCGGCGCGCTCGGATCCAGCTTTTGCATAACACGCTGTACCTTGGATAGCTCATCCATCAGGTTCGATTTAGTATGCAAACGTCCGGCTGTATCGGCGATCAAGACATCAATATTGCGTGCCTGGGCTGCCTGTAGAGCATCGAAAATAACTGAAGCGCTGTCTGCGCCGGTGTGCTGAGCGGTGACATGAATATTATTGCGTTCGCCCCATACTTGAAGCTGCTCAACAGCGGCGGCACGGAAAGTATCGCCAGCAGCGAGCATTACCGATTTACCTTCACCCTGGAATTTTTTAGCCAACTTGCCGATGGTGGTGGTCTTACCGACACCATTGACTCCAACCATCAAAATCACAAAAGGCTTGTGGGTCAGCTCCAGCGGTTGAGTACAAGGTTCAATGATCTCAGACAATAATTGGCGTAAACGATCCATTAAAGCCTGTGGGTTCTTAAGCTCTTTACGATCGGCTTTGTCAGTCAGATCATCAATGATTTTGCGGGTGGCACTTACACCCACATCAGCCATCAATAATTGAGTTTCGATTTCTTCCAACAAATCGTCATCAATTTCTTTACTGCCCAGAACCAGATTAGCCAAGCTGTCCGCTAACTGACCACGGGTGCGGCTTAAGCCGGCTTTGAGGCGTGAAAAGAAACCTTTTCTTTCGGCTGGATGCTGTTGATTGCTGTCAGTATCAGTCAAAGTTGGAGCCGCCGCTTCAATCTTTTCTTCCTGGTGCTCCTGATGTTCGTAAGCTTCCTCAATATCATGTTCCACCTGCTCTTCGAGCTGTTCTTCCAGAGCATGTTCTGCCTCTTGCAGAAGCTCTTCATCAACGCCTGTATCAGACTCCGGAGCTGGAGTTTGATTAGCATTCTCGGAGTCTTTTTTGCCAAACCAGCCGAACAGGCCGCGTTTTGATTTATCTTTTGATTGTGAGTCGCTCATGGCAGTAAAGGTATCAATGACTTGTTAAACTTTATAAAGGCGTTATCCTATCACTTTCAAGGCAGGTGCGTAAGAGATTTGCAAACCGCGAGCGGGCAAACTTGAACGCCAGAGTAGAAGAGGCCACTTATGGCTAATCGAAATAAGATTGCTCAACAAAGCAAGAGAACATCCTCATCGCCACATGCAAAAAAGACCGGCCAATTTCGGGTCATCGGTGGCAAATGGAAAGGGCGCAAATTACGCTTTATTGAAGTTGAAGGGCTCAGACCCAGCCTTGATCGAATTCGTGAAACTCTCTTTAACTGGCTACAGAATGAGATTCATGGCGCACGGTGCCTGGACTTGTTTGCAGGATCAGGAGCTATCGGTATTGAAGCGCTCTCCAGAGGAGCAGCGAAAACCTCTTTTGTTGAACTGAACCGCAAAGCCTTTCACCAGCTTGAAGAAAATTTGGGACTGGTCAACGCCGATAATGCTCATGTTGTGCATGGCGATGCTTTTGAATTTATAGCCTCAAATCAACAACCTTTCGATATCATCTTCCTTGATCCGCCATTCCATAAAGGCATGACGCAAAAAGTCATAGAACAACTGGCTGAAGCGGAGTGGCTTAAACCTGAGGCTCTAATCTATATTGAAGTGGAGCAGGGGCTGGAGCTTAATATTCCAGAGAACTGGAGTGAGCTTAAAGATAAGAAAGCAGGGCAGTTGCAGTATAAGTTGTTTGAAATAGAGGTAAGTTAAGGGAAGTACCCTTAACTTACCTGAGCAAAGAAGATTTATTTTAAGTACAAGTCAATGACTTCCTGACTCCATAAACGTTCTTTATCATTCGCGCTTTGTAGCTCATTGGATGCAACTACTAAGAAATTGCGTGCTTCGTCAGTACCGATATCTCCGATCGACTTTAGCGCCATAGCTTTATCTTGCCAGATATCCGCTGTGGCATAGATTTCTTTAAGTCGTTCCAGTGACGATTCAGCCTTGATGGTGCCGAGACCAGAAATGGCAGCCAGACGAATATACTCATCATCATTATTAGTAAGTTCTAGCAGAGTATCTAAAGCTAGTGGATTATTAGAAAATCCAAGTTGGTACACGTCCTGGTAGGCAGTATCAGCATCATCAGCATTGTTAATACGAGCAATCAGAGCCTGAACTTCTTCATCGGTCATTGCCTGGTGGAATAGGTGATTATTGAGTTTTGCGACAAATTCTTTAATGGCTAGATCTAAAGGCTGATTGAAAGTTGGCTCAATAATTTCATCGAAGCTCCAAACAGGAGTCTTGCCACGCTTAATAAATAGGGCAATACGCTTAGAACCTTCGTCACTCATGATGTCAGCGCTAAGCATGGTAAACGTAATGAATGGCGTATAGGCATTAGTGCGATGATTTCTGACAACAAATTTGTTGATATGAATGTTTTTGCCTTGCGCGGCGAGCTGTGCATTAATGTTACGCGCTTTTAGCTCTGCTTGAGTGTGCTTTTGTAAGAACTCGATTGGCTCAACTGGAGTTTTATTATCGAGTAGCTCTGCCTTTAGAACACCGTAGCTGAACGTTTTCTCCAGCTCAGGACGACTGTCTATCAGGTGAAGCGACTCTTGAGATTCAGCTGGATTGGCGTAGCTGATTGTCGATGGCTCAGGTTTATCAATGTTGTATGCCGAAGGTGCGCAAGCTTGTAACCCCAATAAAACTGCTGTAAGCAGTAACGTTTTTTTAATATTCATAATATCCTCAATTCATTATTATAAAGAGACGGCTTATTTAATAAGCACATATAGTTTTTTGCTAATAAAAAGCGGATAAATATTAGTTGAACGGGTTAAGTATTGCAATAATCCACATCAAGAGCATCTCGGGGGGTGAATGGACTAGAGATAAATAATATCGGTTTGTTCGCTTGATAATTTATGGGTATGTCTTTGAGATAGCGGAAAGGCTTGCCTAAAAGTTGTAGCACTATCGGCTTAAACCAGTTACCCGCTTTTATATAATACTTTGATTAAATGGTAACCAAAGCGCGTTTTGACTGGGCCAATTAAAGGTTTATCTTCACTACCTTTTGCAAATACCGCATTATCAAACGGCTTGACCATTTGGCCTCGCTTAAACTCGCCGAGATCGCCGCCCTGTTTTTTTGATGGACACATGGAGTGGCGCTTGGCCAGCTGATAAAAGTCAGCGCCTTTTTCCAGCTTGGCTTTGAGCGCCAGGGCTTCTTTTTCGGTTTTTACCAGAATGTGTAATGCAGAGGCTTTGGCCATGGTGAGTTCCTTAAATAAAAAGTGACACAGTTAATTGGGAATTGCCTGCTTAACATAAACATCAAAACGATTGGCTTTGCTTTCGATGCTCATGGAGGGCTTTTGCTGATTAAGATAGGGCGCATAACTGGGTCTTTTGACCACCACGCGGTATTTAGCGTGTTTCATTGCCAGTGGTAACAGCTCATCGGCATCCAAATCTTCTCCAACCAGCAGTTTTACCAGCCGCATCTCTTTTTTCACTGCAGCACTTTTGTTGCGTGGTGGAAACATAGGATCAAGATAAATGATATCGGGCTGTTGCTCAGATGATAATTGTGGTATCAGCTCGTTCGCCTGTCCCTGAAATAACTGAAAATGTTGCCCAAAAAGCGCCTGAGTTTCGGGATGGCTGGTAGCGCGCTCGATAGCGTCTTGTAATAAAGCCGCTACATAAGGCGAGCGTTCGATGATGCGCAGGCGACAGCCGAGGTTGCGCAATTCGGATGCATCACGGCCCAGACCGCCTGTCCCGTCGAGGATTGAGGGCTGCCAGTTGTGCTTCAATCCGCAGGCTTTTGCGATCTGTTGCTTGCGGCCACCGCCGTGACTTCGGCGCCAGGCGATTGCTCCCTGAGTGAAGTCCAGAGAAAAGCCGGTTGCATGTCCCTCCAGCTTGGCGTAAAAATGTAACACTTGATTGGCATCCTTTGGCTCAAAACAGAAATAGCCATCGAACTGCTCCAGCTCACCAGCATCAGTAATTACAGGCAAATCAGCCAGTAACGACGGTGGTGATAAAGAATCGGTTTGATAATAAGCTAAAGAATGCTTCACAGTTAATAATTCACACGATGATGACAGAACCCGCACAGAATACCATTATTGAGCAACATATAAACCTTGATGACATTGCCGATCTGAATGATACCAACCCGCTCGAATTATTGGTGCAAGCCAGCGGTTTGTCAAAGCAGAAAGTTAAAGACGCCATGACCAAAGGGGCTGTCTGGTTATCGCATGGCAAACAGGCGCGGCCTTTGCGTCGCAAAAATGCCAGACTGCGTTTAGGTGAGGAGCTGCATCTGTACTATAACGAGCAGGTCCTAAGCGAGACGGTAGCCAAACCCGAGTTGATAGCGGATGAGGGTGATTACTCGGTCTGGAATAAGCCTTATGGTGTTTGGTCGCAAGGCTCTAAATGGGGCGATCATTGCTCCATTGGACGCCTGGTAGAAGAACATTTTGACTACAATCGACAAACCTATGTGGTGCATCGGCTGGATCGGGCGGCAAGAGGCTTGATCATCCTTGCCCATAATAAAGAGGCAGCGGCAGCCTTATCGGCCATGTTTGCCAAGCGTACCGTCGAAAAACACTATTTGGCCTGGGTTCAAGGGCAATTCCCTCATGATACAGTCACTATCGACAAGCCTATTGATAACAAGCCAGCCAAAAGTATCGTGACTTTGAAAGAATATGATGCGGACACGGATCGTAGCTTGCTGTCGGTGCAGATTCTGACTGGCAGAAAACATCAGATCCGTATTCACCTGGCTTCGCAAGGTTTCCCAATTATAGGGGATCGGCAACATGGGCAAGCTGATGACGACAGTCCCAACCTGCAACTGATAGCTTATAAACTCATGTTTCAGTGTCCGATAAGCGGCGAGCAAAAAGCATATTGTTTGAAAGATTCTCAATTACAAGAGTCGGAACTTGAAGATTGTTGAGACTAGAACCAAGTCATTAAAGGATTATGAAAAAAGACCAGCTACTGTTTAAAGAAGTTAAAGCCTGCACCATTTGTCAGGATTTGCCGCTAGGCCCGAATCCCATTCTGCAGTTCAGTACCGATGCTAAAATATTAGTAGCAGGCCAGGCCCCCGGACAAATCACCCACCACAAGGGACGACCCTTTGACGATGCCAGCGGTGATCGGCTACGCGATTGGCTAGGCATTGACCGTGAGACTTTCTATGATCCGCAACAGTTAGCAGTGGTGCCGATGGGCTTCTGTTATCCGGGCAAAGGCAAATCCGGTGATCTGGCCCCGAAAGCAATCTGTGCAGAAACCTGGCGCAATAAAATTCTTAAAGTGTTGCCAAACATAGAACTGACATTAGTTATCGGTAAGTACGCCATGGACTGGCATCTACCCAATCGACAGGAAAAGAATCTCACCGAAACCGTCAAGAACTGGCGTCATTATTTAAACTTTGAACAGCCGGTTCTGCCATTACCACATCCCAGCCCACGCAATAATATCTGGCTGAAGAAAAACCCCTGGTTTGAGGAAGAGTTACTGCCTAAATTAAGGCAGCGAGTGAGCGAATTATTGCTTTAAACTGTTGTGTAGAATTTCCTTGAAGATGGCATCGCCCTTTTCTCGAGCTAACTCGACATTGCGCTCAGGTATTGAATCGGGATCGTCGACAAATTCAAGCGCTTTTTCGATGCTGGCTTCACGCAATAAATGCAGCATGGGGTAGGGCGAACGATTGGTGTAATTGGCTGGGTCATTCTTCAATTGGCCGTCAAAACAGTAATCAGGATGGAAACTGGCTAACTGAAAAACACCTTCCAGGTCTTGCATAGCCATTAATTCATTGGCCATATCCAGCAAATCCAGATAATCCTCAAAATCAGCAAAACCCTGCGGCAGGATCAGTAAAGTGGTTTCAATCGAACTATCCTTCTCAAGTTCCGCGACTGCCGCCATTAAATCCTCTAATGCTGTTTCGATCTCGTCAGCTTCAGACACCCAATATCGAATAGACTGACGCACAAACTCACGTTTAGCAAAAGGACAAAAATTGAAACCAATGACCGTGTGCTCCAGCCAGTAGCGAGTGGCTTTTATAACTGAAGTGTTAGAAGGTTGATGCATAATAAATTGGGTTTTGAGAAAGTCGGCTAATGATAGCAGAGTTGGTAGGAATTAATTACATTTGTAAAGGAATTAGGTAAGGTCACTGGATTATGAAATACAGGGATGTATTTCACCTAAGGCCAGCTTCGCTGTTCAAAATCGTTCCCGACGATTTTGTCCGCGGTAAGTGACTGAAGGAAATGCCCCAGGTACCGCGGAATGACAAGAAATATAAAGGTAGAGGAATATGGTTTTATTATGCCATTAATAATATGAACGGTTATTGATGACGAATATATTTACTCTCTGGTTAGCACCAAAAAACCCCTTTTGATTGAGCTGAGTAGTAGGCAAGGCATAGCAATTCAAATCTGTGACTGAAAGGAATCCCTTTAGGGAGATGATTTGAATAGTAAAATTCGGGCCAAGGATGGAACGTATTTTACGGTGCGTTAAATGACTTGGCGGATACGAAGGCAGTTGAGCGAAGCGAAACCTCAATCACGGGGTGGTCTTCTTTTGGTTACTTTTCTTGACCACGCAAGAAAAGTAACTCGCTGAGTAGCGAAAAATATAGTTAAGCGACATACAGAAACTAGAACATTACTCAAAATAAACCCTTAAATCCTCTGGAATCGGCATGGGCTTAAAGGGTGAAACATTGGCGCCACCGGTATTGCCAACCGGGTATTTGCCGATTAATGAACCGGCTGAACCAATGATCCTAATGATTTGTCCAGCGGTTTCGCGCAGATCAAGGCGGTTAACGCCGACCCGAAACATCCACCAATGACTTTTTACATGGCGTCCATAAAAGGGCTGGCTGAGGATGTGGGCGCGTTCAAAGTGATAAAAGGCTTTATCAAATTTACCCTTTGAAAATAATAACTTACCTTTGTTTAACTCATTGGCGAATGCCATTTTAAGAGATTGTGACATGCTTGGTATTCCTTCAATAAACAGGTCGATTTATCGGTTCTGACGAATTGACAGACTAGTTGGTCTGTAGTTAAATAGCAAGCCTCTTAATGTAAATATTCAACAAAATGGCGTTGCTGGCATCAGAACTTCATTTTGTTCAATTATCAGTCAGGATCGACTATGCCGGAAAACAATACTGTTAAATTTGGCCGATTTATCATCAATCACCCTTGGCTCATTATTTTCCTATCGTTGCTGTTAGTGGTAGCAACCACCTTCGGCGCCCGCTTTTTAGAGATTAAAACCGATTATCGCGTCTTTTTCGCTGAAGATAATCCTCAATTAATGGCGTTTGAGGATATTCAGGATACCTACGATAAAGCCGACAATGTTATGTTCGTGATCACGCCCAAAGAGGGCACTGTGTTTGATCACGATACACTGAAAAGCATTCATTGGCTCACAGAACAGGGCTGGCAAATCCCCTATACCACCCGCGTGGATTCGATAACTAACTATCAGCATACCTGGGTTACACCCGAGGATGAGGATTACATGTTGGTTGGCGCGCTGTTGTGTATTCCGGATAAGTCAGCGGACTTTGATAGTGAATGTGAGCACGAAGCTGTTACCGAGGAGATGATCGATAATCTCAGCGATGCTGAAATTGATCGTTTGCGCGACATTGTGCTTAATGAACCACAGTTGCTGAATCGAGTGATTAATCCTGAGGAAACGGTTACGGCAGTCAATGTGACCTTACAGTTGCCACAGGATCCTGATTTAGAGGGTTTGGAAGGCAAAGCCTGGAAGGAAAAGAAGACTGAGATCCTGACTGCGGTGACCAAGGTTGCCAATCAGGCTAGAGCCTTACAAAGCGAATTGATGGAGCGTAATCCTAATCTGGAAATACGCTTGACCGGTGTGGTCATGATGAATGACGCTTTTGCCGAAACTGGTAAAAGTGACATGATGACTTTAACGCCAATCATGCTGTTCCTGGTTATTCCGCTCGCTTTGTATTTCATGATTCGAAGCACCAGCGGTACCTTAGGTAGCGTCTTTATCATTATCTTCTCTATTCTTGGTTCCATGGGTGCCGCTGGCTGGTTGGGCATTCCATTAACGGCGCCCATGTTTTCGGTACCGACGGTGGTGGCGACCATGGCGGTGGCCGACTCGGTGCATCTGCTGGTCACCTTCCTGCATAACATGCGGCATGGCATGAATAAACATGACGCTATGGTTGAAAGTATTCGCATCAATATGATGCCGATCTTTCTGACCAGTATTACCACTGTAATTGGCTTCTTAACTCTCAACTTTAGTGAAGTGCCACCGTTGCGCGATATGGGTAATACGGTTGCTGTCGGTGTGACGCTGGCTTTCATTTATTCGGTCACTTTCTTGCCAGCAGTCATGATGCTATTGCCCGTAAAAGTCAAACAGATTGAAAGCAGAAGCCATCGTTGGATGGATAGCTTTGGTAACTTTGTCGTTGCCAAACGCAAAATGCTATTGCCCGTTATGGCGGTAGTCAGTATCGCCATCATTGCCTTCATTCCGAAAAATGAACTGAACGATGAGTTTGTTAAGTACTTCGATGAAACCATCGACTTCCGTGTGGACTCCGACTATACGGCGGAGAACCTGACCGGGCTTTACACCGCTTTTTACGGCATTACCACCGACCAGGGTAGCGGCATTCATGAGCCGGAGTTTATGGCGTTACTGGAAGATTTTGTTGAGTATGCCGAACAGCAACCGGAAGTGTTGCATGTACAAAGCTATACCGATGTGATGAGGCGTCTTAACAAAAGTATGAATGGAGATCGTGAAGAATGTTATGCCTTACCCAAGCCATCGTTAGATGAAGGCTGTAATGCGATCCTGTTAGAGGATGATGAAGGTGTCGAGCTAGATACCCTGGTTAGAGAGTTAACTGCGCAATATACCCTGATTTATCAAACCTCACTGCCGCGTGGCATGGATATTAACAATCAGGTCAATAGTGACAAGTCAGGCACCCGTGTTCAATTATCACTGGAGAATTTATCCAGTGTACAGGTCCTTGAACTCGAAGATCGTTTTGCTCAATGGTTTGAAGATAATGCACCGCATTTAGATGTTTCGGCTTCAAGTCCGGCGATCATGTTCGCGCACATCGGGCAAAATAATATTTATTCGATGCTTAAAGGCACAGCATGGGCATTGGTACTGATTTCCTTACTGCTTATCTTTGCACTGAGGTCCTTGAAGCTAGGCTTGTTGAGCTTGATTCCAAACATAGTGCCGATGGCGGTAGCCTTTGGTGTTTGGGCAATGTTCCAGGGACAAATCGGTATGGGGCTTTCGGTGGTGACCGGCATGACCTTAGGCATCGTGGTCGATGATACGGTACACTTCTTAAGTAAGTATCTTCGCGCCCGACGTGAAAAGGGGTTGGATAAAGAAGCTGCGGTAAAATACGCCTTCCATACCGTCGGAATGGCATTAACCGTGACTACCATTGTGTTAGTTGCAGGCTTCCTGGTGTTAGGCATGTCGCATTATGTGATGAACAGCCATATGGGTATTTTGACCGCGATAACATTAGCATCTGCACTGATTATTGATTTCTTGTTGTTGCCACCATTATTAATGCTCGGCAGCAAAAAACAGACTACAGCAAAGACCGCAGAATAGATCTCTGCAAAAACGAATTAGGAGAAATTCATGAAACGAATAATGATAGCTTTGGCACTGTTAGCAACCAGCACCGGCTTTGTCGCTAATGCTGAAACACCCGAGGAAAAAGGCTTGGCCATTGCGAAAGAAGCCAAAGCGCGCAATACCGGCTGGGGTGATAGCCAGGCGGAAATGACCATGATTCTACGCGACAAAGGCGGCAACGAATCGGAACGCATCGTTAAGGTTAAGAATCTGGAAATTAAAGATGATGGCGATAAAGGCTTGAGTGTCTTTGAACAGCCGCGAGATGTTGAAGGTACGGCTTTTTTAACGTATTCGCATATTCATGGTAATGATGACCAATGGTTATACTTGCCAGCGCTTAAGCGTGTAAAACGCATTTCATCATCGAATAAATCCGGTCCGTGGATGGGCAGTGAATTTGCCTATGAAGACCTGTCGTCGTTCGAAGTAGAAAAATATAATTATAAGTTTTTACGTGGTGATGAGCTGAACGGCGAGAAGATGTTTGTCGTGGAAATGGTGCCGGATTATAGCAATTCAGGTTATAACAAAACCATTGCCTGGATTGATCAGGAGCATTATCGAGTGCATCGCATTGAATTCTTCGATCAAAAAGATGATAAGCTAAAAGAGCTTAACATGTCTGAATTTAAACAGTACCTGGACAAATACTGGCGCGCCCATCGTCAGGAAATGAAGAATGTACAAACAGGTAAAAGCACCACTATTATCTGGAAAGACTATGAGTTTAACGTGGGCTTAAATGAAGATGACTTCAACAAAAGTAGTCTGAAGCGCGCACGATAAATTGTAATCCACAGTGATGGTAACAAGGTAACCGAATGACCAAAACAGCAGTAAGAAACGCCGATGCAACGCGGCAGAATATTCTTGAAGTAGCCTTTGAAGAAATTCTCTTAAAGGGCTATCAGGGATTGCGCGTGGACGAGGTTTTAAAAAAAACCGGTTTCACCAAAGGTGCCTTTTACCATCACTTTAAAAGCAAGAAAGAACTCGGCCATGCCGTCATCGATGAAGTGCTCAACCCATGGATTCATGAGCGTTGGATCGAACCGTTAAAACAGATAAAAGATCCTATCAATGATCTGATTGGCATGATGAATGATGCCCGCGAAGAAATAAATATCAAAGAACTGCACACAGGTTGCCCTCTAAACAACCTGACTCAGGAAATGTCACCACTCGATGAATCTTTCCGTATTCGCATCGCCGCCATCTGGGAAATCTGGTACGAAGCGCTCGCTGAAACTTTTGAACGTGGCCAACAAGCCGGCCTCATTAAGCAAGACGTCAACCCACGCCATATCGCCCGCTTCCTTATCGCTACCATTGAAGGGATCATTGGCCAATGCAAATGCTACATGAACGACCAGGCTTTCGATGAAGCAGGGAAATGTTTACAGGATTATGTGAAGACGTTGAGAGCATAGCATGGAAGCATTACAGCCATTTTTAATAACGCCGGGATTAATAATTCTTGGTGGGATACTTGTAAAAATAACAACGAACTTACTAATAAACCATCTCGGTTATAAATATCCTGATATCCACAATAATTACTTTGATTCCAACATGCATAAGGAACGAGCAAGAATGGCAAATTTTATGTTGGAATTCGTACTGGCTGGAACATATAAAGAAGAGCTCAGCAAGGAAGATTATAAATATGTTACCAGAGTGAAAATTGCATTAGGTTTATTGCTAATTTTTATAATAATAAGTATGTACAAAACGTTTGGCTAATTTACTCTGACACAATTAATTCCGATTGGCTTATGGGGTGGTATTAATACTTATAGTTACGTGTCTTCAAGACCGATAATAAAGACTGACAGGTTTGGATTATCCGGATGCACAGATTTTGCGCTGAAACTAGCTGAAATGGCTGTAGCTGCAGGGAAGTATGGAGCTTTTGATTTAGGAAGCAATATGATTAGTGAGGCATTTGAGGGTAGACCCAGAATAACAGATGTTAGTGGATTCAAAAATGAGTTGATAGCGGATGGGCAAAATGGTGATGTAGGGCGGCATATTTATGCGGCAGCAGGAGGAGAGATTATCGGGGTACCGTTGAGTTTTTATGGTAATATTCAAGATCTAGCTCAATATGTTGCCTCAGGTTTTCAAAGAGATCAGAGCTTGGCTGAAATTAAAGGTAATAATGCTGGGCAAAAAGTTGGCGAAATCATGAAAGAAGCAGCGCTAAATGACTGTAAAAGTCGAGGGGCGATTGCAAAACCCAATACTTTGATAAGGCAGATTTTGTGTAATGGCTAGAGTAAAAATGTTTTTGATATCTATATCAGTGCTGTTTCTCTCATCATGCTTTATGACGGGGGAAACGGTATTATTTTCAGTGCAAACGGGTAATAATTACCAAGTAGAAGTAATTTCTACAGGGAGCCTAAACTTATACTACATATACTTAGTTGTAAGAAATGATGAGGATGATGTAATTCTTAAAAAAGAATTACCAAGTCATGGTGAAGATTATCCTGAGGATCATTTGAAGAATATTAAGTCTTTAAGAGTGGTTGATAATAATGTAGAAGTTATTCTTTCCAAAAACGGAATATATGTTAGTTCTGGAAAAAATAATTTAATAGATGAAGAAATTATAATTAAGGATAATCTGAGGATCTCTTTTGTAGTGGAATGATAATATATTGTCCAATATTACTTTCCAGTCATAGAAACATTTTTTATAATTATGCTTGGAAGGTCAACTAAATAACGGAAGCTGTTTACCCCATCTTTCTCAACGACTGATAAATTGGTTTCAGTCGTTGATACATTTTCTTGTAAACCTTTTCGTAGAGTTCCTGATAGTGATCGACATTTTCTTTGATAGGCTCGAAGGTTTCGCCTTTGTGGCACATGGCTTTAACTGCGTCTTGGTAATTTTCAAATAGACCAATACCAACTGCGGCGTTGATGGCTGCGCCAAGCGCGGAAGTTTCGAAGGTGTGTGGTCGTGTCGCTGGCAGATTGAATATATCGGCAGTGAGCTGCATGGCGACATTGCTTTGCGAGCCGCCGCCGGAAACCATTAGTTGATCAATCGGATGTTTCGTTCTGAGTTGAATCGATTCTTTACCGTCTTTTAATCCATAAGCAATCCCTTCCAGAATCGCACGATAAACGTGAGCGCGAGTGTGGCCATCATGAAAACCGATAATAGCTCCACGTGCTTCCGGTCCCGGTACTTTGACGCCGGGTGACCAGTAGGGTTGCAGCATCAGACCATCCGAGCCGGGCGGTATTTGCGCGATGGCTTGATCAAGCAGCTGTTCGGCTGAAATACCCATCTCTACTGACAGATCCTGTTCGCGGTGGCCAAATTGTTCTTTGAACCAGCTGACCATCCAGTAGCCGCGGTAGATTTGATATTCAATGGTGTAGGCATCAGAAACGGTAGATGGATAAGGTGGAATGAAGCGTAAAGGCTCGATATAGCGATGACTGGTGACGTTAATGGTGGCGGTGGTGCCGTAGCTTAGACAGGCCTGGTGATCTTCGATACAGCCGCTGCCTAACACTTCGGTGGCTTTATCGGCACCGGAGGCAATAACCGGTAATCCTTGTGGCAGACCAGTAGATTCGCTGGCGGTTTGGCTGATTTGACCAATCAGTTCTCCGGGTTTTACTAGTTCTGGCAGCATTTCGAGTTCGATCGGAGCAATCTGCCACTTCCAGCTTTTCGGTTTTTCCCATCGGTGGTGCTTGTAATCAAAGGGAATGTAGCCGACCTGAGAAGCGGTGGAGTCTTTGAACTCGCCAGTCAGTTTATAATTGAGATAGCCCGACAGCATCAGATACTTGTCGGTTTTCTGCCAGATATCCGGCTGATGATGAGCAATCCAGGCGGCCTGGCAACGAGTCTGGAAGTTTTTAATGGTGTCGCTAACGCCGACCAGCTTGAACAGAAATGGCCAGATACCTTTTAAAGGCTTAATGGATTCCAGTTCACGTTGATCGGTCCAGATAATGGCAGGACGTAATGGCTCACCATCTTGATCAAGGTTAACAACCGTGTTGCGCAGAGTGGTAACGGATATAGCCTGAATGCTGGACAGGTTGACCTTGGGATCTTGCGCTAACTTTCGGCAAGCACGGCATAGGGTATTCCAGAAGACTTGCGGATCCTGTTCTGACCAACCTGGCTGATCGCTGTAATAATTCAGAGGGATTTGAACTTTGGCAACAATCTGACCCTGCAAATCAAACAGAATGGCACGCAGGCTTTGCGTACCATTGTCGATTGCGAGCAGGGTCTTATTGTCCATTAAATACCTATTCCTGAGTGCTTCAATAAAGGCTCAACCGAAGGTTCGCGCCCGCGGAAGGCTTTGAACAAATCGGCTGGCTCTTCGGAACCGCCTTTCTCCAGTATGTGGTGCAAGAAGTCCTGACCCACTTGTGGGTTGAAGATGCCTTCTTCTTCGAAGCGCGAGAAAGCATCGGCGGAAAGAACTTCTGCCCATTTATAACTATAGTACCCTGCCGCATAGCCACCTGCAAAGATATGACTGAAGCTATGCTGGAAGCGGTTAAAGGCTGGTGGCTTTATCACAGAAACCTGTCGGCGTACTTCATCCAATGCATGTTGAATCGGATTGTCCTGAGTTAAATCCAGTTTGGTATGGATTTTAAAATCGAACAGAGAAAATTCTAATTGACGCACCATTTGCATGGCAGATTGAAAGTTCTTGGCCGCCAACAGTTTTTCCAGTTTTTCGGACGGCAAAGGCTCACCGGTTTCATAATGCTTGGCAATTTTGTCGAGTCCTTCTTTAACCCAGCAGAAGTTCTCCAGGAACTGGCTAGGCAGTTCGACCGCATCCCACGGCACCCCATTGATGCCCGACACAGAAGCATAATCAATCTGGGTCAGCATATGATGCAGGCCATGACCAAATTCATGGAACAAAGTAGTCACTTCATCATGAGTAAAGAGTGCCGGTTTATTGCCAACAGGGCTGTTGAAGTTGCAGGTCAGGAAAGCAACCGGTTTTTGCACGCCGTCTGCAGTGCGACGACGGCCAATGCAGTCTGCCATCCAGGCACCGCCGCGTTTGTTCTTGCGCGCGTAAAGATCGAAGTAGAAGCTGGCAATATGCTGATTGTCGGCATTATAAATATCATAGAAGCGCACATCGGGGTGCCAGATATCCACATCATCGCGCTGTTCAAAGCGAATGTTGAACAATTGACCGGTAATTCCAAACAGGCCTTTGATGACTTTCGGCTCAGGGAACCAGGGGCGTAATTCTTCTTGCGAGATGCTGTATTTTTCCATACGCAGTTTTTCACTGTAATAGGCGACATCCCAAGCTTCCAGATTATCTACCCCGTGCTTGTCTTTAGCGAATTGTGACAGCTCGGCTAACTCGGCCTGCGCTTGCGGGTGTGATTTATCAGCGAGATCTTGTAGAAACTCAATCACCTGTGCTGGATCTTTGGCCATTTTAGTGGCCAGCGACAATTCAGCGTAGTTATCGAAATCTAATAGCTCCGCCAGCTCCTGACGCAAGGCTAAAATTTCCGGCATTAATCCAGAGTTATCAAACTCTCCTGCATTAGGGCCCTGGTCTGAGGCGCGCGTAGAAAAAGCGGTATAAACTTCTTTGCGCAACTCACGATCATTAGCATGCATCATGATGGGCAAATAAGAAGGAAAATCAAGCGTGATCCGATAGCCATCAACTTCTGCGGCTTTGGCGGTCTGTTGGGCAGCTTCAATAGCCGACTCAGGAAGCCCGTCTAAAGCAGAGGCATCAGGAAAGTCTTTGTGCCAGGCCATGGTCGCATCCAAGATGTTTTGTTCAAACTTCGAAGTCAGTTCGGAAAGACGCAATTGAATTTTGCCATAGCGCTGCTGCTTGTCTTTAGGCAAAGCAACACCGGACAATTTAAAGTCACGCAAGTCGTCTTTGAGAATCTTGCGCTGCACTTTATCAAGCTTTAAATCATCAGCTTTATCATTCAAATTATGAATGGTCTGATAGAGGCCTTTATGCTGGCCCATTTCTGTACCGTATTCGGATAACAAGGGTAAGCAACTGTTGTAAGCATCGCGAATTTCTGGCGAGTTTACGGTCGCCTGCATATGGCTAATCGGAGACCAGGCATGATCAAGACGATCGCCAATTTCTTCCATTGGCACCACAAAGTTTTGCCAGGTCACCGAGTCTTTATCAAGTGAATCGATAAGTTTATTAATTTGACGGCGACTGTCATCAATAATGGTTTTAATTGCCTCCTGCATATGCGAAGGCTGAATTTTAGAAAATGGCGGCAGGCCAGTGATATTAAGTAAAGGGTTAGTCATGTTTATCAACCTTTGGAGAATCTTTTTGCTCAGAGTGTGAATGAGAACGGTGATAAGA
The DNA here is from genome assembly GCF_054926195.1 of Kangiella sp. M94. NCBI lineage: Bacteria > Pseudomonadati > Pseudomonadota > Gammaproteobacteria > Kangiellales > Kangiellaceae > Kangiella > Kangiella sp. M94. The sequence goes on along the minus strand of NZ_CM142903.1, from coordinate 2,560,203 downwards.
ATACAGTTTGGATTCTTTTAAAAATGCATAATGGGCAGCGAGTTTTGCAAAGATAAAACCGCGCAAACCAGCGAAGCAATAGCGATATATAAGGTAAACGCGGATAAACTCTAATGGTGCTACCAGAAGAAGTTTTAAGCGAGAAGGTTTCTTGCCTTTGTTGAATTTTTCTTGGGCTTTTAATGTTGAATAGTATTCGTATTTTTTGCTTAAGGTTTCAATGTCTGCATAACCATAGTGCCTGAAGGCTGCCGAAGTATGTTTAATTTTTCCTTTTATCTCAGGACCTTCGTGTACCAGGTTATCTAGGTAATATTGAATATAATCTTTTTTAAATAGGCGGGTGTTGGTTGGCAAGCGAATAGAACGTGGGAAAAAGTGACCTAAAAATAAATCGTTACGACGGCATTTAAGCGCGACATATTCATTTTGCTGAATAAAACTCTTAATTGCGTGAATAAACTCTGCAGTCAATTCCTCGTCGGCATCGAGGTTGAGAACCCAATCATGTTTACATAGCGACATGGCATATTGCTTTTGTTTGGCATAACCTGGCCAGTCGTTATGAACAACTTTGGCTCCTAAGGACTCCGCGATTTGCTTGGTGTTATCGGTGCTACCACTATCCACCACAATGATTTCATCAAATGGTTGGCAGCTTTTGATGACACGAGCGATATGTTGCTCTTCATTCTGCGCAATAATGAATACACTGACTGGGATTTTGTCATTTATATTATGCTTCATAGTCTGGCCCATAGTGTGAGCATCCATTATTTATGAGGTGTGTGGCGCACCACTTCGATAATCTCAGTGGTGGAAATAGAGGGTGTTCGTGGCAGATACTTAACTTGGCAAAATTGTTTCATTTCATCAAATTTACCTTGCCAGTCGTCGCCCATCACCAGAAGGTCTGCGTTGTACTTTTGAATGTATTCAGCCTTTTTTTCCAGCGACTCTTCAACAAACGTAAAATCAACACAGGTTAATGCACTTAGAATATGCATGCGGTCTTCTTCCGAATAAACAGGATAGCGCCCTTTTTTTTCAAAATTCAACTGATCGGAGGAAACGCCTACATACAGTTCAGTACCCATGGCGCGTGCGCGCTCAAGAATATTAACGTGCCCAACGTGGAAAACATCAAAAGTACCAAAGGTGATGACGCGCATGGGTATCCTTATATGTGGTTAGTGATTAGTGGCTCAGTAAAAAATCAGCGACTCGTTTCGAACAGCGTCCGTCAACCGTACCGACAATTTGTTGAATATGCTTTAAGCGCTGTTGTTCAAATAGCTTGGGGTTACTGAGATTCTTTTCAACGGCTTCTTTCAATTCACGATAGTGATTAATATTAGTACCAATTTCCTGGAACAATTGATAGTCATCAGAAAGACGTTTCTTCAATCGGTATTTTAAGAACCCCCAATAGCCTACTCGCAATTTTAGAAAATGTCCGACAATAACCGGTTTATTCAATGCCATGAATTCAAACAGGGCAGACGAGGTTTCGCTGATCATTAAATCGGCGGTTGCCATAAAGGGTAGCAAACTTTGTTCTTCCGGGCTGGCTAGATACACATTGGGATAATTTTGCCAATGCTCAAATAGCTCGCGTTGTTTTTTGTAGGCTGATTTGATCAAAGATAAGTAGTGCGGCTTGATCAGAATATTGTAATCCGAAAATTGTTCCGGCCAGTTCTTGGGAAATTTCTCGATGGTGCTTGGATAAAAAGTCGGTGAGTACAGAATCGTTTTTTTCCCCGGTACTAATCCTTTCTCAGCGAGATCGATTTTCTCACTGGTGCCATTAACCAATGGATCGAGCTTGGTGTAGCCCGTGGTAACGAAAGTCTTGTTAGGATAGAGCTGCTGTAGCGTTTTCGAACGATGTTCAGATTCTACAAAACGATACTGAATTGGGCTCGACGATGCATTGTAATAGGTCGATTTTGGGCCTAGGCCATGCAGAATAAGAGCGGTTTTACAGAAAGCGTTTAATGGTTCGGCGATATCTGTCGCGTGACCAAATACGATCCAGTCCGGTTTTTGAGCCGTGTAAAAGCTGACTAAATCGTCTTCATTGATAATATATATTTCAGCAACTGAACTTAAGTGAGCTTTAATGGCGGCGGGAGGTTCACTATGAAATACGATCCCCAGCTCCACCCCTTTGAGCTTTAGTTCGTCGAGAACGGGCGTAAAGTGGGGGAGATAATAGAGGTAGGCGACGTCAAATAGTATTTTCACTGAAAACCTGCGCTTTATATGAAGTTGGAAACCTTTATAATCGACGCATTATAGCGAAAAAACAGAAACTTATGTCCAACAATATCAAACATTACGACTTTCTAGCGATTGGCGCCGGTAGTGGCGGCATTGCTTCGGCCAATCGGGCAGCTATCCGTGGTGCCAAAGCGGCTGTGATTGAGGCTAAAGCGGTGGGCGGCACCTGTGTTAACTTAGGTTGTGTGCCGAAAAAGGTCATGTGGTATGGAGCCCATATTGCCGAGGCTATCAAATATAGCGAGGCTTATGGGTTTGATTTAGAGCAAACAGGCTTTACCTGGTCGCGACTGGTAAAGAATCGCGAAGCCTATATCGAACGGATTCATGGTGCCTACCATCGTGGCTTTGAATCCAATGGTGTCGATTTTATTGAAGGCTATGCACGTTTTGTGGATAACAAGACTGTGGAAGTGAACGGTGAAAGGATTTCGGCAGATCATATTGTGATAGCTGTAGGAGGTCGCTCTATTGTTCCTGATGTACCAGGCGCTGAACTGGGCATTGATTCGGATGGCTTTTTTGCCCTGACAGAGCGGCCTAAAAAAGCGGTAGTGATTGGTGCCGGCTATATTGCAGTGGAGATTGCTGGTGTGCTCCATGCGTTAGGCAGTAATGCCCACCTGTTGGTGCGAAAAGATCGTCCACTGCGTTATTTCGATAAGGATATTACCGATGCGTTACTGGATCGTATTGAGCAGGATGGTCCTGTGCTGCATACGCACACTGATGTCAGTAAAATTGAAAAGAACAATAAAGGCCTGCTGGAAGTGCACACTACGAAAGGCGAATGTCTGGATAATGTGGACACTGTGATCTGGGCCATTGGTCGTGAACCGGCAATCAATGATATTGGTCTGGAAGCCGCTGGTGTAGAAACAGATGTAGAAGGCTTTATCCGAACCGACAAGTTCCAGAACACCAATGTTGAAGGCATTTATGCTGTAGGCGACATTACCGGCGAAGCCCAGCTTACGCCAGTGGCCATTAAAGCAGGCCGCTTATTGGCCGAACGGTTGTTTAACCCCGAGATGCCTAATGTGTATATGGATTACAGCCAGATCCCAACGATTGTTTTTTCGCATCCTCCCGTTGGTAGCCTTGGCTTATCGGAAGCTGAAGCCGTTGAGCAGTTTGGTGAGGGTGATATTAGAACCTACAAATCACAGTTTGCTGCCATGTATAACGCTATCACCCCCCACCGGGCATTAAGCACTTTTAAATTGGTGTGCCAGGGTGCAAATGAAAAAGTGGTGGGTATTCATGGTATTGGCGAAGGGATGGATGAAATATTACAGGGCTTTGCTGTGGCTATGAAGATGGGCGCGACAAAAGCTGACTTTGATGCAACCGTTGCTATTCACCCAACTTCAGCGGAAGAGTTTGTGACTATGCGCTAGTACTGTGTGTTAATCGTCTGCGCTAATCCATTGTTGGAAAAGAATTGAGCAGTGCGTCCAGATCCAGTGTTATGGGCTTAGCCTGGCAGTGATCGAGGATTTGCTGCAATGACATACTGGCCAGCTCTTTGGCAGAAACAGGTTTTTGGTTCATCTGGTCAATAGACTGGTAATAGTCCTGAAATTTAAAAGTACCGCCAGTGAGTTCATTCTTGAAGGTAACCCATTGATTGGGAATGCCGTAACTGTCCGAGGCAATTAAGCCATGCAAGGATGAAGAAATGGTCTGTTTACATTCGAGCAAATCATCAATAAAAGATTCGGTGTCTTTAGTGATATCCAGAATGCGCGCACCCTGCTCTTTCAGCTGCTGGACAAGAGGATGGTTAATATCACGATAATGAGGAATAACGCCTAACTCATAGTGTTTTTCAACTTGCGGATGGTAAAAACGTGGCATCAGCAGTGCTGGGTCACCATAAGTCTCAGGTGTTTCGATTCCCTGCTTGATTAAAAGTTTTCTTGTTAGTGGCCCACGTACCGCACACACTTTAAGAGGCTTGTACTTAATATTGCCTTTCTTAGAAATAAAACCGGATCCCCAGACAATACTATTATGGTTAGCTATTCTTAAGATACTGCCGACAGGCAACAGATGTTGCTGTTGATCCGGCGAAGCAACAACAGGATTCTTGCCTGATACTTTCTCCACAATATAAGGGTTAACAGTATCCCCCCAATTTTTAGTGGTCTGAAAGTAGTTCAGGTAAATAGTGTTATCGTCATAGAAAGCTGATTCGGAAGGCTTTTGTTGAATGGGGCCGGAAAATTTATTTTTAAGTGCACGAAAAAAAGACATTCTAATTTGAGTCAATGAGGTGGCGTAGTAGTTGGAGTATAGCACCAAATAATTAGCAAGGAAGAAACAAAGTAAAGTTTTATCGGCAAACCCTGATACGAAAAAGCGCTCCTAAGAGCGCTTTTTTATACAAACTGTCTTACATTCTTGTAACTTTAAATCCTTTCTGTTCTAGATAATAATTGACACTTTTCTCACCACCGTAATGAGCAGCGCCAACCACTGCAAATACAGATTTATTCTGTTCTAGAAGCTCGGCGATGCCATCGGCCATGCCCTGGTTTCGGTCATACAAAAACAGATCCATAAAGGCTTGGTAATCTTCATCAGAAATGCCTTGATCCTTAGCCGAAATTTCTGATTCTGCCAAGAAAGATTCAACGTCACCTTTTTTCCAGGCCTGCACCATCAACTCAGTCGCTCCTTCTTCCCGGGTCACCGTTGACAATAACATTAAGTCCTGTAAGTGAGCTGGCATCTCATCCAACATTTTGAGCTGTGATTCAAAACTTTCTAGTTCAACAATTTCTTTGCTGTCTTTCGCTTCGGTAAGGAAATGCATATCTATACCTAGCTGCTCTTTGTAACCGGATTGCTGCATTGCTAATGCTTCTAGAGTCATTGCAGCAAACCAGGGCTCGAATGAGCTAAACATTTGGCACGGAGATCGAGTTTTTTCGCAATATTCATCATATTTTTGCGCGGTAGATTCCGTTAAGTGATCTCTTAGCGGCTTGTCTGGGTCAATAGCCATTTTTTGAACAGTTTGCGCGATTTCCATCTGATTAAGGTTAGTCATATCAATTTCTACAACTAGCACATCGCTATCAGCATAAGCCTGGCGGACTTTCTCAGGTAGCGGATACATGCTTTGGTCGCCCATATGAATGGAGCCAAATAAATAGGAGGTGACGCCGTTATGCTCAACTTTCCAGATAGCAGGGTTATAGTTCAGAGCGGTTGCTGCTTCCTGTTCAGGCTGAGCTGCTTCCTCAGCTGTGTCTTCCGAAGTGGTCTCTGCTAATGGCTGCTCGTTGGTTTGTGGTGATTCGCTATCAGTATCAGGGGTGGCCTGATCAATAGTTTGTGTTTTTGAAAGGTAAACAGCGCTCATTGCAATCAGAAGTAAAACGACTGCAATTAAGAGAAAACGTGAAATTTTGTTCATGAGTTACTCCATTACTTTTTTATAGTTTGAATCGCGGATACAAAGTTATGACATGCTTTTGTGCCACCGTGCCTGAAGAATAATGAAGGTTCTATCAACTCCATTTCGTTCAAGTAAGGTGTTCCTTCAGCATCGTGTAAAAAATCGATACGAGCGTACAATAATTGATCTTGACCAGCGGGTAAATAGTGAGCAGAGACATAAGCGATGGCTTTATTAGCAAGTTCTATCTCAGTGTTGTTTAACTGGTAAGGGTAATCTTTGGCGCCGTAATCATCTTGCACCCGAAAATCGCCCTGCACCGGAATCTTACGTGTGCCATGACTGAATTGATTATTAAAGAATATGCCAGAAGTTTCACCGAAAGTTTCAACGGTGGACAGATAAGGTTGTAATACCAAATCTTCGTTAGAGATGAGGCGATCAATATGAGCCTGTGCAGTGGCTAAACCTTGTTCACTATTATCGAAGCGGCAACACTCACGTGCATTGGCGCCAATTAATGGCTTGATGAAGCCCTGTTGCCAGCCCTTCTCAGCCATAATGCTATGAATATCAATGGATTGGCCTTTATTAAGCCAGACAGAAGGAGCAATCTGAATACCATTTTGCTTAAGTTCCCGTAAGTAGCTTTTATGGCTATTCCAGTGAATGACTGATTCCGGGTTACACAGCTGCGTTTGTTGGCTGACTGTTTTGATCCACTCGGTAAACTCCGCAAAGCGTTCCTGATAATCCCAGGTGGTGCGAATCAAGCAGAGATCATAGTCATCCCAGCGAGTGTCGCTATCCCAGGGAACGACAGCATATTGAATGTCGGCATGACTGAGTGCATTAAAGAATGGTTGGTCATCCTGTTCCCAGTCAGGAAGATCGTGACGTGTGGCAATGGCTATTTTCATTAATAGTGATTATTGTCTTTTTGGCAGAGCGCTTATTATGAGAAATAAGTAGCATGGAAAACAAGTGCAAGAGAACAAAAGCCTATGGATCAGGATTATTGGCTAGCAAAGTTTACTTTGCCTTCTCTCAATAGTTCGGTAATTGCGGTGGCCGACATGGGGCGACAAAACAGCATACCTTGACCCATATCGCAGCCTAAGGATTGCAAAATAGACATTTGCTGCATGGTTTCGACACCTTCGGCAACCGTGTGTAGCTCGAGGCTCTGAGCCAGAGAAATGATGCTGCGAATAATATTCACGTTGGTCATGCGATCCTGTCTTTGACTGCTTAATTGAGAGACAAAATACATATCAATTTTAAGGTTGTCTACTGGCAACTGGCTCAGATACGCCAGTGAAGAATAGCCTTTACCGAAATCATCAATAGATAGCTTGATGCCGAGCTCTTTGAATTGATTGAGCACTTTGACAGTGTTGACCACGTCAGTCATGGCGGCGCTTTCTGTAATCTCAACTTCCAGCGAACTACCGGGAATATCATAGGTTCGCATGGTGTCGGCAAATTGATTGAGGAGATTAAAGTTGCGCAAGTCTTTGATGGATAAGTTAAGAGCAACGGCGGTATCAATGCCCATATTACGCCAGCTGACGATTTGTTTGCAGGCAAGATCCGTCACCTGTTGGCTTAGCTCATGAACCAGGGTGCTCTCTTCAGCGATAGGGATAAAGACGCTGGGAGAAATATCTCCGTGGTCAGGGTCATACCAGCGACACAGTGCTTCGACGCTTTTAATTAAGCCCGTTCTAATATCGACCCGAGGCTGATAATAAAGGCGCAAACTATCATTAGCAATTGCTGTTTTAAGCTTTTTCTCTACCGAGCGGCGGCGATTTTCACGTTCACTGTGGCGTAGCTCGTAGAGTTGATATTGATTGCGTTCTTTCTTAGCGGAATACATGGCGATATCAGCGTAGCGAAACAGATCTTCAGCTTTTTTGCTGTGGTCAGGGAAAATACTGATACCGATACTGGCACCGGTTTGCACGGTGTTGCTATCTGCCTGGAACGGTGTTCTAAACTGTTGAAGAATTCGCTCGGCAATATGACGCGCCTCTTTTTCCGATGTTTCCGGCAAAACGATAGTAAACTCATCGCCACCGACCCGGGCCAAAGTATCTGAACTACGCAAGCATTTGTTGATCGTTTTGGCGACAGTTTGTAGCAATGCATCGCCAACAGAGTGGCCAAGGGTATCGTTAATTTCTTTAAAGCGATCAAGGTCGATGTACATCAAAGCAAGTTTAGACTCATTTTTAACCGAATCAGCGAGTCCTTTGAGCAAACGTTTACGGAGTAAGTAGCGATTAGGCAACTGTGTTAAAGGATCGTAGTTAGCCAGGTTGTGAATCTTCTGTTCTGCTTGCTTACGTTCCGTAATGACGTGGAAATTAACCGTTACTCCTTGAATATCCGGATCGTCGAGATGATTGACCAGGCGACTTTCAATCCAGAGTAAGTGGCCATCTTTATGATTGATACGGCGTTCAACAACTGATAATGCATCGGGATGTTCTGCAACATATCGTAGATTAGCTTCTGCCTCATCTCGATCTTCTTCATAAATAAATGTAGCGAGAGATTTGCCGACCAGATCTTCTTCGGTATAGCCAGTGACCCGAGTCACCGACGGCGAAATATAAGTTACCTGCATATTACGGTCATACATCAAAATACAGTCGTAGCTGTTCTCAACCAATGTTCGATAGTATTTATCTTTACGACGCAACGCTTGTTCGGTTTCAAAATCTTTCTGGATCTGGTGGATAGAGCCAATTTCAATAGTGGCTTCGCCATTGTCATCCCGGGCATAAATGGTGCTGTGTACCTGGATCCAGATCCACTCCCCGTCTTTCTTTTGCACTCTAAAGTCCGCAGGGATAACGTCTTTGTCATCGCTGGCAGCTAACTGTTTCTCCTGTTCTTGCACAACCGGAATATCATCAGGATGGACGGTTGAATAAACCCCTTCAGGCATGGCCTCAAATTCTTCTTGAGTATAGCCAAGCAAGTTACTGAAGTATTCCAATCCTTCAACGAATAATTTAGTGCGGTAATCAAGGGTATAGAGAAATATAGGGGCTTTATCGAGAACAGTACTTTTGTAAACAGACAGTAAGCTTGGCGAGCCTTGTTCATTCTCTCTATTAAGTTCTGGCGCAGGTTGCAAGGACACCAATACATTGAGATGAGACTTATCTTTTGGCAGACGGGTAATGGAAGCAATAAAGTAGCGTTGCTTGCGAATATCCGGTAGTGAAACCAAGGCGCGGAGTTTTTCACCACTGAGCAATTCTGCTGGTAGCCATTCTTTAAGCTCTATCCCTTGAAGAGTCGAAGCGGATATAGACTGATCAATGCAAATTGCTTTTAGAACATACTTTTCGTTGCAAATCAGCAGCGCTGAATAGTCATTTTCGACAAGGCTTTGAAGGGTAGACTCAGGTAATGGGGGTTTGTTGAACATCAAAACTAATTCGCCTGTAAAATAGGTACTCCCTGTTCGTTCGATAAGCATAACCAGCAATCAAGATAAGTGCAAATATGACTTGGCAAAAAGGCAAGTACCTTGTCAGAAAGGAAATAACAGAAGATACGAGACTTTAAGTTTGAGATTAAGTTGAGAAAGGCTAAAATAACGGCAGAACGTAACAGGACACAACCTAATGACGATTAGAAAATTCAATCAGCACCAACCCCAATTGGGTGAAAAAGTATATGTTGACGAGACTGCCTTGGTGGTGGGCAACGTCCACATCGGTGCCGATAGCTCGATTTGGCCAATGGCGGTATTGCGTGGTGATGTTCATTCAATCCATGTTGGAGCGCGAACCAGCATCCAGGATGGAACCGTTTGCCATGTTACCCATGCCGGCCCTTATGACCCCGAAGGACATGACCTGTATGTGGGCGATAATGTCACTATTGGCCACAAAGCCATTTTGCATGGTTGCCGTATTGAAAGTAACTGTCTGATTGGTATGGGGACTGTGGTTATGGACGGCGCTTTGATTAAAGAAAATGTCATTGTCGGTGCAAACAGCTTGGTGCCACCAGGCCGCGTATTAGAAAGCGGCTACCTCTGGGTTGGCTCGCCAGCACGCAAAATAAGAAAACTCACCGAAGAAGAAACCGACTTCTTCAGATATTCAGCCGATAATTACGTCAAACTGAAAAATCAGTATTTAGATCAGGAAGATTAAAAATCGGCATTTTTAATAATGCTCCCATAGAAGGAAAATAGTTTAGGTCTGGGTCTAGGGTTAATAGAACTGACACACTATAGGATGGGTTAGACCAAGTCGTAACCCATCAAGAGAATCAAGAGGTTGGGAAACGAAACAAACCTCTAACCCAACCCAGAGTTAGTAATAAGTTCTACAAGCCAGTTTGTTTATAGAGCCATCTCAAGCTCAACAACAGAATCTGAAGCTAGAAACTGTAACTCACGCTGATAGAGGTTGTGGTATCTCGTTTTTCTGCGCCAACAGGTACTTCCGAGTTGTAGTTGACATGATAGGCAAGTTTAAGCGCCAAGCTGTCGGATATCTTAGTTTTCAAGGCTGTTTCGGATGAGTAAGTATCGAATTCCTGTCCCCAGATTGCTGATATCAGTTGCGTGATAATGGCGGTTTCTGAAATGTTATATTGATAATCCAGATCGCCTCGAACCACATTCTCTTTTTCATCTTCACCAGCTTTTAAGGCGTTGACACGATAACCCAGACCCAGACCTAGCGAGAAGTGGCCGGTGTCATCTTTAAATAATTCATGACCATAACCGACATAGGCGCCGGCTTGATAGTCATAAGCGCCGAAATAGTCATTCATGTAATCAACTACGCTATAGACGAATGAACGTTCTGATAGATCATAGCGATTGTTCCATACAAAAGTATATCTTTCGGCTTCGCGGACCTCATCATTTTCACTAGTCATGCCGGTGATATGAACACCTGTTGACCACTCATCGGAAATGCGAGTGATATACTTAAAGGCACCATTTAAGCTTTCGGTTTCAGAGTTGCCGGTGGTACTGATGTAACCAAAATCGATAGTACCAAGGTAACCTTCATCAGGTGCGTCAGATAATAAACCACTTTGCGCGAATAGGGTTGGGGTGGAAAAAAGGACGGCTAATGCCACCAAGGATTTCTTAGAATTCATGTCACTCTCGCTAAAATTATCAATCTACAAGCCATTAAAGTCGGTGATTTTAACAAATTGGTGAACAATAAAAACACACAAAATGTTATAAAACGTTACATTCGTAACTTTAGCCAGTGGAAAATTGAGGGGTAGCGCAAGTTTATCTGTTCACGATAATCCGATAGGTAGTATTTAGCAGTTTGACTGGGATTAATGAGATGCTCCGTTCGATCGGTCTGTGCCTGCTTGAAGTCTTGTAGTTGTCTACGCTGGAAAGGAAAGCCGTCGGAAGCAATCGTTAGCGGCCATTGATAGATGGCAGTTTGCCAAAGCCATTGGCAAACATCATGCTCATGGATCAAATTTAGCCATTTAGGATTATCATATTGCGCTTTATCAAGAAGGCTATCAATCAGGCGTTGGCGTTGCGACGAATAGAGGCCAGAAGGTCTGACGATAGAGGTATTGGGGTGCAGACTTTTTATGTTTCCCTCAGCTTCTAAAAGAATACGACCTGAAAAGGAATCTGGTTGTGGCTCGGTTTGCTCATTGATAATGAATTCAGGATTGCCACTAAAGACCGAAGTCGAGGATACAAGAACACAATGAAAATCAGACTGTTGCTGGTGCAAGTGAGTCAGCAAATTAGTAACGGCCTGAATATAAGTTTGGCGATAGGCGACTTCAGAGCGTTCGCCAGGTGCAAGGATAATAAAAACAGTGTTTAACTTTGGCAGCTGTGGAAAAGGCAGATCGTTTTGCAGTAAGTCATAACAAATGTGCTGTTTTGACCAAGCTTTAGGGCTTCTGGATAAGGTAATGGCAGTCTGATCAAGCGATTGCAAGTAGTCATAAAAGCGGTGGCCCAGTTTGCCTGTGCCAACGATCAGGTTGACCCCTTTGCTAACCAATGAATTCCACCAACATAGCTAAGCTTTTTTCGACAACCAGATTTTTACCCGCCAATTTATTCAGTGTTTTCAGTCCCTTGCCAGTCAGAAGAAGTATAAAAGGACAGCCAAAATTCTGTGCACAGTGATAGTCAGAGCTGGAGTCACCAATAAAAACTATCTCTTGTGGCTCAGCAGAAAACTTATCGGCGATATGTTCAAGCATTTGTGTTTCAGGCTTACGGCAAGCGCAACCATCATCGGGGTGGTGAGGACAGTACTCAATATGATCAATATGCCCAGCATACTCTTGTAGCAGGCTATCCATCTTGTCATGCATGGCATGCAAAATGGGTTCATCGTAATAGCCGCGAGCAATACCCGACTGATTGGTGGCAATGGCTACTTTAAATCGTTGATTCAGCTTGGCAATCGCGGGCAAGCTACCGGCAATCGGAACCCACTCTTCGGGTGATTTAATGTAGTCATCTGAATCGTGATTTATGACTCCATCACGATCCAGAACGATGACTTTGATCTTATCCCAATCTATTTTAGACATGGCTAGTTTTGTAGCAGGGAAATATCAGCGACCGAGCCGAACAAATCCTGCAATTTATTCAGCATGGCCAGGCGATTAGCTTTAACCGCTGAATCGTCAGCATTGACCATCACCTTATCAAAGAATGCATCCACATCATCGCGCAGGCTGGCAAGATGTTGCAGCTTATCCTGATAACCGGTCATGGCTGACAATTTAGCTTCGGCATCGGCAATGGTTTTGGCCAGTGCCTGCTCTTCCGCTTCCTGCAATAGACTTGAGTCAATAGAGTCTGGTACTTGGATATCGGCTTTCGCCAAAATATTCTTCACACGCTTATTGGCTGCCGATAAACTCTCAGCTTCCGGTAAAGTCTGGAAGAACTGAACTGCTTTAATGCGTGCATCAAAGTCGAGTGGTTGAGTTGGACGTAAAGCCATTACTGCAGAAATGGTATTGCTGCTGACACCTTGATCGAGGTACCAGGCGCGGAAACGCTCAAGAATAAAGTCGAGCAATGCAGTTTCAACATTGCCATTACTTAACTTGTCGCCGAAAGAGGCTTTCGAATGAGCAATCAGGTCAATGAGATCAAGCTTAAGTTGATTCTCAACGATAGTTCGAATCAAACCAATCGCGGCTCGGCGCAAGGCAAAAGGATCTTTTGCGCCAGAAGGAGCCTGACCAATGCCAAAAATACCGACCAAAGAATCAACGCGATCGGCAATCGCCAAACATTGACCTACTGGATTTTTCGCCAGCTCATCACCTGAGAACTTCGGAAGATATTGCTCAGTCATGGCAATAGCAACGTTTTCGTTTTCACCATCGTGGCGGGCGTAATAAGTACCCATAACCCCTTGTAGGTTATCGAACTCACCAACCATGTTGGTGGCCAGATCACATTTGGATAATAAACCTGCTCGCTTGGCCTGTTCAGCATCAGCACCTATCATTGGTGCGATTTTAGACGCTAGCTCGGCTACACGTTCGGCTTTATCCTGAACTGAGCCCAGTTGTTTCTGGAAAACCACATTCTTCAAGTGTGCCTGATGACTTTCCAGGCTGACTTTCTTGTCAGTCTCAAAGAAGAACATAGCATCGGCCAGGCGCGGACGAATCACTTTTTCGTTACCTTCGATCACGCTTTGCGGACGTTTGCTTTCGATATTACTGACGGTAATAAAGTTCGGCATCAGCTTGCCGTCTTTATCCAGCACGTGGAAATATTTCTGGTGTTCGGCCATGGAGGAAATCAGGCACTCGGCAGGCACTGCCAGGAATTCAGTGTCGAACTTACCGGTCAAGGCCACAGGCCATTCGACCAGACTGGCCACTTCATCGAGCAAGCCTTCATCAATTTGCGCGACGCCGCCAATGGCGTCTGCCTGCGCAATGACCTGGCCTCGAATCTGTTCTTTGCGCTGCTCATAGTCAGCATTCACTTTAGCCGCTAACAGTTTTGGCAAGTAATCATCAGCAGCATTAAAGGTCACCCAGTCAGGCGACATGAAGCGGTGGCCGCGCGATTGATTGGAAGTTTTAACACCCAATACAGTTGCGTTTAAGACTTGATCGCCAAACAGTAAGACTGCCCAATGTACTGGACGAATAAATTGCTCGCTGCGATCGCCCCAGCGCATTGGCTTGGGAATTGGTAACTTTTTCAATGCTGAATTGAGCATATCTTCAATCAATTCAGAAAGAGGCTGGCCTTTTTGGGCAATGGTGTAACCCAGGCGTTCGCCCTTATCGGTTTCGATGCGATCCAGTTGATCCACTTCAACGCCGCAGGATTTAGCAAAACCGACTGCTGCAGGCTTAGCTGAGCCATCATCATTAAAGGCTCCGGCAACCGCAGGGCCAAGACGCTCGACATTCTTATCAGGTTGGCTATCCGCTAAATTGCGGATAATGAGCGCTAAGCGACGCGGTGCAGCATAGTTTTCGATGCTGTCGAAAGTGAAATCGTTGTTTTGCAGGTTCGCCGCCAAGTTATCGCGTAGCGCATCGCTTAATGTTTTTAACGCTTTTGGTGGTAACTCTTCAGTTCCTAGCTCAAACAATAAATCGTGTTGTGACATGATTATTTCCCCTCCGATTTATTGGCTTGGCTTTTACTGTTGTTCAGCATCGGGAAGCCTAATGCTTCACGAGCGGCGTAATAGCTTTCGGCCACAGAACGCGCCAAAGTACGCACACGCAAAATAAAGCGTTGGCGCTCGGTTACTGAAATGGCATGACGCGCATCCAGCAGGTTAAAGGCATGTGATGCTTTAAGCACCATTTCATAGGCAGGCAATGGTAAATTATGTTCCATCAGGCTCATGCACTCGCTTTCGCAGTAGTCGAAGAACTCGAATAGTTTTTCAACATTGGCGTGCTCAAAGTTATAAGTGGATTGCTCCACCTCATTCTGATGAAACACATCGCGGTAATAGACTGTGCCCAATGGACCATCAGTCCACACCAGATCATAAATACTGTCGACGCCCTGCAAATACATCGCAATACGCTCGAGACCATAAGTGATTTCACCCATCACAGGTTTGCACTCAAGACCGCCCACCTGCTGGAAGTAGGTAAACTGAGTCACTTCCATGCCGTTGAGCCAGACTTCCCAGCCAAGACCCCAGGCGCCCAGCGTTGGCGACTCCCAGTTGTCCTCAACGAAGCGAATATCGTGCTCCAGCGGATCAAGTCCCATTGCTTTTAACGAGCCCAGATACATTTCCTGAATATCTAGCGGCGAAGGTTTAATCACCACCTGGAATTGGTAGTAATGCTGCAAGCGGTTCGGGTTTTCGCCATAACGACCATCGGTTGGACGACGGCAAGGCTGGACATAGGCCGCGCTCCAAGGCTCAGGACCAATGGCGCGCAGGAATGTTGCGGGATGGAAAGTACCAGCGCCGACTTCAAGATCCAGCGGTTGCTGAATCACGCAGCCCTGCTCGGCCCAATAATTTTGTAAGGTCAGGATTAACCCCTGAAAGGTCTTAGTATCTGCCACAATCTGTGCCCTTAATGGATGCTTATATGCTTTATTTTGTGCAAAGAGCGAAATTATACGGTAATTCAGGTCATTTTCTAACCTTAAAGCATGAAATATCGTAATCAAATAAAGTTAATCATCAAGAACCTGGTGTAGAGGTAATGAAGAAGTAAGTCATGACTAGTCCGCAGGATGATTATTTGCATGAAGGTTGGGTAGCAAGAAAGTAGATAGTAGGTAGGGGCGGACCAATGTGCCCGCCCGCGTCGTTAACCAGAATAGATATGGGCAGGCACATTGGCCTGCCCCTACCAAAGATATTTTCGTCCTTATAGGATGTATTAGGCTGGGCCGTAACCCATCAATATCAATTCATCACATGAATTTAAAAGAGAGCTGGGATTCATGTTATTCATCCCAGCCTACGACTTTCCAACTAACGACCAAGTGTTGGAATGTTAGGGGTTGTAGGGTGGGCCTTGGCCCACCATGAAAATGAATGTTTCGAGCAAACTGTAGAGGCGAGTTGCGCTCGCCCGATATAATGTCGGGAGGGGAGATTTTGTTGGATAGCTATTAGCTCTTATAGGATGGGTTAGGCGACTGCCGTAACCCATCAAAGCTAACCGACCCTGTGAACTCAAAAGAGAGCTGGGATTCATGTTATTCATCCCAGCCTACGACTTTCCGACTAACGACCAAGTGTTGGAAGGTGAGGTGTTGTAGGGTGGGCCTTGGCCCACCATGAAAATGAATGTTTCGAGCAAACTGTAGAGGCGAGTTGCGCTCGCCCGATATAATGTCGGGAGGTGAGTTGTTGCAGGGTGGCCCATGGCCCACTAACAGAAATATTCGTCATTGCGAGAATCAAGGCGACGTGGCAATCTAAGCAAAAAATAACAGGGCTACCTATGAAAACACGTTGCGGTTGGGTCAGCGATGATCCACTTTATATTGAGTACCATGACACCGAATGGGGTGTGCCGACTTTTGACGATCGGGAATTATTCGAGATGCTGTGTCTGGAAGGTGCGCAGGCAGGTCTTAGCTGGATCACGGTGCTAAAAAAACGCGAACACTACCGCAAGGTGTTCGATAATTTCGATGCTGAAAAAATAGCAATATATGATGAGGCCAAGCGTGAACAATTGCTTTCGGATGCGGGTATTATTCGCAACAAGCTTAAAGTAAACGCCTTTATCGTCAATGCGCAGAATTATTTGCGCATCAAAGAAGAGCAAAGTTTCAGCGACTATCTGTGGCAGTTTGTTGGTGGGGAGCCCATCGTCAATAACTGGAAAAGTCTTAAAGAAGTTCCTGTCACCACCCCTGAGTCGGACGCCATGTCCAAGCAACTGAAGAAAGACGGCTTTAAGTTTGTCGGCTCGACCATTTGCTATGCTTTTATGCAGGCGACCGGGATGGTGGATGATCATACTAAGGATTGCTTCAAAAGGTAAAATCATCTTTTTCACCCTGAGCTTTGTTATAAGTCTTTTTATCGTCAGTCATTTAAGAGGCGGTGTAAGATTTGTATATAACTAAAGCCCCGCTGATGGCTTCGCTACGAAAGGTGCAAAGTAAGTCGTTAAATCTTGGTAGAGCTCCTCTGTCCAGGGTAGCTCGGCAATAGGTGTTAATTCAGTCTTTCTTGGATCTCGTGGAGCGATAGCGACCTCTATATTGCGATGACCAATGTCGCTGGCCAGGACAAATAACTCTTCTGCAACGGGATCTCCCATTGCTAAACACCCTATCGAGACAGCCTTTCCGTGGATAAAAATGTTAGTTCCCGGTTCGCTTCGTCCTTCTGCTTTTGCATGCGTTTGGTCAAAATCGTTCGGATAGTTTAACTTCATTGATAAGTGGTAAGAGCTATTGGGATTTAAATATTCTATTCGATAAATGCCTTCTGGAACCTGCAAATCGCCTTCGCGTAATTTGGGGCCAGCGACTCCGCTTTGAGCAAGTACAGAATAGTTGCGAATAAAAACCGGGTTTGCTGCTGAGGTATCCCATAGCTCCAGTTTTGCTTCTTCTTTTATGGCTATCAGCGCCACAGAGTCGGGTGGATACTTTGAGCCAGCGGCTGCAAAGTATGGAGCCATTCGGTCGCGCGCTTCTTCCCCATAAGTTTGAATCACATCCTCTACAGTGCGAGCTCCTGCAACCTTGATATACAAAGGGTGCCAGTAAGCACGGCCGTAATTATAAATCAGGAAAATTCCGATAAGCGTGGCGAGGAGGAAGACGAGAGAAAGAATGTGTTTCATGGGCATCCGAGCTAAATAATTTTTTTAACTTTAGCTCAATCATTTGAGCGCGGCAAATATTAGTCTTTTGTCGAAGATTTATTTCCTTTGAAATAACCGGCGAGTTGTTTGGCAATACTGACAATCGAACCAAAGACGCCAATGATGGCTGCGGTGACTAAAATACCGATTTTGACTTCGCGGTTGAATAGATCCCATTCGCCGAATTGTTCAGCAAAAACAAAACCAATAATCACTACCGAAATGATGTAGCAGATTATGGTGATTTTAGGCAGCGCTTGAAACTTGACCATCTGTTTCCTATAACCTAAATGATACCCAAACTGAAAAATTCACCAGCAGAAATAACGCCGAGGTGTTTTTGATCATCAATGACTCTTTCTTCGGCTCGTTCTACCAGCTCGTAAAATACGTTGCGATGGATCAGTGCGTGCAGATTACGACGCACCATAATATAAGGCGATGGTTCGCCAGTTTTAGAATCGTGTTCAACCCAGATTGGATTGTCTTTGGTAAGAATAATCTGATTATCACAATTATCTTCAAAGCTGATAACAGGGCCTTCGACCGAGTCTTTGACCTGCATACGAATCACCAAGAAAGGTGCATCTTCAACCCGAATACCGAGTTTTTCAACCGGGGTAACCAAGTAATACTTGTCATCTTCTTTCTTCAGGACAGTCGAAAACAATTTAACCAGGCGTTGGCGGCCAATCGGTGAGCCCTGATAATGCCAGCTGCCATCACGCTTGATAACCAGCTCCATGTCGCCGCAAAAATCAGGGTCCCATTTCTCAACCGGTGGCAGTGATTTGCCATCGCTGGATTTCTCGAGTTCAGCCAGTATTTGGCCAAGATCTTTCTCGGTTTGCTGTGGGTCCTGTTTATCAGGCTCAGGATCTGAATGATGCATAATTAAGCGGCCATTCCTTTTTTAATCAGATACTTGTAGGGCAATTGCGCTGTGTCGCTTCCAATCAGTTGATGTTCCATAAAAGTACAGAACTTGGGAATATCACGTGTGGTAGAAGGATCATCAGCTAACACTAATAATACTTGACCATCCTCCATTTTACGAACATTGAGGCGCACCATCATCACAGGCTCAGGGCAGCGCAGGCCAAGTGCATCGAGTTTACGGTCATATTGATCAAAGTTGAGCTGTGTCATAGTGTAGTAAAGCAGTTGCTGTATGCTGAAATTGTGCGAATTTTAGACTTTTTCACTCTTAACATGAAGCTAATACCACTTCATATAGTGACTATATATCGATTCATTAGGAAAGATTGATTTTAACTAATGAAATCGTTAGGTTAAGATGGTGAACACATTAATCATAAGGAGTTTATAATGAACAAAGCGATTAATATCGGAATCAATGAAAGCCAACGTGAAGAGATAGGTGATGGTTTAGCACGTCTTTTAGCAGACACTTATACCTTATATTTACAAACACATAATTTTCACTGGAACGTCACTGGTCCATTCTTCCAGTCGCTGCATACCTTGTTCGAAACTCACTACACCGAGCTGGCTGTGGCGGTGGACGACATTGCAGAACGGATCCGTGCGTTAGGTATTTTGTCGCCGGGCACTTACAAAGAGTTCGCTAAGTTAACCAGCATTAAAGAAGTCGAAGGTAATATCAGCACTGAAGAAATGCTTGAACGCTTAGTCGATAGTCATGAGACAGTGGTCAGAACCGCCCGCGAAATTTTGCCATTGGCGCAAGGAGCTGATGATGAATCGTCAGTCAGCTTGATTTCAGACCGATTGGTGGTGCATGAAAAAACTGCCTGGATGTTGCGGTCTCATTTACAGAAGTAAGAAATTTAATGTTGGGCGTAGGGACAAGGGTCTGCCCCACTGGGTACTCATGAGTTGTCCGTACAACGGACGGCTGCTTGTCCCCGCGCTCTTCGTTTAGTCTATACTCTCAAGCAAAACTCGCGACAACCTGATTTCGCCCTTCATTTTTAGCTTTGTACAATAAGCGGTCTGCACGGTTAACAACTAAATCCAAGGTTTCGTCTTCTGGCAGGTATTCGGTGACACCGAAGCTGGAGGTGACTGTTAATCCTGGAGCAATATCTTCGAAATTATAGGTTTCGAAATATTCGCGTAGTCGTTCGGCGATGGTGTAGGCGGCCTTGAGATCGGTATCCGGCAATAAAATTAAGAACTCTTCGCCGCCGATACGACCAATGGTATCGGAATCACGTAATACTGCGTCGCAAATGTCACGGGTGGACTGAATGACTCTGTCGCCGATATTGTGGCCAAAGCGATCATTAATGCTTTTGAAGAAATCAATGTCGAACAAGATGACGCTGTAGGTTCTTTTACCTGCCTCGCTGGATTTGTGCTGTTGTGCCAGAGTGCGGAAAACATGTCTTCTGTTAGGCATTTTGGTCAGGTTATCGGTGAGGGCCATTTGATGGTTGGCATTAGCCAGGCTGCGATAGCGCAACATGATCCAGAGAGCAATCGCTATTGCTGACAGCAGCAAGAGAATAAGAAGCCATAGGATATAGCTGTATTTGCGACTCTCTTCGACATATTGAGCATTGAGCTTATTTTCCTGTTCTAACAATTTGTTTTCAAAAACCAGCCGCTCCTGATCCAATTGCTCGCGCGACAGGTTGGAGACATAGGTGAGATTATCATTAAACTGTTTACGATATTGGGTGTAGGACTCGTTTAAAAGATCGTAGGCTTGCTGATAGTTATCCTGTTTATAAAACAATCTGCCTTCAAGACGATTAATATAGTGGGTATCTTGGCTGCCCAACTGTTGGGCATATTCTTTAGCCAAGACTAAATGTTGATTCGCTTTTTCCAATTGTTCCAGTTCAAGATAAATATTGGTTAACTCAGAATGAATTTCAAAGCTAAACAATTCCTCACCGATCTCTTTATGCAGTTTCTGTGAGGTCAAAATATGGTTGAGCGCATTCTCATAGTTTTCCTGATCAACTAATAAACGCCCTTTGACTTGGTGGGCATAAGCTCTTAATGAAACATCATCAGTGTCTTTGGCAATTTGGAACGATTTATCCAGATAAGCGTTTGCTTGCTCGAAATCTTCAGCAGCGCGATAAGAGTCAGCAAGATTGACATAGAGATAAGTGTTCTGCGTGTATTGTGGATTAGCCTCCATGATTTCAATGGCCTTTTTTAAATAATCAATGGAGGAAAGATGGTCGTTCAAAGCGCCGTACAGGATGGCAAATACATTATATGTTTCGACTAGCTGAAAAGGATCATTACTTTCATAGGCATGTGAAAGCGCCAACTCCATAAGTTCAAATGACTCCTGATATCGATACAGATAAGAGGCGATATAGGCGCGCTCAAGGACAATGTCACTTAACTTGTTATTCGGCCAGGCTTCGCGAACATCACGATACAACGCATCGGCGGTGTGTTTAGCTTCCGTAAGGTTACCTTCGGTGCGAAGCACCAGCATCAGAACGTAATTGAATTCCTGATATAAAGTAGTCGTATCTACGGTATTAACTAACGGCTTTGAAATATTCAAATGTTCACGAGCGCGGAGTGGCTCGTTAGTATGAATGTAGTAATCGGCGATGAGAATATTGGCTAGAGCTTCAGAATGCGGATCCAGCTGATTATTTAAAATCGTTTGAAGTTTGGACAAAAAAGAGGGTTGGCTGCGTTCTGGGATGGTCAGCTTGCTCATGCTGTATAATTGGTTTTGCAGAGGCAAATTATCAGCTGGCGCAGCAGCAAAGCTCAGTGCGCTTCCTAGCAATAGCAAAAAGGCTAATGATTTCGTGAGGTTAACCACGTTATTCCTTTAATTTTTTATTGAGTCAATGAGATTACTGTACCCTAAATTGATGCAAAAATGAACAATACCGTAATGCAAATTTGCATTACGGTATTGCAAGATTGAAATAATCTATTATGGAAGATTATTCGAAGAAGAAAGCAGGACGCTTAACTTCTTTGGGGGCTAACTGATTCATGGTCTGAGCATCGTAGAGACGACCATTCAACATGACCATATTAACCTTCTCACTGTTCTTCAGGTTTTCCAGCGGATCGGCGTCAAGAATAACCAGATCAGCCAGTTTTCCTTTCTTGATTGAACCAATTTCATCAGCCATACCGAGGATCTTAGCGCCGTCCATTGTGCCTGCTTCCAATGCTTGATGCGGCGTCATACCGCCCTGTTCAAACATCCACAGTTCCCAATGAGCCGCTAGACCTTCGCGCTGACCATGAGCACCGATACCAACTTTAACGCCAAGTTCACGCAATTCAGCGGTAACCGTAGCGTTGTTGAAGTGGTTGTAATCCTCATCCGGTGCGGTATAGCGACGACGAGAAACCGGATCTAGAATTTCACGCGGCACAAACTTGGTCAATAACGGATGGTCGAAGACTTTAGTTTTGTCATACCAGTAGCGTTCGCCCCAGATACCGCCATACGCCACGCCAAGAGTTGGCACGTAAGACGTCTGGCCCTGGCTCCACAATTGCTTCACATCATCATAGATTTTTTCTACCGGGATTGAGTGCTCAATGGTGGTGTGGCCATCAATCACCATCGACATGTTATGCATAAACAATGAACCGCCCTCTGGCACTACCAACAAGCCAGTTTGACGGGCAGCTTCAAGAACTTGCTGACGCTGGTCGCGACGTGGCTGGTTGTAACTCTTAACCGAGAAAGCACCAACCGCTTTCATGCGCTCAAGGTGACCAACCGCATCTTCCAGATTATCCACTTCGGCAGTGATGAAATGATTCGCGCCATACAAAATAGTACCGGTCGAGAACAAACGAGGTGCTGTAATGACACCGGCTTTCTGCATTTCACTGGCTGAGAATACCGCTTCGGTATCCGCTGAAGGGTTATGCGTTGTGGTGACACCGAAAGCTAATGAAGCCAGCGCATTCCAGTTAGTCTGAGGTTGGATCTGGTCATTGGCATAAGGGCCATGCCAGTGCACATCGACTAAACCAGGAATAATGGTTTTACCGGCAACATCAATGGTCTTAGCGCCCGATGGGATAGCAACATCGCCACGAGAGCCAACGGCCTTGATGCGGTTATCTTCAACGATAACAACACCATCTTCGATAACCTGCTCACCTTCCATCGTGATCACTTTGGCACCAACCAGAGCAATCGAAGTATCAGGCTTATCGGCGTCAACCGTGAAGTTAATGCGGGTTGCTTTCGCTTCAGGAGCTGTGTCTTCAGGAGCTTCGGCATCTTCGTCAGTCTTTGCGTTCAAGAACTCGAAACGCTCATTTAGCGCTTGTTGATACAAGTCCGGGCCCAGTGACCAGGCAAGCGATTTGCTGTCTTCAGACCAGGCCAGATTGCTACCGGCAAATTTGGAGAACTTACGTACTGGCAGGTTTTTTGCGCCTGGGCCTGTATTGATAGCTTTACCGCTTTGCACAAATGGAGTGACATAAACCTGATAACGTTGTGTGAAAGCTAACCACTGCTGATCAGGCGATACCGCAAAATCGCTGATCCAGTTGCCTTCATAGTGCTCCTGCATTTCATTTCCACTTAAGTCAGTGCTCACCAACTTAGTGCTGTAAGTTTCACCGCTCGGAGTGGTTTGCGAGAAGAATACGCGATCAGAGCTGCCAGCGAAGAATGGATTGTTACCACGCTGGGACAGGACATACTGCTTATCATTATCAAGATTAATGGCGATGATGCCAGTGTCCTGCGAATACAATGGGCTGGTCAGGTAGCCACCGGAAATAGCCTGTGCGACAACCGTCTCACCATCCGGGCTTAAGCTAGGATTTGTGTAATGACCGGGTTGTTGCGAAACAACTTTACCACTACCGCCACGGGCAGAAACCACGCGAATAGTACCTAGCGTTTTGTCATCCCAGGTGGTGTAAACAATTTTGCTGCCGTCGGCTGAAAAACGTGGGTAAAACTCGAAATGTTCATCCTGACGGGTTAAACGCTTTGGTTTACCATTCGGCAGACTCATGGTGTAAATTTTGCCCAGTGCCTGGAAAATGGCCTGATCACCGTCTGGAGACACCTGCAACCAACGCAGCATTTTCGCGTTGAACTTAGCTTCATAGGCAGCATTCTTCTGAGTCATGGCCTGACGCATTTCGCGGCGGTCATTAACCTCAAAAGGAATATTGCTTACTTCTTTAGAAGCAACGTCAATTTTATGCAGCTTGCCCTGCGCCCAGAACACGATTTCGTCGCTATCTGGAGTCCAGGCAAAGTTTGGATAAACGCCGTGAATCGCCCAGGTTTCCTGCATATCGCGCTCAAGACCCTCATAAATCGGGAACTCAGCACCGGTTTCACGGTTTTTTAGGAAAAGCGCGCTTTGCGCACGAATTCGGCGCACGAAAGCGATGAATTTGCCGTCTGGCGAAGGCGTCGGGCGTACCGCGCCACCAGGGCCATCGATCCAGGTTTCGATATCGCCTGTTTCGCGGTTAATCGCAAACACTTCATAAATCTGTTCATTCGAATCTTTGCTGTATTCGAAATATTTACCCGGCGTTGAATCGCGCGAGAATAAAACGTACTTGCCGTCTGGCGTAAAGGCCGGTTCGCCCAGATCTTTCTGCTCATTCGGACGCTTGTTTAACTGAACGCCGCTACCGCCTGACTTATGATAAAGCCAGATTTCGCCCGCGCCTAAAGAACGGGTGCCGGTAAAGTGCTTACGAGCCGCAATATAGTTACCGTCAGGGCTCCACACAGGATTGTTCAATAAACGGAAATTCTCTTTGGTGACCTGATATTGGTCGGAACCATCGGTATCCATAACCCAGATATTGTCACCGCCACCCTGATCGGTGGTAAACGTCAACTGCTTACCGCTTGGCGAAAATCGTGGCTGCATATCCCAGGCCATACTGTTAGTAATGTTAGTCGCCTTACCGCCAGACATCGGCATGGTGTAGATATCGCCCAATAAATCAAAGGCAATCGTCTCGCCATCAGGGCTAACATCAAGATTCATCCAGGTGCCTTCATTGACCTGAATATTCGCAAAAATAGGAGTGCCGGGAGGATTGTTCACATCCCACTTAGCCTTGTCCTCGTCTGCCGCCGTAGCTGAATTCGCCACAGTCCCCAAAGACAGCACCAACAGGCTGGATAAGATAGATAATTTCTTCATTGCCAGACTCTTTCGTTAGTTAATGAAAATGACTCAACCTAGCAATATAGAGAGGCAAAAGCCAATAGGCAAAAGATCAGGCAAGTAAATTGTAAGAAAAGATTAAATGGAGGTATTTGCTCTTATAGGATGGGTTAGCATTTATGCGTAACCCATCGTTAGATTGTTCGCATGATTGATGGGTTACGACTTCGTCTAACCCATCCTATACTAGAATCAACGTGGCACTACACCTCGAGGATTGTCATCCTGAACTAGATTCAGGCGACCGACGGGAATCCCTTTAGGGAATCTGCTCTTGTAGGCTGGTGATAAGCGAAGCGAATCCCAGCAACCTCAAGCGTGGTCATTAAGATGTGACCAAAGGAAGTACCTTAAGGAAATCTGCTCTTATAGGCTGGCGATGTACCCTGCTATTATTACCAGCACGGAATAATCCATCAATCCGCAGCCGCAAAATGAGCCATCTGATCATCGTACGCCTGCTTAAAGGCTGGCCGTGCCGTAGCGCGCGCCACATAATCGCGACAGGCGTGAAACTCTGCCAAGCCATCAAACCGATCCACTAGACGCAACACATCCGCCATCAGAATATCTGCAACAGAAAAAGAATCAACCAGCCATTCGCGCTCAGCCAGAACTGTCTCCATATGCTTTAACCGCGCATTGAGGAAATTTTCTATATGCTTACGACCCGGAGTGTCAGTGGTGTCATCGGAAAATTGGTATAAGGACCAAGGCAAGCTCGCCATCTCAACCGAATTAAGCGCCGCAAATATCCACTGAATAACCTCGCTGCGACTTTGAGGAGCGGAAGGCATCAACTTCTCACTCCGCTCCGCCAGATGCAGCAAAATCGCACCACTTTCAAAGATCTTAATCTCACCATCGGTCAACCAGGGAACTTGCCCAAAAGGTTGGCTCGAAAAATGCTCTTCATCCTTTTCCCGAAAAGGCACACTATTAACTGTATAAGGCAACCCCGCTTCCTCCAGCGCCCAACGCACCCGAAGATCGCGCACATAGCCTCTTGGTAAGTCGGGAACCCAATCGAAAGTAGTAAGAATAAGATCAGTCATGAGTGATTTCCTTTCATTGTCAGATATGGTGGGACAATAGCAACTGTTAAAGGTTGTTGAATGGAATAAGGTATATCTTAGTGATTATGAACTAGGAATCCACCCCCAATATTTAATGGTTTTAAGCCAGCTTCAGAATCTGCTCTTATAGGATGGGTTAGCATTTATGCGTAACCCATCGTTTATATGATTGATGGGTTACGACTTCGTCTAACCCATCCTATTGGGCTGTGCATTGGCATATGAAAGATTTAGTAGTTCAAAGTACATAAAGTCCGTCCTAGGAATCCCACTACTTTAAGTAAGGGATTTATTGGTATTCAAATGGCTTGAAAGGCGCTAATCAAAACACCCGAAAAGCATATCACAACAAGATGATGTATATTGCAAGACATCGCATAAACAAAAATACACCATGAATAAAACAATAACTTCTATATTACTGACAGTTGTAGCTACTGCAGCACCTAATTTAACGCTCGCCAAAGAAAGCACCTGCTACGGAACTACCTCGAATGGACGCCTTGAAGCTGGAGTGCAATTACCGAAAAGCGGCTCGAACTTTGTTGGCTATAGCGATATAGCACATTTAGTCGGGCGCACTTATGTACATTCTGAAGTAAAGCAGATCGTCATTGACGCCTACAAACAGTTGGAAAAAGAGCTACCCGATAAAGTTTATAAATATGCTGAGACCGGCTGGGAAAAGGGCGGTCAATTTAAGCCACACAAAACCCACAGGAATGGGCTTTCAGTAGACTTTATGACGCCAGTCATTAATGGCAAAGGTGAATCTGTGCATTTGCCGACGAATCCTGCCAATCGATTTGGATACGATATTGAGTTTGATGAAAATAATCAATTTGAGGGGATGACAATTGACTACGAAGCACTGGCCGCTCATATCGTTGCCTTGGATAAAGCAGCAAAAGTAAGAGGCCATAAAGTATGGCGTGTCATATTTGACCCTGAACTGCAAAGTGGATTATTCGAAACGCAATACGCAGAATACATAAAGGATAATATTACACTCTCAACAAAACGCTCTTGGGTTCGACATGACGAACACTACCACGTAGATTTTGATATACCTTGCGAAAAGTAATCAATAATCATACTACAAAAAGTCACTACGTCTTCTATGCTCAGCGGCAAGGATGCCTACTACAAACCCTACTGCTGTTGAGGAAATAATAACTGCAGCAATTAGTTCATCTTTGTTAATGGCTAAATTGATTAGTAAGCCGACAAATGCCCCAAGCCCAGTCATGGCGGTTATTATCCATGCGAAGTAAAGGCAAAGAATAAACCACTTACCAAAAGTGCCGAAAATATCTCGTTGTCCCATATTGTTTCTATTTTAAATTATGAATTCGTTTATAAAACTTCATATCATCAGTATTTTTATACAAAAGTCAAAAAGGGAGAAGTTCTATATTTGTAAATTTCCCTTCGATACAACTAACCCTCGAAGTCTCCATCGTGCCTTCGAGGATACAGTGCTGCTTATTGCCGTCACTACAGAAATAATTTACCAGCCACTTTTGCCATCGTCTGGATTCATTACACGCTCCACTTTATTAACAAACTCTTGTTGTAGGCTAGATGGCGCACCGCCGACATGGATTATTTCGGACAATAACTTCATAGACGATACTTTTTGTTCGGCTGAGAATTTGTCCAGAGATCGTTGTAGCACTTTTTCTGGTGAGTGAAACACATCTTCACCGGGTCCTAGAAGATAGACACTCGAACCAAGCAATTGTGATGCTTCATGTTCGGATTGATTAAAGGTGTTTCTGAAAATATTCTTAAGCGCTTCCTTTTCCTCGATGGAAAGGTCGCCATCGATTTTTGCAGCAGCGGTGGCAATTAATGCAATGGCGTCGATTGGTTTATCAAGACCATACACCGGATTGCCAGCAGACAATTTCGCCCATGCACGACGACGTTTCCATGCCCATGGATTGAGCCAGCCAATATCTATCCTCATTCGCTCCATAACATAGAGTAAAGTACCCAATGCGGTTAATAACCCAATAATTATGTGCACAGTAACTCCTTAATTATCTAATATTTTTGTATAAATGTTCTTATAAGACTTCATATCATCAGTATTTTTATACAAAAGTCAAAAAAGGGAGAAATTCTATATTTGTAAATTTCCCTTCGATACAACTAACTCGGTTGATAAAAATATAAAGCTGTGTAAATGATCAGGGATAAAATAACGTACGCATGGTTCACTTTACGTTCTCTATCAGCATCCTCGCGCGCATTAAAAAAGTCGAGGAACATTTGCCGGATCAGGAAGGTGTAAAGAATATAATAAAGAAACGGAATGATGTGCCTGCTTGCGGGATAATCTTGTATTTGCTTATCGAACAAAGACAGAATCCAATCAATTTCAGCGTAAATACCGAACAGCCCAAGCGCTGAGTTAATGAATAACCACTTAACCTGCTCTTTGCCAAAAATAGCGAAGTAGAAAATGATGTAGACAAGAATGGCAATGCCACCGTGCATATATAAAAATCTTTCTTCGACGTTAGCGGCAGCATAAGCCATATAGAAACCTGAATAACCAAACATCCCCATATGAATCAGGAAAAAAGGGTAGATTTTAAATCCTGATACTTCGTCCCCTTTCCTGTAATGCTTGCCGTTTATTGTAATTTTGCCCTGTAGCTTCAAACTGACTGCCTCTAAGAATTATTGTGGGAAGTATTTGATTATATTAATACTAGCCCAGCTAGTGTGTTTATTTTTTAGAGCCTCGGCTGGGTTCGTAACTATCATACCTTGGCAGTTCCGCATCCAGGTGATCCCAATTGGCTTTTGAAGAAACAAAGTTATGTGAGATCGGTCGCTCTCCAATGTCAGAATCAAGAATCCCTAATCGAAGACGAACTTTACCCGGTATGTTTGCATTACTGCTAAATACAGGTGATGCACAGTTCTGGCAAAAATGACGTTTCTTTCCTGGTGAGGTTTCATAGGTAGCAATGAACTCTTCTCCAGTTTTGATGATAAGGTCATCAGCCGCCACAAAGCCATTGGTGGCATAAGCTGTTCCGCTGTTTTTTCGACACATCGAACAATGGCAATGAATAATGGACTCAATCGGGCCCTGTATTTCTAAAGTGACTTTGCCGCAAAGGCAGCTACCGTGATACATAAGTGTCCTTGCTTTAGCTAATGCCTATTTTTGAATGGAGGCAGTGACGACTCCAGCGCCAACGAGCATACCGCCGCTCATCTTATTAAAGCCATTCTGGAAATTGGCCGAGTGAACCTTGTGGCGTAAATAGCCTGAGGACAGCGCATAAAATAAAGCGCTCGAGCCAGACACCAGCAGGAAAGAAGATGCAAGGATGATCATCTGTGGTAGAACCGCTTTGCCCGGCACGATAAAAAGCGGGAAAAAGGCCATGAAAAAGATGATTCCCTTCGGGTTTAACGCGGTAACAATCAACGAGTCGCGATACACCGAACGGCTGGCCATTGGTTTTGTATCGACTTGAGAACTTATTGTAGCTCTCGTTTTCCATGATTTAATGCCGAGGTAGATTAAGTAGGCAGCTCCCAACCATTTAACAACGTTGAACAAAGCGGCAGAAGTGGCAAGCAAAGCTCCGACACCAGCCAGCGACAAGCTCATTGCAATGAGATCGCCAGTTAAAACGCCAGTTACCAAAGGGATAACCGACTTTTTACCATGGCTGAGCGCTTGGCCGATGACAAGAAAAACCGTTGGTCCCGGTGTGAAACATAAAATCATTGCCGCAGCAATAAATGAAATCCAAATTTCGATACTCAATTGATACTCCTTAAGGTTAATGCGACAACTAGAATTACTGAATTATAAAGAGAAGTTTGCACATGTCCAAAAATAATGAGGCATTCTTTTCAATGCTTACTGAATTGCCCACTCGACGGCCTTTGCTGCATGAATGGCTGTTGTGTCGTAAAGAGGAACATCAGTATGCTGCTGGTTAATTAACATACCTATTTCTGTACAGCCCAGAATAATTGCCTCGGCTCCAGATTTTGCGAGTTCATTAACGATACGAAGGTACTCTTGTCGAGATGCATCATGAATGTTTCCCAGGCAAAGTTCATTGTATATAGTGTCATGCACCAGTTTCCGATCAGCTCCATTCGGGATGACAACTTCTAGCCCATAGGTTTCGATTAACCGCTGTTTGTAGAAGTCCTGTTCCATGGTAAAGGCAGTGCCTAATAGCCCGACCTTTTTGATGCCATCTTTAACCAGCGCTTCAGCAGTGGCATCGGCAATATGAAGAAGGGGAATATTAATGTTCTGTTCAATGTCAGAGGCTACTTTATGCATGGTGTTAGTGCAGATGAGTACAAAGTCGGCACCAGCAGATTCGACACTTTTTGCAGCTTCGATCAGTATCTCGGCCGTGCCAGCCCAGTTACCACTGTGCTGTAATTTTTCAATCGGATCAAAATCAACGCTATGCAGGACTATCTTTGCAGAGTGAAGTCCACCAAGAGCTTTTTTTACTCGTTGATTAATTTCTTTATAGTAGCCGATTGTGCTTTCCCAGCTCATGCCACCGATAAGTCCAATGGTTTTCATGCTATTCCTGATACCGCCTGAATGTGTTGCTCATTTAATTCCAAATTACTCACCAAAGCAAACTCAGTCTTCAGAGTTATTCTTCCACTGCCCCCAAGGGTCATTACTTTTCTTCTTTGGTCGCTTGCTAGGGCGGTTACTACGATTCTGGTCATATTCGGCGGCTTTTTTAGCACGCTTTTCATTTAGTTTCTCAGCATCTTCCAGGCTTAGCTCGGCAGGCTTACCCGGTTTTTGATCGTCTGGCACGATCCGATCTCGCGGAGGAATATGTAGTTGGTCGGAGGATACTTGGGGCATGTTTTTGAATTGATATAAATAGAAGGCTTCAACTTTTTCTCGCGCCCATGTCGTGTTTTTAAGAAATTTAACGCTGGAAGCAATGCTTGGATTGGTTTTAAAACAGTTGATATTTAAATAGGCGTAGAGAATTTCAAAGCCATAATGATCTACCAATTCAGTGACCAGGGCCTTTAAGCCAACGCCATTCAAAGGGTTGTTCTTGTAATTGATTTCATCGGTCATACCAATATCCAGCAAAAGAGGGCAACAATGACTCATTATAGCTGAGGCGGGAGAAACTAAAACCATAGATATAAATTAATTAGAGGGAGTTTGTGGGGGCCCAAAACTTTACTGGCTAAAGAATCTCATGCCTTACGTAGATCCTGCCCTAGGGGTACCCTACGGAATATAATACCTCGAAGTCACAATTGTTCCTTCGAGGCTACGCTTACTTATCAGCAACTTCATAATGCTCGACAATATCTACATAAAATCCTGCAGGATCTTGAATAATGAAATGTCGTTGTCCCCATGCCTCATCCTTTAATGGCATAACCACTTCTAGTGCCAGTTCTTTGGCCTGTTGATACGCAGTTTTTGCATCGACTACTTCAAGGCTTATAACATAACCGTCAGTCACCATACGGGAGTGCAAAAAAGGCGGCTGGCTTTCGTGATTAGGTACCAGGAATCCTAACTGGGCACCAGTATTTGGCGAGACTAGATGTAAATAAAAGTTGGGCTCAAAATATACTGCATTAAAACCGAAAACATCTTCGTAGAACTGTTTAAGTGCTTCTAAATCGTTAGCGACCATAACCGGAAACATTGCCTGAAACTCAATCATATTAAATTCCTCTAGTGATTTATTTCAGGGTTATTATCTACTCAGAGTTATCGCTGGGATTGTACAAAACGGACAAGTTTGAGAATTGACCAGGCGTTAATCCTGACAGGCTTTTAAATTCTCGATTGAAGTGGGGTTGGTCATAGTAATAGTCAGCCCATGCTAAAGGGTGGTTTGAGGTATTCATTAAATGCAGTGTTTTCTGAAAACGTAATACTCTATTGAAATTTCGCGGAGATAATCCGAGATAAAGTTGGCACAGGCGGCGGAGATGACGGGAAGACAATGCAAACTCCGCACATTGTTTATCGGACAGGTCGAATTTTGCGGATGGGTGTTGGTGGGCATATTGAACAAAGTTGGCAAATCGCTTGTCGATACCGCGATAGGATAAGTTGGCCAGTAATACTTCGCCAACGCTGTTACAGCGAGTATGAAAACTTTGGTCAACATTGATGCTTTCATACAGCCCATCAATCAGCTGACGACTAAATATTTCTGCTAAATCAAGATCCCCCCATTCGCCAATAGGAAGAGTCGTTAACCACTGTTGCGCCAACACACGAAAACGTATGCCAAAGTAAGACACCGGGCCATCCATTTCGAATACCGCGGGAGAATGAAACGGGGTGACGAAAAAACTATCCTCAACATCATTCAGGGCAAATATACAATCGACATTATTATCAGGAACACTGCGGTAACTATAACGCCCGTTGGGAACATTGAGTTGCCAAAAACATTGCACCCATCGATTCAGAGGGGGTGGCGGCTGCACGCACAAATACAGATTATCTCCAGTAACCTTACCTTGGTAACTGTAATCAACAAATCCATTTTCACTATGAGAGAGTTTCATTGCGTCATTATAGCCGAGGCGGTAGAAACTAAAACACTAGATAAGGTGAAGTTAATTGAGGTTTGTGGGTGTTCAAAGCTTTGTTGGCCTAGGTGTTTTCACTGCACGGTCTTCGTTAAGATGCACTCTTCGAATACCGCTTTATTCTGATTTTCATTTTTAAGACAGCTTTGCAATGCATCTTTGCTTTTTGCGAAAGATAGGAACTCTGTGCCAGTGCCCTCATGAGTGCATCTAATTTGATAGTATTCTCCAACTAGAAATGCTCTTTTTTGCTCATTTTCGTTTGGGGTAATTTTCTTATTGAGGTAGAGAATTTCAGAGATCATTACCTCTAGACGCTCACTGGTCCAAGGTAGGTTTTCAAAGATATCGCTAGCAGCATCTATATCGGCTACTGATTCCTTTACTGTCTCAAGGTTCGTGTTCTCACTATAACCAGCCCAGGCTATCCAGCTCGCAGCTTTGGCTAGTCGTTTACAGTCATCACCGTTCGTTTCTGCAGCGCACACCAGAGGCGCAAGTAACAAGATGAACATTAAGGTCAAGGTTTTGAGCTTCATGTCAGGGTCAACATTTCATTATTCGAATTGATTCCTAAGACTTTATTATCATTACCCCTTTGATACAAGTATCGATTGTGGGGTTGTGAGGGTGAGCAAAGCTATATGATCCTTTATAGGATGGGTTAGCATTTATGCGTAACCCATCGCTTATGAGATTGATGGGTTACGGCTAACGCCGGGTCTGCCCCCTTGGGTATAACCCACCCTATGGGGGAGCAAGCGTAAAGTGAATGTATGTGATCCATTCACAAAAAATTTATCTGCCATGCCATATAGTCTCGAAAAATGGTGGTATACCATCACGTACTGGAGTGGAATTTAGATGAAAAAGTTTACAGCTTTACTGGTGGCCGGACTGATACATGCGGCATTCAATCAAACAGCATTGGCACAAGACGAAAAAACGGCTTTGGTGCCTTTACCTTCGGTTGACGACTTCACAAAAGGTGAGGATGGCTGGGCTTTCGCGCTAGGCCTGGGTATTGAGTACGAATCGGCCTACGAAGGATCAGATGAGTTTGGTTTCGAAGCCCAGCCTGCTGGTGCCGTTCAATGGCGTAGCGGTGATGATATTTTCTACTTTGCAGGTGAGGCGCTAGGATGGCGTGGTCTTCGTGCTGATAAGTGGCTATTCGATGCCGCCGTGGCCTTCGATGAAGGTCGTGAAGAAGCTGATTCGGATGAGGGTTACTTAGATGGACTCGGTGATACAGAAGAAGAGACTGAGTTAGTACTGCAAACACGTTACGCGCTCGATGACGATTGGCGCTATTGGCTTGTTGGGCGAGTTGTGACCGGGGGCGAGGGAAATCTTGGTCTATTCGGAGTAGGCTATCGCTTCGGGGATCAACTTGACGGAACCGGCTCTGAAATTAATCTCGTTGGGGTATTCCACGATAGTGAATATGCCAATAAAGGTTTCGGAGTAAACGCACAGCAATCCGCTGCATCGGGATTGCCTCAAACCAACTTGAGTGGCGGGTTGCGTTCGATAGGAATTGATTACACGTATCGCTATTACCTCAACGATAACTGGCAGATATTCGGCGAAGCACTCTATGAGCATTTTAGTAGCGATGTTCAGGACAGCCCAATCGCGCGCAGCAACTATGAGGCCGAAGTAAGCATCGGATTTATTTATATATTCTAGAAAGCCTCTTTTGGTAGAAACCGAAGGTGATTCAATAAAGCCTCGAAGTGACAATGGTTACTTCGAGGCTAAGCTTGCTTTCACAGCTGGAGCAGCTTGTTAGATTTTTACCTCGACATCCTGGGTATGTAAACACGGTTTAAAGACAAAACTGCCGTCTTTTTGCTTGACTGGTTCGGGAGTATAGAATGCCTCAAATCGTGTTCCTTGCAAGAAATCTGAGGTTGCGGTTACTTGAAATAGTGCTTGCCCAGGGAACTTCTCCTCAGATACATATTTCATGATCGGGATTGCATTGTCTCCTTTATAAAAGTGTACTCCACCCAAGCTCCATCCCTCGTAATTTAATGGTGCCAGGATCATTAAGTCGCCAGCTTCTGTACTTGTTGGTTTTTTATCAAATTTCCATTTAACCTCAATAGGAATTTCCATCTCACACGAATAGGCCAAATTGGAAAGTAATAACAGTAGAATTCCTATTAGCTTCAAAACCTTCTCCTAAATCTAATTATTGTTAATAGACAGCTGCAGCAAACGCAAACGTAGCCTCGATCACGAAGTTTGACCGAGGCTGCACTTGCTAATGTGGGGATGAGTTGTGGGCGTCAAAACTTGTCCCATTAAATTGTTATGTCCAGAAATTATGAATATCTATTTCAATATTGGTGGTGAACTAAAATCATATACAGGGCAAGTTGTAGATTCACCTTTCACTCTATGATAGTTAATTAACATCTCGTAATTACTTTTTGATGGTGTGGCATGCATTATTTTCACATTTGTATCGTACTTTTTGTTAAAAGCATCAACAAAGGTTTTTAATAAATCTTCATTGCTTTCATCTACCCTAGAACCAATTATAATGCCTTGCAATGATTCAGGATGAAAATTGTGAATAAGTGAGCTACTATCAGTATAAAACCTAAACTCTTGTTCATAAGCCCAATTGACGGATTTTGTTAAAATAACTTCTTCTATTTGAGGTTGGAGATGAGCCATGCTTGTTGATCCATCAAAATAGTTTAAGCATGGCAACTTATTTGAGTATCTGACTTCGGAAAATTTATACTCATATTTATCAAAAATAGTGTTTTTATTAAAACAGTAGCAAACCCCATGGTGCTTGTCAGAATAATGTGCCCACATTAGTGGTTCGTCGGGTATTTTACTAAAACAAGTAACCACTTTTTTGGATAACTCATTATTTACAATTTCTTTGATTTTGTTTATCGAATTAGAATGTGGTCCCTTAAACCTTTCTGAAAAAAAATCATTTCTGTCATTTTCATTTTTAAACCGATGAACGTATTGATATGAGCTTTCAAAAGGATCATTGTATGTATTGAGTAGCGAAAAACCCAAAGTACAATTATCCAAAGTTCTCTGAACATCTTTTAATAATCCATATTTAAAAATATCAATATCTTCAAATTCAGGAGCATGTGTAGATTTTCCAGGTCGTTCAGTGTTCTCTTTCATATATACTCAGATTTATTAATTAATTTAATTCCTGACCCCATTAATTCTACGTTAGACGACTGCGGGATACATATTTTCAATATCTAATAGCAGTGCGATTGGGTCTCCTGCCTCCAGCAACCCAATGCCCTCCTTCTTAATCAGCTGCAATCCGTTTTGTTGGGGCGAGAGGGAAATTGAGCGCCAATAAGCTGGATGTCTGGGTTCTTGCCCAGTAAAATTTATTTTCCCGTTATGACTGATTGCATTTCGACAGTGCCGAAGAAATTCCCAGGTTGGGTCACGGGTAACGTATCCCATTCCCTTACAATATTCGTATGCAGAGTTCAACGTCATGTGAGCAAGGGGAACCATGCAATCGAGCCAATTAAAATTAGCATTCGCAAACAAACAGTTACACAAGTCGCTTAATTCGAACTTATTCCCCGTGTTTTCATCTGTGACTTTTAAGTCCAGTGGGCCA
This sequence comes from Kangiella sp. M94, assembly GCF_054926195.1. Classification (NCBI taxonomy): domain Bacteria; kingdom Pseudomonadati; phylum Pseudomonadota; class Gammaproteobacteria; order Kangiellales; family Kangiellaceae; genus Kangiella; species Kangiella sp. M94. The sequence continues at coordinate 2,524,182 of NZ_CM142903.1, read as the reverse complement.
AGAAGTTTATTAATTCCATCAACAACTTCGCTGCTTTTATCAGACTCTGCCACCTGTATGACGACATCAGTTTTCAAAACTGGCAACTGGAGATTGACCACAGCAATGCTTTTTATGCCGTGCATCATTGCTAGGTAACTAAGACAGTACTTTGATAACTGTCTATTGGGATTTAACGATGCGTATGTGTATGGCACTGTAGGCTAACGACCAAGCTGTACGGCGCAAACGAAGCGCAGTGTAGTTTGCGTCAGAACTAGCACCTTGGTATATGTTTTATTCGTCATTATTTTCTTCACCATCATCTGGCATAAAATCTGTTAAATGTTCCAGCTTAATGTCGTGCTTAAGCTCTGTCAGCTTGACGTAATCTTCTCGAAGGTCTGCCAGGCTTACGACTTCTGCTTCTCCTTTTCCTTCTTGCTCTCCTTCTTCGTCTTCATCATCTGATGTGTCGATTGGTGGTATTACAGGATCGATATCGCCGCCTTTTGTAATCAGCTCAACAAGATCTTTGACAGATTTTCTAAGTTCGCCGTCATTGGCATCATTGTAATTATCCACTTCCTTTTTTATATGGTCAGATAAGTCTTCGATTACTTGTTCTTTTAAGCGCTCCATACGAGATTCCCATCTTTCTTTATCTTCTAAGTAATCTTGCTCAAACTTATCCTTCTTCAGGGCGGCTAGTTCTGCTTCATGAGCTTTCAATTTAAAGGTTTGATATTCAGTCATGCACTGAAATATCTCTTTGAGTGTTTTGGTTAATACTGAGGCAATATACCGACCAACAATTAAGTCAATAATAAAGGAACCCCTGCTTGCTCCTTCTACTTTTATATCCTCAAATGGCTTATTACACGCAACTGATAGACCTCTGGTGATGTTGTATAACCTATTGATCCAGTTTCTAAGTTCTTTAACATCATGTATTGATGCTTCGTTATCGAATGTAACCCTTGTTAGTATCTCATCTTTAGACAAAATTAATTCCTCATCGCTAACAATTGGCGTCAAAGATGTGTAGATAGAATTTAATTGGTTTACGCCTTGCTGTAACTCGGTTTGATACTTCTTAATTTCTTCCGCCAAATAAGCCAAATCGGAGGCATGTTCTATCATTAATGCCTTTATCTCTTGCGAAGGCTCGCTGCCTACATGTTGAAGTATGTTGAGCTTTTCCAGAACCATTAGTTGTGGATTTGAAAGACCGAAAATATTAACTGAGTTGAGGGTTTCTAAGAGTGCCTTCTTTTGATCATTAAACGGAATCGGTGGTTGATTTTGAGCTCTTTGCGCATTTTGCTGAAGAGCTTGTTGTAGTGCAGAATATTTTTGAACTACCTCTCTGTTGACTATTTCTTCATCAGCCCATCCCTTCAGGTTGTAAGCTTCTTGTAATTCCATAATATTTATTACCTCACTAAATCGCTGGGCTGGTTCACGTGTACATATAACATTTTATTATACTAATTAATTGCTAAGACTTTATTATCATTAGCCTTTTGATACAAGTGTGGATTTTATGATTACCTGGGGATTAGAGGATGATCGAAGGGAATGGGCTGGTGCTCCAGATTCCATATATCGGTATATTTGACTAAAGCTGGTACTGAATTGGTGATTATTGTGCCGATTTTATTTGATAATGATATTTGTATACATTCAGAACTAGTAACTCTTTCAAGGAGGATTTATGAAACCAGATTTTAAGCCTGGTCGGAATATGGCGATGAAGGTGCCGGCGCATGAGTATGATAAGACGGTGGCGTTTTATCGTGATGTATTGGGATTTGAGTTGATTCCTTTGGATAATGATGAGGAGACCAATACCATTCGCTTTAAATTTGGCGATAAGGTGTTGTGGATTGATCGTGTGGAAACGGTGAGTCAGGCGGAAATCTGGCTGGAGGTTGTGACGGATGATTTGGATGCCGCGGCTGAATATTTTCAGGAGAGCGACGTTGTACGTTGCGATGAGATTGAGCCTTTGCCGGAGGGTTTTAAGGGTTTCTGGATTTCTAGTCCGTCCAATATTATTCACTTGGTGACCAATTCCGATTAATATGGGTTGGAAATAGACGAGGGAGATACGGATATGTTGAATGTGAAAATTGATGCTGATCATGCATTGGCTATTCTGGAACCGGATGGTGCTTTAACCGATAATGACTTTCGACTGGCGGCGCAATTAATTGATCCGGTGATTGAAAAGGTGGGGGCTTTAAAAGGGCTGATCATTCGCACGCGCTCATTTCCCGGCTGGGATTCGTTTGCTGCATTGGTGTCGCATCTTCGTTTTGTTCGCGAGCATCATAAAAGCGTCAAACGAATCGCTTTCGTTACCGATTCGCCGGTAGGTTCTTTTGCACAATCAATCGGCAATCATTTTATCAGTGCTGAGATCAGAAATTTTACCTTTGATGAGTTTGAAGCGGCACGACGCTGGATTTTGTTTGGTGAGTGAGTAAGCCAAGCGTTTTACTTTTAATGGAATTATTTAAGACTTTCAGAGTCGAAGTTTTTTCGATAATAAATCAAGAAGGATAATAGGACGATGAAAAAAATAATACTAGGCCTCATGTTATGCGCGGCCTGCACCGGATATGCTGAAGAAAAAGGTTCGATAGGATTTTCTGCCAAAGTTGGGGTTGATGGATTCTTTAACCCAGAACTTACTTCGTTTGAGATCGAAGAAGTGCATGCTGATTCTCCCGCTGAGAAAGCAGGTTTATCTGCGGGCGATATGGTGTTGGCGATTGAAGACTGCGTAATACCCGGATGTGATACCGATGATGCACAGGATCACATGGACAAAAAGCCCGGCGAAGAGCTTCATTTGAAAGTGAAGACGAAAGAGGGTGAAGAAAAGGATATCGTTATTATCGTTGGAGAGCCGAAATAATTACTTTAGGTATGAATGCAAAGCCCTGCAAGAATGTATGGGATGAACAATATTTTTTTGTCATTTCTCAGCTTAACTTGGAAATGTCGCGTATTTTCAATACGCTTTAAAGTCACTGGATTATGAAATACATCTCCCTAAAGGGATTTCCTTTGGTCACCTTTATTGCGCCACAGGCCAGCTTTGCTGTTCAAAATCGCTCCCTGCGATTTTGTCCGCGGTGAGCGACCGAAGGAAGTGCCTTTGGTACCGCGGGATGACGAGATGTAAGGTTTTACTGTTTCCGACCTTCCACATGTTTCGCAAAGTTATCCAGAATACTCTGCCAGCCTTGTTTCTGAAATTCGGGATCGTGTTGCTCTTCCGCGTCGAAGGTTTCGGTAACCGTGATGCCCTGTTCGGTTTGTTTAAAGTCAATTGCTACTTCTCGATCATCGTCCATGACATATTCAATGTGATTGGGTTTGTCGACTTTAGTGTAGGTGCCTGTGAAATCGAACCCCATGCTGCCGTCTTTGGCTTCCATCCGTGATTTGAATTGACCGCCTTCGCGAAGATCGACCATGCTTTGTGTGGTGTGCCAGTCTTCGGAAGCGGCGTTCCATTGTTTGATATCTTCAGGGTTATTCCAACAATCCCATACGGTATTTAAGTCAGCTTTTATGGTGGTAGTTACGGTGATTTTCATGGCGACTCCCTATTATTGCAATGAGCAGGACTATGCATTAGGCGATGAGGAACATTCTAATGAGTTTAATTATTCCAAATAAAAAAGGAATTGAGACGATAAAGCTCAGAAATAACAATCCAGGTATAGCTTGTTTAGGATTTGCTTGCGATCTAAGTATGACATGTTGCCATGAGGGAATAAATGTAGTAGCTAGGAAAAAAGCCAAAAACGATCCACAAGTTATTGTCATGAGAATTAAAGCCGAAGGCGTTTGAATATATTCTATTCCATCATTAAGATTAATGATGATGGCCATCATAACATTCCATGTAACGAGAATGACAATACTCACATTGATTTTAAGAGTTTTTATAAGGTCAAAGAACATTACTGCTTGCCAAAATTTCAAACATTAATTGGGTAAATTATAAATTTAAGTTGTTTTATCATCACATAGAAGACAATGAGTTTCACCAGGCGCTAACGGATGACCATTTTTGCAATTTAATGTTGAGTGATGAGATAAAACACTGTTGAACGAATATAGCATGGCAAAAGCTATGTAATAAAATACAAGCAATGGACGTGAGGCACTTACATAAGTATCTGTGGTAAATATATTATTATGCTCTAGCAGATTTAAGCCAATAAAGCTGAAAAGTGCATAGCCAAATATTACTAAAAGTAAAGTTTTCATCCATTGGGGACAGCCTTGTAAGGCTGATACTAATATCGTCTCTTTTGGTCGGTCATAATGTAGTTTTATGCAAGCCAATATTGCTGGTACGTAGACAACAGGTAGCAGGCTGTGTAATTGAATGGGATGAATGCCAAATAAATCACCAATACCAATGTAACCACATATATGGATAATAAAGCTTACGGTGAATCCTGCTAGCGCTAAGTACATAAAGGCACGACTTATTATTTTCATAATGTCCTTAATTAATTATTTTTTTATGTGTTTGTGAAACTCTAATTCTAATAGTGCCGCTTTACAAGTGTAAGTTCCGCAATGATTAAGCATCTCTCGGCAGCATCACTGTGACGCAGTTAATCAGTTTTTGAGTCTTTTTATCAATGACGCTGGTGTCGGTTTGGTCGGGATGACTGAGTTGGTCAATGGCCCAGTCGATGTGTTCTTTAACCATCTCGTTGGCTTCTGGGTACTTTTCTTTTAGAGCGTCGATCATCGATGGCTGTTGCGAGTTGCCGATAGCGACTGCCAGATTTCGCAGCCAGTTTTGATAGCCGATGCGGCGAATGGGGCTGCCCTGGAAATTGTCGAGGAAGCTTTGTTCGTTCCAGCTCCAGAGAGTGGCCAGAGAAACTTTGTGCAGATCATGGCGCGGTGAAAAATCTTCGATCTGGGTTTGCTCTGAGTATCGATTCCAGGGGCAGGCCAGCTGGCAGTCATCGCAGCCATAAATTCGGTTGCCCATTAACGAACGAAGTTCTTCGGGGATAGCTCCCTGATTTTCAATGGTCAGGTAAGAGATGCAGCGACGGGCGTCAATTTTACGATCATCAAGAATGGCGTTGGTCGGACACAGTGTGATACAGGAAGTGCAGCCGCCACACATGTCTTCGCCTGGTTCATCCACCGGCAACGGCAGGTTGATAAAGATTTCGCCGAGGAAAAACCAGGAGCCGGCATCTTTATTGATAATCAGGGTGTGCTTGCCCTTCCAGCCCAGCCCGGACTTTTCAGCAAAAGCGGTTTCCAGCACCGGTGCGCTATCGACCAATACGCGATAATCCAAATCGACTTCATCATTCAGCGTGGTTTTTAAGGCTTCAATCACCTGCTGCAATCGCTTGCGCATCAGCTTGTGATAGTCGCGGCCCAAGGCATAACGTGAAATATTGGCAATGGATTTGTCTTTGAGTGGCGTGGTGAAACTGGCGTTGTCATTGAGGTAATCAAAACGCAGCGAAAGCACACGACAGGTATGGGGATGCAATTCAGCAGGATTCTGACGCAGCTCCTGATTGCGCTCAAGGTAGGACATACAACCATGATAACCATCATCGACCCACTGCTTGAAACGCTCGAAATAACCGGTGGTATCAGTATCGGAAACCCGTAGATCCTGAAAGCCATGCTGTTTCGCCAGCTCAACGGCCGTTTGTTTGATCTGTATGAGCTGTTGGTCGGTCAGGCGCATTAACTAGAGGTTGCGAATATTACCATGAGGATATGGTAACGCTATTCCTTCGGCAATAACATAAAGTCGAGGGCCATTTGCAGGTCGGCTTCGCTGCAATCGAAGCAGGCGCCTTTGGGTGGCATGCCTTTGTAGCCTTCGATCATGCTGGTCATCATGGCTTCCTCGCCTTTGTCGAGACGCGATTGCCATTGTTCGATATCGCCTCGAATCGGTGCGCCGCCGTGACCGCGTTCATGACAACTAAAGCAGGACTGGTAATAAATGCTTTCGCCGGTGCGTTCCTGTGGTTCCGGGGTGCAGGCGGATATTAGGATGGCCAACAGGCTTAGAGTGATCAGGTAAATGGCTTTCATGGCGTGTGATGTCTGGGGTTTTGATTTGGCTATAAATAGCAGGCACAAAAAAGCCGATCAGGTTGACCGGCTTTTTTAAAGTCAATTAATTGCTTTCTAGGATGTAATCAACGGTTGCTTTGATTTCATCGTCAGAACAATCTGCGCAAGTACCTTTCGGTGGCATGGCGTTCAAACCATTAATGGCGTTTGAGTAAACAGTTTCCATACCTTTTGCGGTACGAGCTTCCCAGTCAGCAGCAACACCTATTTTAGGAGCGCCCGCTGCACCAGTGGTGTGGCAAGCCATGCAGTAGGTGTTGTAGATCTGTTCGCCAGAGCGTGCCGCTGAAGAGCCACCGCCTGCGGCTGCTGGAGCTGCATTGGCTACTTGTGGTACTTCGTCACCTTCAACATAAACGCTGTGCACAGGCTTCAAGCGTTCTTCAATATTGTGATCACTCATGTGTTTTGCAGTAGCAACACCCGCAAAACCAGCAATGGTGAAGCTGGCGATAAAAACTAATACGTTTTTGAAATTGGTCATGACATCTCTCTCTAATATATGCCTGTTCGCCCAGCTCGGCATGAGTCGAGGGCTTTTCGTGGCGCAGATTATAACGGTTATTGCCCAGCGATCAAATAGTCAGAAGGCTTTCAGTGCAAAAAATAGGCGGAATTAGCAGCAAGCTAACATAGGTTTTTGCGGGTAAATCAGGCAAACTAGCGCTAAAGCATTGAGTTGGATTATGTATGGGATTTTTGAAGAGGACAGCGTTAGAGATGCTCGGCGAAGCTCTGGTTAATAAGATTCCTTTCAATCGCCATATCGGCCTTGAGTATGAGAGCGTCGGTGAGCAAGAGTGCATCATCAAGTTTGATATGAAGCCGGAGTTAGTGGGTAACTACTATCATGGCATTCTTCATGGTGGCGTCATTTCTTCTGCGCTGGATATGGTCGGCGGGACTATGGCCGCAGTGGGGATTTTAAACGACAATCCTGCTACTCATTTACCACAGTTAAAAACTAAGCTGGCGAAATTAAGCACTATAGACATTCGTGTGGATTATTTGCGTCCGGGGAAAGGCGAGCAATTTTTAGCCAAGGCGCAACTTCTGAGAGCGGGCCGTAAAGTCGCGGTGGTGCGCATGGAGCTGGAGAACAATGAAGGTTCATTAATTGCGGTGGCGACAGGCACCTATATGGTCGGCTGACCCTTGTATTTAAAAGACAGTAGAGTTTAAGCATGCAAAATATTAATCGCGCGGGATACATTTACGGCATTTTGGCATTTGTTATCTGGGGGCTTGCGCCTATCTATTTTAAGGCGCTTGAAGGTGTTTCCGCTCTGGAGATTTTAGCGCACCGTGTGGCCTGGTCTGTGCCGGTGGTCTTGCTGATTATGTGGGTTATCAAGCGTCCTTTCCCCAAAAATATCCTGCAAGATAAGAAGACCATCTCCATTCTTATCATCACTTCAATCTTGATATCCGGTAACTGGCTGGCCTTTACCTGGGCGGTGACCAATGAGCGGGTACTGGAAACCAGTTTGGGCTACTTCATCAATCCACTATTCAGTGTTGCGTTAGGGATTGCCTTTTTAAAGGAAAAACTGACCACTTGGAGTAAGATAGCGCTAATATTGGCGACGTTAGGCGTACTTTACCGAATTGTTTCACTAGGAAGCCTGCCCTGGATTTCATTATGGCTGGCCTTTTCGTTCGGTGTTTATGGTCTGTTACGCAAGCAGGTCAATATTGGCCCCTTGCAGGGATTATTGGTTGAAACCTTGATTGTGCTGCCGATAACCGCCGGTTACATCATCTATTTGTGGTACACCGCGACTGGAGCTTTCTTACACACATCGGTCACTATTGACTGGTTATTGTTAGCGGGCGGCATCATTACCACAGTTCCGCTGGCCCTATTCTCCGCCGGCGCCAGGTTATTGCCACTGAATACCATTGGCTTTATGCAATACCTCGCTCCCACATTAACGTTCTTATTAGCGATATTTGTGTTTAAAGAAGCCTTTAACAAAGATCTACTGATCACCTTCGCACTGATTTGGGCGGGTTTGATTGTCTATACCATCGGGGTGGTTAAGCAGCAAAATCGAAAACGTTTAGATAGAAAGGCGGCAGCCAAACTGGTGGAAAAAGATTTGCAGAAAGTCGAGAAAGGCCAGTAACTTTTGGTATCAAGCAGGAGAAAAGAATCATATTAGCAATAGCCAGATATATGATAAATTGATTGGTACATTGATTTATTCCTGGTGCAAACGGAGCTTGTATGACTTTTGAAGTCATTTTTATTTTTGGACTGGTAATGGCGGTATTTATCGCTTTTATCTGGGAGAAATATCCTCCAGAAGTTATCGCCCTGGCATCATCAGCAATCTTGATGGTGGTAGGCATTCTGGATACCAGTGAATTTCTGTCGGTGTTCAGCAGTAGCGCTCCGATGACAATTGCCATGATGTTTATCATCAGCGCCTCTTTGGAGCGCACCGGCGTATTGCAAATTATTAGCAATATCCTCAAACGCAGTGCCAAAGGTTCCTACCTTCGTTCTTTATTGGTCATCATGTTTTTCAGCATGATTTCGTCGGCATTCATGAATAATACGCCGATTGTCATCATGCTGACGCCGGTGGTGATTTCGCTGGCAGCCAGCATCAATATGGCGCCTTCTAAACTACTCATTCCCCTATCCTTCGCCTCAATTTTTGGCGGAACCCTGACGCTAGTTGGTACCTCGACCAATATCTTGATGAGCACGGTGGCAACTGAACATGGGCAGCCAGAAATTGGTATGTTCGAAATGACCTTGCCGGCGCTGTTTTTTGTAGTGGTCGGTTTTACTTACATGATGATATTCAGCCGCTTTCTTTTACCCGATCGCTATTCATTGGCTGATATTGTAAGCAGTCAACCTGAGAGAAAATTTATCGCCGAAATTCTAATACCGGCTGAGTCAGACCACATTGGAAAGCAGGTAAAAGACTTTTCGTTGCCGGTAGAAGGGGCAAGCGTTATCGATATGGTTCGACGTAATGTTTCAGTTAGGCGTAGGATGCAGGATCTGACGGTTAAGGCAGGTGACCGCTTTATATTAAAAACTGACGCCAGCGAATTGTTAAGTTTAAAAGAAGATGGGCAAGTCGAGTTTAGCTCAACCTTACCGCAGGGTTTTGAGCCCGTTACCGCCAGCGAATCATTGTTAATGGAAGCCAGTATCAATGAAAAATCCAGTTTGATGGGGCGTCGATTGATGGATTTAGGCCTGGCTCGAAAGTACGGTGTTTATGTGATTGCAATTCATCGTGATGATGAGAATCTGAATGAAAACTTTGAAAATATTAAATTAAAGTTTGGTGATACCTTGTTGTTGGAGGGGCCCGCTGAGGGGATCAAACGTTTGCTGGAAGACGGTAATATTATTAACTTAACGGAGCCACAAGACAGACCTATTCGGCGCAGTAAAGCCCCTATCGCTTTCATTACCATTATCGGCATTATGGTGCTGGCAGCGATGAATGTATTACCAATTGCGGGACTGGCCATTATTGGTGCGACAATTGTCATGGTGACACGTTGCGTTGATCCTGATGAGGCTTTTGATGCGATAGACTGGCGCATTCTGTTTTTGATATTTGGGATGTTAGGCCTCAGTCTGGGCATGGAAAAAACGGGCGCCGCTGAGTTGTTGGTTAATGGAGTGGTTAGTATCACTGATAATATTGGTCCAGTCGGTTTATTGTTTGCGGTCTATGTTTTAACGTCACTATTGACCGAAATGATCAGTAACAATGCAGTAGCGGTATTGATTGGCCCGCTGGTCATCGCACTTGCTGAGCAATTGGGATTGGATCCCAGACCTTTTATCATGGCGGTAATGTTCGCGGCCAGCGCCAGTTTTGCAACGCCAATTGGCTACCAGACCAATACTTTCGTGTATGGTGCGGGCGGTTATAAATTTAAAGACTTCTTGAAAATTGGTATCCCACTGAATGTTATTTTTGCGTTGTTAGCGACCGTGGTCATCCCACTATTTTTCCCTTTCTAGAGCAAAGCTGCCGAGGTGATTAGAGTTTCACCTTGGCAACTTTAATCACGCCGTTGGCATCGTATTCGCGATCAAATACACAGTAATAATCACTCATCAAAGGCAAACCCATAATCGACATATCAGGCCAGTTATTAAGCTGATCCATGACCATGAAATAGGCGCGGCCATGCTCCAGTGCGTTAATCTGCCAATAGTTGTCAGGTGTACAGCTCATACGGATTTTATCGCCATAAGGGCTTAGGAAATAAAAATGGATTTCTGGCCACTGGGCTAAATCGAGGTCGGTGGGGAAATAACCTTTGCCGGCCTGGTTGGCATTCTGGAAGCGCTCAATATGCTGGATAAAACTGACATCTATATCAATCAATTCATCCATCAGTTCTTGATATAAGTAGCGCTGCAAGACCAGGAAGCTGGAGCCACAGTCGATGATGCTATTGGAGCGGCCCTTACTGCGGTAATTATCCTGAATCGGTGGTGCCGTAATTTCACGACCATTACCTACCTGCATCGAAATCAGTTTGGTGTTGTAGTAGCTATCGTGTACCACGTCGATGGTTTCCAGATTGCCGTGGTAAAGTTCGCGATGAACTTCGCCCGCGCCGAGGATCAGCAAGCCCTGATTTAATGGATCAGCGTGCAGATGTTCTTCGGTATAGGTCGGGTCGGCAACATGGACAATGGAGCGTTTGGTATAAAGCGCGAATTTATTTTTACTGATTTTTTGTTCTTCCAGCTGAGTGAAGAGTGCTTTGGGATATAGCCCAGGGTATCGCTTTAATTGTTTCCGAAATTGACGAATGCCATTTTTGCTGGCATCGACCTCAAACGGCCAGGGATAGGTATGCGCTGGATCCTGGTTTCGTTCAGTGAAATATTCTGTCAGGTCGTGAGCACGATTTAGCTCGCGATAGCCAAGACCTAAGATGCCATCGGCGCCGTAAAAGTTATCCTGTTGCTCGGTTTTAATCACCGCAATATGCGCGTCTTTTAGCAGCATACGCTTGTTGTCGTGCTCAAGAGATAAGTGGGTTTCAATAATTGGTCCAGCCCAGCCGCCGATGCCATAGGTTAAAGCCTGCGCCAGTGATGTGGGTTTCAAGTAAAAATCGTTGGCATGATTATAAGCCTTGGTTTCAACGGCAATAGTGCTGCTGCCAGTATCCAGCAAAAGGTGGGCGACTTCCTGATTACAGCCAATCTGAATCGGCGCGCAATAGCCTCCTTTGGCCGGAACGATAGTGATTGGTAGTTTCATTGTATCCTTGGGCATTGTTATTCTTCCTGTCTTGAATGTGCTCAAAAAGATCGAAGCATATTAAAAAAAGCCTCAGACGAGGCTTTTCATTTAGCTATCGTTACTATTTACAATTAACCAGATAAAAACGCAACTGCTAAAAAACTGGAATGCACCCCTTAAAGACATGTCGCCAGCTTGAGTCTGCCACATTTGCATTAATGCTCCGCCGAAAACCGCAAAATAGCCAAACCAGACCAGAATACCAATTCCAGCTCCCATCAAGGCGTACTTCTTTGCCTGCTTAAAAACCATGGCATCCGCTAAACGTGCTGACCATAGATCCCAGGTGCCTTTGAGTAGTACCAGGCCTGCTAAAATTTCTGTAGCTATAATTAATATGACCACCAACCAAACCAGAAAGCTGGCTTCGATAGCGGGTATGATAGAGTCTGGATAGACGGCATGTTCCTGCATGGATAAGACGTAGGCAATCGCTTGATAGCAGGCATCAATATTGGCGATGTTCTGGAACGCATAAAACAGACACATCAGTGCTAACAGTAAAACGAACAGACATTTGAAATGACGAATAGTCATGACTCCCTCCTCCATTATTATTGTTGGTTAAAATATAACCAGTGCAAAAAGAGTATAGGTAATTTAAAGGGGGATAGCCAGCTTCAGAAGTAGCTTAAAAGGGAGAGCAAGTAATGGGAAAGCCCATTACTTGCCGATGATTGAAATTAAAGGGATGATATTAAAAAGTCCAGCGGAACCCGGCGGTCAGTGAGCGTCCGGCGCGTGGGGCTCTGTCTTTCAGGAAAGAAGAGTGATCACGGATTTCTTCATTGGCCAGATTTTGGCCGCGCAAGAACAGGAACAACTCTGAGTCGTCATAGAAAACGTTATAACCAACATCCAGATTAATCAAGGTATAGCCATCAGTTGGTAGCTCGTCCTCTGCCAAACGATCTTGATCAAAAACTTTAATCGCGGTCAGGTTGCTGGTGAACATGTCGTAATCCAGGCCTATAGAACCGCCCAGGCGCTTAGCTGGAATACGTGGTAAGTAAGATCCATCATCCAACTTTGCAATGGTGTAGTCGCCAAATAGGCCAGTACGGATAACCGCTAAACCATCGCTGGCGAAGGTCCAGTTTATTTCAGCTTCGGCACCCTCAAAAGTGGCATCGGCCTGACTGTAAACAAAGACAGGTAGCTCTTCGTGTTCGTGCACTTCGCCCGGAGCTGGCTCGTGTTCTTGGTGAGCAAGGAAGATATAGTCATCAATACGGTTATGGAATACCGAAACCGATGCGCTAGTAATATCAGAATTGTAACGAATACCAATATCAATATTATTAGCGGTTTCTTTACCTAAATCAGGATTGCCCACTTCTATACTGGCGGTTGCCAGATGTGGTACATAATTGGCTTCATCATTCCCTGCATTGGAATACAGCTCTTCTACCGCAGCGAAACGTTGTGCGCGAGTGATATTAATGGGTAAGGTCCAATCTTCATCAATATGCAGCAATGAACCAAAAGCAAAGCTGAAGGCATTATCATCACGTTGCCCGAACATGTCGGTGGTAATCGTCTGCTTGTCATAACGAGCGCCCAGTTCCGTGTGCCATTGGCCTACTTCATACTCTTCCAGCCAGAAAAGGCCAAGTTTCTCGGTATTGGAGGCGGGAATATAAGCTTCATCGCCAAGCGTCACAAAGTCGCTGTCGGAGTATTGCAGACCAAAAGCGCCCTGCCAGCCACTCCAGGCATCATGAACAAGCTCTAATCGAGTTTCTTGTGCATCATTTAAGAAGGTGGTGCCGATTTCAACACCTTCAATTTCCTGGTGTTTATAATCGGTACTGGCGAATTGCAGACTTAAACTTCTGAAGCCATCGAAGGGGTCATTCCAGCGACCCTTCATGTCCCAGCGTTTTTGCCGAAGATCCAGACGCACTGCTTCCTCAGCTGGTTCAGGCTCTACGATAACAGATTCATCATGATGCTCAGCATGACCAGGTAAGCCATAGTTTCGTTCATAATCAGAGTAAGACATACCCCAGTAACCAGCATCAGAAATATAGGAAAATCCCACACTGCCGCCTTCGCTATCGGTATCACTGTTTTCAAGAATACCAGAGGCTTCTTCGTCATGCCCTGCTTCGCCTTCGGCTTCTTCAAGTTCACGTAAATAATGAGATTCGGCAAAGCCTGGAATTTCCACTTCATCCGTTTCTGATTTAAATGCATCAATGTTAAAAGCAAGGCCACCTTTGGCAGTTGAAAAAGTGCCTACGGTGCTACGTTCGCCGGTAGCAGAGTCGCCAAGGCGAACTTCTACGCCGCCTTCAATGCCGTCCGGTAGCTCGGTTGGGATACGGTTATCCACTACGTTGACTGCGCCGCCGACTGCACCGCCACCATAAAGAAGTGTTGCTGGTCCTTTTAGAATTTCAACGCGTTTGGCAAGCAGTGGCTCTGCCGCAATCCAATGATCAGGACTGGCGTTGGAAGCATCTTGAGTCGCGCTGTTGTTACTTAGAACAGTGACGCGGTTGCCCTGTTGCCCGCGGATGACCGGACGGCCAGCGCCAGCACCAAAGCTGGAAAGATTGACACCTGGCACTTCCGCCAGAGTTTCACCGATATTGGTGCCGCGTTTTTGAGTTAATTCTTCACCACTGATAATTACTGCTGGAGCAGCCATTTCAAGAATCGTGTGTTCCAGTGGGTTGCCGGTAATGACCAGAGTTTGGGTATCGGAATAATCAACAGTAACGGTCAGGCTTTCACCGGTATGTTGTACAGCTTTGTTGATATGGCCCTGTTTGCCGCCTTTGATATCAAGGACATAGCGACCTGTTTCGAGGTCGGTAAATTCAAAACGACCATTTTCATCGGTAGTCACCGATTGATTTTGTGAAGAGATAAAGATCTCAACATTAGCCAGCGGCTTCCCTTCACTATCTTGAAGGACGCCAGAAAGAGCGGAGCTCTCGGCAGCTTGGGCCTGTTGGCTTAAAGCTACGGATAACATTAAAGCGATAGCAGATAATTTCATACTTAAAATTCCTCATGCGAACAGACCTGCGTCTATTCGGTTAATACACAAATAAATAAATCGAAAAAATTGAGAAATTAAGCTGAAACTGGTGGGGCGCGGCCGCGGTAGCCCGTTTGTGGACGGGAATGAGTTACAGGTGTTGGCCAAGCTAGAGTATGCTCCGCAATCAGGCTAGGAGACGGCACCACGAGTTGCGCAGAACTGCTGTGACTATCTTTAAACGTTTGATAGAGACAGATCGCACAATCGCTGGTCTCATGATCGGGAGCTTTAGCATGAGCAACACCTACCAGCGCCATGCCTAGCAAAGCGACAATCAGTAGTATGTGTTTAATGGATTTGCTCATGTATTTCGACTCCTCTTACAGAGGCCCTATATACTATAGACCTTATAACTCATAGGCAATCCGATATTAGCGGATTAATGTTACAAATAGTGATCAAAAACAGGTAGCATGAGGCGAAGAATCCATGTTCCGGTCTAACCTCAAGGATGATTGTAGAGGGAGAACCCAGCATCAATGAGTGACAAATATGAGTGAAAAGGCAACCGAGCAAATTCCTGACTCTATTTCCGAGCGCAGGCTCGATAAGGTACCTCATTTTCCCAATCGCCATGAGCCTGTGGGCTTTATGCTACGTCTGGTCAAAGCGTTGCATACCTATGGCGTGCCCAGCTATGAATTAGAGCGCTTGTTGACCAATGTGGCTGAACAGCTTGGCTATGGTCTGCAGTGTATTGCGGTACCGACCAGTATTACCATGACCTTCATGCTGGAAGAAGATAAGCCACAAACCTACGTGATTCGCTCAAATTCGGGTGAAGTGGATGTGGATAAGTTGAGTCGCACTATGGATGTGGCCTACGCAGTGATCAATGACGAAATGACCACTGAAGAAGGTGCTATCCAGCTCAATGACATCACAAAGTCAAAACCGGTACACAATCGTTACTGGACCATAATCTGCTTTATGCTGGTTTCAGCCTCCATTGCCAGGATTTTTAATGGTGGCTTATTGGAAGTCATTACCGGAGCAGTGATTGGTTTGTCGGTAGGCTTGCTGGTCAATATTGGTGGTACGCGCTCGGAAACGGTTGCTAACTTAATGCCAGCGTTAGCTGCCTTTATGGCGTCTGTGATCTCGGTAGGCTTCAATAAATGGTTGGGACTTGGCTCCACTTATATTCCGATTGTTGCTGGAATCATTATTTTAGTACCCGGTATGATGCTGACTATTGCCATGGCAGAATTGGCAACTCAAAACCTGGTCTCTGGGACAGCACGTCTGCTTGGTTCAGCGGTGATTTTTATTCAGATGACGTTTGGGGTGGCGATTGGTAGCCAGCTGGGCAACTTTCTATTTCCTTCTGAAGTCATGACACCCTTGATCCTATTACCCACCTGGACCATCTGGATTGCCATTGCAGCCACTTCCTTTTCATTTGTGGTGCTGTTTCAAATGCGATGGAAGAGCTTCCTGTGGATAGTGGCGGCAGTTTGCATTGCTTATTTTGTGTCGCGTTGGGGGGTGAAGTTGATGAATCCTGCAAGCGGTGCATTCATCGGGGCTTTATCAGTAGGGCTCTTCGCAAATCTGGCTTACCGCATTAAGCAAGTGCCGACGGCAACCTGTTTAATGCCCGGATTCATTATTCTGGTCCCGGGCAGTGTCGGTTTTAAAAGCCTGACTGCATTGTTGGACCACGACATTATTGGCGGCTTGGATACCGCTTTTAATATGATTATTATAGGTATATCGTTAGTAACAGGCTTGTTGATTTCGTCGATTGCGACTTTGCCAAAACCAAAAACAAAAGCAAAGTTAGGTAAGTCCTTGAGTTAATAGGCAATTATGTAAGTTAGGAGTTTGGCTGTTGAGCTAATTAAGCGCATTGATGATAAAGTTGGGGGTGTGACATGATAAGGCGATTGCTGTGCCTGATATTGATATTTTTGTTGACTGGCTGCGAGTCAGTTGGTGCAGAATATCGAGTTAAGTTCGTACAAGATGGCGATAGTATGATTATTTGTTGCGAACAGGGTAATGGTTTTACCGTTCGACTAAAAGATATTGATGCCCCTGAACGTGAGCAACCTTTTGCCAAAAAATCGCGTGTATATCTGCAAAGTTTGGTCATGGGAAAGCCTGTAGAATTAATTGGTGATAAGCGAGATAAGTATGGGCGGTTATTAGTCGATTTAATCGTTGATGGTGAGTCCGTTAATGAAATCATGGTAACTGAAGGTATGGCCTGGCGTTGGCGATACAGCAAGAGTAGAAAGTTAAAAGAGTTGGAAGATATTGCTAGAGAGCAGGAAAAAGGTCTGTGGTCATTGCCCGAAAATAAGCGTATGGAACCGTGGGAATGGCGCAAAAAAAATATGAGGAGAGGCTCATGGAAAGGGAGATAGTTAATAAGGTAGCCATAGTCGGCGGCACGCACGGCAATGAGTACACAGGGATTTATTTACTCGAAAAATACCATGAGTATCCACATCTTCTTCAGCCTAAAACCTTTGACGTTGAATACCTGCTAGCTAACCCTGAAGCTTTCAAGAAAAACCGTCGTTACCTGGATCGCGATCTTAATCGTAGCTTTAAATTATCGGATTTAAAGGACCCACTTTTGGCCGGCTATGAAAACGCTCGTGCCAAAGAGCTCAACGATCAGCTTGGGCCGAAAGGTGACTCTCGCGTAGATATGATTGTTGACCTGCATACCTCAACTGCGCCAATGGGCGTTAACCTGGTGCTGACTAAAACCGACACCTTTCATCTAATGCTGGTCGATTACGTACAACAACGGATGGATGAAGTGACCGTTACGCTGGAACAACAAGCTGACCATCACTTTTTAATGACCGTTGCAGATCGCCATGTGCTGGTTGAAGTAGGTCCTGTTCCGCAAGCCCAGCTCAAACATGAGGTCTTCGAAAGAACTGAACAGGCGGTGCAGCTGATCGTTGAATTTATCGAGCACTATAACCAGCACAAGTTACCGCAACCTTCTGAATCTATCGATATCTATGAATATTTCGGGGTCATGCATTTACCCACTGATCCACTAGGTAATATCTGCGGCATGGTGCATAAAAATATTCAGGATAGAGACTTCCAAACATTAAAGTCAGGCGAACCGATATTTCATTTGTTTAATGGTGAAGACGAATATTATGAAGGTGATGATTGCACCATCAGCTTCATCAATGAAGCCGCCTATTACGATGAAAAGAAAGCCTTCTCAATGTCGAAAAGGCGCACCTACCATATTGGGTGATGTTATCTAGTTGTCAGCTTTGTTCTGTATTATTCTGATTCATCTCATTTAAAATTTCTCGACCACGACTGAGCGCTTTTGCTGCGGCTCGATAGCTACGACTTGCATTCAGTTCGTCAGCACGTTTGAGATAGGCATTGGCCAGCTCATTTTGTAAATCAAGCGATAAACCGAAATTGCGTGGCAAGGTTGAAACCAGCGTAAAAACCTCCTCATCAACCTTCTCTAACTCGCGGGTATTGGAGGCAGCATTAATCTTAATTTTTAATTCATTAATCGGCTTCTGATAAAAAACACTGGCTGCCTTAGTTGGAAAAGATGTATCGGGATTAGTGGATAATTGCTTGCGATAGTCATCGATTTGCTTAGCTGCCAACAGGAAAGTTTCACTTTGTTGCTTTAGCGACTGATAGTCGTTATTGGCAGCAAAGATGGCATCGCCTACTTGTTGGTAGCGGTTAAGCTCAGCAACATCATGCTCGGCTAGCGCTTGCTGGATGCCGTCCAGGAACAGTTGTTGCGCCTGCTGCGAAATTTTTGGCGTCTGTTCTGGAGCAATAGAAAGCAAGGTTTGCTGTAGGGAATAAACATCATCGCCCGACTCGCGTTTTGAATAATCCTGTTGTTCCAACAATTGATTAAACTTTTTTTCCAAAGTCGAAACCAGCTGTTGCTGTGAATCGAGAACCTGCTGTTTAAAGCTACTCAATTTGTGTGAATCGAGTAAATAGTTTTCTGCTTGTGCGATAACTGCTAAAGCTTTTGGGTAATCAGCATAGCCAGACTCTGTCGGCTTTAGAAACTGCTCGGATTGTTGATAAAAATGCTGGTAAATATCATCATTCAGCAGGTTTAGCACGGAGGTTCGATAAACGTTGGGCAATTCCTGAAGTTGCTCAAGCGAAGCTGACATATCGTTCTGGGCAAGCGTCAGCAGTTGCTGATATTGGGCTTCCTGTTGTTGATAAAGTGAAAGTTCAGACTGAGCCTGGTCAATTGTTTGGTTGGAGCTTTGCCATAGATTGATTGCTAAAACAGAAGCGACCAGTGCAGAGGCAGCAATCGCTACCGGCTTAAGAATGCTACGAGTTAGACCCTGTTGAAACTGACTGACTGATTCGGTGCGTTGAGCGTGTTCAAGTTGCAGTCCTTTTTCGAGCCCCTTCCAGTTTATGAAAGAGAGCTTTTGAATTTTTTGTGGCTTTAATTTTTCAGCAAACGCTTTATTGGCTGGTTTACGTGCATACGGGTGCTTGCTGCTTAACATTTCGTAAGTAATGCAGGCCAATCCATAAATGTCATCTTTAACGTCATGGGGTTGCTGGTTGAGCATATTAAGACTGGCATAGGCGGGTGTATAGCCGCCGACTTCATATTCTGGTTCGTCGGAATGAAGTTGCACCGCGTAATCATCGACCTTCTGCTTTAAGCCTCGGGACACACCGAAATCAAAAATCTTAACGCGCTGTTGTTGAGTAATGAAAATATTGCTCGGTTTAAGATCGCTGTGCAAAATCCCTTGTTGATGGGCAAATTCAAGTGCGGAGCTCATCTGTTTTAATATATTGAGCACGCCACTTTTCGGTAGCCCATTGGGTTTGCTGCGCTTAATGATTTGATCGAGAGTTTCGCCCTGTAAGTACTCCATCACGATATAGCACAAGCTGCCTTCTAAAACGAAATCAAGGATCTGGACAATGTTTGGATGGGCCAGCAGACGGGTTTTCTTGGCTTCGCGCTGCATGATGGTCACTGCATCGGGGTGACTGGCAAACTCGGAAGTTAAGATCTTAATCGCAACAAAGGGCTCGTTATCGCCTGCTTTTTCCGCAAAAGAATCAATCGCCTTGTAGACATGACTCATACCGCCGGTGCCGATGAGTTCGACTAAGCGGTAGCGATCGCTGAGCAAATCACCCAATTTGACCTGATCAGTAGTGGGTGTTGATTTATTCCTGGTAGAAAGAGTGTGGGCAGAAAAAGGGGCAGCAGAAAAATCTTGAACTACGGTTTTGTCGTTATCAATCGCTTGTGATTCTGCTTCATGAGAATCATTGCCCTCTAATGGCTTAGAAGGACTGTTATCTTCTTGATTATGCTCGTTTTTATTGTCTTCCGGTGAGTGTTCCATTTGATTAAAACTCTGATCCAATCTTTATCAAGCGCGCTAATCTAACCGATTCTCAAGCAATATTCAATTCTTTAATATATCTGAGAAGTATTTATCAAATATTCCAAAATGAGTTTAAATTGCTGATTAAATCATCTATCATCGGCGCCTAATTTTTTATTCTCTAAGAGATTTACCGACTTTTGTATGCGCAAGCAGCTATCAGGATGGAAACGAAAGGCGGTCATTGAAGGGTCATAAAGTTATATAACATATTGTTATAAAAGTATTTGCATATTTGTTGGACTAACAATCGAATGGCGCAAAAAATTTTGCCGTTTTAGAGGTTAAGTCGAAAAGGGATAAGAACAAAGGTCATAGAAGATGAAGCAATTAACACTTCGAATCACCAGCTTTCACCGTTTAGCTCCGGATCAGGTCGCCACTAAGACCTTTGATCGTGTGGGTGGTGTAATTGGGCGCTCGGCAGATTCAGACTGGGTGCTACCCGACCCAGAAAAAATTGTATCGAGTACGCATGCTGTCATTAGTTTTGAAGCCGGCAGCTATTCAGTCACCGATTATTCAACCAATGGTTTATTTATCAATCGCTCCGTAGAACCGGTTGGTAAAGGTCAGTCTCGCTTATTGCAGGATGGAGATTATCTGCAAATCGGTGAGTATGAAGTCGAGGTTGAAGTCAGAAACCATGAAGCAATGGATTTTGAACACTCCGGTGGCGTACAGGCCCAGGATCACAGCCACTATCAAGCCTCTCCCGACATTGAAGCATCTCCTCACAATGCAGCAATGCCTGCATACCATGAGCTGGCAACTAGTCAGCAAGCAGGTTATGAACCGAGGGCGCATGAATTAAAAGCAAGTCCGAATCCACTGAATGAAAGTTACCGCGCGCCAGCTCCAAAGCAGAACCATACTCCCGCTCCTGTACCGAAGGATGGACCTGCCGAAACTAGAGCGGTAGCTCAAAGTCAGCCAATACCTGAAGAGTGGGAGCAGAGTATTCAGGGAGGTTTTCAGAGTGGGCAGTCTGCGCAACCGCAACCACAGCTCGAACCAAAAGCTGAACCACAAAACGTACCACCGATGCCAACCGAACCTGTGACTCAACACGATGTGACGACTAATCAAGCCACAATCGCCGTAAGCGCAGACAATGCACAAGTTTGTATGGCGGCTCTGCTGAAAGGACTTGGTTTAACTGCAGAAGAAATCCAGCTGAGTAATGAGCCTGAGTTTTATCATCGATTGGGTGCAGCTTTAAGGCTGTCATTGCAAGGTATGCTGGATATTTTACGCGCCCGCGCCAGCATGAAAAGTGAGTTCAGGGTGATGCAAACCACGATTCGAACTCAGGAAAATAATCCTTTGAAATTCTCCATCAATGTCGATGAAGCGATTAGGAACCTGTTTGCTCGACGCATTCCGGGTTTTTTAAGTTGGGATCAGGCAATACAGGAATGCTTTAAAGACATGAGCAGTCATGAGCTGGCATTGATGGCCGGTACCGAAGGTGCGGTGAATGCTGTGCTTGATCAGTTAAGCCCAGAAAATTTTGATGTGGAAGAAGATAAAAATAAAAGTTTGGAGAAGTGGATACCTGTAGCCAAAAAAGCAAAACACTGGGATCGATACAAAGAACAGTATAAGAGAGTCAACGAAGAGTTGGGCAAAGGTTCGGGTAAGCGTTTTTCCGAAGAGTTTGCAGAAGCGTATGAAGCGCAGCTAACAGCATTGGGTGTGAGGTAGAGACAAAATATGCAAGTAATAAATGGAATACAAAAACTAGTCTTGACTTTTGCGGTGGCGGTTGTGCTAACCGGCTGTGGTTTATTAAAAAGTGGTGAAGGGGAAGAAGTCGAGTTGCGTATCAACGTAGCTGAGCAAGTGAACCCAGATGAGCTTGGTCGTTCCTCACCAATTGTTATCCGCCTGTATGAGTTAAAGAAAGCGGTAGCAACAGACGGTATGGACTTTTTCAGTGTCTATGATCAGACCGGCCCCGAGTTTAAAGCAGCTGTTTCAAGCATGAAAGAATTTCAGGTCAATCCTGGCCAAGCAATAGTACAAACGGTATTAACCGATGTATCAACAAAACATCTGATGATAGTGGCTGCATTTAAAGATATTGATAATAGCCAATGGAAGGTGATGCACGACCTTGAACAATCTGATGAGCTAACAATAGCCATAGAAGGTAAAACAATCATTAAGCAATAAGGACATTCGATGAGCAACAAGGTGGTTTGGTCACAAGGCTTATTTTTAACCCCTGAGCACTTTCAGCAACAAGACCAATACAATGAGTATCAGTTAAAGAGAGTGGCAAAATCTTTGTCCAGGCATGGCTTTGGATTAAAGAAACTGACACTCAACAAAGAGCAGCTGTTACAGGGGAAGCTTGGTTTAAAGGAAGCCGAAGGTTTGTTGAAAGATGGTACCTATTTTGCGATTCCTGAGAGAAACCTGTTGCCGTCGCTATTAGACCTATCGGAAGTGAACGACATCAATGATAAGAGAATCATGCTGGCCATTGCAGAAAATGTCGACAATAAGAAATTGGTAGCTCGAGAGATTGGTACCGACTCTAGTAAGCGATACAGAAAAGAGCTCAAGAAAATTAGCAGTATCAATGAAGGCGAAGAGAGTGAGACTGCTATTGAAGTAGCTGAGGAAAGCTATCGACTGATTGTCGAGGGTAAAGGTCAGGATGGTTATGAGTGTCTACCAATCGCAAGAATAAAAGAGAAAAAGCAGGATGGCAGCATTAAGCTTGATGAGACCTTTGTGCCGATTGTGCTAGATGTACATGCGAGCGATGTGCTTAACAGCCGAATGAATAATTTGCTAAGTCTGCTTGATCACCGTAGGGAAAAATTAGCCGCAAAAGTCATGGGTGTTGATAACTCGACAGCGAGCAGTATTCATAACTATCTTATTTTGCAATTACTAAATAAGTATTTAGCCGAGTTACAGCAGTTACTGGAGCAGGAATTCACCATTCCTTATGAATTGTATTTGTCTTTGGTGAGTCTGGAAGCGGAATTGGCAACCTTCTATGGGGCGACGCGTAAGCCGCAAAAACAGATGGCTTACTCGCAAAACATGATTGACGAATGTTTTAACCAGGTCGAGACGACCATTAAGCAATACTTAAGTCACGTGTTAGACGAAAGTGCTCATGAAATAGCACTGGAAGATAAGGGGTATGGCGTAAGAGTTGCTCATATCGATCAGGTAGAACTGTTTAAACAAGCCAGTTTTGTGATTGCTGCTAAAGCTGAAATAGCAACAAGAGAATTAAAAGAGCAATTACCCAGACAAATAAAAATTGGCAGCCTGAGCAATATCCGACAATTGGTTAATGCACAGCTACCGGGAATAAACCTATCGGAAATGTCGGTAGCACCAAGAGAAGTACCGGTTAAAAAAGATTACAGCTATTTTGCAATTGATAGCCGTTCTCCATTGTGGACTGAGAATAGTAACTCAAGAAGTATTGCGTTTCATATTTCTGGTGACTTCCCTGGACTAAATGTGGAGTTATGGGCAATCAAAAATGAACTGTCCTGAGTAATGTATAGGAATAAAAAACGAGAGTGATGATATGAGGGATATGGATAGAACAGTGCTGGTGCCAAGGCCGGGAGGAATACAACGGCCGGTGGATGCTAATGAGCAAACGCTGGAACCTGATTTAAACAGAAGTCAGAAGATACCGTTAAGCGCGTTTAAGATTGGGGTAAATCCGATCATCGATGCTGCTACAACTTTATTGAGTCTTGCTATTGAGTTAAAGCAGGCAACACAAATTAATAATATAAACATGCTGCACAAGCAGTGTATGAGTCATATCAAAGAGTTTGAACAACAACTGAGACAGGACGATATCAGTTCAGAGACGATTGCTGAAGCAAGGTATGCCATTTGTTCGCTGATAGATGAGATTGTTCTTAATTCACCCTGGGGTGCGAACAGTATCTGGAGTACAAAAAGCTTATTAAGTGTTTTTTATAAGCAAACCTGGGGTGGTGAACAGTTTTTCAAAATTATCCATGAAAGAGTCAAGGTAGCGCTCAATAATAAGTATCTGTTAGAGCTGATGTATTTATGCCTACAGCTGGGCTTTAAAGGTAAATACCGAGTAGAAGATAATGGCTTTGAACGGTTAGAAGTTGAAAAGGAGCAACTCTATGCTGTACTAAAAAAACTGCAACCTGAACAAGAAAAAGATCTGTCGCCCCGTTGGCGCAGCAATGTGACCGACCTCATCGAAAAGCAACGAGCAATTCCCTTGTGGGCGGTGGGTATCTTAACCGTAACTATGCTGCTTGGGTTATATCTTTCCTTTAGTTATCAGCTCAGTCAAAAAGCAGAACCTGTCTATAATAGCATCGCTTCTTTAGTGCCGGAAAATAGGGCTAATCAAGCAAGTAGCGAGTCAGTGATTAACTATGCGAAAAACTTGCGTCAATTATTAAGTACAGAAATCGAGCGAGGCTTATTGCAGGTGGTTGAGGATATCGATCATGTTGCAATCATTATTACCAGCAATCAAATGTACTCCTCAGCGAGTGCTCAGCTAAATGAAAACAGTATTGCACTGATCGAAAAAATTGGACAGATTGCGACCACCACGCCTGGTCACATTCAAGTGGTGGGCCATAGCGATGACCAGAAAATATTTACAGCAAAATATCATTCCAATTGGGAGCTTTCTTTAGCCAGAGCTAACTCGGTGGTCAGGATTTTAAATCAGAATCAAAACCTAGCGGGAAGAGTGACAGCAGAAGGACGCGGTGCTGCCGAGCCAAGAGTGGCCAATGACACTGATACTAATCGAGCATTAAACAGACGAGTAGAAATTCTGTTGTGGGTTAAGGACAACTTTAAAGATCAACAAACAGTGGAAGTGAGTGGGCGTTAGTATGTCAGGGATTATAAGAAAAATAGGTAAGGTAATAACACACAAAATCACCATAACGGTATTAGTGGTGTTCGCTATTGTCGCTTTGGTATGGTTCGGTGGGCCGCTGATTAGTATTGGCGGTTATGAAATATTAGCCAGTGTAAGCGCCAGAATCAGTTTAATACTGATTATTACCTGTATATGGTTGGCTTTTAAGTTTTGGAAACTACAACAGGCGAGCAGTAAAAACAAAAAGCTGATTGAGCATATTTCAAAAGAAGAGCAAGACCAGCTTGAGATTGAGCAATCATCGGATGATGAAATTGCGGTGCTGGAACAACGCATGTCCGATGCGCTGCAATATCTAAAGAAAAGTGACTTTAAAGGAAAAAACCTCTATCAGTTACCCTGGTATGTCTTAATTGGTCCTCCCGGTGCCGGTAAAACTACCAGCATCGTCAACTCGGGCGTAAACCTACCGCTGGCAGATGAATTTGGGGCGAGCCCTATTAAAGGGGTTGGTGGTACCAGAAACTGCGATTGGTGGTTTACCGATGATGCTGTACTACTTGATACGGCCGGGCGTTATACCACTCAGGATAGTTATAGAGAGGTTGACTCAAGAGCGTGGCTAGGCTTTCTGGAACTGTTAAAAAAGTCACGACCAATGCGCCCCGTCAACGGGGCAATTGTCACGATTAGTATTGCCGATTTATTGCAACAAACCCAGTCCGAAATCAATGAGCTGGCTGGCACTATTCGCAAAAGAATTCAAGAATTGAAAATGCAGCTGGGAGTAAATATCCCGGTTTACCTAATGCTGAGTAAAGGTGATTTACTAGCTGGTTTCAATGAACTGTTTGATGACATTTCCCGTGATGAAAGAGAAGAAGTGTTTGGTTTAACCTTTGAAGTGGATGAGGACTTTAGCCATCATCATGCAGTAGCGAAGTTTAATAAATATTTTGTCGAGCTGATACAAAGTATTGAGCGAAAGCTGGCAAAGAAGTTGCAGTCCGAAAAAAGTGAGCAAAGACGAGCACTTATTTACAGCTTCCCACGAGAGTTACGTCTTGCTCAAAAGAATATTGATGACTTCATTCAGGTGGTATTTAGTCAGAACCGATATGAAGAACCTATCTTGTTGAGAGGTGTTTATATCACCAGTGCCACGCAGGAAGGCACACCTATAAATCGGATCGGTCGTGAAATATCCAATAGCTTTGGTTTCCAACGAGAGCGCAGTGCTGCAAGCCAGTTAGAAGGCAAAGGTTATTTCATTAAGCGGCTGTTGAAAGACGTCATATTTAAAGAAGACAAACTGGTCGGCGTTAATATTAGCTACCAGAAAAGACAGCGCCTGATTCATCGCGTTAGTTATGCAGTTGCCGGTTTCTGCTTTGTCACTTTGAGTTATCTCTGGTCACATAGCTACGCTAATAATAAGCAGATTATCAATAGCACTTCTTCGCTAGTATCCGAATATACCGAGGCCAGTAATGGCGGAATAACTGAGCAGTCCAATCTTTTAGAGTTAAACGGTGGCCTGAATGTCCTAAAGAAGTTCTCCAGTCAGATACTGGCAAACAAGAATGCGTTAAGCGAAGGCTTTGGCTTGTATCAAGGAGACAAGTTTGGTGGTGTCACCCGTGAAGTCTACAGCAAAGGATTAGTGAACTATTATGGTCCATATCTAAAGGGGACCTTAGAAAAAGAAATGCTGCAGGCAAAAAATCATCATGACTATTTGTATGAATTATTACGAATATATTTGATGTTTTACATGCCGCAGCACAAAGAAGATAAAGACATTGCTTCCTTATTTGAACATTTATGGCGTCGAGACTTTCCAGGCGAGATTAACGAAGAGCTAAGAACTGATCTGAAATCCCACTTGAGCTATTTCCTTGATCAGCAAATGGCTCTGCCCCAGCAAGATGACAAGTTAATTGAATATGCGCAGAATAAACTAAGCAAGGTATCTTTGGTTGAGCGCGTTTATAACAGCCTGTTAGATAATTATTTGACGGCTATGCCAGAGTTCAAGCCAAGTGACTATCTATCACAAAAAGTCGAGGGCTACTTCTACCGAAAAAGTGGTAAGTCTTTACGTGAGGGAATCCCCGGGCTCTATACCCAGGCTGGTTATCATGGAGTATTCAAAAGAGAAAGCAAAAAAATCAGTGAGATTCTGTCAAAAGACTCATGGGTTCTTCCCTCTGATGAAACTGAAAGCCTGGATAAGCTTTCCATACTCGACATTCAGGAACAGGTTCGCAATAAATACTTCAGTGACTATATCTTTTATTGGAAAGAATTAATTAGTGATGTAGCTGTTAGAGAGTTTTCTACACCAGAAGAAGGAGCCTTGATGCTGCAGGAGCTGACTGGAGTCAATGCACCGATAGAACGCTTGTATTCAGCCATTCGTGACAATGTGATGCTGGCAAGACCTAAAGGTGAGGGGGTGGATCTCGATGCAGCAAAAGATGTGGTTGATACAGCAGCATCTTCTCGGGTAAATAATAATATCAATCGTTATGAAAGACTCATTCCTGATAGTGCTGATATTGATGCGGTACCAGAACAGGTGGTGAATGATGCATTTGGTGAGATTATTCATTACGTCGGCGACCCCGGCAGTGCAAGTGCCTTGAAACAGAGTCTTGGCGCACTCAAGAATATGCAGATCTTCCTGGAGTCGATTAGTAATGCTAATAATGCCGAAGAAAAGACTTATGAAGTGACTAGCAGTCCGCAGGCGGCCAGCATTATCAGCGAGCTCGAGAAGGAAGCCAGCGTCACGCCACAACCGATGAGTGAGTGGTTAGGCAAAGTTGAAAATAGCGGAAAAACGCTGACTAACACCGGCACCTATTCCTATCTGAATAATCTATGGAGAACACAGGTACTCACTGAGTGTCGTCGAGCTATTGAAGGCAGATACCCGGTAAACAAAAGAAGCCGACAAGATATCACTCTGGATGACTTCAGAAGCTTCTTTGCTTATGGCGGTACTATTGACCGTTTCTTTGATCAGCACTTAAGTGTATTTGTTGATACCTCTCGAGGTCGCTGGCGACTACTGAAAGATATTGGCATCAGCAACTACACCTTAAGACAACTGGAGAAAGCAAAGTCGATCAGAGAAAGCTTCTTCGTTCGAAATGGATCTGACATATCTGTTAACTTCACCTTAAAACCATCAAGCCTGAGTGTTAATGCCGGTCAGGTATTAATGGATATTGAAGGGCAGATTTTATCCTATCGACATGGGCCACTACGTTCATATCCCACCCGCTGGCCTGGACCAAAACCACAAGTAGCCACGTCAATATCTTTTACTCCAACTGACGGTGGTCAGACTGAAACGGTCAGAACAACCGGTTTCTGGAGTCTTTTTAGATTGCTGGATAAGGCCAAGTTAAAAAAGACATTGGCTTATGACAAGTTCCTGGTGGAGTTCAAACAGGCGCCATTTGATGCCACTTTTGAGCTGCAGGCTCACAGCGTTAACAATCCATTTTTTGGTTCAGATCTGGAAGGGTTTAACTGCCCAACGGACTTGTGATGGATATGACTGCTATGCGACTGGGTTGCTTTGGAAAAATACGCAATTGTGGTGACTTCATCAGTCGCCACGTGCCGTGTGCAATTGAGCAGATCTTTACTCAATGGTTGGAAGCTGGGCTGGCCGAAACCAAAGAAAGGTTTCAGCAACAATGGCTTGAGTATTTTCTGACAAGTCCGGTCTGGAATTTTGTGATAGATGAGCCTGACTCAGAACAGGTGATCGTCGGCACCATGATGCCGAGCATGGATAAAGTCGGGCGTTATTATCCGTTAATCGTTTTACAAACTATCAACCAGGATGGTGGCTTGAATGTCAGCTTGTTGGAAGAAGTCGAAACGATAATGCTAAGTACTTTAGATAAGGGTGTTGAACAAGAGCAGTTTGTACAAGCACTGGATCAGTTGAATGAAAATGCCGAGACAGAAAGTCGCTTAACAAGTCAGCTACAAGGACAGATTCCACTCAGCCAGTTACGAGCAGTCTTCACTAAAGGCAATCAGCAAGTTACAGGAACAGTAACCAGTTTGTTGCTAGACCAGAGTGGCTCTATGCCGACAGAAAATCAGGTGCCCAACCTATACAGACATGAGTCTGAGATCAGCGGAAATCTGTCCAGTCTCTGGTGGACAAAGGGCTCTGAGCATATGGGCCCGACTGTACTTTTGTGCCATGGGTTTCCGCCGATAGCTGGAATTCATGCAACTCTTGACGGTGATTGGAGCGGTTCAGGATGGCTTTCAGTGAATGCTGTTGAAGAAGTAGAAAAATGTGACGATGAAAAAATAACAATGGAAGTATGTTGTGATTAATGCAGAACAAGATAAAACAACCATCGAATATCGCTGGTTATCCTCGGCTGCTACTCATGTGGGCGCGGTAAGAGAAGTCAATGAAGATAATCAGATCGAAAAACCTGAAATAGGATTGTGGGTTGTTGCTGATGGTATGGGTGGTCATAGCGCGGGTGATGTGGCCAGTGGCATGGTGGTTGATGAACTGTCAGCGGTCAGGCGTACTGGAAATAACGAAGAGTTTATCGAGCGGGTTATTGAAGTGCTGAGCATCACTAATCAAAAGCTAAGACAATTGGCATTCCAGAAGTTTGATAAACAGGCCGTCATGGGAACCACGGTTGTGGTTCTGATTTTGTACGAAAATAACTACACCATTTTATGGGCTGGCGATAGTCGTGTGTATCGCTTTAGAAATCGACAGCTCGAGCAATTAACCCGTGATCATAGCCAGGTTAATGACCTGCTTGACTCAGGCTTATTAACAGAAGATGAAGTTGAAGATCATCCACTGGCTAATGTCATCACTCGAGCCATTGGGGCATCGCAAACACTCAATCTTGAAAGAATCGATGGTGAGTTAAAGCATGGCGATATTTTTATGCTGTGTAGTGATGGATTAAATAAAGAATTAACGGATCAGGAAATATCACCTTTTTTTAGTTCGGGCGATGTCGACGAAATTAATAGAGCACTCATTCACTCAGCACTGGTCAGGGGCGCACAAGATAATATTACTGCAATCGCAGTGCGCGTTGAAGGCAGTGTCGGCAACGACCAGACAATCCCTGCCTGGAATACTCACAAATCAGAGGAGAATTCATTAAATGGATATTGAAAACTATATCGAACCGATTAGTGAAGACAATCCTTGTGGGCGAGACTTACGAGAAGACACCAGTGTTGAATCAATATATTACAAATTAAGAGATGCTCGAAATTCAGCAAGAAAGGCTGAGCGATTAGCGCTGGCCGATGTCGAGGATACAGGGACCATTGATGAAAACTGGTTTCAGTTGAAAGAACTGGGTTTGCAGGCATTAGAGCAGGAGACAAAAGATCTCGAAGTAGTTGCCTGGTTAATTGAAGCTTTGACCAGAATTGATGGCATCAAAGGGTTAAGTTTTGGTTATCAGTTAGCGAGTGAATTAATCAACAACTATTGGGAGCAAGGAATTTATCCTGCAATCGATGAGGATGGTATCGAAACAAGAGTA
Source organism: Kangiella sp. M94 (assembly GCF_054926195.1). Taxonomy (NCBI): domain Bacteria; kingdom Pseudomonadati; phylum Pseudomonadota; class Gammaproteobacteria; order Kangiellales; family Kangiellaceae; genus Kangiella; species Kangiella sp. M94. The sequence continues at coordinate 2,493,817 of NZ_CM142903.1, read as the reverse complement.
GCTCCCTTGTCCGGGCTGAATGGTTTTGATGGTGCCGGAACACTGATTACCCCGATTAAATCGGCAGTAATTACCGATAATGATGAGTATTTGCCGGTTTGTGTTTGGCAGTATGAACAGGCCGTACAACTGGAACGGCTAGACGCAGAGAAAAAGCAAAGCCGAATTGAGAATGGCGCAATACCATTAGAGAGTATTAAGAAATCGGTTCTGCTGACAGAACCAAGTTTTTATAAAGCTCTTCTTAATGACGTGCAATCTGCTTTAGCAACCTACCAAACTTTTACCCATGAATTTGATCGAGTGTGCGAATCATTACCCCAACCAACGTCTAATATCAGAAATGCTTTGAAAGAGTGTATTGAAGCGGTTGAGTACTTGGCAAAGGACAAATTAGCGTCACTAGAAGAATCAGTCAGTCAAGATGATGAAAATAGTGCTACTGACAGCCTAAGTGTGGAAGTACAGACTATCAATCGTCGCGAACAAGCGGTTAATACATTGAGACAAGTCGCACAATATTTTAGAGAAACCGAACCTCATTCCCCTATTTCGTATTTGCTGGAGCAGAGCATTCGTTGGAGCGATTTGTCGCTACCAGAATTATTGCAGCAGTTGATTCCAGAAGAAGGTGCGCGTGAGCAGTATTTTAAACTAACAGGGATCGATGCGGGTAGTAACCAATAAATCTGAACCCTCAAAAGCTAAAGGAGAAACATATGGCGAGTATACATGATCGTTTGAAAAAAGTGCGTAAGCCACGAGTTCACATTACTTATGATGTGGAAACCGATGGTGCCGTATTGGAAAAAGAGTTGCCTTTTGTAGTTGGTGTTATGGGTGATTTTAGTGCCGACTCAACAAAACCGGTGAAACCATTAAAAGATCGTCGATTTATTCAAATTGACAAAGACAATATCAATGAAGTGATGCGTAACATGGCACCCGGCCTCAATATTAAAGTCGACAATACTTTAGAGGATGATGGCTCGGAAATGGCCGTCAACTTGAAATTTGATTCGATGGAAGACTTTGAACCGGCAGCTATCGTTGAACAAGTGGAGCCACTCAAGAAGTTAATGGATACGCGTAATAAGTTACGTGATTTGATGACTAAGATTGACCGTTCCGAAGAGCTGGAAGGGTTAATGGAAAAGGTCTTGCAGAATAGCGATGACTTAAATGCGCTGGCAGAGGCTCTTGGCCAAATCGATGAAAAGACAGGAGATGAGCAATGACAGAAATGGAAAAAGTTGCCGCTAAGGAACAACTCGTTGAGCAAAGCCCGGATATTTTAAGCCAGGCGATTGCTGCGACTAAGCAAACGGAAGCGAGTCGGGCAGAAGAGTTGTTGAGAGCGTTAACCTCTGAGGCGATGAAAGGTACTGTGACCTGGAATAAAAACCTGACTGTTACTTTCAAAGAAGCTATCGACAAAATTGATGAAGCACTATCGGCTCAACTATCAAAGATTATGCACAATGAGCGTTTCCAGAAGCTGGAAGGTTCATGGCGTGGTTTGCAGTATCTGGTGCAAAACACTGATACTTCAGTTTCCATGAAACTGAAAGTGATCAATTTGCCGAAGCGCGAACTGTTCAAGGACTTAAGTAAAGCGGTAGAGTTCGATCAAAGTCAGCTTTTTAAGAAAATTTACGAGAGTGAATTTGGTACAGCTGGTGGCGAACCTTTCGGTGCTTTAATTGGTGACTATGAATTTACTAATCATCCAGAAGATATAGAGACATTGGAGCTAACGTCGAATGTTGCAGCCGGAGCTTTTGCCCCCTTCATTTCAGCATCATCTCCAGAATTGTTTGGATTCAATGATTGGACTGAATTATCAAAGCCGCGTGATTTAGAGAAAATCTTTGATTCATTAGAATACGCTCGTTGGCGTGGTTTCAGAGACTCGGAAGATTCTCGCTTTGTGACATTGACGGCTCCTCGTGTGTTGGCTCGTTTGCCATACGGTGAGCAAACCCGCCCAATCGAAGAGTTTGCTTTTGAAGAACTGCCAGTCGACAGCAACACTAAAGTTGCCAATAGTGTTGATAATAAAGATTATTGCTGGATGAATGCCTCTTATGTACTGGGCAGTAAATTAACTCAGGCCTTTACCGAGCACGGCTGGTGTACTGCTATTCGTGGTGCTGAAGGTGGCGGTAAAGTGACTTCATTGCCAATGCACAATTTCCTCAGTGATGATGGCGATATGGATATGCAGTGTCCAACTGAAGTGGGCATTACTGATCGTCGTGAAGCTGAATTAAGTAAATTAGGCTTCTTGCCTTTATGTCATTATAAAAACACTGACTATGCAGTATTCTTTGGCTCAAACACCACGCAGCGTCCAAAGCGCTATGACAGTCCTGATGCAACCGCTAATGCTGATATTTCCTCTCGTTTGCCGTATATCATGGCTACGTCTCGTTTTGCTCACTATCTTAAAGTGTTGGCACGCGACAAGATTGGCTCTTTCATGGAACCGGAAGATTGCGAATCCTGGTTAAATCGCTGGATCCTAAATTACGTCAATGCCGATGAAGCAGCAGGCCAGGAGTCTCGCGCTAAATATCCATTGGCCGAAGCTCGAGTCGAGGTTGAAGAGGTACCAGGCAGTCCGGGTGTCTATCATGCGAAAGCCTGGTTGAAGCCGTGGTTACAACTGGAAGAACTGAGCACCTCATTACGCTTGGTAGCTAAGATCCCAGAAAGTAAATAATCTGCAAATAAAGCAAAGTAAGACCTGAGGCCGCATTCGCGGCCTTCTTTTTATGGTTTGTGGTGTTGTGGACATGAAAGTGACTGCGAGTAGCTCACGAAATTTGCTACACTAGCCTCATTCAATCACAAGTAACGCTACTGACATGTCAGACAAAAAGCCCCCATTTATTCTCGTTGACGGTTCTTCCTATTTATTCCGCGCGTATCACGTGCCTCAATTACAGCGCATGACAAATTCCAGCGGCATGATGACCGGTGCGGTATTTGGTGTCATCAATATGCTGAAAAGCCTGATCAAAGAGTACGAGCCTGAGCATATGGCGGTGATCTTTGATGCTAAGGGTAAAACCTTCCGTAATGATCTTTACCCGGAATACAAAGCGAATCGCCCACCGATGCCTGAGGATCTTCGCCAGCAAATTGAACCGATTCATGAAATCGTCAAAGCGATGGGCTTACCTCTGTTAGTAATTGATGGTGTCGAAGCCGATGATGTGATTGGTACTCTGGCCAAGCAGGCCTGTAAAGAAGGCCGTGAAACTCTGATTTCGACCGGCGACAAGGATATGGCGCAGTTGGTCAGCGAGCATGTGATATTGATTAACACCATGGATAAAACCAATCCGATTACGGACAGGGAGCGAGTGGTTGAGAAGTTTGGGGTCAAGCCTGAACAAATTATTGATTACTTAGCATTGGTTGGTGACAAAGTAGACAATATCCCGGGCGTTGATAAATGCGGCCCAAAAACTGCTGTGAAATGGTTAGAACAGTACGGCAGTTTACAAGGGGTGATTGATCATGCCGATGAGATTGGTGGCAAGATTGGCGAGAACCTGCGTGAAGCGGCAGATAGGTTGCCATTGTCCTATGAGTTAGCGACCATTAAGTTGGATTGTGACCTCGAATTTAAGCCTGAGGAATTAAACATTGGTCAGCCTGATTTAAAAGAGCTGAAAAAAATATACAGTGATATGGAGTTTCGCCGTTGGCTAACTGAGGTGTTAAAGGAGCTTGGTGAAGGTGGAGCAGGCGAATCATCAGATGGCGATTCAGAAGAGGGACCTAGTATAGCGCTTGTTGACCGTTCTAAATATGAAACTATTCTTGAGCAGAAAGATCTTGATAAGTGGATAAAAAAATTAAAAGAAGCTGAGTTGTTTGCCTTTGATACTGAAACGACCAGCTTAAATTATATTGAAGCAGAATTAGTGGGTATGTCATTCGCGCTGGATAATGGGGAAGCGGCTTATTTACCAGTTGCCCACTCTTATATGGGCGCGCCAGAACAGCTTGACCGAGATGAAGTGTTAAAGCAGTTAAAACCACTTTTAGAATCTGAAGAGTACAAGAAAGTTGGTCAGAACCTGAAGTATGATATGAGCGTTTTGGCTAATTATGATATTAAACTCGGAGGCGTTGAGTTTGATACCATGCTGGAATCATATTGTCTAAATAGTGTGGCCAGTCGCCATGACATGGATACTCTGGCGTTGCATCATTTAAATCACGTTAACATTAAGTTTGAAGAAATCGCAGGCAAGGGAAAAAACCAGCTAACGTTTGATCAGATCGAAGTGGAAAAAGCCGCGCCTTATGCTGCAGAAGATGCAGATATCACTATGCGTCTGCATCAAAAATTATGGCCAGAGCTTAAACAAAATGAAGGACCAACACAGGTTTTCCAGCAAATTGAAATTCCACTATTGACGATTCTCTCGAAAATAGAGCGTAATGGGGTTTTGGTTGATGGCAAGTTACTGCTGGAAAAGAGCCACTTATTTGAAAAGCGTTTAAAAGAGTTAGAAAAAGAAGCTTATGATATTGCTGGTAAAGAGTTTAATTTAGGTTCCCCCAAACAACTACAAGCTATTTTCTACGAAGAGCTTGGCCTGCCTATTTTGAAAAAAACTCCAAAGGGTCAACCGTCTACTGCAGAAGAGGTTTTACAGGAGTTAGCGCTAGATTATCCTTTGCCAAAATTAATTCTTGAACATCGTGGTTTAAGTAAACTGAAGTCGACTTATACCGATAAGTTACCAAAGATGATTAGCGACAAAACAGGCCGCGTACATACTTCTTATCATCAAGCCATTGCAGCCACTGGTCGGCTATCATCAACTGATCCTAACTTACAGAATATCCCAATTAAATCAGAAGCCGGTCGTAGTATTCGCACCGCATTTATTGCACCAAAAGGCAGCAAAATTTTAGCAGCGGATTACTCACAAATTGAATTGCGAATTATGGCTCACCTGTCACAAGACAAAGGTTTACTCAAAGCGTTTGAAGAAGGCCTGGATGTGCATTCTGCAACAGCAGCTGAAGTATTTGATGTGGCACTGGATGAAGTGACATCAAATCAACGTCGTAATGCTAAAGCGATTAACTTTGGATTGATTTATGGCATGTCCGCTTTTGGTCTGGCCAAACAAATCGATACCGATCGTAATACTGCGCAAGATTACATCAATACCTATTTTGCTCGTTATCCAGGCGTTGAAAGTTATATGGATTCTACGAAAGAAAAGGCGGCTGATTTAGGTTATGTGGAAACGCTATACGGCCGTCGTTTATATTTACCTGAAATTCATTCTAAAAATGGAATGCGCCGCAAAGCTGCCGAGCGAACTGCGATTAATGCACCAATGCAAGGTAGTGCAGCCGATATCATCAAGTTGGCGATGCTGGAAGTCGATAAATGGCTCAGGGACGTTAAAGGCATCAAGATGATCATGCAGGTGCATGATGAGCTGGTCTTTGAAGTTGAGGAAGACCAACTTGAATTGGCGCAAAAAGAAATTCCAAAGCTAATGGAAAGTGTTGCTGATCTATCAGTGCCACTGATTGCAGATGTGGGTGTTGGTGATAATTGGGATGAAGCACACTAAATTTATATAAGCAAAACCTGTAAAACCATTGCAAAATGTGAACCGCTAGCGATCAAAGTTGTGAGTCATTTTTAAGCTTAAGATTGCTATCGTTAGGCGGTTCACATTTCTTACCAGTCTTTACAAAAGCTGACACTTTTCTTGCAACAAACACCCCAAAGCAGTGTCTATTAAACTGAGCGCAACGAATGCGCTCCCCGCGACTCCCTCCTTCCAGCGGGATTTGCAATTCGGCCCCCCCAAGCTGAATTGCGCATTTGGGGTGGTGCCTTGTTCCCTCAGGCCACCCCTTTTTTTTGCCTCAAGTTAATTCGTGATCACTATCAATAATGGCAAGGCTAAATCATTAAAACATAAAGACGCGCCTATAATTTATATTTACTTTCAATGTTTCTAATATGAAATGAAATAATGCATAAATGACATTTTGGCTTGAAATATGAGCAAATCCGTTTATTATCCGCAAGGCTAAAAAGCGCATTGTTAATAATTACATAGGAAATTCTTCATGAATAATAAAGGGTTTAAGTTCTTACTTGTTTCAATTTTTTCGCTGGGGATTATCAACTGTAGTGGTGGAGGTTCTGACTCTTCACCGGATCCGGAACCTGTTAATCAAAAACCTACCGCGAATGCCGGAGCTGATCAAACCGTTGACGAGCAGACAGCGGTAACAGTTGAAGGCTCAGGTACTGATAGTGATGGCACCATTGCTTCCTACTCTTGGGCACAAACTTCGGGTCCACAAATTACTTTAAGCAATACCAGTCAACAAAATCTTGAATTTACTGCTCCAGTTGCAAAACAGGCGACCAGTATAGAGTTCACACTAACAGTAACCGACAATGACGGGGCCTCAGGTTCAGACAGTGTCATTGTAACCGTCAACCCTGTAGATGAGCAAAAAGTTACTCTGCAAGGTGTTGTAACAGACGAACCGATTGCGAATGCTCAAGTGAGCGTAGCAGTAGCTGGTACTACATATACAACTACCGCTGATACTGACGGTAACTATACGCTAGAGATTGGAGTTGACGAAGATCAAGAGATCAGCGAGGCGGTAGTAATAGTAAGTGCCGAAGGTGTAGATGAACAATCTTATGTTCACCTGAAATCTGTTGTTGGTAGTTTTGGTAGCATTTTAGAACAAGCGGGCGATGATAATATCTTAACTGCTGAAGAGAATAATGGTGTAGATGTTACTCATATTTCTACGGCTATTCTGGGCCAATTAAAATATCGCAATGAGAATGAGTTGCCTTTGACTTTGTCTGAATTAGAGGCTGCCGCTCTAAAGCTTGATGGTACCGCAGTTTTAGGAATGGCGGCATCTATTAAGTTTCTTGTTGACTATTCAAGTACAAATCAAGAAGCAGTTCTCCCAGAAGGTGTCAGTAATACGTGGGAGTTGGTTTCAAACGTTGAGAATTATAGAACCTTTTATGGCACTGACTGGTCAGTAGAAACTGAAAATACGTTTGCTGATATTCAGAATGAGATTTTCACTTCACAGGATTTAATAACTGCATACCAAGCGACTCCTGAATTCTATATTCATACCACGGGAGATCTCGCCAAGCTTACTGGATATTATGACTTTGATACAAGTGAACAGGCAACTTACATCTATAGCGAGTACCCGCATCAGGGTCAATGGTTAAATACAGGAGCTGAATTAGAAGTTGTGCTTCTAACGGATGTGGTTGTGTCAACTGTTTCGGTTTACAGAGGCAGCGGTTATGTAAGCCAAGAAAAATCATATGATTCGAAAAAATTAAGGCTTTTAAAAAGCTTTACTAATATTGACATCGTTATTGAAACAACAAATGGAACTTATCATTATCCAAATAACCCTGAAATAGCTGATGAGTCATTTGTAGAACATGGTATTGCTGTTATGACAAAGAAGCTAATACCATTAAGTGAAGATGACGTAGTTGGTCAATTGATGCTGCCATTAAGAGCTGACTTCTTAAACTATACTGAAGAAAGAGTTACCAATAACTACGGTATTCTAACGAATGATATTAAACATGATGCATCTAGTTTTGAGCTAACCCCAAGCGGCATGGTCTATAACAGCATGCCTCAACTGGGAGATGGAGTCTGGACTTTAAATGAAGACGGTACCTTAACTCTCACCTTGAGTGGAGCGACAATCGAAGTCATTAAAACCAGTGAAAATAACGTTGGTGTTATTGTTAAAGATAGCTTGCTAAATAATAAAGGGTTTTTAGGTGGTAATATTGCCCTTAGACAAACGCCAAGCTTGTGGGATGAAAGTAATGTGGTTGGCTTGTACGAGTTGGAAGGTGACTTAACTTCACCAGAGTTAAGCTTTTTAGTATATCTGAAAGAAGACCAAACTGGTTATCAGGCAACGGGTGTTGATGAAAATGGAGATGGTGTTGCTGATAGTTCTGAGTATAACTTTGAACCAGTTCAGTGGCGATTAGAAGCTGGTAAGTTAGTTGTTGAAAGATACCGCGATGCTTCTTTTAATTATTGTGAATCATTAACACCAGATTGCTTTGTTTTTAACAGAAGAACGCTTGATCTATTTGAGATGAATGGTGATTACTTTTATACAATTAATCAACATAGTTTCAACTACCATCCTCTAATGTTCGGTGAAATAAATGAGGAGTTTTCAGACTTCTGGTACTTTGAAAATTACGATACGCGTCGCTGGAAAAAGCATGCGGAGGGGACACTACAATTTCCATAATGCAATGAAATTAGTAATAAAAAAAGGCCAGCATTTGCTGGCCTTTTTTTCTAGCCTAATAATTCTTTAAACTCATCCAGGTCATGTAAAGGTTCGAACGCAGTTTCACGCTCGATTTCTTCGGCTAACTTAGGCGCTTTTTCTACAGCTATTTTGATATCACTGATGGCTTCTTGAAGAGCTCCATTGGCGGCGTTGGCACAGGCTCTTTGCCAGTAGGCGAGGCCATATTCCTCATCTTGGTCAATGGCACGGTTGGCGAGACTAAAGGCCCATTCGTAGTCACCCAGTTCAAACGCTGCATCAGCTTTATAAATTAATGCTTCGATATCAGTGGGGTTCATAGCGAGTAATTCGTCATACAGCTTTATTTTCTGGTGCATGTTGGTTTCAAGTGCGGCACGCATCCAGATCGAGTGAATTTCGTTAGCTTTCGATATGTCTTCCTGAGCCTCAATAATTTCTTGTGAACGGCGTTTGAGTTTGTCTTCCAAATCTTTTAAGCGCAGTTCATATTTACTGGTCAGTTCGGTGATTTTAGTTTCGACTACTTCGTTAAGTTTGCTTCGAACATCGCGCAGCGATCTCCAGCCCATTAATACTAATAAAGAAGCAGCAGTGGTAATAATGATGAAGACATTATTAAGAGTGTCGGTGGTGTAACGAATCGCTCGATCGGATACATCAAGGCGAGCATTTGCTACTTTGTGTTCCACTTCTGCTCTGAATGCCTGTTGATCATGGCGAATGCTCTTTAGCTCATCCAGAATATAGCGCTCGATGAGTGGAGGATACTGCGCTGTAGTGGCGTTGTTTTTTGTTGGCTGGTCTTTGGTATTTTCTTGTTCTGCTGCAAAAGTCGTGGTGCTGAACAGAAATATAACTACAGCAATGATACGGATGGTCATGGGTTTCCTCGCTCGGATAAACAAAGGCTTAATGGTCTGATCCTAGCGAAGGCGGCAGTGCTTTGCAAAACAAAGCAGATATAACGCACATTAATATAAGCCTTTTGCTCTATGAAAAGTGAAATCGTAGCTTGTAGTCTGATGGGTGGGCATGAAGCCCAAATAACTTACAAGGAGTTTAAAATGAAAGTCAGTCGTATATTACATTATCCCATTTATATAGCAGCACTATTCCTGATTGGATGTGAAACCGTTCGCTTGCCTGATGGTGGTGAGTACAGCCCACCAACAATCAAAGTGTCAATGCCAGGCACGGATTTGAGCGCGGCATACGGTACAACCGTTAATGTCGATTACTTACGCGAAGATGAGACAGCAGTTTTTCGTGGAGTAAACCCAAATACGAGATTTACATTCTTAGCCACCGCAGAAGACCTGCAGTCGGGGGTTAAAAATGTATCTGTTCAATTTAGGGTGAAATTTAAGTGTCAGGTGAGAAGTTATAATCCAGATGGAAGCGAGAAAGAGTATGGTTTTAGTGAGCTTGGTGAAAATCTGGATCGAAGTATTCCGTTACCGGGTTCAGGCGATGAAGTCCCAAAGGTCAAAGTTGTCAGTACTACAGCAGTGCTAAAAAAAGCGAATGAAATTTGCAGCCGTCTCGGGGGAGTGGGTGGCACCATGTACGCAAAAGTCACTGCATCAGCTACTAACTATTTTAATTTAAGCTCGAGCAAACAATACGATCTTACGTTCAGGTTTTAATTAACATTGTTACATCAATAGATTAAAGGGGCTTTCATGGCCCCTTTTCTTTTAGCCGTCGTCGAAGAGAGTGACTACTCAGTTATGGTGACGGAATCCTGTGGTAACTCATACCACTCATCAAGGACTTTATAGAGTTGATCGAGCCCATCACGCTTAAGGGATGAAAATGCTTGAACGGTGGCGTTTGGATGAAGTTCTTTAACCGCTTTTTTACACTGTATGACGGCTTTTGATTTAGCGCCTTGCTTAAGTTTGTCCGACTTGCTGAGTAAGCAGTGAACGGGCAAGCCAACTTCGGCAGCCCATGCCAGCATTTCCTGGTCGCTGTCTTTGAGGAAATGGCGAATATCCATTAATAAGACTAATCCGCGCAGGCACTGGCGTTGTTGCAGATAGCGCGAGAGTTCTGCTTGCCATTGTAGCTTCATAGCTTCCGGAACTTTGGCGTAGCCATAACCAGGAAGGTCAATCAGGCGTCGATCGTCGTCCAAAGTAAAAACATTAATCAGCTGGGTTCGGCCTGGAGTTTTACTGGTTCGCGCCAAGCTTTTTTGTTGGGTCAAGGTATTGAGCGCACTTGATTTACCAGCATTGGAACGACCCGCAAAGGCAACTTCGACACCTTCGTCTGGTGGCAGTTGAGCGAGTTTTGCTGCGCCAAGCAAATATTTGGCTATGTGATAATTCATAAGAGAGTATTTTTTATCAGAGATATTGGCATTTTACTGGTTAGTTCCCTATAATTCACCGAACTTTTTTCGAATTCTCTGTCATTGCGCCTCCGCGATGACCTTTTAACAGAACTATACGGGTAACCTGATGAAAAAGTTAGCAATTATTGCATTATTCTTATTTGGTGCTACTGCTTCTGCGCAGGAAGGTGATGTCGCCAAAGGTGCCGAGTTGGCAGCAACCTGTGCCGCTTGCCATGGCCAGGATGGTAATAGTGCCAATGCGATGTGGCCAAAACTAGCCGGTCAAAACGCAAAATACTTAGAAAAGCAGATTAAAGATTTTCAAGCTGGCGCGAAAGATCAATCACAAGGTCGTTATGACCCGTCAATGGCACCAATGGTTGCTAATTTGAGCGAGCAAGATATTGCAGACTTGTCTGCGTACTACGCCGCTCAAGAGACTCAGTTGGGTGCTGTATCCAAAGAATTCCTTGAGCTGGGTAAGAAAATCTACTTCCAGGGCGACGCAGAGCGAGGCATTCCAGCTTGTTCAGCTTGCCATGGTGCAACTGGCCAGGGTCTTGATTTAGCGGGTTATCCAGCGGTTTCAGGCCAACACCCAGAATATGCTATCAAGCAATTAAAAGATTTTTCATGGGCTAAGCGTACCAATGATAACAACGCAGTAATGCGTGACATCGCCAACCGTATGTCAGGGCAGCAAATTGAAGCTGTTGCACACTTTATGTTGGGTCTTCATTAATTTGACCTTATTAAAGTTGCAATGACCTGTTGAATCAGGGTAAAAAAGGCGACTTAGGTCGCCTTTTTTTATGGCGTATAATTTAGCAATTCGTTTCAGTTAATATTCTAGAGAACACTTATGAAGCATTTCTTATCAGTTTCTGTCTTAGCTTTTCTGCTTGCGGCCAATGTGGGTACTGCTCATGCCATTGAGCAAGGTCAAGACTATTGGCGAATTACTCTAACCGATGAAAGCCAGCTGAATACCGAAGATAACCTGTATTTTAGTTGGTTGGGCTGCACTTCATGTCGCATGCTTGAGCAAGAGCTGGCAGGGGAACTTGAGGAGCTGGAGTATATTCCACTGATAGCCCGTCCAGAATGGCGAGCAGCCGCCAAGTTGCATTATGTTATGGAACTACTGGAGCTAAGCGAAAAGCAAAAGAATGACATGATTGCAAAAATTGATGCAGGCGAAATTGATGTAACCGACTTCAATGCGATGCAGGAAGAGTTATTGACGATGGACATCGATAAAGAAGCTTTAACTGAGTTGCTTGAAAATAAAGAATTATATCGCCAAGTTCAAAGAGCAGAAGATTTAGCAGCAAAGTACCGAATCAAATACGCACCAACGGTCGTCATTAAAGGTCAATTCGCAACGGATGCTAACCACACCATGAAAATTGACCGTTTTGCTGAAGTGTTACGTTATTTGAAATCTTTGTGATACGACGAAAATTGTCTGTAGGGGCGAACTGCGTTCGCCCAATTAAATATCGGAAGGCAGCCAATTCCTGGCTTTTCGAACCCACAGTAATTATTTAATAACCAACCTACTGCTAAATAACAACCAAGCTAAACTAACCCCATCACCCCCAATAATCCGGTAGGGGCTTTTCGCTGCTATGGTGGCTGGTGTTGTATAGCGCTGCCAAGGTGGCTGATCGGCATTCTCGACGATACAAAACCAAGACCACTATGCTGGCGCATAGAATAAATAACCAGGAGTTGAAGAACCAGGCTAGTACGGCAATGGCGAAGGTGTAGGCGCGCAGTCCGTAATTGAAAGAGTTGGAGGCACGGCTTAGTAACCAGTTGGTATGTTTGATAAACAGCTGATGCTCTTTTTCATCGCAGCCCTGGTCCGGTGCTGCACCAAACAGAACCACCGCAAAATTATATTGCCGCATGGACCAGGTGAATTTGAAGAAGGCATAGGCAAAGCATATCACCAGTAGAATAATTTTAACTTCCCACACGGCGCGTGAGGCGATTTCAATCCAGGGTAAGGCTGACAACAGGTGAATAGCTTTTTCGGTGGAGCCTAAAACGGTCAGTAGGCCCGCAATTATAAAAATGGTGGTCGAAGCGAAAAAGGTCACATTACGTTGCAAAATGCCCAGGCTGGTGACATCAGCAACTTTGAGCTCGCGGGCAACCATTTTCTGAATCCACTGCTCACGATTGGCGGCTAGTTGGTTGGCAATGGTCGGGCGTTTGCCATGTTGTATGCGAGCATATTGGGTATAACCAATCCAGCAAATTAAAAACCAGACTAAGGCTATCCAGTCGAGCAAGGGTAAAAAAGATAGGTTCATGTGAAAGCCTCAAACTTGGGCATAAGTGGTTGCAGGAGTAAGGTTAAAAGTGCCATGCTTTAAGATCTAATTCAAGCAACTTTATGGAATCGTTTCATAACCTTATGACCCAGCAGACAGCGCTCAAGAATACTTTACAGAATGCAAGTAGCCCTTATTTACATCAGCACAAAGATAACCCAGTGCATTGGCAGCAGTGGAATCATGAAACGCTGGAGCTGGCACGGCAGCAGGATAAGCCGATTTTGTTATCAGTGGGCTATTCATCTTGTCATTGGTGTCATGTTATGGCGCATGAGTCTTTCGAAGATGCGGCGACCGCAGATGTGATGAATCAGCTATTTATCAATATCAAGCTGGATCGCGAAGAGCGGCCTGATCTGGACAAAACTTATCAGCTCGCCCATCAGCTGCTGAATCGGCAGGCGGGTGGTTGGCCACTAACGACTTTTCTAGACCCACAAACACTGGTTCCTTTCTTTAGCGGCACCTATTTTCCCAAGCAACCTAAGTACGGTATGCCTGCATTCACCGATTTGCTGAAAAACATTGCGGGAGTTTTTGCCGAGAAGCGAGAAGAGATCAAACAGCAAAATGGCCAGATACAGGAGGCGCTGCAGTTTGTTTCAGGTTCAGTCAGTAGCTCTGAAGGAGGGTCGGAGGTTAACTCGACAGTGCTTAATCAGGCCTTTGTCGAGGAAATATTAAAGCGCGCCGATCAGGATTTTGGTGGCTTAAAAGGTGCCCCCAAATTCCCCCAGGCTGCTATCTGGCAAGCGGTCTTTGAGCTGGTGATTGATGACAGTAGCGAACAACCGGCGTTAAGTGAGCATCTGTCTAAAACCCTGCACGCTTTTGCTGACTATGGTTTGTATGATCATCTTGGCGGTGGCTTCTTCCGCTATTGTGTGGATGAGTCTTGGGATATTCCACATTTTGAAAAAATGCTTTATGACAATGGTCAGCTAATCAAGTTGATGGCAGAAGCTGGTCATTACTATGCAGAAGGCGACTGGATGCAGCGAGTAAAGCAAAGTATCGGTTGGCTGGGCGAGCAAATGGTAAGCGAGCAGGCGACTTATTATTCTGCCTTGGATGCTGATAGCTTAAATGAAGATGGGCATAGTGAAGAAGGTGCCTATTATGTTTGGCAACAAGCTGATCTACAGAGTTTAAGCGAGCAGGAGCAAGCGGTAGCCAAAGCCTATTATGGTTTAGCGGACAAGCCCAATTTTGAGGGGCATTGGCACTTGGTTTGCCGCAACTCAATGCAGCAAGTGTCCGAGCAGGCCGGAATACACTTAAAGCAGCTGCCCTTGCTGATTGAATCGGTGCGCCAACAATTGAAGGCGCAACGTGACCAGCGTCCTTTACCGTTTCTCGATGACAAGCAATTAACTAGTTGGAATGGTCTGTTATTGCAGGGGTTATTGAGTGCGGCGCGCCAGTTAGGCGATGATGTCATTTTACAGCAGGCCAAAGATTGTCAGCAGGGTTTATATCAAACTGTTTGGAATGGTACAGAACTGAAGGCTTGTTATCGAAAGGGGCAGGCCTATCAATCAGCGTTTCTGGATGATTACGCCTACTTGGCAAAAGCCTTGTTGATGAGGTTAAGTATTGATTTTGATGAACGCAGCTGGAAGTGGCTGCTTCAGCTGTGCGATGTGTTATGGATTCAATTTGCGGACCAGAAAAATGGCGGGTTCTTCTATACCAGTAATGATGCTGAAACGGTCATTACCCGCCATAAAAGCTGGAGCGATGATGCGATGCCTAACAGCGCCTGCCAGGCACTGGAGGTGTTATGGCTGGTCAGCGACTTGACCGGCAAGCTGGATTGGCAGGATTTCATCGAAAAAAGCTTACAACAGGCGAGCGCAGAAGCTATCAAAGCGCCGTTGCAGTATCCATCGGTGGTGCGTGCTTTAAATGCCTATGAAAAAGGTTCAGAAATATGGGTGTTACGAGGCGAGCTTCATCAGACCATTGGCTGGCAAGAGTATCTGAGTACTGGCCAATATGGTCAGCGCTGGGTGTTTAGCCTTGAATCGAGCTGTGATCTATTAAAGGACAAGTATCCTGCACAAGAAAAAACAGTGGCTTATTGTTGTCGAAAACGCCAGTGCTTCCCTGCACTGGAGTCATTTGATGCGATACGGGAGTTTGTGCAAGCAGAGTAAGCTTCTACTTACTTCAGCAAGCTGGCCAATTTTGCGATGAGCTTGCTGATCCCGCTGGCGGCTTCGGAAACACTGCCGGCCAGCATATAAGCCGGTGTTGAAAGTAGCTTGTGTTCCTCATCATAAACAATGTCTTCGACTGGGCAGGCCATGTGCACACCGCCCATGGCTTCAATGGCTTCGGCAGTATCCTTATCATTACCAATGGTCAGCTTGCTACCTTCGCCATACAGTCTAGGGATCATGGCTGGCGAAATGCAGATAAAGCCAACCGGCTTTTTAGCTGCAGCCATGGCTTTGATAAAGCGTTCTAGCTCGGGATTAACTGTGCAATCGCTGCCCTTCACTGCAAAGTCGCACAGATTTTTAGCGGCGCCAAAGCCACCGGGTAATACAGCCGCATCAAAGTCGGATTCTTTGGCCTCTGCTAAATCCTTGATATTTCCTCGTGCGATTCGAGCTGCTTCAACCAGCACATTTCTGGACTCACCTTCGGCAACATTGCCGGTCAGGTGATTGATAACGTGCATTTGTTCAATGTTGGGTGCAAAACATTGATAGTCCAGGCCATTCTGTTCGAGCGCCAACAGCGTTAGTACACTTTCATGAACCTCAGCGCCGTCATAGACACCACAGCCAGATAATATAACTGCAATCTTTTTCATAATTCTCCCTTTCCAAATCAATCGAGTGAAGTCTAAACATCATCATAATATAAGCAAAATCAGCTGTCAGGGGTAAGAACTTTGATTTTTAGGACGTTTTAACCGAAACTAGAGGGCAGCCTATTGGGTAGGATCACATAAAGGCGTAAATAACGTCGCAAAGGGCCATTAATAGTGACACGACTTCTTTTTCTTTTCTGTTTTATTGGGACCATTTTTTTTAGCCAGCAGATGCAAGCTAACCAACAGCTTGTTGATGCTATTGGTATTGAAGATCAATTATCACAAAGTGTCATTACTGTCATTGTGGAAGACCAACAAGGCTTTTTGTGGATTGGCACCGAAGATGGCTTGAATCGCTATGATGGTTATCAAATAAAGGTATTTCAGAAGCAGAATAGCAACCTTTCACATACCACCATTCATGACCTGCTGATTGCGGATAATGGTGACGTCTGGATTGCTACCGAGAACGGACTCAATATTTATCAACAACAGACCGGAAAGATAATAAATTATCATCATAATCCTTTAGAGCCTTTCACTCTGGCTAATGACTATGTCACCAGTTTGGCAAAAGACGATAAGGGTGGCGTTTGGGTAGCAACCTTTAATGGCCCTTCTTATTATGACCCTGCGATTGAAGGCTTCAAAACTTACCCCATCATGCTAAGCCGACGAGTCACAGCTACCGTTAGTGAATTACGTCAGATTTATGTGGACAGTAAGCAGCGCGTGTGGGCAATAACCACTCGCGGTGAGTTGGCAGAGTTTAACCCTGGCAGTGAGCAGTTTTTCATCGTTCACTCATCAACAGGCAATCAGTTCGGTACCATTGGCGATATAAAAGAAACTCCGGAAGGTAATCTATGGCTGGTCTCTTATCAACAGGGAATTATTGAGTACCGACCAGAACAGAATGAGTTTGAAACCATTAATTATTCTGAACTTGGTTTAGGAGATACTAGCATCCAGGCCAGTAATGTCTTTTTTGATGCAGATAAGAATCTTTGGCTGGGTACGGTGAGAGAAGGACTCTATTCAATTGAGCATAAAACGGGTCGTTCAAATCATTATCGCTATGGTCGACCTGGCTCGATTGGCAGCAACACCATTAATCATCTGTTTCAAGACAGCAATGATATTTTATGGGTTGGAACTTCAGCTTATATCAATAAAATCAATCCCAACGCTATACTATTCAACCATAACTATTATCAACCTGACTCGGTTGACTCATTGGCCGGGGATGTGTCTTTTGCACTTCAAGCGACCATTGATGACAAATTAGTCGTAGGCAGTGACGGGCATGGCGTGACTGTAATGGATGCAAGAGATCCGCTTGACTTAAAACGGCTGGCGCTTATTGCTCCCCCTGAATTAAATAATAAAAGCATTAACTATATTGGTTCCGCCAGCTCGGGAAAAGTATGGGTGGTGACCTATGATTCAGTGTGGTTACTTAATCTTAACACTCAGGCTTTACAGCAGGTTTTTGAGAATGAAAGTTATACTGCAGAATTGCTAACCGCATATTATCTCGAGGGAAATTTGTGGTTAGGGACGACTGAAGGTTTATGGAAGCTGGATCAGAATTACCGGGTGGAACGTTATAAAGTCATTGATGCAGACTTTCATCGTAACAATCGTATTAATGCGATTTTACCAACAGCCGATCAGCGCTCTTTGTGGATTGGCACAGAAAGCGGTGTTCATTTGTTTGATATTGATAAGTCGAGCTTTAGCGGGCTTGACCAGTTAATAAAAGATCCACCCGAAGAAACGAAAGATGTAGTGTTGAGTTTGCAGCTTGATAAATTTAATCGATTATGGGTTGGCACTTTTGGTAATGGATTGATTGTGATCGATTTAACCAAACAGGTTGCAACAGCTCTGAATAGCACAACCTCAGGTATTCATGACAGCATATACAGCATGGAGCTGGATTCGAATGGTTTTGTCTGGATAGGGACAGGACGGGGGTTGTTCAGAGTCTCGCCAGATGATTTCAGCTTGACTCAGTTTACGCTCGCCGAAGATCAACCTATTCTTGAGTTTAATACGGGAGCAAGTACTCGAGATCGCCATGGCAACCTATATTTTGGTGGTATAAATGGTATCGTTAATTTCCGTGCAGAAGCCTATCAACCGGATAAACAGCCGCCGACTCCGGTAATTACGGAGATTTTGATCAATAACAATCCAATTGTTATTGAGGATGAACATAAAAAACGTTTGCATAAACCAGCAAATCTAGCCGAGCAAGTAACCTTTTTCCCAGAGGATACCAGCATAAGCTTTGAGTTTGCGGGTTTGAATTATGCGGATCCAAAAAATAATCGCTATCGTTATCGCATGGAAGGGCATGATGATAATTGGATTGAAACGGATGCTAAAGGACGCCGCGTTACCTACACTAACTTGCAGCCGGGAGATTATCTTTTCCAGGTCCAGGCTTCTAATAAAGATGGAGTCTGGAGTGAAAAACCGGCGCAGCTCAAGGTTCATATAAAAACATCCAGTTGGTTAACCGCTTCGGCGTTCACGTTATATGGATTTATTCTGGGCCTGATTATTATGGCCTTCTCTTACTTGATTTGGGCGCGAATGCGTGAGCGTAAAACAGCCGCTTTGCAGTTAACGCAAAGTGAAGAGCGTTTGAAATTATCGCTTTGGGGAAGCGGTGATGAGTTGTGGGACTGGCAGATTCCGTCAGGAGCTTTGCATTTGTCCAATGAATGGCCCTACGATTTCCCCAGGGACGGCATTCGAAGTGGTTATTCAATGGCTAACTCGAATATACATCCCAATGACCTACCTTTTGTTCGTCAGGCTCTGAATGCTCATCTAACTGACAAATCTATGCACTATGAAAGCACTTACCGTATCAGTGATGAAAAAGGAGGCTGGGTCTGGGTGTTAGATCGGGGCAAGGTGGTCAGTCGCGATGAAAATCAGAAACCGTTACGCATGGCGGGCACCTTAAAGAATATTACTGAGTTAAAAAGTACTGAGCAGCAGCTTAGTATGATTGCCAAATCTTTTGATAATATTTCGGACGGCGTCTGGATTCTGGATGAGAAATTCCATTACATTGCGGTAAACAAAGCCTTCACAAAGATTACCGGTTTCGAAGAGGTTGAGGTGCTGGGCAAGTTGATGAAGGTCAGTGCGTTGCATCAGATAACGGATGATGAATTTCAGGTTTTACGTGCAGAGTTAGCCGAAAAAGGGTGTTGGTACGGAGAATTGATTGCCAAGCGCAAAGATGGAACTTCTTACCCAATTGAAATTAACATTGATGTTGTGAGGGATAATGACGGAGAAATTATCAACTATGTGGGTGTTTTTTCAGATATTACCTTCCGCAAACAGGCGGAACGAGAGTTACGCCGATTAGCTACCG
Source organism: Kangiella sp. M94 (assembly GCF_054926195.1). Lineage (NCBI taxonomy): Bacteria > Pseudomonadati > Pseudomonadota > Gammaproteobacteria > Kangiellales > Kangiellaceae > Kangiella > Kangiella sp. M94. The sequence continues at coordinate 2,474,522 of NZ_CM142903.1, read as the reverse complement.
TCGATCAGTTGACCGATCTGAAAAATCGAACCAGCTTCCGTTCTCACTTTGAACAACTTATTGATAATTCGGGACGTGGTGATCAGCATGCGCTGCTGTTTATTGATCTGGATAACTTTAAGCGGATTAATGACTCACTGGGGCATGGTATTGGTGACCAACTGCTTATTTATGTAGCAAAGATTCTACAAGATATAGTCAGTGAAGAGCATGGCATTGTTGCTCGCTTGGGTGGCGATGAATTTACTGTGCTATTGCAGGAAGTAGATACCTGGAACAAGCCGGCCAAAATCGCCCAAGGGATACTGGATGAGTTTGCCAAGCCACTATCACTTTCAACAACTGAGGTAGTGGTATCGCCCAGTATTGGGATTGTGATGTATCCAGAAAATGGCCTGACCGCAGAAGAGTTATTAAAGAATGCGGATACGGCAATGTATTACGCTAAGAAAAAGGGCAAGAATACCTATCAATTCTATACCCGTCAGATGAACGAGCAGGCCAAGTTGCGTATTAATCTGGAAGGTGAGTTACGGCAAGCGATAGAAAAAGATGAGTTTGTCATGTTCTACCAGCCTAAGGTTAGCCTGCAAACCGGCAAGATTACTGGCATGGAGGCCTTGGTGCGCTGGCGTAACCCTCGACGAGGCTTGGTGTTACCGGGTGAGTTCATTCCGTTAGCTGAAGAAGCTGGCTTTATCATTCCGATTAGCCAAAGGGTTATTGAAAAAACCTGCCTGCAAATCCGTGACTGGCAAAACCGCGGCATCTTCCATGGCAAAGTAGCAGTCAACTTGTCTGCCGTTCAGTTCTACCATGAAAATTTGTGGGAAACGGTCAAAAATGCACTGCATTTAGCCAAAATTGAGGCAGATGCGTTAGAGTTCGAAATTACCGAGGGTATGGTAATGGAAGACCTGGCTCAATCGCTACAACAAATGCGTACCTTAAGAGATATGGGCATTAGTCTGGCACTAGATGACTTCGGCGTTGGCTATTCCTCGCTCGGCAATCTTAAGGATTTCCCCATTGATACCTTAAAGATTGACCGAACCTTCGTCTGGGATCTGGAAGACTCTGATCGTGATCGGAACTTGGTCGCTTCGATTGTGACGCTGGCCCATAACCTTGATATTAAGGTGGTGGCAGAAGGTGTCGAGAATCGTAACCAGGTGGAAGCATTACGCGAAATGGGCTGTGAAGAAATTCAGGGTTTCATATTCAGTCGTCCTGTTCCGCCCTGGGATATTGAGACCATGTTGAATATCACTGACTTTGATCTGGATGAATTTATAGCTCATAACGAATCAGACTAATTGTTCTAATGGCAAAGAGAGATTTGCATGAATCTGGCTATAAAGCCCGAGTTGACTGCCTTGTGATATAAAAAAACTGAATAAAAAACAGGCAAATCATTTGATTGGTCAGGGCGGGTCTGCGACAATATGCGGCCTAAAAAATGCTGCCTTTTGAGGAGACCTCATGTCATTGTCAGGTAATGACTCGCTTACCCGTTTTCAACTTGCGAATGCTATCCGTGCCTTAAGTATGGATGCGGTGCAAAAAGCCAAATCTGGTCATCCCGGCGCGCCAATGGGTATGGCTGATATCGCTGAAGTCCTGTGGAATGACTATCTAGCCCATAACCCAGCAAACCCTGACTGGGTTAATCGTGACCGTTTCGTGATGTCTAATGGTCATGGCTCAATGCTTATTTACTCGTTATTGCACCTTACTGGCTATGACATTTCTATTGATGACCTGAAAAACTTCCGTCAACTGCATTCAAAAACGCCTGGCCACCCAGAGTTCGGTTATACCCCCGGTGTTGAAACCACTACTGGCCCGCTGGGTCAGGGCATTGCCAATGCGGTAGGCTTTGCGATTGCCGAAAAGAAGCTGGCAGCAGAATTTAATAAACCTGAGCATGACATTATCGACCATTTCACTTACGTGTTTATGGGTGATGGTTGCATGATGGAAGGCATTTCCCATGAAGTTTGCTCACTAGCCGGTACCTTAGGTCTGGGCAAGTTAATCGCTTTCTACGATGACAATGGCATTTCGATTGATGGTGAAGTGGACGGCTGGTTCTCTGACGATACGCCAAAGCGTTTTGAAGCATACGGCTGGCAGGTGATTCCAGCGGTAGATGGTCATGATCCAGAAGCTATCAAGGCAGCCATCGAAGAAGCGCGTGCGGATAGTGAGCGTCCAACCCTGATTTGCTGCAAAACCATTATTGGTTTCGGCTCGCCTAACAAGCAAGGTAAAGAAGAGTGTCACGGTGCGCCATTAGGAGATGATGAAATTGAACTGGCCCGTAAACAGCTAAACTGGCCACACCCAGCCTTTGAAGTTCCTGAAATTGTTCGTGAAGAATGGAGCGCGCGCCAAGTGGGCCAACAGCAGGAAGCAGACTGGAACAAGAAATTCATTGCTTACAAAGAGGCTTTCCCGGAATTAGGCAGTGAGCTTGAGCGTCGCTTAAGTCGCCGTTTGCCGGAAGACTTTGCAGAGCAAGCACAAGCTTATATCAGTAAGCTGCAAGAAGATGGCCAGGTAGTCGCTTCTCGTAAAGCCTCGCAAATGGCAATCAACGCCTATGCACCATTATTACCTGAGTTAGTTGGCGGTTCTGCCGACTTGGCAGGTTCAAACCTGACCATTCACAGCCACTCCAAAGGCATTGAAGCGAAAGACGCCAGTGGTAACTATGTGTATTACGGTGTGCGTGAGTTTGGTATGTGCGCCATCATGAATGGCATGGCGCTACATGGCGGTTTGATGCCTTATGGCGGCACCTTCCTGATTTTTATGGAATACGCGCGTAATGCTTTGCGCATGGCAGCGCTCATGAAGCAGCAGGCGATTTATGTATTCACCCACGACTCTATAGGCCTCGGTGAAGATGGCCCGACCCATCAGCCTATCGAGCAGTTAGCGAATTTACGCACTACGCCGAACATGTCGGTGTGGCGTCCATGCGATGCAGTGGAAACTGCAGTGGCCTGGAAAGCGGCTATTGAGCGTCGCAATGGCCCAACAGCTTTGAGTCTGAGCCGTCAAAATCTTGAGCATCAGCAGCGTGATGCAGAGCAGCTTGCTAATGTTGAGCGTGGTGGTTACATCCTGGTGGAAAGTGCGGACAAACCAGAATTAATTTTCATTGCCACCGGTTCAGAAGTTGAACTGGCGGTTCAGGCAGCAAAAGTCTTGAGCGAAAAAGGCAAGCAGGTGCGTGTAGTTTCTATGCCATCAACCGATGTCTTTGAAGCACAGGATGCCAGCTATAAAGAAGCGGTGTTGCCAAGCGATGTACCAAGTCGAGTTGCCATCGAAGCGAGTATTGCAGATTACTGGTACAAGTACGTTGGCCTTGACGGTCGCATCGTTGGCATGACCAGCTTTGGCGAGTCAGCCCCTGCCGGTGACCTATTCAAACATTTTGGTTTTACAGTAGACAATGTAGTTGCTGTAGCCGAAGAACTTTTAGATTAAACGCGTGAGTAATTTTTGGAGACAAAGATGACAGTTAAAGTTGCAATTAATGGTTATGGACGTATTGGACGTACCGCCCTTCGAGCGATTTACGAGCACGGTTATCGTGATCGCATTCAAGTAGTTGCTATCAACTCTTCACACCCAGCGGAAACCACCGTTCACTTAACGAAGTATGATACTACTCACGGTCGTTTTAATGCCGACGTTTCAACCGACGGCGAATACATGATCGTTAATGGCGACAAAATTAAGTTGTATGCCGAGCGTAACCCAGAGCTCATTCCTTGGGGCGAGCAGGACGTAGATGTTGTTTTTGAATGTACGGGCGTGTTCAAAGATCAGGCCGGCGCATCCAAGCACTTCAAAGGTGGCGCGAAGAAAGTTCTTATCTCAGCCCCAGGTGCTGCAGACGTGGATGCTACGGTTGTATTTGGTGTTAATGATGACATTCTTAAGCCAGAACACCGCGTGGTATCGAATGCTTCTTGTACTACAAACTGCTTGGCACCATTGGCAAAAGTCTTAAATGACACCATTGGTATCAACAAAGGTTTGGTTAACACCATTCATGCTTACACCAACGATCAACGCCTGATAGATAATCAGCATTCAGACTTGCGTCGTGCGCGTGCTGCAGCACAAAGCATCATCCCAACTAAAACTGGTGCCGCTAAAGCAGTTGGTTTAGTACTTCCAGAATTGAACGGCAAGCTAGATGGTTTCGCTATGCGCGTGCCAACCATCAACGTTTCTTGTGTTGACCTGACTTTTGAAGCTGGTCGCGACACTACAGCCGAAGAAATTAACGACATCGTTAAGAAAGCGGCAGACGGTCACGTACTGTGCTACAACGACGAACCATTGGTTTCAGTAGACTTCAACCACAGCCCAGCATCATCAACATTTGATTCTGGTTTGACTCGCGTACAAGACGGCAACTTCGTGAAAGTAGTGACCTGGTATGATAATGAATGGGGTTTTAGTAACCGTATGTTAGACGTTGCCATCAAGATGATGTCTGTCTAAGCAGTCTTTTTGTTTTTATGCTTTGTTGCCTGTCATTTTTATCGTGATTATGTACTCTTGTACACCGCACACTCTAAAAATGACAGGCGCCTCGCCTAAAACCAAAAATTCTAGCTTAGATTAGTGATATTTTTTTGTCGTGATACTCAAAATCTAAGCTATCCAGAGTATTAATTCTGGAAGGCATTGTCTTTTGTAGGGTGGGCCTTGGCCCACCATTTGTTTTTCTAAATTAAAGCTAAACCAGGGCTAAATCAGCTTTGGTTATTTAACTACCATGAATGGTTTAAGACTATGAATGTGTTGAAAATGTCTGATCTGGATCTTCAGGGAAAACGCGTTTTAATTCGTGAAGATCTTAATGTGCCAGTGAAAGACGGCAAAATTTCCAGTGATGTTCGCATTCAGGCGGCATTACCAACCATTAAGCTGGCTCTGGAAAAAGGTGCTAAGCTGATGGTGATGTCGCACCGTGGTCGTCCGACTGAAGGTGTGCTGACTAAAAACGATTCCATGCAAATCGTGGCTGATTATTTAAACGAGGTTTTGGATGTTCCGGTGCGTTTGGTTACTGAATATTTAAATGGCGTTGAAGTTAATCAGAGCGAAGTGGTTTTGTTTGAAAACGTTCGCTGTAACGTCGGTGAAAAAGCCAATGATGATCGCCTTGCTAAAATGTACGCTGATTTATGCGATGTATTTGTGCATGACGCTTTTGGTACTGCTCATCGCGCTCAGGCATCCACTCATGGCGTTGCTAAGTTTGCATCAGTTGCCTGCGCAGGCCCATTGCTGGCGGGTGAGCTGGAAGCTTTAGGCAAAGCTCTGGATAATCCGGCACGTCCAATGGTTGCGATTGTTGGTGGCTCAAAAGTTTCGACCAAGCTAACAGTTTTGGATTCACTATCACACATTGTTGATCAATTGATTGTCGGCGGTGGTATTGCCAATACTTTTATTGCTGCGACAGGTCACCCGGTGGGCAAGTCGTTGTACGAAGAAGACTTGATGCCGGAAGCCAAGCGTTTAATTGAACAGGCACAATCCAAAGGTGGCGACATTCCAGTGCCGGTTGATGTGGTAACCGGTAAAGAGTTCGCAGAATCGGCAGCCGCGGAGACTAAGTCAGTTAATGATGTGGCAGAAGATGATATGATTTTCGATATTGGCCCACAGTCAGCCGAACATCTTGCCAAGATTCTAAAAGCAGCGAAAACTATTGTCTGGAATGGTCCAGTAGGTGTTTTCGAATTTGACCAGTTTGGTCACGGTACGGAAGTGATTGCTAAAGCAATTGCTGACAGTGATGCCTTCTCAATCGCAGGCGGTGGCGACACCATAGCGGCGGTTGATAAGTACGGTATTGCAGATAAGGTTTCATACATTTCAACTGGTGGTGGTGCTTTCCTGGAGTTCCTGGAAGGCAAAGAATTACCAGCAGTGGCAATCTTAGAAGAGCGAGCGAAAGGCTAACTTTAAAAGACTGTCGAACAGGATACAAAGTTAAGGGGAAAGAAAATGGCTTTAATTACACTTCGCCAATTACTCGATCATGCAGCAGAGCATGATTATGGTATTCCGGCATTTAACGTAAACAACCTTGAACAGATGCGTGCTGTTATGCAGGCAGCGGATGAAACTGACAGTCCAGTGATCATTCAGGCTTCTGCGGGTGCTCGTAAATACGCGGGATCAAACTTCCTGCGCCACCTGATTTTGGCAGCAACCGAAGAGTTCCCGCATATCCCAATCTGTATGCACCAGGATCACGGTTCATCGCCGGCAGTATGTCAGCAGTCAATCCAGCTTGGCTTCTCATCAGTAATGATGGATGGCTCTCTAGAAGAAGATATGAAAACGCCAGCAAGCTATGAGTACAACGTTCGCGTAACTAAGCTGGCCACCGAGATGGCTCATGCCTGTGGTGTTTCTGTAGAAGGTGAGCTAGGTTGCCTGGGTTCATTGGAAACGGGCATGGCTGGTGAAGAAGATGGCTCAGGCGCAGAAGGCGTATTAAGTCATGACCAACTGCTAACAGATCCGGAAGAAGCAGCTCAGTTCGTGAAAGACACTAAAGTGGATGCACTGGCAATCGCCATCGGTACTTCGCACGGTGCCTATAAATTTACCCGTCCACCAACAGGCGATGTCTTGGCCATTAAGCGCATCAAAGAAATCCATGCGCGCATTCCAGATACGCACCTTGTCATGCACGGCTCATCGTCAGTGCCCCAAGACTGGTTGGCGACCATCAATGAATACGGTGGTGACCTGGGTGAAACTTATGGTGTGCCAGTTGAAGAAATCCAGGAAGGCATCAAACACGGTGTTCGTAAGGTCAACATTGATACTGATTTACGATTAGCAGCAACTGGTGCGGTGCGCAAATTCTTGAAGCATAATCCAAAAGAGTTTGATCCACGCAAATACAACAAAGCTGCCCAAGATGCGATGCAGGCAATCTGTAAAGCGCGTTATGAAGCTTTTGGCACGGCCGGCAACGCAGGCAAAATTAAGCCGATCAATATGGAACAGATGGCGCTGGATTACAAAGCGGGTAAGCTTGAGCCACGCGTTAAGTAATAAGACGATGAAAAAAGAGCTGGCAAATGCCGGCTCTTTTTTTACGAGATAGAAGGGGAATAATAATGAGTCAGAAAGGCATTCTGATAATAACTCTAAGAATAGCTGCTATATTACTGTTTATTTCAATGATGAGCGACTTGGGACGGATGTTTCAGGAAGCGGAAAACTTTAAACGCTTTGGCAGGGTGTTAGATAACAATATTCTTCATATCGGAACCTTATATGCATTATCTCTTCAATTAATTGTAGTTGTTATATTTTGGTTCTTCCCAAATATTTTACTATCTAAAATTTCGGGGTTGCCGAAAGAGAAACCTATTAGCAGTCAAACGGATTTTATGACTCCTTTGGTAGCATTATTGGGTTTATATTTTACGCTGCAAGCTCTAATAGATATTCTTTCTATGGTATTTCATTCTGTCATGTCAGAGATGGCTGGAATAATATGGTTTGCATTGGCTCCTTCACTGGTTTCTCTCATTGTTGGATTATTGTTGCTATTCGGCCGTTCGACGATCGTAGATTTCATCATGAGATTTAGAAAGCCTGTAAAGAAAAACGAAGAATAGAAAAAACATGGAGTGATCATGAAAATAACTAGCTACCTACTAACGTTTATTATTGGAATGTTAATCGCCAAATTTACATTTGAGCGATGGGACTTATTAAACTATCAGATTGTTGAAGTTAAGGAGCTCAGATTTGCCGATAGTAGTGTTTATCAGGGAACAGTTAATGATGATGGCATGGCTCATGGTGAAGGTGTCTTAACATGGGGCAGTGGCGACCAGTATGAAGGACAGTTTAAAGATGGCTTGATGCACGGCAAGGGAACGATGGTGCTGGCAGATGGAAGTACCTATACCGGCAGCTTTGAGCACGGGTTGGAACATGGTGAGGGACGCTTTGATTATAGTAGCGGAACTGAATATCAAGGAGAGTTTGTAAAAGGCATTATGGAAGGAAAGGGAGTCTATTCCGATAGCCATGGAAACGTTTATAAAGGAAGTTTTAAAAATAGTGTATTTGATGGTAATGGAGTACTAACCAATGCAGATGGTACTCAGTATACAGGTGAGTTTAAAAACGGCAGTTTTAGTGGAAAAGGTAATCTGATTTATCCTTACGGAGATGCTTACTTTGGAGAGTTCAAGGAGGGCAACTTTGATGGCTATGGAACCTATAAATTAGAATCGGGAGAAAGCTATATAGGCAATTTTGTCGCAGGGATTTTTGAAGGAGATGGCGAGTATTTCGGCAGAAATGGTGAGCACTATAAAGGTGAGTTTGAAGCGTGGGAATATCATGGTAAAGGCGTTTTAACAAAGAATAATGGAGAGCACTATGAAGGAGATTTTTTATACGGCCTTTATCATGGAGTTGGGAAACTGACGCAGGCAGATGGCACTACCTATGAAGGGGAGTTTAGGGGTGGTTTACCTAATGGGACAGGAGTGATGGCGCAAAATAATGGAGGCGTTTATGAAGGGGAGTGGCTAAATGGAGAGCTTCAAAATAGTGAAGAAAACATTAGGCTGGTTGAGAAATCCGATGACTCTGAAAGGATGCTGAATAAAAATGGAATTGTCTTACAGGATGTCATTGAAAAACTTGAAGCGGGGATTGCTGGCAGAATAGATTACTTCAGTCTCTTTATTGCGGGTGATGGTACGCAGCAAGTTTTTGAAAAAGAAGTAGAAACTATCAGCCAATATTTTGATAAAGAGCGATCATTATTACTAGTTAACCAACAGGAATATGACGGTAAATATCCACTGGCAACAACATTAACCATCGACGCTGCATTAAGTGCAATCAAGGAAAAAATGGACCCAGAAGATGTGTTATTTTTATATATGACCAGTCATGGCTCGAAAGAGGGAGCTTTTAGCATTAAGAAAAGCCCACTCCGGTTGAACAATATCTATCATAAAACTTTGGCAGATAGTCTAGACCAGCTATCAATCGATAATAAAATAATCTTCATCTCCAGTTGTTACTCCGGAACTTATATTCCTGAATTAAAAGGTGAAACTACCACAGTGATCACGGCAGCTTCAGCAACGACCACCTCATTTGGGTGCAGCAATGAGAGCGACATAACCTGGTTTGCGAAGGCCTTTTTCTCAGAGTTACCAAGCGATACTATTGATTTAAAAGAGCAATTTGCCAAGGCAGTCGAAAAAGTAAAGGGCTGGGAGGAGAAGGAAGGCTATGAATTTTCCAATCCACAGATTTGGATAGGTAAAAAGGCCCCAAAGGAATTACCGGTAACTGTTCATTAAAAATGGTAGGACACATCCAGCGCAACCCGGCTTGACCTCAGGGTCAAGTCATCATTTCAGAGCCAGCAATCGCTGGCTCTATTTTTGCTTATTCAAAAACTCCAAAGAAACGTTAAGCCAGCTGTTTCGTGAACCAGGCTGTAAAAGTACAGTATTGCAATAGTGTAACCACCTATAAACGCTATGGTAGCCGGACTTTAGTTCTTGGGGGTTGGCTATGGCAACAAAAAAATACAAAGCTCTAATTGTGGATGATTCCAGAACTGCCTATATGGTTCTGACAAGAATATTGGCAAATTATAATATCGAAGGCATTCATGCCAATTCCGGCGATCAAGCTCTGATTTACCTTAAAGATCATAAAGTCGACGTGATTTTTCTCGATCAGGCCATGCCAGGCAAAGACGGTATTGAAACCATTAAAGAAATCAAAAGCAGCTCGAATGCTGATACTCCCGTGATGATGTTTACTGCCAGAAGTGGGCAAGAATACCTGCAAGCGGTCAAAGAGCTGGGTGCTGAAGGCGTATTACCTAAAGAGCTATCCGTCGATGAAGTGGAAGAGGTACTGATTCAGTTAAAGCTATGGAGTCCTGTCACGGGTGTAGCATCATCTGACAAGGTAAATGAAGAGGTTCTTCAGCCTGGCTCAGATGAAAAACTCAAAGTCTGGTTGGAATCTTTTCTGGAAAACCAATTTTCACCACAACTCTCTAATAAAGTGCGTAAGGCAACTGATGACTTACGTCGAGACACCATCCATTATGGCAAAAGGATGTTGGATGAAATTGCAAAAACAGACAAGCAGCAACAAATGATCAAAGAGGTTAAAGGACAGACCGATTATTTGAAGCAACTTTTTGCAACGTCCTTCAAACAGTATCAGCGCATCAGCAGGGTATTTATTGTGCTATTTATATTGCTGATTGCAGGATTAATCTGGCAGTCCTTCGAATTAATCAGCATGAAATCAGAGCAACAAGGTTTAAGAGATACTCTTTATGTTTTAGGCGATAATTTTACAGAGCAGGAACAACGCATCATTCAAGAAGTTCAACATCAGTCAGCTGCGGTTGAGCGCTTTTTAGAACAAGAAAGGAATACACAAAGTCAGTCGCAACAGGAAGCGTTAGCTCTATACCATAGCCAGGGTAAAGCAGGTGTCGTGATAGGGATGGAGAAAGCGGGTAGCTTGCTCACCACTCGAAGCAAACAGGGTTACTTGTTTGTGGTTGATGCTGCGGGCAAAGTCGCCGATAACGAACTTAAGCGTTACTTCATTCAGTCGAGCTGCAATGGACCAGTGTATGTAAATGCAGTAGCAGGCGTGGTGTTAAGGGTAAATAATGAGACGCTTGGTTATACGAAGAACAATAGCGAAGCTTTAGTGCATAAACCCATTAGCTGGTCAGACACCTTGGGTCAATGTCACGAATATGATTCTGACAACGATATATTGGTTAGAGAGTTACATAAAAATGATGAAGCGGTAACCGGCGTTAGCGACACTCTCTATTTTCAATAAGCATGGCATTGTCTTAATCCACAGTATTGGACTGGCGGCACCAGTCCAATACTGTGGGCTGATTTTGACCGGTGCTAATACAACACCCGCGCTCGAATAGTCCCATTAATTTTACGCATCTTTTCCAGCGCAAACTGGCTTGAGCCTTTGTCTATGTCGGTAACTACATAGCCGATGTCGCCTTGGGTTTGCAGGTACTGTGCGGAGATATTGATATCGTTAAGCGACAGGATCTGGTTAATTTGCGACAGGATGCCGGGCTTGTTGTGGTGAATATGCAGAATCCGGTGAGTATTAACGTGCTCCGGTAATGCAACCTGCGGGAAGTTGACTGCTGAGACGGTTGAGCCGTTGTTGCTGTATTTGATCATCTTTTCTGTTACTTCGATGGCGATGTTCTCTTGCGCTTCAAGTGTCGAACCACCGATATGCGGCGTTAATATAACGTTATCGAATTCACGCAAGGGCGACTGAAATTCTTCGGTATTGGACTTAGGTTCGGTCGGAAAAACGTCGATTGCAGCTCCAAGGAGGTGCTCTGTTCGTAAAGCTTCTGCCAACGCATCAATGTCCACCACGGTACCGCGCGAGGCATTGATTAAAATACTGCCTGGCTTCATGGCTGCTAATTGTGCTTTGCCCATCATGCCCTTGGTTTGTGGCGTTTCTGGCACATGCAAAGTTACTACATCGGATTCAGCTAACAGCTGATTTAAATCGGCAACCTGATTGGCGTTACCAAGTGTTAACTTGGTTTCGATATCATAGAACTTAACCTGCATACCAATGCCTTCGGCGAGAATGCCAAGCTGAGTGCCAATATGGCCATAACCTATGATGCCTAATGTTTTGCCGCGAGCTTCATTGGAATTCTGAGCCGTTTTAAGCCACTGACCACGGTGGGCTGCAGCATTTTTAGCGGGGATGCCGCGCAATAGCATGATAATTTCACCCAACACCAGCTCCGCTACGCTGCGCGTATTGGAATAAGGCGCATTGAAAACCGGAATGCCTTTATGCTGGGCGGCATTGAGGTTGACTTGATTGGTGCCAATACAAAAACAACCGATAGCGACCAGTTTATTAGCCTCGGCCAGTACTTCAGGAGAGATCTGCGAACGCGAACGAATGCCCAGGAAATGGCAGTCCTGCAGAGCACTTTTCAGCTCTGAGGTTGATAGAGCGGTTTTTAGGTTTTCTACCTGATGGTAACCATCTTGCCTGAACAATTGTTCTGCTTTAGGGTGGACTCCTTCTAGGAGTAAAACTTTCAGTTGTTGTTTATCAAATGATGTGTTTGCCATGTTGGATTATTTAGTGGTAGATAGGCAACGAAAGTCTATTAAAACAGATCCGATCAGCATGTAAAAGTAGGCAATAGTTATTAACTATAAATATTGGTCATAAGTGCAAAATAGGTGTCTAAAAGGGGCATTTTTGCTACAATCTGCCGCCTTGCCGCAACGGAGCGGCGCTCTTGCACGATAAAAGCGCATTATTAAGCACCTGGTTTCAGGGTATGATTTGAGGAGACTTGCCGAATGGCATACCAGACCAACATCGATAAAATGATAATCTTGCTCAGCGAGACCTTATCGATTGATGCCGATCAGTTGTCGGCAGAGACCCTGCTGCTGGGTAATTTGCCGGAATTTGATTCAATGGCCATTGTTTCCATTTTGATGCAAATTGAAGAAACCTTTGCCATCGAAATATCAGATGATGAGCTGACGGGCGAGATTTTTGAGTCCGTAACCACCCTGACTGAGTTTGTGGAAGTGCAGCAGGCAGCCACAGCGATTTAGTCAGTCCTTATAGATAATTGATTTTTAAGGCCGAAAAGTAGCTTTTTCGGCCTTTTTCTTTTATAACAGCCCATAGACTCCAAACAAATAAGATAAGCAGGGAAATGGCCGGATTTATTGCCTGTATCGTTTTGGCAGGCTTGTTGTTCATGACCGTTCTTTTACGCTGGCGTGGCTCTACGCTTGGCTGGCCGATCCTGCTATTGGCGTTGACATTTATCGGCTGGAGTGGCTTGAAACTGGTTGATACCGGTTTTGAGCTTAATCACTGGATGATTGAATGGGGTCGTTTGTTTGGTATCTATGCGGCCTTGTCCTTCTTTCTCTTCTATTTTGCTGCTCACCATAAATTATTAAGTTTCATTATATTGCTCGCTTTTGCTGGTTGGATTGGCTTTATTGTGGTCTATTCTGGTGATATGAAGCGGATCATAAATCCGGCAATTGCGGGATTTATTTTGCTTCTGATGATGCAGATGATGGAACGGGCAGGCAATGAGTTCGCAGAAACCTTAAGAGCAGAAATCTCAACTCTGGGCGGTGCTTTGGGCATAGTCCTGATCTGGGATCTGTTGTCGATGCTGGTGTTGATGCTGAACTTGAATGTGGATGTGGAAGCATTGGATGTATCGCGTGCAATTATTGTCAGCATCGCTATGGCTTTCAGCCTGGTTCATATTCAGCGGATCGATCAATCACGCCTTGATTTGGAGAATATCCAACAAACCTATCGTCCGCACAGCAGCCTCAACGTTTTTGCCATTTTATGCTGGTTGGCGGTAGTCGGATACATGCTGATTGGTGTGGCTTGGCAACAACCATTGCTGGGCTCAATAATTTTGGCTTCTGCATTGATTGGTTTTGTCTGGCTGGCTTATAAGAAAAAACTGCTCAGCCAACTCAAAATTATGTTCACCAAGTTGTTTGCCAGTTATAAATACGACTATCGGGAAAGCTGGTTAGGTTTTAACCGTGCGCTAGATGAGGCGAATGTGCGCGGCGATTTTTATCAGTTATCAATTAAGGCGCTGGCGAATATTATCAGTAGCCCGGCAGGCAAGTTGTGGAGTCGTCGTGGTGACTTGTTTATTTATACCGATAACTGGCAATCACCACTAAACTCACCTTTAAACGGTGAACTGGCCTACCAGTTACCAACCGAACTGGTGGACTTTATTGAGCGCACTAACTGGGTGGTTGATATTAATGAATATCAAAATAATAGTAATGTGTATCAAGGACTTAAGTTAGAATCACGTTCGCCATTGTTTCAACAGCATCAAATATTCATTCCACTACGTCGCGGTGAAGAGCTGGTCGCGGTGGTGGGCTTGCGTAGCAGTTATTCAAAACCAAGCTTAAATTGGGAAGACCATGACTTGCTTAAAGCGGCAGGTCAGCAGATGGCTAGTTATCTGGCACTATTTGAAGCAACTACGCAAATTTACGAGCAGGAACAGTTCGATGCCTTTAACCGACTGTCGGCCTTTGTGGTACATGATCTAAAGAATGTCACCGCTCAGTTAGAGCTGATTACTCATAATGCCCATCGCTATCGCGATAATCCTGAGTTTGTGGATGATACTTTTGAAACGGTGGCCAGTGCGACCCAGCGGCTGAATAAAATGTTAGAGCAGCTGCAGCGAAAGCAATTGCCGAAGAAAGAAATTGTACAAGCCTATATCCCAGAGGTCTTTGCCAAGTTTAAAGAGGCTGCCAATCGATTGAATGTGATTGGAGATATTCCTGAAGTTGAGGTGTATGCTAACCAGGATCAGTTGATCAATATTATTCAGCATCTGCACCAGAATGCGATTGATGCCAGTAATGAGAATGATAGAATTCATCATCGATTTGACCAGCTGGGGCAAGAGCTGCACTGGCATATTGTGGATAAGGGCAAGGGCATGGATGCAGATTTTGTGCGCAAGCAGTTATTCAAACCATTTGCCACCACTAAAGGCAATGCGGGCATGGGCATTGGTGTTTATCAGTGCCGGTATTTGCTCCAAAGCTTCGGTGGTGATTTAATAATACAAAGTGAACTGGGGAAAGGAACACGTTGCATCGTTATTTTGCAAACGTTATCGCCCGGAGAATAGAAAATAAAGAGGACAGGATGGCACAATCAAACAACCCCGACTTATTAATAATTGAGGATGACAAAGGGCTGCAAAAACAGCTTAAATGGTCATTCGATCAGTATAACGTCATTCTTGCAGAAGACCGTGACAGTGCGTTGGTAGAGCTCCGACGCTATCAACCTCAGGTCATTACGCTTGATTTAGGCCTGCCGCCTGATCCTGCAAATGCCACCGTTGGACTTGAGTTACTTGAGGAAATTTTATCCTTATCACCGACCAGTAAAGTCATTGTGGTCACCGGTAATGATCAGCGTGAAATCGCTATGCAGGCTGTAAATTCTGGTGCCTACGATTATTATCAAAAACCAATCCAGCCAGAAGAGTTAACGTTGATAATCAAGCGGGCTTTTGAACTGGCAAAGCTGGAAGACGAAAACCGTCGCCACTTTCAGCAACAAAAAGAAAGTTTCCACGGCATCATCGCCACCAGCCCAGAAATGATGGCAGTGTGCCAGAAAATTGAAAAGGTTGCGCCGACCGATGTGAGTGTTTTATTGCTGGGCGATAGCGGTACAGGAAAAGAATTATTGGCTAGAGCCGTGCATGGTATCAGTCCGCGCCGTAGCAAGAATATGGTGGCAATAAACTGCGCCGCCATCCCCGATAATTTGCTGGAAAGTGAGTTGTTTGGATACGAGGCCGGTGCATTTACTGGTGCCAATAAAACCACCATCGGTAAGATTGAATATGCTAATGGCGGAACCTTATTCCTCGATGAAATTGGCGATATGCCTATGGCCCTGCAGGCTAAACTATTGCGTTTCTTGCAAGAGCGCGTAGTCGAGAGAGTTGGTGGTCGGGAATCGCTGCCCGTTGATGTTCGAATTATTGCCGCTACTCATCAGTCGCTTGAAGACCTGGTTAACGAAGGAAAATTTCGCGAAGACCTCTACTATAGACTGAGTGAAGTGGTACTGGAAATCCCCACGCTGGCAAAGCGAAATGGTGATGTGGTTTTAATTGCACGTGCCTTGTTAGAAAAATTTAATCGCCAGTATTCGCGCAACATACGAGGGTTCTCTAAAGACGCAGTGCAGGCAATGGAAGCTTATGCCTGGCCAGGTAATGTTCGTGAACTTGAAAATAAAATTAAAAGCGCCGTGGTCATGTCCGACAGTAACCAGATCACAGCCAAAGATCTGCAAATTGACGAAGCCCAACTGCGCGAAATGCCTTTGAACCTACGACAGGTCAGAGAAGCCGCCGAAACCCGCGCCATCCAACGTGCCATTGTTTTATCCGACGGTAATATCTCACAAGCTGCAAAATTATTAGGCTTAACCCGCCCCACACTCTACAGTTTGATGGATAAATATAGTATTAGTAGTTGAGTTTTTGAATTGTCATCCCGCGGTACCAAGGGTACTTCTTTCGATCGCTTACCGCGGGATCCAGTGACTGGCTCTTTTAAGATGAGTTGGACTCTCAAGACACTTTAATAATTTCCAATATTTTTTTCGCTACTCAGCGAGTTCCTTTTACGGAATACATCCCTGTATTCCGCTTAAGCCAGCGTCGCTTTACTCCGCTGTTCAAATTTGTTCCAGACAAATTTGTCTTGCTTCTAGTAACCACAAAATCGTCGGGAACGATTTTGAATAGCGAAGCTAGCCCGAAGGGTGAAGTACAGGATGTACTTCATAAAAGAAGGCCACCCCGGAGATTGAGGTTTCGCAAGCGAAACTCCCTTCGTATCCGCCAAGCCACTTAACGCAGGGTCTGCCCCCTTGGGTACCGTAAAATACGTTCCATCCCCCTAAAGGGATTTCCTTCGGTTACCTGCCCGAATTTTACTATTCAAATCTTCTCCCTAAAGGGATTCCTTTCAGTCACAGATTTGAATTGCTATGTCTTGGCTACTCCTCAGCACAATCTAAGGGGATATTGGTGCGAGCTTGGTAGTTAGGGACAAATTGTCATCAAGCTACTTTGACCATTTGGATCCAGTGGCTAGATACTGTAGCAGCTAGCTGCGCTCGCCCGATTCAACTAAGAGACTAAGCAATCACCAACTGACTCACTAGCTGTCCAATACTTCCAGCCAGCAATATCAACAAACCTATAATAGCCATACCTAATAGCTGCTTTTGCTTGCTTGCTGTCGCTCCGCGCACTTCGCTATTCATTTTCCGTAGTTTTCTTAAGTAATCTAAACGCATCGCATTTTGTGCGGGTCGTTGCCGATCCCGGTTTTCAAACACTTCGGCTAGATAGACTTCGTATTTGGAACACTCAGCGAGTTTGCTAAATCCTTTGATTAGCTCAAAACCAAGCCAAACCAGCATTACTATGGAAAAAATAATGACTATCAGCGATAGAGTAGAAACGTTGGAACTGACTAGCATGTCCTGCAAAGATGAAGCGGATCCTTTAAGTGCCCAAAGGCAGCCGAACAGGTATAAAGGAAGGAGCAAAAGCCAAAACCAGGGTTTAAATTTCGATTGGGGAGCTTGTTGTGGGGGATGTTGTATATCTTCGTACATGAATTGCAGGGAGCTGATTCTTAAGGAAAAGGATCATACCCATATTAAGACTATTATTCTGAGAGTTCCTTCATACTTGCCCAGCTACAATTAAAATAAGAAAAGTAGGTCGCCTAAAGGCGAAAATAGTTTCAAATTGAAAATAATCTAATTACCTACTCTGTAGGGGCGAGTTGCGCTCGCCCTGTTCTGTGTCAGATGGTGGCTATACCTAATCTGACCTGTAGTATTGGATTCATCTTAGGCAAATATTAACCTATCGCGTCATGGTCTCAACCTTGCCATCTTTTCCAAGCAGCAAAACATCCGCAGCACGTTCAGCAAATAATCCGTTAGTCACAACACCGACGATATTATTTAAAATGCGCTCAAGCTTGATGGGCTCATTAATAACCAGGCCATGAACATCAAGAATAACGTTGCCGTTGTCAGTGATAAAGCCAGTGCGATAAACCGGGTCTCCGCCTAGCTTAACAATTTGGCGAGCCACGTAGCTGCGCGCCATGGGGATGACTTCAATTGGTAACGGGAATTCACCGAGACGACGTACCAGCTTGGATTCATCGGCGATGCAGATAAATTGGTCGGCAGCTGCCGCGATAATTTTTTCGCGAGTTAGAGCGCCACCGCCACCTTTAATGAGTTCTAATAGATGGTTCGATTCGTCTGCGCCATCAACGTAGACTGGCAGCTTACCCACTTCATTGAGTTCATAAACTTCAATGCCGTGCTTCTTTAAGCGCTCAGTTGATGCTTCAGAGCTGGACACAGCGCCTTTGATTTTGTGCTTCATGGTGGCAAGTGCATCAATGAAGTAGTTGACGGTAGAGCCAGTGCCTACACCAACAATCGAATCTTCGACGACATACTCAAGAGCAGCTTCGCCGACTAATTTTTTCAATTCGTCCTGTGTCATAATTTTCTCCTATTGTTTTTCAATACTTAAAACAAAGTCCCACTCGTCCTTGGTGACAGGCATGATTGAAAGGCGGTTGCCTTTTTGCACCAGCTTCATGTCGGCAAGTTCAGGGTATTGTTTGAGTTCATCCAACGGAATTTCCCGCTTCAAATCACGCACATGTTTGACATCGACCATATACCAGCGAGGATTGTCAGGATTGCTTTTAGGGTCGTAGTATTTTTGGTCGGGATCAAAAGCGGTATGGTCAACATAACCTTCTTTGACCACTTCCATGATGCCTACGATTGCTGGTGGTTTGCAGTTGGAGTGATAGAAGAAAACTTTATCGCCTTTTTTCATCTCATCACGCATCATGTTGCGCGCCTGGTAATTACGAACGCCATCCCAGTGATCTGTTTTGTTAGGCAGGGCTTTGAGGTGTTCAATGCCGAAGACATCCGGCTCAGACTTCATTAACCAATAGTTCATAGTGCTCTAGGCTTGTTGATGACTAAAGCGCAAAGTATAAAGCATGAGCTGTAAAATTGTTAGTTAAGGCTTAGGGGTAAGGATTGTTTTTATGAGCGCTTTCGGTTTGCGGTCAAATACGCGGTAGTTGCTGGGGGTGATGACGGCGTCCATTTGGATATCCCATTTTTCTTGTGGGATGTCGCGTACCTGTTGTAGGTTGTAGGCAAGGCCGATGAGTTTGGGTTGTTCGTGCTTAGGGATGTTGGCAAGTACTGTGTCGTAATAGCCACCGCCCATGCCGAGACGATTACCCTTCAGGTCGAAAGCGACCAGTGGCATAAAGATAGTATCGAGCTCACTGGGGCGAACGGCTTTGCTGATGGCGGCGGTTGGTTCCAGTAAGCCAAAGGCTCCTTCCTTGACCGACTCTTTGCCGGTATAGGGCAAAAACCACATGCCGCGCTTTTTATTGGGATAAATTTTAGGGACGTAGCATTTTTTACCTAGTTTTAGCGCATATTCAATCATTGGCATACAACTGATTTCGCCACGAGTTGGCAGGTAAAAGGCGATAGAGTGGTGATCTTCAATGAGTTTGGCTTCGGAGGCATGACCGAGGAGGGCTAGAGCTGCTCGCTCCATAAAGGGTTTGGTCAGCGTTAAGCGTTCATGCTTAATTCTGGTTCTAAGATAATGTTTTTGTGCAACTGCTTCGTTCATTGCGTCTAAAATAAAACCCCGGACTGCCGTTGTAGGTAATAGCCCATGAACCCAGAGGTTCAGGGGGGAGTCCATGTAGAAGATCAGGCTTTCCGGTCGAAGCGGACTTGCGCAACACTTCCATTGAGGAGTCCCAAGTAAAGTATTATCGGCTCGAGGACGGTCGCTACTGACGAACAGCCCAGGAAGATCTATTGTAACATAGACCTTGACCGATGTTTCAAGTTTAGCTGGGTCCTTCCGGGCGTCAGTTGGCGAAAAGGCGCTAACTGTCTGACACTTTCAACAAAAGTTAAAAGTGAAGTGGCGTTCCTGCTCGATTGAGAATGCTATTTATATTTTATGTTAAGAGTTTGTAAGTTCTATCTGCTCACTGTGTTTTAGAGCCTGGTCAATTTTTTGACTCATATGGCTGAGTCTTTGCTCTATATCTTGTGCTTGATCACTATCCAGTGCTGGCGTATTGATTAATTCATAGCTTAAGTTCAAGGCTGCCATAACAGCAATTCGCTCAAGACCAAGCACCTTGCCCGCTTCGCGAATTTCTTTCATTCGTTTGTCCAAAAAGCTTGCCGCCTGCAAAAGCTTCTGATGTTCGCTTTCAGGACTAGCAACCTGGAACTCTTTCCCCAAAATAGTAATGTTTATGGGTGTAACTTTTGGTTTTGCCATATTGTTATAAAAACCTTAAATGCGATCTACATCGACTTCAGTCGAGAGATCATAATATCAATCTGCTTGCGTGCAGTTTCATTTTTGCTATGCAGGCGATCACGCTCATTACGCAACTCGTTGATCTGTTGTCGTAACTGATTATTCTCAAGATTGATCTTCTCGAAGCGCGCTAACAAGGCGTTGATCTTATCTTCTAGCTTCTCTAATTGACCTTGTGTCATAGTGAGTTACCCGATTTTGTTAAAGCACACTATAAAGTTAAGCTGGTTTTTGGTCAATGTTTAATCAGCTCGACTTGTGATGCCGCTACCACCTTTTTTGCTAATAAATGCAGGGCAAGAGTGTTGGGTTTTAACCGTTTAGCGGGTTAAACTATGGGCCTGCAACCGAAATTACAAGATGAAAAGCGTTTAACTTAATGAATTATTTACAAATTAACGAGTTCTGCCAAAATTTTTTGCCCGACTTGTCCGGTGCTGAATTGGCCGGAATGTTGCATGGGCTGGTGGGTCATGGCTTTGTGCCTGAAGCGGGCCGTTGGCCACAGCAAATGAGCGACTTTTTAGCCAATGGCGAGCCGCTTGGCCGAGAAGCAGAAGATATACTTGAGCAAATTATAGCCTTTACTCAAAAAGACTATCAGCCAGACTCCTTTTCTATTGACCTTCTAATACCCGAAGATGAATCACCCATTGACCAGCGAGCTCAGGCATTAGGCGAGTGGTGTCAGGGCTACTTGACCGGCTACGGCTTAATTAAACAGGAAAAAGAATTGGATGATGATGCTAAAGAAGCATTAAGAGACATGAGTGAAATCGCCAAAATTGATATTTCTATTGAGGATGGTAGTTCAGAAGAGCTAGAGTCAGCTTATGTGACGATTTCTGAGCATGTGAAGATGTCCGCGCAAATCATTTTTCAATCTAATAAAGCTGTGCCTGTAAAGCCACAAAATAAAAACATTCATTAGCCCTCCCGGATTCATTTGGACAAACAGGATACTTGATGCAAGCAATCAATTTTGCCGCCCGACGAAAAAAACTGATGCAATGGATGGGACCTAATTCTATTGCGATTTTGCCATCGGCCACTGAAAAGGTACGTAGTCATGATGTGCATTATCCCTTTCGCCAGGATAACGATTTCTGGTATTTGACCGGCTTTAACGAACCGGAGTCGGTGGCAGTGCTGATTCCAGGGCGTAAGCACGGTGAGTTTATTCTGTTTAATCGGGAAAAGGATGTTACTCAGGAAATCTGGCATGGTAAGCGTCTGGGGCAGGAGGGCGTTGTTGAGCAGCTGGGCGCGGACGATGCTTTTCCGATTTCGGACATTGACGACATTTTGCCGGGCCTGATGGAAGGCAAGGAGCGGATTTATTTCGCTTTTGGTGCCCACCCTGAGTTCGATCAACATATTATGGACTGGCGCAGCCAGCTGCAGTCACAGTCGGTTCGTGGCTCGGAGCCGCCCGGGGAGTTGGTTGATTTGCGTCATCATCTACATGATATGCGATTGATAAAATCATCTGCTGAAATTCAGCGCCTGCGCCACGCGGCAAAAACTGCCGCCAAAGCGCATTGTGAGTTGATGAAAGCCTGTGAGCCAGACAAGACAGAAATGCAGATGGAAGCGGTTTTGCACTATCATTATGTGCAAGGCGGCTGTCGCTTTCCAGCTTACCCTTCGATTGTGGCTGGTGGCGATAACGCTAATATTCTGCATTATGTGGAAAATGGTGATGTGCTTAATGATGGTGACTTATTATTAGTAGATGCCGGTTGTGAGTTTGAGCATTATGCTTCGGATATTACGCGTACTATTCCTGTTAATGGGCAATACTCCAAGGAGCAGGCTCTACTGTACGATCTTGTGCTGGAAGCGCAGTTAGCAGCCATTGAAATGATCAAGCCCGGCAATCATTGGGCGCAAATCCATGATAAAGCAGTTGAGGTCATTACTAAGGGATTGGTTGAACTGAAAATATTGAAAGGTGGTGTCAAAGATCTCATTAAACGCGGCGCTTACCGTGATTTTTTTATGCATAAAACGGGTCACTGGATTGGCTTGGATGTGCATGATGTTGGTGATTATCAGGTGCATGGCCAACCGCGAGTGCTGGAGCCTGGCATGGTTTTAACGGTAGAACCGGCGCTTTATATCGCACAAGATAATACCAAAGCGGCAAAAAAGTGGCGCGGCATTGGTATTCGAATTGAAGATGATGTGGTAGTGACTCGTGATGGTTATGACATCCTGTCAAAAGATGTGCCTAAAAAACGCGAAGAAATTGAAAGTCTGATGGCCAAATAAAGCAGATAAGCGAGAATATCTAAAAGGTGAAACAGTATCTGAAATGAAACAGTATCCGGTGGTGATTATTGGCGGCGGTATGGCTGGAGCCAGTTTGGCTTTGGCGTTGGCTAATGCGGGTATTGAAAATGCTGTATTTGAAGCATTTGCACCGGAGTCAAACGCTCAGCCGGGTTTTGATGACCGAACGGTGGCGCTCTCTGCGGCATCGCTGAACATTTTAAAAAAGCTCGGACTGGAAAAAGATCTTTATTCGGTATCGGCACCGATCAAGACCATTCATGTCTCCGATCAGGGGCATTGTGGCTTTGCTCGAATTGATGCAGACGAGTGTGGTGTAGCAGCCTTGGGTGCGGTGATTGAAAACTGGCAATTGGGGCAGACGCTGAATCAGGCGATTAGCAAACAAGCTTTAATTGACTATCATGCGCCGGCTAAGGTCATTGATATTGAGCAAGCAGAAAATTACGCCACCCTGCGCATTGAATTGAAAGATGGCACGCAAGAAGTTAAAGCAGGGTTAGTGGTGTTGGCTGACGGTGCGCGTTCGCCTTTACGGCAGCAGTTGCATATTGATGCTCAAGTGAATGATTATCAGAAGTCGGCCATTATCTGTAACCTGACCACGCAACTACCCCATCAAAACTGCGCTTATGAGCGTTTCACCCAAGATGGGCCTTTGGCATTGCTACCCTTAACTAAAAATCGAATGGCGCTGGTCTGGTCGAAGCCTTCAAAAGAGGCGCAGGCGCTGGTGGAGCTGGATGAGGCTGAGTTTGCTCAACAGCTGGAAGAAGCCTTCGGTGCGCGTCTTGGCAAGATTACCAAAGTCGGTGCGAGAAAATCATTTCCACTGATTCAACTCAAAGCTGAAACCCTTTTTCGCGGTCGCTGCGTTTTAATAGGTAACGCAGCTCAATCTTTGCATCCCATCGCTGGGCAAGGTTTTAATCTGGGCCTGCGTGATGTGGCGGAATTAACCGAGATATTGGCATCTGTAAAAGAGCTTGTTGCAGACAGTGGTGAATCATTAACGCAGCAACTGGGTGCTTATCAGGTGTTAAGACAATACCAAGAGAGCAGGCAGTCAGATCGAGAACAAACTTTATGGGTGACGGAGTCTTTAGCCCGTCTTTTCAGTAATCCCTGGTTGCCAATGTCGATAGCCCGAAATCTATTGTTGAAAGCAATGGATGTTGCGCCGATGGGAAAAGGCATCTTTGCCAATCAGGCGATGGGATTTGGATTTAATAATAGTCAAATGGCGAGTCATGAAGAATAAAATTATTATCTTATTAATGTTTGTTTTGGTTGTGGTTCTCGTCATTATCAGTTGGCAGACCTTATCAGAAGACAATGGCAATAAGCTTGGCGAGGAAGATATTGAGAGTGCTCAGCAGCAAACGGTTAACACACCAAAAATAAACAAACAAAGCGAGCAACTACAACAAGAAGAGCGGGTACAGGGGAGCAAGACAGAAGATGCTCAAACACAAACTGCAGTCGAAGAGGCTTCCCGGGAGACGGAAGTTACTGAGCCTGAATTGTGTGACCTGGTGGAAACTTATGACGACTGGCAAAAAACATCATCAGGATACAACTCACAAAAGCTGATCGATGATATCCGGGGCTGGGGTAATACTCGTGGTTACTTTGAAATGGAGTATAACGGTAGTGGCATGGAGATCAAAAAGACTTCAGATTATGACTACTATGAAACGGATGATTTAAAACAGATGGCAGACGCAGGCGATCCTATAGCGAATGTTAAGTTGGCTTACCGACTATTCCTGGAAGGCGATCCTGGCTCATTAGAAGAAGCACAGCCATATTGTGAAAGAGCGATTGTGGATGGATATTCTGCGATGCATCGTTGTAAAGTCTCGTTTCTCCATCATTTATTGGCGAATCATGAAAATTCAGAAGAACCTGAGGTGGAGCGAATTGAGGAGCTTCACATTGAAGTGCAAGCATGGCAGAAAATGTATGAGCTTAGAAAAGATCCGCTCGGAGAGCTTTTTACCACTCCGCTTATGTCTGCGGTAGAGGGTGTTGAGATTAGTGATGAAGAGGTCGAGGCAAAAGCGCAGGCGCTTTATGCTGACTTAGTTGCACAACGAAATAATTTAGGGCTAGGGGCTTTCGATAGCAAGCCAGCGCCAGACATTATTGTTTATGCGGTGGAACATAATATTCAGGAAGATGCGGTTGCCAAGTGCTTTGAATAGAGCATTGTATAATGAGATGAAACATCAGATGACAGTACAACAAATCATACACAGTTTCAGATTTGCCATAAGCGGGATAATGCTCTGCCTGTGTTCGACAGTGGCAGATGCCAGGCATACTCCCCCGAATGCTAGCGAAAAGACCGAAACTGTTTCATCTGAGCTGTGCAGCGAAGTTGAACGTTATGATGACTGGCAGCTTTATCATGATCTCTGGGTCTCTGAAGCTTTTGATTATGAGCGATATCAATGGAAAGTCAGCAAGGGCTATCTGGTAAAAGATTCGAAGTTTTATCAGACAACAGATTACGATGAGTTTTCAACCGAAACTCTGAGGCAATTGGCTCAGGACGGCGATAAAGCGGCCAATTTAGAACTGGCACAACGTAATTATTACTTTCTCGGTGGAAATCTTAGCGATGCAGAACAATACTGTTATATAGCACTAGCAGATGGCTTCAGTGCCATGACCAGCTGCATGATCAGTAGTTATGGAGAGAAAGTGGTTAAACAAATGGCTAAAGATCAAGGAGAGCCATCGCAGAAGCAATTGCGATTAAGATTAAAACTGCTTGGCTGGATAGAAGTGACTAAAGATGTCGATGATATTTTTGCTCAGCGATTTGCAGGGATTTTAAAGCCAGGTTATCAACGCGATGATATTACTGATGCCATGATCGAGGCTGCTGCTCAAAAGATTCGTATGGAACTTGAGTTGGCACGCCAGAAACGACAGCATTACAAAGAAACATTATACGCTGATGTCGAGCAAAAGATGCCTGAGCTATGGCGTCTTCTGGAGCAAAACAAACTCGAAGAGCAGGTCATTAACGGCTGTTTTGAGGAAGATCAGTATGCCAAACAGTAATCCAGATTATGATTTGATTATTGTCGGCGGCGGCATGGTTGGCCTGGCGCTTGCTGCCCGTCTGGCACAAACACAACTTAAGATTGCCATTATAGATCCCAAGCCTGTCGCTATGAGCTGGGATAAAACAGAATATGATTTGCGAGTCAGCGCCATAACTCGGGCCAGCCAGCAGTTGCTTGATGAGATTGGTGCCTGGAGTTTGATCGAGCAGGATGAGAAAACCGGTTATTGCAGAATGTATGTGTGGGACGGTGAAGCCAGTCGTGGCAATATTGAGTTTGATGCAAAGCTGTTGGCTGAGCCAAACCTGGGATATATCATCGAAAACCGTGTTCTGCGTCGAAGCCTGTTTCAAGCCATAAAATCTTATCGAAATATTGATTTTCTATCGCCACAAAAATGTGTCCAGGTGTCGTATCAGTCGGAGCAGGCGATTATCGAGCTTGCTGATGGTAAAAGTATTTCGGCGAAATTACTGGTAGCTGCCGATGGTGCCATGTCCTGGCTGAGAAAAAAAAGTGGTATAGATATCCAGCAAAAGCCTTATGGCCATAAAGCCATTGTAGCCACCATCAAAACTGAAAAGCCGCATCAAGAAACCGCATGGCAACGCTTTGACCATAATGGGCCATTAGCTTTTCTACCTTTAACTGATCAACATTATTGTTCAATCGTCTGGTCAGTCAAAAGCGACTATGCCGAGCAACTGATGGCCTTAAAAGATAAAGAGTTTTTGCAGCGACTGGGACAGACATTTGAATACACGCTGGGGCAATGTCTGGAAACCAGTCAGCGAGTAGCATTCCCATTAATAGAGCGTACTGCCGAATGCCTGGTCAAAGATCGAATCGCATTGATTGGCGATGCAGCGCATACTATTCATCCTTTAGCTGGGCAGGGTGTTAACCTCGGCTTCAGCGATGTTGAAGAGCTAGCGCAGACCATTGAAAAAAACCTTGGAAAACAACAGGACATCGGCCTAAAAAGAAATCTTCGCCCTTACGAGCGAGCGCGTAAAGGCGAGATATTTATGATGCAAAAAGCCATGCAGGGATTTAAAGTATTATTTGAGCAGGAAATCCCTTTAATACAAATGACTCGGAGCTATGGACTGGCGCTAACCAATCAGCATCCATTACTGAAACAACAGCTGATTAAACAGGCGATGGGGCTCTAGTGAAAAACCAATGAGGCTATAATGAAACATATAATAACAGTCATAATCCTAATTTTTTCAATGAATCTTACTGGGGCAGAGTTAAGCCCAGTAACTGATATTAAACCCCTGGTTTCAGAAAAGAAGCAGCTCCAAAGGTTAACCTTTACTGGGGAATGGGTTTCGGTTCAAAAAACCCAAAGTGGTGCGACAAGAAAAGCCACTATCAGGAGAGCGCCTAATGGCACTTATGTCATTGATTTTGAGTTTTACTCTGAAAATGATGATTTAATATATAGCCGAAAAGAATTTGGTATGTGGGGAGTGTCCGGCGGGATCTACTTCACTATATATCAGGGCTGGTTTGAAAATGATGAGCCTGTATATTCGAATCCAGTGGACGCAAATAATTATGATACTTATAAATTATTAAAAGTCTCTAAGAATGAATTGACCTATCAAAACCTTTCTTCAGGAAATACTTTTACATACACAAAACTCAAAGAAGAAACTGAATAATGTTCGTCGTAATTTTTAAAGCAAAAGTTCGTCAATTCGATGATGAGTATTCACAAACCGCACAACGCATGCGTGAACTGGCTTTAACAGAATTTGGCTGTCTCGAGTTTAACGCCGTCACCGAAGGTGATTTGGAAATTGCATTATCCTACTGGCCATCAGAAGAACATATCAGAGCCTGGAAACAACATACTGAACACCTAGCCGCACAAAAACTCGGCAAACAACGCTGGTATGAATCTTACTCAGTGGAAGTTGTAGAAGTAAAAAGGTCTTATAAGTCAGCCTAAAATTTACTTCACATTATTCTGTTTAACGAAATTAGACGGTTTGCACCAAGAACCCCCCTTAGAGTTAGCTGAGAGAAGAAAAGTTATAGGGCAAATTGGAAGGCGACCAAAGGAAGTGCCCTCGGGTAACGCCCAATTTAGCCACTTCGAAACAGGACGTTTCGTATTGGCGGCGCGTTTATAACTTTTATGAGCGAGGGTAGTCCGAAGGACCTAACGACTGGGGCGTCTTTTCTTTTCGCCCTTTTCTTTGGAGAGTGACTGACAGGAATGCCTCGGGTACAAAGAAAAGGGCAATAAAGAAGAGTTAAAGTTTGGCGAGAAGAGGAGAATGTAAGGAGGAACTCTTGATCCACATCATCCCTACACATCTTAAACCTGAAATAATACCCTCCACCTATTGCAATACTTAATGATAATAATTATCATTTGCGGACTTCTCACGAATTCTATAACTGGTGTTATGATTATGAAGAAAACATGGCTTAGCGGCTTGTCGGCAACTGCATTATTGGTATTGAGTGCTTGTTCTGACGAGTCTGCACAATCAAATGAAACTAAAGCCCAATCTCAAGAATCGCAAGCTGTCACACAATCTCAGGATAATAATAAAGAAATCGTGGTTTACACCTCGCGCAAGGAGCATCTGGTTAAGCCTTTCTTTGAGCAATTCACAGCCGAAACCGGCATTGAAGTAAATTACATCACCGACAGCGAAGCTGCTTTGATCAGCCGCTTGAAGGCTGAGGGTGAGCGTACACCGGCGGATGTGTTGATGACTGTGGATGCGGGAAATTTGTGGCTGGCAACTGAAGAAGGTGTATTACAGCCTATCGAGTCACAAGCGTTAGAAGCCGTTATCCCAGAGAGCTTACAGGATCCACAGAACCACTGGTTTGGTTTGACTGTTCGTGCCCGTACCATGGTCTACAGTACCGAACGTGTTAACCCCGAAGACTTAAGTACCTATGAGGCTTTGGGTGAAGAGCAATGGAATGACCGCTTATGTTTGCGTACTTCGAAAAAGGTTTATAACCAGTCATTGGTTGCTATGTTAATTGCTCGCTATGGTGAAGAAAAGACACAGCAAATCGTTGAAAGCTGGGTTGCTAATTTAGCCACTGATCCTTTCTCAAATGATACTAAAGTAATGAATGCTATTACTGCCGGTGTTTGTGATGTGGGTATAGTAAATACTTACTACTTTGGTCGTTTGCAAAAAGAGACCCCTGACCTGCCTCTGGCTTTATTCTGGCCTGATCAAACCGACGAAGGGTACGGTGTGCATGTCAATGTTTCTGGCGCGGGGATCACAAAGCATTCTGATAACGAACAAAATGCGCTAAAATTGATCGAGTGGTTGGCTAGCGAAGACGCACAGCAAATGTTTGCCGGTTTGAATATGGAATATCCGGCCAATCGAAATGTTGAGCCAACTGAAGAAGTTGCTGCCTGGGGTGAGTTTAAAGCGGATAGCACCAACTTATCCAAAGCCGGTGAATTACAGCCTGCTGCCGTTAAATTAATGGATCGCGCAGGTTATCGATAAATGCAGAAAAGTTAATTATATTGACCGACAATACTGATCAACAGCACTCGCAGAACGCCAGCTCTAAAGGCTGGCGTTTTGGCGTTTTGAAGAAAGTGGATGGCTTTTTGCTATGGGCTATTCTGTTGATCTGTTTATTGCCACTGTTACCACTGCTGTTTTCCTGGTTCGATCTTGAGCCAGAGTTGTGGCAACACCTGTGGGATACACAAATCCCGCAATTGTTAAGCAATACCTTCTGGCTCGTTTTGTTAGTGGGCACCGGCAGTTTCCTGATCGGCGTATCGCTGGCCTGGCTGATTGTGATGCATGACTTTCCTGGGCGTTCGATTCTGCAATGGGGCTTAATGCTACCACTGGCGATCCCTCCTTATATTCTGGCCTTTACCCTGCTTGGTTTTACCGATTACGAAGGGCCTTTACAGTATGTGCTGGAGTCGGTAGGGCTTGGTATTGCCTGGTTACCTGATACGCGAAATGTGTTCGGCGTGGCCTTAATCTTCACTCTGTCACTTTACCCCTACGTTTATTTGCTGATGCGAAGCGCCCTGCAGCGTAAGGGCCGCACCAGTTATGAAAGTGCTAGAACGCTAGGCTATAGTCGTGCTAAAGCTTTTTGGAGATTGGTGATTCCACTGACCAGGCCAGCCTGGATTGCAGGTTTAGGTTTAGTCTTGATGGAAACTCTGGCCGATTTTGGTGCAGTAGCTATTTTTAACTTTGATACCTTCACGACGGCGATTTATAAATCCTGGTATGGTTTTTTCAGCGCAAGCACAGCGGCCCAACTGGCCTGTATTTTGCTATTGTTTGTTGCTTTGTCGGTGCTGGTGGAAAAATGGGGACGTGGTCAAAGTCGCTATGAACAGACGGGTATCGCTCTGAAAGAATATCGCCAACCGCTGATCGGCTGGTGGGGTGTCTTGGTACAAATTTTTGCCTGGTCGGTATTCGCGTTTGGTTTTGTGTTGCCGGTTATTCAGCTATTGGTGTGGGCAATTAAAACTTATGAGCGTCACACCGATGGAACCCTGGTGTTGTTAAGCCATACCATGATCCTAGCAATTGTCGCTGCACTGATAACTTTAATGGTAGCAGCCATTATGGTGTGGGCTAAGCGCAACAAGGAGTCTACAGGTCGCAACTTAGCCATTGAATTTTCGCAATTAGGCTATGCGCTGCCCGGCACTGTATTGGCAGTAGGCATCATGATGGCTTTGAACTGGATCGATGGTGGCATTGCCAGTTTATTTGGCATTAAAGGCCAATGGTTGGCCAGTGGTCTGTTTGCATTGATTCTGGCTTACATTATCCGTTTCTTGCGCATTGGCTATGGCCCAGTGGCCAGTTCTATGTCACAAATTAAGCCGAGTGTAGTAGAGGCGGCAGCCAGCCTTGGCGCCAATCAGAAAGAGCGCTTCTGGCGCGTCTATATTCCATTATTGCGCCCAGGTGTGTTTACCGCCTTGTTGCTGATATTCGTCGAAGTAATGAAAGAGTTACCGGCAACCTTAATGTTGCGCCCCTTTGGTTGGGACACTTTAGCAGTGCGCATCTATGAATTAACTTCCGAAGGCGAGTGGGAAGTGGCCGCTTTGCCTGCGGTATTATTAGTCGCGGTTGGAATCCTGCCGGTAATATATCTGATCAGGAAAAGTGAATCTTAGTATTGATAGTTGCTGAAATTTATTTCTAAAAATTACTGACAGGCGTAAAATTAGTACAGTCTTCCCCTTATTTGGCTCATCAGTGACACACCATGTATAAACTTTCCTCTGGCTCGGTCGCCTACAATTCTGCTGTGGAAACATTGCTAAAAGCAACGCAATTACCCGTTGATGATTTGCAGGACAGCGAATATCAAAAAGGAGTTCAGCTGTTTACGTTGCAGCAAGATGAACAAATCATTGGAGTTGTCGGCATAGAGCTACATGGTGACAGCGCCTTGGTTCGCTCATTGGCTGTGGCTGAAAGTGAGCGTGGACAGGGTTTGGGAGTACTCTTGTTGAAACATGCAGAAGAAGCAGCACAGATATTGGGTGTGAAGGATCTGTATTTACTGACCACCACAGCTACCGACTTTTTCAGTAGAATGGGCTACGTGCTAATGGATCGAGCAAGCGCTCCAGAACCGATTGCTCAGTCGAAACAGTTCGCTGGAATTTGCCCTTCCTCAGCGGCCTTTATGTGTAAACAATTGGCTTTGTCTCTAAGTACAGCCAATCATACAATAAGCAAGGCATAATCAAAGGTTATTTAGCCCTATAATTCTAGTGTCGCAGGGTTCTTTTAAGCCCTTTTCCCCTGTATAATCGCTGGCCATTAAATGAACGACTGGAACACACCTTAATGGCCAACAAAACCCCTCTCTATCAAGCTCATGTCGACGCCAATGCACGTATCGTGGATTTTGGTGGCTGGGATATGCCGCTTAACTATGGTTCTCAAATTGATGAACATCACGCAGTACGCCAAGACGCGGGAATGTTTGATGTTTCTCACATGACAGTGGTTGAAGTCAAAGGTGGCGAAGCCAAAGCCTATTTGCGTTACTTGTTAGCGAATGATGTGGATAAGCTAAAACTGCCTGGCAAAGCTCTCTATAGCGGTATGTTGAACGAAGAAGCTGGCGTTATCGACGATCTTATCGTTTATTATCTTACTGATACGCATTATCGTGTGGTGGTTAACGCCTCGACTCGTGATAAAGACCTGGCCTGGATGGAAAACGTGGCACAACAGTTTGACGTAGCGATCGAAGAGCGCGTTGATGTGGCCATGGTTGCGGTACAGGGGCCGAATGCGGTTGAGAAAGCGCAAAGTGTTATGAGCGATGAGCAAAAAGACGCTGTCGCCGAATTAAAGCCTTTTGTGGCAGCTCAAGCCGGCGACCTGTTTGTAGCGCGTACTGGCTACACGGGTGAAGATGGTTATGAAATCATGGTGCCAGATTCGCAAGCTATCGAATTCTGGAATCAACTGGTTGAAGCGGGTGTTAAGCCATGCGGCCTGGCGGCGCGTGACACATTGCGTTTGGAAGCTGGTATGAATTTGTATGGTCATGATATGGACGAAAGTATATCGCCACTGGAAGCCAACATGGGCTGGACCATCGCCTGGGAACCAGAAGACCGAGATTTTGTGGGTCGTAAAGCACTCGCTGAGCAAAAAGCACAAGGCGCGCCACGCAAAATGATTGGCCTGGTATTAGAAGATAAAGGCATCATGCGTGAAGGTCAGGAAATAGTAGTGAATGATGAAGTCATTGGTGTGGTCACCTCAGGCACCATGTCACCAACCACTGGCAAGAGTATCGCCATGGCGCGCGTTAATCGTGACCTGAATGAAGAGCAAGTCTTAGTTCAGGTGCGTAAAAAGCAGCTCCAAGCCAAGGTGGTAAAGCCCAGTTTCGTGCGTCAGGGCAAGTCACTAATATAATCGATTCAGTCGGCCCAGGCGGTGGTTTCTGCTTGGGCAGATGAAAAGTTTCATATACAATACGCTTACTTTTTGAGCGACAATTGATAGTCAATTAACATCAAGCCGACAACAGGCTAATCATTGAGGAATGTTTAAATGAGCCAGATTCCAGCAGAATTAAAATACGTATCTAGCCATGAGTGGATCCGTGATGAGGGTGACGGAGTTGTAACAGTAGGCATTACTGACCACGCACAAGAATTATTGGGTGACGTTGTGTTCGTAGACGCACCAGAAGTTGACAGCGAAGTGGATGTCGGCGATGAGATCGCAGTGGTTGAGTCTGTTAAAGCAGCTTCTGACATCTATGCGCCATTGGCGGGTACCATTTTAGAAGTGAACGAAGAGCTGGAAGACTCACCAGAGCACATTAATAGTGATCCTTATGGTGATGGCTGGATGTTCAAGATGAAGCTGGTCGATGCGGGTGATTTGGATAGCCTATTATCGGCAGATGAGTACGCTGACGAAATTGCTGAAGACTAATTCAACTTCCTGCTGCGTCGTTAAATGTGTTAATTACTCAGCTCGTTTACCTAAGTAAACCACGCTTCGTAATTAATACATTTGCCTAGCATCAGAAACTTGAATAATTTCCAGGATGGCACGTTTGCCTTGCGCTAGAAACCTGAATACTTTTTAGCTTTTAGGAAACTAGTCTAGCCTAAGAAAAATTTCCTTAAGTTTTGCGCGATAAGCCGTTGGGAGTAAGCCCGGTGAATCAAAAAGAGTTCATCAGGTTTTGGATATACAAGTAAGAGTTTGATTTAAGGCCTCGAATCAATATCGGGGCTTTTTCTGTTTTAATTAGTGGCTGATTTTAGCCGTTTAACCAAAGTAGGTATTTGAAAGCTATGGCTGACACATTGAGTTTGAAAGGGGCACCTTTGCAACAACTGCAACAGTCCGATGACTTTATTCGTCGTCACTTAGGCCCTCGTGAGGACGAAATCCAGGAGATGTTACAAGAGCTAAACTTAAGCTCGCTGGATGATTTGGTGGATAAGGCTGTCCCACACAAAATTCAAATTGATGCGCCTTTGGCGGTTGAAGAGTCACGCTCAGAAGCGGAGACTTTGAAATACCTTAAGTCGTTAGCCGACAAAAACGTAATTGCCAAATCCTATATTGGTATGGGCTATTACGACACCATTACGCCCACCGTGATTTTGCGTAACGTGCTGGAAAATCCTGGTTGGTATACTGCTTATACGCCGTATCAGCCTGAAATTGCTCAGGGTCGTCTAGAAGCTATTTTGAACTTCCAGCAAATGACCATGGATTTAACTGGCATGGAATTGGCCAGCGCTTCATTGCTGGACGAAGCAACTGCGGCTGCCGAAGCGATGGCTTTGGCCAAGCGTTCGTCAAAAAACAAGAAATCCAACAGCTTCTTTGTGGATGAAAAAGTATTTCCGCAAACTCTGGACGTGGTGCAGACCCGCGCCGAGCATTATGGCTGGGATGTGATTGTTGGGCCTGTCACCGAAGCAACTAACCACGATGTGTTTGGAGCCTTGTTGCAATACACCGACGTCAACGGACAGGTTACCGACTTAGAACCTATCATCAGTAAATTGCACGATAACAAGGCGATTGCCTGTGTCGGCGCGGACATCATGAGTCTTGTGCTTTTGAAAGCGCCGGGTGAAATGGGCGCGGACGTGGTCTTCGGTTCTGCGCAACGTTTTGGTGTACCGATGGGCTTTGGTGGTCCACACGCAGCCTTCTTTGCGACTCGTGATGCATTCAAGCGTTCATTGCCTGGCCGTATTATCGGTGTGTCAGTGGATACTCGCGGCAACCAGGCCATGCGTATGGCGATGCAGACTCGTGAACAGCATATCCGCCGCGAAAAAGCGACTTCCAACATCTGTACTGCGCAGGTGTTGCTAGCAAACATTGCTGGTTTCTACGCGGTTTACCACGGTAAGAAAGGCTTAACCACTATTGCTAACCGCATTCACCGTTATGCCACGATAGTTGCTAAAGCGTTGCAAGACGCAGGCTTAGAGCTGGTTAATGATAGCTGGTTCGATACAGTGACTTTTAAAGCCAAAGGTGTGGATGCGATTCAGGCGCGCGCTAACGCTGCTTTGATTAACTTGCGCTATAATGGTGACCAGGTCAGTTTCTCAATTGACGAAGCGAAAAACCAGACCGACATTGAAGAGCTGATTGAAGTATTAACTGGCAACAAGGCTGATGTGTTTGCACTGGATTCAGAAGCCAAGAGCAGCATTCCGGCTAGCCTTGAGCGCACCTCAGATTTCTTAACGCACCCTACTTTTAATGATTACTATTCTGAAACAGATATGTTGCGTTATTTAAAGCGTCTGGAAAATAAAGATTTTTCATTGGCACACGGCATGATCCCATTGGGTTCCTGTACCATGAAATTGAACGCCACCAGCGAAATGATTCCAGTGACCTGGCCTGAATTTGCCAATATCCACCCGTTTGCGCCAGAAGAGCAAACAGCTGGTTATCTCGACATGATCAAAGAGTTGGAAGCCGACCTGGTCGAAATTACCGGCTATGACTTTGTGTCCATGCAGCCTAACTCAGGTGCGCAGGGTGAATATGCTGGTTTATTGGCGATTAAAAAATACTTTGAAAGTATCGGCGAAGATCACCGTAATATCTGCTTAATACCAAGTTCAGCACACGGTACCAATCCTGCATCTGCACAGATGGCCGGCATGAAAGTTGTCATCATTAAATGTGATGAAAAAGGAAACGTGGATGTTGAAGATCTGGAAGCCAAAGCGGTTGAGTTAAAAGATAACCTGGCGGCACTGATGGTGACTTATCCGTCAACGCATGGTGTGTTTGAAGAAGAGATTAAGCATATCTGTCAGATTGTTCATGACAACGGCGGCCAGGTTTATATGGATGGCGCCAATATGAATGCTCAGGTTGGTATTTCAAAGCCTGGCGAAATTGGTTCTGACGTATCGCACTTGAATCTACACAAAACCTTCGCCATTCCACACGGCGGTGGTGGCCCTGGCATGGGGCCGATTGGTGTTAAAAAGCATTTGGCTCCATTTGTTTCTGGCCATGCGGTGCGTAAAATCCACAGTGTTGAAGCACGTGACGGAGCGGTCTCAGCTGCTCCTTATGGAAGTGGCATGATTCTACCGATTTCATGGGCTTATATTAAAATGCTAGGCCGTGAAGGCTTGCGTAAATCCACGGAAGTAGCTTTGTTGAACGCTAACTACTTAAAAAATAAATTAGCACCTCATTACCCAGTATTGTATATGGGACGTAACGACAAGGTTGCGCACGAGTGCATTATCGACCTGCGTCAGATTAAAGCTGAAACTGGTATCAGCGAAGTGGATTTCGCCAAACGCTTGATGGATTACGGATTCCACGCACCAACCATGAGCTTCCCGGTAGCCGGTACCTTCATGATTGAGCCAACTGAAAGTGAATCGAAATACGAACTGGATCGCTTCATTGACGCCATGATCAGTATTCGTCAGGAAGTTGAGAAAGTACGCTCAGGCGAGTGGGATGCGGAAAACAACCCGTTGAAAAATGCACCGCATACCCAATCCGATATCCGTAACTGGGATAAGCCCTACTCAATCACCGAAGCGGTTTATCCATCGCCATCAACTATCGAATCGAAGTTCTGGCCAACGGTCAATCGTATTGACGATGTGTACGGCGATCGTAATCTGATTTGTAGCTGCCCAAGCATTGAAAGTTATCAGGATCAGGACTAATCAGAAAGAGAAAAGCCAGCGTTTGCTGGCTTTTTAGTGCATGATCGTTTATACAAGAAAGGCTTAAAAATAACAGGAGGGACCTATGTCTAAGAAAAAGTTAGAAGAATTCATTATCAAATTATCCGAAGATAGCCAGTTAAATCAGTCTTACCTTGAAAACCCAGAAGCTGTGATGGGGCAGATGGGACTCGATCAGGATGAAATAAAGGCAGTAATGTCTGGCGATCAAAAGCAGATAAAAAAACTGATTGGTGAGAAAGCTCACTTGATTACAATTATTAAGATGATGAAAGATTAATCCGTGCCAAATAAGCAAGGACAATTTGTAGCCGTCAGTACCGGCATGTTGTTGGCTGGACATATTTCAGTGCGTGCGCGCAGTTATTTACAACATGCCGACGTGATATTCTGCTTAGTACCTCATCCGCTGATCGAGACCTGGTTAAAACAGATCAATCCCAATGTGATTAGCTTGCAAAGCTTGTATGCAGAAGGTAAACATCGCATGGATACTTATGAAGAAATGGTTTCTATGATGATGGCGGAAGTTCGGGCTGGGAAAAATGTTTGTGGTGCATTTTATGGTCATGCTGGTGTCTTTGCCTGGGCGCCACATGAAACAGTGCGACAGGCCACTGCCGAAGGTTATAAAGCACACATGGAGCCTGGAATTTCTGCGGAAGCCTGTCTCTATGCAGACCTTGGAATAGATCCTGGCACCTGTGGTGCGCAACACTTTGAAGCCTCACAGTTTTTGTTTTACGACCATATCCCGAATAACCGGGGATATTTGATTTTATGGCAAATAGGTTTGGTAGGTGAGCATACGGCTACCAAACTCAGCACTAGCGCTAAGTGGGTAAAACAATTTTGTGAGCACATGCTTGAGTGGTATCCGCCAGAACATGAAGTCATTATTTATGAAGCCTCTGTGTTACCAATTGAACCTGTCCGCAAGGATAAAGTTAGATTGAAAGATCTTCATAAACAAACACTTAAACTCTATTCGACGCTAGTAGTGCCGCCAGCCGTAAAGTTATCGGCGAACAAAAAAGTTCTTGATCAATTTACGATTAAGGAAGAGGATATAGCTAAAAGGTTGGTCAATAGTTAACCAATCAGGAAATTCTGCTATCATATGGAAATGAAAAAATACCTGCCAATACTTATTTGTGTATTATTATTTATACCTTTAGATGCAAAAGCTGCTGATAAGGGACAGGATTACTATGGCAAATTAAAATATATTGAATCTGTTAGGTTAAATGGTCTTGCTGATACTCGAAAAAGATTGGAAGAACTGAGCCGCTTTGAATCTGAGTTTGATCAAAAGGAACTAGATCTATATCGCCTCCTGAAAGCACACTCTAAAGCCATGCAAGCAGAGTATGACTCTGCAAAAGAGATACTAACGTCTCTAACGCTCGAAAGTGACTCCATTGATATCCGTTCCAGAGCTTATTCAATACTTGCTGCAATAGAAAATATCCGGGGTAATGATATTGATGCCTTTGTCGCACTGGACAATTCATTAAGTCAGCTTTCAGAAGTTTCAGATCCGATTTATCGATTGGATATTTTGCAAAATGCTGTAGGAGTTTATAAAGAAGCGGAACTTATTGAATATGCATTAGAACTTTCTAGAAGACACTTAACAGAAGCAAACCGAAGCAACAAAAATGAGCCACTATGTCATGCAAATTATGAGCTGGCTTCAATCGAAATCATGGCGCAGAAAACCAAAATTGCAGAAGAAAGATTGAAGCTAGCAAAGCCTTACTGTGAAAGTGCCAGTGAGCAATTGGCGTTACTTGAAATAGAAGCAAGTTTAGCAGAGATAGCTATGCTAAATGAGCATTATGAAAAAGCAGACCGCATTATGGAAGATACTTATAAAAGGGTTAAGCTTTTTGGTTGGGACGTATTAACTGCTAGGGCACAAATAATTTACGCAGAAATATACTTAGCTAAAGACAAGTTAGGGAAAGCCGAGGAGTACGCGTTAAGTGGCTATCAAATTGCTAAAAAGAATAATGATAAGAAGAGGGTTTTAGGCGCAGCAGGCATGTTAGCAAAAATTTATTCTGTAGCAAATGACAATGAATCAGCGATCAAATATTACAAAGAATATATGGAGCTCAATAATGAGCTAAGGACTAAGGTTAGGCAAAGAAAGTTGGCTTTCCAGTCTATACGTGAAACAGATAATATAAGCTTAAAAACTAAGCTCGACTCTAGGTAATAATGGATTGAAATATATGGAACATAAATTTTTAATTAGTTTAATCATAAGCTTAACTGTATTGATTTGTCAGGTTAGTCACGGCTCTGAGATTAACTCAAGTGATTATGATGCTCAATTAGCAACAGTTGAGCTGATTAAGACTTCAAATCCTCAATTAGCAAGAAGTATTCTAGAAGAACTTAAAGGGGAAATGGAGCGATTGAATTTACAACAAAGGGATTTATATCACCTCTACTTTGCCCATTCCTTAGCTATCGCTGGTGACTATAACCAGTCACAACAAGAACTCATTAAGCTTACATCTACTGCTACAACTATAGATTTAAAATCAAGGGCCCATTCTTTACTCTCCAATATATATTTATTCGAAGGAAAATATAAAGAAGCATTTATTCATTCTGCTCATTCACTTGAGAATTTAAATGATCTAGATGAGAAAAAATTGCATAAGTTTGCGGTATTGCAAAATGCATCCAGTCTGTATAAACAGTCGGGCCTTCTGTCAAAAGCAATGGAGTATAGCCGACAAATGTTGAGTATTGCTGAGAAGCAAAAAGATGTTCTTCGGCTATGTGTTGGCCATTATGAAATGGCGAGCTGGGAAGTAGAAAAAAGCTCAATTGAAATAGCCGATTTAAGAATTAAGTCAGCAGAGGACTATTGCGATAAGACAGGCGACGACCTTTTCAAGATCCTGGTAGCTGAAATTAGAGCGAGGCACTATTTATTATTAGAAAACCCTGGAGCTGCAGTGTTAACCTTAAAGCCTTGGGAAAATAGAGTTAAGGAGTTGGACTACAAAAACTTAAGAAATTTGTACGAAATAAAGTTGTCTGAATCGCTGTTAAAAGCAAAAGAAATAGACGAAGCTTTAAAGTATGCCCTTTCTGCATACGAACGGGCAAAACAATATAATGATACAACTCGTTTGATGGAATCATGCAAAATTCTTGCCAATATATATTCTTCAAAAGATGATCTTGAAAAGTCAGTTCAATATTATCAAGAATATATGCAGTTAGAAAAACAGTTAGAAATCATTACAAATCAGCGCAAGATGGCTCACTATATGGCAAGTGTACAAATTGATTAGGCAAACTGGCTTGATATAATCTGACTAGTAAATGACGATCTTAAATAAAATCCCCTTGGTAATGTTTTAATCATTTCGCCTTCTGGTC
The DNA here is from genome assembly GCF_054926195.1 of Kangiella sp. M94. NCBI lineage: Bacteria > Pseudomonadati > Pseudomonadota > Gammaproteobacteria > Kangiellales > Kangiellaceae > Kangiella > Kangiella sp. M94. The sequence goes on along the minus strand of NZ_CM142903.1, from coordinate 2,434,822 downwards.
CCACTGCTTCCGTTAATGCTTTGGCGTTTGCTGCTTTTGGTCTAACTTGCATCACTTCACCGAAGCGTGCATCAATTTGTTCAATTTGGCCCATTGCGACTGTCTCAATCGTATCCTCAAAATCTTTTCTTAATAAGCTTTCCTGTAGAGTGTTTGGTTGCCAAATAAATGGCATGGCTACTTGCCGTTGGGCAACCGGAATTGTGCGTTCAGCGAGAATCGGAATCCATAACACCTGCATTAACTTATGTCGAACCACTGAGTTGTGCCAGGTTAGCCCATGAAGATCGGTCAGTGGTACAACGCTGACATAGGTAGATTCGAGAGGCCTGCCCGAGCTATCTATGGGCAAGGTTTTCAGCTCGATACCCAGCTCAAGAAAGTCCGGCTGTGCCAGTGAGCCAGAGGTAGCGCCGAGCAAATATTCGAAGAATTGTCCTATGCGCCCTTTCTCACGCAACAGGTGTTGCGGCAATTCGGACTGATATTGTGCCGCCAGTTCACCGAGGGTAAAGCCTGCCAGTGATTGAGCTTTGTCGAGTAGCTCTTGTTTCGTTGCGTAAGTCTGCTGCTTCATAGGCTATATATTTTTTTATTGTCGAAAATCCAAGTCTGTGGAACAATGATAACAAAGTTTTATGATTTGGATAGATCGATGATCGACGCAGAAGGCTTTAGAGCCAACGTCGGCATCATCATTTGTAATGACCAGGGCCAGTTGCTCTGGACACGCCGCTTCGGACAAACATCATGGCAGTTCCCTCAAGGAGGAGTGCATCCCGGCGAAAGCGCGGAACAGACCATGTACCGAGAATTATACGAAGAAGTCGGCCTTGAAAAAGATGATGTCCGTATTCTAGGGAGTACGCAGCATTGGTATAAATACCGATTGCCCCAGCGTTTAGTAAGACAAAACTCTCAACCGTTATGTATTGGGCAAAAGCAAAAGTGGTTCTTGCTCCAGCTAATGGCTGATGAAAGTAAAATTGATTTTGCTGCCACCGACCATCCAGAATTTGATGGATTTATCTGGGTGAACTATTGGTATCCAGTGCGTAATGTGGTGAATTTCAAGCGCGATGTTTATCGCGCTGCCTTGTCTGAACTGATGAGCAGCATGTTCCGCTTTCAGTTTAAGGGTAAACCTTCCAAGCACTATCGTTCGGAAAAGAATGACGCCAATCAGCGTGGTGTAACCCCACCTAGCGAGGAATCAAGAGCTCGCCCTAACCATCAGCATCGTAATGATGGGGGCAACAAGCAGGGTAAGCGGAAGCGCCGTCCGCGCCATCCCTACCGAGGCAACAAAGACCAACAGAGCAGCTAATCAGCTGCTCTTTTTTTGCCTGTGTGGTTATTCTGGAGGTTATTTTGGAGGACTGCCAGCACCAGGGCGTGGAACGTCGGCAGGGCACAAAATAAACACAGAACTACCACTAGATATACCCCCAGCTCATTACTTGCGTAGAACATCAGTACAATAGTTCCAACTGCGCAAGAAAAATAGCCAATAAAATAAGCTGTATGCGGAGAGTGGTTGCGACTGTTAAACAGAACAATGCTGAGCGGCAGAATGAAGACGCAGACCAGAATCAGCCCGAAAGAGATAATGATAAGAAGATCCTCCATCAAAGAGGAGTTAGAGCCGCCGCAGGCGGACGCATTGAAGCTTAAAGATAACAAGCAAATGGAAACAGTAAGTTTGGTAAGCATAAGTCCTCCTTCTTAAAGCTCGTATTAGACGCTGAAAAAAGGAGGTTCTGATGGCTGAAAAGTGATGAATTCTGATTATCGAAATTAAAAAGCTGAATTCTTTTGGTAGGCCAACAGCATATTGTTAGCGGGCATTTCATGACGCTGGATTAATGAGAAGCCATTATGGCGAGCGGCTCGATTCATATCGTCATAATCGCGCAGTCCACTTTCAGGATCCCGTTGCTTCAAAGAGGCATCAAATTCTTTGTTGGATTCTGAAGTATATTCACCGTTGACCTTAAAGGGCCCATAGATAAGCAAATGGCCACCGGGCTTAAGCACACGGCTTGCCCCTTGGAACATATCGCGCACTCGCTCCCAGGGCATAATATGGCAGGTGTTGGCGGTGAAAATAGCATCAACCTGATTAACTGGCCAAACGCCTTGCCCAACATCCAGTGTCCGTGGTTTGCGCAGATTCGGCAGTTCACTGGTTTCGACCCAGGCAATGATAGAAGGATGATTTTCTCGCAAATCGGTAGTGTGCCAGGTTAGATGCGGCATAGCTTCAGCAAACCACACCGCATGCTGGCCGGTGCCGGAGCCTATTTCGAGAACTTCATTACTGTGTTGTAAATAGGGCTTGATGGCATCCAGAATTGGCCCTTTATTACGTTCGCACGCTTCGCTGAATCGGCGCATGAGTCATCCTTTCGATAGAACTGATATGGTTTCATGTTAACTGATCGCGCTTTATCAGAACAAGTTATTGATTGGCAGTTAAAAAAATTTTATGAGGATCTAGGTATGTTGTATCCAAGGGTAGGTTGGCGATGAACGAAGTGAATCCCAACATCTTTCTAGCCAAACAACACCTGTTGGGATTCACTTCGTTCATCGCCAACCTACGGTACACTGAATAACCGCTCATTGAAGAATTCGATTTTTGCCTAACTTGGCATCATTCGTCATAATGCCCAGCAACGAAAACCATAATCTAAGTGGCTTGCATGGCGCTAGAACCTTACTTTTTGCTATTACTACTGGGCCTTGGCCTTTTAAACGGTGTTCTTGCTGGTTTATTCGGTATCGGCGGTGGTTTGGTGATTGTGCCGGCGATGGTTTGGCTGTTGCCGCAAATCGGCGTACCAGAACAGCACATCATGCATATGGCACTGGCCACTTCGATGGCAACCATTTGTTTTATCGCTGTCTCATCTGCTGTGGCGCACTACCGCCGCGATTCTGTCTCTGTAAGGCTATTGAAGTTGTTAGTACCGGGCATTATGGTCGGAGCCTTGCTGGGAGCTTATTTAGCCAAGCTGATGAATACCGAGTGGCTAGCCTGGATCTTTGGCTTTTTCTCGATACTGATGGGCTTACGCATGATGATCGACAAGTTGCCAGTCGCTAAAGGCGAGCGCCTGCACTGGCAACAGGCTAGTCCCAGCGCTGTAGTAATGGGTGCCTTGTCTTCATTGGTAGGCATCGGTGGCGGTAGTCTGGTGGTGCCTTACTTATTGTTCCATAAGGAAAAACTGGTTGTATCTATTGGCACTGCTGCTGCCTGCGGTTTGCCATTAGCGGTGATGGCGGCTGTCGGTTATATTGCCCTGGGCTGGAATGTGGCTGGATTACCCGATTATCATTTGGGATATGTTTATCTGCCTGCTATGATTGCGATTGCCGTCGGCTCAATCATAACCGCGCCCTTTGGTGCCTATCTGGCGCACCGCTTGCCAACCAAGGTTATTAAACGATTTTTTGCATTATTGCTCATTGTAGTCGGCATTAAAATTATCACAGAATACTTATAACATGTTAGAGAGATAGATGAATTTACCACAGATTGATCCAATCATTTTTGAAATAGGCCCGATTGCCCTGCGTTGGTATGGGCTAATGTATTTACTGGGATTTATCGCAGCCTGGATGCTGGGCAATTATCGTGCAGGGCGCCCCAATTCGGGCTGGACCAAAGATCAGGTCGCCGACTTTTTATTTTATGCCTTCATCGGTGTCATCATTGGTGGCCGCATTGGTTACGTGTTGTTTTATGGTCTCGAATGGTGGAAACAGGACTTCTGGTATCTATTTAAAATCTGGGAAGGTGGCATGTCTTTCCACGGCGGTATGCTTGGCGTTGCAGGCGGCGCCTGGTATTTTGCAGGAAAAAGCAAAAAGTCTTTCTTTGAAGTAACCGACTTTATTATTCCTCTGGTACCGCTGGGCTTAATGTTTGGCCGTATTGGTAACTTTATCAATGGCGAATTATGGGGACGCGAAGCAAGTGCAGACTTCTTCCTTGCGATGCGCTTTCCGAGCGACCAGCTGGGTTTGTTGCGCCACCCATCGCAATTGTACGAGGCGCTATTTGAGGGCTTAGTATTATTTATCGTGCTGTGGATTTACTCAGCCAAGCCACGTCCACGCATGGCGGTGTCGGGGTTATTCCTGCTGGGTTACGGCACGGCACGTTTTGGCGTAGAATTTTTCCGTGAGCCGGATGCGCATTTAGGCGAAATCATTTCCTGGCTGACGATGGGGCAGGTGCTAAGCGCGCCAATGATTGTAGCGGGTTTAATTTTATTGGTAATGGCCTACAGCAAACCAAAAAAACAGGCTTAATTGATTGTTGTACTTAATTGACACGACGACAGGGTAGAAACGGTAGTCACTATGAAACAATATCTCGATATGATGCGCCATGTACTCAACAATGGCGAAGATAAAGGCGATAGAACCGGAACCGGAACGCGCAGCGTATTTGGCTATCAGATGCGTTTTAATTTGCAGGATGGTTTCCCATTAGTTACCACTAAAAAATTACACCTTCGCTCGATCATTTATGAATTGTTATGGTTCTTGAATGGCGATACCAACATCAAGTATCTGAAAGATAATGGCGTTTCTATCTGGGACGATTGGGCCGATGAGAATGGCGATCTGGGTCCTGTCTATGGTGAGCAATGGCGTTCCTGGAAAAAACCGGACGGCACCACTATTGATCAAATTTCAAATGTCTTACAGCAAATTAAAAGCAATCCAGACAGCCGTCGCCTGATGGTGGTGGCCTATAATCCGGGCGTTGCTGATGAAATGGCTTTACCGCCGTGTCATTCACTGTTTCAGTTTTATGTGGCCAACGGCAAGTTATCCTGCCAGTTGTATCAGCGTAGCGCAGACATATTCTTAGGCGTACCTTTTAATATCGCTTCGTATGCTCTGTTAACTCATATGATGGCACAGCAAACAGGTTTAGAGGTGGGTGAGTTTATCTGGACAGGTGGAGACACCCACTTGTACAGCAACCACTTTGAGCAAGCCAAAGAACAATTGTCGCGCGAAACATTGCCGTTACCGAAATTGAATATCAAACGTAAGCCAGATTCATTGTTTGATTATCAGTTTGAAGATTTTGAAATTGTCGGATACGAAAGTCATCCGCACATCAAAGCTCCGGTAGCAGTTTAGGGTACGGATATGAGCAAGCCGACCTTCAGCAGACCGAGCATCAGCTTAATCGTTGCTATGGCCAATGAACGGGTCATTGGTAAAGATAATCAAATGCCGTGGCACCTGCCCGCTGATTTGAAGCACTTCAAAGCTGTCACTTTAGGCAAGCCTGTGATCATGGGCCGTAAAACTCATGAATCGATTGGCATGGTGTTACCGGGCCGCAAAAATATCATCATCAGCCGCAACCCCGATTACCGTTCAGCATTTCATAACGAACAGTGCCAGATTGTTACCAGCCTTGAACAAGCTTTTAACGCAGCCGGTGATGCTGAAGAAGTCATGATTATCGGTGGCTCCAATATATACTATCAGATGATTAATCATGCCGATAAGCTCTACCTGACCTTCATTGATTTAGATACAGACGGCGACGCCCACTTCCCCGACTGGACCCATTTAGAATGGCAGGAAGTCTCGCGCGAAAAGCATCAGCCGGATGACAAAAATCCCTATCATTATCAGTTTGTAGAGTTGCAAAGAGTAAACAAATAGCACGCAATTAATTGTTGTTCTGTCATCCCGCTACTTGATAGCGGGATCCAGTGACTTTGATCTTTAGCGCAACAACAAAATCACAATCCCAACCAACATCAAGACTAATAAAATCCCCTGAATTAATCGCTTCATAGCACACTCCTCACCGTTAATGTTTTTATATAACGAAGAGCCTTGAGATTTATTCCATTCCAAGAGAATTTAATCAAACCTTCTCTGCATGAACCAGATAACGTAATGGTCCACCAACTTCTAGCGTATTGAAGGGGTAGCAGGTGACTAATGTAAGCTGGTTGATGCCTCTGTCTTGAATCTGATCGGTTTCGATATTGTGAATTTCTATTTGCGTGACGATGTACTGGTGGCTAACACCATGTTTGTCCTGTATTGAAATCTGCTCACCTGCTTTGAGGTATTGTAGAAATTCAAAGTGAGTATCGCGATGGCCGCCCAGGATAGTGTGGCCGGGTTGGCTGGGCAGACTGCTAGATAGCAGGTGGCCGGGGCCAAAGGCGAGGTTGCGCCCCGAGGCACCGGATAGCACTAACTGCTCGATGTTTTGGCTGGGCACAGTCAGTTTTGCTACAGGGAAGGTATCCGCCCAGTCCCAGGGTTTGTGCGCTTGCCCATCAGCTAAGGTTTGCTGCCATGCATCATCTAAAAGGTACTGCGCGAGAATGGCTTTGGCTTTGATGTAACCGGCCTGACCAAAAGCCGTGAGGCTTATGGTCAGTAGGGCACAGAGAACACCGTATTTGCGTAAGAACCTTTTCATTTTTACTCTCTTAGGCATTGCTACGGTTACGACGGCTCAGTGTGAACTGATAAGTTAAAGCTAGCAGTAGCGACAGTAAACCAATCAGCATGGCAAGGTTAGCTGTTGTACCGCCCTGAGGGTACCCGTGTTGAGAACCATGCGGCGCTTTCCAGCCAGCTGGGGTACGGTTTGCCAGCTGCAATTTTTTCAGCTCTTCCATAACTCTTGCCGGGGTTTTATCAACGGCGACCAGACTGGTGTAGTCAGATACTAAATGATAGTTGAGAGCGGTCTGTAAGATTTGCTCGCGCGATTGCTTATGGCTTAAATTGAAATCACTTTTAATCGAATCTATTTTCATACGCGCCCACAGTCGTGCAATACCTTTGTCCTTACCGTTGGTAACAGGCGGTAACTTAAATGACCAATCATACGAATCAGCCTGCCCTTTGACCTGGATGGAGTTCTGCCCACCTTTAGCCGTGCGATAGGACACGAACAAAGGTTCGCCAAGGTAAAGGTCACGTAGGCGACCAGGATACAGTTCTAGCTTGCCAGCTGCACCATTCTCTAGTGATAGGTTTTCTAAAGCAGGATAGCGAAGTTTCTTAAAGAGTTTTTCCAACTGAGACTGAACCTCAGAAGCCTTACCGATATAAGTAAAAGTGCCACGTCCATAGTTGGCTGCCTTGCTCATAAAATAGCTATTAGGAGCCGCACCAATACCGATGGTGAATAAACGGTTATTGCCGAGCTGATTTTCGATCATCTGAAAAATCTGACGTTCGTTGCCGATGCTGCCGTCTGTTAAAAACACCACCTGACGCAATTGTGAGCTGTGGGGTTTATCTAATGCTAAATTAATGGCTTTGGCAATTTCTGTGCCACCATCCGCTTCCAGAGTAGCGACAAAATATTTAGCCATTTCTAGATTAGATTGTGTGGCAGGAACCGCTTCATCAAACAACTTATTAGCATCGTGATCAAAGTCGATAATGTTGAAGGTATCCTCGTTACCCAATTGAGTCAGTGCATAATACAAACCTTGTTTGGCCTGTTGCATTGAATCACCTGACATAGAGCCAGAAGAGTCGATAACGAAAATCATTTCACGAGGTTGAGTTTTCTGTTGCACAAAATCATGGGTTGGCGGCAACATCATCAGCACATGATAATTATGATCGCCATGACTTTCACTGAACAGGGCTACTCCAGGTTTTTGCCCTAACTGTGGTTGCCAGTTAAGCACAAAATCACGCTCAGCCTGGGCTGGATCTTCCAGCTGAATGGTGTACTGATCACCATTCTGTTGCGTTACTATCTGGTGATAGGGGCTTTCCAATAATGACAGATCAAAACCTGGGTTTAAATGGACCGTGACATTGACGGGTCGATGAGGTTGTTCTCCGGTGTTAAATAAGGTCGTGGCTGGTGAAAGTTGAGCACTATCATGATCAGCTATAAAGGTTTCAGAACTTACAGGCTTGGCATCCGACGAAAAATAATCATAGTCATTTTTAGTCGTAGAAATTGCTTGCGAAGGTTCATAGCGTGGCGTAATACCTAAAGGCATACGCACAGAAAAATGAGTCCCATCATTATGTACCAGTTGTTGAAATTCAATATGGATGGTGATGCTTTCGCCCGGTGCAATATTGGCCAGCTTGGTCGTGAATAAATTATCACGCACCTGTTCAACCAGGCTGGCTCGCTTACCTTCGGCTTTGGCTTTTTCGTAAGTACGTTTCGCTTGTTGTTTTTCTTGGACTTCACCTTCAATAATGCGCTGCCCAATATGCATTTTCAAAGTGTCGACAGCTGCATTTTCTGGCAGGGGAAATTGATAGACACCTTCCAGCCATTGTTCCGAGTGGTTGGAAAAGGTTTGCTTAACTGATACACGAGAAACGACGCTATTAATGTGCATCTCGATGTCGGTAGAAAGAGGTAGTTGCTTAAAGGTCAAATCGCTTTCTAGTGAACGATAGCTGATGCTCGAAGGAAAAGCTTCTTCGATAGCATGGCTGCTAGTATTAAGACCTAGAAAAAATGCTCCCCACAATAAAAAAAATAATATCCGCTTCATGATTGCTCCTGACTCATTAGTTGTTATGAGTTATTAGAACAATAGACTGTGACGTGAATAGATTGGGAAAATGGAGAGTGATTGCCAAATGTGGCAGAAAAATGAAGATAAGAAACTATCAGACAAAAAAAGCCTGCCGAAGCAGGCCGAACAGTCTCTTTGGAGAGAGTTTATGAAATCTGTTTTGTACTAAGCTGGCTGCAATGATTTCAAGTCCACAATCACGCGCCCAAATGGCCATACTGCCAGTTTGACCATCTTGAAATGCTGGATACCGAATGGGATGCCTATGATGGTTAAGCACAGGAATAAACCCCAGAACAGGTGATTGAGCACTACCCAAACGCCACCGAAGACTAGCCAGATAATGTTAAGGAGAACATTGGGTATACCTGCCAGCGGTTGGTTGGCGCGCATTCGAGTGTCTTGCCCGAACGGAAATAGCGAGAAGATGGCCAGCTTGAACAGCTGCACACCCCACGGAATACCAATCAGAGTTAAGCAAAGCGCGATACCACCTGCGATATAACCTAGAAAGACGAAAATACCGCCAAACAGTAACCATAGAATGTTTAATAATAATGACATAGTGTGTTCCTCACTGAATCTATAGTTTTATTTAAGCGCAAGGAAGATTAATTTGAAAGCAGTAAAAAGAAACAAAGGGAGGCAAAGTGTTAGTAAATATTGCAGATCCTCGATAAAAAAAGAGCTCCCGAAGGAGCTCTCTTAAAAGGTAATTATTTATTCTTTTTATCTTTCCCTTTGAATTCAGGAATATATTGCGACTGAGTAGAGAAACCTACGTTAGTACACTCATCATTCTCATCCCACCCAAAGCTGATGTATGAAAAGTCGTTAATATTAGACATCTTATCCAGTAAAACCGGGTTAGTTGTTGAGCATAGTTGGAGAACACCCGGTTCAACACGTGCCTGGCAGAACCCCCATGAATACTCGGTTCCATCTGCGAAAGCATAGTGACGTACACCACAGCCGATAATTTCATCAGGATTATCTGAAAAGCGAGCTGTGACCATGTTGCCAAAAGCTATTGAGTTTTCAGTATCGATGGTTACCGGTACTTCTGAAGTGGAGCCAGCATTGGCAGAGGTAACGCAAAGTGAAAGAGCCATAGCAGCTAATAGTGATCTTAAAAACATAGTAAAGTCCTTCTATTTTAGTGAGTGATTATTACAGAAAAATCTGTCGCGTTTTTTGCAAGCAGCTGAATAATTTTTTTCCTTTCTAATTCGTTCATCTGGGCCATTGAGCGCTCGATAGTTGCAAGCTCTGACTCAGTAAGCGTCCCATCGCTCATATAATTAACAATTTGGCTATTAACTTCTGCCACAGCGGCTGGGTTTGATGAACGAGTTTGTTGATTTTGATCGGTTGGAATTATTTGAGAGCTTGCCGGCTGATTAGCTAAAGCCTTATCAAGCTCCTCTGCAATCACGGTTCGAACTTGATCAGAGGTTAATGATAGTGAATAAGAATTTTTATCAGTATTTAATTGATCTGCTTTAGATGTAGGAGTTGCTTGAGTGCCGGTTATTGTCGTCTGTTGAAGTTTAGATGTACGCTTATCAAGCTCTAATACTTTGTAACAGATGAAGAGTAACAACAGCAGTTGCAGTCCATTGAATAGTGTTTGTCGATTCATTTATATGATTGACCTTGAAATCCATTTCTTCGAAATCATAGTTTCTCAACCAACTTAGGTCAAGCTCTAGACAAAACCTTTTTTAACAAGCCGTCGGACATTTAGTAGTTTTGTGCCTGAAACAATTACGATTGAAGGAACAATTGAAACAGGTTAATAGGCGAAGTGCTATTGTCGAAATAATCCTGACGTTGGAATTGAAAACCAAGCTTTATAAGCAGATGTTCTGAAACATGGTTATTAGGAGAAGTAATGGCGTAAAGGTGGCTATGTCCTTGTGCTTTACTGTGTTGGAGAATGGCTAATGAAGACTCTTTGGCATAACCCTGACCACAGAATTGAGTCGTCAGCGCAAAGCCAATATCCGGTGCGTCCAGATAATCGCGCTGAATCAGTCCGTTAACTCCAACCGCCTGTCCATTGTCTTTTCGCTCGATAAGATAAAGCCAGAACCCAAATTGTTGATAGTTATCTTGTACTTTTTTAATGAAAACTTCGGCATCTTTGGGTAAATGGACACCGCGATCACCAATATATTTAATGAAGTTCGGTTGGTTGTAGAGCTGATAAATAAAGTTCGCATCTGAATGTTGAAGATGGCGTATTCGAAGGCGTTCTGTTTCAGAGATGATCATGGTGGGTAATTTATAATTTATGTGCGATTACTTTGCCATAAATACTAGGATAAAAGAAATACTATAAATCCAAATTATACGTCATACCGCGGCTTTTGTTATAGAGATAGAAAGAATTTGAAAGGCTTACTGATTATGTATGAATTGAAATAAATCACATCTATAGATGTAGTCGTATATTTAACGGCACTGGATATCGCGGTCAAGCCGCGGTATGACAGTGTTGGTGGAATGGTGTATGCATCAATGGGCGGGCACATAGGAACCATCCCTACCGAGATATGAGGGCGTAGGGACAAGTCATGACTTGTCCGTACAAAATAGATCTAATCAAAGGAAAATGTCAGGCATAAAAAAACCGGCTACTTGAGCCGGTTTTTTAAACTGCATAAAGACTGATTAGAACAAGTCTTTGCAAGTTTCTGCTTCTTCCTGCAATTCTTTTTGTGACTCGATCATTTTGTCTTTGATGAAGTCTGACACTTCAAGACCTTGAACGATTTCATAGTCACCATTTTTGCAGACTACTGGGTAAGAGTAGATTAAGCCTTCTTCAATGCCGTAGCTGCCATCTGAAGGAACGGCCATGCTGACCCAGTCGCCTTCTGCTGACCCTAGTACCCAATCATGCATGTGATCAAGGATAGCGTTGGCAGCCGAAGCAGCTGATGAAGCTCCACGTGCAGCGATTACTGCTGCGCCACGCTTAGCAACGATTGGCATGAATTCTTCTTTTGCCCAGGTAGCATCAACTTTATCTGCTGCTTTTTCACCGTTAACAGTAGCGAAAGAAATGTCTGGAACCTGAGTTACTGAGTGGTTACCCCAGATGATCATTTTCTTGATTCCCGCGATATCAGAATCCGCTTTTTCAGCTAATTGATAAATCGCGCGGTTATGGTCAAGACGAGTCAATGCAGAGATATTGCGTTGATTAATGCTTGGGGCATTTTTAGCAAGGATGTATGCATTGGTGTTAGCAGGGTTGCCCACTACTAAAATTTTGATGTTCTTGTCAGCAACTTGATCAATCACTTTACCTAAAGCGCTGAAGATTTTGCCGTTATCAGTTAACAGGTCTTTACGTTCCATGCCTGGACCACGAGGCTTAGCACCAACCATCAGGCCGATATTAGCGTCTTTAAAGGCTACCGCTGGATCATCAGTAACAACGATGTCTTGAACTAATGGGAATGCACAATCATTCAACTCCATAGCAACCGCTTCACACACTTTAAGTGCTGGAGTGATTTCTAGAAGGTTAAGAATTACTGGCTGATCTTTGCCAAGCATTTCACCGCTGGCGATGCGGAATAATAGTGAATAACAAATTTGGCCGGCTGCACCGGTAACAGTAACGCGAACAGGCTGTTTCATTCCTGAATCCTCAGTTATTTGAGATGATGAAATAAGGGCGCAACTTTAGCATAAAATAAGGCTAAATCCTATGATCGACGGGCTATAAAGCGGGGTTTAAGCAAAAAATTAGCGGTAAATTTTTATAGTACGGTTGGAACTAAACGTCGGCAAATTCCTGACGGGAGCCTAGCCAGCGTTGGCAGATTTTATGGGCAAGCTCATTATTTTCAGTAATTAAATCATGTGCTTGCTGCTGAATGGCCGGAATCAGCTCAGCATCGCGCACTAAATTAGCAAAACGTAAGCTGACTTCACCGGTCTGGCGGGTTCCCAGCATTTCGCCGGGGCCACGCAAACGCAGGTCTTCTTCGGCGATGACAAAGCCATCATTGGTTTCGCGCATGACCTGAATGCGTGCCTTTGCATTATCGGATAGAGGGTGCTGATACAGTAGAACGCAATGACTCTCTACGGAACCACGGCCAACTCGGCCACGCAGCTGATGCAGTTGTGACAAGCCTAGCCGTTCCGGGTTTTCTATAACCATCAAGCTGGCGTTAGGTACATCAACGCCAACTTCGATAACGGTTGTGGCAACCAGAATATCCAGATCGCCTTGCTTGAACTTATCCATGACCAGTTGTTTTTGTTCCGGCTTTAAGCGGCCATGCAATAAGCCGACACGACAATTGGGCAGCTGTTGAGTCAGTTGGTTGGCTGCGGATTCGGCCGCCTGACATTGGATTTCTTCGGACTCATCAATCAAGGTGCAGACCCAATAGACTTGCCTATTTTCATCACGACAGGCGGTTTCGATGCGCTTGATGACTTGATCGCGTTTTTGATCGGAAAGGGCTACGGTTTGCACCGGCGTTCGTCCCGGCGGCAATTCATCGATAATGGAAACATCCATATCGGCATAGACGGTCATCGCCAGAGTTCGCGGAATGGGCGTGGCCGTCATCATTAACTGATGCAGCTGCAAACCAGCAGGCGCTTTTTGCTTCAACATCAGACGCTGATTGACACCGAAACGATGCTGTTCATCAATAATGGCTAAACCTAGTTTGTGGTATTCCACGCCTTTCTGAAACAGTGCATGAGTACCTACGATCAACTTGGCTTCACCGCTGGCAATCGATTCGAGTGCGCTTTTGCGCTGACTGGCGGTTAATTTACTGGCTAGGAAAACGCAGGGAATATTCATCGCCTCAAACCATTGAGCAAATGACTGATAATGTTGGTCGGCCAACAGCTCGGTGGGCGCCATAATCGCCACCTGATAACCCGCTTCAATCGCTTGCAGCGCAGCTTGGGCAGCGACCAGTGTTTTTCCTGCGCCAACATCGCCTTGCAATAGTCGTAGCATCGGGTGCGGTTGTTCCAGATCTTTAATAATTTCCAGAGAAACTCTTTGCTGCGCCTTTGTCGGCTGGAAAGGCAATTGCTGCAACAGCTGACCCTGTAATTTTCCTGAGCTCTTAAGTACAGGTGCTGAATAATCTTTTTGCTGATTACGTTGCAGCAGTAAGCTCAACTGCTGTGCCAATAACTCTTCGCTGATCAGGCGTCGCACGGCCGGTGTCTGATTGGATTGTAGCTGTACTAAGTCAGCATCTTTTGGCGGTGAATGAATCCAGGCCAATGATGCATTGATGTCCGGTAATTTAAGTGTTTGCAGCAGTGGCTGCGGTAATAAATTATCAATTGGATGCTTTTTAAGAAGCGCTACAGCTTGGCGCATCATATGCCGAAAGCTGGCCTGATGCAGGCCTTCGGTGGCAGGATAAATCGGTGTCAAAGATTCCAGCAAAGGTGCGGCGGTGCTTGGATTAACTGCCGTTAACTCAGGATGAACCATGGAGAACTGAAAGCCGAAACGCCGGACTTCGCCAAACGCATAAAATTCGGCACCGCGTTGCAGTCGCTGCTGCTGGCCTTTATTAAAATAAAAAAAACGAAAATCGATGCTGGCGCTTTCATCGCTGGCGCGGCAGACAAGTGAGCGCCGTTTGCCAAATTTGACCTGCGCTAACTCGACCGTGACTTTGATTAGGGCGCGCTCACCATCTTTTAAGGAAGCAATGGTGCGCACCCGAGTTCGATCTTCGTAGCGCAATGGCAAGTGAAACAATAAATCCAGTACCGATTGGATATGCAGCTTCTCAAGCTTTTCGGCCACCTTCGGCCCTACCCCTTTCAGACTGGTGCAGGGCAAGTTTTCTAAATTGATATCAGCTGCAAGTTTGGAAATAGCCATTAGTCGAGTGGTTTGGCACCTTCAATGGTGATTTGCGATAGCGCATTGTTAATGATTTCCAAAGCCTTCTTGCGTGGGAAGCTACGACGAAAAGCCAGCGCCACTTTGCGGCTAGGTTTTGGGGTGTCGAATTCTCGCGTGACCAGCCCCAGTTTTTCATTGTGGAAATTGGCAGCCGAACGAGGAATGACACTGATTCCCAAACCACTGGCGACCATCTGGCGAATGGTTTCAATGGAGCTGCCAGTGATCCAGTCTTTTTGCGGATTCAGGCTGGAGTCTTTGCATTGCGGGCAGGCTTCGATGACCTGATCGCGGAAACAGTGGCCTGCACCCAACATAATCATGACTTCATCGGCGATATCAACGATATGCAATTTGTCACGTTTCACCCAAGGGTGCTTTTCAGGCAGCAAAGCGATGAATTCTTCTTCATACAAAGGAACAACGTCCACTTCAGGCTCATCGAATGGCAGCGCCACGAAAATCACATCCAGCTCGCCGTTGCGAAGTTTGGTGCGTAAATTGTGGGTGTAATCCTCATCAATATGCAGTGGCATTTTGGGGGCCAATTTTTTTAGCATGGGGATGAGCGAAGGAAGGAGATAAGGACCAATGGTAAAAATGGCACCGATTTTTAAGGGGCCATCGAGTTGATCAGAATTTTGTTTCGCCATTTGTTTTAACTGGCTGACTTGCTCAAGGATGTGTTGAGCTTGTTCGATAATCGGTTTGCCTTCCGGGGTTACTTTGACATCGGATTTGCTACGCTCAAACAGAATCACGCCAAGCTGCTCTTCCAGCTTGCGCACGCCAACGCTTAAGGTCGGTTGGCTGACAAAGCAGGCCTCTGCGGCACGACCAAAGTGGCGTTCGCGGGCAACTGCAACAATATATCTAAACTCTGTTAATGTCATAAGTGATAGCCTCTGCCTATCTATGATCAAGAAGTGGCGCTAAGAAGTCAACGACTATCAGGTTTATCGCGTCATTAAAATGTGAAGATTAAAAAGGCTTTCGGGCTATGAATAAGGATAGCGGCCGTTTGTCGCGAAGTACATGAGTTTGATCCAGCAATATGTCCCAGTCGGCGAACTTTTCTGCCAGTTCACCGGGCTTAAGCAAGTATGCCGGTTTCTTAGGACTGCCGTACTTGGCAGCATCTTCCATAAAAGTATGAATAGCGACCAGACTTCCGGCGGGCAAATGCTGGTGATACAGATCAAGTAAAGGACGATGTAGATAGCGGCACTGCAGAATCATTGATGGCTTTTGTAAATCAATTAGCTGGATCAGCTGCTGATATTCTTCTTCGCAGTTTAACTTCATTGGCGTGACATCAACCTCCCAGCGTTCAACAAAGCTGGTGATGCGTTCAATGGCCATGGGATTGCGATCAATTGCTAGCACTCGAAAACCATGCAGGCCAAGGAAAATACTGTCTCTGCCCGAACCACAGCCTATATCAAAGGCTAGCGGATCGCTAGCAGGTCTAGCAGGTAAGTGTTGCTCAATTAGTTCGATGTAATCTTCGAGCAAAGGACTTGCTCGCCACAGGCGGCGGCTGTTGTGATCGGTGGTCCAGTTGGTCTGAGAGTGATCTTGTTGAGTAAATTCCTCGGCCGTAAATACCGCTTCGATTGGATATTGCTGTCGCTCAAATAAACTCCGAACGTCCTGCTGATCAGTGGTATTGGTAAATAATATCAGCGTCGTATCTTTAGGGGGTAATTCGAACCAGCAATCTTCAATTTCAGATAAAGGAATATTGGTAGCACCTTGTATATGACCCTGCCGATATTGTTCGACAGGGCGCAGATCAATAATGGGTATATCAGTGTTTTCTAAAAGCTTGGATTTTTGCATACGTCAGTGAGCGCCATAACCATTCGAGAGGGCCATAGTGGTAGCGTTTTAACCACCAGGGTGACCAGATAAGTTGCAATAAAAACACTATCGCAACAATGCCCATTAACTGCAAGCGTGAGAGCTCGGTAAATAATCCAAACCCAAAGCTATAAAAGATACTGGTGCAAATTAAACTTTGCGCGATGTAGTTGGTGAAAGCCATTCGTCCAACGGCCTCAAACGATTTTTTTATTCTGCCTCTTGAATCTGATTTGCACCATAATGCCAACAGAGCTACGTAACCCAGAGAAATAAATATAGCTGCCACATTGGTTAAGGTCATGTAGGAAAACATTAGCTCTGCAAAAGAAAATTCATTGCTGAATAAATTATTTACGTCATAAGCGGTTAAGCCAAAACCGATAGCAAAACAAATCATTAACAATACTAAATAGAACTTAGTAGAACGAGCAGCAGTTAATACCCCATACTGATAGAGTGCCATGCCAATTAACATAGAGCCACCAATGCGGAAAATGCCAAAGGTTAGCCCCATGGACAAAACATTTTCCTGGAAGAAATCAACTCTGTCATCGACTTGCGCGGTATAACTGGTTAAGTAAGGCAGAGTCTCTTCTTGAATAGTTGCCTGGTCGGGGTAGAACATGCTGAGCATAAACTCTAAATCTTCTGCGGGGATTCTATCGATATAAATACTGGCCATCGACATGTAGGCGCTGTAAAGCACTATCAACACGACACCGGTAATCAGCTTGGTTTTAGGACTCGTATCAGTAAACAGAAATACCCAAAGCCCCATACAGGCATAAATAAACAGAATATCGCCGAGCCAGATAAATAAGCCGTGTATCAGACCAAATATTATGAGCCAGAACATACGTCGATAATGATACTTGGCCCCAGAAATACCCTGTGCTTTGGCTCGTTCAGCCATCAGCAT
Organism: Kangiella sp. M94; assembly: GCF_054926195.1. NCBI lineage: Bacteria > Pseudomonadati > Pseudomonadota > Gammaproteobacteria > Kangiellales > Kangiellaceae > Kangiella > Kangiella sp. M94. The sequence continues at coordinate 2,417,541 of NZ_CM142903.1, read as the reverse complement.
GATACCAGCACCGAAAAGCATGGAGAAAAGCGTATAGAATTTTTGATCGGCAAAAATATGCGTAATCGACCAAACCCAAACGTCTGAAGTGGACGGCTCGCCTAACGCATAAGGATTCATGTAGTAGGCAAAAATATTGGCGAAGGCGTAGATATTCATAATCAGAATACCTAAAACTGCGACGCCACGGATCAAGTCTAGTGCGTGAAAACGCTGCTCAGAAGATGTTGGTAATAGTGCAGTAGTCATGACTAGTCCCTTAGTGAAGTTGTCTTAGAGTTATCAAGGCAATATATAACAAGATGAGTTGAAGAAACAGCTTTAAGTATCTTGTAAATATTAGCGAATATTTTTGAGCTTAAAGCTCTAGTAGTCAAACAAATTGGATAGCGTTAGAAGATTTTTAACTGCAATCTCCCCATAACTAGAATTTAACTCTTGGCAGAAATGGTAGTTTCTATGTCATTTATGACATTCGTAACTATAATAGGATCTTATTACGAGTTGCAGCAGAGAAAACAATGCGAAAAAAAGTAGTCGCTTTTCTAGTTTATAACGATATGGAACTGCTAGATATGGCAGGTTCACAGACAGCTTTTTACGAAGCCAGTCAATACGTTGAAGAGAGCTATTCGGTGGAAGTTGTGGGGTTTGATGATCGCCTAGTTGTTAGTGAAGCTGGAACTCAAATACAACCCAATATGACCATTGATGCTTTACAAAACTGCCACACACTCGTTATTCCCGGTGGTAAAGGTGCTAGAAACAATGTGTTTACTACTGATTCAATGGCAAAGCTCAAGCAGTTAATGGCTCGATGTAAACGAGTGGTTAGCATCTGTACCGGTGCATTTTTATTGGCAGAAACCGGTTTACCCAAAGGAACAAAAGTTGCTACTCACTGGGCCTTTGTTGATGTGCTGGCCAAAAGTTTTCCTGAGTTGGAGGTCGATAAGAAGAGCCTCTATGTTCAGGACGGAAAGTATTGGTCATCAGCAGGCGTAACTGCCTGTATTGATCTGACCTTGCGATTAATAGAATTAGACCATGGCAAAACAGCTGCTATGCATGTGGCTCAACATATGGTGGTTTATCTGAAAAGAACCGGTTCTCAGCAACAGTATTCAGAATTTTTGGAACTTCAGACACCAAGTGATGAGCGCCTTATTGCCATCGTTGACTGGCTTAAACAAAACTTACAGAAGCAATTAACGGTGCAGATGATTGCAGATAAAGCAAATATGAGTGAGCGGCAACTATACAGGTCCTTTTTAAAGGAGGTTGGCAAGCCACCGGCGCATTATCTGGAAGAGCTGCGAATGGATCTGGCGCGTACATTATTAGTCAGTTCGGATGAAAACCTGAAGAAAATTGCGCTTTCGGTTGGTTACGGATCCTATGACGGATTTAAAAGAGCTTTTGAGAGAAACTTATCAATATCTCCTCTTAGATACCGACAAGCATTTACTGCGAACTGAAACTTATCAAATCAATAAGGAAACGATATGAAATCAATAATTAGGGCAATAGTTGTCATATTAATCTTGAGTACTACGACTGTTTCTGCAGAACAGATAACCATTGAATCGGGCTCTGGCAGTTTTGTTATAGCGGGTGGTAAAGAACATCCAGACAAGACTTTAGAAGTTTATTACCACAAGCCAAATTCATTCAGTCGTGATACCAGGGTTCTATTTGTAATTCCCGGAGCAGGAAGAAATGGTTGGAGTTACCGAGATGCATGGAAGGAAGCATCGGAACAATACAACGTATTGGTTTTGTCCCCCAGTTACTCTGAAAAATATTATCCAGAATTTTGGAGTTATAACCTTGCTGGGATGATTGACGATGTCGTGATCAATGAGCAGCGGACGGCTATTGACTCATACAAGGTGGTACAGGATAAGAATGCTTGGATATATTCAGATTTCGATAGAATCTTTGATGTTGTGATGAGCTCACTCTCACTAAAAGCTAAGACATACGATATGTTTGGTCATTCTGCCGGGGGACAAGTGTTGCATCGGTTTGCTCTTTTTTATCCGACGAACAAGGCAAACAGAATTCTTGCCAGTAATTCTGGTTGGTACACTGTGCCAGATTGTTCGCAGGTTTTTCCCTATGGATTGAAGCAAGCTCCAGTTGTTAATAAAACACTTGATAAAAGCTTTCTGCAAAAATTGACGGTGTTTTTAGGCGAGAAGGATGATCAAAGCGAAACACGAGGTCACTTAGTACGCAATGATGTGATCGATGAGCAGGGAACATACCGACTTGCCAGAGGGAAATATTTTTTCCAAAAAGCCAAGCAATTAGCGCAAGACAGGGATTATGATTTTAACTGGAATATAAAAATAATCCCTGGGGTGGGACACGATTATCGGGCCATGAGCAAGGCAGCTGCTCGCTATTTATATGAATGAACCAACTCAAAATAGAACTGGCATACAGTCAATAAATTGTATTAGTGAGTTATACAGTTTTATTTAGCAGACTTCTGCGACAGCTGCTTCCGTAATGTATTCCATTCCGGATCATCAATATCGCCAAATTCATCCATCTTTGGATATCGAATTTTATGCTTATCGCAGAACCTGGTGATGGTTGGATGTAGGGCTTTGAAACAGATCTCATCAACTTCTGCTTGCGGGATTTTGCATTCGCCGTACATGTTGGCATCGGAGCGTTGACGTTGTGCTTCATACAGAATCAGCGCAGTGGCAACGGAAACATTGAGTGACTGCACCATGCCGACCATAGGGATAATAACGTGCTGATCGGCAATTTCGGCAGCTTCCTCAGAAACACCCACTAATTCGGAGCCAACCAGGAGACAGGTCGGTTTAGTGTAATCAATACTGCGAAAATCCACTGCAGTGTCAGACAGATGAGCGGCCAAAACCTGCATACCCTGCGCTTTCATTTGTGCAATACCAGACTTCAGGTCAGGGTGCTTATGGGTGGTTACCCAGCGTTTGCTGCCGCTGGATGTATGATGACCCCTAAACTTTACGTCTTCCGGGAAAACGGCATGTACATGACCAATGCCAACAGCGTCAGCGGTGCGAACAATGGCCGCCAGATTGTGCGGCTTATGAACCTGGTCCATGAAAACCGTCAGATCGGGCTGACGGTTAGATAATAAGGTTAGAATTTTTTGTAAACGTTCGGGACTACGAGGTAGCACATTTTAGTCCTCATCAAGCGTTACGATTGCATCCATTTCGATTTGCGCACCTTTGGGTAATTCCTTAACGCCAATGGCGGCACGCGCCGGATAAGGCTGTTCAAAGTATTGCGCCATGATTTCGTTTACAGTCGCAAAGTGACCAAGATCGATCATGAAGATATTCAACTTAGAAATATGATTCAAGCTGCCACCAGCTGCTTCACAGACTGCACTCAGGTTTTTGAACACCTGATGTACCTGATCTTCAAAAGACTCAACTAACTCCATGGTTTCTGGAATCAATGGAATTTGTCCTGACAAGTATACGGTGTTGCCAGCTTTGACAGCTTGCGAATAGGTGCCAATGGCGGCAGGTGCTTTATCAGTTTGAATAATGGTTTTGCTCACAGCAGTTTCCTTAAAGAGGTTTAGATAGAGTTCTAATTAAGGGTGACGATGGACTTTGTTGACGAAAGGAATGACCCTTAATTTCTTGATAATGTTAGCCAAATGAACACGATGATGCACGCCCATCTGGAACGTTAGGATATTGGTTGAACCGTCCAACTCATTAATATCGACATTAACGATATTGGCTTCCTGGTTGGAAATGATGTTGGTAATTTGCGCCAGAACGCCACGCTGATTGAAGACTTCAATACGCAGTTCGGCGATATAATCACCCTGCACATCGTCTGACCATTGCACTGGCACATAGCGATCATTGTGCTTGTGCGCGCGTTGGACATTGGGGCAGGTCTCACGGTGAATAGTGAAGCCTTTACCAGCGCTAACATAAGCCAGGATCGGGTCGCCGGGAATGGGGCGACAGCAACGGGCATATTTAACGACCAGGCCTTCAGTACCTTTGATGGCAAGCGGCGCCTGATCTTTCTGGGGCATTTCCACTACCGTTTCATCATTGTCTTCTTCGCCACGGGTTAAGCGGTGCGCCACTAAGACACTGGCAATTTTGCCAAGCCCAATACCTGCCAGCATGTCATCTACTGTGTCGTGATGAGTGATTTTCGCGACTGACTCTAACTGACTTGGCGGGAATTCTTCGAGTGGCTTTTTAAGTACTTGCTCAAGCAAACGTCGGCCAAGATGAACGGCTTCATCCTGGCGAATGTTTTTCACAAAGTTACGAATGTTGGAGCGCGCTTTACCGGTTACCACATAACTGAGCCAGGCTGGATTCGGTTTAGCGCCCGGTGCTGTGATAATTTCAACGGTTTTGCCATTGCTTAATGGCGTGCTCAATGGTGAAAATTGTTTATCAATTTTGCAGGCAATACAGCTGTTACCGACATCAGTGTGAATCGCATAAGCGAAGTCCACGGGAGTGGCGCCCTTGGGTAGCTCAATGATTTTGCCTTTCGGCGTAAAGATATAAACTTCATCCGGGTAGAGATCGATTTTAACGTTCTCAATAAACTCCATTGAATCGCCAGCGCTTTGTTGCAACTCAATCAAGCTCTGCAACCATTCGCGAGCTTTGGTTTCTGCCGGATGAGCGCTGCCGGTTTTATAGAGCCAGTGCGCTGCGACACCATGTTCCGCCATCTGATCCATCAACTCAGTTCGGATCTGCACTTCGATATGAATACCGGTTTTATTGCGTAGAACCGTATGCAGTGATTGATAGCCGTTGGCTTTGGGGATGGCGATGTAATCTTTGAAGCGACCGGGGATGGGTTTGAAAAGGTTATGAATTTGACCAAGAATGCGATAACAGGAATCTTCGCTATCGGTGATGACGCGGAAGGCATAAATGTCCATCACCTCGTTAAATGTTCCCACCTTGTCGCGCATTTTCTTATAGATACTGTAAACACTTTTCTCGCGACCAATCACCTTACTGGTGATTCGGGAATCTTTCAGCCGCGTTCGTAATTGTTCAGTGATTCGTTCAACGATCTCTTTGCGATGGCCACGAACTTTTTTGACCGAGTGCTGTAAAACTCGATAGCGCAATGGATACATGTTGGCGAAACCCAACAGCTCCAGCTGTTCTTTTAGGCGATAAATACCCAGACGATTAGCAATCGGAGCATAAATCTCGAGCGTTTCTCGGGCAATGCGGCGACGTTTATCGGGACGTAGTGCGCCCAGAGTCTGCATGTTATGCAAACGATCCGCCAGCTTGATCAGAATGACGCGAATATCCTGCGTCATAGCCATCATCATCTTGCGGAAGTTTTCGGCCTGAGCCTGTTCTTTGGATTGGAAGTCGATTTGGGTCAACTTGCTGACACCTTCGACTAAATCGGCAACCGTATCGCCAAACTCAGTGGTTAAATCCTGCTTGGTCACATCGCAATCTTCAATCACATCGTGCATTAAAGCTGCCATGATAGTTTGATGGTCGAGATGAAGATCAGCAAGAATATGCGCAGCGGCGACTGGGTGAGTAATATAAGGATCGCCGCTGGAGCGCATTTGCCCTTCATGTGCGCGTTCCGCCAGCAGATAGGCGCGCTCAATATCGGCTACCTGGTTCGTTTCCAGATAGCCATTGAGCACATCCCGTAGGCTTTCGAAATGCGACAAGTCGGACATTAATAAACCTAAGTGGTTAAGCTATTAAAATAGAACTGGCTTATGCTCACGCTCGCGCTTAGCTGCACGCTCGTCTGCGATCACCGATTCACGCGTGGTTAAACCTTCTTCGATTTCACGCAAAGCAACAACAGTTGGTTTATCATTATCCCAATCCACTTTAGGATCGTGGCCACCAGTGGCGATTTGACGAGCGCGCTTAGCGGCTAGCATAATCAAATCAAAACGATTACCAACTTTTTCAACAGCATCTTGTACCGTTACACGTGCCATAATTTACCTCTTACATACATAATGTGGCGAAAGTGCCAAGGGTTAAATTCGGTGCTTTAATATAGGGTTTTTAGCAAAAAACCAGTGAATAAAGCGTAAAAAAAGACTTATAAAGTAAGTGTACCTTAAAAAACTGCTTACTCCATAGAATCTGATAGCAGGTCATGAATTAAATGGTGCTGACGAACTTTCTGGCTTGTTATGCGCAGGCGCCGAGCGGTGAAGATAGCTTCCAGTTCCGCGCAAGCCGTTTCAAAGTCGTCATTGATGATCACATAGTCGTACTCATCATAATGTTTCATTTCTGCAGTCGCTGCCGCCATACGTTTCGCGATCACTTCGTCGCTATCCTGGCCGCGATTAGTCAGCCTGTTTAATAATTCTTCGCGCGACGGCGGCAAAATAAAGATACCGCGACATTCCGGCATCAGCTCACGCACCTGACGTGCACCCTGCCAGTCAATCTCCAGAATCACGTCATGCCCCTCGACCAACTGCTTCTCCAGCCAGGCGCGACTGGTGCCGTAAAAGTTATCAAACACCTGAGCATGTTCTAAAAATTGTTGTTTATCCAACATCTTCTGGAAAGTTGCCTGATCGACAAAGTGATAATCCACACCGTCTTGCTCTCCCGGTCTTTGTGGGCGAGTGGTATGCGAAATAGACAGTTTCAGCTCAGGTAATTTCTGCAAAACGGTCTTTAATAGACTGGTCTTGCCTGCGCCCGAAGGTGCTGAAACCACATACAGCGTGCCTTTAGCTATGGTGTTGATAGGCGTCATTGTCGTCATCAAATCCTGCTATATCCTAATCCAGAGAATAAAACTTAACCAAGCCAAACCTTTATAGCACAGGGCCTGCAGGGATAATAGAGCTTGGAAGGTCAAACGGAAAACACAAAGGCGCGATCATAACACAAGACCAAGCCTGCGCGGTATAGAAAGTAAGCAATTAATGTGCTCTTCTGGAGGGGCGGCGCCAATCTGCCCGCCCCAGACAGCGGTTAGATTGGTTTTACTCGATATTTTGTACTTGTTCGCGCATCTGTTCGATCAGGACTTTGACTTCAACGGCACTGGCTGTGATATCGGCATTGATGGATTTTGAGCCGAGAGTATTGGCTTCGCGGTTGAATTCTTGCATCAAGAAGTCGAGTCGTCGGCCGATTGGCCCGCCTTTTTTCAGCATGCGTTGTGCTTCGATGACGTGAGTTTTTAGACGATCAAGCTCTTCGGCGACGTCAAGTTTTTGTGCCAGAAAGACCAACTCTTGCTCACGACGTTCTGGGTCCAGCTCAACTTCTGCCTCTTTGAAGCGAGTCAGTAGTTTATCGCGCTGCCATTGCATCACTTGTGGCATTTGTTCAGCGACCTTGTCTACTTCGACGCCAATACCAGCCAGACGGTGTTCGATCATCTCGCTCAGGGCTGAACCTTCACGCTCGCGAACGGTGATTAGTTGCTTCACAGCTTCCTCGAAGACATTCCTTACGTCCTGTTCCATGGTGTCGGTATCTGCTTCTTCCTGTTGCAAAATACCAGGCCAACGCAGCAGTTGAGTCAAATCGGGGGATTGGTTGTCCTGGGCAAGAACCTGTAACTCTTCATGGGCGGTGAGCAACTGTTGTGCCATTTCCTGGTCGAGTTTGATTTTACCGGCACTTTTTGCGTTCATTTCAACACGCAAGGTGCAATCAAGTTTGCCACGGCTCAGTTGCTTGCGTAGTACATCACGTAGTGAGAACTCCATATGACGGAAGGTTTCAGGCATTCTGAAATTGGGTTCGAGGAATCGTTGGTTTACGGATTTGATTTCCCAGGTTACGTTGCCCCACTCGGTCGCCACTTGTTGGCGGGCGAAGGCTGTCATGCTTCTAACCATGTAAATTAATGACCTTTTGCAGTGTGTTCGGCTCAATATAGGAGCGAAAAGGGCAATTGTACCGATCTTTGGGTGGATTGGCGATAGGGGTGGTTTGCATCTATAGATTCGGAAAGCGACCGCAGGTCGTCCTAGTCGATAATGATGCAGACATGGCGAGGGCAAGGCTCAACCTGCGCTATAGTTGAAACTTTCATCCCAGTAGTAGGGACAAGGGTCTGCCCCATTGGGTACTCATGAGTTGTCCGTACAGATTCAGAGGGCGGACACATAGGTACCGCCCCTACCCGAATCTAAAAAGGATTACAGAGCTTTGACGCGGAAGCGCTTTTCGTCTTCCAGGCGCAGGGCGGTCAGTTTGTTACCCCACACGCAGCCAGTATCGAGGGCATGTAAGTTGGGGATGGGGCATTTACCGTTGAGCGCTGCCCAATGACCGAAGACAACTCGGGTTTCGTGGCCAATGTCAGTGAGTTCGTACCAGGGGAATAAACCTTTCCCCTGCTTACCGGGCGAAGATTTGCTCTTAAAATCAAGAGTGCCGTCGTGATGAACAAAGCGCATACGAGTGAAGGCATTGGTGATGTAACGCAGACGCTCTATGCCCTCCAGTTTCGGATTCCATAACGCAGGTTTGTTGCCGTACATATGCTTGAAAAAATCCTTGGCAGTTTCTTTTTTGCTTAACACGTCTTCGAGTTCGTAAGCGCAGGCGAGGGTAGTTTTCAGATTCCATTGTGGTGGCACGCCAGCATGTGTCATCAGGGCATTGAGGTTTTTATCGTAAATTGCCATCGGCTGCTTGCGTAGCCATTTCATGAGTTGCTTTATATTCTCGGCGGCAAATATAGCGTGTAGCTCGCTTTTTTTGCTGAGCTTAGCTTTGGTGTAATAGCTCGCCAGCATGCTTAAGTCGTGATTGCCCAGCACCAGCTGGCATACATCCTGGTGCTCGTAAGCGAACTGCAATACTTCGAGTGATCTGGGGCCGCGGCTAACAAGGTCGCCAGCCAGCCACAGGGTATCATGCGCTGGACTAAACTGGATTTTTTTTAGAAGAAGACGAAACTCATCATAACAACCTTGAATATCGCCGATTGCATAAGTCGCCATAAAGTCTAATGAAGTGCTCCGGGGGCTGCCAAACTGAAGACAGGTATCGGCGTATCGAACTCCGTGCCACTGTCCGTTGCCATCTGATAACTGCCTTGCATGGTGCCAATCGGGGTGTTGAGCACGGCACCGCTGGAGTATTCATAGCTTTTGCCAGGGGCGATATAAGGTTGCTCTCCGACCACGCCCTGCCCTTTGACTTCGGTTATTTCTCCATTGGCATCAGTGATGATCCAATGGCGAGCGTTAAGGGTCGCACCATGCGAGCCAGTGTTGGTGATTTGAATGGTATAAGCAAATACATAACGCTCATTCTCGGGCTCGGACTGTTCGTCGATGTATTGGGTCTGAACGCTAATTTGAAATTGATATTCTTGAGTCATTTTTTAGTCAGTATTGTGAGTAGTTTGTGATTGACCAGTTAACCTCATTGTCTATGGATCACGAGTGTGGTGCAACCCTGCATCAACTCTTTAATCGGAAGGTTAGCGGTTATTTGGCGATGAGAAAGCTATTAGCCTGTGCTAATATCCGAACAATTCAGTTGAGTAATATTTTTATTGAGAATAGTTTAGAGAATAGATTATGAGTCATCTAAAAGACAAAACCGTCATGATTACCGGCGCCAGTTCCGGCTTTGGCCTGGCTTGTGCTAAAGCGTTTGCCCAAAAGGGTTGCAAGGTTATTGCTGCTGCTCGTCGTAAAGAGCGCTTGCAGACTCTGAAGGAAGAGCTTAAGCAGGAACTGGGCGAGGATCGAGTGTTTGTGTTGCCTCTGGATGTGACATCCGAGGAACAGGTTGACGCTATGTTCGATGCGATTCCTGAAGAGTTTTCTAACATCGATATTCTGGTTAACAACGCGGGGCTGGCATTAGGTTTAGAGCCGGCACACCAAGCGGACCTGACCGACTGGAACCGCATGGTGGATACCAACATTAAAGGTTTGTATCTGATGACTCGAAAAGTATTGCCGGGCATGGTCGAGCGCAAGTCAGGTCATGTCATTAATATCGGTTCGATTGCTGGCAATTACGCCTATCCAGGTGGTAATGCTTACGGCGCCACCAAGGCTTTTGTTAAGCAATTTAGTCGCAACTTGCGCGCGGACTTATTGGGCTCCCAGGTTCGAGTGACCAACATCGAACCGGGTCTTGCAGAAACCGAATTCTCATTAGTTCGCTTCCATGGCGATAAAGAGAAAGCCGAGAATGTTTATAAAGGGGCCAATCCTTTGACTGCTCAAGATATCGCCGAGTCGGTATTGTGGGCCGCTGAGCAACCACAGCATGTCAATATAAACAGTATTGAGTTAATGCCCACCTCACAAGCCTGGGCAGCGCTGGCGATTGATAAAGTGCTTGGCTAAAATGATACGTTAACCCTCAAGGAATTATTATGACACAACCGATTATTTTACCACTGGTGGCGATGATGTTTTTGACCATCATTGTTGCCATCGTAATGTACCGTCGACGCGTCACTTCTATGAAGTCGGAGCGCATTCATCCGCAGAAGGTTCACTCACGAAAAGGTGGTCTGGAGTACTTTGCCGACACCCGTGCTTCCGATAACTATATGAACCTGTTCGAGTTACCGGTACTGTTTTATGTGGCCATATTTACCATCATGCTGACTAATAACAGTTCACATCTGATGGTAGCCTTAGCATGGGCATTTGTCGCTTTTCGGGTGGTACATAGTATTATTCATTGTACCTACAACAAGGTGATGCACAGATTCACAGCCTTCATGTTGAGTTTTGTAACGCTGACTGCTCTATGGCTGGTATTAGCATCAAACCTGATTTTTGGAACCCAGTTTTAGTTATGAATATTGAAAAAGATACTGTCGTTGAATTGGACTATAAATTAATGGATCAAGCAGGGCAGGTTTGGGAAAGCTCAGCGGAAGGTGGTCCCTGGGTCTATTTGCATGGTTACGGCGAAGTGATGCCTGGACTGGAAAAAGAGTTAACCGGCAAAGCGATTGGTCAGAAAGTTAAGGTGGAGTTACCACCAAACGAAGCTTATGGTCAGTACGAAGACGATCTACGCACCGAAGTGCCCCGCGAAGCGTTTGCAGATGTTGAAAACCTGTGTGAAGGGATGCGTCTGGCAGCCGAAAGCAGCGACGGGGTACATGCGGTAGTAGTGCGTGAAATTTCCGAAGACAAAGTGGTGATTGATGCCAACCACCCACTTGCCGGACAAACCGTCAAAGTCGAAGTGAAAGTATTAGCAGTACGCAAAGCTGATGCCGACGAAGTAGCTCATGGACATGTTCACCAGCATGGAAAGTGCGGGGAGTAATGTTAGGTTACCTCCTTGCAAAAGTTGCAAGTTCGGTAGGGGCGGACCTGTGTGTCCGCCCATCCTCAAATCAGAAATTCTCAGGATTTAACTTGTCAAGATGCCAACGTGTCGGATTGGTTTTGATATAACCTCTGAACTTTTGCAGCTCAGTTTCACTTCTAATCACTCGTTCCCAATAGTTTCTTTGCCATAACCGTTTGTTAAACGTTGGCCAACCATTTTCTTTAACGCCTCGAATATAATCATTAGTAGTCATAGTCTTGAACCACTGCACAATGGAGTTTAGATTGGTAGGGGCAGACCTACGTGTCTGCCCTAAAAAGACAGTGAAGTGGACATGATTAGGCATGCAGATGAAATAATCTAGAGTAGATGATACGAATTTATGTTCGAGTTCTTTGTACCATTGCTTAACCATAGCACCTGCAGCGTTAAGTTCCATATCGCCATTATTAGTGATATTTCCAAATAAGCATTGATGGTCTTGAGTGCAGATTGTTACGAAGTAAGCGCCGGGGGATGAATAATCATAATTTGATAGGCGAATGGATCGTCTGTTTCTTTCCTGAAACATAGTGTCGTCCTTGAATTAATTGGGCAGACACACAGGTCTGCCCCTACCGAAGTAGAATATTGCTACTTTTTTATACCGCGACTGCTTTATGTTGCAGGTCAAAGATTTCACGAATGCCTTGCTTGCCTAGCTCCAACATTTGCATCAATTCATCACCGGTGAAGGTTTCGCCTTCGGCGGTGCCTTGAATTTCAATAAAGCCACCGTTTTCATCCATCACTAAATTCATGTCGGTTTCAGCCGCTGAATCTTCAAGATAGTCGAGGTCAAGAATCGGTGTGCCTTTGTAGATACCTACTGAGACGGAGCCAACCATATGTTTAAGCGGGTTAGTTTTAATCATGCCGGTTTTACGCATATGAAATAAGGCGTCATGCAAAGCAATACTGGCGCCGGAAATGGAGGCGGTACGAGTGCCGCCATCCGCTTGAATAACGTCACAGTCTACGTAAATGGTGTTTTCGCCGAGTTGCGAGAGGTCAACGGCTGCGCGTAATGAGCGACCAATTAACCTTTGAATTTCTAAGGTGCGGCCGCCTTGCTTACCACGCGAGGCTTCACGATCCATGCGGGTGTGTGTGGAGCGCGGTAACATACCGTATTCTGCTGTAATCCAGCCCTGACCTTTGCCTTTTAAAAACCTCGGCACATTGTCGACCACGCTGGCATTGCATAGCACTTTGGTTTCACCGAATTCGATCAGTACTGAACCTTCTGCGTGCTTGGTGAATTGGCGCGTGATGGTGATTGGACGAAGTTGATTGCTGGTGCGGCCACTCGGTCTCATGGGGATCCCTTGGTTGGATTGTGTTAAGTGGCGCAATTATACGAAAAAGTCGACGGTATTCCTATGCCAGTGACACCAACCAGGCATAATAAATCATCGCCCGATGATCTGACTTAGATGATATAAGTTATTGTTTTGTGATATCGGTTGTCAGGATTTTTGACATTGGTCACAAATCAAGATGACTACGCCTTTGATGACAATTTCTTTGCGATTTGTATCACAATGTATCTAAATCAGCTGAGGTACTCTAGCTTTCACCAAAAGTGGAGGTATTTATTATGAAATTTAAACATGGCTTGATACTAGCCAGTGTTTTATTAGCATTGGCTGGTTGTAAATCTGATGACCCAGATAAAGGTAAAATGGCTTTAGCCATCACTGATGCACCGGTTGATGGTGCGGAGGCAGTTGTTGTGGAGTTTACTGGGATTGAGGTTCAAGGTGCTGGTGAGCGATTAAATTTCGATTTTGATACACCAATGACCATTGATTTGTTGCAGCTTACTGGCGATGAGTCACTGGAATTACTGCCTGAGACAACGGTTAACGCCGGCCAGTATCAATGGATTCGATTGAAGGTAAATGCTGAACGCGGTGTGACTGATTCCTATATTGATATTGATGGTGCGCGTTACTCCCTATTCGTTCCAAGTGGTGCTCAAACGGGTCTAAAATTGAACCGACCCTTCATGGTGGCCGCAGGAGGAATTGCTGACTTCACCATTGATTTTGATTTAAGAAAATCGATACATCAACCTCAAAATGGCAGTGGAGATTACTACCTGCGTCCGACATTACGCATTGTTGACAACCTGGAAGTGGGTCACTTGAATGGCCTGGTGGATGAAACGCTCGTCAATGCAGAGGGTTGTTCAGACACTAGCGGTGTTTATTTATTCGCAGGGTATGATGCGGAAACTGATGACATCGATGCCAATGAGCCAGAGCCGATTACAACAACGACAGTTGAGTTGAATACCGATGGCTTCTATGAGTATGAAATTGGTTTCGTTCAGGCCGGAGACTATACTCTAGCGTTCACTTGTGAAGCCGCTAATGATGATCCTGAAACGGATGATGTAATAACATTCAGCGCGACTCAGAATGTTACGGTTAGCGCTAACGAAACAGCCACTGTAGATTTTTAAGTTATGGCATAGTTAGTTTAAATGTAGGTAAGTAAAAAGGTCGGCAAACGCCGACCTTTTTTATGCTTAGAGTTTTATGCATTGAGAGTTATGGGTTGTGATTAATGTGGGACACCGATCGATGCGATCGTGTGCTCAACAGGCTCCTTCCTGAGCGATAGATCAGCCATAAGAAAAATAGTGGAAACAGGATCGTTTGCACTACGAAAACGGTAATCAGTTCAATCACATTCTTGCTGGCGCGTTCAGCCGCTGCCTGATAAGCCTTGATTTGCTTTTTTATATCCAGCTGGCTGATAGCATTGCTTAGCCATTCTTTCGCGCCTTGATAGGCAGATCGCTCAGGTTCAGCAACCGCCTCTTCTGGGGTGTTATTTTCAATGGTTTTACTAACGCCTTCTAGTTGAACACTGGCTTCTTGGTAATTATTGTCCAGAAAAACATGATAAAAGCCTTCATTGGCCAGTGCCATAACAGGCGTTGCAAAGCGAACTAACACTAAAAAGATTGCTGCCTTAAACCACAAAGGATGTAAGCCATCAGGCTTGTTCCGTTTGACGATTAACAGGGCGCCATAGAGCAACCAAAAACCAATGGCAAAATAGTTAAATACTTCCCAGGCGGACATGGCGAGTAATAGCTTTTGTACGCCGATGGCAGATGCTGCAACCAGCATCACTAGCGAAAAGCGTTCAATTAAATCATTGACTGGGTCGAGAATTTCGCCCGGTGAAATATTCAGACCAACCCCAGCAGGCTGCATGGCAACTTCTGCTTCCTGAGCAACGGAGATAAGGCCATTGAGTGTTCTGGCTACAGCAAAAGAAATGAGCGCCCGCTTTAAAGCTTGATTGGCATATTCTTCGCCGAAATGGTCGAGAGCCTTGCTGCCTGCTAATAAAGAAGCGAGCAACAAGCCTAAAATATAAATCGAAAGATTAAGTTTTTTCATAGAGTTACCTCGTTATGCCTAGAATATCCTAGCAAGAGGTAATCGACAAATCTCGAAAAGGTTTATGGATTGAGTAGTAGTTATTGATTTGCTGAGTAAAGAGAAAAGCAACTGGGGCCGCACTGCTACCCATCCTGCCAGAGGTTTGGAGGGGTAGGATTTCCAGCAATGGATAGCAGCTTAATGCGGCGAGTCCCAGAATTGCTCCTCCTTGAGGAGTCGTTTAGTTAGACATAAGTTTCCTTCTCATGCCGAACAGTGTTAATCCAAGTAATAACCAAAGCGAGGTTGAGCCACCACCTCCGCCGCCACCTGAATCTGGTTCAGGCTGGGGTGGTGCAGGAGGCTCAGAACCGCCAATCTGACTATTATCTTTTAATACGAATAATCCATTAGAAATATCGCTGACCAGGATATTGCCACTGGGTAAATAAGGATAAGCTCCCCAAGCACCGTCGAACTGTGGGTCGTTGGCTTCGGGAATCGGATAAGTATCGAAAAAACCAATCTCTTTGGGGTCAACAGGATTAGATACATCTAGAATTGTTAAGCCGCGTTTGTAGTTCGACATATAATATTTGTCTTCGAGCGTAAATCCGTTGTGATCAATGGCCGGTGTTGAACCGACATAAGAACCGACAATTCTGGGAGAGGTTAAATCCTGAATATCCATCACATAAAGGGTGGAGTTGACACCTCGATTACGTTCGTCCAATTCGTCTTGAATAAAGATGTAATTTTTATCTTTTGAGTACCAGCCGGAGTGGGTATAGCTAGCGCCAGCATAGCCTGTGCTGCTGACCTTGAATGGGTTTGATTTATCGGTGGTGTCCCAGATGTCGACGGTATTCTCATTAAAGTCGACGAAGATTTCGCAAGGATTATGGCCCGTTGCACACTGAGCGGTCCGTGCGTCGTCAATAATCAGATTGGTTGCATCATGCACATAACCGGCTGAGCTGGGCGTAGTAATCAGGGCTGGATTAACCGGGTCGGTCAGATCAAATACGCGATAAGAACCGTTATCAAGATTAGAGCCGGCAATATATAAATAGGCGTCTTGGCCATCAAGTGCTGTACCATTAGCGTAGTCAATATTACCAAGATAGACGTTATGAGCCGTTTGGAAAACACTGATGGTATTGACCAGTTCAATTGACTGCGGAGCATTGCTTAAGTCGATAACCTGTAATCCGCCCTGACCTTCGGTGGTGACGTAAGCATAGACTTTATACTCAGAAGCGACATCATCGAAATACTGGTAAACCTTAACGTCGCGCCAGGTGCTATTGGCACCGGTAATGGTATCAACCTCAGCTGGGTTTGCAGGATCCGTCACATCGATCAGCACTGTTCCGTTATAAATCCCCATCACTGCATATTCGCGGTTATTATTGAGATCAACATACCCCCAGATATCATTGGCACTGGATGGTGATGAGCTTAATTGGCTTAACGGTAAGTGCGATTCAAGATCAACATTATGGCATGGGTATTCACCAGCCTGGCCGTTTGAACAGGTTAGTTGTTTTTCAACACTGGTAGTGATTTTTTGATAGCGTTCAAGTAGTTTTAGATACTCTGGTTTGAGCCGTTGCTCAGGTAGTCCCTTGGCATCCTGTAGTAAGCGAAAACCTTTATTGGCTAATTTTTCGCGGTAATCGGCAGGAATGCCAGTAATGGTTGTTAGATGTTGATCAGCATTTTGCTTGGCAAATTTATCCTGAGTCGAAAAACCGCCTTTTACAGCCACCATATCGTTAAGCAAATAGAAGATGTCCATCTCACCAGCATGATAGGTACCTGATGCGACATGGATTTTATCGCCTTTGCTGGACTGATTGACGGCATAAGCTATGCTCGCACAAGGTGAGGATGGCTTGGAGCAATCACCCTGATCGGTACCATCTTCAGCAACATAACGCACCGGATGCGATCCGCTGTGAGCTAAAACTGATGAGTGCAATAGGGAGGCGAGTATTAAGGCAATACTTCCTGTGACTGTAATTATTGATTTCATGTGAGCTACCCCGCTTCTATACCATACAATTTATCTGAGAAGTTTTCTCAGAACTTACGACAATATCACATTAAAACAATAAGACGTTTAACAGTTACAATCTGTTACAGAAATCTGCATTAAGTCAGGCGGTTAACTAATAGAATAAAACCCTTAAGAATTAAGGAGTATAAAGTGATGAAACGGGTTTGCTTATTGATATTTATGACGCTGTTTGGCGGGTCAGTTTATGCTGAATCCACAGACTCGGAAAGTGATAGTCAACTTCCTTTAGGTAGTGAGCTAATAAGGATTAATGACCATAACCTGCATATCCGTAAACTTGGCGAAGAAGACCCTTCACAACCCGATCTGATTTTATTATCCGGGCCAACGGACAACTGGCACAGTGATAGTGGCTGGTGGGCATTAGGACAAAGTTTTCTTGCTCAAGAATATCGCACGGTTTTAATTGACCGAGCCGGGCATGCCTGGTCGGAATCAGTCAAGAAACCTTCTTACCTGAACTTTGCGAAAGATTTAGCAGAGTTTATTGCGCTACAAGATAGGCCGGTCATTATCGTTGCGTTTGCCAGTTCCAATTTATCGCTTCATTCTTTGATGCAGGATAGAGAGGCTGCTGCATTGGTTAAAGGTGCCGTGCTCATCGATCCTGATGCGTTAACCGAGCACTCTATTGAGCATTACAGCTCCGAAACGGAACGCTATCGAAAAGGTTGGGATGAAATTGAGCAATTTATCAATGATGGTAAATACGATGACATCATGCAGCAGAAAATCAATGATGAGCGAGAGCATTTACAATCGATTATTTCTGCTGAGCATGAACACTATATGGATTGGAATTTCTATTCGGCGGTTGAAAAGGTCAGAAATACTCGTCGTTACCAATTAGATAAATTTTGGGAAACTACTCATTATCGTGACGATCTGATTCAAGCACAAAAAAACCCACTGCCAGTCGAGCTACCGTTGGTTATTATTGATAGTGATTTTGAAACAGGCTACTTGCCGAAAATTGAGGATGAGTCAGTTAAAGCATCCATTATTCAATGGCGAGATGAAGGAAGGGATTGGTTTTTTCAAATCTCTCAAAAGAGCGAATGCGGCGCTTACTGGCCGGTTGCCTCTCAAGAACATCTGATTATGATGGAACAGCCCGAGCTGCTCACTCGGGCCGTTGAAAAAATACTAAGTTGTCAGCAACAAAATTAAAGCGGGCGTTGCACACCATCTTTAATCGCTTGCTGTTTTACCGCTTCTGCAATTTTTTGTGCCACATTGCGGTTTAATGGATCCGGCAATACGTGATCCGGTGCAAGATGATTGACGGCATCAGCTAGCGCATAAGCTGCGGCAATTTTCATCGCTTCCGTAATACGGGTTGCACGAGCTTCTAATGCGCCGCGGAAAATACCCGGGAAGGCCAATACGTTATTAACCTGATTCGGGAAATCGCTACGTCCCGTGCCGACAACAGCTGCACCGGCAGCGATTGCTTCATCAGGCATAATCTCCGGAATAGGGTTGGCCATTGCAAGAATGATGGGGTCTTTGTTCATCAGCTTGATGTTTTCGCCAGTTAACAAGTTGCCTTTGGACACACCGATAAAGACATCGGAATTTGTTAATGCATCCAACAATTTGCCATTACGGTTATGACGGTTGGTATAGGCCAGTAATTTCTTCTTCTCATCATTTAGATCAGAACGGTCAGGTGAAATGATACCTTGGGAATCGCAGACCAGCACATCCTCAACCGGAATACAGGCTGCTTCATCGTGGCCAACACAACGGAGGAGTTTCGCAATGGCGGTACCGGCTGCACCAGCGCCATTGATTACGACTTTAAGTTGTTTTATGTCTTTACCGGTGACTTTACAGGCATTGATTAAGGCTGCCAGTAAAACAATCGCAGTACCGTGTTGGTCATCGTGGAATACCGGAATGCCAATGTCCTGCAGCGCTTCTTCAATTTCGAAGCATTTGGGCGCCGCGATATCTTCCAGGTTGATGCCACCAAAAGTTGGAGCAATCGCTTTCACTGCAGTAATGATTTCTGCAGCACTTTTAGCGTCGAGCACCAAAGGCACTCCATCAATATCCGCGAACTCTTTAAACAAAATGGCTTTGCCTTCCATCACAGGCAGCGCAGCTTCGGGGCCAATATTGCCAAGACCCAATACTGCTGAACCATCGGATACGATAGCCACGGAATTACCTTTCATGGTGTAGAGGTAACTGGAGTTTTTATCTTTGGCGATATGGTTAGAAACGGCGGCCACACCGGGAGTGTAGGCAATGGATAAGTCTTCACGATTCTGAAGCGGGACTTTGCTCTTGATGGCCCACTTGCCACGTAAATAACGGTGAATATCTAGAGATTTTTTGAAGTAGTCGCTCATAAGTTAGTCAAACTTAATTAGGTTCGCCATAAATGGGTGCAATGATACGCTTATTGTACGGGAATTGTGGTCGGATTAGCACCGTCAAACAGCACGCTTTTGCAAAAAAGCCAGCAGAAGCTGGCTTGAGTAGTATTTAAAACAAAAAATGAGGGTTAGCTGCGCAATTTTTCCCAGGGACCTTGAATCGCTAGCGTCATCCCCGGCTTTTTATGGATATTGACGAAGAGTGTTTTTTGGTCGGGAGAGAAGCAGGCGCCTGCCCACTCGGCTTGAGTATTGGCAGCGATATAATAGACTTTCTTTTGTGGAGTGAGTCCAACCAAACACTTTTTATCCAGGCCTGTATCTTCGCAGAGAATCAGATCCCCCCACTGATTGGTGGTGATATTGTCAGGTCGATCAATAATACCTTTATCATCGGCTTCATACACCAGCGTGATGAAGCCACTACCATCGTGATTTTCGGTGTACTTGAAAATTTGGCCTCTATTTTTGGCACCACCGGAAGTGCATACAAAGTAAATACCATCAGGCTCAGCAATAATGCCTTCGCCGCGCACAAAAACAGCCGCGCCTTTGGCCTTAGCCTGTTGATACACAGTGTTTTCTTCTGGATCAGGTTCTTCAACCGTTACCCACTGACAAGGATAGGCTTTATTAAGTTGGAGTTTATCTTTTGAGGTGTGGGTAATAGAACTATCAGAAAATTTAAGAGCCTGTAGCTCACCGCCATCAGCTAGCTGTTGCCGTTTATTGGGAATGAATCTATAGAAGCAACCCTTTGGATTGTCTTCGGTTTGATAAGCTATGCCAGATTGCGTACTGATTGCCACACCTTCGTGGTTGAATCTGCCCATCGCCTTTAATGGCTCCACTTTTTTTATGCCACTAAATGGATCTACTTCAAAATTATAACCGTGGCGTTTACCCATAAACCAACCTTCATTGGCTGCTTCTTCACTACTGATCCAGGTATTCCAGGGTGTGACACCACCGCTACAGTTACGGATAGTCCCCGTTAAGCTCATAAAATGTTTAGTTACTTTCATCTTTTGATCAAGCCAGATGGTGGTGGCGCCACCGCTGGAGTCGGGATCATAGGCATGCTCCGGTAATGGGGACGGAGGGTCGGTTGGAAAATAGGTTGAAATTTCATGGTTGCGAACCAGTACGATGGCGTTATTGGGACCTGCGAAGCAACCCATGCCATCATGATAGTCAGGTACTTCAAGCCCATCGTTCATCATTTCGCCATACGCAGAGATGATAGTGTAACTAAAGCCCTCAGGCAGGTCACAAATCCCTTTGGGATCTGATTTAAGGTTGAATGTGGGGCGCTTGATCTCTTCACTACAGCCTGTCAGGCCGACCAAAGTAGAGCCTAGAGTTATAGACGCTCCCACTTTGACTGTTGATGAAAGAAAGGCTCTTCGGTTCATATTGGATATCACAATAAGTCCTTATTATTCATATTCAGTTACGTTCTAAAATTGTATTTTGTTAACAATAAGGCTATTTATATATCAAAATCTTGCTACTTTTTTTAGTGGCTGATGCTAGGAATATTATGGACAGACAAAACGGGACAGCTGAAGCTTGTGCGCCAGACTTTGAACAAAGCGGTGTCATCGGACTTGAAGAGCGTATGCTTACGGAGGGGCTGGATTTTAAGCATTGGAAGATTAGCCCCAAAACCGTGCGTTATGAAAATGATCGAGAGCATACCATCAGTCTCTATATGCGAGGTGGTGACAATAGCTATCGCCATGATCAGCGTTTAAAGCGGGGCGGCTCTGGGAGATTGTGCATCATGCCACAGGGGCACGAGTCATTGTGGCACCTGGGCAATCAGCTGGAGTTCGCACACTTTTATTTAAGCGATCTGACATTAAAGCGTAGCGCTGCTTATTATTTCGATATGGACGTACGCATGTTTGAATTAACAGACGTGGTGTATGCGGAAGACCCCATACTCAAAAAGTTTTTTGCTCAGGCGGTAAACACAGCCACAAAGATGCATGCCTTAGTGCTAGAGCAACTAAAAATAGAGCTGATTGGGCATCTGGTAAAAACCTATAACGCGCACCCTATAAAAAAAGAAATGGTAACGGGTGGATTGTCGAGCCATCAGAAGAAGCGCCTAAAGAACTCTATTGTAGAGGGATTATCGACAAAGCTGACGATAGAAGTACTAGCGACAGAGGTTGGCCTGAGTCCTTATCACTTTGCTCGAACATTCAAACAATCATTTGGCGTGCCACCGGCTCAGTTTATTGCCTTTGCTCGCGTGGAACGCATAAAGGAGTTGTTAAAAACACAAGCGTCTTTATCGGACATTAGTTTACAAACTGGATTCAGTCACCAAAGTCATATGACACAAAGCTTCAAAAGACAGACAAGATTGACGCCAGCTCAATATCGCCAATATTTGTCTGTCTAACATCGTTACTGTTTCTTTGGGAAGATCTTAGTTAACCAGTAGTCTGCCGAGACGTATCGCCCTGCGCCGGTAAAGAACAAGGATAGCAACATAATAAAGTAAGTTGCTGCAAATTCGATACCGTTTTGCAGTATCACAATATTACCTTTTTCAGTGAGCCAGCTGTAATTACCATGATCTTGGAGAATGGTTCGTGCTCTTGCAAGGCGCTCGGAAATTTCTGGATCGGTTGATTGCGCGATGGCAAACCAGCCGTTATCCCAATGTACGGCAAAAATAGCGACCAGCATGGTAATCATCAATGGGATGACTGCCCAGCGAACAGCAAAACCAGTCAATAACAAAACGGCACCAACAGTTTCTGTACTTGCCGCTAAAAAAGTCATTACATCGGGGAATGGTAATCCTAACCCCCATTCGCTATTGCCGAACCAGTTTGAGGTGTTCTCGAAATTGGCAAACTTTCGAGTTCCCGCTTCCCAAAAAGGGAAGAACAGGAGTACCCGAAACAGCAATGGAGGTAATCCATCAATGTGCTTGACTGAATTACAGATTGCCCCGGTAAAACTGTAATATTTATCCGCTAAAGTTTGCATCAATATACTCCTTTTGGTGTGAATTTAGAGATTCTTAGTCGGAATCTTGTTTTCTTGATAAGGGTGAACCTTATCTATTGGAGTCGAAAGTCCGGTTTCTGTTACAAGCCGCATATGATGACGCTTTAATCGGCGAGGTTCTTTTACCCCGCAAGAGTGCGCAATCATGCCAACTGCTTTAACCATATTCTTATGATAATGATAGACGCGAACCGATTTGTCTGTGATATCCAGCCCCTTTTGTAGATCGGGATCATGGGTGGTAACGCCCGTTGGGCAGGTGTTTTTGTTGCATTGCATGGCTTGGATACAGCCAAGAGCGAACATGAATCCGCGTGCTGACAGGGCAAAGTCTGCTCCCATAGCCAGGGCCCAGGCCACTGCCGATGGGTTAATCATTTTGCCTGAGCAGATAACTTTGATCCGATCACGTAACCCCTGTTGCTGAAGAATATCGATAGCCATGGGCAGGCTTTCTTTAAGGGTTAAGCCTACATAATCAAATAAGGGTTGTGGCGCTGCCCCTGAACCACCATCGGCGCTATCAATGGTAATGAAGTCAGGTGCAAATTCGATGCCACGTTTATGGATCTCGGCGCAAAGATCAAATAAGAAATGTTCGCCACCGAGCACAGTCTTAAAGCCGACCGGCTTGCCGGTAATTTCACGGATGCGGTTAATCATATCCAGCAAGTCACCGACATTATGAATTTCACGATGGCCATTGGGACTGATGGAGGCTTCCCCTTCAGGGATGCCTCGAATTCGCGCGATCTCGGCTGTGACTTTAGTTGCGGGAAGAATA
Source organism: Kangiella sp. M94 (assembly GCF_054926195.1). Classification (NCBI taxonomy): domain Bacteria; kingdom Pseudomonadati; phylum Pseudomonadota; class Gammaproteobacteria; order Kangiellales; family Kangiellaceae; genus Kangiella; species Kangiella sp. M94. The sequence goes on along the minus strand of NZ_CM142903.1, from coordinate 2,394,496 downwards.
CCGCCTTTGCCCGGCTTGGCGCCTTGCGCCAGTTTGAGCTCGATCATTTTAACTTGGGGATGTTGCGCAACTTCTTTGAGTTTATCGTCGCTTAATTTGCCTTCTGCATCACGAGCGCCATATTTTGCGGTTCCTATCTGGAATACCACATCACCGCCTCCGGCTAAGTGATAAGAGGATAACCCGCCTTCTCCCGTATTTATCCAGCAACCCGCACGTGCTGCTCCGCGCGATAAGGCTTCTACCGCGACTTTAGAAAGCGCACCGTAGCTCATGCCGGAAATATTGAAGAAGCTGCGAGCGAGGTAAGGGGTGCGGCAGTAGGGACCGATCATCACCGGAGATGCTTCGACAGCATTTTCCTCCTGAGTCGGAAACTGATCATTCATGAACAGAACCGTACCGACCTGGTTCAAATTTCGAGTGGAACCAAAAGCCTGGGTTCGACTAATATTTTTAGCGGCTCGATAGACCCAGGTTCGCTCTGCACGATTAAAAGGCAATTCCTCACGATCCATGGAAAAGAAGTATTGACGGAAAAACTCACCTAAATGTTCAAACCAATAGCGAAAACGACCAATGACTGGGAAATTGTGTCTAATCGCGTGTTTTTTCTGAGTAGAATCAATGATATAAAAGGCAATAATGGTCAAAACTAGGAGGATGATAGCAATGACAAAAAAGCCCGCTATCCATTCCATAACGGTTTTAACAAATGACATGAAGCCTTCTAATTGCATCGATTTATACCTTCCAGTGAATTAAAAAAGTGTGCAGACATAATTTATCACTCAATATACTATTGATAGTGAAAACTGCAATTACTAGCTAGGGTGTAATATTGATAGCAAATGCTACTCTAATGCCGTTATTCTAATAGGCATGGCCACCCTGGGTCGAAGTAACGATGAATTAAAGAGGATTGATGGATACAACTGACTTGCCCGAAGAAAACGAATTGATTCAAAGGCTTATCAATCATGACCAGCAGCTATTTGTGACTGTTGTTAAAGCCTGGCATCCCTCTTTATATAGTGTCGCTGCGGCAATCGTTGGCCACTCAATTGCGGACGAGGTAGTACAGGAAGCCTGGGTGTCGGTGATAAAAGCCCTGCCCAAATTCGAAGGTCGCTCGGCTCTGAAGACTTGGGTCACTCGAATTGTTGCCAATGAAGCCAAAAATCGTTACCGCAAAGAATCGCGTTCCGTATCTTTGGAGTCGGTCGATGAAAACTGGTCGACAGACTCCAGAATGATAAGCGATCCACGCTTTGATAGTAGCGGTCACTGGAATCAGCGAAACCCAGCTTGGGATATTAGCTCCCCGGATGAGTTACTGGCTGCCGATGAATTACAAGACTGTGTCGATAAACACCTGACTCGCCTGCCCGATCAACAGAAATACATTATGGAGTTACGTGACTCTGCAGGTATGGGGATGGAAGAAATTTGTAACATTTTAGAGGTAAGTTCATCCAATGCCAGAGTGCTATTGCATCGTGCCAGGGATAAAATTCAGCAGGTAGTAGCAAAATTTCAGAGGACAGGCGAATGTTAAGCTGTAAACATCTGGTCGAACAGGCCAGCGAATACATTGATGATGAAATGACTACTGGAAAGAAAATTCAGGTCAAGCTGCATCTCTTTGTGTGCGTGAGCTGTCGTCGATATCTCAAGCAGTTAAAACTGACTATAGCCATGCTAGGCAAGAAAAATCATCATCAGGCATCAGAAGCAATGTGCTATCAGTTGTTAAAAGAATACCAAAAGGAAAAGTCTCAGAAGGAAAAGCATTAAAAAACCCTGCCGAAGCAGGGTTCTTAAACAAGTTGCTAAGGATTATTCCTCAGCTTCAGGCTTAATGGTGCCTTCCATCGATTGCAACACATCGCCTTCAAAGTGCAGAATCAAACGTTCTTCACGTCTATCGCCAGACGATGGCACCATATAATACAAGTAGTACCAGGTATCAGCATTAAGGTTTGTGTCAAGAGCCGGATTACCTAGCACGAAGGAAATCTGATCCTTAGTCATACCGGGTTTAATCTTGTTCACTTCAGATTGTTCAAGGATATTACCTTGCTGAATGGTTGGTTTATAAACGCAGGCACTTAAAAGGCTGAAGCTGAGCAAAAGTGCAGAAAGAAAAATAGTTTTCATGGAAATCCTGATAGTTAGTGTTTTTTGCTGTAATCGCCATTCACAAGTATACTGAATGGCTTTTCATAAATTCTTGGCATAGTATAATCATTTTGCCGCGCAAATCTATTGGAGGATGAGTTTTTGGAAAATCAGCAACTTAAAAAAGCCGGATTAAAGGTTACTCTACCGAGGGTTAAGATATTACAAATCCTGGAAAGTTCCGATGATCGCCATTTAAGCGCGGAAGACGTTTATAAACTATTGCTCGAAGCTGGTGATGATGTTGGATTAGCAACGGTTTACCGAGTATTAACCCAATTTGAGTCAGCTGGACTCGTTACCCGCCATAATTTCGAAGGTGGCCATTCCGTATTTGAAATTGATGATGGCGAACACCATGACCACATGGTTAATGTGGATGATGGCACCGTGATAGAGTTTTTCAACGAGGAGATCGAAGAGTTACAGCACAAAATTGCCAAGAAGCATGGTGTTGAAATTGTGGATCATAGTCTTGTCTTATACGTCAAAAACAAGAAGTAACTTTTAAAATGGTCTTTTCGCCCAATAGCTGTGTTGCAAGTGGCTGCAAAATACTCAACGACCTATAAGGTCGCCTCCGTTTTTTCGCCAGCTTGCGCCTTGCTCTTGAGCGAAAATCCACATTTTAAAATTTTAATATGCACTCCTTCGATGCGCGGTAAATTTGCCGTACCTAAAGGTATTTCTTATAGTCACGCACTCTCAAGCAAAATCCTCATTTTAATCCTACGTTTAAGAGCTATAAATTAAAGGTCGCCTCCGTTTTTTCGCCAGCTTGCGCCTTGCTCTTGAGCGAAACCACACATTTTAGTAGAACTATAGGATGGGTTAGCATTTATGCGTAACCCATCATCAAAGCAACCGATGGGTTGTGCAATCCATTCTATAGGCTCTCTTTAAACAGCCAGTATCGGAGAGCGGCTAAGCATGTTTAAGGAGGAGCATACTTTGATTATAAAAAACTTGTTAATTGATTGAATTTTGTACAGCAATGAGTATGCTAACTACTATTCGGTGCTAATTTGGCACCTTCAGCTTGTGCTTGTCAGGGGATGGAATTAACTACTACTAAGGAGTTTTACCATGTACAAGCATTCTCTCATAACAGTCGCGATTCTCGCGTTCCTGGCTTTTTTACTAAATCCATTAACCGTATTTGCAGCAGAAGAAAAACCTCCTGCGCTAGTCAGCATGTGGACAATGGATGTTAAATCGGGCTCAGAAAAAGACTTTGAAGTAGCGTTCAAGTCGCATATTAAAGCCCGCCAAAAGGCAGGTGATACTCGAAGCTGGCAGGTCTATACGCCTCATACGGGTTCTCACTTTAATCGATATATTATCCGGTATTGTTGCTTCAAATGGGCAGAACAAGATGCTTATGAAAAGTGGTCAAGTGACTCAAAGATAATGAATGACTGGGAAAAAGGTGCTGGCAAGTATGTTGAGCGCTATGCCCATCATTACAGTTGGGTGGACATGGAAAATAGTCATTGGCAAGATGATGAAAGCTACCGTTTCGTAGGCGTCCGTAGTTACCATATCAAACCGGGCTCTAACATTGGTGAGTCAGTGAAAGAAATTAGCGATCTGGCAAAAGCTATGAAGTGGGATCGAAGCTGGGGGTGGACTTACAATGTTACCGGTTCTAATGAGCTTAATTTAGCATTTCCGTTTAAAAACTTTGCTGACATGCAACCTCCTGAACCAAGTTTTGGAAAACTGGCAGAAAAGCATTTGGGTTCAGAAGAGAAGGTGGATGAGATATTTGATCGGTTTAGTCAAAGCTATAGTAAGACTAAATACAATATTTATCGTCACCGTCCAGAGCTTTCTATTCCAGCGAAAAAATGAAGAAACGCAGAAACGCAGAAACAAAAAAAGAGCGGTGCTACCGCTCTTTTTTATGCCGATTTCAACAATTCCTTAGCGTGCTGGCGAATGGTTGCGGTGATTTCGACGCCGCCAATCATGCGGGCGATTTCTTCGATACGCTGAGTTTCGGTGATTTCCAGAAGCTGTGTTTGAGTGGCTTTCTTGTCTTGTGACTTGCTGACTTGCAGGTGGTGGTGGCCTTGAGCGGCGACCTGTGCCTGATGGGTCACGCAGAGGATTTGAGCTTGTTTGCCAAGCTCTGCTAATAGCTTGCCGACGATTTCGGCGGTTCCGCCACCAATGCCGACATCTACTTCATCGAAAATGAGGGTGGGTAATTGAGTGGTTTGTGCGTTGATAACTTGTAGTGCCAGGCTGATCCGAGACAGCTCACCGCCGGATGCTACTTTACGCAATGGCATCGGTTTTTGCCCCGGGTTGGTGCTGACCATAAACTCTGCGGTTTCCAAACCGGTACTTTTATGTGCACTGGCATCTTGCTCATTAAAGGCCACTTCGAAAACACCATTACCTAAACCAAGTTGCTGCATCAGTTTTACCACTTCTTGATTCAGTTTCTTGGCTGCTTGGTGGCGCTTGGTGCTGAGTGTTTTGGCCAGTTCAAGGTACTGCTTTTCGAGTTTGGCGAGTTCTTTCTCAAGATCATCAAAGGTTTGCTCATCGCCTTCCAGATTTTCCAGCTCCTGCTGTAACTCTTGTAAGGTTTGCGGCAGGTCTTCCATGCTGACCTGATGCTTGCGTGCCAGGTCATGTAAAGCAGATATCTGTTGATCGAGCTCCTGATACGCTTGCGGGTCGATATCAAGCCCTTCCAGATAATCGCGCAGTTCATGACTGGCTTCGTCAATTTCAACCAGCGCTGACTGCAATAAATCATGGGTATTTTTTAAACCTTCATCCACTGCCAGCATGTCACTGATGTTGTGGACAATGCGGCCCAGGTTGGAAGAAATGGTGTCTTCATCTTCACTCAGGGCAGCGAGACTCTGTTGACCTTTTTCCAGCAGGCGGCTGGCGTTGGCGGCACGCTTATGTTCCAGTTCAATGTCGTTGGCTTTATCAATGGGTGCCTGCTCTAACTCCTGTAACTGAAAGCTGATCAGATCTTTTCGATCATTTTTATCTTTCAGGGCACTTTGAAAGGCTTTGAGCTTGGAAGAAATGGTACTGATTTTACTGGCTACTTTGGCCAGTTCCGCACTTTGCTCAGTTAATCCCGCGTAGCGGTCGAGCAATTGCAAATGTACCTGAGGTTTGAACAGGGATTGATGTTCATGTTGTCCGTGAATATCCACCAGAAAATCGCCCAGTTCCGACACCTGCGCCAGATTGACCGGCTGGCCATTTACGAAAGCTTTGGAACGACCATCATGATTGATGACGCGACGCAAAATACAATGGTCGTCATCATCCAGCATTTGTTCGTCTAACCAGTCCTTAACATGCGGCAATTGCTGGATATCAAAATAGGCACTGATTTCAGCACGTTTGGCACCGTTGCGCACCACGTTGCTGTCAGCGCGTTCACCCAGTGCATAAGACAGGGCGTCGACCATAATCGATTTGCCGGCACCGGTTTCCCCGGTGATCACAGTCATGCCGGATTTCAGGTCGAGATCCAGTTGATCGATAATCGCGAAATCTTTGATATGAATACTGGTTAGCATAAGTTGTTATGGCTTCTTGGTGGTCTGGTCCAGAGTCCAGCTTAGAGCTTTGAGCCCCAGCCCAATTTGGTTCTTAATAAGCGGAAGTAATCATAATCTTTTGGGTGCAACAACCACAAGTCCTGTTTGCGTTTGCGGACACAGATTTTCTCTCCGGGTTGCACCGGAAAACGTACCTGACCATCACAACTTAAGCGTGCTTCGTTCGGATTGCTGTTGCTGAATACGATATCTACTTTACTATCGGCATCAATGGCAATAGGCCGGCTGGATAAAGTGTGTGGGAACATCGGCACTAGCGTGATGGCGTTAATGGATGGAGACAGGATAGGGCCTCCAGCAGATAATGAATAGGCGGTAGATCCGGTAGGCGTTGAAATAATCAGGCCGTCGCCGCGGGCGCTATAGACAAATGAGTTGTCGATATAGACCTCAAACTCAATCATGCGCGAAATCTCACCGGGATAGAGCACGATGTCATTGAGTGCATCGCTGGAGCGATCATCACCATCGATATTGGCTTCCAGCAAAAAACGACGCTCTTCTGTGTAGTCTCCGGCCAGAATCTCGCTAACTTTTTCAGTGACCTGCTGCGGCTGAATATCGGTTAAGAAACCTAAATAACCGCGGTTCACACCGAGTAGAGGTTTGTTGTACTGTGCCATTAAGCGTGAGGCGTACAGCATGCTTCCATCACCGCCGACGACAATGATCAGATCGCACTTTTCGCCCAGCGTTTGCCAGTCGCACTGTACATTGGCAGGGATATCCAAATCTTTTGCAACCGCTGCTTCGACCAGCACGGCATAGTTTTCCTGTTGCAGGTAGCTAAATAAGGTGACAATGGTTTCGCCAACTTCGTGATGCTTGGGCTTACCCATGATGCCAATGGTTGCAAAATTCAGTTGTGACGGCATGATTAGTGGTTAATTACTTGTAATTGTCATATTGAACCACATTTAAGAATATATAGAGCAAATAGGCAAGTCGTCTGCCATAATTTGTGGTTTTATAGAATTGCCGGCTGGACGACGCCAGATTGTTAAGATGACTTATGAGCAAATTTGATCAACGTGCACAAACTCTGATGAAGGCTCTGGTGGAAACTTATATCGCCAGTGGTCAGCCCGTGGGCTCGAAAAAGCTGCTTGAGCAAACGCAGCTGTCGGTAAGCCCGGCTACGGTGCGTAACGTGATGCAGGACCTAGAAGGGATGGGTTTGCTGACCGCGCCGCATACTTCTGCGGGACGTATTCCTACCGCGCAAGGTGTGCGTGTGTTTGTGGATCAGTTGCTAACGGTTTCTAATGTTGAAGAAGCCTACTTGAAACAGTTGCAGCAGCAACTGGGTCGGGCCTCGGAAACCGGTGAAATGCTGTCCAGTGTCAGCCGCATGTTGTCTAACATGACCAATATGGCGGGTCTGATCCGGGTGCCAAGTCGTGATGTGACACGCGTTAAGCACGTTGAGTTTTTACCGTTATCTCAGAACAAGATTCTGGTGATTCTGATTCTCGATGACGGTGAAGTGCAAAATCGAGTCATCCAACTGGACTCCGAAGTGTCGCGCGATGAATTGCAGCAGGCGTCTAATTATGTAAACCATCATTTCTCCGGCAAAGAATTGAATACGGTGCGTCAGGAGTTGCTGCAAGAGTTAAAGAGTGATCGCGCGCAGATGGACGCGATGATGTCTTCGATGATGGAAGTGGCCGAGAAAGGCTTTTCCAAAGATGAAAATGATGACGAAGTACAGGTAACGGGTCGATCGCAACTGCTCAACTACACGGGTGATATATCGGATCTGAAGTCAGTGTTTGATGCTTTTGCCGAGAAAACCCAAATGCTGACTTTGCTGGATAAATGCTTGAGTGCCGATGGTGTGCAACTCTTTATTGGTGAAGAGTCTGGTTATGATGTGTTCTCGCAATGCAGTGTAGTCGGTGCACCTTATTCCATCGACGGCAAGGCAGTCGGCGTTTTGGCAGTCGTTGGGCCGACGCGCATGGCCTACGATAAAGTGATTCCAATGGTCGATATTACCGCCAAATTAATCAGCTCAGCCTTGAAAAAGGACAGCTAAACCCTAATATATCGGCCAGTTTACCAATTTAATGAATGCAGATCGGAGAGAGTGCTAATGTCTGAAAAAGACAATAAAAATCAATCGGTTGAAGATAAGATTGAAGAAATTAAGAATGCGGTTGAGCAAGAAGCTGCAGAAGCAGAGCAGAATGATGCCGAGCAATCCGAGGTGGATGCAGGCCAGGTATTTGAAGATATGACTGAAGAAGACCGTAAATTTGCAGAGCTTGAAGCTGAGCTCGAAGCTGCCCGCCAGGAAGCTGCTGACAATAAAGACTTAGCACTTCGCACTAAAGCCGAAGCGGAAAATATTCGCCGCCGCTCTGAGAATGAAGTCATCAGTGCACGCAAATATGCAATTGAGAAGTTTGCTGTTGAACTGCTAGCCGTGGTTGACAGTATCGAACAAGGTCTGCAATTAAAAGCAGAAAGCGAAGAAAGCAAAGCGATTCAGGATGGGATGGAATTGACTTTGAAAATGACGCTGTCCACCCTGGAGAAGTTTGGCGTTGAACAACTCAATCCGCTGGAAGAAGTGTTTGACCCGCAACTGCACGAAGCCATGACCATGGTGCCAAGCCCAGAGCACGAATCGAATACAGTGATCGACGTATTCCAGAAAGGTTACACCTTGAACGGACGTTTGATTCGACCAGCACGAGTTGTTGTCGCACAGTGAGCTATCAATAACTAGGTAGGGGCGGGCCAATGTGCACGCCCTTATTGTATCTATTAAAGCCATACACTGGGCATAGGATGGGTTAACACAGTGTAACCCATCAATACTCTATCAAAATGAGAAGCTTTAAATGCCCGTATACCCTCTAAAGTGCATGTTATTTGACATATCAGTGGCAGAGCAAATTAATCTATAATATTTCATGCGTTCAAATTAAATAGTAAAGAAGCATTAAAGGAGTTAAGTCTTATGGGGAAATATATGATTATAGGCATCGCAATAAGTATCGTTGCGTACCAAATGTATTTTTATGAGTTTTTTTCAAGTAGTAGCTCAGGATTTGATGTGAAGGAAGCACTTGGAGCTACGTTGTTTGGAGCTATCGGTGGTGGATTAGGCGGCTTATTAGACTTTAAAACGAAAAATAAAAAGTAAATATAGCGTGATTATAATGTGTAAATTTAAATGTCCATCTTGTTTGATGAGGCTGAAGTTCAAGAGGATTGACAATGAATTTGATTGTCAAAGCTGTGGTTCTAAACTCGCCTCAAACTGGGGAGTGGTCCAACTCCAGGCATATATTGTATTTTTCCTCACATTACCTATTTCTTATGTTCTAGCTGAAAATATACTGCAATACTTTAACCTATTGAGCTACTCAATGTTTGGAGTAGCTTCTGCACTTCTTAGTGCTGCTATGTGCTATACATATATTCTATTTAAATTGAAAGTGACTCTAAGATAATAAAAGGGATCCGCTAGAGGTCCAGTAAATTTAAATAGTTTTCCAAGTATGTAGGGGCTCGCCTTTTTTGTATCTAAAGAATATATTATTGACAGCTTCTCTGGTGGTGAGTAGAAATAGGGTATCTATAATTAATGGATGAAACCCTATGAAGCTGTTCGCTCGTTTTATCACACTACTGGTCATTAGCGGTGCTAGCGCTACGTTAAGTGCAGAAACTACGCCACCTTCACCCCCGCCCCCACCTCCAGGCTGTCCAGCTGAAGAGCACCGACAATTTGATTTCTGGGTTGGTGAGTGGGCAGTTTTTAATCCTGAAGGGAAAAAAGTGGGTGAGAACACCATTACTAAGGTTCTTGATGGCTGTGCTTTGCATGAGAACTGGATAAGTGAAAGCCCATTCCGCGGCAATAGCTATAACATTTATGATGCTTCTCGTGAGGTATGGCATCAGAGCTGGGTCGATAATACAGGAACCTTGCTGCAACTTGAGGGTGGTATTAAAGATGGAGTCATGGAGTTGGTGGGAGAAACTCAGGGTGCTCAAGGAAAAACACTGAATCGTATCCGCTGGACTCAGGAGAAAGAGTTTGTGCGTCAGGTCTGGCAGATTTCGCGAGATAACGGCGATAACTGGCAAACTATCTTTAATGGGCTCTATAAACCAAAACAGAAAGAAACAGAGAGCTGATCAGACAGCTATATTAATATTTCCCAATCAATAAAAAGCCTAATACAATATCCGGCTTATTTATTCATCACATTTCATCAAGAGAGAATCTTATGGGACGCGCTTTCCAGAACCGCAAAGAATCTATGGCCAAAACCTCGGATCAAAATGCCAGGGTTTACAGTAAATACAGCCGCGAAATCTACGTCTGTGCTAAACAGGGCGGGGCGGAGCCGGAAAGTAATCTGGCATTACGCAGTCTGATGGATCGCGCTAAACGTGACCAGGTGCCAGTCCATGTTATTCAGAAAGCCTTAGACAAAGCGCAAGGTGGTGCCGGAGAAGACTTTGCGGTTGCTCGTTATGAAGGCTATGCGCCAGGTAATGTGATGGTGATTGTAGACTGCCTGACCGATAACCCAAACCGGACCTTTGGTGAAGTTCGTCAGTGCTTTGTTAAAACCAAGTGTAAAATTGGCACCGAAGGTAGCGTTATGCACATGTTTGATCACAGCGCTATTTTCGTCTTTAAAAGTGATGATGAAGAAGGTGCTTTGGAAGCTTTAATGATGGCCGATGTGGACGTAACCGACATTGAGCACGAAGATGGCAAAATCACAGTGTTCGCTCCGCAAACTGATTACTTCAAAGCTAAACAGGCTCTGCAAGAACACTTTGGTGATATCGAGTTTGAAGTCGATGAAATCCAATTTGTACCCAAAGTTATGACGCCAATTTCCGGCGAAGATCTTGAAATGTTTGAGAAATTTTTAGACATGGCTAATGATCAGGACGACGTACAGAATATTTATCATAGCGCAGAATATTAGTTTCAACTCTAAGTAAATTTTTAGACCAAACCTCTTTAAGTTTTGAAGGCTTAAAGAGGTTTTTTTATCCCAGTTATGACCTCGTTATTTGACAGAGGTTCCTGCCTTGAAAAGTTCCCTTTAAAATCGTGATGAAGTGTTCATTTCTTATATTTCATAAAATAGAAATTCTTTATTAATCAGTCGGTTATGTGGTCTAAACGTGTGTCGTGTTTCGCAATGGTTATGATTATCAGTAGCCACAAACGCAGTGTCTTTTATCACAAAAAAACAACAAAATAGCAAGTAAGTGATTACAAACAATTGAGTGTGAACTGAATCGTGTTTCTTTAATTTTTAGCGTGCTAAAAAATAAGTCCACTTGTGACAAAAAGGAGAAACATTATGAAGACGGCAATTGTGGTTCTAAGTGTAATTTTTGGTCTTACTGCCGGTGCTGCTTATGCAGGTGATCCCGAGGTTTTGAAAGAGCAGGATGTGCGTGCATGTGAAGCACAAACACAACAACAGGCCAATCTGAAAGGAAATCAAGCTGAAAAGTCATGTGAATGTGAAATCGAAAATACTGACTATGAAGCTTTAGCCGAAGCTAAGAAAAAAGGTGACTTAGCTAAGATCCAGAAAATTAAGCAGGAAGCAAAAGAAGCTTGTACTGAATAATTAACGGATAAATTCCTCCTTCCCCCAATAATATACATTTGAAATCTTAAAGGTGATTATTATGAAGAAGAAACTATTAACCCTCAGTATGATTATGGGTCTTGTTATAACTGGCGCATCTTACGCAAATGAAGCCAATAGTAAGAAACAGCAAGATCTGCAAACTTGTGAAGCCAAAGCTAAGCAATTACCCGAAGATGTTCGCTCTAAGCGACAAGACGCTTGTCAGTGTGTGGTTGAAAATACGGACTATGAAGCATTAGTAGAAGCCGAGAAAAAAGGTGATGCAGCAAAAGTTCAGGAAATAAAAGACAAGGCACACCAAGCTTGTCCCGGTAGCCAATAAAGAAACCTTTTAGAAACATGCTTAGCATGAGCCTCTCCTAGCTAGAGGTTTCTTTAGAAGCAAAAAAGCTGGCCTTCGGGTCAGCTTTTTTATGAGCCTTAATCTGCAATATCTAGTCGCCCCTCTTGAAATTTTGGCCCTTAAACCAATATAGCTTGTCATCTGCGGGCCTGTCGGTATACCAGTCTGTTCTAATGATTAACCCCAAAAAAAGTAAGTTCAAGGGGTTGATCTCCAAAACCCGCACCCCATATATGTTTCAAGCAAGTTTTAACGTTATTTTTGGAGTAGTAAGATGGCCAAAATCATTGGTATTGACTTAGGTACAACAAATTCATGTGTTGCCGTTATGGACGGCGACAAACCACGCGTTATCGAGAATTCTGAAGGTGCGCGTACCACCCCATCCATTATTGCCTTTACTGATGGCGAGACTTTGGTCGGCCAATCAGCTAAGCGCCAGGCGGTTACTAACCCGCAAAATACTCTGTACGCTATCAAGCGTTTGATCGGTCGTAAGTTTAAAGACGACGTCGTTCAAAAGGACAGAGGCATGGTGCCATACAACATTATCGAAGCTGATAATGGCGATGCCTGGGTTGAAGCGAACGGTAAGAAAATGGCTCCGCCACAGATTTCTGCTGAAGTTCTTAAGAAAATGAAGAAAACAGCGGAAGATTTCCTGGGCGAAGAAGTTAAGGAAGCGGTAATCACGGTTCCTGCCTATTTCAATGACTCACAACGTCAGGCGACAAAAGACGCTGGCCGTATCGCGGGTCTTGATGTTAAGCGTATTATCAACGAGCCAACCGCGGCAGCCCTTGCCTATGGCATGGATAAAGAACGCGGCGATCGCACTATCGCGGTTTATGACTTAGGTGGTGGTACTTTCGATATCTCTATCATCGAAATCGCTGAAGTGGATGGCGAACATACCTTCGAAGTATTGTCGACTAACGGTGATACCTTCCTTGGTGGTGAAGATTTCGATATGCGCGTTATCGAATACTTGGCAGCTGAGTTCAAGAAAGACTCAGGCATCGACCTGAAAGGCGATGCGCTTGCCATGCAACGTTTAAAAGAAGCGGGCGAGAAAGCTAAGATTGAATTGTCTTCAAGCACGCAAACTGAAATCAATCTGCCATACATCACAGCTGATGCATCAGGTCCTAAGCACTTAAACTTGAAATTGACTCGCGCTAAATTAGAAGCGCTGGTTGAAGACTTGATTGAGCGCAGCATGGAGCCGGTTAAGCAGGCGCTGAAAGATGCAGGTCTTTCAACTTCAGAAATTAATGACGTGATTCTAGTCGGTGGTCAAACCCGTATGCCGAAAGTACAAGAAGCTGTAGCCGGTTTCTTCGGTAAAGAACCACGTAAAGACGTTAACCCAGACGAAGCCGTTGCCGTAGGTGCCGCGATTCAGGGTGCTGTATTGTCAGGCGATGTTAAAGACGTATTGCTACTGGACGTAACACCATTGTCACTCGGTATCGAAACCATGGGTGGCGTTATGACTCCGCTGATTGAGAAAAACACCACGATCCCAACGAAGGCATCGCAAACGTTCTCAACAGCCGACGATAACCAGACCGCAGTAACCGTTCACGTATTACAGGGTGAGCGTAAAATGGCTTCAGAGAATAAGTCACTGGGTCGTTTTGACCTGGCGGACATTCCACCTGCGCCACGCGGTATGCCACAAATTGAAGTAACCTTCGATATTGACGCGAACGGTATCATGCACGTATCGGCGAAAGATAAAGCAACTGGCAAAGAGCAATCGATTCAGATTAAAGCCTCTTCAGGTTTGAGCGAAGAAGAAGTCGATCAAATGATTAAAGATGCCGAGGCACACGCTGAAGACGATAAGAAGTTCCAGGAGCTTGTCGAAGCGCGCAACCAGGCTGATGGTTTGGTGCACGCAACTCGTAAATCGCTAAAAGATGAGAACATTACCTTCGAAGAAGGCGAGAAAGAAGCCATCGAGAAAGCAGCCAATGAGCTGGAAGAAGCGATTAAAGGCAATGAGATCGAAGATATCAAAGCTAAAACTGAAGCTCTAAGCCAGGCATCAGCCAAGTTAGCAGAGCGTATGTACGCTAACGCCCAGGCGCAAGCAGAAGCCGGCCAACAGCCAGGCGGTGAGCAGACTAAAGATGCTGGCGATGATGTAGTGGACGCCGAATTCACTGAAGTTAAGGATGAAGATAAGAAGTAATTTCAAAAGCTTCTTGCTCAGGCATTCAGGAAAGTAAAATAACGCAGGATAGGGTCTCTTGGGATACCGTCCTGCGTTTGCTGTAGTGAGCTGCTTAAGTCAGCCAGAGATCAACAACCAAAGTAGTTAAGTATGTCAAAAAGAGATTATTACGAAGTATTGGGTGTATCAAAGTCTGCGGATAAAGCCGAGTTAAAAAAGGCTTATCGCCGTTTGGCTATGAAAAACCATCCGGATCGTAACCCTGATGACAAGGATGCGGAAGCACGTTTCAAGGAAGCCAAGGAAGCCTATGAAGTTCTAAATGACCCACAAAAACGCCAAGCTTATGATCAATATGGTCATGCGGGCGTTGATCCGAACATGGGTGGTGGTCATGGCGGTTTCCACGGCGCTGATTTTGGCGATATTTTTGGCGATGTGTTTGGTGATATCTTTGGTGGCGGTCGTCGCGGCGGCGGTGGTCGACGTCAGGCTCGTGGCTCTGATTTGCAGTACAACATGGAGATTACACTGGAAGAAGCCGTATCTGGTGTGACTAAAACCATTCGTATTCCGACCATGGTTAACTGTGACACTTGTGATGGCTCTGGTGCCAAAGCGGGCACAGGTACAGCTACCTGTAGCACCTGTCATGGTCAAGGCGCGGTGCGCATGACTCAGGGTTTCTTCTCAGTTCAGCAAACCTGTCCTGATTGCCGTGGTAGCGGTCAGATTATCAAAGATCCTTGTACTGATTGTCATGGTCAAGGTCGTGTTCAGAAAACTAAAACCCTGCAAGTTAAAATTCCAGCCGGCATTGATACCGGTGATCGTATTCGTTTGTCAGGTGAAGGCGAGGCTGGTGGTCCAGGTGCAGTAACTGGTGATTTGTATGTGCAGGTGCACGTCAAAGAACATCCGATTTTTGTACGCGATGGCGCTAATCTTTACTGCGAAGTGCCGGTCAATTTTGTGACTGCTGCGCTCGGTGGTGAAATCGAAGTACCAACTTTAGAAGGACGTGTTTCTCTAAAAATTCCAGCAGAAACGCAAACCGGCAAAATGTTCCGCTTAAAAGGCAAAGGCGTTAAAGCCATGCGTGCGGGATACACCGGTGACTTGATGTGTCGTGTGGTTCTTGAAACTCCAGTCAGTTTAGGCAAGGAGCAAAAAGACTTGTTGAAGCAATTTGGTGAAACACTGGCCAGCGGCAAAAACAGTCCGAAAGAAAAAGGCTGGTTCGACGGCGTGAAAAAATTCTGGGAAAACATGACAGGTTAATCCAAAAACTCTATTAAAAAGCCCGCTAAGTAGCGGGCTTTTTTTTGAAAACTCAGGCACGATTTAGAAACTTAAAATGAAGGTTTTAAAGTCACTGGATCCCGCGGTCAAGCCGCGGGATGACGAGGTTTTAGTTAAGTAAAATTTCATAGAAAGATTAAGTTTAAAGCACTTTTAGTGTCTTACATTCTCACCGAAACCACTAACCTGTCTGACTTATTGATGATTGTGGGTTGTTAATATCAAGCAGTGTCTGGTGAAGCTTGGTTTCGACTCTGGCTGCATCCATATCATTGATATTGATATGTCCTACTTTGCGGCCAGGCTTTAGTGACTTGTTATACCAATGAATTTGCAGCTCATCATCAAGCAGGTGCTTTTCAATTGGTGCTTTGCCTAATAGGTTGACCATGGCTGAATAGCCTTTATTAGGTGCCTGAGCTATCGCCTGACCACTGATGGCGCGGATATGTTTGTGGAACTGCGATGAGTTGCAGCCAATTTGTGTCCAGTGTCCGCTGTTATGAACGCGTGGTGCGAACTCATTGATGAGTAACTGCCCATCTTTGAGGAAAAACTCAATAGTCAGTACACCAACATAATCGAGCTTCTCAAGTGCAGCACTTGCTACTTTTTGCGCCTGTTCAATGACTTCATCACTGACGTCTTTGGCCGGCGCAAAACTATAATGCAGGATGCCGTCTTTATGGACATTTTCAGTCAGGCTGTAGTGCATGATATTGCCATGCTGGTCGCGCGCAGAAACGATAGACACTTCTTTATCAAAATCAATCATCTGCTCAGTGATAAAAGTTTCTTTAGGAGCTGCCTTTTCAAGAACTTCGCATGCTTCCTGCAGATTGTTAACGCGCCATTGGCCTTTGCCATCGTAACCGGTCGAGCAGCGTTTGATGATTAAGGGCCAGCCAAGCTTAATGCCTGCATTCATTAAAGATTCAACGTGATCAGTTGCCGCCCAGGGGGCTACCGCAAATCCTAATGACTCGATAAACTTCTTTTCAGAGCGACGGTTCTGAGATATTTCTACCGCATCAGGATTAGGATATACCCGACATAGCTCATTTAAGGCACGTAGTAGCTCAACATCCAGGTCTTCTTTTTCAACCGTTATGACATTTGGCTTACCTAGCAGCAGATAGATTTCATTGGCAGACAGTTTGGCATAATCGGTTTGAACCAAGTGTCCTAACCCTTGAACCGCCGAGGTGTCATCCTGCTCAGTGCACAAAAAGGCGAAATTGTAGCCCATGGAAATACCGGCCAGCGCCATCATGCGTGCCAGCTGACCCGAGCCGACAATTGCGACTTTATAGCTGTTTGAATTAAGTAGGTCGATTACATTCGCTGAACTCACTGTGATACCTCCTCGGCAACTGAAGCCGTTTGGTTAGCTCTCCACTCTTGTAGAGCCGTTCTTAGAGTGGCATCGTGCAAAGATATAATTTGGCTGGCCAGTAGTCCGGCATTGAATGCACCTGCATCGCCAATCGCCTGACAGGCAACGGCAACGCCTTTTGGCATTTGCACCATAGACAGAAGACTATCCATACCCTTTAACTGCTTACTCGACATAGGCACGGCAATAACCGGTAGCCAGGTCATGGCAGCTGCCATACCTGCCAGGTGAGCGGAACCGCCAGCGCCGGCAATGATGACTTCAATGCCACGCTCAGCCGCTTCATCGCAAAATTGATAGAGTCGATTTGGGGTGCGATGGGCAGAGACAATCTTGGTCTCGTATGGAACATCAAGCTCATCAAGTACCGTGGTGGCGTGTTGCATGCTGTTCCAATCGGACTGCGAGCCCATGATGATGCTGACCTTAGGTCTGACTTGAGATGAACTCATAGTAATCTCCTAACTGAAAAGTAATTTGTGAATGAGGTTGTAGTACAAAGGAATGCCGACCAGAACATTGAATGGGAAGGTCACGCCTAACGAGGCTGTAATGGCAATTCCTTGGTTGGCTTGTGGCAGCGCAACCGACATGGCTGCAGGTACAGCAATATAAGAGCAACTCGCGCCGAGTGTCGTTAACAATAATGTGCCGCCTTCGCTTAGGCCGAATGACCAGGCTAATAGGCCGCCGAGCAGGCCACCGATTAACGGCATTAAGATGCCAAAGGTAGCGATAAAGGTGCCGTACTCGACGAGGTGCTTGCTTTGACGGGCAGCAATCTGACCCATTGCCAGCAAGAATAAGGCCAAGGCGCCATGAAATAAATCTTTGAATAGTGGAGCAATCGAAGCCATTTGTTGTGGGCCCGCTAACCAGCCAATGAGAACGCCGCCGAACAGTAGTAATACACCTTGATTTAGTAGCGATTCATGGAGCAGGCCTTTGACATTGACCGAGCTCTTGCGACGCTTTGCTAACATGATGCCAACTGCAATTGCAGGCGCTTCAAGAATGGCAACAAACAGAGGAAAGTAGGCTTCGTATTCAATGCCTTTGCTTTCCAGAAAAGCCACCGCCACCGCATAAGTGGCAACACTGACCGAGCCGTAATGGGCAGCAATGTTGGCTGCATTAATGCGGTCCAGTAGGCCGAAATAACGCAGTAGCGGGTAAGCGATCAGGGGAAGAACAAAACCAAAAGCCAGTACCGCAATGACCTGAATGATCAGGCTCGCTGAAAAATACTGCTCTAAAGCCGCACCACCTTTGAGGCCGATGGCCAATAAAAGGAATAGCACCAGCCCTTTATAGAGACCTTCCGGAAAATCAATATCCGATTTTAGGAAGGTCGCTATAAAACCCAGCAGAAAAAAGACAACAACGATATCAATTTGCATGCTGGGCCTCACCAGTATTATTACGGCGGTTGTTTCGGCGCAATACTCGGCTAATGCTTAATACAAATAGGGCTGCGCCTGTTATGGCAAGCATCCAGCTGCTGTATCCGAAATAGGCTAAGCAACAGCCGATCAGCGTAATCATTAATGAAGTAAAGAGTTCAAAAGCTTGAGTACGATTTAGCGACATTGTGTCAAATGGGTTGGTAGATTTGGGCGCTATTATAAGAATCTGGAGGTTAGTGTATAATCGATTTTATTTAAGCTTTATATAGAGGAATGTCTATATGGCTTCGATTGGAACATTGCGCCAATTACAGATCTTGCTGGCTTTAAGAGAGCACGGCTCGGTCACTGCTGCCTCGGAGGCTTTGTACCTCACGCAACCGACGGTTTCGATGCAGTTGAAGAATCTAGCCGATAAGATTGGTATGCCGCTGTATCAGCAGCATGGTAAAAAATTACAGTTTACAGATGCCGGTTTGGAAGTCTTGAAGACAGCGAAAGACGTGGTCGATTGTTTTGATCAGCTTGAAATGCGCTTAAATGCTTTGCAGGGGCTTGAGGCGGGCAAGTTGCGCATCGCGGTAGTTAGTACTGCGAAATATTTTATTCCACATTTGCTGGGTGAATTTTGTAAGCTGTATCCGAATGTGGAAGTGAATTTCAGCGTGGGTAACCGACAGCAAATTATTGATCGGATGAAGGATAATCTTGATGATTTTTATGTGTTCACCTATCCGCCCAAAGAGATTGACTTGGTGACGATCAAGTTCCTTGATAATCCGCTAGTGGCCATTGCCCACAACCAACATCCGCTGACTCAGAAAAAACGCATCAGTTTGCAACAGTTCTTTAAGTTGCCATTTCTTTTACGCGAACGCGGTTCGGGAACGCGTTATGCAATCGAGCGATTTCTTGAGGAGAAAAACCTACAACTCAATACCCGAATGATCATCGAAAGTAATGAGGCCATCAGGCATTCTGTGATGTCGGATCTTGGGGTGTCAATTTTGTCAGCCTACACCTTGGTTTATGGCGAAGATGCTGGTTTGTCAGTGCTTCCGGTAACGGGTTTGCCGATACGGTCACAATGGTATCTGGGCTATTTGGAAAACAAACAGCTATCGCCTATTTCCCAAAGGTTCCTGGAATGGGTTACCACTGAAGGCTATAAGCAGCTGGAAAAGCAATCACAAAGGGTCTTGAAACATAGCCGCTAATGTACAAGCGATAATTTGACAGGCGTAAGCCCCCTCTATTTAATAGCGCATATTGCTGATAAAAACTGGGGAGTTTCTATTGACCACTGAAATAAAAAAAGGGCTGGACGCAAACGCCTATGTGCCTTTAAAAGAAGGCGAAACCTATAAGCCCTATGTTCCTGCTGAAGAGGATATGGCAGAGTTTACCTTTAAGGCAGTCGGCCTTGGGATATTATTCGGGATTATTTTTGGTGCGGCCAATGCCTATTTGGGATTGCGGGCCGGCCTGACCATCAGTACCTCTATTCCGGTGGCGGTGATGGCAGTAGCGGTCTTTAAGATCCTATCCAAGTTCGGAATCGGCAGCACCATTCTTGAAACCAATATTGCGCAAACCACGGGTTCAGCATCCAGCTCTCTAGCCAGCGGTGTGATTTTCACCTTACCTGCCTTGTTTATGTGGGGAGTTGCTCCTGACTTGTTGCAGATGACAATTCTGGCAATGAGTGGTGGTGTTATTGGTATCCTGTTTATGATTCCGCTGCGCAAATTTTTGATTGAGCGTGAGCATGGCAAGTTACCTTATCCGGAGGGCACCGCCTGTGCGGAAGTACTGGTCGCCAATGAAGTTGGTGGCAATAAAGCTAAGTATATTTTTTATGGTATGGGGGTGGCGGCACTTTTTAAAACGCTGACCTCATGGATTAAAGTCATCCCAGATTATGCTGCCGTTAAAATTCCTTTCCTTAAAAAAGGTGTGCTCGGCGTCGATCTTTCCGCCGCTCTGTTTGGCGTGGGTTACATCTTAGGACCACGTATTGCCTGGGTGATGGTGGGCGGTGGTCTTTTATCGGCAATTATTATTATTCCAGCCATTGCCTACTGGGGTGATGGACAAACAACGCCTTTCTTTCCTGAAACGGTAAAACTGATATCGGATATGTCCACCGGCGAAATCTGGTCACGTTATGTCCGTTATATCGGTGCGGGTGCAGTAGCCACTGCGGGTATTATCACCTTAATCAAAAGTGTTCCGGTGATGGTTCAAAGCTTCAAGGTTGGCGCCAAGACGATTGCCAAAACAGTCGAACAGGAAGTACATGAAGATAAGCAACATAAAACCGTTGAGCCAAGAACCCATCAGGACTTACCGATTAAAGTGGTATTCTTCGGCATATTGGCTGTCATTTTAATGCTGACTTTTGTGCCGGGAGTGTTTGGTGCTGTCGGGGGCATTGATACGCGCTTGCTAGCGGCTATCTGTGTTGCCGTTTTTGCGTTCTTTTTTGTCACAGTAGCAGCACGTATTGTTGGTTTAGTGGGGGTGACTTCAAACCCGACCTCAGGCATGACCATCGCAGCCCTGCTGGGTACTGCGACTATTTTCCTTGCGATGGGATGGACTGATACCAGCGGTAAAGCGGCGACTCTGATTGTTGGGTGTGTGGTAGCCATTGCAGCTTCTATTTCGGGTGATACCTCGCAGGATTTAAAAAGTGGTTATCTGCTAGGGGCAACGCCACGTAAGCAACAAATGGCTGAGTTGATTGGTGTTTTGACTTCGGCGACATTTGTTTGCCTGTCAGTATTGTTACTGGCGGAAACCTTTGGTTTCGGCAGCAAAGAATTGCCTGCGCCGCAAGCAACTTTGATGAAGCTGGTTATTGATGGCGTGCTTGAACAAAACCTGCCTTGGGTGCTGGTGGCAATCGGAGTTGGTATTGCGATTGTCTGCGAGCTGGTGAGAATCCCGTCGCTACCCTTTGCGGTAGGTGTTTATTTACCACTTTCAACTATGACGCCAATTCTAATTGGTGGTTTGATTCGCCACTGGGTTGAGTCAAAAACCAAAAAAGAGGATGTCAAAGAAAGTCGCCGCGAGAAAGGTATTTTGCTGGGCAGTGGCTTTGTTGGTGGTGAAGGTTTGCTCGGTGTCGCGATTGCTGCCATGGCTTTTGTTGAAGGCAGAAAGCCGGATGGTATAGGTACCGGCTGGATTGGTAGCGATGTGATGGCGATGATCCTCGGCGCAATTTCATTCTCATTATTAGTGGTATGGTTTGTTAAGCTACTGAAAAAGAGAGATGAAGCCTAATGGCTGAGTTAAAGAAATACCTCTATGTAACCCTATTGCTGGTGGGCAGTTTATTATTAACTGCCTGCAGTGACCCAAAGCTAAAACCGTTAAGTTCGAACGCAACCATTGTGGCTTTTGGTGATAGTTTGACTGAAGGGATTGGCGCCTCCGAAGCGGCCAGCTACCCAAGCCAGTTAGCCATCATTACAGGGCTGGAAGTGATCAATGCGGGCGTTTCAGGTGAAACCACGGATCGGGGCTTGGCACGTTTTAAGGATGTGTTGACGCAACACAATCCGGAGCTGGTGATTTTGCTAGAAGGTGGTAATGATATTCTGCGTAACCAGAATCAAAACCAAACCAAGCAAAATCTGGCGCAGATGATTGATATTGCTAAACAGCATAATGTGCAGGTGCTATTGATGGGTGTTCCGGAGAAAAATCTTTTCTCATCGGTGGCAGGCTTTTATGATGAACTTGCTGAAGAGCATGAAGTTGCTTACATGCGCGGAGTGATTTCCGATTTATTGAAAACTAAGAAGTATAAGTCGGATCAAATTCACCTGAACGCACAAGGCTATCGAGTGTTAGCGGAACAGATAGCAGAAACATTAAAAGAAGAAGGCGCCTTGCCTTAACAGAATGCACTAATTTATAGGACAACTTGTAAATGACTCCAATTGTAATTAATGCCTGCACCGGACGAATGGGACAGGAATTACTGAAAGTCGCTATTAACGATAACCAGGTTGAAATTGTCGGCGCCATGGCGCGCGAGCAACATAAAAAGCTGGGTACGGATATTGGCTATCTGGTAGGTATGGAACCGCAAGGTGTCTTTGTTGGCGATGATTTATCGGTTACGTTGAATGAGCGAAAGGTTCTGATTGATTTTAGTTTACCGGATCATTCCATTGAAACTTTGGCTCATGCGGTAAGTGCTAACTCACCGGTTGTAATAGGCACTACAGGCTTTAGTGAAGAGCAGAAGGGAAAAATTAGTGAAGCTGCACAATCGATTCCGATTGTGTTTGCTGCCAACTACAGCCTGGGTGTTAACAGCCTGTTGGGTCTGGTCAAGCAAGCAACGACATTACTGGGAGATAAAGCGGACATCGAAATTTTCGAAGCTCACCATAAATACAAGAAAGACTCACCATCAGGCACAGCCCTGGCGTTAGGCGAAGTTGTTGCAGATACTCAGGGGCATGATTTGAATGAGGTGGCTGAATGGGCGCGTCACGGAGTTGGCGAGCGAAAATCTGGAGCCATTGGTTTTTCAGTCATGCGGGCCGGTGACATTGTTGGTACCCATGAAGTAGTGTTTGCTTTAAATGGTGAGCTGGTCACGCTACGCCACGAGGCACAAACAAGGGAATGTTTTGCGCAGGGAGCGATTGAAGCTGCCAAATGGTTACTGGGAAAACCTGCTGGATTGTACGATATGCAGGATGTTTTAGGACTCAAAAACGGTTAAAAACCACATTGTTCAAAAAGTGTTCAATCATATGTGCATTGCGTGTAAGAGATCGTCCATGGTGTTTGTAAGAGATCTCGCAAGGATCTGTAATCTAGCGCCGTAAGATCGCTCAGAAAAAGTGCTTTTTTCGCTACAGATTTTATCTAGTTGATTGATTTAAAAAGAGTTTTATATTTAATGCAGGCCTGACGTTATGTCAGGCCTTGTTGTTATTGACTCAAAAAAGAGTAGATTAACAACTGTGCAAGGGACGCACGTAAGGAAATCTAACCGAAGGACATGGTGACACAAGGAAGTAGCAGGGAGCACCTAAGGGGCATGAGGCCAATTGAAAATGGGCGGTTTATCCGCCCTTTTTCTTTTGTATAATGAATAACCTTCAAAAAGAAAAAAATAAAAGCCTTGAGATACTACCTATACCCTAACGGGAAAACCCAAAATACATCCTTACTAGATGCCCAGTTTCTGTTTCAATTAATCATTGCTGCAATATTGTATTGGCTTTTTATTGTTATTATTAAAACAGTTCTTGAGTGGCTTTTTGAGGGAGACCCTCTTGCAAGCACTGCATTCCTTTATTTATACACGATCCCAATTTTATCTTTCTTGATCTATATAATTATAAAATCTCGATTACCAATGGTGAGAATCGATAAAGATACTTTTGTAACGTATCGTGGCTTGATTATGCGAGATAAAGTTTCCATTGCCGATATTAAAACAATAGAAACTGAGCTTAATGATGACTCAGGAATACAATTGATCATTTATAAAAAAAGCGGTGGTAAATATACGGCAGAGATACCCTACAACAGTTGTAGCGATGGAGATTTTGTAAAGTTTATGCAAGAGCATAGACCTGAATTAGAAGTGATTACGCATACACAGATGATTCGGAAAAGTCATGAATTGCAAGCCATTAATAGTAAAGCAGAACCGGATCAAATCATTGGAGATGATGATGAGTTATGGTTGTTAGTATCAGAAGCTACAAATGAGGGGAATATTAATAGGGCTTTGAGTGTATTAATGGAGTTACATAAAAGAGGGCATTTTTGTGATGGTTTGATCGGATATTTCTTTTACACTCAAAATGACTCTGACTTAAACAAACACAAGGCGTTACCCTATTTCAAGCAAGGAGAGACATATCAGTGCGAGCTATCATTGATGTGCCTTGGGGTTATGCACATGAATCAAGAAATTAAAGATAGCTCTCCCGAAGTTGGATTTAAATACCTAATTCGGGCAAGAGGAGTTAGAGACTCTCTTAGATTTCATCATCTCGGTCTGTGTTATTTAGATGGTTTAGGAACTGATATAGATCTAAATAAAGCTAAATACAACTTTTTGAAGGCGATTGCGCTAGGTGACAGAGGAGCTTATATGGGTCTGGCTAGACTTCAAGGATTAAAAAGGAACCGCTGTGCTGTATTTAGATTGGTACTTAAGGCACAGAGCGAAGCCCCTCTTAAATAGACATCAAAAGCCATTTCCATTATAATGCGCAGAATTTGCCAAAATTCCACTAAGTGAACAATTTGCTGGACTCATATTTCTGAGCCCAAATTTTTTGCGCCTAAAAAAAATGGAGGTTTCTTTGTTAGAACAAGAGTCTCAACAGCTGCTAAGACCCGCCCAGCAGCCCGCCATTTTAGTTCTTGAAGATGGTAGTGTTTTCCATGGAGTTTCAATCGGTTACGAAGGACATGCAGTAGGCGAGGTGGTTTTTAATACCGCCATGACAGGATATCAGGAGATTTTGACTGACCCTTCCTACGCTAAGCAGATGGTAACCCTCACTTATCCCCACATCGGTAACACCGGTGCCAATTCCGAAGATGTTGAATCGACCAATATTTGGGCTGAAGCATTAATTATCCGAGACCTTCCTTTATTACACAGCAATTATCGCAGCGAAGAGTCTTTATCAGACTATTTAAAGCGTCATAAGAAAGTTGCTATTGCTGATATTGATACGCGTCGCTTAACCAGAATCTTACGTGACAAAGGTGCTTTGAGTGGTTGTATCATTGCTGGTGAAGCGCCGGATGCGGATAAAGCATTAGAGCTGGCTAAAGAATTCCCTGGTTTGAAAGGAATGGACTTAGCTAAAGTAGTTTCCACCAAGGAAAGCTACCAATGGCAAGACAGCACCTGGTCTTTAGAAGAAGGCTACGGCAAACTCAAAGAAGCAAAATTCAAAGTCGTTGCTTACGATTTTGGTGCTAAACACAATATTTTGAGAATGCTGGTTGAGCGCGGTTGTGACTTAACGGTTGTGCCAGCACAGACTCCTGCCAGCGAAGTTCTGGCGATGAATCCTGATGGTGTTTTCCTATCCAATGGCCCAGGCGACCCGGAGCCATGCGATTACGCTATTAAAGCGATTCAGGAAGTTCTAGAAACCAATATTCCAGTGTTCGGTATCTGTCTTGGTCATCAGTTGTTGGCTCTGGCCAGCGGCGGCAAGACGGCGAAGATGAAGTTTGGCCACCACGGCGCCAACCATCCTGTGCAAGACGTAGCCGATGGCACGGTAATGATTACCAGCCAGAACCACGGTTTTGCGGCAGACGAGAAATCGTTACCGGATAATTTAAAAGCAACTCATCGTTCCCTATTCGATGGCACCCTACAGGGTATCAAGCGTACGGATAAACCTGCGTTTAGCTTCCAGGGTCACCCTGAAGCAAGTCCCGGTCCACACGATGCTGCACCATTGTTCGACCACTTCATTGAATTGATGGAACAACACAAAGCTTAGGAGACGATTGAGACATGCCAAAACGTACTGATATTAAAAGTATTCTGATTTTAGGCGCTGGCCCAATCATTATTGGTCAGGCCTGCGAATTCGACTATTCCGGCGCTCAGGCCTGTAAGGCTTTGCGTGAAGAGGGTTTCCGAGTCATTCTGGTGAACTCTAACCCGGCAACTATTATGACTGACCCTAATATGGCAGATGTGACCTACATCGAGCCGATTCAGTGGGAAGTGGTTGCCAAAATTATCGAAAAGGAAAAGCCAGACGCGATTCTACCCACCATGGGTGGTCAGACTGCATTGAACTGTGCACTTGATCTGGCCTCACGTGGTGTTTTAGAAATCCACGGTGTAGAAATGATTGGCGCGACTCGCGAAGCTATCGACAAAGCAGAAGACCGTGAGTTGTTCGCTAAAGCGATGTCAAAAATTGGTCTTGACCAGCCTCGTCAGCAGGTTGCACACAGCCTTGAAGATGCCTGGAAAGTCCAAAAAGAAGTCGGCTTCCCATGTATTATCCGTCCTTCCTTTACTATGGGTGGTACCGGTGGTGGTATCGCTTACAACAAAGAAGAATTTGAAGAAATCTGTTTGCGCGGATTGGATTTGTCGCCAACTAATGAGTTGTTGATTGATGAATCATTAATCGGTTGGAAAGAATATGAGATGGAGGTTGTTCGTGATAAGAACGACAACTGCATCATTATCTGTTCTATCGAAAACTTTGACCCAATGGGTGTGCATACTGGTGACTCGATTACGGTTGCACCAGCGCAAACTCTGACCGATAAAGAATACCAACGCATGCGTAACGCATCGCTTGCAGTATTACGCGAGATTGGTGTTGAAACCGGTGGTTCAAACGTGCAGTTTGCAATCAATCCTGAAAATGGTCGCATGACCATTATTGAGATGAACCCGCGTGTATCACGTTCATCAGCGCTAGCCTCTAAAGCAACCGGCTTCCCGATTGCAAAAGTGGCAGCGAAACTGGCGGTGGGTTATACCTTGGACGAACTGCAAAACGAAATTACCGGTGGCAAAACACCTGCCTCGTTTGAGCCAAGTATTGACTACGTCGTAACCAAAATTCCTCGCTTCAACTTTGAAAAATTCCCGAATGTTGATAAGACCTTAACTACCCAGATGAAGTCGGTGGGTGAGGTGATGGCGATTGGTCGTAACTTCCAGGAATCATTCCAAAAAGCAATTCGCGGATTAGAAGTTGGTTCATCGGGTTTTGAACCAAAGTTGGCCGATGATGATGAAAGCTGGGTTGATACGCTCCGCCAAAACTTGCGTGTACCTGGCTCTGATCGTATCTGGTACATCGGGGATGCTTTCCGCAGAGGTTTGTCATTGGATGAAGTGTTTGAACTGACTGGAATTGATAAATGGTTCCTGATTCAGATTCAAGAGCTGATTCAAATCGAAGAAAGCTTAAAAGACAAATCTTTCTCTGACTTAGATGCAGACTTAATGCGTCAAATAAAGCGTAAAGGTTTTGCCGATCAAAGACTGGCCGATATCTTTGCCACCAGTGAAAAAGAGATTCGCAAACTTCGTAAAGAACTTGGTGTAACTCCAGTATTCAAGCGGGTGGATACCTGTGCGGCAGAGTTCGCTACCAGCACTGCTTATATGTACTCAACCTATGAAGAAGAGTGCGAAGCGAATCCGACGGATCGCGACAAGATCATGATTTTAGGTGGTGGTCCAAACCGTATCGGTCAAGGTATTGAGTTTGACTACTGCTGTGTTCACGCCGCTTTTGCGATGCGTGACGATGGTTATGAAACCATCATGGTTAACTGTAACCCGGAAACGGTTTCGACCGATTACGACACATCAGATCGCTTGTACTTCGAGCCTTTAACGCTTGAAGATGTGTTGGCGATTGTCGATATCGAAAAGCCGAAAGGCGTGATTGTTCACTATGGTGGTCAGACACCATTGAAGCTGGCGCGTGATCTGGAAGCTGCTGGTGTACCGATTATTGGTACTTCGCCTGATGCGATTGACCGTGCGGAAGACCGTGAGCGTTTCCAACGTGCGATTAACCGTTTAGGCTTATTGCAGCCACCAAACCGTACCGCGCGTAACATGGAAGAAGGTGTGCGTTTAGCTGAAGAGATTGGTTATCCATTAGTGGTTCGTCCTTCTTATGTTTTGGGCGGACGTGCGATGGAAATCGTTTACAACGAAGAGGAATTGCGTCGCTACATGAACGATGCGGTGAGCGTTTCAAACGAGTCACCTGTATTGCTTGATCGCTTCCTTGATGATGCGATTGAAGTCGATGTGGATGCCATCTTTGATGGTCAGAACATTCTGATTGGCGGCATTATGGAACACATTGAACAAGCAGGTGTTCACTCAGGTGACTCAGCCTGTTCAATCCCTCCCTTTAGCCTGAGCAAAGAAGTGCAGGATGAACTGCGTCGTCAAATGTTGGTGATGGCCAAAGAATTAAAAGTTCGTGGCTTGATGAATGCTCAGTTTGCTATTCAAGGTGAGAAAATCTTCATTCTTGAAGTGAATCCACGTGCATCGCGCACGGTACCATTTGTATCAAAAGCAACTGGCACACCGATGGCGAAAGTGGCAGCGTCAGTAATGGCCGGTAAAACATTGGCTGAAACAGGCTTCACTAAAGAAATCATTCCTCGCTACTTCTCTGTTAAAGAGCCAGTCTTCCCATTCAACAAGTTCCCGGGTTCTGACCCCATTCTTGGCCCTGAGATGAAGTCAACGGGCGAAGCGATGGGAGTTGGCAAAACATTTGGTGATGCTTTCTACAAGGCTAAACTGGGTGGCGGCCAGCCAGTACCGGATTCCGGACAAGTGATTATCAGTGTGCGTGAAGCCGATAGAAATGGTCTGGCGGCAGTAGCTCGTTCATTGGCAGACCAAGGTTTTGAGTTGCTAGCAACGGGCGGAACGGCACGAGCCATTCGTGAAGCCGGTATTCCATGTCAACGTATCAACAAGATGTTTGAAGGTCGTCCACACATTGTTGACTACATTAAAAACGGTGAAGTGGATTACATTATCAATACCACTGAAGGCAAACAGGCGATTGCAGATTCATTCTTGATTCGCCGTAGTGCATTGCAACATAAGGTGCCATACACAACGACATTGGCCGGCGCTGTTGCGTCATGCGCAGCAATGAAAGAGAATGGTCGTAGTCAGATATATTCAGTGCAAGAACTACATACACAGGTTGATGAACGATGAATCGAGTTCCAATGACAGTCGCAGGTGCCGAGGCACTTCAGACTGAATTAAATGAGCTTAAAAAAGTGAAAAGGCCGCAAGTTGTTGCGGCCATCGCTGAAGCACGTGAGCATGGTGATTTGAAAGAAAATGCTGAATATCATGCTGCGCGCGAGCAACAAGGTTTTATTGAAGGTCGCATTCAGGAAATCGAAGCTAAGCTATCTAACTCTCAAATTGTTGATATCACTAAGATAACCAACAATGGCAAGGTAATCTTCGGTTCCACCGTTATCCTGATTAATATGGATGACAACAATTCTGATGAGGTTCAATATCAAATTGTGGGTGATGACGAAGCGGACATAAAGAAAAACAAACTTTCCATTAACTCGCCAATTGCGCGCGGCTTGATTGGTAAAGAAGAAGGTGATATAGCCAATATTCAAACGCCAAAAGGCAGTGTTGAATACGAAATTGCCGAGGTTTTATATATTTAGTTTTAGCTTTAATAAACAAATAAAAAAGGTCTCTTACGAGGCCTTTTTTTGTGGCTACAATAGTTTGATGCTAATCTGATTGTAGCAATACTAGGTAATGGGATTGATATGAGTTAGGAGAAAGGGTGACACTTGTAAGTTTTCACAGCCTTTTCACACGGAGTTAGCAATAATCCAAAAATGAGCAAAATTAAGATAGCCATAAGCTCGTGTCTGCTCGGCAATAAAGTGCGATTTGATGGCGGACATAAGCAGTCAAAATACTGTTTGAATGTACTCAGCGATTGGTTTGAGTACACACCCGTATGCCCCGAAATGGGCATCGGATTGCCTACGCCAAGGCCTCCGATCCATTTAGTGCGTGTCGGAGAAGATATTCGAGTGAAAAAAGTCGATGACCATAGGCTTGATGTGACCGATGAGTTGCGAGACTATGCGCACAAGACCTTACCAAAGATTCATGATGCCTGTGGTTATGTTGTCATCCGAAATTCTCCCAGCTGTGGCATGGAGCGGGTCAAGGTCTATCATGAGAACGGCAACCCTGCCGGTGAGTCCTTCCGTGGTGTCTATATTGATGAAATTATGAAACTGCATCCTAACCTGCCGGTGGAAGAAGAAGGTCGCTTGCAAGATCCCAAATTACGGGAAAACTTTATTACCCGAGTGTTTGCCTATCATGACTGGAAGCAGTCTGTTATGGGCGAGCCGAGCATGAAGAAACTGATTGATTTCCACAGCCGCTATAAATACCTGGTGATGGCACATAGCTATCAGGCTTATAAGGAGCTTGGACGCCTGGTCGCAAATACTGAACAGAAAGAAATTACTGAGCTGTTAAAAGAGTATGAAGACACCTTGATGCAAACGCTAAAGAAAGTAGCATCTAGTAAGTCACATACCAATGTGCTCTATCATATTTTGGGATATTTAAAACGAGACCTGACTTCAGCAGCTAAACAGGAGTTGGTGAAAGTGATAGAGCAATATCGAAAAGGCCTGGTCACATTGGTTGTTCCAGTAACATTGATTAATCACTACCTGACTCAATTTGGCTCCGAATATATCAAGCAACAGGCTTACCTTGATCCTCATCCTTTGGAGCTAGGATTGCGAAACTATTTATGAGCGCCGTCGCGATGAGCAAGGACATTAACTTAGTCTGGTTTAGAAATGATTTAAGAGTAGGTGATAACCCTGCTCTTTTTTATGCCGCAGAACAGGGTACCGTGATAGGTGTTTATCTTGAGCCCGTTGAGCAACGGGTGGCGCATAATGATGCTCCGTGCAAAGTTGGTTTTATTAATGATACGGTTAAAGAGTTGCGAAAACAGCTGAATAAACTGAACATTCCTTTATACAGTTTTAAGGTGGAAAACTATCAGCAGTCAGTGGAGAAAGTAGAACAGTTAGTCGAAGAATTTAAAGCTTCTGGAGTATATTTTAATAACGAATATCCATTAAATGAAAAGAAGCGCGACGACCAATTGGAGCAGCTGCTTCAGGAAAAAGGATTGAAAGTAAGTCGCTTCGACGGTGATGTGATTATTCCGCCTAATAGTGTCAGCACAGGTAAGGGGGAGCCTTACAAAGTTTTTACCCCTTACAAAAAAGCCTGGATTGAGTTTCATAAGACGCAAGGCATAGCTCCACTTCCAGCGCCTGATAAACAGGACTTCAAGATTGACCGACAGCATGATTATGACTTTGAACAAGAGTATCGAGGGGACTTGTGGCCAGCAGGTGAGAAGGCTGCACGAGAAAAATTGAATGAGTTCTTGCCAAAAGCTGGCTATTACAAGGAACGCAGGGATATTCCCTCAGTCAAAGGGACCAGCATGCTATCGCCCTATTTGGCGGTTGGTGCTATTTCAGCCCGGCAATGTATAGAAGCATTGCTAGAGTGGCACGAAGGTAATCAGGAAGCTTTTTATCAAGACACCTGGTTGTCAGAAATAATCTGGCGTGAGTTCTACCGTCAGATCATCATTGATAATCCGCAGATTAGCCATCACCGGCCTTTTAAAAGTGACGCCAAAGAAGTTTGGAATGGTCAACATGAGTTGTTTGTTAAATGGTGTAAAGGTGAAACTGGTTTTCCATTAATCGATGCAGCCATGCGACAGCTTCTGCAAACTGGTTGGATGCATAATCGTTTACGCATGAACGTGGCCATGTTTTTAAACAAGTTGTGCCTGATTGATTGGCGAGAAGGGGAAACCTTTTTTATGCGTCATTTAATTGATGGTGACTTTGCTTCAAACAATGGCGGTTGGCAGTGGTGTTCATCGACCGGTGCCGATGGTGCTCCCTATTTCAGAATCATGAGCCCTATTACTCAGTCGCAACGATTTGATCCGGAAGGGAAATTTATTCGGAAGTTAGTGCCTGAGCTGGCAAGTTTGAGCGATAAAGATATCCACTTCCCAACGAGCCAGCAACGTAAAGAGCTGGGCTACCCTGAGCCAATCATTGATTACAAATCAGCAAGAAAGACTGCACTGGAACTATTGAGTTAGCAGTCCCTGCTGCATCTCAGTTAAGGGATTTGATTTTATCCTGCAGCTCGCTAAAGTCATCATCCATCGATTCCGCACCAAACCAAATATTGAGATAAGGTACTGCACAGTCGGGCTTGTTAAGTTCGGCAAGCTGGGACTCATTAAGCTGTAGAGTGATACCCTGGTCTGGTGTCACAAACAGATCGTAGTAATCACCGTCTGCAACATCCTGATAAATAGTATTAAAGTCTTTAAATGCAACCATACAGGTTTCTTTTTCGGTGTCGGTCAGGTTGTCTTCCAGGAAATCATCCGCGCCTTCCGTTAACTGAACACCTTCTACCTCACGCAGATAAGAAAAGCGTAAAAGCTTGGGTTGTGAATCAAAGACATTATCAGCTTGATCGCAATTGGGGTAATAAACACCGACGTCGACCACATCAAAGAATAAGGCTTTGGTTACTCGTTGCTTGGCGCACAGTTGATAGTCGGTTTGCTGATGACTCACTTGAGCTTCAAGCTTAGCCTGAACGGAGCCAGATATGATGAGCAATGAAAAGCCAAACAGCAGCCAAGCCAGGTTGAGCAGCTTTGGGGAAACTGGTGAATACTTAGAGGCGGTTTTGGACATAATTAACAAAGAACCCCACTATTGGTAAGCGTGAATAAAAACCTTCGGCACCATCCCAATAGTCTTGATGAAGTACAATTTTACCTTCCTCGTTAAAACGAAGCTGGGTCATGCCAATAGACTTAGAATCAATTTTTTTACCTGCGGCAGAGAACTTCATGTGCATTACCCAGCGCAGGTAATAGTCTGTATCTGATTTCGCTACATCAATAATTTCGACCGTAGTCAGCTCTGTAGCATCGGCAGTTTCTGGCATGTACTTGAGTAGTTCGTCGATATGGCCGAAAGTCTTAAAAGTATCATTGAAATAGAAGGTTTCAGCATACAGTTGACGAATGATGTCTTCTTTAGTGCCGGCTTTGAAATCACCAAACAGAGTTAAAAAGGCCTTATCTGGTGATTCGACGGTTTCAGTGGGTGGCATTTTACTGGCAACCTGCAAAAAATCTTCTACGCGTTGATTATTCATCTCGCTCCTCGAATGGCTACATCCAGAAAAAGTTATGGCTATAGCAGAATATAGTAAATAACGGGAAATTGTCATAGAGCACTGATAAAGTGAAACCATGCTGCCACTGTACTGCCGGGCTCGTAAAGATTATGTGAAGAAGAATGGCCAATTAGATAGGATCGATTCACACGGATTTCACAAGAAAGGACATAGGATGAGCGAAATTGCCAAGTAGCTTAAATATGAAAATGAAACAGTGGTTTGATAACAGTCAAATCAGTACCCAGACAGGTCAGCCAGAACAAATAGAAGGCGTCGATTGGCCAAGGGTTATTCCTTATATCGGTTTGCATTTAGTGTGCTTATTTGCCTTTGTTACAGGCGTGTCGTGGATTGCAATCATAGTCTGTGTGCTAGCCTATTTGGTGCGCATGTTCGCTATTACCGCTTTTTATCATCGTTACTTTTCGCACAAAAGCTTTAAGACCTATCGTTGGGTGCAAGCTCTGTTTGGATTTTTGGGTGCGTCAGCTACCCAGCGCGGGCCACTTTGGTGGGCCGCTCATCATCGTCATCATCATATTCATGCAGATACCGAAGAAGATGTACACTCGCCTAGGCATGGTTTTTTGAAAAGTCATATGCTGTGGTTCCTCAATAAAAAGAACTTTCCAACTCAGGAGCAGAGAGTGAAGGACTTGGCAAAGTATCCGGAGCTTCGCTGGCTGGACAGGTTTGATATTTTCCCTCCGATTATATTTGCCGGTATGATTTTTGGTTTAGGGATTTATCTTGAAAAGTTACATCCCGAATTGGGAGCCGATAGATGGCAGATCCTGATTTGGGGGTTTTTCATTTCAACCATTCTATTATCGCATGTGACTTACTGTATCAACTCACTGGCGCATCGCTGGGGCAGTAAGCGATTTGAAACCAATGATGATAGTCGAAATAATTTTTTATTAGCTTTGTTCACATTAGGAGAGGGTTGGCACAACAACCATCATTTTAGTCCTGGTTCTGTTAAACAGGGTTTTTATTGGTGGGAACTGGACTTGAGTTATTATGTGCTGAAAAGTATGGAGAAAATCGGTCTGGTGTGGGATCTGAAGTATCCCGATAAGCAATTAATTAAGGCAAAGGCGAAATCATGAGGGTGGCAGTGATTGGCGGAGGCATTTCTGGAATAACAGCTGCAGAAAGGCTGGCTTACGATATGGATGTCACTTTATTTGAGAGCGCCGCAAAGTTAGGTGGACATGCTGACACTCATCAGATTGATGTCGAGGATGAACAAGGCGGGCATAAAACGATTGCTGTAGATACTGGATTCATTGTGTTCAACCCGGAAAACTATCCGGTATTTGACGGGCTGTTACAGAAATATCAGGTGCCGTACAAAGACAGCGATATGAGTTTTGCTGTATCGAATAAGTTAACTGGGCTTGAGTATAACGCCGGTACATTGAATGGGCTTTTTAGTCAGCGTAAAAATATGATCAGTCCCAGCTTCTATCGCATGTTACGAGACATCTTCCGGTTCTATCGTGAAGCGGGTGAACTACTTGGTGGTGAGAGCAGCGAAACTCTGGGCGATTACCTCAAGCGAAATAACTACAGCCGGCAATTCATTAATGAGCATATTTTACCAATGGCATGTGCCTTATGGTCTGGTGATAGCGAACTAATTTTAGACTTCCCGGCTCGTTATCTGGTTGCCTTTATGAATAATCATCAGATGATGCAGGCTTTTAACCGTCCAGTATGGAAAACCGTAGCAGGCGGTTCCAAGAGCTATATTGATGCGGTAGCAAAGAACGCTGGTTTTCAAGTAAAGCTGAGCTGTCCTATCAACAAGGTGATCAGAAATCATCAAACAGTCTGGTTGCACACTGCTGAAGGAAAACAGGAGTTTGATTATGTCATTTTTGCCTGTCATAGCGATCAGGCATTGAGCATGATAGAAGGCCCGAGTAATGAAGAAAAGGAAATTTTAGGTTCAATTAAATATCAGGAAAACCAAATCACCCTGCACTCTGACACTGGTTTACTACCCAGCAAGCGTCGTGCCTGGGCTAGCTGGAATGTCATGATCGATGAAAAAACCAGCAAGCAGTGTACTGTAAGTTATTATATGAATTTATTGCAGTCGCTTGAGACTGATACTCCTGTTATCGTAAGCTTAAATATGGCGGAGCGTGTTAACCCCGATTTGGTATGGAAGCAATTGACTTACCATCATCCGGTGTATACGCAGGCGACCATTAATGCTCAGCAAAACAAAGGACTAATTCAAGGGCTCCACCGGAGTTACTTTAGCGGCGCCTATTGGGGATGGGGTTTTCATGAAGATGGTGCACGAAGTGGACTTGAGGCGGCGGAGCAACTTCTGAAGGATGCCGGTTATGCTTAAGCAAGGATTTTTTGTCGGCTCGATTCGCCACCGTCGTTATCGACCCAAGCGGCATGAATTTACCTATGACATGTATTGGAGTTTATTGGACCTGGATAAACTTCCAGAAACTTTCAGCAAAAGCAGGCTATGGTCCTACGAAAAATGGAACCTGATTTCATTTCGTAGTAAAGACTTTCATCAGAACTTTAATCTTGGTCAAAGCAATAATTCTTCAGTATTAAACAAGTATTCAATTGTTGAAACTATTCGTGAGAGAACCGGTAAAGCATTCAAGGGACAGGTGTTTCTATTATCACACCTTAGATACCTCGGTTTTAATTTCAACTCAGTATGCTTTTATTTTTGTGTTGAAAATAGCGAATTAAAATACATCTTATCGGAGATAACCAATACCCCATGGGGAGAACGTCATACCTATCTTCACCAGTGCAATGAAGGCAAACAGGGAGGCAACCTGTATAAGTTCGAGTTTGATAAAGCTTTCCATATATCACCATTTTTGACCATGGACATGCACTATCAATGGCTGTTTAAAGTTGAAGATGATGAGCTAAGGATCCATATGGTCGTCAACCAGAAGAACACTCATCACAAATTCTTTGACGCTACCTTCACAGCTGACTTCATACCATTAACGAAAAGCAGTATGCGCAGTCTTGTCTTAAAAAGGCCTTTTCAGCCACTAAAGATGATGGCAGGAATTTATTGGCAAGCATTTAAGTTATGGTTAAAAAAGATTCCTTTTGTGCCCCACCCTCAAGGTGGCAAAGAGTCACACAAGGGCCAGCCAAAATCGGATAATAGGTAAGAGGACAACAGGTCGTGAATGATTTTACTGAAAAACAGGCAGTAACAACCAGGCAAAAGCAGAGCGAGTCTGTTGAGCTAGCCTTGTCTGAAAATAAAAAGGCCTCGGGTTTCGAGCGCTTGATAAGAAATCAGGTGCTGAAAACACTGAACCGAATCAAGGGCGGCCAGATCATTATTAATGACTCACTAGGTCAATATTTTTGCGGGGCTGCCAGCCCGAAATCAAATCTTTGTGTGACTCTGAACATTAAGCAACTGGATTTTTATCGACAAGTGGCCATGCATGGCAGCATTGGTGCCGCAGAGTCGTATATGAAAGAACAGTGGTCTACTGATGACCTCACCGGGTTGGTTCGGATATTAGTGATTAACCGCCATATACTGGATGAAATGGAAGGTGGCCTTGCCTGGTTAAAGAATAGTGCTCTTAAGTTATGGCACTTTTTTAATCGCAATAGCGTTGAGGGTAGCCGCAAAAACATCTCCGCTCACTATGATCTTGGCAATGACTTCTTTAGGCTATTCCTTGATAAACACCTGATGTATTCCTCGGCAATATTCACAGAAAAGGCGAACACTTTAGAGAAAGCCTCAGAGCTTAAGCTAAAAACAATCTGTGAAAAATTAGATTTAAATGCTAATGATAAGTTGGTTGAAATTGGAACAGGCTGGGGTGGTTTTGCGATTTATGCTGCCAAAAATTATGGCTGTCATGTCACGACCACGACTATTTCAGAGCAGCAATACCAACACGCCAAGAAAAGAGTTAAAGAAGAAGGACTGGAAAGCAACATTACTGTGCTTAAAGAAGACTATCGTAACTTAAAAGGCCAGTTCGACAAGTTGGTATCGATTGAGATGATTGAAGCAGTAGGGCACCAATATCTGGACACTTACCTGAAAAAGTGTAGTGATTTATTAAAGCCGGAC
The DNA here is from genome assembly GCF_054926195.1 of Kangiella sp. M94. Lineage (NCBI taxonomy): Bacteria > Pseudomonadati > Pseudomonadota > Gammaproteobacteria > Kangiellales > Kangiellaceae > Kangiella > Kangiella sp. M94. The sequence continues at coordinate 2,357,450 of NZ_CM142903.1, read as the reverse complement.
GGTATGGCCTTAATTCAGGCAATCACTATCGAAGACTCTCGCTACAAGCAGGCGCTTAAGTCGGTGGACTTCATTAAGCGCTATATTTTCCCTGGTAGCTTTATCCCCTGTGTGTCGGCTATTGTTGATACTGCAAAACAAGCATCCGATTTGCGATTGATTAACCTGGAAGATTTTGGCGACAGTTATGCCAAAACATTGAACGAATGGCGCAGACGTTTCTTTAGTAATATTGAGCAAGTGAAATCGCAAGGGTTTGACTCGTCTTTTACTCAAATGTGGGACTTCTATTTTTGTTACTGCGAAGGTGGTTTTCTTGAGAAAGCTATTAGCGATGTGCATCTACTGTTTGCCAAACCAACCAATAAGAGGCAGCAATGGTTAGCCTTACAAAGTTAAACAAAGTATTAAACTTTGTGCTGCTGCAAACAGTATGGTTTGCGTTGGTTGTTGGCGTTGTTTATCAGCATATTTGGCTGGGTGCCGGTCTTTTGTTGGCCTTTTTGTTGTGGCAATTACACCCGGTCAATCGTAAAGCTAATGATATAACCATTGTTCTGACCTTAATGGCTTTGGGCCTGATTCTTGATAGTGTCTGGTTGCAATTAGGTTTGATTAGTTATGAGATGCAATGGCCCTATTCATTTATGGCTCCGATCTGGATTATTATGCTGTGGGTTGCTTTTGGATTAACCATTAATCATTCTCTATCCTGGATTTTTGACTATAAAGCTATTGGGGTTTTGATGGGAGCGATTGGTGGGCCAGTTTCATATCTGGCTGCACAACAGTTTGGTGCGGTGACATTGAATCAACCGGTGTTGGCATTAGCAGCACTGGCTGCTGGATGGACTTTGGTCATGGTTATGCTCATCACCATTTTTGGAGAGTCGTCAAGCTATAAAGAACATCAGGCAGGAAAAAGAGAAGCCTCATGGAATTAGATACCGCTGTACTGATTGCAATTGCTTTGTGCGTTGTAGGACAGGCTGCGGCTTGGTTGTGGCAATGGCATACCAAGAACACTGATATTGTGGATATCACCTGGGCACTGTTAATTGTCGTATGTGGTCTGATTTATGTCTGGATGGCAACGGGTAATAGTTTCCATCGCTATGTTGTATTACTGATTCCGATTGCCTGGTATACACGTTTAGCTTGGCACCTAATCGATCGCTATCAGGTCGATCACGAAGATGGACGTTACCAACAGTTGCGAAAGCATTGGTCGGACAATACCCAGGTAAAATTGTTTATCTTTTTCATGTTCCAGGCTGGGCTGGCATTTGCCTTTAGTTACCCCGTTTATATTGTTGCTTCAGCTAGTCACAGCATGGATATGTTTGATGGCTTAGGAATTGGCGTAGCGGTTATTTCATTTATCGGTGTCACTCTGTCTGATTATCAGTTGCGACAGTTCAAACGTAGAAAGGATGTTAAAGGCAAAGTCTGTAATATCGGCTTTTGGCGCTACTCGCGTCACCCAAACTATTTCTTTGAATGGACTCATTGGTTTGCTTATCCGCTAATTGGTTGGCATGCCGAGCAAGGGTGGTTGCTATTTATCTACCCGATATTAATGCTATTTTTTCTATTGAAGTTGACCGGTATTCCTTTTAATGAAGAGCAAAATATTCGTAGCAAAGGTGATGATTATCGAGCATATCAGAAAAAGACCAATAAATTTCTTTTGGGACCTATAAAATCAAGTGCTAATAAAGCCCAGTAGCGGCTGATGGTGGAGAACTATATGATTGCACAAGCTATTAACTTAATTGAAAAAGGATTATTACCCGATCGTCTGGTGCGACTGGGGATCCGGAAGCTTTGTGAGCAACGATTGACCGAAGAGTCAGCGTTTGACTGCGAAGCTCAGGCAGAGCGACACCATGAATTTTTACAGGAACTGAAAGCTTCCGAGGTGGCGATTAAAACCGACAAAGCCAATGAGCAACACTATGAAGTTCCCTCAGAGTTCTATCATTACGCTTTAGGTAAAAATCTCAAGTACAGTAGTGCTTATTGGCCACAAGGTGTTAATGACCTAGAGGCAGCTGAGCTGGCGATGCTGGAGCTGTATGCTGAGCGTGGAGAGTTTGTTGATGGGCAGGATATTCTAGAGTTAGGCTGTGGCTGGGGTTCTCTAACCTTGTTTCTTGCATCTAAGTATCCTAATAGTACGATTACAGGGGTATCAAACTCTAACTCGCAACGTGAGTATATTGAGAAGCAGGCTAAAGAGCGTGGTTTAAACAATATCACTATCATGACGCAGGACATTAATCAGTTTGATCCGGGGCGTCAGTATGATCGGATCATTTCAATTGAGATGTTTGAGCACGTCAGAAATTATGATGTGCTTTTTGCACGAATTAGCCAATGGCTCAAAGATGATGGCAAAGTATTTTTACACGTGTTTTGTCACCGTTATCTAATGTACCCTTTTTTAGAAGATGGGGATGATAACTGGATGGGCCGTTACTTTTTTAGTGGTGGTCAAATGCCCGCTGCTGATACTTTCTTGAACTTCCAGCAACAGCTACAGCTCGAAAGGCGTTGGTTAGTCAACGGCAAGCATTATGAGAAGACCTCAAATGCCTGGCTCGAAAATCTGGACCAGCATCAAAAGCAAGTCATGCCGTTATTTGAGACAGTTTATGGCAAAGATGAATGCAAAGTCTGGTTTCATCGGTGGCGCATTTTCTTTATGGCTTGTGCTGAATTATTTGGTTATGCTGATGGAAATGAGTGGATGGTGGCGCACTACAGATTTGTTAAGCGATAGCTGCTTGATTAATAGATAAACGGTTTGTTCAGAGTAAGGCGCTTTGTACAATGCTACTCAATGGCTGAATAATAATTAAACGAATCAAACCTAGGGTTAAACGGATATTCCAATGAGTCAAAAGCGACGCGGCATACATTATAAAATCATCAAGGCGATGGCAATACAATTATTGCTGATTAGCGCGGTGACTTTATTAGGTGTCTACGGCGCTGCAAAAGTGGTAGAAAATGTTCTGATCAAGCAGGCACTAGAAGGCGAAGCAGAATTTTTCTGGACCAACTATCAACAAAACCCAAATTTTAACCTACCTAACACCTTGAACCTTACCGGTTATATGTCTTCCAGCGATTCATCAGAAGAGGTGCCTGATTATCTAGAAGTTTTAGAGGTTGGTTATCAAAGAGTCGATGTGGACAACAGGCAGCCGCTTGTTCATATTTCTGAAAAACATGGCAAGCGTTTGTATTTGGTATTTGAAGAAGGCCAGGTGGCGCGGCTGTCTTTTTACTTTGGTATCGCACCACTCGCTTTCGTCCTGTTGATTATTTATCTTCCAGCGTGGATTACCTACATGCTTTCTCGACGTGCTATTTCTCCGGTCGTTAAATTATCGCGCTTAATGGACAGTGTAGAAGTATCTGAGCGATCTGATTTGAAGTTGGATTTCACCGAAATAGAGAAGAATGCGGATGCTGAAGTAATGACTTTATTACAGGCATTTGATCAGTATGCTGAACGTGTTAATGAGTACGTTACACGTGAGAAAAATTTTACACGCTATGCCAGTCATGAATTAAGAACGCCGCTGGCCGTTTTAAAAGGCTCCATATCTTTGCTGGAAAAGCAGCAGCTCAACCAGTCTCAGCAGAAAATTGTTCTGCGCATGAAGCCAATGGTTAAAGAGATGGAGGATCTGCTTGAAGCGTTATTCTTGCTGTCCAGAAACCAGGAGCCTGATATTTCGGAAGAACCGCTTAATATTAATGCCATTGTTAAGCATCAGCTGAACGCCATCGAGCGCCTTTATCCTGACAAACAAATCACCACCAGTCTGCATAGCAATATTCAACTTAAAATGCGTATCTCCGAGCGTTTATTGGTTATATGTTTGAACAACATTATTTTGAATGCTTTCAACTATACGGAAAAGGGCTCCATCCAAGTTTTTATTGGTCGAAACTTTGTCAGGGTGTCGGATACCGGTATTGGTATGGATGAGAATAGCCTGCAGCGGATTTTCGAACCATTTTATCGGGCGAATCGTGACCAGGAGCAGGTCAAAGGCTTTGGGCTTGGCATGTCCATTGTGAAGCGAATCTGTGATCAGATGAATTGGCAAATTTCAATTGATAGCCAGTTGGCAAAAGGTACCCAGATTCAGTTAACGCTAAAAGAACATGCCGCAGAAAAATAGTTAAGGGACTCTTCCAGGCTTACTGTTCAGGAGTGATAATTTTGATTCCCAGGCCGGGTACGGTTTGTAAAAGGTGTTCTGCGAAGGGTTTATCAATGACTTTACGTAAGTTATACAAATGACTTCTCAGAACATCACTATTAGGTACAAGATCGCCCCACAACTCACGTTCAAGTTCTTCGCGAGTGACCACTTCCGGTGATTTGCGCATTAATAGTTTCAGAATATGCAAACCTGTCGGAGATAACTTGAGCTTCTGCCCTTGGCGTTTAACTTGCAAGGTTTTCGGATCAAGCTCAAGGTCATGAATAACTAAAGGCTTCGAGTCCAGTTCACCTTTATGGCGTCGAATGATGGCATTGAGTCGCGCATCCAGTTCTTCAAAATCGAAAGGTTTAATCAGATAGTCATCGGCACCAGCATCAAAGCCATCGAGCTTATCACTTAACTGATCGCGCGCGGTCAGCATTAAAATAGGAATGTCAGACTGGGCTTCCTGACGGATGCGCTGACAAATCGTAAAGCCATCCATGCCAGGCAACATGACGTCCAGAATCAAAGCATCGTATTGATTGTCCTTGGCCAGATTGAGTCCGCTTATGCCGTCCATTGCATAATCAACAATATAGCCACAGGCTTCAAGGTATTCGCCGGTTGTGGCGGCCAACTCTTTGTGATCTTCGACCAGTAGAATGCTGTAAGCCATGGTAGTCCCTGAAAATTAGAAGCAGCTCATAAGGTAGCTGAATTTGGCTATTTAGGCAAAATGATTTTAGGGGAGTCTGATTTGCGGTAAATAGACAGGTTATGGCCGATGACCTGAATTTTGCTTGCTTTGGTTTTCTGGCAAATATGGTCAATCATGGCTTGCTTGTCTTCACGTTCTTCAGCTCTGACTTTAATCTTGATGAGCTCGTGATGATTTAGTGCATTATTGATTTCTTCGAGCACGTTATCGGTGACGCCATTGGCTCCGACCATAACGATTGGTTTCAGGCTGTGCGCCTTGCCGCGTAAGAATTTTACCTGGTTGTTGCTTAATTGAGTCATTACATCTTTCTGATAGTGATAATTAGCAGTCATTTTACCTGAAAAAAGGTACAATAGAGACTTATTTGAGGAAAAAACAAGCATATTTTCTTTATGTCACGAAGTAAAAGTAGCCACCGTTGGATGAAAGAGCATTTTGACGACCCTTATGTCAAAAAGTCGCAAAAAGACGGTTACCGCTCACGGGCGGTTTATAAGCTGGAAGAGCTTGACCAGAAATACAAGCTGCTAGGCAAAGGCGTGACCGTCGTTGACCTGGGAGCTGCTCCAGGCGGCTGGTCACAATACGTTGCTTATAAAATGGGTAGTCAGGGTAAAATATTTGCTTTGGATATCTTGGAAATGGATCCCTTGCCCGATGTGGACTTTATTCAGGGTGATTTTCGCGAAGAAGCGGTTCTTAATCAATTACTCGATAAGATAGGCGAGCGCAAGGCAGACCTTGTTTTATCGGATATGGCCCCCAACATGAGTGGTGTAGATGCGGTTGATCAACCGCGCGGTATGTATTTGTGTGAATTGGCGTTAGAGCTAGCGCAGACTGTACTGGCAAAAGGTGGCAACTATGTCGTCAAAGTCTTCCAGGGTGAAGGTTTTGATGACTATATCCGCCAATGTCGAGAGATGTTCGATAAGGTTCTCATTCGCAAACCAGATGCCTCCAGAGGGCGTTCCAGAGAAGTTTACGTAGTCGGTTTGGGTTTTAAGGGCTAGTTGAGAAAAGATGCGATAAAAAACACTATCTCGATAGTAGTGTTTGTTACGTTTTGTTAAGCTTCAGGGCTTTCGTTGCTAGCAAAGCATGGCATAATGTGTAGTTATTATTAAAGGCAAAGAGTTGCCAAGAACGAGGTTCAGGTTTTGAACGATTTAGTAAAGAACATTCTATTTTGGGCCATTGCGGCGGTTATTTTGTTTATTGTGATTGATGCAATACAAGAGCGTCAGCAAGACAGTAGTCAGGTGACATTCTCTGAGTTTGTGAAACAGATCGAGAGTAAACAGGTCGATGATGTTGTGATTAATCCCAACAACGGCCTCGTTACTGGTAAAGACGTTAGCAGTAACCAAGAAATCAATGCTGAAATACCTGCTGGTGGCCAAGAGAAGCTTAATGAAATTCTTCTGGAGAATGACGTTACCTACTCGGGCAAAAAACGCGAAGGTGGTGGTATCGGTACCTTCCTGTTGAGTTTTGGACCAATATTGCTACTCATTGCGGTATGGATTTATTTCATGCGCCAGATGCAGGGCGGTGGCAAAGGTGGCGGTGCATTGTCTTTTGGTAAAAGTAAGGCGCGCATGCTGAGCGAAGATCAGGTTAAAACCACTTTTGCCGATGTGGCCGGCGTTGAAGAAGCCAAAGAAGAAGTCAGTGAATTAGTAGACTTCTTGCGCGATCCGCGTAAGTTCCAGCGCCTGGGCGGCAAAATTCCACGGGGTGTTTTGATGGTTGGCCCTCCTGGTACTGGTAAAACATTATTGGCTCGCGCCATTGCTGGCGAAGCCAAAGTGCCTTTCTTCACTATCTCCGGTTCTGATTTCGTTGAAATGTTTGTCGGTGTCGGTGCATCTCGTGTCCGCGATATGTTTGAGCAGGCTAAAAAGCATGCTCCTTGCATTATCTTTATCGATGAGATCGATGCTGTTGGTCGCCATCGTGGTGCCGGTTTAGGTGGTGGTCATGATGAGCGTGAGCAAACCTTGAACCAGTTATTAGTTGAGATGGATGGTTTTGAAGGTGGCGAAGGCGTGATCGTGATCGCTGCTACCAACCGTCCTGATGTGCTGGATCCGGCTTTATTGCGTCCGGGCCGTTTTGACCGCCAGGTTGTGGTTGGTTTGCCAGACATTAAAGGTCGTGAGCAGATTCTTAAAGTACATATGCGTAAGGTGCCGATTGGCGATGATGTTGAGCCGGGAGTAATTGCTCGTGGTACGCCTGGTTTTTCCGGTGCCGATTTAGCAAACTTGGTTAATGAAGCGGCATTATTCGCAGCTCGTGATAACCAGCGTGTTGTCGGCATGGAACAGTTTGAAAAAGCGAAAGATAAGATCTTGATGGGTACAGAACGCCGCTCAATGGTGATGACGGAAGAGGAAAAGTTGAATACAGCTTATCACGAAGCCGGTCATGCCATTGTTGGTTTGAAAGTACCTAGCCACGACCCAGTATATAAAGTGAGTATTATTCCGCGTGGCCGGGCACTGGGTGTGACCATGTATTTGCCGGAACAGGACAAGTACTCCTTATCTAAGGAAGCACTGGAAAGTCAGTTATCCTCATTATTTGGTGGTCGTATTGCAGAAGAGATCATCAATGGTTCTGACAAGGTGACGACAGGTGCATCTAACGACATTGAACGCGCCACTGGCCTAGCCCGTAATATGGTCACCAAGTGGGGCTTGTCTGATAAGTTAGGTCCATTGTCTTATGCAGAAGATGAAGGCGAAGTTTTCTTGGGCCGCTCCGTAACTCAGCACAAAAATATTTCGGACGATACCGCTCGAGCCATTGATGCAGAAATACGCGAAATCATTGATCGTAACTACAATCGCGCCAAAACAATTTTGCAGGATAATATGGATAAGTTACATGCAATGGCGGACGCTTTGATGAAGTTCGAAACCATTGATGCTAAGCAAATTAAACAAATCATGGACGGTGACGAACCCAGCCCGCCGGCTAATTGGTCGGATACAAAAGGGCCCGGTGGCAATGGTGGCTCAGGACCTCAACCTGATGCGCCAAAAGACTCACCAGTAACAGAACCATCTGTTGATTAAAAAGGGGCCTTTTGGCCCTTTTTTTCATTGTGCGGAAAGTAACTACCATGAAAGAACTGTTGCAATCGAATAGGCCGCTGGTCATGGGTATTTTGAATACAACTCCCGACTCATTTTCAGACGGCGGTAATTATGTGCGCAAAGATATTGCATTGCGCCGTATCGAAACTATGCGCCGGGAAGGGGCTGATATTATTGATGTGGGTGGTGAATCCACCAGGCCTGGAGCTCAGGCGGTTTCCGAAAGCGAAGAGCTGGACCGGGTCATCCCTATGGTGGAAGCAATCGTTGCCAGTGGTACAGCGGTATCGGTCGATACGAGTAAAGCTGTTGTAATGCAAGAAGCAATCAAAGCTGGCGCCAGCATGATCAATGATGTACGTGCATTGCAAGAAGCCGGAGCGCTTGATGCAATAGCCAGTAACGAAGAAGTCTTAGTATGCCTTATGCACATGCAAGGACAGCCAAGAACGATGCAGCAGAATCCACATTACGAGAGCGTCGTCGACGATGTGAAATCATTTCTACAGCAACGAGTGACAGCTTGCCAAAAAGCTGGCATTAGTACGGATAGAATTTGCCTCGATCCTGGCTTTGGGTTTGGTAAAAGTTTGCAGCATAACTGTGAACTGATGAAACATTTAGACAGTTTTAAAGAACTTAATTTCCCTTTGCTAGTCGGTGTTTCAAGAAAGACAATGATCGGTACCATTTTGGATGCTGACATAAATAGTAGAAGTAATGGCAGTGTTGTTGCTGCTATGTATGCTTTGACGAAAGGTGCAAATATTCTTAGAGTGCATGATGTAAAAGCAACCGTTGAAGCAGTAAAGTTATATTGCGCATTTGAGCAAGCTTAATAAGAAAAGGAAAAACAACAATGAGCGAGAGAAAATATTTTGGCACCGATGGTATTCGAGGAACTGTTGGTCAGTTTCCTATTACGCCAGAGTTTGTTTTAAAACTCGGTTGGGCTGCTGGCAAGGTGCTCGGTAAAAAAGGGCGAATTGTTATCGGGAAAGATACACGAATTTCAGGCTATATGTTTGAATCTGTACTGGAAGCGGGCTTAACTTCAGCCGGGGTAGACAGTTTTCTTGTTGGACCCATGCCAACACCAGCGATCGCCTATTTAACAAGAACTTTCCGAGCTGATGCTGGCATTGTCATCAGCGCTTCGCACAATCCATTTCAAGACAATGGGATTAAATTCTTTTCTGCTGAAGGGACTAAGCTACCAGACGCTGTAGAGCTGGAAATAGAAGCCTTATTAGAAAAAGAAATGACTTCATTGCCATCAGAGCAGCTGGGGAAGGCCTATCGCATAGATGATGCAGCAGCCAGATACGTAGAGTTTTGTAAAGCCAGTGTACCTAATGCTTTTAATTTGGAAGGCATGAAAATCGTTTTGGATTGCGCTAATGGTGCAACCTATCATATTGCTCCTTATGTGTTTAAGGAGTTGGGTGCTGAAGTTATAAAAACCGGTGTTGAACCTGATGGTTTAAATATCAATCGTGAATGTGGCGCAACGCATCTGGAACCTTTGTCGAAAGCAGTCGTTGAACACCAGGCCCATATTGGGATTGCTTTTGATGGCGATGGTGATCGCTTGATGATGGTTGATGCCAAAGGCACAGTTATAAATGGCGATCAGCTGATGTTTATGATGGCATATCATCTAAAACAAAAAGGGCAGCTAAAAGGGGGGGTGGTTGGCACCTTGATGACCAACATGGCGATTGAAAATGCTTTAAAGCAGTTTGATATTCCCTTTGAACGCAGCAATGTGGGTGATCGATATGTTATGGAATGCCTGAAAAAGAATGGCTGGCTGATTGGTGGTGAGTCATCTGGACACCTTATTAACCTGGATTACAACTCGACCGGAGATGGCATTATTGCAGCGTTACAAGTGCTGAGAGTTATAAAAGATGAGTCTCAGCCGATTAGTGATTTGGCAGAGAAGTTTCCTTTGTTCCCGCAGACTATGATTAATGTGCGAGTAACCGGTGCAAAAGAGATTATGGCTCAAGCGGAGTTGAAACAGTTGGCTGCAGACGTTGATGCTGAGCTGGCTGAGCAAGGACGTGTATTATTGCGCGCTTCAGGTACAGAGCCACTGATCCGGGTTATGGTGGAAGCTAATGATGCAGATTTGGCATTAAAAATGGCCGAAAAGTTGGCACAAAAAGTGCGAGATCTAGCCCATAAAATGTAAAATTATGTCAAACCTTGCTTATATTTTGTATCTAACTTGTTGTTTCCGTTATAATGCGAAGCACCATGGATACACAAATGAATAATTTAACGAGGGTATTACAATGAAGAAAAAATTGTTAACCGCAGCTTGCTTGTTGGCCTTAGGTTCAACTGCTTTTGCTGCAGAAGAAGTGCAGGACCGTCATGGTTTTTATGGTCATGTTGGTTGGTATGATTTAGAAATGGATTCTCACTGGAATTCAGGCAGCAATCAATCAGGCGGTGTGGGTCTTGGCTGGTTCTTTAATAAGGACATTGCTCTTGAAGTTGAATATAACTATTTCAACCAGATCCCAAATTTCACTCTTGGCGCTCGTACTGACGTTGAGAACACTGCTTTAAATCTTTTATTAAATGACACCAGCTGGATGGGTAGCGCTACCACTCATCCATTCCTAAAGCTCGGTTATGGTGAGTTAGGCGACAAGTACAATTCCTATCATCCAGATCTTGAAGAAGGTTATTACAAAGTAGGTGTTGGTCTAGAACACTTTGCTACAGATAATGTTTTCATGCGTGTTGGTTATGACTGGTTAGATTCGGGTGAGCGTGGTGATCATCAAGTATGGTACATCAGCTATGGTTATTTCTTTGGCGACACCGTCAAGTCAGGTGCTGCTCCAGCTCCAAAACCAGTCGAGAAAGCGAAAGATTCTGATGGTGACGGAGTATTAGACGCTAATGACCAATGCCCAGGTACTCCAGCAGGCGCTCCTGTAGATGCTAATGGTTGTCCTTTAGATAGTGATAATGATGGCGTTCATGATTACAAAGATGCATGTCCGGGTACAGCTCCTGGTGCGCAGGTAGACGAGAGAGGTTGTGAAGTTAAAGTTGCAGAAGAAGTTGTTGTTGATATGCGCTTAAACTTCGATACTAACAAGTACGAAATCAAGCCAGAAATGGTTGCCGAAATCGCCAAGGTAGCTGAGTTCTTACGTCAATATCCAAGTGTGAATGCTGAGATTCAAGGTCACACAGATAGCGTAGGTTCAAGTGCTTATAACCAAGGCTTGTCAGAGCGTCGTGCTAACTCAGTAAGAGATTACTTAGTGAGCAACTTCGGTATTGATGCTTCTCGCTTGACTGCAAAAGGCTATGGTGAAGACCAGCCAATTGCTGATAACTCAACTGAAGAAGGTCGCGCTCTTAACCGTCGTGCAGAAGCACACGCTGAGACAATGACTACTAAATAATATTTTTAGATAGTTTTTGACCTCTATCAAAGCCCAGCATCTTGCTGGGCTTTGTTTTTTCTGACAAATAAGCTACTATCAAATCGAAGGCCAAGCTAAATAGCTTTTCTATTCTTACAATAAAATCAAGGAGTAGCTTTATGATAAAGTCCGTTCATGTCAGAGATTATATGACCTCGGCAATGATCACATTAAAACCACAAACAGATATAGTAGAAGCTGCTCAGACAATGTTGGAATACCGCTTAACCGGTGCTCCAGTGATGGATGACCATAATCGATTAGTGGGTTTTATTTCCGAAAAAGATTGTCTGCATACTGTCTTAAGTGCCATTTATCATGGTGATTTAGGACATAGAGTGATGGATCTAATGACCAAGGAAGTTAAAACTGTACACCCAGATGATAATATTGCTGACGTCGCTGAGCGATTCTTGAAAGATAACTGCCGGATGTATCCAGTTATGGAGAAAAGTCAGTTAGTGGGGATGATTTCGAGACAAAGTATCTTAAAAGCGATTCAGTTTGTAGGCCGTAAAGACTAACTACCTAGCAATTAGTCTTCCAGAATTTCTACATTAAGGCGTCGCTCGTTGCGAAGGCGAGCACGCTTTTTGGCGCAAGGCTTATCACAATCACAAGCCTTCTCAATTCCTAAGGCATCAAGGCCACCGCAACTACCGCCGATTCGCTTCCTTTGAAATAAATAGCCAACGGCCATAATCACCATTACGGTTACAAATAATATGAATGCCAGGAAGAAAGTGCTAGTCACGATGCGGAGCTCATTAATCAATAGAGTGCTATATTTTATCATATTAGTGCTTAAATATAAGCCTTAGTATAAAAAATGAACGAGAAAATTTGCTGGGTAAAAAAGGGTAAATATAGAAATGGGCTGATTTTACCCCTGCTATTTTGAGGCGATATCTTCAAGTTGCTGATAACTTTACTACTGACCAATTCGGGTCGATAGAATATGAGTAAACTTGGAGTTAATGTATGAAATACCTAGTGTTATTATTGAGTTTGGCTGTCAGTGGTGCGGCTGTAGCAGAAGAGTACAACCATGGAAACCATAATGATCCTTACATTGAATTCTTTAATGGGACAGAAACTTTTAATTGTGGCAGCCTCAGTTTCTATGCTTGCACAACCCAATCAAATGTTTATTCAATGGTAGAGTCGCGCTGCGAAAGTAAAGTTACCACTACTGATAATGGTGGTTACCCGCCTTATGGGCAGGCTTATTATCATAATGTTAGTGGCTTTAACATTGTTGTGCAAAGTGTGACTGGCCCTGCACCTTACAGCATGCAGGTTAGTTTTAAGTGTGGTGGTTTGAGACACCCGGGTCAAAAATACGAGCTTTCCCTATAAGCCCTTCTTGAGCCGAGCGTGAAAGCTTGGCTCACTTATTGTTTAATCAATAATTCTTGAAAAAGGTTATTCTGACGAGTGATTAATTCATCGTTTTGTCGCTGAATGACCAGCACTGGCAATTGGTACTGCTCAGCAAACGCAAGAGAGGCCTCACTGCCCATAACGCTCATAGCCGTAGCATAAGCATCGGCATACATATTGCTGGGATGAATGACAGAAACAGAAGTTAGATTATGATCTATAGGGTAGCCGGTTGCTGGATCGATGGTGTGCGAAAAACGCTTACCAGCCACTTCAAAATAATTACGGTAATCCCCCGAGGTTGCTATTGAGGTATTCTCAAGAGCAATGACTAACAGTTCTTGTTGAGAGGCGTTATTGGATGGCTTTTCCACTGCTATCCGCCAAGGATAACCATGAAGATTGACACCTTCTCCCTTGGTTTCACCACCTATTTCTACCAAGTAATTGGCTATCTTAAACTCTTCCATGATATTGGCGAGCTGGTCCACAGCGTAACCTTTGGCAATTGCAGAAAGGTTGATCGTTAATTCAGGATAAGTTTTAGAGATACACTGCTCTGCAAAGTTAAATTCAAGCTGATCAGTGCCAACGGCTTCCCTTAAGGCTATAACTTCTTCATCAGAAGGCACCTTGTCATCATACTCGGCCGCGTCGAAGCCCCAGCGCTGGATAAGTGGGCCAACAGTGATATCAAAAGCCCCGTTGGTTTGGTGGTAAACATCTTTAGCAGCAACTAGCACGCTCCAGCTTCGATCGGAAAAGCGAAAACACTGAGTGTTATCTAACCTATTAAACTGGTTGATCTCACTGTCTGGAATATACGTAGACATCAATTGATTAATGATCGCCAGTTCTTGTGTCAGAGCAGATTTTAGATCTTCAACAGGAACGTCGTCGGACTCAAACGTAATGTTGTATTTTGTGCCCATAGTGTTGCCTGATAGCTTTGAGTATTGTGGTTCTTGTTGCTGGCAAGCGGTAAGGATAAGGACAAGAGTAATAGAGCTGATTAAACGAATCATATAAGCACAAAAAAGGCAGTCATAAGACTGCCTATTTTATAGAACGTTCGGTTATAACCCAAGCGGATTAACCACCGAAATCATCCAATAGGATGTTTTCGCGCTCAACACCCAAATCTTCAAGCATTTGGATACAGGCCGCGTTCATCATTGGCGGTCCACACATATAGTACTCACAATCTTCTGGAGCTGGGTGGTCTTTCAAGTAGTTCTCTAAAAGAACATTATGAATAAAGCCAGTGTAACCTTCCCAGTTGTCTTCGGGTTGCGGATCAGAAAGCGCCACATGCCATTCGAAGTTAGGGTTCTCATTAGCCAACATATCGAAATCTTCTACATAGAACATCTCGCGTGAACTACGAGCACCATACCAGAAGCTGATCTTACGGTCGGTTTTGATGCGACGTAATTGGTCAAAGATATGCGAACGCATTGGAGCCATACCGGCACCACCACCAATAAAGACCATTTCAGCATTTGTATCTTTGGCGAAGAACTCACCATAAGGACCTGAAATGGTAACTTTATCACCTGGCTTTAAGCCCCAGATGTAAGATGACATTTTGCCTGGTGGCAATGACATATCGCGTGGCGGAGGCGTTGCGATACGCACGTTCAACATGATAATGCCTTCTTCTTCTGGATAGTTAGCCATTGAGTAAGCGCGAATAGTTTCTTCTTTAACTTCTGACTCAAGGTCAAAGAGCTTAAAGCGTTCCCAGTCACCACGGTACTCTTCAGGAACATCAAACTCGCTGAACTTGACCTTATGCGGCGGTGCTTCAATTTGGATATAACCACCAGCACGGAAAGGTACGCTTTCGCCGTTAGGAATTTTAAGAACAAGCTCTTTAATAAAGGTTGCTTTGTTATCGTTAGAGATAACTTCACAATCCCATTTTTTAGTACCAAAGACTTCTTCAGGCACTTCGATTTTCATGTCTTGCTTAACCGCAACCTGACATGACAGGCGGTAACCTTCTCGAGCTTCACGACGTGTGATATGGCTTTCTTCGGTAGGCAGAATAGAGCCGCCGCCGTCAAGCACTTTACAGACACATTGCCCGCAAGTACCACCGCCACCACAAGCTGACGATAAGAATATACCGCTATCGGACAATGCATTTAGCAACTTGCTGCCAGCAGGGACAGTGATAGCCTTGTCAGCGTCCTTATTGATATCAATATGAACATCGCCTGTGCTTACGAGTTGTTTACGAGCGAATAAGATCACTAGTACTAGTGCAAAAATCACTACCGTAAACAGGGCAACGCCTAATATTATTTCATTCATTAGTTAACCTCTTTACTCGTTACAGTTTGATGCCGGAGAAAGACATAAAGCCAAGGGCCATCAAGCCAACGGTGATAAAGGTAATACCTAATCCACGTAAACCATCAGGAACGTCTGAGTACTTCATCTTCTCGCGAATACCGGCCAGGGCAACAATCGCTAAAGCCCAACCAAAACCTGAGCCGAAGCCGTAAACGATTGATTCAGGGAAGCTATAGTCACGTTCAACCATGAACAAAGAGCCACCCAGGATGGCGCAGTTCACGGTAATTAGTGGCAAGAAGATACCAAGCGATTGGTAAAGTGCCGGGAAGAACTTGTCTAAAGTCATTTCCAGAATCTGAACAAGCGCGGCAATAACACCGATGTAGACGATAAGGCCCAAGAAGCTTAAATCAGCTTCTGGAAAGCCAGCCCAGGCCAGAGCGCCTTCTTTCAACAAGCCGTTAAGCAACAGGTTGTTTACTGGAACGGTAATCGTCTGCACGATAACAACAGCAATACCAAGACCAATGGCAGTTTGAACCTTCTTCGAAACCGCCAGGAAGGTACACATACCCAGCAAGAATGCCAGGGCGATGTTCTCGACGAAAACCGCTTTTGCAAATAGGGAGATATAATGGTCCATTATTCAGCATCCTCCACTTGATCGGTTTTCCAGGTACGTAGTGCCCAGATGAGTAAACCGATAATAAAGAAAGAACTCGCTGGCAGCAGTAGCATACCGTTTGTGTGATACCAACCGCCGTCAGCAGTTGTAGGGAAGATGGTAAAGTCTAACAGTTTACCAGAGCCCAATAGCTCACGGATGATACCGACAATAATCAGCAATACCGAATAACCAAGACCGTTACCTAAACCATCGAGGAAGCTCATCGCAGGACCATTTTTCATGGCATAAGCTTCAGCGCGTCCCATTACGATACAGTTGGTAATAATCAAGCCAACAAATACTGAAAGCTGCTTAGAAACTTCATAAGCGTAAGCTTTCAACACCTGGTCAACCAGAATTACCAAAGACGCAATAATCGTCATCTGCACGATAATACGAATGCTTGATGGAATCTGTTTACGAATCAAACTGATGATAAGGTTTGAGAAGGCAACAACCGTCGTTAGAGCCAAACTCATCACCAATGCAGTTTCGAGTTTACTGGTTACTGCCAGCGCAGAACAAATCCCCAATACCTGAAGGGCGATTGGGTTGTTGTTAAAAATCGGTGATAAAAGAACCGATTTGGCTTCTTGTTTATCAAATGCCATTTTACAATTCCCCCGCTCTTACTTTTGCCAAGTATGGGCCAAAGGCATCATTACTTAACCAATAACGTAATGAGTTCTCAACACCAACGCTGGTCAGGGTTGCGCCAGAGAGTCCATCAACCTGATGTTCATTCTTAGCTTCACCTTTGACCACCTGAATAACAGGCTCGCCTTGCTCGTTTAGAACTTCTTTACCCGGCCAGATAGAACGCCATTTTGGATTTTCAATTTCGCCACCAAGACCGGCAGTTTCAGCCTGATCATAATACTTCAGGCCAACAACCGTTGTTGTATCTGGCTCAAGCGCCAGGAAACCATACATGGTTGACCATAGACCATAGCCATGGAAAGGAAGGATAATAGTGTCCAGTTGTCCATCTTTCTTGACCAGATAAACATTGGCCAATTTAGAGCGCGTTCTAATGCCAGCGATATCATCTTCAATTCGAACATTCATGCTTGGATCTTTAGCGGCTTTACGTTGCTCGAAACCTTTAGGAGGTTCAACGTATTCGCCGGTCGACAAATCAACAACACGAGTCTCTATCTGTTTAAAAGTATCTTCAATTTGCTCTTTGGTTGCTTGCGCCTGACCATCGATTAACCCCGCAGCAATAAGGATGTTCAACTTACGGTCAAGTTCCTTATTGGTTTCCTGTAAAGGCTTTAACTTAATGGCGGCAACAGAAACAATCACCGAGCAGACTAAGCTCAGAATCACTGCAACCACAATGGTTCTCATTGGACTTTCTTTCTTAGACATGACGACGAGTCCTCCGCTTGATGTTGCTTTGCACCACAAAGTGGTCAATCAATGGCGCGAACAGGTTGGCGAATAGAATCGCAAGCATCATACCTTCAGGGAAGGCTGGGTTGACTACGCGAATCAATATAACCATGACACCAATTAAGGCACCAAAGTACCATTTACCTTTGTTGGTTAAAGACGCTGAAACAGGGTCGGTCGCCATAAAGAACATACCAAAGGCGAAACCACCAGTAACCAAGTGCCAGTACCAAGGCATGGCAAACATCTTGTTAGTTTCACTACCGACGGTGTTCAAAATAAGTGTCATCGCGATCATGCCGAACAAGACACCTAGAACGATGCGCCATGAAGCAATACGAGCATAGATAATGAAGAGACCGCCGATGAGGATCATCAGAGTTGATACTTCACCGATTGAACCAGGAATGCGACCTAAGAAAGCATCCCACCAGCTTTGATTAATGCCGTAATCGGTAATAGTGCCTGCAGCAGCAGCTGCCAGCGGAGTTGCACTGGTAAAGCCATCGACTGCCGCCCATACTTCGGCACCTGAAATTTCGCTTGGATAAGAGAAGAACAGGAATGCACGACCGGCTAGCGCAGGGTTCATAAAGTTCTTACCGGTACCACCGAAGATTTCTTTAGCAACCACGACACCGAAGGAAATACCAAGAGCTACTTGCCATAACGGAATTTCGGCAGGCAGGATCAATGCGAAAAGAATCGAAGTGACGAAGAATCCTTCGTTGATCTCATGACCGCGAATACTCGCAAACAAGACTTCCCAGAAGCCACCGACGATAAAGGTAACTGCATAGATTGGAATAAAGAAACAGGCACCATAGAACATCAGGCCAAGCACGCCAGTTTCAGGGGTGATAGCACCACCGAAGAACTGGAAGAAATCAACCTGCCAGGCGTCAGGCAGTGTTAAGCCTTCGGCTAGTCCAAGCTGCGCTTGAAAACCAACGTTCCACATGCCCCAGAACATGGCCGGGAAAGTAGCAAGCCAAACCATGATCATGATGCGTTTCAGGTCAATGTTGTCACGGACGTGCGTGCCGCCTTTGGTGACATGACCCGGTGTATAGAAAATGGTCGCTGCCGCTTCGTACAAGGCATACCATTTTTCCCACTTGCCGCCTTTCTCAAAATGCGGCTCGATTTTTTCAATAAAGTTTTTTAAACCCATGGTAGCCTCTCTTATCCTTCTTTCTCAATCTTGGTCAGATTTTCGCGAAGAATGGAGCCGTACTCATATTTGCCCGGGCAAACATAGGTACACAAGGCTAAATCTTCCTCGTCCAGCTCCAGACAACCCAACTCCTGTGCGAGTACTGTGTCGTTTGTGACGATAGCGCGTAAAAGCTGAGTCGGCAGAATATCTAAAGGCATGACACGCTCATAGTTACCAATTGGCATAATAGAACGATCTGAACCACCGGTCGTGGTTGTCATGTTAAAACGCCTTTTCGGGAACAGGTGGCCAAAGAATGCGCGAGTCACCGAGAATTTATCAGTACCAGGCATGGCCCAGCCGAAGAACTCTTTATCACGACCTTCGCGGATCACGGTAACTTGATTGTGATAACGACCTAAATAGCCGCGAGCATCGATTGCATTAAAGCCACTGAGCACTGAACCAGAAATATGGCGGTTATCCGCATCATTTTCTTCTTCAGCCATCAGCTCATCAATGCAAGCGCCGACGCGAGTACGAATCAAGCGTGGCTTCTTAATCATGGTACCGCCTAAAGCGATAACACGATCAGTATGAAGTTCGCCTTCAATGAATAGCTTGGCTAATGCAATCACATCCTGATAACCGATGTACCATACGGGATGGTCCATAGAAGCAGGATATAAGAAATGAATGTGAGTACCCACTAAGCCTGCAGGATGCGGGCCAGAAAACTCTTCATAGCTGACTTTAGCATTGCTGCTTTTAGTCAGTGAGGAGCTTGGGGCTGTCGCCACAAAAACCCTGTCACCAGAAAGTTGAGCAAGAATATCAAGTCCGTAGTTAAAGGCTTCATTCTGCTCACTGATAATGACTTCAGGATCGGCAGCTAACGGATTGGTATCCATTGCTGACACGAAAATCGCTTGAGTTTCGCTGTCGATCGCTGGAACTTTTGAGTAAGGACGTTTGCGCAGCGCAGTCCACATGCCCGAATCAACCATTTGCTCGACAATCGCTTCGCGACTCAAGCCAGACAGTTGCTCAGGACTAAACTTATTAAAGCTGACCGCTTCTTCATGCTCGGCAACTTCAACCACTACCGACAACAGCTTACGCTTATTACCACGGTTAATGGCTTTAATCGTACCAGCTGCTGGAGCAGTGTATTTTACTCCTGGGTTTTTTTTATCTTCGAAGATTATCTGGCCTTTCTTAACTGTGTCCCCTTCCTGCACATGCATGGTCGGTTTCATACCAACATAATCTTCGCCTAATATGGCGACGGTTTTTACCGTAGTACCAGCTGAGATCGTTTGCTCTGGTTGCCCTTCAATAGGCAGGTCCAGGCCTTTCTTAATCTTAATCATAGGTCGCTACTTTTAATACCTGATGGTTGTCACTTCACTATGGTGCGCTGCAAAATCATGCCAATAACAAAAAGACCTGGTGTGTAGCGTGCTACAACCAGTCGTATCTTGTTGTTATTTACGGATTTTCAGGCGCCATAGTTCCAAATTAAGGTCAAATATTAGCCAATCGACCTTAAACGGCGCGTATTATACTTGGATCGATAGTTCAAAATCCATGCTTTTTCTGGGGAAATCAGCCCATAAAAGGCAAAAACTACTGATCAGAGTCAACAGAGCTTGTTTTAAAGTCTGCCCTCGGTTAATATTTGCGCCCTTTTGTTAAAAGGGGCGATTGCCGCTGGGCGTTTAACACAAAATGACTGGCAAAATTAAGGCAATCCGCGCAAGTTTAAGAGTGGTATAAAAGAGGAGTTATCCAAGTGCGTACAAAGCTCATTGCAGGCAACTGGAAAATGCACGGTAGTAAGCCATTCATTGAGTCACTCATGAAGGGGATTACTGAGCAGTTGGATGCTGGCATGAAAAGTGACGTGCTAGTGTGCCCACCTACTATTTATATACCTCTGGTCGAGAGTCTGATTGGTAATCATAAGATTGCAGTCGGAGCACAAAACTTAAGCGAGCAAAAGCAGGGCGCCTATACTGGTGAAATCAGTGGCGACATGCTGCAAGATTATGGTTGCCAATACGTGATTGTTGGGCACTCTGAACGCCGTAGCCTGTATGGCGAAACGGATGTTTTGGTAGCTCATAAAGTTGGCAAGGCCATTGAATTTGGATTAACGCCTATTCTTTGTGTGGGTGAAACCCTTGAACAAAGAGAAAAAGGCTCCACTATGCAAGTAGTGCAGCAGCAACTGGACGCAGTTATCGACGCCTTGGGTATTGATGCATTAAACCATGCCGTTGTGGCTTATGAGCCGGTATGGGCAATCGGCACTGGCGTTACCGCAACTCCAGAGCAGGCTCAGGAAGTTCATTCAGCGATTCGAGCTCATTTACGTGGTAAAAATGCTCAGGTTGCTGAAAATATGAAGATACTCTATGGCGGCAGTATGAAAGCGGCCAATGCTGAAGAATTGTTGGCTCAGCCTGATATCGATGGTGGATTGATTGGCGGGGCTTCTTTAAAAGCAGATGAATTTATCGCGATTTGCAAAATAGCAGGATAATACGATGGAATTATTTTTAATGATCAGTTTGTTAGTAGTTGCCTTATTACTGGTTGGTATCATTTTGATCCAACAGGGTAAAGGGGCAGAAATCGGCGCTTCATTTGGTGCCGGGGCTTCTAACACTTTATTTGGTGCTCCAGGCGCCGGAAACTTTCTAACCAAGAGTACAACAGTGCTAGCAATATTATTCTTTGCACTAGCGCTGACTATCCATGCGATTGGCCAGAAAGAAGTTACTAAGTCTGACCTTCTGGATGACCCTGAAGCAACTCAGGTTGAAGAGGTGGGTATCCAGTCTTCTGAAATCCCTGCAGAGACAGAAGAAGCAATTCCTTCTGAGATTCCATCAGATACTCAGGAAGAAATCAGCACTGAAATACCAGCTGCAGACGACCAGGCTATTTCTGAATCTATTCCAGAAGCAACTGAAGAAGAAAAGAAAGAAGACGACCAAGGTCAGTAATCGGTTAGCTTTTTATATTGCTCAGGTGGTGGAATTGGTAGACACGCTATCTTGAGGGGGTAGTGGCCGTAGGCCGTGCGGGTTCAAGTCCCGCTCTGAGCACCACATTCAAATATCAAGTAATCCCATGCAGTATCTAAGCCCATGAAAATTAACGTTTTCATGGGTTTTTTTGTGCCAGTTAGTCCCACGAAATTCTTTGCCATCTCATAACATTTAGGGGTACTTTTGGGGGTATGTCTCCAATGGAAGGTAACCTACTCATTATTCGGCTTGTATTCGTTTGCGCCGGACTAGTTAACGCGGTAGTTTAAGTAATATTATTATGTGATTTCTGAGTGTTATGGGAATAAAACAGAGTAAGCAGATGCTATCGGTTGGTGAGGTTTCTAAACGAAGTGGTTTAGCTGTTTCAGCACTTCATTACTATGAGGATTTGGGGCTTATCCAGTCGACTCGAACGGCTGGGAATCAGCGGCGTTACGCGCGCGATGTGTTGCGACGTTTGGGGGTGATTAAGGCGGCTCAGACGGTGGGCATTCCGTTGCAGGAGGTGAAAAGCGCTTTGTCATCTTTGCCAAAACGGCGCACCCCAACGGCACAAGACTGGGGAGAGCTGGCCAATGGGTGGAAGGATGATCTTAACGAACGGATTGAGCGGCTAATCCTGTTGCGCGAGCGTCTGTCAGGTTGTATTGGCTGTGGTTGTTTATCGGTCACTGCCTGCCCCTTGTTTAATCCTGAGGATGAACAGGGGAAGCAGGGGGCGGGACCTCGTTTACTTGAGCCGGCTTCTAAAAAGTCTAAGCGTTAATTTTTTATACTGCTGTAGCTATAGCCGGCTGTCCTCTCTGTTGAGAAAAGAAGGTTTGAGTAAGCTTCTTTTCGAGGTGTTTTTGATTTGGGGCTCGAAGCCCGAAAATATCATTAAGACAGGTAATCAGTTCTGAGGCTGAGTTTAAGTTAGTGCTGTCTTTGTCACCTTGATGACTATAAAAGTTTAGCTGGCAGTTATTTAGCGAATAACGCCCTTCGCCGGTCAGTCGGGAAGCGATCAGACTATTCACAAATTTTGAGTCGGGGTGTGTGGTTAAGTACCAATTTGCCATGTCAAAATCTGCTTCCTGAACTTCTTCTAGCGTAAAGCGATACAGCTCTTTCCACTCGCTGCTAAGCAAAGTTACTAAAGTATGCAGGCCATTACGATAGATGACTTTATAGGTGCCAAGTGGATGGTGACTAATCTTTTCTTCATTACTCAAACGAATAGGCAGTGGTGGTGTGTATAGGCCGAACCCGACATCCACAATGTAACGCTGGTCTTCTATTTCGACGATGTTGAATCTGTGTGTTTTCGCTACATCAATGTCATCGATATCCTGATTAACGGTGACTCTGGCAGCCAGACTGCGAGCATTGAATCCGAGTTGCTTTAACACCTGAAGGAATAATTTATTGTGCTCAAAGCAGTAGCCGCCTCGATCTCGATGAAGCATCTTGTGGCTAATGGCATTTATCTCAAGCTCAACCCCCGTCTGTAAAAAGGGACTGATATTTTCAAACGGAATGTGGAGCAGGTGCTGATGAATTAATTGTTGCAGTAGAGCTAACGTTGGTTTTAAGTCACCAACGCTAGCTTTGTCTGTTAATTGAATGCGCTTCAAATAGTTTTTTATCTCAATAGACTCTGATTCTGATTGTGATTGTGATTGTGATTCTGATTGTGATTGTGATTGTGATTGTGATTGCATAACCGTATCCTTTTAGTGCTATATGTCAATGAGTTAGGGGCTTGTTATGTCGCGCCTGCATCAGCGCATATCCCCACCATTTAAGATGGCTCAACATATATTTAAAATTACTGGCAAGTTCTTCAGGTTGTTTCAAGTGACCTGAGCTATCGAATAGATTCCAGGGGTTGGCAAAGCTGACCGAGTCTCGCAAACCTACCGAGTGCAGTTCAGCAAACACCTGCCGCAACTGCTCGACCGCTCTGAGTCCGCCGGAAATGCCGCCATAAGAAACGAAGGCGACAGGCTTGCGTTGCCATTCTTCACGAGCAGCATCGATCATGACTTTCAAGGGAGCCGGATAACCATGGTTGTATTCTGGTGTCACGACAATAAAGGCATCGCAGGCTGCCAGACGTTCTTTATAAGCTTCTATGTCTGCGCTATCTGATGGCATGTCGTATGGAAGATTGAGTTCTCTAGGGTCGAATTTATCGACTGTAAATTCTTCATCGTGCGACAAGTGGCTCAAAACCCAGCGGACGATGGTGTCGCAGAAACGACCCTGGCGTGCGCTACCGTAGATAATGCCTAAATGTATTGTGTTGTCACTCATAATGATTCCTTGATTGGGGTTGCCATTTAATGGAATCTGAATTCTAAAACCTCAAGTTAGCTTGAGGTCAATGATTATGGTCGCCGATGACGATTGAAATATTCTCTGAGGTGATTAACTTCTTTAATCACTCATTATTAATAAGCGACATAAAAATCACTCGACAGTTATGAATTAGCCATTGCCACCAGCGATATTGTCGCATTGCTGTAATTCGCGAATGGGGCGAATTTCGATACTGCCAAAACGAGCTGGCGGTATATTGCTGGCCAGTTGTATGGCGTGATTAAGATCGTTGGCTTCGAGTAGATAAAAACCGGCTAACTGTTCTTTGGTTTCAGCAAAAGGGCCATCCATGGTCATTGTTTTACCATCTCGAACTCTGACTGTGGTGGCGGTTGATACCTGCTGTAACGCCTGTCCGGCTATCAGATTCTTTGACTCGGTAAGTCGCTCGCTGCAATCCATGCATTCATGATTGAGTGAGTCCCATTCCTGTTGTGTCATGGCGTTCATGATGTCTTCTTGGTAATAAACCAGTGCAATGTATTTCATAGTCAATCCCTACGTTCTTTTATATCAGCTGCTTATAGAAGTGCCTTAAGAAACTTAAGGCACCAGTCACGTTTCATTCGTAATTAATAATCCAGGGAATATTAAATTGATCAGTTAGCATGGCAAAACGTTTTGCCCAGAAGGTTTTTTCCAGTGGCATCTGCACATCGCCATTTTTAGCAAGAGCTTTATAAATACGTTCTGCTTCAGCTTCAGAAGTGGGCTGGATCTGGACATGCATACCTTGTGGTTTTGCGTAGTGCGATTTAGGCGAGTCCGAGGCCATTAGGGTGAGGCTGCCAAGGTTTAAGCGAGCATGTAGCACTTTATCCAGATCTTCTTTTGCGGTGTCATTGGCAATCGGTGATTCACGGTGAGTCATCAGTTCTTCGATAGTACCGCCTAGAACTTCAGCGTAATATTCGAAGGCTTCTTTACAGTTACCATCGAAAATCAGATAAGGGCAGCCACTGTGCGGACGCTTTTCATTACGCACAAACTGTTCTTCAATCTGGTCGAGGGCATCGCTGGGTTCGAAGTCGCTTAACTCGAATAGTTGGCGTACTTCCAGTTGTGCATTAGCTTCGCCGTCGATGGATGGCCACTTCTTTGCCCACGCGATAGCTTCTTCCTTGGAGTCAACTTCAATCATGGAGTAGCCGGCCAATAGCTCCTTAGTTTCGGCAAAGGGACCATCGGTGATAATCGGATCTCCTTGGTTAACTGCGACACGAAAACCGTACTTACTGGCCTTTAATCCTTCGCCGCGGATCATAACTCCGGCCTGGATCATTTCTTCATTGTAGTCGGCCATTGCTTTCAGCAATGCCTCTGTTGGCATAACTTCGGCTTCGGTGTGTTCATCAGACTTACGTATGATCATGTATCTCATAATTTATCCTTTCCATTTTGCTTAATGTCACTACCTAATCGAATGGCAAAAGCTGATTTCGACACATTGCTGAAAAAATTATGGAATTTCTTTGATCCGTTTATGAATAAAGCGTTTTTCGGCTTCCTGGTTGGTCAAATCTAAGGCTGTGTTAAAGGCATCACGAGCTTTTTGATGCTGCTGTAACTTGAGGTGAAAGTCACCTAATACTGCGTATGTCAGGTGATAGTTAAGCAGCTGTTTTCGTTCGATTAAATCGTTAACTAGAATTAAGCCGGCGGCAGCACCCTGGTGCATGGCGACAGCGACCGCACGATTCAGCTCAATCACCGGTGAGGGCAGTATGCTGAGCAATACGTCATAGAGTTCAATGATTTGTGGCCAATCGGTTTGCGCGAAACTTTTTGCCTCAGCATGCAGTGCGGCGATAGCCGCTTGCAGGGTAAAAGGATGACGAATGCGACTTTGCAATGATGCTACTAATAGCTGTAAGCCCTGAGCAATCTCCTCTTGATGCCATAACGAACGGTCTTGATGTTCCAGGGTGATAATATCGCCTTGCGCATCATGGCGGGCATCGCGGCGTGAGTGTTGGATAAGAATCAGAGCGAGCAACCCTTTGGTTTCCGGACGTGGGATTAATTGTTCCAGTTGCTGACACAGTTCTATGGCGTGCTGCACCAGGCGAATGCGAATCGGTTCATCACCCTGAGTTGCATTGTAGCCTTCATTAAACAGTAGATAGATAACATGAAGTACCGCATCTAGCCGTTCGGGAAGATCCGCAAGGTCAGGAACTTCATAGGGAATATTGGCCTCACGAATTTTAGTTTTAGCTCTAACAATGCGTTGTGCAATGGTCGGTGGTTTGGTTAGAAAACCTTGCGCTATTTCCTCGGTGGTTAGTCCACAGATTTCTCGTAAGGTGAGAGCGATTTGTGATTCTGTGGCAAGTGATGGGTGGCAGCAAGTAAAGATGAGGCGTAACTGGTCATCATCAAATAGTTGATAAGACTCCAGATCCTCCTGTTCGGCATCTTGCAGTTGTTGCTGTGAGATGTATTGACTGATGTCTTGAAATTTTTGTTGTCGCCTTAGCTGATCAATTGCTTTAAAGCGCCCGGTTGAGACCAGCCACTCGCGCGGCTTTTCCGGAATGCCGGACTCCGGCCATTGAGCAAGCGCCGCAATAAAAGCTTCGTGTAATGCTTCTTCAGCTAAATCAAAGTCACCAAGTAATCGAATCAAGGTGGCTAGCACCCAACGCGATTCTTGGTGATACAGTTTTGTAATCTCTTGTTCCATCAATCAGGAGCGTCTGCTTGAAAGAGACCTAATGTAACATAACTCTTTTTACAGGGTTAGTGATCCTGACTCTGTTGCAAAAAGCGCATTTAAATAACACGAACCGTTCCGGTGTCAGCGCTGGTGGCTTTTATTTCTGAACTTAAGATTGCTTCAGCACATAGATTTCTCCATCGAAGCTACCTTGTATAGTCAGGTTCTGATTGGTTAGTGCGTTCAGGTAGTCTAGCTGTTCACGTCGGATGATTTGGCCAGGAACCAGTAGCGGAATACCTGGTGGATAAGGTGTCACCAAGCCTGCACAAATACGATTTTCGACTTCAGAAATGGGTAAGCATTCCCTTTGGCCAAAGAAGGCTTCATTGGGTAAACAGGCCAATTCGATTGGTGGCAGGTTATTGGGGATTTTAGAACGACGACTGGCCGTGGTTAATTTTACGCGGCCGCTATCCAGTTTTTTCAATGCGTTATATAGACGAATAATTTTGGAGCGGGTACCGCCAAGAGTTAGCAAAACAAGAATCGTGCTGTGGGTGTATTTCTCAATTTCGAGCCCAACCTCGTCTAGCAGGTACTTATGGATATCTTTATGTGAGTAGGGTAGTTCACTAATATCAATGAGGATTTTAAGCGGGTCATGGCCCATGTTGTCGGATTCGAAATGCGGGAACAGTGACTTAAAGTCATTTTTATCCAGCACTTTGATTCTGCTCAGGCTGGCCATTTGTTGCTTAAATTCAGTCACATGATTAAGCAAGGCATTGAGGATTTTGTAGCCTTCCATTTCTAATTGCTTATGGCATACATCAAGCGAGGCGATTAGTTGATACTTGGGTGAGGTGCTGGCGTAAATGCTGTAGATCTCACGGAAGAAGTCCTCATCAAAATCGGGATCATTGATATGAATGTAAGAGGCTTGCGAAAAGGCTGAGACCACCTTGTGGGCTGAGTGAGTGACATAGTCTGCCCCGGCATTGATCGCTGAGTAGTCACGAAACTCTGGATGGAATAACGAATAGGCAAACCAGGCTTCATCAATAAAGACCTTAATATTATGGTTATGAGCCAGCTCAACCACTTGCTTCAGATCACTGAGTAAGCCATCGTAAGTACAGCCGGTTAGCACTAATAACTTTGCGTCAGGATTTTGTTCTATTGCTTGTTTCATATCAGCCAGTGACGGTGGTGCAAAGATACCGTACTTGGGGTTGAGAATGCTGGAAAGATAAATCGGCATGCTTGCTGATTGCAGTATTCCGTAGTGCACTGACTTATGGCAGTTTCGATCAATAATGACTTTGTCACCTTTGCGCAACAGTGTTTGTAGGATGATTTTGTTGGAGGTAGAAGAGCCGTTGGTCACGAAGTAGGTTCGTTTGACTTCAAAGGTTATTGCCGCGGCTTGTTGTGCTCGGCCAATGTAGTTAGTGCTATCGGATAGCGAACCGAGTGAATCAACTGAAACTGAGAGGTCACCGACGAAAACGTTGCGACCGTAGAACTGATAAAAGTCGCTGATATAAGGTGAATTTCTAAAGCTGGCGCCACCACTATGTCCAGGCGTATGCCAGGAATCATTAGACTCCGCTACGTAACGTTTGTAAGCCGTCCAAAAAGGTGTTTCGCAACGATCATCAAAGTCGTTAATGATATAGCCAAGAATGGACTCAGGATCGGATAAAACATCATCTTTAAAAAAGAAGGACTCAATGTCTTCGGATTCATTAACAATATCCAGTCCTTTGCTATCATCGCCTAACACATAAACTGGTAATTCAAGGCGAATAGATTTTAATTGGCTTATAAACTGTGCGTAGCGATTGGCAATAGCATTTTCGCGGATCTGCCAACTTAAAATGACCGCCTGAATATCACCATCTTCTTGAATGTGCTCAATCCCGGTTACCAGATCAGGGCAGTTAATCACCTCAATAGTGACGTCAGTGCGTTCAAAGTTGGTAATGGTCCTGGTTAGATTACTCGATAATTCTGAGAGGATAGAGCCGTCATCTTCAATAAGGAGAATTTTAAGTAGCGGTAGCACCATGGTTGTCCGGTAAGCTTCTGAAGTATTGCTCAAGCATACAAGCAAAAGCAGATATAAAGCAAAGAGCTTAACCCTTTAGCAGTAATTTATTAAAGGTCAAAGAGGTAAAAAATTGTGAGTCCAGGCATAGCTCCAATTGCTGTAACCATTCGTAGATAACTTCAAGAGTATTCCATTGATAGTGGTCGTAGTCAGCTTTATTGAAAGAAGGAAACGCATCAAGAAACTGAACAAGTTTCAGTGATAATAAATCCTCAGGTACATTCACATCCGGAATAGTAAGAGCCAAGCGGGTGAGGGTTTGTGCGTTGCGTATGTTGGTTGGTGATAATGTTTTGGCGAGTTGCTTTATGAGTATTGGCTCGGACTCGCTCAATTGAGTAATGGTAGTGATGCCATGTTTCTTGAGTAGATTACGATGCTGAGCAACTGAGTTGGTCATATGACTGATGGATAGTCCAGATAAGAACTCATAAGAGCTATAAGCCGGGGTGCCGCTTTCTGTCAGCTTATCAATATGGGAGCGATTTTCTGGAGACTTGGCGTCATAGGTTATCTCCAATTGCCAGCCATTATTTGATAGCGGATATTTCGCCGGATCCAACTGGAGAGTATGGGCGCCATCCGAAGTCATTTGTTGCCCCATGCGCACCTTGATGGTGGATATTTCCACCAAAGGTGCGTCCAGGAAACTTGTGGTATTAGCCACTGCTGAAGTAAGCTCGCCATGAACCATATGGACAATATCGTCAATATTCACATCAGCCATTAGGTTCACCTGATAGATTTAAAGTTAAGTTCAATTTCGCTGTAAATATTGGCTTTTGCTGTAGTAGCTTGCGGATCTTTATTGCTTACTGGACGAATGGCAACTTTGATGTCCTTTGTAAGGTTGGGTTTTAGGATGCTCGCTTTGAGCGTGGGATTAGCCAGAATTCTGCTCCTGGAACTAATGGTTTTATTATCAATCAAATTTTTACGCAGTGACTCTTTCAACTTGACTCGTTTATCCAGAACGGGGGATTTTGCCTTGGGTGGGACTTTAGCTTTGGGCTTTGCCGGGGCTGAATCTTCTTCATCTTCAGCACTTTTATCGATGGAGGTTCCGAAAGTGAACTTTGCATTAATCTTACCGCTATCGACAACGATATTGGAGAATCCTTGCTCCAATGCTTGCAACATGGCATTACGCTTTTGTTGTGCGTAGGGAGTTGCCGCAGCTTGGTAAACCGCTAGCACATCCTGGTTGGTGAGTTTACCCTTTTTGGCTGATTCGCTTTCGCTAAGGTCAAGTCCCAGTTCATCAAATATAGCCGGTGATTCGTTGGTATTGCCTTTCTTCGCTTTGTAGGGAGCGCCTTGGTAAATAGCATGTGGCATATTTTTGGCAGTGGTGGGGAAATAGGATGTTAATACCCGATCAATTTGGTCAAAAAATTCATCGCGTTGAAGCAATGAGTCGACAAATAAAGACTCGGGCAAGCTTGCCAGCTCTTTGATTTCGAGCAGTTTTTCTTGTTGCTCCGCTTGTGAAGTGACGACCGCATCGAACACTTCAGAAATGAGCTTCGCCACGAATTCGGCGAAGCCCATATCAGCGGGCGTCAAAATTTCTTCTGACATGATGTTCTCCCGCTTAGTCTTGGTCTAATGGTAGGTAATCAGTTTTAAAGTTTAAATGGACTCGACCGTAAATCTGCACGCTACTACTTGAGCGATCGATATCGGTTTTAGTGGCCGTGGAAACTTTAATACTGTTATATGAAGTCGACGCCGATGCTTTTACCCATCCCGATAGTAGACCGCCTGTTTTGGCTTTTGCGCGGAAGTTAAAATTCTTCCGATTGTAGTCAGTCGAGCGGTTTTGTAAATACGACGAACCATAGGTATTGAAGGTCAGACGGGTTTCAATTTCGCCTTGCTCAATAACCAGACGCAACAGACCTTGCTTAACCATTTCTTTAAGCAGGGTGTACTTATCTGCTGCGAGTCGGTTAGCAACTGCGTCCAGGATCTTCTGAAACTTAGTATCATCAAGTGAACCGTGTGTGACGACTTTATTATCAGAATCAAGTCCAGCATCTTTGACTTCAACAGCCTTGTTTAGATCGCTCGCCTGGCCTTGAGTTAAAGTACCATTAGGCTTAACGACAGGGTTACCATCATTATCCGCGCCAACAACTTTGGACAGGAATTGCAACAGCATATTGCCATCGATGTCATCCTTGGTATCGTTGATAAACGCCTGCAATGATTTACCTGTCTGCTTTAATAACTCAACATAGGCTTCGGTTTGGCGTAAATTAGAGGCGATTAACGTATCAAAAACATCGCTAACTAATTTGGTGGTGAATTCGGGAAAACCGATTTCGGGTAGGTGGGTAGCCAATTCAACGGCTTCTTTACTTCCAGACATAACTTTCTCCTTGTCTTAGTTTTTTGGTTTAAAAACTGTTTACAGAAAAGACACTTGCTCAACCTGAGAAGTGAGTCCTTTCTGAAGTTGTGTAACCATTTAAAATTCCCTTTGTCATGATGCTAGGCAATGAGCAGGGTTTTGTCAATAATTGTTGGTAGTCAGATTTGCATTGTTAAGGCTATGAAAAATGACGAAAAATTCAGCGCATGACTTTCATGATTGGTGACTCTATGATGGAATAAAGTGAGAAGACTAGCTAAGTAACAGGTATTATAAGGACTGGACTTGAAGCAATCTGTGGCAATTTTAAAGGTAATAAAGCAAGTAACGCTTGCCATGTTTCTGGCAACCTTATGTTGTATTGTCAAAGGCGAAGACAAAGTCAGAATTGCAGAAATTGTTGTTACCATTAACCCAATCTTTAGTGAAGAAGAGCGTACCGGCTGGCTGTATGAAACGGCTGACCAGATTCATATTGATACACGTCCTTACGTGATAAGTCGTTTATTACCCTTTAAAGAAGGAGACCTGGTTTCAGTCAGAACTATTGACGAAGCTGAAAGGATATTAAGAGCAAAGGCTTTTCTGCGCGATGCCAAAGTTACCTGGAGAAAGTCTGAAACGGGAGATGGCGTTATTGTTGAGGTTCAAACCTGGGAAAACTGGACCTTAGTCCCGACGGTTGATATTAGCAGAGAAGGTGGGGTTACCGACTATTCTTATGGTATTCAGGATGAAAACCTTCTAGGTCATGGCTTAAGAGCCACCATTTTATATTTCAAAGAACAGGAACGAACGGGTTACTCTTTGGTTCTTGCGTCACAAGTTTCCACTGAAAGTCATTTGCAAGCGGCCTTGGTCTTATCCGATACCTCGGATGGTGAGCAGTACTCATTAGGCTTGAATAAACCTTTTTATACGTTGGATGACGAATGGAGCGCAAATTTTTATATTAATACGGAGCGTCGTGAAGACACCATTTATAGCAACGATGAAGAGGTTAATGTCTTTGGCCATGAGATTGATCATTTCGAGCTATCCTACGGATTTTCTGAAGGGTTGGTCGATGATCGGACTGTGCGATACGAAGTCGGTTACACCGAGCGTAAGGATAGCTTCATTGAAAAATTGATGACTATCGGGTTGCCCGAAGAACGTGATTTTACCCACCCCTGGTTTGGCATTGAGTACATTGATGACAATTTTATTAAAACCAAGAACCTGTATTTAATTGGCCGAACAGAGGATGTCCAATTAGGCTGGAGCCATAATTTAAGATTGGGGGTTAATACCAGTAATAGTAAGTATCAAAAGGCTATGCACTGGCGATGGGACAGCCGTTATACCAACCAGATAAATCAAGAACATCTTTATACCACCTGGCTGTCCAGCGATGGTGTTGAACCTGATGGTAGCGTTGAAACTACCTATTACTACTCTACCGGCTTAGAATATTTTCATCATGCTTCAGATACTCGAATATGGTATCTGAAGGCTCAGTATTGGGGTGCTGAAAATCCCTTTATCGATAGACCGATTGCCATTGGGGGTGAGAGTGGGTTACGCGGTTATCCATTGCAATATCAACATGGCAAGCAAGCCTATTTGGCGAACTTAGAAAAGCGATACTATCCAGGGATAAATCTATTCAAGCTAGTCGATGTGGGCTTTGCGGGATTTGTCGATGTGGGGCGAGCCCGTGGTGAAACGCTTTACCCTAACCAGGAAGAAGGCACATTAATTGGTGTTGGGCTTGGTATCAGACTGTTCTTTTCACGCTCTAGTGGCCGCAATCTGGTCAACATCAATTTAGCAGCACCGGTAAACTCAGACTATCTGAGCGGGGTGGATTTTAGCATAACCGCCACCACCAGTTTTTAATTTACTTCTTTTCCGACGAGAAACATTAATCCCTGAAATATATTTTGAATTATGTCTGGCAAGTGAAATTGTCATCAATTAGACATAGATTCTCAAAAATGGAGCAGATAATTCAGCAAAGACAAACTTAGTTACACTTACTCACAACAGTTTTCTGATAACTCGTGTCATATAGGTACTAAACAAGCATATTTTGCTATTAATAACTAGTACAAGGAGTACCATTATGAACACTAATACTAAGAAAGCCTTTCGTTTAGATCTAGAAGATATTTTTCTTGATGCCTGCTGGATTCTTATTGCTTTGCTTTTGGTTAGCATGTTGGTTTTCAGTATCATTTGATATGAGAAAATAACTTTTCTCCAGTTTTATGGTCTAACGGTTGGAGTTGGAGATACAACCCCCCGATAACATACTGGCCCATGTCATAAGACAAGGAAATGGCAATGCAACAGTACCTGTCTGACGGTTTTAAACTGGTTGATTGGAAGGTCAATCCTGCTCTTAATCAGCTTACAATTGATGAAAGAGCATTTGAGTTAGAGCCCAAAGTGATGCAAGTTTTAGTGTGCTTGAATGAGCATGCTGGAGAACTTGTTACTAAAGACCTTTTATTTAAAGAAGTATGGCATGGAGTGTCAATTAGTGATGATGCAATTTATTGCAGCATTTCCAAGTTGCGTAAAATTTTTCGACAGGTGGCTGAGCACCGCAGTCCAGAGCTGAAAACAATAACTCGCCAAGGTTATATGTTATGCAATACCCCTTCCTATAGAGCTCTAAATCCAGAGCCCTATCTTAGCCGCGGTAGGCGTCATGATGATTTCCTGACAAGTCATGGTATTAGTACCAGGTCTGAGCATCATAGATACCCAAGCACAGGCGGCGAGAAGATAAATGGTATAGGGACTGACAAAAAAATTAAAAGGCCTGTGAACAGTTCAGAGTTAAAGTTATTCAACATTGAGCTTTTTGTCGGCGAGCGCAAAAAAAAGCATCAGACAGAAAAGCATCAAATCCTTAACCAAAAGTTAAAAGTACTGTTGCTTATTCTGTTGATGGTTATTCTAACACAGGCGGTGATTATACTATTCGTGTAACAGCTGTTTTGTTTTTTTGACAGAAGTCTGAACAAAGTCTGTTCTACGGCAGTCTAAAATTTTGCATGTTGATCTAAGTCATTGCTTTTTAAGTCGTTTGAAAAGTTCGGGAAACAGACAGGACAATGCTGACTTTTTCATGAATACTGGAGCTTCATTGGATAACAGCGAAAGCAAGGAGAATCCATGAAAACTAAAGCAGTTAAGCCAAAACATGTGCATGAGTATGATGCCGAAGATGTGTTCTTAAATATTTGTCAGGGTGTCATTGCTGTCTTACTGGTAATCATTCTGGTTTACAATATTTTCATCTAGGAAGTCTCGCATCACCTGATCAATTAATTGGGTAACCTGTTCAACAGTAATCTGTTGCATCAGGTTGTCGCCTTTTAATCGATAACCCCAAGGAATCTCACTAGGTAAGCAGTTGAGTTGCTGTGTTGCTGATGCAGTATAGGCATCAGCAACATAGTCTAAATATAAGTAAGGTCCTGTACGCTGCGGATTGCTGTGGGCGTAGAGGCCAATCACCGGCGTTCCCTGAGTGACTGCCATGTGAGCCGGTCCCGAATCCGGTGCAATAACAAACTGAGCTTTTTTTAATACTGCCAGTAATTGTTTGAGATTGGTTTGGCCAATGAGATCGACCATAGGTGTTTTGCAATGACTCAATATACTATCGCCCAGTGAACGCTCCATGGCGCTAGGGCCGCCGGTCATGACTACGGTATAGCCTTTATTGTGGCAATAGGTTGCTACTTTGGCGTAACGTGCAGCTAGCCAGTTTCGCTCAGCCTTACTTGCTCCGGGGGAAAGAACGACGAAGCGTGTTTGTGGTAGTTGATTGGCTGCCCACAGTTCGACTTCTTGTGGTAGTGGAATATTCCACAATGGCTTGCTGTCTGGCACGCTAATGGCGCGGGCGAAATCTCTGAACCCTTCTAAAACATGCATGCCTTTACTATCAGTGATGTGTTCGTTGACGAACAGCGAGTGTAATTCTTTGCTCCTTTTTTTCTCAAAGCCTAGCTTGATCGTGGCAGGGATAAAGTGAGCAGCAAGATTGGCACGAAATGCTAATTGCATGTGCAGCAAAATATCATATTGCCGACCTTTCATAGCGTTACGCAACTCAGCATACGCCTTAATGCCCTTACTTTTATCGAAGATGACAAATTCAACATCAGGTAAATGCTTTAATAGCTGCGCTTCGACTTTACCAATGACCCAGGTGATTAATGCATCCGGGTATTGGCGTTGAATAGCCTGTACGGTCGATACTGCATGACACACATCGCCAATAGCAGAGAGGCGCAAAATGCAGATGGCTTGTGGTGACTGAGGAAAGTTTTCTAACACAGTATGACCTTGAAAATTAGGGACTTGCGTCGATTTTAATGTATAGTAAGCCATAAACCAACCATCTGTCCCGCTTACGTTTCTGTGAAAATTCAACAAGTTGACAGAAATCGGTTCCTGGTGACGACTAAGCGTTTTCGCGACAAGGTTACTAGCGACTGGTTTGATGCAAAATTATTAACAGAGCAGGGAGCTATCATTGGATCTTCAACCGGACGAAATACTACCTGGTTTTTTCAACAGCAGGATGAGCAGTTCGTGCTTAGAAAGTACTACCGGGGTGGCATTTTATCAAAGTGGGTTGAAGACTCTTATCTGTTTACCGGGTTAAAGCGAACGCGCGCTTATCGTGAGCTTTCTTTGCTGCGTAAAATGCGTAAGAAGGGATTGCCCGTGCCTGAGCCAGTGGCTTTGATGGTAGATAAAAATGGTTTTACTTACCGAGCCTCAATCATCATTGGGCTGATAAAAAATGCTCAGGACCTTTTTCATATTTTGCGACAGCGTTCTCTTTCTGCTGATGAGTGGAAGGCCGTGGGGGCTCTTATCAGACAGTTTCATGAGCAAGGCGTCTATCATTCTGATTTAAATATTCACAATATTCTGTTGGATGATCAGGGCAAGTTCTGGTTGATAGACTTTGACAAGGGGCGGCTAATCTCGACTGATAGTGCTAAGTTGGAAACTAACCTACCAAGACTACAGCGCTCGCTTAGGAAAGAAGACTCGAAATACCCTGACTTTAACTGGCTAGAAGAAGATTGGAATCACCTTCTTGAAGGATATAAAGGCGAGAAAAGATAAGCTTATTCGCATCCTGCCTTCATCCAGACCTGTATTAAGTTGACATCAATCCAACCAGCAAAGCCACTACCAGCATAAAGCCGAAAATCATCGTATAGAGCAAACCAAACAGCAGGAAGCGCCAGCTGGTTGCCCAATAGCCTGTTTGATAAAAGTTTTTCTGGGCATAAAACAAATAGAGTATTAAGCCTAAGAAAACGAACCAACCGAGGTGGAGTACTTGCAGTTGTGGTAGCCAGCTGACTAATTGAACCCAGCCTAAGTACAGTAGAATCACTGCAAACATGAAGCTGTGGCTGTGGATCAGCAGAACCAGGTGTTCAACATACAGTCGCTTTTTGAATAAATAAAACAAGCCCAGTAGCAAGGCAAAAATTGGTAGAGCGAACAGCATGGTTTGCGGAATCACTTCTATCATGTTTTGCACAATCGCAACCCCCAGAGCAGTACGGGCGGCCTTTTGCTTTTCTGCTGGTAAGTAGGATATATCGTGGTAGGTGTCACACAGTTTATCAATACGCTCTTCTAATGCCTGATCTAACCACTGAGGCCATAGATGAAACATGTTTTTCGCTTCAGATTTACAGTTAAGAGCCTGCTCCATGGGATCAACGGGGCTGCTATCAAGAGGAATCCTTTGAGCCTCTTCGATCACTTGCAATGCCTGAGGGCTAACATTAGGGTTATTCGCTAGCTGCTCTCGTGCATCGGCTAACTCTTTTTGAATTTCTGCCTGTTCTTCAACCGTTAGATCTGCTCCACCTATTTGTACATTGGTGATATTGAAGCCACCAAACTTAGTCATTAAGAAGAAAATTATCGATAAGATCAGATAAAGTTTGATGGGGGTGACGTAATGATTTTTATGATGAGAATTGGTGAAGTAATCACGAGATAAGGCGCCCGGCTTAACCAGCATGCGAGCGGTTTTGAAAACTTTAGAGTCGTAGTTCAACCAATCTTCGACAAACTCGACTAATAATTCTTTGATGGTTCTTTGTGGGCGAAAGGTCTTTTGCCCACATTGATTACAAAACTTACCAGGATTTTGGGAGTTGGACTGATTCATTGCTACTTCCTTGCACGGAGGTTTCTACCGGTAGAACGCTATCTCTAAACTCTATAACACCAAAGTAATGTAGCAAAATTACGATGATAAACAACAAGATAGATAAACCGATTCGCCAGCTGAGTGCCTTAACCAGTTTTCTGCTCGACTCTTCATCGCCCTTGCCCAAGAAGAACAGGCCTCTAAAAAGGCTGAATAATATGGCGAGCATCAATATAATGAGTACAATTTTAATCCACATAATCTAATTCTTTGCTTTTAACCAATCCGCCAGCGACAGATTGTATTTCATGGGTACTAGTGCCGCATTATACGCAGATTGGCTATAAAAACAGAAGCAGTAGAATGTTAAGGGCTTGTTTTGTTTAAACCTTTGTTTCAAATATCGCTGGGTAAACGCAGTTTTACGCCTACCTTGCTCCCAACCATTGCCTTCTTATTATTGCTCCCAGTTCTGCTGCGTCTAGGTGTCTGGCAACTGGATCGTGCTCAAGAAAAGCGCGAGTTGATAGCGAGCCTTGAGGCTAAATCCAGTCAGCAAAGCATTGGCTTGCAACAGGCACTTCAATTAGAGCAGCCCGACCAGACCAAAGTTACCGTTAGCGGGGCTCCTGTTCATGGTATTCATCTGGTGGTTGATAACCAAAAGCATGAGGGACGATTGGGTTATGAGGTTTATGGCTTGTGGCAAGTCGAGGCAGACACTTCTGGCCAGCTGCCTGAGTATGTACTGGTTAGCCGTGGCTGGCTTCCGCGTCAAGATTTTTACCAAAAAGTACCCGATATCCCGGAATTTACGGATAATCAGCTTTCAGGCCAGCTCTATTTTTCCAAGGGCTCCAATCAGGTTGTGGCGCAAAATGCCCAGTGGCAAAAGTTCGATAATGCCTGGCTCATTGGCCAGTTTGATCTGGAAACTATTGCAGAAAAAGCGGGCGAAATAGGGTATCATACCGCTCCTTTTGTGGTCAGGCAGCAGGCAGATTCCAGTTCCCCCTTCGTCAGGCAGTGGGAGTTGGTGGCAAGTCCTCCGGAAAAGCATATTGCCTATGCGGTTCAGTGGTTTGGGATGGCCTTGGTGCTGATCATTTTATTCATTGTGTTAAATCTAAATCTAAAGCGAGAGAGACAAGATGAGTCAGCAAACGGTTGACCCGAAAGTACGCAGTCAAAACCGAAAAGTCGTTTCAGCTCTGGTCCTGGTATTTGCCGCACCGGTAATTCTGGCCTATGTAGCAATGCATATGGGCTGGTTCCATGTGGCAACCAAGAATAACGGCACCCTTCTGGAAACTCCTTATCCTCATTTCGATCAATTTGAATGGTTTGGTGTTGATGATCAGCCGTTACACTTCAAAGATTTCGAAACTCAGTGGTGGTGGATTTATTTTCCTGAGCAGAACACCTGTGATGAAGTTTGCGAATTGAACATTCATTGGCTGACGCAGACTCACGCCACATTGGGTAAAGAGTCTGAAAAGCTTACCCGACTGATCGTTTTCCCAGATGACATTATTTATGAAGATAAGGTGCAGGACAGCGAACAGTTACGTCTGGCACGTGGCAATGGTAAGCCGACTGAGGGCGACAGCGTGCAACTTGAGGCTGGCAAGATTTATTTGATGGATGTGCATGGCAATATTTTCATGCGCTACGAGCCAGTAGCTGATGAGCAGGAAGCGATGATGCGCAGCAAAGGTCTGCGTGATGATGTGCGACGTGCCATTAAGGCCACAGGTTTGTAAGTAGGTACTATTAATGCAAAAAAGAACTTTACGTAGATTTGCAATTTTTGCCAGTATTCTGGCGCTGTGCGTGATTTTGCTGGGTGCCTGGACGCGTCTTAGTGACGCTGGCCTGGGCTGCCCTGATTGGCCGGGTTGCTATGGTCATTTCACTGTGCCGCAAGATGCTGAATATATTAAGCAGGCCGAGGTTAAATACAATCAGGTGTTTGAGGCTGATAAAGCCTGGCCTGAAATGATTCACCGCCACTTCGCTAAAGCG
The DNA here is from genome assembly GCF_054926195.1 of Kangiella sp. M94. Classification (NCBI taxonomy): domain Bacteria; kingdom Pseudomonadati; phylum Pseudomonadota; class Gammaproteobacteria; order Kangiellales; family Kangiellaceae; genus Kangiella; species Kangiella sp. M94. The sequence continues at coordinate 2,318,222 of NZ_CM142903.1, read as the reverse complement.
ATTGGTCTGGTGATTATCATTCTCTTTATCGGAGCCTGGAGAGGGCGACGCAAAGACCCAACCATTCCAGTTCTAATTCCTTCCATACTTCTACCGCTGGTCATCTTCCAGGGTTTACTGGGGATGTGGACAGTGACCTTAAAAGTGCATCCATTTGTGGTCATGCTGCATTTGTTGGGTGGCTTCTCAATCATATCGTTGTTGTTTTTGTACATTCTGCAATTAAGACCGAAGATTGTTTCACTGTCGCAGGTTGTCGCCAAGAAATTCAAAAAGTTGGCGCTGGTCAGTTTTATAGTGGTGATACTGCAAATCGCATTGGGCGGCTGGACTGCGGCTAACTATGCGGCAACGGCCTGTACTGAACTACCTTTCTGTAATGATGGCTGGACACAGAATGTTGACTTTAAAGGTGGTTATGATCTGTGGCAAAAGGGGTTCGAGTTTGATGAATTCAAGGCTCTGGAACAGGAAAAGTTCGAAGCTGATTTAGCTAAAGCTCAGGGCGAATCCTTTATCAATTACGAAGGTGGCGTTTTAAATCACCAGCAAAAAGTAGCGATTCATGTCAGTCACCGTATCGGTGCTTATCTTGTCTTCCTGGTGGTGGGCTTATTGGCAATTCTGATGATTCGTGAAAGAGACAGTGTACTGATACGTCACTTTGGGCGTGCATTGGCATTAGTGCTCATCGGACAAATGCTGCTGGGCTTCAGTAATATTATCTTTGCTCTGCCGTTGTATGTGGCCGTTGCCCATAATGGTGGTGGTGTCGTCTTATTATTAACCTTGATTGCAGTGAACTTTTTGGTTAATTGGCAATTTAAACAATCCAAGCAAGAGGGAGGCAAGCATGGCTAATTCGAATCAGCAAACCCAGGCAACAGAGGGTGTGCCGAAAAGCCAAGGTCGCCCTATCACCTGGCGTGATTATTATGAACTGACCAAACCGAAAGTGGTTTATTTGTTGGTTTTTACTGCCGTAGTGGGTATGTTTTTGGCCAACGATGTGACTCAAAGCTGGTTCCCACCATTAAATGCTTTAATCTTCGGCACTTTGGGTATTGCTTTTGCTTCGGGTGCCGCAGCAGTGGTTAACCATGTGGTCGATGCGCGCATTGATACCATGATGGCTCGCACTATGCAGCGTCCAGTAGCGCAAGGTCGTGTTAAGCCTCGTAATGCCGTTATCTTTTCAGCAGTGCTGGCCATTGTTGCTATGGCTATGCTGTGGTTCCTGGTTAACCCCTTAACGGCTGTACTAACGCTCGGCGGGCTGGTCGGTTATGCTTTTGTTTACACCATGTTTTTGAAGCGTGCGACGCCACAGAACATTGTGATTGGTGGTCTATCAGGTGCTATTCCTCCGCTGCTCGGTTGGACTTCGGTGACGGGTTCTGCCGATCCACATGCGTGGTTACTGGTGCTGATCATATTCACCTGGACGCCACCGCACTTCTGGGCGCTATCGATTCATCGCATCGAAGATTATGCTAAAGCTGAGATTCCGATGTTACCAGTCACACATGGCGAAGATTTCACCAAGACTTCCATCGTGCTGTATACGGTTCTATTAATCTTATCGACATTGCTACCTTACCTGACTGGTATGAGCGGTATTATTTATTTGGTCGCTGCTGTGGGTTTGGGGCTTTGGTTTTTGTATTACACCGTGGTGCTTAAGTATCGTGAGCGTGAAGGCATTGCCATGAAAACATTTGGTGTTTCCATTGGTTATCTAACCTTCTTATTCGCATTCTTATTGATCGACCACTATGTCGATCCCTTTATTAACTTTTAATCTAGACTAGAGGCTAACATGCAGAAAAATTCAGCATTTGCCAGAATGATTTTTATTATAGTTGCAGTTCTTTCGCTAGCAGCTGGTGTCATGTCCTATCAGTTATTGTTTGCGCCAAAAGAAATGCAAATGATGCGCACCTTTGGTGAACCGCGTGCGATAGCACCTTTTGAGGGCAAGACCCATAACGGCGAAACGTTCAATCAGGAAAACTTTATCGGTACCTGGAGTATTGTCTTTTTTGGCTTTACCACCTGCCCGGATGTGTGCCCAACCGCAATGAGCAATATCAATCAGGTCATGCAAAAGTTACCGCAAGATATCGCTAATTCAACCCAGGTAGTGATGGTCTCAGTCGATCCCGAGCGTGATAGCATTGAGCGACTGGCTAAATATGTGCCAGCGTTTAACAAAGACTTTATAGGTCTCAATGCTGGTTTAGAAGAAACCCGCAAACTGACTGAATCGATTGGTGTCACTTTCTATAAAATACCCGGCCATGATGATCCGGATAACTACCTGGTCGAACATACAGCTCGCTGGTTTATTATCGACCCACTTGGACGACGTTATGCGTTACTGACGCCAGATGAAGTGTTACCGGGTGAAGACTTAGTGGGGACCGTGGCGAGGGATTTTCAAATTTTAAGAGAACAGTCAGAATTCTAATCCCAGACTGGTAGTATTAGGAAAAAGATAAAGTTGCAGGCTGGCTCCAAGAGTCCCCCTTAGAGTTAGGCGAGAGAAGAAAAGTTATAGGGCAAGTTGGGCAGGACGCCCAATTTAGCCACTTCGAAACAGGACGTTTCGTATTGGCGGCCCGTAATAACTTTGATGAGCGAGGGAAGTCCGAAGGACCTAACGACTGGGGTGCCTTTCTTTTTGGTTACTTTTTCTTGGGCACGCAAGAAAAAGTGACTCGCCGAGTGGCGAAACCTCCATCTAAAGATTATTCATCAGTCCAATACTAATCATCAAACACAACATGAAACTCTGGACCTATAAAACCCTAAAACAAGACCTAACCCGTCGTGATCAGCATTCGGCGATTTGGCGTATTGCGTTGCCGATGTTGCTGTCGAATATGACGGTGCCTTTGGTGGGGCTGGTGGATTCGGCGGTGATGGGGCATTTGCCTGAGCCGTTTTATCTGGCGGCGGTGGGGCTGGGTGCGGCGTTGTTTACGTTTATTGTCTGGACCATGGGTTTTCTGCGGATGATTACGACGGGGCTGGTGGCGCAGGCTTATGGTGCAGAAGATCATGTGGCGATTCGGCAGTGGTTGTTTTTGTCTTCTTTGTTGGGGCTGTCGGTGGCATTGCTGACGCTACTGTTAAATCCTTGGTTGATTGAGCTGATTTTATGGTGGATTGAGGGTTCTCCAGAGGTTGAGTCGAGTGTTCTGGCGTATTGGAATACTCGGATCTGGGGGCTGCCGTTTAGTTTGCTCAATGCGGTGATGATTGGCTGGTTTCTGGGTATGCAGACGGCGCGTATTCCGTTCTGGATGCTGCTGATTATTAACCTGCTTAATGTGATTCTGGATCTGTATTTTGTATTGGGCCTGGGTATGACAGTTGAGGGTGTTGCATTGGCCAGCGTGATTGCCGAAGCGGTCGGTTTTGCGTTTGGTGCATATCATGTGGTGCGTCTGTTAGCTCAGTATCCCATTGCTGAGAAATTTAAGCTGGCATGGCACAAGCTGAAAAGGTTATTGAGTTTAAATGGCGATTTATTGATTCGTACCCTGGCGTTGGAGTTGGTCTTTTTTACCATTCATGCCCGTGGTGCTGAGCTCGGCGATGAAGTGATGGCAATCAATGCCATACTGCTGAATTTCCTGTTGTTAATTGCTAATGGCCTGGATGGTTTTGCTAATGCTGTTGAGGCTCTAGTGGGTAAGGCGATTGGCCGCAATAATTGGCGGGACTTTCGCTCCAGCATTAATGTTGGCGGGTTATGGTCATTACTGGTCAGTGTGATTTTTGCACTTGTCTTCTGGCTGTTCATTGAGGAATTCATTGGTTTGATCACCACCATTGATAGTGTGATAGAGGCCTCTGAGCCTTATCATCTGTATATTATTTTTATGGCTCTGGTATCAGTCTGGAGCTTCTGGTTGGATGGTGTTTTTATTGGTGCCTCGCAAATCAGCGCTATGCGTAACTCTATGCTGATTGCCGTTTTAGTTGGCTTTGTGCCTTTGTATTTCCTGACCAAAAGTTTTGGCAACCACGGCTTGTGGTGGGCTTTTTATGCCTTTATGCTACTGCGAGCACTCAGTTCGGTGTTATTCTTAAAAATGGGTATTCGAGCAGGCGCTTACATCACACTGGATAAAGAGCCACTGTCGAATAGAGAGTACGAATAAAGAATAATGTAAAGACCTTAAGGACTTAAAATGCAGGTTGCGCTAGTCAGGTTATCGGCAATTGGTGATTGCACACTGGTGTTGCCGGTGGTGCGCGCTTTATTAAGACAAGAGCCTGAACTGGAGCTGCATTGGATTATAGGTAAGGCAGCTTATTCATTATTAAAACACTCCACTCATCCTCGGTTGCATTTTATTGCCATTGATAAGCCCAAAAGCATTTCAGACTATAGAGCGCTAAAAAAACAATTATCACCCATAAAGTTTGATGCCGTTTTGGCAATGCAGGCAAGCGCACGTGCAAATTTAATCTATCCGCTAATTAAAAGTACCCGCAAAATTGGTTTTGATAAAGTTCGCGCACGTGATTGGCAGTGGTTATTTACTAACGAAAGAATAGCCTTTGCGGATGAGCATCTGCACGATAGTTTTAGGCGTTTTGCTGAACAGTTAACTAACTCTAGGCTTGAAGTGACTACAGACGATTGGCTCATTCAACTGTCAGATGAAAGTCAGCAGTCTACTCTTGAGCTTAAGTTGCCCGAACAATTTGTTGTCATTAATCCCGCGGCAAGCAAATTAGAGCGCTGCTGGTCGGTCAATAATTATGTTCAGCTGATTCAGCAGATTAAGCAGGAATACGATTTACCGATAGTGTTAACCGGTGGGCCAGATGATTTGGATAAGGTTCTGGCGAAGCAGATTGAAGAACAAGTCGGTGTCATTAACTGTGTGGGAAAAACCAATTTACAGCAGCTGGCTGCTATTTTGCAGAAAACAAAAGCCTGTATTGCACCAGACACTGGTCCGGCTCATATCGCCAATGCAGTAGGCACGCCAGTTATAGGTTTGTATGCAGTAGCGCCCAGCAAGCTCTCCGGCCCCTACCTGAATCAGAGTTATACTATCGATAAGTTTGAACAGGCAGTAAAACAGTTTCTAGGTAAAGAGCTGAATCAAGTTTCATGGCGGACGCGAGTGCATAACCGCCAGGCAATGGAGCTGATCAGTGTTGATGATGTGATGGATAAAGTGAGCAGTATTTTTAAGAGATGAGTCGCTTACGGATTCATCTGATACTGCTCAATAAATAACTCACGGCAACGCTGACTGTCTTTTAATAACGCAATCGCTTCTATCATCTTTTGACGATCTTTTTCACGCAAAGATTCCTTAAGTTCACGGTCAAAAAATTCGCAGTTGGTTGGATTTAATAGAATAAAAGCCCCGTTGGGTAAAATCTGAATATTGGCCTGACGAATGTCACTTAAATAAACCCCTTCACTATGTAGATGTCTAAGCCAGCTTCCGAGCAGAATAGCGGTTGGTTCATGACGATCAGCAGGGATATGGCTCAGGCTAACACCGGGTACTTCCAGATAGCGCAACATATAGGCATTGCGCTCCTCACATAACGTAAATTCCTGCGGAGTGATGGTATAAAAGCCGCGGAAGGTAAACAGCGAACATTTATCCAGCATGCGCTTAAGTTCTTGGCGAGTGATATCAATCGCCAGACTGGTGCGACGCGGGAAGATATTAAGCAACTGCCCATCAAAGGTGCGTACCAGCTTTGGCAAGCCATCTTGTCGGGTTAATACTTTACCGGCACTTATGCCGCCATCGTGTTGCTCTGCACTAATAGTGTTTAGTTTTGGTGGCTTTTGCTTGTAGATAGTGCGCTGACCTTCCGGCAAGGTTTTAAAACGGCGGTGAACCCAATAATATTGCTCAGGGGCTTGCATGATGCAGGCCTCAAGAATTTTGTTGGTCATAGTGCAATCGATATCATCCTTTCCGGTAAATTCAATTTCCGGTAATACTTCAACAATCATTTTACCGTTGGAATCTTTGTGGTAACTGACTGGCAGTACAATGGCATTGCCTAGCTTGGTGATGCGCATTGGCGAGTTAAGTGTTGCCATAGGATTGCCAAAAAAGGGAGCGAACACAGTGGCTTTACGACCCATATCCTGATCCGGCATAAACCACAGATTCTTACCAGACTTTAACCATTTACCAATTGAGCGAATATCATTGCGGCCCATGGTTTGGGTACGATTATTGCGCCCTTTTTGAATATGATGATCGAGTGCTGGATTTTTATTTGGACGATAAAACGCGGCAAACTCAAGGTAGCGGGACATAATGGCGCCCGACAGTTCCAGACTGGTGTTGTGATAGCCTAGAAAGAAAATACCGCGGCCAGTCGCCTGCGCCTTTTCATAATGTTCAAGGCCACGAATCTCATGGTATTTTTCCAGCTTGCTAAAAGGTTTATACCAAGCCAGCGCTAATTCAGCAAAGCCCTCTCCAAGTGCCAAAAAATGCTGTTTACACAGCTTCTGGCGTTCAGAGTAGCTTACATTGGAAAAGCAGTAGCGGAGATTGGCTTCAACAATGATGCGACGGCTCTTAACTCGATATAGCAGACGACCTAGCTGACGACCGCAAGCAATAACAAACGGATAGGGGAGCTTTGCGAACAGTTTCAGTAAGCCAAAGGCCAGGCCAATGAAGAAAGACGATACTTTGCTGGGTTTTTTAGCCAAGAGATTCAAATCATTAGAAAATTTCCATCATTTTACCCGTAAAGCGACCCATTATAAAACCGCAGATTTTGTAAACCGCTTTTCTCATGTAATACTAAGGCCCTTTTAAACTTCTCTAATAATAGATGAAAAAGCATTTTATCTTACATGGCACCATGTTTATGGCGCTTGGGGTAGCGTTAGGAGCAGTCGGCTCGCACGCACTAAGCCTGAACAGCGATATGCAAAGGTTGTTCGAACTGGGTGTCCAATATCAGATTTACCATGCATTAGGCCTGTTGGCGGTCGGTTTCGTCTCGGGCTTTATAGCAGATGGTAAAGGAGAGTTAGCTGGCTGGTTAATGTTTGCCGGTATCGTAGGCTTCAGCGGAGGCTTGTATTTTTACGCATTGACGGGCAATGACCTGATCCGTAAAGTAATCCCTCTCGGCGGAAGCCTTCTCATAATAAGCTGGCTGGTCTTTTTCTGGGCTGTCTTAGTCAGCAAGGTCGAGAACAAGAATTAAGTTTAAGTACCTGTATCAACGAATGGGGTAAGTTGATGGTCAAGGAACAGCTATTACAACATCACCAGGATAACTTCTGGGATTGGTCGTGCCTGTTTTATGAGGTAACGCAGGCCAAGCCCTTGCTGCTTAAATTACAAGATAGCTATCAACTGAATGTAAACTATGTGCTATTGGCCTTATGGGCTGAAAAGCAGGGTATTGCAATGGATATGGTTATCTGGAAGAAAGTGATACGTGATGGCCGGCAAGCGACCCAAGCTGTTTCAGATCTTCGTAACAGACGTCGACAGGCAAAACATCTGGGACAGAAGGACGAATATAAAAAACTGTTGGCTGTTGAGCTGAAAGGTGAAAAACTGGTTCAACAACAAGCCATTAAGAGCCTATTGCCGTTCTGGCCGATCGTACCTCATTCAATTGAACCAATGAGTAACCTACGGCTCTATATTCAAACTCAGGCTCAGTCAAGAATTGAAGCGGATGAAGCTTTACAGGAAGCTTCTGAACTAGGTGGCATAGTTCAAAAGTTACAAGTTTAGACCTCGCATTTTGTAGGCAACTCCTGCACAATGCCTGTTTTTCAACCACTATTTGGGGAAATTGAAGTGAGAAAACTAACGATGAAGAAAACGACATTAGCACTAGCGCTAAGCGCTGTATTAATAGGTTGTGAGCAATCCAATGAAACACAGTCTGAACAAACTGAAGAAACACAGAAAGTTGCAGAATTCAAAGGTGAATACGATAAAACCGCTTATGCGATTGGCGTAAATTTCTCGACTCAAATGGGTCAGAATTTTGAGTCGCTTAAAGAATACGGAGTCGAGATTGATCCTCAGATTGTTGCTGAAGGTATTAAGGATGGCTTTGCCGGTAATGCTCAGTTAACGGATGAAGAAGTTGCTGAGCAAATGGATGCTTTTCAAAGTGACTTAAACAAGAAAATGGAAGAGCATCAAGCCAAGCTAGAAGCCGAAGCTCAGCAAGAAGCAGAGGCAAACCTGGCTGCTGGCGATGCTTTCCGCGAAGAATATGCACAGAAAGAAGGCGTTAAAACTACTGAATCTGGCTTGATGTATCGTGTTGTTGAAGCCAGTGGCAGCGAAGACAGCCCCGCTGCAGAAGACACTGTCAGAGTTCATTACCGTGGTACCTTTATTGACGGTAAAGAGTTCGATAGTTCTTATGAGCGTAAACAGCCCATCGACTTTCCATTGCGTGGTGTGATTCCAGGCTGGACTGAAGGCGTTCAGTTGATGAATGTTGGCGATAAATACGAGTTTGTGATCAAGCCTGATTTAGCTTATGGCGAAATGGACCGTGGCGCTATTCCTGGCAATTCAACGCTTGTTTTCGAAGTTGAACTACTTGAAATCAACCCAACTGAGCCAGTTCAGCCTGCAGAAGAGCCAGCCATTGATGAACAGCTTGAAGAGCAAGTAGAAGAAGCTGCTCAAGAGTTGGAACAGGCTGCTGAAGCGACTGAGGAAACTGTTGAAGAAGTTGCCGAAGAAGTTGAAGAGGAAGTTAAAGAAGCAACTGGCGATGACCAGTAATTAGATGTAAGAACAACTATGGCGGACAAAAGTATCAAAAGCTTTAAAGAGTTTTGGCCTTTTTATCTCGGTGAGCATCGCTTGCCGAGTAACCGCCTGTTTCATTATGTTGGCACTACAGCTTCATTGCTGTTACTGATCTTTTTGATTGCAACCCAGCAATGGGTGTGGCTACCACTAGTATTAGTCGTTGGTTATGGGCCAGCCTGGATTGGCCATTTCGTGATTGAGAAGAATCGACCAGCCACCTTCACTTATCCTTTATGGTCATTAATGGCAGATTATAAGATGTTATTTATGGCTATGACGGGGCAGTTAAAAAAAGAGTGGCCGAAGTATTTTTAGACTGATTGTTCAGTCTTGATGCGATGTTAGTCTAGGATTTTATTTGTACCTTCAAGCAGTTATGTCATTCACCACGGGCACTTCCTGTGGTCGCCCGCGAAGGAGGGTGACCGTAGGAAATGCCTCTGGTAAATCTATATCTTTTTATAATCATTCCTGCACCTGTCCTTTCGCCACTCAGCGAGTTACTTTTACAGAATACATCCCTGTATTCTGCTTAAGCCAGCGTCGTTTCACTCCGCTGTTCAAATTTGTTCCAGACAAATTTGTCTTGCTCTAAGTAACCACAAAATCGTCAGGAACGATTTTGAATAGCGAAGCTAGCCCGAAGGGTGAAGTACAGGATGTACTTCATAAAAGAAGACCACCCCGATATTGAGGCCACGCTACGCGTGACTTCCTGCGCCACTCCCAAAATACTTAACGCACCAGAATTTACATCACATCCATGTGCTGAAAATTCTTATCAAAATCATCCACGATTTTGATTGCTATATTTTGTACGTGCCTTAGCTCAATATAAGGGGGAAATTGGTGCTATCCATTGTCTTGGGGAAAGTTTGATTAAATTCGGTAGGTAAGCATCTAGCTTTTAAGATGACTGCTTTCTAATACAGTAACTTTTTCATCTGACTCAAGTAATGGCCTTATGGCATCAAGCAAATCAAGTCGATGTTCTGATTCAGCCCACACTTCCCAGGTCTCAAATGAGTCCCAGCATGACATAACGATGACGTGATTGGGGTTGTCTTTAACGTGGAAAATCTCGCCGGTTAAGAAGCCTGCGGAGTTACTGGCTTTATTTTTCGCTTGGCGGATCAGTGCATGATAATCGTCAAGTTTACCTTCTTGAATCACTCGCTCGATAATAACTCGGATCATAAGAGCCTCAATTGTGCTTTAGATTAAAGTGGTTTTGGTTGCTGGAATGCTTTAAACAGTCTAAAGCCAAATACCAGCGCCGCTATGATGAAAATGATAAGCATCCAGCCGGGCATGGAAATTCCCCAGAAACGCCAGCTGATTTTGGCGCATTCACCTGCACCAGTTAAAACGGTTTGAATGACTTCCATGAAAGGCAATATATCCATCATGTAATCAAGCGGAGCACCGCAAGCAGGCGCTTCGCCTTCTGGCAGGTTTTGCAGGTAGACGTGACGTCCAGAAATGCCAATGCCAACTAGAGCGGTTAGCAGACCTAAAATCTGGTAGATACGATTACTGATGGAGTGGATCGCAGGGTTATGAATGGCGTTAAGCAATAATACAATACCCATTGCTGCCACAGCGACACGTTGGAACATGCACAATGGACAGGGCTCTAGGCCATCAACGTACTGAAAATAAAGGGCCGTTACCAATAACTGATAACAGATGAAAGCACCTAAAAAGTTCCAGCCACGGTTATTTAAATTCATGTTTTATGCTCTATGTGTTGTTAGTTCACAGCACGCGAATAGCGCACACTACCTGCACTTCAGTCAAAGTGCAAGCAGATGTGCATTGCAATAGTACTTAGGGCAATGCACGATTAAAAGTGTCAATTTGTAACCATTCGCTCGCGCGCTCAGTTGAGCCTGCTATTTTTTCAAAGCAGCTGCCAGGGCATCAGCAAAAGCACCCTGTGGCTTATTTTGACCACGCTTATTGGAATGGTTTCCTTTCATAGGGCCTTTTTTATGAGTTTTAGCGTCACGCTTTTGCGCTGGTTTAGACGCAGCCTGAGCATCTGGGCCAATCATTGAAAGGCTAATACGTTTACGCTGCATATCAACGTCCATCACCCAAACCTTGACGATATCACCCGCTTTAACCACTTCGGCAGGGTCTTTGATGAACTCGTTGGCCATCATCGATAAGTGAACCAGGCCATCCTGATGCACGCCAACGTCAATAAAGGCACCAAATGCGGTTACATTAGTGACGACGCCTTCGAGTTCCATACCAATTTTCAGGTCGTTCAGAGTATCAACACCTTCCTTGAACTGAACCATCTTGAATTCAGGTCGAGGATCGCGGCCGGGTTTATCCAGTTCTTTCAAGATGTCATTGACGGTATGCAAACCAAAGGTGTCATCCGTGAAGTCTTGAGCTTTGATTTGACGCAGCTTATCTGAGTTACCCATAAGTTGATGAGCATCCTGCATGTCGAGTGCCTGCATCATTTTTTCAACCACCGGATAGGCTTCGGGGTGAACCGAGGAGCTATCCAGAGCGTTATCACCATCACGGATACGTAAGAAACCGGCGGCCTGCTCATAGGTTTTTGGGCCCATGCGCTCAACTTCTAATAACTGCTTACGGTTATTAAAGCGGCCATTGCTATCACGCCAGTTAACGATATTCTGGGCAATGGTTTTGCTTAAACCGGACACGCGGGTTAACAAGGGCATGGAAGCCATATTCAAATCGACCCCCACGGCGTTTACACAATCTTCCACCACACCGTCGAGGCTTTTGGCCAGCTGGCTTTGGCTGACATCATGCTGATACTGACCAACGCCAATCGACTTAGGTTCGATTTTAACTAATTCCGCTAGAGGATCTTGTAAGCGACGGGCGATTGAGACTGCGCCACGATAGGTCACATCGAGATCAGGAAATTCTTGCGCGGCCAGTGCGGATGCTGAATAGACTGATGCGCCTGCTTCACTGACCATGACTTTTTGCAACTTAAGCTGTGGTGTCATTTTGATCAGCTCTGCAACCAGCTTGTCAGTTTCACGCGATGCGGTGCCGTTGCCAATGCTAACCAGTTGAACTTTATGCATTTCGCACAGAGTTTGCAGTTTGCGTAGCGATTGCTCCCACTGGTTTTGTGGTGCATGTGGGAAGATAGTGGTTTGGGTTAGCAGTTTGCCGGTTTCATCCACAATCACTACCTTAGTACCGGTGCGCAAACCTGGATCAAGCCCCATAGTGGTCTTCGCGCCAGCGGGAGCGGCCATTAATAAATCATGCAAATTGCGGGCAAAAATACGAATTGCTTCGGTTTCGCCAAGCTCGCGTACTTTCGCTAATAATTCAGTCTCAAGATAAAGATGCAATTTGATTTTCCAGGTCCACAGTACTACTTGCTGTAGCCAGTGATCTGCAGCTCGCTTCTGATCTTTGATATTGAAATGCTCGGCGACCATTGATAGGCAAGGGTCACTGGTTTCAGGATCCTTGATAAGGTCCTGATTAGACATCATTTGCAGGTTGAGAATGCCTTCATTACGGCCACGCAATAAAGCCAGAATTCGATGAGACGGAATGGTTTTAAAGGCTTCGTTATGATCGAAGTAATCAGAGAACTTGATGCCTTCTTTTTCCTTGCCTTCGATTACGGTCGAGTGAATAAAGGCATGGTTCCACAAATAGTCACGCAGGGTTTTCAGTAGATCGGCATTCTCGGCGAACAACTCCATCAAGATCTGACGAGCACCATCCAGTGCATCTTTAGTGGTTTCGATCTTGTGTTCCTGATTGAGGTACTTTTCTGCTTCGGCTTCTGGATCAAGTGTTGGGTTCTGCCACAAATCCATGGCCAGTGGTTCCAGGCCTGCTTCGCGCGCGATTTGGGCTTTGGTGCGACGCTTAGGTTTATACGGCAGGTATAAATCTTCCAATTCACTTTTGGTGGTGGCCGCATTAATCGATGACTTTAATTCAGGGGTGAGTTTTTCCTGTTCATCAATACTCTTAAGAATGGCAGCTCGGCGATCTTCAAGCTCGCGCAAATAACCTAACCTTTGCTCAAGATCACGAAGCTGTGTGTCATCCAGCGCACCGGTGACTTCTTTACGGTAGCGTGAGATGAAAGGCACTGTAGAGCCTTCATCAAGTAAGCGAACCGCTGCTTCAACCTGTTGCGGGCGAACATTTAACTCTTGAGCTATCTGTTGGTTTATTTGTAACATCTTGTTAAGTGCTTATTGGGGAAAATATGGCGGCATAGTATAGTGCTTCAGCACCTATGAAAAAAGAACAAAATGCCCAAGTCGGTTTTGACCCAGCACTCAACTTTGAGTAAATAAGGGATAAAGCACTGAGGAGCATAGCTAATTGTTTGTTTTAATGGCCAATTATTGATTCTGAAAAAACGATAGAAAGACAAGACAATGAATGGCCTTTCTGATAAAAGTTATTGGTGAAACTAATAGAAAGCGCAAAAAAAGTAGAAGGAATGTTGGGTTATGACTGAAGAAACTCCGAAGATATTAGTTGTTGATGATGATGTTCGTTTACGAAGTCTGTTAGAGCGTTATCTCAAAGAGCAGGACTTTATGGTTCGTACCGTAGAAAATGCTGAACAGATGGATCGCTTTCTGGAGCGTGAGAACTATCATTTAATGGTGTTAGATTTGATGCTTCCTGGTGAAGATGGCCTCTCAATTTGTCGCCGTTTGCGCTCGCAGAACAATCCAATCCCGATTATCATGCTGACCGCTAAAGGCGATGAAGTGGATCGTATTGTCGGTTTGGAAGTGGGTGCTGATGATTATCTGGCGAAACCTTTCAACCCGCGTGAACTGCTGGCTCGTATTCGTGCAGTGCTTCGTCGTCAGGCCAAACATATTCCAGGGGCTCCAAGTAATTCGGAAACAGTGGTCAGCTTTGGTCGCTTTACTTTGAATCTGGCAACCCGCGAAATGACTGATGACGGTAATCCTATTTCATTAACCAGTGGCGAATTTGCGGTACTCAAATCTCTGGTTGAACATGCTCGCCAGCCCTTGTCGCGCGATAAACTGATGAACCTGGCTCGCGGTCGTGATTACTCAGCGTTGGAGCGTAGTATCGATGTGCAGGTATCTCGTTTGCGTCGTTTGATTGAAGCCGATCCCGCTCACCCGCGTTATATCCAGACAGTCTGGGGCGTGGGTTATGTGTTTGTTCCCGATGGTGGTGAGGCCTGATCATCAGGTCTTACTCTGTTTTCCTTAAAAGTCTTATCAAATAGCTTTTATGCGTATTCTGCCTAAATCAGCTTTTGGTCGTATTGCCGTATTGGTCGGTTGCCTGTTGCTGATTAATCAGTGGGTGTCCTATCTGTCCATATCCTGGTATGTAGCGCAGCCATCCATGAAACAACTGGTGCAGTTGCTTTCAGCGGATGTCAAAACCTCACTCGAGCTACAGGCGCTTGAATTCGAAGGAAAAATTGATAGCTCGGTTCGCCAGCAGATTATGGATAACCAGCGTATTCAGTTTATTTCCACGCGAATGGGTGAGCCAAAACAGCTTAGAGAAGCGCGTCCTTATAGCATATTGACCGAGCAGCTGGCCGAGAGTCTTGGCGTCAGCGAATCGCAAACCGAAATGCGGGTCGAAGAATCAGACAACATTTATTACTGGATCAAGTCACCGCAACATACCAATGTCTGGCTAAGAATCGCGATGGATCCTTTCGAAGGCTTTTACATCCACCCGCCTGTGGTCTATATCTCAGTGATTTTATTGTTGAGTCTATTGGGTGGCTGGATTTTCACCAAGCAGATCAGTCGTCCCTTGCGCCGATTGGAGTTTGCCGCGCGTGAGATTGGACGCGGTGATAATCCGGGCCAGCTTAAAGAAGAAGGTCTTGAAGAGATGGTCACCGTGACCCGAGCCTTCAACCAGATGGCGCGCAATGTGCAACAGCTGGAACAGGATCGTAATTTGTTGCTGGCCGGTGTTTCTCATGATTTACGCACACCATTAACCCGTATCCGCTTAGCTACTGAATTTATGGGCGAAGCAGACGATGAGCTACGTGAAGGTATTGTGCGCGATACCGAGGATATGGATCAGATTATCGACCAGTTCATTTCTTTCGTACGCGATGGTCGTGATGAGCGCGAACAGCTGGGTGATTTAAATGCCCTGGTCGAAGAGTGTATTAAGTCAGTTCGCTTGCAGACTCAGGATATCAGCTTTGAATTGGGGAAATTGCCTAAGATTTATTTCAAGCCACTGGCAATGAAGCGATTAATCACTAACCTGATCATGAATGGCCTGAAATATGCAGGGCCACCGTTAAAAGTGACGACCAAGATAGAAAGCAACATGATTCAGCTATCTGTGTTGGATGAAGGTCCGGGCATTAAAGACGCTGACATGGAACATTTGTTTCAGCCATTTTCGCGCGGCGACTCAGCGCGTAGTGGTGGTGGCTCAGGTCTTGGTTTGGCCATTGTTCGCCGGATTGCTGAAATGCATGGTGGCACGGTCACTTTACATAACCGTGCTGAGAAAGGGTTAGAAGCGCGCTTACAAATCCCTGTTCACTAACCCGTAATTATTTGCTAGTTAACGGCTTTTGAGCCTTTATTAGTAGTGATTAATTGCACAAGCTCCTGTTCAGTGAATACTTCTTTTCTGCTGCAAAAATCACACACTAGTTCGATTTTACCTTGATGTTCTTCTGCTAATTGCATCAATTCCTGCGGCTCGATGGTCAAAAGTGCGCGTTCATTTCGCTCACGTGAGCAGTTGCATTGAAATTTGATGCTTTTTTCGTCGTAAAGAGTGACTTTATCCTGATGGTACAAGCGATACAGCAGGTCATGATGAGACAGGGTCAAGGCTTCTTCATCAGTGATGGTCTCGGCCAAAGTCGTGACATGTTCAAAAGCTGCTTTATTGTCTTTATCCTGATTTTCTCCATCCGGCATGGTCTGTAAGAAAATACCTGTGACACGCTCTTTACTGACGAATAGCTTTAAATAGGTGGGTAATTGCTCAGAACTTGAAAAGTAATCTTCCAGGCACTCCGACAGGCTGTCTTTTTCCAGGGAAACAATCCCCTGGTAACGATGACCCTGCTCGGGTTCAATCGTAATGGCCAGAGTCCCACCTTGTGTCCATTCTTTAAAGTTATAATGGGTGACATCAGGATCAAGGGGATGCATAACCCCACGCAGATGCCCCAGGTTGTTGCATTCGCTTACCAGGAGTTTTACCTGAGAGGGGCTTTGTAGTTGTAGCGCAACTTTGCCGTCAATCTTAATAATTTCAGCCATTAAAGCCGTAGCAGCCAAAGCCTCACCAAGTAGATGACGCAGAGTTTCTGAGTACTGGTGCTGGTTACAGATGGTCTGAAAACTGGTTTCTAAAGTAATAATCTCACCGCGAATAGGTAAGTTGGCGAAGGTGAATCGTTGAATATGGTCTGACATCGGTTCTCTCTAATTTCTGTTCGAATCAATGGTTGGGCTTTGAGGACTGTTTTTTTAGTCTTGATCCTGTTGTCGCAAGAAGCGGTGGATCTGACGACGTTGTTTTTTATCGGGTTTATGCTCAGAGTGCGGCATCGATTTACGTTGTACCACCAGCTCCTCGCGCTTTTGAATGCTTTGTTCGGTTTCGCTGTAAAGAGCTTGCGCTTCTTTGGCGGGACCTCGCTGTTCTGATAACCCTTCTACAATAACGGTTTTTTCGGCAAAACCCTGTCGAATTTTAATGGACATCCCCAGTTGAACTTGGCGGCTGGGTTTTCCGCGAACCCCGTCACAGTGCACTTTCCCGCCTTCTATGGCTTTTTTGGCGAGTGCTCGAGTCTTGAAAAATCGAGCAGCCCAGAGCCATTTGTCTAATCTGATATAAATGTCAACTGCCATCTTGAACCTTACTGTTCTTTACAGTATCTTGCTTGCTTTCTCAGTCCCTGCGTGGGAATATCTCGATTATAGGCGATCTTCAGGAAGGATGCCGAACAATTACGAGGGAACAATGCGACTTTTCGTGACAACTGTAACTCATGAATCCTATAACTCATAAAATAAACCAGTTTGTGCAACAACGGGGTAGGTTGATTGCGCAGGTACTAGCCGTCTTATTGACTGTGCTGACCTTATATATAGTAGCAAAGCTGATATGGTTGTGGATTGGTTTTTTTCAACCAGCACAACAAATAGCACCTGTCACTATGAACCAACCCCAACAGACTAAGCGTCCGGCTGTTGATGTCAACAAGCTGGTGTCTTTGCATGTCTTTGGTGAAGCCGGTAAAGAAGCAGCACAAACAGTTCAAGCAGAGGAAACTCGCTTAAACTTAAAGCTGCTTGGCACCTATGTTTCGACCAACGCTGAACTATCCAGTGCCATTATTCAGGCTAACGGTCGTGACGAAAAAGCCTATTTTATGAATGATAAATTGGAAGTGAGCGGCAATGTTGTATTGCAGCAGGTTGAAACTCATAAAGTTGTTCTGAAAAATAACGGTAAGTTGGAAACCCTCACTTTAGAGGAACAACTGAATCAGGATGCATTGTCGAACTCCAAGAGTTCGATAACTCCTGTCGAATCAAGCGAGCAGGAAAGAACGATTGATAAGCGCCGCGATAGTCGACTAACCAGTGAGCTTGTGGATATGAAAGATAAGCTGTTCACTGATCCGCAGTCATTGGCAGATTTGGCAAAGTTTGAGCCCGTGGTTGATGCCAGTGGAGTGGTCACTGGATTTAAAGTGGCCCCTGGTTCGGATCCAAGAATGTTTGCTCGCTTAGGCCTGCGCAGAAATGACGTTATAAAGTCAGTTAATGGCACCCAACTCAATGAGCAAGGATTGTTGGGGATTGCTACCGAGTTGAGCAGCGCCGACTCACTGGAAGTCACCATTGAAAGAGATGGACAGCCCGTAACATTATTGCTGGGTTTGTCTGAGCTGCAGTCGCAGCAGAAGCCAGATCCAAATGAGAGAAGAATCCAATGATACAGACACTCAAGAAATCCCGAATAAAACAGCTTGGCAACAATTTGACCATGACGCTTTGCGCGGCAGGTTTGTTGCTAACTTCTTTGAGCGCAAATGCTGAAAGACTCAATGTCCGAGATGCAGATATTCGCGAAGTGGTTGAAACAGTTGCCAAGATAACCGGCAAAACAATGATTGTTGACCCGCGAGTCAAAGGTCTTAAAGTGACTATTATTACTGCGGGCAACGTTGATTACAGCAAAGATCAGATTTATAACATTTTTGTGTCTGCATTACAGGTTCATAAGTTCCAGGCAATTGAAGCTAATGGAGTAGTAAAAATTATTCCTGATCAACAGGCTCGTTCAGAATATTCGCCGGTTAATGTCGGTAATTTGGATGATTATGGTGATCGTTATATTACGCAAGTTATTCCGGTACAGAATGTTGATGCCCAGCAGATCATGAATGTGTTGCGCCCACTAGTATCGCCTACTTCAGGTCATTTATTTGCCGTACAGGGAACTAACACTTTAATTCTTCACGATTCAGCATCAAATGTACGCCGTATCACTGAAATCATTGACCGTACTGATAAGGCCAACGATGAAGAGATTGAGGTGATTCCGCTAGAACATGCATCAGCCAGCGAGATCGTACGAATTCTTGAAAGCTTAAATCGTAGTGGCCGTCAGCCACAAGGCAACGAAGTACAAGAACCTCGCTATGTCGCTGACGAAAGAACCAATAGTATTTTATTGAGCGCTAATGATCGTCAACGTGTTCGACTAAGAGCCTTGATTGGCAGCTTGGATCGCCCTCTGAATTCTATGGGTAATACCAAAACTGTATTTTTGAAGTATGCAAAATCCGAGCAGGTAGCTGAAGTTTTATCTGGTATCGGTGAAATCAAACAGAAAGAAGAAGCTGCAGCTTCAGGCCGCAGTGGAGCAGGCGGCGGTGGTGCCGTAGCAGCACAGCGTTCCTTATATAGTATCCAATCCCACGAAGAAACCAATGCGTTAGTCTTGACCGCACCGCCAGATATCATGCGTGAGTTTGACTCTGTGATCCGCGCGCTTGATATCCGTCGTAAGCAGGTGCATGTTGAAGCGATTATCGTTGAAATCTCCGACAACAAAGCCAAAGAGCTTGGTATTCAATGGTTGTTCTCTCCTGAGGGTAGCAATACGACCCCGGGTGGTGTAGTGAACTTTACTAACACCGGCCCTGGTATTGGGCAGGTTGCTGCCGGCGCAATCGCTGCACGCGGAACAGAAGAAGAAGTTTTTGTGCGAGATCCTGATACGGGCGTGATTACAGGGACTGAAACTATTCGTACCGGTGGTGATAATGGCGCAGCTCTTGCTGAAGTATTAGGCGGTATGCAAGGCCTTGGCTTGGGTGTTGCCAAAATTAGACCCGATGGTTTCAGTTGGGGGGCTTTTATTCGTGCGCTAGAAGGCGTTACTGACTCTAATACCTTATCGCGTCCGAGTGTTACCACACTGGATAATGTAGAAGCCATTTTTAAGTCTGGCCAGGAAATTCCAATTATTACTGGCTCGACGCTCGGTGATAATAACTCGAACCCATTCCAGAATGTTGAGCGTAAAGATGTGGGTGTGATGTTAAAACTAACCCCACAAATTAATGAAGGCAACTATGTTCGCTTGGATATTGAGCAAGAAGTCTCATCAATTGCCGGCTCAACCAACGTTGATGTTGTAACCAATAAACGCGAAGTTAAGACTTCTGTTCTGGTGCCTGATGGTGGCATGGTCGTTCTTGGTGGCCTGATTGACGATGATATTCAACAAAGCTCACAGAAAGTGCCTATTCTCGGTGATATTCCCGTGCTTGGTCACGCTTTTAAATCACAGCGTACACAGAAAATTAAGCGTAACCTGATGATCTTTATTCACCCGACTGTGTTAAAAGACGATGCAGAGTTACGTGAATTAAGTAGTGCTAAATACAGCTATATTCGTGCCCAGCAAATTGAACAGGCAAATCGTGGTATCAGCTTAATGCCAGAAGAAGAGTCTGAAGTTCTTCCGACCTATGATGAAGCTCTTGTGCTACCTCCAACGTATGAGCAATACATGCAAGATGGCAGTGAGCTACAGGAAGACGAAGGCGAGGCTGAAGAAAACTAATGGCTGAGCAAATGGCAAATGAACAGAGTGTCGAAGATTTAGCGACGGAAACGCCTGCTAAAGAGGTTGGCTTTCGCCCATTGCCTTTTAGTTTTGCTCGTCGCCACGGTGTCTTTTTGATACGAACCGAGGACGGTATGCAATGCTTCATGCGCGAAGGTACCGCGCCACAAGCTTTACTTGAAGTCCGTCGCCATTATCCTCATCGATTCAAAATCGAAAAGCTGGATGAAGCAGAATTTGAAAGTCGTTTAAGTGCTTTTTATCAGTCGGGAACGGCAGATGCTCGCCAAACCATGGAAGACTTAGGCGATGAAATGGACTTATTCAGGTTAGCCGAAGAGTTACCTGAAACCGAAGATCTTCTCGAAGCAGAAGACGACGCTCCAATCATTAAATTAATCAATGCCCTGCTAACAGAAGCAATCAAAGAAAACGCTTCTGATATCCACATTGAAACCTTTGAAAAGACTCTTTCGGTGCGTTTCAGAGTGGATGGCGTTTTACGCGAAGTATTGCAACCCAATCGCAAACTTGCCCCACTGTTGGTATCTCGTATTAAGGTAATGGGCAAGCTGGATATTGCTGAAAAGCGCATTCCGCAGGATGGTCGTATTGCCTTAAGAATTGCCAATCGTGCAGTCGATGTTCGTGTGTCGACTATGCCTTCAAGTTTTGGCGAACGAGTGGTGCTACGTTTACTTGATAAAGAGGCCGGTCGTCTAGAGTTTTCGCACTTGGGAATGGAACCCAAAACCATGCAACTGATGGACGATCTTTTGCATAAGCCGCACGGTATTATTCTAGTGACCGGTCCAACGGGCTCCGGTAAAACGACCACTTTGTATGCTGGTTTATCGCTTCTGAATAATGCCAGTCGCAATATCTTAACGGTTGAAGATCCGATTGAATACTTGCTTGATGGTATTGGTCAAACTCAGGTTAACCCTAAAGTAGATATGACCTTTGCGCGCGGCTTGCGGGCTATCTTGCGGCAGGATCCGGATGTGGTCATGGTTGGTGAGATTCGTGATCTGGAAACAGCGCAAATTGCTGTCCAGGCCAGTTTGACCGGTCACTTGGTACTCTCGACTTTGCACACCAATACTGCTGTTGGTGCTGTCACTCGTATGCAGGATATGGGGGTTGAACCCTTCTTGCTTTCAACCAGTTTATTGGGTGTTCTAGCTCAGCGCCTGGTCAGGAAATTATGTCCAGAGTGTAAAAAGCCTGCACCAGCAAATCAAAAAGAATGTGAGTTAATGGGCTTTGATGCCTCTGAACCGCCGACCATTTATCATCCTGATGGTTGTGAAGCGTGTAACTACCATGGTTACCGTGGTCGTCAGGGTATTTATGAGCTAGTGATTATTGATGAGCAAATGCGCACAATGGTTCACAACAACAACAGTGAGCAGGAAATGGAGCGGCATGCTCGTAAGCTGACGCCAAGCATCCGTGCGGATGGTCGTAAACGAGTACTTGAAGGGATGACTTCAGTCGAAGAAGTGCTACGCGTTACGCGGGAGGATTAATGGCCGCGTTTGAATATGTAGCTCTGGATGCTCGTGGTAAGCAAAAGAAAGGGGTTCTCGAAGCAGATACTCCTCGACAAATTCGCCAGCAATTAAGAGAAAAGGATATGACACCACTGGAAGTGGTGCATATCGGTGATGCGCAAAAAGCTCGCGAAAAAAGCTCCGGCGGATTCTTTAAACCATCGATTAAAGTTGCCGATCTTGCCTTAATCACTCGCCAATTGGCAACCTTGGTTAAAGCTGCCTTGCCGATTGAAGAAGCATTAAAAGCAGTAGCCGATCAGACCGACAAAGGCAAAGTCAAAAGTATTATTTTAGGGGTGAGAGCTAAAGTTCTTGAGGGGCACACTTTGGCTGATGGTATGGCCGAATTCCCTAATGTTTTTAGTGAACTGTATCGCTCCATGGTGGCTGCCGGTGAACGAGCTGGCCATCTCGACAAAGTTCTGAACCGCCTGGCTGATTATACTGAGCGCCGTCAGAAAATTAATACTAAAGTATCGGCGGCAATGGTCTACCCAGTAGTATTAATTATTGTCGCAGTCGGCGTTGTTTCCGGTCTTATGGTGTTTGCGGTACCTAAAGTGGTTGAGCAATTTACTCATATGAGTCAGGAGCTGCCGGTTTTAACCAAAATTTTAATTGGTATCAGTGACTTCGTGATTAATTTCGGGCTTTATGCGTTGATATTACTGATATTAATGTTTATCGGTGCTCGTTATTGGCTTCGGAATGAAGACAATAAACGAAGATGGCACGCCAAAATTTTAAAAATGCCAGTCTTTGGGCGCCTATCAAGCAATCTGAATACAGCGCAGTTTTCCAGTACTCTCAGTATCTTACACTCCAGTGGCGTGCCACTGTTGGAAGCTATGAATATTGGCGGAAAAGTATTGTCTAATCTTAAGATGAGACAGGCGGTAGCGGAGGCTTCTGTAAAAGTTCGCGAAGGTACTAGCCTCAAAGTGGCACTACAACAGTCGCGATTGTTTCCACCCATGATGATTCACATGATTGGCAGTGGTGAGGCTAGCGGAGAGTTGGAGCAGATGCTGCAACAGGTCTCAGATAATCAGGAAAGCTTATTTGAAAATAGTGTCGATGTAGCGCTCAACATTATGGGCCCACTGATCATTTTGGCACTGGGTGGCATGGTTATGTTTATTGTACTGGCAATGATGTTGCCAATTTTCGAACTGACAAATTCTATTACAGGTTAACAATTTTTTTCGGAGTTAAAATGAAACGTATATTACGTAAACAGAAAGGTTTTACCTTGACTGAGATTTTGATTGCCTTAGCAATCGTTGCCATTATGGGTACTGTAGTGACATTAAGCTTATTGGGTAATACCGAAAAAGCTATGATCCAAAAGCTTAAATCAGATTTGGGTACTATTGAGATGGCCTTACAGAGTTACAAGCTTGAGAATGGTTTTTATCCTACCACCGAGCAGGGTTTGAGAGCATTAATCGAAAAACCTACCACTAACCCAATCCCACAAAACTATCCACGCAACGGTTATCTAGGTAGTCGTGCTATACCAACGGATCCCTGGGGTCAAGAGTATATATACATGGAGCCAGGGCGACAGCATGATTATGATTTGTACACATTAGGAAAAGATAGACGACCTGGCGGTGAAGGCGAGAATATGGACATCAGTCCTTGGAATGTACATGATGTTAATTTCAGCCGCGACAATCAGTAAGCGGTTTATTCGCAAATCAACTATTCAAGCAGGGTTCACCCTGCTTGAAATTCTTATAGCGCTGGCAATTGCCGGCATTATGCTTTCTGTTGCAGTAATTGCTTTTTCCGATAATGACGCTGCGAAACTCAAGAATAAGGCCTACCAACTGTTTGGTTTAATGCAAATTGCGCAGGAGGAATCCATTCTTCGTGGTGTGGAGATTGGTATACGAGTAGAGCAGAATGGGTACAGCTTTTTATTGTATGACGGTGATCGTTGGAACCCATTGCAGGATCATGCCCTGTTGAAGAAAGTCGAGCTGGATGAGCCGATTGAGATGTATGTCAATGTGGAAGGACAGGAAGCTTTGCTTGGCAGTTCAGCAGATGAAGAAGCGGTTAAGGGTGACACAGAAAGCGAACAGGCTGAAGACGACCAGACGAAAAAGGTTGAGCCGCCACAAATCTTTATACTGTCCAGCGGTGAGATGAATGAGTTCACAGTGACCATTGGCCTGGATCGAGATGATGCCAGGTTTTATCGAATTACTGGTAATTATCTGGGTGATATAAACCTCACTCCGGCGATGACTGGTCATTATCGACATGACTGGGATCTGGAACTGGACGAATCCTTGTAACGGGGATAATAAAAGATACCTATGAAATTAAATATGGGCAAACGACAAAAAGGTTTAAGTCTGCTGGAGCTGTTAATTGCTTTGGCGGTTTTTGCTATTTTTATTACGCCCATGTTGACCGGTTTATATGCTGCTAGTGTTACAGCAATTGGCAACGCTAAAGAAAGAACCTTGGCCAGCTACATCGCACAAAATCATCTGGCTGAATTGCAACTTGAGGATGAGTGGCCTGCGACAGGTCGTAAGCAGGGTGAAGTTGAGTTCGCAGGCCAGGAGTGGCGCTGGGAGCAGCAAGTCGAAAATACTGCAGATGAAAATATGCGTAGGGTTACTGTCACTATTTTAATGGGTGAGCAGGGTAGCTATGCGATGATAGGCTTCGTCGGGAAAAAAGAGAAAGGCTGATGAAAAGATTAGATCTGAAGCAGTCAGCTTTTACCCTTACCGAGATATTAGTCGCGCTTTTTGTGTTTAGTATTGTGGTAGCTGGAGCGCTACAGGTATTTGCGTTTGTACAAAAAGCTTCGGATGCTAACGACAGACAAATTCAACGTTTGCGAGAAGTGCAAATGGCCATTCGTCAGCTGGAAGAAGATGTTCGTTATCTGGTTCCTCGTACTCGTAGGGACGAGTATGGAGATGTTTCACCACTGATTGTTGGCGAAAGCAATAGTGTTAATAGTTACCTGGAGTTTACTCGCGCAGGTTGGCGGAATCCGGCAAAGCTGCAACGCAGTGAGCTACAACATTTAAAATATGAGTTTGTTGATGACGAGCTGCTACGCCACCATTGGCTTTACATTGATCCCGCACAGGAGGGTCAAGAACTGACTCGCATTGTGTTGAAAGGGGTCACTGAATTTAAGGTAGAGTTCTTAGAGGGCGATAGCTGGAAAGAGGACTGGATCATTGACCGAGGTACAAAGGGAGCCATGCCTGAAGCTTTAAGGGTATCCATTGTATTGCAAGATTATGGTGAAATTATGCGCCTTTTCCCATTGACCGACTTTAGTGCCAGTGAACGTGGTGGCGCCAGGGATGAAAACGGAAGAGATGGCGGTAGAGAGTCTGACCGTGGTTCGGAAGAGAGGCGTTAGGTTTGAGCAGGCGATATTGTACAGCGTTATCAACCGGAGCCTTTAAAGCCAATCGGCAACAAGGTATTGCTTTGATTACGGTGCTCGTCATATTTACAGTACTGAGTATTATGGCTATTCATATTCTGTCTAACCAGAATATGAACAACCGACGAACTGCTAACATCATTAACAGCTCGAAAGCTTATCAGTATATGTACGGCGCTGAAGAGTTTGCTAAAAGTTTATTGCAGCAATATTTTGAAGAAAGTAAACAGGAGCGAGTGCACCGTAATCAGCCATGGGCACAAAGCGCCATGATGTTTCCTATTGAGCAAAATATGGGACAACTGCAAGGCTCAATTAGAGACATGCACAGTTGCTTTAATGTTAACAGTATTATTATGGAGCCAGTAGCTGAGGCCGGAGCTCCAAATGAAGAAGAGTCTGGACGAGGCGATGGTGGCGGAGGTTTACAAGTGGTCGGTGAGTCCGGTAATGGTCGGGCGGATGAAGTTTTGCCGGGGCAAAGGCTGTTCGCTAAATTAATTGAGCCATTACTTGAAGGCAATGAAGTGGCTCCACTTGCGTTGGCAACGGCCGCTCGTGACTGGATTGACGATGACATGGAACCCAGTGGAATTGATGGCGCTGAGGACTACACCTATACCGGGTATCAGATACCTTATAGAACGGGAAATACCTTTTTAGCACATACCAGTGAGCTGGTGGTGGTTAAAGGGTTTGATGCCAAGGTTTATGACAGCATAAAAGATTATATCTGTGTGTTGCCTACCGAGCAGGGAACGATCAACGTCAACACTGTGAAGCCTGAGCATGCTGAGTTAGTCTGGATTTTATTGGAAGACGTGGATCTGTCTACAGTGAGACAGGCATTAGAACAATTACCGGAAGATGGTTATGATGAAGCCAGCTTTTTTGAGACGTTAGGCAGTGGTAAAGTGTCTCAGGATGGGCGTGGCAGGTTAGTTTTTGACAGCCAATACATGCAATTAACTGCCACCGCTATGGTGCAATCAGGCAGTGCCAAAGTGCAGTCATTACTGATGAAAACTGACAGTGAATTTGAGGTGGTTGCACGCCATATTGGAGATTAGCAATGAAAGATCGATTATTTATTCGATTAAAAAGCGATGAAGAATCATTGGAGTGGGGGCTTTTCAGCGAGGAAGAGTCAGGTCCAGGGTTTCGTGAGCAAGGTGAACTATTATTAGATGACATGATCGCACTTGCGGAGCAGGCAAGTGAGCGAGAAGTTATTTTATTGCTGCCCGCCAGTCGAGTACGTTGCTTTAATGTCAAAGCGCCAACGCGTAACCGTAAACAACTTGAAAAAGCTGTTCCTTATATTCTAGAGGAGCAGGTATTGGATAATGTTGAACTGCAAATGTTTGCGTTAGGCCATGTCAATAGTGATGGCATGCTTGCAGTTAACGTAGTGGATAAAGCCTATTTATCCAATGTGGTCGAAAAACTTAAAGAAGCCTCCATTGAGCCAGACTTTGCAGTTTCTGATGCGGCTTGTTTACCCTTGTTTGAGGATGCCTGGTCGTTATTGGAGCATGACGACTCAGTTTTAGTCAGGCAGTCTGCTAATGAATATTGGTCGACGGAAGCAGACATGCTGAACGATCTGATAACCTGGAATTTGCAAAGCCAATTTGAGAATGAGCAAACCGTTTCACAGGCAGTACGTATCTACAGCCCAGTGGAAGAAACAAATTTATTGTCGGGCGTTGCAGGTTTAGCCATTCAGAAAATGCCTGTTGATAATAGCTTTGAATGGTTGTGTAGCCAGTTTAAGTATTCATCGATCAATCTAATGCAACAGGAGTTTTCTTCACAAAAGAAAAACCAGTTTAGTTTTGGTCAATGGAAATTACCCGCCATTGCAGCAAGTGCATTGATTGCAGTCGGACTAGTTTATTTGATTAGCCAAATGATCGTGCTGGGCCAACAGCGCTCACAACTTGAGCAACAGTTGTTAACAAGTGTTCAGGAAGTCTTTCCCAACATCAATGATGTTAATACTGGCGTATTACAAGTTTCGAATCGTTTTTCGACTTTAGGAGGCAGCGCCGCTTCAGAAAATAGTTTTATGTTGTTGTTAGACAAGTCATTGTCGGCTATCAATCCAAATACCATTAAGGTTTCTCAGTTGGAATACTTGTCTAGTCAGGCACAGTTGAGCTTCGATGTTGAAGCAGCCGAGTATGCGACTTTAACAGCAGCGCAAAATAAGCTGGAGTCATCAGGAGTGCAAGTTGAAATGCGAAATGCCTCAGAAAGTGGTGGTGTCTGGTCAGCTAGAATTTCAGTGGGGGTTGAGCAATGAGCGCATTAAAAACCTGGTATACAGGACTCCAGAAACGCGAGCAAAATATGGTGGTAGCGCTGGCCGCTGCTTTGGCGGTATTGTTAATTTTTTTATTGCTTGTGCTACCACTCAGGAGCTACTTTAACAGTCTTAATGATGATTTGAGTTACTATGAAGGTCAGCTTGTAACAGTACAAAAGCAGGTCGCAGCTATCAAAAGCGCAGGTCCGGCAACCGCCAGTAATGACAATATTTCCCTCAACCAGCTGGTCAATCAAACGGCTAAAAGCTTTGGTTTGAGTTTTTCAAGAATTGAAGAACGCGAAAGAAATAAAGAGATTCAGTTGCGACTTGATAATGTTGAGTTTGACCAACTTTTACGGTGGATTTCAGAGTTGGAGCAGCGCCGCGGACTGGTTGTGGATACATTAAGAGTTTCAAGAAAGGACGCCGTCGGTAAAGTGGATGCTTCCATTAAGTTGATTAAAGCTTCATGAAGAAATTGGTTTTAGGTTTAGTATCAGGTTTCATTTTATTATTGGCGTTTGTTATTTCATTGGCCCCCGCAAACGTGGTGCTGCCGTGGTTTACATCAAATTTTTCGACAGTTTCGCTTAATAACCCGACGGGGAGCGTGTGGAATTCCTCTCTGGACTCAGTGTCTTATAAAGGACGCTCGATTCAGAAGGTTTCAGTAGATATCAGTTTCTGGCATCTTTTGCTTGGTAATTTAAGTTCGGATATTCGCATTGATGATCAAAACCTTTTACTTGATGGTGCCATCAAACTAAACAAGCAACAAATAGCTATCGAGGATATGCGTTATCAACTCGAGGCGAACAGTATTCTGGACTGGGTAAAGTTGCCTATCTCTGAGCTTTCAGGTCGCTTCATTGGTGAAGTGAAGTCGATAACAGTTAATCCCAATAAGCTCATAGCACTAGATGCTCACGGCTATTGGCAAAATGCGATTATTGGCTACCCTAACTCGATCCTTGAACTTGGTGATATTCATTTCACTGTCGCGCGAACAGATAATGGTCGAGCTCTACTGATGATTACTGAAAACCCCGGAATGTTGGATTTAAAAGGTACTCTTGAAGTTGGTTTTGATAAACAATATCAACTTAACGTTAGTACGCAGACAGATGTTCCTTCTCATATCAAGCAGTGGCTCACTCAGCTGGGTCGAGTTGAAAACAATAGGATATTTATCAAGTGGAATGGTCGCCTGCCTTAACGCAAAGCCAGTGGGATGAACTGGATGCCATATTACTGGATATGGATGGCACGCTACTCGATTTGGCTTTTGACAATGATTTCTGGTTAAGACAAGTACCAAAACTCTATGCTAGCAAATTGGGCATAGAGCTTGAAGCGGCTCAAAAGCAACTGTTCGATTTGTACCACGAATATAAAGGAACCCTTAAGTGGTACTGCACCGATTTCTGGAGTGAGCGGTTGGGGATTGATATTATTAAGCACAAGTACGAGCTTGCTCATAATATTGCCATTAGGCCTGGTACTGTTGAGTTCTTGAATAAAGCTAAGTCACATAATAAAAGATTAGTTTTGGTCACCAATGCGCATCCTGATACCTTAGCCGTTAAAATGGATCGCGTTCTTATTGCTAAGTTTTTTGATGAGATTTATTCATCGCATCAATTCTCCCGGCCAAAAGAGTCACCGGATTTCTGGGTTCGATTGCAGCAGGAAATGAATATACCGCTGGATAAGTGTTTATTCGTTGATGACTCAGAAGATATTTTAACCGTAGCGCAACAATCCGGTGTTAAGCTGGTGCTCTCAGTATGCCAGCCCGATTCATCGCTACCTATAAAAGACGACCTGAGATTTCCTCATATTAACCAGCTAAATGAAATTATTGGATAAAATCATTATGCAACAACCGCCAAAAATTAAACAGACCAAGCTTATTGCACAAACACGTATCTTTGGTGTGGAAGAAATGGAGCTGGAGTTTTCTAATGGCGTTTATCGCATTTATGAACGGTTGAAAGCAGGAGAGCATGGAGCTGTGATGATATTACCGCTTCTCGATGACGATACCATGCTGTTAATCAAAGAGTATGCCGCTGGTGTGGAACGTTACGAGCTGGCCTTTCCTAAAGGATTGATCGATGCCGGTGAGGACAGTGAGCAAGCAGCGAACCGCGAGTTGCAGGAAGAAGTGGGCTATGCAGCAAAGCAACTTAAAGTTTTACGTAAAGTGAGTTTAGCTCCGGGTTACTTAAGTCATCAAATGGATATCGTCGTTGCGCAGGATTTATACCCAAGCAAACTGGAGGGTGATGAACCGGAACCGATTGAAGTCGTTGAGTGGAAAATTAGTGAGATGGATAAACTGTTAGAGGTTGAAGAGTTTAGTGAGGCACGTAGTATTGCAGCTTTATACTTATTGAAGAGCTACTTATCTAAACAATAAAAGATAAATAAAAAAGCGAGCATTAGCTCGCTTTTTTGTGTTTATGCAAATTGTTCGGACATGCTAAAAACGAAAGTTACTTTTCCTCAGCTGGCATCGAAATAACTTGTTCTCCATCCTCCTGTTGCTCCAGTGTGCCATTAATTTCGAGGTATTCACCGACTGGCTTGCTGCCTGCAACAATTTGTATCGCGATAGGTTTTTCATGAGCTAGCGACAGTTCTTTGGCAAAAATAGTGACCAGATGAATGCCTTCGGACTGGGGAATCACTGTAATAACCTGTTCTTCTGATTGCTGTCCTTGCACGGTGGCTTTAAAGGTCATTTGTGAGTTATCCGACAACAATAAGTTATCGCTGGTTTGCAGTCGCGCAATGACTTCCTGTTTGTTGTTGCTGGTGGATAGATGGATTTGCACAGCTTCACCTACCGCAACACGGTCTTTGCTGACTCGATAATTGAT
Organism: Kangiella sp. M94; assembly: GCF_054926195.1. NCBI lineage: Bacteria > Pseudomonadati > Pseudomonadota > Gammaproteobacteria > Kangiellales > Kangiellaceae > Kangiella > Kangiella sp. M94. The sequence goes on along the minus strand of NZ_CM142903.1, from coordinate 2,288,076 downwards.
GGCGATTTTAGCACCAGGTTTACCCGGGCTCTGATAGTTGTGATGGGTGTTAGTTGTTTCGCTTTGGTTGGCGCAGGCAGCAAGCGAGGCGGTGCCAAGAAGCAGACATCCAGTAATGGATAGTAATGTAGTGATTGCTTTCATAATGTATGCCTTAAATATATTCGTGTATTAGTTGCTAATAAGTTGTACGTCATAACAGGCAGCGGCAATGTTTGTACCACCCGAGTCATAAGCGAGTGTATCAGCGACGTATATTCCAGACTGAAGGTTCGTTGTAACGTTGACCACGCCCGTTCCTGCATCCTGATTAAAGGCGATCAGAGAACCTCTAGAATAAAGATATGCATCAACATCATTGGCGCCACTTGGCGTTAATCGAAGCGTATAGCTGCCGGCTGTTGATATGTTCAGACGCAACAATCTGTGGTTGCCCAGTTTATTTCTATCGCTGCCATTGGTGGTATTGGTGCAGACTTCAACTGCGGAATTATTCGGCGTAATGGTTACATAAACCGGAAGGTTGGCAGTATTACCACCATTATTGGTTTCGTTGCTGCCCCAAATATCTATATTGGTCACAATGTTCTGTCCACCCACAAGATTGTCAATTTGAGCTACCTGTCCGGGGTTATTCTGTCTGAGATAGGTAATGAAGCTAAAGATACTGGTAAAGGCTTCGCTATTTTTTTGCTCGTTAATCAGTATGTTGTAAATTGGTTCCAGTCCAAGAGTGACGGTATCATCGTTCAAACCGTCATAAATATCGTACAGAATTGCTTGCACTGAACCTTCGCTAAACCAGCCTTTGTTCGAGACATTATTGTTTTCAACATTTATGGAAAAGCCTTGAGCTTGATTTGAACCATAAGAGTCACGATAGAAGGAATCATCAGTGATCATGCCTGACCATGCATTACCAAAGCCTTCGCCAAAGGCGACGCGCATATCAAGCCGCTGACCACCCGCATGAGACCCACCAATGCTGTCTGAGCGAGCAAGTTTATCTTCAAAATAATGTCCCCACTCGTGAATAATCACATGCCCATCATATTCGTCGGTATCGGTATCTTCAGCACCCAGCAAATAGATTTCGCCGTTGCTATAAAATGAAGTGGTAATCTGTCCCTGGGTGCGATCACCGGACTGAGGAATATTGTTAACACTCCAGTTTATGTTCAATGCGGGTAGAACGATGTTGCTATCAACAGCCTCGAGTTTTGAAATGGTATCGTAAACTCGATCCAGAATATGGAATGGGGCTGCTGCACGAGTCGAAGTATAACCAGCGCCACCCCAGCCAGATGCTGCATTCAGGTTTAACGTTTGATTGGCAACGCCAGTTGAAAAAATGGCAGAATCCAGTACGTACAGGGCTTTGCTATTAGTATTGTCCACTATTCTGGTATTCCAGCTTGGCGGGCCAGATTGGATTAATTCAGCGCGAACACGAATCCTTACATCAGTTAAAGAAGGTAAATTGAAACTGTAGTTTCCGTTACTGTCAGTTTTAGAATTGGCTATTACCGAGCTTCCCTCAAGTGCTTGAATGGTAGCTCCCCGCACCGGATCCTGTGTGGTGTTGGCATAGTCAAGTCCGTTGGTAGTTGTGTTATGAGGAACATTATCGTAGGTTATTTTACCTGAAACGGTCACTGTTGCAGGAGCGTTGGCGGTGTTTACAGTGATAACTATATCATCACTGTCACTGGCCCCGTCGTCATCGGTGACAGTTAATCGTAAAGTAATCTGTAGGCTTGAAGCTGTGGCCGGCGCGGTAAAACTAGTGGTTGCAGTATTGGTCGAACTGAGAGCGACACTGGTTCCGCTAATCTGACTCCAGCTATAACTGCTTATAGTTCCATCACTGTCAGTGCCTGAACCTGTTAGTTCAACCAGTTCACCTTCAGTAACCGTAATATCTGCACCGGCATTAGCCGTTGGCGTCTGGTTGGTCGGTGTCTGGTTGTCAGAGCCTCCGCTGCCGCTACAAGCAGCAAGAAGGAATAAAGTAGCGATGATGAGAGTGCCACGAATGAGCTGCATTGATATTCTCCAAATGTCCGATTAAACAAGAATAAACGATGTCACCTATATAGAATATGAACAAGTACAGAATCTTTGTAAATATCAGAGTCTGCATAGAAGCTTGACAGAGTTATCGTGAAGATAATCTGAAGGAATTGCTCCAAGAGAGAAAAACCTTTTAATTCAATAGGATATATTGTTTAAAGGTGCTTCTCTGATTCAGAGGGATGTAGGGTTTTTGAGCTGAATCAGGTGGTTCAAGGCTGCCATCACCTGATTATCACGCTTATAATCATTTAGCACTTCACCAGCACGCGTGGTGCTCGGATCGTTTTGGGAAGATGCTAAAGGCTCAAAATCAACCGAGATATCAGGTGAAATCCCAGAGCCCTGAATAGATTTTCCATCTGGCGTGTAATACAGCGAGGTTGTGAGTTTAACGGCATTACCACCGTGTATTGGTAAAATGGTTTGCACCATGGCTTTACCGTAAGACTCGGTGCCGACGATGGTTGCTCTGTGATGATCCTGCAAAGCGCCTGCTACAATCTCAGAAGCAGAGGCTGAGCTACCGTTGATGAGTACAGCCAAAGGTCTGCCACGTAAAATATCGCCGGAAGTTGCTGTATATGATTCATTACCTTCTGGCAGGCGTCCTTTGGTAGAAACTATGACGCCACCATCCAGAAAAAGGTCGCTCACTTCAATGGCGCCATCAAGCAATCCGCCAGGGTTATTTCGCAAATCCAAAATAAAGCCGGCCAGTGCCCCTTTGTTTTCTTTTTCCAGACTGCTTATGGCTTTGCTCAAGTCGTTGGCGGAGCGAATTTGAAATTCATTGATATGTGCGTAACCAATACCCTGTTCAAGCAACTGGTATCGCACACTGGTGGTATGAATAATTTGACGGGTAATAGTAATCGACAGGGTTTTCTTATTGCCTGCTTTGAGCACGGTCAAAGTGACTTTGCTGCCCGGTGGCCCTCTCATTAAATCTGAACCTTCCACGTCTGAAAGCCCCTTCGCAGAAACATTACCGATTGAGGTAATCAAATCATTGACTTCAAGCCCTGCTTCTTTTGCTGGTGAGCCTGCAATAACAGCTATGACTTTGATCCCATCTTCAAGATGGACTGCTTCGATCCCTATACCAGCGTAGTCTCCGGTGGCACTTTCTTCAAGTTGGGCAAATTCGTCAGCATTGAGGTAACTTGAATAAGGATCGAGGTTGTGAAGCATGCCACGAATGGCACCATCAAGAATTTCTTTATCAGTTAGCTCGTGAACATAAGATTTTTTGATTTCAGCGTAGATATCTGCCAGCGCCGCCAGCTCGTCTAGAGGAAGGGTTTCAATTGAGGGTTGTGTTGGGGCTTCTTCGTCAGAAGTAACATCTTGAGGATGCTCTACCTGGCCGACAATAGGTAAACCCGCCAACAATAGAGCGAAACAAAATGCAATGCGCTTCATAATATTCCCTCAGCACTCTTCATAGAATTATTTAATCCAGCTTAGTGGATTTTGTGGTTTACCCTGGTAGCGAATTTCAAAGTATAGGCCTGGCTCTGAACTTCCTCCGCTACGACCAATGGTAGCAATTGGTTCACCCGCTTCAACCCAATCCCCGGTGGACTTAAGCAGGCTTTCATTTTGTCCGTAAAGAGATAAATAGCCTTGACCATGGTCGATAATAACCATTAGTCCAAACCCGCGCAACCAGTCTGCAAAAACGACTTGTCCATTATGTATGGACTGCACACTTTGTCCACTTGATGCATTAATGACAATACCATTCCACTTTACTTTATTTTCAAATTTATTACTGCCAAAGCGGTGCTCAACGGATCCTTTCACTGGCCAACTCAGTTTGTTTTTGTATTTAGCTAATCCTTTAAGAGATTGTTTGGGGGCGAACTCTTCAAGCGTTTGTTGCAATGACGAAATAATTGCCTGTAATTCCTGTTCATCTTTTCGCAACTGTGCCAGGCGAGTATTTTGATTTTGATAGTCTTGTTTGAGCTTTTTGAGTGCATCGGTTTGTTGTGATTTTAAAGAAAGCTGCTGTTCGACTTGTTGTTTTTGTTGTGTCTCAAGTTCGCTTAACTCAAGAGTTTTTAAATTGATCTGTTGTTCAACCTCTTGTAATTCTTGCAAGGTTTTTTGTAAAGCCTCAATGTCACGAATACGTGCTTCATTGAGGTAACGGTAATACTGCAGCATGCGCGAAATCTTAGCTGGGTCTTCCTGGTTTAAAAGAAGCTTAACGTATTCTTCCTGACCGGCAATATAGGCGCTGCGAAGCTGTGATGACAGCTGCTTTCTCTGCTGTTCTTTAAGGATGTTCTTTTCAGTTTTTTGCTTTTGCAGTTTGCTCAGTTGTTTCTTATTTTGTGTGATTTTATTTTGGGTGTCGTGGAGTTTCTTGCTTACTTTAGAGAGTTTAATATCGATAGCCTGAATCGATTTTTCCGTATCACTTTGTTGACTGCGATTTTCAGCTAAGCGTTTTTGTAACTGGCCAATGACCTGCTTTAATTGTTGCAACTCTTGTTCGGCTTGTTGTTGATTCTGAGCGGTATGCCCAAAAGATGAGAATGCCAAAGCCAGCACCAACAGCAGAAGCTGGGATGCTGGCTTAAAGTAGGAGTGAACGCGAAAATCAGTTAACTTCAAAAATAGGACGCCCCGTCATTTCATCTGGAATGGGCAAGCTCATTAAGCTTAACATGGTAGGCGCTAAATCAGAGAGAACTCCATCACTGACTTTTACTGTTGCTTTTCGTCCAACATAGAGAAGAGGCACCGGCTCACTGGTATGTGCCGTATGGGCTTGGCCGGTTGAAGCATCCGCCATTTTTTCTGCATTACCATGATCGGCAGTAATTAAAGCTTCGCCACCGACTTTTTCTAACGCCTGGACGATGCGGGCAATGCACACATCCAGCGCTTCAATAGCTTTTACGGTAGCATCGAAATTACCAGTGTGTCCCACCATATCAGGATTTGCAAAGTTACAGATAATCACATCGTAGCTCTGGCGCTCGATCACTTCAACCAGGTGGTCGGTTACCATAGAGGCGTTCATTTCTGGCTGCAAATCATACGTTGCTACCTGGGGAGAAGGGATCAGTTTTCGATCTTCGCCAGCAAAAGGTTCTTCTCGACCACCATTAAAAAAGAAGGTCACGTGAGCATACTTTTCGGTTTCAGCAATACGCAATTGCTTTTTACCGAGTTTCATCAAGTGTTCGCCCAGCACATTGGTCATGGCAATCGGTGGGTAGGCGGTGCTGGCTGGAATGTCAGAAGCATATTCGGTAAGCATCACAAAGTCAGCAAGCTGCGGGCGAAGCTTACGTGTAAAGCCATTAAAGTCATCATTGACGAAAGCTTTGCTTAACTGGCGTGCGCGGTCAGCGCGATAGTTCATAAATATAACACTGTCACCATCTTGAATAGCTACTGGTTCACCGATGGTGGTAGCCTTTACAAATTCATCATTTTCATCACGTGCATAAGCGGCTTGTAATCCAGCAACAGCGTTATCGGCTTGATAAGTGGCTTTGCCTTCGGTCAGCATTTGATAAGCTTCTTCGATACGCTCCCAGCGGTTGTCGCGGTCCATGGCATAATAACGACCGATGATGCTGGCAATGCGGCCAACGCCCTGCTGTTCACATACCTGCTGCATCAATTCCAGGCTGGCTTCTGCGCTACGAGGAGGCATATCGCGACCATCCAGAAAAGCATGAATATAGACCTGTTTTGCGCCACGCTGACGACACAGTTTAAGTGCCGCATGGAAGTGTTCTTCGTGGCTGTGGACGCCACCCGGAGAGACTAGTCCCATTAAATGCACGGCTTTATTCTGCGCAACGGCTTTATCAATCGCTGTAACTAAAGTTTTATTGTCAAAAAAGTCACCGTCGACAATTGCTTTGCTAATGCGAGTGTAATCCTGATAAACCACACGGCCTGCGCCCAGGTTTAAGTGGCCTACTTCTGAGTTTCCCATCTGACCATCGGGTAGCCCAACATCAGTACCAGAGCCTGAAATTAAGGTATGGCTATATTGTTGCCAATACTTATCCCAGTTAGGTGTGTTGGCCGCCATGATGGCGTTATCCGTTGGATCTTCGCTGTAACCCCAACCATCAAGGATAATTAGGGCCATAGGTTTTGGCGTATTACTCATGAATTATTGATATTAGCTTGCGTGAAGTTGGCGCTATTGTACCTTTTGGGGGGAGGCTAAGCCAGCCGACATGGACAAGTTTTAGACCGGTGGTCAAAAACTTAGTTACATAAAAATATTTGATTTCATTGCAAAAAACTCCCTATAGTTGAGAGCTTATAAAATTTCAACAAAAATGAGGATGAATCATGGAAGCAGGTCTAATAACTATAATTGTGTTAGTAGTATTTGTAGTTTTTCTTTTATTTTCGGGTATTAAAACGGTAGTTCAGGGCTTTGAATATACCGTCGAGCGCTTTGGCAAGTACCGTAAAACGCTATCGCCAGGTCTGCACTTGATTGTGCCTGTCGTCGATAAAGTCGGTGCCAGGGTTAATATGAAAGAGCAGGTGCTGGATATTCCGGCACAGCAGGTTATTTCACAAGATAATGCGACGGTCACCATCGATGCGGTTTGCTTTTTTCAGGTGGTCGATCCGATTAAAGCAACCTATGAAGTGAATCAGTTACCGCGTGCTATGCAAAACCTGGTACAAACTAATATTCGTACCGTCCTGGGTAGTATGGATCTGGATTGGATGTTGTCCAAACGTGATGAAATCAATGCCCGGATTCTGACGATTGTCGATGAAGCAACAAATCCCTGGGGTGTGAAAGTTACACGTATAGAGATTAAAGACATTTTGCCCCCACGTGATCTGGTTGACGCGATGGCACAACAGATGAAGGCTGAGCGTTTAAAGCGTGCCCAAATTCTTGATGCAGAGGGTACCAAGCAAGCGGAGATTCTGGAAGCAGAGGGCATGAAGCAGTCTTCTATCTTAAGAGCTGAAGGACAAAAAGAAGCGGCTTTCCGAGAAGCAGAAGCGCGTGAGCGTCAGGCAGAAGCGGAAGCGAATGCAACACAAATGGTCTCAAAAGCGATTTCTGAGGGTAACGTGCAGGCTATTAACTATTTCGTTGCGCAAAAATACGTAGATGCATTGGCGAAAATCGCAACGTCTGAGAATCAGAAGCTGTTGATGTTGCCACTTGAAGCTTCTTCCGTGATCGGCTCAGTAGCTGGTATTGCTGAGATTGCTAAAGAATCATTTGGTAAAAAGTAAGGGGTAACTATGGAGTTTTTCCTGCAAATTGAATATTGGCACTGGTTGGCTTTTGGGCTGGTGTTACTGATTCTGGAAATGTTTGCGCCGGGTGCCATTCTGCTTTGGTTTGGCGTAGGGGCATTGGCTGTTGGTGTTTTACAGTTAATCATGCCCGGCTTGATGCCTCCTGAAATTCAGTGGTTTGTTTTTTCGTTAATATCGGTTGCTAGCCTGATTTTGTGGAAGCTATATGCAAAAAAGCACAAGCTTGATCAGGATGATGATACCGGATATTTGAATCAGCGTAGTAAGTCATTGGTCGGTCGTGAGTTTAATCTGAGCAACGCTATCGTTAATGGTGTGGGTAAAGTCAGGGTTGGTGATTCCTACTGGCGAGTAGAAGGCCCAGACTTAGGCGAAGGACAAAAGGTGAAGGTGGTCGGTTTTGAAGGGGCAACCTTAAAGGTTGAGCCGGTTAATCCCGACGCTTAGTGATTTTAGGCAGCTAATTTACACGGAGGCTAGCGCCTCCGTTGCTGTCTTAAGTAGCGATATTTTTGACTACATGGGCCTATAGGATCTAGGTCTTGGCGCTGTTTTGTGTATAATGCGCTGTCTCTATTTTGTGAAACCCAAAGGCTTATCTGCAGATGCAACAACTACTCGAGTTTTACGGTAATCACCCTTTTCTGGGCACTGCCTGGCTAGTATTCGCCGCATTATTAATAATCAGCTTGATTAAAACCATGACCAGTGGCAGTAAGTCATTGACTCCACTCGTAATGACGCAAATGGTCAATAAGCAAAATGCAGTGGTTGTCGATCTGAGAGCGATTGCGGATTTCAATAAGGGGCATATCCCAGGATCCATCAATATCCCTTTTGGCAAGCTTAAGGATCGTATCAAGGACCTTGAAAAACACAAAGAGACCCCCATCATTATGGTCTGTAACGCAGGTGTGCAAGCAGGTAATGCTGCGATGCAACTCAGAAAACAAGGTTTCACCGAAGTACATAAGTTAAAAGGTGGAATCCAGTCCTGGACTACAGAAAACTTGCCTTTAGCTAAAGGCTAAGCTAAAACATCCGACAGTATTTGAGAGCTAAGATGTCACAAGTAACCATTTATACTACTCGTTACTGCCCATTTTGCGTCAGAGCGAAAGCATTATTAGATGAATTACAGGTTAATTACCAAGAGATTCCTGTGGATGGGGACTCAGAGTTACGAGCTCATATGGAGTCTCTAACCGGTGGCTATACCGTCCCTCAAATTATTATCAAAGAGCGTGCAATTGGTGGTTGTGATGACCTGTATGCATTACACCGCAAGGGTGAGTTATTGCCACTTTTGCAAGACAATAATGAATGATTCGTTAAAAATTAAGAGAGAAAATTATGGCAGAGCAAGATCAAAATATTGGAAGTAATGGTGAACAGCAAGTTGAGACCCCTGAAGGTGCGCAACTTGTTATCCAAACAGTTTATGCAAAAGATATTTCTTTTGAAGCTCCAAACTCACCAGAGATTTTCCTTGAGCAATACAAGCCAAGCATTGATGTTAACCTTAATAACAAGGTTAAAGATTTAGACAACAACAGTCACGAAGTTGAGTTGCAAGTGACTGTTACTGCTAAGAATGGCGAGAAGACTGCCTATATCACTGAGGTGAAATACGGTGGTGTATTCGGTGTCAAAGGTTTGGAAGATGAAGTAAGAAATCGCATGTTAAGAACTTTCTGCTGCGAGCAATTACTTCCTTACGTTCGTGAGGCTGTTTCAGAAACTATCTCACGTGGTGGCTTCCCACGTTTCACCTTGCAACCGATTAATTTCAATGCATTGTATGAGCAAGCTATGCAGCAAGCTCAGCAGCAGCAAGCAGGTCAAGGCGAAGCGAACGCTTAATGTCTGCACAACTTTCCTTTGCGGTTCTTGGAGCTGGTTCTTACGGAACCGCATTGGCAGTGTTACTTGCCCGTAACGGCCACAGTGTTCGGTTATGGGCTCGTAAGGCTGAGCATGTTGTTGAAATGCAGCAAGCAAAACAAAACTCTAAATACCTTCCTGATGTTGTTTTCCCCGATAACTTATTAGTTACTCATCAAATCGATGTAGCATTAAAAGACCAGCCAATCATTTTGGTGGCGGTTCCAAGTCATGCGTTTCGCGATACCCTTAACCTGATTAAGCCTTATGTGGATGAAGACAGCAAGCTGGTATGGGCGAGCAAAGGTCTCGATCCGGAAAGCGGTGATCTACTGGGTAATGTGCTTAAAAATATTTTAGGCGATAGTATGCCGCACGCCATTTTATCAGGGCCAACTTTTGCTAAAGAGATGGCTATTGGTATGCCTACTGCAATCACGCTGGCTGCCAATAATGACGATTTTGCCGAGCAATTAGCTCTGGCTTTACATAATGACCGTTTCAGAGTTTATACCAGCGATGACATTGTTGGTGTACAGGTTGGTGGTGCTGTAAAAAATGTAGTCGCTATCGGCGCGGGCATTGCGGATGGACTAGGTTATGGTGCTAATGCGCGAACGGCTTTGATTACCCGGGGTCTGGTTGAAATGACTCGGCTAGGAGTGGCTGCTGGCGGCAAGCCAGAAACCTTTAATGGTATGGCTGGCATGGGTGATCTGGTATTAACCTGTACAGACAATCAATCGCGCAACCGTCGGTTTGGTTTAGCTTTAGGAAAAGGCGCTAGCCGTGACGAAGCCGAGCACGCCATCGGTCAGGTGGTTGAAGGTGTTCGTAATGCCAAAGAAGTTAGAATGTTGGCTGAGCGATTAGGGGTCGAAATGCCAATCAGTGATGCTATTTACCGCATTATCTACGAAGGTGTTGATGCCCGTCAGGCTGCGCATGAACTGTTAACTCGTGACCTTAAATCTGAAGCGGTAGATTAAAGCTCAACCGTCAGTCTACATAAACCCCTCAAAATCTCTCTGTCGCAACACTTCATAAGTTACAATAGCAACCGTATTAGAAAGGTTCAAACTCCGGCTGTCTGGCCGCATTGGGACTCTCAGAAGATATTCACCCATGTCATCTAAGATATGATTGGGCAGACCTCGAGTTTCTGGCCCGAACATCAAATAATCCCCATCCTGATAGCTAACCTGATGAAAGTAATGTTTGGCTTTAGTGCTCAGGCCGAATAATCGCTTGGGCTGCTCGGCATCGAGAAACTCTTGATAGCTCTCATGAATTTTAACTTGCGCCCATTCATGATAATCAAGTCCAGCGCGACGCATTCGCTTGTCGTCAATTTCAAATCCGAGCGGCTTGATTAAATGGAGCTGAAAGCCAGTGTTGGCACATAAGCGAATGATGTTGCCAGTATTCGGCGGAATTTCGGGTTCAAATAAAACGATATGGTACATTCAGTCGTTATCCTGCTGCTGCCATTGCTGTAGCTTGCGGGTCAAAGTATTACGGCCCCAGCCCAGTAGCTTGGCTGCTTTTTGTTTATGTCCCTGGGTCAGGCGCAAAGCATTGTCTACCATAAAGCGTTCAAAATCATCCTGTATTTGTTGAAGTACTTCAGTTTGTCCCTGGTGGTAATGCTGCTCAATGGTTTTGTGTATCTGTTGTTGCCAGGCCGGCAAATGAGTATCGGGCTGCTGACTGTCCAGGGCTTTGCGACAAATGCTGATGACCTGAGTGATGTTAAAAGGTTTCGGCAGGTAATCAAACGCTCCCAGCTCGTGGGTTTTGCTGCCGATATCGGTATCAGCATAAGCAGTGATCATAATCACCGGCAGGCCGGGGTGAGATTGATTAAGCTTTTGCAGAAGTTCTAACCCACTCATGCCAGACATTTGAATATCGGTAATGACAATATTGGGCTGGTGCATGTTCACAAGTTCAATCGCTTCTGCCCCATTATCGCAGGAGATAACTTTAAACTCGGCATTGTGTAACGCACGAGCCAATACCCAGCGAATAGAGCTGTCGTCATCGACTACTAATATGGTCGCTTGTTCACTCATCGTCAGGCCCCCTTACCACTTCAGTTTTAATGACAGGCAGGGAGATGGAAAAGGTTGTGCCGGCAGAGTCACTGGTAAACTCAATGATGCCTTCTTGCTGCTGTATCAGACTTTGTGCAATACCCAGTCCCAGTCCGCTACTGTCTTTTCCGCTGATAAGGGGTACGAATACATTAGGCTGAAGTGCCGGATCGATTCCTGGCCCATCGTCTATCACACTGATGCGGATAGTGAGTGGGTATTGTTTAGTACCAATGCTGTGGCGCGGGATAGCGCGAGTTTTAATAGTGACCGTTGCTTGTGCCTGCTCGGCACAGGCATCAATGGCATTTTGTACAACATTGAGTAACGCCTGATAAACCGATTCGGGAGCAATACTCAATTCGGGCAGGCTGGGATCATAATCTCTTATGAGCTGAATATGGTTGGGCAGATTAATGGTGCAGAAATCATATACCTGCTCGGTGATTTCGTGAATATTAAGAGACACTTTGCTGGCTTTCTTGCCACCGAGCAACATACGATCGACCAGCTTAGTCAGGCGCTCGATTTCATGTTGAATGATGTCGGTAAATTCCTGCTGCTCCGAGGATAGCTCCTGAGCAAGAAGCTGTGCTGCTCCGGCTATGCCGCTTAGTGGATTTTTCACTTCGTGAGCCAGTTGCGCGAGCAGTTTATTGTTGAGCTGGTTTTGTTGCAGAATGCCAAGTTCGTGTTGGTAGCGCTTAATGTTTTGCCGATCCTGCCACTCAACCATCAAATAGGGTTTATCCAGATGCACCCACTGTCCGGTAAAATTGGCAATAATATTACGCCCATTAAGAAGTTCCAGTCTCAAGTCATCTTGAGCAAAACTGCCGTTGTCCTTAAGTGTTTTCAGAAGCTCTCGTAGGGGTAAGCTGTCACTGGCTATGAAATAGCTGTAGCGCTGTCCCAACAGTACTTTTGAAGTTGTTATCAGAGCACTTTCTGCGGTTTGATTCAGGTAGGCGAAACGGCCATGCGTATCGAATAGCATGACAGCCGTGGAAAGTTGATCAAGCAGAGCTGTGGTATTCATCGCGGGAGCAATATGGAAAATGAGTCACAGTATAACAGGGTAAAGTAAGTAGTGCACCAAAATGGTGCGCCATGAAAATTCAAGCCTGTCTACTAATTTCAATTGGATGTCGGCAGTAAGTGAAAAGTAACAGCTTTACTGGTTTGCACGATTTGTTGAGTTTCATCATCAATGACAATGGCTAGTAGCTCATAGGTACCGTTATCAACATCTCGCAAATTGAAATAAGGAATTTTCTGATCTTGGCCAACCTGTACGCCATCCATGTGCAAGCGGATACTATGACTAGGTTGTACTTGAGGAGTAATACCGATCACGATATTAACTGAACCATCATGAGAGTAGACCTTTTCACTATTGCTGGGGCTGTCAATTGAAAATACCTCGTAGCTTTTACTGTCGCTGATCTCATCGCGATTACTTTCAGATTGCTGCTGATTTTGGTCTGTTTGCACGGTGATCATCACCGCATCATCACTAGGTTTGTCGGTGTAGGTTACCTTGCCATCTTTGTCGACTTTCTTGTACAGAACTGTAGCGTCAGCCGCAGATAACCAGACTGAACTAATCATCAGTAGTGATAGTTTAAGTAAGTGTGAAGCTTTAAGCGACATTTCAATCTTCCTGAAAATGATGTACCAATTAGACAGAGTATTAGCCAGTTAGTGCCGAGAGTCAAAAAAAGCCCAGCGGATGCCGGGCTTTGAGGTAAATCTAAATCAACTTTTACTGAGCGTTAAAGTTATTATAAAAGCCTGCTCAATGTCTGATTACAAGCTGTAGTACATATCAAACTCAATTGGATGAGTTGTCATGTTTAAAAGCTCAATGTCAGCACGTTTAAGGGCAATATAAGCATCTAACATATCATCTGAGAAGACTCCGCCACGAGTTAAGAACTCACGGTCGGCATCAAGCGCATCGAGAGCTTGCTCTAATGACTTGGCTACGGTTGGAATAGCTTTCGCTTCTTCCGCTGGTAAATCATACAAATCTTTATCCATTGCATCGCCGGGATGAATCTTGTTCTGAATGCCGTCTAAGCCAGCCATCATCAGTGCAGTAAAAGCTAAATATGGATTAGCCATAGGGTCAGGGAAGCGAACTTCGATACGACGAGCTTTAGCGCTGGTTACGTGTGGAATACGAATTGACGCTGAGCGGTTTTTCGCTGAATAAGCCAACATGACCGGTGCTTCGAAACCTGGAACCAGACGCTTAAATGAGTTAGTGGATGGATTAGTAATCGCATTAAGCGCGCGCGCGTGCTTAATAATACCACCAACGTAATACAAGGCTTCTTCAGAAAGACCTGCGTATTTGTCACCGGCAAAAAGGTTCTTGCCATCTTTGGCTAAAGACATATGAACGTGCATGCCGGTACCGTTATCACCAACGATTGGTTTTGGCATGAAAGTAGCAGTTTTGCCATAAGCGTGCGCTACGTTGTGAATTACATATTTTAAGATCTGAACTTCGTCAGCTTTTTTCATTAGCGTGTTAAATTCAGTTGCGATTTCGTTCTGACCGCCAGTTGCAACTTCATGGTGGTGTGCTTCAATGCGTAAACCCATTTGTTCCATTACCAGACACATTTGCGAACGAATATCTTGTGATGAGTCTACTGGTGGTACTGGGAAGTAACCGCCTTTGACACGAGGGCGGTGGGCATAGTTACCACCTTCGTAAGCCTTGTCAGAATTCCAGGCTGCCTCTGGATCATCGATTTTCACAAATGAACCGCTCATATCCGTTTTGAAACGTACATCTTCGAACATGAAAAACTCTGGCTCTGGACCGAAGTATGCAGTATCAGCAATCCCCGTTGATTTCAAATACTCTTCAGCGCGACGTGCAACAGAACGCGGGTCACGATCATAACCTGTCATGGTTGACGGTTCTAAAATATCACAACGTAAATTTAGCGTGGCATCTTCAAAGAAAGGATCCATAACCGCAGATTCGGCGTCAGGCATTAACACCATGTCGGATTCATTAATGCCTTTCCAGCCAGCGATTGAAGAACCGTCGAACATTTTGCCTTCGGTTAACATTTCTTCATCCACTAAGCGTGCAGGAATCGTGACGTGCTGCTCTTTACCTTTAGTATCGGTAAAACGAAGGTCAACAAATTTAACATCCATCTCTTCAATCATTTTAAGAACGTTTTCAACTGACATTTTTCTTGCTCCAGTGTGTCAAAAAGAATTTGATGGTGGCTATTATAAGCAGGGCAAACAATTAAAACTAATAGTTAAGGCAGGAAAGTACAAAGCTAACGCACCATAATGGTGCAATCTGAGTGGATGTGAGAAATTGAGATTGGTTTGCTGATCTGACATCAAGACATGAAATATAGGTGGTTAAAAAAGATACAGGAGAAAATCTTTTTTTTGCCCTAATATCTGGCTCAAAGCCTACTCCTATATAGCTAAGACACCCAATGTGCTTTGGTAACTTAAATGTAAAACTTGTTGACCAATCATAGAAAATTATGATAACTATAACACTCTCCAAGGCTGCGTTTAGCCGTGGTACTTTATTGTGGCACGACAAAATTCGGTTTTGGGTAAAAAAGAAAGAAAATTTACCAACTTATCTATAGGTAGGATTTTATGACTAACAAGACAATGATAGCTAAAGCAGTTAAGTACGCTTTGTATAGCGGCTTTGCGGCTTCAATGGCTGTTGCAGCTCCAGCTACTTTCGCTGCGGAAGAAGAAGCTGAAGATACTGAAACAGTTGTTGTAACAGGTTCTCGCTTAAAGAGAACTGACGTTGAAGGTGCAAACCCTGTTACAGTAATCACACGTGAGCAAATCGAACTTTCTGGTGAGATTTCAGCGGCTGAATTATTACGTAACACAACGTTTAATACTACAGGTTCATTCCGTCCACAATCTGGTTCATCAGCGCAAGGTGTTGCGATGATTGACTTGCGTGGTATTGGTTCTTCTCGTAGCTTAGTGTTGGTTGACGGTCGTCGTTTGACTATGTCTCCATCAACAGGTTCTAGCCAAGATTTGAACTCAATCCCAATGGGCGCAATTGAGCGTATCGAGATTTTGACTGATGGTGCATCAGCGATTTATGGTTCTGATGCAATCGGTGGTGTTGTCAACGTAATCACTCGTAAAGATTACAACGGCGCAGAAATCAGCTTACAAAAAGGCGAGCCAAGCATTCCTTCTGAAGGCGGCGAGCGTGAAGCTGGTAGCGTAATCTTCGGTTCTTCGAATGACACTACTAGCCTTTTAGGTGGTGTTTCTTGGAACAAGCGTGAAATCGTTTTCCAACGTGCATTCCCATGGGTTGAGCCAGGCGCTTCTATTTATGGTAATAACTGGATTCTAACTGACTTCTCGAATGGTTTTACAGCAATTCCAGGCGGGTGTGAAGGTGAGAACTATTACATCAATGGCGCAGCTTGTGCGTATAACTTCAACGCAACTAATGCGAATGAAGCCTCATCTACCAATGAGTCTTTGTATTTGAAAGCTACTCACATGATCAATGATGATTGGCAGTTGTATGCAAATGCAAACATTGCTAAAAACGATTCATTTGGTCGTTATGCTCCGGGTCCAGACAGTAACTTCTTCTATGGTTTCGCTATCGCAGAAGACAGCTACAACAACCCAACCAACCCTAACGCGTGGATGTATGACGCAAACAACCCAAATGCTGTAGCGTATGATCCAGGTATTGGTGCTAATGTACCTGTACATTTGTTCCACCGTTTTGCAGCTACTGGTAACCGTGACAACGAAGTGTTCAACGAAAATGTTGACTTCTTAGTTGGTGCTACAGGTTTTGTTGGTGATGTTGAGCTAGACTTCAGCATGCGTCGTGTACGTAACAACACAACTGAAATTGGTAATGGCTACATCGCTGGTTTAACAGCTTGGGGCTTTATTAACGATTTTAACCCTGGTTACGATTCAACTGGCACAACGTTTGACCCAGTTACATATCGTTATGGTTATGACATCCAGAACCCATTCGATAACCCTGATGAAGTACTTTCAGGTTCTGTAGTAACAACTTCTCGTGTTAGTGATTTTAACTTCGACGAGATCTTTGCTTCTGCAGCATTTGATTTGGGTGAGCTAGATGGTGGCACAATTCAAATGTTCGTTGGTGCTGACCGTCGCGAAGAGTACTACAGTGATCAATATGACTCGCAATCTGAAGCTGGTCTAGTTGGTGGTTCTGCTGGTAACTCAGCTGGTGGTGGCCGTGATGTAAACGCTGCTTACTTCGAAACATTGTTACCATTCACTAAAGAATTCGAATTGTCTGTTGCAGGCCGTTTCGATGACTACTCAGACTATGGTAATGATTTCTCTCCTAAAGTATCTATGCGTTACCAGCCAATGGATGAGTTAACACTTCGCGCATCTTATGGTGAAGGTTTCCGTGCTCCAACTTTGGATATTTTGACTCAGAAAACTGCATTCTCAGCTGATCCAGTTCAAGATCCGCAAACATGTGTAGTGTTCGGTCAGGCTCCTGATTGTGAAGTACAAATCAATGCTTACCGTATTGCTAACCCAGACCTAGAGTCTGAGCAATCTAAACAGTACGCACTTGGTGTAGCTTATCAGCCTACTGATTGGTTCAACTTTACAGTAGATTACTATGATATCGCAGTGGATAACCGAATTGCTTTCTTCAGTTCACAAGGTTTGATTAATCGTGAGCTAGCTGGCGATCCAATCCCTCCAGGTCTAGGTGTAAGCCGTCGTCCAAATGGTTCAATCGATGAAATCTTAACCGGTTATGGTAACGAGGGTGACCTTGAGACTAACGGTGTTGATGTGAACACTCGCTTTAACTTTGACTTCGAAGATGCTGGTCGTTTGGCTTCAAACTTCCAAGTTTCTTGGATTCATGACTTAAGCATTGACGGTGGTCGTAACTTAGCTCGTGACCCAGGTGTTCCACAATGGCGTGCAGTGTTGCAAAACGTGTACAACATTAGTGATTTCACTATTGCTTGGAACGTGAACACAATCGGTGGTCAATACACTGATGTACGTGGCACAACTGACCCTAACGATGGTGATGGTGTTGCTCGTTCTGGTAACATGGGCGTGTGGACTACTCACGACCTGCAAGTAAGCTATAACACTTCATGGGATGGTCAAATCTCTGTAGGTGCTCAAAACGTTTTCGAGAAATACCCAACTATCGAAGACTTTGATGGACGTGAATATAACTACTACTTATACAATGGTTATGGTCGCGTAGCTTACGTTCGTTATACTCAAACTTTCTAAGTTTAAGTTAACAAGCGAAATAAAAAAGGCGAGGATTTCCTCGCCTTTTTTTATGAGTATAACTAATTCATGATTGAATGCTGATGGTCCATGCAAAAGGTTGACTATTGATTGTGAAAGTTGAAACTTTATTGTTAGCTCCAAAGCTTTGTGCCTGCTGTTTTAAAGCATCAATTTTGCTATCAGTTAGCGTTGCATTAAGCTGGTCTCCTAGGCGTATACGGTGCTCTTCAAGGATGCTGTACTGCTGAGCAAGGTATTGACGAAGCTTTTGTGGCTCTTCTTTTCCAAGGTTCTGTAGCACTGGTATGACTCTGTTGAACACGTCTTGTAGCCATGTCTCATAAATCTCATTTTTAAACTCTGTTTTAAGAGTATCCAAAATCCATTTTATGGTTTTACTTATTGATTGGTTGTAAGGGTTCTGCTGCCAAGTGTGATACTGTCCAGAGGCCTTTACTTGTGATGCTATGTCGAGTAATAAGTCGATTTGAAGGAACAAGGGGCTAGCATGAAGAATATTCTTGAGCAGATTCGCGCCAGCTTCTGTATCATGCGAAATAGATGACTCGGGATGGTGGGTCATAAGGTTGATTGAGCCATGATCAGACAGCGATTTGATACACTGCTTAAGAGCTTGCTCTATATCAGCATATTCAAACCCAAACTGGCTAATGAACATATCCACCGACTGTGGTTCAAAAGGCAGTTTTTCAGCAGGCGTGTTTGGATGAAAGTTAATCTTTTGTAGGAGTTGTAGGGAGTCTTTATCCGACTTTAAAGCGTTCAAAGGATTAATATCTGCAGCATCTATACCATGCACTTCAAGATTCAAGTTGTGCTGATTACTGTATTCCACAGCAAGGCAAGCCAAGGCACCATTACCGCATCCAATATCTACAATACGGCTGCCAGGTTTTAGGTTAGAAAAAACAGTAAACCAGTAGTCTTTTATAGCACCCGTATAACCTTTTGAGGCGTCAGATTCAGCAAAACTATTAAGAGTATTGGAACTAGTCCAATAATTTGACCAATGCTTCATAATTAATGATAGTATCTATTCAAAATGAAACTCAGTATAAGAAAGATATTTCGAAATGAACACACTAAAGAATGAAATTATTCCAATGTTTTCTGTACCCTTGGGGGTTGCACATAACGCGTCGCATAAAGAGCTTAACCAAAAGCTCGCTCAACTATTCAGAAAACATGCCGAAAATAGTCAAGTTGATCAGCATGGTTTTGTTAATAAAAACAAACAGGTTTTCGAAAGTTCGTTTGATTTGTTTGATTGGAAAGATGATTGTGTACAAGAACTTCAGAAGTTTTGCTGGGGACAACTGTATCAGTTAATTGGTACTTTAAATCAGTATGATATTGATACACTGAAAAAACTTCATATAGCCTCTGAAAGTTGGTATCACATAACCAGTAAGGGCGGATATTTTGGCATTCATAATCACCCTATGGCCTCTTGGTCAGGTGTGTACTGTGTGTCAGCAGGTGATAAGGTCGAAGGTGATACCGATAGTGGTGGTTTAAACTTTATATCACCACAGATATCTACAACCAGCTTCATTGATAAGTCGTGCTCTAACATGAGAGGACAGTTTAGTCGTGGAAATAAGCTGATTCATTTACAGGAGGGGCAATTAGTGTTGTTCCCATCTTGGCTATTACATGAAGTTAAACCGTACTTTGGCGATTCGGAAAGAATTACCGTAGCTTTTAATTGTTGGTTTAAATATTCAGGCTA
Organism: Kangiella sp. M94; assembly: GCF_054926195.1. Classification (NCBI taxonomy): domain Bacteria; kingdom Pseudomonadati; phylum Pseudomonadota; class Gammaproteobacteria; order Kangiellales; family Kangiellaceae; genus Kangiella; species Kangiella sp. M94. Next base: position 2,268,663 of record NZ_CM142903.1, on the reverse strand, counting down.
AGAAAAAACCGCTAATTAGCGGTTTTTTTTATGATGAAGGTGATTTCTCTACCCTGCTCTGTGGTTTCAACAACTTCTTGCTGATTAATACGACACCAGGTTGGGATATCACTTAGAGTGCCAGGATCAGTGCAGGTTACTTTCAGGAATTCGCCGACCTGAAGTTCTTTGAGAGCATTCTGGGTTCTAATGACTGGCATCGGACACAGTAAGTTGGAGCAATCGAGTTCATGGTGTTTGCTCATACGTGCCACTCTTCCTTGACTTCATGAGCCGGTAGAGGTGGAACATCCATGACATAAGATGTGCCGTTGTAGTTCTCAACTTGTACGGTTACCGATTCTGCGCTTTTACCGCCGGAGTAGCGAGCGGCTATTTGTGCCGCCAGTTTGATGTCATCTTTATCAAAGGAGCCATCCAGCAAGGTCAAAGGTCCGCCATGGCTGACGGTGTGGATGCTGGTAAATTGCTTTTTATAACCCGTCAGAAAGTTATTTTCCCCTTCTTCACGACTGACTATAAGTTTAAAGTTAGGCTTTGGACGAATATGGCGTCCAACTTTAAGCAGCATTATATCGTCAAGCTCGTAACGTCTTTCGCCACGCGCTTCCCACAGGTCGGCGAGCTTAGCTGAATAATTCGCATCGGTTAAGAAACAGCAGCCACCCGCAGGTTGTGCAAAGTCCTCAAAGCCAAATTGCTTTGCCAATTCAAACTGAGGTTTACGACTGCGGCCTGAGAAATCGTGAAGTTTTTCTCGATCAACCCAGCCTTCTCGCTCGGGAAGGGTAGGCATAAGATTTTTGGCGCATAAGGGGCGTAATAAACGGTCCTCAGCACCAGATTCGCGAGCAATAATGGGCATGGTCTCTTTGCGCTGAGATTTTGGTCGCTGACCAATGACTTCGCCGGTAATGATGAAGTCAAAACCATTTTCTTCGGCCCAGGCCCAAGCTTGGGCCTGATTAACCATAAAGATTTTACAGTCAAGGCAAGGGTTCAGGTTAGCGCCATAGCCGTGTTTAGGGTTAAGCACGATGTCTTTATATTCCTCTGATATATCAATAATATGCAGCTTAATACCCAGTTGTTCTGCAACCCATAATGAGTTGTTGCGTTTTTGTTTGTCTTTGTCTTTTTTGCGTATGGCGTGAGTATGCCCCTCGACACAAAATCCGGTGTAAAAGTTAATGCCTTCTACATGAATTCCTTGCTCCTGAATGACTTTGGCAGCGAGTAAAGAATCCAGGCCGCCGGAAATCAAGGCAACAGCTTTTCGTTGCTTTTGTGGGGTGGTTTTAGAGTTTTGTGCAGAAGTAGCTTGAGTCATAATCAGAAAATCAATAAGTTACGCATTATAAAGTGCTCAAAAAATGGACAGAGATTATATATTAGCAAGCCACCAGAGGCAAAGGGTGAAGCGCTATAGGGCGATAAAAAATAATATAAAGCACAGACAGTACTCAGTTGGACGGGTGTCGAAACAAAAAAAGTTTGGTATATCAGTGGATTAGGTTACTATAGAGTTGCTGGTAACAGGAGGAAATTCTGGAAACTGGAAGACAAAGACAAGACATATTAAAAGAGCTGGGCTACGCCGCTGTGTTTGGCCTTACGGCACTTCTCGTTAATAGTTTTCTAATAGTGCACCTCTATGGCAACCTAAGCCTGCACTTTGGACAAATCTTTGTCATATTCTGTTTGATGACCAGGGGACTCTATCCTGCTGCTCTGGCTGCTTTAATCGGTTCAGTCGGCCTCTACCTGGAAACGCATAATCCCGCTTTCTTCATCAACTCCTTAATCGAAATTGTATTTTTATATTGGCTCAGCCGAAGAGGTTGGTTGTTACTGCTGGCCGATGTGGTTTATTGGCTAATTATTGGTATTCCCATTACCTACTTCTTTGTCATTTATTTCTATGGGATTACGTCTAGTGACTTTATCCAGGTCATCATGCTGAAGCAATTGTTAAATGGTGTGTTAGTGGTTTCGGCAGCGTCTTTACTGAGACCTTTTATCCCAAGGCGTTGGTACGAAATAGATGCGCAAGTAAAGCTACCGAAGTTATCGTACCGGATATTTGAACTGTCAATGATTAGTATTGTGTTGCCATCTCTGGTAATCACTCTGATATTATCAAACAATTCAGCCAAAATTGCAGAAGAGCAGGCAAGCGATTTACTGGCAATACAAGCTGAGCATTATGCTGAGATTACCGACAATCATTTAATCTTTCATCAGCGCATGGTCGACAATCTAGGCAATGCATTAAGCTGGCAGCTTTACAATGAGACAGAAAAATTAGAGCTGCTACTAGATTCGCATAATCAATACCCTGATATCTTTTCAATGCTGATAACTGATGAGGTTGGCTTTGTTACCCATGGAGCCCCTGAAGACTTTCAGGAAACTTTGTTAGGCTTACCGCGCGAAGAAAAAATGGTCGATGATAGGTTATATTTTCAGGTACCTCACTCTAGAAATGCTCATTATATTTCTGATGTGTTTCAAGCAAGAGGTTATGGTAATGATCCGATTGTAGCCATTAGCGCTCCATATTATGAGAGGGATGTGTTTGCAGGGATCGTCCAGGCAACCTTAAACCTGGCAAATTTCAAAAAGTTTGAAAGCAGTCCCGACAGTCAAAATATTCTTGTCATAGTTACAGATTCGAAAGGACATATAGTTTACTCCTCGAATCCATTAAATCTTGAGCCTTTATCTGAATTTGAAGTGCGTGAAGCGGAACAGGTTTACACACAGGAACTCCCCTTGCTTGAACTGGATAGCAGCTATTTTCTGTATAAAAAAAGTATTACCGATACTGGCTGGAAAATATATGCATTAAGTTCGCCGGATGCACTGATTGATGCCTACAAAAGTGACTTCTACAAATTAATTATCAGTTTATTGGTGATTGCTTCTATTGTGTTACTAGTAACGAGAAGATTTTCAAAGCAAATCACTCGTCCTTTAGAGAATATTGTGCATTACTTTTCAGCGAATGACCCGATACCTGCAAAACCTAGAACAACCTATAGTAGTATTGAAATTGAATCTGTCAGAGACCAGTTACAACAAGCGCAGTTCTTTATGCTCGAGTATCAAAAAACACTGCAGGAGCAAGTAGACGAAAAAACAAAAGAACTTCGCGAAGCAAATGAAAAATTGGCTGTGGTCAGTGTGCAGGACGAGTTAACTAAAATTTATAACCGTCGTGGTTTTAATCAAAATGCGAAAAATGCATTTGCAGTTTCCGTACGTCACGCAACTCCAGTAACGTTAGCTATATTAGACATAGACCACTTTAAAAAGGTTAACGATGAATGGGGGCATAGTGCTGGAGACGAGTGCATTATAATGGTTGCTCAGGAAATGAAAAAACGCTTTAAAAGGGATTCGGATTTTATAGCGCGTTATGGTGGCGAAGAATTTGTTGTCTTTATTGCTGGCGGAGACGCTGAAGTGCATAAAAAAATGCTTGAAGAGTTAAGAATTAATATTGCCAACCATGAAGTCTATTATGAGGATGAAATTATTTCGATTACAGTCAGTATTGGAGCATACAGCATCGTCGAAAATTTAGATATTAGCTATGATAAGCTGGTCTCCAATGCGGATAAGCTACTCTATGAAAGTAAAGAGAGTGGTAGAAATAAGCTGACCTTTGATAAACAGTAAAAGGACTATTGATAGGGATGAATTTTGCACAAAAGTTATCAGGGAGTAATTATCACCAGGCGCTAACCTTGGGAACTATTTATGGGGTGCTTGGGCTAGTAGCAAATGCATGGTTAATAATACCCCTGTATGGCAATTTAAGCCTCCATTTAGGGGAGGTGTTTGTTATTGTCTGTTTGATAACTCGAGGTGTCTCACCTGCAATTATAGCTTCTATACTTACCGCCGCAGGACTTGTCTATCAAACTGAGAATTACGTCTTTTTCCTATCCGCAATTTTAGAAGTATTAGTTCTAAACTTTTTCCTTAGAAAAGGAATGTTGCTATTGCTGGCAGATGTTATCTTTTGGTTATTTATTGGGATTCCAATAGCTTATTTAACTATCACGTTTATTTATGACATTTCCTCTCTAGACTTTATGCAGGTCATTCTTCTTAAGCAAGCCATCAATGGTGTATTAATGGTGTCCATTGTAGCTTTGTTGAAACCATTTATACCTGGAGAATGGTTTTCTCTTGAGAACCAGCTTGATGTGCCAAAGCTTTCAGATAGAGTGTTTGAATTAACGTTAAATAGTATTTCATTACCGGCATTAATAATATCGTTATTTCTCTCGGACACCTCAGCAAATAATACTGAGGAACAAATCGAAGAATTATTAGAGGTAAGAGCAGAGCATTACACTAGTTATTTGAATAATCATATAGATTACCATCTTAAAGCAATAAACAGTTTAGAGTCAGTTATTGCAGCTCAACCAATATCTGAAATAGAAGGTGAAAAGCTGCTTAATCAATGGAACCAATTGTATGGTGGTTTCATTTCAATGATTATTACTGATAGTCAGGGGATGATTGTTAGTGGTTCACCAAAAGCATTCTATGAAAAAATGAGTTCAGCACCCCAGAGTGAAAGATTAGTTGAGGACAGAGATTATTTTAAGGTACCTAAAAATGAACTGACCCCATACGTTTCTCAGGTCTTTCAAGGTAGGGGGTTCGGTGATGACCCCATCGTTGCTGTTAGTGTTCCCATTATAAACGATGCAGGTAAATTTATGGGGATTGTAGAAGGCTCATTGAATGTCCCAAAATTCGAGCACATTGAGGCAAGTATGTCTGTATCGGATGGTCATATCATAATTAAAGATAAATACAAAAATATTATCTATGCATCTTCTGAGCTTGAACTAAATGCCTTAGAAAATTTTGAAATTATTGATGTGACGCCTACTTTCACCAATAAGATGAAAGTTTTTGAACTGAAAGGAAATCAATATTTATACCATGCTGATGTGACCAAGCATGGGTGGAGAGTTATTGCTTTAGCGGAACCTTATATTTTGATTGGTTCTTATGGTCGCAACTTTTTGAGGTTAACAGTGATATTGCTGATAGTCGCAATATTCTCACTAGCCGTAACCAGAAGGTTTTCCAAGCAAATTACTAAGCCACTTGAAAATTTGGTAAGGAACTTCGCTGCTCATAGACCAATATTAGATCCTGCCAGGAACGCCCAAACAAGTATCGAAATTGAGTCTGTTAGAGAGCAGCTTAAGGAAGCGCAATACCTTACGCTTGAGTATCAAGAAAGCTTAAAAAAAGAGGTTGAAATTAAAACTGCAGAACTTGTAGCTATGAATGAGCAACTCGAAAAAATGAGTGTGCAGGATGAGCTTACTAAAATATTTAATCGTAGAGGGTTTGAAAAGTCAGTCTATGAAATCTTTAAATTAGGGTGTCGTAATAAAACACCTTTGACTTTTGCAATTTTAGATGTGGATCACTTCAAGGCTGTCAATGATACTTGGGGTCACTCGGTAGGGGATGACTGTCTAGTTATGATTGCCAAAGAGTTAAAAGAGTACTTTCAAAGAGAAACAGACTTTGTTGCCAGATATGGTGGGGAAGAATTCGTTGTATTTTTATCCGGCGGTAATATCAGTAAGCATTGTCGTATGTTGGATGAGTTTCGTGAAAAAATTGCCAACCATAAAGTTTCAGCTAATGGAGAAGCGGTAAGTTTAACCGTAAGTATTGGTGTTTATAGCTTAGAAAATGACTTTGACATTGGTTACCACCACCTTGTGTCTAAAGCTGATCAGCTCCTATATCAGAGTAAAAATAACGGCAGAAACCGAATAACATGCGGCAGCCAGTAGTATAAGCTAGCTATTAAGTAATTATTTTTGGGTGTGTGATTCAGCTATCTTCTTGATATCTCAGCATAATCTATGAGCCAATTCTTAGGTCTAAAATAAAACTGACTATTTTCTGTGCGAATGGCGCTATCTAGTATAGAATATGCGCCATTTTTTCACCTTTGAGAAATTTATGATCGATAAGCTACGCAACATTGCGATTATTGCCCACGTTGACCACGGTAAAACAACTTTAGTTGATAAACTGTTGGAACAGTCGGGCACTTTGGGCGACCGCGCAGGCCCTCAAGAACGTGTGATGGATTCTAACGACTTGGAAAAAGAGCGTGGCATTACCATTTTGGCAAAAAATACTGCCATTAAATGGAATGACTACCGGATTAATATCGTTGACACTCCAGGACACGCTGACTTCGGTGGTGAAGTTGAGCGTGTTATGTCTATGGTGGACTCAGTGTTGTTGTTGGTTGATGCAGCCGAAGGCCCGATGCCGCAAACTCGTTTTGTTACGCAAAAAGCATTTGCTCAGGGACTAAAGCCGATTCTTGTTATTAACAAGATTGATAAGCCGAGTGCTCGTCCTGACTGGGTTATGGATCAGGTGTTTGATCTGTTTGATAACTTAGGCGCAACTGACGACCAATTAGACTTTGAAGTGGTTTATGCTTCAGCTTTAAATGGTTGGGCGAGTCGTGATGCGGAAAATACCGGCACTGATATGCAGCCCTTGTTTGAAGCCATTGTGAACAATGTGGCACCGCCACCAGCCAATGCAGAGGGTGGCTTCCAGATGCAAATTTCGCAGTTGGACTATAACTCCTATGTTGGCGTGATTGGTGTTGGCCGAGTGAGCCGTGGTAGCGTAAAACAAAATCAGCAGGTCACTATTGTCAGCGCTGATGGCACTAAACGAAATGGCAAAGTTGGCCAGGTACTTGGTTATTTGGGTCTTGACCGCCATGAAGTCGATTCAGCTGATGCAGGCGATATTATTGCTATTACCGGTTTAGGCGAGTTGAAGATTTCAGACACAATTTGTGATCAAAATGCGGTAGAAGCATTACCACCTTTGTCTGTTGATGAACCAACCGTAACCATGACATTCCAGGTGAATACATCACCGTTTGCAGGTAAAGAAGGCAAGTACGTCACGTCGCGCAATATTCTTGAGCGTTTGCAACAAGAGTTGGTACACAATGTTGCTCTACGTGTCGAAGAAACTGATGACCCGGATAAGTTCCGCGTTTCAGGACGTGGCGAATTGCATTTGGGTATCTTAATTGAAAACATGCGTCGCGAAGGTTTTGAGCTTGCAGTGTCGCGCCCTGAAGTTATTCTTAAAAATATTGATGGTAAGCTGCAAGAGCCATTCGAAACAGTGACGATTGACGTTGAAGAGCAACATCAAGGCAGTGTTATGGAGCGTATGGGAACGCGTAAAGCGGAATTAACCAATATGTCTCCGGACGGTAAAGGCCGCGTTCGTTTAGACTTCATGATGCCAAGTCGTGGCTTGATTGGTTTCCAGACCGAGTTTATGACACTCACTTCTGGTTCTGGTCTGATGTACCATACTTTTGACCATTACGGTCTTCATAAGGGTGGTGATATTGGCCAAAGAGCCAGTGGCGTGCTAATTGCTAACATGACTGGTAAAGCTTTGACCAATGCATTGTTTAACTTGCAAGAGCGCGGTCGTTTGTTTGCTAAGCACGGTGATGAAGTATACGAAGGCCAGATTGTCGGTATTCATAGCCGTTCAAATGACTTGACCGTCAACTGCTTGAAAGGGAAACAGCTTACTAACGTGCGTGCTTCAGGAACTGATGAAGCGCAGGTTCTAACTCCACCAGTAAAATTAACGCTTGAGCAAGCGTTAGAGTTCATTAATGATGATGAACTGGTTGAGGTGACGCCAACCAGTATCCGCTTGCGTAAAAAGCACTTGTCGGAAACTGACCGTAAACGCGCCAGTCGTCCGCCGAAAGCGTCTTAAGCTTTAAAAGACACTAAAAGCCGCTAGCTGCCTGGCAGTTAGTGGCTTTTTTATGCCCGCGATTTATCAAATTAGGTGAATGAGTTAGCAATAACTTAATAAAATCGTTACACTTTTTGCAGAGGGCTAAAAAAATTGCAACCATTTGCATTCAAGCCAATCAGATACACCATAAATTACAAAAAGGTCATCTATGAAGCAGATTAAATTGCTGGCGCTGGGCGTCTCACTGGTTGGAGTAACCGCTTGCACTACAACACAAGGCACCGACGCAGTTAATGCATTGAGTTACTTATTTTACGGCGAGGGCGGTCAACCAGCTCGCGCACAGATGCTTGATGCTACTGTTGAAGAAGCTTTGCAGTACGAATTTGATCGCTGCATTAGCGGGCAAGAGCTTACCACCGAAGTTCAGTCAGAATGTATCAAGACCGCATACGCTACCGTGAAAGAAGATATGAATCTTGAAGAAAGACGTGGGGCGGATGGTCGTGTGATTATTGAGCGTGTCGATGATGAAGATACGATTTATGAAGAGAGTGAAGAGCAAGAAAACGATAATTAATAAGAATAGAGTAACTAACGGATGATAGCTTTATTACAACGTGTGCTGGAGTCGAAAGTAGTTGTCGATGGCAAAACGATCGGTGCTATCGAACAGGGACTGATGGTTTTGTTGGGTGTTGAAAAAAACGATGACCAGGCTATTGCCGATAAGTTGCTCCAGCGTATCTTGAAGTACCGAGTGTTTAGCGATGCAGAAGATAAGATGAATCTATCTTTGCAGGATGTAAATGGTGGTTTGCTTCTGGTGCCGCAATTTACCTTGGCAGCTGATACACGAAGCGGTTTGCGTCCAAGCTTCTCTTCAGCAGCTCCGCCACAGAAAGGAAAAGAGTTATTTGATTATTTTGTAGAGCAAGCTCACGCACATTATGACAAGGTTGAGTGTGGTGAGTTTGGTGCCGATATGAAGGTCCATCTAATTAATGATGGACCAGTTACTTTTCAGTTAAAAGTGTAATACTTTTTAATAATCAATTTCGCCATTCATTTCGTCAGCTTCAGTTCGCTCAATGAGTTTTTTTAGGCTCTCAAGGTTTGATTGACTGACATCTTCGATACTGCCCTGGATTAAGAATAAAATAGCGTTTTGTACTATACCTTTGCCTGAGTACTGTTGCACCATCGTGACGGTTGTTGTGTTGTTATCTGCGGGTTCAAAGGTAACTGTTGTTTGGCCCGTTAACCACTCATTAGCATAATCATAACTGATTTGCTGATTAGCAACATAAGACGTCAGAGTATGTTGCATCTTAATTAAGTTACCCTCGGCAGATTTGTAGTTCATCGTCCATTCACTGCCAACCTCATTCAAAGAACCGCTAACATTCTCCAGTGAGTGGAATTCTGCCAGCCAATGATTCAATAAGAGGGGGTTGTTGTAGACAGCGAAGACTTGCTGCACCGGAGCATCAATAGTGACGCTGGCTTTGCTATCAAAGTCACGCTTAAAGATACCGATGGCAACCAACACCATAAAAAGGGTGCCGATAAAAATAAAGCCATACTTTAAAAATTTCATACGATATAAATCCTGTTACGGTTTATTGCTACGAAGTTCGCTAACGACTTCCTGTAAATACTCTTTTGATACATTCTGCGGCTTGATGGGCTCGCCAACTACTAATGTTACCTTGGTTCTTAATCGTTTTAAACGGTCGATAAATTTATTGACCGTTTTACGGCTGAACAAACTTTGCCATAGACCTTGCAGCGCCATAGGAATGACCGGAACTGGTGACTTCTCAATAATACGTTCAATGCCTGACTTAAAGTCGTTCATTTCGCCATCTGAAGTTAATTTCCCTTCAGGGAAGATACAAACTACTTCGTCATTATCAAGTGCCTCTGCAATCTGATACATGGCTTTATTCAGCAATTCTTTATCCTCATTGGCACCGGCGATGGGAATTGCTTTAGCTGTGCGAAAAATAAAACTTAAAACTGGAATCTTAAAGATTTTATGATACATCACAAAACGCACGGGGCGGCGAATAGAGCCCGCAATGATTAGCGCATCCACATAACTGACGTGATTACATACCAAAACATGGGCACCTTCGTCAGGAATATGACCTAACCCTTTTTTTCTGACGCGATAAATGGTGTGGATTAGAATCCAGACCAGGAAGCGCATCAGGAACTCAGGAACCAGCGTGAAAATATAGATGGCGACCAAGGCATTAAGAATAGCAACCAGTAAGAAGAATTGAGGAATGGTCATGCCATTACCCAGTAACACCGCGCCTAATACCGCAGCGACCACCATAAATAGTGCATTAAGGATATTATTACCGGCAATCACCCGTGACAAATGTGAGCGCTCGCAACGCTCTTGAATCAGTGCATATAGCGGCACAATGTAAAAGCCGCCAAAGATACCGACAAAAGCACAATTCAACAGAGTTCGAACGGAGCCATCTTGAGCCAGGTACTGTGCTGGTGATAAAAGCCCTTCGTAGCCGCTATGGGGATTAGCAAGAAAAATATCGATAGCAAACCAGGTCATACCGATTGCACCAAAAGGTACCAGGCCTAGTTCTACTTTGCGGCCTGACAGCTTTTCACACAGAACTGAACCAATACCAATGCCAACTGAAAAGCAGGCTGAGATCAATGTTGCTACGAGCTCATTACCATTCAGGCTTACTCGGGTGAAGTTTGGGATCTGGGTAAGGAACACGCTGCCATAGAACCAGAACCAGGAAACACCAAGAATCGATAAAAATACAACTCTTTGTTTTCTGGCGAACTTAAACGTTTTCCAAGTTTCAGTAACTGGATTCCAGTTTATTTTTAAATCTGGTTGAGCTAAAGGAGTGGGGGGGATTCTTCTACTAAATAGATAACCAATAACGGCGAGTGTTATTAATACTACGCTTAGTATTTGAGTCCCACTAGCACCGCGTTCCATTAAAACACCACCAATGATGGTACCTATAATAATGGACAGAAAAGTACCCATCTCAACTAAACCATTGCCTCCGAGGAGTTCACTGTCATCAAGATGCTGCGGTAAAATACTGTATTTAATTGGCCCAAACAAGCTCGACTGGAAGCCCATTAAGAAGAGAACAAATAATAAGAACCAGATGTTATTAAAGTAAAAACCAATCGCTGCAAATATCATCACGATTATTTCAAACAGCTTAACCTTTCTGATTAAAGCCGACTTCTCAAACTTTTCTGCAATTTGGCCAGCGGTAGCAGAGAAAAGGAAAAATGGTAATATGAATAGCCCAGCAGCCATATTAGTCATTATGTTTTCACTGAAATTAATTTCAGAAGCAACTTTGAATGAGATTAATATAATAACTGCTTGTCTAAAGATATTATCATTCATTGCCCCCAGCGCCTGGGTGACGAAATAGGATGAAAAGAATCGTTTTTTAAATAATGAAAACTGATTGGCCACTTATTATCCCTCTTATAATTTCTGATCTAGTTTGGCAAATTGAAAAAAGTCTGCGCATTCCTGTAAGTGATTTCGGCAAGGTGCTCTATTGATTGTTGCCGACAGCTCGCGACCTTTTGCGCGATATGCGGTAACAACATGGGCTCATTGCGTCCATCTTTAGGTTTTGGCCGTAAATCTCTGGGAGTAAGCCAGGGAGCGTCGGTTTCCAGCATCAGCCTGTTATCAGGTATTCGATGAACCATGCCTGCAAGCTCCTGTCCGCGTCTCTCATCGCATATCCAGCCAGTGACGCCTATGTATAGACCAAACGCTAAATACCGCTCCAGCGCCTGCTCAGAGCCAGTGAAGCAATGAATAACTGCTGGTGGAAGCTCACCTTGGTATTCCTGCAGCAGTTCCAGCATGGTATCGCTGGCATCTCGCTCGTGTAAGAATAAAGGTTTCTGTAGATTACAAGCCATTTCCAGTTGCTGTTTAAATACACGTATCTGGCTTTCGGGCGTGGAAAAATTACGGTTAAAGTCTAATCCGCACTCACCAACAGCCACGATTTTGCTTTCTTTGTGCAATGCTTTGATAGATTCAAAATCATCAGGACTCATGCGCTCTGCGTCATGCGGATGGCAGCCTGCAGTAGCATAGCAATGCTCATATTGCTGAGCCAGGGTGAGCGCTTGCTTGCTCTCTCGTGCATTGGTGCCAGTGATGATAATGGCTTCGATACCGTTTGCTAAAGCACGTTCAAGCACCTGCTCTCGGTCCTTATCGAAGCGATTGCTGGTGAGATTGACCCCAATATCAATGAATTGTAATTGTGCAGATTGCGCCATAAAGTCTGATTGGCATTAGAAAAAACCTTGTAAGATGTTATAAACTAAATCTGCCTTAAATCAAAGAGATAACAAAAAAGGGAATACCATGTCAGCAGAAACCCCCAGAGTTACTAACGCGCTGGTCGCCATCGCTGCAACTTTTCTGATCATTGCAGGGCTAAAAGCAGCCAGCGTGTTTGTGGTGCCAGTCATTTTGTCATTATTTGTGGCGATCATTTTAGGACCGCTGTATTTTTTCTTTGCCAAAGTAAAACTGCCGATCATTAAAAAAGACATGCCTGATTGGCTGGCTATTATTTTAGTCGTTGTCATTATGAGCCTGTTCTTTTTTATGATCGGTACATTGGTGGGCAATTCGGTCGAGCAATTTTCCAACAATTTACCTCGCTATGAAATGATGCTGCGGGCAAAATTCGATGGTCTGGTTGTCTGGCTTGCAGGGCTTGGTGTTGAAGTCCCGAAAACACCCTTGGCGGAACGCTTTTCTCCTGGCGTTATGATGAACTTATCGGCTGCAATCCTAAATGGCCTGGGCAGTGTGCTTAGCAATACCTTCTTAATTATTCTGACCTCCATTTTCTTGTTGATGGAAGCCAGTATCTTTGGTGACAAAATGAGACGTGCATTCCCTAATGTGGAAAGTAAAGCGCATCTTGGTTTGGGGGAAGTGATCACCAAGATTAAACAATATGCATCAATCAAGTCCGTGGTTAGTTTATTAACCGGCGCGATTATCAGTCTGTGGCTGTGGGTGATTGGTGTTGAATATCCCTTCCTGTGGGGCTTGATTGCCTTCATGTTTAATTTCATTCCGAACATTGGCTCGATCATTGCAGCTATCCCAGCGGTGTTGTTAGCCTGGTTAACCTCAGAAAGTTTAACCACGCCACTACTGGCTGCTGCGGGCTATCTAGCCGTGAATTTTGTTGTGGGCAATATCATAGAACCTAAATTCATGGGTAAAGGCCTAGGCCTTTCTACATTGGTTGTATTCTTATCATTATTATTCTGGGGCTGGGTGTTGGGGCCTGTTGGAATGTTGTTATCAGTACCGCTGACCATTATTGTAAAAATCTTCCTGGATGCGAATAAGGAAACTCAGTGGATCGGGATTATGCTGGGCGATAAGTAGTACTAAAGATAGCTAATTGATGGGTTAGGCTCTTCGAGCTAACCCATCCTATAACTTTCTACTAAATTCCAGACTACAACACTGACATTGATATATACTTTTATAGGATGGGTTAGGCATTAGCCGTAACCCATCAAACTCTTTCAATAAGTTCTTTCAGTAAGTTCTTTCAGCAAGCACAATTATTCGCTTTCTTGCATTGCAGTATCCCCGCCACCCAGAGCTTTATACAGGGTGACCGTATTGGCAAGTCTTGCTCGTTCGCTTTCCAGTTTGGCCTGTTCTGCTGCAAAGAGATCCTGTTGTGCACTGAGTACTTCCAGATAGCTGGCGAGGCCGGCTTTGTATTTGGCTTCCGCTAAATACAGGCGACGCTTTTGAGCTTTAACCAGATCAAGATTAGCATTCAGCTCAGCATTATAACTCTTGCGATTAACCATCAATTGATAGACTTCAGCGAAGGCTTGCTGAATGGTTTGTTCGTAGGTGGCAACCATTTGTTCCTTCTGTGCTTTTGCAACATCGAGCTGTGCGTTTAAGGCATTACCAAAAATTGGCACTGAAATTGATGGCATGAAGGTCCAGGTTTCCGAGTCACCGTCAAACAGGTTATCAAACTCGTTGCTGGCAAAACCAAAGTCACCGGTTAGGCGTAAGCTGGGGAAGTAAGCAGCACGCGCCGCACCGATGTTACCGTTGGCAGCATACAGCTGATGTTCAGCGGCTAATACGTCAGGTCGGCTTAGCAGAACGTTTGAACTGATATTGTCTGGCAATTCAAGGCTCATCAATGCTGGCATCTGTTGATTGTCAGTCAATGAGACCTGAGAGAGTGGTGTGCCAATTAAAAGCTCAAGGTTGGTTTTCGATACCGCGTACAGGCGCTCCAGCTGGGATTTGCGCGCTGATACTTGTGCTAAGGCTGCCTGGGCCTGCGCTAAATCCAGATCGCTGGCGATGCCATTGTCTTTGCGCTTTTGAATCAGATCGAGACTTTCCTGACGACTATCAAGGGTTTGCTGTGCAAGGCTCAGGTTTTCCTTTGCTGACAACCAGGAATAGTAGGCGTTAGCAGTTTCTGCGATGACAGAAATTTTGACGAAGCGTTGCGCCTGCTCGGTGGCGTAAAACTGATTTAAAGCAGCGTCGCTAAGAGAGCGAATGCGACCAAACAAATCGAGCTCGTAAGAAACGAGTCCGACCGATGCATCGTAGCGGTTAAACATGACGCTACCGCCAGTAAAGGTCGATAAGTCTCTGCCTCGGGTCTGGCTGACCTCGCCACGGAATCCGGGGACAAATTCTTCCCACTGTATCTGGTAACGTCCCTTAACTTCGGCCACGCGAGCTGTTGCGATGCGCAGATCACGGTTATGCTCCAGCGCCTGAGCAATCAATGCTTTTGCATTTGTGTCGGTAAAGAAACTTTGCCATTCCCGTAAAACGATTTGCTCGGCGACTTCTGATTGTTGCTCAGAAATGGCGAGGTTTTCTGCCACTGGCAACTCTGGTCGCTCGTTATCAGGCGCCATGGACAGGCAGCCCGATAATATGAATAATGCCGCTAAAGGCGTTAAACTTCTTTTAATCATCATTAATCTCCATTCCTCTGGCAGCCATTTCATAATGCTTGAGTTTGCGCGGAAAAATCTTACGTACCAGCAGATAGAAAACAGGCACAAATATAATAGCGAGTATTGCAGCAGAAATCATACCGCCAACCACGCTGGTGCCGATGGCTTGACGACTGGCTGAACCAGCTCCGGTGGCGAGCACCAGTGGTAACACTCCCATGATAAAGGCCAAGGAGGTCATTAAGATCGGACGTAAACGTAGCCGACAGGCTTCAGTTACTGCTGCCAGTGGACTCTTGCCTTCTCCTTCAGCTTCACGGGCAAATTCAACAATCAAAATGGCATTCTTAGCGGATAGGCCGATGATGGTAATCAGTCCAACTTTGAAATAAATATCATTGGGTAATCCGCCAATAAATGCGGCGATAATCGAACCTAAAATACCCAGCGGTGCGACCAGAATAACTGAAAGTGGTACTGACCAGCTTTCGTATAATGCAGCCAGCACCAGAAAGATCACCAGGAATGACAGGGAAAACAGCAAAGTGGTTTGGTTGCCTGCGACTTTTTCCTCTAGCGATTGTCCTGACCATTCATAACCCAATCCTTTAGGCAGTGTCTGTGCGAATTCTTCCATCAGCGCCAGTACTTCACCTGAACTAACCCCAGGTGCACCGCTACCGGTTATGGGTAGCGAGGGTGAGCCATTGTAACGAGTCAGCTTGGCTGGCGCTTCGGTCCAGTGGGCCTTAGCTACTTCAGAAAGGTTAACCAGATCGCCTTGGTCGTTGCGTACCTGCATGCTCAGGATTTCATCCGGCGTTGAGCGCGTTTCAGCGTCGGACTGTAGCCAGACCTGTCTGACTTTCTGCCCTTCTACATAGTCGTTGATATAAGCCGAACCAAGAGCGATCTGTAAGGTGCTGTTTAATTCGCCGATATCGATGCCTAATGAGCGCGCCTTAATGCGATCCACTTCAATGGTCAGTAACGGCGCTGGCGGTAATGTATCGGGGCGAATTTCAGCAAACTTGCCTGACTGAGAAGCCATTCCGACCAATTGGAATGCGGCACCCATAAGCTGGTCGGTACCAACACCAGATTTGTCCAGTAGCTGGAAGTCAAAACCGCTGCTGTTACCAAGCCCCGGAATGGGGGGCATGTTGAAAGCAAAAGTCGAGCCTTCGGAATATTTCATGAACTCGGCAGTCGCGGCAGCCGCGAATTCGTCTGCGTTACGCATGCCTTCTCGTTCAGCCCATGACTTAAGATTAACAAAGGTAATCGAGGTGTTTTGGCCAGTACCGAAAAAACTGAAACCCGCAACTGTAATGATTCGCTCAACTTCTGGCTGTTGCAGGAACCACTCATCGGTTTTTTTGGTTAATTCCAGCGTGCGGCTACGGGTTGAGCCGGAAGGCATCAAGGAAGATGCGACAATGAAGCCCTGGTCTTCCGAAGGCACGAAACCGGTGGGCATACTGGCAAAACGCCAGCCGACAAGCCCGCAGATGACTACAAAAATGGCCATTGTGATGAGCTGACCGCGTTTATTAAACAGTTTCTTTTCCTGGCTCATATAGGTTTCAGTGAACCAGTTAAAGCCTTGGTTAAACCAGCGGAAGAAGGCCCATTCCTTTTTTTCTTTTTTGTCCGTTTTTAAAAAGCCTTGTGCAATTGCCGGGCTAAGAGACAGTGATAAAAATGCGGAAATGGAAACGCTTAATACGATAGTTAAAGAGAATTGCTGATAAATGCGACCTACCGAGCCAGAGAAAAATGCCATCGGTATAAAGACCGCAATCAGTACCGCGGTGGTACCGATAATGGCACCAGAAATCTGCTTCATGGCTTTTTTCGTTGCCTGATATGGCCCAAGTTTTTCCTGATCAATAATCCTTTTGATATTTTCAACCACGATGATGGCGTCATCGACCACGATACCAATCGCAAGCACCATCGCGAACATGGTTAGCATGTTGATGGAGTAGCCTAATAAGTAGAGTCCCATGCCGGTACCAATCAAGGATACTGGAACAACAATCAGCGGAATGATGGTAGTGCGCCAGCTCTGTAAGAACAGAAACATCACCAAAGTGACTAGAAACACTGCTTCGATCAGAGTTTGCAAAACCTGACCAATGGACTCATCTATGAAGATTGACGTGTCGTACGGCACAACCCAGGACATATCGTCAGGGAAGTATTGCTCGAGCTCCGCCATCTTGGCTTTGACCGCTTCGGCAGCTTCTAAGGCGTTACCAGTATTGCTTAGCTTTAAGGCAAAGGCTGCTGATTCCTGGCCATTCAGAAAGGCTTGAGCGGTATAGCTATTAGCGCCACGCTCGACCATTGCCACATCTTTAAGTCGGACTATGGCTCCATCTGATGAAGAGCGCAGGATGATGTTACCGAACTGCTCGGGTGTATTCAGCCGAGAGGGCACTAAGATGGTGGCATTGATTTGCTGGTCGTCTGGCGCTGGCAAGGAGCCTAGCTCGCCAGTAGCCAGCTGCGCATTCTGGTTGCGGATAGCTTGTGCTATTTCGTCTGCAGTAATGGCATAAGAAGCCATCTTTTTTGGATCAACCCAAATGCGCATGGCATAAGTCGCACTGAATAGCTGTGCGCTACCAATACCGTCAATACGGCGTATTTCACCCAGGATGGCACGGTCAATATAGTCCCCGAGGTCGGTTGCATTATGGCTACCATTGGGTGAGTAGAGGGATACCACCATCAAAAAGTCAGGGCGAGTTTTGTCAATATTCACCCCCTGAGTACGAACCGATGAGGGTAGGCGAGCTTCCACTCTTTTTAAGCGGTTCTGTACTTCCACCCCGGCAATATCAGTATCTGTACCGGTTGCGAAGGTTAGAATAATGGTTGAGGTACCGGTGCGCGAGCTTTCCGATTTAATATAACGTAGCCCTTCAATGCCGTTCATCTCTTCTTCGATGACGCTGGTGACGGTATCTTCGATCACTTTGGCCGAAGCACCCGGATAGGTGGCGTTGATGGTGACCTGTGGTGGCGAAATATCAGGGTAGGCCATGATCGGCAGATTTTGCACCGCCAGTGTGCCGCCCAGCAGAATTAATAGCGAGATCACCCAGGCAAAAATGGGCCGGTTGATAAAAAACTGTGCCATTGTCTGTTATCCCTATTGTTGTGTGTGCGAGCTATTGGATGGATCGGACATCGCTTGTACAGGAGTTCCAGGTTGTAGAAACTGGGTATTGCTGGTGATGATTTGGTCGCCAGCTTTAAGGCCGCTTTTGATGACCCAGTTCTGACCCATCATAGGCCCGAGCTCCACCGGCTGGAAAGCGAGCTTACCATTCTGAATGATCTTCACCACAGCGCCTTGTCCGGTCAACTGGACTGCTTTCTGCGGCACCTGAACTAAACTTGATGAGTCAGCTACAGGAGCTTTGACTCGGACAAACATACCGGGTAGCAATTGATAATCAGGATTCTTAACCGTTGCGCGAAGAGCAACCGAGCCTGTATCCGGATCCACTGACAAGCTGGAAAACTCTAATTGTCCCGGATGGCTATAAGGCGTACCGTCAGCAAACAGGATTTGCACTTCTCTTGAAGCAGCATCAGTTGCCTCAGAATTAGCAAACAGCTCACGTAACTGATTGATTTCAGTGGCGGAGCGAGTGAAGTCAACATAGACCTGATCCAGCTGTTCTATGGTGGCTAAATGAGTGGCTGAGGTAGCGCTGACCAGCGCTCCTTCGGTTACCAGTGCCCGGCCAATACGTCCAGAAATAGGAGCCTCAACAGTGGCATAATCCAGGTTGATCTGGGCTTTTTGTAATTGGGCTTTAGCTTGTTCAACCTGGGCATCGGCCTGCAGGCTTTGTGCCTGGTAGGTGTCAAACTCCTGTTGGCTAACCGCACCTTGTTCTAACAGCTGCTCATAACGTTTGAGCGTCTGTTTAGTGAGTTTTTGTTGTGCCTTGGCAGTATTCAGGTCTGCGCGCGCTGCAGCTACATTGGCTTTCATGATTCGGTCGTCAATTTGGAACAGTGATTGCCCTTTTTTAACGTCCTGTCCTTCGGTAAAAATACGTTTTTCCAGAATGCCATCAACACGGGCGCGCACTTCTGCGGTGCGAATGGCCAGCACCCGACCGGGTAGGTTTTCGGTTAGAGTGGTTTTTCCTGCGCTAACTTCCGTGATTTGCACTGGTACTGCTTGCTGAGCCTGGTCGGCAGCCATTGCATTACCAGCAAAAGTAACAAGGAGTGCGCTAATAATTACTGCATGTTTCATGGGGGTAAATCCTTAGTGATTCCAATTTTTAATAGCGGCCCAAGCGAATTCGACCATTTGTTCAACCAGTGACTCATCAATTGACTGGTTATTGAGATATTGCCAGTGCATAAAATAGCTAAAGCCACCATAGATCTGGATGTGAGTATCAGGAATGGTGTTCACACGAATGATTCCCTGATCGTAGGCTTCCTGGTAGAGCTTGATGAAAGGCTCAAACACGTGGAGTAGTTGCTCCCGAGTCTTATCTTCAATAACAGGAGATAATCCATAAAGATGACTGAAGCGGAAGTAAAGGCAGTTATCCAGCATGAACTGGATCGTTGAGCGATAAAGCTCCTTGAATCTTTGTTCGTAACTGTCCTGCGAATGATAATGCTCGAGTAGAAACTCTGCTTCGCGTTTCTTCACATATAAGAAGATTTCATTGATCAGTTGCTCTTTACTTTCGAAGTAATTGTAGACACTGCCTGTCGCCACATTAGCCTCTTTTGCTAATAGTGACATGGAAGTGCCCTGCAGGCCTCGCTCTACGAATAAGCGAATTCCTGCCTCCAGTATTTGTTCTCTTTTAGGCATAGATAGGAGAAATAAATGGTAAAATGAACGTTCATTCATTTTACACGAGTGTAAATTGAAATAACAAGCTTAAATGAAACGGTGAAATGTAAAAATGTGTTTATTTGAGATTAAATCAGCACTCAATCAGCAACGGAGACCAGGTTTCCCTGTTGATTTTTAGCTTTATACATAGCTTGATCGGCCATTTGAATAAGCTCCAGGACGGTATTGCCATGAGTGGGGTATAAAGCAATACCAATACTGCAGGAAATCTCGATATCAATACGATTGATTCGAAAAGGGCTTGCGATCGCCTGTAACAACTTCTCGGCAATATGAACGCTGGTTTCACTGGACTCAACATGAGGAAGCAGCACCAGAAATTCATCACCACCAATTCTACCGACGGTATCCGATTCACGCAGGCAATCACGCATGCGCTGGGCAACCTGTTGCAGAAGGATGTCGCCAATGGCATGGCCATAATTGTCATTGACCGGTTTGAATTTATCCAAATCCACGAACAGCACCGCTAATTGCTCATGTTGCCGATGAGCCATGCGTATCGCCTGCTCAAGACGATCCGAGAATAAAGAGCGATTGGGTAAATCGGTCAGGGTGTCGTAATGTGCCTGGTGCTCGATTTGCTGCTCAATAAACTTGCGCTCTGTGATATCACGGGCGATACCCACAGTCGAGGATATGTGTCCCTCTTCATCAAAGATCGGTGAAGCATTGGTGGTGTGCCAGCACCAGTAGTTGTTCTTATGTCTGACTCGATACTCAAGCCCACTTTTCTTGGTGCCTTCTTCGTAAAGCTGAATCAGAAACTGAGTACAGCGCTCAACATCATCAGGATGAACAAAGTGCGTAAAGTGTTGACCGATAACTTCGGAAGGTTCATGCCCCAGCTTTTCCTTCCAATTGGGTGAGACATAAGTAAAGCAGCCATCGGAAGAGACGCTGTAAATAATGTCATTGGCGGTTTCCACAAAAGCACGGAACTTGGCTTCACTGTCTTCCAAAGCCTTGTGCAAATCTTTGTGCTCTGTATTGTCGATGACATAGCCGGTCCAGATGATAGAACCATCATCAAAAACTTGAGGGCGATCATAGGCCGCAACCCAGATAGTCCGCCCGTCTTTTAGGCACATTCTGAACTCACCGTGCCAGACAACACCGTGTTGAGCAGTAGTTAGACTCTCATTAATGACTCGGTCAAAATCATCGGTATGGATCAGGGAAAAAATAGACTCAATATCCGCCATGGCTTGTTCTGGCGTAACACCACATATCTGTTCGATGCCATCGCTGATGTATAAAAAACGGAATTCATCCCCTTTGTATTCAAGCCGATAGACTGCCCCAGGTAGGGTAGCAATCAACTCTGTTGCGATGTCATTGCTGACAAAAGGTCGATTCATTAAAGCCTGCCCTCATCAATACGAGCATAATGCAAATATGACTGTTACATTATGCTAGCGTATTTTTTGAGCAAATCCTAAGTCTTTTGACAGGCTTAATTGAAGTAGCTGTTAACGCTTTGTGGATTCTTTGCGGGCAATATGAATAGTCTTCCAGACTTTGGCAATGAGCTGGCCATCTTCATCATGAATATCCACTTCAAATACAGGCTCAATAACATCTTGGTCTTTGAGTTGCAGATTGATATCCAGCAAGTCCTGTTCGGTGAGTTTAAACTCGGCAAACACGTCTTTGCGCCCGGGTTTTATAAACTTGATTTCGGCCTTTTTATCCCACACCACATAGTTACGCCCTAACTTATGCAACAGTAGCAACATGTAGAAGGGATCGGTCATCGAAAACAGAGCACCGCCATAATGCGTGTTCACGTAATTCCGATTAAACCAATATTTACGCAGACGAATTTTGGCATATTGCCAATCATCATCGAGTTCTAAAACCTTAATGCCGGATCCCCAAAAGGGTGGCCACAGATTCATTGTTAGTTTCAGTTTTTTTGCGCTTAAATGTTTCATCGGGTTCAGTATTGTTAGTCGCCAGGCTCTTCTGCATTTTCCTGAGCAGCTTTAGGCGCATACACTTTGGCGAATATCAGGCCTAGTTCAAACAGGATCCACATGGGGATACCGAGCAATACCTGAGAAATAACATCGGGTGGTGTTAACAGCATGGCGAAGATAAAGACACCGACCACGATGTAGGGCCTTTTATCACTGAGTGACTGGTGGCTGGCCATGCCGGACCAAATCAATAGCATGGTGGCGATGGGAATTTCAAAAGCTAATCCAAAAGCAAAGAAAAGTTTAAGTGCTATTGATAAAACGCTGTTGATATCTGGCAAATAACTGACCCCTTCTGGGCCAATGCCGGACAGGAAGCCGAAAATAATAGGGAAGATTAAGTAGTAAGCAAAAGCGATGCCTGCGTAGAACAGAATAATGCTGGTGAGTAGCAGCGGGATGGCGAAACGCTTTTCATGCTGATAGAGGCCGGGCGAAATAAACATCCATATTTGATGTAACACATAAGGCATAGCTATGAAAAAAGCAGCCACAAATGCCAGTTTAAAGGGCGCGAATAATGGTGAGGTAACATCGGTGGCAATTAAGCTGGAACCGTAGGGTAATTGTTCGATCAGTGGTTTAGCCAGCAAAAGATAAAGTTCATTGGCAATGAAGGCTAGTCCAATAAAAAGGCAGACGATGACTAAAACGATGCGTAGCAAGCGATTACGCAGTTCAAGCAAGTGGGCAATTAAAGGTTGTTCTGGATCTTGGCTCATCAGGATGATTTGTCTGGGCTGGTGTTAGACGACTGGAGTTTTTGTTGTTCGTTAACCAGTGCCTGTTCGCTTTGTTTTAATGCCTGCTCTGCTTTAGCAATAGTTGCTTGTGCTTCTTCACGCAAGCGTTGTAGCTCTTCATCAGATTCCGCCTGCTCCATGATCATTTTCTCATGCTCGGCAATGCGCTTTTTCATTTCTTCAATCTCGAGTTCACGAGTGACTTGCTGGTTGAACTGACTAAAGCCACGCTTGGCCTTGCCAACCCAGCGTCCGACTGTGTGCATAGCTTTGGGCAGGCGCTCAGGGCCAAGCACCACTAGCGCGATGACTACTATCAGCAATAGTTCGAAGAAACCAATATCAAAAGGCATAATTCAGGCTTACGGTTATTGATGAGACGGTTTCAGGACTTTTTATCTTGGCCGTTATCGGTAGAGCTTTGCTCAGCTTTTTCCTGCTGTGGTTTGCTGTCAAAGTCAGCATCTTCAGATTGATCTTCGACATTTTTGGCATCGTTCTGTTTATCTTCATCTTTGACCGCTTTTTTGAAGTTCTTAAAGGCGGAGCCAATATCGCCACCGGCATTGCGTAGTTTTTTAGTGCCGAATAACAACAAAATAATAACTAATAGTATGAGTAATTCCCAAATACCAGGTTTCATGCTTTTACCTCAAGCTTTATGGCTTATACAAATGGCATGCGACCAGCGCCGCCTAAAATGTGAATATGGATATGATACACCTCCTGACCGCCATCATCACCTGTATTTATAACGGTTCTGAAACCACTATCCAGGTCAGCTTCTTTAGCTATCTGTGGAACCTTAGTCATCATATAACCCATGATGTCAGCATCCTGCTCCGTAACTTCAGCCAAGCTGGCAATATGCTGCTTAGGGATCATCAGTAAGTGTGTCGGTGTTTTAGGAGCGATATCCTTAAACACCAGAATTTTATCGTCTTCATAGACCTTATCGCTAGGTATATCACCCGCAATAATCTTACAAAATAAACAGTCACTCATAACGTCTCCTTTTGTTGGTAAACATCAGTCATGCAGTTATTTAGTGGGCCACAGACTTTTTATCATAAACCAGGCAGCACCTGCGCCGAGAATTGCTGCTGGCCACCAGTCATGGGGTACCGCAAGATAACTAATGCCGCTCAAAATGGCCAGCGAGCCACCAATGAAGGCATGTTTCAGCGCATATTGTTGTTCTAATTTATGGCGTTCCAGTTCTGTGAACTGGGCTTTGAGTTGTTCAAATTGATTAAGGCTCTGCCCGATACGATGAAAGTTATCGAACAGTAATCCCGGCAATTTCGGGGCTTTGTGTAACCAGTCGGGAAACTGACGCTTAATATCCTCAAACATGGCTTTCGGCCCAATCTGCTCGCGAACCCATTGTCTTAGGTAGGGCTGGGCGGTTTTCCATAAATCCAGTTGCGGGTATAGCTGACGGCCTAGCCCTTCAACGTATAACAAGGTTTTTTGCAGTAATACCAATTGAGGCTGAACCTGCATGTTAAAACGACGTGCGGTTTGAAACAGTTGGATCAGGAAGTGGCCAAACGAAATTTCAGCCAGTGACTTACCAAAAATAGGTTCACAGGCAGCACGAATGGCTGACTCGAACTCAGGAATCGAAACATCCGCATCAATCCAGCCTGATTCAACATGTAACTCAGCAATGCGACGATAATCGCGGTCGAAAAAAGCGAGGAAGTTGTCGGCTAAATAACGTTTATCACTTTCATCAAGAGTACCCATAATGCCGCAATCGATAGCAATATAGCGAGGTTCCTGCGGATTAGTGATATCAATGAAAATGTTACCCGGATGCATATCAGCATGAAAAAAACTGTCTCGGAAAACCTGAGTAAAAAAGATTTCAACACCGCGATCAGCCAACGCTTTCATATTAACATCACTGGCTTTAAGCGCTTCAATATTGCCGATAGGGATGCCGGATATTTTTTCCATAACCAGCATTTTGACGCGAGTATAATCCCAATAAATCTTAGGGACATACAGCAAGTCAGAGTCTGCAAAATTATGGCGAAGGTGAGAGGTATTGGCGGCTTCGATGCGCAAATCGATTTCACGAGCCAAAGTGCTATCGTATTCTTTAACCACTTCGATAATACGTAGTCGCCGCGCTTCGCTGGAATATTTTTCTGCCCAATTCGCCAAAGAGTGCATCATTTGCATATCACGAAGGATTTTTCGGCGTATGCCTGGACGCAGGATTTTGACCACCACTTCTTCGCCACTCTTCAAGGTGGCTTCGTGAACTTGAGCAATTGAGGCAGAAGCCAATGGCTCACTGGTGAAACTGGTAAATACCGCATCAATTTTAGTGGCTAATTGGGCTTCAACAATGGAGCGGGCAATGTCTGATGCAAAAGGTGGAACCTGATCCTGTAATTTGGCCAATTCATCAGCAATATCCGGCGGCACAAGGTCGCGGCGAGTAGAGAGCATTTGTCCGAGTTTCACATAAATAGGGCCAAGTTCGGTCAAGGCCAGGCGAAGTCGTTCACCGCGAGATTTGTCCTTCGCCTTACGACGAAAACTTAATGAAAAAAGCTTAGCCAGCGGGCGGAAGCGTGCCAAAGGTGTGGGCGCCAGAAACTCGTCCAAACCATAATGCACCAGTGTTCGGTTAATTTTAAGTGCATGGTGTAATTGTCTAATGGCATTCATGCTAGCGTCTCGCTGGTATATTCATAGCTAATGATTAGTATGGTTTCTGTTCGTTATCTTTTGAGATAGTCGTTCAACTTTTTGCTTAAGTTTGTCGCTATCAGATTTCAGATCGGCAATGGCATCATAAAAGTTTTCAAGCTCAATTGATGCGGGCGATAACTTAGCCTCAAAACGAATATATTCGCTCAGATTTTGTTGGGTTGTAGCTACTGTTTTCTGTAGCCAGTCACTTACTTTCTTGCCACTGCTAATCATCTGGTGAGCGACAATATCGCCAGTGTATTGCGATAGGTGTTCTTCCCAATCAATATTAAGTTGTTTGAAGAAGTTTTGAAAGTTTTGTGCCGTGCCGATCTCGCCCGCAAAATGTACTTCACCTTTAAATATAGAATCAGAACCTTTTTCGCTTAAAGCCAGATTAAAGAAGCTGGATGAAGTGCCTTTCAGTTCAGCATTGGCCTGCTCGTTACATTCTGGTTTAACTAATATCAAGTTGTCTTCGATGACAAAGAAGAAAACTACCTTTAAATCGGTTAGTTCTATTTTTATGATTTTTCCATCTAATAAATGCAGGCGTGATTGTGCACCAGGGTCGAGCCTGATCGCTTGATTGATGAGCATTTCGATGGTTGGTGCAAATAGTGGCAAAATCATGGGCTAATCCGGTGTTCTTCAACTTGATAGATTTTAGAATTTCTTACCGACGTGTAAAGCGACGATGCCACCGGTTAAGTTAGTGTATTCAACCTCATCAAAACCAGCGTCCGACATCATTTGTTTTAAAGTATCCTGATCGGGATGCATGCGAATGGACTCAGCTAAGTATTTGTAGCTTTCAGAATCATTGGCAACCATTTTGCCCATCGCAGGCAACAAAGAGAAAGAATATACATCATAGACTTTGGACAATGCAGGAAGTGCTGGTTTTGAAAACTCAAGCACCAATAATTTACCGCCAGGTTTTAATATGCGATACATGGATTCAAGAGCTTTTTCTTTTTCGGTCACATTGCGTAAACCAAAAGCAATGGTGATTCGGTCAAAGTAGTTATCCGGAAAAGGCAGGCATTCCGCGTTTGCTTGTACGTATTCCACATTACCAACAATGCCGTTATCCACCAGCTTATTACGGCCAACTCTAAGCATTGATTCGTTAATATCCGCTAATACGACTTTACCAGTAGGGCCGACAATCTTGGAGAACTTGGCGGTTAGATCGCCAGTACCACCAGCAATATCGAGAATTGTCTGACCTGGTCGTGCTGATGCACGTTCAATGGTGTAGCGCTTCCAGATTCTATGCACACCAAAAGACATCAAATCGTTCATCACATCGTACTTGGCGGCTACCGAATGAAAGACTTCAGCGACTTTGGAGGCTTTCTGGCTTTTGTCTACAGTCTGGTAACCAAAGTGAGTGGTATTTTCTGTAGCTTTCTTGTTTTGCTCTGTCATAGTCGTTGCTTCGCAATTTAGTCGGTTGTGTTCGGATTAAAGGTATTAACTGCGGGATCTTTGCTTCGAGAAAGTCCAGCAGCCTGAAGTTTGTTCAGATATTTTGGCCAGTTTTGATGGTAATCCCGACCAAGTTCATAAAGTGTTTGCCAAGTATACAGGCCACTGTCATGGCCGTCATCAAAGGTCAGTTTAATAGCATATTGGCCTACCGCTTCGATATCGGTAACCTGAACATTCTTTTTACCGCCAATCAAGGTCATTTCCTGATTTCCATGGCCTCTAACTTCAGCAGAAGGAGAAAATACGCGCAGGTATTCATAAGGCAGTAAATAGGTGTTGCCCGGAAAAGCGACTTCTAGTTGTTGGCTTTTTTGATGCAGTTTGATTGCTGTAGGTATTTGATTGCCTGTTTGCGTCATTTTACTTAAAGCTTGCTCGGCGAGATTGTTGTGATTGTATCAGAAATATTGAACTGGGTTGTAAAGTTAAATGGTGTTTTGGTGGTTAGAAGAACAGTATTTTCCCTTAAAAATAACAGACATAAAAAAAGCTGACCCGAAGGTCAGCTTTTCTATCTATCGCCAAAGCGATAATTACTGCCAGTCAACCTGTAGAGTTACACCTGAGTAAGAAGAGTAACCACGGATGCTGATGTACCAACGATCTTGAGCTGGGTTAGAGAAAGAGCAGCTCTCGTTGTTGCCCCATTTATATGGGCGGCAATCGTAGCTTGAAGTCGTTGGTTGAGCACCGCGACGAACATACAAGTCTGCATCACCTGAACCACCACTCATTTGAACATCCAGGCTGCTCATGCCAGCTGGGATATCAATGTAGTAGTGTGACCAGCTACCTGAAGCACCAGAAAGGTTTTCAAGTGTTTCGCTACCGCCTGCTGGTGGAGGGTTAGTACCACCGCCATCATGCGTTGCTACTAAGTTAACGTTTGAGTAGCTAGTGTAACCACGAACCATTACATAGTAAGTACCAGTTTGTGCCGTGAAGTCACAAGACTCAGTATTACCATTACGGTATGGACGACAGTCGTAGCTAGAAGTGGTTGGTGCGCTACCGAACTTGACATATAAGTCAGCATCACCTGAACCACCAGACATGTCGAAGCTTACGTTAGAAGCATCAGATGGAACTTCGAAAGTGAAGTCAGTTTCTGAGCCTGTAGCGCCTGAGAAGCTTACCGATACGCCATTCTGTAGCTCGTTACCTGGTTCTGGCTCTGGATCCGGATCTGGAGTTGAACCATCAAACAAGCTGTATAATAACAAGTTAGGTGAACCTGATTTTGCATCGGTTACTTTGCCTGAAGTTGCAGCATTTTTAATTGCTGACTCAACCTGGCTAGGAGTAGCGCTAGGGTTGTTTGCTAAGTAAAGAGCAGCAACACCGGCTACATGTGGAGATGCCATTGAGGTACCGCTGATAGTATTAGTACCACCATTTGACCAAGCTGAAGTGATACTTGAACCTGGAGCATAGATATCTAAGCAAGTACCATAGTTAGAGAAGCTTGAGCGTGAATCGCTAGAAGTTGTTGAACCTACAGTGATTGCGCTTGGCTCACGAGCTGGTGAGTAGTTACAAGCGTTGCTGTTATCGTTACCCGCAGCAACTGCAACAGTTACACCTGAAGCAACAAGGTTTGCAACAGCGTTATCAGTAGTAGAAGAAGCGCCACCACCTAAACTCATGTTAGCAACAGCTGGTTTAACGTGGTTGTTAGCAACCCAGTCAATACCTGCGATAACACCAGAGTTAGTACCGCTACCGTTACAACCTAGAACTTTCAAGCCATAAAGTTTAACGCCTTTGGCAACACCGTAAGTAGAACCACCTACAGTACCGGCAACGTGCGTACCGTGACCGTTACAGTCATTTGGATTTGTGTCGTTATCGATGAAGTCATAACCACCCATAAAGCGACCGCTAAACTCACTATGCGAACCTAAGATACCGGTATCGATGATGTAAGCGTTTACGTTGCTTGCGGTTGTGTTGTAAGTGTACGAACCACTCAATGGAAGGTTACGCTGATCAACACGATCAAGGCCCCAAGTGGCATTGTTCTGAGTAGCATTAATGCTAACGATTTGGTCTTCTTCAACAATAAGAACGTTAGGATCCTGAGCTAGCTTTTGTGCAGCTTTCTCAGACATGTTGAATACGCCGCCTTTAACGGCTTTAGTAAAGGTGCGCTGAACTTGAGCTTGATACTTGCGGCTCAGGTTGTCGCTTACCATAGCAATAGCTTGCTCAGAAGCATTGCTAGAAAATAGTCCCATATTAGCTGCCACCGCATCATCCTTTAGAACAACGATATATTGCCCTTTGATGGCTTTTTCAGGTTGAGCTGCTGCTTTGAACTCACCAGCATATGCGCCGGTTACGCCCGTAGCTAGCAGAACACCTGCGACTACTTGGTTTAATTTCATGTTAAAACACCCCTTAGTGTTGTTTATTTTATATACCTCGAAAATCGAGGTCTTAGGACTCTATAAAATTCAGGAGTTCGGAACAATATAATTTATGCATTTAAGGCAAACTAATAAGTAAATTTTGACGACGGTCTAATTTGTACAGAATGTTACAAATATATGACAAATATAAAGTTAGTGGTTACTATCGCCAGTTACTTTTGTTTTAATGCGTTTATGGTTTCTTTGTGATGCGGCCATGCTTTTTGTTAAAAAATGGGATGACCCCTGTATTTATCTTAGATAGTATCTATTGGATTGAAATTGCTAATCAGTAAATACCTATGGCGTAAAAGGTAGGTATTTCAAGGCGTTGAACTATTCTTTGCTTTTTTTAAACAAAAAAGCCCTGCTTATGCGGGGCTTTTTGTAATAGTTAAAATTAATTGTCTTATAAAATAAAGCGACTCAAGTCTTCGTCATCAGCTAACTCGGAGAGCTGTTTAGTGACATAAGCCTCATCAATCAATAATGTCTCATCATCTTCACTGGCATCAAACGAGGCTTCATCTAATAGCCGCTCCATAACCGTATGCAGTCGACGAGCACCGATATTTTCTGTGCTCTCGTTAACCTGGAAAGCGTATTCAGCAATTTTTTCGATGCCGCTTTCGTCAAACTTTATGGTTTTACCTTCGGTAGCTAACAGTGCTTGATACTGTTTGGTTAATGCGGCATCAGGTTCGGTTAAGATACGCTTAAAGTCATCTGGGGTTAGGGCTCGCAATTCGACACGAATAGGCAAGCGACCTTGAAGCTCAGGAATCAGATCAGACGGCTTTGATAAATGGAAAGCGCCGGAGGCAATAAAGAGGATATGGTCAGTTTTTAACATGCCGTATTTAGTATTGACGGTACAGCCCTCGACTAAGGGTAATAGATCACGCTGCACACCTTCGCGCGATACACCGCCGTCATTCTGTTCACCACGCTTGGCAACTTTATCAA
Organism: Kangiella sp. M94; assembly: GCF_054926195.1. Lineage (NCBI taxonomy): Bacteria > Pseudomonadati > Pseudomonadota > Gammaproteobacteria > Kangiellales > Kangiellaceae > Kangiella > Kangiella sp. M94. The sequence goes on along the minus strand of NZ_CM142903.1, from coordinate 2,238,578 downwards.
TCTCATCAAGAAAGACGATACCGTGTTGTTCAACTGCTTCCACGGCTTTAATCTTTAACTCTTCCTGATCAATCAGCTTGGCAGCTTCTTCTTCGGTTAGCATTTTCAGAGCATCTTTCACTTTCAATTTGCGCTGTTTGCTTTTGCTCGGTGACATGCTTTGGAACATGGATTGTAACTGGCTGGTCATGTCTTCCATGCCGGGAGGTGCCATGATATCGATACCTACTGCCATTTGGGCAACATCAATTTCGATATCCTTATCATCAAGCTCGCCCTGACGCAGTTTCTTGCGGAAAATCTGGCGAGCCGAAGAATCTTGAGCCTGGGGTTGCTCATCCCACTGGCTATCGCTTGATTTACGCGGCGGTGGCAATAAAGCATCAAGTACTCTTTCTTCTGCTGCATCATGGGCACGGTTCTGTACTTTAGCCATTTCCTGCTCGCGTAGCATCTTGAAGGCTGCATCCACCAAATCGCGGATAATTGATTCGACGTCACGACCCACATAACCGACTTCAGTAAATTTGGTGGCTTCAACTTTAATAAAAGGAGCGTTGGCCAGTTTAGCCAGGCGGCGGGCAATCTCAGTTTTGCCGACGCCTGTTGGGCCAATCATTAAAATGTTCTTAGGGGTGATTTCGTTACGCAGATCTTCGTCAACCTGCATTCTTCGCCAACGGTTGCGTAAGGCAATGGCGACTGAGCGCTTGGCATCTTTCTGGCCAATAATGTGTTTATCCAGTTCATGGACAATTTCACGAGGTGTCATAGACATAATGTAATACTCTTTATTAGGTGCTCTTTATTTAAAGAAGCTTTGATTCTGTGAATTCGGTATTGTTGATTGAGTAGCTAACTCAATAGGTAGCAAATAGTGATGATGAAGGCACTAAAGACCATTAATAACTAAGCTCTTCAATCGTCTGGTTATGATTGGTATAGATACACACGTCACCAGCGATGGTAAGCCCAGTCTCAACAATTTCACGCGCACTTAAATCGGTTTTTTGCATCAGTGCTTTCGCGGCTGATTGAGCAAACGGGCCGCCAGAGCCAATAGCGATCAAATCATCTTCAGGCTGAATAACATCACCATTACCGGTAATGATCAGAGAGTTCTCTTTATCAGCAACTGCCAGCAAGGCTTCCAGGCGACGTAGCGCACGATCGGTACGCCAATCTTTGGCCAGTTCAACTGCTGCGCGCATCAATTTGCCACCGTGGGCTTCGAGCTTTTTCTCGAAGCGCTCAAATAAGGTGAAGGCATCAGCTGTACCGCCGGCAAAGCCTGCGATTACCTGATCATTGTAGAGGCGACGAACCTTACGCGCGTTGCCTTTCATAATGGTGTTGCCCAGCGATACCTGGCCATCACCACCGATCACTACAGTGCCATTTCGTCGCACTGATAAAATAGTCGTTCCACGATATTGTTCCAAAACTGTCTCCGCATTCTGTCTTATTCTTGGCAATAGAGGCTAGATGGGGTCTGAGGGAGTAAATTCAAGGAGAATTTACAGTTTAGCGATGGTGGTAAATTGTAACAAAAAGCCCGAATAAATCGGGCTTTGATGTGGGAGAGTGGTATTCACTTTAAATACGCTGTGTTACCAGATACGACAGTCCTGATAGTTATTATCCTGTAATTTATGGCGGTCGCTTTCTGCGGCACGCTTGGTGCTATATGGCCCGAGGCGAACTCGATACCAGCCGTCTTTTTCTTCCACATTGGCCTGAAAGCCGATAAAGGCCATTTCTGCCTTTAATGATTCTGCATCTTCCACTTTCCTGAAAGCACCACACTGCATGACATAGGTTTTGCTGCTATTAGTTTGCACAGCTTGTGTTGCATCAACCTTGATTTCTTTATTGGTTAAGGTCTCATGGTAAGTAAAAGTAGGTTCTGAGGCAGTTTCTTCAGTCGCTGCTTGTTGTTTTGTTTCCTGCGCTTGTTCTGTTGGGGCTTGTTCCTTTACGGGCATTACTTCTTTAATGATTTCGGGCTTTTTGACCAGCAGCCACAAAAAAACAGCAACTAGTGTGACTAAGATTCCACCGACAAATACCAGGATAGGCGACACTTGCTTGCGAGAAGGCGGGGTTTGACGTGAGCTACGCTTATTACTTTTGCGCGCTGTTTTACGTTTTTTGGCGTAATCCTTGGTCATTCTTGAACTCTTTTATTATGTACTTAAAAAGGCAAAGTACGGTCTTAGGTAATGATTGTTGAATAAAGTCAGCAAGCACGAAAGCAAAACACCCTAATCAGGTACTTAATCCAGTCAGGGAAAATTATCAATGGTGAGTATTGTAAGGGCTATTCAGCGGTTAGCCAACTGGCAATATGAAATGTGTGAGCCGGTGCTACTGCAACATTCGACTTGCTCACTCTTTTAAAAAGGATCCTGCGGGTCAATATCGATTGACCAGCGAACTTTTCGCGCACTGGGTAGCTGTTCGATGCTGGAAATAACGGGCTTCACAGCGCGCTGTATCAAACCGCGTTGCTCGGCCTGACATAATAACTGCGCGCGCATTTTTCCGGCACGTTTGGCCATTGGCGCTGGAAATGGGCCAAAGCAATCAAGACCGGGAACTTGGCCCAATTGCTTTGCGACTTCGCTTAAAAACTCCATTGGGTATTGCAGTGTGCTGGCTTCTGCGCGAAACAGTGCCATAGAAGTGTAGGGTGGTAATTGCCCTTCTTGGCGTTCGGATAATATCTGCTGGCTCAGCGATTGGTAATCTTGAGTAAATAAGCTAAGTAATAAAGGATGTTCTGGGTGGTGAGTTTGAATAACCACCTCTCCTGGTTTGTCGGCACGACCTGCGCGTCCAGCAACTTGGGTCAGCAGTTGTGCAGTGCGTTCTGTTGCCCGAAAGTCGGCGCTGAACAGGCAGCCATCGATATCGACCACTGCGACCATGGTCAGGTTGGGGAAGTGATGTCCTTTGGCCAGCATCTGTGTGCCGACTAAAATATCCACCTCATTATTTTTTATGGCGGTGACGTAATCCTGCATGGCCTGTTTGCGACGAGTACTGTCTCGGTCGATACGAACCACTTTCTTATTGGGGAATGCTTTGATTAAAGCTTGCTCAAGGCGTTCGGTTCCCAGACCAATAGGGAAAAGTTCAGTTTCACCGCAGTCTGGACATTTTTTTGGCATGAAGACCTGTTTGTCACAATGGTGGCAATGCAATCGCTTTTGTTGCAAATGCAATGTCATGTGCTTATCGCAGCGCTGGCAATCTGCAATCCATCCACAATTGTGGCACATCAAACTGGGAGCAAAGCCGCGTCGATTGAGAAATACCAGACACTGGTTCCCCTTGTCCAGGTGGTGTTTCATATTGTCAATCAATGGTTGCGACAAACCGTTTTCCAGATGGCGTTGACGAATATCCAGCACTTTAATGTGCGGTGGCTTGGCGTCGGCGGCTCGTTTGCGCAATGTTAAATGAGTGAGTTTGCCTTGATTGACATTGTGGACTGACTCCATGGATGGGGTGGCGCTGCCTAGCACAATCGGCGCCCGTTCATCCCGGGCGCGCAGAATGGCCAAGTCTCGGGCCGAATAACGGAAGCCATCTTGTTGTTTATAAGATATGTCATGCTCTTCATCAACGACGATTAAACCGAGATCGGAAAAGGGAGTGAACAGGGCTGAGCGGGTGCCAATGACAACCGAAGTAAGTCCTTGCTTTGCCTTTAGCCAAATGTTCAAGCGTTGTCTGTCTGTTAAACCTGAGTGAAGCATAGCTATATCGCAATTAAAGCGACGTTGAAAACGCTCTACGGTTTGTGGCGTGAGCCCAATTTCAGGCACCAGTACCAGTACCTGTTGCTCCTTTATTAGTACCTGCTCAATGAGCTGAAGATAGACCTCGGTCTTGCCGCTGCCAGTTACACCATCTAACAGGAAGCCGTGAAATTGACCGACCGATTGTTGCATGGCACTGACGGCATCCTGTTGCTCAGGATTTAAGCTCAATGGCTGATTGCTCTGAGTATAGGGTTTGGTATTAAGTTCAACCTCTTTTTTAATGAGCCAGCCTTTGTCGACCAGCGGTTTAAGTTGACTGGGAATCAATTCTAGCTCTTGAAGGTGCGCTGCGCTTATAACTTTCTGGTGCTGCAAAGCCCAGTTGAGAATCTTATGCTGTTTAACAGCGTTTTTGCTCAGGGTCTCAAAACTCTTTTCACCCTCTGCTGTTAATTGCCAGTAGTATTCGGGTTCTAAAACTGCTGGTTCACCTTTATTGAGCAAGCCAGGTAAGCAGGTATTAAACACATCGCCAATCGGATGTTGATAATAATCAGCTGACCATAAAAGCAATTTAAATAAATGGGAGGGCAGTAAAGGTTGCTCATCAATCGCTTCAAGAATGGACTTTAGCTTATGTTCAGGGGTGGATGATTCTGTACTATGGCCAATGACCACCCCTACCAATTGCTGTCGCCCAAAGGGAACTCTTACTCGGCCACCTACAGGTGGTATTGCACACTGTCCCACTAGATAGTCGAAACTGCGACGCAAGGGCGTGGGTACTGCGACGTTAAGAATGAGCCTGGATTGGGACATGGGATGATTATCGGTTGAAGTTGGGCTAAGGATAGAAAGACTGGACGGTTAAGGCAACTTTAATTTCTGAGCGGTAATGCGTACAAGAATTGTACTGGTACGACTTGTGTTCAAGAAAAAGTCTGTTAATGTAGCATTGTCTACAAGATTTGCTAACAAAAGTGTCGATAGAACACAATATATATGCAAATCAGAAAAATACATCAACCAAAAATATCAACAATGGGGGTAATCTATGAAAATCGGTACTTTAGCTTTTCTGGCAGGTCTGATCATCGCGATCATTGGTGCTTTTATTAATGTGGAATGGTTTCCGTGGCTATTAGCAGCATTAGGTCTGGTCGTTGGGTTTTTAAATATTTCCAGTGGGGAGACTCGTCGTTTCTTAATCGCAGCTATTGCATTTATGATGTCAGCATATTCCTTAGATTCACTACCAATGGTCGGACAAACGATCGGCGATATCATGCATAATATTGGTTATTTTGTTGGATCTGCGACGTTACTGGTTGCCATAAAAGCGCTATTTGAACTCAGTAAAGACTAGTAATCGTATGAGTTAGGCTGAATTCTTTTTATAATAGTAATAATTTTACATAACATTTCACGACCCTTTTGGGTCGTTTTTTTATGCTAAGATGTGTCAAGCAGTTATTCTGTAACTGATTCATATTTAACAAATAAACAAGTCAAATGTGACTTGTTGAATTTGAGATCTAAGCAATTGATTACCCTGCTTTGTATCAAAATGTATCAAATTAGCGCTACAAAATTCATACAAAAAGTAATGCATATGTGACTCGATCTTTTGTTCTTTTCCGTGATACAGTTCACAAAATTCGACTCGATAGAGGTTTCTCCCATGAACTATTTGAAAAGAACTGCTTTAACTTTTGGTTTGTTACCAGCTTTTATGGCTGCTCCTGTGACTAATGCAGCTTCACTTGACGTAGATGTAGACATTGATCTACCTAATGTGGTGATCCTTTATGGATACACTGACATTGATTTAACAATGGCTGCTGACCAATTTGGTCCATTACTTGATTCAAACTGTACAACTGATGACTGTGCAGTTGGTGACAACACACCTAAGACTGGCGAGATTAACGCTGGTTTAGTTGATTTGGCCTTCACTAACAATGCTGCAGGTACAAACCCTACGATTACTCTTGATAACAGCTGGGGTGTTCGTAGCTTTGGTTATACAAGTTTACAGCCTTCAATTGTTGATAATGGCAGTGATGCATCAGTTGGCAATTTAGCTATCGAGCAAATTACCACACCATCGCCTTCTTTACAGACTGGTTCTGTTTCTTTTGATTTAGACTTGTCACAAATCACAACCGACAACGTAAGCGCTAGCTACACCATTACTGTTGTAGGTTCTTAATATCGAGTTTGCGGGTCTATTCAAATGTTTGCCTGTACTAAAAAGCCGAGCATGAATTGTTCGGCTTTTTTTGTCATAGCTCTAGTCTCTGCTTTTAGCCTGTTCAGTGCTGGAGAAGCTGAGGCTGCTCAACAGTCTGATGCCCGATGTGAGTCGTCGCGTTTAACCATTCAGCTAAGACGCGGTGATCTGACAGGTACCGGCAATGATAGTTCCTCGCAATCAGTTGGTTTCAACACTACTAAAACAGGTCAGATTACGATCGGTACGCCACTTGATCTCAACATAGCAACTGACGTCAATAATTCGTTTAATGGCATCGTCACCACCGACACCAGCGACTGGGTTTGGCGAGTAACTTCCAATAGCGGTGGTGGTTTTAAAGGCTTTCTCTCCGCTCAGTATGAATTTAGTGGTTTGGCAATTGGCGACAACAAAATCTGTAGCAGTGCAAACTCATGTTTAACAGTGACCAATGTTGAAACCATTATTACCGAATTGCGACGCCATCATGGCAACGGTAAGTTGATTACAGCCGAAGGAAGAGTGCGACTGACTGTCGACGTTTCGCAGGCTAATGAGTCTGGGAGTTATAGTTCAAACTTGTCGGTCAGTATTTATGACAATTGGAACGGTAACCAAGCACTGATAAACTGTATCTAGTGTCCAACCATCCATGAGCCCGACTATGTCCCCATTCAATTCTATCTCCGCTATTTTAAAAACGGCTTTTGCCTTTGGTTTTGTGTTGTTGCTCAGCGCCGAAGTGAAAGCTGCACAAAATTTAGAACCTAAACTGGCGATTTCTCCTTCACGAATCGAGATGACACCTGATAAAAAAGCCTCAGAGAGTATTACGGTTCTTAATTTGGGCAGTAAACCGATGGTGGTAGAAGTGAATGTTCAGAACTGGGATTTTGATGCCAACAATAATTACCGCTCTTTACCCCCTAATGAACAAAGTCTTAATCAGTGGCTGATTATAAACCCGGTACGTTTGACCATTCCCGCTAAGAGTCAGCAGACGGTACGCCTGGCTGTTCGCCCTCGTGTTAAACCGGAGGATGGCGAGCATCGAGCGATGGTGTTTTTCAGACAACTTACTGACGAAGGTAAAGGCTTAAATTTCAAATTCAATGTTGGGGTGCCCATTTACGCCTATTTTGGTGAGGTTAAGCGAGAAGCTGAATTGTTGGGAATGGATTTTGATCCGATCAAGTTGCAGTTTGTATTTGATATCGCCAGTAAAGGTAATGCCTATGTTCGACCGGAGGGTGTTTTTATTGCGATGAAAGCATCAGAGGCCGGCTCGGATGCAGATATCCTGAAGCGATTAGACAGCAATAAAATGACGGTCAATAAATTGGGTGCTTTGGCTAGTGGCAGACTATCCGCGAAGCCTGTTTTTGCAGGAACACGTCGTCAGGTTACTTCGCCAGTGCCTATTAAAGAACTATTAAATGAACCTTACGTTGTGGCAATCAAGGCCACTGTTGGTGATCAAAGCTTTGCCGAAGTCTATAGAATTAACTCTGGGGAATAAATTAACAATTGAAAGCGATTTCATGGACAAAATTGTTTTTGTCGGGGCTGCTATTGTGCATGCCTTTGGCATCTTATTCTCAAACACAAAGTGAACCTTTCGTTGAGTCTTCAACAAAAGATCCGCTCGATTTTCATCGTCCGGTAAATATTCAAAATGCCTTATTCGATGCTGCCAGTTCAGGCTATGGTGGCGGACGCTCTTATGGTTTTCGTAAGATTTTGGTCGGCCTTGAGGTCAATAAAAAAGAAGTTTTAGTTTTGGATATCGTCCAGACTGAAAGTGATTATCTGGTTCCAATCAAAGAAGTTTTTCCTGTTATTCAAGCAAGCTATACCTTAGAACACGGAATTTTAACCATTCGCGTGCCTGGCAGCGAGGTGGAGATGTCTTCGCGAGTCACTTACCGCATTGATGGTGAGTTATGGGCCTCTCTGGGCACTTTAAATGAATATTTAAAAGTTAATGCGCGCTTTGATCCGGCCAAATATGCGGTGACTTTTCTGCCGCCGTGGCAAGAAGAACAAAAGCCAGGGGAGGCCCTGGCGGAATCATTGGAGGTGGAGTTCGGTCCTGATCCCTTTAGCTTGCGCCAGGTTCGTTTATCGCATGAAGTGCTAGGCGTCGAGAAAGATGATGAAGCTCTGGAGTTTGATGTCATTACTGAACGAAGCGAGTTGGTGGCAACAGGTTCCGTAGCTGAAGGTTCCTGGTTGATAGATGCTGAAAAATTGAATGATGATGAGTGGAAGCTGGATGATTATTTTTGGACCAAACGAACCGACCATCATCAATGGTTACTGGGAAAGCAAACTGTTAGTCCTTCAGTCATTTCCCCTGCGGTTACTCTAACCGGTGGGCAATATTTTTACAGCAATCAGGCCATTCCGTATAACGCTTATCAGGATATTTCTCAGTCGAGTTTTTTTCGTGAGTTAGGCAACTCGGTGCAGCGCATTCGGGGCACCGCCGAACCTGGAGCAATCGCTGAACTTTATGTGAATAATCAATTGGTTGGCGAAACATTTGTACGCTTGGATGGCACCTATGATTTTGGCGAGTTTAGAACAGAGTCTAGCTTATTTAATGAGATAGAAGTGGTCATACTTGACCCTGTTAACCGCTCGGAATTAGAGCGCCAGTTAAAAACCAGAGCCAGCTCAGATTATTTGCTAAGCGAAGGACAGGTGGTGACCAGTGTTGCTTTGGGGCGCAAAGGAAATTGGCTGGATCCTGATTACGTTGCTCAGGGCGAGGCAGGGATGTTTTTATACCGTTACGGTATTACTGATGGAACCACCATTGAAGCAGGTTATTTACTGGATGATTCTTCGGTGACAACAACTGGGATTGTTACTTCCTTAGGCAACAATTTTGTTAGCGCCTTGCGTTTTGCTAATCGTAATGAGGCAAATGCAGCCCAGTTAGAGCTGGATGGTTTCGGTAAAAATTGGCGAATGTCGACTTATGTGCGACAGGAAGAGGCCAACTTTTATGAGGGTAGAGATGAGAAAGTTACCTCTGCCAACAGTTACTACTATTATACGCCCGATCCATCATTGCGATTAGAATTGTTAGGTAGATATCAGGAAACAGGCGATAAAGTCAGTTATATAAAGCCCGGTATTTTTTACAGCCCAACCCAGAATTTTTCTGTTGGAACGCGCCCAGATTCTGATGGCGACTATCGGAGTGAATTATATTACCGCCCCTCTCGGGATTCCCGTTTCAGGATAACTCATAAACCAGAAGAGCAAACCGGTCGCTTCGAGTGGAAAGCAGCAGACAATGTAAATGGCTATATGTCAGGTCGTATGTACAAAGATACTATTGGCGAGCGAACCTATGAAAATACCATTATCGAACAGGCGGTGGGATTTTATTGGTATCCCAAAGATTGGACAGACCACCAGCAGTTTCGTTTTGAACTCAATCACTCCAATGAATATGGAGTGGGTATTTTCACCGAGTATCGTACTCAGCTGATGCCTGGTGTCTATTTTGACTTAAGGCTACGTGATGCGGATCCGCAGTTTGACGGCGGATTATCGGCCTATGCCAGGATTTCAATGGATTTCACTGTCGCAAAGGGTAGCTTTGTTCCGAGTAATAATCGACTTGCCTACAACACCGCAGGAACCATTGCTGGGACCCTAAAAACCGATGATGATTGTGACCAGTTGGAGCATGTCAGTGTCTTGCTGAATGGTGCTGCTTACAAGGTTCCGGTAAAAGCTTGTACTTTCTATTTAGATTATGTAACTCCAGGCTTGTATAAAATCATGCTGGATGGTGAGTTTATGCCCATTGATATGGTGCCTGAGTCAAAAAGTCATGTCATCAAAGTAGCGCCATCATCAGTGACTCATGTGGAGTTTGCTGTTAAGTCTGAATACAGTGCCATGGGGCAGTTAAGATCGGCCAATGGGCAGGCGTTATCGAATGTGAGGTTAACGCTGTTTAATGAGGATGGTGAGGTGATGACTGAAACTCTGACCGACCCTTTTGGATATTATCGCGTTGATGGTCTGACGAACGGCAATTACACCATCAGCGTGGTAGGCATTGGTGGTCAAAAACTGGCAGAACGAGCCTTCTCCATTGATGGAGACTTCCTGTTTGGTGTCGATATTTTGATGCCACCATCGCTGCCACGTCAGTAGAGCAGAACATAGACTTAGCGCTTAATTATAGGCCCCGAAGACTTGATCTGGAGGGTATCTAAGCGTATGATCGCGCTTCTTTAAATCTTGAGTGGTGTTTGGCGCAGTAATAAGGCTGTTGCCCGAATGGCGACTCGTAACAAGAGATCTATATTATGAAACAAGGTATTCACCCGAATTATAAAACAGTAACTGCAACTTGCAGTTGCGGTAATGTTATTGAAGTGGGCTCAACCGGTGCAGACGTAAACTTGGACGTATGTTCAGCTTGCCACCCTTTCTATACAGGTAAGCAGAAGATGGTTGACTCAGGTGGCCGTGTTGATCGTTTCCGTAAGCGTTTCGGCAACCGTAAATTAAACTAAGCGAATAGCTGGTTTAATAAGGAACATAAAAAAGGCACTTATTTAAGTGCCTTTTTTTATGCTTTGAGTTTAAAAGAAGTATCAAAAACGACTATGTATTTCAGTTAGAAAATTGAGTCTGGCTCGGTGACTTCCTCTTCTTGCTGTTGTTGCTCGGACTCTCGTAATAATTGATTAAGCTCATCATCGAGCTGTTTTTCTAACCCTTCGGCAGAGTCCTTTTCTTTTTTATCCTGTTCAGAAATGGGTTCTTCCAAAAGGCGCATGAGTTCATCATCAAATAGACTATCGACCGGCTCTTCCTGTTGGCGAGTATTGTATATGGTGTTGAAGTCTTCTCCACCTTGTTGAGCAACTTCTGTTGGTACAGTGTCATCCCGGAAAAACTCAAAGATAGCATTAGTCTGCCCCAGAGCTGCTAGCTTGCCTGTTTCGGGATCAATTTTGGTGGATACAACACCGGGTGGCTGGATCATTTCTTTTGATGAAGTACCTTCTAACACTTGCTCCATGAAGGTTGCCCATATAGGTAAAGCTGCTCGCCCACCATACTCATATTGTCCCAAGCTGCGGCGGTGGTCAGAAAATCCAACCCAGGAAGTGGCCACCACTTCTCTATTAAAGCCGGAGAACCAGGCATCCTTATAATCATTGGCGGTTCCGGTTTTACCGGCAAGGTCGTTGCGCTTTAGCAGTGAGCTATTGCGGCGCGCTAACTGAGTGGTAGCAGTACCGCTATGAATAACATCTTTCATCATGTCATAGATGATGAAAGCATCTCTGGGATCGACCACTTGCTTTGCGATACGATCTTCAGGCATGGGTAATGCCGGTTCATTACGAATCTCAGGGGAGTGTTTCTGCTCTCGGATCTGATTTTCAATGCGCATTTGTTCGCATTCATCACATACCAGCATGGGGCTGGCCTGGTATAAGATGTCCCCAACAGAGGAGCTAATCTCGTGGATGTAATAGGGATCCACTTGATAACCGCCATTGGCAAGTACCGCATAAGCAGAGGCCATTTCTAATGGGGTAAAGCTGGCAGTACCCAGAGCTAATGACTGATAAGGGTCCATATGCTCATCAGGCAGGCCTATATTGACCAGAAATTGCTCGGTATAATCAGCACCGACAGAGTCAATCAAACGTGTCGAAATAGTATTGATGGAGCGCTTTAAGCCAATTCTCAAACGTGTTGGACCATTATATTTCAGGTTGTCATTTTGTGGACGCCAGACTTCATCAATAGACTCATTGACACGCACATAGGGAGCATCATTGACCAGACTCGCCGCAGTAAAGCCCTTTGAGAAAGCCGCTGCATAGATGAATGGTTTGATGTTTGATCCCGGCTGGCGACGCGCTTGAGTGACAAGATTAAATTTATTTGAAGAGAAGTCGAAACCGCCAACCAGAGCTGTAATCGAGCCGTCATGTGGGTTTAGGGCGACGAAACCAGCCGATGCTTCAGGTATCTGGCTAAGGTGCCACTCATCGTCAGCTACCTGCAGTATACGTACAACGCTGCCAGCGCTAACTATATCCGCTGCCTTCTGTGGCTTATTGCCGATGCGGGAATCATTGATATATTTTGCGGCCCACTCAAGACCAGGCCACTTAATAGTGAGCACTTGGTTGTCTTTACTGAGTACTTCTATCGATTGCTCATCAACATTGAGCACGACCGCAGGAACCAAAGGTCCCACCGAGGGAGTACTTTCAAGTAGGGTTAACAGTTCGTCAGTTGCGTTAGCATCGAACTCTTCTAATATTAATTCTGGTCCCTTATAGCCGTGGCGGCGGTCATATTCTAAGAGGCCATCACGCAAAGCTTTGCTGGCAGCTTTTTGCTGTTTGGAATCAATGGTTGTCTTGACGATTAATCCTTGATTATAAGCGACATCCCGTCCGAACTGGTTAATCACATCAATGCGCGCCATTTCTGCTACATAGGGAGCGTCCAAATCAAGCTCAGCGGTGTGCTTTTTAGCTGTTAATGGGGATGCAATGGCGGCTTCATAAGTTTGCTCGTCAATATAGTTTTGGCCAAGCATGCGGCTTAAGACAAGATTACGGCGGTGAAATGCTCGCTCTGGATTGGAGATTGGGTTATAGGCTGATTCACCTTTTAATAACCCAGCCATCATAGCGGCTTGTGGTAGAGTCAGCTCAGTGAGCTCTTTACCATAATAGACTTGAGCTGCGGCTCCTAAACCATAGGCACGGTGGCTGAAATGAACCTTGTTAACGTATATTTCGAGAATTTCCTGCTTGCTGAGCTCCTCTTCCATTTTAATGGCGAGAAACATTTCGACCAATTTTCGTTGTAGACGTTGATCTCGGGTCAGAAACATGTTCCGAGCGGTCTGCATCGTTAGAGTACTGGCACCTTCAGAAAACTCACCACTGAAGAGTGCAACTTTGAGCACACGTAACAGTCCTTGAATATCAACGCCGCTATGTTCAAAAAAACGTTGATCTTCTGTCGCAATAAGCGCATTAATGAAGTCTTGGGGAACTTGCTCAAGATCGACAGGGACGCGGCGAACATCACCAAACTCGCCGATCAGTTTCTCATCGGCGGTATAAATGCGCATTGGAGTTTGAAATTTTACATTCTTTAAAGAGTCAATCGCAGGCACTTGTGGCGCAGAAAAGAGGTAAGCGCCAAGAACGATTAAAACCATAAATATTGTGAGTAGACTCACAAAAAAGGCTAATTTCTTCAATATATTGATGGTCATTTTTTCAGAAAGTTCTATTGTAGGCCGTGTAAGCTCGGGAATTAATTGAGCACCAGTATACCTTTTTCTAAAAAAAAGGCTGAATTTTTTTGTAAATCAGTGTAAATATAGTATCTTAGAGACGTTAGTTAATAAAAAAGTTTAACTTTCGTGATGAAAAAGTATTCACTTTTTTGGGGACATGTCTAAGATAGATAACGTATAGGGAAGATGTTGAACCAACTGAATGAGGCATAGGATTTATGGTTCTGGGGTTATTCAAAAAGAAACAAGTACCGGTAATCGGTATCGATATCAGCTCCACCGCTGTTAAGGTGCTCCAGCTTGGAAAAGTGGGGAATCGTTACAGAGTTGACCGCTATGCGGTTGAGCCACTGCCACAAGGCGTTGTGGTTGAGCGTGATATTCGTGATACTGAAGCCGTAGGCAATGCGATCAAAAAAGCGGTCGACAAAGCGCGTACTACAACTAAATATGCAGCCGTGGCCGTTTCTGGCTCTGCGGTTATCACTCGTTCTATTCAGATGGAAAAAGGCCTGACTGACCAAGAGATGGAAGACGTCATCAAGGTTGAGGCGGATCAATATATCCCTTATCCACTGGAAGAGGTTAATCTGGACTTCCAGGTTTTGGGAGACTCTGAGGTAAACGATAATCAAGTGGATGTGTTATTGGCTGCTTCGCGAAGCGTGAATGTGGACTCTCGTATTGATGCATTGGAAATAGCCGGTTTAATTCCTAAAGTGGTTGATATTGAGGCTTATGCTATCGAGCGTGCTTATCAATTAACCAAAAAGAAAACTATCGAGCACATTGAAAATTCAGTGGTGGCGATTGTGGATATTGGTGCAACCATGACCAGTTTGAATGTACTGAGGAATGGTCAGGTTATTTATAACCGTGAGCAACTATTCGGTGGTAACCAGTTAACTGAGGAAATTCAAAGTCGCTACGGCTTGTCATATCAGGAGGCTGGCTTAGCTAAAAAGCAAGGTAGTTTGCCTGATGATTATGAAACTGAAGTGCTCATCCCGTTTGCAGAGATCATTACCCAACAAGTAGGGCGTGCTTTACAGTTCTTCTTTTCTGCCAGTGAGTTTAACTCAGTTAATGAAATTATCTTAGCGGGTGGTTGTGCTTCAATTGATGGCCTTGATGGCATGATTCAAGAACATTTGGGAACCCCAACACGTGTTGCTAATCCTTTCGCTGAGATGTCGATATCCTCTCATGTGAATACTCAGGCTTTAAGTGCGGATGCGCCAGCAATGATGATTAGCTGTGGACTAGCACTAAGGAGTTTCGACTAATGGCACACATTAACTTACTTGATTGGCGTGAGGAGTTACGCCAGGAAAGACAAAAAGAATTCTTCATTACGCTATTTTTAATGGCTATTTTAGCAGGCCTTATCTGGTTTCTGGTTCATACAGTAATGGCGTCAAGAATTGAAAGCCAACAGGCGCGTAATCAGTTTCTCGAAACCGAGTTGAGACAGCTTGACCGTCAGATTCAGGAAATTAATAAGCTTGAAAAGCAACGTGAAGAGCTGATTAAACGTATGGACTTAATTCAGGGCTTGCAACAAAGTCGTCCGGAAGTGGTTCGTATGTTTGATGAGTTGGTTCATGTTGTACCGGAAGGCATTAACTTAACAACCTGGGAACGGAAAGGAAATAATTTAACCTTCACCGGTCAGGCCGAAACTAACCCTCGCATTTCTGAATTTATGCGTAAAATGGATGCAGCAGAAAGGCTTCATACCAAGGCATTAAGAGATGTAAGTAAAGACAGTAAAGGTATGCCATCACAGAAATTCGTGTTGGATGCTGAGCAGAAAACACCAGGCATGAAAAATGGCCAACCGGAAGGAGGTCAATAATGGCTGATTTAAGTCAATATCAAGACTTTAATAACATTGGATCGTGGCCTCTTCCGGGGAAGATATTTGTAATCGTGGCTGTGATGTTAGTGGTATTAGGGCTTGGTTATTATTTCGATACTAATGAACAAGTTAGTCAGCTGGAATCTGAAAGAAGTAAAGAGTCGCAGTTGATTGAAGAGTTCAAAACCAAGTACAAAAAAGCAGCTAACTTACAAGCTTATCGCGATCAAATGGCTGAAATGCAGGAGACCTTTAAGGGCTTGCTGCAACAGTTGCCTCGTAATACAGAAATTCCTGGTCTGTTAGACGAGATTTCATATGCGGCAACGGGCGCTGGCGTCGAGCTGTTATCGCATAAGTATTTAGATGAAGTAAAACAAGAGTTTTATATCGAGAAGCCAATCCAAATTTTGGCGACTGGTAGTTATCATCAGATTGCAGACTTCGTCAGCCGCATTTCGGGTTTACCTCGTATCGTGACTTTGCATGATTTTAAAATTGAACCAGCGCGTTCAGCTGGAAACAATAGAAGAGGTTCTCAATCGGAGTCTGAGGGGGCAGAGCGCTTAAGCTTCAGTGTACTTGCCAAAACTTATCGTTATGAATCAGAGGATGAGCAGCAGTGAGTTACCGTAATAACAAAATAGCAACCCTACTGGGGTTATCAGTGATGATGGGGATGCTTGCAGGTTGTGAGGATGCTGACTTGTCCAGCCTACAGGCACAGGTTCAACAGATTAAAGATGAGACACCGACTAGCGTACCTGCCTTGCCGGAAGTGAAGCCATACGAGCCATTCTCTTATGCGGCATCGGATATGCGTAGCCCGTTTGCAAGCTTGGATCCTGAGTTTGAAAGTCGACTTTTACAAATTGATGCCGATTGTGTTTCAGATATTAAACCGGATCCAAATCGACGCAAACATGAATTAGAAAAATATGGGCTTGATGCATTGCAGTATGTGGGCCTGATTTCCAATAACAAAGAGCACCGCGGTCTGGTGAAGATTTTAAGTGGTGACAGTGCAGGCGTAATACAACCTGTTCATGAAGGTGAGTATCTTGGCTTAGATGATGGTCGCATCACTAAGATTGATAGTAACCAAATCACTATTGAAGCCATAGTTCCCAATGGTCGTGGGTGTTGGGAAGCTCGCACACAATACCTTGTCTTAGGGCAGTAGGGGGCTGGACTATGAAGAATACAAACCATTTATGGACAAACAAGTCACAATTAGGTAAATCGACTATGTTGACAAAGACTACTACATTTATGAAAAGCTGTTCGGTATTCGCTGTTGCGATGCTCGTATCCTTCGGCGTTGATGCCAGTCAGCTTGAATCTATTAACTATAATGTTCTGCCGGGCGATAAGGTGCAGTTGAGAATGACTTACTCAGATGTGCCTCCAACCCCGCAGGAGTTTACCACTGCTAATCCAGCGAGAATTTCGATGGATTTCGAAGGCGTGGACTCAGCCTTGAGTTTTAAGACTAAGGAAGTTGGTGTCGGAGTTGTTAATTCAGTGACGGCTATACAGGCTCAAAATAAAACTCGAGTAGTGATCAACTTGTCTGAACTTGTTTCATACAACAGTCAGATAGAAGGCAGCGACTATGTTGTGACGCTTGACCAGGGTAATGTAGCGAACAACAGTTCATCCAGCAAACCTGCTCGTACTTCGACTTATAGTGATGATGCCTATGACATTTCAGGTATTGATTTCCGTCGTGGAGTCAATGGCGAGGGGCGTGTGCTTATCAACCTTGGCAATCCAAATGTTGCTGTCGACTTACGTCAAGAGGGAAGAACAGTTATTGCTGACTTTATGGGTGCCGATATTGATCCTGCATTAATTCGTCGTCTTGATGTCATCGACTTTGGTACTCCAGCACAGATCGTTGAAACCAGTACTCGTAGCAATGGTGTGCGTCTGGCGATTAGAGCAAATGATACTTTCGAATACCTAGCTTATCAGGCCAATGACCAATATACGATTGAGTTAAAACCGCTTACTCAACAAGAAATTGAAAAACGTGAACGTGAACAGCCTAAATACTCAGGTGAAAAACTTACCCTTCAGTTCCAGGATATGGATCTGAAAGCAATCTTACATACTTTGGGTGATTTCGCTGGTATTAACATTGTTATCAGTGATGATGTAAAAGGTTCAATGGCTTTGAATTTAGTCAATGTACCTTGGGATCAAGCGTTAGACATTATTCTTAAATCGAAAGGTTTAGGAAAGCGTCAAGAAGGTAATGTCATGATGATTGCTCCAGCAGACATTATTGCTCAACGTGAGCAACAAGAGCTGGAAGCTAATAAGCAGCAGGAAGAACTGGCACCATTGCGTACTGAGCTAGTTCAAATAAACTATGCTAAGGCCGGTGAGATTGCGGCAATTTTGCAGGCTGGTTTGGGCTCGGAGGAAGGCAAATCAGTTGGTGTTCTTTCTGACCGTGGTTCAGTGTCCGTTGATCAAAGGACTAATACTATTTTAGTTCAAGACGTAGCGACAAAGTTGGAAGATGTTCGTCGCTTAGTGGCTCAGCTTGATATCCCTGTAAGGCAGGTGCTTATCGAGGCTCGAATCGTAACTGCAGATGATGGTTTTGCCCGTGACCTTGGTGCTCGTTTTGGTGTGAGTGACTCTATGAACTCTGGAGAAGTAGATAGTGACTTCAATGTTAACCTACCTATTGCTAATCCGGCGGGTTCTTTAGGTCTTTCATTTGCTCGTTTGCAAGATGGTATCGTTGTTGATATGGAGCTTTCTGCGCTGGAATCTGAAAATCGTGGTGAAGTGGTTGCTAGCCCTAAAGTGATTACCGCTAACCAAAAAGAAGCCTACATCAAAGCTGGTGAAGAGATTCCTTATCAGCAAAGCGCTGGTGGCGCTGCCGGTGGTGGCGGTGCAACTACAATCCAGTTTAAGGAAGCAGTGCTTGAGTTGAGAGTGACCCCACAGATTACACCAGATGGAAATGTCATCTTGGACTTAAGGATCATACAGGATACTAGAGGAGATGCTTTAATTTTTGACGGTGTTGCCGCTGCTCCAGCGATTAATACCCAAGAAGTTGGCACTCAGGTATTAGTTGAGAATGGGGAAACTATTGTTCTCGGTGGTATCTTCCAGCACAGAACAACTTACGATGAGTCAAAAGTACCCTTGTTAGGAGATATTCCATTGTTGGGTTGGTTATTCAGAAATACCCAGCGTGAAGACATTAAGCAAGAGTTGCTCATATTTGTAACACCAAAAATTATTGAGCAGGGCTTGAAAAACTAATCACTCGTACCCAATTACTGAAAACCCAGGTATAATTCGCACGCCTGGGTTTTTGGTTTTTATCTGTTTTGGTAATCGAAGAGTTCAAAAAATACAATGAAAGGTAAGCGCAATATCTTTTTAGTGGGACCAATGGGTGCCGGTAAAACAACTATTGGCAAGCAGTTGGCCGAAATTCTAAAGCTTGAGTTTGTGGATAGTGACCACGAACTTGAGGATCGGACTGGTGCGCCAATTGATTGGATCTTTGATATTGAAGGCGAAGATGGCTTTCGTAAAAGAGAAGAGTCGGTTCTGGAAGAGCTTACACAGCGTCAGGGTATAGTTCTGGCCACTGGCGGTGGGGCAATTGTTTCGGATAAAAGCCGTAACTTCTTAGCTGCAAGGGGGGTTGTTGTCTACCTGGAAACATCTATTGAGCAGCAATTAGAAAGAACTCGACGTGATAAAAGAAGACCCTTGATTCAAAATGATAACCCGCGAGAAACATTAGAGGCATTAATGAAAGAACGCGAGCCGCTCTATTTGGAAATTGCAGATCTAACCGTTGCAACCAACATTAGTTCTGTTAAATCGGTGGCTAAAGAGATTGTTGAATTGATGGAACAACCTATAGCTTGAAAACCATAACCCATTGAAAAAAATAGACTTATCATTCACAACAGAACAGTCACATTATCAAATTTTAATTGGTAAAGATCTTTTTAGAGAAGAGATCTTTGCCAAGTCATTAAAAGGCAACACTGTTTTTATTGTTTCAAATGAAACAGTAGCCCCTCTTTATTTAGACACACTCAAGCAAGCCCTCAGCCGATATAAAGTTCATACATGGTTATTGCCTGATGGTGAGCAATATAAAACGTTAGATTCGTGGCAATCAATTCTTAATGAAATGATAAGGGTTGGTTTACGTCGTAATGATACCGTAATAGCTCTTGGCGGTGGTGTTATAGGCGATATTTCCGGCTTTGCTGCGGCAACACTTAATCGTGGAATGTCAGTTATTCAGGTTCCTACGACACTGTTATCTCAGGTTGACTCTTCGGTCGGCGGTAAAACGGCCGTTAACCACTCTCTTGGCAAAAATTTGATCGGTGCCTTTCATCAACCGAGTCTGGTTGTATCAGATGTGTCTACATTAAGTAGCCTCCCCAAAAGAGAGTATTTAGCTGGCATTAGTGAAATCATCAAGGCCAGTATTATTAGTGATAGAGATTTCTTTGAATGGCTTAGCGATAATGTTCAGTCTATTCTTGAACTGAATGAAACAGCAATCACTACAATGATAGAAAGGGCCTGTAACTTAAAAGCGAAAATCGTTGCCCTTGATGCAAAAGAGCAAGGTGTTAGAGCTTGGTTAAATTTAGGCCATACTTTTGGCCATGCTATTGAAACATGTGCAGGTTATGGGCAGCTACTGCATGGTGAGGCGGTAGCGATTGGCATGCGTCTGGCTGCCGATTATAGCTATGAACAGCAATTGCTGGGAGCAAATGAGCGGGATAAGATTATTGCTTTGATCGAACGTTTTGGTTTGCCAACGAAGGTACCCGGAGACTTGAATTCTAGTCAGCTCGCTAATGCGATGCGGTTGGACAAGAAAAATGTCAGTGAAATGTTAACGCTAATTTTGCCTGAAAAAGTTGGACAGGTTATGATTAAGAAAGATGTGGCTATCAATGAAATTGAGCAGTTCTTGACTAAATTAGTGAGCTAGGCGACTAACATCATGGCATTTCAACAGTCTAAAAATAAGAATGCATTTGCACCCGAGCACAGAGTTTTATATTTACCTGAAAGCTGGAAGCGTCTTATTTCGCTGATTCGACATAAGGCCGTCAATAGCGGTTATACTTTGGTTGAGGGTGAATTTGGAGCTGGCAAGAGTTCTTTTGGACGGATCTTAGAAAAACGTCTTTTACTTGATGAATCTGTTGATTGTCAGCGTGTCCAAGTTCATCCCTTAAGCACTTTCGATCAGCTTTATAGCCAATTACCTCCAACTCGAAACAAGCCATTAGTCGTCGTTGTTGACGATGCTCACGAAGCTTCAACTAGCCTTTTAGTGCATATGACCGAACCAAAGGATAATGTGTTTTGGCTTCTATTAGGCGAAACAGGAACCAGTGAGCGCGTCTCAGATTTCTATAATAACCACGTTTCGTTACCTTTATTTTCCAAACAAGATTGTTATGAGTTTTTGTTAAAACAACTCTCCGATCGGCCTAAAATGATGCAGCTGTCGCAAATGCAGAGTGATACTATCTGGTATGCGTCGAAAGGTTTGCCCAGAGTCATTATCGAGCAGGCGGAGAAAAGCATGCAACGACTGGTCAGTGGTTATGACAGCAATGAGTCATTTGAGAAAGCAGATAAAGGCTGGTGGACATCGGCTATTCTGGCTGCTGCGGTGGTTGTCTTTATTATTGCCCTGATTGTTACCGACTCAGACGAGCCTCAAAGCACAGATTTACATGATCAAAAGTTGGCCATAATCGAAGAACCCTCAACTGAGAGTGCCGCTCAAGAAGAGGATGGACATACAGAATCCGCTTCCCAACCTGGAAGTGAAAAGAGTGTTAGTACAGAAGAAAAAGATGTGGCTGAAGATCCTATCGCTGAGATTGCTTTATCAGAACCAGAGCCCAATCCTGCCGAGTTGGTCGTTGCGGCTAAACCAGAATTTGAACAGTGGTTTGAAGCGCAATCCCGCGATCATTACAGTATTCAGCTTTATTCAAATACCAAGCAGCAGGCAGCTATGGACTTCCAGCAATCTTTAGATCTGGCTGACAGCTATGTTTATAAAGCCAGTGTTAACGATGAAGTTCGTTACCGTGTGCTGTGGGGTTCCTATGCAACACGCGCTGAGGCTGAGCAAGCTGTTTTGTCACTTCCCGCTCGTATATTAAATCAACAGCCCTGGATTCGCCCCTTCTCTGCCATTGCTAGTGAGATAAGTCAGTAAAATAGCATATTGGGCTGTCTTAGACTGCTAGAATCTTTATAATAGCCCCCATGACAATGGCTAACTGACACTACTATGAGCCACCCGCTAAAAAACGATCGTTATCTTAAAGCCTGTTTACAACAACCTGTCGATAGAACCCCCATCTGGATGATGCGCCAGGCAGGTCGTTATTTGCCTGAATATCGCGAATTACGTGCTGAAGCAGGTAGTTTTATGGATTTATGTACCAATCCAGAGCTTGCTTGTGAGGTTACTTTGCAGCCGCTTCGACGTTATCCTCTTGATGCCGCTATTTTGTTTTCAGATATTTTGACGATACCGGATGCTATGGGTTTGGGTCTGTATTTCACACCCGGAGAAGGTCCTGCTTTTCACAATCCGGTAAAAACGAAAGCGGATGTCGCAGCCTTACCCATGCCTGATCCAAATCAGGAGCTGAAGTATGTTACGGATGCGGTAGCTACTATACGTCGCGAGTTGAAAGGTGAAGTGCCCTTAATTGGTTTTTCCGGCAGTCCGTGGACACTGGCTACCTATATGGTTGAAGGTGGTACCACTAAGAATTTTTCCGAAGTAAAGGGGATGATGTATCGTGAGCCAGCAGTCATGCATCAGTTGCTGGATAAATTAGCCGACTCCATCATTTTATATCTTAATGCACAAGTTGAGT
This sequence comes from Kangiella sp. M94, assembly GCF_054926195.1. Taxonomy (NCBI): domain Bacteria; kingdom Pseudomonadati; phylum Pseudomonadota; class Gammaproteobacteria; order Kangiellales; family Kangiellaceae; genus Kangiella; species Kangiella sp. M94. The sequence goes on along the minus strand of NZ_CM142903.1, from coordinate 2,216,458 downwards.
CTGGCGCGCAGGCATTAATGATTTTTGATACCTGGGGCGGCGTTTTAAGCCCAAGAGACTACCAAGAGTTTTCACTGCGCTACATGCAGAAAATTGTTGATGGCCTGAAACGTGAATATGAAGGGAAAACGATCCCGGTAACCTTGTTTACTAAAGGTGGTGGGGCATGGCTTGATATTATGGCGGCAACAGGTTGTGATTGTCTGGGTGTCGACTGGACAACAGATTTAGCTGATGCCCGTGCTAAAGTAGATGGTAAAGTTGCATTGCAAGGTAATATGGATCCATCCATACTGTATGCAGCAGACGATCGTATTCGTGAAGAAGTGGCGACAATTTTGGCGAGCTACGGTAAAGGTTCTGGCCATGTATTCAATTTAGGGCATGGTATACATCAGACCGTCGCACCTGAAAAAGCAGGTGTGTTCATTGATTCAGTACACGAGTTGAGTAAGGCATATCATTCATAACAGTAAATTAAATTAGTATGCGCAAGGAAAGTGACTTCAATCCGCCATGGTGGCTGAGCAATCGTCACCTGCAGACCTTCTGGGCTCCACTGAGTCCTAAAATTCCATTACCTAAGCTCCATCGTCAAAGAGTGGAGCTAGAGGATGGTGACTTCATAGATATTGACTGGTTGAACCCTAATCGAAATGCTCCAACTGTAGTTCTGTTGCATGGTCTGGAAGGTGGTATTGATTCACCTTACTTGCGTAGAATGTTGTTTAAAATCCATCAGCGTCGTTGGCGCGGCGTGTTGGTTTATTGGCGCGGCTGTAGTGGCGAAATGAACCGGCTTGATAAGACTTACCACTCGGGTCGAAGTGAAGACCTACATCAGGTCTTGCAACATGTGGAAGCTGAAATTAAAACTAAGCAAAATGGTGGAAAGCAAAACGAGAAGATATTTGTTACCGGCTATTCTCTAGGTGCCAACGTATTATTAAAGTGGCTAGGTGAACAGGGTGATAAAGCTAATATTACAGCCGGTTGCGCTGTGTCAACGCCGTTTAACTTGTCCATTTGCGCTGATTCAATCGATCAAGGCTTCTCCAAAATTTATAAGCACTATCTGCTGACTGCTCTTAAACGCAAAATAGCGGCCAAATTTGAACCTGACCGATTGTTAAAAAAGCTCAATTTAACCTTAAAAGATTTGATGCTTATTGGCTCATTTAGAGAGTTTGATGACCGGGTCTCATCAAAGCTCAATGAATTTGAAGATGCAGAAGATTATTATCGCACAGCATCGAGTATTAATTATTTAAAAACTATTACCAAGCCAGCATTAATCCTGCATGCTCAAGATGACCCTTTCATGTCGCCGGATATTATCCCAAGCGATGAACAATTGGCCGATTGTCTGGAGTTAAGAGTAAGCTCTCATGGTGGTCATGTTGGCTTTGTGAATGAAGCTAGTATTGGCAATGCCAGTTTCTTTCTTGAAAAAACAATTCTTGAGTACTTTGATCGCTTCCTTTAGCCAGTAAAGTGTTGTTCTTCCTGGCCAAATTGTTTATAGATTTCCATTCAGAATTTGCTATGCTGAGTTTATTCTAAATATTCATAAGTGTGGCAATGGAACAGGAATTTAACCATTTCAAGCAGTTGGCTTTCAGACAGCCGTATCCTGCTATCCAAGACCGCTGTAAAACCTTAAAGCAGCTCAAGAAAATGTTGCTCAAGAATGAGCAGGCAATTACTGAAGCTATTAATACAGACTTTTCCTATCGCGAACCTTTCGAAACCCAGATAGCTGAGATCTTCCCATCAATCAAAACAATCCAACACGCCCGTAAACATATAAAAACATGGGTTAGGCCAGAAAAGCGTAACGTAAGCATCTGGTTTAAACCCGCAACTGCAAAAGTTATGTATCAGCCGCTAGGGGTGGTTGGTATTATCGTGCCTTGGAATTATCCTCTTTATCTGGCCATAGGACCAATGGTCGCTGCAATTGCTGCTGGTAATAGAGTGATGGTTAAAATGTCAGAGTTTACCCCAAACTTTAGCCAGCTATTTAAAGAGTTATGTGAGAAGTATATTGATAGGGATTGGGTCAGTATTGTTAATGGCGATGCAGAAGTTGCAGCTCATTTTTCTGCTCTACCTTTCGATCATATATTATTTACCGGTTCGACTAATATTGGCAAAAAAGTGATGGCGGCAGCCAGTGAGAATTTAACACCAGTCACCTTGGAGCTTGGTGGGAAATCGCCAACTATTATTGATGAAGGTTACCCGTTAGACAAAGCTGTTGAGAAGTTATTGTTTGGCAAGCTGCTCAACTCTGGACAAACTTGCCTTGCCCCTGATTATGTATACCTTCACCGCTCGCATAAAGACAATTTTGTGAACACCTGTAAGTCTGTAGCCAATAGCTTTTATCCTGACTGGAAAAGAGCTCACTATACGGCAATGATTAATAACAAACAGTGGGAGCGCCATCAAACCCTTTTGGATGATGCTAAAGAGAAAGGGGCCACGCTCGTTCCTCTGTTTCGTGATTCAGAAACCACGGGTAGAAAACAGCCTCCGTACCTGGTTCTTGATGCTAACGATGATATGTTGATCATGCAGCAGGAGATTTTTGGACCATCACTGCCAGTATTCATTTTTGATTCGATCGGTGATGTTATCAAATCGATTAAGGAGCGACCTCGACCATTAGCACTGTATCTATTATCAAATAATAAAAATAATTATCAGCGGCTGATGACCGAAACTCATTCAGGCGGTGTCACAGTTAATGATACTATCCTGCATGTCAGTCAGGAAAATCTTCCCTTTGGTGGGATTGGTCAGAGTGGTATGGGCCACTACCATGGCATTGAAGGTTTTAAAACTTTTTCTCATGCCAAAAGTATTTTCAAGCAATCTCGATTTGCCAGTTCGAAATTAATTTACCCGCCATATGGTAAGTTAAGCAAATTGCTTTATCGACTGATGAGAGGTCGCTAAAAGAGACTCATAATGAAAAGCACGGCAAAAAAAACAGACATTAATAAAACTCGACGTGGAATTCTCAAAGGAACTTTGCTGGGCAGTCTTGCCGTGGTTTCCGGCGTTAGCATTTGGCAGCTATCGCTAAAAGAATCTGTGGATGTTCTAGAAACAGATAATTACAGTTACCACTTTTTAACCATGGATGAACGATTGCTGTTATGGGCAATTATTCCCGCTTATCTTTATCCTGCCTTGCAGCCTAACGATGATGAGTCTAAGTTTATAGTATTGCGAAATATTGATGGTGCCATCAGCGGTTTACCGCAATCAACTCAAGAGGAGCTGCGACAGCTTTTTGGCTTGCTCAGTTTCCAGTTAAGCAAGGCTCTTGTTGCCGGTATTTGGACACGCTGGAATCAAGCAAGTGTCGACTCATTGCAGTTCTTTTTATCCAGTTGGCAGAAGAGCTATCTGACATTATTACGCACAGGTTATCTTGGACTGCATCAAATTATTGTCGGCTCTTATTACGGCGAACCAATGAGCTGGCAATCAATAGGCTATCCAGGGCCTCCTCAATTCAATTTACCCGAATCATTTTATGACAATATCTAATGCATTAGATGCGGCAACATTGCAGCAAGAAAGCCTGTCAGCTGATGTGGTGATTATTGGTAGTGGTGCAGGAGGCGGTGTTAGTGCAGAAATCTTTGCTGCTGCCGGTTACCAGGTTTTGCTTATTGAGGAAGGGCCACTTAAGACGGCGCGTGACTTTAACATGCGTGAAAAAGATGCCTACCCACAACTTTACCAAGAAGCAGCGGGCCGTAAGACGTTAGATAAAGCGATCAATATTTTGCAGGGGCGTTCAGTTGGCGGATCAACGACGGTTAACTGGACCACTAGCTTTAGAACACCTGGGCAAACTTTGCTTTATTGGAAGAGTCATTTTGGTATAGAGGCTCATAACCAGGAAACGCTTGCTCCATGGTTTGAAACAATGGAGCGGAGATTGAATATTGAGCCCTGGAAGGTGCCAGCCAATGCCAACAACCAAACCATTGCCGATGGTGCAGAAAAATTGGGTTGGTCTTACTCTGGCATTGCTCGAAACGTAAAAGGCTGTGCCAATCTGGGTTATTGCGGTCTGGGCTGCCCGATTAATGCAAAACAATCAATGCTAACAACAACTATTCCTGCATCACTCAAGGCTGGAGCACAGCTAATTTACAAGGCCAGGGTTGAGCGAATTAAATATCAACAAGATAAAGTAACAGGCTGTGAGTTGGTGGCGATGGATGACTTTGGTCAGCCGATGCAAAACCACAAAATTAGCGTGGTAGCGCCGTTGGTTATATTGAGCGCTGGAGCTATTGGTTCACCGGCTGTTCTGCTACGTTCACAAGTTCCTGATCCCAATAAACTCATTGGCAAAAGAACGTTTCTGCATCCAACCGTCATTAGTGCAGCAATTATGCCCGAAGCAATCAATGGTTACGCTGGAGCACCGCAAAGTATTTATAGCGATCACTTTTTATGGCCAGATAATGACTATATGGGCTTTAAAATTGAAGCTGCTCCGCTTCATCCGCTCCTGACATCCACAGTGCTGACAAGCTTCGGTCAGGAGCATTTCGCGTTAATGCAGCAATTCCCCAATATTCAAGGTTCAATTGCTTTGCTGCGTGATGGCTTTGATGAGCGCAGTGTCGGTGGGGAAGTCCTTCTGGATGACTATGGTTTTCCAAAATTGAACTATGAACTCAATGACTACTTCTGGCGTAGTGCACGCAAAGCATTGCTGACGATGGCTGAAATGCAGTTTGCTGCGGGTGCAGAGCAGGTCTTACCCCTTCACTTGTACTCAAAGCCGTATGCTAACTGGCAGCAAGCCAGATCAGCCATAGAAGAGCTTCCGATGGAGTCACTTAAAGCCCTGGTATTCAGCGCTCATGTAATGGGTGGTTGTGCGATGGGTAATGATGAAAAGCGTTCTGTGGTTGACGAGACAGGGCGCTTCCATCACCTTAAAGGCCTCTATATCTTCGATGGCTCAATTTTCCCCACCAGCATAGGGGCTAATCCGCAGTTGTCCATTTATGCTCTGGTGGCAAAACTAGCCAGTCAGTTGGCGGCAACCCCTAGGATTTCATAAAGCTTTTCAGTAAGATGACCTTTTGATCTTGTGTCAATATTATGAAGAAAACCGTTTTATACCCAGGGACTTTCGATCCCATCACTAAAGGCCATATGGACCTGGTGGATCGTGCCTGCCGTTTATTCGACAAAGTGATTATTGCGATTGCCCATAGTCCGTCCAAAAAACCATTGTTCAGTCTGGATGAGCGGGTGGATATGGTCCGTATGATATTTGCCGATAATCCCCAGGTGGAAGTTTTGGGTTTTCGTGGATTATTGGCCAATTTTGCTAAAGAGAACAATGCAATAGCTATTCTGCGCGGTATTCGGGCGGTTTCAGACTTTGAGTTTGAATTTCAATTGGCCAATATGAATCGTCACCTTGACCCTGACCTGGAATCTATTTTCTTAACCCCATCGGAAAAGTATTCCTATATTTCTTCATCTTTGGTGCGTGAGGTAGCGTCTTTGGGCGGTGATATTTCTGCTTTTGTGGATGAGCGGGTCGAGCAAGCACTTTTTGATAAGTTTAAGTCCTGATTCACTGCTTCTTTATACAAAAATATTATGGCTTGAATACTCGAACTTGGGCGATATATAGGCGATAATAGTAAAGCGACTTGCGTAATAGAGATTAAAGATCCTTATGGCACTAAAAATTACAGATGAATGCATTAATTGTGATGTTTGTGAGCCTGAATGTCCTAATGAGGCCATTTATCAGGGCGAAGAGATCTATGAGATCGATCCCGATAAATGCACCGAATGTGTAGGCCACTATGATGAGCCACAATGTCAGCAGGTGTGTCCGGTGGATTGTATTCCATTAGATGAAGAGCATCCGGAGACGCAGGAAGAATTAATCGTTAAGTACGAAAATTTAACGGGCAATAAGTTTGTCGGTTAGTAGTTTACTTGTAGAAATGATAAGGCGACGAAAGTCGCCTTTTTTGTCAGAGCAGTCCGATGTCTAGTCATCCCCTGCTTAAAGAATGGCTTGCCGAGCAACCATTTACCCTGACGCTCTCTTCCGGCTTCTTTGGTTTTTTTGCTCATGCCGGGGTCATGCAGGCTTTAGAAGAAGCACGGCTGCTACCGCATAAACTAACCGGTTCGAGCGCCGGGGCGTTAATTGCCGGATGCTGGGCGGGTGGCATGAGTTCAGCCGAAATTAAAAAATTATTATTTCATCTTAATCGTAGTGACTTTTGGGATCCGGGCTTTGGATTGGGGTTACTTCGAGGTGAGAAATTTCGCCAGCTACTAGCAAGTTCCTTATCCGCTAGACAGTTTGCAGAGTGTCGCTCAGGACTCGCATTATCAGCTTACTCGATGGAGAGTAAGGACACAGTTATTCTGAGCAATGGTGATTTAGTTTCAGCTATTTATGCCTCCTGTGCAATTCCCTTTATGTTTCAGCCGATTGTTATTAATAATCATCGCTTATTGGATGGTGGCATCAAGGATAGGCCAGCTCTGCAAGGAACTAAACCAGGAGAGAGAATTTTTTATCATCACATCGCCTCAAAATCACCTTGGCGACGTAAGAATTCCAGCGCAATACAAGTTCCCAGTCGTGACAATTTAACCAGCCTGGTAATTCATGATTTGCCTCGCTCAGGCCCATTCAAACTAGAGGTGGGTCAAACTGCCTATCAAAAGGCTTATCAGGCAACTCAGCGAGCGCTGGATATGCCGGTTGTGGGCGGTAACATAAGCTTAATACCTTAAGCCTTACCTTCATAAAAGATTTGTAGACAAGCTTCTTTTGTCTCATTTAGAATAACTGCTCTTTTGTTGTGTGACTGTTTGGCGTCCTGTTGAGCGATGAGCACCAATCCGAATCCTTGCATTACCTGTGGCGCATGCTGCGCAACCTATCGAGTGTCTTTTTATTGGGGTGAAACCACTCTGGCACCCTATGGCAAAGTTCCTGCAGAGTTAACTGAAAAAATCAGCCCACAGCGTGTCTGTATGAGTGGTACTCAAGCCGCAAACCCAAGATGTGTGGCTTTGCAGGGCACTGTGGGGAAGGATGCTATTTGCACTATTTATGAGAATAGACCGAGTCCTTGCCGAGATTTCGAGATTAATGTTGATGGCATTAACCCTTCCTGTGATCGCGCTCGAGCGCGCTATGGGTTGGTTCCCATTCATGTGGTGCAGATTGACCCTGAGAATGGTGATGTTGAGATTGTCGCCTAGTATCGGCTGGCCTGAGGACTTATGAAGTCACTAGCCCAGCCTTATTGCGTGATATGATAAATAACGGTATTCCTATCGCTGTTTAACTGGTGCGGCTTATTAACATTTCAAGAGCGTTTTTTGCATGCCGCTCTATTTTACTTGAGCTAGTGTTAGCTATAGTATGTTGTAGCACCTCTATGTACTCTTCTCTATCACTTGCCCCCAACACTCGAGCTATCCAAGCATAATAATCTTCCTGATTGGCATCTGGATCTGTAGCGTTGCTGATTAAGAGCTGAGATAAATATTCCAATAACTCAACCTCGTTGTACTTGGTGTTATACATTTCTTTGAGGGTTTGAATGCGGACAGTTTCGTCGTTAGAGCTCAATTTAGCTTTGTATTCCGCCTGACGTTGATAGAAAGCTTCAAAAAAATCTGTATTTATAATTGGTTGGGTGCCTTCTAAATAAGAAAACTTCTCGTGGAAGTATGTTTTATCTGCCTGCCACAGATCTCGTACTTGAAAGTCTCTGAGTTTGGGAGAGAACCCTCCAAAACCTGAACTGTATTCTGCCATCAAGTCCCCTATGTAAGTGATTTTTCCTGACTCGATAGTGAACTTAAGCCTTAAATCATCAGAGTCGGTGTTAACGTGGGTGTAATAGCCAAAAGTTTTTGCAGTTGTCATGGATACATTTCTGAAGTAATACACCCCAGGAGGCAATTCGATCGAAAATAATGAAGCTGCTGCTCTATGGGTATCGCTTTTAAAGCCGAACATTCCTTTATTGGCAGTAATAGACCTTACGATGCTTCCTTTCACGTTAGTAAACTCCAATACAGGGGCTGACTCCGCATAACCTGTGATGGTAAAAGAGCCTATCAATAACCCTTGTTGGGATTTAGGGGTGAAGGCGATTGCCATAGCTGCTTCATTGTACTTTTTAAAACAAGCAGATAATGTTAGTACAAGTAAGGTGAGTATTATGATGCGCTTCATTATATTACCTTTAAATTTTATTAAATTGATTCCATTTCTACAATGATTGGCCAACGGCCTTGCATGATAACGTGGCCAACGTAACGTTTAGCCCCATCAGTGGCGAACTCGAATTGATAGCGTCGTAGAAAGCGCCACTTACCCTCTGGGCTTTTATCGAAATAAACCTTTTTCAGGGCTACATAACCATCCAGGTTTTGCACATAGGCTTCCTGACAGGCTTTAATTGCTGTCTTATGAGCCTGTTCGCTAATCCGACTGTTATACAGCCAAAAACCGATACCAAGAGCAATGATCAGGATGATAAGTAAATTGAGCATATATTAGGTTATTAATGATTAGGTAGGATTGGGTTGCTAGATAAAATAAAGGCGGCTAATGCCGCCTTTATTTTTATAGCTGTCAATAGCTGCTATTTTGCAACAATCCATTTTGCAACGTTAACTTTTTCAACGCCTGCATCTTTGGCTTGGTCAACCGCTGCAATCAGTACTTCGTTATAAGCGTCTTCATGCACCCGAACCAATACTGGAGAGCGTGGATCTACGGCCAGTTGGGATTCGATATTGGCACGAATAGCTTCTTTATCGATAGTACGTTCGTTCATAATGACATTACTCGACTCATCAATTGATACCACAATTAATGGTGGAGGGTTTTCCGGTGGAGTAGTGTCCTGGTTTGTTGTAGGACGGGCTAAATCGACCGCTGATTCTTTAACGAATGAAGTTGTTACGATGAAGAAAATAAGCATGATAAACACAATGTCTAGCATTGGTGTCATATCAATGGAGGTTTCTTCAACTTCTTTATTTCTTTTACGCATATTTCTCTAATCCTATCGCTCTGCCTGTTTGTATGACTAAGCTTGTTTAAGGCCAGCCCTACAAAGTTACATCTGGGCGACAAATTCACCAATTCATCAAGTATAGCTGGCACATTAAATGTGATCCAGAACTAAATGTCTAGTGTAAATTTTGTAAATCACATTTCGCTTTTTACGCTTACCAGCGAGTAACGCTAACTTGTTGAATTCCAGCCTGTTTAGCCTGATCCAACGCGCCTATCAGTGCTTCATGCTGCGCCATTTCATTAACTCGAATTAATAATGGAGCTTTGGGAGAGTTGACCAGCTGACTTTCAATGTTGGCTCTAACAGCCTCTATGTCAATGATTCTATTATTAAAAATCACCTGACTATCTTCATTGATACTGACTAAAATTGGTTTCTCGTCTTGCTCGCAGTTAGCCTGGCATTGGTTACTTGGTTGAGCAATATCTACCGCCTGGGCTTTGACAAAGCTGGTAGTGACGATGAAAAAAAGCAGCATAATGAAAACGATATCCAGTAGAGATGTCATATCCACTTTCGCATCTGAGGTTACGGCTTGATAGGTTTTGCTTTTGGTGTGTTTCAGCATGACTGGCTCCTTGTTTTTTTCTGACAGTAGCGCAACAGAGCCTTTTAGACGTCTATTTGCAAGGCTTGCTTTCAACTTAGCAGAAGTTTTACAAGGAAGCTAGCGTTTCGGATCTGTATTAGTGTCTGATCTACCGTTGGCATTTGGGGCAATAGAAGCTAGAGCGTTGGCCTATGACCTGTTTTTTGATGATGGCACCGCATTGATTACAAGGCAGGTCAGCACGCCCATAAACATTTAACTGTTGAGCAAAGTAGCCCGGTGAGCCGTCAGTCTGGGTGAAGTCCTTTAAGGTTGTCCCACCCTCACCAATCGCTTTTTCGAGTACGCTTTTGATAAAGCCAGCCAGTAGATTGCAGCGTGCCAGACTGACTTTATTGGCGGCACGTTTAGGATGAATGCCGCTCATAAATAGCGACTCACTGGCGTAGATATTGCCAACACCCACTACCACTTTGTTGTCCATAATGGCGTTTTTTATGGCACCTTTGCGTTTGGATAAGGCTCGGTGAAGGTATAGACCATGAAATTCATCACTTAAGGGCTCAGGTCCCAGCTGGCTCAGAACACTCAGGGTATCGCCTTTAGGTTGCCACAGGATAGCGCCAAAGCGACGCGGGTCGTTAAAGCGTAAGGCGCTATTATCCTCGAACACTACTTCAAAATGGTCATGTTTCTTTAAGGCGGTTTGAGTGCTGACGACGCGCATGCTGCCTGACATGCCAAGATGCATGACTAAACTACCGGTTGCAAAATGCCACAGCATATATTTAGCACGTCGTTCAATCTCATCGGACGCTAAGCCTACTAATGTTTTGGCCTCTTCGGCAATTGGCCAGCGTAATTGTGGCTGATAGATATTAACTGCTGTGATCTGCTTACCAACAATATGTGGGGCCAGGCCATTCTTGGTGGTTTCTACTTCGGGTAATTCAGGCATTAGAATTCAAAAGATAAGGGGAAGTTTGGAAGTGGGTCTAATAATATCGATTACAACGCAAAAAGCCCAGAGTAAACTGGGCTTTTGCGTACATAGAAGCGTTTTCTTGGAGGCAGAAAACTTAAAGTGCTTAACGGTTCGATAAAGAACCGACTAAGCGAAATTACTTAATTTTAGCTTCTTTGTAGATAACATGCTGGCGAATAGTTGGATCAAATTTTTTGATCTCCATTTTGCCTGGCATGTTTTTCTTGTTTTTGTCTGTAGTGTAGAAGTGACCTGTTCCGGCACTTGATACTAAACGGATTTTATCGCGCATCTCTATCGCTCCTTATACTTTTTCGCCACGAGCACGCAATTCAGTAAGCACAGTATCGATACCTTTCTTATCGATAACGCGCATACCTTTTGCAGATACACGTAATCTAACGAAACGCTTCTCACTCTCAACCCAGAAACGGTGAGAATGTAAATTAGGCAAGAAGCGACGCTTGGTTCTATTCTTAGCGTGTGACACATTGTTACCGGTCACTGGGCGCTTACCTGTTACCTGACAAACCTTAGCCATGGATAGCCTCCAAAAAATAACTCAAAAAAACGGTTTAAGCGCACGATGTTGGATATTCGGACATCGCAGCTCTTCAAATTGGGCGCACTTTATACCAGAAAGCAGCCTGCTTGACAACAAAACTCAGATCAAAAGGCCTGTTTCTGGCTTAATTTGTTGAATTTGGTCATTCACGACTGATTTTCGGTATCTGCAGTCGTTTGGCCATTATAGTAGCCCGTGCTCAGCAAAGGAATAGCTACCGCCCTGGGCGACGATGATATGATCCAGAGTGCGGATGTCCAGTAAACCAAGAGCCTCTTGAATTTTATCAGTAATATGGCGATCGGATGGGCTGGGCTCCAATGAGCCGCTGGGGTGGTTATGAGCCAAAATAACCGCGGCTGCGTGATAAGTCAGGGCCTTCTCGACGACCACTCGGGGATGTACTTCGGAACTGTTTATGGTGCCCTGAAATAGAGTTTCTGAGGATAGCAACTGGTGTTGGTTATTGAGGAACAGAGCAACAAACTGTTCACGCTTGTGATGGCTCAGCAGACTCTTTAAATAGAGTTTAACGTCATTAGGATTGCTGAATGACTGGCTGTGTTGCAAGTTCTCCTGTAAATAGCGCTTGGAAAGCTCTAAACAGGCCTGTAATTGACAATATTTGGCACTGCCAAGGCCGAGGTGGCTGGTGAAGTTTTTCAGGTCAGCTTCAAGCAGCGCGCGTAAGCTACCAAATTCACTAAGCAAATGCCGAGCTAGGTCGACTGCGTTCAGACCCTGCGTTCCTGTGCGCAGGAAAATGGCTAAAAGCTCTGCATCGGAAAGGCTTTGTGGGCCCTGGCGTAACAATCGTTCTCTTGGCCTTTCATCCTGTGGCCATTCCATTATCTTCATGGTCTTCCCTGTTTTACGTGTTAACTTTTGAAGGTGACGAATGATAAATAGTATGAGCAAAACTGTAATTAGGATTTTCGCTATAAATTTTGTGCGTAAAGGCGTAAACTGTGCCAAATATTATAAGTTAAGTTAAATCAATCGGTTAGCATGAAGTTGCAAGGAAAAAAAGTCCTTCTGGGCATTACAGGTGGTATCGCTGCGTACAAGAGTGCAGAGCTGTGTCGTAACCTGAAAAAAGCGGGTGCTGGAGTGCGGGTTGTAATGACTAAAGGCGCACAAGCTTTTATCACACCTTTGACGCTGCAGGCGCTCAGTGGAAATCCTGTTCATCATGATCTGCTCGATCCTGCCGCGGAAGCAGCGATGGGTCATATCGAGTTGGCTCGTTGGGCGGACTTCATTGTTATTGCGCCAGCCTCTGCCGACTTTATGGCGCGTCTGAATGCCGGTATGGCCGATGATTTACTGACGACGTTGTGTTTGGCTACTAACAGTCCAATCGCTGTAGCTCCTGCCATGAATCAGCAGATGTGGGCTAATCCTGCTACTCAACATAATATTCAGCAGCTAATCAAAAAAGGCATCGAAATTTGGGGGCCTGATGCGGGCGACCAAGCCTGTGGCGATGTTGGCCCTGGTCGAATGTTGGAGCCTGCTGATTTATTAAACCGAATTGATGACCACTTCAATGATAAGCCATTGCAAGGCCAGCGCTGGTTGATTACTGCTGGCCCAACAGTAGAGCCGATTGACCCGGTGCGTTATCTGGCGAATCGCAGTTCAGGCAAAATGGGCTTTGCCATTGCTGAGGCGGCTTCGAAAGCAGGTGCTGAGGTGACTCTGGTGACCGGGCCTGTGAACCTGATGGCTAGCGCTGTAATCAAGCGTATCGACGTACAAACAGCACAGCAAATGTTTGAAGCTGTGCAAAGTGAGTTTAAAGGTGTTGATACTTTTGTCGCCTGTGCGGCAGTATCGGATTACCGACCGAAAGAAGCTGCCACCCAAAAGCTCAAGAAACAATCGGATAATGGCTTAACCATCGAGTTGACGCAAAATCCGGATATTTTGAAGTGGGCTGCAGAGCAAAATACAGCATTTTGTGTTGGCTTTGCTGCAGAAACTAATAATATCGAAGAATATGCGGCAGCCAAGATGGCCAAGAAGGGCATCAATGTTATCTGTGCCAATGACGTCAGCCGTAAAGATATTGGATTTTCAAGTGACAATAATGAAGTGAGTGTTTACTATAAAAACAATGGAGCAATGCAGGTAGAGCGGTTAGGGCCTGCGCTGAAAACAGTGATAGCAGAACAGTTGGTCAGTTTCTTACCTGACTTAAAATAGTTCATCGATTGCTACAGGTGACCGATAACTGCTGTAATTAGCTCTTTGCTTTATCAATGCAAACAATGAGACCGTGAAGGATCCATAAGGGGGATGCATGGGGAAAGGTAAAAGTCTGGTTAGCTTTTTTCTACTACCACTAATTATTGGTTTGGCTTTGCTGTGTGTGGTTGGAGCGGTGCTGTATTACCTTGGCATCCAACAGCCACTTGAAGTACAAGCAAAGCAATTGATCGGCTCGCAGATTGAAGAGCGTGCTGATCTCATCGAACAAAAGATCAATCAAATCCAAAGTACTATTTCTGTCGCTAGCCAAACTGGCGGTGACACTGATGAAGCTCAGTTAGTTCGCGACTTGAAAGCCTCAATCCCACAAGCCGATCAGATTCAATTCTTTTCTCCCGAAGATTTTCAGGTCAATCTGGACAGTCGTCCGGTTGTGACTCATGTGGTGGTCGATTTATTAAGAAAATCGATGGCTGGTGAGGATGTCCCCCCTGAATTGATTTTGAACAAAGGGCAGCCTTCATACGTAGCTTTTGTTCATAAGCTGAATGATGAAAGAGCAGTGATGGCTATCGTACAACCCAGTCAGATGATTGATGTGCTGGGTTCATCAGACCCTGGCACTTATTTTGAATTGCGCCAGAGTTTTGCCGAGTCACACCACACCATTGCTTCGGTTGGTACCAATCCAGGAGTGGGTCAACCATTGGTGATTTCTACTCCATTTGGCGCAAACTGGACGGTCGCATTCTGGCAGGGTTCCGGTAACTTTCTGGCCACGGCTGGTTTATTGCCAATTCTATTGATGCTGGGGGCCGTTATTGCGCTTTTAATTGCCGCATTAATGCCTATGCTGAGTTTAAAGCGGCTACTGAATAAAGATGCTCTAGAATTCATTCAAGGTGTTAATGATCAGCATATGCCCGATCATTTTCATCTGAAGTTTTTTAATGATATCGCGTCAAGTTACCGCCGAGTGGCTGGCCTTAAAGAACCCATTGAAGAGTCATCGGAGACAGAGCATGCTGAGGAAGGTGCTTTAGAGGTTGATGAAGACGTTGCTGAAGACGGCGAGCAGTCTGCGCCAAGAAAGCAAACTGCTCAAAATAATGGAGGTTATGACCTGGAAGCTATAGGTCATGACATAAGCGCGGACATTTTCCGCGAGTATGATGTTCGCGGAAGAGTCGATAAAGATTTTGATGCGGGAGTGGTGTATGCGCTGGGATTGGCTGTAGGAAGCGAAGCCTATGCACGAGGTGAGCAAAAAGTAGTTGTTGCCAGAGACGGTCGTCTTTCAAGTCCAGAATTGCATGAAGCTTTAAAACAGGGATTGATGGAGAGTGGGCGCGATGTCATTGACTTAGGTATGGTGCCAACCCCCTTGCTTTATTTCGCCACTCATAAGCTGGATACTCATTCAGGAGTGATGTTGACTGGGAGTCATAATCCTCCTAACCATAATGGCCTGAAGGTAGTATTAGCTGGCGAAACCTTGTACGGAAAGGATGTTAAAGCCTTATATACAAGAATCAGAGAGCAGGATTTTTTAAGTGGCCATGGTCAGATTACTGAGCATCAAATTGAACAAGAATACCTTGAAGAGGTTGCCTCAAAGATTAAGGTTGATAAACCATTAAAGCTGGTTATCGATAGCGGCAATGGAGTAACAGGTAATATTGCTCCTCGTCTATTTCAGGCTCTTGGTTGCGATGTTATTGGGCTACACACCAAAATTGATGGAAACTTCCCTAACCATCATCCCGACCCAAATCATGCTAAAAATCTGCAAGATGTTATGGCTATGGTCTTACAGGAAAAAGCAGATCTTGGCTTAGCATTTGATGGTGACGGCGATAGACTGGGGGTTATTGATAATCAGGGTAACGTGGTTTGGACTGACCGTCTGCTGATGCTATTTGCGATGGATGTGTTGTCACGCAAGAAAGGTGCTGAAATCATTTACGATGTTAAATGTACGCGTCACTTGCCTGAAGTGATCAAAAAACACGGCGGCCATCCGGTTATCTGGAAAACTGGGCATTCTTTGATGAAAGCCAAGATGCAAGAGACCGGGGCGCAACTTGGTGGTGAAGGTAGTGGGCATATTTATTTTAAAGAGCGTTGGTATGGTTTTGATGATGCTCTATATGCCGCAGCGCGATTACTTGAGATATTAGGCAAGGAGCCACGCTCGGTGGCAGAAATATTTGAGAAGTTGCCACAGAGTCTGGAAACCGAAGAAATTAATGTGCCAGTGGCGGATAAAATCAAATTTAAACTGATAGAAGTGTTGATTAAAAAAGGGCGGTTTGAAGATGGAAATATATCAACAATTGACGGTATTCGGGTAGAGTATCCTGACCGTTGGTTATTGGCTAGAGCCTCGAATACAACACCAAGTATTGTGGTTAAATTTGAAGCAGATACCAGTGAGGGGTTGGAGGAGATCAAAACACTGTTGAGGGAACAGTTGTTGAGTATCGCCCCTAAACTAAAGATTAATTTTTAATACGTCTAAATTGATAAAAGTTTGAGAAAATATAGAGAGTATTATGACAACCAAAAAGAATACAAAACGAAAAGATGAGATCTTGCAAGCTTTGGCCCTGATGTTAGAGAAAGGGCCTGGGGAACGAATTACTACGGCAAAATTAGCACAAGAGGTAGGGGTTTCTGAAGCAGCGTTATATCGCCATTTTCCAAGTAAGGCGAGAATGTTTGAGGGGTTAATAGAGTTTACAGAAGAAGCACTTTTCTCCAGGCTTAACCGTATTAGCAAAGAGCAAGATGACATCCGAGAACAATGTTTTCAGATAATGACGTTGGTGTTGACTTTTGCCAGCCGTAATCCGGGTATTTGTCGATTACTGACAGGGGAGGCTTTGGCCGGAGAGCATGAACGTCTGAGAGGCCGCATCAGCCAATTGTTTAACCGCATTGAAACACATCTTAAGCAGCAGCTTAGACAGTATGAAGTGACGGCTAATGATAAATTTACCCCTGATGTAGCCTGTCGTGCGAATTTGTTAATGGCTATTGTTGAGGGACGTATTCAGCAGTATGTTCGTACTGATTTCTTACAATCACCATTAGCAAGCTGGGACCAACAATGGCCCCTGCTTACAGAGATGGTTTATTTGGGTTAAACGCCTATATCGGGATCGGGGCTGCTCATCAAGAACAGGGATGTTATAGAGCTTCTCTTTCAGCTAGATAATCTTTGAACTGAGCTTTAAGATTGGTCACTTCCTGACTGGCGCAAAGCTTAGTTCCGGCCTGCGAAGAGTGACAATTGACTTCCATAACAATTTGCATACTTTCGTCCGCCCCTGGAATTCGTGTTATGGATAAAGAAATTTGATTTTCTGATTGAGCTTTACCACTTACGATTAAAGTGTCAGTAACAATTTCCAGTTTATTGGAAGCATTTTCATGGGCAAATATCTGTGCGAATTTCCATGCTTTATCGCAAGATAATTTATCTGTGCAGCTATAAACGGTACCAATAGCCGACTCCCCAGTATTAGATCGATGTCGCTCAATTAACTGTTCTGCCTGCAGCTCCTTGAAACGGATGAGATCATTTTGGAACTGTTGTTTAATCGCTTCAATTTTGTGTTTATAGCGAGTGATTGATGCGTTGTTAGTTTCAATTTGAGACTTGGTGGCATCGATTTCTTTTAATGTATTTTGTGGAACTGTTTTACCCTGGCGCTCAAAGTTTGCCGCTCGGCTCTGTAGATCTTCAAGCTTTTTAGTCAGGCTAGCATTGTGTCCATTAAGGAGATCGATATTGGCTCGTAAGGCTGCGGTCTGATTTTTTTCGGTACGCTGAATATCTTCCGTGGTTTTATATTGACGCATTAACAAAATATCGCGACGTCTTTCTTCCATTTGTTTCTTTTTCAAAGCATCAAGCTGCTCTTGTTTAATTCTTTCTGCTTCTTTTTCTTCCGTGGTAAGGGCCGCAGGTACGCGCTCTAGCACTCGCCCTTCTTCATTGATGATCTCGTAGCCTTGGGTGACTGCCTCTGTAGGCAGGTAATCTTTAACAATAAGGCGACCATCGCTGTCTTTATAGCGATAAAAGTTTTTACTGAATGCAACCTGATTTACAAGTAACAGGGATAGAAAAAGAAGCAGGGATTTCTTCATAAAGCTCCAAAGGATTTGAGTTTGTTAGACGCCATAAGCTTGACGGTATTCGATAACTTTATCATAGAAATCGCCAAATTCAGTGTTCTGTTGCAAATAGTTGATAAGATCTTGCAGCTTGATGATGGAGTAGACTGGAATACCATAATCACGTTCGACTTCTTGAACGGCTGATAGTTCACCTTTCCCGCGCTCTTGTCTATCCAATGCAATTAATACACCACAAGGTTTTGCGCCACTATCTTTAATAATATCAATGGACTCCCTGATGGCTGTGCCAGCAGAAATCACATCATCAATAATTAAGACTTTACCATGAAGTGCGCTACCGACAATATTGCCTCCCTCGCCATGGTCTTTCTTTTCCTTACGGTTAAAGCTGTAAGGCGTATTGATATTATGATGCTCAGAAAGGGCAACCGAGGTGGCGCTGACTAGCGGAATTCCTTTGTAAGCCGGGCCAAACAAGAGATCAAAAGAGATCTTGTTGTCTACGATAGTTTGCGCATAGCAACGGCCAAGCTGGGCTAAATCAAAGCCACTGTCAAATAAACCGGTATTGAAAAAGTAGGGACTTATGCGACCACTTTTCAAAGTGAATTCGCCAAGTTTTAGGACATTCTTACTGAGCGCCAGCTCAATAAACTGTTTTTGGTAATCTTGCATTAAGGCTGCTGAAGGGCTGATGGTAGATGAGTGCATGATAGCCCGTACAGGGCGAAAAAAAAAGCATCAGTCTATGAGAAACAGCTGATGAAGAATCGACGACTATAAAATAACGAGAGAAGACTTACACAAATTCCAGGGCAATTTTTTCATCGTCAATCCGAACGATACGCATTGCATGGAGAATCATTTTGCTTTCGTCCTCACCGAGAATACCCTCAATATGAACTTTAACGACATCACCTGAATTGACTCGGTCACCGAGATTATTTTTTATGAGGACGCCACCTTCAGAAATATCAAGGCTTTCAGTTAAGAATACTTGCGAGTCATGCTGTCGAACAGCAACAGGCAGGTGAACGGTTACGCGATAAAAACGACGTGCATCTTCCATATAAGGTACTGTGTTAGATTTCATACTCATCTCCTTGAGTGATTTCCATGAATTTCCATAATAGTCAAAGTCATCTATGCTGTAAAGAGGCAAAATTGTTGGTCAAACAGACACTTAATCTATTTGATCTGACTCCACTTTTCGGCAGATATCGACAAACTGTTGTAACGACAGTTGTTCGGCGCGTTCTGTGGGCTTTATACCCAGTTGCTCAAGACCCTCGGCATCAATGAAGTTTTTCAAGCTGTTGCGTAACGTCTTACGGCGTTGGCCAAAGGCTGCAGTAACTATGTGATTGAGAAGTTTTTCGTCCTGAACAGGGAAGGGCAGAGTGTCATGCGGCTGCAACCGAACAATGGCAGATTCAACCTTAGGTGGTGGCTGGAAGGCTCCGGGTGGCACTAAGAATAGCAAGTCGGCTTGGCAATAATATTGAACCATAACGCTTAAGCGGCCATAGGAACCGGTTCCGGGCTGTGCGCAAATTCGCTCCACCACTTCCTTTTGTAACATGAAGAACATATCTTTAATGCTTTCACGTTGATTGAGTAGATGAAAAATGAGTGGTGTTGAGATGTTGTACGGCAGATTGCCGACAATACGAATTTGGCTTGTATCAGCCAATTGGCTGAAATCGAACTTTAATGCATCATGATGGTGAATGGTGAAGTTTTTGCATTGCCCAAACTTTTGTTCAAGCCTTGGTATCAAGTCGCGATCCAGCTCAACCACGTGCAGTTCGGCTACCTTATTCACTAAATGCTCGGTAATGGCGCCAAGACCGGGTCCAATTTCAACCAGCCGATCATCAGCTTGCGCCGCAATAGACTCCACAATACGTTGAATATAGTGGTTGTCGGATAGAAAGTTCTGTCCGAAGCGCTTACGGGCCTGATGCCCCTGAACCATACGAGATTTTGCCATGTTATTAAATATCTTAAGTGGTTAGTTGGACTTGCTGTTACGGATTAATTGCTGAGTGAATTGTAGCGTATATTGCATACTACCGATATCAGCAAGGCCTTTGCCTGCTATATCCAGCCCAGTGCCATGATCAACGGAAGTACGAATGTAGGGCAGGCCCAAGGTTAAATTAATCGCGTTGCCGAAACCTTTGTACTTCAAGGTTGGTAGGCCTTGATCGTGGTACATGGCTAGAACCGCATCGACTTGCTCTAACCATTTGGGTTGGAAGGCTGTGTCTGCGGGAATGGGGCCAATCAGTTCAGCATTAACCTGAGGGCGTATTCTTTCAAGAGCAGGAATGATGACATCTAATTCTTCTCGGCCTAAATGTCCGTCTTCGCCAGCATGGGGGTTTAATCCACAGATTAAAACTCTGGGGTGTTTCAGAGAAAATTTAGTGTGTAAATCGTTAACCAGAATGGTAATAACTTGTTCTAGAAGTTGTGGCGTTATAGCGTCAGAGACTTCTTTTAAGGGTAGGTGAGTGGTTGCTAGCGCAACCCGCAGGCCTTCGGTGGCCAGCATCATAACCACTTTGCTGGTATTGCTTTGCTCGGCAAAAAATTCCGTGTGTCCAGTGAAGGTTAAACCTGATTGATTAATAATACCCTTATGAACAGGCCCCGTCAGAATGGCATCGATGATACCGTCAGAGGCCAGCTGATGGGCCATTTGCAAAGTCTTTATGACGTAAGCAGCATTGCCCTGTTCCAGTTTGCCTGCTATTGCAGGGACACCTAGTTCGATAGGAAGGATCCAGAGGTGGCCAGAACGATGAGCTGCAGCTGGTTGGCTGTCATCAAACTCGGTGAGCTCTAAAGGAAGTTGTAGCTGTTGTGCGGTATCTTGAAGCAGCGTTGGCGAGGCACAAACTATCAGTTGATCACTATGGTCCAGTTGCGCCAGTTTTACGATAATTTCAGGGCCGATCCCGGCAGGTTCCCCTGCCGTAATCAGAATTCTTGCCGGTTTTATCAAGCGTCTTCTTCCACAATCTTCTTAACGTATGCTTCGTCACGTAATTCGCGAATCCAGTTTTCAACTTCTTCGCCAAACTTGCGCTGTTGTAGAATGCGCACAGCTTGTTGACGTTTCATGGCATCAGTTTGATCATCGGTACGACGCCCTAGAAGCTGTACGATATGCCAGCCAAAGTTAGACTGGAATGGTTCACTAATTTCATTAACGTCTAGCCCTGCTAAGGTCTGTTCGAAAACCGGGTCATATACACCCAGGTTATTCCAGCCAAGATCACCGCCTAACTTTGCTGAGCCAGGATCATCTGAGTGCTTTTTTGCTTCATCTGAAAAGTCTGCATCGCCCGCTAAAACTCGCTGGCGAATATTTTGCAGTTGCTGTTTAGCATCAGCCTCAGTGGTAATGGCATCTGGGCGGATTAAAATATGGCGGGCATTGGTTTGTTGGACTAAATGCTGTTGCTCGCCACGCTTGTTCTTTAACTTCAGGATATGAAATCCTGATGGACTACGGATGGGTTGTGAAATTTCACCTTTTCTCAAAAAACTTACCACGTTAGCGAACAGATTAGGCATGTTACTTTCGGTGCGCCAGCCAAAGTCACCACCTTCTTGTCCGTCAGGGCTGCTTGAGACTGTTCTGGCCGTTTCAGCAAAATCAGCCCCTGCTTTAAGTTCTTTGATAACGGCAAAGGCTTTTTGCTTGGCCTGGCTTTCTGTTTGTTCATCGGCATTTTCTGGAACTGAAATCAAAATGTGTCCAAGATTATATTCAACCTGGTTTTGTGCGTTCATTGCCTGAATGAGTGAATCGATCTCTTTATCGCTGACTTTAATACGGCGTGAAACAAAAGCATCGCGGAACTGGCCAGTTAAAATTTCTTTGCGTAAGTCATCTAAAAACAATTCATATGCAATTCCCTGCCGTGCAAGGTTTAAGCGGAATTCATCCAGTGTCATGCCGCTACTTTGTGCTACCTGAGTAGCATACTGTTGCAGTTCAGATGGTTGTATTTGCATGCCTGAGCGACGAGCCATTTGGTATTGCAAACTTTGTATAATAAGTTGCTCAAGCAACTCTTTCTTCAACACGTCTTCAGGAGGTAGTTGGCCTCCACGCGAACGAATCTGCTGTTTGGCTTGCACCACTTTACGATCAAGCTCGCTTTGCAGAATGACGTCTTCATCCACATGCGCAATAACTTTATCAATGACTTCTGCCTGAAGAGAAAATGCCGCAAGGCATAAAGTAAAACTAATTAATGCTTTTTTAAGAATCATAGATTATTTGCCTAATAAATCTTCGTAACCGTAAATGCTGTCTTCTAAAAACTCTGTGGTACTGCCGCGCAGACTACCAATCCCTTTTAAGACAAACTGTAAAAAGACGCCGGAGTTATGTTCATCGTTTTGCCCCGGCAAGATAAATCCTTCGCTGTCGAGCTGAATATTCAAATAGCGTCGTGCCACTAAGCGCACGGCCCAACAACATGACTCATACTCTAGACCAATAAAGGAGTCATTGGTTCGATTTTCAATCAAATCCTGATTGTAACGGCCTAAAAGCCGCCAATTATCTTTGATTGGCCACGCAAAAGCTAGCTCTGCTTCTTCTTGTGTTCTATCCAGGCGTTCGCGATAGCGGTGACCTAGATTGATAATGTGGTTGGGTTCAGGCTCATAGTGCATATTGATTAAGCCATGAGTGGTGTTGTTGGTCTGATCATCCCACTCTATAACCGATTTAAATTCAATCGCATCAGTCCAGCGCCAGTTAACCTCGGCAAGTAACCCTGACTGTTTTTTTGTTTCACGGCCAACTGTGTCGATAAGTTGCACTTGACGGTCAGCTAGATAAACGATGCGCCCCAGTGACATGGATGCCTTTTCACGCCCTTCAGAATCGAGAATACGGCTAGTCAGTGCACCGCTGATTTGGTTGGCATCACCGATACGGTCAATACCACTGAATCGATTGCTGCTGAACAGCTGGGTGAAGTTAAAAGTTGGTAAGCTGGTGTCATAGACGCCAATATCACTTTGCGCTTCGTAGGGCGTGTAAAGATAGAACAGTCTTGGCTCTAAAGTGTGCGTATAGCGCTCATCATCCCCATCTATGAAGCGCTCGAAATAAAGCCCTGTATCAACCGACGCTGTAGGTAGGGAGCGTGTTATATGATCGACATTGCCGATAAGGTCTTCCTGCTGGTAGTGAGTCAAAGAATAACGGATCTGTGGGCGGAAGAAGCTGTATAAGGTTTCGTGACTCCAACTGATCGTTGGTTCCAGATGATAACGATTAGCCGTTATCGCATTGTCCTTATCAAAACGGGTTAGCTCGCTATGAATTTTTGCACTGAAGCCATGCTCAGAAGGCTCAAAAAATCTTGTGGCCTGTATGCGCGGGGCAATGGTGTAACGCTCTACAGGGCTGTTCAGTAGTTGCCAATCCTGATATTCGGTACGGAAAAACCAATCGTTACTGCGGTGCTGGACATACAGGTTCTGCGATAAAATATCCTGATTGCTGTTTTCCAGGCTACCGCCAAAATCTTGATAATAGCCATCATCGCTGACGTTACGGGCATTAATGCCAGTGGTCCAGGTATCATCGATTGCGGTCAGATGTTGCACGTTATATTGCCACCGCTTATCACCCAAGGCATTGGGGTCTTTATCGTTAGGCAGATACTCGAAAAACAATTCACCGTTGCTGGCTTCGGTCAAATAACGAAACTCGGAACCCAACATTGAGCCTCGCGATGTCATATAACGCGGAGTAAGGGTCAAATCATAGTTGGGCGCCAGATTGAAATAATAAGGTGCGCTAACATCACGACCATTACGATCAGAATTACTGAAGGATGGTGGCAAAATACCGCTTTTGCGGCGGTCATCAATTGGGAAAGTAATGTAGGGCAGCCAAAATACCGGCACATCGGCTACTTTGACTACACTGTTGTAAGCTTTGCCCCAGCCACTTTCACGATCAATAACAATTTCGTCAGACTCAAATGCCCAGCTGCGCTGATTAGTCGGGCAGGTAGAAAACTCGGAGTTAGAAAGTGTTAGAACCTGGTTATTATCAATGGTAATCGTTTCAGCAGAACCGTTACCATTGTTGCTGTATAGGTGAAAGCGAGTGTTGCTGATTTTTGTTTTCCCTTCAAGGGCCTGGAAGCTCAGGTTATCAGCACCAACCACAAAATTCTGGTTAGTAAATAATAAGTCACCTTCCGCTCGGTAACTTTGGGTCAGGTTATCAGCTGTCAGGCTATTGGCAGTGAGTTGCTGGCCATCTTGAGTGACGATTACATTGCCATTCAAATAGGCTCTATCACCTTCGCGCACTGCGCTGTCTGAATAGACTCGAATGGGACCGGTTTCTTCACTTTGAACGGCTTGGTACCGGATAGGTTCCATTGGTTGGCTGGGACAGGTATAGAATTCAGGAAACTTAAAGCCAAGGTCTTTGCTGACAGAATCATTCTCTTCCGACTGCTCAATACGGGTTTGTTCAGAGAGGGTTTGCTCAGAGCGGGATTCTTCTGAAGAAATTTCTTCTGAAAGAGTTTCCTGTGTAGCAGTTTGATTTTCAGCAGCCAAGCCAGATGCCGGCATAGAGCATGCCGCAAACAGGAAGCCAGTCGCTAAAAAAGGGTGTACCCAAGGAGTTTTCTTGCTTACCATGTATCCGTTATTTTACCTTCCGCTATTCGCCACCAACGCTTTGTTACATAGGTTTCAAGGCGCGGAAAGTGACCAAGTGATAGAATGGCACAATGATAAACGCTTATTTGCAAGAATGAAAACCTATAATGGAAAAAGATAGTCGACAAGAAGCTCTTAAATTCTGGGCATACGCCAAAATTCGCACTCTAAATCCCCATGTTGGAAATATGGAATGGAGCATGGTGTCCGGTGACGCCAGTTTCCGCCGCTATTTTCGTTGGGGCAATGACCAGCAGAGCTGGATCTGCGTGGATGCGCCTCCTGAGCATGAAAATTCCGAACAGTTCATAACAGTCGCCGATATGCTGCAAGTGGTCAATGCCCCGCAGGTATTGGCCTACGACCTTGCTGATGGTTTTATGTTGCTGTCAGATTTAGGCGATCAGCTGTACTTGCCACTACTACTCAATCCTTCTCAATCTGCGCCAGATGCTGATGCTCTGTATAAAAATGCAATCGATAGCCTGGTCACCATGCAGTCGATTGAGGATGCTGATTCACTTCCTGCTTATGACAGTAATTTGTTGAATACTGAGATGGAGTTGTTTCGCGAGTGGTTTTTAGGTCGTTATTTAAATTATCGGCTCTCGGAGCAGGAGCATCTGTTATTGGACAAGACTTTCGAGCAACTGACGCGTAGTGCTCAAGCGCAGCCGCAAGTGTTCGTTCATCGCGATTATCATTCCAGAAATATCATGTATATCGAAGGACAGGAGCCTGGCATTATCGATTTCCAGGATGCGGTCTATGGCCCGATAACCTATGATTTACTGTCTTTATTGCGCGATTGCTATATCCAATGGCCACAGGACAAAGTACTGGCCTGGGTTGATTATTATATTGAACAATCACCCTTTTCACTTGAAAAGCAGACCTTTTTAAGATGGTTTGATTGGATGGGCTTGCAGCGCCATATTAAGGTCGCGGGTATTTTTTCACGCCTGAATTTCCGCGATGGCAAGTCTGATTACTTGAAAGATATCCCGTTAACCCTCAACTATATCCTTCAGCAAGCAGAAAACTATCCTGAAATGGCTAATTTCCATCAGTGGTTACAAGAGACCATTATGCCGCTTTATCAGAAGCGGTTAGAAGAAGATGCGCTGGGAGTCGGTGCATGAAAGCCATGATTCTGGCGGCGGGCCGCGGTGAACGAATGCGTCCGCTGACTGATGAACGCCCAAAGCCATTGCTCAAGGTCAATGGCAAAGCGCTGATTGAGTGGCATATTGAAGCACTTAAAGAAGCCGGCATTGATGAGATCATTATCAATACTTCATGGCTGGGTGAGCTGATCCCGGAGTATTTGGGTGACGGCGCTTATTGGGGCGTTAAGCTGAGCTTCTCGCCCGAAGAGCAGGCGCTGGAAACTGCTGGAGGAATTCGTAAGGCACTGGACTTTTTCGACAATGAACCTTTCATTGTGGTTAATGGCGATGTGTGGACTGATATTGACTATACAGCTATTACAAAGGCGCCTGAGAACAGTGCACACATTGTTCTGGTGCCCAATCCCGAACATCATCCGGAAGGGGATTTTTGTGTTACCGAAGGTGGCAAGGTCAAATCTGAGGGTGAGCCAAAGCTGACTTTTTCAGGTATTGGCGTTTATCATCCCAAAGTGTTTGCAGACCTGCCTGAAGATGAGGCGGTTCCATTAGGTCCGATCTTGCGCGAGTTGATGGAAGAGGATGAAGTGACTTATGAGCTATATCAGGGCCGTTGGCACGATATTGGCACACCTGAACGCTTGCAGAAACTAAACGAAAGTTTTCAGCGCAAACTGAAAACCATTGAATTTAACTTATGAATTTAATCTAGAGAACGATAAAAACGTATGAGTTGGTTTGGAAAATTATTAGGCGGTGTCATTGGCTTTTCACTTGGCGGCCCTATCGGTGCGGTGTTAGGTGGTGTGGTTGGCCATCAAATTGATAAGAAAGGTGAAGAGCAGCTAGAGCCGGGTTCGCAAGAGCGCGTGCAGGCGGCATTCTTTACTGCAACCTTTTCGGTAATGGGTCATATCGCCAAAGCTGATGGTCGCGTGACTGAAGTGGAAATTCGCCATGCCGAAGAAGTGATGCGACGAATGGGCCTCGATCAGACTGCGCGCCAACTGGCTGTCGAATTATTCAGCCAGGGTAAAGCACAGGACTTTGACCTGCATGGAGTGCTGGAACAATTTAAGCGCGAATGTCACCGACGTCGCAACTTAATGCAGATGTTCATGGAAGTACAGATCAGCATGGCGATGGCCGATGGCATAGTGCATGAACGCGAAAGAGCCGTTTTGCATGAAGTGGGCAAGTCACTTGGCTTTCCGGGCTTTATGATTGATCAGCTGATTAAAATGGTGCAGGCTCAACAACGCTTTTATCAACATTCACAACAACAGGGCGGTCAGCATGGCGGTCCAGGCTATCAGGCAGCCAGCGGTCCCAGCGTCGAACAGGCCTATCAGGTGCTCGGTGTTAAAGCGAGCGATGACCAGCAAAGTGTAAAAAGAGCTTATCGTCGGCTGATGTCACAGCATCATCCTGATAAACTGGTAGCTAAAGGGCTGCCTGAGCAGATGATCAAAATGGCTACCGAAAAGACTCAGGAAATTAAAGCAGCCTACGAATTGATTAAACGTCATAAAGATTGGTAGTTTGAGTGTGTGATAGACAGTTTAAGTATGGTCATTCCCCAATAGTGGGGAGTTTATAAAGTATTTAAGGAAACGTTATGCCAAACAAAGACACGATGATTAAACAAATTGCAGTGATGCTCGAAATGCAGAATGCAATGAACTCCAAAGTAAATGAACAGTGGTTCGAAAAAGGTTTTGAATGGTATCGTGCGATCTGGATTGAGTGTGCTGAAATGTTGGAACACTACGGTTGGAAATGGTGGAAACATCAAAAGCCTGATGCCGAGCAAGTGAAAATGGAACTGGTGGATATTTTCCATTTTGGTTTGAGTTCACGTATTGATGGTGAGACGAGTTTCGAAGCTATCGCGGAAGAACTTACCAACGAAATGCTTGAACCAACGGTAAAAGATGACTTTAAACAAACGCTCGAAGCAATGGCAGGACAGGCCGTGATGTATCAACATTTTGATGGCGCCAGTTTCGCCGGTTGTATGCAACAAATGGACATGCCGTTCGAAGAGTTATTCAAAAGCTATGTCGGCAAAAATACCTTAAACTTTTTCCGTCAGGATAAAGGCTACAAAGAAGGTACCTACATCAAAGAGTGGGATGGTCGTGAAGACAACGAAGTGTTGGTCGAAATTCTGAATAAGCTGGACTCTGAAGAAGAAGACTTTAGACACCTTCTTTATCAAGAACTGGCCGACAACTATCCGCGTCCCGATAGTAAATAATCTTTAATAGTAAAAAAATAGCTCAATGCAAATCGAGCGGGAAGTTCTCGACTGTATCAAAAGCGCCAAACGCGTCTGTATTTTAACAGGCGCCGGCGTCTCAGCAGAAAGTGGCATAGCGACCTTCCGCGATGCGCAGGAAGGTAAAGGTTTATGGAGTCAATACGATCCACAACAGCTGGCCAGCATCGATGGCTTCCTCAAAGATCCACAAACCGTTTGGCAATGGTATCAATGGCGAAGAAACGTCAACAAAGATAAACAGCCCAATCCAGCCCACCTCGCCATAGCTCAATGGCAAAAGCGCACCCAGCAAAACGGCACTCAGCTTGTCAGCTTAATTACTCAGAATGTCGATGGACTGCACCAAAAAGCAGGTTCCGATCCCGTCACTGAGCTACACGGCAATATCTGGCGTAACCATTGCCTGCAATGTAATCAAATCCACCAAGCATCCGTTGAAGCAATAGAACAGGTTCCAGAATGCGAGCATTGTGGTGGCCAGGTTAGACCTTCCGTCGTCTGGTTTGGTGAAGCCCTTCCCGAACAAGCCTGGCGAGAAGCCGAAAGCGCTGCCTATTCCTGCGACCTCTTTTTATCCGTAGGAACCTCCAGCCAGGTTTATCCCGCCGCAGGACTCGCCGCACTGGCCAAAAGCCAAGGCGCGAAAGTGATAGAGATAAACCCCGAGCCGACCAATAGCTCAGTGGTGGATTACCAGATAGCAGGGAAAGCGGGAGAGGTTTTAGCTTGATAAATTTTAATAAAAGTAGGAGGAGAGTGCATTGGTAGGAACAAAATTAAAATATACTAAAAAGCAAGTTAGGAAAGCTGGTGAGGTTTTAGTAAAGCCAAATGTTGCAACTGAGTCGCCTGAAGAGTTTGCTGCCGCTATGGATGTATTATCCAATTGGAGATCTAGTCATATTGTTCCTTTAGATAAAGCAGTAAAAAATCTGGAGGAAAAAACTAACAAGCTTGACAAGAAAGGTATTGTTGTCCATAGACTTAAAAGAACTCCTTCCATTATTAGTAAGCTTCTGAGGTTTGAAACTATGAAGCTTAGAACAATGCAGGATATCGCTGGTTGCCGCTCAATAGTCACCTCTATAAAGAAAGTACATAAATTAAAGCGTGAGCTACTTAGAGACAGTAATATTGAATTGAAAGACAACTACATTAAGAGGCCTAAAGCTGATGGGTACAGGGGAATTCACTTAGTAGGTTACTATAGCGGTGTATCAGTTAACCGGTACAAAGTTGAAATACAACTCAGATCTAGGATTCAGCATTCTTGGGCAACTGCTGTTGAGATTATAGATCTCTTTACTAAACAGGCGATCAAGTCCAACCAAGGGAAAAAAGAGTGGAAGGATTTTTTTAAGGAGGTGAGTAAGCAATTTGCTTTATTTGAAGGTGAGTTTGTTGAAGAAAGCGAACAAGAAAAGTCCCTTAAAGTTGTAACTGAACTGGTTAATAAGTTAGGAGTTAAAAATAAGTTTGAAGCTTTTGCTGGTTCTCTGAATGTTCTGGAAGAAAAAGTTTTACGAAAGGGTAGTGCAGGATACTACTTACTGCTGATTGACTTATCGAAAGGAAATGTAAATGTTACTCCATATAAGAGTGAAGATAGCAAGCACGCAATGTCTGAGTACTTAGTCAGAGAAAAAGAAGCGGCTTTGAATGAGAATTTAATTGTAGCCCTTGTATCAACAGATTCAATAACTAATCTAAAAAAAGCTTATCCCAATTACTTTGCTGACTCAACAGTTTTTATGGACCACTTAAATGTAGTTTTAGAGCAAAATAAAGGTATTCAAATGGGCTGGCTTAGGCAGCAAGTTTTAAAGTTGCCGAGGTATAGAAGGTAGAGCTATACCTCGGTAAATAAAACTTTTCTACGGTTGTGTTCACAAGCCTCATTCAACTATTCTATGGCTCCATTAGTGCTCTTATAAGACTGGCACTACTCTACAATGGGTTGAGACAAGATCCACAGGCTGAGCATGGTATATCCAATCATTAAAAATAACAGTGGGATTTGACTCATTAGCGTTTGTTTGTGGTTTTGATAAATCTTTATTGCGGAATAGTGAGCTAATACGACGCCTATAATATGACCAATGATGATGGCGTATATGGAGATAAACCATACGGTTTTAGCATTGATCACGCCAATATCTATTGCATAGTTTTTGGTGCCAAAAATATCCCATCCGTAACCTAGGGGATCGGAAGCAAGTGGAATGATTTGTTGCCCTGCAATCATTAAGTAAAAAATGTAATGGGCTATATGATATGCCAGTGCAATTGGCACGAGTGATAATACGTAGTGTCCAGCAGCAACTGTTAGTTGCATTTTTCTTCTTCCAGCTTTAACGCTTAGATAGCAAAAGAATATTAATACTATTAATAAAAGACATGGCATCACAATCAAAGCCAAGCTTTTGATTAGTATGATTATATTTATCCCACTAGACTGCAAGTCTATTAACAGTGGTCTTATCAATTGGTTTTCAGCGATAAAATTAAGTAGATCTTTCCACAGTGGCGTTTCTAAAATGCCGTCAAAAGATACGGTTGAAAGAAGTAAAATTACAAAGACCGTTTCAGAAAAGTGTAATGGCCTGTCATGGGTAAGTCCCGAGCCTGGGATGCGAATTCTTATATTGTTACTTTCAAGATTGAATAATGAGAAGCGACCGAATAGATTGAAAAAATGACTGAACAAGTCGGCATGTCGCAACCAGTTTTTGATTCCAAAGATGGCCATTCCTATCCAGGTATACAAACTGTAGATTAGGATTAACCAGAATAGCGTACCTGGTATTTCTGGTCCTTGAGCAATCAGTTCTAGCCAGGCAAAAATCAGGAAGCTAATTACAACTGGCCAGGCAGCCAGCTTTGAAGGATAGGGGCGTCGATTTTCTACGCTAAACAAATGACTCCAGAGTGCAAGTGTTCGCCAAGGATTAAGAATTGGCCATACATTCGCTACCAAAGCTACGATAAAGGTAAAGCCGACCCACCAGATGACCCAGACAAATGTTGGCGAGAAATTATTAAAGGTATCATTATCTCCAAAGTAAGCCGTTATCAATGTTAAGAAGAAAAGTGCGACTCCAATAATTTGAAAAATAAGCTTAGTGATTTTTCGGCTCGTTGAGCCTCGCGGGAGCAACCAGCTAAGCTCGAAAGAGGGTGATAGATTGGCCAGTTTTGATTGGCGTAAAAAGACTGCTGCGATGATAAAGGAAACCAGCACCACTATGGCGGCTGAGGTTAGGTACATGGATAAAGGAAGTGGCAGGTCGTATCGCTCACCAAAGGAGTGAGCAAACAGAGGCTTGCTAATTAAACCACTAATGCACAGTCCAGTTAAGAATATCCAGATTAGTTTACGGCTCTGCACCCTCATTCAGGGTAAATCTCAATATAAAAAATAGCCCCATGACTATCGCTGCCATGAGCATCATGCTGGGTTACTGCAAATCTTCCGGCGGTCACTGCATCAAACTCTAATGTCGCCACATCGTTTGCTTTTAAACTTAACGCAATATCATATCCATGCACATGAAGTTCTATCGGCTTATCTGATTTGATTGTAATCGTGATTTTTTCGTTTTGATTAAATCTTAAAGTGTCTTCACCTTCTACCTTTCCTTGAACAATATTGACGTCTATCTCGTCAGCTGTATTTCCAGCATCTAGGGTTATCGGGTTCAGTGAAAGCATTAAAACGAGAAGGGTGATGGACACAGTTCCGACTTTGGATGATAGTTTCATAGATACAGCTCCTTTGCTTGGTTAAAATATATACAAATTTGAGGTGAAATGCACCACTTTACTATATATAGTAATTAGTCCCCCTTACGGAGTAGAACAAGGAGTTGTTTATGTTTAAGTTAGTTATAACGCTTATTATTATGGTGCTTGGAGCCTATTCGAGCACTAGCCAAGGCGAAATACTTGCCTTAATCAATTATGAGAGCAAACCTGCAGACTCATTGAAATCCCTTAAGCTTTCAGGAACACAACAAAGGGAAGAAGGTATCGCTGTCATGGATGTAGACCCAAAATCAGATGCTTTTGGAAAAATCCTAATCGATATTCCTTTGCCTGCTGACTTAGTGGCACATCATATCTTTTACGACAAAAAAATGACTAAGGCCTATATCACTGCCCTTGGCAAAAGTGAGTTACGGGTTATGGACCTGAACCAATTCCCCTATCGACTTAAGCTCATTGAGCTTGATAATTGTAAGATGGGTGAAGATGTTGTCTTTTCAGCTGATAACAGCAAATGGTATTTAACCTGTATGGGTTCCGACAATGTTTATGTTGGAGACACCAAAACGGATAAAGTGCTGGATGAGATTAAAATGCCACAACCTTATCCGCATGGAATTGCAATTAATAATGACATTGATCGTATCTTAGTGACCAGCACCGTCAGTCCAGATATGACTAAAGCGGGTGATTATATTTCAGTGATTGAAGCAAGTACTCACAAGGTTATGAAGTCAATCAAAGTATCGAACAAGGATGGACCTGCAGGTGAGGCACCTGTTGAAGTCTTGTTTGTACCTAACAGTAACCCGGTTGTTGCTTATGTAACCAATATGCAGGGTGGTACTTTATGGACTTTAACCTGGGACGAGAAAAAGAAAGATTTTGATGCTGCTGAAGTATTTGATTTTTCAACTGAGGGTGCAGGGGTGCCGCTTGAAATCTATTTTAGCGACGATGCTAACACGCTATATGTTTCTACTGCTAAACCGGGGAAGGTGCATGTTTTTGATATTTCAAAAAACAGCGCCAAACCTAATCTGGTAAAAACATATGTGACAGCTGAAGGAGCTCACCATATTGCTTTCACAAAGGATGGTAGTTTAGGGTTTGTACAAAACTCATTTTTAAATTTACCCGGGATGAGCGATGGTGAAATAACGGTAGTGGATATGGCTAGTAATGAGGTGACTCATAGAATTGATACCTTTAAAGCCAATGGCTTCAATCCAAATTCTATCGTGTTGTTGCCTGAGTGGAATCATCTTGCCGGACATTAGCAGGGCAAAATAAGATTGGCGACTCGTGAGAGTCGCCAATTAATATACCGAGTTAATCAACCAGCTTAAACTCGTCTTTTAAAATCTGAACAATCTCTGCTTTGGGATTATCAGACAATTCAATTTTCTTGCCTGTAATCTTTTCAGCAATACCGATGTAGGTTCTGGAAACATCCATCAATGCATCAACTGGTAGGGCGTTGTCGCGGGCTAGCGCCTGACGTTCGTCCATGCGGTCTTTGTTCAAAAGAATGTCTGAATCTTCGAAGTGGTTTAGCAAGAACTGGCGGAAGCCTTCTTTTGAATTTTCGACTACTTTACCTTCTTCACGGAATGCTTTACCGTCCCAGATGCGTGATGAATCTGGTGTGCCCACTTCGTCCATGTAGATCAATTTTTCGTTGCCGTCTTTGTCGGTGACATAACCAAACTCGAATTTGGTATCAACGAACATCTGGTCTAATTTTTCCAGTTCGCTGCTGATGACGTCGAAACCTTCTTTTAACAATTTTTCGTACAAGTCGATGTCGTCTTTGTTACGGAAGTTGAAGGCTTGATAGTTGTCGTCAATGTTTTGACGCGTGATGTTAACGTCATCCGCTTCAGGTACGCCTGGAATGCCTTTCAGAATACCTTTGGTTGATGGCGTGATCAGTAGCTCATCAAGTTTCTGGTCTTTTTGCAGGCCATCAGGAATACGCATGCCGCAGAATTCACGTTCGCCTTTGGCGTAGGCGCGCCACATAGAGCCTGTGATGTATTGGCGGGCAATCGCTTCAATCATGACTGGGCGTGCTTTCTGTACTATCCAGACGAATGGGTGTGGAATTTCCAGAATATGGCTGTCGGCCAGGCCGTTTTCACGGAATAGCTTGAACCAGTGGTTTGAGATAGCGTTTAGCGCTGCGCCTTTGCCCGGTACGCCGTTTAAACCGTCTTCACCGTGCCAGATGGCATCGAAGGCAGAGATACGGTCACTGATTACCATAATGGCCAGTGGTGCGTCAGCTGCGACGTTATAGCCACGCTCTTGAATCAGACGTTTGCTGTCTTCTTCAGTGAGCCAATAAACGGAACGAACTTTTCCGCTATGGACAGGTTGGTTTGTACGAATGGGAAGGTCGTTGTTAACAGCTAAAACTTTTTGTGCAAGGCTCATACCAAGGTGTCCTATTCCAGAAATTACGAAGCCAGTCCCAGTGTGGGATGGCTGGGTGAATTTAGAGCGCATATGATACCAGAATCTATGCTATAGGCTAGTTTTCGCTCACATTGCATCCGATAAATTAAAACTATGACAAAGGGAAAATAAACCCACATTGTGAGGGGTTTATTTTTAAATGGGCGTCTAAGTGCGTTATAGTGATGTTCATATAACTGTCTGATTTAACGATCTTTTAATGGATAGGGAGAGGCTAATGAGCAATTTATCGCAAGATAGTAAGCAGCAGATGAAAGTGAGCGGAAAAAACTTTGATGTGTGGAGTCTGGCTGCTTTAAACAAGCAAGGTCATGATATTAAACAACTTCCCTTTTCGATTCGAATTCTTTTAGAAAACGCCTTACGTAATCGTGATGGTCTGGGCGTTACCGACGAGCATATTGAGACCCTATTGAACTGGGGGCCGGTTCCGGAACAAGAAGAGGTTCCTTTTAAACCTGCGCGTGTCTTGATGCAGGATTTTACCGGTGTGCCGGGAATAGTGGATTTAGCTTCTTTACGTCAAGAAGCGAGTCGTCATGACGTTGATGCGCAAAAAATTAATCCACTGATACCTGTAGATTTAGTGATTGACCACTCGGTTCAGGTGGACTATTTCGGCAGCAAAACATCGCTCGAACAAAATATTGATATGGAATACGAGCGTAACCGCGAGCGCTATCAGTTTTTAAAGTGGGCGCAGACTGCATTTGATAATCTTACTGTGGTACCTCCGGGCATGGGGATTTGTCACCAGGTCAATCTTGAGTATTTGGCGAAGGGTGTGATTGAGCGTGATGGTGCTTTATTCCTTGACACCTTGGTCGGCACCGATTCACATACGCCAATGGTTAATGGTATTGGTGTGCTTGCCTGGGGTGTCGGCGGTATTGAAGCGGAAGCTGCGATCCTTGGTCAGCCGATTTATTTCCTGATGCCGGAAGTAGTGGGTTTGAAACTGAGCGGTAACATGCCGGTCGGCACAACCGCTACCGATTTGGTGCTGACTATTACAGAGTTGTTGCGTAAACACGGTGTGGTCGGCAAGTTCGTGGAAGTGTTTGGTGATGGTTTGGATAACTTAACGGTGACCGACCGAGCGACCATCTCCAATATGTCGCCTGAGTTTGGTTGCACAGTAACCTATTTCCCGATTGATGATCGAACGCTCGAGTATATGCACGATACCAATCGTGATGAATCCTTGATTAAGCGCGTTGAAACCTATTGCAAAAACAATCTGCTATGGCGGGTGGATGAAGACCAGATTCGCTACAGCAGCGTGGTTGAATTGGACTTAGGTTCGATTGTGCCTACGGTATCAGGACCTAAGCGTCCGCAGGATAAAATTGAAGTCTCTAACTTGAAGGTTCAGTTTAAAACCTTGATGGAGCTAAATTACGGTCGTAAATATCAGCTTTATGAAGATCGGACTGTTGAAGATAGCAAAGAGGGATTTATTAAAACCGTTAATGTGCCGGGAGAAGGTTACCAGTTGCACGATGGCTCGATTGTGATTGCTGCCATTACTTCCTGCACCAATACTTCAAACCCTAGCGTTATGTTAGGAGCAGGCCTGGTTGCGAAAAAAGCGAACGACTTAGGGTTGAAAGTAAAGCCCTGGGTAAAAACGTCATTGGCCCCAGGTTCAAAAGTGGTCACCGATTATCTCGAGCATTCCGGCTTAATGGATGATCTTGAAGCACTGAAATTTTTCCTGGTCGGCTATGGCTGTACTTCCTGTATCGGCAACTCAGGTCCATTGCCTGAGGCGATAGGTAAAGCGGTAAAAGAACATGACTTGAGTGTGTCATCAGTGCTGTCGGGTAATCGCAATTTTGAGGCGCGCGTGCACTCTGACGTCAAAATGAACTTTTTAATGTCGCCGATGCTAGTGGTGATATACGCACTGGCAGGACGTGTTGATATAGATTTTGACAGTGAGCCGGTAACTTACACGGT
Organism: Kangiella sp. M94; assembly: GCF_054926195.1. Taxonomy (NCBI): domain Bacteria; kingdom Pseudomonadati; phylum Pseudomonadota; class Gammaproteobacteria; order Kangiellales; family Kangiellaceae; genus Kangiella; species Kangiella sp. M94. The sequence goes on along the minus strand of NZ_CM142903.1, from coordinate 2,180,519 downwards.
TGACGATAAACCAGTTTATTTTAAAGATCTATGGCCATCTAATGAAGAAATCCAGAAGGTAATGGCCGAAGTTCTGACCCCTGCGGATTATGCTAAAACTTATGGCGAGATTTTCAAGGGTGATAAGCAGTGGGATAACCTTGAAGTCTCGAAAGATAAAGTCTATCAATGGGATGATAAATCCACTTACATTAAAGAGGCGCCATTCTTTAAAGGCTTGAAGCCGGAGATAGAAGAGCCGGGCAATATTGAAGGCGCGAAAGTATTGCTCAAACTGGGCGACTCAATAACCACAGATCATATTTCTCCAGCGGGTGGTTTTTCAGAAAATACACCTGCCGGCCAGTATCTGCTAGGTAAGGGCGTTGAAAAACGTCTGTTTAATTCTTACGGTTCACGACGTGGTAACGACGAGGTGATGGTGCGGGGTACTTTTGCTAACGTGCGCATTAAAAATCAGTTGGTGGATAAAGAGGGCGGTTACACACGCTTTATTCCAACCGGTGAAACCATGACCGTATTTGATGCAGCAGAGAAGTATCAAGAATCAAATACACCTTTAATTGTATTGGCTGGCCAGGAATATGGTAGCGGTTCGTCTCGTGACTGGGCTGCAAAGGGTACAACCCTGCTTGGTATTAAAGCCGTCATTGCTGAGAGCTACGAGCGTATTCACCGCAGCAACCTGGTTGGTATGGGCGTGCTGCCACTGCAGTTTAAACCCGGAGAAGATGCCGAGACCTTAGGGTTAAGTGGTGATGAGACATTTAATATTCTCGGGTTGGATGAAGGCATTTCGACCGGGCAAACACTTAAGGTGGAAGCCAAAGCCAGTGATGAAAAAACCATCAAGTTTGAAGTGATCTCACGACTCGATTCTCGCGTAGAACTGGAATACTACAAAAATGGCGGTATCCTGCATTATGTGTTACGTCAGTTTATCAATGAGGCTTAATTAACGGCGGTTACTTCTAACACAAAAATAGAGACTAGGTGCTTAGATTTAGCACCAAAAACCCCTTTTGATTGAGCTAAGTAGTAGCCAAGGCATAGCAATTCAAAACAGGAAGTTTTGAATAGTAAAATTCGGGCCAGGGAAGGAGCGTATTTTACGGTGCGTTAAATGATTTGGCGGATACGAAGGCAGTTGAGCGAAGCGAAACCTCAATCACGGGGTGGTCTTCTTTTGGTTACTTTTCTTGACCACGCAAGAAAAGTAACTCGCTGAGTAGCGAAACCATTAATACTGGAATGAATACAGTCAAAGTATTTGCTAAGTTCAGAACCGTTGGTGAATGAATACAACTTATAATATTAATCCATCACAGGAGTTTTATGACTGAGTCATTAAAAGCTCAATCAAAACAATCCTCAAATGAAACCGCCTCGACTCTGGAGGCGGTTTACCAATCCCTAACTTCCGAAGACGACGGCCGTGTCTGCAAAGATATTCCCGAGTCGGCTTGTCATCATCAACCTAAAAATGTTGTTACTCATGTTATCTCGCTAACCTCTACAAAGGTCGCGGATGGGTTGATTGATCCCAAACTGATTTTGAGTTGGTTGCTGTCAGTGCTGGGTGCGTCATCTTTCATGATCGGTTTGTTAGTGCCTATTCGCGAAGCAGGTGCTCTGTTACCACAACTGTTTACTGCAGGGGCATTGCGTCGTTTACCACAGCGCAAGTGGGCGTGGGCGGCGGGAAGCTTCGTGCAGGGTGCTTGTGCAGTAGGCATGGCGATGAGTGCTCTTTTTCTAGCGCCAGAAGTTGCAGGTTGGACTATTTTAAGTTTGCTTGCAGTGCTTGCGGTGGCGCGAAGTGTCTGCTCAGTTTCTTATAAAGATGTGTTAGGCAAAACCGTTTCAAAGTCGATGCGTGGACGCACAACCGGACTGGCTGCTTCGATTGCTGCTGGTGCTGTAATTGCTTATGCATTGCTGTTAAGTTCAGGCTGGTTAGAAAGGCAAAGCTTAGTGCTCGGTGGCTTATTAGTGGCTGGTGCCTTGTGGATTTTTGCCAGCGTTTTGTTTACCAGCTTGGCTGAAGAGAAAGGCGCAACAGAAGGTGGTGGTAATCCATTAACGGTCGCTCGTGAAAATCTCTCGTTATTGATTAAAGACAGGCAATTGGTTCGATTTATTGCTGTGCGCGGACTCTTAATCGCTACTGCTCTTGCCCCACCATTTATGGTGACCCTGATCGGGGAAAGTGCGGTCGCAAATGGGTTAAGTGGTTTGGGCTCCTTGGTGTTTGCCTCGGCATTGGCGAGTTTGTTAAGCAGTTATGTGTGGGGTCATTTGTCGGATCGATCAAGTCGCAGAGTCTTGATTTACTCTGGGCTATTTGCTGCTGTTGCTTTAGCACTGACGGCTTTATTCGATTGGCAAGGCTGGCTACACAAATCCATAGTACTGCCAGCGTTACTGTTTATCTTAATGATTGCTTATCATGGCGTGCGTTTGGGGCGCTCTACCCATCTTGTGGATATGGCTGATGCTGATAATCGTGCCGCTTATACGGCGCTTTCCAATACCATCATAGGTCTTCTACTGTTGGCGGGATCCGTGTTCAGTGTGATTGCTGAATATTTTGGTTTACATGCAGTGATGATAGTAATGACACTAATGTGTTTGTTGTCATCATGGATAGCGTTAGGTCTAAATGAGGTGCAGGAAGAGGTGTAAGAAGAGGAGCAAGAAGAATAACCCATTGATAATTCAATAAACCTTAAGGTATAACAAGAGAGTTATTAAACAATAAAGTTACAACAATGGGGGAAATGGTCATGAATAAGTTACCTATGTGGTTCTGGATTATTGCGATATTGGCTTTGGTCTGGAATCTTGTTGGCGTTTATCAATACATCAGCATGCGTCTCATTACGCCGGAAGCTTTTGCGCAAATGAGTGAGGCCATGCAGCAGCTGCATAATGCTACACCTGCCTGGGTGACGGGCGCTTTTGCAACCGCCGTCTTTGCGGGAGCTTTGGCCAGTGTTTTATTGCTGTTAAGAAAAAGTGTTGCTCAACTATTCTTTTTGATTTCATTAATCGCGGTACTGGTGCAAGCGAGCTACATTCTGTTTATGAGTGATAGCATTGAGCTCATTGGTACACAAGCAGCGGTGTTACCTGCTGTGTTATCTATTGTTGCTATCTTTTTGTTATGGTTCTCGAACTTTAGCAAAAGCAGGGGTTGGCTATCTTAATTTGAGCCATCATCTTAAAAAAGGCACGCGACGTGCCTTTTTTAATGGCTAAATCCCTCAGCTGGTTAGAGATCTTAAGCAACAATCTCTATAATACGCGGCCACAACCATTCTAGAACTTAGTGTTCGCTTGATATGAATTATCTTCAGTTCGTTAAATCCAATAAATATTTACTGCTATTCGGTTTTCTCTGTGTCTTTTTGGGTAACCTTGGGCAGACCTTCTTTATTTCGCTATTTAACAAGGATTTGATCACTAACTTATTGTTAGAAAAGGATAATTTAAGCTTGGTCTATTCAGTCGCAACTCTGATTAGCGGTTTTACGCTGTTTTTTGTCGGTGCCAAGATTGATGATATTCCGGTTAGGAAGTTCACTACCCTGGTGGTGATTGGTCTGGTCACTGCCTGTGTGATTTTTGCCAGTAGCACAAACTTGTGGATGCTGTTTATTGCCTATCTGGGCATACGTCTTTGTGGTCAGGGGTTGATGACTCATATCGCTGTAACGACCTTGATGCGCTACATCCCGAATCATAGAGGTAAGGCGGTGAGTCTGGCCTTGCAGGGGATGGGAGCCGGTGAGATTGTGTTGCCGATTATGGCAGTGCACTTGTTACTTAACTACGGCCATACCAGCAGTTGGTATCTGTATGCTTTAGTCAGTAGTTTGGTGATGTTCCCTTTCATGATGTGGTGCTTGCACAAAGCCAAACTAGAGCCGATTCATCGTGACACCGAGGGAGCTGAAGAAGTTGCCGAGAATAATGACTGGACTCGAAAGCAAGTGATGGCGGATTGGCGTTTCTGGTTAATTTTGCCAGCCATTATTGCACCGGCTTTTTTAATCACTGGTATTTTCTTCCATCAGACTTTGCTGGTGGATGGTAAAGGCTGGGAAATTGAATGGCTGTCGGTCACTCTGGCCACTTATGGCGTTATCCATGTGGTTGGGGCATTAGTGACAGGGCCTTTAGTGGATGCCACTCATCCGCGTAAGTTTTTGCGCTGGTATCTGTTGCCACTGTTATTGGGAGTAGCCTGTCTGTGGTATGGACAAAGTGACTGGTGGCTAATGGCTTTCATGATTTTAGCGGGCATGACAGTCGCAGCGAATGGTCCCGTGGTCAATTCGTTTTATGCGGAAGTATTTGGTAATACCCATCTAGGTGCGATCAGAGCATTGGTATCGGCTGTGATGATTATCTCAACAGGAGTTGCGCCGTACCTGTTTTCGTTATTCGATGATATCAATAACTTTCTGGCTTTTGCTTTCGCCTATGGTGTTGTCTGTATTGTATTAATTCAGAAAAAAATCCTGGCTGAGAAGCCATAAGAAAAAGGCGCTCAATTGAGCACCTTTTTTATACTGAAGCAGTCTTATGGATTAGTTTGCTGCTCAATGTATCGTTGCACACTCTCCGAGTGGTGCTCTACTTTCGCAATACAGAGTTCGATGCTTTCAACTGACTGCCTAAAGGGACGTGGCGCGCCGGGGAGCTCTTCAACAATCGGTTCAAAGAAAGCGACAAAGTCTTTCTTTTTCTCTTCTGAGCAGAAACCACTACCAATCACCGGTAAACGATTCTGGCCAAACGGAGGTATGCGCGACTTTACGCCTTCAATATTTTCCTTAAACCAATCCCACATTGCATCTTGTAGTTTGGGTTTGTCCATTTGCCCCATCAAAATGTAATAGATTTCATTATCCCGTAATGACTCGGACAGAATCAGCTCACGAAGTTCTGCCGCATACTCTGCATCTTGAACGGCACCCAGGCCGATTAATATGCGTCCACGTACGGTGCCATCGTTAGATTCATTTAATTGAGCTAATAAATGTTCAGCAAAAGGAACGCCAAGCTCTTCAACTGCAACAATCATCGCTGTATTAATAACGTTACTGTCGGCCTTGGCTGGATGAAGGCTGTTGTCACTCTGATAGCCGGTGTAATCGGTAGCCATTTTGGTTAAATAATGACGCAGGTTTTTGTCTCGTCCTTTGTCCGCTAAAAAGCTAACTAGGGCGTTGCGCATCTGAACTTCATCGACAGAATCTTCCTTGCGGGTAATCAGTCCAAGCTCATCTAATTTGTGTTGATACAGCTCACGATTTAAGGTGGCAAGAGTCGCTTTTTCTTCTTTAGTATTAGCCACCTTGTCGTAAGCAAAGCTCAGTACATCGGTCGGTGCCATAGCAACTCGAGGCGATTCTGAATCAATAATTTCAGGTGCAATTTCAATCAGGTCAAGGAAGCTAAGTTTTCCGGCATTGATAGCGGCTGAGAAACTGTCATTGACTGAGATCATATCTTCGGTTGAAAGCATGTCTTTATGCTTCAACAGATTCTGCCAATTCTCACCAGACATTGAGAAACGGTAGTAGCCAGCGCCTTCCGAATTTGGCATGACGTAGTCGGGGCAACCGGCTTCAGGGAGCTCAACGCTGAATTCAGGCGTATCTATAACGCTGCAATATTCGTGCTGATTGCCATCAATGGCGTATTCAATACAGGCCGGTACTTCCCAGCTTTGCTGGCTCGACCCTTTTGAACCAATCGGCAGGTAACGTGACTGGGTTAGCTCAACTGTGGCTTGTTCGTTATCACAATTGACCTCAAGCTGAAGGTAAGGGATACCCGGTTGCTCCAGGAAACTGTTAAAGGCTGAGCGAATGGTTTCGACCGGTACTTTAGTAGACTTTTCACCGATAGCGGTAATGAAGTCATTGGCAGTAGCGGTTCCAAACTCATGCTTTTTCATATAATGCTGAATGCCGGCGCGAAATTCTTCCGGGGTCAAGAATGACTCAATCATGCTTAAAACACCGCCACCTTTGGAATAGGTGATGCCATCAAAAGCGGACTGAATATCGTGGTTGCTGGCAATTGGCTGACGAATCTGGCGTGCGTTGATCAGGCTGTCCTGACGCATCGCGCCTAGCGAGCGCTCCAGCAACGTTTGGCGGAATTTTTGCTCAGGATAAAGCTTGTTATTGGAGACATGAGCCATCCAGGTCGCGAAGGCTTCATTTAACCAGATATCATCCCACCAGACCGGAGTAACCAGATTGCCAAACCATTGGTGCGCCAACTCATGGGCATGGACATTCATGTAGGCACGTTTTTGATCCAGTGAAATGGTGTCATCAAATAGCAGCAGTTGTTCACGGTAGATAATCAGGCCAACATTTTCCATGGCACCAAAATTAAAATCTGGTACTGCAACAATATCGAGTTTGGCGTAGGGGTAGGGTATCTGGAAATATTCTTCCAGAGAGTTCAAAATATCTTTGGTATTTTCCAGAGCATAGGTTAGTTTTTTTCCTTTGCCCTTAGTTGCAATGCCGCGCAAAGGAATTTCGCGGTCACGCACATCAGTAGCAGGAATGGCTTTCCATTCAACGACATCTAAGTCGCCCACAGCAAACGCCACAAGGTAGGTTGGCATTGGCTTGGAACGAGCAAAAACAATTTCTTTCCAGCCATTATCCAGATCCGTGAGTGTCATTGCCGGAGTGTTGGTAAAGGCTTTATGGTCGGCGCGAACGGTTATCTTATAGTTGAAAGGGACTTTAAATGCTGGCTCATCAAAGCCGGGGAAGGCCAGGCGTGCAGATGTTGCTTCGAATTGACTAAAGGCATAATTTAAACCGCCATCATTAACACGATATAAGCCTTCCAAAGCTTCGTTGAAAGGTGCCTGATAGTTAATGATTAAATCAAACTTGCCAGCGGGTAAAGGCTTCTTAAAACCAATTTTAACCACACCGGTGGGGTCAACTTCCTGATAGGTACCGCTGATAGACTCACCATTACTAAGCTTGGCTTCAACCGACTGAGCGGTTATGTCCCGGCCATGTATCCAGAGATGCTGAGTGGCTGTGTCCAGCTCAATATTGATCTTAACTGTCCCTGTGAATGATTCCTGGTCCGGATCAATGGTTAAGTCGAGCCAATACATTGTCGGGCGTGCCAGCTCAGGCAGGCGCCCCGTCGGAATCTGGTCAGGATAGTCGCTTTCAAATTCTGCTGGATCGGTCAGGACTGTGTCTTCTGCCGAAGATTCAGTTTCTGCGATTGATTTGACCAGGGTCTCATGCTCTGAAACCTGTGTCTTGCGAGTATCCTCTTGCTGTTTTTGATCATCGGGCTGGCAGCCAAATGTTAACAATCCGACCAACAGATAAATGGTGGCCAAACATGATTTACTCATTGTTATCCCCTTAAATACTATTTACCTCTTACCTGACTAACTCTCTATTATTAGATATTTGCTGAGAATTTAGTCAAGCTCTGTTGTCAGCATAATACTCTAAATAGGCTTGAGCCAGAGTGGTTTCTTAATATACTGTTACAATTCTTGTCTAAGGGCTCACTATATGGGCTATTTCTGCTTCTTAGGCGCAAAGGTTTCAGTAGTTTTGACTGTCATATTGTGCGGCTATAGCTAAACAAAGGCAGCAAGCGTAACATAGAGTACTTATACCTTTAGGGTGTTGTCCTGTTATGTTGAAAACCAATAATGGTCTTTCTAATCATGTCTTTTCTTCATTTTCTGTATCGCTACAAAGACGTCTTTGCACGAGCGTTAAGCAGTTAGAATTGCCAGCAGGTAAAACATTGTTCTCAAGCCAGGAAGCTCTGAGCTACCTCTATTTTCCTATCAACTGCGTCATCCACATGATTTACGAGGTGGATGATGGTGATGAAGTGCAAATAGCCTGTCTGGGACGCCATGACATTTGCGGAGATGCCATGTTCACCGGACATAAAAAGTCGCCAGTTAGGGCTCAGGTGTTGTTGTCTGGCGAGGCTTTAGTATTACCCGCCAAAGAGGCACTGTATTGGTTTAATAATGAACGAGAATTTCGAGAGCCGATATTAAAAGCCTGCGCTAGGATTAATCATCAAATGATGCAGAAAGTCGCTTGTTATCGGTTTCATACCATTCATCAACAGCTGTGTTGCTGGTTATTGGAAGTTGTCGAACAGGTTGATGCTCCTATCTTAGACGTTACCCATGAAGAGATTGCTCATTTGTTAGGCGTGAGACGGGAAGGTATTTCCGCAGCGGCTCATAAGCTGCAATTGGAAGGCATTATTGATTACAAGAGAGGCCATATCAAAATACTGAACCGCAAGCGGCTGGAGCAGCTAACCTGCGAGTGCTATAACGACTTGAAACAACTAAAGAACCTATAAATTAAACAGCCCGACAGACAACTGTCGGGCTGCTCAAAGATTTAACTATAGTGATGTAGCAGTGTTATTTTTTATCACTATGGCCGGGAGCGCCTTTTTCTGCTGCAACTTCCGCGTCTTTTTGTTTTTCTACATCCTGTTTCGGAGCCGCCTGTTTTTGCGGGCTTTGGATAGCGGAAGCTTGCTTGTCTTTGATGGTATTACCATAATTATTACTCATAAGATTCTCCTTGAAGTTCTCGAGTCTTCAGCATGCAGCAGAATGCTGTACGCTGATGTGATCACTATGCGCTTAATCGAAGTCTTTATCCGTTCGCTGTCGAACTTAGCAGTGAGATATTAAGAATAGATGCCAGTTATATGTTGCTTGAGTCTTTAGTGCTACCGGTTCGAAGAAGCAAGTGACACTGATTAAACAGAACCTTGATAATTTAAGAGAATACGTTGCATAAATAAAACGCCCCGAAAGCGAACTTTCGAGGCGTTGAAAGGTTGGACTATGCTATCGAACGGGATTATTTCTTGCCGCTGCGGCTAGGAGCACTTTTAGCTGCATTTTGTTTTGGTGCAGCTTGTTTTGGGGCGCTTTTGCTAGCTGGAGCTTGCTTTGCTTTATTACTCATAGGATTCTCCTTAAAGGTCATGAGTTATCAGCTCAACACCATGTTGAAACTGATGGATATAATGTGTTCCTAAATGCCACTATTATCTGTGCGCTAGCGTACACAGTAGAAAAAAATATCTTAGTGAGTCGTTTGGTAAAGACTGTGGTAGATTTTTTTGGGTTCTTTTTTCTTCACATAGAGCACTTTTTCAACCTGTGTAATGACATTGTCTTGTTCATCAACGATATCAACAAAAAAAGCAGGGCGGAATGGCGCACCACCTTCTGTCTCTGACATTATCATTTGAATTTCTTCCTGGCTGACTTTGAATCTTGCCGAAACCTTGCTTCTCCCGGGGCGCTTAAAAGTCATGCTGCTGGCCTGATCCCAAACGATATAGTTCTTACCAAGATTGTGTATGAGTATCAGCATAAAGAAAGGATCGGTCATACTGGATAGATTACCACCGAAGTGGGTGCCCATCATGTTTCGGTTATACCAGCGAAGCTTCATTTCAACTTCAAAGGTTCTGAAATCAGCGCTGATATGCTTAACCCGGATCCCCGCACCAAGGTACGGGGGGTAGATATTTAATAAAAACTTAAGTAACCCAGCGCGCATTGCTACGATTTCCTGTTAATAAAATAGACATTAAAAGGATCATGCTCGAGAGTGTATTTCTCTATTTTGCTGAAGCCTGCGCACTGTAGCATGCTTGTCGCTAGCTCTTCGCCCCACATGGTACCAAGTCCAGGGCCATTTTGTCCCAATGAAACCGGGGTGCAATGCGTACATGAGATGCTGTAAATTAGTGGACCAAGCGGGTGCTTAAGATTATTTTCAAGATAACTGGAGCCAGCGATATCCTGCATGAGGTAGGTTCCACCGGGCTTTAGAGCTTCGAAGATAGAGTCGAGCAATCCTTGTGGGTCAGCCTGATCATGAACGGCATCAAATGATGTGATTAGATCAAAGCTTTCCGGTTGCTTAAAGTTCTGCATGTCTTGTGCGACAAATTCGATATTGGTCAAACGCAGGAACCTTGCCTGTTCAACAGTTTCTTCAAAAGCATCACCACATAAGTCATAACCAACAAAATAACTGTTAGGGAACTCCTGGGCCATTTTCAGCAGAGCCAGGCCTTTACCACAGCCAGCATCAAGGACTCGTATCCCACTCTGCAATTTTTCTGACACATCAGGCATCAGCGGCAAAATCTGATCGAACAATGCGTAAACAACCGTTTGGAAGCTATCTTCTGCCATGACTGAGTGGAAGCATGGATAGTCTGAATATTGCAGACCTTCACCAGTTCTGAAGCATTGCTCAAGATGGGGAACCATTTGGCCCATGATGGGTATGAACTGACTGGTCACTGCGATGTTATCAGGTGAGAATTTTCGACATAAGAACATGGCATGGTTACTGGGTAGGGTAAATGTATTATCTGCAGGATCAAAATGCATAATTTTTGCAGTTACCATCACTGATAACCATTCACGTATATACCGTTCGCTACATCCTGTGTTATCGGCAAGCTCGTGTGGAGCTACCGTTTCCAACTCCTCCATTGCATCAAATAAGCCTAGTTTGTGGCCAAGCGAAATCATGACTGTAATAGAGGCATGGTTAAGCATTTCTACCAGGCGTTCTGCGAATATTTCCGGTGCTTGTGTTTCTTGAATCGTCATATATTGTCCTTCAATTTTCAGTTTCGAGTTGTAATCCTATTCCAGTTCCCCAGAAACCATTAAAGTTGAAAAGTACAATTTCAGGTCAAATATGCCATAATTAAATAAGTTATTGGGATGAAAGGATCAATGCCGTGACTCAAAACGCACTATCTGAAAACACTCAACAAATACAACGCCCCATGGAAGTAGCTATTCTGGCTATTTCACAAGCAACGCCATCCACAGTGTATGGAATGAATGATCTCTTATGTTCAGTTGGACGGGACTGGCCATTTGTCACTCGGGGAGAACTGGGCCCCTCGTTAATCAAGCCGTCGATTGTCTCCCTGACAGGCCAGCCTATCAGTGCAGTTAATCATGGATACATTCACCCACACCGAAAATTAACGGAAGATTACTTTCCTGATGCCGTTTGTGTGTTGGAAGTGTTTGTTGACCCGAAGGTTAAACCCTCTCAGCTAACTGAAGACTTCAAGGGGGAGTTGCAGTGGTTGAGAAACTATTGGCAAAAGGGAGGCACGGTCGCTGCAGCCTGTACAGGCTCTTTGCTGCTGGCGGCTGCGGGGTTGCTTGAGAATCAGGAGGCAACAACACATTGGGCCTACTGTGAATTTTTTCAAAATAACTACCCTAAAATACATCTTGCTCCCAATCGTGCTTTGGTAACTGCAGGCGAGGGGCAGCGGTTGATTATGGCTGGTGGCGGCACTTCGTGGATGGATCTGGGTTTGTATTTGATTTCCAGGTTTGTTGGAGTCGAGGAGGCGATTAAAACAGCTAAGGTGCAAATTATTGAATGGCATGAGCATGGTCAGCAACCTTATGTTTATTTGAATCGCGCAAGACAATCAGAAGATGCCATTATCGCTGACAGTCAGGTATGGTTAGCGCAAAACTACGAACATCCGGCTCCGGTCACAGAAGCCGTCAAACGTAGTGGGCTAACTGAGCGAACTTTCAAACGCCGCTTCAAGCTGGCAACTGGAATGAGTCCCATCGAATATGTGCTAACCCTGCGGATAGAAGAAGCTAAGCAAATGCTAGAAACTACAACCCTGCCTGTTGAAGCAATTGCTAATGAGGTGGGTTATCAGGATGCCAGCTTCTTTGGCCGAAAATTTAATAAGATGGTTGGTATAACCCCCGCGCAATACCGTAAAAAATTCGCTATGTTACGAAAACATCTGCAGTAATTAAGACAAACAGGCCATTGTCTGGTTATTCAGGACAGGTTGTTTTGTGCGTCAATAAAAGCAACAGCATAATAGCCTAATTTTAATTATCGGGACTTAACATGAGATATATGGGTTACCTTATACTTAGCCTCTTTTTCTTTAGCGGCACAACCTCAGCCAATCCTGAGACTCTCAGTATGTGTCACCAAAACATGAGCTGGCTGATAGACACATTTTCCAAAAATGACGCTGGCTACCAGCATGTTGTGGATAAGAAAGGCGAGCATTCAATTAGTAAGCATAATACCAGGCATCTTGAGCACGCTTCTTTGATTGAAGACTTTGAAGAGTGTGAGGAGTTAATGAGAGCATGGCTTAATTATTTCCGAACAGGCCATATCGGAATAGGCTATCGAGCAAAACAATCTTCGCAACAGGCATTAAGTGATGAGCAATTAAAAATTCAATTCCAGAAGTTTCCAAAGCATCCAATTAATATTGCAGAGTTTAAAAATAGAGTCCGTGAGTTAGAAGGCAATAACTTTGAAGGTATTTGGAAATCGGGTAATTATACAGTTGGTATAACCGAATCAGATGACAAATACGTTGGATTTATTATTGAGGCAGATGGTGTTTATTGGCACCCCGGACAAATCAAGCTACATTTCGAAAAACTTAACTCACAGTGGTCCGGAAAATTTTATATGCGCGACCATAGTCCCAGGGCGATTGATTCGATTAAGCTCATATCTAACAATATCTTAGAAACAGGAATTTCAACCTGGTATCGCCTTAAACCAGAAGTTGAGTTAAGCAAAGAAGAGAAACAATACATAGAGTTTATAGAAAGAAGTGAGCCATATTTCAAAATACTTTCTGACAGTACTGGCTATATTCGAATCCCATCTTTTTCTTATGAAAATAAAGCTAAGATAGATTCGCTTGTAGAAGATAACTTGGGCCTTATCATCGCTCGCGAAAACCTGATCATTGATATTCGAGGTAATGGTGGTGGCAGTGATGCCAGTTATTCTGCATTGATTCCTTTGCTATATACAAACCCGATACAAACCGTTGGTACTAAACTTTTATCCACACCTCTAAATAACTCAAAGTATGAGCAAATATTAAGTAATGACGCCTGGTCAGATGAAGATAAGAAATGGATTAAAAGTCTCTACGATAAACTCAGCCAAAATGTTGGAGGGTTTGTTAGACCTAACAAATATGCAGTTAGTGTACATGAAGAAAGCAGTGTCATGCCTCGACCTGATAAAGTTGCTATTATCATAGATCAAGGAAATGGAAGTACTGCCGAACAGTTCCTTTTGGCTGCCAAGCAGAGCTCTAAGGTTAAACTTTTTGGTCGCACAACAATGGGGGTGCTTGATGTGTCAAACGTCCACCAGGTTGACTCGCCTGACGGACAGTTCAGGTTATGGTACGCCACCTCTCTAACCGAAAGGCTTCCTGACTTTCCAATCGATGATATTGGCATACAGCCTGATTACTTTATCCATGATTCAACTCCTGAGCATTTATGGATAGAGTCTATACAGAAAAGGTTAGAGCTGAACAATTAACTCAGCTCTATTTGTCAGACAAGGCTTCATGAAAGAATGTGCTAATTATTTGGGTCGCATTAATAGAAGTATTGACTGAACCAAGGTAATCAGGGAATGTAAATTGACTGCCTGGCCAGGTATGTCCTCCTTCAGTAAGTCGATAAGAAATTAGTCGTGTATCATCAGCACACTGCTGGTACCTAATCTGGTCGACAGTGTCACTCACCTCTACATGGCTGGGGTCTGTTTGGCAGTTATAACGACTGCCCCAGGCTTTAAGTGCTTCTTCTACGCCATACCTCCAGTAAGTCGGGCTAGATGACTTCTCATCTAGCCTATAGGGATTAATAGTATCCTTGGTGCTGTGAAAAGAGACTATGTGTGTTGTATCTTTATCATGGCACTGTTCCCCATCCAGCTCTGGCTGACGAGCTCCTGCGACTAGAGCTACTGCTGCAATTCTGTCAGGCATTTTGCAGGCCAGAAGTGAAGCCATTCGGGCACCTCCTGAGAATCCAGTTACGACCACCGGAAGTCCTGATAGATCAAGCCTGTTCTTGATTTGCTCAATGATTGCCCGGCTAAACTTGATGTCATCATCAAATTCTTTTTGGAAAGGAGTATTCCAGGTGAAGCCTCCTCTAGGGAAGGGGCGACTAGCTTTGGGGGCAACTAGCAAAGCTTGTATGTTCTTAGCAATCTGTGGGGAGTTGCTGATAGCTAATTGCTCCTGCGGATGGCTTCCTGAGCCATGAAAATCAAACAGCAGTGCTTTAGGGGGACTCAGTCCAGCTGCCAGATCAGCTGGCATATACAGTTGATACTGACGGCTTACTCCTGAGATATCTAAATCGATAGTTTCAATGACGGGCTCGCTAAAGACCAGTGGTGTTTTACCTGTTTGGTCTTTTGCATACGGGTTATTAGTAAGCAGCAAGTTACCTATGACAAAAATAAGTTTAAGAGGTAAAACATTCATTATCGTTTATCCTGATGAGTTGATTTAGTAGGACGCGTTAATGACGGTAGGAAAGGTGGTACTTCTTTTTGATATTTTAGGTACGGAGGACCAATGGCTTTTGCCAGGTCATGTTCCTCATGTGGTGTCGCTATTAAAATATAAACTGTAACCCCCACAGAAAAAATCAAATGGCCTACGGTCATGACTGGGGTGCACCAGGCAATTAAAATCCAGCAGCTTGATATTGGATGTCTGACAAGCCCGTATAGGAATTTCCGTGAAAAGGGAGGCTCGGCATCGCACTTATTAAGAAAATTGTTCCAGGCATGCGCTAAACCCAACAGGTGAAAATGACCGATTGGAAACGAGCAGAGCACCATGGTAATCCACAATGAAAAGTACACAGCGAGAATAACGTTAACCATGTATGGATGTTCGAGCTGCCAAATGGTTAAGTTTATGGGTTGCCAGAAGAAAACCAATACAGCGGTTATCAGTGCTGTAAGGTAAAGATAAGTTGCTCTTTGTGCTGGGGCTGGAATATAAGCACTAACCCATTTTTTAAATGAGGTACGGGCGGTGAGCGAATGATGTAAACCAAACAAAGTAATGAGGCTGGCGTTGATTACTACTGACCACCAAAAGGAAAAGGAGTCACCATCATCAATACCTTTGGGTATGCCGATATTAATAATGAATCCCATCAAATATAGAAGGCTTGCTATGCCAGCAAGATAACCTCCCATTGCGTAAAGAAGTATTAAGAGTTTTTTAGTCACCTGTATCACCTTGGAAAATTGTAAACTATGGAGTTAGTAAAAACTAAAAATGGAGCCCAGCACCGAGGTTGATCAGACCAACAAGGCCGAGCATTGAGAGAGTCTAGAGCCTTATTAAGATAGCTTATATGAAGAAACCGTTTAAAAAGAAAGTTTCCACTTAAAGCTTTTCTCCCGCCAAAGTCTTCCCCTTCACTTATGACCTACGTGCAAAAATGATTCTGGTTAACCAAATCGTTTGGAACACTTATGGGGTAAGCTTCAAGGAGAATTCTATTGCAAAAATAGTGATAGCACTTAAGTGAAAAAATACACTTTAGGGACATTTGTGCCAAAAACGACAAGACGAGCGGTATTTAATTAAGAGATGCTTGGATGATAGCTAAGCACCGGTGAGTGCTCAGCCGGCTATTAACAATAGTAGGGTAGTTTTAGGTTAAGTCCAGGAGTAGTAACCGTAGGCTTGGTAATAAGGGGCGGCAGGGGTTCGCTTGGACTATTTTGGTTGTGACATCCTGTTCGTCTTCATGCTTATCGCACAAGAAAAGCAGTAGTAGATTTTAAGGAAATAGTTTACCGGAGAAGAAATAAACGTATTTAGTGTTCTTCACGAAAAATTGATAAAAGCGAATGTATAAATTAAATAATATGCGTTGGTTTTATATTAGACGGCGCTAGCTGATTAGAGTCTATTAACATTCTCTTGCAGTGTTAAATTGCTAAAATAAGATTGGTGTGGTACAAAAACTGAACAGGAATATGAATATGAATGGATCGCATATTGGATAATTCTTTTAAAAACCTACCCTTTTTGTTACTAGCTTGTTGTTTGTTAGCATCTCAGGGGAGCCAAGGATCTGAGTCAATTAACGATTCAGCAAAACCTGTGCATATCACTTATGTTGGCTCCGAGTATTACCCGCCTCTCGAATCTTTATCTGATGAAAAATTGCCTGAAGGATTCATAACTGACTTGCAATATGCCATGGCACAATCTTCCGGAGCCAGCACTGAAATTCAGCTCATGCGTTGGGAAGAGGCCTTACAGTCGGTGCAGGATGGTAGTGCAGATGCCATTGCACTTATTCATTCAAAAGAGCGAAGTCAATATTATGATTTTACCGAGCCATTTTATTACGTTGCACATGGTCTATTTACTCATAATGACAATAGGGAACCGGTTACGCTCGCCGATATGCGAGGGGAAAAAGTTGCTGTGGTTAAAGGCGCCTATGCTAAGACAGCTATAGAAGGTTCCGATTACGATGTTGAGGTTGTATTAACCGATACTGAACTGGAGTGCCTAACGCTTGTTTCAAATAATGAGGCACATGCCTGTTTAGAAGTGATTGTTACATCGAAAAGGCTTGCAAAGAGCTATAGATTAAACGTGAAACTGTCTAGCTCCCCATTTTGGCCCAGACCCTATGCTTTTGCTGTAAAGAAAGGGAATGCAAAAACTCTTGAGGAGTTGCAAAGTCAATTAGCGCAAATTATCGTGGATGGCACTTACAGTGAAATCTATGAAAAATGGGAGTCCGAACTAGAGTGGAAGCCACAAAGCTTCTGGAAAAGCTTTGGACAACTTTCCTGGTTGATGGCCAGTTTAATTATCATTATTTCTGTCATTTTTATACTTAATACTCTGCTAAGACGCAAGGTCGTCCATAAAACAGAACAGTTAGAGCGAGAGCTAAAGAGTAGTCAAGCACTTCAGAAAAAATTTGTTTTTAATGCCACACATGACAGCACCACAAAGCTGTTAAATCGTAAGGCGTTATTTGATCTTCTTGACGATAAAATAAAAAATGCTATTACCAATAATAAAGAGTTATTTGTCATTGCCATTAGAATCACCAATATAGTTTCTATCATTAGTGTATTTGGATATCGTAAAGCAATTGATATTGTTGTCAGTGTAGCCAGAAAGTTGTCAATTTTTGATCAGGCTCTTTCGGCACACTTTGGTGATGGGCTATTTGTGGTTGCGACTAATTTTCAACAAGATGTCGATGATGTCATTCGCGTCTTAGGCGAACACGCTGATATAGATACTAATGAAATTTATCCAGTGCCAGTGATTGGAGTCTATGAGCTTAGAGTCAAACCAGAGGATAAACATCCCAGATCTTCTGAGCTGGTAAGAAAAGCCATAACAGCGATGAACTATGCCGAGCGAAAGCGCATTCTTGTCGCAGACTACAATCCAGATCTTGAACCTGACAGCCGAAATCTAAAGCTACTAAGTGACTTTTATAAAGTCGGTTGTGAGCAATTTATTTTGCATTATCAGCCGCAAATTGATGTTAAAACCAGTACCATTACCCATGTAGAAGCATTAATTAGATGGGTTCATCCAACGCTTGGTATGGTTTCGCCTTATCTATTCATTCCGCTTCTCGAAGAGTCAGGTAACATTAGCAAAGTAACCCGCTGGGTTATTCAGGAAGTGATCAGTTTTATAAACAGCCATAAACCACAAACAAATAACATCAAGTTCAGCGTTAATATTACCACCAGGGACCTGGTTGATGACTCATTTATTGAGTTTGTCAGAGAGGCCGTCAAAAGCTTAGAGACTCACAGTTTGATTTTTGAAGTAACAGAAAGTGAGTTGCTGGAGGAGAAAGATAAAGCAAAATGGGTTATGTTGGAGCTTGAGTCGCTGGGTATTAGCTGTGCCGCAGATGACTTCGGTTCAGGCTACTCTTCTTTATCCTATTTAAATGATTTATCTGTTGATGAAGTCAAACTCGATAGAAGTTTTATCGCTTCGCTGCATAAAAATGATCGTACCCTCAAAATTGTTAGTTCCACCATTGAACTAGCTCATGCACTGGGGTTAGTCGTAGTTGCGGAAGGTGTGGAAGATCTGAAAACTTATCAGGTGTTGTCAGGCCTAAATTGTGACCGTATTCAGGGCTACCTGATCTCCAAGCCTGTTGCAGGCACGGATGTTTTGTCATTGCTGGGTTCTGCGCCCGAGTTTAGAGGTAATGAACAGAAGCTTTCAAGCCAATCCTGACACGTCATTATTGATGTCACTGCTGGAAGGTGAGATTATGTCAAAAACTCCGTGACTATTAGCACAGGCAATGCCTAAAATTATAACAACCATCTTGTTGATATTGAGTATATCAACAGCACTGGCCAACACTTCCTCGCCTCTACTTGTTAAGAATATCAAGATCATTGATTCTCAACAGTCAATTGATGCTGTTGATCTGCTAATCGTCGATGGCCTGATTCAGGAGATCGCTCCCAGTATTCAATCAGAAGAACCTTATCGTGTGATCGACGGAACCAATTCAACGCTCATCCCTGGCTTTGTCGCCACCCACAACCATCTGCACATGCCCGGTGCAACCTTTCTCGGTGAGGCGGGTGCGAGACTCTATCTGGCTGGTGGTGTTACAACCATGCAGACTACAGGCGCTGCTGAGCCTTTAAGCGAGTTGCAACTTAAGCAAGATATTGAGCAGGGAAAAGTTGCTGGCCCAGATATCGTAGCAACGGGGCCATACTTCACTGGGCCTGATGGCAATACAGTCATGTTGCGCATGACAGACGCTGACGCTATCGATAAAGAGATGGAGCAATGGGTCGACAGAGGCGTGAGCTGGTTTAAGGTCTACCGCCACACCACAGAATCTCAACTGAAAGCCATTATCGCATCTGCTCATAAACGGGGAGCGAAAGTCACCGGCCACCTTTGCAGCATCACCATGCAGCAGGCAGCAGAGCTGGGTATTGATACCATTGAGCATGGTTTTATCCATGCTTATGATTTCGCTGAAGACAAATCAGCCGGCGAATGCGATGGAAGTAATAGTTTCCGCAACTCCTTGGATATACAGGGCGAAGCATTAAAGGCATTGCATGAATTGCTGATAGCTGAGAAAGTTGCCATCAGTTCAACGCCATCCATCTTTGAAGCGCAAACGCCGAAGAGTCCAATAAACCCAGCCTACAAAACTTATCTTGCTCCGCATCTTTTAGAGCGCGCTGAAAACTATCTGCAAAGGCGAGAAAAAGCCGATGATAGCTGGTACTTCAAGCCAGAGTGGTTGGAGAGAACTCTAGAGCATGACTTACTATTCCTCAAGCGAGGTGGCTTGCTCACCATCGGCCCCGACCCGGGATTACACAGTATTCCCGGCTTTGCCGACCAGCGAAACTTTCAACTACTGATCCAGGGTGGCTTTACCATTCAGGAAGCTATTCAGGTGATGAGTGCCAATGGAGCTAAATTGTTAGGCTTTAAAGATCGAGGTTATGTCAAAGAGGGCTATCGCGCTGATTTGATTATCGTAAGGGGCGATTTAGAAAGCGCACCGCAGAATATTAATGATATTAAAATGATTATAAAGAATGGCGTGACATACACGCCACAAGATTTACGCAAAGGTTTAGAAGGCCAGTTAGGAAAAGAGTTAGGAGCAGAATTAGAAAGAGGATTAGGTAATGAAGATTAAAGTAATTGGAATTTTATTATTAGTCTATTGTATGGCTTTCTACTCAGCTGAAAGTCTGGCCAAAGCGAACAAAAAAATTGCAGTAACCATTGATGACCTGCCATTCACAGCAAGTACCAACAAGTCACTGGAAGAAAAGACTGCCTTGACTGAAAAATTACTGGCAAGCCTAAAGAAACATAATATAGAAGCTGTTGGCTTTGTGAATGAGAAAAAACTGTTGGTAGAAGGCGAAGTCGATGGCCATATCGCCATTCTGGAGCAATGGCTCGAAGCGGGCATAGAACTGGGCAATCATACATTCGATCACTCTGGAATGAATCAAACCCCATTAGACGCCATGAAAGAATCGGTTATAAAAGGACGAGTGGTCAGCGAATGGTTATCAAAAAAATACAATAAACCTTATCGCTATTTCAGGCATCCCTTTACTCAGACCGGCAACAGTGTTGAAGAGAAAACAGAGTTTGAAAACTTCTTGAAGCAACAGGGACTTGAAGTCGCGCCATTTACCATAGAACACACCGACTACCTGTTTTCCTGTGCCTATGATAGATCTAGAGAATCGGAAGAGGATATTGCTCAGATTAAACAAGACTACCTCCTGCACTTAAACGATGCCCTTGATGCATTCGAAACCATGAGCGATGAACTGTTTGACAGACAAATCCCACAAATCTGGTTGATACACGCCAACTCAATCAACGCAGAGACTTTAGAACAGCAAATAGCGCTATTAAAAAAACGCGGTTATGAATTTATAACGCTGGAACAAGCCATGAAAGCCCCCGCCTATCAAATCGAAACAGCACCCAGCAAACGCTTCGGCCCATCGTGGCTAATGCGCTGGGCTAAACAACTCAAGAGAAAGCTATCAGTCTATGGCCAACCAGAACCACCAGAAGGGGTAATGACTTTATATAAAGAGTTATGCCAGTAACTAACTTTGAATGGACGGGAGAGCGCACACCTAAATATGCGCTTTCCCTAACATACCGACTTTGCTACTATCGATTGAAGCAAAAAACAAATTAATGTCTGTTTTATCTGAAACTAACGATAAAACAGACATTAAAATAAATAGTTGGATAATTAAAGGTCATCGGCAGTGTCCGGTAATGCAAAGTTAAGGATAAGGCAATCAAATGATCGAAATTGGACTAATTGCCGCGCTATTTTTTATACTGATCGCTGTTATTGCATCTTATTTGCTAAAAGCAGTGGTAAGAAAGCGAGGCAACCCGGAATCAAGCATTGATACTGCAAAGACCCTAGCAGTGGGAATGCCACCTATCACCTCACTAAAAGCTAAGTACATTCAGCCAGGTTCAGATCTACCTCAGTTGGAGCAGCTAGGGGCGGCCGGTAAATGGCACCTTATGTTGACTAGAACCGCACTGCTTCTTGCAGTGTTATCAGTTCTCGTTGGCGTCATATTTGAGCTGGTAAATTAATGCGAGAAATAGTGTAAGGTAGATTACTCGTTGGTTGATTGTTGGTAATGCACTATGCCCCCACTTGGCAGAAGAAAACAACATTTAATGTCTGTTCTATCTTAAACTTGCCATATAACAGACATTAAAATAAATAGTTGGATAATTAAAGGTTATCCGCGGTGTCCGGTAAATGTTAGGTACGCACAAATGAAGTTGTTTAAATCATCAGGCCGAAGAGTACGTTTTAACTTGTTTGCTTTGTTTTTCGTGGTGTCTGGAATTTACATGATGTATTTATTCGCGACAGATTCAAATCTCGGTCTGGCTACTTCAATATTTGGGCTTACAGTTTTAATCGGTATAATCTCCTGCCTATTAGTGAATTGTCCTAATTGCTCAAAAAGTTGGCTCTTTTATGCAATTAGCAATAAGAGCACAAGCAGCTGGTTAAGGTATTTAGATGAAATGGAAGAGTGTCCACGCTGTGGATACAAGGGACGTAACAATCAAAGTAAGCGAGAATATTGATGTGGCCAAAGTAAATTTTTTTCGGTAGCTTGTCGATAATGTACTCTGACACCAATAATTTTTATATTATAAGAGTTGAAGGATTCATTTTATAAATGAACAAGCCAATTACGAATTAGTGCTTACTAGAAAGCAGAGCTTGAAATCCTTCCGAAGGTGGTCATTTGCAAAACACAGCCGCCGTTATTATTATGTTCTGAATAACACTAAGTAAAATAGCCTGACAGGCTTTATGGATAATTATTCAGGACTACACATGAAAACTAAATACCTTTTAGCGCTTCTATTGGCTTTGCCGCTTTACTCCAACGCGACATCTGTTATTTTTTCAGATGAATTACGGTTCGATGACTGCAGTGTTCCCCAAAATGTACCAATTGCTTACTGTACAGAAGGTGATGACAAAGCGATCATACAGCTTGACGAAAGTGGTGAGTTAATGGGAGTTGTCCTGGGCGAAAAAGAGGCCCGCCCATTCTCTGTTAAGTCTGTTTCAGAAAATGGCACAACAAATTATTACAACCTACTCAGTGATGAAGTCTACGAGGATGTTGACGTTCCCGAATACGAAACTCCCATTACTATATTGAAGGCACTTAGCAGCCATGCAAATAGGCTCAGCAAGAATATTGATTCCGCAAAGCAAAACCAACCTGAGATAGTCAGTGAACTGACTGCATTACAAGAGCTGCTTGTTGGTAATGCTCGAAAATTCGCAGGGGAGGTTGCCGGTCCAAGGGAACCTATGTTTTTATTCTCGAAGGGAAATGGTTATCAAGAGTGCGAAGAATTGACTCCCGGCACCTGTCCTTTTATGTCCTGTGGTGACAACCATTATCTTTTATTTGATCGGGAAAAAAAGTTCTTTCTGCCTATAAGCTACACTCGAAACAGTAAGGGAGAAGCAAAGTTCACTAAAAATGACCCGGAAGCCTTGAAGGTTTGGGGCTTGCTTACAACGTTTATACGATATAACGAAGAGTATAAGCATTCTCGCCTTACTAATGCCCGCAAGGTCCCTGAAAATCTACAGAATAATGTCACCGCATATTTCACTTTTCAGGATCCAGACTTCAGCGATTACCTTAAAGAGATCATTCCTAACTGCCCAACAAAGTTCAAAGATGACATCATCTCTCTGGGTGTTCAGACCAATGAAGAGCGCTCAGCACTGCAATTTGTTCACCTGGTTGAAAAAGTTAATGGTGAAATCATCAGTCAGTACATAAATAAGGCATTCCTACCGGCGGGCATTCGCCGTAAAGATAATACCTATTACACGCACGCTGCCTTGAAAGATATGCCCAAATTTGAACCGGGATCCGTTAAGGCTATATCTGCAAACAAGGCCAAAACGCTTTTCAAAAAAGCCAAGGCAATGAAAAATATGGCCTGGTCAGAATCTCAAGATGGTGCATTCGCACGTACTGAGCTAATGGTGGATATGTTTGAAAAAGAGGGTGTCAATGCTGATAAGGCTTGGGCTTCAGGTTTCCTAAAAAGTAAAAAAAATAAAATTCCCTGGAGTTATCATGTGGCACCTGTCGTCTATGTTGAGGGTAGCAACGGAAACGTTGATAAGATGATCATTGATCCACTAATCGCTGATCGCCCAGTAACAACCGCTCAATGGTTGTCCTTGATGGGAATTAGTAACCCAGATACTGTGTATAGTGTCGGATTTCCCGTGCCGTTAGATGCCATGAATATAGGAAGCAATACATTATCCATAACCAACCGTGACGCATTTCACCCGACAGTGGTAAAGAATTTTTCAAAAGAGGAAAGGCTAGAAGAAGCACGCAAAGCACTTGCTAAGTTGGAAAAGGGTAACAGAATCAGTCCATAATGACTTGCCGGCAATGACGAACAGTTAAGCACGTAAGACTAATTGGGTGTGACTGATTTGGAGCTGGATGCTTATTCATAATAGTTCTCTGGCCTCACAATTTAAAAAGGAGTTTTAAAATGCCATACAAATCCAACGACGAACTGCCTGATAGTGTTCGGAATAATCTGCCCAGGCATGCCCAGGAAATTTACCAAAAAGCCTTTAACTCTGCTTGGGAAGAATACAAGAACCCCGAGGATCGCAGGGGGGACGACAGTCGCGAGGAAGTCGCTCACAAGGTAGCCTGGTCGGCCGTAAAAAATGAGTATCACAAGGAAGGCGAGGAGTGGGTTCGAGACAAATCGTAAGGGACAACTGGTTGAGCTGGAGGATACTTGTTTCGGTAGCTTACCGATAATGCTCTGACCCTATTAATTCCTGACACCACTTACAGGGTAATATAATGTTATAAGGTTTAAGAAAGGTAGATTATGATAGCAGAAATAGAAAAATGGGAAGAAGGATGGCAAGGCCTTGCTCTTGGATTAAGTAACGAGGAAATTGATCATTTTATTTCATTATTACAAGAAATTAGAAATGACAATGAGCAGCACTTTCATATTCAAAGTAAGTGGGAAGGTGAAGCTGGCTTAGGTGATATCGAAATTTACGTTAAAAATAAAAATCAAAAAGATAATATGCATTTTTCATCATTGGCCATAGAGCCAGGAATAGAAATAAAGTGATGGCGAAATTAATGTACACTGACCCCATTAATTACACTGACCCCATTAATTATGAACGGGATTGTCTGGTTATATTTTTATGAATCTTTGGAGTAGATAATTGAACTACAGGTTTTTGATAATTATTTTATTGGCTATAACTATTAACAGTTGCGCTATCTTTAACTATGATCGTTCAGATGAGCTTGTTGCAAAAGAAATCATAGGGAAATGTTATAAAACAACTCAGTGGACATCTGTAATAAAATATGGCGTCATTGGTAGCAGTTATACGCTCTACCCTACCACTAGAGATATAGACCGTGGATATGTAAAAGAGGTAAAGCTATTTGAGCCTGAATTGCAGTTCAAAGTTGTAAAGGTTATTGATCAAGCTTTTGGTGAGACAGGTCGATGTTGGAGTGTGCGTATAGAATTAGTGAATAATTACTTGAAGGATGAAATAGTCGATATACCATCTTGTAGATTCACCCAGAATCCCATATGGATAAAAGAAAAAATGCCAATAGAGATAGACTCAACTTATGCAGTACCTTGCTAAGCATGTAAGAGAATTAATAGGAACAGATAGATTGGCTGTTAATCCTGAAAAGAAATAGAAATAATATTCTTGATGAAGAATAGTTTAAACCTGCTTTTTATTTGCAGTCGAAATCAGTGGAGAAGCCCTACTGGAGAGACAGTCTGGCGAAAACGTTCAGGTTTTAACTCTCGCTCAGCGGGGACAAGCCCAAATGCTAAGAGAACAGTTAGCTCAGCGGATATCCGCTGGGCTGACTACATATTTGTCATGGAAAAGAAGCACCAAAATAGGCTCATGGCCGAGTTCACCCGCATGATGGATCATAAATCAGTATTCGTGCTAGATATTCCTGATGAGTACAAATATATGGACTCAGAGTTGGTGTCTGAGCTTGAGTGTAAGGTCTCCGACATACTAGAGCGTGAGACAAACACTTAACAAAGTAAGCTGCGGCTGAGCGAGGCGTTATGCCTATAAGGAGCAGTACCGTACATGAAGAAAATAGTCGCTATCATTTTGGCCTTGTTTGGACTTGGTGCTCAGGAGGCTTCGGCCAACCAATCTGTAATTGATGGCATGAGAACAATGGCGTTAAATTTAAAGGCCGAAGAAATCGGATTAACGCCAGAAAACTTTCCAAATGAAGTTTTTGGTCTGCTTATGGAAACAGGCTTTGAAAACGGTAGCTTTACTTTGTTGGTTTTAGCCGACGGCACAACAAGTCTATATTTCAGTAATGGCGGCGGTATCATCGGTGCGGGGACGCATGAAAATGTAAAGAAAGCGAGCTCAATACTACTTTCAGGTGCAAATCACTTTCGTCCTCAAACAAAATTAGCTTCTGCTTTTCCT
The DNA here is from genome assembly GCF_054926195.1 of Kangiella sp. M94. NCBI lineage: Bacteria > Pseudomonadati > Pseudomonadota > Gammaproteobacteria > Kangiellales > Kangiellaceae > Kangiella > Kangiella sp. M94. The sequence continues at coordinate 2,154,937 of NZ_CM142903.1, read as the reverse complement.
TACCCATCAAATGGCGAGGTCAAGTTCTATTTCATTGGGCGCAGTGGTGTTACAAGCTATTCTGCAAAAGAAGTAGATTTAGGTGAAAATCGTGATCCATTATCAAAACTGTTTCACATTTCGCATATGGTGATTTCGGAGCTTAGGCAAATTGAAGAGTCAGGGCATAACCAGTAGCTGCACTGGACAAGCACAAACTTTATAGTAGTCCTGAGTAGATAAAGGCGGATACACGAGCAGGGAGTAAAGACGGATTAGGAAAAATGGTGGGCCTTCCCAGACTTGAACTGGGGACCTACCGATTATGAGTCGGGTGCTCTAACCAACTGAGCTAAAGGCCCATTTTTCCAAGAGTAGTTAATCAGGCGGGGCCTAATTGTTCTACAAATTTAGGATGTGTTTCTTGAAAAAGAACGCGCAGGAGTTTACGAGAAATCTCCTGCGCTTGCAATATTTATGCTTTGTTTTATTCGTCTAGCTTACTCATCAAGATAGGTTCTAAGCTTTTCTGAACGGCTTGGGTGGCGTAGTTTACGCAATGCCTTGGCTTCGATCTGACGAATACGCTCACGGGTGACGTCGAACTGTTTGCCGACTTCTTCGAGAGTGTGGTCGGTATTCATGTCGATTCCGAAACGCATACGCAAGACTTTCGCTTCACGTGCCGTTAGACCCGCCAGGATTTCATCAGTGACTTCTTTCAAGCTTTCGCCTGTTGCTGCGTCGACTGGTGAATCGATGGTGGTGTCTTCGATAAAGTCACCTAAATGCGAATCTTCGTCATCACCAATTGGCGTTTCCATTGAGATTGGCTCTTTGGCGATTTTTAGCACTTTACGGATTTTGTCTTCCGGCATTTCCATACGCTCTGCCAATTCTTCAGGCTGTGGCTCGCGGCCCATTTCCTGTAGCATCTGGCGAGAAATACGGTTCAATTTATTGATGGTCTCAATCATGTGAACCGGAATACGGATGGTGCGTGCCTGGTCAGCAATCGAACGCGTTATTGCCTGACGAATCCACCAGGTGGCGTAAGTCGAGAACTTATAACCACGGCGGTATTCGAATTTGTCGACCGCTTTCATCAAGCCGATGTTGCCTTCCTGAATCAGATCGAGGAACTGCAAACCACGGTTGGTGTATTTCTTAGCGATAGAGATAACCAGACGTAGGTTAGCTTCGACCATTTCTTTCTTGGCGCGGCGTGCTTTGGCTTCACCAATCGACATTTCGCGGTTGGCTTCTTTAATTTCCAGCACGCTCAAGCTACAGCTTTCTTCGATCAGTTGCAGTTTACGCTGTGCTTTTAGAATCTCTTCGGCGTGTTCGGCCAAAGGTTCTGAGTATTTGCTTTTCTTTTTGACGTGTTGCTCGATCCAGCTTGGATCAGTCTCTGAACCTGAGAAGGTTGAGATAAAGGTTTTACGCGGCATACGAGCGCCGTTAACTGACAACATCATGATGTAACGTTCTTGCTCACGGATGCCGTCCATTTTCTGACGCAGGTTAGTAACCAGCGAGTCAAACATTCTTGGTGCCAGGCGAAGTTGCATGAACAACTCTTTCATGGCATCTAGTTGCTTGATGGTTGATTTATGCGAACGACCGTATTTCTCAACGGCTTTAACCGTTTTGTCGTATTGCTTTTTCAACTCGCCGAAACGCGCTGCGGCTTCTTCTGGATCTGGGCCAGTATCTACTTCGGTTTCATCTTCGTCGTCATCATCGTCATCAGCATCATCATCGCTGTCCAGTTCTTCGCTGGCACTGGCTGCGATCTGCGCTGCTTCGGATTCTTCCTGAACAAACTCTGCTTCTTCGCCATCAGAAAAGCCGGTCACGATTTCGGTTAAGCGTACCTGCTCTTCTTCGTAGAGCGCGTACTCTTCTAACAGAATGCGGATAGTGTCCGGATAGTTGGCGATTGCGCCTAGAACCTGGCGGATGCCTTCTTCGATGCGTTTTGCGATGTCAATCTCGCCTTCGCGAGTCAGTAGCTCAACGCTACCCATTTCACGCATGTACATACGAACCGGGTCAGTGGTGCGACCGAATTCGCTGTCTACGTTAGCCAATGCAGCAGCAGCCTCTTCAGCGGCTTCTTCATCGGTTACGGATTCGTCATTCATCAATAACTCATCGGCATCGGGTGTAGTTTCATAAACCTGGATACCCATGTCATTGATCATGCGAATAATGTCTTCGATTTGCTCGGGATCAACGATATCTGGCGGTAAGTGGTCATTCACTTCGGCATAAGTGAGGTAACCCTGCTCTTTACCACGAGCAATAAGTAACTTTAATTGTGACTGTTGCGAATTCTCTGACATCTAGAATAACCTTTGTAGGGCCCGCAAGACATTTTGCGAGTCAAAAACCAAGCGACGGCTTGCGCATAGCGAACCGCGAATTATACAGAATTTGCCCCTGCTACAGCAAGCGCTACTTATTGGCGCTGTTACTGTTGGAGCTTTGTTTGGCCAGCAATAGTAATTGCCGGTATTCGGACTTTTCCTGATTGGTTAGACCTTGTTCTGCCGCTTTATGTTGCAAATAGTCCACCCGAATCTTGCGGGCGTGCAATAAGAGGCGATTAATACAATCTTGTAACTCCTGCTGCTCATGGCCTTGGATACGCTCTTCGCGCTCGCTCATGGCTAAGCTGGCCAGCCGATCATACAGCTTGGTATTGTCGCGCCAGTGCTCAAGCAGCATACTTGTATTGATCTTGGGGGTTTTATGAATAATTTCAAGTAATTGGTGCAAAAGTTTTGAGCCTTTATCAGGCAGCGTCTGCAACCAGCCGTAATTATTGATGCTTAATGCCAGGCTGGGCTTCTGTAACAGCAGGGTGATAGCCAGTTGCAGTGTTTTATTGGCTTTCGGGCTTTGTGGCACGTTTGGCTTGGGTTTTCGCGCCTGTTGTGACTGGGCTGGAGCCTCGATAATGGCGGCCAGCTTGCTTTCCGAAAGATTGGCTTTTTCAGCCAGCGCACTGCTGAAGAACTCGTGATAGATGGGATCAGTGATTTTGTCGAGATAGGGCTTAGCCAGGTGTACCAGCTGCCCACGACCTGAAACAGAGCCTAAATCGACCTGAGAAGACAGGTGTTCGAGGATAAACTCAAATAATGGGGTGGCTTCACTGATCATTTGTTCAAACTGTTCTTTACCCACTTTGCGAACCATTGAATCCGGATCTTCGCCATCGGGCAGGAACATCAGGCGGATCTCGCGCCCTTCGCGCATCTGCGATAAGCCATGCTCAAGCGCGCGTAGGGCGGCATCACGGCCAGCTCTATCACCATCAAAGCAAAGCACCAGCTCGCGCGCAGCCCGAAATAGCTGCTGTAAATGACTGCTGGTGGTTGCTGTGCCCAGTGTGGCAACGGCATAGTTGATGTCGAATTGAGCTAAGGCGACAACATCCATATAGCCTTCGACAATCAATAAGCGACTGAGCTTTCGATTGGCCTGACGTGCCTGATATAAGCCATACAGCTCATTGCTTTTATGGAATATTGGAGTTTCGGGTGAGTTGAGGTACTTGGGTTCGCCTTGACCCATAACGCGGCCACCGAATGCAATCACACGGCCTCGTTTGTCTTTGATGGGGAACATGATGCGATCGCGGAAGCGGTCATACAGCGACTTGTCTTTGCGGATCAGCATGCCGCAATCGACCAGCTGCTGTTGCAGTTTCTTGTCCTGTTGCAGCTTAGGAAACACGGTTTCCAGATTGCGCCATTCGCCCGGCACATAGCCAATAGCGAACTGCTTAGCGATCTCACCACTTAAGCCACGGCTTTTCAGGTAATCTATTGCAGTTTTATTGCTTTTTAGCTGCTTTTGGTAGTAGTTAGCGACTTTTTCCATCAGGTCGTAAAGTGAGGTGTCGACTTTAGGTTTGTTGGACACCGTCTCTTCGCGCGGCACTTCCATACCCATCATGGCAGCCAATTCTTCTACCGCATCAGGGAATTCGAGCCGATCGTACTCCATCAAAAAGCCAATCGCGTTGCCATGCAGGCCGCAGCCGAAGCAATGGTAGAACTGCTTATCCTGACTGACCGTAAAAGAAGGTGTTTTCTCACCGTGGAAAGGGCAACAGGCTTTATAATTAGCCCCCGCTTTTTTCAGCGGCACACGAGAATCAATCAGGTCGACAATATCAACCCGAGCCAAAAGTTCGTGTATAAAATGTTGCGGGATCAGGCCCATGGAGTATTTATAATTAGGTAAGGCTTAATTGGGCAATCATAGCAGAGCTACTTGTTTTTACATAGTACGCGGATTGGAATTGTTCTTTGCTTGAGGTGTTGAATGGGTATGGGGTGGTCATTTGGAAATTCCATCAGGGAAGGTGACCTTGGTGCTGCTATCTTCTTCATACCTTACAACCGTAGAGTTAATTTATAGGATGGGTTAGCGTAGCGTAACCCATCAGTTAATGTTCATAGCAAGGAATTACAGGTGTTCATGTCCCTTAAAGGAGCGTCCAAAACATAACAATTTAAGATAGCTGGCTATAAAGGCAATTTGATGGGTTAGCGTAGCGTAACCCATCCTATAAGCTCTATAATTTTGAGCAATGAGGCTAACTTTTAACGGGGGAATTGGGTGCCAACTGCAAGTGTTGTCAGTTTAAAGTGGCTTACTTATTTGTCAAAAAGGTACAGGTGCCATGGTATGGCGAAGTTTTATAAGGATTAGCGGGGGTGTAACTAACCTAAGCGGCTTTTGATTTTTCCGCTGACTTGTCCCATATCGGCACGGCCTTGTAATTGTGGCTTTAGGATGCCCATTACTTTGCCCATGTCTTTAATGGATTCTGCGCCAGTGCTGCTGATGGCTTGCTCGATAAGTTCGGCTATTTCGTCATCAGTTAATGGCTTTGGAAGGAATTCTTGAAGAACTTCTATTTCGGCGTGTTCGATGTCGGCCAGTTCTTGACGGCCTGCATCTTCATACTGCTTGATAGACTCACGACGCTGTTTGACCATTTTATCGAGAATGGCAAGGATAGCGGTATCGTCTAACTCAGTACGGGTATCGACTTCAACTTGCTTAATAGCAGACAGGACTAAACGGATGGTTGACAGGCGGGCCTTTTCTTTGGCACGCATGGCATCTTTCATGGCTTCTTTAATTCGATCATTTAGAGCAGACATGTGTTTATCCTTCTATTTAATAGAATTTAGGCTTTGACCCGGAGCAAATCCAGGAAAAAGCCTAAAATAACTATTAATACAAGCGGATGCGACGAGCGTTTTCGCGAGATACTTTTTTCGCTGCACGCTTTACTGCCGCTGCTTTTTCACGCTTGCGTACAGATGTTGGCTTCTCGTAGTATTCACGCTTACGAACTTCAGCCAAAATACCTGCTTTTTCGCATGAGCGCTTGAAGCGACGTAATGCAACGTCAAAAGGCTCGTTATCTTTTACTCTTACGCTTGGCATTAAAAATCACCTAACCTTAAAATGTGGGTTTATTAAAAAGTAATAAAATCAAAACGTTACCATTGGTGAGACGTGAGAATCACCAAGAGGGCGCAAATTTTAATCATTTTTTGATCAAAAAGCAAAGAGAAAGCCATTAAATATTGATTTAATGCGGATTGCAGGCCTTAAAAGGAATCCGTTGCAAACTCGCTAAATGGAACAAACTCGATTAAAATTGCCCGTTCTGTTGAAAGAGCTTGAAGAAAGCGTTTGCTGAGAGCGCGGAATTCCGCGACAGCCAGCTAATTATAAGGTTGTAACTTGATGAAAATACTGGGTATTGAAACCTCCTGCGATGAAACCGGCATTGCTATTTATGATAGCGAGCGGGGGATCATTGCGGATGCGCTATTCAGCCAGGTGAAGTTACATGCTGAGTATGGCGGTGTGGTGCCTGAGTTAGCGTCACGTGACCATGTGCGTAAGACGATTCCGCTGATTAAAAAGGTTATGGCTGACTCAGGGTGCACGCCTGCTGATATTGATGCCATTGCCTACACCAAAGGCCCCGGCCTGATTGGTGCATTATTTGTCGGCGTTGGAATCGGTCGCAGCCTGGCGTATGCGTGGGATGTTCCTGCCATTGGCATTCATCACATGGAAGGTCATCTATTGGCGCCGATGCTGGAAGAGGAGCAGCCTGAGTTTCCATTTGTGGCGCTACTGGTTTCCGGTGGCCATACCTTATTAGTGGATGTGCAGGGTTTAGGCCAGTACACCATTCTAGGTGAATCAATTGATGATGCGGCGGGTGAAGCTTTCGATAAAACTGCCAAGATTATGGGCTTGGGTTATCCGGGTGGACCAGCTTTGGCTAAGCTGGCGGAAAAAGGGCGCGCCGGAGTTTATAAATTACCGCGACCTATGACTGACAGACCCGGGCTGGATTTCAGTTTCAGTGGTCTGAAAACCGCGGTGGCTAACCTGTATCGGAGTTCGGATAAGTCAGAACAGGATCTGGCGGATATTGCTTACGCTTTTCAGGAAGCGGTGGTGGATACCATTTATATTAAGTGTCGTCGGGCGCTGGAGCAGACTGGTCATAAATATCTGGTGGTTTCGGGCGGAGTGAGCGCTAACATAGCATTGCGCCAGAAGCTCTCCGACTTATTGGCAAGCAAAGGCGGCAAAGCTTATTACCCAAGACCGCAGTTCTGCACCGATAATGGCGCCATGATTGCCTACGCGGGTTATTGCCGCTATCAGGCGATTCTCAAGCAGCAGGGTGAATTTGAAGAACCGGTGATTCGTGCGCAGCCGCGCTGGCCGATTGCTGACTTGAGTTAGAAGATTGAGAGTTGGAAGATTGAATTAAGATATTGATGGGTTACGGCTAGGCTAACGCTGCCTAACCCATCCTATAAAGATCGTTATTTAGAATGAATTAAAACATGGAGTTATAAGATGAAAATTGATGCAACCATAGCGGCTAATGTAATTTTTGTGTGGATTTTAATTGCCACCCCTTTGGCCTATTATTTGGCAAGAACGCGGGTTAAAAGTGTTATCCCTGTGACTATCGTTCATTTTTTTCTGGCGTTTATTCCGCCACTAAGCCTTATTGCACTGGTTATATTTAGTTTTATGAAGGAGAAAGATGCCGGTTCGGTGCCATCTGAGCAAGGCTAATGGTTAATAAAGATAAGCTGATGGGTTACGGCTAGCGCCTAACCCATCCTATAAAGATCGTTCTTTAGAATGAATTAAAACATGGAGTTGAAAGATGAATATTGATGCAACAGTTGCTATGAATGTGATTTTTGTTTGGATTTTAATTGCCACCCCTTTGGCTTACTTTTTGGCAAAGACGCGAGTTAAAAGCGTTATCCCTGTGACCCTTGTTCACTTCTTTCTGGCGTTTGTTCCTCCGCTGAGTCTTATTGCGTTAGTCATATTGAGCTTTATGAAGGAGAAAGATGCTGGTTCTGTGCCATCTGAGCAAGCGTGAGGTCTCCTTTTAAGATTCAGAAATGATGGGTTACGGCTGGGCTAACGCTGCCTAACCCATCCTATAAATAATATCTGCTTCTTTAGGTAGTCCCTTTTGACATTAGCTTAGGGCTTTCTAAATAGTGGTCCAGCTGCGCAGTCTTCTTGGGTTATGTTTCTGGTTTTCGGGTAGCAGCTCTAAAACTCCTCTTGCACTGAGCCCGTTAAGAGGGTTGCTGGCAGGCAGCAAGCTATATTGTTGCTGTAATTGATAACGGCTTTGAGCGTATCGAATGGCTCGATCAAATTGTTCGATGCACTCCGCTTCAACTTGAGAGCGAACTTGATTGAGACTTTTGATATAAGCTTGTTTGTTGCTGGTATCAATACGAGGCTCTACTGTCTGCTGTTGGCAGCCAGCAGTTTCTAGCATTATTAACATTCCTGTGAGCAGAAGCCATCCTGAAGCTTTCATTCCGTTTCTCCGTTGCTATATGTTAATTTCTCTCTTTCTTGCTGTTAGTTTTAGCGCAAGATTATTTCATTGTTATGTATTTATTATTGTCATTGTATAACCCCCAAAAAAACCGACTCAAATGAGTCGGTAAATTCAATGATAGATCATCAGGGGTAGGTAGAATTTTTCGTTACGTTAAGGAGCTCTTCCTATTTTTGGGCAACGGTATGAGTCTTACGACTGTTGATGTCTTGAATCACCCATTGCAAGCTTTTATCGTTTGCGCGCATGTAATCTTCAGCGGTTAGCTCGATCGCCACATCAGGGAATATTGCGTCTTTTTCACCGGCTTTAAAGCGATACATTCTTTTCGAGTAGGTCACGATCAAGCCAGAGTTGGGCAAACTAAACTGCCACATATCCTGATAGCCATTGGGCTTTGAGCCTGTAGGTTGGCCAACCAGGGTTGCATTCAATAGTTGGGCATACTGGGAAGCATTCGACATCGCCGCTGAGTAGGTTTCATTATCGATCATGACATAGACACCTGACTTCCAGTTAATACTGTTAGCGAGTACTAACACCTGCGCCAGCTTAAGCCCGATAAAGAAGTCACCGCCTTCATTGCCGCGCAAATCAATAATGATGTTCTCTGTTTTGTAGTAATTGATGAAGCGTAGCAGCTCTGCTGACATTTCATCCATTTTGGTCATCGAGCTGTATTTCTCGAAGTTTACATAAACCGTTTTGCCTTTGTCGGCAGCTCCATACCAAAGGTCATCATCCACCCCACCATAAGGCTTGAAGGGGAGCTTCTGTTTGAAGTTGATGCGTTGAGTGATTTGGGTTTTATTACTGGCCGCTAAGTGATACTTAAAGCTTTGACCCATATTTTCAAACGTAAACTCAACGGAATTGAGGTCGTTAATGATGCCGAAGCCGCGTAGCAGCTCAGCTGTCATCATGTAGTCAGCGACGCGGACAGGGGTCGAATAATCGTTCTCGGCAAATGGCACTATCCCTGAAAACAGTTGGTAGACTTGCTCAATTGGTGTGTCATTAATGGCAACCAATTCATTGCCGATTAAATTAACGTATTCATTAGATGAACCTGTGACTAGAACTTCATCATTGATGACTTTAAGTTCCAGCGGAAATTTTTGGTATTGCTGATCCCATAGAGGAATAGTGGTGTGGCCATCACCGACTTTACGAGTCAGGCGCATGAGCTCAATGACAATCTGTTCATGAGTCAAAGAGGGAAGCTGATTCTTGATGGCGTTGATTTCACGTTCGAAATCGTTATAGGTCAACTGGTGGTAAAGGTCGATGTGTTTTTCTTCAAGCACTCTCCAGTAAGCATCAATGTCCTGGCTCCATTTTTCAGCATCTGCCTGACTAACTGCAACTGCAGTATGAGAAGTAATAGCCGCTAATAAGGGTAGGGCTAAAAGGAGCGATAATGCTTGTTTGCTGAAAATCTTCATCTGGACCCTCCTGGTCGGTTACCTATTGAAGAAGTTGTATCAATCACTAAAACTGTCAGGATTTTTTACATCTGTCTGATGTCTATAATATACCTGTCAGGATTTTTTACAACTAATTCTGTCCATAATATGTAAAAAAGTTTGACACTTTTGGTCTGAAGTCTTTTGCCCTAGAAGACAATTGATTAACATTTAACCATATAAGCATCGATTTAATGTGAATATCAAGTGAACTTTGCTGATCAATTGTAAAACCTGTGCCAGCAAGTGATTTGGTCACAAATTTGGGAGCTATTATTTTAAAAACAACAAGTTAGGTGAGTTTCAGGCGATGTCTTATCAGTTGCACGATCAGCACAACCAGAACCGATGTGAACATTAAAATAGCGAAATTAAGTGGTGTGCCATCGAATAATAGACCCAAAGCTGGCCCGGCAAGGGCGCCGCTGCCGAAGCGTAAGGTGCCGATCACGGCCGTTGCAGTGCCGGTTTGCTGCGGGAACTGATTGAGGATAAGGCCATCTGAGTTGACCGTGATAAGCGCCAAAGAGCCTATCAGAGGGAATAAAGCAACTACTGTCCAATAAAGCGACCAATCGAAAATGGTGACCAGAACCAGGCATAAAGCAAAGACATTGGCCGTGATAGTGCCAATCATCAGCATCTTGGCCGAGCCTGCGCGCTCAACAACCCGGCTATTGATGATGTTGGTGATCATCAGAGCGACCACATTGGCGCCAAAGAGAATGCTGAATTTACCCTCAGAAATACCGAAATACTCAATATAAACAAAGGAAATGGTGGTGATGTAGCAGAAAAAGCCGAAGGAACCCATCATTGAGCTGATGATATTGAGCCTCGAGGCGGGATGGCCAAATACTAACTTGTAGTTGCTGGCAAATTCATGCAGCCAATTACGATCTGAACGTAAAGGCAAACCGCGTGGCAGTTTCCACAGCACCAACAGCAGGATCAGAACCGCATAACCGGCAAGGCTCAGGAATATTGTACGCCAAACTGACAGCTCCAAAATAAGGCTACCAATTCCGGGCGCAATCATAGGGGCTACCATCATAATCAGGCTGACGTAGGACAGGCCTTTAGCAGTGTGCTCTTTATAAAGGTCGCGAATAATGCCGGGTACAACGACCGTAGCACCGCTACCAAAGGCTGCTTGAATAAAACGGTAAGCCAGAAATTGATTAACCGATTCGGTAAAAGCCAGTAATAAGCTAGTGATGATAAAGCCTGATAAACCGACCAAAGCAACCTTGCGACGACCAATCCGATCGGCGATGGGGCCGAACATCATCATGCCCAGGGCGTAACCGGCCAGATATAAGCTGAGAGAAACTTGAATCGCACTCGATGTGGTACCTAACTCTTTAGCGATGATCGGCATTGCCGGCAAATACATATCAATTGCCAACGGCGTAATCGCCACCATTGAAGCCAGCAGAGGAAGCAAATGATATATACGTGTTTGGTTCATAAAGCAGCTAGTTAATAAAATAGAGTGAAAAGTATATTAAGATGCTAAATATGACATAAAGAATATTGACATAGATACGTCTTTTTTCATTGTCCCTTGCGCGAAAAGTGTCAATGACTGCCTGCCTTAAAACATAAGTTAATAAGATATAGTGAATTATAGGAACTATATGATAGTAAAAAGGGAAGTCAGAAATTTGCTTCTCGTAAAGATATTTTAGTAGCCAATTTAGTTCTGCGAATGTACCAAAAATACCAAGAATACTGTTTATGAATATCCAGCGAACTTCTTCTATACCGAAAACTGAACGGTAGAACAGTAAGTAAATTAGGGGCAAGAAGCCCCCTAGAAGCAGGAAATAGCCTAAGTTTATATCTCTTTGGACATAAGTCTCATTGAAGATAACTGGTGCAATAACTAATACATAAATTATAAATGAACCATATACCTTCACCCATGGTAATTCATCGCCCTTTCGATATATCTTTTGGCCTGAATAAATATCTGTTTTTAGTTTCATCTCAAATTGCTTATTTGTATTATTTCTTATCAGTGATTTTACGTTCTGTGCCATTCCATAAGTTACGAATATTGCGGTGGTGTCTTGCAGTCATGAACAGGAACATGGCAAACAGCGGGAAGAAGTACCTATGATCCAGATAAAAGCCGAAGGCGGCAACAGCAAAACTGGATAGTATGGATGCAAGCGATGCATAGCGAGTAAAGAATGCAGTGATCAGCCAGGTGGTGATGCAGTAAGCCAACAGTAATGGCGACAGGGCAACGAGAGCGCCAAAATAGGTGGCCATACCCTTACCCCCACGAAAGCGGAAATATATCGGATAGAGATGACCAATAAAGGCCATGAAGCCAACCCAGCCAAGGTTTCGGGTGTGTAATTCGAGGGCGTAACCAATCAGGATCGGGATAATGGCTTTGAGCATGTCACCAAGCAGGGTGAATATAGCTGCCTTTTTACCTCCCAGGCGCAGAACATTGGTCGCGCCAGGGTTATAGGAGCCAAACTTACGCGGATCAGGCAAGCCCATAATGCGACACACAATAATCGCACTCGAAATCGACCCCGACAGATAGGCCAGCACCCAAAGCCCGGCAAGCTGCCATTCCATGGTTAATCCTTATCCTTTGCGCAGCTTTTTAAAATAACAACAGCAGACATGAATTTAAATAAACTCCATCTTATTAACAAACGTTAGATTGAAAACCAGAACGCCAGCGGATTTGTTATAGGATACTGTTATTTTTTAATCAGGTCATGGGAAAGTCTTTGATTTGTGTAATCAAATGCCTGTTTCTTTGCTATCCTATGGCCCACATCAAACTTTAAAAGCATAACAAGAGACGCCTGTGGACATCGTTTTTATTGAAGACTTAAAAGTAGATACTGTCATTGGGATTTATGACTGGGAGCGACAAATTCGTCAAACCATCAGCATTGATCTGGAAATGGCGCACGATATTCAGCCTGCGGCACAGGAAGATACCATCGATAAGTGTCTTGACTACAAGTCGGTGGCTAAGCGCATTATTGCATTTGTTGAAGAGTCAGAATTCCAGTTGGTGGAAACTCTGGCTGAACGCATAGCTCAGATTGTGCGTGATGAATTCAATGTACCTTGGCTTAAATTGAAACTCAGTAAGCCTGGCGCTGTGCGTGGCTCGAAAAATGTCGGCGTGATTATAGAGCGCGGCAGTAAGTAATTTATGGCGAACATTTTTATCAGTATCGGCAGTAATCAGGATGCAGCGAGGCAGATTCGTTTTGGTGTGCAGCGCCTTGATGAGATGTTTAGCCATTTAAAGCTGTCGACAGTCTATGAAAGTGAAGCAGTGGGTTTCAAAGGGGATAATTTTTTGAATCTGGTTGCTAGAGCTGAAACTCAGATGACCATTGCCCAGGTCGAGCAGGTCTTTAAGGCTATTGAGAAAGAAGCGGGACGACTTATAAATGGTGAAAAGTTTAGCGATCGTGCTCTGGATATCGACTTATTACTGTATGACGATATTATCTGCGAGCAGCCAATACGTTTGCCGCGTGGGGAGATCTTGTATCATGCATTTGTGTTGCAACCTCTGGCTGAAATTGAACCGAATCGCAAACATCCCATCGTACTGCAAAGCTACCAGGATTTATGGCAAGCTTTTGATAATAGAGATCAGCAAAAGCTGTGGCCCATTAATTTTGATTGGCAACGGGAACAAAGGTAAATATTCATGAGTCAGCAACAAGTTGCAATCGTAACCGGCGGCGCCATTCGAGTAGGGCGAGCCATTGCACTTGAGTTAGCAAAACAGGGTTTTGCTATTGCACTGCACTATCATCATTCGATGGAGCAAGCGCAGCAAACTGCCAGTGAGATTAAGGCGTTAGGCGCGCCAGTTACATTGATTCAGGCAGACCTTGCTCATCCAGATCGTTGTGAAGATATTATTAGACAAGCGGCGGAACTAGGCGAGTTGGCAGTTTTGATCAATAGTGCAGCGATTTTCCCAGAACAGGACACTATGGCTGATATCCTGGCTCATTGGGATGAAGTGATGAATTTAAATTTGCGCGCGCCTTTGTTGCTCAGTCAGGCTTTTGCCGCAAGCAAACCTCAGCAAGCTCACATCATCAATATTTTAGATGCTCGTATTAACCATCCTGCCGGTGACCACATTGTTTATCGTTTGTCGAAGGCAGGACTATGGCATTTGACCGAGTCGTTGGCTCGCGACTTCGCACCAGCAATTCAGGTCAATGGGCTGGCATTGGGGGCTATTTTGCCTCCGCCGGGAGCTGATGCGGATCATTTTGCACGAATGGCGGAACAGATACCGCTCAAGAGAACCGGCAACCCTCAAGCAATCGCTGATGCGATAGCATTTCTAATTAAGCAGTCATTTATCACCGGCACAATCATTCCGGTTGATGGTGGTGAGTTTTTATAATTAACAACATTTAGAACCCATTATTTATAAGAGATATATGACTCAATTTTTAAAGGATTATCCAACCTATTTTGACTGGCTAACCCAGCAATGTAAGGGGCTTAAAGTTCCCTGGGTCAGTGGTATGCAGGGAAAAGTCAGTTACAAATTAAGTCAGACTATTGCCGGAGAAATTGAAAAAGCAGGGGCAATTCCGTTCAGTCAATTTATGCATCATGCCTTGTATGAACCGGGTTTAGGTTATTACAGTGCGGGTAGTCATAAGCTGGGTGAGGGCGGTGATTTCGTAACGGCTCCTGAACTCTCGCCATTATTTGCGCAAACGCTGGCTAAGAGTTTTATTGCAATATTTGAGCAAAGTACAGCCAATGTACTGGAACTAGGTGCAGGTACAGGAGCTTTCGCGGTTGAGTTAGTGAAAGAACTTGAAGCGCAGGACAGCTTGCCTGAGCGATATTATATTCTGGAAGTTTCAGCTGATTTAAAACAGCGACAACGACAAACCATCGAGCAGAAGATCCCGCATCTGGCCAACCGTTTTGAATGGCTTGACCAATTACCTGAAGAGTTTGCTGGTGCTATTTTTGCTAACGAGGTGGCGGATGCATTACCGGTTGATCTGGTACGCAAGCAAAAGACTAGTCTGCAAAAAGCACAGGTTAAACTGGATGACTCTGGCTTCAGATTAAGTTGGCAAGATACAGCGCCAATGCTGGAAACCAATCCTTATGTTAAGCAATGGCCACATGGCTATACTACAGAGCAGCATGTGCAGACTGAGTTCTGGCTAGCTGGACTGGTTGAGTGTTTAACCCAAGGTGCCATTATTCTGATCGATTATGGCTACAGCGCAGACGAATATTATGCACCGCAAAGAAGCGAGGGCACTTTGCAGTGTTACTATCGTCAGCATAAACATAATGCTCCATTATTATTACCTGGCTTGCAGGATATAACAGCATCGGTCAACTTTAGCCAGATTGCCTACGCCGCACATAAGCTAGGGGCCGAGATCGTTGGCTACTGCGAGCAGGCTCTGTTTCTAATGTCCAGCGGCATCGAAGAGCGGGCGGCAAAGCTAGCGGAAACGCTCGGATCTGATACAATGACGCAGGTTAAAATCAGCCATCAACTTAAGAAATTACTGATGCCTGATGAGATGGGCGAGAACTGCAAAGTGCTCATCGCTTCAAAGAATTGCCCCATCCAATTACAAGGTTTTGCGTTGAGCAATAAATTACACCGACTATGAATATCATCACCAAAGTACTCTTTGTTTTGGCCCTACTGCTGTTGCCCCAATTGGCATTTGCCGCGACTAGCTTTGATAACTGGTACTGGCTGGTGGGACTGGCCGTAATAATCTCCGCCACCCTTTCCGCTATCTTGGTTTGGAAAAGTAAAAAACTCGATACCTTCGCCACCAAAGCCGTCGGCTTCGGCGCCTGGTTTTGGTTTTTGATTTTTATTCAGGTGATGTTGTATGGGTTTTATGTTGGCTTAACTAAGTAATTACTATTGCTGGTTATTTTGTTGTTATGGTTTGTTAGATTGATATTGATATAAATTTTGATAAAAAGATTAACTTTTGTGTTTTATCTGAGTTTGGTTTTCGCCCCTCGGCGAATTACTTTCTCTTGCGTGGCCAAGAGAAAGTAATCAAAGAGAAGGCCACCCCGATATTAAGGTCATTCATAGAATGACTACCTTCGACCAGCTCTAGCTACTTAACGCACCGTAAAATACGTTCCATCCCTGGCCCGAATTTTACTATTCAAAACGTCCTGTTTTGAATTGCTATAGCTAGTTCTGGTCTCAGCTCAACATAAGGGGGTAATTGGGGCAAGTCTGAAATAATCAGTAATTATGGACGGTTGTGTTAATCATCAAGCAAGCAGAAAATTGTTTATTATTGTCATTCCCACAAAAGTGGGGACCTAGAAAATTGAGAATATTTATATGGACTGGCTTCAAGCATTATTTCTAGCATTAATTCAGGGCTTAACTGAGTTTCTTCCGATCTCGAGCTCGGCGCATTTGATTCTGACTTCGAAGGTTTTGCAGTGGCAGGATCAGGGGTTGGCGTTTGATGTGGCGGTGCATGTTGGTACGCTGACTGCGGTGCTGGTTTATTTCCGTAAGGAAGTGGCTGAGATGATTAGTGCCTGGTTTAAGGCGGTGTTGGGTGGTAAGCCGACGGCGAATTCGCGTCTGGCCTGGGCGGTTATTTTTGGCACTATTCCGGTGGGTTTGTTTGGTTTATTCCTTGAAGCTTTTGATATTGTCGATTTGTATTTGCGTGAGACTTATGTGATTGCGATTACCACTATTATTTTTGGTTTGTTGTTGTGGTATGCCGAGCGTCAATACAAGGGCAAATCGCCTGAGCAGTTTAAGGATGAGTATCAGCTGCGCTGGCGCGATATTTTTACCATCGGTGGTGCTCAAGCATTGGCTTTGATTCCGGGCACATCGCGTTCAGGTATCACTATGACTGCTGCGGCCTTATTAGGATTTTCTCGCACTGCTGCGGCCCGCTATTCTTTCCTATTGTCGATCCCTGCCATTGTATTACCGGGTGGCTTAAAAGGTGTTCAACTGGCGCAAGAAGGCGCTAAGTTTGATTGGGACTTTTTAATTTTAGGCATTGTGGTTTCAGCACTGAGTGCCTTTGCCTGTATTCACCTGTTTCTGAAGTGGCTGGAAAAAATTGGTTTTATGCCATTCGTCTGGTATCGCCTGATTTTAGGTGTGGTTTTATTCGCTATCGTATTTATGGGGTAGAGCGTGTTACTCTTTGATATTCAATTTTTGTTCAAGACAAAAGTGTTCTGATCGCGACGCTCGTTATGTAGCCTAGTCACTCTAAGCTAATGACGAGCAACAAAGAGCAGGACGCTTTTGATTGAACCCGAAGGGCAGCGTTTGTTTGGCTCTTCTACTGCGTTATCACGCGTGGATGGAGAATGACTACACCTTCACACGTGATGCCTTGTATAAAAACCAAACAAACTGCTGCAAAAACGAATCTCAAAGAGTAACACGCTCTTTGAGCTCTTTTATAGCTTTTAACCGAGCTCGATCGATGGCTTCGCCGAGCTTGGCTCCTTCGTATCCTTTTTCGATTAATGACTGAACATCAACCGTTTCAGAGACCTTGAAGCATTGTCTTAGCAGGTCACCTTGCGGGTAAGCTTTATCTTCATTACCCAGTCGTCCGTTAAAATCCGCTTCACAGGTTAGAATAAAGGCTTCTAAAAAGTCAGGATTGCGATAAGCACTCAAGCCTTTCAGCATTTTTAAAACAGTACTGGGGCGCAGCTCAAACATTTTGTGGCTGTGCAAATGATAGCGAGAAACCTGCGTGGCCAACTGTTCGTAGACTTTAGGGATTTTCAGACGCTTGCAGAGTTTTTTGATAATTGGGATGCCTGACTCTTCATGACCGCGGTGTTGTGGCAGTTGGTCACGTGGTGTGGCGCCTTTACCCAGATCATGAACAGCTGCAGCAAAACGAACACGCAAATCAGACGTCTTTTTAGTGGCTTGCTCAATAACCATTAGGGTGTGAATGCCAGTATCAATTTCGGGGTGCCACTTTTCTGGGTTCGGAATCCCCCACAGGCAATCCATTTCAGGCATCAAGACCGCTAAAGCCCCGCACTGATGAAGCACATCAAAATAAACTTGTGGCGATTCGGTCGCTAATGCTTTTTCCGTTTCTGTCCAGACACGCTCGGGCGTTAAATGCTTTAGCTCATCACCAAACGAGAGCTGCTGCATTAAAGCAAAGGTTTCATCGGCGATGATAAAGCCTAAATGAGCAAAGCGAGCGGCAAAACGTGCCACGCGCAGAACACGCAAAGGGTCTTCGGCGAAAGCGGGGGAGACATGGCGTAAGATTTTGTTGTGCAAATCTTTTTGCCCATCGTAGGGGTCAATAAGATTGCCTTGTTCATCCTGCGCCATGGCATTGATGGTCAGATCGCGGCGAATTAAGTCTTGCTCTAAAGTGATCTCAGGTGAGAAATCGACGCGGAATCCTTTGTATCCTTTGCCTGATTTGCGTTCGGTCCTGGCAAGAGCGTATTCCTCGCCCGTTTTAGGGTGGAGAAATACAGGGAAGTCTTTGCCTACTTCCTTAAAGCCCTTGGCTGTCATTTGCTCCGGCGTTGCGCCAACCACTACATGGTCGTTATCCACAACATCAAGCCCTAAGAGTTTGTCTCTAACTGCGCCGCCAACCAAATAGATTTGCATACTTACCTTATGTGAGTTGTGTTATCCAGTTGCCCTAGACCACTATTTTATACAGCTTCTGGCATCTTTATTTTGTGCTACACAGTTTAGCAAAGCTCGGTCTTCAGGTTCAGCTTTTCTACAGGCTTCGGGGTTAGTGATACTTCTCAAATCATCCAGTTTTTTTAGACTCTCTGCAAATTGCTCATCAGTAATCTGCTTTGCGGCTAATTTTTCCACCAGTTCGCCCCGATAGAGCGGTTCCGTGTGCTTCAGGTTGTCGATAGCCGATTGACATTCTGACGCCGAAAGCGGCGTTTGCTTCTGTGAGCGAGGCATACTGGTGATGGTCAGCTTACTGGAATCAATTTTTTGTTCTTCAACGTTAATAGACTGATCTTTGGGTGGTTTATCCGAAAAGTGGATTTTTCCATCTTTGTCAGTCCACTTGTATATTTTGCCTTCGAAGGCCTGGCTGCCCGCAGTAATGAAGAGCATCAGGACGAGCGTAAAAGTAAGTAAAAACCCGTGCATATTCTGTGACTATCCCTTAGATTGAGAGGTTGTAAACTATAGGTCATAATATGCAAAGCACAATAACTATACAATATTCAATAGGGAACTTTGGGCACTGGTATGTATAACGACTTCTTTGGGTTAAAAGAAACACCGTTCACTATCGCCCCCGATCCTCGCTATTTGTTCATGAGCGAGCGTCACCGTGATGCCTTGGCACACCTGTTATATGGAATTGGTGCCGGAGGTGGCTTTGTGTTGTTAACGGGCGAAGTAGGTACTGGCAAAACAACGGTTTGTCGTTGTTTGTTGGAACAGTTGCCAGCCAATGTGCGTCTTGCCTATATCCTGAATCCTAAGCTGAATGCCATCGAGTTAATGGCCACCATGTGTGATGAGCTGGGAATTCAATACGATCCTAAAGAATCCAGTCTGAAAACTTTTACTGATCTCCTGAGCCGCCGTTTACTGGATAATCATGAGCAAGGCTTGAATACGGTTTTGATGATTGATGAGGCGCAAAACTTAAGCGTTGAAGTTTTGGAGCAAATCAGGTTACTGACTAATCTTGAAACTAATCAGAAAAAGCTTTTGCAGATCATCTTAATTGGCCAGCCTGAATTGCAAGAGTTACTGGCCAAGAAAGAACTGCGCCAGTTAGCACAGCGAATTACCGCTCGTTACCATTTGCGTCCTTTATCACTTAACGAAACGAAATCCTACCTGGAACATCGTCTACGTATTGCAGGCGTTATGCGCCCAGTGTTTAAAACTAAAGCTATGAAGCTGATTCATAAAGCCAGTGGCGGGATACCACGGCTGATTAATGTCATCAGTGATCGGGCTATGCTGGGAGCCTTTGCAGGCAATTTGCATCATGTGGACACACGGACGGTTGAAAAAGCCGTTGAAGAGGTGCTAGGTCATAAAACTGAATACCAGCAAGCACCATTGGTAATGGACCACTGGAAATGGGCAATCCCGGTATTACTGATTGGGCTGATGTTAGGTATCACAGCATGGTCTTTTGGTTTGTTTGATAAGGCAACCGATAAAGCGACTGTTAGCTTTGCTGAGAAGCAAGAGCCCGAGACAGGAATGAACCCCAGTACTGTAACTGAGCCTAATGGTTCAGGACTGGCCGATACCGCGCAAGAACCATCAAAGGTCGAAGTGAATAAAAGCCCCAGTGAACTGGCAGAAGATTTTTGGGGAGAACAGAGCTGGGATCGAAGCGGTGCCATTGCCAGCCAGAATTTACTGGCGTTATGGGGGGTATCTTATCTTCCCTTTCAATCGAGCGATGCCTGTAGCTTGGCGGGAACTTATGGACTGGGTTGCGATCAGGGGCTGACCGACTGGAAGTTTTTAGGTCAGTTGAATCGTCCTGCCAACCTGAAATTTACTACCACGCAAGGGGGTGACTTCTGGGGAACCTTGATTGCTATGGAAGAACAATCGGTGGTCATGCAATTTGGTGATAACCAGGTGACCATTGAACGCAAAAAATTGAATCCACTATGGACTGGTGAGTATCAGCTTTTCTGGAAAAAGCCAGCGGGTTTTAATGAGCCTGTCGGGATTGGTGGTAGGGGAGCGGCCGTTAGTTGGCTGACTGCTTTTATTGAGGCAAGCGAAGGTGTTGCAATTTTTCCTGCTAATGTTTTTTCAGAACAGGTCTCTGATTGGTTGGCATTGTTCCAGATGGAGCATGGTCTGGTGTCGGATGGCATCTTAGGCAAGCATTCGATTATGGTGATTAACAATTTAGCCGAACCCAGTATACCCAAACTTAAATCAACCAATTTTCAGGCGGTGAACTAAATGTCTTATATTCTTGATGCAATCAAAAAGACTGAGTCAGGTCAAAAAGACGGTGATGTACCTAACTTAAATAGTGAACATCAACACACCGCTTTTATTGAAGAGGATGAAAGCAAGCGCTGGTTATTACCACTGGTAGTCGTTATCGCTGTGCTGGTTGGAGTGGTGCTCTGGTTAGTATTGAAGCCAGAACTTGGTGACAATAAGCTTGGAGTAGTCAGTCATAGCGAACAAGCCGAACCTATGAGCAAAGGCTCACAACAGAAAACAGTAGAAACTACTGAGTCTACTGACGTTCTAATGAACAATATGAGTGTCGATGAGAGTAGCTCTGAATCAATGAAATCATCTGCAGCATCGGGCCTGGTTATCAAAAAAGAACCACTGAAAGTTCAGCAGCCGGCTGTACAGTTAACGCCATCTCAAGTTGTTGAAGCAGTTAGCCGACGTCCAGTTACTGAGGTTGTAGAGCAAGCCGAAATGCAACAACAGACACGGAACAGTCAGGCGAGCAACCATAGTAACAAACCTGTCTTTTTGGCCGCCATTGATCATGACCATTGGCCAACTTTAATTTATACCACTCATATCTATGCTACAGAACCAGCAGACAGGTTTGTCATGCTGAATGGCAAGGCTTATAGCATTGGGGATGCCATAAGCAAAAATTTAACTGTGGTGGATATTCTAGAGAATGACTTATTGGTTGATTACCAGGGACAAAAAGTGATTGTCCCCAGTCTGACAGACGTTAATCCGTAACGGCCTGTTCTTCTTTGTCTTGCGATTCTGTTGCCATATCCGCATCATCTTTTGGCCGCATAATACTGGTCACCAGATAGCTATCTTCAAGTAGCATTTTCGCAGTTTCTTGAATCTGATCAATCGTAACTGCGTCTAAACGATCCATGTAATTGGTGAAATAGGAGTAATCAATATTTTCACGCTCATACAGTGTGATTTGACTGAGCCAGAAATGATTACTTTGTTGCCCCTCCGTAAATGATACGCGACGTTGTTGTTTAATATTATCCAGTTTGTCCTGTGCCAGTGGCTTAGATAAAGTCGTATCAATAATGTCCTGGATGGTATCAATTAATAAGTCTTCTCGGCCCGGTTCCGAATTAAAGCCGATCAATAAGTTAAACCATTCGGTCGGATAGCGCTCGACATTGGCGCTGACGCCGATTGAATAAACTTCACCGAGCTCTTCTCGCAGCGTGGCCTGCAGTTCCTGTTGAAGTAATTCCTGGTAAAGCCCTAAGCGGAAACGAGTTTCAGAAACATAGTTGTAAATAGGTTTATGAAACTGCAATTGAACTTTGGTTTTTTCATCAAGTGCTGTATCACGTGAAAATTCAACATCCCTCTGTACGGTACGAATCTTTTCATCAAGCCAGGTTTCTTTTTTCTCAGTTGCCGGCAAACTGGCAATGTATTGTTCGATCATTGGCTCAATTTCTTTGGGTTGAATATTACCTACGATGATAAAGGTAAAGTTATTGGCCTTTGAGAATCGGTCTTCATAAAATTTTAAAGCAGCTGCATGATCAATTTTTTCTGCTTCTTCAACTGACCAAGGCTGCGCCTTGGGGTGGTTATTAGTGAGCAGCAGATGTAATTCGTCAGCATATCGTTGCTCAGGATCATTAAGGCGATTGCGCTGATACTGAATAATTGAGTTCTTATAGTTTTCAGCAATAATCGGATCAATCTTGGGCTGGGTAAAATACAGGTGGATTAATTGGAACATCAGCTCCAGATCCTTAGGGGCACTACTGGATGATAACTGAGAATAATAGCGACCAATATTCAAGTTTAGCTGAACGGTTTTATCGTGTAGTTTCTTGCCCAGATCTGTTCTTGAATAATCACCGATTCCCGACGATGCTACCAGTTTTGCTGACTCCATTGCTGAGCGTTGTTGTTCGGCGCTGGCAAGCGAGTAGCCACCTGGCGCATAAGCAAACAATAAGACTTCAGTATTAGTCAGATTGCTAGGCCGGATGATAACTGTTGCCCCATTACTCAGTTGGTACTTGTTGGCTTCAACGGCTTCTATGGCAGTTTGATCAATAATCTTGCCTTTTTGCGGTAACTCACTGAGCAGAGGGGCTTCTAGATTGGATTCCTGATAAGGAGAGAGGCTCATCGGTTTACTGATCAGTGTCACAATATCCTGCTTCCACTCAGTCGGTGGAAGTTCACTTTCCGGAGCGTAAGCCACAACTGAATGAAGCTTGCTGGATAGTAATTGATTGAAGTGCTGCGACACTTCGGCTGCACTAATAGTAGGCAGAATACTTTCCAGTAATACGTGACGTTGGATAGGAGAGAAGTAGTGCTCGCCATACAGGAAATGCGACAAGTAGCGATCGGTCAAGCTACGCGAATGTATTGAGTCGAGATCTTCGATTGAGAGTAAGCTGCTATTGAGAACTTCTTTACGATAGCGCTCCAGTTCACTGGGCAGGAATCCATGCTGTTCAACGCGTTTGATTTCTTCGAATAGGCGAGTATAGCCTTGCTCATATTCTCCATCTTTAGGGGTCACCGAGAAGTTAAACAATAATTTATCATTACCCAGTTGCGAATAACCCAGGTCTGCACCTTCAAACGGTTTTTCGGCGCTATCAACTAACTCATACATTCTACTGCTAAAGAGACTGACGACGATTTGGTTAAGAAGCCTGTAGCGTAGTGCATTAAAGTTATCCAAAGTAACGCTGTGGGTTTGGTAGCGAATATGAATCGATTTAGTAAGAATCTCAGGGTCTTTAACGACTTCAAAAACGGGCTCAGTTTTACCAGGAATTAAATATTCTTTGGGTTTGATATCGTTCGATGATTGAATTTGACCAATGGTATTATTGAACAATTTAATGGTGTTCTCTGGCTCGACATCACCAGTGATAATTAATGCCATATTTTGTGGTTGATACCACTTCAGGTAAAAGGCTTTGAGGTCTTCTGCTGTCATGCTTTTGAGAGTCTCATCAGTACCAATCGGCATTCTTTCAGCATGGCGTGCGCCACTAAAACTAATCGGGTTGAGCACTTCGGATAGACGCTCGCCTAATCCTTTACGAGCACGCTTTTCTGACAGTATTACTTTGCGTTCTTTCTCAACATCTTCGGCATCAAACTTGATACCAGTCATCCAATCGTCAAGGATCAGAGTGATGGTGGACCAGTTATCAGGATTATCAGTTGGAATTTCCAGGTGGTAACGAGTGTTGTCAAAATTGGTAAATGCATTAATGTCTGAGCCAAACTGCATGCCCAGTTGCTCTAGTGCAGTAATCAGTTCATTTTTATTGAAATGGGTTGAGCCATTAAACGCCATATGCTCAACAAAATGGGCTGCCCCACGTTCGTGGTCTTCTTCCTGCAATGAACCAACATTGAGCAACAAAGTAATATAAGCTTTGTCAGTAGGCTTGCGGTTAGGATGAATATAATATTTGAGGCCGTTATCAAGCTCACCGGTGGTCACCGCCGGAGATAAAGGTAAACGGTAAGGGTCCTCAACAGGCTGCAAAGTTTGGCAGGCAACCAGAAATATCAGACTGAGTAAAAGAAGTGTTATTTTGTATTTAATAAAATTAAGTGTCATTAAATTATCCGTACTTTAGAGCAAGCATTAACATTCAAGTGTGTTAAATGGTGTGTCTTGAACCAGATATCGGGGTAATGAATTCTTTAATTTGTTACCCAAATTTTTAGCAAGTCCAATGACCGCACCTTGATAGAGGACAGCTACTTCGCCTTTTTTAAGAGTCGCAAGTTTTTCTATAGCGATATCACGCCCCTGATAATACTCGACAGCTTGTTTGCTGTTGAGTTCATAGGTTTGTTGATTAAATTCATGGCCAAAAGCAATAGCAGCCTGATGTTGCAGACGATAGCCACTGCGATGGCTTTCTGCCAGTTTAACACCAATTCGACTCATTCGTAGCTTGCCAATCAGCTTTTCAATACCTTGTGGGAAGAACCATATTTCGTTATCGCGCTTCCACAGTTGCTTTTTGATGGGCTCCAGTTGCCAGCCAAGGCTTGAGCAGTGCTGCGCAACTTCTTGATATTCTTTCTTGTTTAGAGGAGCAAACGGAAAGCGGGAGCCAAGTTCGCTGTTGAGTGCTGATTCATCGTCTGAGATTGGGTCTTCTTTTTTTTTGAAGCAGGCAACAAAGAAACCCTCGCTATCAAAAAGGTGCGGATATACGTGCAAGTAGCCTTCAGGCGTTGCGACTTTATCAGCATCAGCAAATAATGCATTCAACGGAAAAATTTCAACGCTATTGGAATGGTTATCCAGCAAGTGCTGGCATACTAACTGATTCTCTTCTTTGGATAGGGTACAGGTGGAATAAACCAGAGTGCCGCCAGGCTTGAGCGCATTGAAAGCGCTCATAATCAGTTCTTTCTGCAACTCAGAGATGCTTAAAACGTTAGCCAATGACCAGTTGCTTAATGCCTCAGGATCTTTACGCACTGTACCTTCGCCACCACAGGGCGCATCCAGCAAGATAGCATCAAAGGTTTGCTCGGCGGCTTTGCCGAACTGACGACCATCATGGTGGCACAGAATCGTATTACTGACTCCCGTGCGCTCTAAGTTGGCGTACAAGACCTTGAGTCTGGAGGAGGATAGTTCATTGGCGACAACTAATCCGTCGTTGTTCATTGTTGCGGAAATTTGAGTGGTTTTAGATCCAGGAGCCGCCGCTACATCGAGTACCATCTCTGGTTCGGGATGAGCTGCAAATAATGCACTTACCGGCAACATAGAGCTCGACTCCTGAATATAAAACTGCCCGGCTAAATGTGGTACCAATTTACCAAAACCATCTGCAAGCGACTTATGCTCTTCATCAATCCAGAAGCCATCATCACACCAGGGAATTGGATCCAACTTATAACCAGCTTGTTGCCATTTGCTGAGGACAGTAGCTTTATCTGCTCGTAACGGATTAATGCGAATACTTTTGCGCAACGGTTTCTGGCTGTAATCCAGTAGTGCTTGTAACGCATCGGGGTCATTAAGTTGTTGGGCAATGTGCTCAATAAAGTCTGGTGAAATAGTAGTCATGGCGCTTTGGTCATATCAATTGAATATAATCGTAAAAAAATAATAGGTAATGCAAAAACGTTCCTCTTCCGCAAGTCCTTGAAGGAAGGCGTTAAGGGAGAGCTAATTGGGCCGACATGCTGACCTGCCCCGGCAGAACCTCACTACATGAGTGAGCCCAACATCGTAGCAGCTTGAAATATAGGATGGGTTAGCCGCAGGCGTAACCCATCAATCCAAATCGCCATAACACACGGTCATAATACAGCGATGGGTTACGCCTGCGGCTAACCCATCCTATAACTTCATAATAAATATGTGATGAACCATAAAAAAAGGGCATCAGGAGTGTTAATAGCCCCTGATGCCCTTTAGTTTACCTCGAATTGAATTAATCGCCTAACGACAGCAAGGTCGCATTACCACCGATCGCTGCTGTGTTGTTGGTGCGTGTGTGCTCGGTAGCAAAGCGGTGCAGGTAGAATGGGCCGCCTGCTTTCGGGCCAGTACCTGATAAGCCTTGCCCACCAAATGGTTGTACACCAACGGTGGCACCAATCATATTACGGTTGATATAGACGTTACCCACACGGGCACGTTTATCAATGTAAGTAGCGGTGCTTTCGTTGCGTGAATGAATGCCTAGCGTCAAACCAAAGCCATAACCGTTAATCTGGTCAATTACCTTATCCAGCTCTTTCGCTTTGTATTTTATGACATGCAAAATCGGACCAAACCATTCTTGAGTCAAGTCATTGATATGATTGATAAAGAATGCAGTTGGAGCCAGGTAACAGCCTTTTTCCAGACCAGCAGGCATTGGCGTTTCCGCAATCAGGTTACCGGTTGCACGCAATTGCTCAACGTGACCAGCTAATTCTTCACGTGAAATTGCATCAATCACTGGGCCAATGTCGGTAGACAAGTCGGTTGGATCGCCCAGTTTCAATTCCTGCATCGCGCCAGCAAGCACTTCCAGAATCCGGTCGGCCACATCTTCCTGCACATAAAGTACGCGTAGTGCTGAACAACGCTGACCGGCGCTGGTGAAAGCTGATTGAATAACGTCGGCAACCACTTGCTCTGGTAACGCAGAGCTATCCACGATCATAGCATTTTGACCACCGGTTTCAGCGATAAGCGGTGATAACATGCCGTCGCGAGTCGCCAAAGTGCGGTTAATGGTTTGCGCGGTTGAGGTTGAGCCAGTGAAGCAAACGCCTGCAACGCGAATGTCAGACAAAATGAGGTTACCGAAGGTTGAGCCGCGGCAAGGCACAAATTGCAAGACGCTGGTCGGAACGCCCGCCTGATGCATTAATTGAACCGCGCGATAAGCCACCAAAGTGGTTTGGTCAGCAGATTTTGCCAGAACCGTGTTACCGGCAACTAAAGCAGCTACCACCTGACCAGTGAAGATTGCCAATGGGAAGTTCCATGGGCTGATACAGGCAAATACGCCACGGCCTTGAAGATAGAGGTGATTACTTTCGCCTGTTGGGCCGGGCAAGGTAATTTCCTGACCAAAATCTTCACGCGCTTTATTGGCGTAATAGCGACAGAAATCGACTGCTTCACGGACTTCGTCAATACCGTCCTGCATGGTTTTACCACCGTCACGACTACATAAAGCAATCAATTCAGGTTCGTTCTCTTCGAAGACATCCGCTATTTTTTCCAGGATCTGGGCGCGCTGTTCAACTGGTGTCATGTCCCAGGCGATGAAATTCTTGTGCGCAATAGAGAGTGCGTCTAACGCCATCTCTTCGCTGACTTTGTGTACGGTGCCGATTTGATGCGAGTTGTCATACGGGCAGAAAACGGCTTCTTCGTTAGTGGTAAGCTCTTTACCATCAATAATGGGCTTGGCGTGCCATTGATTGTCTAAATACTGTTGTACGTTTTGCATAAAAGGCTCGATCTGGCTGTTAATGTGGAGATTAGTACCTGCTGAGTTAACGCGGTCAGGACCATAAATATGAGGCGGCAATGGAATGCGATCGTTGTGCAGCGTCGGGTAACGCTTCAGCACAAGACATGGATGCTCGACCAGACTCATTACAGGAGTCGCTTTATCGACTAACTGATGAACGAAAGAGGTATTGGCACCATTTTCCAATAAGCGACGCACCAGATAGGGTAGCAATTCTTTGTGATTACCCACTGGCGCATAAATACGGCATTTCAAACCGGGATAGCGCTCTAAAATCTTGTCATACAGAATTTCACCCATGCCGTGCAGGCGCTGGAATTCGAAGTCGCGACGCTGGCCCGCCATTTCCATAATGCTAAACACCGTTTGAGCGTTATGAGTAGCAAATTGCGGGTAGAAGCTGTCTTCTGTATTCATGATGAAGCGCGCACACGCCAGGTATGACACATCGGTGCCTGCTTTTCGGGTAAATACCGGATAGTTGCTTAGGCCAGCCTGTTGTGACCATTTGATCTCCGAATCCCAGTAAGCGCCTTTGACCAGACGAATGGGAATGCGGCGGCCATGTTTGCGAGCCAGTGCATCAAGCCAGCCTAATGCAGGCAGGGCACGTTTGGAATAAGCTTGGATGACCATGCCCAATCCAGCCCAGTCCTGACAGATCTCAGAAGTATAAAGTGCTTCGAAAATATCCAGCGACAGCTCAAGGCGATCCGCTTCTTCAGCATCGATGGTTACAGCCACATCTAAATCGCGCGCCTGTTTGACCAGCTTAAGCAACGTATCAACCATTTCGGTCATAACGCGATCTTTCTGACCCACTTCATAACGTGGATGTAGTGCGGACAGCTTGATAGAAATACTAGGTGCTAATTGGCCTTCTTTAACTTTGACTTGGCCTATTTCCTGAATCGCTTTGCTGTAGGCTTCGTAATAACGCTGCGCATCATGAGCGGTATAGGCAGCTTCACCCAACATATCGAAAGAGTGGGTATAGCCTTTCTCAACGCTTTTAGCGCCGCGTTTCATGGCTTCTTTGATGCTGCGCCCCAGTACGAATTGGCGACCCATTAAACGCATGGCCTGATTCATGGCCTGGCGAATAACCGGCTCACCAAATTTGGCAATCAGGCCTTTTAATAAGGTATCAGGTTTACCATCGCCATCTTGATCAACGTCGACGATTTTACCGGTCAACATTAGACCCCAGGTTGAGGCATTGACTAGGATTGATTCGCTTTGCCCGGTATGCTTTTTCCACTCGGCAGCACTGAGCTTGTCACGGATTAAAGCATTGGCAACATTGGCATCAGGAATACGCAACAGCGCTTCCGCCAGACACATCAAAATCACACCTTCCTTGGTACTCAGACTGTATTGTTGCAAAAAGGCTTCAACACCTTCTCGCGACTTACTACTTTGACGGATTTCTTCAACCAGCTGGGAAGCCTGGTGGGTAATGATATTGACGGTTTTGTCGTCAGGAGTGGCGAGCTCTAACAATTCTTGTAAGTAGCTCGACTCATCGACAGAGTAGTTTTGGGTGATAATTTCCTGCCACTCGCTCAGCGAGAGTTGCTGATAGGAATCTGACAGGATTTGACTGGCTTTAAACATTACGGCAATTACCTAATAACAATGTACTGACTAGGACTAACAGAGCCTAAAGTACAACCTGAAAACGTCAACGCCAACCGGAGCGCTGACGGCGTTTCATGCTAAAGCGGGATAATATCCAGCTGATTAGCATGCCCACTAGCAGGACAAAAGCGCCTGCGTAAAACACATCGCTGTGAAAACGATCTTTTAGCAAGTCGTTTTGTTGGCGAAGTTTATCCGACTCATTTTGCAGTTCGGAAACCTGTTGTTGCAGCTGATCATTCAGTGCAATGACATTCTCTTTGTCAGCGATTTGCTGTTTGGTCTGAGCAAGCTCTTGTTTAAGTTCATCATGCTCAACTTGTAGCTCTGAATACAAAGCACGGATAGTTGGTTGATCGGTGATGTATTCCATCTGAATCCAACCTTCTTCACCATCTGCTGTGCGCACCTGGCTGCTTTTATTGTCAGTATCTGTGGCTAGAACTTCGATAGGTGTTCCGGCAACTAAACGGCCTATCACTCGATAGCGATTAGTCGGGCCGCTACGCATAATGACTCCAATATCATCGGACACATAATAATTGCTTTCTGCGGCTGTGTTTTGAGCTGGATCAGCTGCTGGTGCAAACTGGCTAGTGGTCAGCAGTAAAAACACTAAAAGTAGACGAAACATAAACTATCCTAACGGTTAAATTTTGAGCTCAATCACGAATAAAGTGGCAAGTATATAGCAGGTCAAAGAATGGGGGAAGGGTTGTCGTTAAGACTAATGAGCATATTGCTTTAGGTGAGCTCTAACGGCATAAAAAAACGGCTTTAAGCTACTGATTTAGAAGGCTTAAAACCGTTTGTTATTAAGTGTTAATTAGCCCACAAAGGGGCTAATTAAGTGTACTTATTCTAGTTATTTTATGAATTAAACAGTGAATAGTGCCTTAAAGATAAAGAAGAAGGTCACTGACAGGATGGCGCCAGCTGGCAAGGTAACAACCCATGATACAAGAATGTTACGTACAACACCCAGGTTCAGAGCCGCAATGCCGCGTGCCATACCAACCCCTAACACCGCTCCAACAAGCGTTTGCGTGGTTGAAATTGGCAGACCGGCCCCACTGGCAATAATCACCGTTGATGCGGCTGCCAGCTCGGCAGCAAAACCACGGCTTGGCGTTAAGTGGGTAATTTTTTGACCGATGGTTGCCATCACTCGGCTACCCAAGACGATCAAACCTATGACAATACCAATCGCACCTACCAGCAGGATTCTTGGATCAACCACTGCTTTGGCACCAATATCGCCACCGTTTTGAATCACACTTACAATCGCAGCCAAAGGACCAATCGCGTTAGCAACGTCATTGGAACCATGGGCAAAGGCCATGCCACAGGCGGTCACAATCATCAGAACGGTGAAAACCTTTTCTACACTATAGAAGTGGTAGTCTTTATCGGCTTCTTCTTCAAC
Source organism: Kangiella sp. M94 (assembly GCF_054926195.1). Classification (NCBI taxonomy): domain Bacteria; kingdom Pseudomonadati; phylum Pseudomonadota; class Gammaproteobacteria; order Kangiellales; family Kangiellaceae; genus Kangiella; species Kangiella sp. M94. The sequence continues at coordinate 2,124,468 of NZ_CM142903.1, read as the reverse complement.
TTTAATGCGACTAATCACCAAGGCACCGATAATGCCAACGATAGCACCAAAACCAGCGGCTATCAGATAAGTCTCGGTCATGCTCAGGCTGATATCATGATCCTTAAAGACATGTTTAAGGCCTTTCATAATGGTCACTAACGCCATTACAAAGCCCGTTAAGAACATGTAAATAGGAACATAGCGCTTTGCTTTCTGGAAAGGATTATCAGTATTGAGAATAAGCTTTTGAACGCTCATGACAATCAGGAAAGCGATCACACCGGCGATGAAAGGGGTAACAACCCAGCTACCGACGATGGAACCAACTTTGCCCCAACTAACCGCATCAATACTCACACCGACTGCAGCGAAACCAACGATAGCACCAATAATAGAGTGGGTAGTGGAAACCGGCCAGCCAAATTTAGACGCTAGCACCAGCCACACACCAGCAGCCAACAGAGCTGCCATCATGCCGAAAATCAAGAGCTCTGGTGCCCCTTCGAAATAAGCAGAGTCAATAATGCCCTTGCGAATGGTTTGGGTTACTTGTCCACCGGCCAGGTAAGCACCAGCGAATTCGAATATAGCAGCAACAAAAATAGCCTGTTTCAAGGTTAATGCTTTCGCACCAACCGAGGTACCCATGGCGTTGGCAACATCATTGGCGCCAACCCCAAAAGCCATTAAAAAACCAAATGCTACCGCTATCCAGATAAAGGTATCTGCGTTTAGTAATATGAAATCCACGACTCCCCCCGGTTTATCGAGCTATCATCATTTCAAGGCGCGAACCGACGCTTTGAGCGCTGTCAGCTAAATCACCGATTTGTTGTACTACCTTATACATAAACATCACTTGTACAGGGGGTAGTTCGTTTTCTTGTTCAAAGATCTTGAACAGTAATTCACGTTGTAAATCGTCTGTATCGTTTTCAATCATATCCAGTTGGTCAATCATTTCCTCAACCAGACTGGCTTCGCGGCCTCTAAAGCCAGTTGCCAATAATTCATCTAATTCGTTGATAGCCTTAAAAGCCTGCGCTGATGCATCGATCGAACGCTGAATCAAGCCCATCAAGTCTTCATTAACATTAGAAGGGAACTGCATCTTACGGCCAAATACAAGGCCAGAAATGTCGCGTGCGATATTGGCAATTTTGTCCTGTTTGCTCAAAAGAGCGAGAAGATCGGTACGAGCTACCGGCAGGAAAAGGCCTTTAGGTAAGTGCATGCGCAAATCATGCTTTAAGTCGTCAGCTTCATTTTCTAGCTCACGAATATGGGTTTTAAGCTGATCTGCTTTATCCCAGTCGCCTTCGATAGTCGCTTTAAAGAAGTTTTTCAGTTCAGAGGCGCACTCATGAACTTTCGCCATATGATCTTGCATAGGACGAATAGGTGATGACGCAAAAAGGTCAAGAATCGAATTAGCCATATATCCCCCAATGGATTATTTGGGCCAACAAGTAAAGGTGCACATTATAAGCATGCGGGCACTCGCATACCAGACTTAACGATTGGCAATTTCCGATTCGCGCTGTAAACTGCGTTGAATGACTCAAACCAAACTGAGTAGAAATTAAGGCATGTCGATCGAAATAGAAATAAAACTATCAGCGACGCCCGATAAGATAAGCGATATAAAACAATGGGTTAGCGATCGATTCTCGGACACTAGTGATTGGCAGGAAAAGCAATTGGCCAACACCTATTTCGACACTGAGAATCATAAACTCAGAGAGATGGAAATCGGGCTACGAATCCGCCGAGACGGTGAAAAGTTCATCCAGTCGGTCAAATCCGCTGGTCGAGTGGTCGGTGGCCTGTTTCAACGCAATGAATCCGAGATCGAACTCCCTTCCAAAGAATTAGACCTGCAGGCCGTGGCCGAGCCGTATCTGATGATATTGCTCGAAGAAGCCGAAGAAGAGGATGGCCCATTCAAGCCAGCCTTTAATACAGACTTTTTAAGACGCCAGATGGTTGTCACAGAGAGCGACAGTCAGATCGAAATCGCTTTGGATGTCGGTTCAATCCGTTGTAAAGAAGCTCAGCAGGATATCTGTGAAGTCGAACTGGAGCTTAAAGAAGGCGAGCCAGCGGTGCTGTTTGCCTTATGCCAGGAGCTGATTGAAAAATTTAATCTGGTATTAGACAGTGAAAGCAAAGCTGAGCGTGGCTACAGTCTGTGCCGAAAGTCGTCTCCATATTTAAAACAACTTAGAGTAGTCGAACTAAGCGCTAAATCTTCAGCTGAAGCGGCCTTCGAAACCATCGCGCATACTGGACTTGGCCATTGGCAACACTACATCAAGCAAATGAAACGCGAAGTAACGCTGGATAATGTTCTGCAGCTGAACCGCGCTTTAATGTTCATGCAGCACATGTACTCCGTATTTGCGCCCATGATACCGCGTCACGCATTGAGCGGCTTGCGAAGTGACTGGCGAGAAATTACCAAAAACTTTGCCAAACTGTTGAAAGTCGCACAAGAAATTAACTGGCTTAACAACGGCAAACTCTATGGCTTTAAATACTCAGAATTAGAAGGTTTCGAACAAGGGCTACGCAAAGCCTTTAAGCGCGAAGGCACTCAATTTGTCGAATACCTTAAATCGCCTTCTTACAACCTCAAACTACTGCATTTTTCCCGTTGGCTGTACCTTAAAGAATGGCGCCTGGCTTTCAAAGAAGGTGGCGGACAGCGCCTGAAAAAAGAAATTTTCCCCTTCGCTATTCGTCAATTACAGCACCAGCTGTTTGACATCAAACGCCACTTAACCGGCAAAGAGGAACTGACCGAAAACGACTATCTGACGTACCTGCCTCGAATGTATCGTACCCTCGATATCGGCCTCTTCTTCGGCAGCCTGTTCGAAAACAAAAAACGCAAACCTTATCGCCAAAGATGGGTAGATTTAGTCGCCAGCATCGAACTCTTCAAACAACTCGAATTCATCCGCCGCGCATTGAAAACAGAAGATCGTGTTGATGAACGCTTGGAACGCACCGAAAAAGACATCCTCGAAGCGCTAGTCACCATGCGCACCAGAGCACTGGAAGAAAATCCGTATTGGAATTAGTTACTTAGGCTTAGGGCTGTGTTTCAATGAATACAGCCTGTAGCAAAATTTGTATGTCAGATTAGGCGGTATTTGTTATTTGATCTATGGTTTTTTCAATTACGCAAATTAGTTCTTTAAGAATAACTTTACGAGAAAGCCATTTTACATTTTTTATTTCTTCATACTTAGAGTCAAAAACAAAACATTGCAGATAAAATTCTCTTTTATATGGAATTAAAAAACAACATAGGTGATCCATTGTGGGGCCAAGCTCTAAAACTCTACATCTAAGATTGATCTCATCCAGTTGCTGATCACCATTGGAGTTTCCCAAGTTATATGCAAGTAATTTACTTACGCATTCCTCTAGCGTTAAAGAATTTAAGTAATTAGTAATCTTTAGATCAAAAGTCTTTTTTAAGTTCTCTCGATCCAGCTTTAAATGATGCACGAACTGTTTGCCATAAGCATTGGTATCATTAGAACTAACATTGAAGCCGGCCACCCAAACCTCAATATTAATCATTTCATCAATGCTTTTCAGTTCGAAAGCAAAACTTTGTTTATTTCCAATAATCATTCGTGACAAAACTAGCAGCTTAATGCTACTAATCAATCTAAGACCTTCTTCCTTGTCATTGTTTCACCTTTGTCATTGACTAGAATCATAGTCTGTTCATCTATAGATTCAATGTGATCAATAATGACACTATTCATTTCTGGCGAATCATACTTTTTCTTTGGTGTTAAAACTAGCTTATGATCTTTGATTTCCCATGATTCATAATATGAGCTTTCTTTAATAGTACCATCAGGGAATGTTATTTTGTTCCAGCCCCTAAAAGTGCCATCAGAATAATAAGTTCCTTCTCCGTATGCGCTTATGTCGTTGCTATGCTGAGCTGGATAGTTAGCACTCCATGTGCCAATAATTTTCTCTTTTAAAAGTTCATCAGTACTTTTTTGCTCACAACTTAGTATGAATAGAGAAAAAAGGAAAGCTATACATATTCTCAGAACATTCATTACGATTTCACCCATTAATAAAGAAATAAACAGTCACTAGCAAAGCTAAAGCCAATAAAAACTTTCCCCATAGAGTAAGTTTTCTTCCGAACTCATTATAATTCTTTGGATACAAAGCCCACCAAGGGCCGGCTGCTTCAAATTTTGAACTTGAGGGTATTCTATCTGAATAAGCAATAAAGCCTAAAATGATATAAGGAATTCCAACGAAAACTATACTGAGTGCAATAATACCTGTCATTGAAAGCATCTAGAGTGGCTCCTTTAAGCAAAACTCTTGTATGAATCGTTAATATTAAAGGGTGATTCTGATTGTATTAATTTGGGTCTTATTGAAATTAACACGAAGGAGCTTTCGTTGTGATATCAGAAATATAGTAGTTTGGGGATTTCAAGGCTATTCCCAGCATATTTGCTATAACCGCCAGTAATTTGTAGTTTTCTATTTGAGCAGGTTCGACTTTCTTACTTTGTGGTACCCACCCCATTGCATGAGCGTTAAACTCGCCACCATATATGATATTTGAATCAAAGGAATTAACTGATATTTTAGACTTCCCTTCAATTGAAGTTATTTCAATATAAAATGTCGCGCTATAGCCTATAGGCTTTCCACTCTGTAAGTAACAGGAAGATAAAAATGAGGCTCCCATTGAATGTATGAAGATTTTCTCACTATTTTCTGGGTTTGAGAAAAATTCATTACCCCATAGCGAATTAGTTTCATCTTCTGCGATAAGCGGTAAGGGCGTATCATTGTTCTCATTACTTTTAAAGCCATGACTCCTGTAGTAAATGTTGTCTTTGAGTTGTTTAGCGTTAAAGGCTTCTAGTAATTTATCCCGAACATCTTTTTCTGATAGATTAACCACAATATATTGAGGCAAGTCCCCGTCGACTATATAGGACTCTACAGCACCTCCAGAATAGCTGCATCCAGTTAACACAGTCAAAAATGCTGCAATATAAATTTTAAAATGAAACACTTTCATTTTTTTTAGCTATTAATTGTAGGGTTTTCTTTCACCAGCTCATGCTGCGCCTGTTCCAATATCGGTGGAATAGGGCAGTTTAAGCATTCGGCGATGGCTCGTAGCAGTTCGATTTCCTGAGGATGTACTTTGCCATCATAAGAAACGGCGTCTTCCAACGCTTGAATCAATGGTTTTTTCAGCATTGGGGTTAACTGGTTCAGGCGTTTTAAGGCCTGATGGAAAGATTCGGCATCAAAGCTTTTCTCAAGCAATGGTGAAGGGTCTTTAACGAACGGCTGTATCAGTTTTGAATATAGCTCCTGCTTTTCGTCGTCGCTTTGGCCTGTACTGTGTACCGTTGCAGAAAGGATAACCTGGATTTCATTCGCTACACCATTGAAGCTCTTGATGCTATTGCTTGGCGGCTGTTTGATATCGCTGAGGTTCTTTTGCAGTATGGCGTAAAGCACATATTCAAATTCCGAAATATGGCTATCCAGATGAATCGCTTCTCTCAATAGACTTAAAAACTCTTTGCGCTCTTTGGCTCCGAGTCGACGCAGGCTGGGAATTGAAATATCCAACATGGTTAAACGTAAGTGGCGTTTATCCTTGGTGATATGTTGCGCTAACTCCAGAACCTGGTCGGCATCTTGCTGACTGGTTTTGTCGGCTATTAGATTTAAGACTGATTCAGAGACCTGATGATCATCGCTCAGTAGCAGGGCAAGCGCCAGATGCGTTGCATTATAATTAGAGTGTTGACCATGAGCAGCCTGGCGAATAATTTCGGGTAACCCCAGTAATAAAACCCCGGCAGCGTGTTGGTGCAGGGTGGTCGGTTGGCCAATGGTGTCGATAATGGCGCCAAATCCAAAGTCAGCTGCTTGCTTGGTTTCAGGTTCAAGCTCAATGTCATCATGTTGTTGCTCTTGATTCATTTCACGCAGGCGCTGCTCTTCGATTCGTTCGGCAAGGTTACGCCAGCCGGGCATGATCGCTGTCAGTCTTTTTTCAATCGGCGGGTGCGAAGCCAGGCTATTTAAATTGAGCTTGATCGGTTCTGAAATACACATGTGGCTGGTTTCTTCCGCATGCGAGTTTTTCAGCAAAGAACCCTGCTGTTTAATCTTGATAAAGGCTCCGGCCAGGCCTTCGTTATCGCGGGCATACTGAACGGCGGAAGCATCAGCGAGATATTCTCGTTGGCGAGAAATGGCAGATTTAATTAAGCGGCCAAAGAATAAGCCAATATAGCCAATAATGAACAGTGATATGCCGATTACAAATACGGCTACTACTGCACCGCCACTTTCTTTGCTACTACGGACGTTGCCAAAACGGATATAGCGCATGACAAAATAACCAGCCTGGCCAAGTAGCAAAATGCCAGCCAGTATGGCGATTAAGCGTACATTGATGCGCATATCAGAATTAAAGATATGGCTGTATTCGTGAGCGACTACGCCTTGCAGTTCCTGACGAGTCAGATTCTGTAGAGCGCCTTTGGTGACAACCAGTATCGTATCGCTGGCTTCAAGTCCTGCCACAAAGGCATTAATCGATTCTTCTTCATCCATCACATACACCGTGGGAACGGATGTTCCTGAGGCGATTGACATTTCTTCAACTACATTGAGCAAGCGTCTTTCTAACAGGTCGTTGGTGTCCGGCAAGACCTCGCGTGCCTTAACCATTGAAGCAACTGCTTTGCCGCCCGCGCTGAGCTGGAACCAACGAAATAAAGAACCTAACAAGATCAATAAAATGGTGCCAAGGGTCACGGCGTAGAACCATGAATGCTGAAACCAGTCGCTGATTTTGAAGGGCATGTCGGGGGAGCTTTGTGACTTTACCAGCATGAAGCCAATAAAATTGAGGGCTGCGACAATTAAGATCACAGCCATCAGGAAGTAGAAAACCAGTAGCCGGGTTTTCTTCCTGGCTACTTCTTGATGTTCAAAAAAGTCCATTGTTGTTATTGCTTATCAGTTGATGAAAAAATGAGGTTTAGTCAAAAGATACTTTAACAGCTTCTCTAACCTGCTCATCTTCAACTTCAAACAACTCAGCTTCCTGGAAACCAAATGGATTGGCGATAAAGTTGTTAGGAACTTGCTCGCGATAGGTGTTGTATTGCATGACGGCATCATTATAAGCCTGACGTGCAAAAGCAATTTTGTTCTCGGTGGTGCTTAACTCTTCCATCAGTTGAGCCATGTTTTGATTGGCTTTCAAGTCCGGGTAGTTTTCCGATAAGGCAAACAAGCGACCTAATGCACCAGTAAGTTGACCTTCCGCCTGATTAAGGTTCTTAATGGCATTCGGATCTTCGGGATGGTCGGCTGCTGCCTGATTTGCTGAAACTGCAGTGTTGCGAGCATTGATAACGCCTTCAAGCGTTTCGCGCTCGTGCTTCATATAACCTTTGGCGGTTTCAACCAGATTCGGGATTAAGTCGTAGCGGCGGTTAAGCTGTACATCAATTTGTGCGTATGCATTTTTAAAGCGATTGCGCAGGTTGACCAGCTTGTTGTAAATCCCGACGATAAACAGGATTAACGCAACGATGATGACTAAAGTGATGATGATGCCCATTCTTAAGATACTCCTTATTCATTGTTATCGGCCTATCCTATCAATGTTTGTCGGGCGGATAAATTATTAGTTTGCATTAAATTGTAATAAATCGTACAACATCAATAGCTTAAAACACCCCAAATACGATAGCATAATCCTCTTACAGGCCAGTAAATACGACAAAAGTTGATTCATTGATGATGCAGATAGCACCTATTCCAGAAACCTTGCAAGCTGAAGCAGAACAGCGAACCTCGCAGTGGCTCGAGGCTCTGGGTACCGCTTATGCGGGAGATATGGAGCAGGTGGCAAGAATTTTATGTGGCAGTGATTACCTCTATCACTGGGCAAAACGTCAGCCGCAATGGCTAGTGGAGGCTCTGGCTGCTGATTTGAGTAATTTGTCAGCCAATATTTTAAGTATTCAACAGAAGCTGGATCTGTCCTGGCCTGAATACGAGGTAAAGCAATTCTTGCGCCATCAGCGTCATTATTGGTCAATGCAAATTGCAGTGGCCGATATTCTGCAGCAGCTACCGATTCGTCAAATCTGTTATCTGCAATCCGTGCTGGCTGAGCAGTTGATCAATTGTGCGCAAGACTGGAGTTATCAGCAAACCTGCCAGCAATACGGAGTTCCTGTATCCAGCGACGGTGAAGAGCAACATTTGTTGGTATTGGCGATGGGGAAACTGGGCGGCGAAGAATTGAATTTTTCATCAGATGTGGATCTGATTTTCGGTTATCCGGAAGATGGTGAAACGCGAATCGGCGAAGATCAGCGTAAGTCAGTTGAGAATCAAATGTTCTTTATGCGTCATGGACAAAAACTGATTAGCCTGTTGTCGGATAATACGGCGGATGGTTTTGTCTATCGTGTGGATATGCGGTTACGTCCTTATGGGCAAAGTGGTGCACTGGTGGCTAACTTTAATGCACTGCAGGATTATTACTTAGAGCAGGGAAGAGAGTGGGAACGTTTCGCCATGATCAAGGCGCGAGTGTTACAGGCCCATCACCATTTCCGAGAGCAGTTAGCGAATATTATCCGTCCCTTTAGTTTTAGGCGCTATATTGATTTCAGTGTGCTCGAATCCATCCGTCAGTTAAAGCAAAAGATCACCATTGAACTGCAGCGAAAAGATGCGCAAAACAATATTAAATTAGGCGATGGCGGTATTCGGGAACTGGAATTTATTGTGCAAAGTTTGCAGCTGATTAGCGGCGGCCGACATCCTCAGTTACAAGCGAAAAACTGGTGGCAGGCTCTCGAAGCGTTAGTGCAGCAGGGGCTAATCAAAGACGAAGATGCCAGTGGCCTGAAAAGTGCTTACGAGTTTTTGCGAAAATTGGAAAATAGTCTACAAATTCATGCAGATAAACAAACACAGGATTTGCCGGATAGCAACGATGAGAAACAAAAGATTGCACTTTTGCTGGGCTATGCGGACTGGGCAACGATCGAAACTGAATTAGCCAAACATCAGCAAGTAGTGGCTCGTTTCTTTAAGGGGTTATTTCATGATCCTAAAGAAGAGCATGATCACAATGATCAAGTGCCAGTTCTTAAAAAGTTAGTACAAGGTCAGTTGGACAGTGAACGCCAGACTGAGGTCTTACAGCAGTATTCTTTGGCAGAGCAAACCTTGAAAGAGTTGCAAAGTTTCAGGCAGGAATTCTCAGAACGAAAAATTGGTTTGCGCGGTTTTGCGCGAATAGAGCAACTATTGCCACACCTGGTGATTCAGGCCGGCCGACAGAAAGATTCCAACAAAACTATATCGCGTTGTCTTGAGGTATTGCAGGGGATTGGTCGCCGAACGGCTTATTTTGAAATGCTGGCTGAAAATATTCCGGTCTTGGAGTTTCTGGTTCAACTAGTTTCACGCTCCAGCTGGTTGGCGCAACAGTTATCTATTTATCCATCGTTACTGGATGAACTGTTGTTCCCCAGTAATTTTGGCAAGCAGCTGACTAAAGAGAATTTGGCCAACCAGTTGCAACAAGCCATGATGCGCATCGAAATGAATCAAACCGAAGAGCAGTTGTTGGCTTTGAGTCGTTTTAAACAGTCCAGCCAATTTAAAATTGCGGCGGGCGATCTCACTCGACGTTTCGACATCAGTGAAGTCTCGCAACAACTGACTGATCTTGCAGAAGTGATCATGGAATATTTACTGCAAATGGCCTGGAATGAGCTGACAAGTAAACATGGCAAACCAAGGCCGGACGCTGGTGAATTAGTATGTGATTTCTTAGTAATTGGCTATGGAAAACTGGGTGGTGATGAACTGGGATATGGTTCGGATCTTGACCTGGTGTTTTTATATCAGGGTGAGCCAGATGCTATGACGCAAGTATCAGGTGAACAGGGCAAGCCTCTGGAATTACATCAATTTTATACCCGTCTGGCACAGCGTTTGGTGCATTACCTTGGAACTCGCACCCAGCAAGGCATTATGTATGAAGTGGATACTCGTTTGCGTCCATCAGGTCGCTCCGGAATGCTGGTCAGTCACATTGATGCCTTTGACAAGTATCAGATGAATGAAGCCTGGACCTGGGAACATCAGGCATTGGTGCGAGCACGCCCGGTTGCTGGCGATACCAGCTTGAGAGACCGTTATTTGCAATTGCGTAATAAAGTACTCAGTAGCGAGCAGCGCAAACAATTAGGTCAGGATGTTATTACCATGCGCAAAAAAATGCGTGACAACCTTGATAAAACCGACGCTCGTCTTTGGGATATCAAACAAGGTTATGGCGGTCTGGTTGATATAGAATTTTTAGTGCAATACTGGGCATTACAATATTCGAAGTCGCTGCTGGAGCAATGCTCGGTAGACGGGTTGCCGTTTAATAATGTCGACTGGTTGCAGTTGTTGGCCGAGAAGGATCTGCTTAATAAGAGTACACGTGATTGCATGATGGAAAACTATCGGCTACTCAGAGATATTTCGAACTCAAGAGCACTGCAAAACCAACCAGCATTGCTTTCCAAAGATGAGCTGACTGAACAACGACAGGCAATTGTTGAGGTCTGGCAATCGACTTTTCAACACAGCGATGTAGAATGAGCGTAAAGAAGAATGGAACAAAGGAGCCGGTTATGAGCAAGCAGATGGCCAAGCAAGCGACTGAAAAACAAAGCGCTGAGAATAATGGTGCTAAACCAAAGCAAGCCCCGGTAATTACAGTCAGTGATAGTGACTTACCAGTGCACTGTCCTATGCCAGATCAAACCTTGTGGAATCAGCACCCACGAGTCTTTATGGCCTTTGATAAAGACGGACGCGCCAGTTGTCCTTATTGCGGCAACCGCTACCAGCTCAGTAAATAATTCAGCTGTCTTTCTATTCATTAATAAAAACGATTCATCGGATAAATCATGACAAACCAAACACATTCATGGGTGGTACTCAAATTTGGTGGCTCCAGTGTGTCCAGCCAAACGGATTGGGATAACATAGCATCGATTGTAAAAAGTAATATTGAGAACGGAAAAAAAGTTGCCGTCATTCATTCGGCATTTAAAAACGTTACCAATGAGTTGGAAGCGATTGCAAAGTTAGCAGTAACCGATGACAGTGAGGATGCGTTGCATCAACTGCTGAATAAGCATAAAGCGATGGCGCATGAGCTAGAAGTTGATGCTACTTTGCTTGATCCCTGGTTTGACTCACTGCAAATCGCTATCGCTGATATTAGCCATAAAGAAAAACTGACAGCAATGGATCGAGCGCAGGTGGTGTCGCATGGTGAGCTACTATCCTCGGTACTCGGCGCGGAATTTTTACGCAAGGTTTTTGGTGACTCCTATAGCGTCCAATGGTTAGATGCGCGTCAAATATTAACCTCAGAATCAAATCATCATCAAAACGACAATGATTTGTATCTGAATGCCGTTTGTCATCCGCGGCCTAATGCAGAACTAGCTAACCAATGGGCAGCTCAAGCCGATGTGATTTTAAGCCAGGGTTTTATCGCCTCTAGTGACGAAGGGCAGACTGTGTTGCTGGGACGAGAAGGCTCGGATACTTCAGCCGCTTATTTTGCATCATTGCTACAGGCCGAAAAGCTCGAAATCTGGACTGATGTGGCTGGGATGTTCAGTACCGATCCAAATAAAATTAGTAGTGCTAAAAAGTTGAGTGCCATTAGTTATAACGAAGCATTTGATATGGCTGAAGCTGGTGCAAAAGTTTTGCACCCACGATGCCTTAGTGCAGTGATGGCTTATAATATTCCTATTGAAATTCGCAATACTCACAAACCTGACGAGTCAGGGACATTGATAACCAGTGATTATGAGTCTTCTAAATGGGTTAAAGCCATTGCATTAAAACAGCAAATTCCGATTGTTACTTTGTTGCTCGGACGACGCGGGCAACAACCTGACACATTACAAAAAGTTTTTGCCATTATTAATGAGTTTGGCTTGAGCAGTGAATTGATGGCCTCCACCAAAAATTCTCTAGTCATGGCGATTGAAACCAATAACAGTATTTACTCCGATTCAATCCTGCAAAAGCTCTCTGAAAAACTTGCCGAAGTCTGCCGCAGTGTCTTTACCTCGCATAGCGCCATGCTCACTCTAATCGGTTGTGAAGCCAGCCAAGCATTGTGGCACTTATTGCAAATTGATGCAGACCTTCCTGAGCAATGGTTGCTGTTAAGTCACGCTACAGGCGATCATCATTTATCGTTTTTAGTGAACGATGATGATGCTTTAAAAGTATTGCAATTGCTGCATGATAATTTGATTAAATGAAATTGGATTTGATTATAAGGACGTTATAGGTTGGGTTAGAGGCTTTTCCTCGTAACCCAACAAAAGTTCTACATTGATGATGGGTTACGGCTTACGCCGGGTCTGCCCCCTTGGGTATAACCCATCCTATTAGTAAACTATACTATAATTTGATTAGATAATAAGAATGAAGGGATTTAGGATGTTGGCATTCAAATACCGCCCAGCAAAGGAAGAAGACCTTTCAGAAATAAGGGTTCTGACTGAGGGGGTTATAAGAAGATTAAAATGTGATGACGAGCAAATAGAGCGGCTATTGGGGCGATACTCGCGAGACAAGCTTGAAGCTTGGATATTGAGTGAGGACGTTGATGTTTTAGTCGGAACCTATATGGGTTTTGTTATTGGCGTTTGTTTTGTCCAGAACGGAAATGTTTTAGGGCTTTTCGTTGGTAGAAATAACAAAGACAATGATGTTGAATCAAGCTTGTGGTCATACGCTAGAGATGTAACCCTTGCTAAGGAGCATATCGGGAAATTATCAGGGGAAGTCTTAACTGAGTATGTTGAATCAATAAAGAAAAATAACAATGTAAACACTACCGATTTAGGGATGTTTTCCAGTGTTAGTGAAGCATTAGTGGTCAATAGTGATGCTGTTTATGAGGCGCAGCAAAACCTGAAAAATATTGATATCTACACAAAAAAAGATTCGAATCGAATTGCCCGTATGGTTTTTATTTTGTTTATTTTTTTATTGTGGTTAACTGATATCCCTGCGTATCTTTTCAATCCGAACTGGAAGTTAGAGAAAATCGCACGTGAATCAGGGCCAGGTCGATTTGATGATACCCCTAAGCCATACTCTGAGTGGCAAGTTGATTTGCTGTTATGGAGAGGAGCGCAGCCTGTGTATTCCATAGGTGACAATCGCTGCTATGGTGCCTTTCCTATTAGTATCATGTGGTTCAATCCTAAGTTATTAAATCATATAACTAGAGATATGACTCAAGAGGAAAAGAAAAAGATTCTATTAGAGTGCGATGAGCTACTTTCCAGTTATCATGAAGATAGAAAGCAGAATGTTATAAAGGCTATCGGATACAAAAAAGGCGCTTAAAGCGCCTTTTTTTTAGAACTTTGATATTACTAATTTAGTAATAAGGATTCTCACCTTCGGCGTGTTCGGTGACGTCTTTAACGCCTTTCACTTCTGGAACACGTTCAATCAAGGTTTTCTCGATGCCTTCTTTCAAGGTGACGTCGACCATACCGCAACCTTGGCAACCACCACCGAATTGTAGAACGGCGATACCACTTTCGGTGAATTGAACCAATGATACCTGGCCACCGTGGTTGGCGAGCTCTGGGTTGATTTCGGATTCGAGGTAATAACGAATGCGATCCGAAGCTGGTGCGTCGTCGTCAACTTTACGTGCTTTTGCGTTAGGTGCTTTCAGCGTTAACTGACCACCGGTTTGTTCTTTCGAGTAGTCAATCTCGGCTTCTTCTAAATAAGGAGCGCTATCTTCGTCGATAAAGGCTGAAAAACCATCGAACTTCAATTCAGTGTCGGTATCTTCAATGGCGTCCGGTGGGCAGTATGAAACGCCACACTCTGCATGGCTGGTGCCTGGGTTAACCACAAATACGCGAATGCCGGTATCAGGCTCTTCCTGACCGGCTAATAAACGGCGAAAATGCTCTTGAGCAGCTTCTGAAATAGTAATCATAATAACGTTTAATGCCTTAGCATGTTGCTTTGATGGGTTCTATTATAACCTATGATTGGGCTTGCAGCTAAATTTACAACCTATAGAATGGAGAAAACCACGAAAAACTCAGTCTCATGAAACAATTATTGCTTGCCACATTTCTTGTCGCTTCTGTTGGCCTTTCGCAGGCTGCTCTGCCTCAGGAAAGTAATACTTCTTTTGACTACTATTTTAACCAAGCTATTGATTTTAAGCAGGATGTTGTAACGCCGAATCAGGTTTTCGGTAATCCTGTCGGTGAATGGCATGTTCGTCCTGACCAGTCGGTATCTTTCTTTAAAGCATTAGCCGAAAGCTCAGAGCGTGTGAATCTGTCCGAAATTGGGCGCACCCATGAAAATCGTCCTCTAATCACCGCCTATATTTCATCGCCTGAGAATTTGGCGCGTCTGGATGAGATTAAAGAACAGCGCAAAAATTTAACTGAGTATCAGGGGCCGGCCATTATCTGGTTGGGTTATTCAGTGCATGGCAATGAACCGAGTGGCACTAATGCGGCATTATTGGTGGCTTATCGACTTGCTGCCTCTGATGAAGAGTGGATTCAGGAGTTATTGAATAATACTATTGTAATGATCGATCCAATGCTTAATCCCGATGGAATGGGTCGCTTTGCTGGATGGGCCAATCGTTACAAAGGTAAGCAACTGGTTGCAGACTCTGAGTCGATTGAGCATAACGAAGCCTGGCCTAGAGGTCGTACTAACCACTACTGGTTTGATTTGAATCGTGACTGGCTGTTGTTGCAACATCCAGAAAGCCAGGCGCGGGTTAAGCATTTTTATGAGTGGCGTCCGCATATCGTCGGAGACTTCCATGAGATGGGGACTAATTCGACCTTCTTTTTCCAGCCAGGCGTTCCCACTCGGCAGAATCCTTTAACTTCTGAATTAAATTTTGAGTTAACTGAAAAAATTGGACGCTATCATGCCAAAGCGTTGGATGCGATTGGCTCGCGTTATTACAGTCAGGAAAGTTTCGATGACTTCTATTATGGTAAGGGATCAACTTTCCCGGACATTAATGGCGGTATTGGCATTTTATTTGAGCAGGCCAGCTCGCGCGGTCACTTGCAGGAATCGGTTAATGGCGATGTCAGCTTTCCCTTCTCCATTCGTAACCAGGTTGCCACTTCCTTCTCGACCTTGCAGGCCGGACTTGAGTTAGGTGATGAGTTGCTTGAATACCAAAAAGACTTTTTCAATCAATGGCCAGCTAAAGCCAGTCGAGACTCAGAAAAAGGTGTGATTTTCAGCTCTAACGATCAAGGTCGTATCAAAGAATTTTTGCGCATTCTAAACAGTCATCAAATTGAAGTGCAGCAATTGGCAGGGCCTAGAAAAATTGCGGGCAAAGAATGGCCTGCGAAAGTTTCCTATGTGGTGAACTTCAAACAGCAACAGTATGGCCTGATTAAAGCCATGTTCGAAACGCGCACCGAGTTCACTGATAATACTTTCTATGATGTCTCTGCCTGGACTTTCCCGTTAGCCTTTAATCTAGACTACCAGCATTTAAATAAAGATGAGTTGCAACGTTTGCCACTTGAGTCAGTTGAGCTTGCTTCGGCTAGCTCATATGTGGGCAGCGATAATCCGGTGGCTTTATTGATTGAGTGGCAGGATTTTTACGCAGCAACCGCATTAACGCGATTGCTCGGTGCTGATATTGACGTTAAGTTACTGGAAAAAGGATCGCGGCTACCGGTAAATGGCGAGGTGCATGAATTTATGGCAGGAACCTTTACCGTGCCATTACCGGCGGATGATAGTGAGCGAGATGCACTGATTGAGCAGGTGAACGCTCATGTGATGGATTTAGGTTTAACGGTTTATGGTGTTGACTCAGGCTATAGCGGACAGGGCACTGACTTGGGTAGTCCGAATGTGAGCGATCTGGAGATGCCTAAGCCTTTATTGTTGATTGGTGATGGTGTTTATTCTTATGAGGCTGGCGAAGTGTGGCATTTGCTGGACACGCGCCTTGAGCTGCCGGTTTCTATGCAGTATGGCGAAGAACTGGGTGGCATTGATTTATCAGAATACACCCATCTGCTGATGGTCAGTGGGCAATATCCTGCCCTTGAGCCAGAAGACTTGGAGTATATCAAGGCATGGTTGCGTAAAGGGGGCACTATCGTCGCCACCCGCGGTGCCAATCCTTGGTTGGTCGAGCAGGGACTGGTCGATTTTGAATTGCTTGAACCGGAAGCATCAGAAAATCAGCAGCGTCCCTTCTCAGAGCGTGATGATGCCCGTGCCGAGCACATTATTGGCGGTGCCATCTATGAAGCTGATTTAGATAATAGCCATCCGCTGGCTTTTGGTCTGGAGTTAGACAAGCTAGCTTTCACCAAAGCGGGTACCATGGTCTTCAAACCCGCAACAAAAGATTTTGTTACGGTGGCTTCTTATACCGAAAGTCCGCTGATTGCGGGGTATTCGTCACAAACCAATGTGCAGCGTATCAAAAATACGCCAGCAATCTTGGCACAAAGGTTCGGGCGTGGCAGTATCATTATGTTTAGCGATAATCCAAACTTCCGAGGTTACTGGCTAGGCTCGATGCGGCCTTACATCAATAGTTTGTATTTTAATAAGGCGCTATAAGAATTTAATTAAACGTTTTTTATCAGGTAGGGAAATAAGCCCATGTTAAAAGCTGTTCGAGGTCTGATTGGGGGAGTTTGTCTGTTGGCGGTGATGTTGACCGCCAATGCGGCAAGCTGGTCTGAAATTGAAAACAAAAGTCGTCGTGTTAATGGCTTTATGCCGATTTATCTCAGTACAAATGAAGGTAAGGTTTGGCTGGAGGTCAGTAAGTTTGAGCAGCCTTTTATCATGTACACTGGCTTGCCGTTTGGTATCGGCTCCAACGACATAGGACTTGACCGTGGTCAGCTTGGTGAGTCGCGCCTGGTACAGTTTGAGCGTTATGGCAATAAGGTCTTTCTAAAACACCTCAACACTCGCTATCGTGCTGATACTGATAATCCAGCTGAAAAGAATTCGGTTAATGAGGCTTTTGCCAGCTCGGTGTTACATGGTTTTGAAATTGATGCTCGTTCAGGTAGCCGTTATCTGATCGATTTAACCGCTTTTTTGCAGCGTGATTTACATGGAGTCAGCGAGCGATTAAAAGCAACGGATCAAGGTAGCTTTAGTGTTGATTCCAGTCGCTCAGCCCTTGTTGCCAGCAAAGTTAAAAACTTTCCCAAGAATACTTTGTTTGAAAGTGTCTTAACCTTTAAGGGTTCAGGCGCAGGCAACTATGTTAAGCAGGTGGTGCCGACTCCTGATGCGATTACAGTTCACCAGCATGTGTCTTTCGTGGCATTGCCGGATGATAACTATCAGCCTCGAGTGTTCCATCCGAAAAGCGGCTTCTTTGAATTAACCTATGCCGATTATGCCTCGCCCATTGATCAGCCGATTGAAAAGAAATTGATTTACCGTCATCGTTTAGAGCGTGCTAAAGACGGCAAGATACAGCCGATTGTTTATTACCTTGATCCGGGTGCACCTGAACCGGTTCGAACCGCCCTGTTAGAAGGCGCTCGTTGGTGGGAGCAGGCCTTTGCTGCGATTGGTCTAGAAGGTGCTTATGAAGTTCGTGACCTGCCAGCAGATGCCGATCCGATGGATGTGCGCTACAACGTGATTCAATGGGTGCATCGTGCCACTCGTGGCTGGTCTTATGGCATGGCGATGGCTGATCCGCGTACCGGTGAAATTATTAAAGGTCACGTGACCTTGGGTTCTTTGCGAGTGAGACAGGATTTGTTGATTGCCAATGCGTTGACCGGTGTTTATGGCAAAGAGGGTGATAAGCAAGCGGCGATGGATATGGCTTTAGCGCGTATTCGTCAGTTGTCTGCTCATGAAGTGGGCCATACTTTAGGGATTGCACATAATTTTGCAGCAAGTCCGAGCAATCGTGCTTCAGTCATGGATTATCCACATCCGTTGGTAACTCTTGAGGGTGATACTTTTGACGGTAATACTGTTGACGGTAATACTGTTGACGGTAAGAAAGTCAGTTTAAAAAATGCTTATGCTGAAGATATCGGTAAGTGGGATATTGAAGCAGTACGTTATGGCTACACTGAATTTGAGCCAGAACTGGAACCAGAACAGGAAGCTGAAGCACTGCGTAACATTGTTCGAGAAGCCAGCGCGAAAGGACTGATGTTTATTTCTGATCCTGATGCAAGACCAGCCAGCGGTGCTCATCCGTCTGCTCATCTTTGGGATAACGGGCAAAATCCTGCAGCAGAATTGGCACGAGTGCTAGAGGTACGTAAAGTTGCCTTAGACAAGTTTGGGCATAATAATTTAGCGGATGGTGTACCTTATTCTGAGCTAGCCGAGACTTTAGTGCCGCTTTACTTATTCCACCGTTACCAAGTGGAAGCGGCAGTGAAGCTGGTGGCTGGTGTTAATTATGAATACAGCGTTAAAGGCGATACGTATCGCCCAGTTCGCCCGGTGGAAGAAGGTCTACAAAAACAGGCGATTGGTGTTTTGCTTTCAACATTAGCTGTTGAACAGTTGATGATCCCCGACTCAGTGCTAGAGGTAATTCCTCCCAAGGCCTACGGTTATTACAAAAATCGTGAGAGCTTTAATGGTTACACCGGGTTAACACTTGATCCGATTTCTATGGCTGAAGCCTCTGCAAAACATACCTTGCAGTTACTGTTGACCCCGGAGCGCTTAGCCCGCTTATTACAGCAAAAAGCGCAAACACCTGAGCTACCAGGTCTTGAAGAATTCGTCACTCAATTGTTGACGACAACTTTGCGAAGCCCTGAGCAAACAGGATTGAAGGGCTTGATTCAGCAACGTGTGGATTATCTGACGGTCTTGCATTTATTAACCGCCGCCTCTGAACAAAAGGCTTCTCCAGAAGTCAGATCACACTTGCACCACGAAATAGGCAAGCTGGATGGCTGGCTGACCACTCAGGCCAAGCGCAACTCTATCCGTTACGCCTGGCTGAAGGATTTGGTTGTTCAATATCTCAATGGAGATTTTGAACCTCAGGAAGAAGCACAAACCCTACCCATACCCCCGGGTTCACCGATTGGGTCTTGATTGGGTCTTGGGTTAGTCAGTAGGAAACAAAAAAGCGAGCTCAATGCTCGCTTTTTTTATGGATAAAAAACTGACCCTGGACTCAGGAGAGAGGGACATTAACACTAAGGGGTAGTGTGTTAAAAGCGTCCAGGGTCAGGGGGAAAGCTTTACCAGCCGAGTACACTACCTAAGATGATGCCTACAGCAATCGGTTCCCAGTAGCGGTGGTGGCAATAATGAGTGTGGATATGGCCACGTGGGTAAGGGTGGTAATAACCGCCGTAGTAGTACCAGTCCTGACCTAAGTAATACACCGTTGTTGGGTAGCTTCTGTATCGTGGGTAATAACGATCATGGTACACACGATAATGTGGGTGCTTTGGTCTTGGGTGGTAATTGTCGCGGTAGCGATCATGCGAGCCGTAGTGACGATCATGTCCACGCGAGTCGCTGTGTCGATGGTTATCTCTGCGATCGTCTCGGTGGTTATCTCGCCAGCGGTCATCACGACGATCATCACGTCGGTGCTCTAAGCGATTGTCACGATTATGACGTTGTTCAAATCGGTTTGAATCATGACGCTTTTCGACAGCATTGTTACGTGCTTGATTCGATTGTGGACCTTTGTGCTCTTTGGCAAAACCAACTTGAGACAAACCCAGGCCCAATGTCATGATCAGTGCTGTGGTTATCATTTTATTCATGGATAACTCCTTAGGATTCACTATAATACCAACTGAAGTTATATTGGGCGTTTGAGGCTCAATAACATTCATTAATCACAACTTTACCGCCTGTAAACTGAATTCTTACTGAATACCTGATAAAAATCGCATAAGGATACTGCTTTGAACATCAAGACATGTGAAATCAAAGACTTAGAGCAGCTTGTACCTGCATTCGATAGCTACCGTCAACGCTATAAACAACCCTCTGAACCACAAAAAATAGAGCAGTTCTTGCGACAAATGCTGGAACAAGAGACTTCTGTGATTTTACTTTCTTATGAGGCCAATGAGCTGACTGGTTTTGCTCAGCTGTATCCGTCATATTCCAGTATTGGGCTTGCACCCATTTGGACTTTGAATGATTTCTATGTGTTTGGTGGAACCGGCCGCAAGCAAACTGCAGAGGCTTTATTAAATGCGGCAAAGGATTTGTGCGAAGAAACGAATGCGATTCGGATCGAAGTAACTACCCGCAAAGAAAATCATCGCCTACATAAAATATATCGTGAATTTGGTTTTGAAAAAGACTTTAAATACGATTATTACTTCTTACGTATCGATGAGCAGGACATCGCCTCGAAAATGCTGAAATAGCGTTTTGTGGCTGTTAACTAAGCCAGTCTTTAGTCGACAATCGTATTGGCCCAACTTCTGCGTTGCCATAGCCAGATAAAAGCGCCTGTTTGCAGAACTCGGTAGGCAGCGTAGGCGAACCAGATAGTCAGGAAGCCAAAACCCAAATAGGGGCCAAGCAACCAGGCCACCGGCAAGAAAAGTAGCCATTGAGACAACAGGGAAACATACATCGGTGGCTTAGTATAACCGGCGCCATTCAGTGCATTCATGAATACTAAGCCCATAGCATCAATGATGATAATGCCTGCGGAAAGTTTAAATGGCCAATGGGCAATTTCAAGTGCTGTCTGCTCCTTCAAAAATATTCCCATGATTGGATCGGTAAATATAAAGAACAGAGTCGCAAGACTGATGGCGAAGATTAAGGCCATCTTGGCCACATCCCACCCCCACAAGTAGGCATCCTTTGGATCCTGCCTTCCTAGCGCCTGACCGACCAAAGTCGCTGCACCAATGCCCAGTGCAATGCATGGCAAAATAGCCACCAGCATGACGTTGGTGATGGCGTTTGCGGCAGCAAGCTGGTGTGTCCCGACCATACCAATAATCCAGAACAGAGCAGTGAAGCCTCCAGCGAAGAATAATTGATGGATAGAGGACGGAAATGAAATTCTGAAAATTGATTTTATGGTTGCCCAGGCCGCTAATCGCTCCATGTAACCAAATTGCTTGGTGTGTTTGGTCGCTAAAATATGGTAATAAACGGAACCAAGCGCCAAGGAAATACTGGTGCCGATTCCTGCGCCTAAAGTACCCAGTTCGGGCATGCCAAAATTACCGAAAATTAAAGTGTAATTAAGCAGAATATTCAGCGAGTGCATGACTAGCAAGGTGCGCAGGTAGTAGCCGGTTTGCTTAATGGCGCTCCAGTAACTGCGATAACTGAAGTTCAGTCCAATCGCTAAAATTCCAGCAAAGCGCGCCTGTAAATAAGGAGTCCCTTCTTCCAATAGCTCAGGATCGTTATTGAGCAAGCTCAGGATATCAGGGGCAAGAAAGAATAAAATAATACTGGTCGGCAGAGCCATTAGACCAATGATTAATAAAGCGGCATTAAGCGGATAGGCGGCTTCGCTTTGTCGACCTTCACCCATGCGGCGCGAAACCATGGCCTGGACACCTGCGGCAAAGCCAATAAAAAAGGCCACTGCCATAAAATTGATAAAGCCTGCGATACCTACCGCTGCAATCGCAGCACTACCTTGAGTGCCGACCATGGCGGCATCGACCAGATTCAAAATATTCTGCGAGATCATGCCACCGACAATCGGCAATGAGATCTGGAGAACTTGTTGTGAACGGTCTTTATTGAGCAAAAGGAATGTCCGAGCGCAGTAACATTATATGATGCGCATTGTATCAGGTATTGCTTAAAGGGCTAGGGCTTGTTTGGAATAGAAGCAGATGGTGGCTTGGATTTAAAAGCTGCATCCCTGCAGTTTAAATTCTTAGTCTGGGCTTTTACGTAACCAGCGAACATTGTCGACGACTTCATCGAAGAAGCCCCTTAGCGTTTCACCACTCATGTTGTAGGGATCGAAATTGGCATCGGACGAATACTTTAGAAAGAGCTGCTTATTATCATCAGTACGAGTAATCAGTCCCATCGACCATTCGCTGAATTGGCGTGCAGTAATTTCCCGATAATCAAGGATCGCTGGTTCTTTATGTCGCTGATCCTGTAGGATTTTGTGATAGACGCGGTTAACGGTATTGCGGTCGCCTTCCAGAATTTGCAGAAAGATGCCGTTCGAAAGGCATAATGCGCCGGTAACGCCATCGGCCTGATTGTTGGTTTGAGAATGTTGAAGGATATTTTTGATATCCTCTGAACCCAGCGTTTTACTAATTCGGCTGGCATAAGTTAATTGTACAAGCATGATCATCTCCTCGTTGTTTTACCTCGTTGTTTTAAATGAGGCTAGTGAGCTTAATAGGCTTTAAACCTTAATCGCGAACAGATGAAGAGATTGTGAAGACTTAGGAAGCATCCTTTTTGACCATATTTTTCCAGACATGCTCGCCAGCAAAGCTGTGTATTAAGACGGCACCAACATGCAGAATAAGAAATAGCGGGATCAGTGCTTCGCCAACTTCATGGCCTTCTTCAACTGCCTCAAAAACTGCGGAAGCTGCACTGTTTTGTAGCAGAAAGATTAAAGTTCCAGAAACCGCCATCCATAAAAATAATAGTAAGCCTGAAAATTGGGCAAGCCCGGCAATACCTTCATGCATCTTTCTGTGCGGCAGTTTGAAGCGGACTAGTTGTCCAATATCCTGTGCGGCCAGTCGCCATTGATGCTTGTTAAAGATGGTCCACCCCTTAAAGCTGAGTTTTCCACGCGTAAAGATGCCAACGCCAAAGCGAGTCAGAACAAACACCAGCACTGCAAGGCCTAAATAGAGGTGCAACAGAAAGCCATTGGTATTAAAACCATCATCGGCATTTTCGCCTGTTAGCCAGGCTGCGATACCAAACAAAGCTAATCCCCAGTGTATTAATTGAGAGCGGCGAGAGTAGGTTTCTGTGTGCATGGGATTGCTCCATTGAATTAATGTAACTCCAATCTAGGAGCTATAGTTCAATATAACAATGGACATCTGTAGGTGGCTTGATCCAGCTCAAGAAGGGGTTACAGACAAATGTACTGATTGTGCATTTGTCTGTATTAAAGTCAGGTCTTAGCTAAACACCACACATCTATGCGTTCCACGCCATGCTTTAAGCACTGCTTTGAGGCTTCTTGAATGGTGGAGCCGGTGGTGACTACGTCATCGACCAGTGCGATATGCTTTGGCATGGCTTGTTTGATATCAAAAGCGTACTTGAGGTTTTTGCGACGTTCGATTGCTTTGAGGCCAATCTGGTGTGGGGTGTCTTTAACGCGAAGCAGTGCATGGTCGAGTAGCGGCACTTGCAGTTTGCGAGTCAGGTGTTTGGCAATCAACTGTGATTGATTAAAGCCCCGTTCACGCAGGCGGTTTGAATGCAGTGGAATTGGCACTATCGCTTCTGGGAGCTCTTTATCCTGATAGTGACTATGGATTTCTTCAATCAGCAAATTGCTAAAACTGCGAATATGATGAAGTTGCTTTTCGAACTTCATTTCGCTGATGGCATGACTGACCGGAAACTCATAATGAGTCGCAGCGACTAAGGTCTGGTAGCGTGGCGGTTTTTTCAGGCATTGACCACAAGTAGCGGCAAAAGGTTGCTTGCCCAGGCTGTTACCACATTGCTGGCAGTATTGTCCCTGGCGTTGCACCGCTGATAAACAGGGCTCACAAAAGCCTGAATGTTCAGCATTCAAGCCACATAGGGAGCAGTTGCCGTTGAATTGCGGGGTATTCTCGCGAACGATAGAAAATAGATTGTAAACCATAATTCCCTTTATTTGGTTGACAGTGAGTGATGAAACCGTAAACTTCACGCTATTCTTCCTGAATCTTGCTGCGCGCGAAGCCATAGACTATAAGGGTTTTTAAAACAATGAGCAATCACAAAAACGGTCACACATTAACCAGTTTGGAAAAGTTGAATAGCGGTCAGGTTCGTCATGACTGGACTGTGGCGGAAATCGAAGCGATTTATAATCAGCCTTTCAATGACTTACTGTTCGCTGCACAGAACATTCATCGTCAACATTTCAATCCGAATCAGGTGCAAACCAGCACATTATTGAGCATTAAAACTGGCGCCTGTCCGGAAGATTGCGCTTATTGCCCACAGTCAGGTCACTACAATACTGGTTTGTCCAAAGAGCAGTTAATGGCGGTTGAGGAAGTGATCAGCAAAGCGCAACAGGCCAAGAAAAATGGTGCGACCCGTTTTTGCATGGGCGCGGCCTGGCGTTCGCCACGTGAAAAAGATTTGGACGTAGTGCTGGAAATGGTTCGTCAGGTCAAAGGCCTGGGGCTGGAAACCTGCGTCACGCTGGGTATGTTGACCGATGAACAGGCGCAGAAATTGGGCGAAGCGGGTTTGGATTACTATAACCATAACCTTGATACTTCTCCTGAGTACTATCAGCAAATTATTACCACTCGTACCTACAAGAACCGTCTCGATACTTTGCAGAATGTTCGTGATGCCGGAATCAATGTCTGTAGCGGCGGCATTATTGGCATGGGTGAAGAAACCAGTGATCGTTATGGTTTATTACAACAATTAGCCAATATGCCGGAGCATCCGCAAAGTGTTCCAATCAATATGTTGGTTGCGGTTGAGGGCACGCCACTGGGTGATGTGGAGAAACTTGATTCCATTGAGTTTGTGCGCATGATTGCTACTGCACGCATTATGATGCCTGAGTCGTACGTGCGTCTTTCCGCCGGTCGCGAAGACATGAACGAAGAAACTCAGACTTTATGCTATCTGGCGGGCGCTAACTCGATCTTCTATGGCGAGAAATTATTAACTACCGCAAATCCAGAAGCGGAAGCGGATATGTTGTTATTTAAGCGCTTGGGTATTGAGCCTGAGCGTCGCGAGCTGGACAAAGAAGAGCTTGCTGAAGAAACACCTAAAGTTGAAGAGCAGCAACCAGCTAAGCCTTTATTTTACGACGCAACTAAAACTCACTAGACAGCTGATAGAGATTTATTGCCATGTGGCAAAAACTGCAAGCCAGACTTGAGCAGCGAAAAGCTCAGGATTTGTTGCGTCAGCGCCTAACTCTTGAGGGTGCGCAAAGTGTACGCATAAAGGCTGAAGGTCGCGAGTATCTGAACTTCAGTAGCAATGACTATCTTGGTCTGGCTAATCATCCAAAATTAATCGAAGCGATGCAAAAAGCTGCTAAGCAATATGGTGTTGGCAGTGGTGCATCACATTTAATTATTGGGCACAGCGAACACCATCATGCGTTGGAAGAAGAGGTTGCTGAATTCTTAGGGGTTGAGCGGGCCTTATTGTTCTCGACAGGCTATATGGCGAACTATGGTGTGCTGACCTGTCTTCCTGATAAAAATGATCTGATTATCCAAGACAAGCTAAATCATGCATCGCTAATTGATGGCGGCATGGCCAGTCCAGCAAAAATGTTGCGCTATGCTCACGCTGATCTGGAATCCTTTGAGCGCCAGATGAAACAGCCTGCGGAAAGCCGTCTGGTGGTGACCGATGGTGTTTTCAGTATGGATGGCGATATTGCACCGCTGCCTGACCTGATTGCGAGTTGCAAAAAACATAAAGCATCTTTGATGATTGATGATGCTCATGGTTTTGGTGTGCTGGGCGAGCAGGGTAAAGGTAGCCTTGAACATTTTAATCTAGCGCAGCAGACAGCCGAGATTTATATGGCGACTTTGGGCAAGGCGCTGGGTGGTTTTGGTGCTTTTGTGGCTGGCAGTGAGTTGCTGATCGAAAGCCTGATTCAGTTTGGTCGTAGTTATATTTACACCACGGCCATGCCTGCAGCAGTAGCCGCGGCCAATCGAGCCAGCCTGCAACTGATTCAGGAAGAGTCATGGCGGCGCGAGCAACTGCAAAAAAACATCGTTTATTTTCGTCGGCTGGCCAGTGAATACGATATTCCATTAATGCCTTCTGAAACAGCCATTCAGCCAGTGCTAATCGGACGCAATGACAAAACACTGGTCATCAGTCGTGCGTTAAAAGAAGCGGGTATTTTGTTAGTGGCCATCAGGCCACCCACGGTACCGGAAAACAGTGCGCGCCTGCGCGTTACCTTAACCGCAGAACACACCACTGACGATATTGATTATTTGCTGGAGCATTTAGCGCTTCAGATCAAGCAAGCTAAACACAATGCAGAAAGAGGCAACTGGTGAGTAAGTTACAACCTTATATTGAATCAAGAGGGCAAGGTCCCGATCTGGTTTTGTTGCATGGCTGGGGATTGCACTCAGGCATATGGGAAATGTTGGCAGATGATCTGGCTGAGCATTTTACCTTGCACATGATTGATTTGCCGGGCTTTGGCCGCTCGCCGATTCCTGGCGATCCTTACACGCTGAGTTTGTTGACCGAGCAGGTGCTCAAAGTAGCCCCGGACAATGCGCACTATCTGGGCTGGTCATTAGGCGGCCTGATTGCTACCAATATTGCGATTGAATCTCCTGATCGGATAAACAAATTAATTACAGTGGCCAGCAATCCGCGTTTTGTGCAGCAGGATGACTGGCAGCATGCTATGAAAGCGAACATTATGGATAGTTTCTGCCGTTATCTGGAAGAAGATTACCAGGGCACCATTATTCGCTTCCTGGCGATTCAGGCGATAGGAAGCGAAACACAAAAAGACGATATTCGCCGATTAAGAGATACCGTATTTATTCATGGCGTACCTGCGGGAAAAGCACTACGTGGTGGATTGGCTTTGTTGAATGAAGTGGATCTGCGCGATGACTTAGTCAATATCAAGGCGCCTATGTTACGCCTCTACGGTCGTCTGGATTCTTTGGTACCAGCTAAAACGGCCGAGCAGGTGGCTGAATTAATTCCACACAGTCAGCACAAGGTGTATCCGAAAGCGAGTCATGCTCCCTTTTTGTCCCATAAGCCTTTATTCGTTAATGATGTAAAAGAGTTTTTGCATGAGTAATTCTACGCGTCAAAAGATTAACCAGATTGCTAAGACCGATATTGCTCGCTCCTTTAGTCGTGCCGCAAAAACCTATGATGATGCGGCCTTTTTTCAGAAAGTGGCCGGTGAACGGTTATTGGAACGTCTTCAGTATTTTAAATTGCAGCCTCGGAATATCTTAGACTTAGGTTGTGGCACAGGCTACTTTACCCGCCAACTGAGCAAACTCTATCCGGAAGCCAAAGTGACGGGTGCCGATCTGGCGCAAGGCATGATTGAGTATTGTAATGCTCAATCGCAACAGGAAGAGTATCTGTGCGCCGATGCGCTGAGCATGCCTTTTGAAAGTGATAGCTTTGATTTTGTATTTTCCAATCTTACTTTTCAGTGGATTGATGAACTACCGCAATTATTTCAGGAATTGAATCGGATTTTAAAACCAGAGGGGTTATTGCTGTTTACTACCTTAGGGCCTGACACTTTATATGAGTTAAAGCAAAGCTGGGCAGCAGTGAACGATTATCAGCACGTCAATAACTTTATCGATATGCATCATGTGGGTGATGCTATGTTAAGCGCACGCCTTTCTGATCCGGTGGTAGATAGTGAGCCAGTAGTGATCGGTTATAACAAAGCCGTTGAGTTGATGCGTGATTTAAAAAATATTGGTGCTCATAACATCGACTCAAGCCGCAATCATGGCTTAACCAGTCCACGTCAGTTACGAAAACTTGAGCAAGAGTATCAGCAGTTCAGGATGGAAGATGGCCAACTGCCAGCAACGTATGAACTGGTTTATGGCCATGCCTTTGGAACCGAAGTTAGCCCAGCGATGGGCTATCATGATTACGCAGTTGAAATAGGCTAAGAGTTACAGGTTTGTGCTGAAAGAGTGAGTTAGTTTTTTTTGTTTTCAAAGTTAACAATTTTTTCTTTCAGTTCTTCCTGTTTTTCTTCCAGAGTTTGCTTGACGTTTTTCTTTTGTGCTTCATGCAGGAAGTCACGAAGGGTTTCGAATTCGGTGCGATAGAAATCACGTTCATCGCGTAAATTATCGATATTACGACTTAGGGTAGCATTCGCCTGAACCAATCGCTTGTGGCTCTTTTTAAGATGCTCGAATTCTGAGCCGAGGCTTTCTTTAAAGCGTTCTTTCTCATCGAGAGCGTCTTGTCGAATAGTGCGTACTCGTGTGTCGCATTCCTCTCGAAGCTGGTCCATTTCGTCATCAAGTTCTCGCTTGGTGTCAGCAATGGATTGCAATGCATTGAGATAGTTTTGTTGGGCTTCCTCGTAGGAACTTTGCACTTGCTTGTATTTGCCCCTAAGTTCGCGATGCTCTTGAGTAAGCGTAGTATTTCGCTCAGACAAACTTTGCAGAGAATTTTTGAGATCTGTATGGGTGGATTCAAGCTCTTTAATGCGTTGAGCTTTACCGGCGATATTACGAGTATTTTCTTCAAGAACTGTTTTCAGTTCCTGATTTTTAGATTCAAGCTGTCTAACCAATGCGTGTTTCAGTGCAGCAGTCACTACTGCAACCAGAAGCACAACAAGGGCTATAATAGCCAAAGTGAGTATGATAGTGTTGTCGCCAGCCAAATTAAGTCACCAATAAATGTGGACTATGTTTATATGCTACGCTTTTATGTAGCAACTTTGTATCAAATTATAGCGTAATCCTGAGCCGTTGTAGTGTGCGAGGGGTAACAGATTGGACAATATGAAAGAAAAATTATTCATTGCCGGCACTGATACTGAGGTCGGAAAAACCTTTATAACTCAACTGCTTATCAATGCATTGTTGCATTGCGATAAGCAGGTGACTGGTCTAAAACCCATGGCGTCTGGAGCGGAGCTACAAAGTAACCAATGGGTCAATGAAGATGGCCAAAAAATCCTTGATTTATCCCGTAAATGCCCCGGATTTGCACAATTAAGCTACTCAGAAGTGAATCCATTATGCTTTGAACCGGCTATCGCACCTCATATTGCGGCAGCAGA
This sequence comes from Kangiella sp. M94, assembly GCF_054926195.1. Taxonomy (NCBI): domain Bacteria; kingdom Pseudomonadati; phylum Pseudomonadota; class Gammaproteobacteria; order Kangiellales; family Kangiellaceae; genus Kangiella; species Kangiella sp. M94. The sequence goes on along the minus strand of NZ_CM142903.1, from coordinate 2,095,319 downwards.
AGCTGGTGTTGAGTTATCCATTGCCGAGCTTAATCGCCTGGCTCAGTTTCGAGACAGTGAATACCTGCTAGTCGAAGGAGCTGGAGGCTGGTTAACGCCTCTTAATGACACAGAAACCTATGCCGATTGGGTTGAACAGAAAGGGCTGGACGTGATTTTAGTGGTGGGTATGAAGTTAGGTTGTTTAAACCATGCCATGCTGACCGTTAGGGATATCGAGCGTCGCGGGCTTAAGTTACGGGGCTGGGTAGCCAACTTTGTGTTTGGTGAGATGAACCGCAGTGAGCAGAACCTTGATTGGCTTAAGAAGAATATATCAGCGCCTTGCCTGGGAGTTATTCCGCATCAAAAAGGATCAGAGCAACAAGACGCTGATATTGATAAAGCGAGCGAACTACTGGACTTGCAGACTTTGCTCTGACGCAACGCACTGGTTATTCACACAGCCAACGTTTGGCTTCGGAGTGACTACACAAATGCCCATGATCTGATTTTCTTTAAAGTAATCCTGGCGCTCTTTTTTGTAAGCGCTTGCTAACGCATGAAGCTTTTCTTCATCAACATTGGGTTTTGAATAAGCTTCATAAGTTTCAGGACCTCCACAGGGCTTTGCGCCCACTTCTACCAAGCCACAATCAGTATTATTGCTGCAGCTTTTATCAGCAATCGCATTCTCAATTTGCTGAAGGTAATCGGTATCTGGCTTATCGGAAGTCATTGAATTGTCGTCGCTATTAACTTCGGAACAGGCCATTAATGGTGCAAAAAATAGAATTGACAGGTATTTTAAGTATTTGATTTTCATAGAGTTGCCAAAATTTGTCAGTTTGCTCAAAAGATTAGCATACAGTAGTATCAATACATAAGCCCAATTTATTAAGTCAGTCACAATGTCACTAATGAAACCCGGTAAGACAGGCATTCCACGGATTCTTGATGCAACAAAATATTCCTGGCAGGGACTAAAAGGGGCTTGGCTTAGTGAAGCTGCTTTCCGTCAAGAATTAGCGCTTGCAGTGATTTTGATACCTTTGGCTTTTGTTTTAGGCGGCACAACAGGCGAAATCGCTATTATGCTATTAACGCTAGGCGTTGTTCTCATGGCCGAGTTAGCTAATTCAGCGATTGAGGCGGTGGTTGATCGCATTGGGCCAGAGCAACATCCACTCTCTGGACGCGCTAAAGATATCGGCTCAGCCTTGGTCTTCATCGCTCTACTCTTCACTGGAATTGTCTGGGGGACGATCTGCTACTTTAACTTCTTCTCTTAAAACTCTTCGCTATTGTTTGAGTCGGGCTAATATAAAGTCCTGTGCCATCTGTGCGGCTGTTTGCCAGCTTTGCTCAGTGGTTATCTCCGAGCGCTTTAAGGTTTCTAAACTATGGTTGCCATCCTCCAGCCAGTTAACATTAATCTTCGAGGATAACTCATAAGCCGATACCTCTTCAGGTTTACCAAAAGGGTCGCGGGTTCCCTGTAGAATTAATGTAGGCGTTTGAAGGTCTTTGAGATGATCGGTTCTGAGGTTTTCAGGTTTGCCCGGCGGGTGAAACGGATAACCCATACAGATCAAGCCATCAACCTGCTCTTCATCTGCAATCATGCTGGCCACACGTCCCCCCATCGATTTGCCGCCAATAAAGACTTTGTGGCCTTTTGCATGCTCTGTAATCTGTTGCTTATAGGAATCGATCAGCTTAGGCATTCGATCCGGTGGTGACTTCTTCCCAGTTTGCTGGCGCTTCAGCATGTAGGGAAAATCAAACAGCACGACTTCTATTTGAGCATGGCTGATGAGGTTAGCCATGCTTTGCATAAACTCTGAGCTGGAGTCTGCTCCCGCGCCATGGGCAAATATAAAGACGGCTTTGGTAGTCTGTTTTGTTTTGGAAGCTTTGGGGTGAGTCATGCTTTTCCTATTTGAGTTGCTGATCTTGATGAATCAATTTTACCTTTCATTCGTGATCGGTTTTGGTACACTAGGCAGCAATTGTAAGAATAAAAACCGAATATGTCTGCACCAAAGCCCGCTTCATACCAAAGACCTTTCCTTAAATGGGCGGGTGGCAAGTTTCGATTATTGCCGCGAATTCTTAAGGTTTTGCCTGAAGGCAATAAGCTGATCGAGCCTTTTGCTGGTTCCGGTGCACTATTTCTTAACGCAGATTACGATCGCTATTTACTGGCTGATATTAACCCAGATTTAATCGATGTTTTTAATCAGTTGAAAAAAGGTAAAACAACCTTTATCGATTACTGTTCTCAATATTTCACAGATCAATACAATAACCAGAAAACCTTTTACGAATTACGCGAACACTTTAATCAACTGAAACCGGGAAGAGAGCGAGCTGCATTATTTGTCTATTTCAATCGCCACGGATACAACGGCTTGTGTCGCTATAATCGCTCAGGTGGTTTCAATGTACCTTTTGGTCGTTACAAGAAACCCTATTTTCCTGGTCGTGAGATGGAGTTTTTTGCAGAAAAGTCCAAGCGTGCAGAATTCCGTTGCCAGAGTTTTAGCAAAACCATGACCCATACTCGAGGCGGTAACGTGATTTATTGTGACCCGCCTTATTTGCCATGGTCATTAACCGCTAACTTCACCAGCTACAGCCAACAAGAGTTTTCGCTCGACAACCAGCGAGAGCTAGCTTTAGAAGCACAGAAACTCGCCAAACGAGGCGTCCCGGTAGTGATATCCAATCACGACACCGACTTCGCCCGCCTTATTTACGCCAAAGCAAAAGACCTGCAATCCTTCCCCGTACGACGCTTTATCTCCTGCGATGGCGCAGGACGCAATAATGCTCAGGAATTGATAGTGGTTTATCGGAAGTAACGGAATCAGCCACATGGCTATGCAAATCTAAGGAAACACATAAGTATCATGTTACTCCAATAAACCCCTTTTGATTGAGCTAAGTAGTAGCCAAGACATAGCAATTCAAAACAGGACGTTTTGAATAGTAAAATTCGGGCCACGGATGGAATGTATTTTACGGTGCGTTAAATGGCTTGGTGGATACGAAGGGAGTTGAGCGTAGCGAAACCTCAATCACGGGGTGTCGTTTCTTTTATGAAGTACTTCCCTGTACTTCACCCTTCGGACTAGCTTCGCTATTCAAAATCGTTCCTGACGATTTTGTCGTCCCTTTTCTTTGGAAAGCGACCGTAGGAAGTGCCCGTGGTGCAAAGAAAAGGGTCTCGCCGAGGGGCGAAACCCTAACTTAAGTAATGTATTTGTTCTAAAGACTAGAGATAACACCAATAATTTAAGTCGGTAACAAAAACTATCAAATTAATCTACTGTCCCGCGCTTTCCAGTGCAGAATTAACAAAATAGAGGATGGTGAAAATAAACACAATAACGAAGACGATGCCGCCGATAATGAAGTGTATTGCACTGCCTTTTTCGAAGTCTTTTTGGCGTTGTGCTTCGGTCTGGACGCCGAACATGGCGCCAACCACACTTTTCACAGTCGACCAGAAGCCGGTGCCTTCTTGGTTTGGCTCTTGCTCTGTGTCGTTATTGTTGTTGCTGGTATTTTTTGAAAGGTTGTTTTGAGTATGGGAGTGTTGCTCGCTCATTCGTCACCGCCAAACAGTTCTAGAATATCGATAAAATGCAGACTTGGCATTGTATGAGATTCTGTTAGCCAAGAAAACCAGCTAACTGACTGTTCGGATTTTTTTTCGTCTTTTTTGGTGTTTTGTTGAGGAGCTGGCTGAACTAATTCAGGCTCAAGCTGTGTGAGTACATGAAGCTGGGTGTCGTCTGTTGGAGAGTATTGAATATCTGAGCACAGTTGAGCATTAGCAAATGCCTGACCGGACAAGAAAGAACCTGCCACGAAGACTGATACAGCTATGTATTTTTTTACAGCATTAGTCATTTTCATCATTGCTCCTCATACTATCCATCAGGGGTGAACACGCTTTCCATAGGGCTAGTTTACCTGTTAAGGCAAACGAATCTCCCTAATATACGTGAACATTTGGTTACATTTCAAGAAGATGATAAGTGTTTTGTGTCAATTTTATGTAAATGTTGCTGTTTTTTCTCGATTGAATCGATTAATTCAAAGACTTGTGCCACATTGAGCCTGGGATCGACCAAGCTGGTATAGGCTTTATCCAGTTCTTGCTCAGTAACGCCATAGCTGCCGCCCACGCACTCCATCACTGCCTCTGCGGTCATTTCCAAGTGTACTCCGCCAAGATGATTGCCGTGGGTTGCATGAATCTCAAAAGCCTGTTGCAGCTCGCTTTGGATATGTAGGAAATCACGGGTTTTGATGCCATGGGCGCTGACGCGAGTATTGCCATGCATCGGATCGCAGCTCCACAGTACTTTCAGTTCGGCCTCTTGAACCGCTTTAATCATATCCGGTAATACTTGAGCGATTGACTGATGACCAAACCGTTGAATCAGAGTTAGACGACCTGCTTCATTGTTGGGGTTGAGTACTTTACAGAGCTGTACCAGAGTTTCTGGCGATAAGTCTTTCCCAACTTTGATAGCGATCGGATTGGCAATGCCACGCAGGTATTCGATGTGGGCGCTGTCCTGGATGGTGGTGCGCATGCCAACCCATGGATAATGGGTTGATAGGTTGTACCATTGACCGTTATTGGCTTTGCGGGTCAGCGCTTCTTCGTAGTGCAGGTGCAGCGCTTCATGACTGGTAAAGAACTCAAGCCAGTGGCGACTGTTATGCTGTGGGCCAGTGGCCTGGTGAAACAGACGCATGGCTTCTCGGAACTGATCGAGACTCTGATGCAGCTTGGCGTTGGTTTTCAAGGTCAAAAGGTTTTGCGATTCCTGCTCAAGCTGGAACAGGTCGCTGATATCACCCTCAAGCAAAGAGCGAATATAATTGAGCGTTAATGAGGCATAGCTGTAGCCCTGTAACATGCGCGCCGGGTCTGGCATACGCGATGACTCACTGAAATGCACATGGTTAACCAGATCGCCGCGATAACTGGGCAATGTGGTTTGATCTTGAGTTTCGGTAAGCTCAGAACGGGGTTTGGCATATTGACCAGCGATGCGGCCAATTCGAACAACAGGTTTTTTTGTCTGCTGACTGACCAGCAAACTTAAGCTCATTAACAGGCGAACTTTTTGTGAAATGGCTTCTGCATTGCAGTCCGAAAAGGACTCAGCGCAATCGCCACCTTGCAGAATAAAGGCTTTACCGGCCTGAGCATCGGCAATATGGCTTTTTAAGCTATCCACTTCACTGGCTGATACCAAAGGTGGTAACTGACGCAGTTTATCAATAACCTGCGCCAAGGATTCAGTATCACCATATTTTATTTGCTGACTGACCGGTTTGCGCTTCCAGCTATCGGGCGCCCATTCATCAGCGGATCTGTTGTTCATGATTAATATCAGAAATCTACTTCAATAAAACTATTCTATCTCATAAGATAGGCGCTGGCGAATAGAAGCGTAATCTAGGACAAAAAGTAAAGAATGCAATGATATACGACATGGTTTATCGCAAAGATCATCGATCATGCGCAATCAGTTAGAAGATTAAAATTAAGAATTAGAAAAGTTGAGATAACGCTAATCGAGGCAAAGTCCGACGAAATTGCGGAGCTGATGTAACATCATCAGTGGGTATATCGAGGAAGGGTGCAACCGGCACATCAATAAGAAAACGGACTGAACAATTGTCTGACAAGGCAAGTCAGAATTACAAATTAACTAAGGTGACATTGGTAGAAAAGTTGAGATAACGTTAATCAAGGCAAAACCCGACGAAATAGCGGAGCTGATGTAGGATCATCAGTGAGCATATTGAGGAGGATTTAACGAAGAGTAGCGGAAATATCAGCTTTTCGGGAATATTTGATATGGGAAAAGTAAAAACAATATATGTCTGCCAAGAATGCGGCAGCGAAACCCCGCAATGGGCAGGGCAATGTGGCGCATGCAAAGCATGGAACTCGCTGGTTGAGCAGGTAGATGCTAAAAAAGCAGCCAGCTCTAAAACGTCGCGCTTCACAGGTTATTCAGGGCAGGCGACCAAAGTGGTCAAGATGGACAAGGTGGATTTGTCTGAGTTGCCACGCATGTCATCAGGCCTGTCTGAGCTAGATCGCGTTCTAGGTGGTGGTCTGGTACCGGGCTCGGTGGTCTTGATGGGCGGTGATCCGGGCATTGGTAAGTCAACCATTCTGCTGCAAAGTCTGTGCAAAATCAGCGAAACCGACTCGGTATTATATGTAACTGGTGAGGAGTCATTGCAGCAGGTGACCATGCGTGCACAACGTCTAGGATTAGCCACTGGTGATTTTTCGTTACTGACTGAAACTCAGGTTGAGCAAATTACTTCACAGGCTTTAATACAGCAACCTAAAGTGATGGTGGTGGATTCGATTCAAACCATTTATACCGAAATGTTGCAGTCTGCACCGGGTGGTGTGGCGCAGGTACGTGAAAGCGCCGCTCAGCTGGTCCGTTTTGCCAAGCAGACGGGTATTACTCTGTTAGTTGTTGGCCATGTTACTAAAGATGGCGCTCTGGCAGGACCGCGTGTATTGGAACACATGGTTGATGCAGTTCTCTACTTTGAAGGCGAACGAGACGGACGCTTACGTCTGTTACGCGCTGTTAAAAATCGTTTTGGTGCAGTCAATGAACTGGGCGTCTTCGCCATGACGGATGAAGGCTTGAAGCAGGTGAAAAATCCGTCGGCAATTTTCTTATCAAAGTATCAGGATCCGGTGGCAGGAAGTGCTGTGATGGCGACCTGGGAAGGTACGCGCCCTATGCTGGTTGAGATTCAGGCCTTGGTGGATACCTCGCATGCACCACAGCCACGTCGCATAGCAGTTGGCCTTGACCATCAGCGGATAGCGATGTTGCTCGCAGTACTCAATCGTCATGCAGGCATTGCGACTTATGATCAGGATGTGTTTGCCAATGTAGTCGGTGGTGTCAGAGTGATGGAAACCAGTTCAGATCTGGCTTTAGTGGCCTCGATTATTTCCAGTCTACGCAACCGCCCTTTGGAGGCGCACACTGTGATTTTTGGTGAAATAGGGCTGGCAGGAGAAATTAGACCGGTGCCTAATGGGCAGGAACGCTTGAAAGAAGCAGCTAAGCATGGCTTTAAGCGTGCCATAGTACCGGAGGGTAATAAGCCACCCAAACCAATGGAAGGCTTAGAAGTGATTGGGGTCAGCCGAATGGATCAGTTCATCCAGCTCATCTAGTTATGATGCTGCTATAGTAAAGCTGTTAATTTTGTGCACCGAAATCTTCGGCTAACTTGAGCCAGAACATGCCTCGCAGCTCGCCTTCTTTAAAGCCGGTGGCTTGATCATTCGGGTATTTGTCATTGATAGCAGTTTGTACTTCAGGTGCAATATTTTCACCGTGACAAGCAAGACAAACTGGCTGGGTATAAATCGGTTCAACGTATAACCAGTCACCGCTTGGTAGTTGCGTAATTTGTCCGCTGGTCTCTTTTCCCAGGCGTTCCATCTCAAGATAATAATCTAGTGGAGCCTGTAATAAATCAGTTGGTTCATTCTCTGGGTTGCGCGAACGGTGGCTGGTGCGACCGACCTCAACACCTTCAGGAACTTTTGCAGTAATTCCGGGGGCTTTCAAATTACAGTAATCAATAGCCTCGACAACTCCCTGTTGCATCCCACTCATAAGCGTCTCTTTAAATTGCATTTTAATAGGCTTAAGAGTGTCTTCCGCCAGTTGCGCTTTTTCTTCCCACAATTTAGTTTGTGCTTGCTGATATTGTTGCCAGCCATAGTAACCAACGCCAGCAATGGCCAGCAAAATGAGGAGAATAATCAATACTTTTTTCATGGCGTTTCCTTTACCGTTTCAGATAACGCTTTATACTACCTCTTCTTAATTTCATGTAAAGATCAACTTGCTCTAGTATCAGCGAAACTAAATATATTATGACCAATGTCAATTTACGCCAGTTTAAACCTGAAAAATTGTATCCACCTCGTGGTTTTCTTAAGCCAGAGATAAAACAACCACAATATTTAGAAATTGGTGCAGGGCGAGGGAAACATGCACTAATGTTTGCCCAGGACAATCCGGATAAACATCTGATTGCCATCGAACGAACCAGAAATAAATATAGTGACTTTGCTGATAAGGCTAAACAGTTATCACTGGATAATTTATTGCCTGTACATGCCGATGCCATTCCCTGGACTGTGCATGCCTTGCAACCGAAAAGTCTTGCCGGAGTCTTTATTCTTTACCCAAACCCAGAGCCCAAGAATGCAAGTCAGCGTTGGCTCAATATGCCGTTTTTTGAGTTTTTACTGTCCCGTATGCAAGATAATGCGAAGCTGGTTCTAGCTACCAATATCGAATCTTATATTGAAGAAGCAGCACAGCAAGCGAAAGATTTATGGCAGTTAACACCGGAAGTTACTGAAGTGGACAAAGGCTCAGAGAGAACCCATTTTGAAGTGAAGTATTTAGCGAGAGGGGAAATTTGCTGGCAACTGGATTTGGCAAAACCGAAAGGGTATGAGACTCGATTTGATGGGTGGTTTGCAGATTAGATTACTGCTCACTGTCTTTATTGTCTTTTTCTTCTAACTTTGTTTCCCAAAGAGCTTTCGATTCGCGATGAATCTCATCGGGATCATCATTATGCATACTGATGATGGTTCTGAGCTGCAACATGCTATCAATGTCAATTTCTAAGGTTTTCAAACCGTATTGTTGATCTTCATGATGAACAATTTCTGCTTTCAAATGAATGGCTGGTGAGAACTCATCGATAATAATTTGAACATCTACAGGTTGCGACTTATCTAGTTTTGATTTTGAGTCTATAAGAACACCATTGAGTGACAGCTCAATAACCGAGCCGACAGATTTGTGTTCCCCCTGTTCAATTAATACTTTGGCATTGTATTCAATGCGCGAGAAATTTCGTCGTTCCTGTTCTGACACTAATCAATCCCAAATCAGTATTTTATAATGAATCTAAAGTAGCAGATGGTTTTTGGCTTGTCTAAAGGAATTTTGAGGGAGACTGGATAATCAAATTCAGGAATAATTTGGTTTACTTGTGGTGGGCCAAGGCCCACCCTACACAAAGTTGGACATTGATTTCAGGTAGGGTGGCCTTGGCCCACCGAAATAAAGACTATAACTAGTGCTGGGTTACGAGGCCGTAGCCTCTAACCCAGCCTATAGATATAAGCTAATACTTACTTTGAGATCTTACGGTATTTAATGCGATGCGGTTGATCGGCTTCTGCGCCAAGGCGGCGTTTACGATCGGCTTCGTATTCTTGATAGTTACCTTCGAACCAGACGGTTTCACTGTCGCCTTCAAAAGCCAGGATATGGGTGGCAACACGGTCGAGGAACCAACGATCGTGCGAGATAACTACCGCGCAGCCTGGGAAGGCTAGTAATGCATCTTCCAATGCACGCAAGGTTTCTACGTCGAGGTCGTTGGTTGGCTCATCCAGTAACAATACGTTGCCGCCACTTTTCAGTAGCTTGGCGAGGTGAACACGGTTACGCTCACCACCTGATAGCTGACCGATGCGTTTCTGTTGGTCGGTACCTTTGAAATTAAAACGACCAACATAAGCGCGCGAAGGCGTAGTGTAGTTACCAACGGTAATCAAATCCAAGCCGTCGGAAATTTCTTCCCATACGGTTTTGCTGTCGTCTAATGAGTCACGGCTTTGGTCAACATAGGACAGTTCGACGGTTTCACCAACCTTCAGCTCGCCTGAATCTGGCGTTTCTTCGCCGGTAATCAGCTTAAACATGGTGGATTTACCAGCACCATTAGGACCAATCACACCAACAATGCCACCTTGCGGTAGGTTAAAGTTGAGATCGTTATAAAGCAATTTGTCGCCATAAGCTTTAGTTAAACCGTTAGCGGTTATAACCTGAGTACCAAGGCGTGGGCCCGGTGGGATATACAATTCTTTGGTTTCGTTACGTTGCTGGAATTCTTTGCTCGAGAGTTCTTCAAAGCGCGCCATACGTGCTTTTGATTTCGCCTGACGACCTTTAGTATTCGAGCGAACCCATTCCAACTCTTCTTTCATGGTTTTCTGGCGAGACTGTTCTTGTTTTTCTTCAATCTCTAATCGCGCAGACTTTTGCTCCAGCCATGACGAATAGTTGCCTTCCCATGGAATACCATGACCGCGATCCAGCTCCAGAATCCAACCTGCAGCGTTATCAAGGAAATAACGGTCGTGGGTAATGGCTACCACGGTACCTTTATAATCAACCAGGAAGCGCTCAAGCCAGGCTACTGACTCAGCATCCAGGTGGTTCGTTGGCTCATCCAGCAATAGCATATCAGGATGCTCAAGAAGCAAACGACACATGGCGACACGACGACGCTCACCACCGGACAAGTTTTTCACTGCTGCATCCCAGGGCGGTAGACGAAGTGCTTCAGCGGCTCGCTCTAAAGTGTTGTCGAGGTTATGGCCGTCGGCTGCCTGAATAATCGCTTCCAATTCACCCTGACGCTTTGCTAAGGCATCAAAGTCAGCATCGGCGTCGGCATAGGCCGCATAGACCTGATCCAGTTCTGCCAAGGCTTCTTTAACATGTGTTACCGACTCTTCAACAATTTCCAGAACCGTCTTGCTGTCGTCAAGTTGCGGTTCCTGTGGCAGGTAGCCGATTTTAATGCCGGATTGTGGACGTGCTTCACCTTCAATATCGGTGTCGACACCAGCCATGATTCGTAATAAAGTCGATTTACCCGAGCCGTTAAGACCTAGAACACCAATTTTGGCGCCAGGGAAGAATGATAGGGAAATATCTTTTAGAATAGTTTTATTCGGTGGGACAATTTTTCCCACGCGATTCATTGTATAAATATATTGAGCCATTAAATTTAGAAGGGTTGATCAAAGTTATGCGCATTTTACATTGCCTCACTGTACTAAGCCACCGCAGCAAGCTTGCAAAACCACTATCGCTCGCCTTTTTCACCGTCTTTTTAGCCAGTTGCACCGCCTTAACTCCAAAAGCACCGCCTTGCGTTGAATCCGATGTACTGTATCGACTGGCCGATATGCGCCAAATTAATCAGCCAGCCTTTAGCAAAGCGCTGGCGTGCGACAATCTTGAGACTGTGGAACTGGCGTTAATCAGCTTGGGGCGGATCGGTGATGAACAGGCCAGCGACTTGATTCTGCCATTGCTTGAGCACTCTAAGGCCGAGGTGCGTGAAACAACGGCTTTTGCTTTAGGCATCAGTCTGCACAAGCCCGCAACCGCCAACTTAATCGAGCGACTGCAACAGGAAAAGAACGGTAAAGTTCGTGCCGCCATGGTGCTGGCGATTGGTAATTTGGGTGGTGAAAATTCAGTGTCCACCTTGGCACGCCTGATTGAGCAGACTGAAGATGCTCAAGTTGCCAATGCCGCCATGCAAGGCTTGGCTATCATGTCAGTGTTCCATCGTCATTTACTAACTGGTGATACTGAAATTGAAGTAGCACGAGTCATAGACCGATTGCGTGACAAAGATACGGCGTTAAAGGCTAGTTTTTTACTGGCGAGAGTGCCATTGCTAAGAGATCCCCATGTTCCGGACGTCATAAGCATAGTGCGCGATAAGAGTGAGTCACTGGATAGCGCGACACAGGCTTTTATCATTCGTGCCTTATCGAGACTGGGACACAAAGACATCACGCCTCTGCTATTGGAAAAAATCGCTAGTAACGATAACGCTATTCAGCTTGCCGCTGCTCAGTCTTTAGGAATTAGAACATTAACCAGCACCGAACATATCCAACTGCTAAATGATTTAGCCTTGGTAGAAAATCCCACTTTACAGGTGACAGTACTGCAGTCTGGTAGACGCTGGATGACACCGCAAACTCTGAAAGCTCTCCGAGACAGTGAGAATACATGGGTGCAGTCGGAAGCTTTCTTGGCGACCAATGACAAAGCGCAACCCGAGGTACAGAAGCTGGTCAAAGCCTGGCTGGAATCAGATGACCCTAATCATCAACGTGCAGTGATTCAATACTTTGTTGAACTGAATATCCCACCTGTTTTAAAGCAATTGGCAGAAAGCGACAAAGACATTATTCGCATTGGTGCCCAGCGTGCCTTGAAAACCTATCAGGAGCCGAAAACCGAACCGATGGCGACGCCTACGGAGCTGCCAGGCTTACCAGTTAAGGTAAAACTTGAAACCACCAAAGGTGATATCGTTATCAGACTATTCGCTGATACTCCTTACACTTCGGCAAATTTTCTTCGCTTAGTAGAAAGTGGTTTCTATGAAAACACCTACTTCCATCGTGTGATTCCAAACTTTGTCGCGCAAGGTGGCAGTAAGTTGGGCGATGGATCGGGCAGCGTCGGTTACAGTATTCGTGAAGAGCTCAATCAGCGCTCGCATCGCAAAGGAACCATAGGTATGGCAACCGCAGGCAAGGACACTGGTGGTGCACAGTTCTTCTTTAACCTGGCACCGAATCTACACCTTGATAGCAACTATACTGTTTTTGGCGAAGTCATCGAAGGGATGGACATTGTGATGTCACTTGAGCAGAATGATCAAATCATCGCCGCACAAATTATCCAGTAATTAAATTAAAAGGGTTTACTTATGGAGTTATTTACAATCGAAAATCTATTAACACTGGGAATGCTGATTGTATTACAGGCAGTTCTTGGCTTCGACAATTTGCTCTACATCTCGCTGGAATCAAAACGTGCACCACTGGAAAAGCAGAAGCAGGTGCGTCGATTAGGTATTGGATTGGCGGTTGCTCTCAGAATCGTTTTACTGTTTGTTCTTATTGAACTCATCAAATATGTGCAGGGCGAAATGTTTACGATTCCCTGGACAGGCGTCATCGAAGCCACTTTTACCTTTGAAAGTATGATTATCTTACTCGGTGGTGTTTTTATCATGTATACCGCGGTTAAAGAAATCTGGCACATGATGGCGTTGGAAATTGGTGAAGCTCATGAGCGAAAGCCCCAGTCAGCGGCAAAAGTAATCACACTTATTGTTTTGATGAACCTGGTCTTTTCTTTCGATTCAATTTTAAGTGCCATGGCATTAACCGATAACTTCTGGATCATGGCCATTGCGATTATTATTAGTGGCGTCCTGATGATCTGGTTGGCTGACACCGTTTCAAGCTTCTTACAAAAGAACCGTATGTTTGAAGTGCTAGGGTTATTTATCCTGCTAGTAGTCGGCATCATGCTACTATCTGATGGCGGCCATAAATCACATCTATTGTTGTTCGGTTACCCGATTGAGCCAATGAATAAAGCGACCTTCTACTTTGTGATTGCCGTAATGGTTCTGAGTGATATTGTGCAGTCCAAATATCAAAAGAATTTAATGCGGAAAAAAGAAGCTGCCGCTCGTGCCAAATTAGAACAGGAAGCGCAGGAAGAAATACTGTAAAACAATATTCATTCATATATAGGCCCGCTTTGTGCGGGCTTTTTTGTGTACAAGTTCTAATTCCTATTAATAGTCATCATTCTGTCGCGATACAGTCATGAATTAGTCAATTGGCTGTCATAACTCCTTTGTAGTGTTGTTTCTTTTCAATAACACCTAACAAGAAAGGGGTAAACAATGAAACGACACAACACCATATTAGCGTTATTAATCGGCGCCAGTTTATCGGCAGCCAGTCATGCGGAACTGATAATTTCAGAATATGTGGAGGGCAGCAGTTATAACAAAGCGATTGAGCTGTTTAACTCAGGCTCTCAAAATATTGACCTGAGTGCCTATGAGTTGAAGTTCTACTTCAATGGTAATACTGCACCAGGGAAGACGATAGCGCTATCTGGTTCACTTATGGCTGGAGAAACTTATGTGGTAGCGCATAGCAGCTCAGATCCTGCGCTGGCTAACTTGGCTCAACTATTAAATGGCGGTAGCTGGTTTAACGGAGATGATGCGGTCACCGTAGAGATGTCAGGAACTGTGGTGGATTCGCTAGGTCAGATCGGAGTTGACCCAGGTAGCTACTGGGGAACCAGTTCTCTTAAAACGCAAGACATGTCATTACGTCGCAATAACTCAATGGCTGATGCAGATGCCTGGGATACTTTTGATCCTGCATCTAACTGGATTGGCTCTTCGGTTGATGATTTTTCTGATGTAGGCTTATTCTCGGATGGAGGTTCACAACCGGGCGGTATTGAGCTGGGTGCCTGTAACGACAGTGCTACTTTTATTCATACCATTCAGGGTAATGGAAACCAAAGCAACATGCAGAATAGCCTGGTAGTGGTGGAAGCCATTGTTGTGGGTGACTTTCAAAGCTCTGAGCAATTAAACGGATTCTTTATACAGGAAGAAAGCACAGACTATGATATGGATAGCAGTACTTCGGAAGGGCTATTCGTCTATGAAGGTAGCTTTGAAGTACCGCTGGCAATTGGTGATAAAGTCCGTGTGGCTGGAACGATACAGGAGTTTGGCGGTAAAACGCAGTTGACTAATATTACTGATTTATTGGTTTGCGATTCAGGTATCAATGTGCAACCTCAAATTGTGAGCCTGCCGGTTACTAATAATAACGACTGGGAATCCTACGAAGGGATGCTGGTGAGTTTTAATCATGAGTTAATCGTTACTGAAAATTATAATCTGGCGAGATACGGTGAGCTGGTTTTATCAGGAACAGAACGTCTCTATCAGCCCACACAGCTTTATCGCCCAGGAGTGCAGGCACAACAAGTTGGAATAGATAATGCCCTCAATAAAATTATTATGGATGATGGGCAGACAGGGCAAAATCCTGCACAGGTAGTCTATCCGACAGGTGGTTTATCAGCTGACAATACGGTTCGTTCCGGCGATAAGGTTAACAGTCTGGTAGGAATTCTGGATGAAGCTTTTGCAGCCTATCGTATACAGCCTACCCAAGCTCCGTCGTTTACGCATATCAATCAGCGAACCAGTCAGCCTCAATTATCCAGTTTAGGGAATCTTCGTCTGGCCAGCTTTAACGTACTCAATTATTTCAATGGCGATGGGCAGGGTAGTGGCTTTCCTACATCGCGTGGTGCGGATACGTTAAATGAGTTTAATCGTCAGCGTGACAAGATTATCAATGCCATTTTAGCCATGAATGCTGACATTATCGGCATCATGGAAATGGAAAATGATGGTTTCGGTTCAGACAGTGGGATTCAAGATCTTGTAAACGGATTAAACGCCAATTCAGGAGCGGGAGTGACTTACAGTTTTGTTGATCCTGGACTGAATCAAATTGGTACTGACGAAATTACAGTTGGTCTGATTTATAGAAACGAAACTGTTGAAGAAACAGGTCAGGCTGTTACAACCAGTACATACCCATTTGATGCTAAAAATAGACAGCCATTGGTTCAAACTTTCCGCCATCTTGCCAGTGGGGAAGAGCTGACTGTTTCTGTTAATCATTTTAAATCAAAAGGCAGTTGTCCGACTGACGGTAGCCTTGATGAAGACCAGGGTGATTGGCAGGGTTGCTGGAATGCGCGACGCACAGCAGCATCAGAGTATATGGCTCAGTGGCTTGCCACTAACCCGACGGGTGTAGCTGATAATGACATTGTAATAATGGGTGACTTAAATGCCTACGCAAAGGAAGACCCGGTTTATGAACTGGAGCAGTCAGGCTACGTTAATATCGCGCGTCAACTGAAAGGGAATAAAGCTTATTCATATGTCTACACGGGTTTGGCCGGTAGTCTCGATCATGTGATGGTCAGTTCCTCTTTGGCGAATAAAATAGTTGATGTAACTGACTGGCATATTAATGCAGATGAACCGCGTGCACTAGATTACAACGAAGAGTTTAAAACGCCGGAGCAAGTTAATAATTTTTATTCTCCGGCTGCCTACCGGGCATCGGATCATGATCCAATCGTGGTAGAAATTGATGCAGATTCGCAACAAAATCAACCGGGCCAGACAGTTGTTTATGAAAACCTTTCTGGTGCTCGCAGAAGCTGGACAGACTTTCCTGTTGCAATTCCTGCTAACACTGACTCATTACAAGTCACACTAACGGGTGGCTCTGGTGATGCAGACCTGTATGTTATGTTTAGCGCGTTGCCGGATAGAAGCAACTTTGACTGTCGATCTTATAGCAACAATAACGAGGAAGTCTGTATCATCACAAATCCGCAGGCAGGCGATTGGTATGTTAGTTTGTATGGATTTAAAGACTACTCAAATGCAACTCTAACCATCAGTATTCAGTAATAGTTTTGAATACTAGAAAGCCCGCTGATTAGCGGGCTTTTTTTACTTGAGAGCTATCAAATACTGTTATGGTTAAAGATCGACCTGTTATTTTTACAACTCCTGGACGGGAAGATTTATCAAACTCCCAGCTGAATCTACCAACACCTATACCGTAATCATCGAGCTGTTCTTTAATACTTTTATGTTTTTTTATGTAGTCCAACTTTGAATTAAACTTATCTATATCAGACTTGTATCCATACGAAGAAAGAGTAATTGTTCTTTTTTTATAAGTGTAATCATTTTGAAGTAGAGAAGAATGGGGAAACTCAAGCGCAATATCCCAAGGAATGCTATCACCATATTTTTCCGAAAACTGATTAATTATACTTTGATAGTCATAGCTTTTAGAAAATGGTATTGAAACCTCCCAGATAGGAATTTCAGCTTTGAGAAACTCCTTGTTCTGTTTTACTGGGTTATTCAGATAATAAAAAAGCATGTATCCTTTTGGAGCCGAAACTTCTGGAATAATACCATCATGGGAAGTAAAGAATCTGGAAAGTGCTTTTAGTAAAGTTTGGCTTGAACCTATCCCGCAGCCTTCGATAATGATTTTAGGGGCTTGTGAGTAGACCGTTTGCTTGATCAGGGGGCTTCTATCATCAAGGAACTGCAACAGAGTTGAACTTGTGGTTTTGTGACTAGAATGTTCTGTAATCGGAATGCTGAGACCTGACCAATGGGATGCATGTGAAACCAGTACAATTGAATGAACCTTTCTCTTTTGATTATTTACAACCTCCACAACTTGTTGTAAAGAGTCAACATTACGAATAATGATTAAATTGGGATTTGTAGTTTGCCTAGAACGATAGTAATTAAATGCAGATTGATAAAACCCTTGATTTATTGAACTCTCACTTTTGAAGATAAAAACGAGCTGTAGCCTTTCAGCTCCTTTACTGAAAGCTGAAAGGCTGGTTGTGACTAGTAATATAAGTAGAGAAAATACTAGTTGATATTGTAGAAGCTTTCGCATGTGCTCGTGGCATCTTTTACTAATTTATAGTGACGTACTTTTCCATTAAAGTTAATCACTATATTCTTGAGTTGTTTTAATATATCAAAAAGCTTTGGATATTGATTTTTGATACAGGAGAGATTATCAGGATTTAATTCCATGATTTTTTCGATTGATGCTTTTTCGATCCCTTGTTCAGTCCAAACGTTTCCATGCAGAGAAAAAGTACGTGAATGTATTACTATTGTATCTACCTCAACTCTACTTATCGGAAGCTCAACCTCCGACTCATCGAAGCCAAGTCCTATAGATGGCTCTTGAGCTGGAAGGTTCTCAGAAACCTTCTCAAGTTCACCATTTGGATTTCTGATAACTTCGTCAACTGCAACAAAAGAAGTATAAGCTGTAAGCAAATTGTACTTTAGACCTAAAGCAATAATGGATTCTCTAAGCTCATCAGTGGTTCCAGTCACTTCGTCGTAATCTGACAAGGTTTTCAGTCGCTCTCTTGCCCAGAGGTATTTGATAGCTTTGTTGTTTTCATTTGGAATTTTGTCAGCAGAGATGGTTTTAGAGTATCCACTATTGTAAGTTACCCCATCGATTATCACTGGCTCTGACAAATCGCCTTTCCATTTCCCAAGGATAACCAGTGGCCTTTGAGTAAATATATCAGGATAAGTATCATTGATGAGGTCGTATACTTCCATGCTCCCAAAGTCGACTTCAATATTGGATAATAGTGGTTGGCTAATATAATCCACAAAAAGGGTGACCATGCTATTAATGTCTTTGTCGGAACTAATCAGAATTGGATCCGTTTGACCAATTCTAGCCAATCCTTCAATTAAGTATTCATTTGAGCCATACCCTTTTTGATCAAAAACACCAAAAGAAAAAAGATTTGCTTGTCCAAGATTGCTTCTAACAAGATCAAAAGCTTCCTTTTCAACATCTACTAAACCATCTGTCATGACGACAATTGATCGGTTAAAACCTTCTGGTTTTTCTGCACTCAACGCTTTATCTAATGCCGGCAAAATTTCTGTCCCACCATAACCTCCGGCCTGTTCAATAAAGGAAAATGCCTGATCTAAAGTACTATCATTGACCGGTAACGATTGATCCGCTAGCGATGCAGTTCCTCCTGCAAATTGGTATATATTGAATCTGTCTTGTGGTTTAAGTTCATATAGTAGTTCAGCCATCATTTTCTTGCAGGTTTCTGTTGGCATTCCACCCATTGAACCTGAAACATCAACAATAAAAATATATTCTCTTGGGAAGGTGTCTTCTACTCTAGGTTGTTTGGGTGGTTGTGTCATGAGCATGAAGTATTTTTCTTTACCATCATCATATACCTGCAGGCCACTATTGAAGGAATCGCTTCTCAAACTGTAGTCTAAAATAAAAGGTTGCTTAGAATCGGTAAATGATGAAGTAACAGTTGTGCTATAAAAGCTGTTTTTTATTGTAGAGTCATGATGTTGTGTTGACACATTGCTTACGGGAAGAGCTGAATAGATATCAACAGTTATAGAGTTTTCGAAGTCTTTAGGGATTGCTGTAGTACTGGCATCACCATATTTCGGCCCTATCGAAACTGGTAACTGAAATCTATAATTACCGTTTTGGGTCACCAATTGTTCAACATAGTTCAGCTCGACCTGTATCTCATCCCCTGGAAGGATATTGGCAACGTTCATAGTAAAAACATTTGGCCCCTCTTGGACCAGCAACGACGCACTCTTACCTTCACTCTTAGCAGCTTCATAAGTCTGTCTAGCTTGAGCTTTTTCCTGTATTTTGGCTTTAGTTATTCTGCCATTAACATTAAGGGTAAGCCCGTATACAGCAGCAGATGGAGACGCTGGGAAAACGTAAACTGCTTCGATGGGGGTATTCCCCTCATTTTTATAGAATTGAGTAATGGATACGTCAGCAATTATGCCGACAATTTCAGCATTAACTTCTGTCTTATATAGATAGAGCTTTTGATGTTCTGCTTGAACTCTCATGTAGGGAGATTCTACATATTGATGTTCAAAAATACTGGCTAGTGCTGATTGTGAAGATAATAAAAGTATGAAAACAGCTAGAACTATTCTTATCATTCTTATTCCCCTAATGTTTATATTATTGTGAGCCTTAGTTATAACTTATAACTAAGGCTCAATCTAGAGGGGGTATTACTTCAACATCGGTTTCAGGTATTTTCCGGTATAAGACTGCTTGATTTTGGCTACATCTTCTGGTGTTCCTGTAGCAATTATCTGTCCACCTTTGCTGCCACCTTCGGGGCCAAGATCGACAATCCAGTCGGCGGTTTTGATGACGTCGAGGTTGTGTTCGATAACTACTACTGTGTTGCCGTGATCGCGCAGGCGATGCAGGACTTTCAGCAGTTGGTTAACGTCGTGGAAGTGAAGTCCTGTGGTTGGTTCGTCCAGGATGTAGAGTGTTTGTCCGGTGTCGCGTTTGGATAGTTCGCGCGATAGCTTCACACGCTGTGCTTCACCCCCCGAAAGAGTGGTTGCCGCTTGACCGAGTGTGATGTAAGAAAGGCCAACGTCCATCAGAGTTTGCAGCTTGCGGGCAACTGCTGGAATCGGATCAAAGAACTCACGCGCATCTTCTACTGTTAAATCCAACACCTGATGAATGTTTTTTCCTTTGTATAAAATTTCCAACGTTTCGCGGTTGTAGCGTTTGCCTTTACACACATCACAGGCTACATAGACATCCGGCAAGAAGTGCATTTCTACTTTGATCACGCCATCGCCCTGACAGGCTTCGCAACGTCCACCTTTGACATTAAAACTAAAACGCCCAGGCTTATAACCGCGAGTGCGCGACTCTTGGGTTCCTGCAAACAGTTCACGAATTGGTGTGAAAATACCGGTGTAGGTTGCCGGGTTTGAGCGCGGTGTACGCCCAATGGGGCTTTGGTCAATATCGACGACTTTATCGATATGCTCTAAACCTTCAATTGATTGATAAGGTTTGGGTTGCAAGCTGGAGCGATTGATATCGCGGGCAACGATGGGATACAGCGTATCGTTGATCAGGGTTGATTTCCCTGAGCCTGAAACACCGGTTACACAAGTCAAAAGCCCAATCGGAATTTCTAGATTGACTTCATCAAGGTTGTTGCCTGTTGCGCCGAGCACTTGAATGGTTTTCTTGGCATCATAGGGTGTGCGATTTTCGGGTACTTCAATTTTCAGTTTGCCGGTCAGGTATTGAGCGGTCAGCGAGTTTTTGGCTTTTTTAATATCAGCGAATGTTCCCTGTGCAACGATTTCACCACCGTGCACGCCTGCACCAGGCCCAATATCAACGATAAAGTCAGCGGCACGAATAGCATCCTCATCATGCTCAACAACGATCACAGTGTTACCTAAATCGCGTAGATGCGTCAGAGTTTGCAGCAGGCGATCATTGTCGCGTTGGTGTAAACCAATCGAAGGTTCATCCAGAATGTACATCACGCCGACCAGGCCTGCGCCGATCTGGCTGGCCAGACGAATACGTTGTGCTTCACCGCCCGACAATGTATCTGCGCTTCGCTCCAGGGTCAGATAGTCTAGCCCGACATTAACCAGAAAGCTTAAGCGCTGGCTAATTTCTTTCAGAACTTTTGAGGCAATCTCACCACGTTGGCCAGGCAAATCTAAAGTACTGAAATAGTCATGGGCCTGTTCGATTGACCAATGAGTCACTTGCGGTAAAGAAGTGCCATCGATAAATACATTGCGCGAATCTTCATTAAGACGGGTGCCACCGCAGGAACTACAAGACTGAGTGGTCATGTATTTTTGTAGTTCTTCGCGCACCGCGCCCGATTCGGTTTCGTGATAGCGGCGCTGCATGTTAGGAATAATGCCTTCGAAGCGATGCTTGCGCTGGTATTTGTCGCCGCGATCATTACTGTATTCAAAGTCAATCTGCGTTTTGCCACTGCCGTATAACACCACATCCTGAATCTTTTTGGTCAAGCTGCTCCATGGCGCTTCAACATCAAATTTGTAATGCTTGGCCAATGATTGAAGCATGTGGAAATAATACACATTACGGCGATCCCAGCCGCGCACCGCGCCACCAGCTAACGAGACATCTTCATTGGTAATGATTTTCTCAGGGTCGAAGAATTGATCGATGCCGAGGCCATCACAAGTCGGGCAGGCTCCTGCCGGATTGTTGAAAGAGAAAATACGCGGTTCCAGCTCAGGGATTGAATGACCACAAGTTGGGCAGGCGTACTTGGCCGAAAAGACCATGTCTTCCAGACCAGTACCTTCATCCATTGATGCCACGCGAGCTATACCATCGGACAGCTCTAGCGCTGTTTCAAATGACTCAGCCAGCCGCTGCTGCATATCCGTTTTCACTTTAAAGCGGTCGACGATGACTTCGATGGTGTGCTTTTTATGCAGCTCCATGGCAGGTGCCGCAGACAAGTCATGCACCTCGCCGTTGATACGGGCACGAACAAAACCTTTCGCCTGTAGTTCCTGCAATAATTGAATATGCTCGCCTTTGCGGTTCTTAATCACCGGCGCTAACAGCATTAACTTGGTGCCTTCCGGCTGGTCCAACACATGATCCACCATCTGACTCACGGTTTGTGCTTCGAGTGGCAAATGGTGAGCGGGACAATGTGGCGTGCCGACACGTGCAAATAGCAGACGCAGGTAGTCATAAATTTCGGTAATGGTACCCACAGTGGAGCGCGGGTTATGCGATGTGGATTTTTGCTCAATGGAAATTGCTGGCGACAAACCTTCGATATGTTCTACATCGGGTTTTTCCATGAGCGACAGAAACTGACGTGCGTAAGCGGATAATGATTCCACATAGCGACGCTGACCCTCAGCGTATAATGTATCGAACGCTAGAGAAGATTTGCCAGAGCCGGACAAACCGGTAATCACGATTAGCTTGTCGCGAGGTAGGATGAGGTCAATGTTTTTCAGGTTGTGGGTCTTGGCACCGCGGATGTCAATGTTGTCCATCAGTTTCCTATTTCGTTTGTGTGAGCTAACAGAAGTAGCGCTGTATTATGCATGTATCTTGTGAATTTAATGCCAATATCGTTATCGCTAGAAGCCGATTGAGTGCTTAGCCAAAAGCTATCAGGCGCTACTTCAAAATAAATTTGGGTTTTGCGGTTTAAAATGAGAAAATCGCAGCCGTTAACTATAACGTGAATCGCCTTAAACAGAAAAGGTTTGTTAGGGCTTCTGGTCAATTACGCTGATTAAATAATAAACGAAAAGCCCTAAGCCATTGGATTGTGTATGAAATCGTCTTCACTGACCACACTAGAAAAAAAATCCGCTATTTCGCTAGCCAGTATCTTTGCCTTACGTATGTTTGGCCTTTTCATGTTATTGCCGGTTATTCGAGTGCTCGGCGAAGGCCTCGAAGGCGCCACCTTACCTTTATTGGGCCTGGCAATTGGTATTTACGGTCTGTCGCAAGCCATCCTGCAACTTCCACTTGGACTGCTTTCCGATAAGATTGGCCGCAAGCCGGTGATTTACGCTGGCTTGATGGTGTTTATTGCGGGTAGCCTGGTGGCCGCTAATTCTGAAACCGTGTGGGGATTGATTTTTGGTCGTGCATTACAGGGCGCAGGTGCGATTGCCAGTGCAGTCATGGCACTGGCCGCGGATTTAAGCCGTCCGCATCAGCGCTCCAAAGTCATGGCCATGATTGGCGGCAGTATTGGTTTAGCTTTTGCCTTGTCGCTGGTGCTTGGGCCATTGTTGTCTAATTGGCTCAGTCTGCAAGGCTTGTTCTATGTGATTGCAATTCTGGCCTTTGCCGCGTTACTGGTTGCTGTATTTGTAGTACCTAGTGTGCCTGCCATCGACATGCTGAAAATTGATTTGAGCTTTGCTGAACGCTGGCGTTACGTCACCGCAAAAGGACGCATTTTTGTGTTGGCGATATCGGTATTTGTCATTCATTGGGCGTTGGTGGCCGTATTCCTAGTGGTTCCAGACAAAATGATTGCCAGTGGTTTCGAGCTGTCGCAGCATTCCTGGATCTATCTGGTGGTGTTGGCGCTATCGATTGCTATCATGCTGCCGATGATGCTTAAAGCGGAAAAGAAGGGCTGGCATCGTCAGGTGATGCAGGCTGCTTTCTTATTGTTGGCGCTATCATTATTAACATTGCTGACCAGCTGGCAGAGTCTGTGGTTCTGGCTGGTGGTTCTGACCTTATTTTTCGCTGGCTTTAATTTATTGGAAGCCAAGCTGCCTTCTACGGTTTCCAACCTATTTGGTGCCCAATATCGTGGTACTGCGCTAGGTATTTTTTCGACCAGTCAATTTTTAGGTGCTTTCCTCGGTGGCAGCGTAACTGGTTATTTGCTGCCCACGCTCGGTTTTACTGGTGTCATCTGGTTGAATATTGGCTTGATGGTTATCGCAGGGGGGGCGCTCAGTTGGCTGGGTAAGTTACCCGAAGTGAAGCGCTGGGTGTTGGAACTGAATGAGGGTGATACGGCCAAAGCTGTGCAGGAATCCGCATTAAAGCTGGCCGGAGTCATCGAAGCCATTGCGGACGACCATAAAGGCAAGGTATATTTGCGAGTGGACGACTCGACCATCGAGCGTGAAGAATTAGAAAAGTTAGGCCGAATTCAAGCCTAATATATTGATAATTAAAGATTTTAGTAGATTAAAAGACAAAGACAGGAGTAATCAATGGCCAGTCGCGGCATTAACAAAGTCATTTTAGTAGGAAATTTAGGGAAGGATCCGGAAATTCGTTACACACCAGACGGTAGAGCGATTGCCAACCTTACGTTAGCTACTTCTGAGACCTGGAAAGACAAAAACACCGGTCAGCAACAGGAAAAAACCGAATGGCATCGAATTGTCATTTTCGGCAAATTAGCTGAGATTGCTGGTGAGTACCTGAAAAAAGGCTCACAAGTTTACTTTGAAGGTAAGCTGCAGACCCGTAAATGGACCGATCAATCAGGTCAGGACAAATATACCACTGAAGTTGTGATTGATATCAATGGTCAAATGCAAATGCTTGGCGGCCGTAGCGGCGGCGAAGCTTCTTTCGGCGGCAACAATAATCAAAATAACCAAAAACAGAATCAAAACCCACAGCCAGCTCCGGCCATGGATGATGATTTTGATGACGACATTCCGTTCTAGTCAGAAAGTGGTTTTCGTTAATAATCTAAAGCTTAAACAAAGGAGACATTGATGAGCTATCAACAAACAGAAGAACAAGTTGTTGTTCGTGGTGGATTAGGTGATCGCGCGAAATTTATAACCAAAACTTATAACCATTTATTGGGCGCGATTTTTGCGTTTGTGTTGATCAGCGTGGGTCTATACGAGTCGGGCACTTCAGCAGAAATTTATAACTTTTTTAGAGGATTAGGAACATTTGGCCTAATTTCGATGGTTATATTATTTGTTGGAACTGGCTGGGTGGCTTCTCGCTTTGCACATACCGTTGAATCAAAAGCTGTTCAATATATAAATCTCGTAATTTTCACAACTCTTTATGCTGTATTTTTCTCTCCGTTGTTGTTAGTGGCAGCAGTTAAAGCACCTGGCGTTATTCAAAGCGCTGCAGTAGTAACTTTAGTTGGTACTGCCATCCTGACTGCTATCGTTTTTTATACCCGCAAAGATTTTTCTTTCTTACGTGGGATTGTGATGTGGGGGTTTGGATTAGGTTTGTTAGCCATTATGGGCGGCCTTACTTTTGGTTTCCATTTAGGAACCTGGTTTAGCGTAGCCATGATTGGTATTTCTGGTGCTGCTATTTTATATGATACTTCGAATATCCTGCATCATTATCCAGAAGACCGTTATGTAGGTGCAGCGATTTCTTTATTCTCAAGTATCGCCATGATGTTTATTTATGTTTTAAGGTTGTTCTTGGCATCAGAAGAATAGTCTTAACGAAAGATTAAAAAAGCGGCTTCGGCCGCTTTTTTTGTGGGCTGCAAATGATGATATTCGTTTCACTCATCACCAGCCTACGAATAGTACCTGCTTTATTTTGTAGTGATATAGGATGGGTTAGCATTTATGCGTAACCCATCTAATTGACGAGTGATGGGTTACGGCTGTTGCCTAACCCATCCTATAAATAGTACCTTTATTTTGTAGGGGCGAGCTACGCTCGCCCTTTAATTTTATTAATCCTCGCCTTTGCCTTCTTTATTCAACTCGGTTTCTTCAATAACCAGCTGTTCTTTAAGCGACTCAATCTTTTCTTTAGTTTTCTGTTGCTTGGCTTTGATTTTATCTTTTTGATCGGAATCCGTAGAGTCTTTGATTGTTTTAGACATTTCTTCAACGGTTTCCTGTAGCTTTTCAATCTGCTGACGGGTCTGATCCACTTGCTCGGCTTTATTGGCTTTATCAAAAATGACTGATTCAGGTTCGTGGCTCTTAGGCTTTTTAATGTTACCTGATTTATCCACTAACACTTCAGGGATGAATATCTTGCTATCCACCATCCGCTGATTTCTAAAGGATGGCGATACGATTTCAACACTAGCCCGGTGCAGGCTATCAAGGACACAGGCGTTTAGTTTAGAGCGACTTGAGAGCAAAGTATTAATATCGGTTGCTAAGCCATGGACTTTATACACTATGGCATGGTCGAGGAGTTTTTCGATATAGACGAATGGTTTTTCAAGCTCTGCTTTTTCAGCTGCTTCAATCAGTAAAGGCTCGATAACTTTATGGTCAACGTCGTAACCGAGCGAAATTTCAGTAGAAATGATAGTGCCATCGCTATGCATAACGGTGACCGGGTTAGTCGCTAGAAACAAGTTGGGCAGTGTTATTAAATCACGTTCTCGATCCTGTAATTCAGTATGCAATAGTCCACGCCCTGACACTCGGCCAAACATCCCTTTTACTTCTATGAAATCGCCTAGCCTGAAGTTACGAACCGAGCGAAGCCAGATGCCAGCCATGATATTGCCAAGGAAGGTTGCCGAGCTTAATGCAATAGAAGCAGATAGCACGATACCAATAAGGCCTATGATTTGATTTTTTAAGGTATCTTTTATAGGTAGAACTAATATAAAGATAATGATCAATAACAACATAAAAACAATATTGGTTAATTGTTTTTGTAACACCACATTAGTATTTTTGTTTTTACTTAGAGCAAAAAACTTTTGTAAAAGTTGATAGGCAAAGAAACCGATAACGAGGGTTGCAATTGGCCAGAACAGGCTGGTCCAATCAAAGCCGAGAAAATCTGACATGGTATTCGCTCCTTGGTATTTGTTCCTATCATAATTGTTTACAGGAGTGATGCAAGGAGTGTTGCGCTTGATGATTTAACTTAGATTATCGTGTCGTAGGGACAACTCATGAGTACCCCATGGGGCAGGCTCTTGTCCGTACAAAAGAAAGTTATTTATGTAGGTTGGTGATGAGCGCAGTGAATCCCAACAAAAAGTGGTATTTAAAGAATATGTTGGGATTCACTGCGCTCATCACCAACATACGGCCATTTGGCGGACCTTGGCCCGTCAGTAAACAGAAAAAAAGGGCGCATTGTGCGCCCTTAATCATGAAACTAAATATTTCTGGTTTTGCTTAGAATACGTATTGGAAACGTACTGCTAATGCATCACCATCTTTATCAACGCCGCCTTCAGTCATATCACCTGAAACATAATTCAAACCGATGCGAACAGCTGCATTTGCATAATAGTTCAAACCTACAGTGAAAGCTTCAGCTTCATCTGTACCTGGCTCGTAGCTACTGAAACGACCAAAGACTTCCCATGCGCCTGCGTCACCTTTTGGCTTAACGCGCTTGAATACGCCTTTGCTGTACGGACGTGATTCGCCGGTTAGGATGTAACCTACCTGAGCATAGTAACCTTCGATATCAGTATCAGCGGCCAAGCCACCGTCAACTTCACCATCGAAGTATTCAGCTTGTGCGTGGAATGGACCCGTTGAGTAAGCAAGTTCCAAGTTGTAAGCGCTGATGCTTTGACCGATGATTGAGCCTGAACCCACTTTCTCGTCTGCAGTGTGGATTTCTAAACGTTGATCAGCTTCCCCATAAGTATCGCCAGCTAAACGACTTTGCGTGTAGCCAAAACCTAGGTGGAATACTTCGTCTTTAGAAACAACTGGGGCAAAAGTCACGCGTCCTGTGAAAGCTGTTGCAATGTTGCCGCCTTCGTCGCCACGGTCATACACACCGAATTTCCAGCTAAAGTCATCTGATGCATTACCTAAAGAAGCACCATAGTTTTTACCTGGGGCTAATGCATTGATAATCATGGTGCGCTCAATAGCAGTGATGTCTTTAGATGAAGTGTTTTCTTCCAAACCGAAAGGCTCTTTGTGTTTACCTAACGTTAGGTCTGCAGTTTCCCAGCCTGTGTATTTGATGTAAGCGTCTTCAAGGTTGGCTTCGCTATCTGCGTCATTAAAGTTAGCCTGAACTTTAGCGGACCAGTCTTTAGCAATTTTGCCAGAAACAAAGATACGAGCACGGCGTAGTTCAGAATCTGAACCTGAGTCATCGGTGCCGCTAAATGCTTCACCATCAAACATGTCGATGTCATATTGCAAACGACCACCAACTGATAGGCTTACGTCACCAGTCTCCACTTTAAAGCCACTACCAGCTTTAGCAGAAGATTCGCCTTCGGCAAATGCCGGAGCAGAGATTACAGTAGCTACGGCTACAGCGATTAGTTTTAATTTCATTGTCTTCTCCAATAATGGGGTTTAATTAATTGACGCTGGCAATTTTACGGAGATTTTATGACATTTCCATGACAGAAAAGCGAAGGGTTTGTGAAACTCATTATTGTCATGAAACTTTTTACAAACCTCATGCCTATCACAATAGTGAAATTTGACTGTCACATTACCACCCCAGCCTCTTAAGAACCTTAATATAACTGTAACAATTCACCTCTATACTAACCTGCATCAATAAATGGTTAATTAGTCATGAATACATCAGTAAAAGAGACCACGCGCAAGCTTTTGGACGAACAGACCCGAAGTGGCAAACATAAGCGCAGAAAAATCAATGACTTAGTCGCTCGCTACAGTATTGGACTGGGCGGGCTTTCGGTGATCGGAGCCGTGGGGCTGATCTGCTTCTATCTGTTTTGGGTGGTTTTTCCGATTTTTAAACCTGCCAGCGTTGAGTTACAGCAGGATTATAGCTGGCAACAAGACGAGCCGCAGTATATGGCGGTAGAAGAATACGGTGAAATTGCTTTTTCTATCAGTAAAAGTGGCGATCTTGGCTTCTTCAATGTAGGCGATGGTCAATTGATTGAGAAGGCTCGTTTTTTGCATGACGCACCCCCAACAGCATTCGCTGAGCTGGATTTGAAGGGTTTAATGGCTGCTGGCTTCGCTGATGGTAGCTTCCAACTTTTTTCACACAAATATAAGATCAGTTATCCCAATAATGAGCGGCACATTGAGCCGCAATTGCTGTATCCCTTTGGCGAGGACAGTTTTGAGCTGACTGATACGGAGATCACTCGATTGTTCGGCAGTCGTTGGGAAGACGGGATTGTGATTGCTTCAGTTGGAGCCGATCAGAAAGTTACCACAATCACTTATTCCATCGATCAGAACTTTCTGACTGAAGAATTAACCCTTGAAGAAGAATCGCGCGACAGCTTTGATATTCCCTTTGCACCAAAATATGTACTAACCACTCCTGGTCCTGACTGGCTCTATATTATCAGTGAGGCGGGCGACTTAATTGCATACCGCCATATTGATGACGAGTGGGAGTTACATGAACGTCAGTCATTATTTAATGAGAAAGAAGTCGCTGACGGTAAAGCGGTTACTGAAGCCGTTTTCTTGCTAGGGCAAACGTCCTTATTGATTGGTGATAGTGATGGTGTGATCAGTCAATGGTTCCAGGTGCGTGGCGACGATGGATTCAATTTGCGAAAAATTCGTGACTTTAAATTATCAGACAACGCCATTTCACAAATCATTATCGAAAAACGACGTAAAGGATTTATTGCAGCAGATACGCAAGGCAAGATGGGGATTTTCTATACCACATCAGAGCGTCAGTTAGAGGAGTTTGATTTTGGGCAAGGCCTTCAGGCTCTGGCCATAAATTCTCGTAGTAAGCGTTTAGTTGGTATTGGCGAAGACGGCCAGGCCACAGTGTTTGCAGTAGAAAACGAACATCCCGAAATTTCATGGTCGGCAATCTGGAGTGAAGTCTGGTATGAAAGTTACGAAGAACCTAGTTACACCTGGCAATCTTCAGCTTCTACCAATGATTTCGAGTCCAAGTTTTCACTGGTGCCATTAAGTTTTGGTACTTTTAAGGCAGCTATTTACGCGATGCTGTTTGCTGTGCCTTTAGCCATCTTTGGTGCTATTTTCACCGCTTACTTTATGGCACCAAAAATGCGCTCAATGGTAAAGCCCACCGTAGAAATTATGGAAGCATTGCCTACTGTTATTTTGGGTTTCTTGGCAGGTTTATGGTTGGCACCCTTAATCGAAGAACACTTGGCAGGGGTGATTCTGTTAATCATCTTCTTACCCATTGTTACCGTTCTTTTCGGTTTAACCTGGTCAAAACTTCCGGGCAACATCAAGCATAGGGTCCCGGATGGCTGGCAAGCAGCTTTATTATTTCCAATTATTATTTTCGGTACTGTGCTGGCGTTCTGGTTAGGCGAGCCAGTGGAGTCGGCGATGTTCAATGGCAACATGCCTGCCTGGCTAAATGAGCAGGGCATAACCTACGATCAACGTAATTCGTTGGTAGTTGGTATTGCGATGGGTTTTGCGGTGATCCCCACCATATTCTCTATTACTGAAGATGCGATTTTTAGTGTGCCAAAACATTTATCCAATGGCTCATTGGCGCTTGGCGCAAGTCAGTGGCAGACATTAACCCGTGTGGTTATTCCAACCGCCAGCCCAGGTATTTTCTCGGCTTTAATGATTGGTCTTGGTCGTGCGGTTGGTGAAACCATGATCGTATTGATGGCCACTGGCAATACGCCAATTATGGATATGAATATTTTTGAAGGTTTCCGCACACTGTCAGCCAATATTGCGGTTGAGATGCCGGAATCGGAAGTAGGAAGTTCGCATTATCGGGTACTGTTCCTGGCAGCATTTGTGCTTTTCCTGTTTACCTTTGTATTTAACACTATTGCGGAAATTGTACGTCAGCGTTTGCGCAATAAGTACGGTTCACTATAAACCCAATAAGAATTGATGAAGAATATTAAGCGAGTTGAATGATGAGTAAAAAATTCTTTCAAGGCGGACAACATTGGGTTTGGCTCAATGCAGGCGCTATCAGTATTTCTATATTGATGGTAGTCGGGCTTCTATTACTGATTGCCTATCGTGGTTTGATTCATTTCTGGCCGGCGGATGTTCAAACATTTACGTTGGATGCTGATGGAAAGCAGGAATTAGTACTCGGTGAAATTCATAGCCATGAAGAAGACACACAGGATGGTGTTATTCGCGAGCAATACCTGCTTAAAGTGGGCAACCGTGATATGTACGGTATCGACTTTCGTTGGTTAGATTTAAAACATTTGCAGTCTACTTCAACTAACGAAGATGTTGTTGTCGTTGAGCGCCGCGAGTGGGGCAATGTCTATGGTTTCGTCAAAACCGTCAACTTTGATGGGAAAGTAATTGAAGGTGATTTTGGTGCGCTAGAAAAAGTAGTCGAGCGTGCAACCGAGCTACACGAACAAATTCGTGAAATCGAAAGAGATGACATCGGTAGTATTAACTATGATATTGAGCAGCTTCGCCTCGAAGAGCGCCGCCTGGAAATTGAAGGCGAGTTAACAGAGGAAGCTCAAGCTGATTTAGAAAGACGCAGACAAGAGCTGCAGCAATCTTTTCAATCGTTTCAGGGCGAGCTAAAAGATTTGTATGTACAGATTCAGCGGGACAGTGCGGTTTTTGAACTGGTTGATGGGCGCACCATTAATGTTACGGCTAACAACATGGTACGTGCTTTCCAACCCAATAAAATGAGTACTTTGGAGAAAACGGGACATTACTTTTCGAAGCTTGGCGAGTTCATATTTGATGAGCCACGGGAAGCCAATACCGAAGGCGGCGTATTTCCAGCAATTTTTGGTACCGTTATGATGGTGCTGCTTATGTCGGTGGTAGTAACGCCGCTGGGCGTAGTTGCGGCGGTCTACATGCGTGAATATGCCAAGCAAGGGCCTTTAACGCGAACCATCAGAATTGCAGTCAATAATCTGGCGGGGGTGCCATCCATTG
The DNA here is from genome assembly GCF_054926195.1 of Kangiella sp. M94. Lineage (NCBI taxonomy): Bacteria > Pseudomonadati > Pseudomonadota > Gammaproteobacteria > Kangiellales > Kangiellaceae > Kangiella > Kangiella sp. M94. Next base: position 2,063,753 of record NZ_CM142903.1, on the reverse strand, counting down.
TTTACGGTGTATTCGGTCTGGGTTTCTTTGTGTATTTTCTGGGTGGATCAATAGATGACCTTTTTTACCCAGAAGTGAAACCTGCGCCGATGTTTGGTACACCAGGTTTAATCTGGGCGTCATTAACCTTGGCCTTGCTGACCTTACCGGTAGTGATCGTTTCTACCGAGGAAGGTTTGTCACGAATTCCTAAATCGATTCGTGAGGGCAGTCTGGCTTTAGGCGCAACTAAATTCGAAACACTATGGAAAACAGTATTGCCGATGGCAAGTCCAGCAATGATGACAGGTTTGATTCTTGCGGTAGCGCGAGCAGCGGGTGAGGTGGCGCCATTGATGCTGGTTGGTGTAGTAAAGCTTGCACCAACCCTTCCACTTGATGGCAATGCACCCTTCCTGCATCTGGAGCGTAAGTTTATGCACCTTGGCTTCCATATTTATGATGTGGGATTCCAAAGTCCAAATGTCGAAGCTGCGCGTCCATTAGTTTATGCGACCGCTTTGTTGCTGGTACTGATTATTATTATTCTCAATATCGCAGCCATTAAAATTCGTAACAATTTACGCGAAAAGTATAAAGCGCTTGAACAGTAATTTTACTGCAAAAGACAAGATACTTTGAGCAACTGAAAGGTGACAGAGATGACACAAGAGCAAGACTTACAGCAACAAACACAGCAAGACGGTAGTAAGGCAAATCAAGAGCAGAAGCATAATCCTTTAGTGGATGAGAAGATTGCGATTGAAGTTGAGAGGCTCAACCTTTTTTACGGTGATAAACAGGCGCTATTTGATATTGACCTGCAGATCCCAGAAAAAAAAGTAACAGCCTTTATCGGGCCGTCAGGCTGCGGTAAATCTACGTTACTGCGCTGCTTTAATCGAATGAATGACCTGGTGGATATCGCTCGCACTGAAGGTCAAATCCGTCTCGGTAACGAGAATGTATATGGACCTGGTGTTGATGTCGCTGAACTAAGACGCAAGGTAGGGATGGTGTTTCAAAAACCTAATCCATTTCCTAAGTCAATTTATGAGAATGTGGCTTATGGATTGCGTCTACAAGGCATAAACAAACGCCGCGTATTGGACGAGGTGGTTGAGTGGGCATTGAAAGGTGCTGCACTTTGGGACGAAGTTAAAGACCGATTGCACGAAAATGCATTAGGCATGTCCGGTGGACAGCAACAGCGTCTATGTATTGCACGAGCGATTGCGGTACAGCCTGAAGTCTTATTGCTTGATGAGCCAGCTTCTGCTCTGGATCCTATTTCAACCTTGAAAATTGAAGAGTTGATTAATGAATTGAAGAATGACTACACCATTGTCATTGTTACTCATAATATGCAACAAGCAGCGCGTGTTTCGGACTATACTGCTTTTATGTATATGGGCGATATGGTTGAGTTTGATCATACCGATAAAATATTTACTAACCCTGACAAGAAAAAGACCGAAGATTATATTACCGGTCGCTACGGTTAATGACAGGGTTGCATGGCAAGTTAAGTCTAGGCCTTAATTTAGAAAGGTGAACGAGGTTTATTATGATGGATAACGAACACTTAGGAACGCACATCTCTAAACAGTTTAATGCTGATTTAGAAAACCTGCGCGAAGAAGTTCTGGCGATGGGTGGTATTGTAGAAGAGCAAATCACATTGGCGCTGGATGCTTTTACTAATAATGATAGCGAAACTGCCGATAAAGTTATTGCTAATGAAAAAATGGTTAATGCCAAAGAAATTAAAATTGATGAGGCGTGCACTAAAATTCTAGCAAAGCGTCAGCCTGCTGCCGGTGACTTGCGATTGATTGTCACCATATTGAAGACCATTACTGATCTCGAGCGGATGGGTGACGAAGCAGAAAAAGTAGCGCGCATGGCTAAAGCACTTGCCAATAAAGAAATGGCACCTGCTCATGTCAAACTTCACTATGGTGCGTTATTACATTTAGGCAACCATGTTAAAAAGATGCTACATGATGCATTAGATGCTTTTGCTCGCATGGACGTTGACTCTGCTGTGAATGTGGCTAAGTTGGATAATCAGGCAGATGAAGAATACAATGCCATTTCACGTCAGTTAATAACTTACATGATGGAAGAACCTCGTCGAATTTCAGAGGTGCTGGACTTTATGTGGTCAGCACGAGCGCTGGAACGGATCGGTGATCATGCGAACAACATCTGCGAGTATGTGGTGTACCTGGTGCAAGGGGAAGATGTGCGTCATAAAAGCTGGGATGAAATGCAGCGCCTGGCAAAAGATGAATAAATGGTCTTAGGATCCTCGAAGAAATAGCCGAAGAAATAGCTGAAAAAAGGAAAACACATGAGTGCAAAAGTTTTAATCTTAGAAGACGAACGCGACATCCGTGAAATGCTCGCCTTTTGCATGCAACAAGCGGGTTATCAGGTAGAGCAGGCAGCCACTGCCGAGCGGGTATTCGGCTTGTTAAAAGAGGGATTCATGCCCGATATTATGCTGGTGGACTGGATGTTACCGGGTGCCTCCGGCGTCGAGTTGACCAAGAAATTGAAAAAAGATCAGAAGTATCAGGATGTGCCGGTGATTATGTTAACAGCGCGCGGCGAAGAAGATGACCGCGTCCAAGGTTTGGAAGCGGGCGCTGATGACTATGTGGTTAAACCCTTTTCGCCACGAGAGTTGTTAGCGCGAGTACAAGCGGTACTACGTCGTAGTGGTAAGGGAAATAATCCTAGCGAACAAATCTCGCATGGAAATATACAACTAGATACGGCAGGTCATCGAGTGATGATTAACGGCGAAGAACTGCACTTAGGTCCGACCGAGTATAAAATTCTTCATTTCTTCATGAGTCATCCCGAGCGAGTGTATTCGCGTGGACAGTTGCTTGACTCAGTATGGGGACAGCAGGTCGTGGTAGAGGAGCGGACTGTAGACGTTCATATCCGTCGCTTAAGAAAAGCATTGCAAGATTATAATGTAGAAAACTATGTGCAAACTGTGCGAGGATCTGGTTACCGTTTCTCGGCAAAATAATTAAGCAAAAGGCGTACTATCATCATGTGGACGAATCGTTACTGGCAAACCGAAGTATGGACGCTGGCCTTTATCATCCTAGTTGTTGGTCTGATTGGTTCACTGTTTGATCGTGCCGCCGCTTCCATTGCAGTCGTCATTTTTGCGTATCTATTCTGGAATCTGGTTCAACTGTCTCGCCTGTATAAGTGGTTAGTCAAATCAAGAGCCCTATACCCACCTTCCGCGCCCGGCATCTGGGGCGAGATCTTTAACCATCTTTTTGTGCTGCAACGAAAACACCGTAAAGAACTTAAAAAGCTTAAAGGGATTATTTCTGAATTTAGAGCCTCAACTTCAGCGCTAAAGGACGGTGCACTGATTATCAGTAATAACGGTGAGATTCGCTGGTTCAATCGCGCAGCAGAACGCCTGTTGGGGCTAAAGTCGAGTACGGATATTGGGCAACGGCTCTTCAATTTATTACGTCATCCCAGCTTTATCGAGTACGAGCAAACGCGTGATTATAATAAACCCCTGATCATTAACTCTCCAGCTAATGAACGGTTAATTCTTAATATTCGCATCACACCGTACAACGACGATCAAAGGCTGGTCATAATTCGTGATATTACTGAGAAGCAGCACCTGGAAAGAGTTCGCCAGGACTTTGTCGCCAACGTATCGCATGAGCTGAGAACGCCACTTACTGTGATCACCGGCTATCTGGAAATGCTTGATCCCGAAAACAATCCACAACTTGAATCCGTTGCCAAGCCGTTACAAATGATGCGCCAACAAGCTTTAAACATGGGGCATTTAGTGGATGACTTATTGCTGTTATCCAAGTTGGATGCCAAGGCGGAGGAAAACGGCAAACAGCAAGTGGATGTCAACTTGATGCTGGATAGCATTTGTGCGGAAGCACGCTCACTCAGCGGTGAGAAAGAACATCAAATTTTATTCCACTCTCATACTAATGCCCATCTGTACGGCAGTGAGAAACAACTGCGTAGCGCTTTCTCAAATCTCATATTCAATGCCGTACGCTATACCCAGGCCAAGGGCCGAATCGACATCTTCTGGAAAGAAGATGGCAACAACCTCATCCTCGAAGTACAGGATAACGGCCCCGGCATCGCCGAAGAGCACATCCCAAGACTCACCGAGCGCTTCTACCGCGTCGACAGCGGACGCACCCGTTCACAAGGTGGAACCGGCCTCGGCCTCGCCATCGTTAAACACGTCCTCGAAGGCCATAACGGCAAACTCAAAATCGAAAGCCAGATCGGAAAAGGCAGCACCTTCAGCTGCGTATTCGCGAAATAAAAACCTTGTAGCACTGTAGGTTGGATCAGGCGCAGCTGTCATCCAACAACTACTCTGTAGGGGCGAGCGGCGCTCGCCCTAAATCAAAAAAATTAGTTCAAAGGCGACCGCAGGTCGCCCCTACTAAAGTTAGGAATATATTGGGAGCGAGGCCTGTCCATTAGTGCAACCAATCAAAAAGTGTAAAAAAACTTGACACTTATGCCGTTGGTTGGTACGTTTTTCATACGGTTATGTGATGAATTTAGCAAAATAGCGGTATTAACGAATCTATCCATACTAAAGATTCCACCCACCGTATAATTCAGACCAAGACTACAAAAAATAAACTCTCGGACTAAAAGGAAATTTTGTAAATTATTATGCGCAACATTTCCCTGAGAACTCTGCTAACAGTACCTTTCCTACTACTTTTCATAGGCGCAGTGGGCACCATCAGCTGGATTTCCTATCACAATGCGCAACAGGGTACCGAGCGCGCTGCGCGATTATTTGGTGCTGAGCTAGGCGCACGCATCGAATCACATTTGGAGCAGTTCTTTGCTACGCCAGCTACTCTAGTTCAACTCAATCGGCAGCATGTGTTGCGCGAGCGGCCAGACCAGGGCGATATTCGGGTTCTGGCACCGATGCTCTATGACCAAATCCAGCAGCTCCCTTATTTGACCTTCATGACGGTTGCTTTTTCTGACGGGCGTTATATCGGCTCGACCCGCCCCCCGGGTGGTGAGGAGGCGGCGCATCTAATCTGTAATATTGATGGCGAGCCTTTAACGATTGCTCATTTTAGTGTCGATGAACAAGGGCTGTGTGATCGGCGCATATCTGAGCCTGAAAGTTACGACCCGCGCGTGCGGCCTTTTATGACTCCCGCCAGCAAGCATCAACAGCCTTATTGGTATCCTGTATACCGTCATAGCACATATAACAGTCTTGGTACCGGCATCGCGGCTCCGATCAGAGATAGCGAGGGAAAGTTAATTGGTCTGGCTTCGGTTGATCTTGCGTTAGAGCACATTGGTAAATATTTGCAGTCTCTGCCTGTGGGGGATGGTGGTTTGGCTTTCGTTATCGAACCCAACGGTTCTATGATAGCAAGCTCAACCCAGACACCGATTTATAATCACGACAGCGAACAATTGGAGCTTATTACCATTGATGCTCATCCTGATCCGCTTCTGCGTACTGTTGGTGAGAAGCTGCACGAGGTTAAAGAGAACCGTCAGGCTACTGTGGAGTTCGAAGGAGAGCGCTATCTGTTTGATTTGCGCCGACTAAGCAATGAGTATGGATTGGAACTTGTCGTTGGAGTAGTGCTGCCTGAGCGTGCCTTCACCGCGCCATTAGTTGATGGTGCCCGAAAGACTTCGATCTTTACTCTGTTGGCTGTAATCGTTGGTACGGTTATCGGCCTTATGCTTGCTCGGCGCATCGCTGCACCCGTGGAGCGGATCAGTCGGCGTGCTGATCGTTTGGCTCTTGGAGAGCTAGAACAGCAGCTGGAGCATAATAGCCCGATCCGCGAGGTTAATCAGCTTGGATTGAGTTTTTCTAAGATGGCCGGAGAGTTAAGGCGTTTGATTAACGACTTGGAGGCACGAGTAGCTGAGCGGACTCAAGCGTTACAGCGGGCCAATGATGAGCTGGAAAAACTTTCCATGCTTGATGGTCTAACCGGCATTGCCAATCGTAGGCATTTTGATGAGGTGTTGGATGCGGAGTGGCAACGTGGTCGACGCGAGCATACACCGCTGGCACTGGTGATCTGCGATATCGACCATTTCAAAGAGTATAATGACCATTTTGGCCATCAGAGTGGTGATGAGGCACTGAAAGTCGTCGCCAGAACCCTTGAGGCCAGCCTGCACCGCCCAGCCGACCTGGCCGCGCGCTACGGTGGTGAAGAGTTCGCCCTGATTCTGCCCAATACTGATCGAGTCGGAGCATTCAAGGTCGCCGAGGCGGCTCGTGAAGCGGTCCGTGAGCTCAACATTTTACGCGATGACCTGGACGGTTACGATCGGGTCACCATCAGTCTGGGAGTGGCGATTGCGATTCCGGATGGCGAGAACGAACCGGACGAATTGGTTAATGCAGCAGATCAGCAGCTGTACCGTGCCAAGGAAGCTGGCCGCGATTGTACTATGGCTCAGACAAAAGAGTAGATTGTAGCTAGCCAGCACATCAATATATGGCTTGTCTGTACAAAAGCCTTTAAGATTTTCCTGCCCAAATATATTTTGGGGTGCATTGGCTCCCCAACCATAATTATGGGGTGCAAAGGGCGACCGCAAGTCGCCCCTACGAAGATGTCGCGTGGGGCCTGCTGCTACGAAGGGTTGGAGCATATTGGTCGGTGTAATTGGTTGATAGGATGCTTTCGTAGGCTGGTGATGCACCTAAGGGGCAGACCCAGTGGAACGAATCCCAGCAAGTAGGTTGGATAAGGCGCAGCGGCCATCCAACAAATACACTGTAGGGGCGAGTTGCGCTCGCCCTAAATCATAACATTAGTTCTAGGGCGACCGCAGGTCGCCAGTACGAAGGATAAAAAAGGCGGGCACATTGGCCCGCCTCTACCAGAAGAGTTGTTGCTTATTGGTCGTATTTTTCGAAGACGAGACAGGCGTTGGTGCCGCCGAAGCCAAAGCTGTTGCTAAGGACGCGCTTAATTTCCACACCATCTTCACGTTTTTGTACGATTGGCATACCTTCTGCATCTTCATCGAGCTGAGTAATGTTAGCTGATGCAGCGAGGAATTTGTCGCGCATCATGATCAGGCTGTAGATAGCTTCATGTACGCCAGTTGCGCCGAGTGAGTGACCGGCCAGTGATTTGGTTGAGCTGATTTTCGGCAGCTTGTCGCCAAATACTTCTTTGATCGCTTTCAACTCTGCAGTGTCACCGACTGGGGTACTGGTACCGTGGGTGTTGACGTAGTCGATATCGCCTTTAACGGTTGCCAGCGCCTGTTGCATACAGCGTACCGCACCTTCGCCAGATGGGGCGACCATGTCGTAGCCATCAGAGGTTGCGCCATAGCCAACTAACTCAGCGTAGATTTTTGCGCCACGAGCTTTGGCGTGTTCGTATTCTTCCATGACCAGAATGCCGCCACCGGATGAGATGACAAAGCCATCACGGGTTGCGTCGTAAGGACGCGATGCGGTTTCTGGAGTATCGTTATATTTACTGGATAGCGCGCCCATTGCGTCAAACAACAGGGTTAAGCGCCAATCTTCTTCTTCGCCACCGCCAGCAAATACGATGTCCTGCTTACCCATGGCGATTTGTTCAAATGCGTTACCAATACAGTGGGCACTGGTCGCGCAAGCAGAAGTGATGCTGTAGTTGATGCCTTTAATTTTAAACGGCGTGGCCAGACAGGCGGAAGTGGTGCTGCCCATGGTTTTAGGCACCGCATAGGGGCCAACGCGTTTTACGCCGCGTTCCAAAGCAATATCTACTGACTCGACCTGAGTGCCTTGTGAGCCACCGCCGGAACCAGTGATCAAACCGGTGCGGACGTTGGAAACCTGATCGTCGGTTAAGCCCGCATCTTCGATGGCTTGTTGCATCGAAATATAGGCATAGCCTGCGGCATCACCCATAAAGCGGACAATTTTGCGATCAATATGATCTTTAATGTCCATATCAGGCTTGCCAGCAACATGGCTACGCAATCCCTTTTCTTTATAGATTTCTTTGAATTTAATTCCGGACTTGCCTTGCTTTAATGACTCGGCAACTTCCTCAACATTGTTTCCTAAGCATGAAACGATGCCCATGCCTGTAATAACGACTCTTTTCATAATATTCTACGATTATCTTTTAAGATCTGTTCGATACTGAATTTGGGTTAGAATGATTCGACGCTGTCGAAAATCCCGACTTTTAAGTCTTCCGCAGTGTATATCTTCTTTCCATCTACAGAAACCGAGCCGTCGGCAATAATCATTTTTAACTTGCGCTGAATCACACGTTTAACGTCAATACGATACATGACTTTTTTGGCCGCGGGTAGCACTTGACCAAAGAATTTAATTTCTCCAGAACCTAGCGCACGCCCTTTTCCAAGACAGCCAAGCCAAGACAAAAAGAAGCCAGTTAATTGCCACATGGCATCAACTCCCAGGCAACCTGGCATAACGGGATCGCCTTTGAAGTGACAATCGAAAAACCAGGACTTCGGAGAGATATCCAGTTCTGCTTCAATGAAGCCTTTGCCAAACTCACCACCTTCATTGGTGATTGTCGTGATACGGTCCATCATCAGCATATTAGGTAAAGGTAAAGGCGACAGCTTGTTGCCCTGAGGTCCTACCAATTCACCGTTGCCGCAGGCAATTAGTTCGTCGTAGGAGTATTGATTAGTTTGTAACATGAAACACCTTATGTGATGTGAATTAACTGATTTATTGAATATATCAATGGGTAGGCATTATGCCTGTTTCTGGAGCGGATACTGGTTTGACCTTGCATAATAAAGCGAACGGAGTGTTGGATCGTTGATTGAAGTCATATTATTGATTTTGGGGAGGGTCGGTTTGATTTATTGATGGGGTGGGGCAATGCGTCCGGTCGCAAGACGAGTGGGCGACCGCAAGTCGCCCCTACGGGATTGGTAGGTTGGATAAGTTGCGTTAACGTACATCAGCTGTCATCAAACTGACATATCTCTAACTTAAGATACTAACCAACTGCTGGCGAACTAGGTTTGTTAAGAGGATTGCGTTCAGGGTTCATATTTGTCATGTAGCATGCAAATAGATGTCATAAAAGCGTCATATTTGAGTCATATCCTTTTAATAAAGCCTCAGCATAATAACCACGTTAGTTAATCATAATCGGTATCAAGAGACTCTTAGCGATTGATACCAACCAAAGATAAGTTGGAGAAATGAAATGAATTTATTTAAAAAAGTTGCTTTAGTGGCTGCGGTTTCAGCATTCTCTGCTGGCGTAACACAAGCTAAAGTTGATGAAAACCTTCCTGTATATGAAAAAACCAGCGGCGTTTCTGGCAATCTTTCTAGTGTTGGTTCAGATACATTGGCTAACCTGATGACCCTTTGGGCTGAAGAGTTCAAGCGTCAATACCCAAACGTTAACATCCAGATTCAAGCAGCGGGCTCTTCTACAGCGCCACCTGCATTGACTGAAGGTACGTCAAATATCGGCCCTATGAGTCGTTTAATGAAGGACAAAGAGCTTGAAGCTTTTGAAAAGAAACATGGCTACAAGCCAACGGCTATCGCGGTAGCAATTGATGCTTTAGCAGTTTATGTGCATAAAGATAACCCAATCGAAGGTATGACCATTGCTCAAGTTGACGGTATCTTCTCTTCAACTCGCAAGTGCGGCGGTGAAGATATTTCTAACTGGTCAGCGCTAGGCTTGGCAGACTTAGGCGATATGCAAATTTATGGTCGTAACTCAGTATCAGGAACATACGGTTACTTCAAAAAGCATGCGCTATGTAAAGGCGACTTCAAGAACAGCGTTAACGAGCAACCAGGTTCTGCTTCAGTAGTTCAGTCAGTTGGCTTGTCTAAGAACGCTATCGGTTACTCAGGCTACGGCTACCGCACATCAAGTGTTAAAGCTGTACCATTGGCCAAGAAAGAAGGCGGTGAGTTCTACGAAGCTAATGCTGAAAACGCGATTTCTGGTAAATATCCACTAGGTCGTCAGCTGGTTGTTTATGTCAACAAGCACCCTAACAAGCCTCTTTCGCCAATCGAATTAGAGTTCATGAAGATGGTACTTTCTAAAGTTGGTCAGGAAGTGGTAGTAAAAGATGGTTACATTCCATTGCCAGCCAGCGTTGCTGAAAGAGAATTGAAAAAGTTAATGAAGTAATAAAGTACAACCCTGTAGTAAGTAACAACTTTAGCCGGCTCAATTGAGCCGGTTTTTTTATGGGTTTAAAAAATTATTATAGGTTGGTGATTATCAATTTAGGTAAAAGTGTCTCACCACAGCCGTTTACTTTTTAATTTGACGCTTTCCACTATTGTGAAAATTTTGTAAGCTACGCGAGCTTATTATCTATAATTACACTAAGGACTGTTACATGAAACGAATTTTAATACTTATATCAGGATTACTTTTACTTGTAGCTTGCAAGACAGCACCTGTTCTCAATGTTAATAATGAACCTGTAAACAACATTTCAGAACAAGGCGATTTAACGTTAAACCAAATTGAAAAAGTTATTGTTGGTGCGGCAATTAAGAGAGGGTGGAAGCCAAAGGTAGTTAAGCCCGGGCTGGTTGAAGCGAGACTTGATTTGCGTCAACACACAGCCATTATCAATATTACCTTCACTACCTCAGCTTACAGCATTAATTATGTTGATAGCCAAAATCTGCACTATAAAAATGGTGAAATTCATCGAAACTACAATAGCTGGATTACACATCTCTCCAGAGATATCCAACTAGGATTATGGGAAGAAGTTAACCGTTAAAACTATGCAGTTGAAAGAAGATAGGAGCGCCACAGTGGCGCTCTTTTTTTTAGTACAGAATGTAGGCTCCGGTAGCAATGCAGTGGTTTTCTCGATGAGGGTGGCTCAACATATTTTGTAGGGCGGGCCTTGGACCGCCGATATTGGTTTAACGGGGTTGCGATATTTCATTCGGTGGGCCAAGGGCCACCCTACAAGAAAAAGCCATGTTATAGTGATATCAAATTCAACAGGGAACTTGATGTGTTAAGAACCAATCTTTCTGTTTGCCAAAAAGTTCAGATGCCATTTCTAGAGCAACATAAGGTTGAACTGGAAGTTAAGCGTGATGATCTGATTCATCCGGTTGTGTCAGGCAATAAGTGGCGAAAGCTGAAATACTTGCTGATGGATGCTCAGGCTAAAGGTTGCAAAACATTAGTGTCGATGGGTGGTAATTGGTCGAATCATTTGCACGCGCTGGCTTTTGCTGGAAAAGAGCTGGGCTTTAAGACAGCGGCTTTTGTGCGTGCTCACGAAGGGCAACGATTAACTCCAACTCTGGAAGATTGTCGCCAATGGGGGATGGAGCTGATTTTCACCAACCGCGTTGATTATGCGCAGTTGCGACATAGTTTTCTATGGAATCATTTCTCCGAACAATTTCCCAGCAGTTACTGGATCAGTGAAGGTGGTTTTAGTGAGTTGGCGATTAAAGGGGTTGAAGAAATTGGGCAGGAGTTAGAGCGTGAATATCAACATATTTTTATGGGCACTGGCTCAGGTGCAACACTCGTAGGTGTTACCAAGGCTTGTCCTGAAAGCCAGGTTGTTGGAGTTGCTGCTTTTTCAGGGGCAGACTATTTATACAGTCAGTTAGAACCCAGCCTGAAGCCACAAACCAACTGGCGAATTGATACTGAGCATCATTGCGGTGGCTTTGCCAAATCAAATTCACAGCTTGAGTCATTGATTGATGAGTTCCACCGGTATAACGATGTGCAACTTGATACAGTTTATAACGGTAAGTGCTTACTTGCGGTTAAAGACGCTGTAGAGGAAGAGAGGATTAAAGAGGGCGATAAGGTATTGATGATTCATACCGGTGGCTTGCAGGGGATGCGGTAGAGGCTGTTTTGGTATGGGGCTGGTTTTGGTAGGGGCGGCCACACTGGTACCCAAAGGGCAGGATCGCCGCCCCTACCATTAAAATCAACCTTGATCTTTTTTCAATAAATCACGAATTTCAGTTAGGAGCTCCTGTTCAGGCGATGGTTTAGGCGGTGCTGCCGGTTTTGCTTCTTCTTTTCGTGATAGGCGGTTCATAGCTTTGATCATCATGAAGATGGCAAAAGCAATAATAATGAAATCTATTGCCGTTTGGATAAAGCTACCATAGTTGAGGGTGACTGCTGTCTGATCGCCGGTGGCTTCTTTGATGGTGAAAGCAAGCTCCTTGAAGTCCATGCCACCCAGTAAAATTCCTAGTGGGGGCATCAGGATGTCGTTCACAAATGAACTGACAATTTTGCCGAATGCTGCTCCGATGATGATGCCCACTGCCATATCCACTACATTGCCTTTCATGGCAAACTTTTTAAATTCACTGACCATTCCCATAATGTGTTCCCCTTAGATGTTGTTGATTATTGACTTATCCGGCGTAACTCAATGAGTTGCCTATATTTAATAGCACGAGTGAGAGGTCTGGGGAATCAGATTTTGCGGTATGCTTGCGTCAATCGCTGATTTTCTGTGCTATTATCGGGCAAATTCGTACTAAATCGTAAGTCAATGATTGGGGTAGGCTATGCGTAGCGGACAAGAGTGGATTGCGGAATACAGTGAAAGTCACCGTAACCCAACTAATAAATTATTGCACTGGCTTTGCGTTCCGACCATTATGTGGACGGTTCTGGCATTCTTGTGGGTCATTCCAGTGCCTGAAATAATGCAGTTTCACCCATTAGTCAATTGGGCGGTTATCTTCGTCGCTGTAGCGCAACTCTTCTATATCAGTTTCGGCTGGAAAATTTTTACTGGCATGCTGCTGGTGTCGGTCTTGATGCTGTGGTTTACCTATTGGCTGGAAAGCGTGGTGTCGATAGCCCTGTGGCAAATTGCCTTGGTTGTCTTTATCATAGCCTGGATTGGTCAGTTCATCGGGCACCATATCGAAGGTAAAAAACCTTCATTTTTTAAAGACTTATTATTTCTTTTAGTCGGCCCTGCCTGGGAAATGAATTATTTCCTGCGCCAAATTGGCTGGCTACGTTAATTAATATTGTTTGATTTTTAACCAATTTAGAGTTTGGGGATTTTGTAATGGCAGTAACAGAAACTACTGAGAGAGTAGCCTTTTTCAATAACGATGCTGCAACCTTCGGCATTATCATGGCTGTATTGGGGTTAATTTTTTACACCTCCAGTCGTGGCCAAGGTTTCTGGCACAAGTTCTATAAACATATTCCGGCACTATTGTTATGTTATTTCATCCCGGGGGCACTAAACACATTAGGGTTGTTTGAAAAATCCAGTGCAGATAATATTTACTATATTGCTTCTCGTTATTTACTGCCTGCCAGTTTATTCCTCCTTACCTTAAGCATTGATTTTAAAAAGATTATAGGCCTCGGATGGCGAGCAGTAGCGATGTTCTTCGCCGGTACGGTCGGCGTCATTATTGGTGGTCCATTGGCAGTGTTACTATTTGCCTTTATCGCTCCTGAGTGGGTCGGTATTACCGATCAGGTGGTGCCGAAAGGCGAAGAGATCTGGGCGGGTTTAGCAACCGTTGCCGGTAGCTGGATTGGCGGTGGTGCAAACCAGGCTTCGATGCAGGTTTTGTATGAAGTGAGTGATACTCTATTCGGCACCATGGCTGTCATGGACGTACTGGTCGCAGAAATCTGGATGGTTGCTTTATTGTTCATGATCAAAAAGTCAGACTCGATAGATAAGTGGATGAAAGCTGATAACTCGAGTATCGAAGAGCTAAAAGTAACTGTTGAAAAGTATACTCGCGAGAACGAGCGTATCGCCAGTTTCGAAGATTATAAGATGATTCTTGGTCTTGCCTTTGCAGTAGTCGGAATTGCACACTTGGCTGGTTATTTCTGGCCAGGTATGATTCTGGGCTCTGTAGAGAAGGGAAGTACAGCCTATAAGGTGTTTGATAATATTGGATTAGGCAGCTCTTTCTTTTGGATCATTATTGTTTCTACGTTATTTGCCATTTTGTTATCACAAACTAAGTTGCGTAAGATTGAACATGTCGGTTCGACTAAGATTGGTACCGTCTTTATCTATATTCTAGTGGCCAGTATTGGTATGAAGATGGATCTGACCAAGATCCTTGAGCACTACCAGGTGTTTTTCATCGGTCTGGCCTGGATGATGATCCACATCATTATTCTGTTTGTGGTAGCTAAACTAATTAAAGCGCCATATTTCTTTATCGCCGTCGGCAGTAAAGCGAATATTGGTGGTGCAGCATCAGCTCCTGTTGTTGCAGCAGCCTTCCATCCATCATTAGCACCAGTTGGTGTATTGCTGGCGATTTTAGGCTATGCAGTTGGTTCTGTAGGCGCGATTGCAACTGCGATTATGATGCGAGCAGTAGTTGGCGGATAGTCAACCGTTTCAAACGTTTTAGAAAAGCCCCTCTTCGTGAGGGGCTTTTTTGTGGTGAAAGTTAGCTTTGCCACCAATTAATTAAATACCATCCCAGGAATTCATAACTGGGCATATGCTCTTTGGCTTTTACTTTCATCTGCACAATCGCTTGTTTGTCATAATAGATACCGTCTTTAATAAGTCCATTGAGCTCATAAAATGTCGATAAATCAGTCCTGGGATCTGTGTCGGTGATAATGAGGTTTGCTTTGAATCCTTCAGCTATTTGTCCTCTGTTGCTAAACCCAAGAGCTTTGACCGGGTTCACCGTTGCACTGACGAGAATAGACTCAGCTGGAACGCCATAGCTCATCAAAAGCTGCATTTCCTTAATTGCGCCAATGCCATTAATAGTATAGTTGGCCCCTGCATCGGAGCCGAGAAGCATAGGGATATTGGCAGCGTACAGTTGCCTAGCCATCAAGCCGAGATAATCTGCTTTTGAGCGCCAGGATTCTGGGTTTTCATCCTGCATGATGTGCTCAATCCCTGGAGAGAAGATGCTCTGTATAACCTCTGGAATATACTCCATTGGCTTGCTTTCAATATATTCTGACTTCATTTCTGCCGCTTGTGCTAACTCGTCATACACAATCAAGGTTGTGGTAACAGGCTTTGGATTTTGTTTTAAAGCAAGAATTAAAGCATCTAGGTCACTCTGCTCACGGGAGTAGTTTAAAGCTGCCTGATACAGCATTTCTATATGTTCTATGCTTTGAATATTGGAAGCGAGCAGCTGTTCAAGGGAAACAGCGAATGGAGAGTGTCCCGCAAAAGGAATATTAAATTGTTCAGAGGCCTGGCTAATAGCTGTAAAGTTCTCTCGACTCAGACCGTCATAGATTTTGATTAAATCATAACCTTCTTCGCTATAAGCTTTGACCAGTTGATGTCCCTCGGCTTCTGACTCTATAAAAGTATGAAACTCGGAAGCCGCATATTGGCTGCGTTGGTTTATTGCTGGGCTGGCAACCAGCATGTCTGGGCCAATAGTCTTGCCTGACTGTACTTCTTTTTTGAGGGCTAATTGCAGTTTAAGTCCATGCATGACGCGAACCTGAGTAACTCCATGGGCAAGATTCAGCAATAGATCGCTTCGGTCATAAATATGGGTATGAACATCAGTCAGTCCCGGCATTAAGTAGCGACCATGACCATCAATAACGAGATCATAATCATCGTCAGCTGGAACACTCTCGGTAAGTTTTGTGATGATACCGTCTTCTATTACAACAGAGTGATTTGGCAATAGACTTTTAAAGTCTGCGGACAGGATATTAACGTTATTGAGCAGAATACGATTGGCAGTAACACCATTCACAATTGGCGATTGTGGGCTGAAAAGAGCATAAGGAATGGATGCCAGTACTGTCAGGAGTAAAATAATACTCACTACGGCAATAGACTTAATAATGAACTTGATACGATGCATGAGGTTTTCTCCAGTAGTGAAAACCCTGAGTCTCTAAGAAACTGGTGTTAAATTCGTCCTGAAAGATGATTCTGGACTTAATTAAGCTGCTACTTATAAAGACTTGAGGTATTCGCTGGGTGTTAAACCACAATGTTTTTTAAATACAGCATTAAATGCAGATTTTGAGCTAAAACCAGAATCCATTGCCATTTGCAGAATGCTTGCGCGGTTGTCTTTTTGGGCAAGCGACAAGAAGTGTTGAACACGCAACTGGTTGATGTAATCACAAAAATTGTGCTGGCTGCCATTATTTATAGACCATGATAATTCTTTTTCGTTAATGCCAAGCTCGTTATGTAAGTCCTTTAATGACAGGCGAGGCTGCAAATAAGATTGTTGCTGCTGAATGTATTTGTGAATCTGGTTGAATAGAGTTATGGCCTGACTCTTCTCTTCAGTTGGCTTAGATATAGTTGCATCGATAGCCTCAAACTCAGAGAGTGACTGGAAAGTTTCAGGCTGTCGCATGGCTTTGAATATCAGCAAACCAAAAAGAATGAAGTAGGCCAGCTGCATGTAAAAGTACCAGGTTTTAAGTAAAGGGAAGGGCAGATAGGGCTGTAAGTTTACTCTGGTTAGGTCAACAACGCTGAGTACAATAACAACCACCAGCAACTTACTGAGCCATTTAAGTTGAAGCGTGTATGCATCTGAGCGCAGCGCCTGATTGGCTCTATGGTATTGACGGACAAGCAGGACACTCAAACTGAAGTAGAGTAGCTGACTGAGGGTGCCAAATAATAAAACCAGTTGGGGTAAGTGGGTAAAAGGGATTGCTAGAACAGCAGGTATCAGGTGAAGCAGATAATATTTAGGTTGTGTTGTCTTTGCATACACCAGCTGCCTGACAAACCAATAAAATAAAGGTCCGCAGATTAGTGAAAATACCGGGCTAATCAGATATTCAATGACTCCAGTCTCTTCCAGAAGGTTGAAAACCATTAAACCTGAGGTGCTTATCAATAACCAGAAAAGACCTTGATATCGACGCTGATTAGCAACTAATAAAGCGCCAAAGCTGGTTAATGCAAAAAATACAATTTGCAGAATGTTAACCGCTTCGAGGTGGTAACTATGCATTGTTATTTCGGCATAAAATTTTCTGCCAACATGCAGCGGGTGCTACCGCCGCCAACTTGCTCAATGGTTGGAATCGGGCAAGGCAGCAGTTTGCCGTGCTTTTCCAGTGTGGCTTTTTGCTGTTTGGTAAAGCCTCGATAAGCGCTGTCAGACATGACAATGATTTTGTCGCCTTTGCTGTTATGTAGCTGCAATATGTTGCCGCAGAAGCTGTTTTCGGTTTGTTCAAAGCTGATATCAATCACTTCTTTTTTCGTTTCTGCAAAGCTATCGAGTAGCAGTTGTTTCTGCTGGTCATTGACTATTGAATCCAGGCAAATCACTACAAAATGCTCACCAACACTCATCATCACATTGGTGTGATAGAAAGGTTTGCCGCTGCTACTTTGGCTGTTAAAGCTGGTTGGTGTATAGCCTTGTTGTTGGCAGAAGTCTTCGAACAGCGCTTTATCGCAACGATCTGAGATGGCGGCGTAGGCGATCTGGTTACTGTGGTCGAAGATGATACTGCCGGTTCCTTCAAGGATTTGTTGATGATTTTTGTCGACATGTTCCGTTTTGTTAACCTGATAACCGTTACGATTAAGCAAAAGGGTAAGCTCGTCAGGGCGGACTTCAGCTCGACGATTGGGTGTCTTCATGGGGTAGAGTGTCAATGTGCCGCTATTTGAGGTTGAGAACCAGTTATTGGGGAATACCGCATCAGGCAGGTCTGGCAACTCTTGATGGCTTTGAGCATGTTTGTTGAGTAACAAAACCTCAATATGCTCGTCACGTAACAGGTTTACCATCTCATTGAATTCGCATAGAGCATCTTCACGAAGGTGTTCGTTCGGTTGCTGTGGCTTATTTTGAAATTCGTTGTCAGCGCCGGTTTGCTCGTTAAAGGCAAAGTCGGTGGGCGGTACCATGATGACAGAGTTGGTAGTGTGAGTTTGTTTGGTAGTCATGAGTTTTGGTACTTTTGGTTAGCCTGTTTGGCTGGAATGTTTGGAAAGAAGCAAGATAAAAAAAAGGCTTGCAAGGTGCAAGCCATTTATTAGCAATCTGCGAAACATAAGGACCAAATGGGGGTAGGTATATATATTAATGCTCGCTCGCTAAACAAAGGAGTCAGTCAATGAAACCAAAAACCAAGTTACCAACTTACAGGAGTTCCTCCCCTGTGGACTTAAACAATGCTAAGTCAAAAACCGTCTTCATAAAATTTTACAAAATGCATTATAAAAATTTTATAAAGTGTTTGCCTTGAGCTACAAAGGTTTGTCAAAATAGCTGCATCAAATGCATATTTGACTTTTCAGAGTCCTTTAAAAATAAAGGATTTCTTGAGTAGCTCCTTGAGACAGGTCAAATATTAACCACTTGTAAGACCAGGTTCAAACGATATATTTTTATGTTATATATAAAAAAAACTAATGCAAGGAGAGGCGATGTCTAGACGTTTACCACCGCTCAACAGTTTGCGCGCTTTTGAAGCGGCTGCGCGACATTTGAGTTTCACAAAAGCAGCCGAAGAATTATTTGTGACTCAAGCTGCCATTAGCCACCAAATCAAAGCCTTAGAGGATTTCTTAGGTGTGCAGCTATTTATCCGTAGAAACCGGAAGTTGCTTCTGACTGATGAAGGGCAGCTCTATTGGCCGAAGATACGTGATATTTTCGAGAAGCTGGTCAATGCTACCGAGCAGGTTAAAGCTCAAGGTGCGACCGGATCCTTGACGGTTTGTGTTATTCCAACCTTTGCTACTTTGTGGTTAATTCCTCGATTAGCCGAGTTTGGCGAGCTTCACCCTGAGATTGAAGTTCGTATTAAGGCCTCCGATGTGGAAGTGGACTTTGTGCGTGAAGATATAGATATCGCCATTTATTACGGCAAGGGTGAGTATGATGGCCTTTGTTGTGACGTCCTGTTTGAAGAACATTTGACGCCGGTTTGTTCGCCAGACTTCCCGCAGAAAAAGAAATTGAAATCTCCGGAAGATTTGAAAAATGTGACATTACTGCATGATGCGACCACTGAAGAATGGCGTACCTGGCTGAAAAGTGCCGAAGTGACTGGGGTAAACCTTGATCATGGGCCAGTATTCAGTCATTCAGGCATGGTGCTACAGGCAGCACGTCATGGTCAGGGTATCGCCATGGGTCATAGTGTATTATCACAGATGGACATCGAAACCGGTCGCTTGATTGCACCATTTGATATTGTGGTGGATAGTGGCTATTCCTATGATCTGGTCTGTCCTGAGAACTCTTATGATCGTCCTAAGGTTGTTGCTTTCCGTGAGTGGTTGCTCTCGAAGGTGAACGAAGATATGGATGATGATGTGATATTTTAAGCTAGCGTTGTTAGTCAAAGCCCCGGTCTGGTACTGGGGCTTTTTTTATGGGTAGATGCACGGAGAAGGTTACTGTTATAAGTTATAGTTTATAGTTGGAAGTTACCGTTTAACTGAATGAGTGACGCTCTATAGCTGTAAATGTATGTGGTCTGGATTAACTGAGGAGATTCTGTGTGAGTTTAAACTTGGAGTCGACAATTACATGCCCTGAATGTGGTGGAAAAACTCAAGAAGTGATGCCAACCAATATGTGTCAATGGTTTTATGAATGCCCCCAATGCAAAGCACTGCTAAAGCCATTAAAAGGTGACTGTTGTGTGTTTTGTTCATACGGTACGGTGAAGTGTCCACCAGTTCAGCAGGGTAGTTCTTGCTGTAAATAAGGAAGTTAAGTCAGCGTGATGGGGTATTGTGGTGAGATAGTATGAATTAGATAGTGCTCCAGTCATTTATGATGAATGACTGGAGCTTCCGGTAGAGCTTGTTTTCTTCCGGCTATTAGTCGCGGATAGAGAAATAATCCTGAGTACCGTGGGCTTCAATGGCTTCGCCTATTTTGCGCATGGCGTGGGTATAGGCGGCATTTCTCATGCTGCGACCTTCTGATTGAGCCAGATCCCATATACGATTGAAACTCTCAGACATAATTTTCTGCAGTCTCTCATGTACGGTTGGCAAATCCCAGGCGTAACCTGAACGGTTTTGTACCCACTCAAAGTAGGATACGGTGACACCGCCAGCATTGGCTAGAACATCAGGAATAACGTGAATGCCTTTGCTGTGTAACGTGTCGTCAACATCGCTCAAGACTGGGCCATTGGCGACTTCTACGATGTATTTCGCTTTGATGTTGTCGATATTATGACCGCCGATAACACCATCCAGCGCTGCTGGTATCAGAATGTCCACATCCAGCTCTAGTAGCTCTTCATTAGTGATGGCTGTATGCTCGACCTGCTCACAGACAGAGTGCGTGCAGTAAACGGCTTTTACCTGCTTGGTGGCCTGTTTTTCTTTGTAGATGCTGGGCACATCAAAACCATGGCTCGAGTAAATTCCGCCACGCGAATCACTGATGGCAACTATTTTATAGCCTCGCTCATGTAACAGGCGAGCTACATGGTAACCACCATTACCGAAACCTTGAACTGCAACAGTAATCTCTTCCGGCTTCCAGTTGTGTTTTTTCTCAAGCTCAAGAATACACAGATAGGCGCCGCGTCCAGTGGCATCATCTCGTCCCACGCTGCCACCGAGGCTTAATGGCTTGCCGGTAATTACGCCAGGGGCTTTCTTACGAGTGATGTATTCATATTCGTCCATCATCCAGCCCATAATACGTTCATTGGTATAAACATCAGGTGCTGGTATATCGCGGTCAGGGCTGATGACATCGGCCATTTGTCTCACATAAGAGCGTGATAGACGTTCTACTTCCATGCGTGACAGTTTTTTGGGGTCGACTGTGACGCCGCCTTTGCCGCCACCATAAGGCAAGCCAACCACTGCACATTTAATGGTCATCCACAGCGCCAGTGCTTGAACTTCTTGCAGGTTAACATCCGGATGGAAGCGAATACCGCCTTTAGTAGGCCCTAACGCATTGTTATAGCGGCAACGATAGGCGGTAAAATATTGAGTTGAGCCATCATCCATACGAACGGGCAGGGATGCGACCATCGTTCGCATAGGGTGCATGAGTGCTTCGATGACTTCATAATTAACACCCGCACTTTCACCGATTCGACGGACACGAGTAATCGCATCTTGATAGACTTGATCAGACATTGAAAATCCTATGTTGACTGTATTGTAGAGTTGAATTCTGTAAGTCGAGAGGTTATACCACGTCAGAAATGTGATGTGAAATTGAGTGCTTAAAAATCAGGAGTGGTCGGAGCTATAATTTTTGGTTATAAAGAAGCATAAACTTTCAATAGGGGCACTTATGAGCAACCATAATGATTCCGCATTCCAACATAAAACGGTATGGGTAACTGGGGCCTCTTCAGGGATAGGTGAAGGACTTGCTTATGTACTCGCTAAAAAGGGGGCGCGTTTAATTTTGTCTGCGCGCCGACTGGATGAGCTGGAGCGGATCAAAGCAAATTGCCGAAATTCAGAGCGGCATCACTGCGTTGAACTTGATTTAGCACACAGTGATCACTTTGAATCTTTAGTCGAGCAGGTGATCAATGAATATGGCCCCATTGATATCTTGATCAATAATGCTGGCTTGAGTCAGCGCTCGAAAGTACTGGATACGGGACTTGAGATCCATCGTCGTTTAATGGAGGTGAACTATTTTGGCACGGTGCAACTGACACAAGCTGTATTGCCACACTTACTGGAGCGACAGCAGGGTGGTGTCATAACGGTTAGTTCGTTGGTGGGGAAGTTCACCACGCCGTTGCGTTCGGCCTATGCCGCATCCAAGCATGCGATTACCGCCTATATGGACAGTTTGCGTGCTGAACTGCATGGCCAGGGCGTACAGTTCACGACCATATATCCGGGCTTTATTAAAACCAACTTAACCTACAAAGCATTATTGGCCGATGGCTCTGAACAGAACAAAATGGATGATGCTCAGGAAAAAGGCATGAGCCCTGAAGTCTGCGCTGAGAAGATATTGAAAGCCTGGTGTAAAGGAAAAGCAGAAGCCTATATCGGTGGCAAAGAAACCTACGCGATTTATATCAAGAGATTCTTGCCAAAGCTTTTTGCACGCATGGTCAGAACTGCGAAGGTGACTTGAATATAAAGTTCACAAGTCTGCATATTGTTAAATCCATACTCAAGGAACCAATTAAATATGAATATGACCTTTCTGCTTAACTTTACCTTTGACTAAAATCTCATCGGCTTCTTCAATCATTTTTGAGGCAGTCATCATATCCGATGACTCTGCGACAAAAGCACCAATGGTGATGTTGATTTGAATTGACTCCCCTTTTTTGTCCCTAACAGGTTTCTCTACAATAGAACTGTGGATTCTTTTGAGTAATTGGATGGCATCTTTTTTATCAGAAACCTCAGCAGCCACAACAAATTCATCGCCACCATATCGCCCCAATAAGTCAAAGTCCCGTAATGAAGCGCGGGTTCGATTAACCACCTCCTGTAAAACCTTATCACCAATTAAATGATTATGGTTGTCGTTAACTTCTTTGAAATTATCAATATCTATTAAGGCCACAACAATAGTGTTTCCGGTTCGATGGATGCGATGAATTTCTTCGGCTAAACGTTGCTCAAAGGAAGAACGTCTCAGGCAATTGGTTAAATAATCATAAGTTGCGTGTCGGTAATAGAGCCAGTGTTTGTGGATTAAAATAAAGGTGATAGCAATAAAAACAGTAATCAAGAATATCGGTGACAATAAACCCGCTATGCCGGTAATAAAAAGTGGAACCCATTGTTGGTCAATGGCGAAGTCAACCAAGGCGGTGAAAATATACAATGCCAGGACCTTAGTCATTAGGTTTGCATAAGGTAGTTTTTGTCGGTTGGACTGGTAAAAAATGTAGAAGTAATACGGAATAAGAATAAATACGCTAATTAGCTGAATCATATCAAGCACATAATATATCCAGTCTATGGGTAGAATGGTGACACTAATAATCCCTAATAACAGAATGAATAAAAGAACAGCTTTGATGGACCATGGAATACTTTGTTTAAAAAAGCTGGAAACGAACAGAAAGAAGTTAACCGTTAAAATAGCAAATAACAGCATATTAATGCGGAAAATGCTGGTTAGGTTAATGCCTGAATCCAGTGCTGCCTGCGAGTAGGTGAGTAAATAAATGGATTCAAACACGCAAAGGATGGCAAATAATAAGTTTTCCCGGTGTGCCGGTTGAGCTAAGTAATAAAAAATCTGCACCGCAGAAATCAGGAGAATCATGCCAATAAAGATCATGAGTAGAGACTCTTGAGTGGCCGTATTTTGATAGGTGTTTTTTACACTATCAATAACTGGCGCGCTCATCACCATGCCACCGGGGCGAGCATGATTATAGACTTTAATCACTAGTTCATTGGGTTGTTCATAATTAAGGATAGTAGAGGGGATAGGATAAAGACGCTGATATAAAGTTGCCTTTTCAAAGTTAGGTGCAAACTGACCCGTTTGGCCAATCAGATGACCATTAATATAGAGCTTATCAGCATCACGTATTTGTCGAATATATACAGCTAAAGATTGATATTGGAATTTCTCAGAAACAGTAAAGGTGGTTCGATAATATGCTAAACCATTGAACTCCGGGAATGCCTCCTCAATAGGGCCGGGGACATTGATTGAACTACAGTCGTATTGATTTTTTGATGTTGCGTATTGACATACCTGCCAGTCGCCCTCAAATTCCACAGGCAGTTGTTCAACTGAATACTCCTGAGCAGCATTCAGCGAACATGAGAATAACAATAGGAAAATAAAACGCAACAAAAGCCCCTCCTCATTGAGCCAATACCATCAATTCCTTCGACTAAAAAGTGGATCGCTTATAGTTATATTTTTTTGTTCTCTAAACCTACTATACCAGCTTATTTTTTGTTCGATAGTAGTAAATTATGAATCAATCAAAAAAGCCCAGAAGATGTCTGGGCTTTTCGTTGTTTGAACAGCTTAATTACTTATTCATGCTTTCGTCACGAATGGCTTTAAACTCAGTACCTTCATACCAATTAGGGTAATCACCACTGTTGCTCAGAAGGTAGCCTGCTTCAAAGAAGACTTTGACGTCATCTAAAGCTGCTTCCCAAGCCCAGTCTTCCTGATATTCATCACACACCTGGTGGTAGCATTCGCCACGCTTATTGTTACGTTGTTCGATGAGCGCCAAGTCCTGACCTTCGCGGTATTCTGTACCACCGCCAGCATAGATTGCTGGAACGCCTAGTTTAGCTAAGCTGAAATGATCAGAGCGGTAATAACCACCACGCTCCGGTTTTGCTTCCGCGACCAGTTCGCGCCCTTGGCGTTCGGCTGCTTTGGAAACATACTTCTCCATTTCTGATTTACCAAAACCAACGACTGTTAAGTCTTCAACACGACCACTGATGTTCATGCTATCGATGTTGAAAGCCCCGACTATTTTGTTCATTGGTACGGTTGGGTTGGCTGCGTAATATTTTGAGCCTAACAAGCCTTGCTCTTCAGCGGTCACGGCAATAAAAGTCACACTGCGCTCTGGTTGCTCTGGCAACGCCTTGAAAGCTTGAGCAATGCTGATGATGCCAGCGGTACCGGT
Source organism: Kangiella sp. M94 (assembly GCF_054926195.1). Classification (NCBI taxonomy): domain Bacteria; kingdom Pseudomonadati; phylum Pseudomonadota; class Gammaproteobacteria; order Kangiellales; family Kangiellaceae; genus Kangiella; species Kangiella sp. M94. Next base: position 2,039,136 of record NZ_CM142903.1, on the reverse strand, counting down.
GGCATTGTCCACCGCGCCATTGAATATTTGATCGCCTTCAAAATGCGGATTCATGCCCAGGTGATCCCAGTGCGCCATATAAACCACATGTTCATCTGGTTTCGTTTTGCCCGGTATGGTCGCAATAACGTTAGGTGACTCTGACTTTTCGATAGTATTTCTGACCGTTACTGAAGCAGTTGCATCAAGTGGTACGGCTTCAAAGTCCGGTTTTAGGGCTGCTTCTTGCATTGCGGCTAAATCCAGTCCAGCCTGACTGAACAGGTTTAGTGCCTGGTCGTAAGTGATCCACATTTCTACATCTAGCTTGGGGTCGTCGCCTGCTTCGGCAAGATGGTACTGTGGGCCAGACCAACTATTTGATACTACGTTCCAGCCGTAAGATGCTGGGGCTGTGTCATGAATAATAATTGCGCTAGAAGCACCTTGACGAGCGGCTTCTTCATATTTGTATGTCCAACGACCGTAATAGGTCATAGCTTTGCCCTGGAATACTTCCGGATCTTGAGTGTGGAAGCCTGGGTCATTGACCAGAATCACCGCTGTTTTGCCTTCCATATCAAGGCCTTCATAGTCATTCCAGTTATATTCTGGAGCGACAATACCAAATCCGACGAATACCAGATCCGACTTATCAAGGGTAACGGTTTCAACCAGCTTGCTGCTGTTAGCTACGAAGTCTTCAGGGAATTTCAAGGTGTTATCACCCAGTTGTAGCTCCATGTTTGCATCAGCTTCGATGCTGGTTAGCGGGACCTGTTGCAGATAGCTGTCACCGTTGCCTGGCTCTAACCCCAGCTCTTTAAATTCGCTGGTCAGGAATTCAACGGTTTTGCGGCCACCTTCGGTAGCTGGGCTTCGACCCTGAAAGTCATCGGTAGACATGAATTTCACGCGTTCTTTATATTGCGCCAAATCGATATTGTCATAGGCGGTTAAGAAGCTGTTTTGAGGCTTGCCACTAGGTTGTGGTTGAGCCTGTTTTGCTTCGACTTCTGCTGTTTCAGAAGAGGGCTGCGCTGATTCTTGTTGCTTGTCATCGCAAGCGGTTAGAAACAAAGCAGCTAAAGATAGAGTTATTAAGGATTTCTTCATCATTTGGTCCTACTCTTCGAGCTGTTTTAAGGTTTGAAAGTGGGCTTTATATTACCCATGCCCAGTATTTAACTCAACTTTGTTCGCTCATTGGGATGACCAGTTAACTTTCCGTTACATCGCAACACTTGACTGGCTGGCTCTGCTCGGTAAGCTAGTTGCACTTGTTTTGTAGAGTAGAGAGTCTCATCCATGAAAAAACAACAGATAACCCATAGGTTGCTCAAGCCATTGCTTATCAAGTCAATGCTGAGCTGTGCTCTTGTCTTCTCTGCCAGTATTCAGGCAGAACCCCTGACTTTAGATAAAGTCATGTCTGATCCGGACTGGATTGGTAATGCCCCAGAAAATGTCTACTGGCACGCGAATGGTGAGAGCATTTACTACCAACAGAAAATTGTCGGTAATAAAGAGAAAGCCTGGTATCAGCTAAATCTTGCCACCAAACAGGCGCAAAAACTTAGCGATAAAGAGCTACTTGAGCGTGACGGTAATAATGGCGTTTTAAACCCGAATAAAACCTTAAAAGCCTATAACCTGAATGGTGATTTATACGTTCGTTATCTGGAGTCGGGTGAAGTTCGTCAGTTGACTAAAACGTTGGCTAATGAAGGTCAGCCAATGTTTATCGGTAACCAGAATGTGGCTTTCCGTGAAAAAAACAGTTTTTATAGTATTAATTTAAATGATGGCCTGATCAGTCTCCTTGCGGATATTCGCTTAGAAGAGGACCCAGACAAGGAAGAAGATAAAGGCTATCTGAAAGAGCAGCAAACGCGTTATTTTGATTATATCCGTCAACAACAAGAGCAACGCGAGCATAACAAAAAACGCCAGCAACAAGTCGCTGAAAGTTCTGAAAGAGATGCGCCAGAACCATGGTATCTGGGTAAGCAAAAGGAAATTCATACCTTGAGCTTATCGCCCAATGGGCGCTACCTGGTCGTCGGTACCTATGATAAGTCTGAAGAAAAGGGTAAGGCCGACAATATGCCACGTTTTGTGACTGAAGATGGCTATGTTAAGAATGAAGAGGTTAGAACTTTAGTCGGTACTTCTGAACCGCGCCATGAAACGCTTTATTTGTTGGATCTCAACACTCGTGAAAAATCTGAATTAAGTTATGAAGATCTGCCTTATATCGAAGATGATCCTTTGGCGGATATCAAACGCGACACAGCACGAAAGTTGGATAAAGAGTACGAAGCTCACAAAGGCATTCGTAGTGTTTCTTTGTTCGACTGGATCCCAAGCAATGGCATTCAATGGTCGCCAGATGGGAACAATGCGCTATTGATGCTTTATTCAGCAGACAATAAAGATCGCTGGATTGCGACTATCGACTTTGATGATAAAGAATTAGATAACCAGCATCACATACGTGATAAAGCATGGGTTAACGACTGGAATTTTAATGATTTCGGCTGGATTGATAATAAAACGATTTATTACACATCAGAAGCAACAGGCTTTAGCCACTTATATACCAAAGTGATCAATCGTGGCGATGATGCGCTGACAAAGGGTCGCTATGTAGTGGACTCAGTTACTCTGTCGCCTGACAAGAAGTACTTCTATTATCGCGCCAATAAAAAACATCCCGGGATTTTTGAAGTCTATCGAGTTGCCGTTAAGGGTGGTGATTCGCGGGCGGTCACCGATATGGGTGGCCTAAATGATTATGTATTGTCACCCGACGGTACTCAGTTGATCATTGAGCATTCCGAAGCCTTAAAACCTAAAGATTTGTATGTTACTGCTGCTACAGGCGGTGATGTGACACAACTGACCGATACGGTATCGGATGAGTTTAAGTCCATGGCCTGGACTCAGCCTGAGTATGTGGAAATTCCATCACGCGAAGCGGACTTGCCTATTCATGCCCGTCTATACAAACCTGCCAGTTTTGATGTTGAGCGAGCAGAGCAGTATCCAGCAGTGATCTTTATCCATGGCGCGGGCTATTTACAAAATGCCCACCAGGGTTGGTCGAATTACTTCCGTGAGTTTATGTTCCACAGTTTCTTGAACCAGCAAGGTTATGTAGTTCTGGATCTCGATTACCGCGGTTCAGCTAATTATGGCCGTGACTGGCGAACTGCGATTTATCGTCAAATGGGCACACCGGAAGTCATTGATTTGCAGGATGGTGCAAACTGGATGGCCAGCAATGCCAATGTTGACCGCAGTAAGGTTGGAATTTATGGCGGCTCTTATGGTGGCTTCCTGACCTTTATGGCGTTATTTACTGCGCCTGATGAGTTTGCCGCAGGTGCTTCGTTACGTCCAGTAACCGATTGGGCGCACTATAATCATCCCTACACATCAAATATTCTGAATACACCCAAGGTTGATCCTGTGGCTTATGAGCGCAGCTCGCCGATTGAGTTTGCCGAAGGTTTGAACAAGCCATTATTGATTGCGCATGGTATGGTTGACGACAATGTATTCTTTAAAGATACGGTACGTCTGGTGCAGCGTTTGATTGAACTGGAAAAAACAGAGTATTTCGAAACAGCGATTTATCCGATTGAGCCGCATGGCTTTACTGAGCCTTCAAGCTGGCTGGATGAATATAAGCGGATTTATTTCTTGTTTGAACGTCACTTGAAGTAAGTGTTTCTGTATAAAAATAAAAAAGGCTTCCTGTTGGAAGCCTTTTTTTATGTGCTAAGAGCGAACGTCACTCATCCCTACCGTTAGAACTACAAAGTATTCTTGGACTTCTTAACATCACCCAAATAGACTTCGCGATAAGACATATAACCGATACCTACCATCACTGGCATGAGCACAGCGGTGAGCAATGTGCTTAATAATAGATCGGCAGCAACTGGCGGCAACACTGCTGAAACAAGTGCTCCAACGAGCATTGCTATTAGTCCAACTGCGATACCAAGGCCTATCAAAACCAGAACCAGAACAATCATCGCTAACAGGTTCTTGATACCACCAATAAAGCTGTTCAAAAGTGCCGATAACGGATTTTGTTCTTGGAACATGATCAGGTTAACTGCAAACCAGTTAGCTAGCGACAAAGCGATAAAGCTAAGGATTATCCATAAAACATAGGGACCAATGACCGAGGCAAAGGCCTCCATTTCAACCTGAACTGCCTCAGGGCTGCTACCGGCCTGTATGATTTGCCAATCAATGGACTGAAGCTGCTCAATTCCTATGGCACTTAAAATGACATAAACAATAGCACCTCCTATAGCAGCAAAAATACCGCAGTAGGCCAGCAAGGCAAATTTTTTCGGGTGAGAAAAGCCCTCAAAAAACTGTTGCGGCGTAACTTCTCCAGACTTTTGCTGGACTTTGTTTGCTCCGAGATAACCACCAGCTAAAAAGAGTGGATTTAATATCAATACCAACATAGCTATGATTACGCCCAGCATGGGTAGTACAGTCGTTACAATGCTGTAGATTAGTCCAGCCAGAAACCACTTGCCAAAATGGGGAACAAATATTTCGGATAAAGAACGCTCTACCCAGTGGTATCCTCGGCCAGGTGATACCATTTGAGCCTGACCATCGCTGGGTTGTGGTGTTTGCTCTTCATCAACATGAACAAATTCGTTGTTATTATCCATTGCGTTTCCTTGTTATTTTCACATTTAAACGATTAGAGAATTTTATTGGCTTCATCAAAGTCCAAACGAGGGCTTCTTGGAAACAGGTCTTCTTCCGAACCATAGCCAATATTGCAGAGAAAGTTGGCTTTGATGTTGGTATCGGCAAAGAAGGTTTCGTTGACCTTTTTCTGGTTGAAACCTGACATAGGGCCGCAGTCCAGACCAAGTGCTCGCGCTGCCATAATAAAGTAGCCGCCTTGTAGCGAACTGTTACGAAAAGCAGTGGATTCAATGAATTTCTCTTTGCCAACGAACCAGCTTTTGGCATCCGTATGTGGGAACAGTTGCGGAAGCTTTTCGTAAAACTCCATATCCATGCCAATAATGGCGCAAACAGGTGCGAACATAGTTTTGTCCTGATTACCTTCCATCAAACAAGGCTTTAGCTTTTCTTTGGCTTCTTTACTTTTGACGAAAATCACCCGCATCGGGCAGCAGTTAGCTGAAGTTGGTCCCATCTTAACCAGGTCATGAAGCTTATGTAGTAGCTCATCTGAAACCTCTTTGTCTTGCCAGGCGTTGTAGGTGCGTGCTTCGAAAAATAATGTATCTAAAGCTTGCTGAGAAAGTGGTTCGGTAATATTTCGTGACATAAAATCCTCATGATTTAGTGTGTTTAGGGTGCATTTTACGCATAGTTTAACGATAATACAGTCCGATTTGTTGTTTTGTGCCGCAGAATTTGTGGCTAACTCCTGATTGAGTCACTCTTGCGTATTGTATATTTATCCAATGAAAATGTTGTTAAACCTTAAGTTATTGCTGGTTTTGCTGTCGGCAGGGATTCTTGTTGCCTGTAGTGCAGCCGAAGAAGATATTTTGCGTTGTGAGCAACATTACCATGCAAAAAGTTATATGGTCGCCGAACAATATTGTAAGAAAGCGGCTAAGTCAGGGGATGAACAGTCACAATATCTTTATGCGATGATGTTGTTTCGTGGGTTAGGTGTTGATATTGATAGCGAAGAAGCTAGCAAGTGGATGTCGCGCTCAGCAGAGCAGGGCTACGAAAAGGCGGTATTTCATCAAGCCATTTCTGATTTAACCTCTAAAGACCAAAGTGTCAGCATCAAGCAAAAAGAACAAGCTCTGCAAACCATGCAAAGGTTCGCAGAAAGCGGTGATAAGGTCGCTCAGTATTGGATGGGTAATACCTTTTACTTTGGCTACATTGATGATCGTAAAAGCTATAATGAGGCTGTCTTTTGGTATCAATTGGCGGTTGAGCAAGGCAGTTATCAAGCGATGAACAATCTGGCCTGGATAAAAGTGGTTAGCCAGGGTTCTGAGCTATTTGATCCTGAACAAGGGCTAATATTGGCGGAGAGTGCTGTTGCAAAATACCCGGGCAATCATGGCTATCTTGATACTTTGGCTGCTGCCTATGCCGCTAACCAACAATTTGACAAAGCAGCTGCTACTCAACTGAAAGTGATTGAGTTAGCTTCAAATGATGATTGTGGCAAGTGCGATAAACTGGTTGATTACTATCAGTTGCGCTTACAACTTTACTTAAATAAAAAGCCAGTTGTTAAATCATTTGAACATTAGTGCTTTATAGTTACCGCCAGGTTGGGTTAGTCTTAAGAAATATTCTAAGGTAATAAGTGAAGCAAGGATTTAAGCGACTTTAATATGGCACTGAACTCTTCTCAAAAACAATCTCTACTGGCTATAAGTCTAACCTTGCTAATTACCTCTTGTGCAAGCTCCTCAAATATCAGCTCCGAACATTCTAAAAGTGACAATGATTATTGGTACTGTGCTCCCGGTGACAAGAAGTCTTGGCGCTGTGCAGAAGAGAAAGAGTCGCTGGGCCTAAGCTATTATCGTTTCTGGAAGACGACCCTAGATCTTGAAACAGAGACTCTTGAAACAGAGACTCTTGAAACAGAGACTCTTGAGATAGAGAATCCGGAAGCTGAGCAGCTTGAGTCGGATGAGCCTGAGAAAAGTGGCGATGGGCCGGTGGTGGTTCAGGGCGCAAAAGTTTCTGTTGTCGAGGAATTATCGGCAGAAGTCGCAGATGAAACAGTGGCCGAACTTTCTAACAAAGCAGGAGAAGAGGGCCTAAATGATGAATTGCTTGAAGAATCATCTGTAGAACCGCTTAGCCAGCAGCCTCCCGAGCAGCCTGCTGTAGAGACTAAGCCAACTTATGCACAGAGTGGAAAGTACGGAAAGGTTCTACAATTAGCGGCCTACCACTCACAAAGTCAGGCGCGTTCATTTGCTGACTCTCTTGATAAAGCGTTGTCTAAAAAAACAAACCTTATTAGAACACGGGTTAATGGCCAGATTTATTACACCCTTGTTTTCGATCAATTGAGTTCTCAACAGGATGCGGAACAACTTATCGCTGAGCTGGCAGAGTCCTTTCCTACCATACAACCCTGGTTAAGAAGTCGTTCTGGTTTTGAGGCTTTACGCGCAGACTAATAGCCGCCTGCGATAAACCCTTTTAATGTAAGATATTGACTAAATCAGTCGCCAAATCCTGTTCGGGCTTTTCAATAATACGGCCCAGTTCTTTGCCTGCTTGAGACACCACAATCGTAGGAGTGTAAAGGATATCATTGGCTCTGGCGCGTCCCAGTGGCTCTTGTTTCGTTTTATCCAGTGAAATTAATTGATAACTGATATTGGGATTGTTGACCTCTTCAAGTAGCTTAACCAGTTGAGGGACTTCGCGAATACTGTCATGACACCAGACCCCAAAGTAGACGGTAAGCTGCGTTGCTTCGGAGACAGCTTTAAGCTTCTCAACAGCTTTTGGCGCTTCTTTTACTGTGGATTTAGCGGTTTGAAAGTATGGGTAGGCTCTTATCAGTTCTGGGTAGCTGGTATCGCCCACCAGCAAGTTCGTTTGCTGCTGATGATTAGAACCTGTTTGGCAGGCGGTTAGCATCAATTGGGAGGCGATTAATGCAATGCCTAATCTGATGAATTTGCTCATGGTCAGTCTGTACTCTTTCTAATGGTTAGCCGGCTTAAAATCTAAGCTGACTGAATTAACGCAATAACGCTGTCCAGTGTCTGTCGGACCATCGTTAAATACATGCCCAAGATGGGAGCCACACTGGGCGCAACGAATTTCCACGCGCTGCATATTATGGCTGGTGTCAACGAGATAGGCTATGGCTTTATTATTTTGTGCACGATCAAAGCTTGGCCAGCCGCAGCCTGAGTCGAACTTACCACTGTCGTCAAATAATACAGAGTTGCAACACACGCAGCGATAAACACCTTTTTCCTGATGCATATTATATTGGCCAGTAAAAGGACGCTCGGTACCGTGCTCTTGAGTGACGTGATAAGTCACCTCATCAAAGTTCTTGGCCTTGGTTTCTGCCTGTTTTTTCAATGGCGGATACTGAATGTGGAACTGACTCCACAAAGCCCAGTGGTGAGGGGCATGAAAAGCTTTGGCCTGGATCTGATCCAGCAAATAGCCATTGATGGCGTCAATTTCGGTGACTTGGTCAGCCATCACATCCTGATACATAGATGAGTAGTTATCGGCGGTTTGTTCAATCACATTGAGAATGATGGTTTTTAGGTCGTCTGCAAAATGAAATCTCATGGCTTGTGCAAACTGGCGGCTTTCATTGATTAAAGCCAAAAGCTGAGACTTATGCTCTTCTTTGAGCAGGGCACCATTTTTACAGCGATGTATGGCTGTTAATGGATTCACGACTGCATTGATTAATAGTTTGCGCCAGAGTATTGGCTGGATGTCGGCGCTCCATTCAAAAGCGAGCCCGCTGTCAATTTGCTGCAATTGTTTGAACCACTCAGGGATTGCTTGCTGCTCTGCTGCTCCGACAATAATCTTGCCCTCTCCTGCATAGACTAGGCTTTGATTCGACTCGCGATAGGCACCGTGGGTATTGCTGGCAAAGAATATATTCTGCTTAGTCACATAGAGGCTGGCGACTTGTTCATGCCCCATGCCATTTTGAAACAGCACTAATTGGCTTTGGTCATTTAAACGATGCTTGATGGAATTCAGCGCGGCTTGTAGTTGTGGTGCCTTAACGCAGACAAAGACCAGGTCTAGCGGTGATGATTCCTGTTGACTAGTGTTGTGGGCAGAGCTTTGCAGTTGCTTAGAGCTGACTTTCTGGTTGAGATCACGAAACTGCCAGTCGGGCGAGTCGTATTTGTCAGAATCGCTCACAATAAGCTGGCATTCAACCGAGGCATCAGTTAGTTTATGGGCTAGCAGCTGGCCTATAGCGCCAGCGCCAAGTATAGAAATCATGTTGTTATCAAGACCATTAACCAAATAAAAACCATCTTATAGTGAAAAATAACACAATAAAACTTCAATCTTATGCTAAGGGCTTTGTTTACTTCCATCCGGAAGTGATCCGCATGCTGTTGCTGGGTTTTTCTGCCGGCTTGCCTTACTTGTTGGTGATGGGGACTTTTTCCTGGTTGTTAAAAGATGCGGGAATTTCCAGAACCGATATTGGCTTCGCATCGTGGATTGGCCTGGCTTATTCAATCAAGGTGTTGTGGTCACCGTTGGTCGATAACTTAAAAATCCCACTGCTTCATAAATGGTTTGGTAAGCGCCGAAGCTGGCTATTTGTGGCGCAGGTTGGCATTACATTGTGTTTGCTGGCCATAGCCACCACGGATGCCGGAACTCACACTGCACGAATTATCGGTTTTGCATTGGCGACCGCGTTTCTAGCCGCGACTCAGGATATTGTGATAGATGCCTTTCGGGTAGAAAGTGTCGATGAGAAGAAGCAGGGTGCAGCTTCTGCCATGTATATCATGGGTTATCGATTAGCCATGATTGCCGCCGGTGCCGGCGCTTTGATGCTGGCCAATGAAGAGGTAGGCGGTAGTTGGGAATTTAGCTATATGGTGATGGCGCTTTTGATGAGTGTCGGTCTGATTGGCTGGCTACTTTCCCCTGAGCCACCTCATGTCGAAAAAGAAATTGGTACTTCAGAACTGGATCATAAGGTGACTAATCACTTGCTGAAAGCAGTGCCAAGTACTCAGGATAAATTGCGAGGCTTTATACAGACCAGCTCGATTTCTCAGCATATTATTCGCTCGATTATTTCGCCCTTTGTTGATTTTATTATTCGTTACCGTTGGTGGGGACTGGTCATTATTGCATTCATCATGGCGTTTCGCGTCAGTGATCTGGTAATGGGAGTCATGACCAATGTCTTTTATGATGACATGGGCTTCAGCAAGGATGAAGTAGCTAAAATCTCTAAAGTTTATGGCCTTATTATGACCATTTTAGGGGCTTTTCTTGGTGGTATTGCGGTTAATCGAGTCAATATTCTGAAATGTCTCTTCACTGGCTCCTTACTGGTGATGCTGACTAATCTGCTATTCGCCTATATGGCCACTCAACCAAAAAGTAATGAGCTTTTAATTGGAGTGATCAGCATCGATAATTTGGCGGGTGGTTTTGCTCAAGGGGTCTTGATGGCCTATTTCGCCACTTTGGTCAATAGAGAGTTTACCGCCACCCAGTATGCGCTTTATACCTCTTTAATGACTTTGCCAGGTAAATTCCTCGGTGGTTTCAGTGGTGCAGATATAGACCGCTGGGGATACGAATTCTTCTTTATTTACACTACCTTCTTAGGAATCCCGGCAGTATTGTTAGTTCTGGCCTTGATGTATCGAGAAAAATTAACTCAGGGGACTGTAGCTATAAAAAGTAAGGGCGATTGATGAATCGCCCTTACTATCGCAACTGTTCAGTATGCAGCGGCTGATACTAGAAATGGAAGTTCAAGCTGGCGTAATAACCATCAAAGGTAAAATCGCTGGATAAGTCATCGAAACTATCAAACTCAACCGTGAAGTTACGGTAACCTACTTCAAAACCAAATCCCGTCTCACCTTCATAACCGAAGTACATGGTGTAGTCGTTGATTTTATCATCAGTAGTCTGGCCAATATTCATAGTGGTACCAACATTGAATCCAGTTAATGGTAAGTCAAATTGAGCTTTACCGTAAAGCATTGGAACTATGCCTTTGAAATTCACTCTTCCATTATTGGGGATGCTGCCTATACCCGGTGGATACTCCATCAATACATAGCCATCAAAATCCTTACCAGTTATACCCAGATCAAGGTTTACCCAGTTATCTAATATTTCATAGTACAAAGTATAGTCAGTATTACTGAAATCATAAGCGGAGACTATGTCCATTCCTTCTGGGAAGGTTCTAGTATTAAAAGTGATGTCTTTTGATGCAGTGCCTGTGGCATTGCCCTCAAGATTGTTCTGCTGGATTTTAATATTCGGTAAAACAGGGATTGGATGCTCTAAGGCCACGAAGTAACTGTTATCATCGCTATCGTCATATCCCAAGTCATCATTGAAATCAACGTTGCCAGAACCGGAGCTAACATAGCCGTCGATATCATAGTTCCACTTTTGAGCACCAGCATAAATACCAACGACATCGGCCGACGCGATGCTTGAGGTAGCTAAAATGGTGGTTGCCACGAATAATTTATTTAATTTCATAGTTTACCCTCTAAACCTAGATCTGTATTAGTTCGGGCCATTTTAAGCACTTTATTGCCGAAAGCCCACCTTCAAGGCTATCAGTGTGTTAACTAATCGACGCATCAGTTGCTATAATCGTCACATCATTCTTATACCAACCTCTTTTGTGAATAATCGATTTGGCGGAATTGCTCGACTCTACGGGCAAAAAGCATTGGAAAACTTTCAGCAATCTCATGTCTGTGTAATAGGTGTCGGCGGTGTTGGCTCGTGGGTGGTTGAGTCATTGGCCCGATCTGGGATTGGCAAGATCACCATGATTGATCCGGACGAAGTCAGCGAATCGAATATTAACCGTCAGCTGGTGGCGCTGGGAAACACCATCGGCCAGGGTAAAGCGGAAGTTCTGAAAGAACGTATTGCGCAGATTAATCCTGATTGTCAGGTTACCATCATTGAAGACTTGCTTAAGCCGGAGAACGTCCGAGACTATATTTCAACAGAGTTTGATTATGTCATTGATGCGATTGATAGCGCGCGCAGCAAGGCAGCACTGATACGCTTTTGCAAGCGCAACAAGATCCGCATTGTCTGCGTCGGTGGTGCCGGTGGACAGGTAGATCCAACCCAAATTACTATTGCTGATCTGACGCGAACTCATAACGATCCCTTGCTGGCCAAAACACGCTCTATCCTGCGTTACGACTATGGTTTTTCAAGTAACCTGAAACGTAAATATCAGGTTCCCTGTGTTTACTCAACAGAGCAACTAGCTTATCCATTGCCGGATGGAGGCATCACTCAGGCTAAGCCAGACTCAGAAAGGGCGCTGCGCATGGCTTGTGATGTGGGTATGGGATCTGCAACGCACATCACAGCGACCTTTGGTAATTTTGCGGTAGGTTTAGTTCTGCAAAAGCTCGCTGAGACGAAAGCGTAAAAGAGAATTGATTTTTACAAGAAAAATCTTAGATAGATTGATTCAAAATAAAGTTTCCCAGGTGTTTCTGTGTCTGTAGGTAAAGACATAAAATTATCTGGAACTGATACAAAAGGAAGCTATACAAATGCACTCATTCTCTTTATTGTAGGTGAGTTTTTATAATTCAAACAATGACCAGAGGAATGTCATGAAACAGCTTTTTAAACTAGTATTTACTTTGGCTATTGCGCTTTTTCTATGCGGCGCTGCTCAATCAAAAACTATTCCAATCGAAGACTTTGCAAAAAAATCACAATTCAAAAGCGCTAAAGTATCACCAGATGGTGAGCATATTGCCTTTACCTATGAAGATGGTTCGGAAGTTAAGTTAGCTGTCATGAATATTGCCGACAATAAAATTCTAACCTCTTTTGAAGTCGGTGATGAAAGAGAGGTTATAGATTTCCAATGGGTCAATAATGAGCGCGTTATGATGGTAGCCGTTAATATTACTGGATATTTGGATGGAGCTCCCAAAGAGCCTAAACTAGTAGCGGGAAATATCGATGGCACCAAGCGAGTCCAGTTGTGGGACTACCAGCGTTCACGGATAGATTTCATTAGTCCTTTAAAAGATGATGACAAGCGTATTTTAGTTGGTAAATCACACTGGACAGATGAATATGGTATGAAGCTTCACCGTATGGATGTATATACAGGTGACTTACTTTATAACTCAGATTCCCCTAAGCCTGTGGGTGGTTCTGAAGCTGTTATTAGCTCCATAGATGTAGATTTAAATGAAGTGCCAAGAGTTGCAATTGAACTTGATAGAGGCGATGTAAATGACCTGAGTGACGATGTTACAAGAGTACATGTTAAAGACCTGCAAGGGAATTGGACAGCATTATCATTAACAGTCAATCGAGATGACGTTCCTAATGTAGATGGAATTGGATTTAACTTAACAAATGATAAATTTTATTTTGAGTCTAATCACGATCTTGATCATGATGGCGTTACCGGCTTATTTGAGCTGGATTTAAAGACCCGAAAAATTAAATTTTTGCATCGTCATCCCGATGTAGATATTAAAGAAGGTCTATACGGTGCTCAAGGAGAGGTAATTGGTGTCACTTATGAGCCCGGCTATCCAGAGTATTTTTATCTAAGTGACGATTCTGTAGCCGAAGAAGTTGCTTTTCATAAGTCACTTCGTGCCAGCTTTAAAGGTCAAGATATTGTCATGACCAATTATAGTGATGACAATAAGTTGGCTATGATTAAAGCTTATAGTGACAAGAATCTCGGTGACTTCTTCCTGTTTGATCGTGAAACGAACAAAGCAAAATATATCGCTAGTGCTATGCCGCATATTAAGCCGGAACAAATGGCGTCAGTAGAGCCGTTTATTATGACTGCTCGCGATGGTTTGAAGATGTATGGTCAGTTAACCATTCCAAACGGTGTTAAACCTAAGAATCTTCCCCTGATTATTTTTCCTCATGGGGGCCCTTATGGTGTAACAGATGAATGGGGATTTAACTGGAGAGCTCAGTTACTAGCTAATAGAGGCTATTTAGTGTTGCAACTTAATTATCGTGGCTCAGGTGGTTATGGTAATGATTTTATGATGGCCGGTGCAAAAGAATGGGGCGCAAAAATGCAGGATGATCTGACTGATGCAACCCTTTGGGCAATTGAGAAAGGGTTGGCAGATAAAGACAGAATATGTATACATGGCGGTAGTTATGGGGGGTATGCTGCCATGAATGCGGTGGTAAAAGAGCCTGACCTGTATAAATGTTCAATCCCTGAGGCAGGTATTTACGAAATGGAGATTCAATGGACTAAGGCTGATTCTTTTAGAGGCAACTCAGAAGTAAGAGACAATTATATTAGACAAATTATTGGTGAGAATACTAAAGAAAGAATTCGTGAGCGCTCTCCTGCCTACCATGTTGATAAGTTGAAAGCAGCGCTATTAATTGTGCACGGAGAGGAAGATGTTCGAGTGCCATTTGACAATGCACAATTCTTGGAAGAAAAACTGAAAGAAGCCGGTAAAGAGTACGATACTTTCTATCGAGAAGATGGTCATGGCTTCCAGAAGGTTGAATACCGTATTGAATCTTTTGAGAAGATTCTAGATTTCTTAGAAGAGCATATCGGTGAGTAGGAAGAGCAGTGAGTTAATTGATAGCCACCTCCGGGTGGCTATTTTTTTGTCTGATATTTTGTTTAGAAGTGACTTGAAATATTTTCGAACTATCCCCAAATAGGATCGTGAGCGCTAAGTCTCTGAGAGATTAGGGCTCTTAAACATTAACAATATATTGCTTCTATTGGAGGATATGATTATGAATAGAATAGATTTAAGTCCACTATACCGTAGTAGTGTTGGTTTCGACCGTTTAGCATCTTTGCTGGATAGCTCATTACGTGGCGAACAGTCTACTGGTGGATACCCGCCTTACGACATCGAAGTTCTCGATGAAAATAAATATGCCGTAACCATTGCGGTTGCTGGATTTGATCGCCATGAATTATACATCCAGGTTGAAAAGGGTGTGCTAACCATACGTGGTCGTAAAGAGAATACGAATGAAGAACGAAAGTTCTTGCACCAGGGCATTGCTTATCGTGCCTTTGAACGTAAATTTAACTTAGCTGATCATATTGAAGTAGTATCAGCTGATATGAATAACGGTTTATTAACCATTAACTTGAAGCAGGAAATACCTGAAGCAATGAAGCCTCGTACTATCGAGATTGGTACTTCAGAGAAACCCGCTGAAAAAGTCTTAGAGCACAAGAATAAAGCAGAAGAAGCTGCTTAATTCTTATTACAAATCTTGGGCGCTGTATTGGTAAGCGGAGCTTAAGATTTGACTAAGACAAAACCGTTAGTCATAAAAAAGCAGTAGTCATTGGCTACTGCTTTTTTTGTTAAGTGTAAAAATTTATAAACGTTCCACTATCCAATAAGCTCCCATGATTGCAATTAAAACTGCAAGTGTCGGCACTAATCTGTATTGCAACGTTTGGGTTTTACGCAGTCGAGTCAATAGAGGGTAGAGCAAAAAGATAATGGCAACCTGCCCAATTTCCACACCAAGATTAAAGGCTACTATGCTTGAGATTTTATAAGTCTCGCTAAGGCCAAGTTCGGATAGAGCGCCGGCAAAACCCATGCCATGCAGTAAGCCGAACAAGAAAGTAATAATGCCGAGTCGTTTGACCCAGTGGGTAATAATGTTAATGGCGGTGAAGGCCACCGAGATAGCAATACCAATTTCTGCCCACTGAGAAGGAATTGAAAGTATATTTAACGCAGTCAGTGTCAATGTGATTGAGTGAGCCAGTGTGAAGCTGGTAATGAGTACTAACAAATCTTTTAACACTAATTTTTTTGTATCAGAAAAACGCCCTTGCCGAAACCGTAACCAGGCAAAAGGTAGAATCAGCGCTAATACGAACAGAACATGATCAAGGCCAAACCAGATATGGATCACGCCCTGGTATAAATAAAAATTGACGGTATCTAATAGACTGCTTTTAACAAAAGCTAGTGTTGCTGTTTGATTTGAATCATCAATAATGAAGTAGCTTTCTGCGCTCTGGTTATTTTCTCCGTTCTCTCCATTATCTCCACTTTCACCATCTTTGAAATTCCAGCTCAAGAGTAACTTATGATCATTGAAGTGTTCGAAAAATGCGTTGTACCGTACGACCAATTCTCCAGCAGAGTCCGCTGACTGTGGGCAGGTTACTGCTAATGGAATGTGTAACAATGTTTCGCCATACAGTTCTGAAAGCTGTGGTGAGTTCAACCAATTAAGCTGACAGCTAATAGTCGAATCGGATATGCTTTGCGAAATAGTAAAGCGATCGTTTAAATACAGTTGCAGGGCAGGTAGGCTCTGTTTCACTTCTTGCCACAATAGTTTTCCATCATTATTGGGATCGATAGACAGCGCTTGCTGAATATCCTGCAACGACAATGCCAGATGTCCCTGATATTGATTTTGCCCTGTGGGCTCAAGCTTGGCGTGGGCTGTACTGAATTGATGAGCAAAGCTGGCAGGGGCATTCAATAGCATAAACGCACTTACGATAAAGATCACAACAAATGCCCAAGGTTTACTGTTTCTCATCAGTGACCTCCTGTTGATTCATTGGTTGAGCCATTTGTTGAGCAAGCATTAATAGTTCGCTATCTGCTGGCTCTTTTACTGTCTGCCAATTTCTTTCCGCCCAATACAAAGCTTGTTCAGGTTGAGGGGTAATATATAGATAATAATAGGCAATGTCGGCAGCATGCAGTTGATCATTTCTTTTAACTCTTAATTCAATTCGCTGCTTAGCTAAAGCTTGGAATTCGTTATTGCTACCAAGCATCTTTTCAGCTCTGGCCATTCTTATGATCAGGCCGTCTTTCAGTTCAATATCTGGATTGTTTAGTTGTTTCATTCTGGTTAGCACTAAATTGGCTTTGCCATTACTCAGTGCCATATCGGCCCATTGAAACCATTGGCTATTGGGTGCTTGATTTAAGTTGAAAGAAAAGTGCTGCTCGGCATCGGATGTTTTGTTTAATATTCTGGCAATTGAGCCTGCAACTTGGTGATACCAGTTAAGAACTTCTGCTGAGCTATGAGCGTACTGTGTTTTAAACTCACTGAGTAGCTTATAAGTTTTTTCCGGTTGCCCTGCTAATGCTTCTGTTTCAATTAAGCACAGTTGAGCAAACAAGGGTAAGTTCTGATTGAGTAATTGACTGCATGACTGGCGTGCTTTGTCATACTGCCCTTGAATATGATGGATACGAGACTCGATTAAAAGTGCCTGAGCAAACAGTCGGTCGTTGTTGTCTATGGTTTCTAATTCTTGCAGAGCTTCTTTAAAGCGATGCTTCTTTTGTAATAGCTGTGCCTTGAATAGTTTTAATTGGGAAAGGTCACTTGACGATAATAGGTATGGGTCTTTTTCAACAGCACTTGTCCACTCAGACACAAGTCGTTGAGCTTGCTGTTCAAGAGAACTCTTTCCAGGAAGGCTTGA
This sequence comes from Kangiella sp. M94, assembly GCF_054926195.1. Classification (NCBI taxonomy): domain Bacteria; kingdom Pseudomonadati; phylum Pseudomonadota; class Gammaproteobacteria; order Kangiellales; family Kangiellaceae; genus Kangiella; species Kangiella sp. M94. The sequence continues at coordinate 2,021,915 of NZ_CM142903.1, read as the reverse complement.
TTCAATCAATAAATTCTGCAGTACAGGTTCTAGCTGTTTCCATTTATTGGTTGAGTAAAATTCATTGGTAGAACTTGTTTTGGTGTCAGGCTTGGGTTGGTAACTGAGGACCAGTACATGATCGTTGTCAGGAACCCAGGTGCTACTTTCAGCATAGCCTGTATTTGCAATAAAAAGTACTGGCAGGGCAAAAAGCCCTGACAGTACCGTGTTTAGATAAGTGTTAAGAGAAGTGTTTAGAGAAGTTTTAAAGCTAGAGTTCTTCATCGATCATTGTTCTCCTTCAATGACCAAGTCTTGGTAGTAGTCGGTAGTATCGACATCGAATATGAACTCACGGCCATTAACACCTGATGGTTCATCAGTTTCAGCTTTGGAATAAGACGCTCGGCTGTAAGAACCGAACATTTCCTGTTTCACATTGATAGTGATATCAACGATAGCTGGATCGGATGTTGCACTGCCATCGCTAACCACAAAGCTAAACTGATCAGTTCCGGTATAGCCGTTATCAGGTGTGTAACTGAAGCTACCATCAGAATTGATACTTAAAACACCATTCATAACATCTTGCGATACGCTGAAAGTTAAGCTATCTCCATCAGCATCAGAGCCTTCGAGCTGCCCATCTACTGTCGTATCCGTTTCAGTTATGATGCTTTGTCCGATAGCTTCCGGTTTTGTATTTACCGGTGGGTCGTCTCTGTATGGCCCATCGCTATCACAGCCGCCCAATATGAGTGCGCTTAGTAACAGCACACTCAGCAAGGGGATGGGCTGCATATATTTTGCAATATTCATCAGTTCCTCCTTAGTTTGGTGAGCCAGCTAATGGCGTACGTAGGTAAGGGAATTGCTCATCAATGTCCGAAGCTGATAAAGGCGCGCCATCGGTAAATGGTGCTGTACCAACATTGGCATCTTCAGGTTGGCATAGACCTAGGTTAGTTGGCGTGCCACTAACAGGGATCTCATGACACAAACGACCCATAACAACACGTAAAGCAATATCCACTACGTCATCACCTGGACGGCGACCATTGGGGAAACCAGCCAGATCGTCACCGATAACACCTAATGGAGATTGATTAGCAGCCGGTGTTGCTGGGATGGCTGTATTTAAACGTAGCATCTCAGATGGAGTCACCGTTGCCTGTTGATTGACGCCTGCAAAACCGGTCAGGAAGGCAGCTATCAGATCATTTCGAGGAAAGTTAGTCGGTGCGATGGTTTCAAAGTTAGTTCCTAACGTCGCATTAACTGCATCTCGGAATAATAGATCCAGTAGCGCCGGGAAGCTCGGATGAGTCACATAGTCTGCGAACTGAATATCCGCGTTAGGATGAGCCGTAGAGAAGGTATCTTTATCAGGCAGACCAATCACCACTTCGTTGACCAGTGGAGCACTCAGGCGTGAAACTTGCACCATAGCGCCACCATTAACTTCTGGCTTGTCGAAGCTTGCATTTGGGTTTTGGATGCGAGCTTGTGGCAAGCTGGCGGTAGTCCATGCGCCAATCACGCCATTACCATCACCGACTAAACAGCTGGCTGGTAATTCTAATGCCAGAGTTGTGACATTTTTGTCTCTTAAATCATCATTCGCGACATCCTGAGTGATACCACCAGGGAAGCCGCCGCCGTCACCAGCGCCAGGTTCGCTATCACCTTCGACTGGAACATAGTTCACTAAGTCAAAGCTCTCGCCAAGATTTACCGCAAAAGGATCTTTACGCTGACCGACAAAAACACGACCCGGCTGGGAGCAGTTAGGCAGTGTGACGTTGTAAACGTATTGATCGGCATAACTCTGATAGTCAGCAGCGGATGAGAAGGTTTTTTCACCAATATAGTCCCAAGGCTTGGTGAAGGTTGAGCTACCCATGTCGCTACTTAATGCAGTACGAGTACCTGAGCGAACAGGACCTTCAATTTGTGTCAGGTTATAGGTTTCAATAAAGTTTAAAGCTGAGCTATCGCCTGCGACAATCCCGCCAGCATTTTTCAGAGGGATGGCAACTTGTCTCTGGTTACCGTCGGGACCGATAGTCAGCTTGATGCCTTCACCATTAGCTGCCAGCGTATTGGTGAATTTAAATTGATAAGTGAGGTCTTCAACTGCATCACCATCGCTATCAATGTGGATGTTATAGGCAGCAGCAGGATCCATAGCAAAATAATTGGGGCCGCCATAAGCATCTTGCAGCGGGATATAGTTCGCCAAAATGGTGACATATCCAGCCCGATCAGTTTCATAGCTGTTAAAGAGATAAAAATCGGTGGAATCAACCGTTGGATAACGGGTGATATTCGGAGCTTCGCGGTGACTGGATGCCTCCGCAGCTTGATACATTAAAGTGCTGGCTAAAGTGAAGCAAACAGCACTGGTTATAAGTTGTTTTTTCATAACGAGTTACCTACCTTTTTTGTGTGTGTAACTCGTATACGTTTGGAAGATGCAGCTGGATGCAAAAAAAATGATATTTTTTTACGTCCAGCTGAAATAGCTAGTTTTTAATCTCTATCCACTAATCTCAATCCACTGCGCAGTAAGAATCACTGGACCGGTCGGTGCGCCAGTTGGTGAACCATTCTCAGGCTCAATACTCACCGCCAGGCCTGATTGAATGAGATCAGGAAGCTGTGCCGAGATGGCCAGCTCTTTATTACCCGCTTTAGGTAATAAGCCTAAGGAAATAGGAGCCTGGCCATTGGCTGGCAGCATCCACAATTCAAAATCCTGGTCGGCCTGAATGTCAGGTAAGTTTTTCACCGTCACTGACAACCTATCGTCAGTTTGTTGCACAACCCATGCCGGTTGGTTTGCTTCTACCTGAAGAATGGCCAAGGCCTGTGCAGAAGCTGGCTGCTGTGGAGTGATTGACGGTTGTGCTGTCCACAGATAGGCGACGACTAACAGACTGGCAGCTGTCGCTAACCAGCCAGAGACAGTCCACCATGAGGAAGCCTTGGATTTGCTAGCCCACCCCAGTCTTGCAGTGATGTTTTGCCATACCTGCTGATCAGGATCTATAGGCGCAAGTTCTTCAGCCATGGGATTTAAAATTTGCTCCCAATGCCATACTGCTTGCTGTAAGTGGCTATGTTTAATCAGTAATTTTTTGAAACGACGACGAGCCAGAGGCGTCATAGTGCCAATAACATAGTGCTTAGCCAGTTCGTTGGAGAGCTCTTCGTTATGATACCTCATGACTTCAGGCACCTTTTCAGCGCTTCAAGACCGCGTCTGATCCAGCTTTTAATGGAGCCGAGAGGTGCACTTAAGTAGTGGGTAATTTCATGATGGGTGTAACCATAAAGGAAAGCCAGCTGAATGGTATTTCTTTGTTCGCCTTTCAGCATACGCATACATTCATCAAGCTTTTCATTGGAAGCACTCATGTCCAGATCCAGTTGCGGACTAATATCCGCAGGCTCAGGCATCTTGTGCTGATACTTTTGCTTCACTTGCGAGTGGCGTAGCTGATCAATGCATTGGTTGCGTAGAATACTGATCAACCAGGTCATTACACTGCCGCGTTCTGAGTGATACCCTTCTGGATTGTGCCAAACTTTAATATAGACTTCTTGCAAAACTTCTTCCGCCAAATCTTTTCGCCCGAGCAACTTGGTTGCTATGGCCAGTAACTTTCCCGAGGAGTTTTCGTACAAGCGTTGAAACGCTTGTCGGCTTCCCATCGACATATCGTTTAACCAGGCAAGATGCTGCTGGTCAATATTGTGTTCCTCAGACATATTAGTCCCATTTGTTTGAGTAACATTACTGTTACGGTTATTTAAGGCTTTTGGATGCAGTTTTTGCACTTATTAGTTGCAAGCTACTCTCGGTAGCGTGAATATTTTGTGTAAATAATGGACTGACCAGAGGGAGATTATGACGGGAGTCACAGAAACGATTATAAAAGAAGTCAAGAGTAGTGGGGTTGTAAGCGAGATAGCAAAAGATACAGGCAGCCATCAAAGCTGCCTCGGATATAGAAATACAGTGATTATTCTTCTAGTGAGACTTTATCATTCGCTATATTCAAGAGAGTTGCTAAAAGCAAATTCGAACCCTGTTCGACATCTTGCCAGTGTGACCACTCATCTGGAGCGTGGCTGACGCCGCCAACACTGGGTATGAAGATTAAGCCGGTTGGAGTCAGATCGGTGAAGAACTGAATATCATGACCAGCACCGCTCGGCATCCGTAAGTAATTATAACCAAGCTCCTCTGCCTGTTGCTCAATGAATTCAACCAGTTTTGGGCTAAAGTATTTTGGGCCCATCCAGCTCATTTGTTCGTACTCGAAACGAAGTTTATGTTTGCGAGCAATCGAGGACAGCACTTTGCCACAACTGTTGGCAATTTGCTGCATCACTTCTTCGCTCATATCACGACCAACCAAGGTAAAGTGAGCTTCACCGGGAATGGTGTGGGCGTAGCCTGGTTTTAAATCAACACGCCCAATGGTGAGACGACTTTTATCGGTGCCTTCTTCATCAATAATACGACTAATTTCATGGGCAAAATCGGCGACACCCATAAAGGCATCACTGCGCATATCCATTGGTGCGGTACCAGCGTGATCGGCTTTACCTTTTAATTTCACCAGCCACTTAAAAACACCAGAAATCCCATCAACGACACCGATAGATTTTTGTCGTTTTTCTAGCACTGGGCCTTGTTCAATATGCAGTTCTAAAAAAGCTTTCATGCTGCCCGGCTCGCGACGGCAATGCAGTGCATTGTGAATATCCAATCCACATTTCTGCATCGCATCTTTTAACAGTTCACCTTTGGGATCTTTGGCGGTTTCCAGCCATTGAAAATTTAAATTACCGCTTAATGCCTGTGCACCAAGCATGCCACCAAAACGACCTTCTTCTTCGCTGGTGCCAATAATTTCAATGGGATGATTGGGTTCGATATTATTTTCGCGGAGAACGCGTATGCATTCCAGTCCGGCAATAACGCCAAGCGTGCCATCGAACATACCGCCTGCAGGAACTGAATCTAAGTGTGAGGCGATGATGATTGCAGGCTTATCAGGATCGCCCAGGCGACCGCATACATTGCCAACACCATCCATGTGAGTTTGCAGCCCATTGGCTTCGAACTGTTGCATGACCCAGCGACGAGCCTGCATATCGATATCAGTTAACCCTTGGCGATAGATACCTTTATCTTTGGGATTAAAGCCAAAGTTCGCTAACTCATATAAATCTTTTTCGATTCTTTCGATATTAACGGAATAGATAAGTTGTACCTCTCTTTGAGTTATTGTTCCACCTTAGCAAATTCTTATAGGTTATTGTAAGTGTTTAATCTGTAACCAGGTGATTTGATCTAAGCACTTAGCTTTGCTAAGGTTACTTGTCTTTGCAAAGACAATGTAAATTTTATGGCCTTACAACTGATTGCGGTCATTTTTTTCGTTTTTTCACTAAATAGCGCAGCGTTTAGCGCGGAAAACTCTTCAGTTTGTGAAGGAGTTAGCTGTGAGCTGAAATTAGAACCAGTGGAACAAAGTTCTAACGCCGGTTATTTTAGTGTTGAATGGAATCGTTCGAATACCAATCAAATTGATCCCGAGCAAGTCTTAATTGACTCTGCTAGAAAATCCCCCCTATATCTTCAGTTATCAACCAGTGAGAATTTTTCTCCAGAGTTGCAACTGTTGGATGTGACTTATCAAGATAAGGTTCACCTAACGGGTTACGACGAGGGAACCTATTTTCTGCGTCTGCTTGATGAACAGCAGAACGTCAAAAGTAATGTAGCCAGTGTTACCGTTGCCCACCATTCACTCTTGCGAGTCTGGCTAGTGTTTGGAGTCGGCGCATTAATGTTTGTCATTCTTATTGGTTACATGATCTCTCGAGCCTTTCAATCAAAAGAGACTTCAACAGAAGGCTAAATCATGGACTTTAATCCTATTTCTATAACGATGGCGGCAAGCCTTTTGGTGGCTTTTGGCGTGATCTGGATCTTCTTCGGCTGGTGGTTAGGCCGTAAAAATAAGGATCTTGATGACTTCATGCTGGCCGGACGTAATGTGGGCTTTGCATTTGCTTCGGCAACCGCAATGGCTACCTGGATCACCAGTAACACGACCTTAGTTGCACCGCAGCTGACTTACCAGTTTGGTATCTGGGGCATGGTCGGTTACTCAATGGCGGCGCTCGGCTTGATTTTGTTTGCGCCAATGGCAAAACGCATTAAAGAGTTGATGCCTCAAGGTTATACCTGCGGAGACTTTATTCGTGTGCGCTATGGCAAACCTGCCTGGATCATTTTCTTAGTGGTGTCCTTTTGCTATGCGCTAGGTTGGTTAGTGAGCCTTGGCATGGCTGGTGGTGTCTTGCTGTCCACCTTGAGTGGATTGAGTTATGAGCTGGGCATGACTGCGATCTTAATTATCTGCGTTGGCTATACCTTGCTCGGTGGACTCAGAGCGGTTATCGCAACTGACTATGTGCAGACACTGATCATTATCACTGGCGTTTTAATTATTGGCTATGTCTGCTACCAGACTGTTGGACTGGAAACAGTTTATGAGTCGGCTAAAAAAGAGCATCCGCAGTTGCTGAATTTATTATTCCCGGCAGCGATTATGTTTTTGTTCAATAATATCTTTTTTGGTATTGGCGAAATATTCCATTCAAACGTTTGGTGGTCTCGAGCACTTGCCTTCCGAGAAGGTATTGGTAAGCGTGCCTATTTAATGGCGGGCTTATTGTGGTTGCCGATTCCAATCGTGACCGGATTTATTGCATTGGCGGCACCGGCATTAGGAATCTATCCGGCAGAAGCGGATATGGTTGGGCCAATGGTCGCAGCCAAGCTGTTAGGTTCTATTGGTGCGATTTTTGTATTCGTTGTGGTCTTTTCGGCGCTGGCATCTAGTCTTGATTCATTGTTAGCAGCGACCAGCGATTTGATTACCAAGGATATTTACAAAGGGTTTATCAATAAGCAGGCCGACAATAAAAAGCTTGAGAAAATTAGTCGTAATTCAATTTTATTTTTAGGCTTTGCCACCTGGATTATATGTTTGCCTCGAGTGGGCACCTTGGGCGAGGTCTTGAACCTGGCTGGTGCTTTCGTGGCAAGTGCTATCTGGCCCATTGTTTTAGGTTTGTATCAACAGCGACTATCCGGGAAATATGCCGGCGCTGCGATGGCGTTAGGTACAACTTGTGGACTGATCGGTTATTTCAGCATTGGGTTCTACGTTGGCGCGCTCATTAGCTGCTGCGTTTCGTTCATTATTTGTATGCTGGGATTATTGCTTGCTGACGAACGTTTCGACTGGAATCGATTAGCGAATATGGAGAAGTAATATGCTGATATCTTTTGATGCTCTTCAATTCTTAATTCTCGCGGCGATGGCAGTGACCTGCTTATCGCCAATCATCCTCATAGTGTTACTCGTTAGAGACTGGTTAAAGGACCAATTATGGTAGACCAAATGAAAGATGAAGACCTGGTGTTTTCCAGAGTGAAACCTGATGTATGTGGTGATGCTCATCCAAAAGCATTACTGAAAACGATCCAGGAAGATGGTGATGCGCTAAAGAAATTAGCGAATCAGCATATTATTACTTGTGATCAATTTGACCGCCAAACGATTTTGCAGTTATTCCGTTTGGCCAGTAAGTATGAAAGTAATCCTAAGCGATACAATAACCCATTGCAGGGCAAGATATTAATCAGTGCTTTTTATGAACCGAGCACACGCACTCGCCTATCATTCGAAAGTGCATGGCATCGTTTGGGTGGTGACATTATGTCGATTACCGACCGCTCAACTACCGGAATTGCCAAAGGTGAGTCGCTTTCTGATATCGGCGAGATGTTTAATAACTATGGCGACTGCGTGGTATTGCGTGAATCGAACGAAGATTCAGTAAAAGAAATGACGTCAACATTGCGTATTCCAATTATCAATGCTGGTAATGGAACTGACGAACACCCAACGCAGGCAATGTCAGATCTCTACACTATTTTCAAGTGGCGTCCAGAGTTGTTATTGGACAACCCTAAGAAAATTCGTGTCGGTGTTGTGGGACTGCCGAGCTACATGCGTACGGTTCGTAGCTTGCTGAAAATATTTGCTCATTTCCCAGAAATCTTTGAAGAAATTGTCATTATCCATGATCAGAAGGATGACGACATTTTCACTGAAGGACAAAGAGAACAGTTAGAGCAGGCTGGTTTAAATTTGCGTTTAACCAATCGTCTCAACAAAGAGCTACCTGAGCTGGATGTGGTTTACATTAATGCCATCGCCTGGGTGGACAATGGTTTTGAATCGCATGGCGATAAGTTTGTATTAAACGCCAAGTCACCTCTAAAAGAAGATGCCATTATTTTGCACCCATTGGCTCGTGGCGATGAGTTAGCAACTGATTTGGATGGCACACCTCACAATTGGTACTTCTCACAAGCGCGAGGTGCAGTCTTTTTACGTATGGCATTGCTAACTTGCATGGTGGAAAGGACTGAAATGGTGATGGATGTGATCTAATTAACATCGTCTCACAGGTAGAGGTATTGATTACTACATACGTTATCGTTTAGAACTAAATTATAGATAAGATTCCAAGGAGAATTTTTATATGTGCGGTATTGCCGGTGTCATTCATCGAGACAAAGATCGAACTATTGATGCACAAACACTCGTCAACATGGCGGCCATTCAATATCATCGTGGACCAGATAATTTTGGTTACTATAATCCGGTTGGCGTTGGGGTGGGCTTAAGTCATGCACGACTAACCATTATCGATCTGGATGAAGAGCGCGGCCGACAGCCATTAGTCAGTGATGATGAGCGTTACATGATGGTTCACAATGGTGAGTTTTATGATTTCCAACGCATTCGCGCTGACATGACTGCGCAAGGTGCGCGTTATCATACAAAAAGTGATTCCGAACTTGTGTTACAAATGTACCCGCATTATGGCATCGAAAAGACCGTTGAGAATCTTCGCGGCGAGTTCGCATTTTCTATTTATGATCGTGAAGAAGAAACCATGTACCTGGTGCGTGATCGTTTTGGTATCAAACCACTGTACTGGACTGAAACTGAGCATGGCATTGTATTTGGCTCAGAATTAAAAGTCTTGTTTGCTCATCCCGAAGTGAAACGTGAAATTGACTCTGAAGGTTTGTATCACCAATTGATTCAAGTGATGATTCCTGGTTCAACGGCTTTCAAAGGTGTTAATCAAGTTCCACCTGGTCATTGGATTAAAATCCAGCGGCAAGATGGCAAGCTCAATATTTCACAGCATAAATACTGGGATATCAATTTCCCACAAGCAGAAGAGCATTTGAATGTTAAAGAAGAGCAGGAATACATTGATGGCGTGCGCGAACACCTACTGGAAGCTGTTCAGCATCGTTTGAATGCAGACGTTCCTGTTGGCGCCTATTTATCAGGTGGCATAGATTCATGCTCAATTCTCGGATTGTCCGCTTCAGTTCGTCAGGATCCCGTTAAAGCTTTTACCATTGGTTTTGATGATGTTGATTATGATGAAACTCCTGTCGCGCGCGAAATGGCGGTGATGACTGGAGCCGAACAAATTATTTTGCCGCTGTCTGCAGAGCATCTCTACGACCATTTCGAACGTACTATCTGGCACACCGAAAGAACCATTTATAACACGCTAGGTGTAGCCAAACTATTGATGAGCCAGAAGGTTCGTGAACAAGGTTATAAAGTAGTATTGACGGGTGAGGGCAGTGATGAACTCTTTGCTGGTTATCCAGCATTCCGAAAGGACATGTTCCTATACGGCTTAGATGATTTGCCTGATAATCTGCGCTCAGAATGGCAATCGACTCTAGCTGAATCTAATAAGTTATTCCAGGGCGCCATGTTACCGCGCGAAGAATTCCAGTCGGATGCGATAGACTCCAAAGTAGGTTTCACACCTACCTGTATCCAAAGCTGGATGGGGTGTGACGGTTTTGCTCGTCAGTTAATGCACAAAGATCATCAGGATAATATCAGCGATTATGATCCCGGCACAGCGATGGCTGAGCATTTCGATGAAACGGAACTAGAAGGACGTCACCCGCTGGATAAAGCGCAATACGTCTGGATTAAAACCATGCTAGAAGGCCAGATTCTAACCTGGGGCGGTGATCGTGTGGATATGGCCAACTCCATGGAAGCGCGCCCGCCATTCCTTGATCATCATCTTGCTGCCTACGCCGTCAATATTCCGCCACAGATGCGTATCAAAGGCCCGGTAGAAAAATACGTATTGAAAGAAGCGATGAAAGGGTTGCTGCCTGAAACGCTATACAAACGTCAAAAATTCGCCTTCATGGCACCGCCAGCGCACACTGACAAGAAAAAATGGAATGCCCTGATGGAATTGATGGAAGAGTTCGCCAGCGAAGAAAAAGTCGCTGAAGCAGGCTTGATAGATTATGGCGCCTTGCAAGACATGCTCAGGAAACATGATGACCCAACGGTAAAGCGTGAAGAAAAAGTACAAATGGATGCCCTCCTTAACCATGTTCTAGGCGTACAGCTTCTCCATCATCACTTTATTGAAAATGATGTGCCCAAAATGGCCGCCGCCAAAGCCCATGAACTGGGGTGGGTAGCTCAGGCGTAAATAAAGACATATCCTTAACATAAAATAAAACGGCAGCTTATTATGGCTGCCGTTTTTTTTATGTCGGATAAAACGATACTGATTTGAAGGTCGAATATAAAATAACAGTTATTGTCATTGGGTGATATCTGATAACCTTAACCAAAATTCTGTGGGTTTCCTGAGTATTCAAAGGATTGCAATGAAAAAGAAAGATTACTTTGAGCAGCTAGCTTTAATTAAGATCTTGCTTGAAGCGAAATTCAACAAAAAACCTGAAAATATGTATGTTCAGATCAGCCCGCATACAGCAAGATTCTGTAATCAGGCGGTTGATGATTTGATAGGAATCCTTGAGGAGCAAGGTAAGTATGATGAGATTCGCACCTGGAAAGATTGGAGGAGGTTTTCTAATAGAGCAGATGTAAAATCTCAAATAATAAGACAGTTTGATTATTATGAAACTGGTTTAGCAAAGCTTTCTGAAGATGATAAGGTCAATGTTGTTATGGATTTAAGCTCACCATTCACTCCTACAGACGAAGAGAAAAAAGAGTTGCTAGAACTACTTAATGCTAAAATTAATGAAATAAATAACTCTACTGCTTAGATCTCTAAAGAAAATGAACCGTATTTAGTAGATCAGAAACTCCAATATACATCTTGGGAGCAATCATGAAAACTGTAGCACTATTAGCAGCAATATTGTTAGTTACAAGCTGTACATACAGCAAAAAGGATTTTGGAAGTGGGAAAATGATGCATCACAAGATTAACCTTGGTGATAAGGTATTAGAAATTTCTATGCCTGCCAAAGAAGGAAATTAATGGGGTCAGAGTACATTAATTCAGAACTTGCAAAGTTTACACGGTGGTATCCCAATAGAAAATAAGCCGTTATTTTGGAATGAATGATAAAGGAGATAGAATGATTAAATACCTAATGATATTGATTTTTGCGTTTTTGGTATCATGCAAAAATGTAAGAGCTGAAGAAGATATAAAAATATATGTCAACTCTTGGGTGTTTGAGCCAATGAATGATTATTCAATAAACGATATCAAGTCTAACCCTACATTTATGATTGAAAGTTTCGACTTTGCATTTATAGAAGAACTAAAAGGTGAGCTCAAGTTAGCATCGCTACAGAAAGGAAAACTTAATAAGGTTAAGAATATAAGAGTAGTAATTGATATTTCGGATAATGAAAAAGTGACCTCTTACGTTTCTGACGGAGAATTTATATGTGAGGTTAAGCAGGAGAGCTGCTTAAGATTGGACGTTGATTTAAAAGAGGTATTAGATCCATTATCGATACTAAAAGAAATCTAGCTAGCGTAGCCTCGACGAGCGTTAGCGAACTCGAGGATTATCTTCTTCTTATTTTTTGGTTTCAATTTAAAAAGGGCAGCCATAATGAATGGGGTCAGGTAATTAATGGTAATTAATGAATGGGGTCAGGTAATTAATGGTAATTAATGAATGGGGTCAGAGTATATTAATTTATTTGATATTTCTGAGTTGGCATTGAAATGTACTCTGACCCTGACGAATCTACTGCCATTGACGTTGCGAATTAATGGGGTCAGAGAAAACTAATGTAGAAGGCGTAGTGATAATTAGTCTAAGTAAGAATAAAAATATACTCTGACCCTATTCTTGCTATTATTGTTCTAAAAACTATGAAGGTAAATAGGATGAAGATTTTAACTGCTGTCAGTCTAGGAGCTATTATTATAGGAGGTTGCAGTTATTTAAAGACGCCAGGGTATTTGAACATAAACGAAGAGGATAAAATTAGAGGAAAGTACTGTTATAATTTTAAAGAGGATTCAGTTGATGTTTACTATAAAAGGCTAAGGAAGAATGGAGAGAGGTATAGGGGCGACTTAGCGTTTGTCTTTAACCCTAATGATCTCGTTTCCGATGAAAACATTGATAAGTGTATAGATTATCATGATATTTATATTATAGAAGCATATAACCAAACCTTTATAGATAACGTTACTGAGAGGATTATTATAAACTTTGTAGTGAGAGTAAACGGAAACAGGTTTGAAGTTCAGGGCAAAAGCTCGGTTTTTAATGCTTTGGTAGATTTCAGTTCTGAATCAACTCAAAAGGCAAGGAGGGAAGCAATTAAAGAGGCCTTTCTCAAAGTTATGAATAAAGATTAATTACTGAAAGTAATTAATAGGGTAAATTAATAGGGTCAGAGTAAATTAATTGATTTGACATTTCGGAGTTGGCGTAGAAATGTACTCTGACCCTATTATTGATAAGAGTAAATAAATGATTAAACTATTAACTATCATTATTTCTATATGGGGTTTGGCATCTTGTTCAATATTCTCTGCACCTAAGACTTTAGTCATTGGAGAGAACTCTGAACCGATTGAGGTATTTTCTTGTATTAGTTTTAAACAAGACAAGGTTACAGTTTTCTACAAACGGTACAAGAGAGGAGGGGAGGTGTATAAGGGTGATATTGCTTTCTCATTTAGACCTGATAATTTAATAAAGGTAGATAGTAGGGCTGTCTGTACCTCTTATAAGAAAGTTCTTTTAGAGGATGTCTTAAATTATACCGTAGGTGACACTGGGAGTTTTAAAGTTGTAATATCACTTAAGCTTATAACTGATACAGGAACCTTTGAGGGAAGGGGTGAAAGTGTTTTTTACAACTCATTTAGTGATATTTCTGGTGATAGAACACAGCAGGCAAGAAAAGAAGCATTGGAAGCTGCAATAAAATTGGCTGTGAGTGAGTTAGAAAGCCATTAAGAAAGCACAGGAAATCGATATATTAATGGCTTGGATTCGTCAGGGTCAGAGTAAATAAATTTATTTGATATTTCGGAGTTGGCGTTCAAGTGTACTCTGACCCCATTAACTACCTCAGATTAATATAGCAAGACGCCTGGGAGCAGAGTCTATAAGCCATGTAGATAATAAGTTAAACTATTCAGAGCTTTATAGTGATGGGCGTTATGAATTAAACAAATCCTTGAAGGATTAAGAATGAAAAAAATTACCTTATTAATATTTATTTTCTTGACGTCTGGTTGTGAGACATATGAAAAAATGTCAAAGGGAGATATTGTATTACAAGCAAAAGCGTATGAGCAGATGTATTTGAAACATCAAAACTTGCAAATCAATAGTAGTTTTGACCTATATTTTGTAGAGCGCACTGACTCTCAAGGGGCTAAAACTAAAATGTACCTAATAGATTTAAAGAATAAAAAACTGGCAATTCTATACTCCAATAAAAAGTCAATAATTTCTCAATACGAAAGGATACTTATTAATGAACCTCGAATTTCATTCACAGAGGCATCCAGTCTCATTGACATAAAGACATTTGAGCTTGACAGCTCTAGTTGTGAAGGCCTAGATGTGATCCTTGAACAAATAGTACTGCCTTTTGAAACTGATATAAAACCACCGTACTTTTTGGATGGCAGGCTTCCTGAGTTCATAATCCAGCATAAAGTTGATAAGGATGCAGTAATATTAGAAACAATAGAAACATCTGCTACTTCATTGCCAATTATCAGAACGTTGATTGAGTTGCAGCAAACTGTAGAGCGTTGCATAGGCATTAATGGAGACTAGGAGAAAATTTATGACACCCACTGAATTAATAGGGTCAGAGTAAATTAACTGATTTGATATTTCGGGTGTGCTGTTGAAACGTACTCTGACCTTGGCCCCATTAACACTCAACTTTGTAGCCAATGCCCTATATGATCGTACTAGGAAGCCGTCTATGAAATTAAAACCAATTTTAACTAGCAGTATATATTTAGGTTTGATTGTATATACACTAGTGACAATAATTCTCACTGAGTTTTATCAGGTCAATTACGATGAGGTGTATAATATATTTTATTTGGGTATGACTTGTATTATGGTTGAGCTAGTTAAACGGGTAATAGTAAAAGTCTTCTTGAAAAAAAAATAAGGAATAAAGTATTGGACACCCACAAACTCCGTTCATTTTTGAATAACCTGAAATTTTACTCTGCATCAATATAATTTTAGCATAAATCTATTCTCTCTCCACTGTAAAGCCTGCCTATGACTTACTTTTCACCCTAGAATGTTATGGTGTGTTTATATGTCAATAGTTGCTGTTTATCACGCTAACTCAAAGCTTCGATTGCAATTATTGGCTACTATTGTAAGGTTTAGTGATTGATTTTAAGCAGGTAAGGAATAAGCGATGTCGAATGAAGTGATTAAATGTAAAGCTGCTGTGGCTTGGGAAGCTGGTAAGCCTCTTTCTATTGAGGAAGTAGAAGTGCAGCCGCCGCAGAAAGGTGAGGTGCGGGTTAAGATTGTGGCTACTGGAGTGTGTCATACCGATGCTTTCACTTTGTCTGGTGATGATCCTGAAGGTGTTTTTCCGAGTATTTTAGGGCATGAAGGTGGTGGTATCGTTGAGTCGGTGGGTGAGGGCGTGACTAGTGTTAAGCCCGGCGATCATGTGATTCCTTTGTACACCCCTGAGTGCGGCGAGTGTAAGTTTTGTCTGTCCGGCAAAACCAACCTCTGCCAAAAAATTCGTGAAACTCAGGGTAAGGGTTTGATGCCGGATGGCACCACGCGTTTCTCCATTAATGGCAAGCCGATTTATCATTACATGGGCACCTCGACTTTTTCTGAGTACACGGTTCTTCCTGAAATCTCCTTGGCCAAAGTCAACCCGAAAGCGCCGCTTGAAGAAGTCTGTTTGCTTGGTTGTGGCGTGACAACCGGCATGGGTGCGGTGATGAATACTGCCAAGGTAGAAGAGGGCGCGACTGTCGCTATTTTCGGTTTGGGTGGTATCGGTTTATCAGCTGTGATTGGTTCGGTAATGGCAAAAGCCAGCCACATCATTGCGATAGACATTAATGAATCAAAATTTGAACTGGCTAAGAAGCTCGGCGCTACTGATTGCGTTAATCCAAAAGATTACGACAAGCCGATTCAGGAAGTGATTGTCGAGATGACCGATGGCGGTGTGGACTATTCCTTTGAGTGTATCGGTAATGTTAATGTGATGCGTTCAGCGCTGGAATGCTGCCATAAAGGTTGGGGCGAGTCGGTGATTATTGGTGTGGCTGGTGCGGGCCAGGAAATTAGCACCAGACCATTTCAGTTAGTGACCGGGCGCGTATGGAAAGGTACTGCTTTTGGTGGCGTTAAAGGGCGTTCCGAATTACCGGATTATGTGGAGCGTTATCTGGCTGGCGAATTTAAGCTGGATGACTTTATTACCCATACCATGCCGCTTGAAGATATAAACGAAGCTTTTGACCTGATGCATGAAGGCAAAAGTATTCGTAGCGTGATTCATTACTAAGAGGTTGATATGAGTATCAAGGAAATTTCAGCCAATAAAAGTTTTGCTGGTTGGCATAAACAGTACAGTCATTCTTCAAAAATGCTTAACTGCGATATGCGCTTTGCGGTGTATCTGCCACCTCAGGCAGAGGAAGGCAAAAAGCTTCCGGTATTGTACTGGTTGTCGGGGCTGACCTGCACCGATGAAAACTTTATGCAGAAAGCTGGTGCACATCGCGTCGCAGCCGAGTTAGGTATTATCATTGTTGCACCAGACACCAGTCCGCGCGGCGATGATGTAGCGGATCATGAAGGGTATGATCTCGGCAAAGGCGCGGGCTTTTATGTTAATGCCACGCAAGAGCCGTGGAAAAAACATTATCAGATGTATGATTACATCGTAAAAGAACTGCCTGAAATTATTGAACAGAACTTTAAGGTTACTGCCAAAAAAGCCATTTCCGGACATTCGATGGGCGGCCATGGTGCCTTAATGATTGCCCTGCGCAACCCTGGCATGTTTGTGTCCACCTCTGCCTTTAGTCCTATTGCCAATCCGGTGAACTGTCCCTGGGGAGAAAAAGCCTTCACAGCCTATCTAGGCAGTGATAGATCGAAATGGTTGGAATACGATAGCTGTTTTTTGTTAGAGCAGAGTGAAGAAGCCATACCGATGCTGATATCACAGGGTGCTGACGATCAGTTTCTTGAGGAACAGTTGAAACCTCAAACTCTTGAAGATTTAGCTGCGAGAATTCCTTTTCCGTTAACTTTGGAAAGACATGATGGTTATGACCATAGCTATTACTTTATCGCCAGTTTTATTGAGCAGCACTTAAGGTTTCATGCTAAGCATTTAGCTTAAAAATAGCAGGCGCTGTGCTGAGCGCCTGTGAAGTTGTGATGTGTTCTGTTTAGTTATTCTATAGCTGTCTGCTTACCCGAGCGTGCCACCATTGTTCCGATCTTTTGCGTTAACAACCATAGACCGCCGAGCGTTAGACACAGCAACATAACCAGTAGCTTTGTTTGTATCAAAGCGGTAATACTGGTCAGCAGAAGTAAGTAACCTGCCAGCGCAATGCTATTGAGCCATGGACGCTCAGAAAACAATGTTCTACTGCTGATTGTATAGGATAGTATGGTGTAGCCAAGGGCAATCAATGTCAGTATGACCAAGGTTGCATAATTTCCGGGATTGATGATTTCCGTAATCACTGTGCCAAAGAGTATTGCAATCGATGCTGCCAGTATGACAGTTTGGCTTAACGAAATAGCAATCCTGTCTGCAACAGCAAAAGGTTGGTTCCTTAAGCGCAGTGATTTGATGGTGATCCCCGTGACCATAACCAAAAGAAGCATCAGCGTTAAAAACCAGTAGACAAGCTTAAGCCATAAGCCGCCAAAACTGGCAAAGTGAAGACTGGGTAAGACGCTATACATATAACCGCCCGCACCTTTATCGGTAAAGTCGGTGATAAAAGTAACGCCACCATTGATAGCATCAAAAGTAACATGTTGCTGAGTTAGAAAGCCGTTCATAAGCTCGCCTTCAAAAGTCACTCGCATTGCAGGGTCGGCATAGTTATGTATTTCTATGACGCTGATTTTATAGCCGTCCCATTGCTGCGAGGCTAACTGATACAGCGAGTCCAGCGACATATAATCAACTACACCGCCCACCGGCGAAGGCTGGGTTCCTAAGAAATCAGCGAATAGCGCTTTAACATCGCCACCATAAGCTGCCATTGCCAACACCAGAAGAATGAGCATAAAGATACCGAGCAGTGCGCCAGTAATCGCCATTAAGGCACTGAAAACCAGACTCCAGTTGCCGACTAGTTTATGCAGGTCGGTGGTGAAAATTTGTCTGCCTTTATGCAGTCGTAATTGATAAAAGTTTTTGCCGATATTTTTATGAGCCAAGAATCCTGTTGCGATTAAGTAGGTCAACAGGAGTCCCATTAAACCAACCAGATATTTGCCCCATGAGCTGGGCAATAACAATTTCAAATGCAGATCATAAACGGTTTCGCTAAAACTGGCCTGGCTAGAATCTAATGCTTTACCTGTTACCGGGTCGATAAACAGCATGGTTTCATGGCCATTGGACTTGTTGAAAAAGAGTAGGAAATTACCGAAGCGCTCTTTGTCGTGAATACTGAAATCATTAAAGGTAAAGTCATAGTCATTACGGGCAATATCAATAAGTTCCTGCAAACTCTTTCGAGCTGTCAGTGCGGAGGAGCTTGTATCGTTTGCTTCTTCATTCTGCTGAAAACTGGTATGTGGCAAGTCATATTGAGGAAACTGCCACTGCAATAACTCAGCGCGGAACAATGACCAGAGACCCGTGAGTACGATGATGAGCAGCAATGGCATAAAAAGAATGCCAACCTGGCGATGTACCCGGGTGAAGTTTTGAATATTGATGGAAAACTTTTTGTTTTTCTTGTGGTTTAAGTTAGCCATAAATAAGCCCTAGAGTGATGGTGATGGACAAAATAACCAGTGCCGACAATTGAGTCACTAGAACGCGTTTCATATTATTTTTCTGAGTGACCCATAAGGCGATTGCTAACCAGATAGGAACGATTAAAACGACGGTCAGCAGTAGTTTGTTGTGCAGCTCGACAGGCATAAACAAAACCATCAGCACACAGATGGCTGTTGCAACCAGAAAAGCCAGCAAGCTGGTATTTAAAGTTCTCAACATGATGATAATTCCTAATATCTAATAATCGCTTTGCTTATTGGCATTCAGCAATGGGTTTATTTTTTGACTGTGCTGACCATAAAATGATTAAGGTCACGCACACCAAGGTGAAGGCAATCAATGTTAATGGTAACCACCAGATCTCAAATGCGGGATAGTATAAGCCAGCTAATAAGCTGCCAAGAGGGTATCCCGCCGTATGACACACCGCCAGTTTGCCGCTGATTTGTCCTTTCCCTTCGTCACACTGGGCCATGGCTGAGCGTGTATAGATTGGGGTTATCAATGCTATGGCAGCGGCAACCGGAACCATAATTAACATTAAAGCCATCACGCTATTAATGGCTGACAGAGTCAGAGTTGCTCCGAGCATGGTCAAGGCTATGCCAACTAACAAAAAAGGCGAACGCCAATTTAAGTGCTTAACGATCAGCAGTTGGCAGAGTAAAGCGCTAGTGGCAACCAGCGTTAAAACAATGCTCATGGTCATGGTCGCCTGCTTGGCATCTCCCAACCAATCCAACAGCAAGGGGCCCAATACAAATTGTAGATAGCCTACAAACAATGTGACGCAAAATGCCATGACCAGATAGGGGAGAACAGGCGCCAGTTTTACTGGAATAGTTTCGCTACGGTTAGTTTTGGGATTCTGTTTCTTTGCATGTCTGCGGCTGTATTGGATGATGAGCCACACTAACGGAATCGCTAGCAGGCTGTATAAAGCTAATAACCAATCGAGTTTCGAAAGCACCGCAATTAAAACTAACGGGCCTACTAATCGTCCAGTAGAAAGTGAAGCAGATACTAATCCGAGGTTCTTGAGTGACCTATCGCCACTTTCAGCTTTGCCAGTTGAATCTGACGGTTGAGTGTCGTTAATAGCCAGCGACTGACATAGTGGCATAACACCACTGGCGCTGATGCCGTAAAGGATACGGGTCACAGCTATAGCGACGAACCAAAGAGCGGGAACAAAAGCGAAAGCTGTTCCCAGCCACCACACGGCCGCCAGACTGACAATGGATAACCCAAGACCTACAGCCGAATATCGAATCAGGTAACTAGCTCCAATTCGATCTGCCCATTTCCCCCACAGCGGCGACAACAGCAGGAACAACAAAGTGGGCATCGACAAAAGTAGTGACCATTGGAGTGTGCTGAGCCCGGTGACGCTGATGAAAGTTGGAGTTGCTGCTATCAATGAGCTTTGAAAAAGTCCCATCAATACAGGCAGTAATAACCAGACCGGTTTTGTGGATAAGGCAGTTTTAGAATCTACGGAACTCATTTGTTTTTTCTGAAATACAATTTGAATGGATTCAAAGAAAGTGGGAATTTATCACAAATAGTAATCATTTGCTATTGATAATGATTCTCATTCGTTTTATTGTGTGCCCCATAATCAGAACATCAATTTACAAAACTTAGCTGAAGAAAAAAGGAAAAACTATGTTTGATTCTGGCGCCAACTGTTTCTTGAACGCCTTAGTACGAGAGTTTGAATCCTGGCAATTTGTGGACTTACCGGCTGAAATATCAGCCAGGACTGACTGTCGTGAAGGCTATTGTTGTCAGTTGAATAATCAGCAGGTTCTATATTTACCACTGATTCAATATTCCCGATTTGGAAGAAGTTATTTTCATGCGCATGGATTTATTGTCGATGATAAGCAACAAACCACGGAAGTTTCATTTGATGATTTATTGGCGAATCTCGCCAACCACCCTGAGGTGTTCTATAACCCAAAACTGGGTGAGCCTGACCAGACCAATTTGCACAAAATCTTACAGCGCGCCAAAGAGAGCCAGCACAATATTTTGAAAGTGGTGTCCTATCGAGGTAACGACTTAAGCACGATCTATCATGATCAGTTGAGCTTTATTGAAAGTGAGCAAAGCTTATTGGTGGGGCACTCGATCCATCCATGTCCCAAGTCACGCAGTGGCTTTAGTGAACTGGATGAGGAAATTTATGTGCCTGAATATGGCAACAGCTTTCAACTCTCCTGGTTTGCCGTGAGCCGAGACAACTTGTATGTGTTTGCGGGAAATCAAAAGCCGATTGAAAAATACTGCGAGGAGTTAATAAGGGATGACTTTGAATTAACCCTGCTGATGAATAATCTGGATAAGGATTATTTGCTGATCCCTTGTCACCCGTGGCAGGCGAAACAATGGCTCAATAACCCTGAATTGAAAGACTTTATTGATGATAAGACGCTGGTCTATCTGGGTGATAAGGGCAAACAGTGGCGTGCGACTTCTTCCTTGCGTAGTCTATATCAGGAAGATTCACCCTGGATGCTTAAGTTTTCATTAACCACACAGCTGACTAACTCGATTCGTCATTTACAGCCCGAAGAGATGATCCGTGGGCAAGTCATCGAAAAGGTATTATCCACACAGAAGGCGCAACAGATGGAACAAGAGCTGGATACTTTTTCAGTGATGCGTGAACCAATCAGTATTGCGCTACAAGCTCCATCCGGAAAAGTGTTGGATAGCACTGCCATCATTTGGCGACAAAATCCCTTTTATAAACACTCAAGTCCAGCGGATAATATCGAAGTATTATCCGGCTTGTTACAGGATTGTGCCGATAGTCCGGATAATCGACTCAGCTTACGTATAAGAAAACTTGCGGCAGATGAAGGGCGAGATCCGAGCACTATCGCACAGCAATTTCTAGAGCAATTCTTACAAAGAACCATTCGTCCAATTATTGTCGCACAGGCTAAGTATGGCTTACTGTTTGGTGCGCATCAGCAAAATATTGTGTTGCAACTTGATGAACAGTTAATGCCCATTAAAACTTATTTCAGAGATTGTCAGGGCACCGGCTTTTCGACGTTATCGAAAGAGCTTTACGGTGAAGTATTACTCAATGACACCGCGAGCAGCGGTAATCTTTTTGAGGATGACATGGTGATTTACCTGTTCGCCTACTATCTGATGGTCAATGCCTGCTTTAACACCATCAGTAGCTTAACGCTTACCGACTTAATATCAGAAGAAAAGGCCCAGTCGATCTATCGTGATTTCCTATTGCAACTAAAGAAAGAAGAACTGCCCGATCCACGCGTGGTTAACTATTTGCTAACCAGTACTGACATCTGGTCGAAGGGTAATTTCTTTTGCAATTTGCACGCTATCAATGAAAACACCATGACTGATCCTTTCGCGATTTATCACAAGCTCAATAATCCTTTGTTGACTGAAATAAAAGTTAAAACAAACGCAGCATAGAGGAGTAACAATGAACACGATAAATAATACTGCCGAAATGATTGAAAAACCTTTTAAAACCTATCCGAATGAGTGGCTTTATGAGTACGCCGATGTGAAAACAGCTAATTCATTCAAGTTGAGAAGGTTAAGTATAGAAGAACATCTGGAAGTTTTTCATGATTGGCATAATCAGCCCTATGTCTATGAGTTCTGGGAGTTAAATCAAACAAAGGATGAGCTAAGAGAGTATTTGCAGAAGCTGGAAAAAGAGCCTCAGGTTGAACCGGTCATTGGTTACATCAACGATGAACCTTGCGCTTACTTTGAAATCTATTGGGCCTATTTTGATCGGATAGCACCTTATTGTGATGCCACACCTTATGATCGAGGTTATCACTTATTGATCGGCAATAAGAATTACCTTGGAAAGCACAACACCATGCTTTGGTTAAATCTGGTGAATGACTTTATCTTCAAAGATGATCCAAGAACCCAGCGTATTGTTGGTGAACCAAGAGCCGATAATGCCGGTATTCTAAAATATCTAGCGCATACCCCTTTCGAAAAGGTCAAAGAGTTCGACTTTCCTCATAAACGAGCCGCCTTATTAGTGTGCGAACGAGAGCGTTTTTATGAAGAGGTTAAGCTATGATTCGCTCAGCTATAACCAATCACATTAAAACTGAGTTGTGGCAGTTGGCTAATCAACAGATGATGGCACGTACTCTTTCAGAATTAATCTATGAACAGGAGTTAGAAGCTACCGTCAGTGAGGGAGACTGTTACCGAGTTGAATTAAGTGATGCCGTTTATGAATTTGAAGCCAAGTATACGCTTTGGGATTCACTGGTAATCAATCATCAAAGCATAACCCGGAATGGCGTTCCACACTTTGATGCGTTGCAACTGTGCTTAGACTTAAAACATGCCTTGCAGGTTGACGATATTATCGCTGCCAACTGGTTGGAAGATGTACAGAATACTTTAAGTAATGAGTTTGAACGACTGATAAAGCTTCAAAGTTACAGCGCACAAGAACTGTTGCAACTGGATGAAGTACGGCTTCAAGGTTTACTCGATGCGCATCCTAAAATTATTGCCAATAGAGGCCGTTTAGGCTGGGGCATTAGTGACAATCGCCAATATGCGCCCGAGTCACTCCAGTCATTCCAGCTAGAGTATCTAGCCGTGCATAACAGTCTGTTGATTGCCGGTTATGGTAATGACATCAATCATCATGGCTTGCTGCTATCAATGATGAGCGAGCAGGATTACCAGACACTTGTTAAGAGGTTAACAGTACAGATTGGTTTAGATGCTCATATAGATGATTATCAAGTTATCCCATGCCATCCATGGCAATATCAGCACAAAATCAATCCGCAATTTCAGTGGGCAATACAAAACAACTTACTGATTCATTTAGGACAGGCCGGGGACTATTATCAACCCCAGCAATCGATCAGAACCTTATCAAATGTCAGTCGTCCATATCAGTTTGATATAAAGTTGGCGATTACCATACTGAATACCTCCTGCTATCGCGGAGTGCCAGAGCGGTTTATTGCTGCTGGTCACCATATCTCGCAGTGGCTGACGAATATCTCTGCAAGGGATCCATTGCTGAATGATAGAGGCTTCCGCATTCAGCAAGAAAGCGCCGGCTGTTTTGTACGGCACGATTATCAGCAACAGATAGGACAAGCACCGTATCGCTACCATGAGATGCTGGGTTGTATCTGGCGCGAATCTTCTGTCAGCAAAGTGCAATCTTCAAGTGAGCAGCATTTTCTATTGTCAGCGTTGCTGCAAAGGGATGTCGATGGAAACTCATTGATTCGAGAAATGATTGTTGCAAGCGGTTTAAGCACAGCAGACTGGTTACAAAGATTGTTTGAGGTGATGTCGGTACCGCTTTATCACCTGATGGTTAAGTATGGTGTCGGCGTTATTGCCCATGGCCAGAATGTGGTGGTTTATCTTAAGAACTGGGTTCCGCACGCTATAGCGATTAAAGATTTTCATGGTGACTTGAGGTTGCTGAATGAAAGGCTTACCGAACAGTCGGATCTTGCAGAGGACGTGAAATCGCTACTGACACATCTGCCAAAAGAGCACCTAATCCACGATTTGTTAACCGGACACTTTATTAGTGTCTATCGCTTCTTATCTCCAATTGCTGAAGAGCAGCTAAATTTCAATGAGCAGGAATTTTATGGCCTATTGGCAGACGTTATTGCTGATTACCAGGCTTCATATCCTCAATACCAAGAGCGATTTGAATGGTTTGATTTATTTCGACCAAAGATCGAACGCATTTGTTTGAACTCGGTTCGTTTCAAGATTGGCTACCAGGACAATGCCGAACGCCCACTTCCTGCTTTAGCCAAAGACCTTAACAATCCGCTGCATGAAGCCTTGCTAAGATCTGCGGCACAGGATTATCAACCCTTACACCCCACCAAGAGTGCGAATACTCATATTAATTATAGCGCTCCATAATAATGCATCACAGGAACACCACCATGAATAGACAGACTCATAAGCAGAGACATAACAAAATGAATATAAAAGACTTAGTTGGAATCGGCATTGGCCCCTTCAATTTATCAATTGCCGCTTTATGTCATGATATAGACGAGCTGGATGTTGCTTTTTTTGACCAAAAAAGTCACTTCAATTGGCATCCTGGAATGATGTTGCCTAACACCTATTTGCAAACGTCATTTCTAAAGGATTTAGTGACGGCAGTGAATCCACAGAGTCCCTTTAGTTTTCTTTCCTACCTGGTCAGTAAGAAACGCTTTTATGCTTTTTTAAATAATGAACGCCCAGCGATAAGTCGCCATGAATACAATGACTATCTGCAATGGGTTAGCAAGCAGATTGAGTACTTAAACTTTGATCAAGGGATTAAGTCGGTTGATTTTAAAGATGACCATTTCGAGGTGACACTGGCTGGCACAGGAGAAGTGGTTGCAGCTAATAATCTGTGTCTGGGAACGGGTAAGCGGCCGCATATTCCTCAAGCTGTCAATCATTTGCATGACCAGCACAATTGTTTCCATGCCATCAATATGGCAAGTCTTCCACGTGATTTTAGTGGCAAGCGAGTGACAGTAATTGGTGGTGGCCAAAGTGGTGCAGAGATATTCCTGCATTTGCTACAGGGACATGATGGGGCACCGTCTGAAGTCAACTGGATATCCAGACGTAGTAACTTTCTGCCCATGGACGAGACCTGCTTTACCAACGAATGGTTTTCTCCAAACTATATTGATAGTTTTTTCCCACTGCCTTCTGGCACCAAGCAGGATATTGTTGGTGAGCAAAAACTGGCTTCTGATGGAATTTCGGAAACAACCTTGCAGGCTATTTATGAAACGCTGTATGAGAAGCAGGTTGCTGGTGAGCATAAGAATTATCGTTTGGCTCCAAACCGCGATCTGATAGCTGCGCATAAGTCTAATGACTATCTACTTGAGGCTCATAATAAATTTGATGGCAGCCATGAAGATTTTCACAGCGATGTGATTATTCTGGCCACTGGGTTTGAGAATGTCATTCCTTCTTACCTTGAGTCTATGAAAGATCGATTGCAGATCACTGCCGATCAGCAGTTTGCCTTAAATCGGGATTATTCCATCGAATGGGATGGGCCGAGTCACAATAAAATCTATGCGGTTAATGCTGGCCGATATACACACGGAATATCTGAACCGCAGATGAGTCTGATGTGCTGGCGTTCAGCGACCATTGTCAATGATTTGGCGGGGCGGGAGATTTTTGAGCTGAGTGATAACTGCTCATTTGTAGAGTGGGGTAATTCACAACAGCAGAGTGAGCTTGAGCAAAGGTTAAGCGCTTAGTAGCCTGCTGTTATAGAATGGGTTATACCCAAAGGGGCAGACCCGCCGTAGGCGTAACCCATCAATCCACACCGTCATAACACAGCGATGGGTTACACTGACGTTAACCCATCCTATGTTTCTGCTTAATTGACACCTTAAATATTAACGCTAATGCGAATCACTATCATTTACATGTAGTGTATCTCTCTGTAAAATGCGCGCCACATTCACAATAAAGTTATACAGGGTAGCAACATGAAAGTGATAAAAGGCTTTGCATTGGCCGCAGTGGCAATTAGCGTATCGACGGGTTTACAGGCAAATGAGGCAACATCTGCTGATGAAGTGATGGTGGTTGTTGGCTCGCGCACTCCAACCAGCATCAGTCAAATACCAAGCTCGGTCTGGGTTGTTGATCGCAATAGCATTGAGCAACAGCTGGAAACCGGCGCTGATCTTAAAACCATGCTTGGCAAACTGGTTCCGGGCCTGGATTTTGCACCACAAGGGCGTACCAACTATGGCCAGAATCTGCGCGGCCGTGGTGTACAGGTTCTCATCAATGGTGTTTCTCTTAACAATTCACGCGGGCTTTCTCGCCAGTTTGATTCCATTGATCCATTTAATGTCGAACGTATCGAAGTGATTTCTGGCGCTAGCAGTTTATACGGTGGTGGTGCAACCGGCGGTATTATCAACATTGTGACCCGACAAGGTTCAGGCAATGGTCTTGAAATGACCACTCAGCTTGGTTTCACTACGGGTTTTAATGATAGTAACGACATGACTCATCGCGTGAAACAATCAGTCAGTGGTGGTAGCCAGGATGTGCAGGGTTATCTGGGCGTGGCTTATGAAGATAATGGTCGTTTTTATGATGGCAAGGGTATTGAGGTATTCCCAGATATTACGCAAACCGATTTGCAGGACAATCGCACGATTGATGTACTTGGTAGTTTGAGCTTTAAACTTGATGAACAGCAGTCATTAGATTTAGATGCTCAGGTTTATCGTTCACAGTTCCGCGGTGATCGTGGGGTTTATTTCCCCAATATCGATGCGGCACCTATAGGCAGTCTGGACGGTGCGCGGATTCGAGATGGTTTTGATTCCGACCGTGCTCCGGCAACGGATCGTGAAATGTTTAATGCTCAGTACCATCATACTGATTTATTGAGTCAGAGCTTTTATCTTCAGGCATTTTATCGTAATGAAGAGTCAAGTTTCAGCGCCTTTCCATACCCTCGACTGATGCCGGCAGAAATGCGGTATGCGATTGAGTTCGGTGCATCCAAACAAAACACCCAGCTATCAGGTTTTAAAGCACTATTTGATGCTGAATTCAGCGACAATTTCCGCATGACTTATGGGGTGGATTTTGATGCTGAAGAATTTGATGCGAACCAGATGTTCTTTGATTTACCGACCACAGACGCCACCGGCGGCCTGGTGCAAAATCAGTCGCGTATTGAGCCTCGTTACCCAAGCTATGAAGTGGATGGTTTATCAGGGTTTGTGCAGACTGACTGGACTTTGGATGAAAACTGGAAGCTGGGCGCAGGTTTACGCCAGCAACAAATGGATGTCACAGTTAAAGATTTTGATAAATACAGTTATGACTCGATGGGTCAGAGGTTCAGTGTTTTAATTCCGGGCGGTAGTAATGATTATGATGCCAGCCTATTCAACGCCAGCATTATGTATCGTCAGGATGAGCACCAAACCTGGTTCCGTTTCAGTCAAGGTTTCGAGCTTCCTGATCCAGCTAAATACTATGGTAAAAGTCCGGATGTGAACGTTAATGATAATCCACTGACTGCTGTTGAAACCGATCAATTTGAACTGGGCTGGCGCTTATTAGGGAATAACTGGCAGGCACAAACTTCATTGTATTATTCATGGTCAGATAAAGCCGTAACTAATGATGCAAACCTCAATGTCATTGTTGTTGATAATAAAACGCGTGACTACGGTTTTGAGGGAGCCATTACTCGTTACTTCGATGATGGTTTTGAGTCTGGCGCAACTTTGCACTGGGTTCGTTCAGAGCAGGAAGATGCTAACGGTGACTGGCAAAAACGCGATGTTCGCTACGCATCGGTTCCATCAGCAACTGCATACTTTGGTTGGAGCAATATAGACTATACAGCACGTTTGCAAGCTAACCATGCATTCGACATGGAAGATGATGCGGGTCGTGAACTTGTGGGTTATACAACTTTTGACCTTACCCTAAATACTGAAACTGAATACGGCAAGTTTAGCCTGGGTATTACCAATCTTTTGGATAAAGAATACACCACAGTCTGGGGCCAACGTGCTACAGCTTTCTATTCGCCAGCTTATGGTCCAGAGTATTTATTTAATTTCCAGGGACGTGGTAGAACTTATACCTTTAATTGGACAGTTAATTACTAGATAGAATTAAAAGTTGCTAGTTATTAAAAAGCTTAACCGTTTTGGTTAAGCTTTTTTTGCCTGCAGAAAAGGGGTGGAATGAGTCCTGGCACAGAAGATGAGGGCGACCGCAGGTCGCCCCTACAGGGTAATCACAGACAAAAAAAAGAGGTGCCAATTGGCACCTCAAGTTTTGTGAAGAGTGTTGTTATTGATTTAACATCTATGCGCCTTCTTCAATCGGCTTACCAATTGGTTTAAGACCTTCAGCTGGTTCACGCAGTCCTTTAATCACCTGCCAGGTAACTGCTAGAGCACCGACGATGAAGACCACATCACCAATAGTTCTTATCCAACGCAAGGTGTAAAGCAGGTCGCTTTGCATAACGGCTTCGCTACGTGCATACCAGAAACCTTCGCTGACGCTGGCGTAGAACTGAATCAGGCCAACAGGCAGTAAGCTGGTTAGTAACATCATCATCAAGCCGATGTTTAGCCACCAGAAACCTGTTTTCATCAGCCTTTCGTCGAACACCATGTGCGGACGGATGTAGCGTAGGATGAGCAGGGCAAAACCAATTGCCAGGAATCCATAGACCCCGAACAATGCCGCGTGTGCGTGAGTAGGAGTCATGTTCAAACCTTGCACATAGTAGAGCGATACCGGTGGGTTGATCATGAAGCCGAGTACGCCTGCGCCAAACATGTTCCAGAAGGCAACCGCGACGAAGCACATTAATGGCCAACGGATGTTGTCCATCCAGGCTGCGCGAGTTTTCAAGCGATAGTTTTCCCAAGCTTCATAACCCAGCACAATCAAAGGTACAACTTCCAGCGCAGAGAAGGTCGCGCCCACTGCCATCACAGGAGTTGTTGTGCCTGAGAAGTACAAGTGGTGGAAGGTGCCGGGAACACCGCCGAGCAGGAACAATGAAGCTGACGCGATACTTGCTGCGGTAGCGGTTGAACGATTGACCAGACCCATGCTGTGGAAAATAAAGGCCAGTGATACGGTAGCGAACACTTCGAAGAAGCCTTCAACCCACAGGTGAACGATCCACCAGCGCCAGAATTCCATCACAGAGATGTGAGTTCTTTCGCCGTAGAAGAAGCCTGCACCGTAGAATAAGCCGATGGCAACCACTGAAGCAGTTAACAGCACCAGTAAGTTTTTATCGCCCGGTTTTTTCAATGCTGGAGTGATACCACGCAACATTAAGAATAGCCAGAAGACGATGCCAAGGAATTTACCCCATTGCCATAGTCGACCCAGATCCACATACTCGTAACCTTGGTGACCCAACCAGAAGCTCAGATTCTCAGGAAGAATTTGTGCGATGGCTAAGTAGTTACCAATGAAGGTACCCGCGACTACTGCAACCAAGGCCCAGAATAGAATGTTGACGCCAAGCTTTTGGTGTTTAGGATCTTTGCCGCCGTTGATGATGGGGACCAGGAACAAACCCGCTGCCAGGAAGCCAGTAGCAATCCAGAACATGGCTGCCTGAATGTGCCAGGTACGCGATAGTGAGTAAGGGATCCACTTGGAAATTTCGAAACCGTAGAAACCTTGACCTTCAACCGTGTAGTGTGCGGTGAGACCACCGATTAACACCTGGAAGGTAAAGAGCGCCACGACCACAAACAAGTACTTGCCTAATGCTTTTTGCGAAGGAGTCAGTTTGAAAGTGGTGATCGGATCTTGCGCTGGAGCAGGCGGATCTTCTTCATCATGTTTGCGCATGAAGGCCCAACCCCAAACCAGACCACCGACACCGGCAATCAATAGAATGACACTGATGATCGACCAAACGATATTTTCAGAAGTTGGTACATTATCAATCAATGGTTCATGCGGCCAGTTGTTGGTGTAAGTGGCATCAGTGCCAGGGCGATTTGTTGATGCAGCCCACGCAGTCCAGAAGAAGAACTGATTCATCACTTCGCGACGCTCTGCTTTTGGCAAAGTATTTTCTTTCATCGCATAGTTGTCACGACGCTGGCGATACTCTGGAGCATCACTAAACAGTTTGTGATAGTAAGCGTTAACCTCTGCCATTGCTTTGGCACGACGCTCGGATACAACCGCCGTGTCGGTGGCGAGATCATAAGTGTTGGTGCGGTAATCTTGCTTTAAGCGATACTGCAAGGTTTGTTGCTTTTCGCCATCCAGCTCGGCATAGCTGACACCAAATTCTTCTTGCGCAGCCAGTTCAAGCCAGGCTTCTAACTCGCGGTGTAGCCAGTCAGCAGTCCAGTCAGGCGCCTGATAAGCACCGTGACCCCAAATCGAACCTAACTGCATACCGCCGATAGATTGCCAGGCAGTTTGACCATCAAGAATCGATTCATTGGTCATTAATACACGACCATCGGTTGTTACAATTTGCTCTGGGATAGGGGGTGCTTCGCGATACACTTCACGGCCAAAATAACCGAGGATAGTGAAAGTTACCGCTAATACACCTATCAGGGTAAACCAGAGTTTGCGATATTTACCCATAGTTAGTGTCCTCCAAGGTAGTTATCAATGCGTTCAAATAAAATATTGTTTTCGAGGTGAATATGGTTCATCAGATCTTCCTTGAAGGCGGCAAGCCCAGTGTAAAGTGCTTGCCAGGTATTGCAGGCTTCCGCCGGTAGCTGGAAGTGGTGTGCAAGTTGTTCCAGGCGAGCTAAAGACTCACCGTGATCATCATGTTCCATGCGCATGACAGCGACCGGGCTTTTCGCCAAACCGCCCATGCCACGCTGAATCATGGGAAATAAAATCTGCTCTTCTTTTTGCATGTGCGCTTCCATCTCCTGCTCAACATCGCTTAAGAAGCTGGCAAGTCCGGTAGGACATTCAGGATGTGGGCCATGAACCGTTTCAACACGCTTCGCTAAACGAATGAGTTCAGGCAGCTGTTCGCGATGCACTTCGTGATAACGCTCAAGGATGTGGTTAATGAGCTCATCATTTGGCACGAATTTAAGGCTGTGCTGTTCCATCTGTGGTGATGTTAGTTGATTTAGCTGAGCCAGTACTTCATCAAGTTCCAGGTTTTTCTCCTGAATGCTGGTTGCCAGTGGTTGATGTCCGCCGCAACAAAAATCCAGCCCATGTTTAAATAACACTGCGCTAGCGCCGGGGATATCACGGGCTATTTCACCGAGTGATTTATCCAGTAAATTTATATCAAATGCTGTCATGGCATTGACCTCTTTTGCTTTGAGTTACCACTGAAGCAGCATTAACTATTTTGGGCGCAGTTTCAGCTGCGGATGCTTTTTTCAGTGATGCCTGTTTTTGTGAAGAAAGTAGGAAGATTGCCAGGGCAAAATATGCCGCTGACCAAGAAAGGGCCGAGAGCCACAACAAGTTAGGTCCTGTCAGACCAGGAGAGGAGTCAACTATGGCTCCGGCCAAAACTCTAAATACAGTCGCTAAACACAAGAGCCCCAAAATATTGACGATCATGATTTTTGGCTGAGGAAGGTGTTTAAACTGATGTAAGTTATTCTTCATCATGACTGAGGCAGATAAAGTGCCAAGCGCGCCAACAGTGATGAAGTGGAGTAATACGTAGGTTGCCAGCTCAAAGAAGATGGCAAAGCCTAGGGCCAAGGTTCCAATCGCTAACCAGCTGTAGCCAATGCCAAGACCGATTAGGTCGGCACGGTCGCCGCAACGCCAGACTTTCCAGCGCACCAGACGGACAGCAATCACGATTGCAACGGTAATAGATAATACTCCTGCTACCTGCGAAGCGCCTGGGATCAGGGCAGATATGGCGCTCGCAGGTAAAAGCAGAAGTATTAAAGCTTCAAGCCGTGGTTGCACACGAGCTTGTTGAGTGATGCCATGTTTTTGCATTTCACCGGCAACTGCTGGAGCAATTATCCGCCCTCCGATGAACGCCATTAACATGACTAGTAAAAGAATCATGGCTTGTGATAGTTGGCTTGGCGCTACTGGCCAGCCCATTTCGCGCAAAATTAACCAGCCTAAAGGCACGCTGCAAATAGCCATTAACAGTGGACTAATCATACGATTACGCCATTTCTTAGCGGCAAAAAAGCGTGGCACGATTTTCCAGGCCAGTACTAAAGCAAATAGTGGACTGGACCACTGTCCGATAGCTCCTGCCGGATCGACCCAGTAGCCAATACGGGCAAACAGCCATAAACCGAATAAAGCCCATAGCCAGCGTGGTTCAATCTGTCCAAGTGTGTAGCCAGCGATTAATGCTAAGGCAAAGCCAAACAGCATTTCATGGGCATGGCCTAAACCTACAAAAGCTAATAACCATTCGGAGCTGAACTGATAGGCAAGCACAGTTAAAACCGCGGTTATCGCTGCATGAATGCAGGCCGCGGGAAAGAATAGATTTTGTGCGCTAACTTTGTTCACTGATTTGCCCTGATCGTCTTATGTGTCTTTAAAGCTGTATTTTGTATACATGTTAAAAAGTAAAAACAAAGACGTCAACTAAAAAATATATTTCCAATACATCTTATTGGTTGGGACGCCTTGATTAGCGCCTATGGTAGTCATATTATCTTTATTAACCATGACATAGATCAATGTTTGCTCATTATTTATAAGATGTATTACATATATTGTTTATTTGTTCTATAATAGTAATTATGGATGCTAAAGCATTGTTTGAGATAGTTTTGCGAGGTGGGCTCGAATGAAAATATCGGTAGTCAGTAATAATGGCCAGAGTGGTTCCCATAAGCGATTGTTCAATCGTCAATTGGGCTATCGTTGTCTGGCGTTTGTAACCACCGGTTTGGGCATGTTGGGGGTTGTATTACCCTTGTTACCGACAACACCATTTTTAATAGTTGCGGTTTGGTCAGCCAGTAAAAGTTCACCGCGTCTGGAAACATGGTTATTGGAGCATCGTCAGTTCGGACCTTTGCTAACAGGATGGAGGGATAGAGGTGCCATACCCTTATTCGCAAAGTACCTTGCAGGTTTGATGTTGGCGTCAAGTTGGCTGGTTTTATGGTTATTAGATATGAAAATTGGGGTATTAATCTTTTTAGCGGTATTTTTCTCAGCGCTAATGACCTATATAATCAGCCGACCTAATGCATAGAGCTTGATTTAAAATGTTTAGAGCTTTAAGCAGATTACGGAGAAGATAGATGCATATAACCCGTTATACCGATTACTCATTACGTGTTTTGTTGTTCTTGGCTTTGGAAAAAGATCGGCTGTCCACCATTCAGGAAATTTCCGATAGCTACAACATTTCAAGTAACCACCTGATGAAAGTGGTGCACGCACTAAACAAAAAAGGCTACATCGAAACCGTACGTGGCAAGAACGGTGGTATGCGTTTGCGTATGGATCCCGATGAAATTCGCATTGGAGTCCTGGTCAGAGAAATGGAACCTGATATGAGCCTGGTTGAATGCTTCTCTCCTGACAATAAGTGCGTCATTACTCCAGTATGTGGTCTTAAAGCCGTTCTCGGTGAAGCCCTTAAAAACTTCTTATCAACGTTAGATAAATATACGTTGGCAGATATGCTGCCGCAGGAGTACAAACCTCAATTAGCCAGATTATTAAAAATATCCGAAGTGTCTTAGTGCGTTATAAGTACAGTGCTCAGACTTATTAACAACTGAGCTTGTGATATTCAAATTCAATCTGAATGGTTGATTCGATCAGCTAAATCTTACAATCTTATGCTCAATTAAGTTAACTGCTCAGTTTGTTCTGCACGATATATGACCTTATCAGCGGATCGTATTAACAAGTTCCAGATATGCTGAGTCCCATAAAATCAATAAGTTACTTTCCTTATATTAGTTTTTGTTAAATTTCTCTTGACGAAAACAGCATATTCAGAAAAGATAGTAATCAATTACTATCTTATTTGTTTTGGAGTGTACCTATGAAAACTTCTTCAAAGAATTTGCGTGCTGACGAACGCCGTGAAGTTACGGTTGAAACAGTAGTTGAGTTAGCGGGAGAGCAAAACCCCAGTGAAATAACTACGGCAGCGATTGCAAAGAGAATGGGGGTGACTCAGGGCGCTTTATTCCGGCATTTCCCGAACAAAGAAGCGATTCTTTCATCGGTCATGGAATGGGTTTCAAAACGCTTATTAGCTCGCATCGACAAAGCCATCAGTAAAAACTCATCGCCCCTTGCGGCACTGGAGGCCATGTTTATGGCTCACGTTGATTTTGTCTGTAAGCACCCAGGTGTGCCGAGAATGCTCTTTGGAGAGCTACAAGGTGCAAAAGATAGTGCGCCCAAGCGTATGGTGCAGCTGATGATTGAAGGTTATAGCGTAAAGTTGAAGGCTCTACTTGATGAGGGAATCAATAGTGGGGAGTTAGATCCTGAGCTAGACACTCAATCAGCTGCTCTGTTGTTTATCGGTACGATACAGGGTTTAGTGATGCAGTCTTTATTGGCTGGAGATGTCAAAAAAATGCGTAAGGATGCCCCGGGAGTCTTCGCTATTTATCAACGTGGTATACGGGGCTAGAGATGAAGCAGAAATTGATTAAAGGCTTGTCGATTAAAAAGCTACTTGAACACAAGCGAACTATGGCACTGATTGCGATCATGTTGCCGTTAGCACTACTGTTTATTTATGTAATTCTACGCTCGGGTCCTCTCTCTCCGATTTTAGTGACTGAAACGAAAGTGACTCAGGCAAGTATTTCGCCAGCTTTATTTGGCATTGGTACTGTTGAAACGCGTTACCGATATAAAATTGGCCCAACAGTTCCTGGACGAGTGAAAACAATAGAAGCAGATATTGGTGATTTAGTGACTAAAGGACAGCTATTAGGGGTCATGGATCCGGTCGATCTTGAGGAGCGGATGACTGCTCAGCAATCTGCATTGATGCAAGCAAAAGCAAAATTAAGTGAAGCCGAAACGCGTTATCAGTTTGCTCAGCACCAATTGAAGCGGTATCAAAGTTTATTAGCAGCAAGCTCAGTAAGTGAAGAGCAGTTTGATGTTAAGCAGCAAGAATTTCGTATTGCTGAAGCAAGCTTCGCGGCAGCCAGGCAGGAGTTGTTGCGGCAAGAGGCCGAGCAAGAAGCGATGAAAGCTCAGCAGCATAATCTTGAACTGATCAGTCCGGTTGATGGTTTCATTGTCAGCCGAAGTGCGGAACCTGGCACAACGGTGGTTGCGGGGCAGTCGGTTTTAGAAATCATTAATCCTTCAGATATTTGGCTGAATGTACGCTTTGATCAGATTCACGCAACAGGACTGAATACAGGGTTAAAAGCTCATATCAAGTTGCGCTC
This sequence comes from Kangiella sp. M94, assembly GCF_054926195.1. Taxonomy (NCBI): domain Bacteria; kingdom Pseudomonadati; phylum Pseudomonadota; class Gammaproteobacteria; order Kangiellales; family Kangiellaceae; genus Kangiella; species Kangiella sp. M94. The sequence goes on along the minus strand of NZ_CM142903.1, from coordinate 1,986,487 downwards.
CAAATCCAATCAGGAATTGCTCGGTGAAATTTACCGAGTCGAGCCTATTGCTGATGCGGTAACAGAAGAGTTCTTAGCCAAGATTACTTTTGACGCTTTGCCACAACCCTTGCCGTCAATCGGAGAGCTGGCGGAAGTAACTATTGAGCTGGAGGCGCTACCCGCCAATACAGCGATACCTAATGCGGCATTAAAACGAATTGATGGTGAGCTGGGCATCTGGAAGATTGTCGATGGTGAACTTGAGTTCGCACATGTCTCTATCGGGGCGACAGATTTGAATGGTCTGGTTGAGATCCAAAGTGGCCTGTCGGTGGGTGATTCTGTGGTGCTGTATAGCGAAAAAGCACTAACTGACAATAGCCGTATCAAAGTGGTCGAGCAGCTGGCTGGTGAAGCAAAATGATCAGTCTGGCTGGTCGTGACATTCTGCATTCCTGGGGCAAGTTTGTGTTCACAGGATTTGGCCTCGGTCTGTTAATAGGGGTGACTCTAATTATGGCTGGCGTTTATCGCGGCATGGTCGATGACGCCAAAGTATTACTGGATAACAGTGGCGCCGATCTTTGGGTGGTGCAAAAAAATACGCTCGGGCCCTATGCAGAATCATCCAGCATCTATGACGACGAATGGCGTGGCATTCAGAGTATGCCCGGAGTCGCTCGTACTGCCAATGTCACTTACCTGACGATGCAGGTCAGGCATGGTGATCGAGATGTGCGCAGTATGATTTCGGGTATTGCTGCAGGACAGCCAGGTCAACCCGGCTGGCCGCCCTATTTAATTGATGGTCGACAAATTACCCGAGGGCATTATGAAGCTGTGGCTGATATAGCAACAGGTTTTAAAGTGGGCGATACGCTACAGATCCGTCGTAATCAATATAAGGTTGTAGGCTTGACTCGTAGGATGGTGTCATCAAACGGTGACCCTATGGTCTTTATTCCCCTTAAAGATGCACAGGAAGCTCAGTTCTTAAAGGACAATGATGCCATCCTCGAGCAACGCCGCCGTAATGCACAAAACCCAGAATTTTCTCAGCCGGGTACACCAGGACTACTGGAGGCTCTAAACAACTCACAGACCAATAATCCATACGTTAACTCGGTTCTGGTGCAGGTTAAAAATGGCTACTCACCCGACGAGGTTGCTCAGGCAATCGAAAGATGGAAGCGGTTAACAGTTTATACGCGCGAGGATATGGAAGGCATTCTAATTGGCAAGTTGATTGCCACATCGTCAAAACAGATTGGCATGTTCCTGGCTATTTTGGCCGTGGTCAGTGCCGCTATCGTAGCTTTCATTATTTATACGCTGACGCTGGGCAAGATTCGTGAAATTGCAGTGTTGAAATTAATTGGCACCCGCAACCGAACCATTGCCGGCATGATATTACAGCAGGCAATTGCACTCGGAGTCATCGGTTTTGTGGTGGGGAAAATTTCAGCAACCTTTGGTGCACCGGCTTTTCCAAAATATGTGTTGCTGGAACCCATGGACTCAGCAGCAGGTTTTGTTGCTGTGGTCATCATTTGTATTTTATCAAGCATAATTGCGATTCGTGCTGCATTGAAAGTTGATCCGGCTGAAGCGGTGGGAGGCTGATATGAGCGGCAAAGGTATTCGCATCGAAGGATTAAGAAAGCGATATGGTTCGGGCGACACTGCTGTTGATGCTTTAAAAGAAGTGAACATGGTGGTTGCGCCAGGCGAGGTGGTGGGATTAATTGGTCCCTCTGGTTCGGGAAAAAGCACCTTGCTTAAATGTTTGGGAGCAGTGATTGAGCCCTCGGCCGGAACAATGACTCTGGGCGATGAAGTCATTTACGACAGTGAGTGGAAAGTAAAAGATATTCGAGCTTTGCGCCGAGACAAAATCGGTTTTGTGTTTCAGGCTCCGTATCTTATTCCTTTTCTGGATGTAACCGATAATGTCGCACTGCCACCAATGCTGGCTGGAGTTGCTAACAAAGAAGCGAGAAAGAGTGCGTTGGCGCTTTTGGAAGCGCTCGATGTGCAACATAGGGCCAAGGCAATGCCTTCGCAGTTATCAGGTGGTGAACAACAAAGGGTTGCCATAGCCAGAGGCCTGGTCAATCGCCCTCCAGTAATTCTGGCAGATGAGCCAACAGCGCCACTGGACAGTGAGCGAGCATTGGCTGTAATAAAAATTCTGAATGACATGGCAAAGAAATTTGAGACGGCCATTATTGTGGTGACTCACGACGAAAAAATCATTCCGACATTCAAACGAATCTATCATATTCGTGACGGTGTTACTTACGAAGAAAAAGGTGAGGGCAGAGCCTTTGATCTATAAACGATGAGGACAGTAATATGAATAAACTAAATTTAGCAGCGAGCGTAAAAACACTGCTTATCAGTGTGATGATTGGCTTAAGCAGTCTTCCTATGCAGTTGAATGCAGCGGAAACAGTGGATGAGACAAAAAATGATTCAGAGCCAATGGCACTGCGATTAATTATGCAGGACTTAGAGCTCAATATGCAGAAGATTGCCAGCGCCATTATTCGCGAAGACCTGGCGACAGTAGCTGAGATTGCTCCTTTGGTTGCTGACCATGATGAGCCGCCTATGACTGAAAAAATGCGTATCTTATCTTTTATGGGCTCGGATGCTGGAGCATTTAAGAGTCTGGATGGTGTGACGCACGATACTGCAATGATGTTAAAGGAGGTTGCAGAAAATGATGATGGTGATGCAGTAATAAAAACCTATGCAGATTTATTGCAGTCCTGCGTCGCCTGTCATCAAAAATTTAAAAAGCCTTTTGTGGATCACTTTTATAGGTAGCTGCTGATGAATATCCGCTTTCCACTTACTTTATTGTTACTATCAACGGTAGCTTCCTGCGCTGTGACTCCTGATTTTAAAGAGCCTGAACCGCCATCGGTCTCTCAATACACAGCTAGCGATGATGCCGTTGTGGTTGGTAATAATAAAGAATTGGCCACTGGTCAAACGTTGCAATGGGTTGATGCAACTGAGCAGCAGTGGTGGCACCAGTTTAAGTCAGATTCGCTTAATCTTTTAGTCGAAAAAGTATTATCTCAAAACCCAAGTTTATTAGCCGCCAACGCACAATTACGCAGCGCCGAAGAGTTGTATCAGGCTCGTGTTGGCACTACACGTTACCCTAAAGTTGATGCCAATATCAGCGCACAGAGACAAAGGTTTAACCCTGGAGTTTTTGGACAGCAGGCTTCGCCTCAGGAATTTAGTATCTACAATGCTGGTGTAGATGTTAGCTATCAACTGGATTTGTCCGGTGGTAACAGTCGCGCTCTGGAAGCGCTGGCTTCACGAGTGGATTATCAGCGTTATGAGCTGGAGGCAACGCAGCTAGCCTTGGTGGCAACGGTAATTAATACCGCAGTCAATCAGGCTAAGTTAAGAAGTCAGCTTGAAGTTACTGAGCAGCTGGTGGCAAAACAGGAGCAGCAACTTGGTATCGTCAAGCAGCAACTCGAGTTAGGTCAGGTTTCAAAACATGAGGTTTTGATGTTGCAGTCTGAAGTTGAACTGACGCGTGCCAATATTCCAGTATTGCGCAATCAAATTCAAAAGACCGAGCATCTATTAGCTACCATGTCTGGCCAAAGCCCTGGCTCTGAAATCACTGCTGAATTTACTCTGCAGGATTTTGCATTACCGGAAAATCTACCGCTAATTATTCCGTCAAAATTGGCTCGCCAACGGCCTGATATACAAGCTGCAGAATCACTTATGCAGGCGGCCAATGCTGAGTATGGTGTTGCCATTGCCAATATGTACCCAAGCATAAATCTGAATGGTCAGATAGGTTCACAGGCACTATCGACAGCTTCTTTGTTCAGTAGTGAATCTGCGGTCTGGTCCTTGATAGGACAATTAACGCAGCCATTATTTAATCCTGGGTTGCCAGCAGAGAAGCGAGCGGCTTTAGCTGAATTTGAGGCGGCCACCAGTAATTACCAATATGTTGTTCTGGAGGCGTTGCGTGAGGTTGCAGACACCTTACGTCAGCTTGAGAATGATGCGCAAAAGTTGCAAATGTTAGCTCATTCCAGCCAGAGTTCAGAAGAAGCCTTGCAGATTACAGCAAGGCGTCATGAGCTTGGAGCGGCCAGTTACGTGGAGCTGCTGTTAGCGCAACAACAATACTTATCGACACAAATGCAGCTGATTGATGCTCAATCGCAACAATTAATCAACAGTGTTTCTCTCTATTTGGCCATGGGAGCACGCTCTAGTGCTCAGCAAAAAGATTTAGAGGAACACTAGAGGAAAACTGACTGAATAAGGTAAGTAGTGTAACCACAATAAGCGAGAAGAAGTATCGAACCTTCAACCCGGTTAATGCGTCCCTGGCCTTTAAAACCGTAGCCGATAACGAAAAGAGATAAGGTCAAGACACCCATAAACATGGCATCACGCCACAGTACTTCGGCGTCTACAGTGAGCGGATGGATAGCTCCTGCGATGCCGACCACGGCCAAGGTGTTGAATAAGTTTGAGCCGATTATATTACCCAGGGCAATATCATGCTCCCCTTTTCGGGTAGCGATAATGGAGGAGGCAAGCTCGGGTAGGGAGGTGCCGATGGCGATAATGGTTAAACCAATTATCAAATCGCTAACGCCAAACATTTGCGCAATTTCAACTGCACCCCAGACCAGAATACGCGAGCTGGCAATTAAAACCAGTAGACCGACGATGAGCCAGAAGACGGCAATTTTTAGCGGCGTGCTGTGAGCTTTCATTTCTTGCTCAACTTCACTGGCAAAAGCATCAGTTTTTTTTTGTAATCCTTGCCAGATTGACCAACCAATAAACCCGGCAAAACCAACCAAAAGAATAATGGCATCAAGTCTGGATAAAGTTAAATCCCACATGATGGCAATAACTAATAAAGTCGCGATCATTAACAGCGGCATTTCTTTGCGCAGGATTTTTGATTGGACCGCAATCGGGCTGATAACTGCGGTAAGGCCAAGAATTAAAGCAATGTTGGTGATGTTCGAACCAAAGGCATTACCCAAGGCAATGCCGGGATTACCCTGGCCAGCCGCTAGAGCGGAAACGACCATCTCAGGAGCTGAGGTACCAAAGCCTACAATAACCATGCCAATTAACAGGGAAGGCATGCCAAAATGGCGAGCCGTTGAGGCTGCGCCATCAACAAATTTATCCGCACTCCAAACTAATAAAGCCAAGCCAGCAATAACCGCTAAAATTGCAACAAGCATCGTGATCCTTAAAACTAGAACTGTAATCTATCGTAAGATTATTGTTTGTGGGGCTATTCTAACGACAAATAAATAAAAGTCATAAGATTGATTGTAAGTTATTGTGCTTGGGAGGATGCTAAACAGGTCACAGCCATATAAAACAATAACTTTGCGTAAACCAAGGCTAATGCTAGTATTAAATGGCGTTAATGAGGAATGAACAGACGCAATGCCCTTGGTGGGTATATTAGAGTCCCCTGATGCTAAGGAGTAATGATTGAAACATGAGCAGGGTAACAATAAAGCGCTTAGGCTGATCGCGGTCTGGTACAGTCGATTATTGATTCTGCTATTAACCTTTTTCCCTTTCTTACTGATTCTTTACGTAGATTTTGAAAGCACCGCACAAGACCAATTTATTGCTCATACCTTTCATGTAATTGCTATCAGTATAGCTTTACTCTTTAGTGCTTTCCTTAGCTACATTACCTGGCGTTGTTATCTGGTAACCGGCGAAGAACTGTTACGCTGGTTAGTCTATGGTTTTGTCGGTTTTACCATTATTTATGCCCCTCACGGATTTTTAACTCATTATGCAAATGACAACATCTGGACTTTTATACTGCCGGGACCTGCTTCGCGCTTGGTGCTCGCTTTTTGCTTCCTCTTTGCCATGTTAAAGTATGGTCAAATGGTTAATCCTGAAACGATCAACAGAAACCAGCTTTACCTGCCTATAGTGATATTTTTGATCATCAATGTATTGGTGTTTTGGGCGGCTCATTTGACTACAGCCGATTTAAATTGGTGGCGGATCTTAGCTGAGTACACTTCGCTTAGTATGTTTCTCGGCGGGGTGTTATGGATGGTAGTGCAAAGAATCAGAGGCTATATGCCAATGTTGTATGGCATTGGCATGACCTGGTTCGCTCTGGCTTGTTTATCATTTACTATCGCTACTGTCTGGGACCATCAGTGGTGGCTGGCACATATTATTTTCGCTGCAGGAGTCCTGCTGTTAAGCTTTGGTGTTGTGCAAGCATTTCTCACAACAGGCTCATTTAAAACGATTTACAGTCAAACAGAACTCTTCCAACAGATTATTCAAGAAAAGAAAAAGTCTGAGCGCGCGTTGATCGAGCTAAGAATTGTGAACCAAAAACTTGAAGAGCTTGCTGCAACTGACTCGTTAACAGGCGTTGCAAACCGTCGAGCATTTATGGAGCGTTGTGAAGAAGAAATATCACGCGCAGATCGTAATAAAAGCGATATATGCTTAATGGTTATAGACTTTGACCATTTTAAAGAGATCAATGATCAATATGGCCATCAGGCGGGTGATGAGGTTTTACTTCATTTCGTCAGGTTATCAAAAGATGTGATGCGACCTTCAGACTTGTTAGGTAGGATTGGTGGTGAAGAGTTTGGATTGTTACTTCCTGAGACTAGTATTCAGTCAGCAAACAAAGTTGCCGAAAGGTTGCGTCAACATATTGAAACGCAAGCGATCAATATTGGGAGCGAAAATATTAAGCTGACCATCAGTATTGGTGTGACTCAATATCAGCCCGCAATCGATACTGTGAAAAAGTGGATCCACAGAGCTGATGAGTTGTTATATCAAGCAAAAGATCGGGGGCGGAACCGCGTTGAAGTCGAGGGCTTCGATGCAAATGAGCTGGGGGGAAAGCATGGTCTATAAAGTAGGTATTAGTGCAGTCTTTGTAGCGCTATTAACGTTAGCAATGGTTTGGACTTTTAATAACGCAAACTCCAATGATGCCCGTGATGTGAAAGTTGGTCTTTACCAGAACCCTCCCAAAATTTATCGTGATGAACAAGGTAAACCAGACGGTTTATTCATTGAGCTTATCGAGGCAGTCGCTAAAGAAGAATCCTGGCAATTGAGCTATGTGGATTGTGAATGGCAGGAGTGTTTATCGCTGCTATCGAATCATGAAATAGATTTAATGCCGGATGTAGCGATTACTGATGAACGCACTAAGAGCTTCGACTTTCACTCTATTCCGGTGACGCATAGCTGGTCAGGAATCTGGGCAAGAAAAGATTTATCCATTTTGCACTTGCCAGATTTGCGTGGCGCTCGTATTGCTGTTTTAAAGGAGTCAATACAGGAAGTTGCATTGGAAAAAATGATGATGGGTTATGACATTGGCTTTGAGCCCATTGCAGTCGATAACTACGCCGAAGGCTTTCAGGCGGTTGTTGACGGCCAAGCCGATGTCGCTATCTCCAACATACACTTTGGCAATATGAACGCTAGCAAATACGGTCTTTATGAAACTCCTATTATGTTGAATCCCGCCACATTGTTTTATGTTACGGCCGCAGGCCAAAACCCGGAGCTTCTGGCTGCGATAGATAAAAACATTGAGGAATGGAGGTTGGAGTCAGACTCACCTTATTATGATGCATTGAAGAGTGCGATGGTGCCGGTGCAACAGCCTGCGATTCCACCGATATGGCGATGGGCATTAATTGCTGGTATTGCCGTGATAGTTATTATGTTCGGTGTTAATGCGCTATTACGGTGGCAAGTGAGAAAGCGTACCAAAGTATTGGTAGAAACGAATGTGCGTTTCAATCATTTGCTTAAGGCAAGTCCTGTAGTTTTATATCAGCTCAGACAAGAAGGAGTTGGCTATAAACCTGTTTGGGTCAGCAGAAATGTTAAGAGATTATTCGGCTATAAACCTGAGCAGTTGTACAGCCATGACTGGTGGATTAGTGTTCTGCATGAAGAAGACAGGCAAAAAACCTTAGATCAATTTAAAGAGATCTTCGATACCGGACATATGGTTTATGAATATCGTGTTAAGGACGCTGAAGGTAATGTTCGTTATATACGTGATGAGCGACAACTGGTTCCTAGAAGTAGCCATAGTGAAAATGAAATTGTCGGTACCTGGAGCGATTTAACAGATGTTTATGAACGGGAACACAAGCTCAAGTTTTTAGCTCAATATGATCCTTTGACGCACCTGCCAAACAGACAGAAATTACAGGAGCGGATTGAAGAGTCTATCGAGCGCTGTAATGAGTTGAACGACAGTTTTGCTATTTTAAGTATTGATATCGACCGTTTTAAAAAGATCAATGAAACCTTGAGCTATCAAGTGGGCGATGCTGTAATTTTACGAGTTGCCGATCGTTTAAAACATATTCTAAACGTTGATGATGTGCTGGCGCGTGTAGGTGGAGATGAATTTGTTTTTGTCATTAACGGCAAAGTTGATGTTAACAAAGTATCTGCGGTTGCGCGAAAAGTTCTTAAACGATTTGCCGTTCCTTTGAGAATTGACGAGCATGAACTGATGATCACCGCGAGTATTGGTGTTGCTATCTTCCCTGAAGATGGGCGGGATACGGATACCTTGTTGAAGAACGCAGAGATTGCACGATATTCGGCAAAAAGAGCGGGTAGAAATCGTTTTGAGTTCTTTAATGACCGACTGTCTGAAGGAATGCATGAAAATCTTATGCTCGAGAGCGCGTTGCGGATGGCTGTTGAGCGTAATGAACTGGTGCTTCATTATCAGCCGCTGGTAAGCTTTGATGATGTCGAAGTGGTTGGCGTTGAGGCATTGGTTCGTTGGCAGCATCCTACTATGGGTTTAATCCCACCTTTTAAATTTATTCCGCTCGCAGAAGAAACAGGGTTAATTGGTGATATTGGACTATGGGTTTTACGTGAAGCTTGTCAGCAGATGATTGATTGGGAAAAAGCGGGTTTAAAAGTGGGTAGTGTCTCGGTCAATATTTCGGTGCAACAAATCGAAACGGGATTATTGCCTAAGCAGGTCAAGGAGGTTTTAAATGAATCTGGTCTTGCTGCAGATCGTCTTTTCTTAGAGCTTACTGAGTCGACCATTATGCAAGATCCAGAGCAAGCTTCTTTGGCAATGTCTGAATTTCAAAAAATGGGCGTCAAATTAGCAGTCGATGATTTTGGTACTGGGTATTCCAGTATGGCATATTTAAAGCGCTTACCTTTGGATCGCCTTAAAATTGATCGTTCCTTTATTAAAGACATAGGAACCGATACCAATGATGAAGTGATATGCAAAGCGATTGTTCAATTAGCAAAATCACTTGCGCTTGAAACTGTTGCAGAAGGTGTTGAAGAGCAGCCCCAGGCAGAGTTCTTGAAAGCGCTGGGTTGTGATGTTGCACAGGGTTACCTTTATAGTCGACCGATTCCAGCTCTTGAATTGTTGGAGAAGCTTAAGACCTCCAAATTAGGTTAGAGTTTGTATTAATATTAATAATGTAAGACACGGAGCATTTCTAATAACTAGGGTTACTGCAATAGCAGGTCAAACTGCGAGCATAAACCATACAAATGATAAGGTTTTCTCCCTTCTAGTGAACCCGTTCATAGTTGTAGGTCATTTTTTTCGTTAGAACTATCAATGGATTAGGTTATTGGAGATAGTTTTGAGAAGAGTGGTTCGCGATCAAGTCGATCTAAGACCCTTGGCACAGGGACGATTAATAATACTGATCCAGATCATGTCGCAGATCCCTGTATGCTCCATACTAGCCTTAAATAAGTATTTTTAATATTGGTTAACAAGCAATCTCGGGAGATCATTCTAATGAGAATACGCAATTTTTTCAGAGCAAGTTTAGTTCAAAAAAGTTTTTTGGGTTTGGTTGCTGTTGGTTTAATGAACAGCGTAGCGGCCAAGAGTTTACCTGAAGAGCAAGCTATATTGACATCGCCACCAGAAGTGCCGCCTGCAATTGAGCGTGAGCACAACGCCAAAGTGGTCGTCGAGTTAGAAACCGTTGAGAAAGTAGGTACCATGGCCGATGGTGTTGAATATGTTTATTGGTCATTTGGCGGCACGGTGCCCGGAAGCTTCATCCGCGTAAAAGAGGGCGATGAAATTGAGTTTCATCTTTCTAACCACCCGTCTTCAAAGATGCCACATAATATTGACCTGCACGCAGTAACAGGTCCTGGTGGTGGTGCAACCTCATCCTTTACAGCCCCAGGACACACTTCAACCTTTGCCTTCAAGGCCTTAAATCCTGGTTTGTATGTTTATCACTGCGCAACTGCGCCAGTGGGCATGCACATTGCTAACGGTATGTACGGTTTGATTCTGGTTGAGCCAAAAGAAGGCTTACCTAAAGTTGACCGCGAATATTATGTGATGCAAGGCGATTTCTATACTAAAGGTAAATATGGTGAAGCAGGCTTGCAACCATTCGATATGGAAAAAGCGATTAATGAGCACGCGGATTATGTTGTGTTCAATGGCGCTGTCGGCAGCTTGACAGGCGATAAATCACTTAAAGCCAAAGTTGGTGAAACTGTTCGTCTTTATGTCGGTAATGGCGGTCCTAACTTAGTATCTTCATTCCACGTGATTGGTGAAATTTTTGACAAAGTGTATGTCGAAGGCGGCAATCTTGTGAATGAAAACATTCAAACCACTTTGGTTCCAGCAGGTGGCTCAGCGATTGTCGAGTTTAAGGTAGAGGTTCCTGGTAACCTGATCCTTGTTGATCACTCAATCTTCCGTGCTTTCAACAAAGGTGCGTTAGGTATGCTGGCGGTAGAAGGTAAAGAAAATAAAACCATCTACTCAGGTAAAATCGATGACCGTATTTACCGTCCAGAAGGCTCAGCGGTGCAAAGCGTTGACAAAAAAGTGGTTGAGGTAAAAGCTGCAAATCTCGAAGAGAAAATCAAGTTTGGTAAACGTGTATACGATGCTAACTGCATGGCATGTCACCAACCTAACGGCCAAGGTATTCCTTCAGCATTCCCACCGGTGGCCAACTCGGATTATCTAAATGAAGACCCGTTGCGAGGTGTACGAGCAATTGTTCATGGCCTTGAAGGTCCTATCAAAGTCAACGGCGAGTCATTTAACAGCGTTATGCCTGCTATGCAATTGAGCGATGACGAGATTGCTAATGTGATGACTTATCTGCTTAACAGCTGGGATAACAAAGGTGGTGAAATCACTGTTGAGCAAGTGAAAAAAGTTAGAGCTCAAAAGCCTCACTAATCACTACCTACTATCAAAGGATGTAAGCACTATGCTTAATAATCATCTAAAACTACTAGCTATGTCACTGGCTCTTTTCGGAGTCAGTGACAGCGGCTTGTTGTACGCGAAAGAAACTGCCAAAGCTGCAGAAGGCATGGCGTTGGTTGAAGGTGGAGAGTATCGACCGCTTTATATGAGCAAGGATAGCCCAATTCAGGTAGTGGATGACTTTTACCTTGATCAATATCCTGTCACCAACCATGAGTTTCAACAATTCGTCAACGATAATCCTGGATGGGCAAAGAATCAGGCTCCGAAAGTATTTGTCGAAACGCAATACCTACAGCATTGGCAATCAGGTAACACCTACCCTGAGGCATTAGTCAATAGTCCGGTAACCAATGTGTCCTGGTTTGCAGCAGATGCTTATTGCCAGGCACAGGGAAAACGTTTGCCACGAGTGAGCGAGTGGGAGCTGGCGGCGTTAGCCAGTGAAAAGCAGGCGGATGGTAGCGTTGAAGAAGGTTATAAGCAAAAGATATTGATGTGGTATAGCAGGCCAAGTCAGGAGCAACTATCAGCTGTCGGTCAGAACGAACCGAATTTTTGGGGCGTCTACGACATGCATGGTTTGATCTGGGAGTGGACGGAAGATTTTAATTCAGCGCTGGTTACCGGCGAATCTCGGGGTGATAGCACCATTGATACTAAGTTATTCTGCGCTGGCGGTGCCAGTGGTGCAGTAGACCCTGGTGATTATGCGGCATTTATGCGCTATGGATTTAGAAGCAGTCTGGAAGCTAAGTTTGCACTACCGAACTTGGGTTTCCGCTGTGCCGCTGATGTTAATCAGCAATAAATAAGAGAGGCAATCATGAACAAATGGCTTCAAATCAGTTTTGTAACCTTGATATTGGCAGTAAGCAGTCAGGTTTACGCCGATAATAGTAAAGAAAAGTTGCCGGACGACTCCATTTACCATCTGAACAGTGAGTGGCAAACTCAGGATGGCGAGAGCATTAATATCCAATCATTATCCGGTAAACGGCAAGTCGTTAGCTTGATTTATACGCACTGTATGCACACCTGCCCAACTATCGTAGCAACCATGCAGAATATTGAGAAAAAGCTACCAAAAGAGGTGTTAGACAATACCGAATTCGTTCTAGTCTCATTAACACCGAATAGTGATACGCCAAGTGTTATGAAAGAGTTTGCCGATAAGAGAAAGCTTAACCAACAGCGCTGGAGACTATTAACCGGAGATCCGAATGATGTGCGAAGCCTCGCAATGGCATTGAATATTCGTTACAAGAAAAGCGAAGATAACGAGGTAGCCCATTCTAATATGTTTACCCTGCTTGATGAGCAAGGTCGCATCGTTTTTCAGGAAGTAGGAGATATCAATAAAGTTGATGAAGCTGTAGCGAGAATCGCGGGTCAGTAGTCCTGATACTTACTAAATATGATTTTTTAGGGGCGAGTGCCAATGTGCCCGCCCGATTGCAATCGAAGCACGCTGAACTTCTTACTAAATCCAGAATGACAAGCATGTTCGGCACTTTATAGGATGGGTTAACGAAGTGTAACCCATCGAGCTGCTGGTTTGATGGGTTACGGCTGCCGCTGCCGCCTAACCCATCCTATTGATAGAATGATGTTTTGTAGGGGCGAACTGCGTTCGTCCTTTTTATCAACCAGGAGACGGCGGGAATTATTCGCACCATCCATTCGTTAGGGTAAGGCATCAAAGTGATTTCGACAGCTGGCGGGAATTGCTCGGCTCATCCTTGAGCCTCGCCTTCGCTGCGCTCAGGCCAGCTAAAGCTGTCAAAAATTGTTTTAGAGCTAGACATTAGTTCGCAGAAAATTGCTCCTGCATTTTCTGCACTTCCGCCACCCCTGGCGGTCGCCCGCTCCGCGGGTTCAACTCCTACACTTCATGCGAACAATAAAAAAGGCCACTTATAAAGTGACCTTTTCTATTGTTTGGTGGAGACGGCGGGAATTGAACCCGCGTCCGCGAATCCTCTGCTCAAGGATCTACATGCTTAGGTCCATCTTTAATTTAATCTTTGACGTGCCGATGGGCAGGCATTCAAAGACGGTCTCGAGGAAAGTTTAACAGTTGGCTGCCGAGCACAGTTACCTGCGAGTCCCTGTATTGACTGTCTAGCTCCTACCAAGGACGCTCAGAGTAGACAGTTAGCCTTAAGCGGCTAAAGCGTAGTTGTCTTCGTTTGCAACTATTAAGTTTCAGCTTTGATTTTACGAGATTCGCTGACATCTCGACATGCACCAGGAGGTTCGTAATCCACGTCGAATCCAAATCGTCCCCAGATTCTTTTCCATTATAGTGCATTATTGGGTCAAGTACATTAATATCAAGGGTATGAGGCAAGATAATTTGTGGCTTGGTTAACATTCATTTGAAGATCAAAAGGCTACACTCCTTTGGAGTAACAGGAGGGGCAATGAGTAGTATACAAACGTCTAAAATACAGTTTGCCATGCTGTCGCATCAAGGAATGTCGCGCCAAAAAAATGATGACAAGGTTTTTGCATCCACAGAATTAGGCTTGTGGTTGTTGTCTGATGGTGTCGGTGGTCTTAAGCAAGGCGAACAAGCTAGTCAATACGCTGTCGAAGAAATTTCAAAGTCGATTTCTAAAGGTTTTAATCTGCATAACGCGGTGCATTCTGCGCATTCTGTTATTAAGGCGCATAATCGTCACGAACAGGAGGAGCGTGGGGCAACTGTGGTCGCGGTACACTCCAACGGCTCTGAGTATGAAGTTGCCTGGGTAGGCGATAGCCGGGCTTATCTGTGGAATCAGGAAACGGGGGAGCTCACTCAGTTGACCGAAGATCATACTTTGGTCCAAAAGCTGGTTAATGCCGGTTTACTCGATCAAAGTGAGGTTAAAACTCACCCTAAACGTCATGTGATAACCCAGTGTTTGGGCATTGAAAATGAGAATCAGCTCAATATCGGCTCTTTGAAGCGTGAATGGAGGTATGGTGAATCTTTGCTACTGGCAAGCGATGGTCTTTATGAAGAGTTGTCCCGACAAGAAATTATTGCGGCTCTGAAGCTTCCTCGTGATAATCAGGCTAAGGTTGAGTATCTGGTTGAATTGGCATGTAAGAATGGGGGTAGCGATAATATTTCTTTAATGCTGATTTCATCGCCGGTAACTGAACCTGAGCCGAAGAAGCAAGAAACTGCGGTTGAGAAGTTTATAACAAAAATCAAAACAATCCTTAAACTAGGTTAATGTGAGGTAGGTATGTCTTCTGAGAAAAATCCTTCACAACACAAGTCTGAATTTCGTGAAGATAAAGCGGGACCACAAGGGACACTGGTCTTCGATTCGAGTCAAGTAGAAAGGATGATTAAAGAGGAAATTCAAAAGTTGGAAGATGATGGAACAAAGGTTCCTGCTTTGCTTGCAACGACTAAACCGCATGCGGGACAGGCATTCTTATTGGAATATGGTAAGAATGTTATTGGACGCGGCAAGGGCAATAGCGTGACTTTATACGATCCTGCTGCCTCTTCAACTCATGCGCAAATTACCTTTTCTGATGGGCAGTGGCGTATTCTAAATTTATTGTCGTCGAACGGTACAATCGTTAATGGCGAAAAAGTATCTGAACGCATATTATCCTTTGGTGACCGCATTCAAATTGGCCACACCGAGTTTCTTTTTACTTTGGTTGATAGCAATGAAGCACAACCTCAGGAAGAGAAGGAAGAAATGAACTGGATGTTGATTGGTTCACTGGGTGTTGCTGCGCTTATCTTGTTGGGAGTGCTCACCTGGTTGTTCTTGTAATTTACCGATGACTCAAGATAACGAGCTGCGCATTGGGCGCTATAAAATTGTAAAAGAAATTGGTCGAGGAGCTATGTCTGTCGTTTATCAGGCAGAAGATCCAGAAATCGGTCGCATGCTCGCGATAAAACTCTTAAAGCACGAACTTGTGGAAAAAGAGGAGTATCGCGAGCTTTTTTTGCGTGAAGCAAAAGCTGCGGGGCGTTTAGGGCATCCTGGTATTGTTACTATTTATGATGTTGGGATTTGGCAAGAGCGTCCCTTCATAGCCATGGAGTTGTTGGATGGGCAAAATCTGGATGAGTACTTGCAGCAACATGGAAACTTCAGCCTTGAGCAAGCATCCAATCTTGCTGAACAATTAACCCTGGCTCTTGATTATGCTCATAAAAATGGCGTTATCCACCGTGATTTGAAGCCGGATAATATACTGGTACTAGATGGTGGACGCCGTTTTAAAATTACCGATTTCGGTATTGCTCACGTAGAACATCTTTTTCTTGAAGATGAAGGTGGCAAAAATAAAGATAAAATCATGGGCACTCCAGCCTACATGTCCCCTGAACAAATCACCGGACATGGCGTTGACTTTAAAACCGATCTTTATTCGCTTGGTGTGATCCTTTATCAAGTGACTAAAGGCGAGCTTCCCTTTCAGGCACCTAACTATGCAGCCATGATGCAGGCAGTTCTCCATTTAAACCCTCAGCCTATTAATATTGTGTCTGAACAGGGCTTTATGTGGCAAAGTATTATTTTCCGTTTGCTACAAAAGAATCCTGATCACCGTTATGCTACAAGCGATGAGTTATTGGAAGAAATTGAAACGCTTGCTAAAGAGTTAACCCAGAATAAAGAGGGCTTGGCGGGTATTCGTTTTGTTTCGATGCGTGCACGATGGGCCATCAGTTTATCGGCTGTAGTTTTGCTGGTTATGATTCTGGGTATGATCTGGGTTTACAACAAACAGAACAAATTGATGAATCAGTTGGTTTTTGATTACGGAAACTCAATGGTGCAAATTATTTCTGCTGAAACTGCCGAGCCATTATTATTGGGGGAAGATATTGCTTTGCAGGCTATTACACTTGATATAGCAGATAATACACAAATAAAGCATCTATCGATTCGTGATGATCAGGGCATCGTGCAAAGCAGTAGTCAACCTGAGCAAATCAATAAACCATTTATATTGCCAGATGCTAGTAAGTTACAGCAACAAACACTTGATGCGAGAATTTACTCCAATCTTACCGATTATGAGCAGGAAGTGGTTTTGTTTGACTCACCAATCACATATCAGAGTAAACCCATTGGTCATGCGTTTATTGCTATTAGCCGTAGCAACTTGAAGAGCGCAACTCAGTCGTCACTGTTGGCAATGGTTATCTGGATGTTTTTAATCATGTTAGCTGTATTCTCAGGGGTTTACTGGTTAGCCAACCGCTTTATTCAGAGAGTGAACGAGACTCGCCATGTTATCCGCGAACTTAGAAATCATGGGCAGGCTGATATTTTAAAGGTTGATACTCATGATGAGGTGGGGCGTTTGCAACAGGAGGTCAATGATCTGTCTCAGAAGTTGGCAGGTTTGACCCAAACTCAGTATATAAGCTCGTCCCCCGACCCCAGCTTGCTTGAAACTATAACCGATTTGGATAAAACCTTGATTATTTCTCAGGATGAAACTGACGCTGAAATAAGAAAAGAGTCAGGCCGAGAAAAAGATTAGGTGACGAAAGTAGCGTGTTAGATATGTGTTTAAACTAAAAAGGCTATCGTCAGATAGCCTTTTTAGTTTTCATTAACTGGTTATGCTTATAATGAGTCGAGGCGTTCTTTTAATGATTTTACTCTGTCCTTATAAACTAATGCTAAATCATCAGAAGGGTTAATGGCTAAAATTTTATCCCAATAAAGTAAAGCCTCGTCTAGCTCTTGGTTGCGATAGAGGCGAAGTGCTTTTTGATGATAGTGTTCACTAACCTTATTACGAGCTCCTGTAAATAAAGCATTAGATTCCAAGCGAGTACCTGACACCTGCCAAGCACTGAGTAATATGTCGTAAGATTTATCAAAGGCTTGTTGATCGGCTAGTTGTTTGGCCTCCGCTAAATCCTGCTCAACGTTAAGCGCAGCTAGGTTAGAGAGTAAAATTTGCTGGCTTGATTCTGATAGTCGGCTATCGTCAATGAGCACCTGCAATAACTCTTCTGCTTCGCCAGTCAGCCCTTCTTGACGGTACAGGCGAACTTGGTTCTGAGTGGCAATAATGAGTTTTTCTTGAAGTTCATTGTTGTCAGATAGATCCTCCTGGCCGCGAGCATGCTCAATTGCTTCGTAATAACGTTGCTCTGATATCAAGCTATCCATTTCTGTTGGTTGAGATTCAACCTCTGAGGGACTCTGCGAAGGTTTTGAGGTTGTTTGAGATGAGGCTTTGGGTTTGACTAAAATCAGCCCTTTGCTGGGAAGCTGCAGCTGCTGGCCGACATAAATGGGCGCTTGAGGCTCAAGGTCATTTAGTTCTGCTATCTCAAGATAACGCTGCGCACTACCCAGCATTTTTTTTGCGATTGAACCCAAGGTATCCCCGGAGCGCACTGTATATTGGACTGTATCAGATTGTTGTTCGCTCTTACCGATCAGGTAAGAACGGCTACCATCACTGACATCTATAATTTCGACAGGCTCTTCACTTCTGTCTTCAACAAAGGAGCAGCCTGTTAGAGCCAGTGCTAGAAAAATTGTGCTGTAACCTTTCAAGAGATAGTACCTTTTTCCGGTGGACGAATATCGTGCTGACTATATTCAAACTAAATGGTGTAAAATCTTATAAATCAAGAGCCTACTGAACCTTTTTTATGATATCAAACCGTTTAACTGTCTGATGTGGCTTATACCACACTTATACAGAACAACCACTTTACACGGATTTTAAGATTGTAGGAATAGCCTTTAGTGGCGCTTCAGGATCCGTTCTTTAGTTTTATTCCATTCGCGTTCTTTTTCAGTTGCGCGCTTATCATGCATTTTTTTACCTTTGGCAAGGCCAATTTCCAATTTAACACGATGCTGCTTCCAGTACATGGCTAAAGTAACTACGGTGTAGCCTTGCTGATCAACTCCACGAAATAGCTGGGCTAGCTCACGGTCGTGTAACAATAGCTTTCGAGTTCGTGTTGGATCTGCAATGACGTGGGTTGAAGCAGTGGTTAGTGGTGTTATGTGGCAGCCAAAAAGGAATGCTTCACCGTCTTTGAGTAAAACATAGCTCTCCGCCAGGTTAACTTTGCCTGCACGAATGCTTTTCACTTCCCAGCCCTGCAAGACCAGACCTGCTTCGAAGGTATCTTCGATAAAGTAGTCATGGCGTGCACGCTTATTAAGCGCAATCGTATTGCCGGATGGTTTGCCCTTTTTCTTAGCCAAGGTTAATCCTGTGTCAAGGTTGTTGCAAAGTTAGACCGCATTATAGGTGTCTGGCTGCCATTGCTCAATAGTTGGTATTTAAGGGGAGGGCAGTGTTACAATTGCCGCACTTTTAAACCTGATAACTAGCTTTTTTGGCAATGAAAACCATTCGGCGACAAGCGCTTTTACCCTTTTCGGCAAAACAGATGTTTGATTTAGTAGATGATATCGAAAAATATCCTGAGTTCTTGCCAAATTGCAATGAAGCCAAGGTTCTTGAGAGAACTGAGAATACAGTGACCGCTACTCTGTCGGTGGCAAAGGGCGGTTTCGCTAAAGAGTTTACCACACGCAATACAAACCAGCCTTATAATAGTATTGCTATGGAACTGGTAATGGGGCCATTCAAACATTTGTCGGGGCAATGGACTTTTGATGAGTTGAGCGAGTCTGCCTGTAAAATTGAGCTGGTGGTCAAGTTTGAATTTTCTAACCCCCTTGCTAATCTGGCTTTTGGTGCTGTATTTAATCAAATGGCAGAATCTTTTGTGGATGCTTTCTCAAAGCGAGCAAGAAAGGTCTATACATAATGGTAACCGACGATAAGATTACAGTAGAAGTTTGCTATGCTTTGCCGGATAAACAGACATTATTGTCGTTAGAAGTTGAGGTGTCAGCTACCATTGAAGACATTATCCATCAGTCTGGCATACTTGAGTTACATCCTGAGATTGACCTCGCTCGAAACAGGGTTGGGATCTTCAGTAAGCTGGCTAAGCTAACGGATACATTACACAACGGGGATAGAGTTGAAATTTATCGGCCTTTAATTGCAGACCCTAAAGAAGTTCGTAAGCAAAGAGCACAAAAAAATAAAACATAATAAGGTCAAAAGACCTTAGTCAATAAGGAAGACAGTTACTTGGTACGTTATCTTTATACATTGTTATATATCCTCGCTGCACCTTTGCTGTGTCTACGCTGGGTCTACAAAAGTTTTAAGCCCCCACAGTACCGAGAACCCTTGCGCGAGCGCTTCGGCATTGTCAATAAAGAAGAAAAAAGCAGTATCTGGTTTCATGCCGTTTCAATGGGAGAGTCGAATGCTGCTATCGCCATCATCAAAAAACTTCTCGCTAAATATCCTGATCTCAATGTTATCGTAACCACTACGACTCCAACAGGTGCTCGACAAATTCATAACGGTTTAGGTGACAGGGTTAAACATCATTATTCGCCCTGTGATTTGCCGGGAACCATCAAGCGCTTTATTCGCCGTGCTAAACCTCGATTACTGGTGATCATGGAAACTGAGTTGTGGCCAAACTGGTTGCACCAATTAAAGAAAAACAACATCCCAGTCATTTTAGCGAATGCTCGCATGTCCGAACGTTCGGCAAGAAAATATCAAAAAGTGTCCTCATTAGCATTAGAGATGATGGAGTCATTCAGAGCAATTCTGGCTGTAAATCAATCTGATGCTGAGCGTTATAAAGGATTAGGGTTGCCTGCTGAAAACGTGGTGGTGACGGGTAATATCAAATTTGACATTGATCTTCCGCAGTTTGCCGATCACTCTTATTATCCTGACTGGAAAGGATTGCCAGTATGGATTGCTGCCAGTACTCACAAGGGTGAGGATGAGCTGGTACTGAAAGCACATCAGAAAGTTCGTGAAAAAGTTCCTCAAGCACGTTTGATTTTGGTTCCTCGCCATCCAGAACGTTTTGATTCTGTGGCGGGACTTATTACTGATTTTGGCTTTAAGCTTTCACGTCGTTCGAAACCTAATACCTGGTGCAAAAGTGCTGAGGTTTTACTTGGTGATACGATGGGGGAGCTAATGCAGGCGTTTAATATTTCAGACCTTGCTTTGGTCGCTGGTAGCTTTGCAGAAATTGGTGGTCATAACCCGATAGAACCTGCCGTATTAGCTAAGCCTGTTTTAACGGGACCCCATATTTTCAATTTTAATGAAATTTTTGGTGATTTAATTGAAGCCGGGGGCGCGCAGATGGTAGCTGATCAGCAAGAGTTGGTCGCTGCTGTCATTCAATTGTTTGAAAGCAAGTCGAACGCAGAAAGTATGGGTTCTAAGGCTGCTGTAGTCATAAACACCAATCGTGGTGCATTAGATAAAACGGTCAGCGTTATTGAATCGTATCTGTAGTAATTAAGATGCTACTCAATAACACCGACATGAAGTTGTTCGGTTTAGAATTGCTCTAACCAATTGTTAACTATCTTTAAATCCTGCTCAGTTAAAGTTCCGGCCGCTGCTTTGAGTTGTAAACTGCTGATGAGGTAATCATACTTCGCACGAATCATATTACGTTGGGAAGAGTAGGCTCCTCGTGTAGCAATTAAAACATCAACTATATTGCGGGTACCAGCCTGATAACCCTCTTGGGTTGACTCAAGTGAACTTAGGCTTGATTCATAAGCACGCTTATTGGCTTCAAATGATTTAATAGCTGTTTGCAGATTGGTGTAGGCCGTTCGAGCATTTTTTTGAACCAATCGATCACTCTGATCAAGCTCGTGGGTTGTACGCAAGTAGTTCTGCCTGGCTTGCTCAGTTTGAGCTGAAGTTCTAAATCCTGAGAATAGAGGAATGGTAACGGTGATCCCCGCTTGATAACCGTCCTGCATATTCAAAGTGTTTTGCTCAATATTTTGAACTGGAAAGAAACGGTCGGTATCGGTTTCCTGATCAGAATAAGTAACGTTGAAATTAGCAGTGGGATAATGGCCGCTACGATTACGTTTCACTTCTTCCCGAGCAACTCTCACCTCAAATTGTTTAGCTTTTAAGCTCAGGTTAGCTTCTCGTGCCGCTCGCATCCAGTCGTCAATATTTGCTGGTGTTGGAGGTGTTAAAGTGATGTCATTGCCTGTTGCTTCGAGCTCAGCATAATATTGACCGGTAATTTCGCGCAAGGTTTCCTTGGCATTATTATATTCATTCTCAGCAACCAGCTCACTGACTTGGGCCTGATCAAAATTAGCTTGTGCGTCTAAAAAATCAGTTGCGGTTGAGAGGCCAGACTCAAATTGTTCCCTGGTTAAATCCAGTTGCTTTTGTAGAGCTCTTTTTTCGGAAGAGGTAGCTTCTAATACTTCTTTGCGACTCAGTGTTTGAAAGTAAGCCTGCGCTGTGCGAGTCATTAGATTCTGCAAATTGGCTGCATGGTTTAACTCCGCCACTCTGACTCGCATCTCGGCTTGCTCTAAGGCAACCCAAAGGCTCCAATCAAACAACGATTGATTGAGCTGTACTCGGTAAGTTGTTGAGTCAACTGCATTGTTGAAAGGATCAGAAGGGCTACCATCAAGTCCTTGACCTGAATAGTCATAGTCGCTTCTCCCTTTTATAGCAGAAGCACTAACTTGCGGTAACAGGCCTGAGCGATTAATGCGTACGCCTTGTTCAGTCGCTCGTAAGTTTGCTTCACTGATTTTATACTGCGGGTCATTTTTCAGTGCATCCTGATAGACATCCAGGAGGTCGGTATTTGCATGTGTCGTTAAGCTACTCATTGATAGCACTGCAAGAGCGACCAGTTTAATTTTTAGCGTGGGTTTCATACCATATTCCAACATTAATTGTTTTAAAAGTACTGAGGTCTTATTACTTTTGTCTTGTAACTAGAATTCAAATTGTTCAGCGCGCTTTGCATTAATCAAATAAGGCAAAACTGTTTCAAATAAAATTTCTTCATGCCATTCATCCTCACCTGTTCGCGTAATCAATTTTGCTTTCATTGCGGGTTCTTGACCTACAATGCAAAACAGACGACCACCAATGGGTAAATGACGCTTGAATGTTTTTGGTAATTTATAAAAGCTACCCGTTATTGCGATAACATCGTAAGGCTTGTAATGTGGCCATCCAGTCGCCGCATCGCCTTCTTCAAACTCAATATTCTCAAGGCCAAGCTCCAAAGTCCGAGCTTGTGCTTGCTCAATAAATTCACCAACTATGTCGACGCTATAGACTTTATGGGCCAATTGCGCCATTAAGGCAGTACAATAACCTGTACCAGTGCCAATTTCTAATACCACATCACTGGGTTGTATGCGCAATGCCTGTAACATTCGAGCTTCTTCGCGAGGAGGCATCATGCATTGACTATGTCCGATTGAAATTTGCGTGTCGGCATAAGCCAGTGAGCGAAATTCTTCGGGTACAAATCTGTCGCGGGGTAAGCCTGAAATCAAATCGAGTAACTGGTTATCCAGCACATTCCATGGACGGATTTGCTGTTCAACCATGTTTTGTCGAGCCTGTTCCAAATCAAATATCGGCTGCTCCATGGACACCTCTCTTGGTTGGCTAAAGCATAGTAATTATTGGTATTTCAAACAATACAGTAAGTGTAACAGATTATGAAGTGCTAACCGTGTTGATGACTAAGGTCAGACTTGGGTTGGGCTATGGTTGGTGCTACATTAGCCACTTCTACTAACACAGTTTTTAAACAATCAAAGGTGGCGAAGTTGAAAAAACAATTTGGGCCAGATGATGTTGAGATGATTAAGACTGAAAATCTCTATCAGGGATTTTTCAGTATGAAGAAATATATTTATCGCCATCGACAGTATGCAGGTGACTGGAGCCCAATCATTCAACGTGAAATTTTCGAGCGTGGAAATGCAGTTGGTGTCTTGTTATTCGATCCAAGCCTTGATCGCTTTGTCATGATTGAACAGTGTCGCCCCGGTTCCCTTAAAGATAAAGACTCACCCTGGTTGCTGGAAATTATTGCCGGCATGGTTGAAGAAGGAGAAGAGCCGCATCAGGTAGCGCATCGAGAAGCAGAAGAAGAAGCCGGCTGTACCATCGAAAAACTGATTGATATGCCGGGCTACTGGGTCAGTCCAGGTGGTAGCACGGAATATGTGGATTTATTTCTGGGTTTGGTTGATAGCTCAAACTTGGTAGACTATGCCGGTTTGGATGGTGAGCATGAAGATATCAAGGTGTTAGCAGTGTCGCGACAAGAAATGTTGCAACTTCTGGCTAATGGCGGTATTAGTAATGCTATGGCTTTGATTGCCATCCAATGGTTTTTATTGAATGAGCAGCAACTGGAGCTTGCTGATGAAAGGGTCAACAGACCCTCGTAGCATGGACAGATAATTGATTATTAATGGGTGCTTATGCCTTTAGCAAGAAAATATGTTCCGGACCTGAAAGAGTTTATGGCATTGTGCGCCAGCAACTACCTTAAGTTGAATAAACTGATTGGTAGTGCTGGGGAGTCACTGTGCCATGAGTTTGACGGGATTTACCTGAGCGTTGAAAAGCAACCTGATGTGACAATAACACTGGAACAAATGAGTCGTTACACTGCTACCTATCGCTTGAGCCAGTATTGCGATAGCTCGGCGCCCTATGCTGCGGCTGTCAATCGTGAATTCCTGGTTCGTCTATACCACGATGCCCAGATGGCCGAAGTCTTGTCAGGATTGAATGAAGGAATGCTACCTCCTGTCTATATCTACCCCAATATCGAGATGAAACAGCCCGATGAAAAGCTCCAATTGAATCGATTCTTGGGGGAATGGCTTAACTTTTGTCTACAATTTGGTCAATCTCACACTGCGAATACGACCCACTTAGCGTTTTTGCAATAGCATATAAGCGATAATACTAATAACAGATAGGAGATTGATTTGACTTACGACTGCAAACGCCTATTTATTGGGCGACCTGAAATGACTGTTTTACACCTTTCAGATCCGCATTTGTTTGCTGATGACCAAGGTAGTCTGCTGGGTGTTAATACACAAGAAAGTTTCTGCGCTGTATTGGATGATATCCGTGCGCGAGCTATCGATCCTGACGTGATTATCGTCACCGGTGATATTTCCCAGGACTATTCAAAAGCCTCCTATCAGTTCTTTGCCAAGCAGATGGCTAAATTTGGTAAGCCAGTCTTTACGCTCGCAGGCAACCATGACGAAGTTGAGTACTTAGCCAACTTTCTATCCGAAGCCCCCTTGTTTAACCATAAACAAATTCTTACCGATCATTGGCAGATTTTAATGGTCGCGAGTCACATTGAAGACGAAGTTCATGGTCAGATAGATCAATCTGAGCTTGAGTGGGCTCGACGTTGCCTGGAACAAAACTCTGATTTACCTACCATGATCTATATGCACCACCACCCGGTTCCGGTGGGCAGTGACTGGCTGGATGAAATTGGTGTCAGTAATAAAGACGATCTGTTGGAGTTAGTGACCGAGCATCCTCAAGTGAAACTATGTGGCTTTGGTCATGTTCATCAATTCTCCGAGTATAAAATTGATAATGCCGTCTATTGCTCGGTTCCTTCTACCTGTGTTCAGTTTAAACGCCATTCAGCTGACTTTGCTGCTAGTGGAGAAACTCCTGGCTACGCAGTCTATCAATGTCATGCTGATGGGGCGATTGATAAGCAGCATTATCGGGTTGACCATTATTTACCCAATGTGAATTTTGCCATTTCTGGCTATTAATCAGCGGCTTAATTAGTCTCTGTTGAAAGCACCTTACACCATTCAATAATTTTACTTGCACTTGCTGATCGGCCTTTATAGGATAAGAGCCGAATAACAATATATTGAGTCAATTTGACTCTCCTAACACAAAATCAATAATTTACTTATGGCGAATAATCAATATACAGCTGAATCCATTGAGGTTCTCAGCGGCCTTGATCCAGTTAAAAAACGTCCCGGTATGTATACCGACACCAGCCGTCCTAATCATCTTGGACAAGAGGTGATCGATAACAGTGTGGATGAAGCTTTAGCAGGACATGCAAAAACCATTAAGGTGACTTTACACAAAGATGGCAGCCTTGAGGTTGAGGATGACGGGCGTGGTATGCCGGTTGATATTCATCCAGAAGAAGGTATCCCGGGCGTCGAACTCATTATGTGCAAACTGCATGCAGGCGGTAAGTTTTCGAATAAAAACTACCAGTTTTCAGGTGGCTTGCATGGTGTCGGTATCTCGGTAGTTAACGCCTTGTCGAAACGTGTTGAAGTGACAGTTAAGCGCGATGGTAGTCAATACTTCATGGCCTTTGAAGATGGCTTTAAAGTTAAAGATCTGGAAGTGGTTGGTGAAGTTGGCAAGCGCAATACCGGAACCAGTGTTAAATTCTGGCCGGACAGCAAATACTTCGATAGCGAAAAATTCTCAATCTCACGTCTTAAGCATCTTCTAAAAGCTAAAGCGATTCTATGTCCTGGCTTAAAGGTGGTCTTTGATAACAAGACTGCAGGCGAGCAGGATGAATGGTTGTATGAAGATGGCTTAACGGCTTATTTGTTAGAGCAGGCGGGTGGCTTTGAAAGATTACCTGAAGAGCCTTTCACTGGCTCTTTGCAGGGAGAAGCTGAAACGGTGGATTGGGCGTTCATGTGGTTGCCGGAAGGTGGTGAATGCCTGGCAGAAAGTTACGTCAACCTGATTCCAACGCCGCAAGGCGGCACACACGTCAATGGTTTGCGTAATGGCTTATTAGATGCCATGCGTGAGTTCTGTGAATTCAGAAATTTATTACCGCGCGGTGTTAAGTTAAGTGCCGAAGACGTGTGGGATCGCATCAGTTATGTGCTATCGGTCAAGCTGGATGACCCCCAGTTCTCAGGCCAGACTAAAGAGCGTTTATCGTCTCGTCAATGCGCTACCTTTGTTGCGGGTGTGGTCAAAGATGCATTTAGTTTGTGGCTCAACCAGAACCCCGTGATTGGCGATGCACTCGCCGAGCGTGCGATCAGCAATGCACACAAGCGGATGCGCGCAAGCAAGAAAATCGTGCGTAAAAAAGTCACACAAGGCCCTGCGTTACCGGGCAAGTTAGCCGATTGTGCAGGCACCGATGCCATGAGCAGTGAGCTGTTTCTGGTAGAGGGTGACTCAGCGGGAGGTTCAGCCAAGCAAGCACGCGATAAAGAATATCAGGCAATCATGCCATTACGCGGCAAAATCCTGAATACCTGGGAGGTGGATTCCAATCAGATTCTGGCTTCACAGGAAGTGCACGATATTTCGGTAGCGATTGGTCTGGATCCAAGTTCTGATGATTTAAGCAAACTCAGGTATGGCAAAGTCTGTATTTTAGCGGACGCTGACTCCGATGGTCTGCATATCGCCACTTTGCTGTGTGCTCTGTTTGTTCGTCATTTCAGGCCATTAGTGCGTGCTGGCCATGTGTTTGTCGCCATGCCGCCGTTGTATCGTATTGATGTGGGCAAAGAAGTTTTTTATGCCCTGGATGAAGATGAAAAGCAGGGCTTATTGGATCGCATTAAAGCAGAGAACAAGCGTGGCAAAATTCAGGTTCAGCGCTTTAAAGGTTTGGGTGAAATGAACCCTAAGCAATTGCGTGAAACTACTATGGCCCGCGAAACTCGCCGTTTGGTGCAGTTAACCTTAGGTGGTGATGGTGAGGCCGAGCATATTATGGATATGTTGTTGTCGAAAAAACGTGCTTCTGACCGTAAAGAATGGTTGGAGCTGAAAGGCAATAAAGCAGAAATTTAAAACGAGAAGTGAACTGTCGTGGAAGAAATGAATTACGAAGGTATTGAGAAAAGGTCGCTGGCGGAATTTACCGAACAGGCTTATTTGAATTACTCCATGTATGTGATCATGGATCGTGCCTTGCCGCATATCGGCGATGGCTTGAAACCCGTCCAGCGTCGTATTGTTTATGCGATGAGCGAGCTGGGCTTAAAGGCAACAGCAAAATATAAAAAGTCCGCGCGTACTGTTGGTGACGTGTTAGGTAAGTTTCACCCGCATGGTGATTCGGCCTGTTATGAAGCCATGGTTTTGATGGCGCAGCCCTTTTCCTATCGTTACCCATTGGTCGACGGTCAAGGTAACTGGGGGGCTCCGGATGATCCTAAATCATTCGCGGCCATGCGTTACACCGAATCACGTTTAGCAGCTTATGCTGAACTGTTGCTCAGTGAGCTGGGGCATGGCACGGTCAACTGGACGGCTAATTTTGACGGCACGATGGATGAGCCGGAAGTGTTGCCTGCGCGTATCCCGAACCTTCTGCTTAATGGCACCACCGGTATTGCGGTTGGCATGGCTACGGACATTCCGCCACACAATTTAGCAGAGGTGGGCAAAGCGTGTGTTCATCTATTGGAAAATCCTAAAGCTGAGTTGCCAGACTTATTAGAGTTTATACAAGGGCCAGACTTCCCGACTGATGCAGAAATTATTACGCCAAGGTCTGAAATACTTGAGCTGTATGAAAAAGGGCGTGGCTCGATTCGGATGCGAGCACGCTTTGAGAAAGAAGAGGGTGATATTGTTATTACCTCGCTGCCACATCAGGCGTCTGGATCTAAAATTCTTGAACAAATTGCTGCCCAAATGCAGGCCAAGAAATTGCCGATGGTTAGCGATTTACGTGACGAGTCTGATCACGAAAACCCGACTCGTTTGGTGATAGAGCCTCGTTCCAACCGAGTTGATGTGGAAGAGTTGATGCGTCACCTGTTTGCAACGACCGATCTGGAGCGTACCTATCGCGTTAACATGAACATGATTGGTATCGACGGCAGGCCACAAGTGAAAAACCTGCGTGTGATGCTGAAGGAGTGGCTTGAGTTCCGCCACGAAACAGTTCGCCGTCGTTTGCAGCATCGCTTAGATAAAGTGATGGACCGGTTGCATATCTTGGATGGCTTATTGATTGCTTATCTGAACATCGATGAAGTGATTCATATTATTCGAACTGAAGATAAACCAAAGCCAAAATTAATGGAGCGTTTTGATTTATCGGATCGTCAGGCAGAATCCATTCTTGAGTTGAAGTTACGCCATTTGGCAAAGCTTGAAGAGATGAAAATCAAAGGCGAGCAGTCTGAGCTTGAAGATGAAGCGGACTGGTTGCAGCTAACGCTTGGCTCAAAGCAGCGCATGAAAACATTGATTAAGAAAGAGATTGAAGAAGTTATCGAGCAATATGGCGATGAGCGTCGCTCACCGATTGTAGAGCGTAAGGAAGCCAAAGCGCTATCTGAAACTGAATTGCTACCGACTGAGCCAGTAACTGTGATTCTTTCCGAAAAGGGTTGGGTACGTTGTGCTAAAGGTCATGATGTCGATGCTGTGGGCATGAATTATCGCTCCGGCGACAAGTACCTAGATTCAGCACAAGGTAAAAGTAATCAATACGCTGTGTTCCTTGATTCAACTGGAAGAACTTTCTCATTGTTAGCCAATACATTGCCATCTGCACGTGGCTTAGGCGAGCCTGTAACTGGTAGGGTTAACCCTATTGCCGGCGCTGAGTTTATGGCAACTTTAATGGGAGAGGACGATGATAGGTTCCTGTTCGCAACTGATGCAGGCTATGGGTTTGTTGCTAAATTTAGTGATTTGGTGACCAAGACTCGAAACGGCAAAGCCTTTTTGAATCTTCCTTCAGGCTCTAAGGTTATTAAGCCTTGCACTGTTACTGATCCAGCAAGCCAGTTCTGTGTTGCTGTGTCTAATGAAGGTCGAATGCTGGTTTTCCCGCTAACCGATTTGCCGGAGCTGGCAAAGGGTAAGGGGAATAAAATCATTAGCATCCCAACCGCGAAACTAAAACTACGAGAAGAGTTTATGGTCGCTGTGGTGGCGATCAGTGAAGAAGATAGTTTGGTGATCCACTCAGGAAAACGTCACCTCACACTGAAGCCAAAAGATCTGGAGCATTATCGAGGTGAGCGAGGTCGTCGAGGCCATAAACTACCGCGCGGATTTCAGCGAGTGGAGCGTATCGAAGTGGACGGCAAAGTTTAGGCATTCGCGCTGTATGTAACACTGTAGTATCCATGGAAAAACAAAAGGCCATCTTCTGATGGCCTTTTGTTTGTGTTTGGTTAACCCCATAAGTTAACTGCCTAGCAGGAAGCGGGCTTGTCGCTCTATGCCACTTCGTTGCTGTGCTTCGATATCAGGCACCCGGGTTAACTCAACTGCACCGATTGATTCTACCTCAAGCTCAATATGTTCTTCACTATCTATAAATGACTGATGTTTGACATCCGACTCCAACCAGATTCCGGGCTCAATCACTTCAAAAAAGGTTTCATAGATATCACGGTCAAAATTTAGGTTGTGAATTAATATTACAGGCTCAAGCTTGAGTTGTCTCATGGCTCTTGCCAGAACCTGCAGCTGTATTAATTGATTTGACTCTAGCCTATGCGAATCTTTGCCCAGGATGAGTAAAGAGTGTTTAAAGCTTAAAAAATAAATCTTGTTTTTGGGCAGCCAGCGATTAAAAACGGTTAATAGCTGATGGGTGGCTTGTTCATCAAGACGTTCCCAATTGGCTTTAATGACATATTGGCTGCCACCACCCTGCTGCTCTTTTTTACCATTACTATGCTTGAGGAGTTGGCGTAGCAATTGGTTTTGACTGGGTGGTTCTTTGCCGGTTACGCTGGATTGGTCTTTGGGTTTACGACTTTTCCACCTCTTGCGAATATTTCTGAAAGATAGCACGAATAACAGAATCACCCAGCTAAATCCGCTAATAATCCATATCATGATGGGCTGGGCAACAGCTTGTGAGATAAGAGAGGCTTGAGCGGTGGGGCTGAAATACAGGGTTAAATAACCATTCTTCTCATCCTGATAATAAATATCGGCGACAACAGAGCGTAAGTCGCTGGGTATTTCATCTGCTTCCATATTGGACATCAAGCTACCATCACGTTGGTAGATGGTTACTTTATAAATGCTATCGTTCTCATACAGGCCCTTGGCAACAGCTTCTATCGAGTCTTTATCCTCGGTATGAATAAAACTCCCCAACTGACTGGATGATGCTGTAGTTAGCATTTCAGTATAGCTATTAATATAATTCTGTTGCTGCTGATACTGCTGCTCTGTGAGCCACAAATGTAACAGGCTACTGGAAATAGCAAGAATGATAGCAGAAAAAAACAGTGCCTGTGTGTTAGCGCTTTTGAATAATGTCAATTTGATGCCAATATCCCTTATTCTATAAATTACCGTGGGCTTTTCTTGAGGGTTAATATACCATAGTTTTTTTATCTGAATAGAATCGTCTCTATTGTGATAACCAATCAGAAGCCTTTTATGTCTGACTATTATTTATATCTATTTAATCAACAAAACACTGAATACACACTTAACCCACTGCTAGATGCAGGTTTATTAGAGTCATTTACTCAGGAAAGCACTCAATCTTCAGCCATTGCCATATATAGGATTTCTGGTTCTGAGAGCATTTTAAAGTCTACATTTTATGAGCACAGCTTGGTCCATCGCTTTGACTATTGTTTACTGCCTGTGGGTAGGTCATATGGTCCATTTAAGTTAGCTGTGTTTGACATGGATTCCACTTTGATTCCCATAGAGGTTATAGATGAGCTGGCGGTACAGGCTGGGGTTGGTGAGGAAGTAGCGAACATTACTGAAGCCGCTATGCGTGGTGAGCTTGATTTTAATCAAAGCTTGGAACAAAGGGTAAAGCAACTCGAGGGGTTATCGATGGAGGCGATCGAGGTAGTCAAGAGTCAGCTAGTGTTTAACCCTGGGGTTGAGTCATTTTGTCACTTTTTTGTTAAGCAAAAAGGTGCTATTGCAATTGCTTCCGGTGGTTTTATGCCTTTTGCAGAAACGCTCGCCAATCGGCTTCCTTTTTTACAGATTAAAGCTAATCGATTAATGGATGATAATGGAGTCTTAACTGGGGAAGTGGAGCATCCGATTGTTAATGCTGATGTGAAAGCCCGTAGTTTAAAAGAGTGGGCAGAAGCAGGTGGTTTGCTTGACAAGCATTGTATTGCCGTGGGAGACGGTGCCAATGATTTAAAGATGCTGCAAGAGGCTGGAATTGGTGTTGCTTATAAAGCAAAGCCGACTTTGGGTAAGTCGGCTGATTGTGTGTTAAATGTAGGTTACTTGGACAGTTTGATAGCATTGCTGCCCATGATTGAGCAGCGACATAAGCATAACGACTAAGCTTGTAAGCGCTGTTACTTAAAAATCGTTATCAGCAAAGTCATAGTTCAGTTTGGACATTGGTTTCGAGATATAGTTACCCGTGACAAAGTCTACGCCCAGTGGCCAAATTTGCGCTAACGATGAGGCCTCTTCCAGGTTGGTAATAATCGCTTTAGCTTGAACATTATGGGCTGCTGTTATCAGGGGTGCTATCTTGTCAGTGCCTTGTTCTTTCAATACTTCAATCATGCGTCCATCAAAAGCCACGTAGTTAGGACGAACGGATTGAATAAGCTCTAATTCATTCGCTTGCACACCGGATAGACAGAATTGAATACCGTCTTTATTAAACACATCTTTTAGTTCAATAGCTTTTTTCAGGTAGGTCGCAGCAAAGTGACTCTTAAGCGTTAGAATTAAACTTTTACTGTCAATTCCCGATTTTGCAATGCTTTGGCGAACCCAACGGCTGGCATCTTCCCTCAATAATGTATTGGGGTGCAGCGTCAGAAATAATTTGGTTGATTTGCCTTCGGCTTTTTCCTTTGCAAGCATCTTCAAACTATGGGTGAATGTGATTTTATCAATATCCGCATCAATACCAACCTTCTCGAAGATTGGAAATATACCCTTACCAAGGCCCCACTTGCCATCTTGCATCTTGTAGCGGAAGTAGCAGATATATTGCTGATCAGGACTCCCTTGCAGGCTCATCATAGGTTGATAGAAGAGGGTCATATGACCTTCGTCTCTGGCCTGGGCGAACTCATCATACAAGACTTTTTCTTCGTCGGTTAATAAGCTATCAATTGAAGGATTGAACAACTCATAACCATTACCACCATTGTCCTGAACCTTATGGCTGACTGCTGTAGCATGGAGTACCAGCTTGTCAGGCTCAAGATCATTGTCATGACAGGTTACGCCGCCAATACTGAAGGTAAGGTGTAGGGTTTGTTCTGATACCTCAAAAAGGTGTGAACCAATTTCAGATAGTAATTTCTTCGGTAGTTCGCTAGCAGACATTCCTTTTCCAAACGAAATGATGCCGAAGCTACTATCGCTGATTCGAGCAACGATAGCTTTATCGCTAACGTGTGCCTTCATCCAGTCGGCAACATCTTTTAGTAAGTCATCACAGGCTGCAATCCCGTATTCAGAGCGGTATTTTGAGAACTTGTCTATCTCAACCAGATAAAGCACGGTATCGATTTTGGTGTCGCGCGACTTATTGGTAATATCTTCTAATCTGTCCATAAATGCTGGACGATTAAGAAGCCCAGTTACCTGGTCAATCTCACTGACTTCTTTTAATTTTTTAAGAAGTTCCGTTTGATCGCTGACCTCACGAACAACCAGTTGTACACATTGCTCATCGTCATAAACTGCTGAGGAAACAATAAAGTCTGCTTCAAATGTCTCACCGTTAGCATTTTTGCCTTTGAGCACCTGGCTGACTTCTTCACCGCTCTTAGCTTGCTCTTTAAGCAGTGACTTGATTTTGTCAGTATCTTCAGAATCAATCAGATCCATGATGGTCATGACAATAATATCATCCTCTTCATAACCAAAACGCTCAAGGTATGTTGGATTGGTGTAGATATGCATTCCATCATGAATGTAAGCGATAGCATCTTTTGAACTTTCTAACAGTAATTGGTTTCGTTTGCTTGTTTCCGAAACCATTTTGCTGGACGCAACTAATTTAGCTTCAGCGTTAACCAGCTGCTGTTCACGCTTAATAAGCAGAGTCAGTAAATCTTTAGCACTGCTGGGAATGCAGTCCTTAAGGCCTTTGGTAATTGCGTCGAAACGTTGTTGCTCTGAATAATTACTGCTTAAAAGGATTGCCGGTACTGGTTGTTTTTGGCTATTAAGCAAAGTTAATGCTTGTTGGATGGGCAAGTTATCAAGCTCATCCAATAAGAGAGCCTGTTGCCATTGTTTTTCATCAATAGCAGCTTTTAATTGCTCGCTATTAGCAACAACCTGATGGCGGATTGGAAGCCCCTGGTTTTTTAAATGACTGGCAAGCTGCTCGCTGTCATTGGCCGAGGCTGAGAAAATCAGGGTGTTTATGGGTGAATTATTGCTCTGTTTTGTCATCACGAATCGAGTTACCTTGAGGATCCCTTATGTTATCTGCTTTTACTTGAAAATGATTTAACTGCAGCACAAATTTAACATTAATCGACGATGCTGCCCAAGTTCTTTGTTAATTGAGTTATGGTCTTTTGCGATAATGAAATTGGATGAAATTATCAGTCTCAATCACCTTACGTGTTAATTCAACTTTATACTCCTCTTCGGGAGTAAGGATGGCAACTGTTTGACCGGAGCGATAGCCTAAAGGCGGTAAAATGATGCTGGAATCAATGCCTGCATTTGGCATTTCGGGCAACAGAAGTCCATTGTGGTGATAAGCGGGCTTAGCGTAATCCCAGTCCAGTGTTGCACGAATAGGGGTTGCTTCGGGTGAAATTAATTCCACGCCGATCAGGAACACATCATGACCCTGCCAACGATTCCAGCGAATCAACCCTAGGTTGTACATTTCTTGACCATTTTTAAAGTTAACTACAGTCACCAGTTCATTCGTTTCGGCATATTGGGATGGTGCTTTTTCAAATGCCACACAAAAACCTGCAGGGCTGACATCTTTAACAACGCCGTTTATCCACTGATATTTGACACGGGTTTTAAATTCTTTATAAGGGTGGTTTTCCTTCTCAAGCTTCCGCTGATCAAAAGTACGAGGCTTGTATATTGATGCAAAAGCATCTTCGGTTTTTCGTTTATCCTGTATGTCCATACTACGTGGACGCGATTGTTTCCAGACAAACCCGTGCTGGCTTTCTTCTTGTTCCAACTCCAGTGATTCGACCTGAAACGGTTCGGCTTTCTTGGATGGACCGAAGAAGCGCTCATGAACTGCTCGCCCCATGCGCTCAACCATAAAATGATGAGAGCTTGCCAGGCCGACAGCAACCTGAGTCGTTTGATTAGAGTTGATGCGGATAAAGTTACGAGTTTTAACGGTATTCCAGCTTTCAAGTACCAATGCTTTTAAATCATCATCCAGTTTAAGCTCTGCAGATTTTTTGAAGCGTCCAAAGAAGCCACCTCTTTTTTCTCGCATACTGTTCTCAAGCAGCCCGATAGCTTCCGTTAAATCAATACCGTACTTTAACTGAGACTCGCTCTCTATTGCATTGGCAGGTTGTGGAGGAATTTCAGTCTCAGGCAGATAAGCAAACAATGTTTTATCGTTTATAGTCGGTGATAGCTCAATGTGATCCGCTAGCGTTTGAATAGCTTCATAAATGGCGCTTGCCTCGCCATGTTTCATTTGATACGGATTGCAAATAGACATGGTCAGATTTATCAGCAGTTGCTTTTTAACACTGACTAATGGCGTGGATGATTTTTTTAACTTGTGATCTAAAATGTCATTATTAGTTGCTAACTTGAAAATAATATTCTGCTGACGCCAGATTTTACCACCTACTGATTTGTATAGCTGGTAGCGCTGTAATTGAATTTGGCCAAGATAATGTAAGGCATTAGCACAAGCAGCAGGTAAAATAGTCTTGCTATATTTTTCTAGTAACTGTGGATTTTGATTCAAATCCTCTATAACGGCATTAAAACCAAAAACCAGCTCAGATGCTAAAGCATGTACTAGTTCAGAGGCTGATTGTAGTTTTTGAGAATATTTCAGCGGACTATGGACATAAATTTCAGACAGGGAAGCCATCAGCATTTTACTGGTTGGGACAATGGCCTCAAGGATCTGCAAGCGTTCTTTGGGCTCTAATGGTGACTGATTGAGATCGTATAGGTAATGAAAAACCTTGGAAGCAGTTTCACCCATATCGGCAATTGGCAATTGTTCCAGCCAAGACTCAGCAGCTTTGACGCTGGCTGGTATATCAGCGACCATGGTTTCATTTCTGACTCTGACTGTGAGCCCCAATTGTCCTTGAGTTAAGGCCACTTCTTTCTCCTTAGCCTAGTGCTGGCAAATTAGCTTTTATTTTTCAATGAAGTGATTGCTTTTATATTAGCGAATAGGGGCACCAAGCGCCAGTTTTATTTACTACTAAGTCTTTGATTATTTGTAGCTAATAAGCCCAGATCAATAGGGGTTTTACTACTTCTACCTGCTTCTTCGCGAACCAGTTTAGGGACTAGGAAGCCAGCTAACAGACTGTTGAGTTCCTGCATTATCTTAATTGCTTCAGAATCATTAACTTCAAAGTGGTGTGTGCCACTAACTTTATCAAGCTGATGAAGGTAGTAGGGTTGTATATGATGAGCAAACAGCTTCTCACTAAGTTCGGCTAAAGTAATGCTACTGTCGTTAATATTCTTTAAAAGAACGCTTTGGTTGAGTAGATGAATGCCGTTCTGATGCAATCTGTTTGCTGCTTTAGCAAAAAGCTCACCTATTTCATTGGGATGGTTGATATGCAAGACCATGACAGTTTGTAAGCGGCTTTCGGTCAGAGCCTCTATCAATCCTTGAGTAACCCGCTGTGGAATAACTACAGGCAATCGCGTGTGAATGCGTAGTCGAACCACAGACGGTATGAGTTCAAGTTGCTGGATAAAGTCCTTCAGATAAGAGTCATTGACTGCTAAAGGGTCGCCACCGCTCAGAATGACTTCATTGATTTCAGGATGGGCATTTAAATAGTCAAAGATGGCTTGCCAGCCTTGACGCCCCGTCTGGTGTTGCTGATAAGGAAATTCACGGCGGAAACAATAGCGACAGTTGATCGCACAGGCGGTGGACAGCATGACTAGAACTCGTGAACGGTACTTATGCAGAAGCCCCGGCACTTCAGATTGTTGCTCTTGTAGAGGATCGGGCACAAAGCCGGCAACCTCCTGGTTTTCATCGCTTACAGCCAAAACCTGTCGCAACAGGGGATCATATGGATTGTTTTTTTCCATACATTCGACAAAAGGCGCCGGCACTTTCTGTATGAACTGATGCTCAGGCAAAACCGTGTAAGGGAGATCATCTATGGCAAGGTTTAATCGAGACAAGAGCTCAAAAGGCGAAGAAATTGCCTGTGACAGCAACTTTTTCCACTCTCGCTCCTGCCAATATGAATCATTTCGCGGTAGAATCTGCAGGTTTTGAATCATAAACTCATTGATATCCAGAGGAACACATGGGAACAATTACCACCAACGACATACGTAATGGTACAAAAATAATGCTAGACGGCGAACCATGTACGGTTGTCGACAACCAATTCGTCCGTCCCGGTAAAGGTCAAGCCT
Source organism: Kangiella sp. M94 (assembly GCF_054926195.1). Lineage (NCBI taxonomy): Bacteria > Pseudomonadati > Pseudomonadota > Gammaproteobacteria > Kangiellales > Kangiellaceae > Kangiella > Kangiella sp. M94. The sequence goes on along the minus strand of NZ_CM142903.1, from coordinate 1,949,691 downwards.
TCAGTAAGACCAAAGTATTATACTTACTAACAGGCCGCACCGTCGAAAAAACTTTTAAATCCGGTGAAAGCATCGAAACCGCAGACGTTATGGATACCGAAATGGAATACCTCTATAACGATGGCGAGTTCTGGTACTTCATGGATCCAAACACTTTTGAGCAAGTTTCAGCCGACAAAAATGCCGTAGGTGACAAAGCCGTTTACCTGATCGAGCAAGATAAATGCTCAATCACATTATGGAACGGTAACCCAATTGACGTAACACCGCCCAATTTTGTGGTGTTAGAAGTGACAGACACCGACCCAGGATTGCGTGGCGATACCTCCGGTGGCGGCTCAAAACCAGCCACCATGCACACAGGCGCAGTAGTCAAAGTGCCTTTGTTTGTGAATATAGGCGACAAGTTGAAAGTCGATACTAGGACTGGCGATTACGTTTCACGCGCCTAGCTTGTTAAAATATCCTTATGCTTTGTTATCAGGCATGCTCAGATGCTCATTGGCTACTTGCCAGCTGCGCTTCCTCACAGGCCAGATGCCTCGCCTAAGAATATTTTCCCTGCGCTAGGTAGGTGCCGGTGATAGTAAGGGTATTGCATTAGCAGGTTGGTAGGGGCAGGCCAATGTGCCTGCCCTTATTAAATACTAATGTCTGTTTATAGGATGGGTTAGCTTGAAAAGCGTAACCCATCAATCATTGAGCTAACCTTTGACTCAAATCTATGACCCACTGGAAACCTTCAGCTTCACTACAGAACCTCAAAGCCCGCGCGCAGTTGCTATCAACTGTTCGTAGCTTTTTTGCAGCTCGTGAAGTATTGGAGGTCGACACTCCAGTCTTATCACATCATGGGGTGACTGACCGCTATATGCGTTCGATGACTGCTGATGTTGGTTTCTCCGCTGAAAAAAGTTTTCTGCAAACTTCACCTGAATACGCCATGAAGCGTTTATTGGCGGCGGGTTATGGCTCTATTTATCAGATATGCAAAGCGTTTCGGCAGGATGAGGTGGGCAACAGGCACAACCCTGAGTTCACTATGCTGGAATGGTATCGATTGGGTTTTGACCATTTCCAACTGATGGATGAGGTTTTTGAGCTGGTTACTGAGGTGCTGGGACCAAGGCAACGACAGGATTTAACCTATCAGCAGGTGTTTCTTGATTTTCTTAAAATTGACCCTCTAACCATCAGTAATGATGAGCTTGAGCGGTTCGCTCGTTCAAATCTGGGGAGTCTTCCGGAGAATTTGGAGCGGGATGATTTTCTGAGCCTGTTGTTTGAAGATAAGATCGAACCTCGGCTGGGAAGGGATAACTCTGTTTGCTTTATTTACGACTATCCAGCCAGCCAGGCCGCTTTAGCGCGTATTTCAGAGACAGATTCGCGAGTTGCTCATCGTTTTGAGCTGTATATTGAAGGTGTCGAGTTGGCCAATGGCTTTTATGAGTTGGCTGATAGCGAGCAACAATTGGCTCGCTTCAGAGCGGATAACCTGTGGCGCAAGAGTAACAGTTTGCCGGAAATAGACATCGACCAACGCTTTATTGCAGCATTGGAGCATGGCTTGCCTGAGTGTTCAGGCGTGGCTTTAGGGCTCGACCGTTTATTGATGATCAAACTCAATACCAAGGATATTCAAGATGTCATTGCTTTTCCCTGGGATCGAGCCTAACTAACCAACTAACCAACTAACCAACTAACCGACCAACAGATTGTCTACGCGGCGGACGGCGCCTTAGTCATCGGTTGATTTTTATTGCCTTCGATTCGTCTCGCCATATTCATTTTGTCAAAAGTTCGTTTATCGGCTAAGCCGACAAATCGTCTTTTATCCTTCAAGCGAGCCATAAACAATACCTGATCTTGTGTTAGGTCATCCAGCATTCGCTCAGTGCGTTCGCTGACGCCCAACATAGTGACCATATCTCTATTGATCTTGTTGAAGGACTCAAGTTGATTGATGTTAACCGTTTCGCAGAGGTAGTGGTTACTGTCTCCGGGAAGGGTAAAATTACGAAATGAAAAATGACCATTGCCACTTGGAAAGTCGCCGGCGAGAATTGTGATCTTAGACATAAGAACTCCTTGTTTCCTAAATCTGGCTAACCTGTTCTCAGCCAATGAAATCTTGAGAAAAGTGTTAGCAGTTTCCTAAACATCCTGTATCTCCTTACCACCTGCTTTTATAAGCAATAGTTATAAGGATTGCTTCTATTTGTACTTGAGAAAGGATTATTCGTCAATAATTGTTTAAAAAATATACGAAAAATAAGAATTAGAAACAGCTTAGTGGTGAACTATCAGGTACTTAGCTTTTGCGCCAGTGCTCGATCAAAGTGCGAGATATGGAGTATTTGTATGGCAGGATAAGCTGGCCACTGCCAACTAACTCATTGATTTGCCGACGAGTAAACCAGGCTGCATGTTCGAGTTCATCATCTTTCAACGCTATCGAAGGGTGAGTTGCTTCAGCGGTAAAGCCGGTCATTAGTGACTGAGGGAAGGGCCAGGGTTGCGAACCAAAATACTGAATATTGATGACGGTTAGTCCTGCTTCCTCGTTAGCTTCGCGTGCCACCGCTTGCTCCAGACTCTCTCCAGGTTCGACAAATCCCGCAATCACCGAATAGCGATTCTCCGGCCATTGAGCCTGGCGTCCCAATAAAATTTTGTCCTGGTAAGTGATAGCGCAAATCACAGCGGCATCGGTTCGCGGATAATGCTCTTTGCCGCATTCCTGATTACTGCATTGACGGACAAAACCAGCCAATTTAGAGTAGGTGGCATGGCCACAATAGCCACAATACTGGTGGGTGTTGTGCCAATGTTCGATGCCAATTGCCACGTTGGCTAAAAATGATTCAGCTTCTGATAATACGGGTAACAGCTCGCGTAAGCCTTTCAGCGAGACTGATGGAAACTGCTTGATAAAATAATCTGGTTCAGTCAGCCGGTAACTGAAATAGTGCTTATTCTGGTCAGCCTCTTGAACCTGACCAAGATAGATTAAGTGCTTGTCTTGAATATCCTCAACGGTGTCGGATAATTCGCTCCAGTTTAGCCACAGAAGACTTTCATCTTGAGTCAGCAATTGCTGACGGTGGACTGGCAGGATACTGCTGTCTGCTTGTTGTGCGAGCTCGCGAAGTTGAGTGGGATTGATTCTAAGTTCAGCCTGACGATCCAGCTGATTAAATTGCAGTGCAAACATGATGTTCTCTTAATCTGCTATTGGGTTATGGGTACCATTGCATGACAACGTACAATGAGCTGATAGATACCGCAAGCCAAAGAATGATGCCTAGTAACATTGAGCGAATGGGGATTGCCTTGATTGCAGCTTTATTCAGGCTGGTGCCCATCCATAGCAGGCTCAATGCAAACAGATTCTTTGAAGCTGGCTTGATGTAAGTGCCCACTTGCGTCATAAGTTCAGGTGACATAACAAAACTACTCACAGAGCTAGCCAGCAAGAAAAATACGATAAACAGCGGCAGGCTGAATCTGATTTTGCCCGAATGTTGCGACACAGAGGCAATGATAGCCAGAGGAATAATCCATAATGCCCGTGATAGTTTGGTGGTTGTTGCGACTTCGAGTGCTTCTTCGCCATAGACGGCAGCGGCACCAACTACGCTACTGGTGTCGTGAATACCTAGCGCAGCCCATAGGCCAAACTGGCTCTGTGTGAGCTCCAGCCAATGACCAACCGCAGGAAAAACAAACAAAGCCACCGCATTTAAGATAAATACAATCGCCAGCGATATGACCATGTTATGGCTACTGGCTTTGATCGATGAACCCACTGCAGCAATCGCGCTCCCGCCACAAATTGCAGTTCCAGAGCTGATCAGCCAGCCCTGTTGCTTGTCCAGTTTAAACAGTTTCGCAACCAACAATCCTAAGATTAATGCCCCGGCAATAACACTTACTGTTAATACGAAGCTGTCTTTGGCGGTCCCCCATAACTCAGTTAAGGGAAGACTGAAGCCTAGTAGCACAATAGCGATTTTTAGTAACAGACTGGCCCAGCTGGCAAGGGGTAAGGACTGCTGATCAGCAAAGAACCAGCCCCAGATAAGTCCGGCAGCCAGTGCATAACTGGCAGGGAGCAGGCTGAATACACAGGCAATGCTCAATACTAAAAGCACAATATTAGCTGGCGTAAATGGGAATATTTTGACTGGTTGCACGTTGATAATTAACTGAAAAACTAAGCTTGGGAGTTTACAGGCCTTTGCTTTGAAGTTCATTAGCTTTCTTTAATATGGTTATCTTTTACACACTTTGTTACAGCCTTTTTATGAAAAAAACTAAAAAAGTGTTTTACAGAGTCGGTGTTATATCTTAGTATAACACCATGTCAGCAGAACACTGATGGTAAAGAGTTGTTGTTCTGCTAGGTTAAGATGTTGATTTTGATAGGTTTGTATTCAAAACAACAGAAGGTAACTGCCAACAGGTAGCTAAATATGCAAATACATTGGGACGACACACAGCCAATTTACCTGCAACTGCGCGACAGGGTCTTGAATATGATCCTCGATGGCAGCCTGCAGGAAGGTGATGCCTTGCCCTCGGTTCGGAACATTTCAGCGGAGTATAAGCTGAACCCGATAACCGTATCCAAGGCGTATCAATTATTGGTGGAAAGTGAATTAGCAGAAAAACGAAGGGGATTAGGCATGTTCGTAACAGAAGGTGCGAAAGAAAAGTTATTGAAGCAAGAGCGTGAGCAGTTTTTAACTGTGGAATGGCCTGCATTATTACAAAAGATTGAGCGTTTACAAATCTCATTGGATGAGTTGTTCAAGCGCACAAAGGACGAGGAGAGCGATCATGAGTAATATCCTTGAAGCAAAAGGACTCAATAAAAGATATGGCAGTTTCAAAGCATTGGATAATGTCAGCTTTGAACTAGCGCCAGGACGTATTTTGGGTTTAATCGGCCCAAATGGTGCGGGAAAAACAACATTACTAAAATCAGTGTTGGGATTAACACCCTTCGAAGGTGAGCTTAATATTTTCGGTCTCGATCCGCATAAACAGCGCGATGAGTTAATGCAGCGCGTTTGTTTTATTGCTGATGTGGCTGTATTACCTCGCTGGATTAAAGTAAGTCAGGCCATCGACTTTGTAGAGGGGGTACACCCTCGCTTTAGTCGTGAGCTGTGTGAGAAGTACTTGGAACAAACAAAAATAAAAAGGAATAGCCGGGTTAAGGCCTTATCCAAAGGAATGGTGGTGCAATTGCACCTGGCCTTAATTATGGCGATTGATGCGGACCTGTTGATTCTGGATGAACCAACATTAGGACTGGATATCCTGTTCCGCAAGTCATTTTACGAGCAACTGCTAAACGATTATTTTGACGATAATCGAACCATAATAATAACTACGCATCAGGTCGAAGAAATTGAGCACATTTTGAGTGACCTCATTTTTATCCAGGATGGAAAGATTGTGCTGGATGACTCGATGGACGCGATAGCAGACTCGTATTTTGAAGTCATGGTTGAGAAGGAGTTTGAGGAAGCTGCCTTAGCGATGAAGCCAATGAATGTCAGGGAAGTCTTTGGACAAAAGGTATGTCTATTCAACGGCGTCGCTAAGGAGCAACTTCAAGAGTTAGGTAAGGTTCGCAAGCCGAGCGTAGCCGATCTGTTTGTTGCCAAGATGAAAGGAGAGGCCGCATGAAAACGTTTCTAACCTTATTGAAAAGAGAGTATTGGGAGAATAAAACCGGTTTGCAATGGGTGCCGATGATTATTGGCGGTATTGCAGTATTCGCTGTCTTCCTTGGGGTCTTTGTATTTAGCGCCAGTAACGTGCAGATCAATGGTGTCGGCAGTCATGACCTGACCAGTTTATTCAAGCTGTATGACGTCAGCGTTGACACACGCGTTAAAGAAATTGGTGTGCAAATGGGGCTCTATACGCTAATTACCGGCTTTGGTATTGTGCTGGCTATTGTAGGCTTCTTCTACTGTTTAGGCGCACTGTACGATGACCGTAAAGACCGCAGCATTTTATTCTGGAAGTCGATGCCTGTATCAGACAGCATGACTGTGCTTTCAAAAGTGGTCACGGTTATGGTGGTTGCCCCCTTGTTTGTCTGGGTGATATTACAGTTGACCTCTATCGCTATCATGATTTTAGGCACCATTTTTGCCTGGATATCAGACGCCAGCGCCTGGCATAACATCTGGCAGCCATCGAATCTGTTTGTGATTGCGTTCTATCAGTTACAAGCGCTGTATGTTGCTACTCTATGGGCTGCACCGATTATTGGATATTTATTGCTGGTTTCAAGCTGGACGAAGAAGGTGCCATTCCTGGTAGCAACAGTGCCAGTAATATTAGTCATTATTGCTGAAAGTATCGTAACAAACACAGCTTACGTAGTTTCCTATATTGGCGAGCGCTTTGTGATGATATGGAGTGCTTACATCACCCCTGTCGGTAAAATCGCCGGTGATTTCAGTGATGTTATTGATGAAGATGTTTCGGAATTTATTGAAGAGGATTGGCTTCCTTTGAGTTTTGGTGAGCATCTAATGGATATGGATTTGTGGTTCGGATTAGCGTTTGGAGCAATTTTAGTGGTCGGCGCTATTATGATTCGTCGCTACCGAGACGAGGCGCTTTAAGCCCTCATCTCGGTTGTATTTAAAGGAGAAAGATCATGGTTTACAATAAACGCAGTACTCAATGGTTAAGTCGAGTGTGCTTATATATTGGAGTTGGAGCACTGTTGACGATTATTGCCATTCAATGGAATCACTCAGTACCAGAGATTGAGGTACTCAACTCTCTGGAAACAGTGAACAAGATCCAGTTAAGCATCAAGAACTTATTTAAATAGAAAACAGGGGCTGGAAATCAGCCCTTGCTTTATCACATCATGCCTCAAGCGCCATTGCTGGTTAAATATCAGACAGAATCGAATCATTTCATTCTCTGAAACCTGTAAACTGGCTGTTTCTTATACAAAATGGCGCTACTACTCTTCAAAGCACCTGCAAAAAATCTTGACAAATAAGCATCGTTATATTGCTTGCTTATAAGTAGAAATTATTGATAGTATGCGATTTATAAGTGGTATGACGTCTTACCGTCTTCCGTTTACTTTTGTTTATAGCAAACAGTTAATTCCTATCGATGGGGGAAGGAATTGTATGAAAAATACAGGGTTAAACCATAACAACTCTCCAATGACGCGCTTATCTAAGATTGCAGCCGGCGTTGCCTTAGCTGTATCTGCAGCTAGTAGCCAGGCAGTTAATTGGGATACTGAAAATTACGACGTCAACTTTGATACCACATTATCTGTGGGTGTCGGCGTTCGTGTTGAAGAACGTGATCGTAATCTAGTCGGTAAGGCCAACCTTTATGAACTAGAAACCGGACAACCAATCTCTAATTTATACGGTACAGGTGTTAACGGCACTTTTACCGCTCCTCCCGGTGCATGGTCGAATAACTCCGATGACGGTAACTTGAATTTTGATCAAGGCGATTTTTTCTCGCAAGTCATCAAAGGTGTCCATGAACTGGATATGCGCCATAAAGATGGTGACCAAGGTTTATTTGCTCGTGGCCTTTGGTACTACGATCGTATTTTGATGGATACAGAACTTCCTTTCCGTAATTTGGACAGCTACCCAGCTGGTGGTTATGGCGGTGAGTACAACACGGCTAGAACTGAACAGGGTTATGATGCTCGTATGCTTGATGTATACGTCTGGAAAACCTTTGAATTCGATAACGGTAACGTTATGCAGGTTCGCTTGGGTGAGCAGGTGGTTAGTTGGGGTGAAAGTACCTTTATCCAGCACAGCTTGTCGGAAGCCAACCCTGTTGACTTAAGAGTATTAAGAAATCCAGGTGCTGAGCTAAAAGAAGCCTTCATTCCTACTAGTATGATCTGGACTTCGTTAGACTTAAGCATGAACTGGAATATGGAAGCCTTCTACCAATTCGAATTTGAAGAAGTAAAGTTTGATGAGCCAGGCACTTATTTCTCAACTCGAGATTTCTTGGGTCTTAAAGGCTATGAAGTACATCTGGGTTTTGCTCAATATTCTGAAGGCCAGCCTGGTACAGTGGCTTTAAGAGAGAAAACTCGTTTTGCTGATGATGAAGGTCAGTTTGGTGTCAAATTAGGATACTTTACAGATTATGGTACTGAACTAGGCTTCTACTACATGAATTATCATAGTCGTCGCCCAATCATTTCTGCTAATGCGGCCAATTCCAGTGGGGTCGTAACGGGCTTCCTTGAATACCCTGAAGATATTCAAATGGTTGGTATGAGTTTCAATACTGCAACCGATGGTGGTTTATCAGTTGCTGGTGAAGTTTCCTATCGTATCGATGAGCCATTACAGGTCGATGACGTTGAATTGTTATTTGCGACACTTGAGCCTATTGGCCAGATCCCAAGCGGTACGAGTCAAGTTGCTAACGGTGTTGGTTTAGGTGAAGAAATTTCAGGTTATCGTTTGCTGGATACTGTTCAGGCACAGATGACCATTACTTCATTATTGGGGCCGGTCTTTGGCTCAGACCAAACTGCTTTCTTGGTGGAAGTTGGTGCCAACCAGATTTTGGATATGCCTAGTCAGGACGAATTACGTTTCGAAGCTGAAGGTACTTTCCGCTCTGGCAACCCTGATCGAGCTGTTGACTATAACGGAAATGGCACAATTGACGGCTTATTTGGAATAGATCCTACGGGCACTTCTCCTTGTGGCTTTAATCATCCGGTAACCAATCAAAGAGTCTATACCGAGTGTGAGGGCACGACTCAAAATGGTTTCGCTGATGAGTTCTCATGGGGTTATCGCATGGCAATGCGCTGGGACTACAATAACATCTTTAGTGGTTGGAACATGTCTCCACGTATCGTTTTCCAGCATGATGTGAGTGGTAACACCCCAGCTCCAATTTCGAACTTCCTGGAAGGTCGTAAGTCGCTGTCAGCAGGCGTAAGTTTAAGTACCCTAAGTGCTTGGAAGTGGGATTTTGCTTATAACAGCTACTTCGGTGGCGGTTCTGCAAACCTGATTTCAGACCGGGATCATGTCTCTCTAGCATTGAGTTATTCGTTTTAATAAAAGGGTTGTATAAGATATGGCTAAAATGATGAATAAATGGTTATTGGCAGGTGCAGTCGTTTCGGCAGTATGCTCGGGCGTTGCATCGGCTAAAGTTTCAGCAGAAAAGGCTGCGCAATTAGGCGGAGATGTCTATACACCCATGGGTTCGATTCGAGCAGGTAATGAAGACGGCTCGATCCCTGCCTGGACTGGTGGTATCACAGAAGACATGATTCCAGAAGGTTATCAGGAAGGTGATCATCACCCTAACCCATTCGCAGACGATGAAAAGCTGTTTACAATTGATGCATCAAATTTTCAGCAGTACAGAGAGCATTTGACGGATGGTCAAGTGGCTTTATTTAAAGCCTATCCAGATCGCTTCAAGATGCACATTTACCCAACTCGCCGTAGTGCCTCGTATCCTCAACATGTGCTAGATGCAGTAAAAGCGAATGCTAGTCGTGCAGAGTTGATACAAGAAGGTAACGGTATTAAAGGGGCTGCAATTGGTGTTCCGTTCCCATTTCCGGAAAATGGTTTACAGCTAATCTGGAATTCAATTACCCGTTATCGTGGCGTTTCTGTTGAGCGTGAAGTCGGTCAGGCTGCGCCATTACCAGACGGTAGTTATGTGTTGGTTAAGCTTAGAGATGAGCTTCACCATATCTATAACGAGCCTGATATGACTCCAGAGAAGCTGGAAGAGGGTAACGTTCTGTTCCTTTTCCGTCAAAACGTAACTGCACCGGCACGTTTGGCTGGTACAGCATTGTTGGTTCACGAAACGATGGATCAGGTTAAGGAACCTCGTAAAGCATGGACTTATAACACGGGTCAGCGTCGTGTGCGTCGTGCTCCTAATGTTGCTTATGATGCTCCAGGCACAGCTTCTGATGGTCTGCGTACCACCGATGATTTTGATATGTTCAACGGTGCTCCCGATCGTTACAACTGGACGATTAAAGGCAAGAAAGAAATCTATATCCCATACAACAGTTATAAACTGCACTCGGATGAAGTTACTTATGATGAAATCATCAAGCCAGGAGTTATTAACTCTGACTTGGTACGTTATGAGAAACACCGTGTATGGGTATTGGAAGCTAACTTGAAAGAGGACACCCGTCATCAATACAAGAAGCGCGTTTTCTATATTGATGAGGATAGCTGGCAGATTGCTGCAGAAGAGATGTATGACGAGCGTGGTGAATTATGGCGTGTTGCTCAAGCATACTTGATTAACTACTACGATGTACCAACGTTGTGGTCGACTCTTGAAGCATATTACGATCTTCCATCCGGTCGCTACCTGGTTATTGGTTTAGACAACCAGGAGAATATGTATAACTTCAATGCTGAATTTAGTGGGTCACACTTTACTCCTTCAGCATTACGTCGCGCCGGTCGACGCTAGTTTGACAGTCCAAGCGGCCGTTCCTTCGGCCGCTTTTTTTATTATTACATGTTTATAATAACCAGAGAATTCAGTTCTGTATGAAAGCAATCATTAAGTATGCATTCCCTTTGGTGCTGTTTATCATCGGAGCTTTTGCTTCTTCGTGCTTGGAAGCTAAACCCGCATTAATCGCTGATAAAGCAACAAAGTCATTATTATTGGATATTGAGAAACTGCCATCAGGGCGCTTAGTGACGGTAGGGGAGCGAGGTCATATTCTTTTATCAGATGATGAAGGGATTGAGTGGCGACAAGTGCCAGTGCCGACACGTGAGCAGTTGACAGCGGTAGATTTTCTGGATGACAAGCGTGGTATTGCTGTTGGCTTCAGCCAAACAGTTTTGCTGACTAACGATGGTGGTGAAAGTTGGCAGTTAAGTCATCAGGAAGAGTCTTACGAACAACCAGCATTATTTGATGTGCAATTTATTAACAGCGACTTAATTATAGCGGTAGGTTCGTATGGTTTATACCTTGAGTCAGCGGACGGCGGTGAGTCCTGGGAGTCTCGAGAAATTGAAGGTTTAGCAGATTATTATGGCTATTTCAGCCACTTTTATTCCTTTAAGAAAGTGACTGAAGATTACTGGGTTATTGCCGGCGAGAAATATATTGAAGGTATCGATGACGATGGTTTTGAAACCAGCTCGGCGTTAGTTGCTGAAACTCGCGATGGTGGTGAAACATGGCAGAAGCTGGAAACTCCTTACGATGGCTCTTTTTTTGGTATCCAGGTAGATGATAACGGTTATCTTTATGTCTATGGCCTTCGAGGCAACCTCTACATTTCAAAAGATCAGGGGCAATCATGGCAGGGGCAGTTCCTAAGTACAGCCTCAGGCTTCCACGATTTAGCCATTTTAGACTCTAATCGCTGGGTACTGGTGGGTACTGGTGGTGTGCTGGTTTATAAAACATTGACATCGACTGATATCAAAAAGCGGAAAGACTTGAAAGGCCGTACTGCAGTTGTAGCTATTGATGATGAGACAGTAATTGTTGTTGGTGATGGTGGCGTTGAGCGTTTAAGCCTATCACAAGAGTAATTAGCCATAGTATTCGTTAAAGGTTATTCAGAATGACAAAAAACAAATTAGAAACATTAGTTTCAAAGATTTTTTTCTCCAAGCGAACGTTATGGATTAGTTTGTTTGCCGTATTTACAGTGATCATGGCGTACTTCGTTACACAATTGCGAGTAGATGCGAGCTTCGAAAAAAATATTCCGCTAAAGCATGAGTACATGCAAACGTATCTTGAATATCAAGAACAGTTCGGTGGAGCCAATCGTGTCCTGGTGGCTCTGGAGGATAAGAGTGGGGATATATTCAATGCCACTTTCTTCGAAGCTTTAAATGAAACAACCGGTAGAGTGGCCGGTATTTCAGGGGTTAATCAACCTCAGGTAGAATCTCTATTTACTCCCAATATACGATACATTGAAGCGAGCGAGCAGGGGCTTGAAGGTGGCCCTGTCATTCCTGCACGGTTTGATGGTTCTGAGCGTGCGCTAAACCAGGTTCGTGAAAATATTCTAAAAGCAGGAATTGTTGGTCGATTAGTCTCCAATGAGTTCGAGTCGGCAATGGTTTCGGCACAGTTGCTATCCGAATATAACCCTATAGACGATCAGTCAGCAGGACAAAACGGCGATCAGATGGTACAGACTGACTTTGTCCGTGTGGCCCATGATTTAGAGCAGATTCGTACCGACATTGAATCGAAATACCCAAACATTGAAGTTCATATCATAGGCTTCTCTAAAATGATTGGTGATGTCAGTGACGCAGCAGGTGGTGTGATTGTTTTCTTTCTGATCGCTTTGGCTATCACGGCGCTGCTGGTCTATTGGTACTCCCGCTCTCTTAAATTGACTTTGCTGCCAATTTTAACATCGATTATTGCGGTGGTATGGCAACTAGGCCTGCTCACAGCTATGGGCTACGGCATAGATCCTATGTCGATTCTGGTGCCATTCCTGATTTTTGCCATCGGTGTCAGCCATGGCGTGCAGATGATCAATGGTGTGCAGCATAATGTTGCCCACGGCATGAAAACTCACAATGCTGCGATTGCGGCTTGTGCCGCCTTGATCGTCCCGGGTGGTATTGCTTTGATCAGTGACACGGTAGGCTTTTTAACACTGCAGCTGATTGAGATTGATATTATTCGCGAGTTAGCGGTCACCGCCAGTATTGGTGTTGCAGTACTTATTCTGACCAATTTGTTGTTGTTACCACTGCTATTATCCTATACCCATTTCTCGGATAAGTTTGTTCAGGGCGTTCGTAAGCGTGAACAGGCTCGTGAAAAGTGGTGGAAAATCATTGCTGGATTTGCCCGTAAGCCTGTATCAACTATTGTCATTGTGGTCGGTCTGCTATTAGGAATCTTAGGCTATTGGCAGTCCCTGAATATGAAGATAGGTGATTTACAAGCTGGAGCACCAGCTTTAAAACAGGATTCGACCTATAACCTGGATAATAAATACATTACCGAAACCTATGCCATAGGTACTGATGTAATTTATGTTCTGGCAAAGACAAAGCCGGATGGTTGCACATACTTCGATATCATGAATAACATTGATCAATTCCAATGGGAAATGAACAACGTTAAAGGTGTCCAGTCTACTATCAGTTTGCCGCAGGTAGCCAAGGTGGTGAATGGCATGCTGAGTGAGGGCAACTTGAAGTGGAAAGTTTTACCAAAAGATGAGGCTGTACTGGTTCAGTCAATTAGTCGCGTTGAAACCGGTACCGGTTTATTGAACTCCAATTGCAGCATCATGCCAGTAATGATTTTCCTTGATGATCATAAAGCTGAGACAATTGAGCGACTGATTGCAGAGGTCAAAGATTTCCGTGCTAATAAAGCTCATGAGGAAGTTGAGTATCTTTTGGCAACGGGTCCGGTTGGTGTGATGGCTGCGACTAATGAAGCGGTTTCCGAAGCACAGATACCGATGATGATATGGGTATATTTGGCCGTAACACTGTTGTGCTTAATCAGTTTCCGTTCTGTGCGCGGCACTATTTGTGTGATTCTGCCGCTGGTGGTGGTGTCATTCCTGGCGCAAGCACTAATGACCTGGCTGGAAATCGGTCTGACCGTTGCTACTTTACCGGTAATTGCTCTGGGGGTTGGTATTGGTGTTGATTATGGTATTTACATCTTCTCAAGAATGGTGGGATTTATTCGTTCTGGAATGAGTGTGGCCGATGCCTATTTTGAGACTCTCAAGCTGACAGGTAACGCTGTATTATTTACCGGTCTAACGCTGGCTATTGGTGTTAGTACCTGGCTGATGTCTGATCTGCAGTTCCAGGCAGATATGGGCATAATGCTGACGTTCATGTTCTTAGTGAACATGTTAGGCGCAATTATCCTACTACCAGCATTAGCAGCTTTGTTATACCGCCGCTGATATTAAAAAAATATTAGTACGCTAACAGGGCGTACCAGTTGGAAATAATGGCATCTAAAGTAAAATTTAGGTGCCATTTTTGTTTCAAATGGCCTAGAATTGACTCAATTTATTTTCGATTTTTTTCACCTATTTCAAGCGTATTTGGAAAGGATAATGGCCAGTTCAAACACTTCTCCCAAGCTGCTAAACGACGTGAAGCAGTTGATCGAACAAAAAGCACCAAAACGTCAATCCAACCTCATAAAACAATTTGCTGAAATTATTTATAACAGTGTCTCTGAAGATGAGTTCAGCGAGCGCACTCCTGAGCAAATTTACAATTCAATATTCAGTCTGTGGCAGTTCATTCAGGATTTTGATGGCACCTGTAAATTGCGTGTCCATAATCCAACAACGGATGAGAATCGTTGGAAAACGAAACATACCATTATTGAGCTGAATCACGCTGACATGCCATTTCTGGTGGATTCAATTCGAATGGAACTGAATCGGCATGGAATTGATGTCCACTTGCATATCCATGTTCCGATAGAAGTATTACGGGATAAGCAGGGCAAAGTTAAATCTTTAAATCTCTGCGTTGACGGTGACTGTGTTGATAGTAGCAACATCGAAACGCCGATGTATCTCGAAATTGATAAACAGCTGGACGATGAAACCATTAAACAGGTGGAGTCAGATTTATTGCGAATTTTAGCGGATGTTAGAGCCACGGTTCGTGATTGGCAGCCGATGCGAGACAGGCTGGGAGCTATTATAAATGAGCTGGAAACAACTCCGCCACCGCTGCGTAAAGATAGGATTGACGAGGCATTAGATTTCTTACGCTGGGTGAAAGCCAATCATTTTGTTTTGATGGGCTCTCGCACTTATGACTTGAAAAAGACTAAAGATGATTTGGTTTTAAAGTCAGTCAAGGATAGCGGACTGGGTACTTTAGCTGATGAAACAAAGCATATTCAGTATCGCTTGTCGCAGTCCCCTAAAGGTGCACAGAAACTGGCGTTATCCAATGAGCATATCTTGGTTTTAACCAAGACAAGCACCGTATCATCAGTGCACCGTCCAAGCCATATTGATTATATTGGAATTAAGCGCTTTAACAATAAGGGTGAAGTGGTTGGTGAATATCGCTTCTTCGGTTTGTTTACTTCTGCGGCCTATAACATGGACCCGCAATTTATTCCGGTATTGCGTAAGAAAATTCATAATGTCTTGGCTGAGTCAGGCTTAAAGGAAGGCGGCCATGATTATAAAGCGTTAAAAAATATTTTAGAAACCTATCCAAGAGATGAGTTATTCCAGATCCCAACATTGAAGCTATTGAATGTAGCGATGGGGATTCTGCACATTCAGGAGCGCCGCCAGGTTAGAGCTTTCGTGCGCCGCGATCCTTTCGGACGATACTTTTCGGTCTTGTGTTTCGTACCTAGAGATACCTACAATACCAAAGTGCGCCTTCGCATGACGGAAATACTGTCTGATGCCTTCGGCAGCAAAGGTGAGACCGAGTTTAATACGCATTTCTCAGAATCAAATTTGGTACGAACACATTTCCGTGTTCCAGTAGAGAATGCCGAAGCGATTGAGTATGACTTACAAAAGCTCCAAGCTGATCTGCAAGAAGCTGCTTTGAGCTGGGAAGATGTGTTAATGGATACCATTGAGCATCATTATGAGCCATCGGAAGCGATCAAGTTACACAAGAAATATGCAACGGCATTTTCACCCGGTTATCAAAACCAACAAAGCGTATTGTCAGCAATAGCAGATATCAAACATATTGAACGTCTGAACGAAGGCAGACCATTCGATATGCTGCTCTATAAGAAGCAGATTGAAGGTGGGTTGTTGCGCTTTAAGCTGTTTAATCGTGAGCAACCTATCCCATTATCGGAAGTGTTGCCTCTTTTAGAAAATATGGGGCTGACCGTTATTGATGAAACACCCTATAAAGTTTCATCAGAAGCGCTGGGTACTATCTGGATCATGGACTTCAGCGTCCGTCATCATCAGGAAATAGATGTCGAAGCAATCCGCGATAACTTTCAGACCGCTTTTGCTAAAGCCTGGACTAATCAGGCTGAAAAAGATGGCTTTAATCGCTTAATCATTGCTACTGGATTGAATTGGCGTCAAGTTGCCATGTTGCGTGCTTATGCTAAATACATGTGGCAAATTGGTTTTACTTTTAGTCAGACCTACATTGAACAAACCTTGTCGCAATATCCTAATATTGCACATGGCTTAGTAGAGCTATTTGAATTGCGTTTTAGTCCAGAACAAGAATTTAATGAGCGTAAATACAATAGTCACAAGCGCGAATTGCGTAAAATTTTTGAGCAGGTCAGCAACCTTGACCAAGATAAAATTGTTAATAAGTACCTTGAAGTAATTGATGCAACCTTGCGTACTAACTTCTATCAGAAAACCGAAGACGGTAAAGACAAAAGCTATATTTCCTTTAAGTTAAAGCCTGCCTTGATCACCGGTATTCCAAAGCCAGTACCGATGTTTGAAATCTTTGTTTATTCGCCTCGCGTTGAAGGTGTTCACTTGCGTGGCGGAAAAGTTGCCCGTGGCGGTTTGCGCTGGTCAGATCGTCGTGAAGATTTCCGTACCGAGGTATTGGGTCTGGTCAAAGCACAACAAGTTAAAAACTCTGTGATTGTGCCGGTGGGTGCTAAAGGTGGCTTTGTCTGTAAACAATTACCTGCGACGGGAGGTCGTGATGCATTCTTTGCTGAAGGTGTTGAGTGTTATAAAACCTTTATTCGTGCTTTGCTTGATATCACCGATAACTATGTTTCTGACAAGCTGGTTCATCCGAAAGATGTTGTGATTCACGATGAGCCAGATCCTTATTTAGTTGTCGCAGCAGACAAGGGAACAGCAACTTTTTCTGATATAGCTAATGGTATTTCGCTTGAATATGGCCACTGGCTAGGTGATGCATTTGCTTCAGGCGGTAGTAATGGTTATGACCATAAAGCTATGGGTATTACCGCGAAAGGGGCCTGGGAATCAGTAAAACGTAACTTCCGTGAAATGGGTATTAATTGCCAGAGCGAAGATTTTACGGTAGTAGGCTGCGGCGATATGTCGGGTGATGTGTTCGGTAATGGTATGTTGTTGTCCAAGCATATTCGCCTGCAGGTTGCCTTTAACCATATGCATATTTTTGTAGATCCTAATCCAGATGCGGCAGCTTCGTATAAAGAGCGTCAACGTTTGTTCAACTTACCTCGTTCGGGCTGGAATGACTATAACTCATCCCTGATTTCTAAGGGTGGTGGAGTCTTTGAGCGAAGTGCTAAATCAATTAGTTTGACCCCGGAAATACAAGAAATGCTGGGGGTTAAAGCTAAGGCATTATCACCGAATGAGTTTATCCATGCTGCCTTAAAAATGAAAGTTGATTTATTCTGGAATGGTGGTATTGGCACCTATGTGAAATCCTCTAAGGAAACACACGCTGAAGTTGGTGACAGAGCCAATGATAGTCTTCGTGTTAACGGTTCTGAGATGAAAGCCCGAGTAATCGGCGAGGGTGGTAATTTAGGTTGTACGCAGCTTGGCCGAATTGAGTATATGCTGAATGGTGGTCGTGCGAACACCGACTTTATTGATAATGCAGGTGGTGTGAATTGCTCCGATAATGAGGTCAATATTAAGATTCTTCTTAATGGCGTGATGGCTGAGAACAGCTTGACCGAAAAGCAACGCAATACCTTGTTGGCAAAAATGACCGATGAAGTGTCTCAGATCGTCATTGAAGATAATTATCGTCAAATCCAATCGATCAGTATTACTGAGTCTCGTGCGCCGAGCATGGTTAAAGAGCATCTGCGCTTTATTCACGCGCTTGAAAAAGATGTTCAGCTTGACCGTGAGCTAGAGTATCTACCCACTGATGAAGAAATGCTTGAGCGTGAGTCGAAAGGACAAGGGTTAACAAGAGCAGAGCTATCAGTATTGCTTGCCTACGGAAAAATGCAGCTGAAAGATTCACTGCGCATTCCTGAAGTCAGCGATGAAAAGTATTTTGAGCGTTACCTGATTGAGTATTTCCCAAAACCTTTGCGTACCAAGTATGCAAATGTTATGGCCAAGCATCCACTGCGCAATGAAATTATTGCCATGAGTGTTGCCAATGAAATGGTTAACCTGATGGGTACCAATTTTGCTTTCCGCGTTATTGATGAAGTGGGTGCGAATATTGGTGAAGTGGCTCAATGCTATGCAATGGCGAAAGAAACTTTCGACATGCAAGGACTGTGGAGCAGTATTGAAGCGCTGGATAACAAGGTTCCTGCCAACGTGCAGATCCAGATGATGTTTCAGGCGCGTCGAATTGTTCGACGGGCAACTCGCTGGTTCGTGCGTAATCGTCGCAAGGATCAATCCATAGCTGAGGTGGTAGAATATTTCCGTGATGGCGTTGTCGAGCTACAGCGTAATGTTCATAAGACACTGGAAGCTAAAGAGGCACAAGGCATTGAAAAAGAAGCCCAACAGCTGATCGCTCAGGGAGTTCCTGAGAAGCTGGCACGTCAGGTTTCTTTATTGAGCACCATGTTCTCAGCCATGGATATCATTGAATTGGCAAAACAATATGATTTACCGATTCTTCTGGTTGCTGAAGTCTACTACAAACTTGGTGCGGAAATTAACCTGCACTGGTTCTTAACCCAAATCATTGCCCAACCTGTATTGAATCATTGGCAGGCGTTTGCACGTTCGGCTTTCAGAGAAGAGCTAGATTATCAGCAACGCAACCTGATTGAAGCGGTTTTGCCTTTGACCAACAAGTATAAGTCTGCGGATACCAGGATTAAGCACTTTTTGGCTGAGCATGATGATCTGCTTTCTCGTTGGCAAGAGATGGTGACTGACTTCAGACAGAGCAGTACCCATGAGTTCTCTAAGTTCTCTGTTGCTCTTCGTGAATTACAGATTTTGGTGCAACGAAGTCATCGTCTCATTAAATAGTCTTTTAAGTGTTAATACCCAGCTTAGGCTGGGTATTTTTTTACTCAAAGTATCGAGCTAAGTTTTAGAGGTTAATGTGTAAAAAAATAGTAATTGCCATAATTCGTCATAATTGACTCATATGGCTTTCAGAATTAAGTGGTGTAATGGAATCGTCAAATAAACAAAGAGGAAAAAGCCATGTGTACATTAGTATTATCAGAAGAGCTTAAAGAACCGGCCCGTTTTGCAAAGGAATTTGAGGCCTTTTGGAATTATCAGTCAAAAGACAAAGAAACCTATGTTAAACAAGAGCCTATCGATCAGAAGCAGATTGATGAAACGATTAAGCAAGATCTTGAGGTTGAGGACAATTTAGTTATTGCTGAAAGACGTCAGGATCGCGGTTTTTTAGATATGGTGAAATATCAGCACCAGCCGTAGGCTTTCTCCAGAGACTGCTATACCCAAGACTGCCATACGATCAGGTGCTGATAGGGTTTGATACGGGTTGCTTACTGTAAGCGAGCTGCTGCATCAAGGCGAATGGTTGAACCATTTAAGTATTGATTTTCAACCACTTGCTCTACCGTTAACGCAAACTCAGAAGGCTTACCGAAGCGTGATGGATTAGGAATACCCGCTGCGATTTGTTCGCAGATCTCAGGGGTAATCTTTTCCATCATTGGAGTTTCGAACACGCCTGGCGCAATAGCCATCACTCGAACATTGATGCGTGCGAATTCACGAGCCAAAGGCAAGACCATGCCGACAATGGCAGATTTAGTGGCAGAATAAGCTGTCTGACCAATCTGACCTTCATAAGCTGCGATAGATGCAGTATGAATGATCACACCACGTTCGCCGTCTACCACTTCGTTATTTTGCATATGACGAGAAGCGGCACGAGTCAGAAGGAAAGTGCCGACAAGATTAATATTGACCACATTCTGAAAGTAATCAGCAGGCATTGGGCCTTTCTTACTATGGATCAGACCAGCGCCTAATACACCAGCGCAACCTACTGCTAAATTGATGCCACCCATAAAATCAGTTGCTTTATCTGCCGCTGACTCGACATCATTCTCATTACTGATATCGGTTTTAACAAAAAGCGCACTGTTACCCAGTTCCTGAACAGCTTTTTCCCCTTGCTCTTCATTGATGTCGAGTAAAACGACTTTGCCGCCTTTCTCAATGATATTCTTTGCTGTTGCAAAACCTAACCCTGAGGCGCCACCACTGATAATTGCTTTTGCTTGATTGAGTTGCATAGTGTTATCTCATGACCAAAAAGGAGCATTGTAGCAACAGTCGAGCAGAGTGCCAATCTTAGTGCCAAACGGGTCGACCATTGAGTCAATGCAGGGTTAGGAGTAAAGCTGAGGTAAGCCTTGGTCCTTATTCTGATTGGCAGGTTTAGGCAAATATTGAAGGGTTTCTGCTAAGCCTTGGCCTTGCCACAATTGTTTCCGATGTGTCGAGTATAGGGCTTCTTGTAACTTGTCTAACTGTTCCACAAGCTGAGGGTGCTGAGTGAATTGTTTAAGCTGATTCAGATTGCTGACCTGTTTCAGGTGTTGTTGGTTGCGACACCATTGTAATAATAGTTGTTGAGTGAGTTTAGGTTCGTTATTACGGCAAGCTTTTTCAACTTCAGCAAGACTGGCTTTAAACATGTGTTCAGTTTCACTGAAAGACAGGTTTAAGTCAGTGTCGTCACTAATACTCCGTTTGGGCTTGGTTACGCGCCAGAGGATAAGTGTTAGTAACCATAAAGCAGCGAGCACTATACTGATAATCTGCCATATATTCAGAGCATTGCTATCCGAAGAGTCTTGTACAGAACCTGGGGTTGTTGAATCAGGATTCGTTGCAGGGTCATCAATGTTTTTGGACACGATAGGCTTAATTGAGGCTGACTGGCTGGATTCTGAGCGCGGGCTGACTTGAATAGCCATTGCTGGCAATACAGCATAATCCTGCCTATCGGTAACAGTATTCCACCAAGGAACTTTGAGTTCAGGGATGGTGACCTTGCCTGTAGCACTGGGCACTATGGCTAATTTCTCGATATGGTGGCTGGTTACACCCAAGCGGTTAAAGAGTTGTTGAAATTCAGGGCTGTCACGATAGATTTTGACGCCATCCACTTCTGGGAAAGTGATATTAGGTAGCTGAGTTTGCAACAAACCGGTACCTTTAACTTTAAATTCTAAGGTGGCCGGGGTGCCAACTTCAAACGTCTGATTGCCTGGTTGCCAGTTTGCTTCTAACTTTAGGTTGGTTGCCGGTAACCAGGGCTCTTTTGCCTCAATAGGTTTTGGCTTTACATTAACCTTATATTGCGGCGTGCTTAATGATATCGGCTTGGTACGGCTTAACCCCCAAGGATTGGTAGATTGATTTTCATCTAAAATAGTGGCGGTATAGGTCATGGGCTCAATGAGAAGTTCACCACTTTGTTGAGGGAAAAGGGCAAACTGGCGTTCTACCACGCGATAAGTGGTATTGCCTTGTACCATTTCAAACGTGCGGTCATTACCCAATTGCTCTAAGACAGCCCCAGTTGCTTTGGGTAGCGTTAAACTTTCGTGACGAGTGACCACTGAACGATAAATCCTTATGGTCAGGATAAGCTGTTGCTGTACATAGACTTCATCAAGGTTTAATGCTGCGCGCAGCTTCACTTTAGCCGGGCTGCTATCATCTTTTAACTCATCAATAGCTGGCAACACACGAATAGTGTATGTCTCAGAGTTTTCATTACCAAACTTTGTAGCGGGGATGGTATAAGTACCCGCTTGCCTTGCCAATAATTTAACTTCCCAGCCCATTTCACTATGAAACTGACCATTGATCATGGTGCTATTATTAAATTGTTGGAGACTGAGTCTTTCCAATTCCGCAGGTAGGAAATCAAGGCTTAATGCATTTGCGAGTGTCGAAGAGTTTTGAACTATAATTTTCAAACGGAAAGTTTCATTCTCACGGATTTCACCACGATCTAAAATATACTGGACTTTCGCCTCAAGCGTCTGCGTAAGAAGAAGCCCAATTATTAAAAAGCAGTAAATAGAGATTTGCTTAATCATTTTCATTCCATATACATTCATTCAAAACATCATTACCATGTTTCATCAACGTGCTGTTGATGCCCTCGCTTGCGGTACTCTTGATACATTTTACGACGCAACAAACCACCAGGATCATCAGGTAGTCTTTTTAACCATTGTTCTAACTCTTGGTCTTTCTCTTCTTCTTTAAATTGCTGCTGCAATTCTTCTTCGGTTAATTCTGGCTTTTGTTGCTGTTGTTCGCTGGGTTCCTGTTGCTGATCGCTACTATCATCACTTTGTGAGCTCTTATCTTGCTGTTCGGACTCTTGCTGTTGCTCGTTTTGTTTTTGTTCAGAATCAGAAGAGTCTTTCTGTTGTTGACTCTGTTCTTCTTGTTCTTGTTGCTGCTTTAGTAAATCTTCTACAATTTTCTTGTTATGCTGTGCGTCATCATGATTAGCATCGAGGGCTAAAGCTTGGTTGTAGGATTCAAGAGCTGCCTCAAGATCGCCAGCCAGGGCTTGAGCATTAGCCTTGTTATAAACCTGGTCAGCTGGTTTTAATTGTTTACCATCCTCAAAGTGATTTTTTGCTGTATTATATTCACCATTACGATAGGCTGCGACCGCTTTCCACTGAGGATCTTCAAAGGTTTTATAAGCTTCTTCAAATTGCTCCTCATTGAGCATTTTTTTTGCTTGTTGATCCTTATTAAGGAACATTTTCTCAAGCGGGTTAGCCTGTAACTCGGGACTGCTAACAAGGCCAATGGACATGACAAAAACAACAGCGAACATCGAGCGGTGTTTAAACCCGAGCAATAAAATAGGCAACGCCAAAAAGAGTATCCAGAATCCAGAGTCTTGCCAGCTATCTGCCATGATGTCTTGCTTTTCTAGTTTTTCATCGATGCTGAGTTGTTCCTGTTGTAGCAATAACTCAATGTCGTCATTACCTGCAGTCATTGGGGTCAAAGTTGCATCAATCTCATCGGCGAAGCTTGCTAACTCGTCATAGTTCAATTTAGGAATAACAATATTGCCTTTATTATCTTTGACAAAGCCTGAGCTGTTTGGCATTGGAATAGGGGCGCCGTCAAAAGTTCCAATAGCAAGAATATTCAAGTTATAGGCTGTATTCCCAATTAGCTCTTTGATTTTAGAAAGCTCACTCGAGCTGGCACCATCGGTTATCCAGATAATGTCTCCAGTTCCAGCTGCCCCGTTGTCTAAAAGCTCAATCCCTTTTTCAATACCTTTGCTGGGCAGGGAGCCAACTAGAGGCATTAAGTTAGTGGCTAATACTCCTACCATGTTGTCAATGGTATCTGTGTCTGTGGTCAGTGGGCTTAGCACGAATCCATCGCCTGCATATACCACCAATCCAGTTTGGCCATCATCGATAGCTTTTAATATATCGCTAAGCTTAAATTTGGCTCTAGCTAGACGGCTTGGTTTTACATCCTGGGCGTCCATCGAGGCAGAGAGATCCAGCACAACAACGCGTGCCGCCAAGTTGGAGAATACGGGTTGTGGAAGCTTCTGCCAGCTAGGTCCGGATAAAGCAATTGTCGCTAAAATCCAGAATGATAGAAGCAGAATTTTTTGCCACTTAATACTTTGACCTGCTTGCGACTTTGGCATCAACCAGCTTAAAAGGTGTTGATCAATGAGTTTAGCCCAACCGCTGGCTTGCTGACCTCGGGTTCGATAGAGCCACCATAAAACAATGACGGGAAGCAGAAGTAGCCAGGCCCAGGGACGAATGAAATGCAATGAGCCAATATCAGGAAGAAAGTCAAACATGAGTTTTCTCCTGATTGTTGGCAGTAACTTTTCTCTGCGCTGTCATGCTTGAGTTGATTTTCCAGCTGATCAGGGTTCTAATCAAAATAGAGAGCAAAGAAATTAATAATGCAATAGAAAGCGGGATATAAAATAAAGCTTTTATAGGGCGATAGCTTTGATAGTCGTCTTCAACAGGTTCAAGTTGGTCAATGACTTTATAAATCTGTTCCATTTCTTTGGTGTCTCGAGCTCGAAAATATCTTCCCCCTGTTTTTTCTGCAACAGCGATTAAGGTTTCTTCATCGAGTTCCAGAGAAGGGTTTATACGACGATTGCCAAAGAAGCGATTTTTGACAATCATTTCATCGGCACCAACACCGATAGTATAAATAGTAATTCCTGCATGTTCAGCGAGCTCTGCCGCTTGAAGGGGGTTCAGCACTCCGGTGTTGTTCTGCCCATCGGTTAATAGAATGAGCACACGGTTATTGGCATCACGTTCGCGCAAGCGCTTTACTGCCAGACCAATACCATCACCAATCGCCGTACGTGATGAACCGGCAAGCCCGATTGATGTTTCATCAAGCATAATTTGCACGGTCTTTAAGTCAAATGTCAGCGGTGTTTGTAAATAGGCCTGCTCACCAAACAGGATCATACCCACACGGTCACCTTTACGGCGTGCAATAAAGTCAGTGAGTAAAGCTTTCACAGCTACCAGACGATCAACCTCTTTATCATTTATCACCATGTCCGGCATTTCCATTGAGCCTGAAATATCGATACTCAACATTAAATCGCGACCAGTCGCTGGCAAGTTCATTGTATCGCCGACCCATTGTGGGCGAGAGAGGGCGCAAATGATTAAGGCCCAGATCAAAAAAGTCAGCCATGGAAATCGTTTGCTTGATTTGCCTTCTTGTTCTTGAATACTTCGCCAGTATAAAAATAGTGGTGCCCTTAGTGCCTGCTGTTGACGCTTGCGTTCCGCCAGCCACCAGACCAGCAAGGGCAGGGGGAGCAACAACCAAATCCAGGGCCAGACCAACTCAAACATGAGATTGCCCCCCATGAGCTTCCGTTGCGAAAGACTTGGTAAAGGCTGGCAACTGTTTTAAACGGGGTAAGTTATTTAGCCATAAACTGGCTTCTTGCAAAAATTGGTCTTTATATTCGGAGTCTATGGTATCCGGATTTCTATATACGCCTTCTTCCAACAATTGCAGGCTTTGTTCTGACCAGATGTCGCTACCGGTTTGATACAACAATATAATCCAGTGCTTGGTATCCATTGAGGCTACTTGAGATTTCGGGAAATAACATAAACTGGCGCGACGCATAATCTGATGGGTTTGTATTAGCCAGTCTTTATCATCTTCATGTTTTATCTGTTCAAGCTCAACCAGTGCATAAATGGCAAAGCGTTTACGTCGTTGCTGCATAATAGTTTTGGCAATCAGTAACACAATAACGGCCATAATGATTGCAATTGCTATCCACCAACCGATAGCCAATGGCCACCAGCTGACACCATCGGGTAAATGGATATCACGTAGCTGTTCTAATAATTGGGCCTGCTGTGGATTTGCCATAAATGTTTCGTCTATGCTCTTTTATTGGACGCCGAACGATGACGGTAGGGGTTGATTGCAAAGTCACTGAGTTCCTGCACAGTACTGTATTCCACAAAACTGCATTGAGCCTCCTGGAAGAACTTTTGTGTCTTTATTAACTTGTCATGGAACAACTCCTGATAGCGGTTTTTAAAGCCAGGTCTTGCAGAATTTAATGTTATGGTATTATCGCCATCCGTGACCAGAAACTCACCTGCAGCCGGAATGGTTTGTTCTAATGGGTCCGTAATCATAACTGCATGAATATCATTGTGCTGGGCAAGGTGTATAAGATCCTGCTTGCATGCTTCAGAAAGGTTAGAAAAATCACTGAATATATAAATCAGGCTACCGCCCTTAACCAGGTGGCGAAGGCGTAATAAAGCATCAGACAATGCAGAGTGGTTGATAGTGAAAGGTTTTTCTTGCTGATAGATAGCTTGTAGCCTTTGGTTGTGTAGTTCAAGCATGTGTTGCAAAAGCTGTAGTCCATTTTGACGGCGATTAGACGGTTTCAATTCTACGTGTTCATCAGCCGTGCTTAATAAGGCTCCTACACGGTTGCCAGAGTTATGGGCAGTCCAGAACACGCGTGCCGCTTGCAAACAGGCCAGAGTTGACTTGAAGCGTTTCTTGGAACCGAAAAACATGGAGTCTTGCAAATCTAAAAGCAGGAATACCGGTCTTTCCCTTTCTTCCTGAAATATCTTGGTATGCACTTCGCCAGTGCGAGCCGTCACTTTCCAGTCAATAGTGCGAATATCATCACCGGACTGATATTGACGTACTTCGGAAAACTCCATACCACGCCCTTTATAAGGGGATAAGTGTCCACCAACTAAATGTGCCTTGGTTTTCTTGTTCGGCAAGGGAATGCTGTCGCGCGCCCAATACTGGCAGGCGATCAGTTGCTCCAAACTTAATTCAATAGAGTTTGAGCCTGCTTTCTGTGAGGTGATCGTTTTTGGCGTCATTAACAATATTCTTAAGGCGTCGGGATTTGTTTAATTAACTCATCAATAATGGTATCGGCGGTTACACCTTCTGCTTCTGCCTGATAGCTTAAAATAATGCGATGACGCAGGATATCAAACAATACCGCCTGGATATCTCCTGGTGTGACATAATCACGATCATTAAGCCAGGCATTTGCCCGAGCACAACGGTCGAGAGCAATGGTGGCGCGTGGACTGGCGCCGTACTCAATGTAGTTGGCTAAGGCTCCACCCAGTTTCTCGGGTTGGCGGGTGCTGATAATCAGTTGCACCAGGTATTCTTCAATTTCTGGCGCCATATAAATAGAGAGAACTTCTTTGCGCGCTTCAAACAAGTCTTGTTGAGTGAGCGGGTGGGCTGGTGTTGATTCACCTGTTAATGCTTCTTGTCGATTCAGCGCCAGAATTTCGGCCTCTGCTTCCGCCTCAGGATAACCTACGATAACCTGCATCAAAAAACGATCCAGTTGTGCCTCAGGTAATGGATAAGTTCCCTCTTGCTCAATCGGGTTTTGTGTGGCCATAACTAAAAACAGCTGAGGTAAGACAAAGCTGTGACTTCCGACAGTTATCTGTCGCTCTGCCATGGCTTCCAGCAGAGCGGATTGGACCTTAGCAGGGGCACGGTTAATTTCATCGGCTAGAATCATATTATGAAACAGTGGCCCTTTTTGAAAATGGAAGCTTCCGTCCTGCGGGCGATAGATTTCGGTACCGGTTAAATCTGCGGGTAATAAATCAGGCGTAAACTGAATGCGGTGAAAATTGCCTTCTACTGCTGTTGATAACTCTTTAATGGCACGAGTTTTCGCCAGGCCAGGAGCACCTTCGACCAGCAAATGACCATCGGCAAGCAAGGCGATCAGCATCTTATGAACCAGTTCATGCTGACCAATAATTCGAGACTTAAGGAATTGTTCTAATTCAATAAATTTTTGTTTGATACTCATATTATGGGGTATCCAGTTGTGATAATGCTTTGTAAGTCAAATTGAGTAATAGTTCAATGTATTAAAAACGCTTCCTGAGTTGTATCAAAAAACACTTAAAAAGTGCAACTAATTGTTTCTAGGTGGAAAAAAGAATGGAGTGAATTAGTATAGCATGCGAGAAGGTATTCAAACGTTCGTTTGAAAAGTTGGGCTGTTCAGGTACAATCGAAGCAATAATCATTTTAAAGACTCTTGATCAGGAGACAGGCATGAGTGAAACAGCAGGAAAAAAAACACGGACTAAGCAAGACCGTGTTGCCATCGTTTCAGGCTTGAGAACACCATTTGCAAAACAGGCTACCCATTTCCGTGGGATTAATGCTATTGAGTTGGGCAAGATGGTCGTTAATGAGCTGATGGTACGTAGCGAGCTTGATCCTAAATTGATTGAGCGCGTCATTTTTGGTCAGGTGGTTATCCTGCCAGAAGCACCTAATATCGCGCGTGAAATCGTACTCGGCACACCAATGAATGTTCATACCGATGCCTACTCAGTTTCTCGAGCCTGTGCCACCAGCTTTCAGACTGTTGCCAGCCTGGCTGATTCGATTGCCTTAGGTGATATCACCATTGGTATTGCCGGTGGTGCTGATTCTTCATCGGTGGTGCCGATAGGAGTCAGCCGTAAGCTACAGCTAGCCCTGGTCGACTTGCAAAAAGCGAAGACGGTCGGTCAGAAGCTCTCCATTATTAAGGGCCTGCGCTTTAAAGATCTATTACCTGTCCCGCCTGCTATTAAAGAATATTCGACCGGAATGACGATGGGAGAAAATGCCGAACAGATGGCGCGTGACCGCAATATTACTCGCGAAGAGCAGGATGCATTAGCTCACCGCTCTCATACCTTGGCTGCTCAGGCCTGGGAAGAGGGCAAGCTGGATGATGAAGTGATGACAGCTTATGCAGAGCCCTATACAAAAGACTCGTTACATCGCGATAATATTATTCGCTTTGATTCTACTCTTGAAGGTTACGCTAAGCTACGCCCTGCCTTTGACCGCAAGTACGGTACTTTGACAGCCGCGAATTCAACACCATTGAGTGATGGCGCCTCAGCAGTGCTGATGATGAAAGAATCACAAGCTAAAGCGTTAGGCTATGAGCCATTAGGTTATATCAAGAGTTATGCCTTTGCTGCAATTGAAGCGACTCATGACATGCTGATGGGGCCTTCCTATGCAACGCCCATGGCGCTTAAGAAAGCCAAAATGCAGCTAAAGGATCTCGATCTGATTGATATGCACGAAGCTTTCGCTGCGCAGACTATTTCTAATATTCAGGCATTTGGCTCAACTAAGTTTGCTAAAGAGAAGTTGGGGCAGCGTACCAAGATTGGTGATATCGATATGGATAAATTCAATGTGCTGGGAGGCTCTTTGGCTTATGGCCATCCTTTTGCTGCAACTGGCACACGGATGATCACGCAAACATTAAGAGAGCTAAAGCGTCGTGGCGGCGGTGTGGGTTTAACAACCGCCTGTGCTGCTGGTGGTATTGGCGCAGCAATGATCCTGGAGGTTGAATAATGTCAGAATCAATTTTTGAACTTGAAATGCAAGAAGATGGTATTGCTATCATTACTATCGACCTGCCGGGCGAAGCGCAAAATGTATTGAAGCCAGAATTTGGTGAGCAGGTTGGGGAGATACTGGAAAAGTTGGCCGATGATATTAGCGTCAAAGGCGTGATTGTTCGTAGTGGTAAGCAAGGCAGCTTTATTGCAGGTGCCGATATAACAGTCCTGGAAAGTGTCGATACTGCAGAAGAAGCTGAAGAGATTGCTAAAACTGGCCAGCGTTTATTTAACCAGCTGGAAAAGTTTAAAGTGCCGATTGTGGCAGCAATTGATGGTGCTTGTCTGGGCGGTGGTCTTGAGCTTGCCCTTGCCTGTCACGGCCGTGTCGCGAGTGATAGTTCCAAAACGAAATTGGGTCTACCCGAGGTGCAATTAGGCCTATTGCCAGGGAGTGGAGGAACACAGAGATTACCCCGTTTGGTTGGTATACCATCAGCGCTAGATATGATGCTGACCGGTAAACAGTTATTCCCCAAGCAAGCAAAAAAGCTCGGCTTGGTCGATGAGATTGTACCTGCGGCGAACTTGATGAAAGCGGCTATAAATCGTTTGCATGAATTACGCAAAGATCGTTCCAAGAAAAAACCTTGGACTTATTACGTCTCCCTGCCTGGGATAAAGCAGCTGTTATTAGAAGCTAATCCATTAGGACGCAACCTAGTTTTTAATCAGGCGCGTAAAACCGTGGATAGTAAAACTAAGGGCAACTATCCTGCGCCCCATAAGATTATTGAGTGTGTCGAAAAAGGATATAATCAAGGGTTTGATGCGGGCCTTGCTGTAGAAGCTAAAAACTTTGGTCAGCTAGTGGTGACACCAGAAGCCAAAGCTCTGATTAGTATTTTCTTCGCAACTACTGAGTTGAAAAAAGATAAAGGTGTCGAGGGTGATGTTGAAGCAGTAACTGTCGATAAAGTGGGTGTATTGGGTGGTGGCTTAATGGGATCGGGCATTGCTTACGTATCGGTGGATAAAGCGGGTAAGCAGGTTCGAGTTAAGGATGTTAGCGCCAAAGGCGTCAATGGCGCGCTCAATTACAGTTGGAAAATCATCAGTAAGAAAATGAAGCGACGCATTATTTCCCCCAGCGATGCACGTAACACCATGTCTTACTTAACAGGCTCTACTGACTACAAAGGATTTAAAGACTGTGATGTAGTCATTGAGGCGGTTTTTGAAGATTTGGATTTGAAGCATCAGATGGTTAAGGACGTTGAAGAGAACTGTTCAGAAAAAACCATCTTCGCAACCAATACTTCTTCGATACCCATCAGTAAAATTGCTGAAGGTGCCAAGCGTCCTGAGCAGGTAGTGGGTCTGCATTATTTCTCACCTGTTGAGAAAATGCCGTTGTTGGAAATTATTAAAACCGACAAAACCGCCGACTGGGTTATCGCGACCTGTGTTGACTTAGGCAAACAGCAAGGCAAAACCCCTATTGTAGTTAATGATGGGGCAGGCTTTTATGTCAATCGTATTTTGGCTCCGTATG
The DNA here is from genome assembly GCF_054926195.1 of Kangiella sp. M94. Classification (NCBI taxonomy): domain Bacteria; kingdom Pseudomonadati; phylum Pseudomonadota; class Gammaproteobacteria; order Kangiellales; family Kangiellaceae; genus Kangiella; species Kangiella sp. M94. Next base: position 1,919,210 of record NZ_CM142903.1, on the reverse strand, counting down.
TTAACGAAGCTGGAATTTTATTGAGCGAAGGTGTGGCCATTGAAACGTTAGATAAGGCCATGGTGAAAGCAGGCTTCCCAGTAGGGCCAATAACCCTGTTAGACGAGGTTGGGATTGATGTTGCAACTAAAGTAGCACCAATCCTGCAGGATGCTTTTGGCGAACGGATGGAACCACCGAAAGCCTTTAGTAAATTACTGGATGATGATCGAAAAGGTCGCAAAAATAACCGTGGCTTCTACCAATACCCAGCTAAGGGCAAGAAGAAGCAGGTGGATGAAACAGTTTATGGCGTGCTTGGCGTTGAACCAGGTAAAGAAGTCAGTACAGCAGAAATTGCTGAACGCGGCGTATTGTTAATGGCCAATGAAGCTGCTCGTTGTTTGGATGAAGGTATAATTCGCAGCGCGCGTGATGGCGATGTGGGTGCTATCTTTGGTATCGGCTTTCCGCCATTCCATGGTGGCCCATTCCGCTATATGGATAAGCGCGGAATTGCTACCATTGTTGATAGATTGGAGCATTACCAGGAGCTTTATGGAGAGCGTTTCAAACCGGCCAATGTTTTGGTTAAGATGAAGCAAAATAAGGATAGTTTTTATAAAAAAGGTTAGGTGCAAAAGAGTTAGGAACAAAAAAGCCGAGCTATGTGCTCGGCCTTTTTTTGTTTAGATGACCATAAAAAAAGAAAAAATATAAGGTGACCAGAGTCACCTTGAAAAACTACAGGGAGGAGTTGTTACTCAAATAATCTTTTTAACAAGGGCTTTGAAGCTAAAGTCAGGGCCAAGGCAACAAACAGTTCTTTGTTTTCAACAAAAAGTTGTGCAAAGTATGGTGTGTCTGCCAAAAACTTGATACCTGCTAGAGCAGCCACAATAACAAGTATATATTTCATCTCAATTTCCTACGTATATGGTTTGTTTACATCGGTATGGAGCTTATTCTAGAGATATTGGCCAAATGATCTGTGTTCTGATTCTCACTGCATTGTGGGCTTGTGTGAAACAGTTTGCAAAAACGTCGGAAATCTTTACAAGTTTATAATTGCTCGGAATATCAAGGACAGGGGAGAGCCAGGCGAAATCATTTGTTTAAAGCCTGGCTCACAGATTAGTTATGGCGTGAAACGTAAGGATAAGCCCGAAGTTAGGCCAGTTGCTTCTTCTGAAACTGAGACACCGACAGACCATAGTTTCGAGAAGTAGTAGTGAGTCTCAAAGCCATACACCGTATCGTTATCATCCTCATGATTCTCTTCATCGACGTAAGGTGAAAAATCCACATCGCGATATCCGGCAGAAAGCGTATACTCCCAATTGGCTGAGAAGCGACCACGGATACCGATATTGGCCAAATAACCATCTTCGTCATTACCATAGGTGTCGCCTTGAATGATTCCTTCACCGTCCTGCTTTAAATAGCCAATTTCGGTAAAAAAGTCAGTGCTGCGTCCCATTGGTGTGTGCCAACCGAATGATAATGAGTATTCTCTAGCTGTCACCTCACCATATACGGAGTTGGTCCAGATATCTGCAGACTGCTCTTGAATGATGTAGCGAAGGTAGGTTGAATCATCAAAACTACCCGTCAGATCAATTTTAAAACCAGTTTTATCACTAGTGGTTTCACCACCACTGTGAATGTAGCCAAATTGCCAATAATCGTAGCTAAGCTTGTCGCTGGCCTGAGCTGACAGAGCAAGAGAGCTTAGAAGTGCTAAGAATAAAGCTTTTTTCATCGTTATCATTCCATATATCAATAAATTTCACCGGGCATCATACTATAACCAAAACCGGATGAGAAAATAAAAAGCCACTTAAATGAAGTGGCTTTTTAAGGTTGTGTACAGAAAGCTTAGAAACTATAACGGAAGTTGACGCCAATATGCTCTTCAAGTTCATCGTCATTCCCAAACTCAAGTCCGACAGACATGTTGCGGTCAAAGTGATAACGCCCCTCCACTGTGATGTCTGTTGACTCTAGAACATCCGAGTGAGAAGCATAAGCACCCACCTCAAGGTCATTGGTGAACATGCTTCTGACGCCAGCCATGAAGTTATAACCGTTATCATCAAAACCGAAGTCGGCATCGATATCTTCATAACCAAACTCGGCAACAAAGTCAGTATTATTGGTTAGTTCCATATTGAAACCAGCGTTAATACGCATAATGCTAACGTCGAAGCCGCCATTATCTAGGTCACTGTAATCAATTTTACCGTAAATATTCTCGGTAAAGCTTTTAGAAAATTCAAAGTTGACGCCATCAAGCTCATCGTAATCTATAAGACCACCTTGAATGTAGTCATAGCTGACGTTGTTCGCCATTGCTAGACCTGATGATAGTGCGAGCGTAGTTGCAACGAACAATTTTGTTAATGACATTGTGATCTCCTCATGTATTCTTGTTAAATAATGCGAGGTCAATTATCCTCGTAGGTATCTGAACGATAACTGAACTCACTTGATTGAAACATTAATGGGTTCACAGAACTTATCAGGAAAATTTATGCGCAAAAAGTTGACTCCCGTCCTTGACCAGCTCAATAAGGTAGTTTTAGGCAAGCCTCATCAAGTTAAACTGGCGGTTGCTTGTTTATTAGCCAAAGGACACCTATTGATAGAAGATTTGCCTGGCATGGGGAAGACTACTCTGGGTCAGGCGGTAGCCAAAGTATTTGGGTTAGAGTTTCAAAGGGTTCAATTTACCAGCGATATTCTGCCGGGTGATATTGTCGGTGCTAATATCTATGACCGCGAAAAAGGTAGCTTCGAGTTTCATCCAGGGCCCATTTTTTCGCAATTAGTATTGGCCGATGAAATTAACAGAGCTACTCCAAAAGCACAAAGTGCTCTGTTAGAAGCCATGGAGGAGCAACAGGTCACTATCGAAGGTCAAACCTATCCTTTACCGCAGCCATTTTTTGTCATAGCCACTCAGAATCCTTCTTATCAGATTGGGACTTATTCTCTACCAGAGTCGCAACTTGATCGTTTCTTATTCAGAGTACAATTAGGCTATCCGGAAGCGGGGTTTGAAAAGGTGTTACTTCGCGGCGAGTCTGGTCGTGTGCAGATGAACAAAATAGAAACCTTACTGGAGTTGTCCGAGCTAATTGAGATTCAACGATTTGTACAAACAATAACCATCAGCGATCATCTTCTAAACTATGTTATGGATTTGATTAATGCGACTCGACAAAGTACTGACTTTGCCCATGGGTTATCACCCCGGGGAGGATTATCTTTAATTAGTGCTGCAAAGGCATGGGCGTTTTTGGCAGAGAGAGATTATGTATTACCTGAAGATATACAAAAAGTTTTTGTGCCAACCGTGGCTCATCGCTTGCAATCAGTCAAAACGTCCAGTGAGAAAATAGAAGTGCTGGTTGAACAGATTATTCATGACACTCCAGTGCCAGCGTAACGATCAATTTGATGAAATTAATCAGAGATATTCAACGCAAGTTTTTTTCCTGGGTCGATAAACGCAGCCCTGAACAGCAGGAAGTGCATTTACGCCAGCGTAACATTTATATACTTCCAACACGCTATGGTTGGCTGATGTTACTGATCCTTATCTTGATACTGGTCGCATCGACAAACTACCAAAATAACATGGGCTTTATGGCTGGTTTCATTTTGTTAGCCTTGGGTATGTTGTCCGTATTTTATACTTACCGTAATGTTAGAGGTTTAAGAATTCGGCCATTAAAACCGCAACCAGTTTATGTTGACCAGGAGTGTAGTTTCCCATTTCAGTTTATTAATCCTTCTGAAAGCTATCGTTTCTCAATTGGTGTCGGTACCAGTAAGGATAAAGTTGAGTATTTTGATGTGGAGTCACAAAATAAGGCAGTACTTCAGATCAGAATTAAAGCACATAAGCGTGGACTATTAAAACCAGAACGTTTTGTGTGTACCAGCATTTTTCCTTTTGGAATATTTCAGGTCTGGTCATGGTTTAAGCCAACTCATGTGGCGCTCATTTATCCAAAGCCCATTGAGTGTCCACAAGTATTGGCGCCTCAGTCACAAGGTCAAGAGCAGGGGGCATTTGCACAAAAAGGTTCAGAAGACTTTCATAGCCTTAGAGATTATCAGTCTGGAGATCCGATTAAACAGGTCATGTGGAAGGCTTTTGCGCGTGAACGCGGTTTGTTGACAAAGGAATTTGAAGAGCAGGTGGGTGAGCAGCACCTACTAACTTGGGAAAGCGTCAGCCAATATAATAAAGAGCTGGCGATTTCTTACTTAACGGATGCAATAATAAAAGCAGAACAGGCGGGGAGTCTTTATGGCCTTGAGCTTCCTCATTTGCGAATTAAAAAAGGACAGGGTGCCGAGCATTTACATCAATGCTTAAGTGCTTTGGCGTTGATGGAATAAGTGGTGGGCAATTAATCATGAATACACAATCATTACCACTGACTCGGCCAGGCATCATCCCATTACTCATTGTCGTTCAGTCCATTGTTCTTTTGCCGTTATGGTTTCATTTGCCGGGCTGGATTACTGCTTCGACTATTGCATTGCTGCTGACACGGTACACCATTTATAAAAAAGCTTTCAAACTACCTTCATGGTTGATTTTAGTATTGGCACTGTGCGCACTGGGGGGTGTTTTCCTCTATTTTAGAACCATTAGTGGACGTGAAGCTGGAGTCGGTCTGATCAGTTTGATGTATACTTTTAAATTGCTCGAAGCGAAAAATTATCGCGACGGAGCACTCATTCTGTTTATATCGTTCTTCATCCTGGTCACCGCATTCCTGTATGACGAATCCATTTTAATGGGCTTTTATTTATTGGTGTCCATACTAAGTATTTTACTTGGATTAATTGCTTTAAATAGTATTAAAGGTATAGCAGGGATTCGCCATTTAAGTAAAATCTCGGGTGTTGCCTTATTGCAAGCGTTACCCATCATGCTGGTATTATTTTTCCTTTTCCCAAGGTTGTCTGGTCCTTTGTGGGCAATGCCCTCAAACCTTGAATCGGGTATGGGCATCGATGATGAAATGAGTCCAGGCGCTATCAGTTCTTTATACGGTTTTGATGAAATAGCATTTCGTGTTGATTTTGACGATGAAGCCCCTGCCGTTAATCAAATGTACTGGCGAGGTCTAGTGTTGTCAGAGTTTGATGGTATTGCATGGAAGATAGGGGTTGAGTCGCCAATTCGTGGTGAAAGCTATCCCAAAGGGGACCCAACTTACTCTTACCGGGTTCAGCTAGAACCTCATAATCGACATTGGATCTTTGGTTTGGAAGATTTAATTGAACCGCCTAAAGAAAAAGTTTATTTATTTAATAACTTTACCTGGCGTCGAGCACAGCGAGTTAATCAGAGACTGCTTTACAGTGCCCAAGCCTATCAGCTGGATTACAGTGATATCGAACTGTCTCAGTGGCAAAGACAGCTCAATACCCAGTTGCCTGATAATGGCAATGATCAAACTAAAGAATGGGCCATAAATGAATATCAGCAAATTGGTGCGCCAGAAGAGTTTGTTCGATTTGTCTTGAGTTACATTCGCCAACAGAACTATCACTACACGTTACTACCTGAGGTAATTGAACAGAATGTTGTTGATGGTTTCTGGCTGAATAGTCGTGAAGGCTATTGCGAACATTACGCCAGTGCTTTTGTGTTTATTATGCGAGCTGTAGGAATTCCTGCGCGAGTGGTCACTGGCTATCAAGGTGGTGAGTATAACCCCTATGGTGACTACTACATTATTCGTCAAAAAGATGCCCATGCCTGGACTGAGGTTTGGCTGGATGGAGAAGGCTGGCGTCGGGTAGACCCCACTGCAGCAATTCACCCTTCACGTGTGGATGATTCATTGCTAAACCAGACCAGTTCAAGAGACGACTGGTTTGCTGATTTCGATAGTTTAACTACTACTGATAGTGAAGTTTCGAGAAATGTTTGGCAACAAATTAGTCTTCGTTGGGATGCACTACAAAGCTTCTGGAATGAAAGCTTGATGGGTTATGATCAGGATATGCAGTTTAGTTGGTTATCCAAGCTAGGTGTTAACCACAACCAATGGCGCTATTTGGGCTACGCCTTATTAGCAACAATTGTGTTAGCCGGTGCTGGTTTCGGGCTGTGGATTTTAAGTCAGGCCAAAAGCCGTGATAAAGTTGAGCGGGCCTATCGACACTTTCAGAGGGTGTTAGCGAAACAGGGCGTAGAGCTTAAACTTAATGAAGGCCCTAAAGACCTGCTTTATCGTATCAAGCGAGAGCATCCTGAACTGTATTCAAAAGCTTTACCGGTGATTAAACGCTATATTTCAATACGCTATCAGAAGGAAAAGTCATCTGCTAGCAATCAGCAAAATTTTATTAAAACTGCTAAGGCTTACCGCTAATCTGACCTTATCCTTTGTCAGAAGCAGGTGTACCAACTGACAAGCAAAGGGCAAGTGGGTATAATGCGCCCACATTGCCCGAACCCTGTTTATATATAATGGCCGACATCACGCCAATTCATAAGTTTCTTCATTGCAAAACACCAGTTGCCTGGCTAGAACGTGCCACGAAAGAAATCGAAACTCTTTTAATTGACCATGCTCATTGCGAGAAAAAAGCAGCAGCTACGGCGGTCAAATTAATGTTTCGTTACCCTGATCGTATTGATCTGCTGAAGAAACTCTCGCAGTTAACGCGCGAAGAAGTGCTGCATTTTGAGCAAGTTCTTGAGTTTATGGAGCAACGCAATATTCGTTATCGGGCAATCAAACCTTCCCGTTATGCTGCTGGCCTGCATCAGTTTGCCAGCAAAGATGAGCCGCAACGTTTAATCGACGGCTTGATCATTGGAGCCATTATTGAAGCACGGTCCTGCGAGCGATTTCATGCGTTGGCGCCCTATTTCAAAGAGAGCGAACCTGAGCTCTCCAAATATTATCGCTTTTTATTAAAATCAGAGTCACGCCACTTCGCGGATTATCTGGAGTTGGCACAAAGTTATGCCAAAGCTTCTATTGATGAGCGCGTTCAGTTCTTTCTTGAAAAAGAACAAGAGCTTATAGAAAGTCCTGATAAACAATTCCGTTTTCATTCAGGCGTACCTGTATAAACTTATCTTAATGACTTGATGGAGAGACCTTTAATGTCACATACATCACAACAGAAATTATTACTACTCAGTGCTTCAAGAGAAGGGCAGACCGATTATCTTGAGCATGCTTTACCGATGATGGATGCTTTTTTGCCTTCATCAGTCAGTGACATTCTATTTATTCCCTATGCAGGGTTTGCCATGGGCTATGACGCTTATGAGGAAAAAGTCAGTAATGCCCTGAAAGGCATTAATCGCAAAGTGGTTTCAATCCATCAGTTTGATGATCCGGTTAAGGCGGTTGAGAAGGCGCAAGCAATTGCCATCGGTGGCGGTAACACTTTTTATTTGTTGAAACAGCTTTATGACAATGAGTTAGTTGATGCCATTCGTAAAAAAGTGAATGCAGGAACGCCTTATATGGGTTGGAGCGCCGGCTCTAATATGGCGGGTTTAACGATTTGTACCACTAACGATATGCCTATTGTGCAACCAAGAAGTTTCAACGCTCTGGCATTGGTACCGTTCCAGATCAATCCTCATTACACCGATTATCAGCCACCTAATCACAATGGCGAAACTCGTGCGGAGCGTATCTATGAATACACTCGTGCCAATCCTCACCGCTATGTGGTGGGCATTAAAGAAGGTACTGCGTTGGAACGTCAAGGCGATCAATTATACTTGCGCGGCCAGAAAGATGGTTTGATTTTTCGTGATGGCGAAGTTATTAAAACCATTAACGCAGGCAAAAATATCAGTTGGTTGCTTTAAGCTCGGCCAAACAATGCAAATATGACCTATTTTGATTGGCTGGTAAGACCAAATAATCATTTAGTTTCAAATAGTTATCCTTTGCTATAGGATAAGAGTTAGCCAAGGAAGGATCATTTAATAATTACAAAGTTATCATCGTCCTCCTTGGTTTAAACCATAGATGTTAAACCATATAGCACCAAGGAGATCTAACGATGAACAGCTTTTCAAAGTTGAGTTCATGGTTAGGAGGGATCATCGTTGCTGGATCATTAGTATCATCCGCGCACGCCTCCGAGCCACAACACCCTAAACACGATGATGAATTACACGGCAAAGTGCCTTTTCTGACTTCTACTGCTCAGAATTTAAATTACGCCAACTCACCGATTCACCCTTTTCTTAACTCGGCATTACCCAACCCTCCAGAAGATGTCTATTCAGGCCCTTTATTTCAATTGCGCCATGACTATCCATCCTCGGTACCATCAGGACAAAGCTTTCCCTGGAAAAAGGTTACGAATAATGGGCCTATTACGACTCAAAACTCAATGGCTTATGTGGAAGCTTTAAAACAGTATGTCTCAGGTGATATGCGAAAACTTTTGTATAGCTATGATCAGTGGGATCCACAAAGTGAACCTTGGTGGCAGTCGATCTGGTTAGGAACTGAGCGTGAGCCAATTCATGGTTTTTATGTGGGCTCAGGTTTTCCTGCCGGCACCATGCCTGAACAGACTCTCGATTTAACCACTTATGTGTTAACTCTATACGATGAAACCGCAGCCGTGACTCTGGGCAACATCTGGGGGACTACAGAAGAGCAGGCCTATAATCCAAACCTGACTAACCCTGCTGCGCAATACGCCGAAGGCAGTGTTATCGTCAAGTTTGCTTTCGTTACCCCTTGTGGCGCGGATTGGGCACCAATGGAAGGTACAGTGTCGTGGCCGATCTATTCAACCCTGAATGAAAGTAACGGCTCGGGTAATAACCCAAGCGTCTCGAAATGTCCTAACAATGGTTCTGATGGTTCGACCGCGGATCCGACATTGACTAATGTCTATCTGATGCAGTTCGATATTATTGTTAAAGATAGCGTGGCAGCCCCTGAAACCGGCTGGGTATTTTCAACTTTGATCTATGATAAGAATGCACCGGGTAAAGATGCGTGGGATAAAATGATTCCGTTGGGTGCCACCTGGGGTGGTGATCCGGATATTATCAATACCGCCAGTACTGCTTTAACGCCACCGGTTACCGTAAACACCAACCTCCAGCAAAACTGGGTTAACCCAAATGCGCCTGAATATTCAACAGCGACTTTAGGTTGGGATGGTCGTTTATCGGGGCCAAATGATGGTGCGGTTGTTACTCCAGCTTGGGCCGGTAGTCATTATTATCCAAAAGGCTTAGCATCAGCTGGTTGCTTAGGTTGCCATAGTAGCGCTCAGTACCCACAAAAGTCATTCTTGTTGCCGGCTACTACCTATCCACCTCAAGTCACTAATGCCCCTGGTTCAAGTGCTAAGCAAGCATTGGTACTCAACGACCCAGGCTCTACAGAATGGATGAAATGGTTCCAAAGCCGTTCTGGTACTGAAGCCATGGATTCGGACGAAGGCAGCATTGGCCTGGATTATGATATGGTGACTTCATTTAAAGCCATTCCCATGTGGCAGGCAGCGCTGAAAGCGATTGAATCGGAAAATTCAGCCAAGCCGTCTTTGAAAAGAAAGTAGAAATAGGAAGTAATCTTGTTGTGAACTTAGATGATTTAACACGCGATGTGTTGGACTTCTGGTTCGGCGCGCCTGACTCGGCAGAGTTGGGCGCTGACCGCGCCATCTGGTTTCAGTCTGATCCAAAATTTGATCAGGAAGTTCGCGATCGATTTGGCGAAGCTCATCAGCTAGCCGCAGAGGGTAAGCTGGATGACTTAATGCAAAACCAAAAAGGAGCTTTGGCGTTAATCATTATTCTCGATCAGTTTTCACGCAATATTTATCGTAATCAAGGACAGGCCTTTGCCACTGACAAACAAGCACAGCAGTATGCAGCAGTAGCTGTGAACAATGGTTTTGACCAAGGTTTGTTAACAGTTGAGAGAAAGTTCTTCTATATGCCTTTTATGCATGCTGAAGATCTTAAGCTTCAAGAAAGTGGTATTGAGCTTTTTATCAAGCTCGGTGACCCTAACACTTTAACCTTCGCCTTGTGTCACCGCGATCAAATTGTCCGCTTTGGCCGATTCCCTGGTCGCAATCAGGCCTTGGGAAGAAAAAGTACTCCTGCAGAAGAAGCTTTCCTGAAAAATCCCTTCTGCTAATTTAAATTAATCGAAATAATGACTATCGATTTCATCGCCTTCGATGGTCAGGTAATGCCCTTTTTCACCCCAGTCGCTGAGTACGATGCGTTGGCAATGTTTGCCGTCGACTTCAATGTCATGGAAATCGGGGCGGTGGGTATGGCCATGAATCAGGATGTCGGCGTTGTGGTTTTGCAGAGCTTCTTTGACAGCATCTGAATGCACATCTGTGATGGCACTGGCTTTATTGGCCTGGGCTTCGCGGCTTTTTTGACGCAGGTCAGCGGCGATTCCGCGACGAACCGCTAAAGGCTGAGAGAGTAGCTGTTGTTGCCACTGCTCTGAGCGAACCATTTGGCGGAATTGCATATATTCCTTATCGTCCCAACACAAACTGTCGCCATGCATCAGGATGGCTTCTTTATCCCCAATCGTTATCGGATGAACTTCGCCGACAATGACACCGCCAGTGGCCTTGGCAAATTCATCACCCAATAAAAAGTCACGGTTGCCATGCTGAAAATACAGTGGCTTGCCTGAGTCTGAATAGTCTTTGAACTTGGCTATGATAGTTTTAACAAAGTCTGAATCGTCGTCATCACCAATCCAGCTCTCAAATAAATCCCCCAGCACATACAAAGCATCCGACTTGGGCGCTATGTCATTCATGTACTGAGTGAAAAGGGCGGTCAGGTCAGGGCGTTCTTCGCAAAGGTGTAGATCAGAAATAATATGAATCATGCTGGTGTCTTTTTTTAATGATGAATGAAAAAGCTGTATCAGCATTGTCGCTAATACAGCTTTGAACTGACTTACAGTTATTCGTTAATAACAGCTTTTTCGATAATGACAGGTTCAACCGGAACATCCTGGTGAACGCTGTAGCTGCCGGTTTCAACTTCTTTGATGGCGTCGACCACGTCCATTCCTTCGACCACTTTACCAAATACGCAGTAACCCCAGCCTTGCATCGATTCCTGAGAAAAGTTCAAAAAGTCATTGTCCTTAACATTGATGAAAAATTGACAGGTGGCTGAATGCGGATCCATGGTACGAGCCATGGCAACTGTACCGCGTGCGTTAGTTAAGCCGTTGTTGGCTTCGTTATCGATTGGGCTATCGGTTGGCTTCTGACTCATATCTTCGGTGAAGCCGCCACCCTGGATCATAAAGTTGGAAATAACTCGATGGAATATAGTGCCGTCGTATTGGCCTTTCTCCGCGTAACTGATGAAATTTTCCACAGTTTTCGGGGCCTTGCGAGCATTAAGCTCGATAACGATGTCGCCATGATTAGTGGTCAATGTGACTTTTGGATGTGTTGTGCTCATGATTTATATCCTGATTTTACCTGTTTTATTACCTATCACCGGACCAATTCTCGCATTGAGCTAGCCTGCAGGCCTGATGATGGTTACAATATCGGGCTTCTAAGTTTGCCGCCTATGATAATGTTTTTTATCACTAAAAGCTAAATTCAAAACCGAGAAAAGATACTTATGTTACAGATCTACAATAATTTGACCCGTCAGAAAGAACCTTTCAAGCCGATGATAGAAGGCAAGGTTTCCATGTATGTGTGCGGCGTGACAACTTATGATCTGTGCCATATTGGCCATGCTCGGACTTATGCGGCCTTTGACGTCATTAACCGTTACCTCAAATTTCGTGGCTATGATGTGACTTATGTGCGCAACATTACCGATATTGATGACAAGATCATCAATCGTGCCAATGAAAACGGTGAAGACTTTAGTGAGCTGACCGAACGCTTTATTCAGGAAATGTACAAAGATTTCGATGCCATTGGTTTGCAGCGCCCTGATATTGAGCCGCGCGCAACTCAGACCATGGATGAAATTATCCAAATGACCCAAACCCTGATTGAAAAGGGCGCGGCTTATGCTACCGATAATGGGGATGTGTATTTCCACGTGCCAGCCTTTAAAGACTACGGCAAACTGAGTAAGCAGGATTTAACGCAGCTTAATGCTGGTGAGCGAGTTGATGTGAGCGACATCAAAAAAGATCCGATGGACTTTGCCTTATGGAAGTCTTCAAAGCCGGGCGAACCTTCCTGGGATTCTCCGTGGGGGAAAGGTCGTCCGGGCTGGCACATCGAATGTTCTGCGATGAGTAAAAAGTGCCTGGGTGAAACTTTCGATATCCATGGTGGTGGTTCGGATCTGCAGTTCCCGCACCATGAAAACGAAATTGCTCAATCAGAATGTGCTAATGGTTGCACTTTTGCCAACACCTGGATTCATACCGGTATGGTGCAGGTGGATAAAGAGAAAATGTCCAAGTCATTAGGCAACTTCTTTACCATTCGTGATGTGTTAAAGCAGTATCGTCCGGAATCAGTGCGTTACTTTCTGATGAGTGGCCATTACCGCAGTCAGCTCAGCTACACCCAGGCTAATCTCGAATCTGCCGATGCCAGTCTTGAGCGTTTGTATAATTCACTGCGTGGTGTGGATTTAAGCCAGGCAAATGATGACAAGCTGGACATTTTGGAGCAGGCTCAGTCTCGCTTTATCGAAGCAATGGACGATGATTTTAACGTGCCGGAAGCCATGCCTGTATTGTTTGATCTGGCCAAAGAGGTCAATCGCCTGAAAGCTACCGATATGACTACAGCAGCGACTATCGCAGTAAAACTGAAAGAGCTGGCAGGCGTTTTGAGTCTGTTGCAACAGGACCCTGAAGGTTTCCTAAAATCTGGTGCTGGCGAAAGCGATGTTTCCGATGAGGAAGTCGACACATTGATTCAGCAACGCCTACAGGCGCGTGCCGATAAAGATTGGGCTCTGGCCGATGAAATCCGCGACAAGTTGCATGCGATGAATATTGAGCTTGAAGATGGGGCAGGCGGCACCAGTTGGCGCAGGAAGTAGTAAAGAAGTCGTATCAACATGGAAATGTTTTATCGTAAAACATCATTAATTATTACTACCGTTGTAATGGTACTTGTAATGTTATTGATGATTAACGGATTTGAGTTTGGCGAAAGACAGTATTTTAAAGCTAAAGTAGAAAGAAGTGACATTGTTGGGATGAGTTATAAGCGCAGCAATTTATACCTGCGTATTATAAACACTAAGGGTAAAGCTTTTTATACCGATGTGACCGGACCAGTTTTAAGGAAAGGGGAAGAAGTTATAGTTTCTTGTACAAAAAGGATAATTTCGGGCGGTTTAATATGTAGGCTTGAAAGCTTTGAGCCAAAACAATAGATTGTTGCTTGCTACCGACCGCTTAAAGCGGCTTTCTTCTTAAATCATTAAATACTGACAACTCCCAATTACGTAATCCAACTACCAGGCTGGTTCCTTTTTTTTCCGCTAACTCCACACTTTTGTCTTCGCGTAATTGCTGACGATAGGCGGTGCCCAGCTCGTCAATCAACTCCTGAATCTTCTGATTGGATTTATCACTTAACATTCCAGATATAAACAATACCTTTTCATTTTTCTTGGTAAAACTGGAGCGGAAGAACTCGCTTTGGATATGTTCCGCAAAGAAGTTTTGCACCGGCCCTTTGGGATGCCATTTGAAGTGTGGGCTGACGCGTTTTCGAATTCGATTGCCGGGCAACAGTTCAATAAAATCAATTTTATCCAGTTGCACCAGATACCTGATTAACTGTGGCTCGGTAAAACTGTAGCGCTGGAGCATTTCATCAAACTTCCAATCCGACAAACACAGTTGAGCGACCAGCAGCAGTCTTTGGTCACTGATCAGCTGGTTTTCCTGTTCCAGTGTGAGCTGTGAAATTTGTTTACGTTGCTGATGGGCGGATTGAGCCAATTGCAGAATATCCAGGTGCAGTAAATCACAGATCTTTTCCAGTCTCTCAAGGCTGATCTTATGCTGCGAGAACATGCGTTTGATATTGGCTTCGCTCATGTCCAAAGCCTTTCCTAGCGCCTTATAGGTGATCCCTTCTTTTCTCAGTTCCTGTTTTAGAGCATCAAGAATTTCCAGCGTTTGGCTACTCATAGTCTATCAATACTATACCAAATGGTCATAAAAGCACGACTTTAGCATTAAAAGTAGATTAAAGGTAGCGCCTATGACAACTTAGCCTCATCAAAACAACGATTCACAAGGAAATATCATGATTTCTGTTTATCAACTCAAACCCAAGTTTCAACAGTTATTAAGACCGCTGGTTAACGGCTTAGCCCGCAAAGGCATCACTGCTAATGAGGTAACCGTGGTGGCGATGCTGATGAGTGTCATAACTGGAGTTGCCATTATAATCAGCAATAGCATCATGGCATTGTTGGCTTTGCCGGTTATTTTATTAATCCGTATGGCTCTGAATGCCATCGACGGCATGTTAGCCAGAGAGCACCAGCAGCAATCTAAGCTGGGCGCTTTCCTCAATGAAATCGGTGACGTGATTTCCGATCTCTTCTTAATCATTCCTTTAATCATTATTCCTGAATTAAGCCTTTGGTTGTTGGCTGGCTTTGCTTTTACAGCTTTGTTAACCGAGTTCGCGGGCATTCTGGGTGTCATGGTTGGCGCAGAGCGTCAGTATCAGGGGCCGATGGGGAAAAGCGATCGAGCGTTACTGCTAGGTCTGGTGGGTTTACTGGTTCCTTTCGTTTCAGTGCCGACCGTTTATTTAAATACCGTTTTAGTCATGGTCACTGCGTTGTCAGTGTGGACTGTCATTAACCGGATTCGTGCTGCGCTGTAAGCGCTAGCAATTTTAACAAGAGGATATGGATATGTTTTTCGATATAAGTAGCTTACAACCGGTCACTAAAGTATTTGGCAGTTTGTTTGTCCTGTTATTAGTGGCAACCCTGGTGTCTTTTTTACTCAGTCGCTCTAAACCGCAAACTGATCACACCGAGCTTACTCAACGTATCAACTCCTGGTGGATCATGATGGGCGTCTTTGCACTGTCACTTTACATGGGCCCGATGGTAACCATTCTGATGTTTGCCATGCTGAGCTTCATCGCCCTCAAGGAATACTTATCGATGACGCCTACTCGACTGGTTGATCGTCGGGTGTTGTTCTGGGCTTACCTGACCATTCCTTTGCAGTACTACTTCATTTCAATCGGCTGGTACGGCATGTTCATTATTTTTATTCCGGTCTATGCCTTCCTGTTTATTCCTTTTCGCATGGTATTGGCCGGCGAAACTAAGAACTATTTGCGTGCGGTGGGTAATATTCATTGGGGATTGATGCTGACCGTCTTTACTTTGAGTCACCTGGCTTATCTGGTCGTTTTGCCAAATGAAGCAGAAGTCAAAAACTTGATGGTGTCAGGCTCGGGCGCAGCTCTACTGTTATACCTGGTGCTATTGACTCAGTTGAATGATGTTAGCCAGTACATTTGGGGTAAGTTATTCGGCAAAAATAAAATTGCTCCAGCGATTAGCCCGAACAAGACGCGCGAAGGTTTGATTGGTGGTGTTTTGACAACAGGCCTATTGGCAATGGCTCTGGCTGAAACCTTAACGCCGATGTTGTGGTGGCATGGTTTGTTGGTTGGCCTGGGTATTGGAGTTGCTGGCTTTATTGGCGATGTCTCTTTGTCAGCTATCAAGCGTGATATTGGCATCAAGGATTGTGGCCAGTTAATCCCTGGTCATGGCGGCATTCTGGATCGCTTGGACAGCCTTACCTTTACTGCACCACTGTTCTTCCATGTTATTCGCTACTGTTATTACTAGGTTAGATGAGGAGCATGAGCATGAAAATTATCAATAGGGCATTACGCTGGTTGTTTTTCGCCATCATCATTAAGCCGATAGTGAAGCTGGTGATTGGCCTGCGCTATCAAAGTGAACCCATTCTTCCCGAGGATGGGCCAGCTTTAATCATCGCTAACCATAACAGTCATCTGGATACCATGGTTCTGATATCGCTGTTGCCATTAAAGATTCTGCACAAAGTACAGCCGGTAGCTGCCGCGGATTACTTTTTGAAGAACAAATTTATCGCCTGGTTTGCACTGAACATCATTGGCATCTTACCGATTGAGCGTCAGTCTGAGCGACAAACCCGAAGCCCGGTTGAGCAATGCGCTGAAGCCTTAAAGCAGGGCAAGATATTGATTTTCTTCCCTGAAGGTTCCCGTGGCGAGCCGGAGAATATGTCGGAGCTTAAGTATGGGGTGGTGAAGCTCGCAGAAAAGTGTCCAGAGGTTCCGGTGTATCCGATCTATATGCATGGGCTGGGCAAAAGCCTGCCCAAAGGTGATGCCTTACTGGTGCCTTTCTTCTGTGATGTGGTTTTCTCACAACCGCTGCATTATCAAGGCGCCCAAGAAAATTTCTTTGAGCAGATAAAAGCACGGTTTGATGAGATGCAGACATCAGTCAAGTTGCCAAAGTGGGACTGATCATCGTCGTGTTTCATTAAAAGGATTAGGGGGAGATTACCATGAAAAAAAGTTGGCTTAGTGGCATCTGGGGATTTGCTGAGGCAACCCTCTTTTTTATCTTGCCTGATGTACTGTTAAGTTATTATGCGTTGGATAAAAAGCATAATTTGACGCGCTTGTGCTGCATCACTTTACTAGGGGCTTTATTAGGTGGTGGAGTTATGTACTGCTGGGGACAGTACAACTTTGATACTGTATACCACCTGGTTGAATCTGTTCCTGCGATTAATGATGAATTGATGACTAAAGTTAATGAACAATTGAAGTCATCCGGAGTGCTCGCGGTTTTTACTGGTCCACTGCAGGGGTTGCCCTACAAGACTTTTGCAGTACAGGCGTCAGCTGCACATATCTCAATTATTGAGTTTTTACTGATGAGTATTCCGGCAAGGCTAGTGCGCTTTCTGGTGATAGCCTATGTTGCACGTTGGATTGCCTTTAATCTGTTGAGGCATCTACAGCGACGACATTTAGTTGCTGTCTGGGGTGGCGTGTGGCTAGTGGTGTATGCTTTGTATTTCTATCATTTCCCTTCATAGGACTTTCCAATATAGAACTTTCCAATATAGAACTTTCCAATATAGAACTTTCCAATATAGAACTTTCCAATATAGAACTTTCCAGAACAAAGAAAAAAGCCATGCGTTATGGCATGGCTTTTCAATCTGCTATTGCTGTACCAGCTTAGTCGTGCAAGTTCTCACAAGCAAACAAGGTGTTGCTCATAAGCATGGCGACAGTCATGGGTCCAACACCACCTGGAACAGGAGTAATCCATGAGGCGCGTTCTTTAGCCACATCAAATTCCACATCACCGACCAGTTTGCCGCTTTCTAAACGGTTGATACCGACATCAATCACAATGGCGCCTGGCTTGATCCAGTCACCTTTGACCATTTCTGGGATACCGACACCGGCTACAACAATATCTGCCTCTGAGACTTTTTTCGGCAAATCCTTGGTTTTACTGTGGCAGAAAGTGACCGTACAACGTTCCATCAGTAGCTCTAAGCCCATCGGACGGCCGACAATATTCGAGACACCGATGACTACCGCATCTTTACCAATCAAATCGATTCCTGTTTCTTTTAGCATGACCATGACACCATAAGGCGTACAGGGCCGCATGGTTGGCATCTTTTGCGCTAAACGGCCCATGTTATATGGATGGAACCCATCCACATCTTTATCGGCTTTGATGCGCTCAAGAATGACATTGGAGTCCAGGTGCGCTGGTAACGGAAGCTGTACCAAAATACCGTCGATAGCTGGATCAGCATTTAATTCGTCAATATGTTGTAATAGATGTTCTTGAGTGGTGTTTGCTTCAAGAACGATTTTACGGGAAATAAAGCCGACTTTTTCACAAGCCTCTACTTTCTTGTTAACGTAGATCTGTGAAGCAGGATCAATACCCACCAGAATCACTGCAAGCCCTGGTGCGCGTAGGCCTTTATCAAGGCGAGCTTTGACTTTTTCAGCGAGTTGTAATTTAACTTTTTCAGAAATGGCTTTGCCATCAAGAATTTGAGCAGACATAAGGCGTAATATATTCAAATGAGCGTTTGAAAGGCGCTATTGTCGCAATATTTGCCTATTGGCTCAACGCTTTTATCAGAAGGTTCTTTTTTGTAAAAAAACAAAAGAAAAAGTGTTGACGGTTATAGGGGAAATCAGTAATATGCGCGTCTCGCAGGGGCAAGCCCTTGCGTGGCATCGGAGATTAGCGCAGTCTGGTAGCGCGCCTGCTTTGGGTGCAGGATGTCGGGGGTTCAAATCCCTCATCTCCGACCAATTTTTTTCTCGCCTCGTACGTCTGGATTCACATGCGTCCGTAGCTCAGTTGGATAGAGCAACGGCCTTCTAAGCCGTGGGTCGCAGGTTCGAATCCTGCCGGACGCGCCATTTTAACAGATGGGCGGTAAGAGGAGAGAGTTGAGGTTGATGGTGGGCGTAGCTCAGTTGGTAGAGCCCCGGATTGTGATTCCGGTTGTCGTGGGTTCAAGTCCCATCGTCCACCCCAGATTCTATCTGTGCGGTGTATTTTGATTCTAGGAATCAAGCAGTTAGAAGAACAATATGGTTCGATGAGGGCTTAGGGCCCGCATTCAAAAATGCGAAAGTGGTGGAATTGGTAGACACGCTGGATTTAGGTTCCAGTGCCGCGAGGCGTGAGAGTTCGAGTCTCTCCTTTCGCACCATTTTAATCTCGGTGCTTAATATAAATGCTGTAAAGCAGGTAGTGAACAGTCCAGAGGTTAAATGGTATTCCCTTCAAGTCTTCATCCAAAAGCCTTATCATATTCATTTTATGTAAAGAATAGCTATTGCTAAAGATAGCCTATTGGAGATCAGCGAATGCAAGTTTCAGTTGAAACCACCAACGGTTTAGAAAGAAAGTTAATCATTGATGTTCCTGCCGAGAATATTGATGGCGCGGTTGAAAAGCGTCTACAGGATATGGCTCGTAACGTTAAAATGAACGGCTTTCGCCCAGGCAAAGTCCCATTCAGCGTAGTTAAGAAGCGTTATGGCGCATCAGTACGTCAAGAAGTATTGGGTGATGTTATGCAGCGCCACTACTTCGAAGCGGTTCAACAAGAAAAATTGATGCCTGCTGGTTATCCTCAATTAGAATTGCTTGAAAATAATGATGGCGCCAACCTGAAGTTTTCGGCAACCTTCGAAGTTTATCCTGAAGTTAAGCTAGCTGATCTCAATACTATTGAGCTTGAAAAGGCGACATCAGAGGTTTCTGATGAAGATTTAACGAAAATGATGGATACCTTACGTGGTCAACGTGCTAACTGGGTTGAAGTTAAGCGTAAAGCTAAAGATGGCGATCAAGTGGTTATCGACTTTAAAGGTTTCATTGATGGTGAAGCATTTAAAGGTGGCGAAGCTAAAGAATTCCCATTGGAGCTTGGCGCTGGCAACATGATTCCAGGCTTTGAAGAGCAGCTAGTAGGTGCTTCTGCTGGTGATGATGTCGAAGTAACTGTGACATTCCCAGAAGATTACCATGTTGAAGAACTAAAAGGTAAAGAAGCTAAGTTTGAAACTCATGTTCATACAGTGAACAAAAAAGAGCTTCCTACCGTTACTGAATTAGCAGAGCAGCTTGGTGCAGAAGACATCAATAGTCTGAAAGCTGATGTGAAGCAAAACATGGAGCGTGAACTTCGTAACGCTATTAAGTCTCGTGTTAAAGGCCAGGTGATGACTCAATTGGTTGATAAGCATGAAGTTGAAGTTCCTAAAGCAATGCTTGATCAAGAAATCGAGCGTATGCGTCAGGAAATGGCACAACAAATGCGTGCTCCAGAAGGCCAAACGCCAGACTTGCCTGCGTCATTGTTCGAAGAACAGGCAACTCGTCGCGTTAAGCTTGGCTTGATAGTTTCTGAAATTATCAAAGCTGAAGGTTTGAAAGCCGATGAAGATAAAGTTCGTGCACAAGTAGAAGACTTGGCTGGTGTTTATGAGCAACCGCAAGAAGTCATTGACTGGTACTATGGTGATGCTAACCGTTTACGCGAAGTCGAGTCATTGGTATTAGAAGATACAGTAGTTGACTTGGTGCTGGAAAAAGCTAAAGTAACTGAGAAATCAGTAAGCTTTGATGAGCTTTTAAATCCTAATAAAAACCAGGGTTAAAAGTGACGCGATAAACAAGCGTTTATTCTCAATAAAAGAAGCGGACTTGTTCCGCTTCTTTTGTTTTCAGGCAAGGAAATACAACATGAGTAAAATTATAGAAACTCAGGCATCTGGCCTTATTCCAATGGTAGTAGAGCAAACCTCTCGTGGGGAGCGCTCTTACGACATTTATTCCAGACTTTTAAAAGAACGCGTTATTTTCTGTGTTGGTCAAATTGAAGACTATATGGCTAACTCGATAGTCGCTCAAATGTTATTCCTTGAGTCTGATAACCCAGACAAGGATATTCATTTGTACATTAATTCTCCGGGTGGAGTGGTCACGGCTGGCTTGGCAATTTATGACACCATGCAATTTATTCGTCCTGATGTTTCAACAGTATGTGTGGGTCAGGCTGCGAGTATGGGTGCTTTATTGTTAACCGGTGGCGCTAAGGGAAAACGTCATACCTTACCTAACTCACGTATGATGATTCACCAACCGTTAGGCGGTTTCCAAGGCCAGGCTTCTGACATCGCAATCCATGCTCAGGAAATTACAGAGTTGAAACATCGACTCAATTCGATAATGGCGGACCATTGTGGCAAGTCGGTTGAAGAGCTCGAGCGTGATACCGATCGTGATAATTTTTTGACAGCTGATGAAGCCGTTAAATATGGCTTGGTTGACTCGATTATTAATTCTAGAAAGCAAGCCTGATAGTGAAGCTCCCATCGCTGATGGGAGCTTCCATTTTCCATTCTGGGAAACACCTCTAAACTTATACTTTATCTTTATCTATTTGTAATGCTTTCTTGCTAAAGCAGATTTATTCTTTTGTTAAAGGAATTATTTTGCTACTGTAAATACTAGAGATAAATAAAATGTGTGCTGAACCTTGATTTTGCTGGGTTTGGCCTCAGTAAGTTGCTATTAAAGTGCCAACTGTACTGGCTAGTGAAAATGTCTAACGGACTGTAATGACAGTCTTATGAGGTAACGATGAGTAGCGAGAACTCAGACAACAAAACGTTATATTGCTCTTTTTGTGGCAAGAGCCAGCATGAAGTGAAAAAGCTTATCGCGGGCCCTAGAGTGTTCATTTGTAATGAATGTGTGGATCTGTGTAACGATATTATTATTGAAGAAATTCAGGAAGTTGCGGCAAAAGAATCGCGCAGCCACCTACCAAAACCTAAAGAGATAGCTGACTTTTTAGAGCAATATGTTATTGGCCAGGATCGCGCCAAGAAAGTATTGTCTGTTGCTGTATATAACCATTATAAACGTCTGGAAAGCGAACCAGCTTCGAGCGAACATAAAGAGGTTGAGCTGGGTAAAAGTAACATCTTACTGATTGGCCCAACGGGCAGTGGTAAAACCTTGCTTGCTGAAACACTGGCCAGAATGTTGGAAGTGCCTTTTACTATGGCAGATGCCACGACGCTTACAGAGGCTGGTTATGTGGGTGAAGATGTTGAAAATATCATCCAGAAGTTACTGCAAAAATGTGATTATGACGTTGAAAAAGCGCAACGTGGCATCGTGTATATTGATGAAATCGACAAAATTTCTCGCAAATCTGATAACCCATCTATTACCCGCGATGTTTCAGGCGAAGGTGTACAGCAAGCTTTACTAAAACTCATTGAGGGTACAGTAGCGTCCGTTCCTCCTCAAGGTGGTCGTAAACACCCGCAGCAAGAGTTCCTGCAGGTAGATACTGGAAACATCCTGTTTGTGTGTGGCGGTGCCTTTGCGGGTCTTGAAAAGATTATTCAGGAACGAACCGAGAAAGGCGGTATCGGTTTTGGTGCGGACGTCAAACAAGTTAAAGAAAGCAAAGCCATTGGCGAAATGCTGAAAGCGGTAGAACCTGATGATTTGGTCAAGTTTGGTTTGATTCCAGAGTTTATCGGTCGCTTACCAATTGTTACAACTTTGCAGGAGCTTGACGAAGAAGCTCTGATCAGAATTCTAACCGAACCTAAAAATGCATTAACGAAACAGTACAACAAGTTGTTTTCATTGGAAAATGTTGATCTAGAGTTCCGTAAAGATGCGCTAGTCGCGATTGCTCACAAGGCAATGCAACGCAGAACAGGGGCTCGTGGATTACGTTCAATCCTTGAAGAAATATTATTAGACACCATGTATAACTTACCTTCCCTCGAAGGCGTTAGCAAAGTATGCATTGATGCAGCTGTTGTAAAAGGTGAGGCTGAGCCTCTGCTGATTTATGACAACCAGCAACAAGCTGCCGCTGAGTAGCCTTCGCATCAAGCGAGAGAGCTTGATGTTGAACACAGATAGTTGAGTAAAGGGGAGGAAGGTTAACTTCGCCCCTTTTTTATTACTTATTCAGGATTAAACATTCATGCAAACAGAAACTACTACCAAACAACTTCCTCTGCTACCACTGCGAGATGTCGTAGTATTCCCTCATATGGTGATCCCACTGTTTGTCGGTAGAGAGAAGTCAATCTTGGCCTTGGAAGAAGCCACCAATGGTGACAAACAAGTCATGTTGGTAGCTCAACGTGAAGCCACAGAGGATATTCCGGATACAGAGCAGATTTACGATTACGGCTGTGTCGCGACGATTTTGCAGATGCTGAAACTACCCGATGGTAATGTCAAAGTTTTGGTCGAGGGTGTTCAGCGAGCCAAAGTGACCCGTTACGTTGATACCGATCCAATGTTTGTTGCTGAGATTGAACTTATCCCATCGGATGCAGAGCAAAATGATGAGGCTGATGCTTTAGCACGTGCGGCCCTAAGCAGCTTTGATAAGTATGTAAAGTTAAACAAAAAAGTGCCCGGCGAAATATTAACGACGCTTTCAGGCATTGAAAACCCAAGCCGTTTGGCTGATAGCATTGCGGCTCATATGTCTTTAAAGATAGAAGACAAGCAGCAAATTCTTGAAATGGAAAATGTGTCGGACCGTCTGGAACAATTAATGGGCAAGATGGAAAGCGAGATGGATTTGCTGGAAGTTGAAAAACGTATTCGTGGGCGTGTAAAAGGCCAGATGGAAAAGAACCAACGTGAATATTATTTAAATGAACAGATAAAAGCGATACAGAAAGAACTTGGCGAAGGTGAAGAAACGGTTTCTGAGCATGAAGAGCTGGCTCGTAGAATTGAAGAGTCGGGTATGTCTAAAGAAGCCAAGGAGAAAGCCGAAACCGAGTTGAAAAAACTCAAGATGATGTCTCCTATGTCTGCAGAGGCGACGGTGGTGCGTGGCTATATTGACTGGTTACTGGGTATGCCATGGAGTAAACGCAGCCGTGTTAAGCACAACTTAAGAAACGCCGAAGAGACCTTAGATGCCGATCATTATGGTCTGGAGAAAATTAAAGATCGCATTCTGGAGTATTTAGCTGTTCAGCAAAGAGTTAAAAAATTGAAAGGTCCTGTTTTGTGTTTAGTAGGACCTCCCGGTGTTGGTAAAACCTCATTGGGGCAATCCATCGCAAAAGCTACCGGCCGTAAATATGTGCGTATGGCGCTGGGTGGGGTTCGTGACGAAGCGGAAATCAGAGGTCATCGACGCACTTACATTGGTGCTATGCCCGGTAAATTGATGCAAAAGATGAGCAAAGTTGGTGTTAAGAACCCATTATTCTTGCTTGATGAAATAGACAAAATGGCCATGGATATGCGTGGTGATCCATCATCTGCATTATTGGAAGTATTGGATCCTGAGCAAAACCATACCTTTAATGACCACTACCTGGAGGTGGACTACGATCTTTCGGAAGTGATGTTTGTCGCCACCTCAAATTCAATGAATATTCCTGCACCTTTATTGGACCGTATGGAAGTTATTCGAATTCCTGGTTACACCGAAGCAGAGAAGCTGGAGATTGCAAAACGCTATCTGGTTACAAAGCAAATGAAAAATGCTGGTCTTAAAAAAGGTGAATTAGCATTAGAAGACTCGGCTATTTTGGGCATTATTCGTTATTACACTCGAGAAGCTGGTGTGCGAAACCTTGAACGTGAGATTTCTAAGATCTGTCGTAAAACGGTTAAGCAACAGCTTTTAGCTGACAAGGCGGAAAAAACTGTTAAGGTTAACGAAGATAATCTTGATCAATATCTTGGTGTTAAAACATATGACTATGGGCGAGCTGGTGAGTCTAACAAAGTTGGACAAGTAACCGGTCTGGCCTGGACCTCTGTGGGTGGTGAGCTATTAACGATTGAGTCAGTAGTTGTTAATGGTAAGGGAAAAACGACCTACACCGGACAGCTTGGTGATGTCATGAAGGAGTCTATCCAGGCAGCTATGACAGTTGTCAGAAGCCGCTGTTTGGCGTTAGGAATTGAGCCTGACTTCTATGAAAACAAAGATTTCCATATTCACGTTCCAGAAGGCGCTACTCCAAAGGATGGTCCTAGTGCTGGTATTGGTATGTGTACGGCCCTGATCTCAAGTTTAACCGATATCCCTGTTCGCAAAGATGTTGCCATGACAGGTGAAATCACACTTAGAGGCGAAGTTTTACCCATTGGAGGATTAAAGGAAAAGCTGTTAGCAGCGCATAGGGGTGGCATTAAAACTGTCATCATTCCTAAAGAAAATGAAAGGAATTTAGCAGATATACCAGAGAATATTAAAAAGGATTTAAAGATCGTATGTGTCAAGTGGATCGATGAAGTAATTGATTTTGCGTTAGAGCGACCACCAGAACCGATTACTAAACCAGTGACAGAAGCAACCGAAACTGAAACTGGCAAAGCTGATGAGCAAGGCAAGCTCCATGCTCACTAATGCACAAAAACCTTGTTATTCGAAGGCTTTTTGTCCGTTTGTCGGAAATTTTCTTGACACATAAAAGGGTCAGTTGATATAACAGCAGACCTTGAGTTGTGCAGTAGAACGCTAATAATTACTGCTTATTTTTTATACTTTAGATTACTTCTAAATAAAAGGGGAAAGTGAGTGAATAAATCAGAACTAATAGACGCCATTGCAGCTGGCGCAGATATTTCTAAAGCGGCTGCCGGACGTGCACTAGACTCTATGTTAGGCGCAATTACGGATTCATTACAAAAAGGCGAGCAAGTATCTCTAGTTGGTTTCGGTACTTTTGCTGTTAAGGAACGTGCAGCTCGTACAGGTCGTAACCCAAAAACTGGTGAAACTATTCAGATTAAGGCTGCAAAAGTTCCTGGTTTTAAAGCTGGCAAAGCTCTTAAAGACGCGGTAAACTAGCCGCCGTTTTTGCGGGTGGTTAGCTCAGTTGGGAGAGCATCGCCCTTACAAGGCGAGGGTCACTGGTTCGAGCCCAGTACCACCCACCATGCCTTTCTATTCGAAGCATGGTGACCGTAAAACGACAATTTAGGAGCGGTAGTTCAGCTGGTTAGAATACCGGCCTGTCACGCCGGGGGTCGCGGGTTCGAGTCCCGTCCGCTCCGCCAGTAAACTAAACGCGCCTACCAAGGCGCGTTTTTTTTATCCAGTAACCCAAGTCTGTCTCCTGAGCTTTCAGGTTATCCTTTTAATCGACTATGTAAATTATAGTGAAGTAATGCTGAGTGACTGGATAGTTTGAATTATAATTTAAAGTTTGATGTTCGGACTGAACAATTAACAAATAGGTAATTTCAGCCATGATGTTGGAAAGAATACAGCAAAGCATGCAAGGGCCGATAATGAAGGTGGTTTTATTTATCATCATCATCTTCTTTATCTTTGCAGGCTATTTCACGGGTACTCTGTTTAGCGGTAACCCCGATACAGTCGCCGAAGTTGAAGGCGCAGAGATTACTAACTCTCAGATTCAACAACGATTTGATCGTGTGCGTAATCAAATGGGCAGCGCTCAATTTGAACAACAGTACGCAACCGAGGCCAGTCAAAAATTGTTGCGTGAACAAATTAAACAGCAACTTATTAACGAGCAGGTTATTAAAGCAAACCTCAATAAAGCCGGGCTTACTGCTTCTGAGGAGCAAATTAAAACCTGGATCAGAGAGTTTCCACAGTTCCAGAGCGATGGCGTTTATTCAGCTGAGCTCGCAAAAATGGTCATTGGGCAAATGGGCTGGTCTGAAGCTCAGTTGCGGCAATATGCTCGTCAACAAATTGCCCAAGAGCAACTTAACCAAGGTGTGGGAGTAAGTAATTTCGCACTAGATTATGAAGTCGAGGCTTATTATCGTTTGCAAGAGCAGGCGAGGGATGTGCGGTTTGTGAGAGTGGCTCGTGATGCATTTGCTGACTCGGTTGAGGTTTCTGATGCTGAAGTTGAAGAATACTACCAACAGAACCAAACACAGTTTGAGCAACCTGAAAAAGTGAATCTCAGCTACGTCCGATTGTCTGTAGATGAATTAACTAAAGAGTACAGCTCACAGATCACAGAGCAGCAGGTTCAGGAGTTCTACGATAAAAATAAAGCTAATTATCAAGACCCTGCTGAAATCTTAGTGGCGCACATTCTAATCGACAACTCGGTCGATAATGCCGAGTCTAAAGCAGAGGACCTGTTGGCTCAGCTCAATAGTGGTGCTGATTTTTCAGAGCTCGCGAAAGAACATTCAAGCGATACTTTCAGTGGTGAGAATGGGGGCCAGTTAAACTGGGTCGACGCTGTTCCAACTTCGTCTGATAATCCCAGTGGTACAGGTTGGGTTCCAGAGTTTGAGTCTGCAGCTTTAGCACTCAATAATATCGGAGACTTAACTGACATTGTTGAAACTCAATACGGTTATCACATCATTAAGTTGGTTGATAAGAAAGAAGCTCAAGTATCTTCATTGGAAGATGTTAAAAGTGAGATTCAAAATACTTTGGCAAATGAGCAGGCTCAAAAAGTTTTCTTTGAGAAGCAGGCGAACTTAAATGAAAACTTGTTTGAGTTTGGTGATGATCTGGAAAAATTTGCTGAGCAGGTTGGCTTGAACATTCAGGAAACCGGTTTGTTCAGTCAGGACACGGCAACAGGTATTGCTGCTAATCCTGTTTTCATGGAGAAAGCTTTTTCTGCATCAATTCTTGAGTCTGAAGAAGTCAGTGATATGATTGAACTGACCAATGACGACATAGTGTATGTGACCGTAAAAGAGCATCAGCCTGCCCAAGTTCAGCCGTTAGAGGAAGTTAAAGAGTCAGTCGTTGCGACTTTGAAAGAAGAGAAAATTCGCGATGCGACGAAAGACTTTGCCGACCAGGTGTTGGCAGCTATTGAAACTGATGAAAGTGTCGAAGACTTGCTTGCCTCTAAAGGTCTTAGCTGGACTGAGAAGCAGAGTTTAAAAGCTCGGGGATCTTCACTCCCATTTGATTTGTCAAATGCAATTTTTAGTCTGAGTGCTCCAGAAAATGGTGAAGCTAGTCGTTCTGTTGAATCATTGTTCAATGGTGATTTTGCAGTTATTGAGGTTCAGGCTGTTAATTATCCCGACCCAGAAACTATGGATGAGTCAACCCGTCAGCAAATCGCTCAGCGACTTGCTAATGCAAATGCTCAATCAGAGCTTCAAGGTTTGATGCAAAGTTTCAGAGAAAGATCTGAAGTGTCACAATAATGATTAGCAGATTAAGTTAAATTTCAATTTAGAGCCACTCATAAGAGTGGCTCTTTTTTTTGTCCCAAGGTTACCTTTCAATTGCCCTACGGTAGGTGGCGGAAGCATTAAGTAAGTTCACAGTGTGCTCTGATTGCGGTTGGCTGAAAACCTCACCAACTCGTCCATATTCTTTTTGCTCACCATTATGCATAACCAGAACCTTGTCACTAAAGTGCTGCACTAGACCCAGGTCATGTGAGATGAAGATATAGGCTAAATCGAGTCTATCCTGCAGATCTAATAACAGGTTGATAATTTGTGCCTGAACGGATACATCAAGAGCTGATACAGGTTCATCGGCAACAATGACCTTAGGATTGAGCATTAAGGCTCTAGCAATTGCAATGCGTTGTCTTTGGCCGCCTGAAAATGTATGTGGGTAGCGCTCAGCATATTCGGACCTCAGGCCGACTAACTCCAGAACTTCTTCTATACGCTCTTTACGGTGCTGGCTATTACCAATTCTCGCATTAATCAATGGTTCTTCTAGACTTTGCCTGATCGTTGCTCTGGGATTGAGTGAGGCTGCTGGATTCTGAAAGATCATACGAATATTACGGTACCAGCAAAAGGAGGAGCTTTTGAGTATATCCTGCCCTTCAAAAAGCAATTCACCACTATCAGGTTTTTCTGCTCCTACAAGGATGCGTGCCAATGTCGATTTACCAGAGCCTGACTCTCCAACCACCGCCAAAGTCTGCCCTGGGTTAAGGCCAAAGCTAACGCCTCTCAGTACTTCGCGATAACGTTGCTTGAAGGGATTGTTCGACACCTTGTAGGACTTGCGGATGAGTTTGGCCGATAATAAATTTGGCATTATGAATCCTCCTCCTCAATGAGAGGGAAATAACAGCGGACTCGGCGCCCTTTGATGTTGGTTAACTCAGGGGGCTGGACACATTTTTTCGCCGCATAGGGGCAGCGTGGTCCTAAATAGCATCCAACGGGTAAATGGGTAATTGGTGGGGTTGATCCTGGCAGGTTATATAATCGCTTTCCCTTGTTGTAGCGCATACCAAAATGAGGAACACTATCCAATAAGGCTTTGCTGTAGGGGTGATAAGGTTGGCTGAGTAAACTATATGTTCTTCCTGATTCAACTATCTGACCACAATACATGACATGCACTTTGGAAGTGGTTTCTGCCAAGATGGAGAAATCATGTGTGATCAACATTAGTGCCATATTATGTTCTTCTTTGATTTTCAGCAGCAGATCCAGGATTTGTGATTGAACGGTTACATCAAGTGCCGTGGTCGGCTCATCGGCAATTAATAGCTTAGGCTGACAAGCCAGAGCGATGGCGATCATCGCCCTTTGATTTAATCCACCGGACAGTTGATGAGGGTATTCTTTATAACGACGCTTTGCATCCATAATGCCAACTTGAACAAGTAGCTCTAATGCTTTTTCTTTGCGCTGCTTAGGAGTGCCTCCTTCGTGGAAGCGAATGGTCTCATCCAGTTGGTAGCCAATCGTTAATGCTGGGTTTAAGCTTGACGTTGGCTCCTGAAAAATAATGGAAATATTGCTGGTTATATGTTTTTGACGCTCTGCAGGGTTCATACGGGTAAGATCTTGACCGTCAAGCGTGAACAGGTCGGCTTGCATCTTAGCCGCTGGAGAAAGCAGACCTGCAATGGCCAGCGCCATAACACTCTTGCCAGAACCAGACTCGCCAATAACCCCAATAACCTGCCCTCTATCAATGCTCAACTTTACATGGTCAACGGCTCTTACCAGCTTATCGTTTATGGTGAAGTCAACATTAAGGTTTTCGATTTGCAGTAAACTCATGGAATTACCTGTTTAACCGTGGATCAAAAGCATCGCGTAGACCGTCACCGACCAAGTTGATGGATAGTACTGTCAGGAATATAGCCAAACCGGGTAATGTCATAGTCCAGGGCGCGAATTGAATAAAGGCTCTGGCTTCCGATAGCATGGTTCCCCATTCGGCCATTGGCGGTTGAGCACCGAGTCCCAGAAACCCTAAAGCCGCGATATCAAGTAAAGCAGTAGAGAAACTGAAGGTGAGTTGGACGATGAGTGCTGGAATGATATTGGGCCATACGTGATGCAAAAGCAGTCGAATATGGCCGGCACCATCCAGGCGCGCAGCCATCACATAATCTTTTCCGAGCTCTTCAGAAATAGCGCTTTGAGTGACTTTTACGAACTGTGGAATTAACACAATGACCACGGCATAGACTGCATTTGGTAAGCCTGGGCCAATAATTGCAACGATAGCAATTGCTAATAAAAGAGAAGGCAGCGATAACAGTAAATCCATG
Source organism: Kangiella sp. M94 (assembly GCF_054926195.1). Lineage (NCBI taxonomy): Bacteria > Pseudomonadati > Pseudomonadota > Gammaproteobacteria > Kangiellales > Kangiellaceae > Kangiella > Kangiella sp. M94. Next base: position 1,889,123 of record NZ_CM142903.1, on the reverse strand, counting down.
AAGCGCATTAGCATAGAGCGCAATCCGGCATTTAGAAAGGCTGCTGCGGCACCTAAGATAATGCCAATGAAGCCGGCGGCAAACACTACCATGATAGTCAGCTGTAGAGATAAGCGAGCACCGTGAAGTAATCTTGATAGCATGTCACGCCCCAAATCATCAGTACCTAAGGGAGTGACAAAGTCGCCACTATCATACCAAAGCGGGGGAGTGAGGATCTTATCACTGAACTGCTGCGCAGGGTCATGCGGGGCAAACCAGGGGCCGACCAGACTCATCAACAGGATGATTAATAGTATCAGGCTGCCTGTCATGGCACTTTTATTATGACTGAAAACCTGCCAGGCAAGCTTGGTATTGGAGAGCGTCATGAAGGCCTCCGTAATCGAGGGTTCATATAGCTGGCTAGTAAATCAAGGGCTAGGTTAAATGCAATGACGAGTAGAGATAGCGCTAGAATTCCAGCTTGTATGCTGGCGAAGTCACGTCGTGCAACAGCTTCAAGTAACCATTTACCGACTCCAGACCAGGCAAAAATGTATTCGGTAATAATAACACCCGACATAATAATACTGATTTGTACTCCGCTAATGGTCAAAATAGGAATGAGTGCATTTCTAAGGGCATGTACCCAGATGATCCTTTGTTGACTCAAGCCTTTGGAGCGTGCAGTTCGTATGTATTCTGCTTTGAGTACACCCAATAATGATGAACGAGTCATTCTCGCAATAATGGCCATCGGAATAGTGCTTAGGGTGATGGCAGGCAGTAATAAATGTAACAGAGCATTAAAAAAAGCACTTAATCCATATTGGTCCTGACTTAATAATGAGTCTATCAGCATAAACCGGGTGACGGGTGGAATGTCATAGATGTAGTCGATGCGGCCTGCAACGGGGGTCCAGCCTAAAGTCAGGGAAAATAGAAGAACTAATAACATGCCCCACCAATAAATTGGCATTGAGTAACCTACCAGGGTTACTCCCATTAGAGTGTTATCAAGCCATTTGCCACGACGATTGGCTGCCATAATGCCTAAGGTCAAGCCAAATATGATGGCGAATAAAAGGGCTAATAAAACCAGTTCAATAGTCGCTGGAAAATGAAGTAGAAAGTCGTGTAAAACAGGACGGTTATGAATACTCGAAAACCCCCAGTCGCCTGTGAAGAGAAACTGCAAATATTCGATATATTGGCCTATAAAGTGCTGGCTCTGATAAAGGTGCAGTGGTTGATCACTTTGTTGGCTGAGTATAAAGGTCAGCAGGGTTAATCCAAAAAGGCTGACAACTAAAGTGGTTCCGTGTCGCAGAAGTAATCGAAGCATTACTTGGCAACCCCCTCTTGCTGGTCATCCTGGTAGCTATGTTCTTCTGCGGTGCCAAGCGATACTTTATCAAACTCGATATTGCCTACTGGTGATATGACCAGTCCTTTTACTCGGGGTTGACTGAGCAGACTTTTATTAGCGTGTGCGATTGTTAGCCAGGGCGCTTGCTCCTTAAATAGAGCTTGAGCTTGAAAATAGTATTCTTTTCTCTGCTGAATGTCAGAGGATTGGCTGGCATTTAATATCAGTCGATCAAACTCTGGATCACACCATCTTGCGTAGTTATTGCCACTTCGAGCGGAGGCACAACTTAATAGTGGATTCAGGAAGTTGCTAGGGTCACCATTATCAGCATTCCAGCCGAGCAAGACACTGTGGTGCAGGCCTTGTGCAACCCGTGCAAGGAAAGTTCCCCATTCATAACTGATAATGCGTGCTTTTACACCAATCTTCTCTAAGTCCTGTTGCATCATTTCAGCCATTTTACGAGCGTTTGGGTTGTAAGCTCGTTGAATAGGCATGGCCCAGATGTCAATGGTAAAACCGTTTTCATAGCCCGCTTCAGCCAGTAGCTGCTTCGCTTGCTGAGAGTTATAGCGAATTCGGGTCACTTGCTTATTGTAAGCCCAGGAAGAAGGGGGGATGGGGCTAGTAGCAATTTGTGCCTGGCGATCATAGACCGCTTTCAAAATAGCTTCGCGATTAATGGCCATAGACAGAGCTCTACGCACCTTGACATCGTGGAAGGGTGGCTTCTCAATATTAAAAGCCCAATAAGCGACATTAAGACCTGGCACTTCCAGAATATTGAATTGATTTTGCCGAGCGATGCGTAAATGAACCGGCAACGGGTTACTCATGATATCACACTCACCTGCACTGAAGCGTGCAAAACGCATGGCTGCGTCAGGAGTAATGGAGTAAACCAGGTCGCGTACCTTGGGGGAACCCTCAAAGTAAGCTTGAAATGCTTCATAACGAATATGTGAATCAGGCTCGTAGCGCTTCAGTCGAAAGGGGCCGGTGCCTATTGGCTTGCTGTCTATTAATTCCGGCTGATCCTGTTTCAGTAGAAAATCAGCGTATTCAGCGGATAGAATTGAAGCGAAAGGAGTGGCCAGAATCGCCAGAAATGGGCTTTCTGGCCTTGATAAAACAAATTCAACTTGATGCTCATCGACTTTTTTAATGTCAAGTATCAGCTCATCAAGCCCTTGAGAATAAAAATATGGATAGCGGCCACCTGAAACGGAATGATAAGGATGTGAGATTAATCGTTGGCGGTTAAAGCTGAAAATGATGTCATCTGCGTTTAAAGTGCGTGTTGGAGTGAAAATCTCATTACCATGAAAAGAGACGTTTTGTTTAAGCGTAAAGCGGTAGCGGGTGCCATCGTCACTGATCTGCCAAGACTCGGCAAGAGCGGGAGTAATGTCAGTGGTTCCCGGCGAGTAAGTGACTAACTGGTTGTAAATAGTGTGTGCTGTAGCATCGTAAGAAGTGCCTGAGCTGACCAGTTGAGGATTGAATGAGTCCGGACTACCTTCAGAACAAAAAACCAGTAAATCATCAGCTTGCAATGACTCCAAGTCAGTCTGGGGCTGACAAGACCAGCATAGGAGTCCACTGAAAAGCCCTAAAAAGGTAGATTTAACGGTTTGCTTTGTGCTCATGCATCAGTGGCTGTTTTTGTTAGAAGTTTCAATCATACCAATGTTAATTTGGCATGAATAGCCAAGCTTGGGAATAAACCCACAAAATACAGCTAGTTAGTCATAGAACTTGTGAGGTTTACCTAATTTTACAACGGTTCAAGTTGAAAGGAATCAGGCATTTACCTATACTGGACGAATGCAAAAAAGGTTTAACTCAATATTACGAATACCAACTAACTAATTGATATTTAAGTTAAAGTGAGTTGACCAGAAAATATAAGCTGTCATGCCATTTAACAAGAGTCGTGTAATGATGATGAATTCAATAGCAAAGCCATGTCGCGTGTCTCTATTTAAGACACTCACTTTGGCGTCGCTGGCTTCTCTAGCGGTAAGTAGTTACGCGGGAGACAGAGGGCAAGGTGGTTCATTCATGAGCGATGAAATATTATTGACGGATTCTTTGGAGAGAACTCAAAATCTTGGGTTTACTCCGTTTGTGCTTGATAATCAGAGTATCAGGATCTCGGCGAATGATATTAGCGTAAACCTGTTGGCAAATGACAAGTACGATCATTTAAATGTGAGCCCTCTCAAAAGTGACCCTTTATCGTTTAGCCTTAAAGATGAGCAAGACGGTGAGTGGTTGGTATCATTAGACTTGTCACGCTCTGCACATACCAACGGTATGAATGGCGATATTTCGACGTCCTATGAAATGCCAAACCAAACCTCTCAATTTTTTATAACTTATGGTAAACAAAGTTTGCCTGTGTCCGTTAGTTTCGAAAATCCTGTGAATAACATTCTTGATGATAAGCGCTTTAATCAAAACTCGGTAGGGCTGGGTTTTAATCAGAAAGTTCATGAAGGATGGGATGTAACGATCAGTTATTTAAAGTCGGATGTTGAGCTGGTGACCACCGAATCGGCTCTTGCTCAGATGCGAGAGAAGCATGACTCAAGTTATCGATTCTATTATGACTTTAATCGGGATGGATCCCCTGAAGCCATTAACTTAATGTCAAACTTAGCTGGCATACAAGGCTTTCAGCAGAATCTTGAAGGCATTGAGATAAAGATTAGTCGTCAGGTCAGTGATAACTTTGCGTTGGGCGCATCGGTTGAGTTTGCAAAAGGCTTGTATCAAGAGTCGTCGCTGAATCTCGCGGAACGGGAAACGCCCTTTGAAGCGAGCGCACTTTCCTTATATGGTGGCATGCGTCTGGCTGAGGACTGGACCCTCGCTGCAAATGTAAACAAGCAAGATACCAAGTTTGGTCTCGACAGCTCATCCAACAATATTGTGGACTTTGACGAAACCACGTTAGATATTGGTCTTCAATATCAGACAAAATGGAATAAAACCGGATTAGTTATACGAATTGATTTGATGAATCTATTAGGTGCAGCACACCTTGAAGATTCTCCATCTCAATCCATGGACTTAGACGCCCGAGGCTTGGTTCCATATACATTCCAAAGCCCTAAGTACATAAAGTTAAGCGGTAGTATCAACTTTTAGTTAGGCTTGTTTTTAAATGCAATTCTGACCGATGCCAAATATATAAGTTAAAGTTATGTATTGCATAAAGAATTGTTAATTCGCCCGATACATTTGTTGACCCATTCCGGCTTTGTCTTTATAGTTGGCCTCTTTGACCACAAGTTTAAGCCGTAAGGCTGGCGTTAATGCTTTCTAATTAAGGCTTTTTTAGACGGGATAAATCATTTGGTTTGTTTGTCTTAAAGCTCTAGTTTTCAAAAGCATTGGCAATCAAAAGCAAAGATTTCTGAACAGAAATTTGGGTAAGTTTATGAAAAAACAACTATTTTTTAAGAAAACAGCTGCTGCCGTTCTGGCCACTGCTGTCATGGGCAGTGCATTTGCAGCTGGCCAGTTTGAATCTTCAATGAATATCGAAAAGCGTATTGACCGAGCTGCTGCTAGCACTCAAACCTCGGTTAATAAGTTAGCGGAAGAAGCTACTGATTTATCGCTTGAATATCGTAATACTCTGCAAAGAGTGGATAGCTTGCGTATCTACAACGCTCAACTTGAAAAGCAGATTGCTAATCAGGAAAAGCAAATTGTAGACAGTACCCAGGAAATGGAAAGCATCGATGAGACAGAGAAAGGTGTTTTACCATTAATGGATGAGATGATTACAACTCTTGATGAGTTTGTTCAATTAGACATTCCTTTCAATATTGATGATCGCCAGACTCGTGTTCAAAACTTGTATAACTTGATGGATGACGCGAACGTTTCTGTGTCTGAAAAGTACCGCAAGATTTTAGAAGCCTATCAAATTGAGATGCAATACGGTAATGCTGTATCTGTAGATACCGGCAAGATTAATGCAAACGGCGAAGCTCTTGAAGTAGAGTTTTTGCGTGTGGGTCGTCTGACTTACGTTTATTTAACACTTGATGGTACAAGTGGCGCATACTGGAACAAGCTAGAGCGTAAATGGGAATCACTACCAGAGGAATTCCTTGACTCAGTTAACAATGCGATTAGATTTACGCGTGGTATATCTCAACCAGTCCTATTTAAAGTACCAGTTCCTGTAGCGGAGGCAGCACAATGAGAAATATTCTAGCTATTACATTAGCTGGCGTCTTCGCGCTGGCATCTGTTGCAACTAATGCGGCGGAGAGTTTGTCACATGAAGATCTTTTGAAGAAAGTTCGTGATAAAGAGCGTATTCAAGAGCAGCTAAATGAGCAACGTGTTCAACAGTTCCGCTCACAGCGCAACCGTCAACAGCAACTGTTAGCGGATGCAAAAGCACGCTTGGCAGCTGAAGAAGCAAAAAGTGAGCGCTTGAAAGCAGAGTTTGACGATAATGAAAAGCAATTAACCAAGATTGCAGAAGATTTGCGAATTAAGCAAGGTAACTTGGGTGAGTTATTTGGTGTTGTTCGTCAAGCTGCAAACAGTTTAACCGGTGATATTGGTACTTCGTTGGTAAGTGCGCAATACCCTGGCCGTGAAGGTCTGTTATTCAACTTAACTGAGGCTGAAACATTACCTAAAATGGAACAGCTCCGCGCATTCTGGGTTTTGATGTTGCAAGAAATGTCTGAGCAAGGCGTAACGACAACATTTACCGCTGATGTGGTTAACGAGACTGGCCGTTCAGAACAGCAAACCGTCACTCGTGTAGGTACCTTTAACCTGATTTCTGGTGGTGAGTATCTGTATTTTGATAAAGGTGTGATTAAAACTTTGCAAGTTCAGCCTGATTCTCGAGTGCTAGACCAAGTTGAAGAGTTTGCTGCTACTAACTCAGGGTATGCAGGTTTGTTCCTGGATCCAAGTAAAGGCGCTATTTTAAAACTTGAAAAAGAGAAAATGAGTCTAGTTGACCGTTTATGGGAATTCAGTGGATTTGCTGGTAAAACAGTAATGGTGCTTCTAATAATCGGTTTGATTATAGCACTTGAAAGAATCTTCACTCTATACTTTGTTACAGGTCCGAAAGTTCATTCACAGAAAAAATCAGCTACTCCTGGCAACAACCCCTTGGGTCGTATCATGAAGGTTTACCAAGCAAATCGTAATGAGGATGTAGAGAATTTAGAGTTGAAGCTTGATGAGGCAGTTCTGAAAGAGACTCCTAGAATTGAGCGTGGTATTAATCTAATCAAAGTTATCGCAGCGCTTGGTCCACTACTAGGTCTGTTAGGTACTGTTGTTGGTATGATTGAAGTATTCCAATCGATTACTCTATATGGTACAGGTGACCCGAAAACAATGGCTGATGGTATTTCACAAGCATTGGTTACTACCGTTTGGGGTCTATTGGCTGCAATTCCGTTGACCTTCTTACATGCTGTAGTGGCTGGCAAAAGCAAGAACATCATTCATGTTCTTGAAGAGCAAAGCACGGGCTTGATGGCTCAGCATGAAGAAAGTAACAGCTAGGTAATTCTTATGGAATTAATCTATACGATACTTGGTTTTATTGATAAAGGTGGATGGGTCCTATGGTGGATAGGACTCGTTCTCTTCTTAATGTGGACCTTGATTATCGAGAGATATTGGTACATTTACGGACAATTTCCGAAAGATGCTAGAGTGATGATAGCTCAATGGAATGCCCGTGAGGACACTAAATCATGGCAAGCCCATAGAATTAGAGATGCTTGGGTGTCGATTGCTCGTGAGGCGCTTAATCAACGCATGTTGTTAATTAAGACTTTAATTGCAATTTGCCCATTGCTTGGTTTATTGGGTACTGTAACCGGTATGATTGATGTTTTTGAGAGTATGTCAGGGCAAGGTTCTGGCAGTGCTCGTCAAATGGCAGGCGGTATTTTTAAAGCAACAATTCCAACAATGGCTGGCATGGTTGCAGCATTATCTGGAATTTTCTTTAGTAGCCGTCTAGAGCAAACTGCTTATATGAAGTCACATCAATTAGCAGATAATCTTCCACATCACTAGAATTTTGGTGAACCTTAATGGCTATTCAGACTCAAAAGAAACAGGAAGATGTTGAGATTGATATGACACCGATGCTGGACATCGTGTTTATCATGCTGATCTTCTTTATTGTAACAACTGTATTTGTTAAGCAGGCGGGTGTTGATGTAGAAAAACCTACTGCACAAACGGCTGCTGAGCGAAAGAATGCTTATATCTTCGTGGCAATTGACGATAAAAATCAAATTTTTATTGACAAAGATTTGTTGCAACCATCGGAGGTTAAAGCAAAGATTCAGTCACTAAGAACCGAAAACCTTGAAGGTGAAGTGGTTATTCAGGCGGATAAGAAAGCCAGAGCTGGATTAGTGTTGGAAGTTTTAGATATCGCGAAGAGCTCCGGTGCGAACGTTTCAGTTGCAACGGAAAGGGTTGAATAATATGACAAGAGCATTTTTAAGTGCATTATTAGCGTTTGGTATCGTACTTGGTATTTTCTTGTTAATGAATGCATTGATTAGCACTGCAGAAAATAAAGATAAAGAACGCGATAATGTCAATATTGATATCGGTTATATCGAAGAGGAAAAAGACGTTCAACGTAAAGAGCGTACGCCTCCTAAAAAGCCACCTCCGCCAAAAGAACCACCTCCACCTCAGCAACAAGATGTTCCTGAGCAAAAGCAGGTAGTTACAGCGCTGGTCGATATTAAAATCGATAACATTGATGCAACTATGGATGGTGGCGGAATCTTTATTGGCGGTCTTGGAAGTACCGACTTCTCAGGTATGGGAGACGGTGAAGCTATTCCGTTGATGCAAGTACAGCCAGAATATCCACAAAAAGCTGCTTTAGAAGGAATTGAGGGCTATGTCACGTTCGAGTTTGACATTGCCCCAGATGGTTCTCCTTCAAATATCAGTGTCATCGATGAGAACCCAAGAGGAATGTTCCGAAGAGAAGCTTTGAGAGCTATTCGTAAATGGAAGTTTAAGCCTCGTATCGTAAATGGACAACCGATCCATCAGCGTAATATGAAATATAAATTAGACTTCCAGCTGGACAACTAACTCTGAGTACAGTAAGAATTATGACTAAAATTACATATATTGTCGGGGTCATCGCTTTAACATTTGGTACTGTGGCAAATGCTTTGCCGCAGACCAAGTACACAAATACCTGTAGACTATTGGCGCCCACAGAAGGCCAGTACGATGAAGAAAAAGTGCCTACCATTACTTCTGAAGCAGCTTACAAGAAAATCACAGCTGCCAACGAAGCTTATGCGGATGCTAAATACGCTGAGTCGATAGCTATACTGAATGACCTCATTGCAAACTCTAGCGACAAAGCTGCTAAAGGTCGGGCTATATACTTATTAGGTCTAAACTATCGTGAGCAATCCCAATATGCGGCTGCTAAAAGAGAGTTTATAAGGGCTATGGAGACCGGCGTATTAGGTAAGCAAAATGAAGTCAATTTAAGACTTGCGCTAGCCAATATTGCTTCTGCACAAGAGAATTATGATGAAGCATTACGTTGGATGAAAGAGTACTTTGAGGAAGTTATTGACCCTCCAGCAACCTCTTATGCAACTTATGCAAGCTTGTTTTATCAAAAGCAAGATTTCCGTTCGAGCATATGCCCAGCATACCTGGCTATCCAGGAGGGCAGTAAATCTACCAAGCCTTTATATAGTATCTTGTTTGCGGCCCATATTGAGCTCAAAGATATGCCTGGCGCTGAGGTTATTGGTCGTGAGATGGTAGAGCTATTTCCGACTGAAAAATCTATGTATAACAATTTATTCGCAGTACTTAGTCAGCGTGGTAAGACTGCTGATATGTTAGCATTGGCTGAGCTGGCCTATATGAATGGCATGTGGGACTCTGAAACAAATTTCAAGCAGTTATCGGCTTTATATTCGAACAGTCAAATACCCCTTCTTGCCGCCGAAAGGTTAGAGGAAGGAGTTAATAAAGGTATTGTTGAAGCTGATGAGGATATATGGCGTAATATCGCAAATAGTTATAAATATGCTAAAGCAAGTTCTAAGGCTATTGCAGCATATAAGAAAGCTGCTAACTACACTAGTAGCGGAAAATATGATTACGAAATCGCCTATATTTATTTCAATGACGAAGAGTATAGAAAGGCGATAGACTCATTCAGAACTGCCTTTAGAAAAGGCGGTTTAAAAGCAGATGATGCAGGTTATGGTTATATGCAAATGGGTGTTGCTTATCAACGCTTAGGTCAAATCGATGAAGCTCTTAGTGCCTTAGAGCAAGCCAAGAACTACAGCAAGGTCTCTAGAAATGCAAATGCTTACATTGCTTATATTAAGCAGATAGAAGACTTAAAGAAAGAGTTGGCATTAAACGATTAATGCTTTATAAAGGCCTCAATAGAGGCCTTTTTTATATGCGAAGATTATTTCTATTTATATCATTGTTCTTACTTTCTGCTACTTCTTCCGCAGCAGATCTTTATACCTCTATAAAATCATCTTTATCTGAATCGATATCTGAGGGCATAAATGTCCAGCTTATTGATGCAAATATTCCTCATAGTTTTACTTTAGTCAAAGTAACGGCAGATACTGATTTAGTGGAGCCGTTTAACAAGTTGAAGCTGCAGCTGATGGCTGCTGGGTATCAGGTTAATTATTCTTACAGTAAACCAGCTCACACATTTGTCATTAAACATCCTCGAGACACTGTTGAAGGTACGTTAGAAAAGCTAATAACGAGTCTTGAAGCGCATCAATTTTATGGCTTTGAGCTTGTCATTCTTGGCAGTATCAATCAGCAAAGATTACTCGGCGCTTTTAACCGTTTGGTAAAATCATCTGAATTTACAATAGTTGAGCAACCATACGATAAAAATTGGCTCAGATATGATATTACCCTTAAGCCCTTAGACTTAGATAAAGAGCGGGTCCTTGAGTTCGATTGGAAATTAGCGCTTGCTACAGGTCTGTTAAATTGTAATTACGTAAAGGATGGCTATGTTGCGTTTAGTTATTATCAGCAACAGTTAGCATGTGCTGACTATTTGCCTAAATCTTCATTGACTGATAAGGAAGTGGCTAATTTAAAAGATAAGCTATATGCTGATATTCAGCTTAGCATCCAAAATCCCTTTGGCTTTCTGCTTTATATTAGCTCTTTCGATACAGAGCGCCGACTTGAACTATCACAAACATTTTTTAGACACATCCCAAATTTGTCCATTGATAGTATTTTGAGTTATCACTATAAGAGATTGCTAAATGTAGACCATGATGCTCAGTTTTCAGTCGATTCTAGTGTGGATAGAGACACTTCATATTCATACAGGCCACCCGAAAATTTTAAAATTAAGTCTGAATTCCAGCCTAAGCAAAGCAGTATTGTTGATTTTAATATTGTTATTAATAACCTGCACACATGTGTACAGCTTAACTGCCAGAGCTTGGCAAATCTGCCATATATTACTTATACAAAAACAAAACATACGCACTTGTTTGCCATGCGCTTCCCGGCATCACACGAAACAAGCGTTATTGATGAGTTAAATAAAGTGTTGTTTATTCCTCTGTCTACCGCGAGTGATATTGCGCAAGAGGATCTGTATATATCACTCAATGGTGGTTACTTGCTTGAAGCTTATGATGAGAGTTTTCAATTACTTGCTAAGTTATCCTTAGTAAAGCCGATTATGATGAAGGGCGGGAGTGCAGACTTTGGTAAAGCTAAACTAGGCTTCTATCTTAATAAGAATAACGAAAGTAGTATCCAGCTTACAATTGACACAATACCTGGCGCAGAACTGTGGGAAGAGTCGGAGCTTTTTTACTTTGCACTATTAAATGAAATGCTCAAATCTGAACAAAGTATGGCAGCGAGTAAGGCAAATACCTTAATATATTTGTCCTCGCCTGAGTTGGTACATTTGGGGACTGTCGGCTCTACCATAGAGCTTAGCTATCAATCAATAAACCCAGCAACAGCAGAGAGCTTCATCAAGGCTTTTTCAGAAAAGTATACCAAGATAAGATACAAGCTTTCCCGCGACCAGTTTGTCACTTATAAGAAAGCACTGATGCTTCATCTAAGTTTACAAGAGGCATCACATAATTCAGTTCGTCAGGTTTCGCAAATGTTCGACTTAGCGGTACCAGGCCAGTTGTTGAGTCAAAGATTGGAGGCTTTAAGTTATGAACAATTCGAAAGTTTTCTTGAGAAAAGTCTTGCCTACAGTTACATATCAATTTCTACCAATCATGAGCTAGACAGTTCTTTCAAACAGGGGATTATTCAGCAGTTAAATCGGGCCAACTAAACATTAATCCTGACAGTCCACATTTAAATCGCAACAATTCTACATCTGTTCAGAAATATCTGTTTACTATTGTATATAACTTTGTCTGACTCAGTGATCTATACTAAGTAAAAATCGAGTCAAATCTATTATGAGTGATAAAAGGTCTGTTAAACGTCTTTTGAATAAGGCCGAGCAATTGGTGGAGCGCGGTATTGATAAGCGAGTCAGAATCGCTGTTACTGGCCTGAGCAAAGCAGGAAAAACTGCTTTTATAACCTCTTTAATAAATCAGCTGTTACACATTGGGGATAATGACCAATTACCTTTCTTCAGACCTGCCAAAGAGGGGCGTATTTTAGCCAGCAAATTTAGCTCCTATGATGAGCTGCATATTCCCGAATTTAGATATAAAGAAGCGATTAACCACCTGCTTAATCATGAACCTTCATGGCCTGCCTCAACTACTGGAATTTTCCAGGCGCAACTCAATATTCGTTACACCATTAAAAATGAATGGTTACAAAAGCTTCAAAAGCAAAGTCATTTAACCATTGATATTATTGATTATCCGGGCGAGTGGTTACTGGATTTGCCACTGTTACGGCTTTCTTTTAAAGATTGGTCAATGCAATGTCTAGCTATGATTGAGCAGGCTGAACTGCCGTCATCAACTGGTTGGCGTGACCATTCAACACAATTGGTTTATCAGCAAGTTATGGCTGATGAGGACATTACAGAAGCCGCTAATTGGTACAAAGATTTTATAAGAACTCATTTTAGTCAGGTAAAAACCTATAATCTATTACAGCCAGGACGGTTTGTTTTGCCCGGTGAATTCGCTGGTGCTCCGGTTCTTGATTTTTTTCCGGTTCTCGACCCGGATATGCTAAGTTCTGACTGGAGCGCTTTGGCAGAAGATAGCTTAATACATACTCTGGAGAAACGTTTTAATTATTATAAAAACCAGATTGTTAAACCTTTCTTCAAAGAATATTTTGAAAAAGTTGATAGGCAGATATTGCTGGTGGACTGCCTTGAAGTGTTAAATGGCGGTTATCAGAACTATCGTAATATGCAGTTTACCTTGACTGAGCTATTGAAGAGTTTTAATTATGGTCAGTCCAGCTGGCTTAAACGCATATTTAATTCTTCTATAGATAAATTGTTAATAGCCGCCACAAAAGCAGATCATGTTCCGCCTGAGCAGCACCGTTCTCTTGAGGCATTTATGCAGACAATGCTTCAAGAGGCCAAAAATGATATCCAGTATGAAGGCATCAAGCTCGAAACTTTAGTGATCAGTTCGATTAAAACAACTGAAGCGGTAATGGCCGAACATCAGGGGCAAAAGTTGATGTGTGTTAAGGGTGTTGAACTGGAGTCGGGCGAGGATGTTATAAACTATCCTGGTAAGTTGAGTGATAAGTTACAAACAAAAGAAGACTGGCAGGAACATCAGTATGACTTTATTAATTTTGCCGTACCTAATAATTTAGCCAGTAGCATTTTACCGCATATTCGGATGGATAAAGCATTACAGTTTCTGATTGGAGATAAGTTCCGATGAAGGATAAGCCTGTAAAAATTAGCTCTAAAGAAGGGATTAACGTTGAAAAAGTTGATGCAAAGCTTTATGAAGAACAAATCAACAAAGCATTGGTGGATAAAGTTGGTGGTCATCGACATTCATTTTCTACAAGTTCAAAACCAAAACTGCTAGATGGAAAACAGAAGTCAGGTATTAAAAAACTGTTCTGGCCAGCACTCTTTACGTTTGTTGGCGGTGCAGCCATTTATGAAAGCTATCTGTTTATACAAAACTTATTTGCTTTTAATGGTCTACTGGGCGGTATAGCAACAGCAGTAGCTGGCCTGGCATTAGTGAGTGGCGCTGTTGGACTCTTTAAGGGCTGGATAAGTCGTCGTAAACTTAGACAGCGTAAAGATAAGCAGCAAGTCTTCAAGCAGCTGATCGATGAGAATAGCTATGGTGAGAGTCAGCCAGTAATTGATGATGTAAATGCTGAAATAAGCGAACACCTGGATATCTCTGGTCCGATGGCAGTGTATAGTAGCCAGAAGCAACAGGTACATAATGATCGAGAGTTAATTCAAATTTATTCGCAGACTGTTTTGGAAGGGCTTGATGAGATGGCTTTGCAGGCGATCAGTAAACATGCTACCGAGTCGGCTGTTATGGTCGCATTAAGCCCGCTAGCGGCGGCAGACATGGCTTTAGTGGCATGGCGTAGCAGTAAGATGCTACAAGAAGTATCGCGCATTTATGGTTGCCCGCAGACAACTTTTGGGCGAATTGGCCTGACTAAACAAGTAATGATGAATATGATGCTGGCTGGTGCCAGTGATATGCTTGCCGATGCTGGGGCCGAATTACTCGGTAAAAGCCTGACAGCGACTGTATCAACAAAAGTCGCACAGGGTATCGGTGTTGGTCTGTTAATAGCCCGCATGGGCATTCAAACCATGAAATTATGTCGTCCAATTGAGTTTACTGATGACAATAAACCTAAACTTAGCTACATTCGAAAGTCTTTATACAGCAAGATTACGACTATTCTAAAGAAAAGCGAGCCGTCAAAGGGCGCTATCAAGTCAAAAGGGGAGCAACATGATAGAGATTAAAGGTCTCGCCAAAACCTTTGCTTACGATAAAAAGGAAGCAAAGAAAAAGAAGAAAGGAAAGACCGTTACTGATCCTCGTGAAGGTGACGGTGTTTTTCATGCGGTAAAAGATGTGTCTTTTAATTGTAATGCTGGAGAAGTGCTGGGTTTACTTGGCCCCAATGGCGCAGGTAAAACAACTACCTTACGCATGTTGTCAACGGCACTCCAGCCTACTGCGGGGCAAATCCTGATTAATGGACATGATGTGACAAAAGAACCTCGCTATGCTCAAAAGCAAATCGGCTTTTTGTCAGGAAAAACAGGTCTTTATCATCGCTTGAGTGTAAGAGAAAATGTAGCTTATTTTGGCCGTATGCATGGTTTGTCTCGCCAACAGATTGATGAGCGTATTGATAAGATCTTTACCATGTTAGATATGCACTCGTTTGCAGGCAAGCGGGCAGATGATTTGTCGACCGGTATGATGCAAAGAGCTTCAATTGCACGGGCAGTGATTCATGAGCCTAAGGTGTTGGTGTTTGATGAGCCTACAACCGGACTGGATGTAATTTCGGCGAAAACAGTATTGGACTTTATACAAAGCTATAAAGGCACCGAAATGGCTGTGATTTTTTCCACCCATCATTTGCATGAAGTTGAGAAATTGTGTGATCGAGTCAGTTTGATTGATTTGGGTGAAACAAAATTCTTTGGCCCAACAAAAGAATTCGCAGCGAGCACGGCATCAGGTAGCTTATACGATGCCTTCTTGGCCAGCGTAAATAATAAAGAGGTTGCCTGAGATGTGGTTAGTATACAAAAAAGAACTGTTAGAGATCCTTCGAGATAAAAAAACGCTAATATTTTCAATTTTATTACCGACTTTAATTTTCCCGGTGCTATTTTTTGCTATAGGAAAGTTTACCGCTACTAAAACCGAAGAGGCGGAAAATAAAGAAATTAAAGTGGCTTTTGTCAATAGCGACCAGCTACCAGGATTTGCTGGCTTATTCACTCGAGAGAAGGGATTTATCAAAGTTGAGCTTGAATCTGATGATTACCAAGCAGCTATACTGGACAAGAAAGTAGATTATATCTTTGAAGTTCCTGTAGGTGTGGCACTGCCTTCAATGACGCAAAAACAAGAGGTATTAAAGGTCTATTCAAAAGAATCCACCAGACTTGATAATATTTTAGGTAAACGAGTTGATGAGGTAGTGGAAGCCTTTAACAATACGCAAAGAATGGAGCTTGGACGAAACTTTAACCTTACAACTGATAATGTTAAAGCCTTTAATAAACCCATCCTGATAGAGGAAAATAACTTTGCATCGGAGCGCGAGAAGGTCGGTGAGTTTGCCGGGCCTATGTTAGCTTACCTGTTGATTGCTTTAGCTGTATCGGGTGCAATGTATCCAGCGCTAGAGCTGGGTGTTGGCGAAAAGGAACGAGGTACACTCGAAACACTGCTACTGACGCCGATGTCTAAAGGACAGATTGTGATGGCTAAGTTCGGGGTGATTTTTACCGCTAGTTTCTTCACGGTTGTTGTGACCTTGCTCAGTTATCTGTTCTGGGTCTGGATATTCAGTTTTGCCTTTGAACCTTCCGGAGTCACACCGGATGCAGACAGTTTAGCCGGAAAACAATCGGGTGGTGGTTTGGATTTCTTATCCAATATCTCCGGCCTCGATCTGCTACTGGTAGCTGTATTGTTGGTACCTTTGACCAGTATTTTTGCTTCGGTCATGCTGAGTGCCTCTATATATGCTAAAAACATGAAAGAAGCGCAGGCTTATATGTCGCCGATCTTTATGATTGGTTTCATGCCGGTTATCGTGGCCTTTGTGCCCGGCATGGAGTTGAATGTAAAGACTGCTATGATTCCGGTAACCAATGTGGCTCTGGCCATGAAAGACCTAATCAAAGGTACAGTAGATTATGGCTTGATTACCATCCTGTTGGTTTCAACAGCCGTGCTGGCCGGTGCTTTACTTTACTGGACTACCGTCTTCTTTAAGAAAGAAAAGGTATTGTTCAGAAGTTAAGAATGGAAGTTCCGTCTGGAACTGATTACTAGACAATAAAAAAGGGGCTAAAAAGCCCCTTTTTTATTGTCGGTATTCAGAGGTTATTTGCTATAAATGGTAAGCGTCTGTCCTGGCTTGATGAGGGATGAATTTTTCAAACCGTTCCATTTATTCAAGTCGCTGACCTTAACATTAAAACGTCTGGCGATGGTGTATAAGGAGTCACCACTTTTAACTTGATAAGAGGTTTTATTCGAAGCGTAATTGGCATAACCACGTGGCCATACTTTCAATTTTTGACCGATGCGAATAGTGCTGTTTTGAGCTATACCATTCCAGTTGGCAAGTTGACGGGTGCTGACGCCAAACTTTCTAGATATAGTCCACAAGCTATCACCTGAACGAACTTTATACACCTGGTAACGACGACGCTGTTGATTTTTGCTGAGTGTGGCAAAAAAGTTCTTCTCATATTCTGTGGCATTAATAATGCCCGGCATCTTGAGTTCCTGGCCAATCTTTAAGAAGTCAGACTTAAGGCTATTAAGTTGCTTAATCGTCTTCACCGTAGTGTTATGGCGCTTGGCAATTAAGCTTAAGTTGTCGCCTGACTTAACTTTATAGCTAACTGAGGCCATCAGTTGCTTTGGATCAATGTCGAGCAGTCCTTGATTAAAATGATCAACTGTTTCTGCAGGAACCAGGATCGTCGCTTTCTTATGATGGTCTGGAACAAACAGGCGATTGTATGCTGGATTCAATCGATAAAAAGTATCCTTATCGATTTGAGCTATTTTGGCAAGCTCCATCAAGTTTGCAGGCGCATCAACTTCCACCTCAACGAATGCTGGTTGATTATCAATTAATGGCAAATCCACCTGATATTGAGGGGCGTTCAAGAAAATGTCTGAAAGCGCCAGCCACTTGGGAATATGGCGCATGGTCTCTTTGGGTAATTGCAAAGACCAATAATCAGTAGCTTTCCCTTGGCGCTTATTGGCGCGTATGGCTTTCATCACGTTACCGGGGCCAACATTGTAGGCTGCCACAGTTAGTAACCAGTCACCATCAAACATTTTGTTGAGGTATTGGTAATAATCGAGTGCTGCATGAGTTGAGGCTACAATATCGCGGCGCCCGTCATACCACTCGTCAATGGTGATACCGAAGCCTTTGGCCGTTTTAGGCATAAACTGCCACATTCCAGCAGCCTGTACCACCGAGTGTGCTAACGGGTCGAAATTGCTCTCAACCATAGGAGTAAACGCCAGTTCGACCGGCATATTACGATTTTCCAATTCGGTAATGATGTAATAAAGATAGGGAGCTGCTTTATCAGCGCGCTTCAATAATAAATGCGGGCTCTTAAGATATTGTTTTTTGAAGGTATCAATACGTGAATGGCTGATATTAGCAAAAGTTTGCTGGGTCGCTAAATGTTCCCATAAATTGGGGACAAAGGGGACTTCATCAGGATCTGCCAATAATAATGGGTTTTCGCTATCAAGCTCGGGGGCAGGCAGCGGAGCACCATCTTCGGCAGTTCTCTGCGGATCAAAACGACGATCAACCACTGTATCCTCTTGTTTTACAAGAGAACTACAGGCAGTCAAACTTAAACAACTTATCAATATCAAGCGCTTCATAGGCATTATTATTTATTAAAAATTATCTTTTAGTTGTCTGATTGTAGCAAAAGTTTCCACTGGATCAGAGATACTTTTATTTTTTGCTTGTTCAGCTATCTGAATCACAGTTGGTTCGGAGCAGCGCAGAAAAGGGTTAGTTTTAAGTTCGCTGTCGATAGTAGAAGGAAGAGTTTCAAGATCCTGCTGTCGTAATTTTTTGCAATTCTGTTCCAGCTCTAATAAATCTTGATTATCAGGCTCTATAGTTTTAGCGAAGGCGATATTGGCTAACGTGTATTCATGTGTGCAGTAAACTAGAGTATTCGGAGGGAGGTGTGCAAGTTTTTGCAGAGAATGGTGAAAGATATCCGGTGTGCCTTCGAACATGCGTCCACAGCCAGCCCGGAACAGGGTGTCACCACAAAACACTAGGCTATGGCCTTTTAAGTCATGACCAGACAGGTTTTGACCGGACAAATTTTGACCATAGTAGCCGATATGACCCATGGTATGGCCGGGGAGATGAAGGATAGAAAACTGGTAGCTGTCGTCAAACAGACTCATTGTATCGCCCTCATCAAGCTCTGTATCAGCAAAGCTGAGTTGATCATGTTTGGATGCATAAACATGACAGTGATAACGGTTTTTAAGCTCCTGAACTCCGCCAATATGATCGTTGTGGTAATGAGTAATTAGTATGGCGTCTAAGGAAAGGTTATTATCTTCAAGGAATTCAATGACAGGGCGGCTGTCACCGGGATCGACGACAGCTACTTTACTGCCATCGGGAGAAAAAATAACCCAAATATAGTTATCACTAAAGGCTTTTAAAGGAATAATACGCACTGGCTTGCTTGAGTCCATTTGTCGGGTTAGCATGACTCCTAATGTACATAACCCACTATTGACTGGCAACCTGCCGTATAATGCTTCTTTTAGGAAGGCGAGATAACGATGACGAAGAAACTGTCTGAACTCAGTTGGCCAGAGTTACCTGCGGGTAACCGGATTCGTTATATTTGGCAAGAGTGGCTGCAAAGCCATTTGGAAGATTATCATGGTGGTTATTTACTGACATTGGATAGTTTGACTCAGTGCTTAAGCTTACCGGATAGTGTGTTTGAGCATGAGATTCATATTGGGAAAAGTCTTAAGCACTGTGTTGACGCTGAGCCTGAACAGCTGCCATTCATGACAGACTCTTTGCAAAGCGTGATCATTAGTCATGCACTTGAGTTCACCGAAAGTCCCAGTATTTTGTTAAGAGAAATTCATCGCTGTTTATCTCCTCAAGGCTATTTATATGCTCTTATTTACGCGCCGGATAACCCTTGGTATTGGCAGTGTCGTTTAGGACTGGGGGCGACACGGAAATGTATTCCAGAGCATCGGCTAACATTGTATCGCTATACCGATTGGTTTAACTTACTTGGATTTAAGGTTTTAGAGGTCGAAACTATTGGCTGTCCCTGGTGGCGAGGCTTTAAGCATTTTCAAAGAAAAAGTGACATGAGTAAGCCGTGGTTATCAGCACCTATTGCATACATGGTAAAGGTGCAGAAAAAGGTTTCAACGATGACTCCTATCAGACCACTGGAAGAAAAAATGTCAGTGGCAATGGCTGGAAACCTGGCTAATATATCAACCAAACAAATAGAAGAATGAGCTTGTGAAAAAAATAGAAATTTATACTGATGGCGCCTGTAAAGGTAATCCAGGTCCTGGTGGCTGGGGAGCATTGTTGAGGTACGGCAAACATGAAAAGCATCTATTTGGCGGTGAGTTGAATACAACCAACAATCGTATGGAGTTAATGGCAGCAATTGAAGCCTTAAAAGCTCTAAAGGGCAAGTGTCAGGTTGATCTGACCACAGACTCTGTTTATGTTAAAAACGGTATCAACCAATGGCTGGAAAACTGGAAAGCAAAGGGCTGGAAAACAGCAAACAGGAAACCGGTTAAAAATCAGGACTTATGGCAACAACTCGATCAGCAGGTAGCCAGACACAATGTTACCTGGCATTGGGTAAAAGGGCATAGTGGTCATGCTGAAAACGATATTGCTGATGAGCTGGCCAATAAAGGTGTTGAACAAGTATTGCAGTCTTCTGGCGTATAAAGCGAGAACCAAAATCACATGAGACAAATTGTATTAGATACAGAAACCACAGGTCTTGAACCATACGATGGCCATAGAATCATCGAGATTGGTTGTGTTGAGCTTGTGAACCGAAAGTTTACCGGTAATCACTATCATCAATACCTGCAACCGGATCGAGAGATTGATCAAGGTGCGATGGAAGTGCATGGTATTACCAATGAGTTTCTGGAAGACAAGCCAAAATTTGTAGACGTCGTTGATGAGTTTCTGGAGTTTATCGAAGGCGCTGAACTGGTTATCCATAACGCTCCGTTTGATGTGGGGTTTCTTGATCATGAATTAAGTTTGCTTGATAGCAATAAAGGCAAGCTTTCTGATTATTGCACTGTTCTTGATACCTTGGTTTTGGCTAGACAGATGCATCCTGGTCAGCGAAACAGTTTGGATGCACTCTGTAAGCGTTATGAAATTGATAACAGTCATCGTGAACTACATGGTGCTTTGCTCGACTCGGAAATTTTAGCCGATGTTTATTTGCGTATGACTGGCGGCCAAACCAGTTTGACCCTGGGACGCCAGAACGCAGCTAACCAGCAAACAGCCGAAACAACAGTGAGACGAATTTCTGCAAGTCGACAACCGCTTAAAGTGATAAAGGCAGCTAGTCAGGAAGTTGCTGAGCATGAGAAAAAATTAGCATCGTTAAAAGAAGCCATCTGGAATCAACAGGAAGGGTAGAATGTCAGAATTTGTATCCAGTTACATTGAGAATAAAGTCCTACATATTGAGCTAAACCGGGTTAGCAAAAAAAATGCCTTAACGTCCGATATGTACACAGCGCTGACTAAAGAGTTTATATCAGCTAAAAGTAATTCCGATATCCATGTAGTGCTTTTCAAAGGAGCTAAAGATTGCTTCTGTGCTGGCAACGATATTGCAGACTTCTTACAACAACCTGTTTTAGAAAGTGGTAGTCCGGTACTGTCTTTTTTGAAGGCGCTGTACAGTTTCAACAAACCGATTGTGGCGGCTGTTTCCGGCCCAGCAGTCGGTATTGGTACCACCTTCTTACTTCATTGTGATTTAATTTATGCGACTGAAGAAACCTACTTTAGTTTGCCGTTTGTTGATTTAGGTTTATGTCCAGAGGCAGGCTCCAGTTATTTGTTACCGCGTCAAATCGGCTATGCTCGTGCTGCTGAACTGTTATTACTGGCAGAACCTTTTAATGCAGCCAAAGCAAAAGAGTGGGGCATCATCAACGATATTATTGATGCTGATAACTATTGGCAGCTCGCTCAGGAAAAAGCCGAAATCCTCGCTAAAAAACCAGCCCAGGCATTACAGATGAGTCGTCAATTGATACGCTCAAATGCGGACATGGTTGGGCAGGCGATTGAGCGGGAAGCACGGAGTTTTTCTGAGCTTCTTAAAAGTGATGAAGCCAAAGCGATTTTCAAAAAGTTTTTAGAGAAATAAAATTTCTATTAGTACGTTCATAAAAACGATCTTAGAGTCTGAGGAATCCTCAAAAAACTATAAGCAATAATGGAGGTTGCCAATGCGATCAGTAGGATTAAATAAAATAATAAATAATACAGTAGTAGATTTTGAGTTTGATGGGGAAAGTATTTATGTCGGCTTTAAAGGCGGTATTGGGTTCGCTATACATAATGAAAGGTTAACACAGCCCTCAAATATAAACGATTTCAAAGATACTATATTAGGCAAGTATCTATTGGAAGTAAACGAAAGTGATAAGTCCATAGAGCTTTTATTTGATGATAATACATCAATACAAGTTTTTTTAGATGATCAATCGTATAATGGACCTGAAGCTTTAGTGCTTGAAATACCTGGCGAACCAATAGTAGTGTGGAATTAATGGGGTTAGAGTTACGGGGATAGGAAATTAGTGCGGATCCATCAGACTTAAAGTCCGTTTTTTTGAGCGAATGAGTTTAAGTAATTTTAATGCCCGACCATAAAGTAAACCACTAAAGTAATAATAACGGCGCCAGCCAAATTCATAAAAAAACCATTTCGCACCATCATTTCGACTGATAGCTTGTTGCTGGAGAAGATGACTGCATTGGGTCCTGTCGCAACCGGTAGCATAAAGGCACAGCTGGCGCTGATTGCTGCAGGGAACATTAATATGGCCGGATCCATGTTGGCGGCAACGCCTGCAGCAGCGAGAATCGGCATCAGTAGGGCGGCGGTCGCAGTGTTGCTGGTCAGCTCGGTGATGAAAGTGACAATTAGGCAGATTGAGACGATTAGTAATATTGGCGGCAAGTCAGTTAAAAAGCTCATTGAGTTGCCCAAAATTTCACTTAGTCCGGAAGCTGTGAAAGCTGAGGCGATAGCAATACCACCAGCAAACAGTAGTAAAACCCCCCAGGGAATTTTATTGGCTGTTTCCCAGTCCAGAAGTTTGCCACCTTTACCGTCAGGAATCATAAACATGGCGATGACGCCGAGCAGTGCAACTGAGGCATCATTAGCGTGCGTAAGTCCCAACAACTGACTCCAACCTCCAAAAGGTCCTGTTCTGAACACCCAGAGAAAAGCGACTACTGCGAACACGGCCAGAGTGCGTTTTTCTTCTGCTCGCCATTTGCCAACTGGCGGCAGGTCATAGCTTTGATTAGCTTCGAGCTTTCGGGTCAACCACAGCCACATAACAGGGACAAACAAAATGACAATCGGTAGGGCCCAAATCATCCAGTCAATAAAGCTGATTACTTCGCCTGTTGCTTGCGCATAAAAGTTCATAAATAGAAGATTGGGCGGTGTGCCAATCGGCGTACCTACGCCACCAATATTGGCTGCGTAGCCAAGACCTAACAATAAGGCTATGGCAAATTTGCGAGTGTTTTCATTATCGGGACCGCACTGAACAATTGCCATGGCAACCGGCAGTAGCATAAGCGTGGTTGCTGTATTGGATATCCACATGCTCAAACTTGCGCTGGCTATCATAAAGCCAAGTACAATGCGTTTTTCTGAGTGCGAACCCACTAACTTGATCATGCCAAGCGCAAGTCTTCTGTGAGTGCCACTTTTTTCTAAGGCGGTCGACAAGATAAAACCGCCCATCAGCAATAGAATCAGCCAATGACCATAAGCTTCTGCAACCTGTTTGGCACTGAGTACATCAAAAGCCGGGAAGGCCGCAATAGGGATTAACGAAGTTGCAGGAATAGGGATAGGCTCAAAGATCCACCAAACCGCGCACAGGCTAGCAATCGCTGCAGTGATTGAAGCAGGATGGGCAAATTCGGCATTCGCCATTAGGAAATAGACCAGAACTGCAAATATCGGCCCAAAAAATAAAGCTAGGTGTCGTAAGTGTTGTTGCATTGCTTAACGCCCCCATTTTGTTAAGCGGTTCTGATTACTATTAATGTTTATCTTGTGAATCAGTGTCTGGTAAATCGGTATTTTTTGAATCGGTGCTTTTAGTCGAATATGATTGATCTTCTAGTTGAGGAGCTTCATTTACGTTATCGATCTTTTGCTTATCGTTTGCTTCAGTTTCCTCATCATCGTAAGGTTGAGCTTTGACCCTTTAGGTATTCTCCAAAGATTCGCTGAACGCTTTAAGGCAATAATGCCCGCAAACAATATGGCAAAAATAATGAAGGTAACGGCTATCGCTTTTAACATCCTTAACCTCTCTTGATATCTTTCTATTAAATCAATCTTCCTTGCAAATTCTCATAACATACTTCTGCACGAGAGCATCGAGTTTAGGCATAATGAATTGTTTACCACCAATGTCAGACTGCTCCAATGATGTGCGCAACAATTCTATTGGAAACTCATCAAGTGCTCTCTCGGCTATTGGCTTATAGCTGATATGCCATGGCTCACAGGCGACGCCACCAATGTCTTGGGCATAAGGTTTAAAGAATTGATACTCACTTAAATGTTCTTCAAGCCAATCACTTAAAAGTGCGCAAGGCCCGCTCTTATCAAATTCCTGTTCAGTGAGTTCGACATCATGACCCATATCGATAGCGCTTGCATCGAACACGTCAAAGTCGGTGCCCCAATGATGGCGGCTGGCACCAGGTAAAGCAGAATAGTGTAAAATGGCATCCACTCTTTCCTGCCCATCAAGATCTTGTGAGTTGACGCTAGAACCATCACGTAGATTAAGCATCACTTCTTGGTAGTATTTTTTATTCCAGATGGACAATTGATGCTCAAAGGAGCGATAGCTACTGACAATGCGTAACGGAATGCCGTCCAGTTCAGATCGTCGAATCAGCTTGGCAATCGGAACCAGTACTTCGTGATGACATTGAAATTTTTGCCCAAGTAATTCACTGTTGTCAGCAATATGCAAAAGGTGATCCTGATTAAGACCAAGAATTTGTTCGGCTGACATCATAGAAGTGTGCATAGAGTGCCTTATAGCTTTTGTTTAGAGTGTTTTTGCTGTCGCTAATAACTCTACCAAAATCTGATAGTAGACTTCAGTGAGTTTATCGAGGTCTTCAATCTTAACGCATTCATTAATTTGATGAATGGTTTTATTAACGGGACCAATTTCGACAATTTCGGCACCAGTCTTAGCGATAAAACGACCGTCAGAGGTTCCGCCAGTAGTTAATGGTGCTGTATTAATTTGGCAGACTGCTTTGATGGCGTTGCGCGCTGCAATGAGTAGATGACCATGATCCGTTAAAAATGGCTCGCCATTTAGCTTCCAATTAAGGTCATACTCAAGGTTATACTTATCCAGAAGAGCAATGACTCTTTGTTGCAGTTCTTGGTGAGTGGTTTCAGTTGAGTAACGGAAATTAAACTCAACGTACTTTTCCCCTGGAATCACATTGCCTGCCGTACCAGCTTTGATTATGGCAATCTGGAAACTGGTGGCTGGGAAAAATTCATTGCCTTGGTCCCATTCGGTATGGGCCAGTTCATCTAATGCCTTGAGCGATTTATGAATCGCGTTGTCGGCAAGATGCGGATAGGCGACATGCCCCTGTGTACCTTTCAAGGTTAGAAAGCCTGTTAATGAGCCGCGTCGTCCGTTCTTTATGACATCGCCAAACTGTTCGCTACTGGAAGGCTCACCTACCACACAATAATCAAGTGGTTGGTTACGTTTCATCAATTCTTCAATAACGCGTACAGTACCATTAATAAAGGGACCTTCCTCATCGCTGGTAATCAAAAAGCCGATTGAGCCATTATGATCTGGAAAGTCCTTAACGAAACGTTTGGTTGCAACTAACATGGCGGCCAGGCTGGATTTCATATCCGCAGCTCCACGACCAAACAGATAGCCATCTGTCTCCGTCGCTTCGAACGGTGGGGTATCCCACTTTTCTAATGGCCCAGCTGGTACCACATCGGTATGTCCTGCAAATACAAACACCGGCCCTTCGGTTTTACCTTTATGTAAAGACCAGAAGTTACTGGTATCTTCAAAGTTCATGATTTCGTTGTTGAAACCAAGGGCTTGAAGATATTCCATCATCATTTGCTGGCAGCCAGCATCTTCCGGCGTTACGGAAGGACGGTTTATCAAGTCTTTACTGAGTGCCAGCGTTTCGCTCATGGAAATGTCTCGTTAGTTGAAGATTGCCTGATACTGCTCAGGTTTAAAGCTTAAATGGACATCAATATTTTTGCCATTTTCCAGTACCAACACTGGGCGTTTAATCAAAGTCACCTTATCCAACATTAAATCCAAAGCAGAATCACGATCAATATTGTCTTTGACTGATTGGTCAAGGGGCTTCCAGGCAGTGCTACGTTTATTTAAAAAAGTTTCCCAGCCAATGGCCTTGTCCCAGCTTTCGATTTCTTTTCGTGGCAAAGGATTTTTACGATAATCCACAAACTCATGTTTAATGTCGTTAGCTTCCAACCATTTAACGGCTTTACGTACGGTATCGCAATTGGGAATACCATAAATAGTGACGGATTGACTCATAATTAAACCTACCTCTTAAAATTTGTCCATGCGGAGTAAATCGTTAATGCTGGTTTTTGCGCGAGTTTTGGCATCCACCTGTTTGACGATAACTGCACAGTTCAAATTGTATTTGCCGCAATCAGAAGGCAAACTACCTGGCACAACCACAGAGCCAGCAGGAACGCGACCATAAGACACTTCATCGGTCAGGCGGTTATAAATTTTGGTACTCTGGCCAAGGAATACTCCCATCGAAAGCACCGAGCCTTCTTCGACAATCACACCTTCGACTACTTCAGAGCGTGCACCAATAAAGCAATTATCTTCGATGATGGTGGGGCCGGCCTGCAATGGTTCTAACACGCCGCCAATCCCAGCACCGCCTGAGAGGTGAACATTCTTACCGATTTGAGCACACGAACCTACCGTGGCCCAGGTATCAATCATGGCGCCTTCATCAATATAGGCACCGATGTTGGTATAGCTTGGCATTAAAACAACATTCTTAGCGATGAATGAACCATGACGGGCAATCGCGTGTGGCACTACGCGTGTACCGCCAGCTTTAAACTCTTCCTCAGTCATGTTCTGGTACTTCATTGGCACCTTGTCGTAGAACTGAGCCAGACCAGTATCAATCACTTTGTTGTCATTCAAACGGAAAGAAAGCAATACAGCTTTTTTTAACCATTGATGCACAACCCAGTCGCCATCAACCTTTTCGGCAACGCGAGCCTTACCTGAATCGAGTAGGTTTAATGCTTCAGTAACAGTTTCTTTTATATCTTGCGGTGCCGATGCCGGTGATAATTGGTCACGGTTTTCAAAAGCTTGTTCAATAGTAGTTTGTAATGACATAGTGTTTCTCTTTTACAATCAAATAAGGATTAATTCGGTTAGCCAGCAATGGCTTCTAAAATTGTCTGCTTAACTTGTTTCAAGTCAGCTTTGTCTTTTAATGGCTGGTTGTCACGACGACTTAAAGTAAATGTATCTTCAACACGTTCGCCGAGGGTCACAATTTTGGCCGAGTGGACTTTAAGCTCGCACTCCATAAAAGCCTGCCCCAATTTTGCCAAAAGTGCAGGGCGATCCAAAGCAGTAATTTCTAAAGTAGTGAGATTAGAGTTTTCGTCATAACTAAAAGCTATACGCGTTTTGACGTTGAAGTGCTTCAAGCGGCTTGGTACCGCACGGCTGACGTCCAGTTTGCGGTGTTCCAGATCCGATAAACCCTCAATCAAGTTATCTTGAATTTCTTGAATGCGACGCTCATACGACAGAGGGTGGCCTTGTTCATCAAGAACAATGAAGGTATCAAGACACAACCCTTTTGGTGAGGTATAAAGAGTTGCCGCCTGAATATTCAGGTGGTTCTGACTTAATAGTGCGGTTATCGCAGCAAACAGGTCACGCTGATCTTCAATCGCAATAAACACTTCGGTGCCAGCCTGCGAGCGGTGGTTCTTGATGGCCACATAAGGCAACTCAGGTTGCGACATCAACTGCTCGGTTTGCCAGATGATTTGTTCCGGGTGGTAGCGTAATAAGTATTCATCGCCGAGTTCGTCCAGCAACTCTCTGATCGGCTCAATCGAATCGCCCACCTTACCAAACTGCTCCAGAACCTGTTGACGCGTATCTTGCACCATTTCACTTTGATTTGCTCGAGGCGTCGATTGGGTCAGGTATTGCTTGGTCGCTAAAAAAAGTTCTTTCAGTAGTGACTCTTTCCAAGAGTTCCACAGTGTTGGATTAGTCGCTCGAATATCCGACACGGTTAATACATAGAGCAATTCCAGGTGTAAAATTGAAGGGATCTGCTTACCAAAAGTTTCGATGACATCCGGATCACTAATATCCTTTCGTTGTGCTACCAATGACATGATCAGGTGGTTCTTGACCAGCCATGAAATCAATTCGCAAATGTGTGGCTCAAGGCCAATACTTTGCGCATAGTCCAGTGCATCAACCGCACCCAGTTCCGAATGATCGCCGCCACGGCCTTTGCCGATATCGTGGAAAATAGCTGCCAGATATAAAGGCGTTGGATCAACCAGAGTCTTCATGATTTTGCTACACAGTGGAAATTCCTGCTGAAACTCGGTTCTGTTATAACGAATGATATGACGTAATAAAAAAAGCGTATGCTCATCGACGGTATAAGCATGAAACAGGTCGAATTGCATCTGACCTTCAATTTTAGCGAACAAAGGAATTAATGAACCCAAAACATTGGTCCGTTTCATCAAAGCAAAGCCGCGACTGGTTAGCTGCTTGGTTGATAGAAATTCTTTGAAGAAACTGATATTGATCGGATCCTTGCGATACTGCTCATTAATAATTTGTTGGCTGGAACGAATAATTCGTAACGTACGAGCCTCGATTTCCTGAATTTCGGGATGCAATGAAATATGGCGAAAAATTTTAATCAGGCAATGCGGCTTTTTATAAAAAAGATCCGGATCATTAGCGCCAATGCGACCTTTATAAATATAAAAATCATCATCCAGGTCAATGACCTTTTGGCGCTCATCAGATCGTAAATGCTCCTGTTCAAATACTTGAATGAATAGTTCATTCAGATTTCGAATCGACATCACAGCCCGATAATAGCGTTGCATCATGTGTTCGACCGCAAGCTTGTGTGAGTCATCTTCATAACCAAGCCATTCAGCAACTTTCTTTTGATGTTCAAACAAGAGTCGATCTTCACGTTTGTCACAAAGCACATGCAAAGCAAAGCGTACTCGATTGAGGTATTGTTGATGATTGATCAGGCTTTTATATTCGCGGCGAGTAAAAATCCCATGGACGATCAGGTCGTGTAAGCTGCTGGTTTTGAAATGCTTTAAGGTAATCCACTGCATGACCTGCAAGTCGCGCAGACCGCCTGGGTTGGATTTTATATTTGGTTCGAGATTAAACGAGGTATCTTTAAATTTGGCGTGGCGTACACGCTGCTCGCTAACCTTTGCCTGAAAGAACTCTTCTGATGGGCAGAAACTATCCGATTTGATGACTTTAAGTAGATCTTTAAAGAGAACATTTTCACCACAAAGGAAACGTGACTCGATAAGATTAGTAGCGACCGAAATTTCGGTTCGTGATAATTCTTCGCATTGACTGACAGTGCGAACACTATGACCGACTTCAAGCCCGATATCCCATAGAAAGGCGAGCCAGGATTCTAACTCCTGAGTATGCTCGGAGTTTGAGTCTTCGCTTAATAGCACCAGAATATCGAGGTCAGAATAGGGTTGTAATTCTTCACGGCCATAACCGCCAACAGCGATCAGCGCCGAATGACCATTAACCTGAAACTGTTGCCAGCTGGAAATAAGAATATGATCGAGCAGGGCGCTGCGAGCTTTTAGCAGCTGATTGATACGGGTGCCTTTTTGAAACTGCTTTACCAGTGCATCAAGACCGGCCTGTAAATAATTCTTGTAGCTTTTAAGTCGCGCGCCCGGATCTCTCGAATCGGCACTTTTAAGAAGCTCCGCAGCTTTCGGCAGATAATTGTATTTATCAGGACTGGCCACAGTTTACTTGAATGCTTCTTCGCTACGGCGCGTTAAAACTTCAACACCATCCGCAGTCACTAATAGAGTGTGCTCCCACTGTGCAGACAATGACTTATCTTTAGTCATTACCGTCCAGCCATCTTTCTTATGGTGTTTGACAAAACGCTTACCCGCATTAACCATCGGCTCAATAGTAAATGTCATGCCTTCTCTGAGTTCAAGGCCGGTACCGGGTCTGCCGTAATGAGTGACTTGTGGTTCTTCGTGGAAGGTATCGCCAATGCCGTGCCCGCAATATTCGCGCACGATGGAGTAACCTTTGCCTTCAGCGAACTTCTGTATGGCCGCTCCAATATCACCCAAACGAACCCCTGGCTTAACCATATCAATAGCCAGATACAACGCTTCCTGAGTCGTTTCAATTAACTTTTTGGCTTGAGGTGTTGGCTCACCGACCACAAACATCTTGCTGGTGTCGCCATGATAACCGTCCTTAATGACAGTCACATCTATATTGACGATATCGCCATTGCGTAGAGGCTTTTTATTAGGAATGCCGTGACATACCACATCATTGACTGATGTACAGACTGATTTTGGGAAACCGCCATTGCGTACTGATTGGGTAGGTTGGCCATCTTCACCTAATGTCACAGGATAGGGCGCGCCACCATAATATAAAGGCGCAGGGTAACAACCTTGCACCTTAACAATATGCTCATGACAGATGTCATTCAGCTCTTCGGTAGTCACGCCTTTCTTGACGTGCTCGCCGATCATTTCCAATACTTCCGCTGCCAGACGCCCGGCAACACGCATTTTTTCAATTTCTTCAGGAGTTTTAATCTTAATCGTCATCTTCTGCCCAAATGATGCCCGCACAAAACCTTAATATTCAATAAGTTAGTGAAAGCTTAAACGGTAACTCGTAATTTGCGGTCTATTCTAACGAATTGTAGGAAACAAGGGAAACTAGATAGCAAAAACCGCCAGTGATTATTGGCGGTTTCTAGGGGGGTAACTTCGGCTATTGTCTACAGAAGTATTCCCTAAACTGCCAATCTGATACAAGAGTGTAATAGCAATCACCTTCTATGGTAATTTTCTGTTCTGTAATATCTTCTGTCTGTTTACTGTACGACTTTATTAAGAAGCTATTGTTATTAATCTTAGTGACTTCATACTCCATGTCTAACTCCAGCTGCTTCCCATCAAAGTAGGCAGAGAAAGTATTCTTTTTGACTTTGATGGTTAGTTTTCCAAAAAAATCGTTTCGAAATGCTTCTCGACTTTTCTCTGGGATGCCTATGGTGCGTTCCATACTTTGTACAGTCAGCTCTTCATTTGATTTCCAAGTACCAACGAGAAAAGGGGTTGCCTTAACTGGTAAGTTAAAGGACAAAATTAGTAATGAGGTTACAAGTATTTTTCCAAGCATAAAGTTTATATCTCCTAAAAAATATCAAAATCATCATAAATCATCCGCTTGCCATCAAAATCCTTATCTTTGAAATAGGCTAGTATTTCTAATGCTGGATGATTGAAAGGGGCTGGTGAATGTGTCCTGAAAGAATAGCAACGAGGCGTTTAAACATTATTACCTAGTTCCATTTCAGGTAATTAGCCTTGAGACTGAAGTTTCACTTTGACTTCCTATTCTTTGCATCTATCGCCAGACCAATGGCAAAACCCACCGCAATACCAATCGGGATTCCCAATGCAATATTATCCAAAGCGACACCTAAAGCGGCACCGACACCAACGCCGACTGCCATAAAGGCACCTACAAAAGTTTGCGGTTCTTTCTTCTCATCATTCTGTTCAGGCTGTTTGTTATCCATAATGTTCTCTCTTGAATATTCTGATGGGTGTTTTAAATATAGTGTTATAAATATAGATACTCTATATATCAAATCAGGTCGAAGATGTCATAAGTTCCTGTTTGTAGGATACGAAAATAACGCTGCCGAAGATAAGCTCAATGGCGCCGCCAGCAAATGCTCCGAACATAACAGGAGGGTTGAGGTAGTATAGGGCAAAACCCGCTGCGACTAATGTGCCACCTAGTGCCCAGAAGACTTTCATGCCGTAAAGGGTGGAAAAGGTCAAATAGCGTCCGCCAATGACTAACAACATAGCAGGGAAAAACCACTCAACTTTGTATAACGATGCCGCAAAAGCAATCGGTATCGATAGCAGCATCCAGAAAGTACCTTCCATCGCCAATGGCCCTAATGGATTGTTTTTGTCGTGTTTGCCTGAAACACCGAAAAGCTTACAAAGAAGGATGGAAAGCGGAAAAATAAACATGCCGCCAATAATCAACGCAGCAATTCCGTATTTTGGTGTGCTATTAACAGTGACCATTCCAGCTATTAGCCAAATCAGGCCTGAAGTCACCACACCTGGCGCACCGCCGTAGTATGAACGTCGCATGTTTTGTTGTGCATCAGTGATTG
Source organism: Kangiella sp. M94 (assembly GCF_054926195.1). Lineage (NCBI taxonomy): Bacteria > Pseudomonadati > Pseudomonadota > Gammaproteobacteria > Kangiellales > Kangiellaceae > Kangiella > Kangiella sp. M94. The sequence goes on along the minus strand of NZ_CM142903.1, from coordinate 1,857,082 downwards.
TCATCATCTTAGTTTTCCTTGTTAGAGGTTTTTATTGTTTGGTAATTTCCTGCAAATCTTCTCTTGAGTCTTGTGAGCGTGGGAGTTTAACTTCAATGATCCACCCGAAGGCTTTAAGAAGCTGTATAAAGTGCCAGGTTGGATCGGACTGGCCTTTTTCGACCCCAATTCTTGCTGACTCAGGAAATGCATGATGGTTATTATGCCAACATTCTCCATAAGTCAAAATCCCTAAACCCGGTAAGTTTGATGCCTGTACATAGGCACCTTTAACTTTCCACCTGCCTTGGCCGGGGTTGTGGCAAAAGTAAGTTATTGTCCAATGTCCGACGACACTGAGAGAAACTCTGGCAAAAATCCCCCAAACCACAAATGGTAACCCACCAAAGTAATAAAGAATTAAAGCCAGCGGTATCTGGTGTAGACGCCAGGTTTTTTCGAGGAATTGATAAAATTTGTCTTGGTAAAGACTATCTTCTATCTGAAGGTGTGGAGGATGGGCAAATTTAAATCTTGAGGTCAGTTGCCACCATATGTCTTTCCAATAAGATCGTCTGTGCGAAAAAAAGTCATGACACTTGTGCTGTCTCTGCGCCCAATCTCGCAAGTCATGAATCTTTATGACTCCATAAGGCCCTGACATACCTACTAAGACGCCAATATAAATTAAAAGCCGCTCGACGGGCTTAATAGCTTTGAATGATCGATGAATCATCATTCTATGCATCCCAGCGCTATGGCCAATCAGCAGAGTAAAGTAGGCCAATACAACGAAAAGGAAAACTGAACCGGGTGTGGTATAAAAGGGTATTAAAATAACCGAAGCCAGAAGCATCCCTAGATTCCAAAAGGCTTTGGGCCAATCAACTACAACCTCTCCTTCATTGGGATTAGCGTTATCTCCGTTAATTCGTAAGACGGGTTCCATCATGAGGTATTATTTCCTGGTAAATTAAATGGTGCGTCACGACGCACCCTATGGTTGCTATTAGTTTAGTTGTATGAACTTCATTTACGTTTTAAAAGTTCAATGGGCTCATCTACTAAGTTATCTTGTTTGTAGTGCAGTACCCCACCAAACTCAGTAACAATTAGCACTCCCGTGCCTAGATATTCCCATTGTTCCTTGGGGTACTCTGGAGAGTACTCTTGCCCGTCGATGTTTGCGACCACCACTCCTTGATGATGTCCATTGATAATGACTCTATCGTCAATAATTGCAGTTTTTCCGTCAGTGTATCTCATAGGTATCTATAATTTTTGCTTATACGAATCAGTTGATAAAACTTTATTATCATTAGACTTTTGAAACAAGTTTGATTTTAGGTGGCGGACTTGCACTGTTATTAGGCCAGTGAGTGTTGCTTATTACTAACCTACAGTTAGGTTTGGGTAAAGATGGGAAGCATTATAGGGTGGGTTAGCTTTAGCGTAACCCACCGATTATGGTTGTTTTGATGGGTTACGCTGCGCTAACCCATCCTATGTTGTCGCGTAGCCTGCTTGTCATGGCCGTTTGCTCTTGCAATACGAGACGTTAAAAGCCCGAAATACAACATAAATAATTGCTTCAAACCCTTAAAAATGGTATAAAGCGCGCCGTGGCTCGTAAGTGCGTCTGTTTTAGATGGATTTCGGGTCACTAAACCTAAACTACACACGCAAATCGACACATTTGCCGGGGTGCTCAGTCGGATTAAAGCTGGCTTGGGTCGGGAAATGGGATTTGCGGAGGCTTAACCCGAAATTCGGAGAATTTATTATGTCTAAAGTTAGTATGCGTGACATGCTACAGGCGGGCGTGCACTTCGGTCACAAAACCCGTTTCTGGAACCCTCAAATGCGTCCATATATCTTTGGTGCGCGTAACAAGATCCATATCATCAACCTTGAAGAAACTGTTCCTATGTTCAACGACGCGTTGAATTACTTAGGTAAAGTTGCTTCGAACAAAGGTAAGATTCTGTTTGTTGGTACTAAGCGTGCCGCTAGCGAAATTGTTAAAGAAGAAGCGACTCGTTCAGGTCAGTTCTTCGTTGATAAGCGCTGGTTAGGCGGTATGTTGACTAACTACAAAACGATTCGTGGTTCAATTAACCGTTTGAAAGACTTAGAAAAACAGTCTGAAGATGGCACTTTTGAGCGTTTGACTAAGAAAGAAGCTTTGATGCGCCGTCGTGAGATGGAAAAATTAGAAGCTTCTATCGGTGGTATCAAGAACATGGGCGGTTTGCCTGACGTATTGTTCGTGATTGACGCTGACCACGAAAACATTGCTATCGCAGAAGCTAACAAAATGGGTATCCCAGTTGTTGCGGTTGTTGATACCAATTCTAATCCTAAAGGCGTGGATTACATCATTCCTGGTAACGATGATGCGATTCGTGCAATTCGTCTATACTGCGCAGCGGTTGCTGATGCGGTTCTTGACGGCAAGCAGAGCAATGCTACAACTGCCGATCAAAGCGACGAGTTTGTAGAAGCTGCTGACGAAGCTTAATCAGCAGGCTACATAAGCTATTCTAAGGGGGCAATGCCCCCTTTTTTGAACTATTTACTGATATTCGTTGCGGCATCCTGGCAACGAAAGACATGCGGAGAGAAATCATGGCTATTACTGCAGCATTAGTTAAAGAATTACGTGAGCGCACCGCCGCTGGCATGATGGAGTGTAAAAAGGCTCTAGTTGAAGCTGACGGCGATATCGAGTTAGCGATTGATAACATGCGTAAATCAGGTCAGGCGAAAGCGGCTAAAAAAGCAGGCCGTATCGCTGCTGAAGGTGTTATCTTGGCAAAATCTAACGGCAGCGTTGGTGTTCTAGTTGAAATCAACTCTGAAACTGACTTCGTTGCTCGTGATGAGAGTTTCTTGGGTTTTGCTAACGCGGTTGCTGATTTAGCGTTGGAAAAAGGTATCAGCGATGTTGAGACTTTGAACAACACTGAAATGGCTTCAGGCGAAACGGTTGAAGTCACTCGTGCTAACCTGGTTGCTAAAATCGGTGAGAACATGACGGTTCGTCGTGTTACTAAAATCGAAGGCGACAACTTGGGTGCTTACATCCACGGCGGTCGTATCGGCGTTTTAGTTTCAATGAAAGGTGGTGACGAAGACTTGGCTAAAGACGTGGCTATGCACGTTGCAGCAAGCAACCCACAATTCAACAAAGCTGAAGACGTTGCTCCAGAAGTTATCGAAAAAGAGAAAGAAATCATCAAAGCTCAACCTGATATGGAAGGCAAGCCTGAAGAGATCGTTGAGAAAATGATGGTCGGCCGTATCAAGAAATTTGTTGGTGAAATTACTCTTGAAGGTCAAAACTTCGTTAAAGATCCATCAACAACAGTTGGCGATTTAGTGAAATCTAAAGGCGCTGAAGTTGTTTCATTCACTCGTTTCGAAGTGGGTGAAGGTATCGAGAAGAAATCAGAAGATTTTGCTTCTGAAGTTGCTGCTCAAATGGGTAAAAAATAAGCTAGAATTAGCTTAGGTAACATTTCTCGATAGTCGCGATAGTTAAAGAGGAACCGCGCATGACAAACCCGGCTTACAAGCGAATCTTGTTGAAATTAAGTGGTGAAGCACTAATGGGGCAGGAGGCGTTTGGAATCGACCCTTCGATTCTGGAGCGTATGGCAAAAGAAATTAAAGGGTTGAGTGCGCAGGGGATTGAAATTGGTGTGGTTCTTGGTGGCGGCAATATTTACCGTGGCCAGAAGCTATCCGAAGCTGGCATGAACCGTGTGACAGGTGATCACATGGGCATGCTGGCGACAGTAATGAATTCGCTGGCTCTACAAGATGCTTTCGAGCGTGTTGGACAGCCAGCGAAAGTCTTGTCGGCAATGCCCATCGATGGTGTTTGCCAAGGCTTTTCTCGTCGTGGTGCCATCAACTCCCTTGAAAAAGGTCGTGTCGTTATTTTCTGTGCCGGTACTGGCAATCCTTTCTTTACTACGGATACTGCAGCCTGTTTGCGCGGTATTGAGATCGATGCGGATCTGATTTTGAAAGCGACTAAAGTTGACGGCGTTTACTCGGCGGATCCAGCTAAAGACAAGAATGCAGTGCGTTATGAGCAATTAAGCTATAAAGAAGCACTTGATAAAGAGCTTGCGGTTATGGATTTAACAGCGTTCTGCTTGGCTCGTGACCACAACAAAAATATTCGTGTTTTCGATATGACTAAACCGGGGAACCTCGAAAAAGCGGTTCTGGGTCATGCCGAAGGCACATTGATTCATCCTTAATATAACCTACGCGTCCGGAGACAAGCCGGCCGTTGATCCCAGCCCGAAATTGGGCATAATAGCCCTAGCTAATAAAAAACAAGCAAAATAGGAGAATATTCTGTGATTAACGACATTCAAAAAGACGCTGACCAGCGTATGGATAAAACCATTGAGTCCTATAAAGGTGACTTGGCAAAGGTTCGTACCGGTCGTGCTCATCCTAGTTTGCTTGAGCACATTATGGTGCCTTATTACGGTGTAGACACACCGATCAGTCAGGTTGCCAGTATTGGCGTGCAAGAAGGCCGTACTTTGGTACTACAAATTTTTGATAAAGGTGCGATTGAAGCCACCGAAAAAGCGATTCTTAAATCTGATTTAGGGTTGACGCCAAACGTCGCTGGTCAGGTGATTCGCATTGCATTGCCACCGTTGAGCGAAGAGCGTCGCAAAGAGTTCATCAAAGTGGTTAAAATGGAAGCTGAGAATGCAAAGGTTGCAGTGCGTAATATCCGCCGCGATGCTAATAACTCATTGAAAGAACTAGAGAAAGAAAAAGAAATCTCTGAAGACGATTTGCGTCGTGCAGAGGATTTGATCCAGAAGTTGACTGATACCAAAATAGCTCGCATTGATGAGATTTTGGCGGAGAAAGAAACAGAATTGATGGAGATATAATCCCCACAATGCTATTTCACGAACGCCGTGGGCTTATGCTTCGCGGCGTTCTTGTATTTAAGTCTTTGAAATTTAGGTAGAACAGGGTGTCGAGTAATCAAGTAGCCACAACAGATAAGTTGCCGCAGCATATTGCTATCATTATGGATGGTAATGGACGCTGGGCACAGGCTCGCGGCAAAAAGCGCGTGTTTGGTCATAAGGCGGGTATGGAAAGAGCGCGCGAAATGGCTGAGACCTGTGGCGAGTTGGGCATTAAATATCTGACTTTATTTGCCTTCAGTAGCGAAAATTGGAACCGTCCAGCTGATGAAGTCAGTTTTTTGATGGATTTATTTGCTACCAGCCTTAAAAATGAATCGAAAAAGCTGAATAAGAATAACGTAAAATTAAAAGTTATAGGTAACAAAGCTGGTTTTGATAAAGGCTTACAAAAAGCTATTGATAAGGCCGAGGCACTAACGGCTGATAATGATGGACTGATACTCAATATCGCGGCCAACTATGGCGGCCGTTGGGATATTATGCAGGCTAGTCAACAACTGTTAACAAGCGGGCAGGAACAGACAGAGGCTAATTTGACACAGTTTTTGGCAACAGGAACTACACCAGAGCCGGACTTGTTGATTAGAACCGGTGGTGAAAAACGGATCAGTAATTTTCTGTTGTGGCAGGCTGCTTATTCTGAGTTGTATTTTAGCGATGTATTATGGCCAGATTTTGATAGTGAACAATTACAGTTGGCGTTGGCCGACTATGCACAAAGACAGAGACGCTTTGGCAAAACCGGTGAACAGGTAACAGGATAAACTATGTTAAAACTAAGAATCATAACTGCGTTAGTGTTATTGCCGTTGGCTATGGCGCTGTTGTTTTATCCTGGCCTGAAAGTTTTTTCGCTTATTTTGATTCCAGTCTTTACCATTATTGCTTGGGAGTGGAGCCGATTATTACAAACCAATAGTATTGTCAGTGCGCTATTTATCTTATTAGCGATTGCCAGTCTTTGTGGTATTTATTATTGGCTGAATCAAGGCGAGTTTTTTGATTATCCGGTAATTCCGGTTAACTGGACTGAAACTCATCCGTTCAAGCTCTTAATCGTATCGATTATGGCCTGGGTTGTCGCTTTTGTGCTGATTCTACTATACCCAAAGGTTGGTCGTGTCTGGTTACGTGGTCCCTGGATACGCGCCTTGTTTGGCCTGATTTTCCTGGTGAGCACCTGGTTGGCTGTGGTTCTTATTCGTAGTACTGATATTGTACAAAATCATTATTATGGTGGCTGGCTGTTGTTGCTGATGTTTGTGGTGATCTGGGGCGCAGATGTTGGCGCTTATTTTTTTGGTAAAGCAATGGGCAAGCGCAAGTTGGCGCCGGTGGTTAGTCCTAACAAAACCTGGGAAGGTGCCATTGGTGGTTTGCTTAGCGCCACGGTGTTATCAACCATTGCGGCATTCTTTATTGGATTGTCGTTCTCGTTGATTTGGTTTGTGTTGTTAGCAATGGCTCTAGTTGTGGTTTCTGTCATTGGTGATTTGTTTGAAAGTATGCTCAAGCGTCAGGCGGGAATTAAGGACAGTAGTCAGATTTTACCCGGTCATGGTGGCCTGCTGGATCGTCTGGATAGTACACTTTCAGTAGCTCCTTTCTTTATTGTCGCTTTGCTGATCTTTAAGCATGGCCTAAGCCTTAGTTTATAAATATGTCCATTCAACGTCAGTCAATATGCATTCTCGGAGCAACCGGTTCAATCGGTACTAATACGCTGGATGTGATTCGACGTCATCCAGAGCGCTACCATGTCTTTGCGTTAACCGCGAATCAGAACACCAACTTACTTTTTAAGCAGTGTGTTGAGTTTGAACCTGAGTACGCAGTATTGACCAGCGACGAACATGCCGAATCATTACAGGCCAAGCTCAATGCCGAGAATATATCCACCAAGCTATTGGTGGGTATCGAGCAACTTGACTGGGTGGCAAGCCATGAAGAAGTGGATACTGTTATGGCCGCTATTGTGGGTGCTGCTGGCTTATTGCCAACTCTGGCGGCGGTCAAGGCATCCAAGAAGGTGCTGTTAGCCAATAAAGAAGCGCTGGTGATGTCTGGTGCTATTTTTATGCAGGCTGTCAGCGAAAGTCGCGCAACTTTATTACCCATTGATAGCGAGCATAATGCTATTTTTCAGTGTTTGCCGGAACATTTTGTTTCACAGGGCATCCAATCTTGTGGCATTCACAATATTGTATTGACTGGATCTGGTGGTCCATTCTTGAAAAAGCCACTGGCGGAGTTTCCGGTAATTAGTCCGGATGAGGCTTGCGCGCACCCTAACTGGTCAATGGGGCGGAAAATTTCGGTCGACTCAGCGACCATGATGAATAAAGGTTTGGAGTTGATAGAGGCTTGCTGGTTATTTGATGTGCAGCCCGAACAGGTCGAAGTGATCTTGCACCCGCAAAGTATCATTCATTCCATGGTTCGTTATCAGGATGGCTCTGTAATTGCACAGATGGGCAATCCTGACATGCGAACTCCGATTGCTCACGCATTGGCTTTCCCTGAAAGAATCAGCGCAGGAGTAGAGCCCTTAGACTTTATGCAGATTAGTCAGCTTACCTTTGAGCAGCCCAGTTACGAGCGCTATCCGTGTTTAAAGCTGGCTAAAGAAGCAATGACGGAAGGGGGCAACGCTCCTGCGAGACTGAATGCGGCCAATGAAGTGGCTGTAACGGCATTTTTGGATGAAAAAATTAATTTTGATCAGATTGCTTCGGTGATTCAGCAGACATTAACAGAGACTGAGTATGCTGAGGTGGTAGATTTAGAGTCTGTGCTGGCTGCCGATAGTGTGGCAAGAAAGCACGCACAGCGTATTGTTGATGCGTTAAGTGCAGATTAGAAAACTTATTAAAGCTTAATGCGACCGAGATAGATAACACATGTTGAGAATATTCATTTAATGACTGATTTTTTATACAGTATTTTTGGCTTGCTAATCCTGTTGGGGGTCTTAGTCACTTTTCACGAGTGGGGGCACTACTGGGTAGCTAAGAAACTTGGCGTTAAAGCGCTGCGTTTTTCAGTGGGTTTTGGTAAACCTATCTGGGGACGAACCAATAAGCACGGCACTGAGTTCGTCATTGCTCCGATCCCATTGGGCGGTTATGTCCGATTTGTCGATGAACGTGAGGGTGATGTGGCTGATGAAGACCTGCCTTATGCCTTTAATCGTCAACCAGTCTGGAAACGAATTTTAATTGTATTGGCAGGCCCAATGGCCAACTTTTTGTTGGCAATAGTGGTGTATGCGGCTGTTTATATGATGGGTATTGCCGTGGGTAAGCCATTTGTTACAAACGTCCTGCCGAATACGGTTGCCGCTCAAGCTAACTTTCCAGAAAACAGCGAAATCCTTTCCGTCGATGGGGTTCAAGTTAAAAGTCTGGAAGATGCCGTTTTTGCTTTTGTTGATCATATTGATGATAACAAAACCATCGAGGTGGTAGTTAAGCCGCTTTATCAAGAACAAACAACAGTGACTCTTGATGTCAGTCAATGGCAAGAGCCTGATGAAGGTACTATTTTTGATAGTCTTGGTTTAGATTTTGGCCGTGTTGATGGCACGCCGTCGTTAGGACTGGTCGCGAAAGACTCTCCTGCAGACCAGGGCGGGCTTAAAGTGGGTGATACGATTGTATCGGTCAATGGTGAGTCGATAAGCCTGTGGAGCGAATTTGTTTCCTTCATAGAAAAGAACCCTGGTAAACCGCTTGAGTTAATCGTAGCTCGTGACGGATATCAGCAGCCACTTGTGGTCACTCCAGAACCCAATGAGCGCGATCCAGCCATAGGCTACCTTGGAATCTCACCGGCTTTTCAAGGCTATAACGTCATAAACTACGGCTTCTTCGAGTCTTTCGGTAAAGGCGCTGAGCAAACCTGGGTGATGGTCGAAAGAATCGGCAGCTTCCTGGGGAAATTGGTTACAGGTAAATTATCGATTAAAAACCTGGGTGGGCCGGTTGGAATTGCACAAGGTGCGGGGCAGACTGCACAGGCTGGAATGGTTGCATTCTTGCTTTATCTCGCTATGATAAGCGTCAATTTAGGCTTCGTGAACCTTCTGCCAATCCCAATGTTGGACGGTGGTCATTTAATGTACTATCTTGTCGAACTCGTTCGTGGCAAGCCTGTCTCTGAAAAAATTATGGAACTTGGTATGAGAGTTGGCATCATACTAGTGCTGACAATCATGGCGATTGCGCTATTTTTCGATATAAACCGAATAAACCAATAGAGAACAATCAATGCGTTTGATAACAAAAACAGTTACGGCTTTAGTATTTTCTGCACTTTTTTCCAAAGCAGCCGCAATCGAGCCCTTTGTTGTAGAAGACATCCAAGTAGAAGGTTTGCAACGAGTTGAACTGGGAACATTCTTTACTGAACTACCTATCCGTGTCGGTGAGACATTAGACGATGCCCGTGCTCCTGGCATTATTCGTGCCATTCACCAAACCGGCAATTTTGATTTTGTGAAGCTGGAGAAAGAAGGCAACACGCTCAAGGTTATTGTGGTGGAGCGCCCAGTTATCACTGACATTATTTTAAAGGGTAACAAGGTTCTTAAAACAGAACAGTTAATGGAAGGTATGAAAGGCGCTGGGATCTCCAAAGGTGAAGTTCTTAATAACTTCATTCTTGAAAAGATCGAGCAAGAAATTGCCAATCAATACTACTCCAATGGCCACTACCATATCAGCGTAGATAAAAAGCTTGCTGAGTTATCAAGAAACCGGGTTCAGCTGCATATCACCATCAATGAAGGTGGCTCAGCCAAGATTAAAGAATTCAATATTGTTGGTAATGATTTATTTTCAGATGAGAAGCTCTTATCTCAATTTGAATTGACTACTGGTGGTTTATTCACCTTTATTACCGATGACAATAAATATAATAGCGTTACTCTTGAAAAAGATCTTGAAACCTTAACCTCTTATTATAAAGACCGTGGTTATCTTGAGTTCAAAATTAACTCAACCGAGATATCGTTAGCTAATAATGAAGAAGATATTTACATCACGATTGTGATAGAAGAGGGTGAGGTTTATACAGTTTCAGGAATTGATATTCTTGGTGACTTCACCTTGGATGTAGAAACTATTAGAAACTTTATTCCTTTAAAAGAAGGGGATACCTATTCTGCTGCCGCAATGACTTTTGCTGAAGAGCAAATTAAGCAGTTATTGGGTATGTACGGTTATGCGTTTGCACAAGTGCGGACCATTCCTGAAGTATCGCCAGACACGCCCGAAGCTAAATTAATCGTTTTGGTTGAGCCTGGCGAAAGACATTATGTAGATCGTATCAACTTTGAAGGTAACGTGAGTACCGATGAAGAGGTTTTGAGACGTGAAGTGCGTGTTCAAGAAGGTGGTTCGTTGTCATCTGCATTGGTTGAGCGATCTAAAATTCGCTTGCAAAGACTCCCTTATATAGAAAGTGTCGAGGTCGATACGGTTAAGAAAGAAGGTACAACTGATCGTGCAGATGTGAATTTTAGAGTTAAAGAGCGTAGCGCAGCACAAGTTAGCGGTGGCTTTAGTTACAATGATTTTTATGGCATGTCCATTAATGGAGAGTTATCCCATAGTAACTTTATGGGCTCTGGTAACTCGGTTGGTTTAGCTTTAAATACTAACAAAGCAATTAAGAGTATCAGCCTGAATTATACAGATAATTATTTCACTCAGGATGGTATTGGACTGTCATCTAACCTTATTTACAGTGAAACAGACTACGGCAAGTTAAACTTAATCGCCCAGAGTTTGGATACCCTTGGCTTAGGTACAACGGCCTATATTCCTGTTAATGAATATTCAACTTTTAACATCGGTTTTAACGCATCACAAAATGAACTGACGTCTCCTATTACAAACTCACAAAGAGTTATCGACTTTTTCGATCTGTTAGGTTATGACGCAACCGTTGATTCAGAAGTTAATTTTGATATTTTCTCAGTGAAGTTAGGGTACAGCATTAACTCATTGAACCGCGCTGTATTCCCTTCAAAAGGAACTCGCCATAGTTATGGGTTGGACATAGGCACCGCAATTGGTGATCTTGAGTTCTATAAAGCAACATACGACTTTGATTATTACTTCCCGATTACTAACGATGGCTGGATTTTCTCTATTCGCGGTGGTCTGGCTTATGGTGACGGTTACGGTGATACAGAAGACTTACCTTACTTCCAAAACTTTTATGGAGGTGGTAGCTCTTCATTAAGAGGCTTTGAAACTAATACCATCGGGCCAAGAGATATTCAAAGAATTCGTACGACTCAGTCAGTACCAAGCCCGATTCCAGGAGCTGGCAGCACAACCATTATTTTGCCGAGTGAATATGACCGTTTATATATTGGTCGCTATTCTGTAGGTGGTAATGCGCGCTTCTTGAGCTCTCTTGAGTTGATTTTCCCAACCCCGTTCGTGGAAGATACGGCTAATGTGAGAACGAGCTTTTTTGTTGATGCAGGAAATGTTTGGGATACAAAATTTGACGCGAGCCGCTTTGAAGGGTTAAATGTCGAGCCAAATAGTATTTTGCCTTATATCCCTGACTACAGCGATTATAAGGATTACAGAGCGTCATACGGGATTTCATTGCAGTGGCTCTCACCTATGGCGCCATTACAATTCAGTTTATCTAGACCATTGAAAAGCGAACCTTATGATGATTCGGAAACTTTCTCTTTCTCAATTGGTCGAACATTTTAATTAGTTAATACGCAAGTATCGGAGAAATATTTTGAAAAAATTATTAGCAGTATTTTTATTTGTAGCAGCCAGTATGCCACTGATGGCAAGTGCTGAGACGAAAATTGGCATTATCAACTTTGCCGAAGTTATGGCGAAAGTTCCACAAAAAGACGCGATTAATCAAAAACTGAAAAAAGAGTTTACTGGTCGTGAAGATGAATTAAAGCGTTTGGGCGAAGAAATTGAAACTGCTCGCACTAACTACATTAACAATGTAGCAACTATGTCTGAGTCTCAAGCGACAGAAAAGAAGCGTGAAATTCAGAAGAAAATGTCTGACTATCAATTAAAAGAAGCAGCATTCAAAGAAGACGTGGAAAAGCGTAGTCGTGAAGAGCAGCAAAAGTTAGGTGATCAGATTCGTAATGCTGTAAATTCAGTAGCGAAAAAAGGTGGTTACAACATACTACTTGATCGTCAGGCGGCTCCTTACATCGATACTTCCATCCCCGATGTAACTGAGCAGGTTCTTGCTGAGTTATCAAAATAAGCTGATAAGTTATTAAAATTATTGCAACCTGTTGGTAAGTGAGTAGTATTATCTTTTAAAAGGTACTGTTAGGTAGTCAAAGGTTTGCAAAAAACACTTCAAGAAATTGCTGAGCTTATTGGCGCTGAGCTTAAAGGTGAACCGCAGTTAGTGATAACTGCGGTTTCGCCGTTAAATAAGGCGCAAAAAGGCGAGCTCAGCTTCATCAGCGATAAAAAATATCTAGACCATGTTGAAAATAGTGAAGCATCAGCTTTGATTGTGGATGTTGCTATTGCTGAGCATATGAATGGCAACCTCTTGGTTATGAAAGATCCTTATTTAGGTTATGCCAAGGCTGCTCAGATATTCGATACCACGCCTCGTCCCGTTCAAGGCATAGCTTCAAGCTCAGTTATTTCTGAGTCAGCAACTTTGGGCGGAAATGTGACGGTTGATGATAATGCTGTCATAAAAAGCGGGGCCGTGATTGGTGATAATGCCATCATTGGCGCTGGTGTGGTGATTGGCGAGAACGCTAACATCGGCGCTAATACACTTATATACCCGAATACGGTTATTTATCATTCAGTTCAAATTGGTCAAGACTGTATTATTCACGCTAACGTTGTGATTGGCTCTGATGGCTTTGGCTATGCTAATGACCAGGGGAAGTGGGTCAAAATTCCACAGGTGGGCAGCGTCGTTATTGGTGACTCGGTAGAAATCGGTGCACATACTGCGATAGACCGCGGGGCGCTAGAGAACACCATCATTGGAACGGGCGTTAAACTCGATAACCATATTCACATTGCACACAATGTTGTGATTGGTGATTACACTGCCATTGCGGGCTGTACAGCGATTGCGGGTAGCACAACTGTCGGAAAGCACTGCACAATCGCTGGAAGAGTGAGTATAATTGGCCACCTTGAGGTATGTGACAAAGCACATATCACGGCAACAACTTTTGTTAATAAATCAATTACCGAGCCTGGGGCCTATTCTTCAGGTACGACATTCCAGACCAACAAGGAATGGCATAAAAGTGCAGTACGTTTCAGACAATTGGATGAAATGTGGCGTAAACTAAAACAGCTGGAAAAAGAACTAGGGCAGCTAAAAGACTCAAGAGACGACAATGATGAGCGATAATAACGTAACAGAGATGAATTCTATGGATATCTATGAGGTGATGAAGCATCTACCCCATCGTTATCCGTTTTTACTGGTTGACCGTGTGGTTGACTATAAAGCTGGGGAGTATTTAAAGGCGATCAAGAATGTCTCGGTAAATGAGCCATTCTTTCCGGGTCACTTCCCACACCGCCCAGTTTTCCCAGGGGTTTTGATGCTTGAAGCAATGGCGCAGGCAAGCGGCATTCTAGCATTCAAGACCACTGAGTCATTGCCAAGTGATGACTCTCTGTTCTATTTTGTGGGGATAGACGATGCGCGTTTTAAGAAACCTGTTGAACCAGGCGATCAAGTGGTAATGGAAGTTACTGTCTTGAAACGTAAGCGCGACATGTGGAAGTTTTCTGCAGTTGCCACCGTTGACGGCAAAGTAGTCTGCTCCGCTGAACTCATGTGTGCAAAGAAGGATATTGCGTGATCCATCCAACCGCCATTATTGACCCATCAGCAAAGATTGCTGACGACGTAGAAATTGGCCCATATTCAATTGTTGGTGAAGACGTTTCCATTGATTCAGGGACTGTAGTTGGTCCGCATGTGGTTATTGGAAGCTATACCACCATTGGCAAAAACAATCGTTTTTTTCAGTTTTCTTCAATTGGTGAAGAAAATCAGGATAAAAAGTATGCGGGCGAACCGACACGAACCATCATTGGTGACGGTAACGTGTTCCGAGAGTGTTGTACGGTACACCGAGGTACGGTACAGGATGGTTCAGAAACCCGCATAGGCAATAATGGCTGGTTCATGGCTTATACCCACATCGCGCATGATTGTGTGCTTGGTGACAATATCATCATGTCCAATAATGCGACGCTCGCAGGGCATGTCCATGTGGGTGACCACGTTATTTTGTCTGGTTTTGCTAAAATCCATCAGTTCTGCAAAATTGGTGACCATGCCTTTATTGGTATGGATTGCGCCATCAGCAAAGATATCCCGCCGTTTGTGCTTGTGGCTGAAAATGCGCCCTATGGCCTGAACTCAGAAGGTTTGAAGCGTCGCGGATTCTCTGCTGAGAGTATCAGCGAGTTAAAGCGAGCCTACCGCACCATTTACCGTAAATCCTTGAAAACCGAAGAAGCTATTGCTGAAATGTCGGAAAGTTCCGATCCCCATGTGCAACAAATGGTAGAATTTTTGCAGAATGCGAACCGAGGTATTTTGCGCTAAGCGATTCATCGCTAATAGACAGACTGTCGCAAACGCCCGATCTGCTTATATCAATCTTAAGTACAAAAGAATAAAGGGGTATAGCGATGCAGACATCGCCTTTTGCTGATAATACCGTAGCAGAATCAGTGACCAAGATTGCCATCATCGCCGGAGAGTCTTCCGGCGATATTTTAGGTGCCGGTTTAATTAAAGAACTTAAAAAACACTTTCCCAATGCCGAATTTGAAGGTATTGCGGGGGATTTAATGCAGGCCGAAGGCTGCAAGAGCCATTATCCTATGGAATCCTTGGCAGTCATGGGCATCGTACCTATCTTAAAGCGTCTTCCGGAACTGTTAAAAATGCGTCGCGAGCTAGCTAAGCGCTGGATTGAGTCGCCACCCGATATGTTTATCGGCATCGATGCGCCCGAGTTTAATATCGGCCTGGAGAAAAAACTCAAGGCAGAAGGCATCAAAACCATTCATTACGTCAGCCCCTCAGTGTGGGCCTGGCGGCCAAAGCGTATTTTTAAAATTCGTAAAGCCACCGATCTCATGCTGTGTCTGTTTCCGTTTGAACAGGATATCTATCAACGCCATGCGATTGATAACTTCTGTGTCGGCCATCCGCTGGCCGATCAGATCCCGATGGAGATGGATAAGCTAGAGGCCAGACAGCGCTTAGGATTGTCTGATGTTGGTGCTAAGCGTGTTATCTGTATCATGCCCGGCAGCCGTGGTTCTGAAATGAAGTTTCTGGGGCAGGACTTTATCGAAACCGTCAAGTTGATTCAGGATTTTTACCCCGATACACAGTTTATAGCACCGATGGCCAATCAGGCTCGACGCCAGCAGTTTCAAGCTCTATTACAAGAAACAACCGATGCACCAGATATACAACTGCTCGACGGTCAATCCAGAGACTGCATGGCAGCCAGCGACTTATTGGTGATGGCATCCGGTACCGCGACCTTAGAAGCCATGCTGATTAAGCGCCCAACCGTGGTTGCCTATAAAGTCGGAGGGTTCAGTTATCAGATATTCAAACGATTGCTGATTATTGATACCTTCGCTATTCCCAATCTGTTGGCGAAAAAGCCTTTAATACCTGAGCTTATTCAGGACGAATGTACGCCAGATAATATATTTGCCGAGGTTCGCGCCTGGCTTGAAGATGATGGTCAACGTTGGCAAGAAACAAAAACCGTTTTTGATGAATGGCATAGTAAGCTACGCAAAGACGCTGACGTGTATGCCGCCAACTCGATTACACAATGGTGGTTGGCTAATACACGCTAAAAGTTATCTTGGAAATATAAGTCGGATTATAAAAAGAGTAGGCTATGGAGCAAACAATTTTAATCGCAGGTGTGGATGAAGTGGGGCGTGGCCCATTAGCGGGCCCGGTCGTTGCAGCTGCAGTGATTCTCGATCCAGCAAATCCTATTACAGGTCTTGCGGACTCTAAAAAACTGACTGAAAAGCGACGCGAGGCATTGTCCCTTGAGATTAAAGAGAAAGCCCTGGCCTGGTCGATAGCGCGGGCTGAAGTCGAAGAAATTGATCGAATTAATATTTTGCAGGCCAGTCTATTGGCTATGAAACGTGCGGTTGAGACATTAAGCCATTTGCCCGAGTTGGCTCTGATCGATGGTAATCACTGTCCTGAACTGGATTGTCGTATGGAGGCTATCATCAAAGGCGATAGCAAAGAACCTGCTATCAGCGCGGCATCAATTTTGGCGAAAGTGGCACGTGACAATGAAATGGTTGAAATGGAGCAGTCTTATCCGGGCTATGGTTTTGCCAAGCATAAAGGTTACCCGACTCAGCAGCATCGAGAGGCTATTGTAAAGTTGGGAATCACGCCGATTCATCGCCGCTCATATGCTCCTGTACAGCGAATGCTCGACTTCTAGAAAACCACAGCTAAGTTATTGAAATTATAATTAAAACTATCAAAGCCATTAAAACACTGGAAACAATTTGGCTGGCTTTTATAATAAGTCAGATCATCAAGACATCTAACAAGTTAAAACAACAAGAGCTAACAGACAGAACACTATGACACCACGTTTTATTCACCTCAAAATGCATACCGAATACTCTATGGTGGATAGTGTTGTGCGGATCAAGCCACTGATCGCGACTTGCAAGGAACACAAGATTCCGGCAATCGCCATGACCGACCAGATGAACATGTGTGGCTTGGTTAAGTTCTACTCTCAGTCAGTGTCAGCAGGCATTAAGCCGATAGCAGGCGCTGACTTATTAATTCAGAACCCTAATGATGAGGACGAACATTTTCGTGTCACAGCTCTGTGCATGAACAATACCGGTTACCTCAATCTCAAGTACGTCATTTCTCGTGCTTATCTCAAGAACCAGCATCGCGGTTTGCCATTAGTTAAAAAAGAGTGGCTACCAGAATTTTCAGAAGGCTTGATCATTCTATCTGGTGGTCGCCAGGGCGATGTGGGTAAAGCCTTGCTTGCTGGCAATATGGATCAGGCCGCCTCAAATCTTGGTTTCTGGAATCATCATTTTAAAGATCGTTATTACCTCGAATTACAGCGCACCGGACGTCCACAAGAGAATGAATACATCCATCAGGTCATTGGCTTGGCGCAGGGTGCAAGCACGCCGGTGGTGGCCACCAATGATGTACGTTTTATCCATAAAGAAGATTTCGATGCGCATGAAGCTCGGGTTTGCATTAATCAGGGGCGTGTATTAGCCGATCCGCGTCGTCCGCGCGAATACAGCGAACAGCAGTATTTGCGTAGCGAACAAGAGATGGTCGAGCTGTTCGAGGATATTCCTGAAGCGCTGGAAAACAGCGTAGAAATTGCGAAGCGCTGTAATCTGGATATGCGCCTTGGCGAGTACTTCTTACCGGAATTCCCAATCCCAGAAGGCATGACCATTGCTCAATACTTCGAGAAAGTCTCAAAAGACGGTCTCGAAGAGCGGCTTGATCAATTGTTTGACCGTAACGCAGAGGATTTCGCCGAGATTCGCCAAGCTTATGATGAACGCTTGCAGATCGAGCTGGACGTTATCAACGACATGGGGTTTCCCGGCTACTTCTTAATCGTTGCCGACTTTATTCAATGGTCCAAAAATAATGGCGTGCCAGTGGGGCCCGGTCGTGGTTCCGGTGCCGGTTCTTTGGTCGCATACGCGATGAAAATTACCGATCTTGACCCATTGGAATACGACCTGCTTTTCGAGCGATTCCTTAACCCTGAACGTGTTTCGATGCCTGACTTTGACGTCGATTTCTGTATGGAAGGACGTGATCGGGTGATTGATTACGTGGCCGAGCGCTACGGCCGCAACAGTGTGTCGCAGATCATTACTTTCGGAACCATGGCCGCCAAGGCGGTAATTCGCGATGTGGGCCGTGTGTTCAGTCATCCGTATGGTTTCGTGGATAAGCTGGCCAAACTGATCCCCTTTGAAGTGGGCATGACGCTGGAAAAAGCTTTTGAGCAAGAGCCTGAACTCCCTCGCTTATACGAAGAAGACGAAGACGTTCGTGAGTTGTGGGACTTGGCGCGTAAGCTTGAAGGTGTCACTCGAAACGCCGGTAAGCACGCTGGTGGTGTGGTTATCGCACCGAATGATCTGGAAGAGTTCGCGCCGTTGTATTGTGATGAAACTGGTCACAACATCGTTACTCAATTTGATAAAGACGATGTAGAGAGTGCCGGTCTGGTCAAGTTTGACTTCTTGGGTCTACGAACTCTGACCATTATCGACTGGGCAATTGAAACAGCCAACGGCATTATTGCCAAGAAAGGCGAAGAACCAATTGATATCACCACCATCGACACAGAAGACCAAGAAGTTTTCGACTTGTTGCAACGTGCCGATACCACTGCCGTATTCCAGCTCGAATCACGCGGTATGAAAGATTTGATCAAGCGCTTAAGGCCGAATCGCTTTGAAGACATTATCGCGTTGGTAGCGTTGTTCCGTCCCGGGCCATTACAGTCGGGCATGGTTGATAACTTTATTAATCGTAAGCATGGCCGCGAGATTGTTTCTTATCCTGATGCGAACTATCAACATGAATCATTAAAAGAAATTCTTGAGCCAACCTACGGCATCATTCTCTATCAGGAGCAGGTGATGCAGATCGCGCAGGTGTTGGCTGGCTACACGTTGGGCGGCGCGGATATTTTGCGTCGAGCCATGGGTAAGAAAAAGCCCGAAGAGATGGAAAAACAGCGTAGCATCTTTAAAGAAGGCGCGATTAAAAATAATGTTGATGGCGATCTCGCCATGAAGATTTTTGACCTGGTGGAAAAGTTCGCCGGTTATGGTTTCAACAAATCACACTCGGCTGCTTATGCATTGGTTGCCTATCAAACCGCGTGGCTGAAAACCCATCATCCGGCAGCCTTTATGGCCGCGGTTATGTCCTCGGATATGGATAACACCGATAAGGTCGTGACCTACGTTGAAGACGCCACAAATAACAATCTGACCATCACACCGCCTGATGTTAATAAAGGGCAGTATCGATTCTCGGTCGATGAAGAAGGGCGCATTGTCTATGGCATCGGCGCCATTAAAGGTGTGGGTGAAGGAGCGATTGAAAGCATCGTCAATGAACGTGAGGCCAATGGTCCTTATAAAGATTTGTTCGACTTCTGTAGCCGTGTGGATTTAAAGAAAGCCAATCGTCGTACCTTAGAAGCCTTGATTCGCGCGGGCGCCATGGATCTGATTGGGCCGAACCGGGCAACGCTGATGGCCTCGCTGGATGAAGCAGTAAAAGCTGCTGAACAGTTCAATAAAAGCCAGGCCGCGGGGCAGGATGATTTATTCGGTAGTGTGGTTGCGACCACCGCCACCGAACAGCATCAATACATCCGTGTTAAGCCGTGGACCGACGAGCAGGTTCTGCAAGGCGAAAAAGAAACACTAGGATTGTACCTGACGGGCCATCCAATCGATCGTTACATTCCCGAAATCAAACAGATGAGCATTACGCGTCTGCGTGATCTGCAACCGACAGGGCGCGGCAACTCGGCAAGAGTGGTGGGCTTGATTGTTGGCATGCGCGTCATGAATACCAAGCGCGGCGATAAAATGGCGATTCTCACACTGGATGATAAATCCGGACGATGTGACGTCACCGTTTACGCAGAAACCTTCGAAACGTACCGCCATCTACTAAGTCGCGACAACGTCATCGTGGTTGATGGCGAAGCGCGCCATGATGACTATTCCGGCGGCACCAGTGTCAGCGCCAACAGCGTTATGTCGTTCGAACAGGCGCGTGAACAATACTGTAAAAAAATCATCATCACTATATCCGACTCCATCATTGGGCCAGACACCATGGTTGAACTCGAAGAAAAAATCAGCCAAAACCGCGACGGCGCCTGCCCAGTGATTATCAACTTCCAGTACCAACAAAAACAAATCGCTGGCGATTTCGTCATGAGCGAAGACTGGTGTGTACAACCGGTTGATGCATTAGTGTTTAGCCTGAAACACATCCCAGGCTGTGTTGATGCGAGAGTGGAGTATTAGGTTAAATTAACGTACTTATACAAAGTGCATTTCTTCGTAGGGTGGGCCTTGGCCCACCAAAATACCTACTCTTCAAAGATCCTGAGTCGTTGCTTTCCAAAGATGTTTCAGATTAATTTGCTGGGATTCACTTCGTTGATCCTGCCCTAGGGGTACATCACCAGCCTACAACTTTTAACACAATAGCCTTCGCGTAATTTGGCAATGCCATCTTGATATAATAACTTCCTCCCTTCCAGACTTGTCATTCTGAACTAGATTCAGAATCTGCTCTTTGTCCTTTTTGAGATGTATTTGATCACCCCAAAACCCCATAAACCAAAACTCCTCCCAACAGCAAACATCCCACCGCATAAACAGGAAGCAACCGAATTACCCAGGGAATAACTTTGCCAGCAAACTTTTTATGCCATCTCCAGGGAACACCTAATAACCCTAAACTGGTTATAACGATCAGCCAGCCAAGTGCCAAGTGAAAATGCATAAATTGCATCTGCGGTGCATAAAGAATCAAGGATAAACCAAAGACGATTCGAATTAATTGCTCGCTGTAATGAGCTTGGGCGGATGAAGCAAACTGTCGTAAGAAGTGCTTTGCAGGAGCAGGTTTGATAACAGCTATGAAAGCGAACCCAATCAGAAATAGGGCTGTGACTAGAATAATGAAGCTATAAATCCAATCCATCGGGAACTACCTATAGAATTGAGCAGACTTATGAGTCTGCTCAATGTTATTGCGGATTACAACTTTTTCTTTAAACGCTTTTCCACCATCTTCTTTTCCCAGTTTATCTTGAAAATATTAATGACTTCAAAGGCCTGTAATCCATGAAAGACAAGTCCGAGTGTCCAGGCACCCCAAGCGATCAGCATGTCAGGCATTTTGCCCGCAAAGATAAAGATAACGCTAAAGATGATGTAGATGAGTAAGTGCGAGTAAAACTCCTTAATTCCTTTAACGTACTCCATGGCGTCTGTCTCTTCATTGCTAACAGTTTCAACAGCTGGCTTCGGTTTCGCGCCTTGCTCAGCTTCTTGAGTCGTTTCAGTGGTGTTGGTGGTGTTCATATCAGGCTCTCCTGTGCTGTCCATAGATATGGACGGTTCAAATGTTGCTATATCAACTTCAAACACAGCGGCTAATGATTTTTGAGTTTCAAGACTGGGCTTGGTCTGGCCACGCTCAATGCGCTGAATGGTACGAGTGCTGACACCCGTTAACTCTGCTAATTGCTCTTGTGACCAACCTCTTTTCAATCTTAATTTTCTAACAATCATAATTAATCCGTTCAGTGTTTATGTAGTAACGCTGGTTGATACAGCGGTGAGCCTGAATTATGTAAATTCGAGGCCAAGTATAACACGACATATCCGCGAAGGATTAGCGACATTGTGGCGACATCAAAGCGACAGGCTATTAATAATCAATGGGTTAGGGCCCTATAGTTCATGCTTGAGTGTTGTCATCCTGAACTCGATTCAGGATCTGCTCTTCAAAAGATTTAAAATTTAGAATGCTATTATCTGGAATGTACCCATATCCGGTAGCCTTAGTCCTTTAATTCCTGAAATATGACCGAAGGAAGTCTCCAAGGAGAAGGCCCTACCCGTGGTGACCGTAAAACCAGCGCTTGTAATAAAAGCGTCTAAGAATTAGAGTTTTAAGAACCAACAAAGCTAAGCAGAAGGATTAATCTATGTGGGATTGGCGAAATCCAATAAATAATATAAGGGATGAAGTAAGAAAAGCCCGAACCAATGGTGACGTCGCTGCATCATTGGATGATATTGATAAGCTACTTGATGAGCTGTCCTCCGTATATGAACGCCTCGAAGCAGAAGATAATAAATCAGACGTAAAAGACGACACCGAGTTCAGGGACTTCATACACAAACAAAAGGAAGTAATTACAAATAGTTACGAACATGCCAAGCAGTATTCAAACATCATTATTTTAGGTGGTTACGCAGGATTATTTGCGCTGTGGAATTTTACAAGAGAATACTTGGCTGCATGGCAGGCGCTAAGTACAGGGTTGCTAATCCTTGTTTCTTTGGTCATTTACATAGCTTTTGAACTTTATTCTTCTTGGTTAAGAGCAACGCAAATTAATAATCAGGTAAAGGAATTAACAGAAGCAGAGCGTCTTGGTGAGTTTCCAGAAGAATATGGCAAAGCTGAGATGTTACGCGCAAATCGCTTTATGGTAATTTGGCATTACTACTTTTTTGGAGCCGTTGCTTTTGCCTTGGGTGCTACATTGATATTACTTTTTTCATTCATTTGTCATTTAATGGATGCATATGTTTAAGAAACAATCTGTAAGTGTAACCTCTAAGGATTAGTTACGACTTCGAGGTTTTTTAATATTACTCGATTATGACCAACGGGAATGCCCTAGAGGACCTAGGCTAATCGAGCCAACAGACTAGGACCACTTCTATGAAAAGACTTTATTTATTGATCTCAGTGACCGCTATTTTTATTAGTGGATGTACAGGTATGCAGTGGTACAAGGGAGCTGTTATTCAATACAAAACCGTAGAAGAAAGAAGTACGGATGAATATTATATTCATGTAATGGGTTCTTTGCCTCACAGTCGCGATGACCTTCTGTCAGCTGTTCTTGAGAAAGCTAATCAGCTTTGTGAAGGTGATGCTGAGGAGATAGAGTCAAAGTATGGCAGTTATCAATCTACTTCCTACGGAGGTGGAGCTGTTATAAGCACTGATTCTCCAGAAATTCGTAGTATCGTTAAGTGTGTTGATGCATAACTAGACTTACTAATTCCTCGACATAAGTTGTGGGAGGAAGATCGTGAACTCTTGTCTTTGTCCGCGACGTAAACGTTAATGGCCCATCAAGTAGCATAAATATAAGGCAACCCCGAATATGACTAATCACTTACTTCTCTTTCCTATGGCTACCCATATCGCTTGGGTGGCTTTTCTTTATGTTTTGCTGACCATTGTTCGAGCACCGGCAGTATGGGGTGTCGTAAAAAGTAAAAAAGAAACATGGGCGGCAATGGAGCCAAGAATAAGTGCTAATCTTTCGAATCAGTTCGAATGGCCTTTATTTTTTCACATTACCTGCGTGCTGTTGATTGTTATGGGGAATACAGATTCTGTTCAATTGTGGTTAGCGTGGATATTTGTTGCTGGTCGGTTGGTTCATAGCGGAGTACAAATATTAGCGAATAATATTCGTTTAAGAGGCTTGGTTTTTACCATTAACTTCCTGGCGGTATTGTCGATGTGGGTAATAATCTTTATTTAATTTAGTAGGTGTAGCTTCGAAGGAGCAATTGTGACTTCGAGGTTTTTAGAACATACCTCGATTACGGCTATGCTAATCGAGGCTACAATCTGAGTCTTAATTATTAATTCTAAATTGAAACTCAAAACCACTTCGTTTCTGCCTTATGTCTGTTTAGCAAAAATTAAATCTTACATTTTGAAATCCCACGGTTGTATCTATGACGTATTTATGTGCGTAGATTGAAATAACAACGAATATTAAAAAGCATAATAAGGAATTTTCAGTGAAAAACTTACGATTTATAGCGAGTTTATGCGTGGCATTGTTTTTGCTTTCAGGTTGCGGAATCACACAGCACTCTGCGCTGGCACAGGAAAATGAAGAGAATAAAACGATTGCTCTAACAAACGTTAATGTTATTCCAATGACAGCAGAAAATAAGGTCATTGAAAATACTACAGTTGTTATTGTCGATAACAAAATCTCTGCAATTGGTGGAAAAATACCAAATGACGCCATGATTATTGATGGTGAAGGCAAGTGGCTGATCCCTGGCCTGATAGACATGCACGTTCACAATCTTGTAGAGGGCAGTCCAGGAAATAACTACCCAACCAAAGGTGCATCAATCTTCTTCGATAACCAGGACATTATGCTGTTATACGTTGCAAATGGTGTTACGACAGCATTTGAACTTAGCGGTAGAGTTGAGCATTTCGGGCAGCGAAATGAAATTATCAAAGGTGATGTGATTGGCCCTAGAATTGCGTTGGCAGCACTAATTGATGGAAGCAATGCGAGTAAGGTAGCAACAACTCCTTCCGAGGGGCAACAGGCTGTTCGAATCGCAAAAGGTGATGGCTACGAATTTATCAAGGTTTACTCAAGGCTTAACATTGAAACCTACAAAGCTATTGTGGACGAGGCTAACAAACAAGGAATGAAGGTGGTGGGGCATATACCCAGTGCCTTTGAAGGTAACACAGAAGATGCCTTCGTCCCTCACTTTAGCTTAGTGGCTCACGCAGAAGAGTTCTCAAAGCGAGCCAATGAGTTTACTGAAGAAGAAGCTTATAAACTTGCAAAATTGGCAAAAGAGAATGGCTCCTGGGTTACTCCTAATCTATCGAACTTGGTAAGGATTGCTGCTCAGGGACGCTCATTGGATGCTGTAAGAGATCTTCCAAGTTTTAAATACGTACACCCATTAATGCAAGACAAATGGATTACTGCTAATCAATATAATCAGGGAACCAATCCCAAAAGAATTGCTTACTATGACGAGCTGGTAGACTTTCATATCAAGTTGGTAAAAGCCTTTAAAGATCTTGGAGTACCCATGGTAGCAGGAACGGATGCAGGCACTTCAGGCATAGTTTGGGGTTATTCATTGCATGACGAGCTGACCTTGTTAGTAGATGCTGGCTTAACCACCGAAGAAACCTTGGCAGCTGCAACAAGATTGGCAGCCACATGGCTAGAAATTGACGATAAAATTGGGACTGTTGAAGTTGGTAAGCTTGCCGACCTTGTTCTGCTTGAGGAAAATCCTTTGTTAGATATTAATAACACAAGAAAGATATCAGGAGTGTTCTTTAATGGGCGTTGGGTTGATAAAAATCAGATTGATATCATGCTTGAAAATCTAGCACAGAAAAACACAGAAAATATGGGTAAAGATGAGTTTATGTGGAGCAAAATAAGAGAGCGTTGATTGAGGTGATTAGAAGCTTATCTGTTAATCCTGAACTGAAATTGAAAGCCACTGCGCTTCCACATCATGGCTGTAAGCCCAAAATAGAAGGACATATATAAGGCGAAGTGCCATTCGATTATGTTCTCAGACTGATCGGCCCAGCTTACGCCAGTGGCTTTAATAACGACGTTTGCGATGCCTAATACCCAATAAACGGTAATCAACAGAAATTGTATTGAAAGGTATCGTTTAATCTTACTGTCTAACGTTCGTTTTATTTTCTGCAGACTGCGAATGCTTAACATCTGCGCCAGAATGGTCATGGCGAAATAGAGGGTGATTCCATAACGTCGCATAAACTCATAAAAGTCACCTTCGGTACCAAGAAAGTCTGCGTATAGAACTAAAAACACAGCGCCAATGGTTCCTAGCACGAAAATCGTGTTGTGATATTTATCGGTTAGCTCTTTCAGCCAGACACACTGCAAATACCAGAAGATAATCAGAAATGCTGCTGTTGGCATCATTAGACCGCGAAACAAAAAGATAGCATCGCCATTGCGCGCCGCGCGACTGATTGAGGTGCACCCCTCGAAATAGGGTACGCACTCATTCGCCACGCCTTGCCACAGACCAATAAAATAAGCTGCATGCGCAGCAATGATGGGCACTAAACAGACTATCCAGGCGATATGAAAAGGGCGAATAAGAATCTCCATTAGTACATACAATGATTAATCATAGGGCTGAACGGATAAAAAGTTCAAGCTTGTATTCATGGGCAAATGCCCATAGATATAATATCTATAAACATCGCCAATACAGAATAATTCATAGGAATCTCATGAAGCTTGATCATATTACTATCCTTGTGTCATCTCTGGAACGAAGTATGCCTTATTATGACCATTTACTTCCACTGGTAGGTTTTACCAAAAAACGGAATCATGTATGGACCGATGGCGAAGGCTTTTTTTTTCAATTTTTGCAGGCGAAGCCTGACACGTCCGACTATGAAAGGTATGGCGCTGGGATGAATCATTTGGGCTTCTCCGCTCCTTCGAAAGAGCATGTTGAATCAATACAAACTTCAATGCGCCAAGCAGGATTTGAGGCGCCAGAGATTCAGGATTTAGGCGGAGTAACTGCACTGTTTATGAAAGACCCTGATGGGATCAGATTTGAAGTTAGTTATTATCCGCCGGGAGTCAATGTAGTAGATTGACCTATAATTGTCCTCACTCTATCTACAGAATCATTATTAAGTATTTGAATATTGAATATTTGGAATACTCATTAGTTTTTCACATTTCGCTCTGTATAATCTTTTGTGTCTTTGAATATAAACCCTAAGGAGCGATCGAATGAAAGTACTTTTTGTATTAACCTCGCATGATCAATTGGGTGATACGGGTGAAAAAACAGGTTTCTGGCTTGAGGAGTTTGCCAGTCCTTATTATCGACTTAAAGATGCGGGTGTGGATATCACGCTTGCTTCGCCTCGTGGTGGTCAGCCGCCACTTGATCCGAAAAGCCATCAACCAGATGCTCAGACTGAAGATACTGAGCGTTTTGAAAAAGATCAGGAGGCGCGCAATCAATTAGCCAATACGGTTCGTCTGTCTGATGTGAATGCCAGCGACTATGATGCAGTTTTTTATCCGGGAGGCCATGGGCCGTTGTGGGATCTGCACAAAGATGAACACTCAATAAAACTCATTGAAGACTTTATTAAGGCAGGTAAACCCGTAGCTGCTGTATGCCATGCGCCTGCTGTATTACTGAATGTAAAAGATGCTAATGGCGAGTCGCTCGTTAAAGGTAAAAAAGTCACTGGCTTCAGTAACTCAGAAGAATCCGCTGTAGGCCTTTCGAAAGTTGTTCCTTACCTATTGGAAGACCAGCTGGTTGAAAAAGGCGGTATTTATGAAAAAGTTGATGACTGGAATTCGTTAGCCATTGTTGATGGGCAGTTAATCACTGGTCAAAACCCTGCATCTTCTGCTGCTGTAGCGGATGAGTTGATCAAAGCTCTTAGTTGATACTTCGCTTTTCTTCTTTACTCTAAGTATCCACCTGGTCTAAAGTCACTGGATTGTCGGGTCAAGCCCGGCAATGACGTGGCGGTGAGGATTGCGGTGGATTTGGAAATGCAAGAGTAGGGTGGGCCTTGGCCCACCGAAAAATCCTTTTCGTAATTTCATGCCCCCTTTAATTCAAGTGTAGAATGACAAGCTAATAATCATTTTACGGAGGTGCCTTTGAACGGTCCGAACCCTAATGACAAAGAGCCCATGAAGGGCTTTCCTCAGGTTGGTTTTCTTAAGAACTTTATAACATCGCCGAATATTGAGGTGGGTGACTATACTTATTACGATGACCCTGATGGGCCTGATAACTTCGAAGCCAATGTGCTTTATCACTTTCCCTTTATTGGCGATAAGTTAAAGATTGGTAAATTTTGTGCCATTGCTAAAGACGTAAAATTTATTATGAATGGTGCAAATCATAAGGTGTCTGGTTTTTCGACCTATCCATTTTATATTTTTGGTAACGGTTGGGAGAAAGTGTTACCGGGTGAAGGTGATTTGCCATACAAAGGTGATACCGTCATTGGTCATGATGTTTGGCTCGGATATGAGTCTACGATCATGCCTGGCGTTTCTATTGGTCATGGTGCCATTGTTGCCAGCAAGTCTGTTGTAACGGCTGATGTACCAGCTTACAGCGTGGTTGGTGGTAATCCTGCAAAAGTGCTTAAGCATCGATTCGATGAGACGACCATCGAGAAGTTGTTAGCGATTGCCTGGTGGGATTGGAGCGCAGAGAAAATCACCGAGAATCTTGGAGCGATTGTTAACAGTGATATTGAAGCTTTGAGTAAAGCTGGTAACTCGTAAATGTAATTGATTTGTTGGGTTACGAGGCAAGGCCTCTAACCCAACCTATAAGAGCAGATTATGAAATACGTTCCCTATAGGGATTTCCTTTGGTCACTAGTGTGAAATGAGGAGAATGCTGGGATTCGCGTTGCTCATCGCCAGCCTACGAAGAGCAGACTCTGGCTCGTAGTGTGGACAGGGAACTCCCACATCTGACTGACAGGAAGTCAGGAATGCAGGTTTTGCAGGAGCAAAAACCTGCCCTGTGGGTCAAATGACAAATAATTTAAGCTAGAAAACGTAGGTCGGATAAGCGAAGCGTCATCCGACAGTTATTTCATTACCCCTTCATGTTTCAGAAGCCACTCTTTTATTGCTAACCCTCCTGCGTAACCGGTAAGGGTGCCGCTGGCGCCGATAACTCGGTGGCAGGGGACTATGATGGAGATGGGGTTTTTGCCGTTGGCGGCGCCGACGGCGCGGCTGGCGTTTTTGTTGCCGATAGCCTGGGCGAGTTGGCCGTAGTTCCAGGTTTTGCCATAGGGAATTTTGCAAAGGGTTTGCCAGACGGTTTGCTGGAAGTCTGTTCCATCACCTTTGATGGGTAGATCGAATTGGGTTCTTTGGCCTTTGAAGTATTCGTCTAGTTGGTGCTGGGTTTGTTCGATAACGCCGTTACTTTTGGTTAGCAAATTTTGTGCTGGCACTTTATCCCAGGGTTTAAATAACACCGCTTTGAGGTGTTTCTCATCGGCATAAATATGCACTGTGCCGAAGGGGCATTGTGTTTTTTGGTAATAGATTTTTGTATTCATAAAAATGCTTCTCTTACTTTTTATAGGCTATGCCAAAGTTGCAGCGTTGCGTAGCTGCGCCAGGGTTGCCATTGTCCGCTGTTGGTTAGATTGTGTTTTTCCATGGCTTTTATAACGACGAGATCTTTTTCTGGAAATGCATCGCTATCAAAGCCACTACGCAACTTGATGTATTCATAAGTCCAGGGACCAATGCCTTTGATATCCAGTATGGATGACAAGTCTTCACCGTTTGTGTCGAGATACCATTGGGCAAAGTTGTGTAGTGTCTGTTTGCGGCTGTTGGGCATTTTGAGGAAGCTTAAATCGGCATTGACTATTTGCTGTGCCGTTGGGAATAGTTTGTACTGTTCGTTGTAATTACTGCCTAGCTGCTCTATCACGCTGGCGGTGTGGGTGTAAGCAGCTTTAACCGAAACTTGCTGCCCCAGAATGGCTTTAACTCCTGCTTCGAAGGTATTCCAGGTGGCGGGTAGTCGCAATCCTGACTTCAGCAGAGGCTGTAGATTGCTATCTTGTCCCAGAGTCTTTTCGATCAGTTCCAGATCACTGTTCAAATCCAGCACGCGACGAATATGGTGAGTGACTTCCAATAGTTTGCTCATGTCACTCAGTTCAATGGTGACCTTGAATGATGAACTGGATGAATCAAACTCTGCCGTAAAATAGCCATTAGCACCGTCCAGACTAAAAGTGCGGCTGTAACTGTGGTCAGTTACCTTTTCGATTGCCGACAGTTCTCGCTGCTGTAAAAAGTCTTGCATCATTGGCCAGTTATAGGGCGGCCGGTAATGCAGCTTCAACTTTATCGCTTGCGATTCATGTGAAGCTTGTTGATTGTTCAATTTTTTCCGTAAATTACTGGGGCTAAGCTTCATGGTGGCTTTAAAGCTATCATTAAAGCGTCGCACGCTGTTAAAACCTGCGATGAATGCTATATCAGTAATAGGCAGTTGGGTTTGATGCAATAGTTGTTTGGCGAACATCAGGCGTAAATGGTTGGCATAGGTTATCGGTGAGACGCCAAGATACTGTTGAAACAGCTTGCGTAGATAGCGATCGCTAATACCCATGGATTCGCTGAAATCATGTAATGAGGTTTGGTTTAAAGCGCCAGCCTGTATGCGTGCCACTGCTTTTTTAAGCACAGCCTGATTGCCGATCCAGGCTGCGGAGAGCGGGGCGGTTTCCGGGCGGCAACGCAAACAGGGGCGAAAGCCTGCTTCTTGCGCCTGCACGGAACTGGGGTAATAAGTGATATTCTGTTCTTTGGGTGCTGGCGCAGGACAGATCGGCCGACAATAGATACCAGTGGTTTTCACAGCGACAAAAAAAGTGCCGTCAAAGCGCGGATCACGCGCCAGGCGTGCTTGCTGATAGGTTTTTAAAGTCGCTGAGTTGAGCATGAAACGTCGTTTGCCAGATTGATTTAGCCATATCTTAGCAGGATATGGTGAACTGAATAGCCATTTTCGGAACTGAATCGCTATTGGCACCGACAATGCTGTACAATTACAGCAGATGGTAAAAATGCCGAATTATTAATGTTTTAAGCCGATAAAGGCTGACAGTTTAGACCAGTCAAGTTACCATTCATTATCAAAGCAAATAAGGGTAGAATATTGCCCCTTATACGCCACTAACTAACCGTTTTATAAGGCATGAGTTTGAATTTTCTAGACTTTGAACGTCCTATCGCAGAATTAGAAGCGCAAATCGACGAATTGCGCATGATGGGCGAAGATACTGAAATCAATATTAGCGAAGAGATTGAGCGTTTAAAAAAGAAGTCGAAAGACCTCACTAAGCAAATCTTTTCTGACCTTTCGCCGTGGCAGGTTGCGCAACTAGCGCGTCACCCGCAGCGTCCTTATACTCGCGATTATATCGAGCATATTTTCACTGACTTTGATGAGTTGGCAGGCGACCGAGCCTATGCTGATGATGCGTCTATTGTCGGCGGTCTTGCGCGATTAAATGATAAGCCTGTAGTGGTCATTGGCCATCAGAAAGGCCGTGATACCAAAGAAAAGATTAAGCATAACTTTGGTATGTCGCGTCCAGAAGGTTATCGTAAAGCCAAACGCATCATGAAACTCGCAGAGCGTTTCTCACTGCCAGTGTTTACTTTCATTGATACGCCAGGGGCTTTCCCCGGTGTTGGTGCGGAAGAGCGCGGTCAGAGTGAAGCGATTGCCCGTAACCTGAAAGTGATGTCGCGCCTTGAAGTGCCGATTATCGCGACCGTGATTGGTGAAGGTGGTTCTGGCGGCGCATTGGCGATTGGTGTCGGTGATCGCGTTAACATGCTTCAATATTCCACTTACTCGGTGATTTCGCCAGAAGGTTGTGCATCGATTCTTTGGAAGAGTGCTGAAAAAGCCGAAGAAGCGGCGCAAGCGATGGGGATTACCGCTGAGCGTATCAAAAGCCTGGGTCTGATCGACAACATCGTTGCTGAACCATTAGGCGGTGCGCATCGTGACTATCTGGCGATGGGCAAAAGCTTAAAAGAGCGTTTAGTGAAAGATATGGACGAGCTTGAAAAATTGAGCGTCGAGCAACTTCTCGCCAAACGTTACAACAAGCTGATGTCGTTCGGTACTGTCAGCGAAGAATAATCTTTCCTTATGACAAAGTCAGAGCCAGTTTCTCAAGCCATTGATGAGTTTCTGGCTCTTTGCACTTCTAAGTCCATTAAAACTATTGTTGTTGCATTAAGTGGTGGAGTTGATTCGCTGAGCTTGTTGCATGCGCTGCATTCGGCTAGAACATCCAATTCCACTTATTCATTGTCCGCTGTGTATATTGATCATCAACTGCAAACGGCATCTAGTGACTGGGCAATACGAAACCAACTTTTTTGTGAGTCCTTAACCATTCCTTTTCAGTCCGCTCAGGTTGAAGTCGATAAAGATGCTGCCAGTCTTGAAAGCGCTGCCCGTAAAGCGCGCTATCAGGCATTATCACAATTGATTCAGAACCCTCAGACCTGTTTGGTTACCGGTCAGCATTTAAATGATCAGGCTGAGACCTTCCTGTTGCAGCTGTTTCGTGGTGCAGGCAGCAAAGGTCTGGCGTCTATGCCAAAATTTACTCCATTTGCAAAGGGCTTTTTGGCGCGTCCGTTATTGGCAGTGACCAGAGAGGATCTGGAAGCTTATTGCCATTCTCATTGTTTAAAAGCCATTGAAGACCCGACCAACCAGGACACGGATATTCGGCGTAATTTTGTGCGTCACGAGGTTATGCCGCTTATTGAAAAAAAGTGGCCGAAGGCTTCCAAAGTCATTGCTAACGCCAGCCAGATTCAGGCTGAGAATCAGCAGTTGTTGGATGAACTGGCAGCCATTGATTTCGAGAACTGTTATGAAGTGCAACGTAACTCATTAATGTTAGCAGGAGTGAGGCAGTTAAGCCCGCAGCGCGTTAGAAACCTGTTGCGCTACTGGTTAGAAGCCTGTGGTGCAGATATGCCAAGTCAGGCGGTTCTAGAGCAAATTCAGATGCAAATGCTGGAGGCAAAAGCAGATGCCTGTCCTGTGATTGAAATGGGAAGCGGTTCAATCAGGCGTTTTCGTGATGGGCTTTATTGGGTCACTGAAACTGGTAAGGATTATTCTGGTCTTGAACTAAGTTGGTCGGCAAAAGCTGATCTAATTCATGAGGGAAAGGTTTTGATTGCTCTCGACTGGCTACAACAAAACTATCCACACTTGGTGGGTAAGGAGTTAATGGTTAGAGGACGGCAAGGTGGTGAGCGCATCCGATTTGAAAAGGGTGGGCAAAGTGTCTCATTGAAGAATTATTTTCAGGAGCAGGGTGTTCCTCCCTGGTTGCGTGATCAGGCTTTATTGTTGGAGTTTGAAAACGAGATTTGTGCAGTGCATTTACCGGCTTAGAAAATCAAAAAATTGCATTTAACTGTTCCACTGTCCAACCATGATGTTTAGCCCATAGGTTAACAATTGCCTCATCGGTTTTTTTGTCTAAAGCTCTAAAGCCCGTCTGTGTATTATTCAGTGCATCATCAATGGCGATATTGTGAGCGTAGAAAATCGGATCGAGGAATTCTATCAAGGTTGGTTCTTTGAGAATAAAGTTCACCGGTTTTTTATCGGCCAGAACTTCACTTGCATCAAACCCAAAACCAAACTCGTCTTCGGCTCCCGCATTGGCCAGCAACTTATCTTTAAACGCACCTGAGTGATAGTTATCACTGATGATATCTTTCAATCCTGTGGCGGTGATAATCAGGTCACTGCCTTCAGCGGCATGTTCAACTAACTGCACCTGTTTGGCATCAATACTTTGATAGCCACGCTGCTTGATAAGTTGTAAACGTGAACTATCTGCTTCGGCAATAATTATGTTGGGTGTAATTTTAGAGAAGTAGTAAGCGATACCAATACCGACTTTACCAAAACCAAAAATCAGAATGTTTTTATTGGTTAAATCCACATTGGCAATTTCTGTAATGGCACGATAAACCCCTTCGCCAGTGCCGAGGCAGGTTTCCAGACATTTCAATCGAGTATCATCCACTGAGACAATGGGTACATGAAATTCTTTATGTTGTTGGTAACGCATAGCACCTGTGCGAGTGAGTTCCACAATACCTTTGTGTGCGTAGCAGTTATCCACCAACTCAGCACCGCAGTCGAGCAGAAAATCGAATTCACCTTTAACAGATTCCAGTGGTACATACGATACCTGTTCATTGGCTAAAACTTGTATCGCATCTCTGTCTTCATTCATAAAGCTTGGATTGGTGACAGCGAGATCGGCGCCAGCGGCTTTGAGGCAGGCGATTTTGAGCAGGGTGGTTTGGGTTAGTGGAACATTATGAACAATCGTGAATCCTTTATAAGGTTGAGTGGCTTGATAGTCGGCCAGCATCTGGTGCATGAAAGGTGCAACATCCGGCGGGTAATGCGCAAACAAATCATCAAAGCTATTCATAGCGGTTGCTCTTAGAAATTACTGATTAGAAACTACTGGTCCTGCTGAGTCAGTTCTTCTTGTTGAGATGACTCTTTCTGCTCAGATTCATCTTCCTGCTCAGGCTCTTCTTCCTGCTGGGTCTGCTGATAGTTAAAGAAGTCTAAAATATTATGTTCCTGTTTCATAGCGTCTTGATAGCCAAGCTCGATTAAGTGGTTGGTAAAAGACTTGTCGAAAAGCAGGTAGCTCAAAATACTCTCACCATTTTCTTCATCAACG
The DNA here is from genome assembly GCF_054926195.1 of Kangiella sp. M94. Lineage (NCBI taxonomy): Bacteria > Pseudomonadati > Pseudomonadota > Gammaproteobacteria > Kangiellales > Kangiellaceae > Kangiella > Kangiella sp. M94. Next base: position 1,823,090 of record NZ_CM142903.1, on the reverse strand, counting down.
CCAATTCGTTTAAAGAAGAAGCGTAGTCCGCGCGGTAGATTCTTAAAATACTGGCCGGCAAGCTCCATCGGATCAGTGCTCGGTGAAATAATAAAGGTATCCACCTGTTTGAGGGTCAGCTGTTCGCGCACAATATCGCGCTCAGGAATATGAGCCAGTAATTCATTAACCCGCATCATGCGTTCGATATCGCTTTCTAAACTGTCAATGAAAATACTATCCAGTAAGTGGCCGCTGATATCACCAATCGACGGAATTTTGATTTCATGATCCACTTCGCCCCGCAATGGTTCTACCGTCACCACAAATAATTTATTCGCGCCTAAACGCAGAGTAGGGCTAAGCGGTGTTAGGAAACGCATTGAGCCATCTCCAAAATGAACATCATTGATAGGCTCAGATGGGAAAATCATGGGAATGGCGGTCGATCCCATTAGATGCGACAAGGTTAAATCTTCCGCTTTACCAAAACGACGAAAGCGTTGCCACTCGACCAAGTCGGGTATGCCCTGAAAGAAGCTGACTGAATCGCCGGTATTGTAGTTATAGGCTGTGATACAGGTTGCATCGAGGAAACCATTGTTAATGTTGTCGCGAATATCATCGAAGCGAATGGCTTTGGTGAGCAGTTTACGTAGTGGTGTGTTATCAAGCAGCGCCAATGGTTTTTTGAGTTGGCTGGCGGGACGCAAAATATTCCAAATCCAGCGGAAAGCATTGCCTGATAACTGACGTAATTTGGTATGGTAAATCTGATCCGGAGTCAGGTTGGCCCAGAGATGTTCCAGTCGCTTAATACCTTCATCAAAACGGTGGCTGTGTTCAGCGACCGCGCAGGAATTAATAGCACCGGCTGATGTGCCGGAGACGATTCTAAAGGGCGATTTTTCAGGATGCTCCAATATTTCTGAAACTGCTTTTAACACGCCCACCTGATAAGCAGCACGCGCACCACCACCACTAAGAATCAGTCCAGGAATTGAAGGGCGTTCAGTCATTGGTTTTACAGTGCCCAGCGTTTGCGTAGGGCAGCGTAAACTTTATTAGGATACTTTGCTCTGCCACGAGAACCATTGTAACGTCCAAGCGCATAGGTTAGGTTGCCTTTTTCCATATCGAGATACAGCTTTAGAATATAGCAGCCATAACGGACATTGGTTTCCATATCGAAAAGCGAATCTTCTGAATGGCCAATTTCATCTTTCCAGAAAGGCATGATCTGCATTAATCCACGAGCATTGGCGACCGACAGGGCATAGCGATCGAAGTTGCTTTCCACTTCCATAATGGCGAGCACCAATTGAGGATCAACCCCCGAAGTGTTGGCATAGCGATGAACCAATGTAAGAATTTTCAAGCGTTCATCTTCGGGAATATGGGGTGCGCGGCGAGCAAGACGCCCTGACATGTCTTTCATCCAGACTTCGGCATCATAGCGATCAACGAAATGATTATCAGCTTCCATTAGAGCCTTAAGCTCATCATAGAAAGCTTGGTTTGGTCGCTCTTGAGCCTGGCTGATTCCAGCGAAACCAGCCAAAGCGACAAGAACAATAACGATTAAAACTCTACTGAGTGTCATATTGCTTAACGCCATAGCACTTATTGTTGTAACAACCCTTGAATATAATCTACAACATTTTCTACGCTGACGTCATCTTTTGCGGTGTTTTGACGGTTCTTATATTCGATAGTTCCGTTTTCCAAGCCACGTTCGCTGACCACTAAACGATGAGGAACACCGATTAGCTCCATGTCTGCAAACATGACGCCGGGACGTTCTTTGCGATCATCAAATATCACATCAATGCCCAGTTGTTGTAAATCCTCATAAAGTTTTTCAGCTACTTGCTGCACTTGCTCCGAGCGATGCATATTCATTGGGATAATGGCAACCTGAAAGGGTGCAATGGCTTGTGGCCAGATGATGCCGCTATCGTCATAATTCTGCTCAATGGCAGCGGCAACAATACGCGAGACACCCACACCGTAACAACCCATCGCTAATGTCACTGCTTTACCATTTTGATCCAGTACCTTGCAGTTCATGGCTTCAGAGTATTTGGTACCAAGCTGGAAAATATGACCCACTTCGATACCGCGTTTAATTTCAAGAATACCTTTACCGTCCGGACTTGCATCGCCAGCAACCACATTGCGAATATCCATCACTTCGGATATTTGCGCATCACGTTGCCAGTTCGCGCCCGTGAAGTGGAAGCCAGTGTCATTGGCGCCACAGACAAAGTCACTGAGTACCGCCGCATCACGATCGACTATGACTGGGATATCCAAACCAGATGGTCCTACCGATCCGGCGTCGCAACCTGCCACAGACTTAACCTCTTCATCAGAAATCAGCTGTACTGGTTCTGCGACTAGCGGATGTTTACCAGCCTTAATTTCATTAAGCTCATGGTCACCACGTAAACATAAAGCCACCACTGGATTGCTTTCGTCTTCACCCACCACCAATAAGGTTTTTATCGTTTGATGTGGTTCAACTTTCAGTAACTCACAAACCTGTTTAATGGACTTGGTATTCGGAGTTTCGACTTTGGTTAAGTCCTGGGTCGGGGTAGCCGCTTCGTTTTGTGGCGCGAGACTCTGCGCTTTTTCGATATTGGCTGCATAATCGCCTTCACTACTGAAAGCAATAGCGTCTTCACCAGACTCTGCCAATACATGGAATTCATGCGAGTTACTACCACCGATAGCACCGGTATCCGCCAATACAGGGCGGTAATCCAGACCAATGCGCTCGAAAATATTGCAGTAGGCTTGATGCATGACCTGATAGGTTTCTGACAATGACTCTTCATCAACATGGAAAGAGTAGGCGTCTTTCATCAGGAACTCTCGAGCACGCATAACGCCGAAACGCGGGCGTACTTCATCGCGAAACTTGGTCTGTATCTGGTAAAAGCTCGCTGGTAGCTGTTTGTAGCTATTAATCTCGTCGCGAATGACCGCCGTAATGATTTCTTCGTGGGTTGGACCCAGACAGAAGTCACGACCATGACGATCTTTAAAACGTAGTAATTCGGGGCCAAACTGGTCCCAGCGGCCTGACTCTTCCCATAATTCAGAGGGTTGCACGCTCGGCATTAGCATCTCAACTGCACCAGCCTTGTTCATTTCTTCGCGAACAATGGCTTCTACTTTGCGCAAAACACGCAAGCCAGTTGGCAGCCAGGTGTACATGCCTGAGGCAATCTTGCGGATCATGCCTGCTCGGAGCATTAATTTATGGCTAATCAGCTCGGCGTCGCTTGGATCTTCTCTTTGTGTGGACAGTAAGTATTGGCTACTACGCATTAGTATCTCGTTGTTGTCATTATCAAAATCATAGAGGGCGTCTATTGTAGCAAGCTTTAATGGGGCTCAAAAGCGTCTTTGATAGATAAAGTGAATTGCTGATTGGTCAAAAAATGTACTATTATGTTGGTAAGTCTTTTTATAGGAGGCTTTATGAAAATACTACCTTTAGCTCTGACTGTTACTGCATTTGCGGTATTGGCAACAGGGTGCAATTCTACTTCTTCGCGCTACGCTGCATCTTCCGATGATGAATATGTCTATGTTATCGATTGGCAGAAAGTACAGATGATCGAAAAAGCTGCACGTGAAGGGAATGCCCACGTAGAAACGGTGTGGGTTAATTACCCTAAAAAACGTGTTAAGAAGAGTGAATTAGCGAGTAATTAACAGTGCAAGTAGCGACTAGCTTATAGTCGTTACTTGAGGTTATATAGATATGGGCTGCGTGAGCACTGCGCTCACGCAAAGGTATTTTTTGTGAATTGATATTTATAGTAGAGCCTAGTGCAGGCGTTTTCCTCCGACCCAAGTCTGCAAAACTTTCACATCATCCAGCGACTCAGGCTCAACCGAAAAAATATCTTTATCGATTAGAATAAAGTCAGCTTTTTTGCCCGACTCCAGACTACCAATTTCATCTTCCCAGAATCCAGAATAAGCGGCATCAATCGTAAAGGCTTTTAAGGTTTCGGCGCGATTGAGTTTTTCGCCGGGCAGCCAGCCGTTCTCAGGCTGGTTATCGCTGTTCTGGCGAGTCACTGCGGCATGGATACCGAGGAAAGGATTGGCCAGCTCAACCGGAAAGTCTGAGCCTGCAGCAATCAACACGTCATGCTCGCGCATCTTGCGCCAGGCATAAGCACCTTTTAAACGCTCGTCTCCAAGACGGTCACCTGCCATGTTCATGTCGCTGGTGGCGTGAGTTGGTTGCATGGAAGCAATAATATTCAGCTCGGCAAAACGCGGAATATCTTCAACCGCAACCACTTGAGCATGTTCGATGCGATGACGCAGCACATCCGCAGACTGCTCTTTCGGAAGTTTGGCAAAAGCATCTAGCACCAGGCGGTTAGCCGCATCTCCAATGGCATGTACGTTTGCCTGAAAGTCGTATTCGGTAATAAGACTTAAATCTTCGGCCAGCTTCTTTTCAGTGGTTAGCAACAGTCCTCTGTTGTCAGGGTCATCAGAGTAGGGGGCTAGTAATGCAGCGCCTCGACTGCCTAATGCGCCATCGCTGTATAATTTTACTGAGCGGAATTTTAGGTAAGGCAGTTCGATTTTGCCCATTTCGAGCATGGTTTTAAGGTGCGAGTCACTACCACTTAACATGCCATAAAGGCGTACAGGAATCTGATTCTGTTTGGCCATTTCCAGCATTAATTTATAAGTATCGAAATCGACGCCAGCATCATGAACCGAAGTGATACCCAGTTTCAGCATGTGATCAAAAGCCAGCTCCAAAGCTGTGCGGCGCTCCATGGTATTTAATTCAGGGATTTTGCTTTCCACCAAACCCATGGCTGCATCAATCAACACGCCCGTTGGCTCGCCATTGGCATCTTTAATAATTTTTCCGCCAGCTGGGTCGGCGGTGTCTTTAGTAATACCGGCAAGCTCTAACGCTTTGCTGTTAGCCCAACCTGCGTGACCATCAATGCGACTGAGCCAAACCGGACGGTCGCTGATAATGGCGTCCAGCATTTGCTTAGTTGGAAATTCTTTTTTGGCCCAAAGAACCTGATTCCAGCCTCGGCCCTGAATCCAGCGCAGCTCTGAATTGGCTTTGGCGTACTCGCTGATCTTTTTCATGGTTCCATCAAGCGAATCAATACCACGCAAATCAACGCGCATTAAATTGAGGCCTAATCCCAATACATGCCCGTGGGCATCAGTTAAACCGGGCAGTAAGGTAGCGCCTTTGCCATCGATTGAAATACTGGCTTTGGCTTTATTGGCGAGATCTTCGTGAGAGCCGTAAGCGATAACCTGATCGTTCTCGAATAATAAACTGTCAAACTCCACCAGTTCACCATCAGAAAAAGTATAGCCTTTAACGTTATGAATCAGGGTGGGAAGTGCCTGAGCCGCTGTGAAGAGGCTCGAAGTGATAAACAGGGCTAAGCCCAGAATCCATTTGGTCATATGCATTGTGATAGTTCTTGAGAAATTAGGGTAGTAGCACTTTAGTCTATTTTTCGTTCTGTATAAAGAGTTTGGATAATCCCGGTTTATCTGTTTCCTGTCGTAAAAGCTTCATTTTTGTGTCGCTGACCTGTCATTAGCCATTGTTATAAATGAGAGTGAAATAAAAGAGGTGAATTATGCTTAAGCAAACAAGTGTTATAAAAGAACAAGCGACAAAAACTCATAGCAAAATCGAGCTGAATTATCAGTCCATCATGCTGGAGCTGGCACAAAGTCTGATTCGAAAGCCCTCAATTACTCCTTCCGATCAGGGGTGTTGTGATTTAATTGGCGAGCGATTAGAAGCGATTGGCCTCCAATTAGAGTTTATGAATCAAAATCGGGTATCCAATCTTTGGGCAAAGCGTGGCGAAGGGTATCCAGTGGTGGTATTTGCTGGGCACACCGATGTGGTGCCTCCAGGTCAGAATGCAAAGTGGGATACACCAGCCTTTATTCCGGTGATTAAAGATGGCTTCCTGCATGGCCGTGGTGCTTCCGATATGAAAGGAAGCTTGGCCGCGATGGTGGTTGCCGTTGAGCAGTTTATTGCGCTGTATCCAGAGCATCAGGGCGCGATTGGTTTTATTCTGACGAGTGATGAAGAAGGTATTGCTGTTGAAGGCACAAGACATATAGTTGATAGCTTGCTGGCCCGTAAAGAAGTGATCGATTGCGCCATTGTTGGTGAACCCACCACCGAGCTCAAACTCGGAGACTCGATTCGTATCGGACGGCGTGGCTCCATTAACTGCAAAATAACTTTGCACGGTAAGCAAGGGCATGTGGGCTACCCTGAGCAACTGATTAACCCTATCCATAAGTCGTCACGATTGATTCATAAACTTTCCACAAAACGCTGGGATATGCCTAGTCGCTTTTTCCCTTCAACCAGTTGCCAGCTTGTGAAGGTCCATTCGGAAAGTGGTGCCATGAATGTGACACCAGCGGATTTAGAATTGTGGTTTAACTTTCGCTACTCGCCCAGAAATAGTTTTACGAAAATCAAAGCCTATGTGGAAAAGAAAATTATCAAGTATGGATTAAAGGCTGATATTGAGTGGGATCATGAAGCAGAGCCTTACCTGACTAAACGAGGTTCATTACGTAAAAGCCTGCAAAAGACCATTCAAAAAGAGTGTGGAATAAAACCAAAACTAACCACTGGTGGTGGGATATCGGATGGTCGATTTATCAAGCAAATCGCCAGGCAGGTCATTGAGCTTGGTCCAAGCAATAAAACCATCCACCAGGCCAATGAGCGAGTCAGCATTACTGAGCTGGATCAGTTACGTCATCTCTATTTTAAGTTACTGGAAGACCTGCTGCTAAATAGCAACAGGTCTAATAGTGAATAAAGGAAAAATATCTTAATCGATATAGCGTTTGCGCTTCTTATCTTTTAATTTCAACAGGTCAATCCAGACCACGCTATCAATGCAGTCTCCAAAAGCAGGATCCGAGCCAAAATCATGAAACTCAACACCACCTTCAATGCAAAGGTCGCTGTATTGTTTGAATAGGGTCGGCACACTAGAACCTAATTTCCCAAGCTCTGATTTCAATACTGCGAAAGCTTCTTTTTCGTCCAGATGTTTGAACAGCTTTTCAAGCTTAGCTTTCTGCACTGGCTTGATGCGATAGGCATTAAAGGATCGCGCTAATAGCAATGGAGCGCCATAAAATTTCTGGTAGAAATAAATGATCAGATCTTTGGCAAAGGCAGGATAGTCATTGCTCAGACTAATTGGCCCAAACAGGTATCGCACATGCGGATTTTCGCGTAAATATGCGCCAATCCCAAACCACAAATAATCGAGGCTACGCTTGCCCCAGTATCGTGGTTGAACAAAGCTTCTGCCCAGCTCCATGGCCATCGGGAATTTTTGTCGTAATTGATCTTCGTATCCAAATAGAGTTTCCGAATACAGTTCCTGATCTGTTCCCAACTGATTAATGTCAGCTATGCGATAGCTGCCCACAATCTCCAGGTCTTGTTCGTCCCACAACACAATATGCTTGTAGTAATAATCAAACTTATCAATATCGCGTCGGTTGCCCGTGCCTTCGCCAACTGCGCGAAATGCAACTTCCCGCAGACGGCCGATTTCACGAAGCAGAACTGAATCAATGGTATTTTGAAGCAGGTATATCTTTTTACCGTCATGGGTTTGACCAATCAAGCGGCAGCGACTTAATTCTTCTTTGAGTAACTGCTTTTTTTCTGGGTGAGCAATGGACTGTTCTGTTTCAAAAAGCCCGCTCTTATCTTTCTTTATGCCGTATAGATGCTCTTTGAAGCGAGCAATGCTGTCCTTGCTGGCTGGCGACATACCACTAAAAGAAGCATAGGGAATCAATTTGCCCACTTTAATAGGCAGAGTCAGCGAGATATTTTTGAACATTTCTCGAACCAGCAAAAGGGCGCTGACTGGCTTGGCAATCAGTGATAGTCCATAAAAGAATTTTGAGTTTTTACCGCCCACATGAATCGGCAAAATCGGCGCTTTTGCATGCTTTGCCATGCGCAGGAAGCCCGAATGCCATTTGCCATCGCGAACACCTTTGACGGACAAGCGCGACACTTCACCAGCGGGGAAGAAAATCACCGCCTGTTCATCGTCTAAAGCCTGATGGATTTGCTGAATTTTATCTCGACTATTTTGGCCGGTAAGATTGTTGACGCCTAAGAAGAAGGGGCGCAGTGGTGTCATTGACCCTAACAGTTCGTTAACCACGATTTTAACATCCTTGCGAACCGCATGTACTAAAGCTAGTAACGCCAGCCCATCCAATGAGCCTAACGGGTGGTTGGCTATGATCACCACGCGCCCGGACACGGGGATATTTTCTAATGAAGAGTTACTGACAGAGTAACTCAGGCCTAGATGTTCATTGACCTTTTCCAGAAAGTCGCTGTGGGATAAATGCTGATATTGCGCAATAAAGCCATTGATTTCCTGTTGGTGGAATAACTTGGCAATCAGATTCGAAACACCCGATTTGATACGAGGGGATTTATCCAGTTTAGGCAAAAAATGCTCGACCAGGTTTTTGCTATCAATCATAAGCTCCCGCTCCCAAATGAGTTGCTTGCAGTGAAACTATTATGTGTAAATACTTTTTCATGTTGGCTATTTTTTCAGCACAAAGTGACAACAGCATGGCAACCATTAGAAACTTTTATGACAGCAGAGCGCTTAACCTGTTGTCGGGAACTGGGTTAAAATTCAGCAATTCTGGGGCTTCCAGCTTGCTACTCGGCAAGCGGTGGCGTACCATACTGCGTTTTTTCGGGGTTTTTCCCTTCTTAAATAATTCAGGTTTCAGGCAGAAATACCTATGACAAGCAAAATGCGAAGCCACTACTGTGGCGAACTATCGAAAAATGAAGTAAATCAATCGGTTACATTGTCAGGCTGGGTGCATCGCCGTCGTGATCTTGGAGGTCTTATTTTCCTTCAGGTACGTGATCGTAGCGGTTTGATTCAGGTAGTGATTGATCCTGACTTTAAAGAGTTGTTTGCTACCGCAGAGCAGCTTCGTAATGAGTTTGTGATTCAGGTGAAAGGGCAGGTGCGTGCTCGCCCGGAGGAAATGGTCAATAAAAACATGACTACCGGTGAGATCGAAGTTTTAGCGCAGGAGCTAACTATCCTCAATAAAGCGCAACCACCAGCGATTCCGATTGATGAGAATCTGGAAGCATCAGAAGAACAACGCCTGAAATACCGTTACCTTGATTTGCGTCGCCCTGAAATGGCACAGAACATGATTTTCCGTCATAAAGTGACCAGCGCCATGCGTCGTTATATGGATGAGCATGGTTTTATCGACGTAGAAACGCCAATTTTGACTAAAGCAACGCCAGAAGGTGCGCGTGACTACTTGGTACCAAGCCGCGTACACAAAGGTTCATTCTATGCCTTGCCACAATCACCTCAGCTGTTTAAGCAGTTGTTGATGATGTCCGGCTTTGATCGTTATTACCAGATCGTTAAATGCTTCCGTGATGAAGACTTGCGTGCCGACCGTCAGCCAGAGTTTACCCAGCTGGATATCGAAACCTCATTCCTCGATCAGGAAGAAGTGATGGCGTTGATGGAAGGGTTGATTCGCCACCTGTTCCAAGAATTGATGGCTATCGAACTGCCAACATTCCCGCGCATGAGCTATGCCGAAGCGATGGAGCGTTATGGTTCGGATAAGCCGGACTTGCGTACCGATATGGAGTTGGTAACAGTTGATGCCATCGTTAAAGACGTAGAGTTTAAAGTATTTGCCGGTCCTGCCAACGACGAGCAAAGCCGCGTGGCAGCGCTGCGTGTACCGGGTGGTGCGCAACTAAGCCGTAAACAAATTGATGAATACACTAACTTTGTCGGTATTTATGGCGCCAAAGGTTTGGCCTGGATGAAGGTCAATGGGCAGGGCGCTGAAAACCTGCAAAGTCCAATTCTGAAATTCCTGGGCGATGACAAAGCACTGGCCATCGTAGAAAAAGTGGGTGCTCAAGAAGGCGACATTATTTTTTTCGGCTCGGACAGTAAGCGTGTGGTTGCTGATGCCATGGGTGCATTGCGCCTTAAAGTTGCAACGGATCTTGAGCTGATTCGCGATGAATGGAAACCACTTTGGGTTGTCGACTTCCCAATGTTTGAAGACATTGATGGTGAAATTCATGCATTGCACCATCCGTTTACTGCTCCAAAAGAAAACGATGTAGCAGCCGTTAAAGCTAACCCAACCGAAACCTTGTCGAAAGCCTATGACATGGTTTTAAACGGTAGCGAAGTAGGCGGTGGCTCGATTCGTATTCATAACCAGGATATGCAGGAAACGGTTTTTGATATTCTGGGCATTGATGAAACCGAACAGAAAGAAAAGTTTGGCTTCTTACTGGATGCATTGAAATTCGGTTGTCCACCACACGGTGGTTTGGCTTTCGGTTTGGATCGCTTGGTGATGTTAATGGTAGGTGCAGACTCCATTCGTGACGTTATCGCCTTCCCTAAAACCACCACCGCGAGCTGTCCTTTGACCCAAGCACCAAGCATTGTGGAAGAAAAGCAACTGGATGAGTTAGGCATTCAGGTGAAGAAAAAAGAACAGTAAGTAATAGAGCAATGGATTTACCACGGGCACTTCCTTCGGTCGCCCACTACGCGGAAGACTGAAATGAATGCCGTTGGTAAATGACATTAATCTTTTATTTCCTTTGCTGAAAGTATCTTTGCAACACTTAAGGCTAAGGTTATTAAACAACAAGTCACATAGAATTTAGAAAACATGCTAGGCCCGAACGTAAGAGAACGCTTTGGGCTAAACAATTTCGAGGCAGAAAGTTTGAGAAAGTGCGGATTTTACTGTTGCTAAATGACAAGCTTGAACAAACTTTATAACAACGAAATTGTGACGAGCAAAAGTTTGAGAGGAGTGCATAATGGCTGGTCATTCAAAATGGGCAAACATCAAACACCGCAAAGCAGCACAAGATGCCAAGCGCGGGAAAATCTTTACCAAAATTATTCGTGAGCTTGTAGTAGCTGCGAAAGAAGGTGGTGGTGATCCCAATGATAACCCAAGACTAAGAGCCGCCATGGATAAAGCGCTCGGCGCAAACATGAAGAAAGATACCATTGAAAAAGCTATCGAACGTGGTACCGGTAATGCAGAGGGCGACAACTACGAAGAGCTTACCTACGAAGGTTATGGCCCCGGTGGTGTGGCAATTCTTGTGGAATGCATGACCGACAATAAAAACCGTACCGTTGGCGAAGTTCGTCATGCCTTCACTAAGCATGGTGGAAACCTGGGTACCAATGGTTCGGTTGCCTACCTTTTCGAGAAAAAAGGTCAGTTCATCTTTGGCGATAATGTCGAAGAAGAAGCGCTGATGGAAGCTGCATTAGAAGCCGGCGCAGAAGATTTCGTAGCTCACGATGATGGTTCCTTTGAGCTGCAAACGAAACCTGAAGATTTTCTTGATATCAAAGAAGCATTAGTCAAAGCAGGTTTTGAGCCAGAAAATGCAGAAGTTTCCATGCTGCCATCAACTCAAGCTGAATTAGACGTCAATGATGGTTCCAAAGTGATTCGCCTGGTGGATCGTCTGGAAGAGCTGGATGATACGCAGAATGTGTATACTAACGCGGATATTCCTTCAGAATCTTACGACCTCGTCTAGAAGCTCCTATACTTCGACGATACTTCGTTAAACCGGCAGTGAAAAATCACTCATTTACTGTTTGTAAAATCCTGATTTTTCACTGCCAGTCTGCCTCGTCTCGCCATCGTCTAGGTGCTTCTATGAGTGTGATTAATATTGGATGAGGCTTTGTTGAGTTTATTTTGTAGGGACAACTCATGAGTTGTCCCTACAACAGACTGTTAACTCATCATCGCAAAAAATAAACTTGCCTCGTCTCGCCTTCGCCTAGAGAGCTATCTAGAGATAGAGTGCTATATTCGATGAGGCTTTGTTGAATTTATTCTTGCACAGAACCAGTTGAACATCGTTGGCCTAAAAAATTACCTCTTATAGGTTGGGTTAGCCGAAGGCGTAACCCAACAATGGATTTTCGGGCAGACACACAGGTCTGCCCCTACTTGATAATTGACAATTTGTAAGATAATCCTCGAAACAATCGGAACTTCGGAATAACTTGGTAGGGGCGCACCTATGTGTGCGCCCGATAAAGATGTCTATAACTGTTGGGATTCGCTTTGCTGATCCTGCCCCTCGGGTGCATCGCCAGCCTACAAACAACGTCTCTTTCCTCCCCGCCTTGACCATTGCTCCTAGAAAAAGTCTAATAGGCGATTGAGAATAATGATTACTTTCTGTTGGAGCTTTAATGCCTATCATCCTTGGAATTGACCCTGGCTCACGCCTGACGGGCTTCGGTATTATCGAAGTGGGTGGTCAAATTCCTGCCAACCGGCCACGTTACATCACCAGCGGCTGTATTCGAATTAAGGATGAAACCTTAGATTTAAAGCTCAAGCAGATTTTTGATAGTGTGTGTGAACTGATTCAGGAGTTTAAGCCTGATGAATTTGCCATTGAGTCGGTGTTTCTGTCGAAGAATGCAGACTCTGCTTTGAAATTAGGTCAGGCGCGTGGAGCTGCCATAGTTGCCGCAAGCCATTATGCTTTACCCGTTTCGGAATACCCCGCAACGAAGGTTAAGCAGTCTGTAGTGGGAACTGGTGGAGCCGATAAATCCCAGGTTCAACATATGGTTAAGGCCTTGCTCAAATTACCAACTAGCCCACAGGCTGATGCGGCTGATGCGTTGGCCGTGGCTTTATGCCATGCCAATACATCTCAAGGTTTAGCCCAGTTGAAGGGCGCCAAAACGATAACTAGAGGACGTTTACGTTGATCGGAAGAATACGCGGTACATTAATCGAAAAAACCCCTCCTTTTGTCATCATCGAAACTAGCGCGGGTGTCGGTTATGAAATTCAGGTGCCTATGACGACTTTCTATCAGTTACCGGAAGAGGGCGAGCAGGCCATTCTTTCGACGCATATGTCGATTTCAGAAAACTTACATGCGCTTTATGGTTTTATTAGCATTAAAGATCGGGCTTTGTTCCGTGAGCTGATAAAAGTGAATGGTGTTGGACCAAAGCTCGCTCTGGGGATTTTGTCAGGAATGGAGTCGGATGAATTTGTCATGACCGTGCATGACGGCAATGTGGATCGCTTGGTTAAATTGCCTGGCGTCGGCAAGAAAACGGCAGAACGCTTGTTGGTTGAAATGTCAGATCGCCTGAAAGACTGGTCAATTAGTGCCGGTCTGCCATCAAGCAAGCCATCTGATGCAACTATCGTACAAACAGGGAAAACTGATGCGTCGCAGGAGGCGGTCAGCGCATTGATTGCACTAGGCTATAAGCCTCAGATTGCCAGTAAGGCGGTGGCGCAGGTGGCACAAGACGATGCCAAAAGCGAAGAGCTTATTCGATTGGCGTTAAGGCAGTTAGCGAGTTAAGAATTCATGTCGTGTAAATTTCTAATTACTTTGTTCTGTTTGTTGCTGGTTCCGCTTCCCTTGTATGCGGAAGAAGATCCTGTTCGTGTCTACGCGGAGCAACGATACCAGAGCTTTGAGCCATTCGATTTATTGGAGCAGTCTGGAGTAAGTCAACAACTGAAATTTTTGCTGACCACTATCGATCAGCAAGAACTGCTTGAGAATGTTAACCAATATTACTATGCAGTCGATTTGTACGATGCCGGTCAAAAACAGGAGGCTTTCTATTATTTGTATTATTTAGCTCAATTAGGCTATAGCGCGCCTCAATTCTATATGGGCTATATGTATGATGCGGGCGAAGTTGTGACGCAAGATTATGAGGAAGCCATCTACTGGTATCTGCTTGCGGCAATGGGTGGAGACGCCGATGCCCAGCGCAATCTTGGCTATTTATATTATGATGGTGAAGGTGTTCAGACAGATTATGAAGAGGCCATATATTGGTTAAGCGAAGCTACTTTCAGCGGTGATCCGGACGCCCAGTTTGAGCTCGGATATATCTATGACATGGGTGAAGTTGTAGCTGAAGATCACTTCAAGGCAATCGTGCTTTATGAAATGGCTGAGCGAGCGAATCATTCTTCGGCCGCATATTATCTGGGTCTGTCGTACCGAGATGGTGATGGCGTAGACAAGGATTTGCAGTTAGCGTTTCAGTATTTCAAGAAAGCCGCTGATCTAGGTCATTCCGGTTCAATGAACTCGCTTGGTTTTGCTTATTTAAATGGACTCGGGACCGACAAAAACTATCAACAGGCTTTCGAATGGTTTGAAAAGGCAAAAGAGCAAGATGAGCTTTACGCTTACTATAATCTGGGCTGGATGTATAACCATGGAGTTGGCGTAAAAAAGGATTATCAAAAAGCGCTCGAACACTATCTTGTAGCAGCAAGGGCAAACGATGCAGATTCGTTATTTCAAGTTGGTTATTATCATGAAGAAGGGCTGGGAACCAAAAAAAATATTCGAAAAGCGGTCTATTGGTATGAACGGGCGATAAACCATAATAGTCTTGCCGCAATGAATAATCTGGCGAATATTTATTTCTACCATGACGGAAAGTGGAAGAACACGAAACAGGCCAAAGAGCTATGGGAAAAGGCTGCCAGTGAAGGTTATGTACTAGCTCAGTACAATCTTGGGACTTTGTACGAGACGGGGCAGAGCGTTCCCAAAGACGAAAATAAAGCTTTTGAGTGGTATATGAAGGCTGCAAAGCAAGATGATGGTGAATCACAGTATAAAGTGGCGCAGATGTTTCTTGAGGGTATAGGAACTGAAAATAATTATGATCAATATTACTATTGGCTGACCAAGGCTGCGGAAAATAATTATGAGCCAGCTATAGAAGAGTTAGACGATGATAATGATGATACAGCCTGGGAGCAGGTTAATCGTCTGATAGAGGCGGCTCAAGACTGAGGATAACAGTGGCTCTTAAATCCTTTGCTTTTTTCGTTTTCGTTTGTTCTTAAACATGTTTTTGTCTGCCAGTTCCAATAATGAATCTGCGGCTTCATTGTCATCAGGATAAATTGCAATACCAAAACTTGCACCGAGTTTAAAATCTATACCTTCTTCCTTCATCGGCTCATCAAGCGATTGAATTAAATTGCTAACTACTTCTTCGGCAGAATCTTTGCCGCTTACCGGTGACAAAATTATCGCAAATTCATCACCTCCAAAGCGCGCTACGGTATCGGAGCTCCTGATTTGTTCTGCAAACCTTGATGCAAGTGTTTGCAATGCTTTATCACCGATGTGGTGACCAAAGGAATCGTTGAGTACTTTCAAATCATCCATATCAATCGCAATCACTGCTAGTTTACTCCCATCTCTTTTGGCATGAGCAATATTTTGATGTAAGTGATCCATGAATAATGCTCGATTGGCGATTCCTGTAAGCTCATCCTGAGTGGCACGACGAAAAAGCTCATCTTGAGCATAGTACTCTGCATGATACATAGTGCTTGCCGCCAGCTCGGACATGTAGGCAATGATTTTAAGCTCTGCCATCGAATAAAAGTTAGGTTTTTTTGAGAGAACTTTTAAAACGCCTACCACCTTTTGCTCATGGAATAAGGGGAAGGCAATCATCGAACAGTGACCAATTGCCGCCCTCGAAATTTGATCCACTCTTGGGTCATTTTCGGTATCGTTGGCAATGAGTGCTTGTTTGGTTTTGATGGCAATGGAGGACATGTTATTGGCGCTTCTTCTTCTCACTCCATAATAATGTGAAGCGATACCAGATGCTGCTCTGATAACCATTTCATCGTTTTCAATCAGCTCAATAACCGCACCATCTGAGTTGGTCAGCATTTGAGATTGTTGAGCGGCCTCTTTGAGAATTGCACCAAAATTGATACCCAGACGGGCAATGGCAGTTTGCGCTTGAATTATTTCTTCAAGCTTTTTATGAGAGAGCTGTGTGTTCTCCACCGTTGGATCACTATATCGGAACTGCATCCTTGATCCTCTGACTGATTACAAAATCTACACTTATTACTATGGTACAAACCGAATATGCCTGTCAAATGACTAGTCTCTAATTCTGTTCAAGTATCTATCATTGCATACCAGCCCAAGGCTCATTAAAATCTATACCAATTAACTAGAAAGCAGGTGTCCCACAGTGAACTATTACGAGTCGCAACCCGTTATGCCCAAAAAACTGCTGGTAGCAGTCGCAGTAATTCTGATCTTTTTATCCGCACTGTTTGGTTACTCGTTCTATGAGCAGGAATTCCTGGATAAGCCAGTTTCACCGAATGGTATTCCCAGCCATTGGGCACTGTTAATTTGTGCTGTGACTGCTCTAGTAGCCTGGTATGTTTCTAAAATCGCAATTATTTTAAGAGTTGAAGGTGAGCATCTTTACGCAAGCCTTGGCAAGTTTGGCAAAACCAAGGTTGCGCTAAAGGATATTGAATCCGTTGAGGATAAGAAGGGTAACCCAGCCGCTGAATTTTTCGGTTATGGCTATAGAGTCAAGCTTAAGCAGCTGGGCTATATCGGTCGTGGCAAAGAAGCCATCGAACTAAAAATAAAAGACCAGAAACGGACTCTTGTGTTAACAACCGATAACGCCTCTTCGTTAAAAGAGGCTTTACGATCGAGTAGAGAATCTATTGAAGCTCATTAGCTTCAAGCTTTATCATATGAACCATTCCTGAAGGTCCATTCTTGATATTCCAATTTCCGAACATGGCGCGATTGCTCACATCAATCTCAAGGGAATAGTCAATAGTTGTGCCACTGCTGTACTTTTTAGTGAACTTAAAAGTTTGACCGTTGATGCGTGGATTTACAACTTCAGCAACTTGTGCGTAATACTGAGGGTTAAGATCGGGTTCTAAGATCATAGCAACGATGCTATTGTTTACCTTCTCCATCACCATGGAAAAGGTATTTGGGGGTGGTGTGTTGGCGTTTCGATTATTATAGTCATAGGTACCAACCCAGTGTCCTGTCATTAACTGATCAGGAATGCTGGAAACGGTTTGTTGTTTGTTCGTGCCATCCAACATCTGCTTCAGCTTATCCTTATTGGACTCAGCCGCAAGAGCAAGACCGTTGAATAAAACCAGACAACTAATGATAACCAGTTTGGTTGCGCTTTTAAGGAAAACCATATAACCCCCAATTCGATGTTTTATCAATATGATGACAGGGCTCAGTCTAGCACTGGAATGGGATTAGGGAAATAATCAGTTTTGAAGCCTCGATTAGCAGATGTCTAATCGAGGTCTATTGAACCAACTTGGAGTTTGAAGCTTGTGTTGGTCAGGGAATACTTTTTTATGGGGGGGAAGGAGCCGATTACTCGGCTTCTTTTTTATCTTCCGCTTTTTTTACGCGAATTTTGCTGCCGTCAACGTTGCGACCATTAAGATTCTTGACCGCCGCTTTGGCTTCGCCGATTTTAGGCATCTCAACAAAACCGAAGCCTTTTGAGCCGCCAGTAGCTTTATCTATGATCAAATTGCACCACTGAACTGTACCGTACTCTTCAAAAAGTGCTTTGACTTCGTCTTCAGTGGTGGTGCGGGCTAAATTTCGAACTAATAATTTCATTGCGAGAATTGGTTGGTGTGTATATACCGCATCATACCATTTGTTAGCTTGGATAGGCCATCAATTGTATTTTACTTTTCAGCCAAAGGCCGCACATACTGTATTAAAGAAACAAGGGTCTTGCCTGGTTCTTCCCAGGGTATCATATGCGCTGAGTGTTTAAACCAGACGGCTTTTTTATAGGGTGCTTTAACCTTATCCAGCCATTCGGCGGTAGGCTGTGATGGCGTAGTATAGTCATGACGGCCCATGAACATAATAACGGGT
Source organism: Kangiella sp. M94 (assembly GCF_054926195.1). Taxonomy (NCBI): domain Bacteria; kingdom Pseudomonadati; phylum Pseudomonadota; class Gammaproteobacteria; order Kangiellales; family Kangiellaceae; genus Kangiella; species Kangiella sp. M94. The sequence continues at coordinate 1,805,191 of NZ_CM142903.1, read as the reverse complement.
ATCGACATATCCTTGATTGGCTTGAAATCCACAGCGAGAAATTCATCAATAACTTTTTCCAGGGTAAAGAGGCTGCCTTGATTAATGGCGCAGATTTCATCATCCAGATACTCAGGCGATAACCTTGCTGCTTTATAGTAATAGGTTGAATTATCCCTGTAAGCGGTTAGGCCTCCGTAATGCTGGGCCCACTTGCGGGCAAGAACAATTCGATCTCGTGTAATCGGCTTGTCACCGGGGTAGGGAGCGATGGTCATCATTTCATCAACGGCTGCTTGGTTGCCATGAGCTTTAGCTTGCTCCAGGCCGTAATTAAAACTGATACGTTCATTGTCGTGAGTGTTAATGACCTGTCCAATACCGACATAAGCATGAAACAAATCTGGGCGCTTAATGGCTGCGTGTAGGCCAACAATGGTTCCCCAGCTATGCCCCATCAGAATCACTTTCTCCTTGTTGTATTTTTCCTTGATGTGCTCGGCTATCTCAATGGCATCCGCAACATACTGTTGGATATGGATGGAATCTTTATAGCTATCAGGGTCATTTAAAGTATAAGTTTTGCCAGCACCACGCTGATCCCAGGTAACCATTGTGAAATATTCTTCCAAAGGACGCTGAAACTGCCAAAGGCTGGGGGAAATCGGAGCGGCAGGACCACCATGCACAAACAAGATAATAGGATTGTTTTTATCTTTTCCTCGAACGGTAATCCATTGGTCAATGCCGCCAATCTTCTCGGCATAAGATTCTTGAAAACCGTTTGGAGTAACGATCTTGTTTAGATCCGATATAACAGCTCTAGCATCCGCGTAAGACTTTATGCTGCATTCAGAACTCTCTTTTGCCAGAGCACCTATTGAGAAAATCAGCAAAATGGTAGAAGTAATAATTTTGTATGTCATTCCAGCTTCCTACTATGGTGGTGTTATCTATCTAGTTGGATGCAGAAAAAGAAGAAAGGGTTTAGTCGTAGCCTGTGACTTTAGGAATCCCTTTAGGGAATTAGCGTTAGCGTAATCGAGGAATATTCAATAAAACCTCGAAGTCGCTTTGTTCCTTCGAGGCTACGGGAAAAGTTTCATTAATGAAAAATCCCAACTGCTAGCTCCGCCCAGACCAGCAAAAACGCCAGAGCAATAACAATGATCGAGACAAGTCTATAAGGTGGCTTCTTGGTAATGACAAGAACCAGCTCAATCGCTAGGCCAGCACCAAGCAACATGATACCGAACACCAGGTAATCAAATTTAGTCCACATAAACTCATGGCTAAACTGATTGGCAGTTACAGCGCTTAACATTAACTGGGCTGCAATAACCCAGTAAGTGGTTCGTAATTTGTTACTGTTCATTGATTGTCCTTGGTTTATTCGTCACTCTCTTTCCGAAATATTATAGCATTCGTTTCAGGGTCGGTAGAGAATGCTAATAGCATATGAGTATCGCTATATCCGACTGCCATAGCTTTGATGGGTAATTCCTCGGAAGACTGGATGCTCTGGGAGTAATTCATAAGTTGTTCGCTTTGAACACCTGCAACTTTTGCTAAACACATTTTTGGGGAACACTGTAAGTTATTCAGTTGCGCCTTGCCTTCAATATGAAAAGGACTGGTATTAAAGTAATGCTGGTATTTAATCTTGGTTTCGTAGCTATACTCTGGTTCATAGTAAGATTCTTCAAGGCGATGCAAAGCCATATCAAAACCTTTCGAATCAGACATTAGTTTATAAATCTCATTCGAATTTAGAGCACCGTTTTCTTCAAGTGCATTAATTAATTCAACAATGTTTTCGTCTGTGTGTTTGACTGTTTCTGATTCGGTTGTGGCTTCTGAAGAGTTTTCGGAGGCAGCTTTATTATCACTGACATTGTGATTCGGCTGTGGATCTGCAATGACATCCTCAACCTTAATTCCTTTATTCTCTTTAGTAACCACTTCTTCCTGTTTTGGAGCTGACTCTTTTGAATAGAGGTAAAATCCGCCGAGAGAAACGGCGATGATAATAAGTGCTATCCCAATTTTTATTTTCATTCTGTTATGTCCTTTGTGTTTATTGATTTACTCAGTCACTACTAAACTAATTAAACTTTGCGCATGAGCATGCAGGTGGCTGTAGCATGCGCATAGAGCTTTCCAGCTTGATCCCGCAACTCACCTTGCGAAATACCGAGGGATTTCGACATGTTGATAACGGTCCCTTCGGCCAAAAGTGGTGTATTTACAGGCACAGGCCTTACCATCTTGACGTTAAGGTCAACGGTAGCGTATGCATCGCCTGCCGCCAGCATGGTATGAACCGCGCATCCGGTGATTGAGTCCAGGACCGTGGTCGCGAAGCCACCGTGAACGCCACCCAGCACATTGAGATGACGGTCATCAGCGTGTACCTCAAAAACAATCTTGCCTTCGGTAGCTTCGACTACTTTCATTGGCATGGTTTCGCACATGGTCGGCATCGCAAGCTTCCCTGAGACTAGCGCTTGCATAATCTCCAAACCAGACATCTCATTAATTTTCATAAATCGGCTCCTCATAGTGCCGCTATTTCTAAGGGGGCAGAGTAAGCAATGCTTCTTAATTCACTCTGAACCCATCAGTTCTCTCCATTAGCAGGTAGGTTCGTCGTGACGCAGATCCTGCCCTAGGGGTACCATTGGAATTAATGAAAACTTACGGGGTGAGTCGCGACGCACCCTACATTGGATAGTGCCCTAGCTTCTATCCTCAAAGTCACTTTGTTCCTTCGAGGCTACGCTTGCTGACCTCATTAATTCCCATAAATTACAAAGAGAATTAAGCCAATTAAGACCAAGCCTAAAGCAAGAAATAAAAACAGCATTGCATAAAAGACAAAAGGTCGCTCTTCTTTATAGTATGGCTTTTGAGATAGGTGAACCATAACAAGTTTATAGCGAGTAGCAATATAATAATTATAGAAGCAGACTATTGGGGTAACTATTAACAGTCCCAGAAAAACTGCAAGACCATAGTGAATATCAGTAAAAGTATTGGCCAAAAGAGTAACAACGGGTATTAGTATTAATAAATAGTATTGTCTTTTAACTTCTTTTTTATATGAATTAAGTCTTGAGCTTTTTGTTTTCATTAGTTCTTTCAAATAAGGTCTTAGAAAGTTGATGTAAGGGAGTATTAAATAATAAGCATGCGCTGACCCACTAATTAACCATTAGTTTCTTCGCACGACAGCTCCCAATGTTCTTCATTAGATGCATTCCCACTCTTTATACATCCGTCTAGGTAAGCTAATCCCCATATCATTTTATAGGTTGCCTGTTTTGATTTGCATAGCTCAGCTGAGCGGTAATTTAATATTTTTTGTACTCGGTTGGTGCTCCAGTTTACTCCGGTATAAATAATTACCTTGAACTTTCTTTCAGAAAGTTTTTCCTCAGAATAACCTGTAGTAAAGCCACACTCATTTTTAACCGCAACCTTTGGGGTATAAGCACATGCATACAAAAAAAGAGTTAAGAGCATTAAAAATGTAAGTTTTAGTTTAGGATGTCCCATCATTACACCACAGACCAACGCAGATACCTTTCTGATTTGAACCGATACTAGCAAAACCTAGGTGTTCGGGGAAGCGTTTAGAGAGTTACTAAGATCTCGCTATCGCTGCTGATTCTGATTGTACTGCTTTGGCTAAGCCTTATAATGTCTGCAATTTCTATCAACTGATATTTCCATGCTATTTTTCGAGAATACGGCGCTTCGCCGTGGCAAAACTGTTTTATTCGAAGATTCGAGTTTCATTATTAATCCAAGAGATAAGGTCGGGGTGACGGGTGCTAATGGTACCGGTAAGTCGTCTTTATTTGCTTTGATTCGTGGTGAGCTGGAGGAGGATGCGGGGAATTTCTCGATGGCGGGCGGTATTACCATTTCCAGCGTGCGTCAGGAGACGCCGTCGGTTGAGGCTCCTGCGTTGGAGTATGTGTTGCAGGGTGATGAGGAGTTGTGTGCTATCGAGGCGGAGCTGGCTCGTTTAGAGGAAAGGGCGGTTTCGGGTGAGCACAATGACGCGGATGGTCAGCGGGTCGCTAAACTGCATCAACGGCTGGACGAAATTAATGGTTATTCGGCGCGTGCTCGCGCTGGTGCTTTAATGCATGGTTTGGGTTTTAGCGCTGAACAAGAGTCGCTACCCGTATCAAGCTTTTCGGGCGGTTGGCGGATGCGCTTGAATCTGGCGCAGGCTTTGATGTGTCGTTCTAACTTGTTGCTGCTCGATGAGCCGACCAACCACCTGGATATGGAAGCAGTGATCTGGCTGGAAAACTGGCTTAAGGCCTATCAGGGCGCTGTGCTGCTTATTTCCCACGACCGCGATTTTCTCGACCGCACCGTTAATCGTATTGCCCATATCGAACAGCAGAAGGTCACTCTGTATAGCGGTAACTATTCTGACTTTGAAATTCAGCGCGCAGAACAGCTGGCGCAACAACAGGCGCAGTTCGAGCGTCAGCAAAAAGAAATTACCCACATGCAATCCTTTGTCGATCGTTTTAAGGCCAAAGCTTCGAAAGCCAAGCAGGCGCAGAGCCGTCTTAAGGCTTTAGAACGCATGGAAAAGATTGCCCCAGCGCACGTTGATTCGCCGTTTGATTTTGCTTTTCCTGAACTGGGCCATTTGCCGAGTCCTTTGCTGCAACTGAAAGATGCGGATGCCGGTTATCAAGTCGATGGTGGTGTAAAAAAGATTTTATCGGGCGTCGGCTTTTCATTGATGCCCGGCGATCGCATTGGCTTGTTGGGTAAAAATGGTGCCGGTAAATCGACCTTGATTAAAGTGCTGGCTGACGAGCTGCAATTATTGGCGGGCGAAAAAGTATCCGCTAAAACGCTCAATATTGGCTATTTTGCGCAGCATCAGTTGGAGCAGCTGCATCCGCAAATGTCGCCTATCCAGCATTTTCAACGCGATTACCCTAAAGCCACCGAACAAGAGTTGCGCAATTTTCTAGGCGGCTTTGATTTTAATGGTGATAAGGCGCTTGAGCCTGTGGCACCATTTTCAGGGGGCGAAAAGGCACGCCTGGTGTTAGCCATGCTGGTTTATGCAAAACCCAACTTATTGTTACTGGATGAGCCGACTAACCACCTGGATCTAGAAATGCGTCACGCCATGACCATTGCTTTTCAGAGTTTCGAAGGCGCTATGGTGCTGGTATCGCACGATCGGCACATGCTACGAACCGTGTGTGATGATTTGTATCTGGTGGCTGATGGTAAGGTTGCGCCTTTCAAAGGCGATCTCGACGATTATGCCCGTTGGTCATTAGAGGATACTTTGCAGCAAAAGAATGCGGCTAGTAGTGCTAACAATGCGGAATCAGGCGAACAGATCGAGTCGAATAAAAGTGGTGCTGATAATGACCTTTCACGCAAAGAGCAAAGAAAGCTAGAAGCAGAAAAACGCAAGCAGCTGCAACCGCTGAAAAATAAGCTGAGAAAACTTGAGCAAAAATTAGACGAATTGCAGCAGCGAAAAGCCAAGCTTGATGACGTTATGGCTGATCCAACGCTATATGAAGAAAGCAACAAGCCCAAACTGGTGGAGTTGAGTGGTGAATATTCGCAAGTGAAGGATCAGTTAGAGCAGACCGAGGAAGAGTGGCTCGAGCTTCAAGAGCAACTAGAGCAAGGGATTTAATCCTCATAAAAGTGTTGCGTCTTAGGGCTGGCCAATGTGCCTGCCGAGAACCTGTAGGCTGGGATGAATATAATGAATCCCAGCAATGGCCGACTCTAGGTTTAACACTGAAATCAAACTACTTGTTGCACCAAAAGGGCAGGTTTCGTTCGGATTCACTTCGTTGGGTCTGTCCCTATGGGTAGATCACCAACCTACGAGAGCCTATAAGGGATATAAGCCAATTATGACCAATTATGGAAATCGCGAATGGCGTGGTTCCATAAGTTACAGACACTTGGTAGACTAGCTTCACGTTATTTATCGGTAGTGCCTTTGCACGAAATCCAATGATTGAGCATGACCGCATCATCGCACCATCTGAGTTTGCTGACGAAGATCAGTTTGATCGCGCCATTCGCCCGACTACGTTAGGTGAATATGTTGGACAGGAAAAAGTCCGCGAACAGATGGAGATCTTTTTAGGCGCTGCTAAAAAGCGTCAGGAAGCATTAGACCATGTATTAATCTTTGGCCCTCCCGGCCTAGGTAAAACCACCTTATCCAATATCATTGCCAATGAAATGGGCGTGGGCATCAAGCACACTTCCGGCCCTGTGCTGGAAAAAGCCGGCGACTTAGCGGCCATGCTGACTAATCTTGAGCCTAATGACGTTTTATTCATTGACGAAATCCACCGTTTAAGTCCACACATCGAAGAAGTGCTCTATCCTGCGATGGAAGACTATCAGCTGGATATCATGATTGGTGAAGGACCGGCGGCGCGTTCGATTAAAATTGATCTGCCACCTTTTACTTTGGTCGGTGCTACCACACGTGCAGGTCTTCTGACTTCTCCGCTCCGCGATCGCTTTGGTATTGTGCAAAGGCTGGAGTTCTACAACTTAAAAGATTTAACTCATATTGTGATGCGCTCTGCGCGCATTCTGGATTTGCCGATTGAAGAGAAGGGCGCGCTGGAAATTGCCCGTCGCTCTCGCGGCACGCCACGGATTGCCAATCGTCTGTTACGACGAGTTCGAGATTATGCGGAAATCAAATCTGATGGCGTGATTACTCAAGATATTTCCGACCGTGCGTTGGACATGCTCGACGTTGATCATAAAGGCTTTGACATGATGGATCGCAAATTATTGCTGACCATTATAGAGAAGTTTGCTGGCGGCCCGGTGGGGCTTGATACGCTGGCGGCAGCTATTGGCGAAGAACGCGATACCATTGACGAGGTGTTGGAGCCGTTTTTAATCCAGCAGGGCTTCATTCAACGTACGCCACGCGGTCGAATCGCTACCAAGCTTGCCTATCAGCATTTCGAGATTATTCCTCAAGATCCCGACCTTTTTAACTAATTTACTGAATATATAAGGGAAATTTGCCAATGCCATTGCAGATTTTTCGAGATGCTATTAACACTATTTACTATTTGAATCGTTATAATACTGAGTCGCAAAAACAATGAGTGTGCGTGAATTTATTTGGCCTGTTAGAGTCTATTACGAAGACACTGATGTGGCGGGCGTGGTTTTTTACGCCAACTATTTAAAGTTTTATGAGCGTGGTCGTACTGAATGGCTTCGTTCTTTGGGGTGGGAACAGGATATCTTGATCGACAAGGGCTTAGCTTTTGCCGTGGCTCATGTGGATGCCAAATACCTCCTTCCGGCCCGTTTTAATGACAAACTTCTGATCAAAACACGAATCGCCAGCGTTCGCCGAACCAGCGTGATTTTCGAGCAGGAAGTGGTCACTGATGATGAACAACAATTAGTAGTGAATAAAGCAACTATACGCGTGGCTTGCGTTGATATGAAAACCATGAAACCTGCTGCCATGCCTGACTATTTAAAAGAGGAGATAGCTCGTGACTGGTGCTGAAACGACGACAAGAGTTCTGTCAACGTCTGAAGATCCGATGTCGATTGCCAACCTGTTTTTACATGCCAGTATTCCGGTACAGGCCATCATGGTTTTGTTATTAGTCATATCGGTTATTTCCTGGGCCTTAATTTTCCAGCGTTCCAATGTCCTTAACAGAGCCGCCAGAGAGAGTAAGAAATTTGAAGACCGATTCTGGTCGGGTATTGATTTAGGCAAACTCTCTACGGATTTATCGCAGCGCCAAAAACCGGTATCAGGTCTGGAGTCATTATTTCAGGCAGGTTATCGTGAGTTTATGCGCTTGCGCCAGCAAAGTGGTGTTAGCCCTGAAGCTGTCATGGATGGTACGCACCGTTCTATGCGTGTGGCTCACAGCCGTGAAGTAGAAAAGCTGGAGCGTAACTTGTCATTTTTGGCAACGGTTGGCTCGGTGACTCCTTATATCGGCTTGTTCGGCACCGTATGGGGCATTATGAATTCTTTTATTGCCTTAGGTTCAGTTAAACAGGCGACTCTGGCCATGGTTGCCCCAGGTATTGCAGAGGCCTTGATTGCGACAGCAATGGGTTTGTTTGCGGCAATTCCTGCGGTTATTGCTTACAACCGATTCATCAATCGTCTGCAGCGCATTGAAACTCAGTATGAGAACTTCCTTGAAGAGTTCTCCGGCGTATTACACCGTAAAGCGCACAGCTAGGAGTAGTCATGACTCAACTGGTTCGAAGAGAGCGCCGCCGGCCTAATTCAGAAATTAACGTCGTACCTTACATCGACGTGATGTTAGTGTTGCTGGTTATTTTTATGATTACGGCACCGCTGATTACGGCGGGGATTGATGTTGAGCTACCCAGCGCTCATGCAGAGCCTATTTCTCCGGATGAGCAGAATCCATTTGTAGTTGGTATTAAAGCTGACGAGTCGTTCCACATGGATATTGGTTCGCGACAATTTCGAGATTTAACGTTGGATGAGTTGATGACATTGATTGCCAGAGAGCGCGAAAACTCTCCGAATGCGCCGATCATGATCAAGGGTGACCGAAGAGTTCCTTATGGAACCGTGGTTGAGTTGATGGATCAATTGCGTCAACAGTTCGGTGTGGAAAATGTCGGTTTAATGACCGACGCAATGTAATTAAAGGTTAGGTATTTATTCGTGTCAGACAAAAAAAACATTGTCCCAATCATATTATCAATAGTGGTCCATGTGATCGTTATTGGATTATTGGTGTTCAATTTTGCCTGGGATGATGAAGTTGATGTTAAACACGAATATGTGGACGCCCCCATTAATGCCAAAATAGTTACAGCCAAAGAATTGCCAAAACCTGACGCTAATGCCATCAAGAAGCAACAGGAAGCTGAGAAAAAACGCTTGGAAGAAGAACGCAAAAAACAGCTAGCGAAAGAGCAGGAACAAAAACGTCTTGAAGCTGAAAAACAACGTCAGCAGCAAGAAAAGCTTGAGCAGCAACAGTTAGAAGAAGAGAAAAAGAAGCAACTAGCGGCTGAAAAGCAGAAAAAGCTTGAAGAAGAGAAAAAACAGAAAGAGTTGGAAGAGCAGCGACAAAAAGAGGCGGAAGAAAAGAAACGCCTCGAAGAAGATCAGCGCAAAAAAGCAGAAGCCGAGCGTAAGCGTAAAGAAGCTGAAGCTGAGCAAAAGCGCAAAGAAGAAGAGCTCAGAAAACTGGAAGAAGAAATGGCTGCTATGGATGACGAGTTCTTCGAAGCGCAGCGCGATACCGTGCGACGAGGACAGAAAGAGTCCGAAATAAACAAATTGAAAATTCTTATAAGAGCCAAGATCATGAGGAACTGGTATTACCCAGCCACAGACGGCTCTTGTAAAATCCAAATCACAGTAGGACCGGGAGGAATTGTGTTAGAGACCAAACCATCGTTAGATGGGGATAAGGCTTATTGTGATACTGGCGAAGCAGCAATAAAGCGTGCTGAGCCATTACCATTTTCTGATGATCCTGAAGTTATGAGTGAAATTCGAGATATAGGAATAACATTTGATTTAAAAGCAAAAAATGAAGGCTAAAGCATGAGACATATTTTAAAAACGATAGTAATTATCAGCATCAGCCTTATGGCTTTGGCCACTAAGGCTGAAATTCAAATTTATATTACGGAAGGGCGCTCTGACGCACGTCCCATAGCAGTTGTCCCTTTTAAGTTTGAGTCTGAATCTGCAGTGCAGGGACAACCTCCGTTTGATTTTGCGAAAATAATAGCGGATGACCTGCGTCGTAGCGGTAAATTTAATCCAACTGAAATATCAAAATTACCTCAACATCCTTACTCTATTGACCAGGTGAACCTTGAACAGTGGCGTGAACTGGGTGTTGATGGCGTAGTCTATGGTACCGTCAGCCAAACAGCTTCTGGCAACTATATGGTGTCATACGACTTGATCGACCCTTATAACGACAAGGCCATTTTCAGCGCTGATATTGAGGATGGCAGTTATCCTTTGATTCCAACCTCATCCCACTTAATGGTCTTGAAAACAAAAGTGGTTGATAACGATAATTTCCGTTGGGGTGCTCATATTGCCGCGGATGAAATTTATGAGGCTTTAACTGGTGAGCGAGGGGCTTTTGCTACGCAAATTGCCTATGTCGAAGTTAATCGAAGTAATCCCAGACCACATCAGCTATTTGTCGCCGATAGTGATGGCTTTAATGCCAAGCGAATTTTTGCATCAAGAAGTCCGATCATGTCACCAACCTGGTCGCCGGATGCATCTCAATTAAGTTATGTGACTTTTGAGAATGGCCGTTCGGAAATTGTGATACAGGATATCGCATCAGGACAACGAGAAATTGTGGCTAGTTATAAAGGTTTCAACAGTGCTCCTGCCTGGTCACCAGATGGTTCCAAAATGGTTGTAGTTTTGTCAAAAGATGGAAATCCCGAACTCTATTTGTTGAATTTAACCACCAGAAAACTTGAAAGACTTACCCGACATTATGCGATTGATACCGAACCATCGTGGGCTCCAGACGGAAAAAGTTTGATCTTTACCTCAGATCGTGGAGGTAGACCACAAATTTATCGTATTACACTTGCAGATAAGAAGGTAGACAGGGTAACCTTTGAGGGTATACACAATGCAGGTGCGGAGTTTGCACCGGATGGTAAAAGCATCGTTATGGTTCATCAAACCAACAGTGCATACCATATCGCAGCTCAGGATTTAGCTACTGGTCAATTAACGGTTTTAACAAAAACCACACTGGACGAGTCGCTTTCAATTGCACCCAACGGCAGTATGATTATTTTTTCAACTGTTGATGGCGGGCAAAAAGTTCTTAGCGCGGTTTCAATGGATGGACGTTTTAAAGCAAGGCTACCAGCGACTGTTGGGGAAGTTAAAGCACCAGCATGGTCGCCTTTTATTTTATAAGTTAATAACAGTGACAACAATCCCGGAGGATAACAATGAAACGTTCGGTTCAATTACTACTAGCTCTTACAGCTGCTTTGACGTTGGCTGCATGTAGCACTACAAAGCCAGAAGAAGAGCAAGTTGATACAACAGCGCAGGAAGATGCCGCAGCACAAGCTGAAGCTGATGCCTTAGCTCGTCAACGTGCCGCTGAAGAAGCTGAAAGACAACGTATTGCTGCTTTATTAGATAACAATGTCATTTACTTTGACTTTGATGATGACTCTATTCGTAGTGAATATGTAGAAGTTCTTGAAGCTCATGCTAAATACATCCAAAGCAGTGGTAAAAGTGTTGTTCTAGAAGGTCACGCTGATGAGCGCGGCACTCCAGAATACAACTTAGCATTGGGTGAGCGTCGTGCAAAATCTGTTGCTCAATTGTTTAGAACTTATGGTGTTTCAGATTCAAGCATTGAAGTGATTAGCTTTGGTGAAGAAGCTCCTGCTAATCCTGCTCATAACGAAGCAGCATGGCAAGAAAATCGTCGTGTAGAGATTAAATATCAGTAATGAAAAAAAGTGTATTTAATCTATTAGGTGCAACATTACTCACGGCTTCGGCTGTGAGTAATGGCGCTGCGCCGGTTGTTGACGCCAGAGATATTTCTGCAGTACAACAGCAGCAAACCAGCCAACAAAGCCAGGTCATGGCTGAACTGGTAATGCAAGTGAATCAACTTCAGCAAGAAGTTCGCCAACTTCGAGGGCAGGTTGAGCAACAAGATTATCGAATCAAGCAACTCACACAGCAGCAACGTGAGCTGTATCTGGATCTTGATCGTCGATTGCAGGGTGGTGCCACCTTGTCTACCTCTGAAACTGAAGAGTTGAGTTCCGATGCCGGTGGGCAAACAAGAACAAGCTCAAGTAATCAGGCTCAAGAGGCATACAACCAAGCCTTCTCTTTATTTAACGAGCAACAATACCCGCAAGCAAAAACCGCATTTAAAGACTTTGTCCGTAATTATGCCAAAGATCCCTTAGCATCCAATGCACACTATCTGTTAGGTCAGTTGCATTTCAGCGACAAAGAATATGCAGAAGCCGAGAGCCAATTCAAAGCAGTATATGAGCAGTTTCCTGATACCAACATCAAGGATAAAGCTATGCTCAAACTTGCTCAGGTTCAGGAGCTGAAAGGCGATAAAGCCGCAGCTAAGGCAACCTACCAGCAAGTCAGCAAACTATTTCCGAATACCACTGCTGGCCGACTGGCGAAAGCTAAGCTCGATACCCTATAAGATCATCAAATAATCGCTAAAAGCTGTCTTTAAAGGCAGCTTTTGCTACAATCCGCGCATATTTTCATCATTTCCGCCTTGAGCCCCTGTTTTGAGCTTACTCTATGAGTAAATTACGTATCACCGAGATCTTCCATTCGCTACAAGGCGAAAGTCTCACCGTTGGCGTGCCAACGGTATTTGTTCGCCTGACCGGTTGTCCCCTTCGCTGTGTCTACTGCGATACGGACTATGCCTTTGGTGGCGGAGAATGGATGACCTTTGAAGAAATCCTGGCACAAATCAAACAATATGGCTGTGACCATGTCTGTATCACTGGTGGTGAGCCATTAGCGCAAAAACGTGTGTTCGACTTCTTTAAATTATTGTGTGATGAAGGCTTTAAAGTTTCAACGGAAACTGGTGGGGCGCATGATCTCAGCCCAGTTGATTCACGCGTAATGATAGTCATGGATCTGAAAACCCCAGACTCACAAGAAATGGCACGTAATTTATACTCAAATATTGCATTGCTAAAGCCAACCGACCAGGTCAAATTCGTCATCTGTAGCCGTAAAGACTACGAATGGTGCAAAATGACCGTCGAGCAATACGACATAACCAGCAAATGCGAAGTCCTATTCTCACCCAGCTATGGGCAGGTTGAATATGCCGACTTAGCTGAGTGGATATTGAAAGACCGATTAAAGGTAAGAATGCAGGTGCAGTTGCATAAAGTCATCTGGGGTGAGCGCACAGGCGTCTAATTGGAAGGGCTAAAATACTCATCTGCTTTGTTATTCAATCTGTATAAATCAGTCACTTATCTTCAGTAAGCTCCTTCTTTATACAGATTGAATGCCGCGCATAGTGAGCATTTTCGCTCCTTCCAATGATAATATGGTAAAGCAGAAGAGTTCCTAAGGTGTAAAGCAGGGTAAGATTGATATGAGTTTTAGTTTTAGCTGCTTATGAATTTGATAAACTCTGTTATGGCTCACAGGCAGGCACCAAAAACCCCCTTTTGATTGAGCTGAGCAGTAGCCAAGACATAGCAATTCAAAACAGGAAGTTTTGAATAGTAAAATTCGGGCCACGGAAGGAACGTATTTTACGGCACCCAAGGGGGCAGACCCTGCGTTAAGTGGCTTGGCGGAGACGAAGGTAGTTGAGCAAAGCGAAACCTCAATCACGGGGTGGTCTTCTTTTATGAAGTACATCCCTGTACTTCACCTTGCAGGCTAGCTCCGCTATTCAAAATCGTTCCAGACGATTTTGTGGTTACTTAAAGCAAGACAAATTTGTCAGGAACAAATTTGAACAGCGGAGTGAAACGACGCTGGCTTTAGCGGAATACAGGATGTATTCCGTAAAAGTAACTCGCCGAGGGGCGAAACTCAAAGCGTGAAACAATATTTCGTAAATGTAGATTCCAGTATTAGTTGATAAATAGTATGAACAAACGAGCAGTAGTATTACTTTCAGGTGGTTTAGACTCAACGACAGCTTTAGCGATTGCTAAATCGCATGGCTATGACTGCTATGCCATGAGTTTTAATTATGGTCAGCGCAGCCTGGCTGAACTCAATGCTGCTAAACAAGTTGCTCTATCAATGGATGCCAAGGAGCATATCGTTGTTAATCTCGATATGAGTCAAATTGGCGGCTCTGCTTTAACAGACCATTCCATTGATGTACCCACTGAAGGGTTGGAAGAGGGCATTCCTGTCACTTATGTTCCTGCTCGCAACACCGTATTTTTATCGATTGCCCTGGGCTGGGCTGAAGTTCTGAAGGCTGATCATATTTTTATCGGCGTCAATGCCGTGGACTATTCCGGCTACCCTGATTGCCGTCCTGAGTTTATTAAAGCATTTGAAACAATGGCTAATCTAGCCACTAAAGCTGGCGTTGAAGGGCAAAAGCTCACCATCGAAGCACCACTTATCAATCTCACCAAAGCTCAAATCATTGCTGAAGGCATGAAGCTCGGTGTCGATTACAGCCAAACCGTTTCCTGCTACAAGGCTACTGATGATGGCAAAGCTTGTGGTGTTTGTGACTCTTGCCGATTGCGTAAGCAAGGATTTGAAAGCCAGGGTTTTACTGATCCAACGCGTTACATTTAACTATACACTTGCCGTGGCTGTCATCAGACAGTCACATTACCGACAAAGATCTTTCAAGCAAAATTCACCGCAGTTTCACACCCTAAGTCATATCTGGTTTGTCACAAATTATTCATTGTTTTACAGCTTGATGAAAAGCATCGCCAACTTCCTGAAAACAAATAACTATTTGATAATTATAAAAATAACTGATTCGAAGTCTTAGTTTTATTCATTTGTTCATGTTCCTATTCTGCGCACAATTGAATCGTCTTTACCCACCATTCAATTGTTAAAGGAGTAATATTATGAACACACAAAACAACATGATTAATTTATTGTTCGCGACTTCAATTATGGCCGTTAGCGCCACTAAAGCCAGTGAAGTGGACAGCTTTAATGACTATAAAGAATTCACTTCAAATTATGAGCAAAGTAAAACAATTGCTCTGTCGGATCGCTTCGGTTCGCAATGGAAGCAAGTCAGCAACTACCTCGGAAAGGAGGCGATGTGGCTTAAAACTTCAGCAAACTCCATTTCAACCCTGTCGCAACATGGCAATCCAGTTAAACTGATCAACTTTAATGACGGTATTGGCACAAACTATAGTGTTGATCTCGATACATGCACCCAGTCGGCAACTATCGCTGCAAAAAGTCAGTCGATAACCACTTTGGCTGCAACTTTTGATTCAGTAGTGCGCGTAGACTTCAATGGTTATTGCAACGACGCAGGTCTTATATCAGCCTGGTTTTCACATGATGTCGGACTTATTAAGTGGACTGAGCAAACGATTGCCGATGTGGTGGATTATGAACTTGAGTATGCTAAGCTGGCTGGCATGAATTATCCTGCATATGAAGGCATTGAGGTTTCAGCAAACTTTCCTGCTGAACCCATAATGCTCAACGAAACTGATAGAGTCGAGGCTTACATAACTCTAAGCAATCAGACTTCCGAGCCAATTGAGCTGACTTTTAATAGCGGCCAGCTGTTTGATATTTACCTGTACGATAGTAACGATCAGCTCGTTAACCAGTGGTCAAACGGCCGTATGTTCACTCAAGCCTTCCAGACTATCATTCTTGAACCGGGTCAAAATAAGCGCTTTGGCGACAGCCTGGAACTTAAGGATATGTCTGGTAATAAACTGGATATTGGCTCTTACAGGCTAAAAATTGAAGTTAAAACATCCACCAAAGCCTCCGGCGAGTTGTTCCAGCTCATTCCCTTTGAGGCTGAGGGCCAATTGAGTCTCGATAGTAAGATGAGTCACTATTAGACTCAAAAGCCAGTTAAATCAACCCGGGCGCATTGCCCAAATAATAGACATTCAGTATAATGCGCGCGATTTTAAGGGGTTAGTCCGAGGTTAAATGACCGAGTACTAGCCCCTTATCCTTTTATCTTGAATCCTTAATGTGATGCTGACTTATAGCTGAGGAAGCATTTGACTGAATTTTGATGGAGTCCGAAATGGCTATCGAACGTACTTTTTCTATCGTAAAACCTGACGCAGTTGCAAAAAATGTTATTGGCGAAATCTACAGCCGTTTCGAGCGCGCTGGTCTTCGCATCGTTGCAGCAAAAATGATCCACCTTTCTCGTGAAAAAGCCGAAGGCTTCTACGCAGAACACAAAGAGCGTCCTTTCTTCGGTGCATTGGTTGACTTCATGACTTCTGGTCCAGTAATGGTACAAGTCCTAGAAGGCGAAAACGCAATTAAAGCAAACCGTGAAATCATGGGTGCTACCAACCCAGCTGAAGCGCTTCGCGGTACAATCCGTGCGGACTACGCTGTTTCTGTAGACGAAAATGCTGCTCACGGTTCTGATAGCCCTGAGTCTGCTGAGCGTGAGATCGGTTATTTCTTTAGTGCGGATGAGATTTGCCCTCGCACTCGTTAAAAACGGTTGTTTTGTTCAATTTCTTTGTTGCCTGATTGATTTTCATGCTCAACGACAAAGAAATGACTAAGACGAATATAAAAAGGGATGATTCATTCATCCCTTTTTTAATAAGTGATTTTTTGTTTATGAGGGTGCTTTTGCTATTCGTAGCAATTGCGCATAAAATGTACAAAATTTGATTGTAGCTATCCTCTTTATATAGCTATTAATCGTGTAAAGGTGTCCTGTAATGAGTAATGAAAAAACTAATCTACTCAACCTGACGCGCGATGAGATGGTCGAGTTCTTCGTTGAACTTGGTGAAAAGCCATTCCGTGCCCAGCAGGTTATGAAGTGGGTTCATCAATTCGGTGTTGAAGACTTCGACGAAATGACCAATATCAGCAAAGTGTGCCGTGAGCGCTTGAAAGACATTGCTGAAATTAAAGGTCCTGAAGTGCTCAGCGTTCAAGAATCCAAAGACGGTACTGTGAAATGGGCTTTGAAAATCCCGGGCGGTCAGGCTGTGGAAATGGTTTTTATTCCCGAACGTCATCGCGGTACCTTGTGTGTCTCTTCCCAAGTGGGCTGTGCGTTAGAGTGTACTTTCTGCTCTACCGGCTACCAAGGCTTTAACCGAAACCTGACAACTGCTGAAATCATCGGCCAGGTCTGGCTGGCAGCCCGCTATCTGCATGGCAAGCATAAAAGTGATGAGCGAGTAGTCACAAATGTTGTAATGATGGGTATGGGCGAGCCTTTGGCAAACTTTGATCCGGTCGTTAAATCCATGCAGCTTATGATGGATGATCTGGCTTATGGCCTATCAAAGCGTCGTGTGACCTTAAGTACTTCAGGGATGGTACCGCAATTGGATCGTTTGATTGATCAAGTGGATGTTGCACTAGCTATTTCGCTACATGCTCCAAACGATGCTTTGCGTGATGTGTTAGTGCCTATCAATAAGAAATATCCCATTAAAGAATTAATGGCCAGTGTACATCGTTATCTGGATCGTTCTAATGCCGCTCGTAAGGCGACCATAGAATATGTCATGCTCAAAGATGTGAATGACACCTTGCAGCATGCAAAAGAACTGGCAGAGCTTTTGAAGAATACCCCCTGCAAAATCAACCTGATTCCATTTAACCCTTTCCCGCAGTCGGGTTACCAGACATCTACTCAGGAAGCGATTGATTTATTTAGTGATTATTTGATTAAGAAAGGTTATGTTGTGGTAACCAGGCGCACTCGAGGTGACGATATTGATGCCGCTTGTGGGCAGCTTGCCGGTAAGATTAATGACAAGACTAAACGTCAAGAGCGTCGTCAGGAGTATAAGAAAGACATTGTAGTTGAAAACGTGGCACTTTAATTACTCCATGATTGTGAACTAAAGTGCCCTGATTTATGTCCAACTAGCTGATTTATTAAGATAATATGTTTTGACATTAAACGTTATGTGAAAACTCTACAATAAATAGTGATAAAAAATTGATAGGAAGTAAGCAATGATAAAGTATGCCAAGTGGTTTCTGGTATTTTCAACGCTAACATTGGTTGGGTGTCAAACCACGACTACAGAATCTACCCAGTCAGCAGCAAAAGACGGCGCTGTCCAAAGAACGAAATATGAACCAAAAGAAGCAGCCGCTAAACGATTATCTTTAGGCTTACAGTACCTTCAAGCTGGCCATATGGAATGGGCTAAACAAAACTTACTTAAAGCTTATGAGCACGATCCGGATATGCCTGATGTACTTTATGGTCTGGCTTACTACTATCAAACGGTATATGAATACGATACAGCCGAAGACTATTATAAAAGAGCCATCAAAGAATCTCCCAGAAATGCGGACTATCTCAATGCTTACGGTGTCTTTTTATGTGATTCTCGCAAAGAGTACGATGCTGGCATTCGCTATTTCCTAAAAGCAGTTGAGCAACCGAACTATACTGCCGTTGGAGGGGCTTACGAAAATGCTGGCTTCTGCGCGATAAGAGCAGAGAAGTATGAACTTGCAAAACAGTATTTCGAGAAAGCTATATCGTTTAACCCCGCTTTAGCGCGCTCTTTATATGGTATGGCTGAAGTTAATTATGAAATAGGTGAGTATCGTTTAGCCGAGGCTTATATGTTTCGGTTTGAGGCGAAAGCAAAACCGACTGCTAAGTCTTTATTGCTGGGTTATAAAATAGCAAAAAAACTACAGGCACGTAGTAATATGCGAGGATATGGAGAGAAACTAATGAAGCTTTATCCGACATCTGATGAGGCTCAAGAATACATTACTCTAAGATAATTAATGTCAGAAACTGATCAAACTCCAGAAAACGATATCCAATTCAGCCCAGGCAGCTTGTTAAAGCAGGCTAGAGAGAGGGCCGGTATCTCTATTGACGATGTGTCTCAGAAGTTGAAGTTGACACGTCAAACAATAATTTCGATCGAAAGCGATGATTACTCACCAGATCTCCCTGTCACCTTTTACAGGGGCTACTTAAGAAATTATGCCGAATTATTAAATGTGGACGATGACGATATCGTTGAAAACTTCGATAACTATTGTAAGCGCAGTAATTTATTCACCAGTCCTGAGCATTCCTTAGCTACCATTGAGTTGGAAAAGCCTTTAACATCAGGTAATTGGATGGTCAAAGTAGTAACCACTCTTATCGTTCTGGTGTTGGCCTTTAGTATTTATTACCTGTTGGTTGAAAAGAAGGTCTGGCAACAATTTACTTCCTCTATAACAGCCTCATCTGAAGAAGAGACTATTCTGCCTATGGGGCAAAGTGAAGAAGTGGCTCAGATAGCAATTGAAGAATCTACTGAATTATCTACTGATACCCCTCCGCAGGAGCAATCTACGCCAGCTTTAGACGATAGTGAGCTTTTATCGGAATCATTGGAGGTTGAAGAGGCTGCACCAGCAAATGCGGCAGCAGAGACGGCTACTAACGCGGCTGGAGCAAGTGGTGAGCTTGTCTTGGTTTTTTCTGATGATTGCTGGGTAAGAATCACAGATGCCAATGGCAAGGTGTTGGCGTTAGGTATAAAAAAGGGCGGGACTTCAATGAGTTTATCGGGTCCAACTCCTATTCAGCTAACACTTGGCAAGCCATCTGCTGTACAATTATCCTATCAAAATGAACCTATTGATTTGTCGAGTTATCCTGATACTCGGGCAGCTCGATTAACTCTTGGCGACTGATACTCAGTATTTTGCCAATAGACTCAATAACCTATGTATAAAGTATTATGAACGGTCAATCTTGGATTAGCCGACGCAAATCGCGTCAGATTATGGTGGGTAATGTGCCAGTGGGCGGTGATGCGCCTATTGCGGTACAAAGCATGACCAATACAGAAACCTGTGATGTAGACGCGACTGTTGCTCAGATTCGTGCTCTGGCAGATACCGGTGCTGATATTGTTCGTGTTTCTGTGCCCACTATGAAAGCTGCCGAAGCTTTTAAACTTATTAAACAACAGTCTCCAGTGCCTTTAGTCGCCGATATTCATTTTGATTATCGAATTGCTTTGAAGGTAGCTGAGTATGGCGTCGACTGCTTAAGAATTAACCCTGGCAACATTGGCTCAGAAGAGCGGGTTAAAGCAGTTGTTGAGGCGGCTAGAGCGCGTAATATTCCGATTCGTATTGGTGTCAACGCTGGTTCTCTTGAGAAAGATCTGCAGGAAAAGTATGGAGAGCCTACGCCAGAAGCTCTGGTAGAGTCGGCGTATCGTCATATTGAGATGCTGGAGCGCCATAATTTTAAGGATTATAAAATTAGCCTGAAAGCATCGGATGTTTTCATGACGGTTACCGCTTATCGTATTTTAGCGAAAGAAATTGATAATCCACTTCACCTGGGAATTACCGAGGCCGGTAGTTTTCGCACGGGTGCTGTAAAGTCAGCAGTAGGCTTGGGAATGTTACTGGCAGAAGGGATTGGCGATACTATACGTGTCTCCTTAGCAGCTGACCCTGTTCAGGAAGTTAAAGTTGGTTACGATATCCTGAAAAGCCTAGGCTTGCGTCAGCGTGGTATCAACTTAATTGCCTGTCCATCTTGTTCACGTCAGCAATTTGATGTGATTAAAACGGTTAATGAGCTTGAGCAGCGCCTGGAAGATGTCAATGAGCACATTGATGTGGCTGTGATTGGCTGCGTGGTCAATGGTCCTGGCGAAGCTAAAGAAGTTTCGATTGGTCTGACCGGCGGCTTCAAAAAAAGCATGTTGTACGAGAATGGTGAGAAGAGCCATAAGGTCGCTAATGAAGATTTGGTTGATGAGCTCGAAGCACAAATTCGACGCAAGTTAGCTGAGAAGCGTGAGAAAACGCAAGAAATCACCAAAGGAGCTGAGCAGGTTCCTGTCACTCAGGTCAGATAGTCCGATCATCAGCAAAGCGAAACAGACTCAAAGATGAGTTTTGGCGGAAAAAGCTACTGTTTTTCGCCAAATTCGCTATAATCTCGCACTTTCAATTCAATTAAACAATCGACGGAACAAGGTTAGTTTTGGCGGAAAAAATACAAGCAATCCGTGGCATGAATGATATCTTGCCGGATTCGACACCACATTGGCAAAAATTAGAGTCGGTTTTGAGAGAGCTGATGGCCTCTTATGGCTATACTGAAATTCGTATGCCAATTGTTGAAAAGACTCAACTTTTCAAGCGCTCTATTGGTGAAGTGACTGATATTGTTGAAAAAGAGATGTATACCTTTGAAGACCGCAATGGCGATAGTTTAACCTTGCGTCCAGAGGGCACGGCCAGCTGTGTGCGAGCAGGGGTTGAGCACGGTTTGCTTTATAACCAAGAGCAGCGCCTATGGTACATGGGGCCAATGTTTCGCCATGAAAGACCGCAAAAGGGCCGTTATCGCCAGTTTCATCAATTAGGTGTGGAAACTTTTGGCGTCGGCACGCCTGATGTGGATGCAGAACTGATTTTAATGACCGCTCGGCTATGGAAAAAGATTGGTATTCATGACACTGTCCATCTTGAAATTAACTCGTTAGGCTCAAATGAAGCTCGGACTGAGTATCGGGATAAATTGGTTGCGTATTTACAGCCTATTAAAGACCAGCTGGATGAAGACAGTCAACGTCGCCTGGAAACAAATCCTTTGCGAATTCTTGACAGTAAAAATCCGGAAGTGCAAAAACTGGTTAAAGATGCGCCAAAGCTGAGTGACCATTTAGATGAAGAGTCAAAGCAGCACTTTAAGCGTCTTTGCCAGATTTTGGATACTAACAATATTCCGTATCGCGTTAATACTAATTTGGTTCGTGGTTTAGACTACTACAACCGTACAGTTTTTGAGTGGGTGACCGACAAGTTAGGCGCGCAAGGTACGATTTGTGCCGGTGGCCGTTATGACGGCTTGACGGAACAATTAGGCGGTCATGCTACACCAGCCAGTGGCTTTGCCATGGGGTTAGAACGTATTGTCGCTCTCATTCAAGAGATGGCGGCTGAAGAAGTCACCATTGCTGATGTGTATCTGGTTGCTTTAGGCGACCATGCCGAGTTGAGCGCTATGCAATTGGCAGAGCAGTTACGCGAGCTATGGCCAAACATTCGGACTCGAATGAACTGTGGTGCGGGAAATTTCAAAAAGCAGTTTAAGCGGGCAGATAAAAGCGGTGCTAAAATTGCGCTAGTCATCGGCGAGCAGGAAGTACAGGATGGCACGGTTGGGGTTAAATACTTAAGAGAACATAAAGAGCAGGTGGTGGTATCGCAGCGCGATATTTGCCAGTTGCTTGATCAGTACTTGGTCTAGTTAAAAGTGCTGGGTATAAAAGATCTTTGGTAAAAAGAGTTATTACAAATTAAATCGATTATTGAGGAGGCCGGTAGTGGCTTACGAAACAGAAGAACAACAGGTCGAAGCGATAAAACAGTTTTGGAAGGAAAACGGTGCTGCCATTATTTTAGGGGCCGTGATTGGTTTTGGTGCTTTGTTCGGTTGGAATTACTATCAGGAGTACCAAGAAAAGCAAGGCGGAATGGCCTCAATGGCTTATTCTGAAGTCTTATCTTTGTCTGAAACCGCTGATTCAGCTGCCTTGGCTGATAAAGTTGAAGGGGTGAAAACTGAGCATTCAGCATCAAGTTATGCCTCGCTTGCAGTACTGACATTTGCTGAGCAGTTGGTTAATGATGATAAATTTGCTGAAGCTGCGGAACAATTGAAGTGGGTTGTTGACCAATCTAACGACACTTTTGAGTCTATCGCCCAGTTGCGTTTAGCCCGTGTGCAGTTGCAACTTGAACAATATGGTGATGCCATAGCGACGGCTGAGACTATTGATGAACAAGCCTACCGTGCAAATGCATTATTGATTAAAGCTGAAGCTTTAATTGCACAGGATAAAACAGAAGAAGCAAAAAGTGTCTTAATTGAAGCTCGTGATGCAGGAGATGGGGCGGTTAACCCGTTACTTCAGATGCGTTTAAGCGAGTTTGGCATTGATAAATAATAGATACTTATAACGGGATATGTTTATGATTTCTGGTTGGACACAACGATTATTCGCTTTATTGATTGCGCTAAGCTTCTTAGCTGCTTGCTCCGATGAAGTGGTCAACCCGCCGAAAGAACTGGATGATATTGACGAGAAATTTTCTGTTGAATCACAGTGGGTTGAAGTTATTGGAGATGGTGATGGGAGTAAGTTCAACAGTCTATCCCCAGCTTTGTGGGAAGATAAAATCATCACTGCTGATGTAAAAGGTCTGGTCACAGCTTTTGATATTAAAAGCGGAGAGGTGCTATGGGAAAATCAGTTAAACCAGCCGCTTTCTGGTGGTGTTACCGCTAATGCGGGTTTGGTTGCCATCGGTACAAAAAATGCTCAGGTTCACGTGTTGGATGTTAAAGACGGTAAGAAGTTATGGCATGTTAACGTTACAACTGAGGTTTTAGCAAAGCCAGCTATCAGCGATGGCCGACTCGTTGTACGCACGCCTGATGGTCGTATCTTTGCCTATTCGCTGGCCACTCAAAAGCAGGAATGGTTCTATGATCGAATTATTCCCAACCTGACATTACGCGGTACATCGGCCCCCGTAGCTACCAGCGGTGTTGTTATAACTGGTTTTGCCAACGGTAAAATGGCTGCCTTTAATTTGCGATCAGGCGATATGCTTTGGGAGCAGAGGATATCAGCTCCGCGTGGCGGCTCTGAGATTTCAAGAATCGTTGATGTCGACTCTACTCCAGTAGTTTATTCTAATTATTTATACACTGCCGGCTTTAATGGATTTGCCATCGCTTTGGATTTAACCAATGGTCGTTTTTTATGGCGCAAAGAAGCTTCAGTGACGCAAGAGCTTTTAGTGGATGCGACACGCGTTTATATGGTCGATACCAGCGGTACAGTTATTGCTCTTGACCGTCTTACCGGTGAAGAGGTCTGGACTCAGGAAGGGCTGCTCTACCGTAAGTTAACCGGGGCGGCAGACAACGAAGACTATATTATCGTGGGTGA
Source organism: Kangiella sp. M94 (assembly GCF_054926195.1). Taxonomy (NCBI): domain Bacteria; kingdom Pseudomonadati; phylum Pseudomonadota; class Gammaproteobacteria; order Kangiellales; family Kangiellaceae; genus Kangiella; species Kangiella sp. M94. The sequence goes on along the minus strand of NZ_CM142903.1, from coordinate 1,781,443 downwards.
CTTTGAGGGTTACTTGCATTGGTTAGATAAAAGCACTGGTGAATTTGTTGCTAGGACACACTTAGATCGGTATGGCGTGGCTCATACACCGATAGTGACCGAGGATAAAATCATCGCAACAAGCCGCTATGGTTATCTCTATTCTTTGAGTAACCCGCTGGCAACAGCTTCTGAAGAGTAACATTCATGCTACCAGTAATCGCTCTCGTTGGTCGCCCCAACGTTGGTAAGTCAACATTATTTAATCGATTAACAAAATCGCGCGATGCACTGGTAGCTAACCTGCCTGGTCTAACTCGTGACCGTCAATATGGGCAAGCCACCTTAAAAGGACAAAAGTTTATTGTCGTTGATACCGGAGGTATCGCTGGCGATGAAGAGGGTATTGATGGCTTGATGGCTGGTCAGTCATTGCAGGCTATCAACGAAGCCAATATTGTTCTGTTTCTAGTTGATGCCAGAACCGGTATGACAGCCGCCGATGAGTTTGTTGCTGACCATTTAAGGCGTCAGAACAAGCCTATCATCGTACTGGTCAATAAAGTAGATGGTATTCATGCCGAGGCAGCCCTGTCAGATTATTACAGCCTTGGTTATCAAACCGTACTGCCCCTAGCAGCCGCTCATGGTCGAGGTGTTAACACATTAGTCGATACGATTTTTGATGAGCTTCATCTGGAGTCTAGTGATGAAGAGGAGCTGGTTGGCTATGAAAAAGCCCAGGGAATCAAGCTAGCTATTGTTGGTCGTCCGAATGTGGGTAAATCTACTTTGGTTAACCGCTTTTTGGGTGAAGAACGTGTCGTGGTTTATGACTTGCCCGGTACAACTCGCGACAGTATCTATATTGAAATGGAGCGGCGTGAAAAAAAGTACACCCTGATCGATACGGCTGGAGTCAGGCGTCGTGGCAAAGTTAAAGAAACCGTCGAAAAATTTTCAGTCCTAAAAACCTTGCAGGCGATTGATGACTCAAACGTATCAATAATGGTGATGGATGCGCGTGAGCCGATTACTGATCAGGATTTAAGCCTGATTAGTTATATTATCGACTCAGGCCGCTCAATGGTCATTGCGATCAATAAATGGGATGGCATGACCGAAGAGCAACGCGATAACGTCAAACATGAAATTGATCGCCGCTTAGGATTTATTGATTTTGCACGAATTCACTTTATTTCTGCGTTACATGGCTCAAACGTTGGACATCTTTGGGAGTCTGTAGACGAAGCTTGGGCCAGTGCTCAAGTGGAAATGAGTGCTTCGAAATTGACGCGCTTGCTTGAAGAAGCCAGCGAAAAGCATCAACCTCCTACTGTTCGTGGTCGTCGCGTTAAATTACGCTACGCACATCCGGGTGGCCATAACCCACCTTTGATTGTGATTCACGGTAATCAGTGCAGTAAACTTCCTGAAAGCTATAAACGTTTCTTGATCAACTTTTTCCGTGACAAATTGAAACTGATCGGCACCCCGATTCGATTAGAGCTGAAAGAGGGTGATAATCCGTTTAAAGGTAAGAAAAACGAAATCACACGCCGTCAACGCCTAAAGCGTAAGCGCGCAATTAAAAAGTTTAGTAAGAAGTAGAGCCGTTAAAGTTTATATATAGAAATATATTTACCGGCATTTCCAGGGCTTTCGAATAGAATCTGAAGTTGGTGTTTCTTTCCGCAAGCTACTATTTCCCATTGCTCTCCCAAATTTCCAGTAATAGTTAACTTGGAGGCTTGTTCTTTTTGCCAAACCCTACCACTGCCAGTTGTATTCACAGAGGTGATTTTATAATTTTGGCAAGAGTAATTTTGGACTAGAAAATTGTACATCCCGCTTCTTACTTCCGGCCATATTTGATTGGGGTAATCTTTTTCATATTGCTCAAAAATTGAGTGGAACGATGTACTTGAGGGTAATGGTTCTCCTTTGGGATGATTAGCTGGTATTCCCTGGCTTTTATCATCGTAAGTAACAACTTTTCCGTACATCTGAAAAAGATGAAAGCATCCACCTTCTCCATTACTTCTGGCGGTTAATTCATAAAAGTAGTTTGGTTTTGTGGTGATGGTTTGGTTGCCGTGATATTTTTCCCCGTCTTTGCCGATGCAGTAATAGTCGATTTCGTGACTACCTGGTAATATCTCAAATGTTACTGTGTCATCAAGTATTTCTTTGTTGTTGAATGAAACCAAGTACACCTTCCGTTTCGGCAATGTATTAGATTTATTAACTTGAAAGTAGGAAACTTGAACTCGATCTAAGTAATTTCCATCATACAGCTTGGTGTAATATTGCGGTTCAGAGCTTGCTGATACACAAGAAGATATTATAAATATAAATATTAAACTTACTAAGATTTTATACATCACATATCCTTTTGAGATTTTAGTATTTGGCTAATGACCTTACCATCTTTGAATTTTGTTGTGATGGTTTTACACTTTTTTGCCTGTTTTACTGACACTATAGCCTTACCCACTTCATCCTCTGTAATAGTATAACCACGCTCAAGTGTTGCTAATGGACTGATATTATTCAGCTTTTGTGCCTTTAGCGCCAACATCTGTTGTTTCTGTTTCAGTAGATACTTCCATGATTGCACTAAGCTTTTATTAGTCTGCTGTAATGAGGTTTTAGCCTGGCTAAGTTGCAGCTTAGGGTTGTAGCTACGTAGCCGAGAATTCAAGTCTTTATATTCAGCTTGTTTGCTCTGTAACAAATATTTTTGCGCGCCTAATAAGCTTTTGTTGAGTGACTGCAACTCAACTTTATAGCTGTTGAGTTGTTGCTTTGGATGAATAATGCGAGCAATTAGCGTATCAAGCTTGGATTGAGCGACCTGTAGTTGATGTTCAAACTCGCCTGATAAGCGGCGTTCAAGCTGCACCAGCTTATGTAGAAGCTCGCTTTGGTCAGGAACCAGCAACTCTGCTGCGGCAGAAGGTGTCGGCGCTCTTAAGTCGGCGACCCAGTCGCTGATTGAGGTATCAACCTCATGACCAACTGCAGAAACGACCGGTATACGACTGTCGCGGATTTTTCGAGCCAGAGTTTCATCATTAAAGCACCACATGTCTTCCAATGAGCCGCCACCACGTGTTACTAGCAGCACATCACACTGGTCATGCTGGTTAGCGATCTCCAATTGCTCTATAAGACTTTTTGCAGCTTTTTCACCTTGAACCTGACTCGGATAAATAATCACAGGAATTTGTGGCATGCGGCGCTTGAGTACGCTTAAGACGTCTCGGATAGCCGCGCCGCTGGGGGAGGTGATGATACCAATCTTTTTAGGATGCTTTGGAATAGGACGTTTAAGTTCTGGGGCAAACAATCCTTCAGCCTGCAGTTTTTCTTTGAGGCGATTGAAAGCAATTTGCAGTGCCCCTTCGCCTGCTGGCTCAATATATTCACCGATTAGCTGAATATCGCCACGCGGTTCGTATAAGCTCAGCTTGGCTCGTAGCAAAACCTGCTGACCATCTTCTGGTGTAAAGCGGGCACTGCGGTTACGGTTCTTGAAAATGGCACAGCGAAGCTGAGCGCCATTATCTTTAAGCGTGAAGTACCAGTGTCCAGAGGCCGGAAGGGCAAGGTTTGATATTTCTCCGGTAATCCATACTTGGCCAATCACATCCTCTAGTTGTTTACGAACTTTGAACGCCAATTCGCTCACAGAGTAAATTTTGCGGGTTTCGCCTGTTTTTTGTGGCTCAAGAATGGGTTTAATCATAGATAAATCGAATTAAATAGTTATTTACCTTGCAATGGCTAAAGCGTTATAATAACGCGCTTCATCAAGCCAGTGCCTTCCGCATTGGCGGAATAATACGTGGAACACAATATGCGCATTATAGAGGAAGCTCTTACCTTTGACGACGTTTTATTAGTGCCGGCACACTCCAACATTTTGCCTGCTGACGCAGACCTGCGCACTAAGATTACCAGCGAGTATACCCTCAACATCCCCCTTGTTTCTGCTGCAATGGACACGGTCACTGAATCGCGTTTAGCTATTGCGTTGGCGCAGGAAGGCGGTATGGGCTTTATTCACAAGAACATGACTATAGAGCAACAAGCCGAGCATGTTCGTCGCGTTAAAAAATTCGAGAGCGGAATTGTCAGCGATCCAATTACTATCACTCCAGATATCACCATCGGCCAAGTTAAACAAATGACTCGTGAGCATGGTATTTCAGGTATGCCGGTAGTTGATGGCAATCAATTAGTTGGTATTGTGACGAACCGCGATATTCGATTTGAAACCAATCTTGATAAGCCTGTATCGAAAGTCATGACGCCCAAAGAGCGTTTAGTGACTGTTAAAGAAGAAGCTAGCCAAGAAGAAATTTACGACAAGCTGCATGAATTTCGAATTGAAAAGTTGTTAGTGGTAAACGATAACTTTGAATTGAAAGGCCTGATCACAGTTAAAGACATTAACAATGCTGAGACTAAGCCTAACGCCTGTAAAGATCGCTATGGCCACTTGCGAGTGGGCGCCGCGGTTGGAACTGGTACTGAAACGCCGGATCGCGTTGCTGCGATTGTTGCCGCTGGGGTCGACATTATTTTAGTGGATACATCGCATGGTCATTCGCAAGGTGTATTAGACCGTATCAAGTGGATTAAACAAAACTACCCAGACAAACAAGTGATGGGTGGTAATGTTGCTACTGCTGCAGGTGCTCGCGCTTTGGTTGATGCTGGGGCGGATGGTGTCAAAGTAGGGATTGGCCCAGGCTCAATCTGTACAACGCGTATCGTAACCGGTGTTGGCGTTCCACAAATCTCAGCGGTATCCAGCGTTGCAAAAGAGCTTAAAGGTTCTGGTATCCCATTCATTGCCGATGGTGGAATTCGCTTCTCCGGCGATATTTGTAAAGCTATAGCCGCTGGCGCTTATAGCGTTATGGTTGGTTCAATGCTTGCCGGAACTGAAGAAGCTCCGGGCGAAGTTGAGTTATTCCAGGGGCGTTCATACAAGTCTTATCGTGGTATGGGCTCATTAGGCGCCATGTCGCAAAAGCAGGGCTCAAGTGACCGTTATTTCCAGAGCTCAAACGCTGCTGATAAATTGGTTCCAGAAGGTATCGAAGGTCGTGTTCCTTATAAAGGTTCAATGACTCAGATTATTCATCAGATGATGGGTGGCTTACGTTCAAGTATGGGCTTAACCGGTTGTTCAACCATTGAAGAAATGCAGAACAAGGCGGAGTTTGTACGGGTAACTAATGCTGGCATGAACGAGAGTCATGTGCACGATGTTGCTATTACAAAAGAAGCGCCAAACTATCGCGTGAAATAATCGTCATTAAGCTGAGAGCAAGTCGATAAGAGAGCACTCAGCTTTGTTCCGTAATAAAAGCAGACGGATAGATTTAAAGCCGCAGAATCAGTCTGCGGCTTTTTGATTTGTTTATTAATGTGTTTATTTATACCTAACTTGATTAAAGGTAATGACAATGCAAGAAAATATTCATGAACATCGAATTCTTATTTTGGATTTTGGTTCACAATACACTCAGTTAATCGCCCGTCGCGTGCGTGAGATTGGCGTCTATTGTGAGTTAGTACCATTCGATGTTGAAGAGGAATTCATTCGTGAGTTTAATCCTAAAGGAATTATCTTATCAGGTGGTCCAGAGTCAGTAGCTGGAGAAAATACCCCTCGTGCACCGCAGTGTGTCTTTGAGCAAGGTGTGCCTGTGTTGGGTATTTGCTATGGCATGCAAACCATGGCAGATCAGTTTGGTGGCCGTGTTGGTGGTTCGGAAAAACGTGAGTTTGGCTACGCAGAAGTTTTCACTAAAAGTCACAGTGCTTTATTTGAGGGTATTGAAGACCGCTTCAATGCAGAAGGGCATCCGGTGCTCGACGTTTGGATGAGTCATGGCGACAAAGTGCTTTCGGTACCAGAGGATTTTGTGGTTATCGCTTCAAGTGATAACGCACCAATCGCTGCGATCGCGCATAAAGACAAACCTTTCTATGGCATTCAATTCCATGCTGAAGTAACCCACACTAAGCAAGGTGGTCGTATTCTTGAGCGCTTCGTTGATGATATTTGTGGTTGTGAAAAATTGTGGACTGCAGAAAACATTATTGATGACGCTATTGAGCAAATTAAAGAACAAGTTGGTGACGACGAAGTTGTTCTAGGCTTATCGGGTGGTGTTGATTCATCCGTAACTGCCATGTTGTTGCACCGCGCCATCGGCAAACAGTTAACCTGTGTTTTTGTAGACAATGGTTTGTTGCGATTAAATGAAGCCGATCAAGTCATGGCCATGTTTGGTGATAACTTTGGCTTGAATATCATTCGCATTGATGCCGAGGATCGTTTTTTAGGTGAGTTAAAAGGTATAGACGAACCTGAAACAAAACGAAAAATGATCGGTAAAGTCTTTATTGATATTTTTGATGAAGAGTCTAAAAAATTAACTAATGCACAGTGGTTAGCACAAGGAACTATCTACCCAGATGTGATTGAGTCAGCGGGCGCAAAAACTGGCAAGGCACATGTTATTAAATCACACCACAACGTTGGTGGCCTGCCTGAAAAAATGAATTTAAAGTTAGTCGAACCATTGCGCGAACTTTTTAAAGATGAAGTACGTAAGATTGGGTTAGAACTAGGCCTGCCATACGACATGCTTTATCGTCACCCATTCCCAGGCCCTGGCCTTGGAGTTCGAATTCTTGGCGAAGTGAAAAAAGAGTATGCTGATCTGCTTCGTCGTGCCGATGCAATCTTCATCGAAGAATTGTATAAGCATGACCTCTACAACAAAACCAGCCAGGCATTTACCGTGTTCCTGCCAGTGCGTTCCGTAGGGGTTATGGGAGACGGCAGAAAATATGATTACGTGGTAGCGCTTCGTGCCGTTGAAACCATAGATTTCATGACAGCACGTTGGGCACATTTGCCGTACGAATTTCTGGAGCATGTTTCCGGTCGTATTATTAATGAGGTGGATGGGATATCGAGGGTTACTTATGACATTTCAAGTAAGCCCCCAGCCACTATTGAATGGGAGTAGACTGGTCTTTTTGTGATTCTACTTTGTTAAAAACAGATTTTAGTGCTCAGGGACTAGGTGTCCATTCCGCGCTAAAATCTGTTTTTGCCGCGTAGAGATCGCAAAAATCCTACGTCTACAGAATTGGCGGAATAAATAAGTCTTTTTCTGCTTCTGCTGTGTTGTAAGTTTGCTCAATCGGTCATGGACTCTATGTCCACTCCCTCTTTGCGCAAACTTACGCCTTGCAGAAGCAAAAAAATCCAATATTTCTTCTCGCTAATTAGGACGTGATTTTAATGTTTGGATAGATGGGCTAGATTTAGTGCTCAGGGACTAGGTGTCCATTCCGCGCTAAAATCTGTTTTTGCCGCGTAGAGATCGCAAAAATCCTGCGTCTACAGAATTGGCGGAATATATAAGTCTTTATCTGCTTCTGCTGTGTTGTAAGTTTGCTCAATCGGTCATGGACTCTATGTCCACTCCCTCTTTGCGCGAACTTACGCCTTGCAGAAGCAGAAAAATCCAATATTTCTTCTCGCTAATTGATTTGTTGGTTTTAACAGTATGATTGGGCAGTGCGCCTAACATCAAAAATCTTAGATTTATAATCAAGAATTGGTTTCATATATCTGTTCTTATAGGATGGGTTAGCTTATAAAGCGTAACCCATCAAAATAACTGACACTCGATTCTCATGGCTGACTTTACTGAATTTGATCATCATTGCATGCAACGAGCTTTTGAATTGGCGGCTATCGCCGAAGAGAAGGGCGAGGTGCCTGTGGGTGCCGTGTTGGCAAAAGAGGGAGCAGTGATAGCCGAAGGCTTTAATCAGCCCATTCTTAACCATGACCCTACGGCTCATGCTGAAATGATTGCCATAAGGGCGGCTGGACAAGAGCTTGATAATTATCGTCTGGTGGATACAACGCTATATGTGACTCTTGAACCCTGCGCAATGTGCGCCATGGCAATGGTTCATGCAAGAGTGTCGAGAGTGGTTTTTGCAACAACCGATCCACGTACGGGTGCTGCTGGTTCCGTACTGAATATTTTGCGGAATCCAAGCTTTAACCATCAATGTGTTGTTGAATCAGGCTTATTACAGGAAGAGTGTAGCGAGCAATTAAAACGATTCTTTCGCAACAAAAGAGCAGACAAGCAAAATAAATAACCAGTAATTATTTGACTTATCCGTTAAATCACTTATATTTCGCATTATGAATATGACTTTTTCTTTCAAGAAACAGACTAAGAAGGCACTTAAAAAACGTGTCCTTTATGATTGTGGGTGAAAGAAAAGTTAATTTGTTTTCTATTTCAAAGCCCGCACAGGACATCCTCTGCGGGTTTTTTTATGGCTCAAGATTTTATTAACACGATATTCGCATAACAGATTTGGAGATTGGCGATGACAACAACTAACACTGCGCACGTTTTGAAATTCGGTGGTACCAGCGTATCTTCACGCAATAACTGGGATACCATTGCCAAAATTGTCAAACGAAAACGTGCTAAAGGCATCAAGGTGTTTGTTGTTCATTCGGCCGTTAGCACGGTATCCAATCATCTTGAGCAATTGATTGTACAGGCTATTGATGGTGATTATGCGGAGGGTTATCAGGAGGTGGTAACACTTCATGATCAACTCATTGATTCCTTGGCAATAGCGGATAACCTGCTAGCGGATGAGTATTTGTATTTAAAGCGGTTGTTGGATGGCATCAACTTGCTGGGTGAGGTGAGCGATCGCACGCGTGCTTTGGTTATGGCCCAGGGGGAGCTGTGGGCTACTAAGATTGGTGCAGAGTATTTGTCAAAAGTGCTTGATGATAAACCGTTATGGTTGGATGCCAGAAGCTATTTATACGCCAACCCACAAAGCCAGAGCGACTACCTGTCTGCAGGCTGTGTATGCGACCTTGATCAAAACTTAATTAATGCTACTCAAGATTCTCCAGTCGTTATCACACAAGGCTTCATTGCCAGTAATGATGAACAAGATACAGTCTTGCTGGGACGGGGTGGCTCTGATACATCTGCTGCTTATTTTGCAGCAAAGCTGGCTGCGAGCAGGCTTGAAATTTGGACGGATGTACCCGGTATTTTCACTGCAAATCCAAACCAGGTTCCTAACGCGCGCTTGCTAAATCACCTTAATTACGATGAAGCGCAGGAGATGGCTTCTGCTGGCGCTAAGGTGTTGCATCCAAGAGCTATTCGTCCGGCGCAGCTATCTAACATCCCCATCTTTATCCGTTCAACCATTGATTCAGAGTTACCAGGAACTCAAATCCATCATTTTGATAATCGTTGGGGCATGGTTAAAGCGATTACAGCAAAGAATGGCATTACACTTATCTCGATGGAAAGCCAGGGCATGTGGCAACAAGCAGGCTTTCTAGCTGATTTGTTTGCCATCTTTAAAAAGCATCAGGTGTCAGTGGATTTGGTGTCGACTTCTGAGACCAACGTGACTATTAGTTTGGATAGTTTGACACAGGTAGTTAGTGAGCGAAGACTAAAAAATCTGGTCGAAGAACTGGCGACCATTTGTCGAGTCAATGTCATGAAAAATTGCTCGGCCGTATCTATTGTCGGCCAGAACGTTCGCGCCATATTACACAAAATCGCTCCTGCATTTTCGATTTTTGAAACCTATAAAGTCTATTTGTTATCGCAGGCTGCATCCGATCTTAACCTGACCTTTGTTATTGATGATGAGCATTGCGATAAGGTTATCGCAGCGTTACATGAATTATTAATTAGCAATAACCCAAACAGTGAGATTCTTGGTCCAACTGCTAAAGAACTGAAAAAGCCAGCTGCAGAAGTTATTGTGAAGAAGTGGTGGCAGCAGCGACGCGGTGAAATCGAACAGTGTCTTGATGAACGAGAAAATGCTTATATCTATAACCTAAGCGCAGTAGCTGAAAATATTAATAACCTACAAAGCATCAGTGCAGTCGATCAAATCTTCTTTGCGGTAAAAGCGAACAATCATCCGCAGGTGTTAACAACTGCTTATGAGCAAGGCATTGGCTTTGAAACCGTGTCCATTTTCGAAGTAGAGAGAGTGAAGCAGCTATTTCCGGATATAGAAACAAGCCGAATATTCTTTACGCCTAACTTTGCTAGCCATAGCGAATATCAAAAAGCTTTGGATTATGGAGTAATGTTGTCACTTGATAGTAGCTACCCTTTGAAGCATTGGGCAAAGACTTTTACAAACAAGACTATTTTCCTGCGTATCGACCCCAATATCGGTAAAGGTCACCATGAGAATGTGCGTACAGCAGGGGCTACCTCTAAATTCGGTATTCCCATTCAGGAATTAGAAGAGCTGCTACCCATCATTAAAGAGCACAACATTAAAGTACTCGGTTTGCATGCTCATGCTGGCAGCGGCATTTTAACTAACGAACATTGGGCTGAACATGCTCGTCTTCTGGCCAGTGTTGCGCAACAGTTCCCTGATGTGAGGTATTTAAATTTGGGTGGTGGATTTGGTATTAAAGAACGTGCCCAACAAACTGAATTGACCATGGAACAGATTAATCAGAGCTTACTCGAAGTAAAAGCCTTGTATCCCGATTATCAACTATGGATTGAGCCTGGTCGATATATTGCTGCTAACACAGGAGTTCTTGTGTCTAAAGTGACTCAGGTTAAACAGAAGCAGAATTACTATTATGTAGGCATTAATACGGGTATGAACTCACTCATGCGGCCCGCACTGTATGGTTCTTATCACAATATTGTAAATTTAACTCGCATGACTGACAGTAAAAACCACTTGGCGACCATTGTTGGGCCGATTTGTGAAAGTACCGACAAGCTAGGCATTGAAATTCCGTTTCCAGACACCTTTGAAGGTGACTTAATTCTGATAGAAAATGCTGGCGCATACGGACATGTTATGTCGACTCATTACAATATGCGAGCCCCTGCAGAGGAGGTATGTTTGCCGTAGGCGCTATGCTTTTAGGGTGATGCGGTAGGCTTTAAATATTTTTATCAAGGAGTATGATAGAGGTATGTCTTCTGATATGGAGGTATTTATGGCTCACTCTAAAATTGGTGTCTGGCTCGATCACAGAGAGGCCGTTTTGGTTGGGGTTAGTGATAAGGGAATTAGCACCCGCTTTTTTCAGTCTGGAGTAGAAGAGCATATTGATGAAAAACGTGGCGCTGGCTCTGAAACGCCCTACGGACCACAGGGTGTTTTTGCCGAAGATAAAGCTGATAGACGGAACCAGCAGATACTTAATCAGTATTATTCACAAGTGGCTAACAGTGTGAATAATGCAAAAAATTTGTATATCTTTGGCCCTGCTGAAGCAAAGAAAGAGTTTGCAAAATATCTTGAAAAGAATTCACTTGATAATGGGATTAAAATCGAAGTCGAAGCGGCTGACAAAATGTCGGAAACGCAGATCATCGAAACAGTGAAGAAACACTTCAAATATCGACCAAAGTTATTTTAATCGTGAATACCCAGTCAGTAATAAAAAAGGCGCATATTAGCGCCTTTTTGGTATTGATATTTCCTGAGTAAGGGTATAGTTATTGTATAAAATACTCTATCTTAACTGTGGAGTTATCCTCAAGCCCGGTCCACATCAAGCAGTAGGTTTCATCCATGTCTGCGGTAAAAGTTTTTTCAATCAGTTGTGTTTCATGATCTTCTACTGGGTAGACGACTTCTTCACCCTTGTGATAGTGGAAGTTAAAATTAACCGGTTTGTTGCTCTTAACACTGTAGGTTAACTGCTGTCCTTTTTTTAACTCAGGGCAGGCTTCACCAATCTGCCCTTTACCAACTTTAAAGTAGCCGAAGTGTTTTTGCGGCTCCTCGGCAATGGTGCAAGGCATCCCAAGTAGGGAGCTGATGAAAAAAATGGTAAGCGTTAGAGTTTTCATAGTGACTCCAGTTGTTTCATTTGTTCAGCAACTTTACTCAAAGTTGATTCAACCTCTTCGAGCTTTTCTTTCTCTTTGCTAACAACTGCTTCAGGTGCTTTGTCAGTAAAGTTTTTGTTAGAAAGCTTACCACTAATGCGTTGTTGTTCTTTCTCAAGCTTTTCTTTTTCTTTATTGAGCCGAGCCATTTCCTGTTCAACGTCAATCAAACCTGCCATTGGAATCAATATTTCCATTTTGCCTGCTAGCGCAGTAGCGGACATGGGGGCTTCCTGATCAGGTGAAAGCCACTCGATGGACTCAAGTTTGGCCAGCTTGCTTAAGAAATTTTGGTAACTATCCAGACGCGATTTGTCTTGCTCAGAACCATTGCGGAATAAAACTGTGAGCGGCTTGCCCGGTGCAATATTCATTTCGCCGCGAATGTTACGCACGCCAACAATGATGGTTTTTAACCATTCGATATCTTGTTCAGACTGTTCATCAACTAAGTTAGTCTGAACTTCAGGGAACGGTTGCAACATTATACTGGTTTGCTCTTTGGTATTGATACCAGTCAAAGGCGCCACTCGTTGCCATATTTCTTCAGTGATAAACGGCATGAAAGGATGCAGCAAGCGCATCAAACTTTCCAATACAGAAACTAAGGTATGACGGGTGGCACGTTTTTCGGCTTCACTGTATTCATCCCCATAAAGGATTGGCTTAGATAGCTCCAAATACCAATCGCAGTAGGTGTTCCAGGTGAACTCATAAAGTGCGTTAGAAGCCAGGTCGAAACGATAATTAGAAAGGGCTTTTTCAAATTCGGTAATGGTTTTCTGCAGTTCGCTTTGAATCCAACGGTCAGCAACACTCAAGGTCATTTCACCGCCATTAACCCCGGTATCCTGAGCTTCAGTATTCATCAGAACATAACGGGCTGCATTCCAGATTTTGTTACAGAAGTTTCGGTAACCTTCCACACGATTAAGATCAAAATTGATGTCGCGCGAAGTGGATGCCATAGCACAGAAGGTAAAACGCATCGCGTCTGTACCATAGGGTGCAATGCCTTCTGGAAATTGTTTGCGGGTGCGCTTGGAAACTTTCTCCGCATCTTTAGGGTTCATCATGCCAGTGGTACGTTTTGCCACTAAAGAGTCGATATCAATCCCGTCAATGATGTCGATCGGATCGAGCACGTTACCTTTCGATTTTGACATCTTCTGGCCGTGTTCATCGCGAATCAGACCAGTGATATAGATTTCTTTGAAAGGCACTTCACCAGTGAATTTCAGGCCCATCATAATCATGCGGGCAACCCAGAAGAAAATGATGTCGAAACCTGTTACCAAAACACTGGTTGGCAAGAAGGTTTTCAGCTCTGGAGTTTCCTCTGGCCAGCCAAGTGTGGCAAATGGCCAAAGGGCAGAAGAGAACCATGTATCCAGCACATCAGGGTCACGCGTTAATTCCTGAACGCCAAGGTTATGCTTTTCGCGAACTTCTTCTTCGCTGCGCCCGACGTAAACATTGCCCTCTTTATCGTACCAAGCTGGGATTTGGTGGCCCCACCAAAGCTGACGACTGATACACCAGTCCTGAATGTTTTCCATCCAGTGATAATAAGTGTTCGACCAGTTGTCGGGTACAAATTTGATGTCACCATCTTTAACCGCTTTTAAAGCAGGCTCAGCAAGTGGTGCAATTTTGACGTACCATTGGTCTGTCAAGTAAGGCTCAATGACAACACCACTTCGGTCGCCACGTGGCACTTTCAATTTATGAGGTTCAATTTTTTCTAATAAACCAAGTTGCTCAAAATCTTGGACGACTTTCTTACGTGCTTCATAGCGATCCATGCCGCGATAAGCTTCTGGTGCTGTATCGCTAATGTGAGCAGTCGGTGTCAATATGTTGATCATTTCAAGGTTATGGCGCTGACCCATTTCATAATCATTAAAGTCATGAGCAGGCGTTATTTTTACACAGCCAGAACCGAAATCTTTTTCAACGTAATCATCGGCAATGATTGGAATTTCGCGGTCAGTAAGCGGCAACTTAATGGTTTTTCCGATTAGATGTTGGTAGCGTTCATCATCCGGGTGAACTGCTACTGCGGTATCACCAAGCATGGTTTCGGGGCGAGTGGTGGCAACCACTAAATGACCAGAACCATCAGCTAGAGGGTATTTCAGGTGCCATAAGTGACCATCTTCTTCGTGGGACTCTACTTCCAGATCCGATACTGCGGTTAGTAGTTTAGGATCCCAGTTGACTAGACGTTGACCACGATAGATTAAGCCTTCTTCGTGTAATCGAACAAAAACCTCTAAAACGGCATTGGAAAGGTCGTCATCCATGGTGAACGCTTCACGCGACCAGTCGCAGGAATCGCCTAAACGGCGCATTTGGCGAGAAATGGTGCCGCCAGAGTCTTCTTTCCATTCCCAGACTTTGTCGATGAAGGCATCGCGACCTAAATCATGGCGGCTCTTGCCTTCTTTATCTAATAAGCGTTCAACTACCATTTGTGTGGCAATACCGGCGTGGTCAGATCCTGGCTGCCACAAGGTGTTGTCGCCTTTCATGCGGTGATAACGAGTCAGCGCATCCATAATCGTGTGCTGGAAAGCGTGGCCCATGTGCAGACTGCCCGTGACATTGGGCGGAGGGATCATAATGCAGTAGCTTTCGTCACCACCTTTGGGTGAAAAATAATCATTATCTTCCCAGGTCTTGTACAAGTTTTGTTCGATCGATTTCGGGTCGTATGCTTTATCCATGATATTGGTCTTAGCCGGTTGAACGTTATTCGTAGTGAAGCCCTGAATTATAGCGTCTATGGCTTAGATATCTAGGATTTGTTGAACTTTCGTGCAGGTTTTTATGGCGCCAAATCCTAGAATTCAGGGGTTATTTTGCAGGTTTAGCAATATAGATGAATGAAGGAGGAATGTTCAGTGCAATCCATTTCGATTTCGTCTCGGGAAAATACTCTCTGATCAGTCTGCGGTCTTTGGGCAGGTACTGATATTGCACGAATAAACCATCAGGAGATAGAACCTGATGAATTTGTTGTAACAGATCGCGTTTCATTTTTTCATCGAACAATGCAATGGGCAAACACGACAACAGGAAATCAACACTGCCAGGCTCAAAGTCATTGGTTAACTCAAGCGCAGAATGATTGTTGATACTAAACCCTGGATGTTGAATACCTTGAAGTAATGGAAGTAACTCGTCCGATAGCTCATAAGCAGTTAATTGAGCATCGGGATCCATCGCAGCCAATATGTGGCGGGTAATAACACCATCTCCAGCACCGAGTTCAATCAGAGTCTTGGCTGATGGTGGAATGTTTTTAGCTATCTTTTTAGCGAGAAAGCGTGAGCTAGGAGCAATGCTTCCGGTGCTTTTTAAATTTTTGAGGGCGTATCGGGTAAACCCATTCATACAATAGTTCTCGTCTAAGCTATTAAAATTATTATAAATTTTAGTTATTTACCTTTTAAATACAAAAGGTCAGTGTTTTTTATGCTGCAAAGGGTAGCCGTGCCCACGATAGTACTTATAGCGTTCTCGAGCGCTTTCTTTATGTTCGTCTTCGTTCGGGACTATTTCGTAGCACTTCAGAAAATAACTGAAAAAAGGCTGCACGTCACGCGAAAGATTGATCAGACAATCATGTTGCTCTTCGGGAGGCTGGGTGTAACCCACTTGGACTGGAGGTGCCTTAGCAGGCCCTTCGCCAACTAGATTATGAGGAATAAACTCATTCAAATCCAGTGTCCATAAATACTCGTCAATGGCATGAGCCTGTTTTTCATCGTGAGTATGAATATAAACTTTGCGCCCTTGCTTATAGAGACTTTTAACACATTGCCCAACCAGGCGAAAATAGGCTTCTTCACCCGGTTGGCTTTCTAGAATGTGAAACTCGACTTGGGTCATGCTTATTTGGTTCGGTTCAAAACAATTTGCGACAATAGCGGCACAGGACGACCTGTTGCGCCTTTCTTAGCGCCACTGTTCCAAGCCGTGCCGGCTATATCAAGATGCGCCCAGCGATATTTTTTGGTGAATTTGGCAAGGAAGCAGGCTGCTGTGATCGAGCCTGCAGCACGGCCACCTAAATTAGTAAAGTCAGCAACATTGCTCTTAAGCTGTTGATGATATTCTTCCCAGATAGGCAGGCGCCATACGCGATCATTCGTCACTTCGCTGGCCGATTCGATTTCATTGGCCAAGCCGTTGTTATTACTCATCATGCCGGATGCTTCATGGCCCAAAGCAATGATTACCGCCCCAGTAAGCGTAGCAATATCAATGACAATATCAGGATCATAACGCTCGATATAAGTCAGCGCATCACACAGAACCAGACGACCTTCCGCATCAGTATTCAGAATTTCGATCGTTTGACCAGACAATGAAGTAACCACATCACCTGGACGAGTTGCGCGACCACTTGGCATATTTTCTGCCGCTGCGACCACACCCACCACATTTACTGGTAGATTCATTTCAGCGATGGCCTGCATAACACCAAACACAGAGGCAGCACCACCCATATCAAACTTCATTTCATCCATAGCAGCTGATGGTTTGATTGAAATACCGCCAGTATCAAAGGTAATACCTTTACCGACAAAAACCACCGGTTTTTCATCTTTGCCGCCAGCCATATATTCCATGCAAATCAGTTTGCCAGGTTGATCCGAGCCCTGCGATACTGATACAAAAGCACCCGCTCCCATATCTTCTAATTCAGACTCATCGAGAATGGTAGCTTTCATCGCACTATAATGCTTGGCCAGCTCTTCGGCACGTTTGGCAAGATAGCTTGGGTTACAAATATTACCAGGCAGGTTGGCCAGATCCTTGGTTAATGATTGACCAACACTGATAGCTTGCGCATGTAAAATGGCTTTCTCGCCTTCAGACAGATCGGCACGGGACTCAACAAATAAAGTAATTTTGCGAAGAGGGCGGCGTGTTTCGGACTTTTTACTTTTCAGCTCTTCGAATTGATACAGGCTGTCGTTAGCTGCTTCGACTGCAAAGCGTACTTTCCAGTATAAATCCTGGCCTTTAACGTTTAATAAAGGTAGACAGCTAATGGCATCGGTAGTGCCTGTCTCGTGTAAAAACTTGATAGTTTTGTTCGAGAGTTTTTTGTACTGAGATCCGTCGAATTCTCGCTCTTTACCACAACCGACCAATAAAACACGTTCACAACTGGTGTGCGGAACATTATGCAATAAAAGTGTTTGCCCAAACTTACCTTCCATGTCACCACGACGAACAATGGCGCTGATATAGCCGTCACTAATTTCGTCGATATGTTGTGCCTGAGCTGATAATTTACGCGACTCAAATACGCCAACAATGAGACAACCGGTTTTTTGTTTTTCGGGACTGCCACTTTTTACAAAGAATTCCATAGATCACCTGCAAATCGTTGATTTTGGTTTATAATGCGCCATAGTTTAACCGATATGAGAATTAATACCAGCACAGCATCTTGCTGTTTGACACGGTATTAAAGCCTGAGCATAGTAGGGCTTGTTGGCCTTTCAATGGTCTACTGAGCTTAGTAAAACCAAGGATTTCCTTTGATTTTAAGTCGTTATTTAAATCGCGAAGTGTTAACCAGCACCACTGCCATTCTGGGTGTGCTTTTCGCCATTTTCATGAGTCAGCGTATCGTGAAGTATCTTGCTCAGGCAGCCGCAGGAGATATTTCCGGTGCTATGGTATGGCAAATGGTTGGCCTTTATAGCCCTGTGCTAATCGGTTTCTTGTTACCTCTGGCTTTTTTTCTGGGGTGTTTATTGGCCTTCAGCCGATTGTATGTCGACAGTGAAATGGCTGTGCTACGTTCGGTGGGAGTAAGTGAGCGCTCTTTAATTAAAATGCTCGCACCGGCTGCTGTAATTATTGCGCTGATTGGCGGCGGGGTGACCTTATGGTTGTCACCACAAGCTAATGAGCTGACCTATCAAATTCGCGATGAGCATGCCAGCAAGTTAGAGCTGAGCATGTTGACGCCAGGTCATTTTCAAATGTTCCAACAGGGCCAAGGAGTGGTTTATGCAGATTCTTCTGAGCGCTCGACACAGTTAGGCAATTTCTTTTTGGCAGAAATGCCCAGTGAAACTAACCCCGGTACACGAATCATATCTGCGCAAAGTGCTGAACGTTTTTATGATGAATCGATTGATAAAAACTTTCTGCAGCTCAATGATGGACATGTCTATGAGCTTGATGAGAATCAGCAGATCAAGAACATCACCCAGTTTGAGCGTTATTTTGCACGGCTGGATGCGGACCGCAGCATTGTGTCACGACGCAAAATCAGCGCCACATCAACTCCAGAGTTGTGGCAAACAGCTGACGGTGCCAGCTGGGCTGAGCTTCATTGGCGTATCGCGGTTCCAATCTCGGTTCCTTTGTTTATGTTTCTCGCCATTCCATTAAGTCGTGTGCGTCCTCGCGAAGGCAAGTTCGCTAAAATGTTGCCAGCTTTGATGGTTTACATCGGCTATATCGTGTTAATCGTTATCTTCAGGCGATCTTTGGAGTCCGAGCAAATCCCGGGCTGGTTGGGTTTTATTCCAATCTATTTAATCATGGGCTTTTTAGCAGCAAGATTGCTGTATCTGCATGGTCGCTCTAACACCCCAAAAGCAAATGAAAAAGTAACGGATAATGAGGGAGCGAACTAGGTGAATATTCTTCGCTTTTATATTGGTAAAACCATCTTGGCCACCTCCATCATGACCTTGATGACACTGGCTATTATTCGGGTCCTATTTGCATTAATTGATGAGAGTGGCGATTTTGGCAAAGGCAGTTATCAGTTTGTTGATGGACTGGCTTATTCCTTATTGCTCGCGCCGCAATATATTTACGAATTTTTCCCCATGGCAATTTTGATCGGATCAATTGCCGGGTTAGGCCTGCTGGCATCTCGCAGTGAACTGACGGTCATGCGTGCAGCTGGTAAAACAACGATGCAAATTGTTGGTGCTGCCTTGAGCTATGGTTTGATCCTTATTGCTTTTGCTATTTTCCTCGGTGAATATGTGTCACCAAAAACGACCCGTATGGCGGAGGATATTCGTAATCGAGCCATACTGGGCGAGCAGCTGGTTAAAGGCGAACAAGGGGTTTGGGTAAAAGATGGCGGTCAGATGGTTCATGTCAAGGAAGTTATCGGTAGTGATCGTATGGAAGGTGTTTCGATATACCAGTTTGATGAGAGTCGGACTCTGAAATCTGTTATCCATGCCCCCAGCGCTTTGATAGAAGCGAACGTGTGGCGACTTAAGAATGGCTATCAAACAACTGTTTTACCAAACAGAGTTGAGCGGGAGCGATTTGATGCGATGGAATGGCGCACCAATATTCAAATGGATAATTTGTCAGTTCTCAGTGATGACCCTGAAACTCTGGATATTATGAGTTTATATCGTTACCGGCAATATCTTGCTAATAATGGATTGGATACGCAAAGTTATGATCTGGCATTCTGGCGCAAACTGATTCAGCCAATCAGTACTGCGATCATGATTATTCTGGCTGCTTCGTTTGTATTTGGACCAATGCGGAGTGTTTCCATGGGCGCCAGAGTTCTGGTTGGAGTCTTAACTGGAATGGCTTATTTCTTTGCGGTGCGCACCTTTGGTCCGGTTAGCCTGGTGTTTGGTATGCCTGCAATATTCGGCGCTATTTTGCCACCGGCGATATTTGCAGCAGGTGCCTGGTATCTGCTTCGAAAAGCCGGCTAGCTCTGAATTTCAGCTTTTTAATACAAAGACTTTTTATCGTTATTATGATGGAGATCGGTTAAAGTAACTACAAAGGTCAACGGACCTTCCTACTGAGACCTTACTATGCCTTCCTTACGTTTTCGTTACCAAACGATAGAATTTGGTGACCGTGGTCAAATGGATATTCACTTGCGCACTTTGCGCGATAAACAACAATTTTCCGATCGACAACAAGTTGCTGAAAATCTCGGTATTAGCTCAGCGACTTGGCCGATCTTCGGTGTAGTCTGGGACTCAAGCCGCGTGCTGGCCGACATCATGCATGACTTTGATATAAAAGGTAAACGCATACTGGAAGTCGGTTGTGGTATTGGACTTGCCAGTTTAGTGCTGAACAAAAGACGGGCTGATATTACGGCAACGGACTACCATCCGGAAGTTGAAAATTTTCTGAATACCAATGCCTTATTAAACAATGATCAGGTAATCCCCTTTGTGCGCACTGGCTGGGCTGATGATGACTGTGGTATCGGGCAGTTTGATCTGATTATTGGCAGTGATCTGTTATATGAAGATGAGCATGTTGAGCTGTTGTCAGACTTTATTGATCAACATGCTAAACCGCAGTGTGAAGTCATTTTGATTGATCCGGGCCGCGGCCACCATGCGAAATTTAGTCGCAAGATGGTAGGTTTGGGCTATCAACATACACAAACTGCCGCCATACCTAATGAAGAAGTAGCTAAAGGCTATAAAGGTCAGGTCTTGCGCTATGAGCGAGGTTAGTCTTTGTTCTTATCGGGCAGAGCTACTACGCGAGTACCGCTGAGCATATCGTGCCAGCCGAGCTTTTTGGCGTTAAATAGGCTAAATAACATACCAATGCCTAACACGGCAGTGACATCACGAAGCATCGCTTGTCCAAATGTCACCGGCTTACCATTGTTTTGCACCAACAGCAGTTTCCAGGAACTCATGCCAACAGTTTGGCCGTAACGAACGTGTGAGCCGACGAAGTAAAACAGAATTAATAACGCTGGCAGAATTGAGTAGATTTTATAGGTTAAGGTATCCTGTCCTTGGTGGATGTCCTCAACACCTAGTAACCAGCGAATTAATGGGAAAGTGAATAATCCCCACAAAAACCAGATGGCTATGCAGATCAGCGCATCGTAAAGCCATGCACCTAACTTTTTGGTCAGTGGTGCTGGTGTTGTGATTAATGGTTGGGACATGTTTCGTTCAGCTCGTCAGTGATACCTTTTCAAAGTGGCGCTAGTCTACCAAAAGCGCTGCTGTGACTCCATACGAAACGTTCGGTAGCAGCATTTGCCAGTCTCCAGTCGTTCAGTGCTTTATCCAGCCAGCAAATCTTGCTATAAAAGGTGCACGAATATTTCTTGGTAACGATAATGAAACTAATCAAAGCCCTTTTTATTTCAACTATAATCTCCAGCAGCTTGCTGGTTAGCAGTATGGCTGCTAACGCAGGCGAAGATTACACTCAATGGTTGTATGAGTTTTTTGACAAGGTTGAAGAATACAATCTCAAGCAGAATCCATTATGGGCAGCCAGCCGTGGTGATGACTCAGCCAAAGGCAAACTGCGTGATGTGAGCCCAGCAGCCTACCAAGCCCGAAAGCAAGAATTGCAAGAGCTGATCGGCGAACTCAATAGTATTCAGCGAGATGATCTGTCTGCAGACGATCAAATCAGTTATGACATGATGCTGTTTCAATTAGAGCAGGAAGTCGCAGAAATTGACCTTAAAACTTATGAAATGCCGTTAAATTCAGAATGGGGCTTTCATGTTGGAATGGCGGGGCTGGCGCAGAGAGTGAGCTTTCGCACTTATGAGGACTATGAAAATTATCTTACGCTGTTGACTCAAATCCCTGGTCATTTCCAACAAAATATCAGCAACATGGAAGCAGGCATGGCGCGTGGTTTTACAGTACCAAAAGCGGTGCTGGAAGGTTACAGTGATGGCATTAAAGCCTATATCAAAGACAATGCTACCGAAACAGCCTGGTTTACGCCCTTTAATAATTTCCCCAAACATTTTACTGAACAACAGAAGCAGGAGTTGGTAAAGCAGGCGACGACCATTATCGGTCAGGTGGTGGTTCCCGAGTATCAAAACTACCTCAAGTTCTTCGAGCAGGAATATCTACCCAATGCCAAACAAACGATTGCTGCGTACGATTTTCCAGATGGTAAAGCTTATTATCAGAATCAGGTGAAACTCTATACCACTCTGGATATGACGCCTGATGAGATCCATGAGATCGGCTTATCAGAAGTTAAGCGGATTCGTACAGAAATGGAGCAGGTTATCGAAGACAGTGGTTTTGAGGGTACTTTCCCTGAATTTTTAGAGTTCTTACGCACTGACCCTCAGTTCTATGCCGAAACTCCAGAAGAGCTGATTAAAGAGGCTTCTTACATCGCTAAAAAGATGGATCATAAGTTGCCACAGTTCTTCGGTAAGTTGCCGCGCCAGCCCTACGGCGTTGTGCCCGTTCCCGAGGCTATCGCTCCGAAATACACCACAGGCCGTTACTCTGGTGCGCCATTAGACAGCACTCGTGCGGGCGAATATTGGGTTAATACTTATGCGCTGGATAAGCGTCCTTTGTATAATCTTGAGGCGCTAACCTTGCATGAAGCCGTCCCGGGTCATCATCTGCAAACCGCTTTAGCAAAAGAGTTGGAGCATTTGCCCAGTTTCCGCCAGAACACTTATATTTCAGCTTTTGGCGAAGGGTGGGGCTTATACAGTGAAAAATTGGGGCTTGAAGCAGGCTTTTACCAGGATCCCTACAGCAACTTCGGCCGTTTAACTTATGAAATGTGGCGTGCAATCCGCCTGGTCGTGGATACCGGCATGCACACCAAAGGCTGGACGCGTGAGCAAGCCATCAAAATGATGGAAGAGAATACCGCGCTTTCGACCCACAACGTTCGAACCGAAATAGACCGCTATATCAGCTGGCCGGCGCAGGCACTGTCTTATAAATTAGGCGAGCTGAAAATATTGGAACTTCGAGCCAAAGCTGAAGAAGAGCTGGGTGCAGATTTTGATATTCGTCGTTTCCATGATGCGGTGCTAGCCAATGGTTCAATTCCGTTAAGTGTTCTAGAAGCTCAAATCGAACAGTTTATTGCAGATGAGAAAGCGTCAATTAAGAAGGGAGATTCGTAATAGTCCACTATTAATTAACAACAACCTGTAGATACAGAACCCAGCCTTGCGCTGGGTTTTTTATGTGCAAATAGAAAACTCTTGACTTGGGCTGCAAAAGTACCATAATGTAACCCAGAGGTATCAAAGAGGGTTGCTTGATTGTCTTTTTGACACTTTCAATTTCAATTTAACTTTATGGAGAAATGAGCTATGAAACAAAATAACTGTGCAGAAACGGTCGACAGGATGCAACGAGGCGTTGCCTGGGGCATGCTGCTATGTGGAATTACCTACTTAATGATAATTGCTGAAGAGTTTACTCCTAAGGGTACGCTCAACAGTATATTGGATATGATTACCATGGTAGGTGTTGTCATTACTATGGGTGTTACCCTTATTGCGATATGGCCTGGTATAAAGCAAAAGCTTGGTGGACAACTTGTTGGAGCAAAGGAACCAGAAGGTTTTGTGTCGGGGGCAATGCTAGTAAGTTTCAAGAATGGCTGGATAGCAACAACATTGAGTGTCACAGTTTTGCTCGGTTTCTCCTCCCAGCTTGAACTGCTGGAACTGCCTATAAGGTTCTACTTTACTTCATTATTTGCCATTGCTGTTCTTTCTGTCAGCCTCAGTTTCTTCTGGCTTACTCGAGAGGATGATTTGGAAGGTATGGAGGAGTAGTTTATGCACCCCGAACTAGATAATAGAATTCGTGTGTTTAGAGCTGAGCATCGAATGAGCCAGGGCGAATTAGCCGAAGCAATTGGTGTTTCAAGAAAAACCATCAGTACTATTGAGGTTGGTAAATTCGTACCTTCAACCATAATAGCGCTTAAAATTGCAGGGTATTTTAAAGTCCCTGTTGAAGAAGTGTTTAGCCTGACTGATGTGGAGCAGCAAACCGCTTAAAAAGGCGAACGCTAGTATTGCAAAAACAGTCTGTTAGTTTATAATGCGCCTCACTTTTAGGGCCTCGCCTTAATACAAAGTTTAAAGCCAGAGTGGTGAAATTGGTAGACACACGGGATTCAAAATCCCGCGCCCTTAAAAGCGTGCCGGTTCGAGTCCGGCCTCTGGTACCACATCAAAGCCCTTGTTTTTACAAGGGCTTTTTCGTTCCTACCCTATCTTCTTAGAAAATCCCCTAAAAACAGCGCAACTGTATGCTTTTGTATCCAAGCTTGTGAGTTTGGTAATCTGACTTGAAGCCTCATGCAAACTGGTCTTTAATAGGAGTCTTATTATTATATGAGTAAAGAAATGCGTGTTTATTTGTTGTTGACTTGCTCAGTTTTTGTTTTGTTGATGGTGGCTTGTAAAAACGATACTCAGGTGGAAGCCGAAGGTGTTGAAGAGCATGCAAATCAAGCTTCCGACTCTCAATTCAATCCACATAAAGGTCCGGTTAAACCAATCTGTAGTGCTCCAGCTCCTGTTAAAGATATCTGGAAACTTGAGCCGATGCTTATTGAGAAAGGTTTGATCACCGAAGAGATGGATAAAGAGCAGCGAGAATTGGTTATTCGAAATTATATCAACAAGAAAAATTCTGTGTATGAAAATTGTTTAAAAGGAAAGTGAAATGAAACACACCGCTATTTATAGTTTATTGGCAATTGCGCTTGCCACTCCAATGGCACAAGCCGCTGAAAAATCGGTTACCCCAAAAGACCCTGCGTTGGTCAATCATGAAAGAATTTTGTACTGGCTTGAAAAGCGTGGCGATATTAATGCTAATGCCAGCGAAGCTGAAAAAGAACAGGCAGTAAAGCACTATCTTGGTCAAAGTTTAAGTAGTCAGCCAAAGCAACCAACTTTAGTGGCTAACAGTTTAAAGCAAAAGAAGCAGTCCTTTATTAAGGGAGTGACAACTGAGCAAAAAACTATAAATAATAAAACGGTTAAAGTGCTTGCTGTATTAATCGACTTTCCTGACTTACCTTACGATGATAACCGCTTATCTCCAAGCGATACGAATATGTACTATGATTCGTATCCAGTATCGCATTATCAAAACCTGATGTTCTCAACCACTGGCTTTACCGGGCCATCGGGGCAAAACCTGGAATCAGGGTACAATTTTTATCAGGATGAATCAGGCGGTATGTTCTCCTTCACGGGTGATACCTATGGCTGGGTAACCGCGGATAATAATGCCGTACATTATGGCGAGAATGATCCTGACAACAATGATAACGATAAAAATGTTCCAGCATTAGTTAAAGAAGCTGTTACTAAGGCTGTCCAGGCAAATGGCATTAATCTTGCCGATTATGACTTGGAAGATCCTTATGATTTAGATGGTGACGGTAACATTGAAGAAGCGGACGGTCTTATCGATCACGTGATGATTTACCACTCAAGCGTCGGCGAAGAAGCGGGTGGTGGTGTGTT
This sequence comes from Kangiella sp. M94, assembly GCF_054926195.1. NCBI lineage: Bacteria > Pseudomonadati > Pseudomonadota > Gammaproteobacteria > Kangiellales > Kangiellaceae > Kangiella > Kangiella sp. M94. Next base: position 1,756,156 of record NZ_CM142903.1, on the reverse strand, counting down.
AAGTGATGATGCTATCTGGTCACACCGTTTCTTTGTTGACGGTCAGCAGGGCGGTTACACCATTCCCGGTACCAGTAAAAAGCTTTTTGGCTACACAATTCAGCCAATCGATGCGGCAACCGGTGTTGTTGTGCATGAATTTGGACACGACTTAGGTTTGCCTGATGAATATGACATCGCTGGCTCTGCAGAAGGCTCACCAGTAGGTATCTGGTCAGTAATGGCCTCGGGTAGCTGGGTGGGTAGCCCTGCTGGTACCAAGCCAACTGGTTTCAGCCCCTATGCGCGTTCATTCTTGCAAGCAACTTACGGTGGTGACTGGATCGATGAGTTGGTTGTTAACCTTGATGATTTAATGGGTGCTCCGCAAGATGTTGATTTAGTACAGGCCTCTAACCATTCTGGAACTTATAACCAAATCAGAGTCGATATTCCAGCTCCGCTTTTTGACTTTATGACTCCTTATACAGGCTCGTATCAATATTACTCGGGCAAAGGTGATATGAAGTCGAACAGTATGAGCTTTATTGTTGACCTGCCTGCGACTGGTACTCTTGAGTTGAGTATGAAAGCGCACTGGGATATTGAAGTTGATTATGATTATTTGCAGGTTAAAGCTAATGGCACGGCGCTTGCTGGTAATCATACTAAAGTTAACAATCAGTATCATAATGTGAACAACTTTGTTACTGGTAAATCAGTCGATATCGCTGGCTCTGAAGGAGCCGATGGCTGGGTTGATTTAACGTTTGATGTGACAGCTTATGCCGGACAAAGCGTAACCTTCAGTTTCAACTATGAAACGGATCAAAGCGTTGGTGGTTATGGTTTCGTCGCCGACGATATTACTGTTAAACAATCCGGATCTGCTATCCATACCGATGGTGCAGAAGTTGCTGATGCAGTAACCCTAGATGGTTTCTCGAGAGCTTCTAATAAAGCACCAGGCCTACCACAGAACTATTGGATACAGCTCAGAAGCGCTAATGGTCGTGATGTAGGTTTTGCTAACACCTTTAATAGCCCTGGCGTTTTAGTCTGGTTCGGTAATGAGAACTACAGTGACAATAAAGTTGGTGCTGATGATCATCCTGGCTACGGCTTTACCGGTGTTGTGGATGCCGACCAAAATATCATTATGAATGGTTCAAGTCCGGGTAGTACCTTAACTCAGATTAGAGATGCTGCATTTGGTCTCTACGATCAAAAAGCTACCAGTAACGACAATCATTTAGCGGCTATTTCTGTATTTGATGACTCCAATGATTATTCTGCTCCTGAGCAGCCTGCGTCAGGTCTTGTATTGCCAGAGCATGGTTTCAAAATGGAAGTGCTTAATCAGGCAGCAAACTCCAGTACGGCAACCGTTAAACTCAGTGTCGCACCTCTTGAATTAGCAGCGGGTTTTGAATTCCAACGTAATTTCCGAGAAGTTTCTTTTACCGATGAAACGGCTGGCGGGATTCCTGGTTATACCTATGAATGGGATTTCGGTGATGGTTCTGCAGTCTCTACTGAAGCGGCTCCAGTTCATACTTACGCTACTAGCGGCAACTATACGGTTACATTGACGGTTACTGATCAGGACAGCACTGTAAGTGTTGTTGAACAGGTAGTTGTGATTGGTGATGCACTATCGGCTGACTTTAATCTAGCGACCACTGGTGCAGTAGTAGAACTTGAAGCATCGATCACGGGTGGTGTCGAAACTTACAGTGTTCAATGGGATATGGGCGATGGTAACCAGGAAACTGGCTTAAATGCCAGCTATGGATATAGCCTCACTGGTACTTACACCATAACCATGACCGTCACGAGTGGCGATAACCAGGAAGCACAAATATCGAAGCAGGTGAGTGTAGTAGCACCGCTTAATGTTAATTTCAGTTCCAGTCGCAACAACTTAACGGTAACTTTCTCAAGCACTGCGACAGGTGGGGACGGTAATTACACTTATGAGTGGGATTTCGGCGATGGAAGTAGCAGCACAGCTAAGTCTCCCTCACATACCTACTCAGCCGGTGGTACTTATGAAGTGACTTTCAAGGCCACTGATGGAACAGGTGTTGAAAGAGAGATGACTCAGTCTGTGACGGTAACTGCTCCTCCGTCAAGCGGCGGTGGTGGCGGCGGCGGTAGCACCAACTGGTTGCTGTTAATGCTATTAGGATTGGTGCTCTATAAAAGACGCTAAGACAACTGAGCTTTAACACACTTAAGCTCACAGAGCTAAATAGGAAGCCGTGCGAATGCACGGCTTTTTTGTTCATCGCATATACGTGAAGTTACAGGATGGGTTTACCCAAGGGGGCAGACCGAGCGGAGCCTGCCCTCTGGGTGCAACGCCAGTGTAGCCCATCATTGTGCTACGAAGGTGTGAATTGATGGGTTACGCCTGTGGCTAACCCATCCTATGTTTCTAGTTATTACTTGAAACTAAGCGATTTTGGATTGAGCTGTTTACTCGTCACATGCGGTTAGGTTCGGGTCTGCCCTGACCTGCATGTCAGCTCAATTAATCCCCCGTTAGCACTATCCTTCAAGGCATAGCGAGAGCACGGCTTTTTTTGCACAAAAATTAGTGACCTAAATCACAAACTGATCAAATTCATAAGTCATTACTGACTTGTTATCAGCTATTTCCTGCCACTTACTTCTACTAATGACTTGCTGTCATTGAACGCTTGTTTGAAAGTTACCTTTATGGTTTCAAGTATGTGTTTGAAAGTTGCTTAAGAATCTTTAAATAACAATGGCTTAAATGTCTATCTCAGTATGAATAAAACCTCTTGAAAGCTATCTCCATGTTTAAAACTAGCGTTTTTTACAATTAGTAAAACTGATGCTATAAACTTGTTTGCCTTATAAAAACTAATTAAAGGCAAAGAAGGAATGCTTGTAGCTTTGTTACAGAAAATAAAAAGCTATAAGTGAGCAGTCAGCTTAAAAACCTAGGGGGTAGCAAATGCTGAAGAAATCTTTCCTAAACAAGCTCTTGTTGGGGGCGTCTTTGATTGGCGGTTCCTTGATGGCCGCTTCCGCGAGTGCGAATGTTGGCGTTGCTTTTGTTCATGGCACAGGCCAGCAAAGCGATGCTTATAATGACTACTGGACCGGTTCAATGATTCAATCGGTCATTCAAGGCCTTCCCAACTCAAGCAACTACACGGTCATTAATTGTGACTTTACTCAATACATGTGGGACAGCCGTGCTTCAGGTTGTTTAGCAGGGCAATTAACTAACTTTATCAATAATAAGGGCATTACGCAGATGACCCTCATCACCCACTCAAACGGTGGCAATGTGGTGCGCTGGATCCTGTCAAACCCAACCTGGGATAGTCGTTTTCCGAATATCATCAACAAAACAAAAGAAGTCATTGCCTTAGCACCATCAAGTGGTGGCACTCCGTTGGCGCAAGCTGTGTTGAGCGGTAATGCTTTCGAGCAATCGCTAGGCTGGTTGCTTGGTTATCAAAATGATGCGGTACGTCAGCAGCAGGAGTCCTGGATGGCGAGCTATAATGCCAACTGGCTATACGGTACATCTGGTCGTCCAAGCTTACCGAAGCCATTCGTTAACGTAGTGGGTACTGACGTTGAGTCAGCGATCTGGGATGGCGACAGTTATTGCGGCGGATATTCGCAGAATGTGGGGCTTGAATTCACGCAAAACTGGCTCGACAGCTGCTCAGATGGATTCCTCAATTGCAGTTCGCAAAGTGCTGCCGGTTCGGTCTGGTTCTATGACAAATGGTATACCAAAGGTGGTGAGCCGCTCAGTCATGCGCAAAGCCGTCGTAACTGCTTCTATCTAGACTCATACCTACGTAACCGAATTTAAGGAGCCCATCATGAAGAATATTGCATTAATTACTTCTACCACGCTGGCTCTTGTCTTGAGTTCAGCCGTTAACGCCAATACTAATATCAGAAACACAGACGCTACCAGCTACAGTTTTGCAGTTGGCCAGGACAACAAATTTGCCATTACTCAAAGCCAACATGTTCCAGCAACGCAAAGCCGCGAATACAGCTTGGATGTGAATGGTCGTTCATTGCAACGCGGTGTCTCATTAACCACCAGCGCTCCAGGTGCGCTAGTTCGTATCTCAGCAGCCGATGGTCGTTCAGCAGTTGAGCCGCAGATGATGAACATCAGCCAGAAGGGTGGCAAAAGCTTCGCAAAAGGCAGTGGCTTCGACATGCTGGTTGATAGTAATGCCATGCAGGCACAAGGTGTTGGTTTCCAACGCGGAACCACCGGTTTTAAGTTAGCTGATAATTTGGGGCAAGGTGAGTTCACCTTACAAACCAACCAGAAACTTAATCCCAACGGCAAATACCGCATCAATGTCTTTGAGAAAAACAGCGACACCGCTTTATATCTCAAATCACAACGCGGCGGTTACTTCAAAGGTGAAACGCTAAACGTTAATGCTCATGTCTTTGACCAAGGCCAGGCCCAAACTATCCGCAACATCAAAGGACAACTAGTCTCGCCAACCGGTCAAAGTTACCCAGTGATTTTCAAAAAATCAGGTGACGGCTATCAGGTGAAAATGCCCATGAAAATGGCAGCTGATAATGTGCCCGGTGCTTTGTGGGAACTACACACCGAAGTTAAAGCTCATGTAAACGGCAAATTGGTTCAACGTAATGGTCGCGTACCATTCTCCTATGACGAAATGACAGCATCAGTTGGCAGCAATGTGCAAATCGTCGGTGGCAATAAAAACCTTAAAGCCATGGTACCAGTGAGCGTTAAGCAAGACAGTCGCTTTGAAGTACGTGGCGTTTTATACGGCACAGACAAAGCAGGCAACATGAAACCTATCATGACAACTCACACCGCACAGAATCTTAGTCGCGGTTCGGGACAAATCATGATGGAGTTTGACTCAAGTATCTTAGCGAAGAGTGGCCTTAGCGCACCTTATGAGCTGAGAAATGTAGAGCTGCGAGACCAAAGCCAAATGGCTATTTTAAAATAATCATCATTGTTTTGATTGTTACAGGCAGCTTCGGCTGCCTTTTTTATGCTTCAAAAGTTTTAGCCAATAAAGTAGACTCCAACTAACACAAAGAAAAAGGACAGGGACGTGAATTATTTAATTGGGGCATTATTTGGAATATTACTAGTACTGGTTGTGCTTGGCGGTTTTACCTATCTGCATTATCTGGAAGTCGATTCAATCAAACAGGAAATAGAGGATAGCAGCCAAAACCAACAAGCTAAGCCGGTAGAAAAACCTTCTCAAAAGCCAGCAAAGCCTGTTAGTCAAAAAGTTGTAAATAACAAACGACAAAACCTGACTGCTCAAAAGCAAGAAAATTCTCTATCTACAAAACCCGTGATCTACACATGGACAGACGGCAGTGGTAATAAACGATATACAGAGACGCCACCATCAACTGGTAACTATCAAATACAGGATTTATCAGGAGAAGGCTTTAGTGTGATCCCCATGGAGCGGGTTAAACCCATCCCAAAAAACACAACCACAAATCGTCAAACCAGTAATAACTACCAAAGCCCAGCAATGATCAAGCAGCAACTAATATCCGAAAATCATACACATTGCCGCTGGGTAGTTGGTCGAGCTTATGAAACCTACCTGAAAATACAACAGCACACAGGCCCGAACCGAAGTATTTACTGCGATGAATATCAAGAGCGATTAATAGAAATGCGCAAGTTAGCCAGAGAGGGTGAAGCCTGTTATTACCCTTATGGGTATATGTCCAATTGTTAGAATGCAAAGCTGGATAGAGGATGCGTCTAGGCTTTCTACTTAAGGATATTTGATTAACCGTTACTAAAAAAGGGGAATAGATAGTTTGAATTTTCCAATAGGGAACTCATACAAAGCGACAATGTTTGTACTTGTATTCGCATCTGTTATGTTTTTTGTTGCTATCGGCACAAAAGAGTTTTTTCAAAAAGATAAGCCTGATGTACAGGACAGCCCCTTAATAACAGAGTCAATATTATCAACACATATTGAGTATTATTATCTCGAAGGAGTCGATAATCAGGGCAATACAGTTTTTTATAAGTATCGAGCTGGCCAAGAAAAGAATGGCCCTGTAGATGTTTTGACTGAAGCTGAATTCATTGCAATGGGGGAGAAAATGCTTGCAGAAGATCGCAAACGATATGAGAAAAGCCATTAAAGCAATCTACTACAATAGAGAGGGGATAAAGGACGATGTCAAAAGCGATAACAGCAACTAACCTTATTGTGGTGCTAGCGCTGTGTTTTTTAATTGGGTACGAAATAAAAGAGATGTTTTTTGCAACGGAAATTGAAAGGGAAGATTACTCTTTAAGCTTTAAGTCTGAATATCTAGATTCATTAGATAGTAAGGTTCATGTTGAAATTATCGTAGATGAGAACGGTAATGAAATTCTTCAATACCTTGAGACTTATGATGGAGAAAGTAAAGTTATGGACACAATGCCCCGGGAAGAGTTTGAAAAAGAGGTCAAGCCATATCGAGAGTCCTTTGCACGATTAAGACAAGACTTAAGCGCTGAAGAATTGGAAGAATTTCTAGCCATTGATCTCTTTCAGGAAAGAGCTGAAAAAAGAGGGTTGGAAAAAGAGTAGCTAGCGCAGGGTGCGTCGCGACGTACCGCACCGCTATAGCTATAGGGAGTTGTGATGAAAAAGTTAAAACTACTGCTAAGTTTATCGGTTGCTTTGGGGTTGGTAGGGTGTTCGCCTGGAGCTTCGGAGCATAGAAAATTATGCAAGAAAGATGCAGGAACGGTCATTTATAAGCAGGTAGAGGCCGATGGCTTTTATCATGCGCAGTGCAGCTCATCTTGCTGGGTGCAATTTCTTGATATGTATGAAAGAACAGGGATTTCTTATATGGAATTTAATAACGAAAGAACTTACTCTACAGCATATATCCCTGAAAAAGGTTATTGGCGTTACTTTATTGCCGACAAAGGGAATAAGTTTTGTAATGTAAAAATCACTAAAAAGATAGATAGTTATTCAAGCCCTGACGATTTTATTAAACAATTTAGGGAAAATAAATGTGTTGCTGCAAAAAGCATTAAGTCACCTACTGCTAAATATTTTTATGAAGACAATAACCGTGTAATTACTGTTGGTAATTTATTTGGAACCACAATAAATAAAGTAGAGTTGGTAATAAAAGATCGTGATGAGAACATTTATAGCAAAACAACACAATATATAAAGGACGTGGTGCCTGGAACACCTCATGAGGGTGGTTCTAAGGGGTGTAAGGTCTATGCTTACCCCATTCTTGGAAATTTATATGAACAAACTATCGTGCCTAGTTCAAAGTAGATGGAGTTAGCCAGAGAAGGTGAAGGTTGTTATTAGCCGTATAGGTATACATCCAAGTTTTAGATGAATAGTATTAAGGAGCGATAAATTGAAAAATAGAGTGTTTATTTTATTTGGAATGTTTTTAATTTGTGGATGTTCATCTGAACAAGTTAAGCATAAGGTGCTGTGTGAAAATGAGGCTGGCTTAAAAATTTATAATAAAGCACAAGCGAATGGATATTTTGATAGAACATGTAACTCACTTGATCATTGCTCAATGAAGTTGTTTGAATCTGGCCTTCCTTTTGTTGTTTTTGAATTTAAAAGAAGCAAGCACGGGTATGATTTCGAAAATGGTATCTATAATATGCGATTCAAGGAAGAACTTTGTGAATACTCACGAAAAGGAATAGTAAAGAAAATCAAAGAAATGAAAATTGATGAATGCTTAGATATTCAGGTTGCATCCGAGCCTTTTCCTAGATATGAGCTTAACAGAGAATATAAAAGTAATTATAAACTTTCTAGTTCAAATTGGTCTTTAAGTAAAAGTTCTTTTATTGTTGTAGATAGAGAAAAGAAAGAAATTCTAGCAGAGGATGTTCAGTTGAGATTATCCAAGAAAAGTGCTTGGAGCTCAATTTTTTTTAAAAGCTCATATTCTTGCCCTGACTCCAGTCCTATCAAAGAGCGTTCATATTTAATAAAAAAAGTTATATTCAAAGAAGAGGGAGATGACGAATGATTGAAGAAATTTATATTAATGCCTTAATGGCCGATGCCGCTTTAATGAAGGTGATAAATATTGGGCCCTCACAAACTTCCAAGTAGGCTCTGCACGCGTAGCCTCGAATAAGTCACAACACCTTCGACTGTTAACTCCTTTCAATGTTGACTCTTAACAGCTTTTTTTACTAAAGCTTTAAAGATCGCTCGCTGCGATTTCATGTATAGCAAAAACTCGGGATGCCATTGTACTCCCAGTACAAAAGGTATGGCGGGAGCTTCGATAGCTTGAACAATGTTATCGGCATCTTTGCCAGTCACTACTAAGTTTTCACCGACCTTATCAATCCCCTGATTATGCAGGCTGTTAATCTTGGAAGGTTTGCTGCCCATAATAGACAAGAGCAGGCTGTTACCGACTTCTGAGGTGTCTGACTTATAAAGTGTTTTTAATGGAAAAATAGTCCAACGGTTTGAGGTTTTTACACGATGCAGGTGCAGTTGTTGAAACAGTGTTCCTCCGCAAGCAACATTAAGCAGTTGTGCGCCTCGGCATATTCCCAGTAACGGCAGGTTTCGCTTCAAGGCACCTTTAATGATTTTCATTTCAAAGGCATCGCGAGCGCTGTCGTATTTTGGTTCTACTTCCGGCTCTGTCGCATATAACACAGGTTCAACATCATGCCCGCCGGTGATCACCACGCCATCATATTCATGCTGAAGTTGTTCGTCGCCTGGTCGCAATTGTAGCGGGCGTCCACCGTAGAAACGGATGGCCCATGCAACCAGCAATCTGGGGCCAAAAGCACCTCTCTTTGGTCCTGTAACAGCGATTACCGGTTTAGCCATTGCTTCTCCACAATCTTATCCCAGCTAGTGAAAAGCCGCTTCAAGGGACTGTTCAAATATTTTTCATAAGCCTGGCAACAAGCTTGTAAGCGATTCTCATCGGCGGCCAGACGTTCGACCTCAACCCAGTCGTTCCATGCTTGGTATATTCCCCACTGTGGGTTATCGATATCGCAGTCGGGTAGCCGGTAATGAAACGTTGGGCGTGCTTTTATCAATTCATCGTCGGTTTTATCAAGAACCCGTTGCTCATCCAAATGCTTAAACAGAGGCAGCATATCCAGTGCTCGGTTGCGGGTTGGGTTATCAATCAGGTAATCATCAATCAGATCTGAAAGCTCAGGCCAGTAATCGTTTTTGATGATTTTCTTAATGTATGCAACAGGGAAGGGATCTACATAGCTGGTTATGCGGCGCGTAAGATCAATATCGGCACGTTTATAAAGCCAATCGTAAAGGCACATGAAAGCTTTCAAACAAGCTGTAATATGCTTTGCTTCAAGGCTGGCCAATTCAGGATTAAGCTGCATGCCGAATGCATTAACGGCTCTGTCAGCGGTACCTTTAGCCCCTTTCTTGTGTAAACGTTTAACTAAGCCCTCAACCTCATTCAATCGATCCCAGGGCAGTGGTGGACTAATAACTTCAACCGGAACCAGCGCTTTTGCCGCCCATGCCAATAACTCCTCTGTCGAGCGGTTTACCTGATCCATGAATGTTTTATTATGCTGCTCCTTGCGGCCCAGTTTTTTTATATAGTCGTAATCTAGCTCGACGCCCCAGTCCCCGCTATTATCGCCTTTTAAGGTTCGCGCATACCGGCCATCTGAGGAAATAGTGAGACTAAAATGATTGGCTACCAATGAAGCGAGTGTATCAAGTTCAAGACCACTCATTTCAAGCTCTACACCGATCCGCCGCTTTTTCCCATCAGCATTTTCTAACCACGGAGGCGACTTTAATTGTGGGTCTGCTTTAGGCATTTAATATCCTTCAAATTCAATGAAATTTCTGATGGTGGTCTACGAAGTAACAATGATCTGCGTATCCTATAAACACCAGCTTCAATAAATGATCATTTCCCTAAACTTTCTTAATACATACCATAAAGTCATAGGCATGCTCAAACCTGTCGCACAAAACTGAAGGCATTGAAAATCAAATCTGTCTTTTTTTCTGATGAGGAATATAGGTTAAATATGTCCGTAATAGCTCGATTCTGCCAGGCACGAACCGAAAACAATTGAGCATCTTTATTTATATATCGGAGAACCATAATTTTTATCTCAACTTTAGAAATAAAAAAAGGCCATCAAGCGATGGCCTTTGGACTTCATAGACTAGATTAGATTCCCCAGCGAGCTTTAGTGCCTCGGACATCCACATGCACAAATGGGCCGCGTACTGTGTTTGGTTTATAGACGCCAATACCACCGATGAGATCGTCACGATGATCGTGAACCTCGGGGTTGTTAGCAAACTCGTATAGGCGTAGCGCATCTTTTTCATTCACTTTGCCATCGCCATTGATGTCGTCCATACGACCATTGGATACTGTATCAATGAAAATGTCTGATGCATCACCATAAACATGACGGCTGTTGGCAACATTTCCAATTGCTTTATTGTATGCCGGTGTGCGGTAACCGCTCATGATGACAAAACTGTCGGTGCGGATTCCTTTATCATTCACATCGGTTAGCAATAGTTCTAAATTTTCCAGCAGGTTTTGTCTTAGCACCATGTATTTTGGATAGCCGCCTGGCTGTTTGCACAAGAATTGCCCCAGTGTAAAGTGTGGCGTGATTTTGGTATCCATGTTCTCTTTCGTTACTTCAATAAAGCCTTTTGGAGCTGAGTATGTAGGCAGGCCCTTCAATGGCTCGGGATAGTTACCAATTTTGTAGCCATTGAGTACGCCATTTTTCATTTCCGAGGCAGGGCGTAATACAAAAACTGATAATGTAATCTGATGCCCGGTTTTTTGATCGCTGGTTTCAAGGGTGTAAAGCCCTGGAGTTTTTGGTGCTTTCCATTGCAACTGGCCGTTCTTCCAGTCTAATGGTTGCCATTGTTTGTTAACTGACACGCGACTCGTCAGTTGAGTGCGATTGGATTTGAGGCTGAGCTCTTGCGCGGGCATTACTGTATGGAAAAACAATTCATACGGAATGGTTCTATTGTTAGCAATGAGTTCAAACTCAGCTTTGCCGCTTTGATAGTCCTTGTTTTCGGTAATCGCATGGCTTTGCTTTGGAGTTAAGATCCACAGGGTTACTATCATCAGTAATGCCCAGGTGGTTCGCACTTGATACAGGTCGCTCAGTCTAATCTTTGGCACAATAGCTCCTTCACTGAAAACAGTGAGCATAAATTAAAACACAAAAATGCCCTGGACCATCCTGTTGACCCTGATGAAGTTAAGTCCTTTTGAGGTTAGCGCAAGAGGAAACTTGCCGCTGGTTGTTGAAGTGCTTGATACAGCTTTGTATCACGTTGATAAATGTCTGCTCTAAACTGAACCGTCTGATTCAGTCCCAAATAAGCGGTTCTATACTCCATTCTTATTGGGACAGGTGATGATAAGTTTACCGTATTTGTATGTTTTTTGTTCAATTGATTTTCTATATCGATATCGCTCAATCCATCAGAGCGAAGCAGCCACCAGAGCAATTCCATCGGTTTCTGTAGCCGAATGCAACCTGAACTAAATGCTCTTATATCGTTTTTAAACAATGACTTAGTGGGTGTGTCATGGAGGTAGACTTCATAGGTATTGGGGAACATAAACTTAACCTGGCCGAGTGCATTATTGTCTCCTGGGGCCTGTACTAAACGGTAAGGAAAGTTCGATCTTGATACCTTTTTCCAGTCAATAAGGCTTGGATCTTCAACTTTAAAGTCCTGCAAATAGACGCTAAATTGATTATCCAGCAGGTATTGAGGGTTTTCTTGAATCAGTGGAAGCTTGTCTTTTGTTGCGAGTTCCCAAGGAACCACCCAAGTAGGATTTAGCACCAAATACTGAATGGTATCTTCGAAAATAGGAGTTTGGCGATTAAGCTGGCCAACAATCACCAGCATCCTCAGGCTTTCTTTTCCATTCTCTAAAGCTAACAGCTCAAAGCTGGCTATATTAACGATAATCAGACGAGTTACCGGTTTCAGCTGGTGCCAACGAATTCGCTCAAGATTCACTGCGAGCTGTTCCATTCGCTGTTGCGGGGTGATATTCAATGCCGATAGGGTCCTTTTACCCAGTACGCCATCCGGCTCCAGGCCATGACGAGACTGGAATTGTGCAACCGCATTCACTAAATCATCATCAAAGAGTACATCCAAAGGGGCATGATGATACCAGTCCTCGGACAAATCCCCCCAGAATATAAGTCTTTCGGCAATAGCTTCCAATCGCGGATCGCTCATCTGTGGCTTGATCGAGGGTTGCAAGTCAAGCTGAGGCCAATCAGGAGCGACACGGCTGGAAAGTGAGGCAAGGTACTCTTTTAGGCTTTGATAATCCTGAGATTGAGGTTCTAGTTTTTTTAAGTGGTTGATTAGGCTTGGCGCATGAATGGCTGAATTTAACCGTTCAGTGAGATCTATAGCTACTTTAGGCACCTCGGTGTCCTTATAAATAAGGTTGGGATTGATTTTCCCAGACAGCAGATGCTTAGTCAGACTTAAAATGGCGTCAGTTTGCAAAAGGTCACACTCGGCTACTAACTCCTGTGTTGGAATCTGACAGCGCTCCATCAATGTCCGGAAGTGATAATCGCTGGCTAACAGACCGTGTAAATGGACTTGTTGTAAGTACGCCAACAGTTGCTGTAACGTGTCCTGTTCGCGATATAAAGAATCCCAAATCCGAGAAAATCCCCTTTCACGGTAAAAGTCATAGAGCGTGGGTGAATTTAAAAGCGAAACGCCTAGCAGCGGCAAGTGGCCGTTTTGTAAGTGATACGCTAGGCTAACCTGAAGAGCCGACTCAGATTCTTGAAAGTTTGCTTCATCAAAGCCATTGAAGTTGGAAGCAAGCAGTGGAGGGGAGGGTGCGTGTGCGAGAAGTAAGGGGCTAAATATACTTATCCAACACAGGGACACCACTTTAGCGTAAAAATGACTTCTCTTAATACAACTGCTCAACCAAAACCACATAACCAACTCCAGTTAATGAATAGCTTCCTAGCTCATTTTAGTATAGACCTCTATTGGTTGATTTTCGAACAATCACATGAGTAGCTTTGTAAAACATTTTTTAAATGAAGGGAGCGCTAGACTAAAGTACTAAAGGTAATTGCCATTACCCTGGCAAGCCCAAAAACTAACTGCATTATTCTTTAGCTCATGCTAATTTAGTGTCTAGCACCAATAATGTCGGACTGTATGGATAGACGGAATCAAGACAGGCGTTTAAGAGCACGCGAGAAGCTGACGACAGCGCTTCTGGTGCATATTAGTTTATGGGCACTGTCGATAGTGATTCTGGCATCAATCGTAACTTTTCTGACTACCTACCAATCCACTCGTGAACAATACATTCAGCTATTAAAGCAGGGCATTGCGCCCAAGCTTGAAAAGAAGCGCTGGAAGTTTGATCAGGTTCAATCTCAGGCGGATATTCTGGCAGAGCAGTTTTTGCAGCGCTATCAACTTTTAAAGAACAATCCTCAGTCAAGCATCAAAGCATTTGATAACTGGTATGAGGAAACCTCGCCTGGAGTCATGCGCCTTAAAGCTGACTTTAATCGGGGTGAAAATGTCGGCTTTGCTTTGTTTGAAGATGTTTCGACCTTCGCCGGGCCTCGCAAGTACCCGATTGATGATGAGTTAAAGGTGCGGGTCATTGCTGCTCAATATACTTTGAATGAACTGGGGCCTGCCTGGCAGGAACGGGTAGCCAATAGTCACTTCTCTTTTCCAGAAAATATTATCGTTATGTTTTCACGAAAAGAACCATGGGGGCTGCTAGCCGACAAAGATTTAGTGATAACTGACTTTTCGGTGGTTCAATCAACTCTGCAAGAGTTTAATACTGAGCGCGAGTCGCTCTGGACGGGGTTGTATTACGATATTTCCGCAGACTTCTGGGTAATTACCTATCAAAAGCCGGTGGACTTCAAGGGGCGGCATCTGGTCAATGCCAGCTTTGATGTCAGTTTGTCCAAGTTACTGGAAGAGCTGATCGAAAAGAAACAACCCAATGCAGAACACCTGGTGCTTAATAATAAAGGCGGCCTGATCGCCGCTTCCAACATGTCGATGACTGCGCTGAATACACGCCAAATCCTGACTCCTGAGAATTATCAGGAACCACTTTACGAAGAGATTTATCAGCTTCTGCAAGATAATCCTGACCTGAAAGATGGCATGGTTCTGGACGAGGGCATAGAAGAGCAACTGGTTATCGTGAACAACATCAAAAGCCTCGACTGGTGGTATTTCACCGTCTATCCACGTTCCGAAATTCAAATGCAGGCGCTTATTTTTCCTTTGAAATTAACCCTGGCCGGTATTGCTTTAGTAGGTTTGATTTTGCTGATGGTTTACTGGCACATCAAAACCGAGGTTTCAAAACCTCTGCAAATGGTCGCTAAAGTCGCTACTTTGATGGGAGCAAGTAATTATCAGGATGTGATAGCCGGCGATGCAGTAAATGCGAAAACCCATGGCGAAGTTAAACGCGTAATCGAAGCCTTTAAAACAATGGCTCAGCGATTCATAAAGGCGCAACATGAACTGGAAGCCAAAGTTGAACAGCGAACCGCCGAGCTGGCTCAAGCTAATCGACGACTGGAAGAATTAGCCCATTCAGACGGACTGACAGGCTTGCTCAATCGCCGCTCCTTCGACCAGGATCTCGATAAAATCATCAAGACTCCAGAAGACCGCTTCGTACTGGCGATAGCCGACATCGACGACTTCAAACTCTACAACGACAACTACGGCCACGAAGCAGGGGACAACGCCCTAAAAGCAGTCGCCGCCTATTTGATCAACCAATCAAACGGCAAATGCTATCGCTATGGCGGGGAAGAACTGACCATCCTGTTAAAGCTAGGAGACCTCGAAACCATTAAAGCAGAACTAGAATCAATCGTCTGCGGCATAAACGATCTGCAGATTAAACATGACTACGGCAACAAAGGCGGCGATTACCTCTCCATCAGCATCGGCGCCGCCGTCATAGCCGCCAACGACTCACCGCAACAAGCCATCAAACGCGCTGACCTGCAGCTGTATAAAGCCAAAGCCGAAGGCGGCAATCTGGTTTGTTTTGAGGAGTGAGGGTTGGGAATATTTAAATTGTCTTTAGCTTAAGCTCTCATGAAATAAAATATTAAGATCAGTCATTGCTTCTACCTTCTTACCTGGTCGCTCTGAAAAGTCCTCCAAACGTTGTAGTTCCCTTTCAATGAAACTATTTAACTCGCTTATGGGTGGCGCCAGCTCTTTTTCTAAACTTCTTTTCTTTCTTTCGAGAAGTGCTGATACTTGGTCATTTAACTCAGCATCATCCTTAATGAGTGTTCTTAGTCTTTCGAATTCGATTGGAGCTGGTTCTTGATACTTTTCTAACCACATGATTGAGAGTAGAGGCCTTAATACATAAAAATACTTCTTGATAGGTACAAGATCATCACGCAGATAACCCCTGTAGTTCGTTTTTGCCATGCTTCGGTAATGGTATATTCCTTTTTGCACCGAATAAACTTTTTGGAGCAACTTCCGAGCACTGATTGCGAAATCACCACGTTCTATATAAACGATGGGCGACCGTAGCCACTCTACAAAAGCTGGATTAGACTTTGAAAACAATCTTAAAGCCTTTCTGATGTCCCATCCGTTGATATCTATTTCATCGACAATCGGGTATTCAATGACATCTCTTTTTTCTTCCAAGTCGACAGCAACATACCAATCCTTAGGGTGGGCATAAATAAAGCGAACGTCATAGTCGCTATTTGGTGATTCAAAACCCCAAGCCCGACTACCAGATTCAACTGCGTAAAGCACTCTTACTCCATGCTCTTTTTCAGCTTTTTCTATTCGGTTGAGAATTTCATTTCTGATATGTTTTTCAATCATAATTTATATTTAATTTGTAGCCTCGATTAGAGAAAGCGCACCAAGGGCACTCCCGCTGATCGTAATCAAGGACGTTGAATAAACCTCGAAGTCGCTATCATACCTTCGAGGCTACGCTGGCTTTTATTGTTTAGTCGTTCGATATTTGCTATCTACCAGTTTTGCAAACTCATCAAATTCTTCTTTCGAATTAAAGAAATGGGAGGGAATGAGATGAAAGTTAATCCTATTTGGGTAGATAAGAATAAGGCTGTTATTTTTCTTTATCTTTCGTATGTCAGACCATGGGAAAAGGCCCTTACCATTTGCACTACTAAACTCTAATCCCTCATCACTGAATGAAATAGAAGTTGGTTCTTGTATTGCAGAGTATTCGTGATATACCTTTTTGACACGCCACGGAATGAGCACGAAAAAATGTACTGTGAGATACATGAGACAAGCAAATAATAGCCACGAAAATGAAATGATCAGCAATAAAACCGCTGACAAGCAAAGAATTATTCCCAGCACTAAGAATGCTGGATGGGGTCTTATATGTAAATAC
Organism: Kangiella sp. M94; assembly: GCF_054926195.1. Taxonomy (NCBI): domain Bacteria; kingdom Pseudomonadati; phylum Pseudomonadota; class Gammaproteobacteria; order Kangiellales; family Kangiellaceae; genus Kangiella; species Kangiella sp. M94. Next base: position 1,739,632 of record NZ_CM142903.1, on the reverse strand, counting down.
TGTGATCTTAGAAAATCAGATTCTGATACTACTCCCTCAATTTTCAATTGGAACTCCTTTCATAAACGTAGAGTAAATAGGAACATAATAAAAGTTGATCTCATGAATTTTTATCGAAAACTTGTTAGTTCGGTGATTTTGAGTTCATGCCCATAGCATGAGTTAATTGTGACCTCTTCAACTCTATCCCCTTCGTAGTGGAATGTGATGTTTGGTTCTTCTTCGTCATACCAAGTGCGTACGAGTGTGACGCTCTCGTCGCAGTATCTGATATTTCCCTGATAGTGATTCAGGAAAATTCCAATAGAACCACGGGATCTAAACACCATTAGAGCGGTGCTCGGTAAGCCACTGTTTGATACTGCTACGAAGAGAGAGTTATCCTTAGAAGCTACTATGTGATCGAAAGACGCACCAGGATAAAGGGCTACCAGCTCACCATCCTTAAATACCTTGACGAAGAATTTAGGAAAGCGTTGATCCTCACGAGAGTCTATTCCTCTGATTACACGTACTGCACCAAAGTTAAACTCTGTTTCGTCGAGTTTAGGCTCAAATCTCCATGAGTCTGCGAATACCGGTGCGGTAGCTATAAACCCTAAAAGAACGATTGTTAAAAGTATTTTGCGCATAAATTATTTTCCTAGTGTGACAAAACCTCGAAGTCGCTATTGCTCCTTCGAGGGTATCCAAAATAGTTATTCTCTGCCTGGTAATGGAGGCGCGCAGCCGTAATGGAAAAGCCGTCGCTGTGACTGCGTTTGTGAAGTGGTCACGTGTCGCGGCCGACATAGATTTTATCTCCATGCAGCTCGCAGAACCAAAATGGCTCCTGATTATGAGGCCCGAAGAATTGTACCAGAATAAAATTGAGCTCCTGAAATACTATTTCCTTGGCCGCTAAGCCATCAATCTCGTGATGCAGCTTTTCCGGGTACTTGGCTGTAGCCTCTTCCTTAGCTGCCGTAACAATCTCTTCAATCAAACCAGGACGAGATAGTGATTTAGCTATAAAGTTAGAGAAGTCCACTGGCGGCTCAGAAAACCCATTATACGCCACACTCAATCGAACTCCTTTATAGGATCCGATCCAATATTGTTCTTGATCGTCCCACAAAAGCTGTCCAGCACCGCATATTTCAATCTCCGACTGTGCGGGTTCTTTCTTCCTAAATATTCTCTTCAGAAATTCCATAAACCGGCCATTCTTACTTAAGATTATATTACCGGACATCACCGATAACCTTTTGATTTTTGATTGTTTATTTGTCATGCCCGTTTTCCTAGCAAATATCCTATAAAACCGGACATTCCGTTCTGGTACCTATTTCTCTTATCAGGGAAGTTTGCCCTGAGGAGAATGGGTAAGACCTTATAATAGTTAGGTTTATGGGTATTGCAATGAGTTTGTGGGTCGAATTGACCACAATTACTATGACCACATTAAATAAGAATCTTAATAATTATTATGGATTGATAGCTGCGTAACCACAATCTTCTCTCTTAATCTGAAATGCACCAATTAACTTTTGGTCACTGCCGGAATAAGAATAGGAATAGGTCGCGCCATATTGAAGCGAGGGTTTCATTTTTTTGCTATTACAAACATCGCTAGTTACTCTTTCGCGCAGATCAGAATATATCCACTCTCTCTCTATTTCGTCGGATGAATAGTTCGGAAAAGTATAGTGATAGGTCAATACTGCACCTGGACCTACTGTTGCTTTATCCATACGGGTTTCGCTATCAACCATGGTAGGAGTGTTTTGATTGATTTCTTTAGCCGCCTGTTTAAATGCTTGGATTAACTTATTCACAACGTCTTGCTTTGAAGGAGACTCAGGGTTAAATACGTGCTCCCCAAGCTTTTTACCAATGATTAATATCAAAACGATCACTATTAAAGAAAATATCTTATTCATCAAATATCCCAAATGTAGAGGTTAATAAATATGTATTAATGAAATGGCAGAGAGCATACTTGAAGCACTTTGCTTGCTCTGAGCCTATTGATTTTGTTTTACCCAAATCCCAACCCTGACAAAACTGCAGCTATCAGTAGTACCACAAGTAATGCCATTGCATACATTGCGATGAATTGAAAGGCGATGGCGCTGACTCCAAGAGCTGCTGCACCTGCTGCGACCCGATTAGGTTCTTTTTTAGCGAAGGCTAGAATTGCCAGAATAAATGCCAGGCCGCCTAAGACCGCTGTAGAAACTTCGGTGATTTTGTCTGCATCCCAGTTGGATTGGTAAGTCTCCTGATATTCTTCACCCTTTATGGCCTTGAGGGTCGCATTCTTAATTGAAGCCGCTTTTTCTGCAACTGTCGTTTCTAAAGTTGGTTGCGGTGAGAAAGGGCCTGCCCAGAAATGTACTAAAGCCAGTAATAAGGCGATACCGCCGAGTGTGATACCTATAAAACCGAATTTAGTTGTTGGTTTAGACATTGTTTATTTTCCTTTTAACTAGAGTGCCAATCAAATCCCGAACGTTAGCGAGTGTGAATGCTATGTGTTTTTACCACTGGCTTTGCGAAATACATTGTAGGTATGCTCAAATACAGGTGCGAACATTTCCTTATCCTCCGAGCCGACTCCTTCAAGTTCCATAACTCGTCGCGCGAAAGAGTCAGGATCAGTCGGTGGGTTGTTTAAAATTGTGGCGCGTGCTTTTGGTGATAGACAATAGCCTAGCTCAATACATAATGTTGAAAGAAGTCCGTCTAGCATTTTCTCGGACAACTTTAGGGGATTATCTTTGCATTCGCCTACAAATGTATTCTGCTCTGAAGCATATTGGGATTTATTTCGTTGAGATCGGTTCATTGTTTTCTGGGTATATTTAACACGTTTGTTAGGAGTAATTTTGCTTCAAGTAGCCATATAGCCATTCTTTTTCGATCTCGGAAGCTCCAATCGCAAACTCTATACGTTCAGAGCCTTTATCAATAGTAAGCCTATTACCACTATCGGTTTCTCTCAAAACCAGTGTTTTCAAGTCACTAGGAGTAAATTCTATGCGTTTTCTTCTAGGGAATAAGGATTTCCAATATTCCTTTTGACTGTTAAAGCCAGGATTGATTTTTAAAGGTGGGACTCCAGTATCCAACGACAAAGATGGGCGATTCAGCAAGATTTTTTCAGGAATACTTTTTCTAAATACACGATAAATCATGTACCCCGCGAAAACACCGCCTATAGTCCAGCCTCCAAACCAAAAAATTAGAAAAGCGCCAGCTTCACCTGCGGCAATTTGCGTGAGTGCGCTTGTGAAGCCCATAAACCACCCTCCCATCCAGAATAGGAAAAATAGCCCTAAGAAATATCTCATGGCACTACCACTGCCATGTGGGACAACAATAAGCTGATGGCCTTCTAGGTTATCTATTCTTATTTGGCTCCCTTCTGGAGGCATACTACTCATTTTCACTCCTAAAATTATATTGCCGGACATTTTTGTCTTGGTATGTATTTCTCTTATCAGGCAGTTTTGCCCTGAGGAGAATAGATAAGACCTTATAATAGTTAGGTTTATGGGTATTGCAATGAGTTTGTGGTTGCCTTGTTAGGTAAATAATGGCAAACATAAAATAACTACCAGCACACACAGACCAAAAAGCAAAGTAATGGCACCAAGCCATGAAAGAGAAGTAGCCAGTTTCCGTTTGTGGCGCTTGTGTAAATATTTACCTGCAAACATCCAGACACCGGCACCAATGTAAATTGTGCTAAGCAATCTCGCCTCCATCCCATAGAACGTAATGAAGGTACCTTGTGGCGGATTGCCTCTCCCAATTAAAGTGCAGTTTGCTTCAATTAATGCATACATACCGTAGCCAAAAAGTATTGATGCCACAATGATACCTAATAGGACCATTTCTATTTTTTCGTAACGTGGCATTGTATTTGGGGGTAGACTCATAGTTAGCTTTGTATTTTTAGAATTACATTACCGTGCATTGTCGGTAGTTATTATTTGTTAAAAGATATGAACTTATAATAGTTGGGTTTATGGGTATTGCAATGAGTTTGTGGGGTTGGTTGCCGGTTGAGTGAAGCTGAAGAGCAGATCCTGAATCTAGTTCTGGATGACATTACTTATGGTGGTTTGTTTGGTGTCAGTTTAGGGGCCGTCCTTGGGATTTCCGTTGGTGGCGGTTTAGAGGTAGGGTTTGAGGGACGTGGTAGGTTGGTGATGAGCGGAGCGAATCCCAACATTTAAGATGCAGTTTAAAGACCCGTTGGGATTCACTTCGTTCATCGCCAACCTGCAATATATTAAATATGGCGTATAATTGACAATATACATTTAAAGGCGTATAAATTGCTTTATGAGTACTAATAATCATTCTACCGTCGCGGTGATTACCGGTGACATTATCAATTCCCGGGCTAAGAAGGACTCGAGGGATTGGCTTGAGCCTTTGAAAAAGGCGTTGGCGACTTTGGGTGAGTCTCCTCGTCAGTGGCATGTCTATCGTGGTGATAGTTTCCAGCTTCGTTTGGATAAGCCTGAGTTTGCGTTGGATATCGCTGTCTGGTTGAAGGCGGTGGTGCGTTCGACCAAGGGGCTGGATGTGCGGATGGCGGTGGGGGTCGGTGATATGTCGTATAAGGCGGATTCGATTCTTGAGTCGAATGGTTCGGCTTTTGTTCATTCCGGGGATTTGTTTGATGATCTGAAGAAGCGGACTTTGGCGATTAAGACGCCTTGGGATGAGGTGGATGAGCTTTTGAATCTCAACCTGAAGCTGGCTCTGTTGACGATGGACGGCTGGTCCGCGTCGAGCGCTGAGGTGGTGCGTGCCAGCATGCAGATGCCGAACGCGACCCAGACTGAAATTGCTGAAATGTTAGGTATTACTCAAAGTCGGGTGAGTGAGCGACAGAATCGGTCGGGGTTCGATGCTATTATGGAGATGTTGGCTTACAGTCAGAAGCTGATTAAGCGACATCTATGATTTCATCGTATTCTAAGGATTAGTGGGAAGCCTATGACATTACTCTTCTTAAAATTATTACTCGCGCACCTGGTCGCTGATTTTGTCATTCAACCGTTAAAGTGGATTCAGGATAAGGAGCAAAAGGCTTTTGCTTCGACTGGTTTAATTTTTCATGCGGGTGTTCATGCCATTTTTTACGCGATTGCTTTTTCCTTCAATCCTGAGTACTGGTTAGGCTTGGTTATTTTGGTGGTGACGCATTATCTGATTGATGGTTTTAAGTGCATGGCGGGGCGTTACGCGGATAACTATAGTCGTCCTGAGTCGATGGTAAATCGCCGAACCTTCTTTGTGATTGACCAACTACTGCATCTGGCGGTGATTGCTTTCGTGGTTTCCTTGTATACGACTAGTATTAGCGAGTGGGTGATTCCGCAGGAAAAGATTCTGGCATTGTTGATTGCGGTGCTTCTTTTAACCCGTGTTTCATCGATTATTATCAAGGTTCTGATTTCCCGCTGGGCGCCGTTGAATGTGTATGATGGTGATCATTCATTGGCTAATGCCGGTAGCTTTATCGGTATGCTGGAACGCCTGTTTATATTCGTGTTTATTCTTACTGATAATTGGCATGGTATCGGCTTCCTGCTTGCGGCTAAATCTGTGTTCCGATTTGGTGACTTGAAGGAAGCGCATGATCGCAAGCTGACGGAGTATATTTTGATTGGTACTTTGATCAGCTTTGGCTTGGCGATTGCGGTTAGTTTGGGGTATATCTTTTGGATTCAATAAAAAATGCCCGCATTGGCGGGCATTGACTTATAATCTTAATATCCTAGAGTAGATTTTATTGATTGAAATATAAATCATACTCATAAAGCAAAATAGAAAAATCACTGTGCTGTTTCAGCTCTTCTTCAAACTTTGGTAGAGTTGATAATAACCATGCTTCAACATCTTCATCAATTTCTAGGTTCCCTGCATTGTACAAGCTTACTGCATCCGTAAAGTTTTCCGTGTAACTAAAACGCGCTAAGACTTGTCTATTGACCATAACATTGTAGGTAATGGTTAAATCCTGGTTGGTTACCATTGGAATTAATCCCAGTGAGCCGCCCGCTAACATTGCGGAAAATAATCCTGTTGCCTGACCACCATTGGTCATAGTGTTGTGTAGCGTTGTTATTAATAAAAGAGGGCTGCCATTGTGGTCATATTCGACGTTACTAAAGTTCTCTATTTCCTTTAACTTTGTATGAAAGCTTGGGCTATCAACATTGCTAGCATAATTAATAGGTATGGAAAGTTTCGTTTCTTTGTTATCTTGTTCTGATGCATGAGCAAGAGTACTCAATGATAATAGTAAAATAAGTAAAGACTTCATTGGTATATCCTTATTATTCGTAGCAGTTCAGTTTTACAGTGTTAGCCAGAAGCATTTCGGTAATGTCAACTTCTTCATCATTGTTGCTGAAGGAGTAAGATATGCCCTTAACATCTAGAAATTTATTCAGGTAATCATTTTTTAGTGCAAAATGATTATTTGCTGAAATAATCTCTTCCTCAGAGAGGTATTTCGTATTGTATTCACCAGTCAACATACCAACGATTTGACCATTACTGTTTAATATAGGAGCACCTTTTGACTCAGGTTTGGTGGCTGTGGCGAATTGATACACTCCTAGTGAGCCTGAAATACCTTCTGTAGAAATAATATGACCAAAGCTGAGAAGTGGGGCAGATGAGTTTTTATCAGTGTTGTTTTGATAGCTTATTGTGCTCACAGAAGTACCGACTTTTAATGGGGCTTTAGAAAACTGTAAGTAATTTTTACTAGATTCTGGACTTTTCAAAATAACCAAATCCAGTAGCCAGCTATTGTCAACCATATCAACGTCGGAAGTTATGCCACTGTTCTCGGCTTTGATTACAAGGCATTGGTTGATTTCGCTTAAACTGGTAATTAAGTGACCTTTATCATTTATTATATAAGCAACTGATGTAGAAATTGGTTTTTCCAGATTGGCTAGCATCTTATTCGGTATGTCGCTAATTTTCGCTGTGCTCGCGTAACTCTTTTGCGCTTTTAGTAGTTTATTGGAAATATCCACGAACATCTTCTGGCTAACTCGTACAGAGGTATTGTAGAAAGTATTTTCTGGAGCTTGATAGTTAACGGAGCGAGAGTATGACTGTGTTCCAGTTAAAATAACCTCAAACTGTGCGTTGAGCACCTGATAATCATAGGTAAGACCAACATTCCCTGTTTTGACGTCCCATTTAGGCTGGATATCTAAAAATAAGCCAAACTCTTTATTCGGGTTTTGATCTTTAAAAGTCACGTCAGTAAAGAAAACTTGACTGACATCAAGAGTCCCTTTTTGTAAGGCTTTACCGTACTCAATCGAACGAGCGCTATACTTGTCATAGTAATAACTGCTAGTGAATGTGGAAGGTATATAGATGCCTAATGGCGTAGGGTTTGGTAATTGAACGGTTGAATTAACCTTAAGTTCTTTTGGTAAAGTTTTAGGGTTAAATTGATTGTTCACGCAGCCCGAAGCAAGAATTATTCCCAAAAAGAGAATAATGAATTTATTCAATGTCATTGTAATATTCCCAATGTAATTATTGTGTTTATTCGCTTTCGCGATTATTTTTCCGAGGGGATATTACCACAAACTGATTGTTTTGTAATCAGCATTAATCATCAATCAGGTCTTCGAAATCTTCGCGGTAGTCTTTAATTTCGCCGATGACGTGGCGTTTCTGTTTGGCGCTTAGTGTGCGGTAGATTTTGAGCTGGTATTCTTTGTAAATATTACCGTTGTACTCGCGAATTTGATTCATTTCTTCGCCGCCGACTTGGTACGGATCGGTAATAAGGCTTTTAATTGCGGCTTGGCCGGATTCGCTTTTACGTTCGGCTAGTGCGGTGCGGAAAGCGTCGCGCCATTTGGCTCGATATTGGTAGGTGACTTCGCCGGAGGATTTAAGCAGGCTGGCCATTTCTTTGATCAGTGCTTCTTGTTCGTCGTTAAGACTGCCAATCCATTCGTCAAAGCTGTCTTCGAGTTGTTCCAGTCTTTCTTCCTGTCTTTCTTCATTAGTGAGCTCTTTGAATTCTTCGAATTGTTCTTTGGCTTCTTTATCGAGGTTATCCATCAACTGCTTCACCTGTTGATCGGTCAGGCTGGCAGTTTGCGCAACGAGATCGTCGCTTAGTTCATCAAGCAGAGTGTCATAAAAGCCGCGAATGTCTCGGCGGTAGCGATCATAGGTTTGGTGAATAGCGCCAGATTTAATATCGGCTTCCATACGGCTGAGCATGGAGACATATTTGGGAAGCTCGTTGGAGCGATGCCATTCGGTTTTCAGTTCCAGCAGTTGTTCGAGCGTGTCTTCCTGCTGGCTGCTGAGTTCAACATAGTCATCCAAATACCAGGGCACCACCCAGTCCATGCGGTTATACCAAAACTTAATGCCACAAGCCTGTATCAAGAATATGGACAGAAACACTATCAGCAAACGCGAACTTTTATTGTGGATGGTCATGTTTTTCCTTGGTGTAGTTTTATGCACTTTAATTTTATCGTGCGCTAACGCACTTACTATAAGCGATTCGAGTGAAGAAACTGTCAATTAGTTCCATGTTTCACACTATAGGCCTATAGGGTAGAATAAGCAGGTTTTTTTGAATCATAAATTAAAGACTTAATGACCATAACAAAAGAGGGAATGGAATGAAGCGTTTTATTGGGGCGATTGCCGCAGCAAGTTTGGTGCTTTTTGTGGCAGCTTGCTCAGACGACAAAAAAGAAACGGTTAAACCAGCCGACAAACCATTAGTTCAAGCCGCCTGGTTGCAGGCATCACTGCCGGACAGCACGGTTGCATATACGCGTGTGCCAACTGCCTGGTTCCTGTTTACAGGGCAGGACAACGGTTTTAAATTAGCACAAAACAACCAAGCTCATAATCAGCAGGTTAAAGCCATTCAAACTGCGCTTAATCAAAACATCCTGACCCACCTTGAAGCACCTGTTGATGCTGTGGCGAAACTGTTTGTTGAGCACATGACTTCACCGCTTGAAGTAGCTTTCATCCAAGAGTCAGCGGGTAAGCCAATGCCAGTCATGGTGTATGGCACGCGCTTTAACTTTGCCGACAACAAGGCGTTTAACGATACGCTAGTGGCGCTTACCGCAGATTTAGAGTCGCAAGGAATCAAGCACACGGCAAATGATGATGGCACTGGCTCTTTCTCGATGCCGGGCGCGATGGCGCGTTATCAGTATGACGCGAAAAGTCAGCAGTTTGTTATGGCAATGGGTTTCGCCACTTCATTTACGGTCTTGAGCAACGTGATGGAGTCGATTAAAGATAACCCGCAACACGCCATGCAGGATATTCAAAGCCAGATCGACAGTAGTGGCAAAGGTTTGTTTGCATGGGTAAACATCAAGCAGGTGATGCCGATGTTGACCATGAGTTTGCCGCCTCAGCAACTGGCAGAACTTAAGGAGTATGGCCTAGACCAGATGAATGCCATCGGTTTTGGTTATGGCGTCAGTAACGGCAAAACGCGTTTGACCATGCTGGTTGATATGCCAAAGGTGGGGATTCGTGATTTTATTCCTGCGGTTAACAATGATTTCGACGTCAAGACAGTAGGCACGCCGCGCACTATGGTGATGTTATCGATCCCAACTTATGAAGAGCAGGTGCGTTTATTTGACAGCATCAACAAAGCTCAGGGTGGTGATGAAGATAGCCTGGAAGAACTTAACCAATTGGTTATGGAAAACCTTGGCTTTAGTGTTGAGCAATTGGCAAGCGTGTTTGGCCCAGAGTTGGTTTATTTCCGAGACGACGTTGGCGGTTTTACGGCGACTAAAGTGAATGACCCTGAATTGATGCAGCAGATCATTGATAGCCTGGTTAAAAATGCGCAAGGCAACTACCAGGTGACCAAGCATCAGGGCAAAGAAATTCATTCGTTAAGTTTTAAAATGATGGATGAAGAAGAGTCGGAATTTGTGTCTACGGCGACAACTGGAAGCTTTTACGTTCCACTTTCAAAGCTTAACACGCGCCTTTACTGGACTATCGAAAACGGTTATCTGATTTACTCATCGGTGCCACAACCATTGATGGAGCGCGCCAAACGTAAGCCAAATGTTTCTTTAGCTGACTGGATCAAAGATACGCAAGGGCAGGATGTGACTCATTCACTTGTTGCAGCGACGACTTCGGTGCGTGATTTGTCGCGTAATTCCTATCACTATTATTTAGAAGCTTTACTGATGGTGGCGGATCTTACTGAAGCTGACTTCGATATCATGGCGCTGCCAACCGCTGACCAAATGGATTTTGCTGAATACGGTGCTGTCGGTTTCAAGTTGGATTCAAGCGATAAGTATCTAGGCATGGAACTTAGCTTTGAACAAAGCGCCAGCGATATTTTATTTGCCGGTGGTGGTATGCAATCCGCAGCGGTGGTTGGAGTGTTAGCGGCTGTAGCGATTCCTGCGTATCAAGACTACACCAAGCGTGCCAAACTGGCACAGGCTACAGTAACTGCCAACAGTTTAAAAAGTCAGGTTGCTCATGCGCAAGCGATGGGCGAAGAATTTGAAGAGCTGGACTTAGGCAAGCACGGCATTGGTGCAGATTTGTCGTCAGCAGAAGCAGTAGAGTATGTTGACGTGGCAGATGGCGTGGTCACTATTTATCTTAATCCGGTGACTTTCGGCAATGGCTACAGTGACGTCTATGCGAAGTTTGAGCCAATTGTTGAGAAAGATATTATTGTCGGCTGGAATTGCGACTCTAACGTAGACTTCAAATTACGCGCACGAATTTGTGGGCTTTGATAAGGACTAGACTTGTAGCCTCGAAGGAGCAAAGCGACTTCGAGGCTACAGGCTGATGTAGGGACAACTCATGAGTTGTCCTAATAAAAAAAAGCCCGCAAAACCTGATGGTCTTGCGGGCTTTCTGCTTTCTCACTAATCAAGAACAGCAGAGAGTTCTTACAATCGTTTATGAAACGATATCAAGCAGCTCAATCTCGAAAATCAAAGCCTGGAATGGGCCAATCGCACCGCCAGCACCTTGTTCGCCATAAGCCAACTGGTATGGAACGTATAGTTTCCACTTTGAGCCAACAGGCATTTGTTGCAATGCTTCAGTCCAACCTTTAATCACGCCGCCCACTGGGAACTCAGCTGGTTCGCCGCGCTTGTATGAGCTGTCGAACTCCTGACCATTAACCAAAGTACCTGCGTAATGAGTGCGAACGGTGGAGTCAGCGGTTGGCTTTTCGCCAGAACCTTCGGTGATCACTTCGTATTGCAAACCACTTTCTAATACAGTGACTTCATCGCGTTTGGCATTTTCTGCTAAGAAGGCTTCACCTTCTGCGGCATATTTCTTAGCCATCTCAGCTTGTTCTGCTTGTAGACGTTCTTGCATTGCCATAAAGGCGGCATTGATATCGTCCGCAGGGATTTGAGGGTTTTGACCAGCAAAAGCATCTTGGATACCGGCAACAACCGCGTCGATTGATACACCTTCAAAGGCACCTTTCACTTGCTGACCCATTTGTAGACCAATACCGTATGAGGCTTTGGCTTCAGTAGACGAGAAGTCTGGAGTGGACATAATAATTAATTTCCTAAATTACGAATCAATAAGCTATGTGGGGATGGATTGTTGAAATTAAAGGCTTTTTGGGCAATTCCTTGATTTGAATCTCCTGAATCAACAATTTGCCTCTTGCTGCTATAGCGGATAGCAGTGAATTTCGCCATAATACGCCCCCTAATTCTTGCGCAAATGTAGTCCTCATGTGGTTTCGTAATTGTTATATCTATCACCTCACAACGCCGTTTCAACATTCACCCGAAGAGCTCGCTGAACTTCTTGAAAATCAACGCTTTAGTTCGGTTGGCAGGCAGGATACCGAAACCTTAGGCTGGATTTCCCCATTAAATCGTCAGTTTGAACACCTGGTTCATTCGGCCAATGGCTGCATCTTGCTGTGTCTTCGTAAAGAGCAGAAAGTGATTCCTGCCAGTATGGTCAAAGAAACCCTGGAAGAACGCGTGTCGACCATTGAGGCCGAAGAAGGTCGTAAGGTGTTTGGCAAGGAAAAAACGGCGCTGAAAGACGATATTCTGAGTTTGTTAAAGCCCAAAGCCTTAAGCAAGTCGAGCCATACGTATGGTTATATTGATCCCCGTAATAATTTATTGGTCATCAACGCCGGTAGTAATGCGGTTGCGGATAGTTTTATCGAGCTATTGATTGATAGCCTCGGCACGCTGGGTGCCGTTCGATTGATGGGCGAAGAAAGTCCATCAGCGATTATGAATCGTTGGTTGAAAGAAGGCTTACCGCATGGCTGGACCTTAACCGGCCAATACGAATTTAAAGATCCGCAGAATGACCGTGTGGCAAAATTCAAAGACAGTGAAGAGTCAAATCCATTGATTGATGATTTACTGGAAGATGGATATTGGGTCGAAAAGCTCGGCATTCGTTTTAAAGATCAATTCAATGCAGTGATTCAGTCTGATATGCTGATAAAAAGCATCAAGTTCGACGATGAATTGCTTAAAGAAAATGAAGAGATCGATGATATCGAACCCTATGCCCGACTGGACGCCGATTTAGTCTTAATGAGCCAGACGCTGGCAGAATTTATCGCAGAACTGAAAACCGAATTTAAAGTGATTACCGAGAAGGAATAAATTGTGGTTGAACACGATAAAACCCTAACGACCGAACAGAAGGCCCTGGCGGTCAATCTGAATCCTACTCAGTACGGAACCATTGTTGAAATTGGCGCGGGGCAAGAAGTTGCGCGTCAGTTTTTCTCAGCGGGCGCTGCCGCCGGAACCATTGCCAAAACCATGTCGGCTTACGACATGCAGGTGAGCGATGATATTTATGGTAAGGCAGGGCGCTACGTTAGCCGCGAGCGCGTTGAGCAGATGTTGGTGCATGAATATGATCTTTTGCATTCGCGGCTGGATGAAGTGCGATCTAAAGATACTCAGTATTTCAGTTATGCAGCAACGGTTACTGCTCGCAGTTACAGCCAGAAGAACGAATGTCATGGCTGGATTGGCATCCGCATGCAATTGGAGCCTAAAGCTCCGCCCAGCGAAATTGTTATGCACGTTCGAATGCTGGATGAAACCAATAAAGAGCAATCCGAAGCGCTGGGTATTTTCGGTGTTAACGTAGTTTATGGCGCATTTCATTATCACAAAGATCCAAAAGTTTTCATTGAGTCGTTACTGGATAATCTGGTCAATGACTTTGGCCAAAAACGTATCGAAGTGGACTTGATTCATTTTGCCGGTCACAGCTTTGAAAAAGTTGAAAACCGCCTGATGAATTTGCATCTGGTTCGTTCATGGTGCTGCCGTGCGGTGATGTTCGATGCGAAAGGCAGTTCAGAAGTTCCAGGTAGCATGTTGCGTAAAAAAGACGTGCTGGTGATTCGTGGCTCCTTTAAGCCACCAACCAAGGTTCACGTCGACATGACTCAGGCCGCCATGAAGCAATTTCTGGAAGAAGAGGGTGTGCAGGGCGATGAAGTTTTTACCGTTGCCGAAATCACCATGGCAGAACTGGCCAATGATGGCGAAACCGATGATGCAGGTTTTCTGGCGCGAGTCGACTTGCTCAACAAACTTGGCTACAACGTACTGATTTCCGATTACCTGCGTTTCTTCCGCTTGCGCTCCTGGATGCGTCGTTACACGCAAAACCGAATTGGTATCGTGCTCAGTATTCTCGATTTCGATCAGCTGTTTAATGAGTCTTATTATGAAGGACTAGAGGGCGGTATTCTCGAAGCGATGGGTAAATTGTTTTCCGGCAACACGAATGTTTATGTATACCCGACTCGAATTGGTGGCCAGCTAGTCACTCTCGACAATGTCGAAGTGGCAGAAAATACAAAGTACTTATTAAAGCACCTGACTGAAAACAAACACCTCGTCGCCACCAAAACCTGGAATGACGAAAATCTGCACATCTCCGCCCGCAACATCGCCAAAGAAATACCGCTGGGACAAGGCGACTGGGAAAAGCAGTTACCCGACCCCATACGCGATGAGATCAAAGCGCGTTGTATGTTTGGGTATTGTGAGCTGCCGGAGGAGTAGGTAATGACAGAGTGCCCTGATTGGTAGGGTACCCCTAGGGCAGGATCTGCGTCGCGACGCACCTCTTTTTGTGCCAAATAGCCCTACGGGTACCCTGCAAACAACAATTAATGGTCTCACTTTGAACACTCTTAAAACTCTCCTCGGCACAATGCGTTTACCTTTTTTATTACTGACACCCGCGTGTGTATCGGTTGGTATTGGTACTGCATTTTGGCAAACAGGGGAGTTGAATGGTTTTCATGTATTGCTGATCTTGGTGGGGGCTTTGTCGGCGCATATCAGTGTTAATGTGTTCAATGAGTATTTTGACTACAAAAGCGGTTTGGATTTGAAAACTGAGCGCACACCTTTCAGTGGTGGTAGTGGTGCTTTGCTGGCTAATCCTGAGGTAGCTAAGGCTGCTTTATGGTTTGCCTGGATCACTTTTGCGGTTACTGGCTTTATTGGGTTCTACTTTATTGGTGTGCATGGTTGGCAGCTGTTACCGCTTGGCTTGTTTGGGTTGTCCCTCCTTATTACTTATACCACTTGGTGGGTTTATCGCCCTTTGATGTGTCTTGTTGCGCCGGGTCTTGGTTTTGGCATTTTGATGATTATGGGAACGCATTTTGCTTTAACCGGTGAATATAGTCTGGTGGCTTTTGTAGCATCTTTGCCTGCGACTTTTTTAGTGAGCGGTTTGCTGCTACTGAATCAATTTCCTGACGTAGAAGCGGATCAGTCTATTGGGCGAAAGCATTTTCCCATAACCATTGGTTTTAGAAAAAGTGCGTTAGTTTTAGGTTGTTTCTATCTTTTGACTTATCTGGCTGTGATTTTTGGTGTGGCAGCGCAACAGCTGCCAATCTATTGCTTACTCGCATTAACAACAGCACCATTGGCGTTGAAAGCATTTCGTGAAGCTAAAGACTTCAAAGGGGATATTTCTCAATTAATCCCTGCAATGGGCGTGAATGTTGCTGTGACGCTTTTAACACCTGTATTGCTGGCTGTTGGCTTGTTTATTGGATAAATTTTATTTCGCTGGTAAAGTGCTGAATTCCACTTTGATTTAGCTGAAATGGAATTTTGTATGTCGACGAAAACTATTGCTAATAAAAAAGTCTCCGGCGGAGTCGTTCATAAGCTCCCTAAAGATTTGTTGAGCACTTTAGTGAATGACCCTGAGGCGCTTGAGTTTTGGGAAGATATCACGGAGCTTGCTCGGAATGAATGGATATGTTGGGTGGGGGATGCTAAGAAAGCTGAAACTCGTCAGCGTAGAATTGAACGCGTTGCAAATGATCTTAAAAATGGCAAGCGAAGACCTTGCTGCTGGCCGGGATGCTCACATCGAGAAAGGACTGGTAAGGCATGAATTCTATAATTTCTAAATTTGGCATTACTCATGACCACTAGTTGTCCATGTCACATTAAAGAAAAAACTAACCTTTTGGCTTACGGTGATTGCTGTGAGCCTTTTCATTTGGGTAAGACATTACCTGAATCTCCTGAGCAATTAATGCGGTCGCGTTACAGTGCTTATTTTCTCGGGCTGGGGCAGTATATTTTCGACACTCATCATAGAGGCTATCGTGGTAATGCTTCGGTAGAGGATTTTGAGCAAAGTGCTAAATCAACTCACTGGTGTGGTCTTGAGGTGGTTCGTGCGGAGCAGGAGGGTGATTCTGGGGTGGTGGAGTTCAAGGCCTATTTTCTGGATAAGGATAAGTTGCATTGCTTGCATGAAGCTTCCAATTTTGTTCGTGAGGATGGCCGGTGGTTGTATACCGATGGTGAATTCAAGCCGAAACAGGTCGTTAAAGTATCCAGGAATGACCCTTGCCCATGTGGCAGTGGTAAGAAAGCGAAAAAATGTTGTCTGGCCAACTAAACCTTTTGCCTGTCAGCGGCATCTAACAAAAGGTTACTGTTATAACAAAACAATAAATTAGGAGAAGGGATGATTGAAGTTAGGAGTATTTCTAAGCATTACGGTGCTCTCAAAGCTGTTGATAATCTATCTATTACCGTTGAGAGGGGGCATATTTTTGGTCTGCTAGGACCCAATGGAGCTGGTAAAAGTACTACCATTTCCATGATGTGTGGCCTTATCAGTCCAGATCAGGGTTCTGTGCAACTCAATGGTGAGCTACCGACCGCTAAAGCGACTAAACATAAAATTGGTCTGATTCCGCAGTCGCTTGCTCTGTATGAAGAGCTGACGGCATTGGATAATTTGAGTTTTTTTGCTGATTTGTATGGCTTGTCTTCTAACCTGAAAGCCGAGCGAATGGAGTGGTCTTTAAAGTTTGTTGGCTTGCAGGACCGCGCTAAAGATACGGTAAGCGAGTATTCTGGCGGCATGAAGCGTCGTTTGAATTTAGCGGCTTCTTTATTGCATGACCCCGAATTTATTTTTATGGACGAGCCAACTGCTGGTGTCGATCCCCAATCCCGCAATAAATTATTTGAAAGCGTCTTTGAGTTAAAAGACTTGGGCAAAACCATTATTTACACCACTCATTACATGGAAGAAGCCGAAAAGCTCTGCGACCGAGTAGGCATTGTTGATAAAGGGCAATTGCTGGCGCTGGGGACTGTTGATGAATTGATTGAGCAGCATGGTGGGCACTCAAGCGTGAACATAAGTTCTGAGCAGGGTGAAGAAAGCTTTATGACAGCCAATCCGGTTAATGACCTGATGGCTCGTTTAAAAGATCTAAACACGGTGGAGAATTTAAGTTTGCGACGACCAAACCTTGAAACCGTCTTTTTGAATTTAACTGGCAAACAACTGAGGGATTAATGATGAAAGCTGTTATAGCCTTAATGAAAAAAGACTTGAAATTATTGTTCAAGGACAAAATGGCAGTATTTTTTACCTTTGTTTTTCCTTTACTGTTTGCCTTTTTCTTTGGCTCGATTTTTTCCAGTGGAGGTGGTTCGCAAGGGTTGAAAATTGCTGTGACTGATTTAGATAACACTGAAAAATCACAAGCTTTTGTACAACAGCTCAAAGAAGCAAATGAGTTTGTTGTTACCGAAACGGATGAAGCTAACTCTAAAGAGCTGGTTCGAACCGGTAAGCGGGTAGCCTTTATTATTTTGCCAGAAGGCTTCGGTGAGAATTATGGTGGCATCTTTAGTGGTCAAGCTCCTGAGATTCTGGTTGGCATCGACCCGGCACGCAAAGCTGAGGCAGGCTATCTTGAGGGCTCTTTGATGAAGTTAGGTATCAAGCGCTTTGAGCTTGCCTTTTCGGATGCTAATGAAATGATTAAGCAGCTGGACTTCTCAATAGATGATATTCAGCAAAGTGATGATATGCCTGCTGAGTGGAAGTCATTGTTGAGTGATTATCTACCCAAGTTTAAAGAGCTAACGGAGCAGGAACTTGCTAAGCAACCTGATGGTGCTGGTTCGACAGGGTTAAACTTTGGTTCCGATGGCGACAATCCAATGATGCCATTGAAGATAACCAGGGAAGAAGTCATGGTGCAAAAGACAGGCCCGCGAAATGCCTTTTCGATCACTATCCCACAAGGCGTTATCTGGGCGATTATGGGCTGTGTGATTGGTTTTGCGATTAGTCTGGTGCGTGAAAAAACGTTGGGTACTATAGATCGATTAGCTATTGCGCCAATTAGTCGCACGCAAATCCTTGCGGGCAAGGCACTGGGCTGTTTTGCAGCGCAAGCTATGGTGGTGACAATGCTGTTCACTATTGCTTACTTTATACTGGATGTGCGCTTTGATTTTATCAAGCTGGTCTTGGCCGTTCTAGCTGCGGGAATTTGTTTCGTTGGTGTCATGATGTTTTTCGCATCGATTACCAAAACCGAACAATCGGTTGCCGGTATGACCAATGCATTTCTGATCCTGATGGGGATGATAGGTGGCGCCATGATTCCATTGTTCGCGATGCCAGGCTGGATGCAGTCGGTCAGTCATATCAGTCCAGTGAAGTGGGCTATTCTGGCATTTGAAGGCGCTATCTGGCGCGACTTTAGTTATATCGAAATGATGACACCACTGGCTATTTTGACAGCGATTGGCGTTGTAACCTTCTTTATTGGAACTCGTATGCTAAAATTGAAACAGGCATAATAGTTAGTACATCTTATGTTATCTGGATGGTGGGCCAAGGCCCACCCTACGATAAATCCTTTCAGGGTGCATTATGAGTTCCATTGAAGACTTACAAGAACAAATCCACGATCTGCAATCTAAACTAGCATTTCAGGAAGATACCATTGAGCATTTAAATAAAATGGTGACCAAGCAGGATGACATTATTCGCGCTCTTGAGCGTCGGTTTATGAGCCTTGGCGATAAAATTGATGATATTCGCTCACAATTACCGGATAAACCTTTTAATCCGGCAGATGAGATTCCTCCGCATTATTGAGCGTTGAACATTAATTGAGTTGAACTTTTGCTGTCTTGCCTGTTACCTTGTAAGTATTGGACTTTACAGAAAACGAGGTGAGTAATGAGCTTTCGTATCGAAAAGGACAGTATGGGTGAGGTTAAGGTTGCAGAGGATGCGCTGTATGCTGCACAAACTCAGCGTGCGTTGAATAACTTCAATATCAGCGACCTTAAAATGCCGTTGGCATTTATTGATAGCATTCTTGATATCAAGCTGATAGCAGCAGAAACCAATCATGAGCTTGGGCTTCTCTCCAAAAATAAATTCCAGGCAATTACCAAAGCCATCAAAAAAATCCGCAAGGATAAATTAGTCAATCACCAGAATTTTCCTCTCGACATATTCCAAACCGGCTCCGGTACCAGCACCAACATGAACGTTAATGAGGTGGTTTCGCACCTGGCTTCAAACTCCAAGCTGAAAGTCCATCCCAACGATGATGTGAATATGGGGCAGAGCAGTAATGATGTGATCCCAACTGCAATTTCTGTGTCAGCGACGAAGTCTTTGGTGCATGAGTTAATTCCAGCTTTGTTGACTTTGAAATCTACGATTGAGAATAAAGGAAAGCTACACAAGAAGGTCGTTAAAACCGGACGCACCCATTTAATGGATGCCATGCCATTGAGTCTGCAACAGGAGCTTTCGGGGTGGGCGCATCAGATTCAAATCAGTATTGATGCATGCCAAAAGATCGTGCCCACTATCGCGCAACTGGCTCAAGGTGGTACGGCGATTGGAACTGGCATCAACAGCTCAGCAAAATTCCGCAGTCTTTTTGCGCAAAAACTCAAAGCACATAGCGGGTTACCTTTCAGCAAAAGTAAAAATACCTTTGCCAGCATTGCTGGGCAGGATGCCAGTGTGGCGTTATCGGGTGTGTTGAATACGCTGGCAACTGCGCTAATGAAAATCAGTAATGACTTGCGCTGGATGAATAGTGGACCAGTCAGCGGACTCGGAGAAATTCAATTGAAAGCCATTCAGCCGGGTAGCAGTATTATGCCTGGTAAAGTTAATCCTGTGATTCCGGAAGCGGTGGCGATGGCAGCGGCGCAAATCATGGGCAATAATACGACCATTACCATCGGCGCTCAGTCAGGAAATTTCCAGCTTAATGTGATGCTGCCGGTAATAGCCTATAACTTATTGCAGTCATTACATTTGGCTACCACCTCTGCAGAGCATTTATCAGAGACTATCGCCCACTTTGAAGTTAATGAGAAAGCTTTGACTGATAAGCTCGATAAGAATGCTATTTTGGCAACTGCGCTGGCACCGGAAGTTGGTTATGAGAAAGCTTCTGAGATTGTTTACAAGGCAAGACGTGAAGAGCGAAGCATTTTGGATGTGGCCGTAGAGACAACAACCATTTCAAAAGCTAAACTCAAGAAAATATTAGACCCGAAAAAGCTGACTTAAACTTACTGGAGCAGTTGCGGTCTAACTTTAAATTGGTATGTGATTGCCAAGGTGAGGTATAGGTATGATAAATAGTAAAGCAACTGCGTTCTTTTTTGCTCTTGGGCTAATCTATGGGAGCAATTTAAGTGCTAATGAGGGTGGCCCCTTGTTAATATCGGAAGTTCCCCGCAATCAAGTCTATACGGAGGAACGTATAGCGCAGATAAAAGAGCTAAGTGATGCAGCTCTAAAAGGAGGGGCGGAAGATTCCTTAGTTAACGAATATCTTCTTTTCAAGAAAGTCAGTGATCTGAATCCTGAGGAACTGTCCCAAGATGATATTAATTTTTTAAAACAGGCCACAATACATAAAGTCACTGCCTATAAGCAACATCCTGAAGGCCCGATTGCCGTTCCTATCTTTGATACTTCATCGCTAGCTCGACATAAACTATTCATGAATGAAGTTCATTCTAAGAAATCAGAGTTCACGATTTTACTGCAAACTAACCCTGTGCTTTTTGCTGAAGCAAGCACAAACAACTTCATCAACCTGCAAGCTGCAAAGGGTACACTGCAAAACTCCCCATTATTGCCAATATCAACAATTGATTTGCTGGTAGCTAATTATAAGGATCATGACAATCCCGATAGTTTGAAGTTGTTAGAAACTTTAGTTGTGACAAGTCGGAGTTACAAAGCAGCAGAAGCATTGTTGAACTCGCAACATAAGTCTGCTTCAAAGCACCAGCTTTTGAGGGGGCTGGATCAGTATTTTTCAGAACATGAGCGAGAGGCTTTATTAAAAGAGCTCATTTCGAATCGATCGGGGCTAGCAGCACAGGCTCTCATTGAGTATGGCAAGCTACCGCAAAGTGTACTTGATAGAGATGTTCTGTATTCCCATCTGTCTGACGAAACGTTAGGTTCAAGTAGTGCTTTTGCTTTATCAAAATTAATGAAAGACCATTCTGATTACTCCACTATTGTAGAATTCCTGAGACAACATCAAACTTCTCGTTATGCGGTTGCAAATTGTTTGCTCGCGCTGAAGCTTGCCAATACTCCCGATTCAAAAGCTCAGCTGAGAGATATTCTTGAGCAGGGTTATATTCAGTTTGAAGATATTAAAGCGGAGGTGAACACATGGTTAAATTAACAGCATGCATCGTAACTTCAGCTTTAGTTATCTACTCAGGAAGTATTGAAGCAGAGGTCTTAAGCTACACTGAAAATACCAATTCGAGTAATCAGTTGGCGATCGGTTATCCGGTACCTATTCCTGTTGACTCACTAACAGGTGTCGACGGCTTTAGAACCTATGATAGCTTACATAGCCAGCACCAAGCCTTGGCAGTCACTCACCCCGAAGTAAGAAGTAGCGTGGTGGGCCAAACTCATAATAACCGTGATATTTACGCCTATCGTTTTGGTGATAGTGATAACCAAACAAATGATGGTCGTACAGAACCTGCATTTTTAGTTAACGGCACGATTCACGCACGTGAGTGGCAAAGTCCGGAGGTGGTTACCGAGTTGATGGAGCAGCTGACAGAAAAGAAAAATGATCAGAGTGTGGTTCAATATTTATTAGACAACACTAACATCGTTATCCTGCCTGTTATGAACATTGACGGTTTTTTGCAGACTCAGCGCTTCCCCACTGAAGTAACCCAATCACCCGGAACGAACTCAGGCTCGTCACCTGGACAGAAGTTTGCAGAGCCAAGAGATGGGCGTATGCGCCGCAAAAACATGCCCAATGTTGATGAGGTGTTATCAACTGAAACCGATCGTTTACGAGGCGTCGACTTAAATCGGAATGGGCCTGTTTTCTTTGGAGTACAAGCTGGCAATAGTGATCCAAACAGTTTGATCTATGGTGGTGCTTCAGCACAGTCTGAGATTGAAACTCAGGCACTTCTAGCTGCCGCGCAACTGGGTCCAAGAAATCGTTTACGTTTTTATCAGGATACGCATTCTTTTTCACGAGTTTTGTTTGTGCCGCAACCCAATAACAACCGCCTCAATGCGATTACCAAAAGTTTAGCTTCAAAATTTCAAAGCACGACACAAGCGCAAGGCGCAGATTACGTCCCTGTCTACAATCAGGTGGGGAGCGGGATACCGGCTACCGCGGAGTACTTTGCTTACACCGATTTAATTCCAACCTGGACCTTAGAACTGGAACCACCACAAGGTTTTGCCAATGAGCCAAGTGGGGGAGCTTTTTATGGTGGCACTGGTGCGAGCCATTCAGGCTTTATTATGCCGGACAGTGAAATTGCACGTACTCGAGATCAACTTGCTCCTGCCCAGATGCTGATGTTTTACCATCAGGCTGGACCGGCTTATGTGACTAAAGTCCAGCTGGTAGATAGTGATGGCAATGATGTTTATGCTGCAGCCTGGACTAGCGGTTCGAGCAGGAGTTTAAATGTCACCGCTAATAATGCGCTACAAGGCGGGCAGACCTATTCCTTGTATGTCAGTTTCAGTAAGCCAATGCGAGTGAGAAATTCGTCTGGTGTTATTACTCAATACACAGGGCAATCAGTAACCTTGTCGCCTTCGGTAACCATTAGCGGAAATGGTGGAAGTGGCAATTTTACGCGTACCATTAGTACCAATAGAAGTGTTTGGTTAAACCAGGAAGTTGATGGCTTTACGTTTGATCAATACCACGATGATGCTTTCAAAGTCGACTTTACACTTCCAACGGATATTCCTGTCAGTTCGACAACGGGCACAACAAATATCAAAATTAATCTTGCGGTTCAAGATTTGGCTGGCCTGTCCTTGGATGCTAATCCTACTACAGCCGTTGACTGGAATCGCGGAGCATGGACTAACTATGAAAACTCTAATGGACAAGCGGGTGACTCCGGGGGCACAGACTCCTCGTATACGCTGACAGTATCGAATCAAAATTTAACCCTTGCGGAACCGCAGTCTAGCGGAGGAGGAGGGGGTGCTGTGCACTGGTTCTTATTGTTATGGTTGGGTGTTTTCGGATTCGCGCGCCGATTTAAGACGAAGAGTTCAGCCTAATTATCTATCGCTAAACAAGTTTTTAGGGGCGAGTGGCGCTCGCCCTCGACAAAATTATTACTTAACCTGACACACCAGTTTCGAGCGAATTTTCAGTTCACCCATCAAGGTTCTGTGCACTGGGCATTTGTTAGCAATTTCGAGCATGCGTTCCTGCTGCTCACGATCTAAATCACCGGTTACTTTGATGTGGCGTTCTAAAACATCGACAGAGCCTTTTTCGGTTTCACAGTCCTCACAGTCTTCAGCTTTGATCTTCTTATGAATGACATCGACCTTGATTTGTTCTACTGGCCATTTTTTGCGGTTGGCGTACATATTGAGCGTCATGGCGGTGCAAGTGCCTAAGGCGGTGGCCAGATAATGATAGGGAGTCGGCCCTTTGTTGTGTCCGCCGCGTTCTTCGGGCTCATCACCTACTAATTTATGACCATCAGCATCAATATTGCAGAAGAGTCCGTCCTCTAAGGTATTTGTAACTGTTGCTTTATGTACGCTGTCTTCAAGCATGATAGCTCCTTTATTTCTTCCTGATGTCCTCTCGGTTTATCACAAAGATATTACCGAGTCCAATCAGCACAATGCCGGTCGCGATAATCCAGGTCCAGATAAAGTCTTCAAAGAAAGTTGAAATAATTAAGGCCACTGCAGGGAAAAGCACTACCGCGTAAGTAGCCTTATGAATGCCGATCCGTCTTAGTAAGGTCAGGTAGGCGCCGAAAGCCAACACTGAACCAAACACCGACAGGTAGATTAAGCTAATGGTGTAGCCTGGTGCCATGTCGTAGATCAACGCTTTGCCTTGAACTATTCCTACAACCAGACTGAACAGGGAGCCATAGCCCATGGCGTAGGCATTCATCTGAATGACCGGCATATCGTACTTTTGAGTCTGAACCGAAACCATATTACCAATCGAAGCACAGAGCACACCAAGCAGAGCAATCAGCAGGCCATACAGCTTAGCATTTTCCAGAGTAAAGTCGGTTAACTCATTCCAGAAAATCATCACCATACCGAGCAAGCCGAGCGCTGAGCCGATAATGACACGGGCGGTAATTTTGGCTTTGAAAAACAGCCATGAATTGAAGATGTTAACGATCAGGACCGCTGAGAATATGACCGAAGCCATCGCGGAAGTCAGGTATTCCTGAGCTTCGTAAACCAACAGGTAGTTTAGGCCGAAGAAGGTGATGCCCATCAGGACAAGCCAGGCGTGTTGCAGCAAGCCATAGCGCATAGGAAGCTTCTTAAACCAGCAGAAGGCGAATAGTAATAAGGACGCTAGACCGAAGCGATAAAACGATGAATATTCGTGTGGCACAACACCGAGCTGAAACTCGATTGCAAACCAGGTGCTTCCCCAAATGAGAACGCAGAGAGCGTACAACACTGGGGTGCTCATAATAAAAGCCATAACGAGGTGTAACTTTTGGGTGAAGAATAATGTTGTGATGATGCCACAAATGCTAGAATTGTTCCGCATGATTTTTTCTATGGGCTAAATAGGCTCGCTTTTCAAGGTTGGGGAATGCAAAAGAAAGACGTAATTATTATCGGCGCGGGCGCTGCTGGCTTGATGTGCGGTATTACCGCAGGACAGCGCGACCGTTCGGTTGCGATCCTTGACCATGCTAATAAGGTGGGCAAGAAAATTCTGATGTCGGGTGGTGGGCGTTGTAACTTTACTAACTATTACACCGAGCCAACGAATTTCCTTTCGCACAATCAGCACTTCTGTAAATCAGCTTTAAGCCGCTATACCCAATGGGACTTTATTGGCATGGTAGAGAAGCACGGCATTCCTTATCATGAAAAAAAACTGGGGCAGTTGTTTTGTGATAATAAAGCAAAAGATATAGTGAATATGTTGCTGGACGAGTGCGCTCAGGCGGGTGTTGAGATCAGAACCGAGTGCTCAGTGAAACAGGTGGATAAAGTCGATGATGGCTTTATCATCCAGACCAGTCAGGGCAAGTGGCACTGCCAGTCGCTGGTGATTGCCACCGGTGGCCTGTCAATTCCAACTATGGGCGCGACTGGCTTTGGTTATGATATCGCTAAACAATTTGGCCTCAAGCTTTTCCCAACTTATGCTGCACTGGTGCCTTTTACTCTGACTCCAAAATTACTGGAACAGTTTGCCGGTTTGTCCGGTACCTCAGCGGATGCATTGGTAAGCTGCAATGGACAATCTTTTCGCGAAAACATTTTATTTACCCACCGCGGTTTAAGCGGCCCCTCCATTTTGCAAATCTCGTCTTATTGGCAGCCGGGCGATGCGATTTCAATCAACTTATTTCCTGATGTGGATTTGTACGACCATTTAAAACAGGTTCAACAGGAAAGACCGAAGGCCCATATCAACACAGTGCTTGCTGAGCAATTAACCAAGAAGTTGGCCGATAGGTTATGCGAAATCTGGTTTGCTGATTATGGGCAAAAGCCGTTGGCAGAATTGTCCAATGAGGCTTTGCAAACCATCGCTGAGCAGTTGCAGGACTGGCAGCTTAAACCAACTGGTACCGAAGGTTATCGCACAGCAGAGGTGACTATGGGTGGCGTTGATACAGATGAAGTGTCGTCGAAAACCTTTGAAGCTAAAAAGGTTAATGGATTGTATTTTGTTGGTGAAGTGCTGGATGTTACCGGCCACTTAGGCGGCTTTAATTTTCAATGGGCCTGGGCCAGCGGTTATGCCGCCGGGCAATATGTCTAACTGAAATAGCCCACACTAATAACGTTATTAATGTGGGCCATTTTACTAAGGCCTATTTACCGCGTTTCTTCAGATCTTCAACTGGCAGCATGATGTGCGCATAAGGAGTGTCGCCCCACATCACATAAGGGCCGCCTTCCGATGGATCGTCAGTGATGCCTTCCAGCATGTCTTTGGGCACTATGATCATCAAGTGCGGGCCGGTTTCCACATAATCATCCGCATTTTTATGGTCATGGTGATGTGGATTGGAGTTACTGACGCCAGCGCCTTCATCACCCTGTAACATATAGGAAATGCCGATTTTATCAGCTGTAAACTCTTCTTTGTTACCCATCGCCTGCATCATTTCCATCCAGACGCCATCAACGCAAATAGGGGCGTTATCACCGGGGAAGGTATCCGGCATGCAGGTCCAGCCATTATTGCCTTCCACTAGAACTTTATCACCATCAACAATGGTTGCGTCTGCGCTGACAGAAGTGGGTGCTGCTGATCGTGCTTGCTTGATTCTTTTTTGCTCGCTGGCATCAGCAGATAAGGGGATAAGGAAGAGTGTTGAAAAGCAGGTAATGCTTAAAGCTGTGTACAGTTTAGATCGGGTTTTCATAGCGTACCTCCATGATATCATTCAGAAAAAAATACCGATCTGGCAAGGAAGTGGCTCAAAATTTAGATTCAATAGACAGTGAAGAGAAAGTAACTTGCTGTCTATTCTGTCGCGGATTTAGGACTCCGCTGGCAGGACCAGAACCTTGTCAGTCCAACGTCGCAGTATACCCTAACATTCTTATGGTTGCTCATAAATTAAACAGTTTGCAATTCTTGGCTTACCACTCTGCGGGATTGATAGAGTAGTAATGCTGAAATTCTTGATAGAGATCCGGGTGGAGTTGCTTAAGTTCTTGGGGCTTCTCAAAAAAGATTTCGGTCGCTACTGCAAAGAACTCTGCTGGATTGGTGGCTCCGTACTTGTCCAATAAGGTCTGTTCACCTGTTGATGCTTTGCGTTGCAACTCCTGAAACTCTAGAGACATAATTCGAGCCCATTTTTTATAATTCTGTTCAGCTGATAAAGGCGGCGCACCATTAGTGACGCCAGACTCGCCATCCAGTTGGTGAGCGAACTCATGAATCACCAGATTATGACCATCTTCAAAATCAGCGCCTCCATTGGCGGAGTCAGTCCAGGACAGAATGACTTGGCCACGATTCCATGACTCGCCAAGTAATACCCGCGGCTCTTCGCTTTGAATGCCGGAGGCGTCGTAGCGATTGTGGCGGGTGATAAAGGCCGCCGGGTAAACTACGATGGTTTTCAGGAAGGGGTAAAAGTCGGTGGGACGATTGAGCAGCAGCATACATGCCTGAGCGGCGATAGTGACTTTAACTTCATCAGTAATGTCCTGGCCTTTGCGACCGACAAAGTCTTTTTCAGCCAGAAAGATCTGCATCTTTTTTTTGAGTTGTAACTGCAGATCAGCGGGCATCTTATAAAAGAAAGGCAGGTTGTTGCGTAGGATCTGTCGCCACTCTTTAGGGAATGGTTGGCTGGCAACCTGTTGTCTCTTACGTTTTTTACGGTAATTGGAACTGAGAATCCAGATAATGGCGAAAACAGAGGCGGCGAGGACAATATAGAGTGCGGTCATAGGTCGTTATTATTGATTGTGTTTAATCAAGATTGGGGTGGTTGTTTAATTTTCAAGCATATAGATGGCTCTAAATGGCTGATAAGACCTGAGTTTGCTTGAATATGGCTTGCTAGATAAGGTATAACTTTGCACTTGGCTTAATTTGAGGAAATGAGATGGATAATAACAATGGGGCAGCGCCGACTGGGGCTATCGCTCGTTTTTTGAATGGGATTGAGCGAGTCGGTAATAAATTGCCTGACCCAGCGATGATCTTCTTATCAGCAATGCTGATTATCTGGGTTCTTTCATGGATGCTTTCTGGCATCAGCTTTGACGCAATTGACCCGCGTACTGGCGAAAACATTATCGTCAACAATCTTTTAACCGGTGATGCGTTAGCTAACTTCCTGTCGAACATGGTGGTGACCTTTACCAGCTTTGCGCCACTTGGGGTTGTGTTGGTGGCAATGTTAGGTGTTGGGGTCGCTGAGCATTCCGGCTATATCAATACTGGCATCAAATTGATGCTTAAAAGAACGCCACAATTCTTATTGACGCCTACCATTATTTTGATTGCGATTGTCAGTCACACAGCCACCGATGCAGGCTATGTACTGGTCATCCCATTGGCAGGTGTGATTTATTACGCGATGGGACGCCATCCATTAGCGGGTATTGCTGCGGCGTTTGCCGGCGTCAGCGGTGGCTTCAGTGCTAACTTTATTCCTTCAGGCATTGACCCATTACTGCAAAGCTTTACCCAGTCAGCCGCTCATATTATTGAGCCGGGCATGTCGGTTAACCCTTTGAATAACTGGTTCTTTACCGGTATTTCGAGTCTATTTATTATACTTCTGGGTTGGTTTATTACCGCACGTATCGTTGAGCCACGTCTACAAAAAACGCCAGTTGATGGTGATACGGATGATTTGCCAGAGTTCCATGAAATTACGGGTAAAGAGAAAAAGGCATTCGTGATTTCTACTTTGGTAATGCTGGTTGGTATTGGCGTACTCATTTATGCGTCTTTAGGCACTGACTCTTCACTACGCCACGACGGTTCATTGACTTCCTTCCAGGCTCCGTTGATGAAATCCATCGTTCCTTTGATCTTCTTATTATTCTGGGTCCCGGGTGCGGTTTATGGTTTCACAGCAGGTACCTTTAAAACCACTAAAGATATGATTGATGCCATGAGTAAAGCAATGCACGGTATGGCTTACTACATCGTAATGGCTTTCTTCTGTGCTTTGTTCATTGCAGCTTTCTCACAATCAAACCTAGGTGCATTACTGGCCATTGAAGGTGCGCAGGTGCTTAAAGCTATGGCTCTGCCAAGTGCTATCACTATCGTCGGTATTATTTTCTTAACCGCTTTTGTTAACCTGTTTGTGGGTTCTGCATCAGCGAAATGGGCGCTTCTGGCTCCTATCTTTGTACCGATGCTGATGCAGTTAGGCATTTCTCCTGACTTAACCCAGGCAGCCTATCGTGTCGGTGATTCAAGTTCGAATATCATCACACCATTAATGCCGTACTTCCCATTGGTGGTGGTTTACTGTCAGAAATACGTTAAAGGAACAGGTATCGGCACCTTGGTCGCCATGATGCTACCGTTCTCTATCGCATTCCTGATCGGCTGGAGTTTGTTCCTGTTAGCATACTGGTGGATTGGTATTCCGCTAGGCTTACAGGCGAGTTATATTTATCCAGCAGGGTAGTTGTTAGTAAGTTGATAAAAATGCCGCTTTTAAGCGGCATTTTTTTATCTTTAGAGTAAGAGGCGGCCACTGGGGGAGGGGAGTTGACGACTATCTTCATCCCATAGCATTTTATTTCGCTCCTCAGCGAGTTACTTTTCTTGCGTGGTCAAGAAAAGTAACCAAAAGAAGACCACCCCGATATTGAGGCCACGCTTCGCGTGACTCCCCGCGCCACTTCCAAAATACTTAACGCACCAGAATTTACATCACATCTCCCTAAAGGGATTTCCTCCGGTCACTTTGCTGAAAATTCTTATCAAAATCATCTCCCTAAAGGGATTCCCTTTGGTCACACATTTTGATTGCTATATTTTGTACGTGTCTTAGCTCAATATAAGGGGGATTTTGGAGCAAGCTTTCGGGATATCGCTTCTAGGTAAAGCTATTCCTTTTCTGATAGAAAACAATTTTTGCGGTAATTTGGAAGTTTAGATATGAAGATGGTGAAGTTTAATTCATATCAATCCTACAAGAGCAGAGATCTAAGGGGTACTCTGACCTAATATAGGATGGGTTAGCTCTAAAGAGCGTAACCCATCAGTTTTACGACGTTTTAACCATTCTGCTGGTCATTATATTCTTGGCAAAAAAATGCCGCCCCTTAGGACGGCATCTTGATTAACTCAATTAATGAGTTGGTTTTATTGCCAGTCAATCTGCAAAGTTACACCTGAATAAGAAGAGTAACCTCGGATGCTGATGTACCAACGATCTTGAGCTGGGTTTGAGAAAGAGCAAGTTTCATTGTTGCCCCATCTGTAAGGACGGCAGTCATAGCTTGAAGTCGTTGGCTGTGCGCCGCGACGAACATACAAGTCGCCGTCACCTGAACCACCGCTCATTTGAACATCCAGGCTGCTCATGCCAGCAGGAATATCAACGTAGAAGTGAGTCCAGCTACCTGAAGCACCTGAAATGTTTTCATGTGTTTCGCTACCGCCTCCTGGTGGAGGGTTTGTGTCATCGCCATCGTGCGTTGCTACCAAGCTTACATTGGAGAAGCTGGTGTAACCACGAACCATCACATAGTAAGTACCGGTTTGTGCTGAGAAGTCACAGCTTTCGTTGTTACCGTTACGGTATGGACGACAGTCGTAGCTAGAAGTGGTTGGTTCGCTACCGAACTTAACATACAAGTCAGCATCACCGGTACCGCCTGACATATCGAAGCTCACGTTAGAAGCGGCTGATGGAACTTCAAAAGTGTAATCAGTTTCTGAATACTGAGCACCAGAGAAAGTTACCGATACACCATTTTCTAGTTCGTCACCTGGAGGTGGTGGAGGAGGAGGTGTGCCATCAAACAAGCTATACAACAACAAGTTAGGAGAGCCCGATTTAGCATCTGAAACGACACCCGGTGTTGCAGCATCAGTGATCGCTGTATCAACCTGGCTTGGTGTCGCGGTTGGGTTGTCTGCTAAATAAAGAGCAGCAACTCCCGCTACGTGTGGAGAAGCCATTGAGGTACCGCTGATAGTGTTAGTACCACCATTTGACCATGCTGATGTGATGCTAGAACCGGGAGCATAGATATCCAAGCAAGAACCATAGTTCGAGAAGCTTGAACGCGAGTCACTTGAGGTGGTGGAGCCTACAGTGATTGCGCTTGGCTCACGCGCAGGCGAGTAGTTACAGGCACTGCTATTATCATTACCAGCAGCCACGACTACTGTGACACCGGCAGAAACCAAGTTGGCAACGGCGGTATCGATCGATGATGAAGCACCGCCACCCAAACTCATGTTAGCAACAGCTGGTTTGGTATGGTTGTTAGCCACCCAGTCGATGCCATCGATTACTCCGGATAAGGTACCGCTACCACTACAATTCAATACACGAACACCAATTAAGTTAACGCTTTTTGCAATACCGTAAGTAGAACCACCTACAGTACCAGCAACATGCGTACCGTGACCGTTACAGTCAGTTGCGTCGTTATCATTATCGACAGTATCGATACCGCTTACAGAGCGACCACCAAATTCACTATGCGAATTAAGGATACCGGTATCGATAATGTAAGCATTGACGTTACTGGCAGTGGTGTTGTATGTATAGGTGCCGCTTAACGGTAGGTTACGCTGGTCAACACGGTCAATACCCCATGTGGCATTGTTTTGGGTCGCATTGAGACTAACGATTTGGTCTTCTTCAACCAATAATACATTTGGATCCTGAGCAAGCTTTTGTGCTGCTTTCTCAGACAAAGTGAAAGTACCACCTTTTAATGCCCTTGTGTAAGTACGCTGAACTTGTGCCTGATATTTACGGCTCAAGGTCTCAGTCATCATTTGAATGGCTTGCTCTGAAGCATTGCTGGAAAATTGCCCCATGTTTTGAGCTACAGCATCATCCTTTAGGACAACAATGTATTGTCCTTTGATAGCTTTACTTGGTACTGAAGCAGTTTTGAACTCACCAGCATAGACGCCTGTTGCGCCAGTCGCTAGTAGAACTCCTGCAACTATATGGTTTAGTTTCATTAAAAATTCCCCTTAGTATTGTTTTTGAGTTATCCAGATTCAATCTGGACTTAGTAAATTTATAAAAGGGATGCCTTCGCATCAATATTACTAATGTAAAATCACTCTAATGGATGTGCGAATTAAGAGCTGGGTCAAGTTATTACAAATCGATACAAATCTCCGAAAAAATCAAGTGAGTGTATGCTATCGCTCTTTTTGTTGTAGAGGGATGCAAATATGGGAAGGCAAATAGTTAGAAAGTGTTTTATGACTAATGATTTCGACACAAAGCAGCTTGTCAACGCTAACTCTTGATAAGAAAAAATAATGATATTTGACCTTTTAAGCTATGGCATTCAACATCTTAGAGAGGATTTTTATAGATATTTATGATCGATGCTGAGTTAAGTCGTTTTTGAATTAAGCAAGAATTGGCTTGTGCAGTGCCTTAGAAAAGGTGTTCCATATAAAGCAGGAACACCCTTGCAAGACCAAGTATTTATGTATTTGCCTTGAGTTCGACAGCCGCTTTGATTATGTCTTCTTTACTGGGAAGAACGTACTGCCATGAGGTGCCAATTGGGATGAAGGTGTCGTGGCCGGTAATGCGTTTGATTTGTGGTAGTTTGTCCAAACGTTCAACCAGGCCGGTGATGACTTCTTCGCTGACCGAGCCTGTTTTGCGGCATTCGTCGACAATCAATACTTTCTTATATTGGCTGGCAATTGCGGCAATTTTTTCGTGATTCAATGGCGCTAACCAGCGTAGATCCATAATAGTGGCATCCAGCTTGTGTTTATCGCTTAAGTCTTTTTGTGCCTGTGCTGACAGGTAGTAGCCATTGCCATAGCTGATAATCAGCATGTCTTTGCTGTCGACTTCTTTGCCTTTATTGTTGACCGGTTTGCGAATACCTGGCTCGCCAAATGCAACGGTTTGATTTGGCTCGGGATATTCAAACAACCAACCATTGTCGCCGGTTTCATGCAGGTCTTTGGCATGGTAAAGAGCGATCGGTTCCAAGAATATCACCACACGTTTTTGCTCGTCGGCCAGACGGAAAGCTTCGCGCATCATTTGTGCAGCATCTAATCCATTCGATGGGCAAACCAGTGTCACACCGGGTATTTCACGCAGGAAGGCAATACTGTTGTCATTGTGGAAGTGGCCACCAAAGCCTTTCTGATAGGCCAGGCCTGCGACTCGAACCACCATCGGATTGGTGAATTGGTTATTCGAGAAGAAAGATAGGGTGGAAGCTTCGCCACGAATTTGGTCAATCGCATTGTGGGTATAAGCTAAAAACTGAATCTCTGGAACCGGCAGATAACCTAAATGGGCTGCGCCAATGGCGGTACCCAGAATACTGGTTTCATCAAGCAAGGTATCGAATACACGGTGCTCGCCAAAACGATTCTGTAAATTGGTCGAAATACTGTAAACACCGCCTTTTTTGCCAACATCTTCGCCAAACATGATGGAATTTGGATATTGTTCCATTAAGTCGGTAAGTGCATAGTTGATCAGTTGCGCCATGCTGCGTGGCTTATCCAGAAACTTAAACTGGCGACCAATCTCGAATAGCTCCTGACGACGCGTGATTTTAGCGATAGGGGGCTTCTCTTTGGCGGGAAGCTCTGGCGCAATGGAAGCGCATACTTCCTCAGCAGTACTGATTTTAGGTAGTTTGATAGCCTGTTCTGCAGTCTTTTCTACTTTTTGACGAGTGCTCTCGTACATATCAAGTACGTCTTCGGTGGACAGGTAGCCCGCTTCAATACAGACACGCGCCGAGTGCAGCAAAGGATCCTGTGCTTCAGTCTGTTCGATCTGTTCTATGCTGTGATAAATACTTTCGGTGTCATTGCCAGCATGCCCCATCAGGCGCACTGTTTTCATGTGCAGGAATACCGGGCGTCGCTCATGGCGAGCAATCTCTTCGGCTTCAAGAGCGGCGAGATAAACATCCGGCAGGTGCAAACCATTACACTGAATATATTCAATGCTGTGGCGGTTTTTAACGTTATTTTCGACCCAGTTCGGCGGCGTTGAAACCGAAATGCCAATACCATTGTCTTCGCAAATATAGACCAGCGGCAGAGGCTCACCTTTATAGGATAGGTATTGAGCCGTATTCAATGCAGACTGTGCGGTAGCGTGGTTAAAGCTGGCATCACCAAAGTTGCACAGAATCACGCTATCGCCGGGAATGGCTGCATCAAAATTATTCCGTTCGGCACGACCCAGTGACCAGGCGGCACCCATCGCTTTAGGCAGGTGCGAGGCAATGGTGCTGGTTTGCGGGGGTACGAACAGCTGCGCACTGCCGAAAACCTTATGACGGCCTTGCGAAATGGGGTCTTCTTTTGCTGCTACCAGCGATAAAATCTGGTCGCGGATAGGATCGATATTGGGTAGCTGGCGTGACCGTTGTGTCATTAAAGCACCGGAGCGATAGTGCAGAAAGGCCATATCGGTATGACGAAAGACCTTGCCCATTACGGCATTGCCTTCGTGCCCGCTACTACCAATAGTGTAATAGCCAATACCCTGATCTTTAAGGATTCGCGCGCGCAAATCCAGATGGCGGCTGATGACCTGAGATTCGAATAGCTCGACAAACTCTTTAGGAGAGAGCTGCGTCACTGACGCTTTGATATTACTGACTTTTTCTGGGAATTTTGCTGTTTTCACAGCAATCTGAAAGTTCTTATCAATGACACTGGCACGATCTAACATTTTATAGCTTTTATATCGATGAAAAATTGCCGGTTAGTATGCGTTATGGTTATAAATATGTCACTGATGGGACAACTGGTTGGATCTGATCAAATGGGTTTATTCGATTGTGCAATATGGTAAAGTAGCGGCCATTCTACAAATAACCGGTTGTTATAACCTAAACGCGAAGGTTTTATGAAGGTATACAGCAATATTCTTGAGATGATTGGCAATACGCCAATGGTGGAATTCCAGAATCTGGATACGGGCAAATGCCGCCTGTTCGGCAAAATGGAATCGCAGAATCCAGGCGCTTCGATCAAGGATCGCATTGCGGTCAGTATGATTGAAGCTGCTGAGAAAGCAGGCCATATCAAGCCGGGCGATACGCTGATTGAAGCGACGGCTGGTAATACGGGTTTAGGCCTTGCTTTAGTGGCATCTCAAAAAGGCTATACCTTGAAAATCGTCATGCCCGACAAAATGAGCATGGAAAAAGAATATAACTTGCGTGCTTTTGGTGCGGAAGTGATTCGTACCCGTTCTGATGTGGGTAAAGGTCATCCTGAGTATTATCAGGATGTGGCCAAACGCTTATCGGAAGAAAACGGCTGGTTCTTTATTAATCAATTCTCTAACGATGCCAATATTCAGGCACATTACGAAACCACAGCGCCTGAAATTTGGGAACAGCTGGACGGTAAAGTTGACGCGGTTGTTATCGGCGTGGGTTCTGGCGGTACTATTACTGGTATTGGCCGTTACATGAAGGAAAAAAATCCTGATATCGAAATGGTTCTTGCCGATCCTGAAGGCTCGATTCTGGTTGATTACTTGAAAACCGGTGAAATCAAAGAAGCCGGTAGCTGGGTAATTGAGGGAATTGGTGAAGATTTTATCCCTGATATTTGTGATATGAGCCTGTTTGATAAAGCTTACACCGTCACCGATAAAGATGCGCTGATGGCAGCGCGTGACTTGATGCGTAAAGAAGCGGTTATGGGTGGCTCTTCAACCGGTACCTTGTTAGCAGCAGCTTTGCGTTATTGTCAGGATCAAACCGAGCCAAAGAATGTCGTCACTCTGGTTTGCGATACTGGTAATCGTTATCTGTCAAAAATGTATAACGATGAGTGGATGAAGGAAAAAGGGTTTTTGTAATGACTGGTTTTGATGAAAAGCAAAATCCGCAATCAAGCCAACAGCATGAAGTATTCAAGCTCTCTGCTGTCGCACTGTTACTCGATATAATTGGTATGGCACTAGTGGTTTTTGCCGGTTATGAAATCTATATGAACAATGAGAAGGGTGGTGGTCTGTTGGTTAACGCTATCAACTGGCCCTATTACCCCTGGATCATTATGGTGGCGGGTGTCTTATTGATGATTCCATTCCACAAACAAATTTTTAAAGCCTATCGTATTGTTAAACAGTACAAGAAAGAACAGGCTAAAGCCGACCGTCCTCGCTTTTAGAAGAAATCGTTAAGGTTTAAAGGTAAAGAATTCTATGTCAGATAAAAAATTGAAATTTGCTAGCCGCGTGATTCACGCTGGTCAATCACCAGAGCCAATCACTGGCGCTGTGATGCCTCCTATTTTTACTACCTCGACTTATGCCCAGCCAAGTCCTGGTGAACATACTGGTTATGAGTATTCGCGTAGTCAAAACCCAACGCGTATGGCGTATGAGCGTTGTGTAGCAGATTTAGAAGATGGCAAGCAAGGTTATGCTTTTGCTTCAGGCATGGCGGCAACCAGCACCATTCTTGAGTTATTGGATGCCGGTTCGCACGTTATTGCGATGGACGATCTTTACGGTGGTACTTTCCGCTTGTTCGATAAAGTGCGTAAGCGTACAGCTAATCTTGATTTCAGCTTTGTCGACTTGTCTGATTTAAGCAATCTGGAAAAAGCACTTAAGCCAAACACGAAGATGATTTGGGTTGAAAGTCCAACGAATCCGATGTTGAAAGTGGTTGATATGCAGGCGATTGCTGATTTTGCTAAGAAGCATAATCTGATTGCTGTAGCCGATAACACCTTTGCTACTCCTTACAATCAACAACCATTGAATTATGGTTTTGATATCGTGATGCATTCAGCGACAAAATACTTAAATGGCCATTCTGATATGGTTGGTGGTATGGCTGTGGTTGGTGACAACGATGAGCTTCGTGAACAAATGGCTTTCTTGCATAACTCTGTTGGAGCGATTCAGGGCCCATTCGATAGCTACCTTGCCTTACGTGGCGTCAAAACATTAGCTCTTCGCATGAAGCAACATAATGCCAGTGGTCAAATCATTGCTGAGCATTTAGCCAAGCACCCGCAAATCGATGCGGTCTATTTCCCGGGCCTTGCTTCGCACCCTCAGCACGAATTAGCTAAGAAACAGATGAAAGGTTTCGGTGGCATGATCTCTATTCTGGTCAAAGGCGACACAGAAGAGCAGGCCGCTAAGAATTCACGCACCTTTATGGAAAAGTTGAAGTTATTTACTTTGGCTGAAAGTTTAGGTGGTGTTGAAAGCTTGTCTAACCATCCTGCTATTATGACCCATGCGTCGGTGCCTTATGAAATTCGTCAGGAAATCGGCATTTTGGAAAACCTAGTGCGTTTGTCGGTGGGTATTGAAGATGTTGAAGATTTGATTGCTGATATTGATCAGGCGTTGAAGTTCTAACACTTATCACGCACTCAATAAAAAAGGCGCTTTAAGCGCCTTTTTTTGTTGTGGTTCTATGGCTCACCATATTTTGTCTTTATCGCCTTTACGCACTGTCCAGGCGCCAAGATAAGCACTCAGAAAGAGAGCTGGCGTCACCGGCATTAATTCTGGTTTGAAAAAGCTGCTTATCCAAAATAAGAAGCCCAATGCGATACAGATGCCTTCTATAACAATTAAGTCTTTGCGACGTTTGATGCCAACCATATTGAACCGCATCCACCATGGCTGTGCTTTCCACTCTTCAGTTTTCTTATCTATCACGATAATCTCCTTTTGTAATGTTTCGATATTAGTTTCGAAAACAGCAGCAAGAGATTTTAATGACTCCAAACTGGCGCGATTGCCACTTTCAATCCGCTGAATAGTGCGGATGCTTAAACCACTTAATGTGGCTAGTTGTTCCTGTGACCATTGTTTTTGTTCGCGTAGTTTTTTGATAATCATTAATTTCTCCGTTTGCTGTGTTTTCGATTAGAGATTATCCATAGAAGTGTCACTGGCGGTGACGTCAAACGCCCGCCAGTGGGGTGACAGTAGTTAATACGGCTCAATATCGTTTATTATTTAAGCAAATTGGCGGGAGAATATTGGTCGGTTAAGACTCTAGCCTCTGTATCCCAATTGACCTCATCACTGATAGCATCAAACAGAGCGAGAGTATCGACGCCATAAATTTGCAATATGCCTTTCATCTCATTGGCTTTTTTCAACAACTCGCGTTTTCCCGGTAGCTCTTTGTTGCTAACCACGATAACGCGATTGGTTTTCTTGTCCTTGAAGTTGATTTGATACATTGGCCCAAAAACTTCAGCGTATGTGGCTGACTCGTGATGAAACAAATCGCTGGTGCTGAAGGTATTGGCCATGATGATGCCATCGTCTTTTGCCAGCGCTTTAACTTCTTCCAGATATTCCTTAGTCATCATATGCTCTGGAATATAGTCACTGTTAAAAGCATCCAACAGAATCAGGTCATAGCGCTTGTCGTCTTTTAAAGCACGTTTAACAAATACTCGACCGTCGCGAATATGAGTTTCGAAATTTGGCTTGGAGTCGTCATAAGAAAAGTATTTCTTGGCCATTTTGGCGACAACCGGGTCAATCTCGACTGAGGTAATATGAGCTTCAGGATAAAGTTCACCAAAGGTATTGGCTAACACACCACCGCCTAGACCAATAATCAAAATTTCTTTCGGGTCTTCAACAAAGAAGGTGACACCCATGGCTTGTTTGTAATAATCGAAGACAAAAATTTCGGGTGCATCAAGAAATATGCAGGACTGGCTGAGGTCATTTTTATTTTTCTTGCGGAAGCGCATGCAGTGCATGCCATATTCTTCAACCATGTAGACGTTCTGATAAAGCGAGCGCTCTTGCTCAATAATTTTGGCATCGGCTTTTGGAGCTGTTGCGAGCAAAAGGAATGACGCAGTCAGCGAAGCCAGAATCGTTTTTATGATAAATGATTTCATAATCATCCTATTCGGCCGGTTCGTTAGTGGAAACTGTTCTTGCGGACAGAGGCGGTTGTGGGAAGAAAAAAGCAATCAGACCGATAGTAAATAATATCAGTGCTGAGCCGTACAAAATGTGATCAATTTTAAACCATAGTACTAAATAAAATGAGGTGGCTAAAGTGCCTCCTGCGCTGCCCAGAGTGGAAACGAAGTAAAGAAAGCCTGCGGTTTGTCCGCTACTGTGCGTGGTTCTGACCAGTAATCGAACAGAGTAGGGCGCAATCATACCCAAAATGATAGTTGGGATGAGAAACAGAATGGTGGAAGCGAGCAAAGAGCCGTATCGAGGATCATCAGTGAAGTCGAACACCCACTCAGAAACAGCAACATGCCCCATGGTTAAAGGCACTACTGATAATGCAGCCAGCATGAAGATGATGCCATATTTACGTGTGTTAGGATTTTTTAGCGACAGTTTTCCGCCAAATAGATAGCCAATGGAAAGAGCCAACATAAAGACGGTAATAATACTTCCCCAAACATAGACGCTACCGCCAAAATAAGGTGATAGAATTTTACCGCCAAGCAATTCGATGGCCATGATCAGGAAGCCACACATAAAGGCGCAAGTCAGTATGAATATTTGCATAGTTTTCTTTTATTATTGATGAAATGAACAATGATAATAAGGGAATGGCAGGGAATGTCAAAGCCAATTAAAGGGCAACAGACTCGACAAATTTGGCCTTACGATAGCTTGGCTCTATTGGGTCGTAGAATTGAACGTGTTAGAATGTATGCCCTTTACAGTGACGTAACAACTTATTTTGTAACCCAATTTTCAACCCAGGAGATAAACATGGCAATTGAACTTCCTGCATTACCCTATGACCGTGATGCGTTAGCGCCACATATTTCAGAAGAAACGATCAATTATCACTATGGCAAGCATCATCAAGCCTATGTGACTAATTTGAACAAGATGATTGACGGCACTGATTTCGCAGGTAAATCATTGGAAGATATTATCCGTACATCTGAGGGTGGTGTTTTCAATAATGCTGCACAAGTATGGAATCACACATTCTACTGGAACAGCTTAAGCCCAAATGGTGGTGGTGAACCATCGGGTGCATTAGCTGACGCCATAAATTCAGCATTCGGTTCATTCGCTGACTTTAAAGAGAAATTCACAGCAAGCGCGACTGGTAACTTCGGTTCTGGTTGGACTTGGCTAGTGAAGAACTCAAGCGGAGCTTTAGAAATTGTTAACACTAGCAATGCTGGTACACCAATTACTGACGCAGGCATGACTCCATTGTTGACTGTTGACGTTTGGGAACATGCTTACTATGTTGACTACCGCAATGCTCGCCCAGAGTACTTGAAGCATTTCTGGGAATTGGTTAACTGGGACTTTGCTGCGAAAAACTTCGCGTAAGCTCAGTATAGCCAGACGTAAAAAAGCCGGCGATTGCCGGTTTTTTTGTGCCTGCTAATTGGTTTACTTAGGATGAGGTTTGATCCAGTGCTTTTGCATCTCAATGTAAAGTAACGATGCAGTCCAGGCAATAAAGACCAGTCCGATGACCGCTTCTGAACCTGCCATAAAGCGGATTGGGCCTTCAGGTACGATATCACCAAAACCTAAACTGCTGTATGAAGCAAAAGAAAAGTAAATACAGCTAAAAAAGTCATTCACGATTTCCCCATCTACATTGACTAGCTTGTCTGGCCCTTCGTGATAGTTACCCATTAAATAATAGGCAATTCCAAATACCCAAATCTCAATGAAGTGGGCGACCAAGGCCATCAACACGCCTAGCATCACCTTGTAGCGGCCCGCTGTGTTTATTCGCTCGAGAAATACCGAGATACTATAGAGCGCCTGGTAGTGGACGCCAACGGCAATCATGATCAATATAATGGTCACGACTAGAATAAATACCATGGTTAAAGCCTTTGTTTGTCAGCAACTTACAATACTTTAGCAGAAAAAATAGGCAATAGGCATCTGTTAATCTCAGTGCTATAGTGTTGGGTAAACTATAAACGGAAGGACCTCATGGAACCTAAACAGTGCACTAAAAA
Source organism: Kangiella sp. M94 (assembly GCF_054926195.1). Lineage (NCBI taxonomy): Bacteria > Pseudomonadati > Pseudomonadota > Gammaproteobacteria > Kangiellales > Kangiellaceae > Kangiella > Kangiella sp. M94. Next base: position 1,699,041 of record NZ_CM142903.1, on the reverse strand, counting down.
CCAAAAAAGCTGGCTAGAGTCTGAGTCAGGAGATTGGGTGGAGCAGGGGATTATTGGGCGAGAACAACAAACCCAAATACTCAATAGATATTCCACCAGCAATGTCGATAGTTTTTATTCAAGCTGGAGCAGTTTATTGCTCATCTCGCTGGGTGCTATTCTGATTGGCGGCGGTATTATTTTGTTAGTTGCCCATAATTGGGAAAGCTTTGGCAAGGGAACGCGGACTGTTCTGTCTATCCTGCCGTTAATACTTGCGCAGGCCCTGGCCTGGTACTCTGTCCGTTATAAGCCGCAGTTAACAGGCTTAAGAGAAGCAGCCGGAACCTTATTATTTTTCGCTACAGCAGCAAGTATTGCTTTAATCAGCCAGACCTATCATATCTATGGGGATTTGGAACGGTTTTTAGTGACCTGGCTGGTGCTCGGTATTCCAATCCTTTATTTAATTGGCTCAGCGGGAGTCCTGATCCTTGTTTGCGCATTAATATTATGGCTCTGTGGCTTAGAGCGCGAACCTTATTGGCTTTATTACCTGTTGCTTGCTCCTTATCTCTATCACCTTTATAAACAGCAGCGGTACCTGTTGTTTCAATGGGCGCTGTGGTTTGTGCTCATTGGCAGCACCTTCTCTATAATTTATAGCGTTGGTTGGAAATCACCCATCGACGACTGGATGATATACATCATGCTCGCGCTATCAGTTTTATATTATTCTTTAGGCAAGTGGCTCTTTGGTTTTAAGAGTCATGGCTTCTGGGGCAATCCTTTTTCATCTGCTGGCGCCCTGGGTATTGCCAGCATCAGTCTCATGCTGACCTGGGAAAATTTTTATCGGTACAGTAACTTAGATTCGGACTCAAAGTTTGTATTTAATGATTATTTGATTCTGCTGGTTTTTGCAATATCGGTATTGGCAACGATTGGTTTTGTCATCCTCAAGTTTAAGCGTCTGGGGATTAATCAGTGGGCGTTGATCACTAGCATGTTGCTGGCGATACTAGGAGTCATCGGCATTCAAATCAAATTGCCAGAACTGGTCTATATCACTCTTGCTAATCTTTATGTGTTGATTGCCTCAGTGGTCATAATGTCGCAAGGGATCAATCAACACAGACTCATGTTGCTTAATGCAGGCCTGCTCTGGTTCTCCTTCCTGGTGTTGTTCCGTTTCTTTGATAGTGATATCCCCTTTGTACTCAAAGGTATTGTATTTATCTTTATTGGTAGCGCCTTCCTCGGAGTCAATATTTGGTATAACAAGAAGCTCAAACGGGATGTGTCAGCACAACAGGAGGAAACAGCATGAAACCAACATTAATTCTAGTAGTCGTTATGTTTGCCATTCAACTTGCTGTTCCGGGTTATATGATTTTCGAGCAAAATCAGATTTTGACAGAAGGAACCGCTTATAAATTCAAAACGCGTCCAATCGATCCTTATGATCCTTTTCGCGGACGCTATGTCACCCTGAGTTATGCTGCTGACCAAGAAGTGGTTCCAGTTATGGAAGGGGCAGAAATTGAAAGTGAAGACTGGGTCTACGCCTTAGTCGGTGTTGATGATGACGGCTACGCAGTACTGGAAGTTTTAACGGATGTTAAACCGGAAGAGGGACAGGACTACCTGTACCTTGAAACTTTTTATCGAGGTTATGACGGTGGCTACCTTGTCAGTCTGCCCTTTGATCGCTATTTTGCCTCTGAGGAAAATGCACCAAAGATTGAGTCGGCCGTATGGCGTCGCCAAAGAGATGAGGTTGAAGATGTTTATGCCAAGGTTCGTGTCTACAAAGGGAAAGGTACAATAGAGGATTTATACGTGAATGATTTGCCTATCAGAGAATACATCGAAATGCAGGCAAATAAACAGACACAGTAATATATGAAAGAGTCACAGATTCACAAAAGAATCACCATAGTCCTACAACTAATTCTGTTGCTTGAGGTGCTAGTTGCTTTATGGAATCAGCAATGGTTTACGGCGACTATCACGACAGGAATTATACTGATCACTTTAGCACCGATTGTGTTAGCAAAATTTTTCCATGTATACATTCCACCTATTTTTGCCTTGATGGCAATCGCATTTATTTTTGCGGCATTATTTTTAGGTGAGATTAGAGATTATTACACACGCTTCTGGTGGTGGGATATGGCATTACACACCACATCAGGCTTTTTGTTGGGAATCATTGGTTTCCTGATGGTGCATATACTCAACGAAACGGAAGAAATTGGCTTACATATGAAGCCCGGTTTTGTCGCCTTCTTTGCTTTTCTGTTCGCTGTTGGTTTCGGTGTGATATGGGAAATATTTGAATTTGCCATGGACAGTTTCTTTGGCATGAATATGCAGAAACCTATGCTTGGCGATCCTTCAGGCCTGACTGATACCATGTGGGATTTAATCGTTGATGCCATTGGCGCATTGACTATTACCATCATTGGCTACTTTTATATTAAGAAAGGCAAAAAGGCATCTTTTTTAGAGCGATGGGTTACAGTGTTTGTCAGAAGTAATCCGCAGATGTTTAAACGACGTAAAAAGCGCAAAAATAATCGGTTCTAGCTGTGTAGTATCATGGTGACTTTTATGAATGTAATTCGGGGAAAATTAAGTCGTAGCGCCAAAGACTGGCGCTACTTTTTTTTGAGGGGGGCGGGAGAAGATCCGGGCAAACTTATTGCTTGGCTTGTGTTGCTTGCTTCAGTAGAGCAACCCATGCATCTACTGTTACAGCCTTGCTGAGATCATGTTTAAGTAAAACCGTATCATCGTGGGACTGACTTAAGGCACTCATAATGTTGATAAAGGGCTGTCCGTCATATTTCCCATCTACCATTCCTAGAACATACGAATCAATGTGATTTTCAGCCTGTTTTTTTAAAGCTGATAACTTTTTGTCTTGTAGTCCCGACTGAAAAAAGACTGTCTCGTTAGCCGCGTATAAAGCTTTCGATATGAAAGAAGGAGAGCGAGCAATAAACTGTATCATTCTTGGTTGGACTTCTTTAGGTACTGAGGTCAAATACACCCAGGCATCTTTGTCAGTTTGTGCTAAATAGTCATTCTGAACTGATAGTGTTGCTTCGATCAAAGGTCGATACAGCAATTCACCATTTGAACCGTTGGTCAAAATGACCAGTCCTTCACCGGTTTCTGTTGATACGGTGGTAAAAGCTCTCACACCTGGCTCGCGCCCGTCATGCATCAGAAAAGTCTGATTATTAAATTCAATCAGCCTCCAGCCTAAACCATAGTACTCGACTGGGTTGTCATGTTGGGATTGTAAGGTTTGAACATCCGATAATAGCTCATCAGATAGTCCAGCGCCTTGCGCTACCCAGGCAATGAATTTTGAATAGTCATTGATGGTGGTTAGAGTGCAGCAAGCCGCTGAATGACTGTCTTTATAAAAAGGTTTGCGCTCTATGGTTTGGGCTGCTTCATCATAGCGATTGGCAATATTAGCATCCATTTCCGGCTGCCATCCAAAGTAGGTATTGTTCATCGCAAGCGGTTTAGTGATGTACTCTGCCATAAGCTGTGGCATTGTCTTTTCAGTTTTTACCTCAACTGCTTTGCGCAAATAATCAAAACCCTCACCGGAGTACTCATGACGTTCACCCGGACTAAACATGAAAGAAAGCGGGTTACCGCCGCGCCAATTAGTAAAGCCTGTCTGGTGGCTGAGCGCCAATCTTGCGGTTAACTGAGTATGTCTTGGGTCATCTTTAATGTCTGGATCAATCCAGTATTGTGAAAGCGATTCATCGAGGGATAATTTATCTTCGTTGACTAACTGCAAAGTCAGCATGCTAAATACCGGCTTAGTCAATGAAGCGACATTAAATAAGGTACTCTCTGTTACAGAGCCTGACTCATTCGCCTGGCCATATACTGATACCCATTGAGTTTTGCCATCTTTGATATAAGCAACCGCAACGCCCGGTATTTTAGCTGTTTCTGCGTAGTGTTTGACGATCTTTTCCACTTTCTGCGGAGCAGTAAAGTCTTTAGTTGATGGTTGGGTTTTAGCTGGATCGCTGCTTGCCGTACAGGCTGTTGTGCAAATCATACAGGCGAGCGCGAGCGTATGTTTTATAAACATAGTAAGTTCCTTTCTTTGATGGAAGTTAAAGGTTTTAGAAGTTGTGTTTAACCGTGTTAAACGTTTGCGGTTATTGTTACCGCTTAATTCTCAAGAATTGATGGCAAAACAGTAGTGCCAGGCCAGCAGCAATAAAGATAATGCCGTAAGCCAGCGGGTCATCTGCGCTAAGATCGAAGATGCCGATAACGACCATCGCCACGCCAGCCATCATTGTGGAGAAGCCCCAGCAAAATAACGAGCGTCTGTGTTGTTCTGCCTGGCTATCGAGCAATGAGTCAACTACCTCTTTTTCGGTTTGTGTTTCTGCAAGGCGTTTGCGTAAACTGGTATCATTAATGATGCGCACAATAATGACGATACATATAGCTAGTATGACCGGGATAAGTATGGCAATAATGTCGAACATAAACGCCTCGCAATAAGGATTTCAATGAATTTCTATAACAATAGATACCATGTATTCAAGTTCGGTTGCACTTTTTTTAAATAAATTGCAACCGATAGGCTATTAGCTGCATCTATTTAGGTATGAATGACTTAACTCTTGTCAAAAGAGTTTTGAATAATGAACCGGGAAGCTTTGAAGTTTTGGTTAACAACTATCAAAAGCTGGTCTGGCACATTATTTCAAGACTGGTTCAAAATTCTGAAGATACCCTTGAGTTAAGTCAGGAGGTGTTCTTGCAGGTCTATAATAAATTGGGTCAGTACAAAGGGGAAAGTCAACTATCCACTTGGATTGGCCGAATTGCTTATCATTTTGCGGTGCGTTTTTTACAGAAGCAGGGCAGGCAGCTTGATGAAGTTGATGTTGAAGTAGAGGCTGCTGAAGATGAGACTGGAACTTCACAACTTGAAGACCTTCAGCAGCAGCAACTACAACAGCAGATGCAAACTGCCATGAAGCAACTCCCGCTTCTCCAGCAAACCATCGTCAGCCTATATCATCTGGAAGAGCTGACCTTATCTGAAATTTCTGAAATAACCGATTTAGCGCAGGGCACCATTAAAAGTCATTTGTTTCGAGCCAGAAAGCGCTTAAAACAAATACTGCATGCCAAGAGAGAGTACTTATGAGTAACGACATTGATAAAAATGTGTGGCGCATTCAGGAGCAGGCTATGGATAAAACTGTAGCCAGTGAATCAGCTGAGCTACATAAAGATGATCTACAAGAAAATGATCTACAGGAGCTGAGGGAATATCAGAGCCTTTATGAGCTACTGGAGCAGCAGCCAGAAGAGCAACCATCGCCATTGCTGGCAGACAAAATAACAAAGCACATTAGCCGACGTCATAGTAAGCAGCGAGCCAGTAAGCTATTAACTTATTTACTCTGCACATTAATGGCATTGGCCAGTGTCATCGGATTTATCTTGTTGTTACCGCAATCTGTATTGTTAAATCAGTTAAGCCAATCGATTCCATTACCGCTACTACTAAGCGCTTTATTTGCCGTCTGTGTCGTTGGTTGGATGCAGCGGCACGTTGATAAAGACCAATAAAAAAGCCTGACAAACTAAACAGCACTGTTACGGCAGGTGGAAAGGCTAGCGCCTATTCTTTGATAAATTTTGAATATGCTTCTGGTTGGTTTTAAATCCCTGTTGCAGTCTATGGTCTTCAATTTTGCATCTCACATCAGTTACTTGCTGATCGTCTAAATGAACTTGTTCAAATCTACTTATATAATTATTTAATTGATAATCTTTAATGATATTTTCAGGCAACTTGGTTTTAAAAGTCGAGTCATCCGCAAAGACAATCACAGAATGAAAATAATGAAGGGGTAGTTGCAGCAGGCTTTGAAGTGTTTTGATGTGTTTGTAGTTTTGAAATAAAGGATTCTGAAACTTGTTTTTGGTTTTATAAATTACCTGCGTCCAGAAGCGATTCTTTTCAGAACCAAAGATCCAGCCTGAATAGTTTTTGGTTTCAATAACAAAAATACCTTTCCTGGAAATGATGATGTGATCAATTTGTGTGGTGCCATCGCTGGTTGGTAAAGTGACATCATGGAATATGGTGTATTTAGTAGGATCTAGTCTGGAAGAAGCTGACTTTACACGTCTTTCTCCTACTTTGCCTTTGAAGTAAGGCGATTGTAAAAAAACCAGAATAATTGGTATCGGAATCAACCACCAGAACTGAACTAAGATCTGAAGAAAGGTGTTAAAGAAAATGCTCGGTAAGTCCATTTAATTTGACCTTAATGTAGCCAATAAAAAAGCCTGACAATTTCTTGCCAGGCTAGAGAATATTAATACCGTTTTTTTCTTCCTGCAGATAGCCTGATGTAGGCGCTAGTAATCATTATTAGCAGAAGGTAAAGATTAATAGCACCTCCTCCAGAGGAGTTGTTATTGGTTTCTTCATCATTATCATTCTCAGATGATTGCTCTAATGTATTACCTCTTGCGGGATTAGAGAAATCTGTACACCCCATATCATTGCAGGCTTTTACTTTATAGTATTTTGTGCTCGAGGCTTCTAGTCCTCCGTGGGTGTATTCAAGGCTTGATGTTTCGCTAAGTAAACTAAACCCACTATTCTGCGTATCAGAAACGTAAATTTGATAGACAGAGCTATTGCTGACTTGAGCCCAATATATAGTGATTTGGTTCATCTCATTATCGGTCGCTTGTAAGTTTGCTGATTCAATATTTGTTGGAGACTTTTCTAAGATTTCGAGATTCCATATATTAAATTGAGCTACAGCCTGTTGAATAAAGTGAAGATACTCCCCATTGCTTGAGAATGTCCAGTCTCTGATACTTAGTGCTTTAACATCTTGGTTTTCACTATAGAAATTATCTACTGTCTCAATCAGCTCTATTTCTTGGGTGTCTTTGTTTATCTTGAAATAACCTAAGTAGTTTTGGTAGTGGCTTGTAGTGGTATCACTTGCTACTGCAAAAAAACGATTCCCATGCGGGTGCTTAATGATCTGCCTTACATTATCAAGTAGTCCATTTACGGTATTGTTCTCATCACTTAGGCTCCAAGTATCCAATTCGCTTAATAAGCCCGTTTCTTTATCTCGACTAAAAAGTGTGACGCCATATGTTTCTGCGGTAACTAAATAATTATCGTCATTTAGAAGTGCCATTGAGAATGGTGCAGATCTTAAGCCAATGGAGGAGGTGTTTTGTATGCAGCTTAACTGTCCATCTAGGCCTTTCTGGAGAATGGATATCGTATTTCTTCCAACAGCATAGACAAACTTATCATCCTTTGTATGTACGATAGTAGCTTGAGAGGGGGAGCCTCCGTTCGGGCTTATTTTGCAGCGTTGTGTATTGTCATCTATATATCGTCCTTCAAAGTTCAAAAGGCCGTTAGCTGGAGTCCTACCAAATATCTCTAATGTATCATAACTACTATACCTCTCGTAATCGTACTGTTCATTAGGGAAGTATAGGAAATCGTCATTGGGTGATATAGAGATCTTAGTACTGTCACCTAGGACATGACCATATCTGAAGTTATCAATATTTAAACTATCGCCATTTATATAATCTATTTTATTAATTTGTTTTGACTCACGCTCAATAGAATAGGTGTTGATGCCTGATTCGCCTTTGTTACCAGAAAAGGTTGCATAAATATGGTTCTTATCATGCGATACCTGAACACCTCTCAGGGTGATATATGGTGGTATCGGTGTTGTTTCTTCTAGTAATACATAATAATCCTGCACTAGTATCTTTTGGTCCTCATCAAAGTGAAACTTAGAGAAGGCTTTTTCACCGTAGCTGAGCAGTTCATTCTTTCCTAAGCTCTCTAAATGAGCAACACCCTGCAGTTTTGATATTTCGTTATTGTCATGGCCTATCACAGAGTAATTACTATTACTGGATTCAGTTGTTTTAAGTAGAGCGACTACTCCATGTTTGTAGCCAGTAATAGAAAGTCTGCTGCCTGATGAATTAGATGAAATTACTGATGATGCATCAACAATGTTCCTAGAGCCCATTGTTAGAACCTGTTCATATAAAGCAGTATTAGTATTACCATTGTTGTTAAAGGTAATGAGTGCGCCAGTATCCTTTGATATTGCAACATGATTATCATTCACTTTATTGTAGGCTAAGCCGGCAAGGCGAAGTAAATTCTGGGTCTGACCATCCCATGATATTTGATCGATATTAATTGTACTCTCATTTATTATCTCTACAGCTCCTAAGCCAGTTTCACCTAAGAACAAAAATCTATTGGGGCTTTGGGTTTCAACTATTTTTGTAGGGCTTTCAATAGATGCTGATACTTGTGTCGATACTTTATCAATGATAGATATTTCACCAGTTTCAGAATATTCTAATAAGTGGATATAGTTACTGCTTGGGTTTACAACAAGGAATTTTTTATCCCCTATTTCGATGATATCGGTAGGGCCTTGAAAATTTTCGAAGCCTGGGGTGTTAATATCGTATTTGTTAAGTTGTGTGAGCTCGCCACTATTGGTATCAATAATGTTTGTGCTGATGCCTCCAACTAGATTTATTGTAATTAATAAGTTATCTTGCTCAGTTAATAAGAATTTATGGACTTTCTCTAAACCATCATAGTTATCTTGCCAAGTCAGATATTTGTGAACTTGGGTTATTTCCCCAGTTGATAAGTCTCTCTTATAAACATCAATTCCATCACCATATGATTCATATGTGGTAGAAAGTGTTCGATTAGCTACAAACATCAGCTTTCCATCTTGAGTAATATCCATATAAAGAGGAGCCTGATAGACACTATTCATATAAGGCGTATTAATTACAGCTTGGGCTATTACTTGTTGTTCTTCATAGCCTGTAGAGGTAATCTTAAATACCCCTAAGCCACCAATGAGAGATGATGTATATAAATACTGATCATCGGGTGAAAACGTTGAATAGATAGCCCTGTCCGTGATGTAGTCTGTTTGTTTTGACACTATTTTTACTAGCTGTGCTTCTACGTTTGATGTGAAAAGTAGAATTGTGGCAAGTATATAAACCCTCATTTATAGTCAGTCCTTCCTAGTAATATTTCGGGCATTATACGTTCTGACGTATGCAATTTCATCTTTATTACAGCCAATAAAAAAGCCTGACAATTGCTTGCCAGGCTCTTGGAAGAGGAGTTAGACGTCTCTTAGCTCCTCTGTTCCCCCAACTGTTAAATGTGGTGTTAATCCCAAGACAGGGCGCCACCAGTTTGATATTCAATGACACGGGTTTCGAAGAAGTTTTTCTCTTTCTTCAAGTCCATGATTTCGCTCATCCATGGGAATGGGTTTGAGACGTTTTTGAATTGTTCAGGCAGGCCTAATTGGGCAAGACGGCGGTTACAGATGAACTGTAGGTATTCTTCCATCATGCCAGCATTCATGCCTAATACACCGCGTGGCATTGTGTCGCGTGCGTATTCAATTTCGAGCTGTGTGCCTTCAAGAATCATTTGCAGGACTTCTTGCTTGAATTCTGTTGTCCACAAGTGTGGGTTTTCCAGTTTGATCTGGTTGATGATGTCAACGCCGAAGTTCAGGTGCATTGATTCATCGCGCAGGATGTATTGGAACTGCTCAGCAACACCAGTCATTTTATTGCGGCGACCCATTGATAAGATCTGAGTAAAGCCACAGTAGAAGAAAATGCCTTCAGTAACGCAGTAGAAGCCGATTAGGTTGCGTAGCAATTCCTGGTCTGCTTCGTCTGTGCCAGTTTTGAAGGTTGGGTTGGAGATCCCTTGCGTGTGCTTAATGCTCCAAGCGGCTTTTTTAGCGATGCTTGGTACTTCGCGGTACATGTTGAATACTTCAGCTTCATCCATGCCCAATGACTCTACGCAGTATTGGTAGGCGTGGGTGTGGATTGCTTCTTCAAATGCTTGACGCAAAATGTACTGGCGGCACTCAGGGTTGGTAATCAAGCGATAAATCGCCAGTACCAGGTTGTTGGCAACCAATGAGTCAGCAGTTGAGAAATAACCTAAAGAACGCATGACGATTTTACGCTCATCGTCCGTTAAGCCATTGGGATCTTTCCAGGTGGCAACGTCTTTGGTCATGTTGATTTCTTGTGGCATCCAGTGGTTTGAACAACCATCCAGATATTTCTGCCATGCCCAGTCGTACTTGAAGGGTACTAACTGGTTCAAATCAGCGCGGCAGTTGATCATTTTCTTATCATCAACTTCGATACGAGCCGCGCCCATTTCTAATTCTTCTAAACCTGGTGCTACGTCGAGCTCTTCTAAAGCGGCTTGTGCTTTAGCAAGATTGTCTAACGCTTCAGGCTCAATATACTCTTCTTGAGTTGCTTTTGGCTCAGCAGCAGCTTGCTCTTGCTGCTCTTCGACTACAGGTGCTGGAGCGGGTTGTGCTTTCTTCGGCGCTTCAGCTTTTTCCTCTTTGTTGTAATCATCCCAGTTGAACATGTTTACCTCTCTTAAATTTGGTTGTGCTTTTCACGCTTTTGCATTGCAATTTTATTTTCGTGAAAAAAGGGGCGAACTTTCGTTGCGACCCCATTCCATTGTCGTCACTTCTCTTTTTAGTTATTCACTTAAGCGAAAAGCTTGCCTTATTGGCAAGCCTCGCAATCTGGGTCATCAAGTGCACAAGCAGCTGGTGCTGCCGAGCCGACTGGTGCTGGACCAGAGGATACGGCGTTGAGCTTGCCATCACTGATGGTTGATTTCTCAGTACTGGTTGCGCCTAGTGAACGCAAGTAGTAAGTGGTTTTCAAGCCACGGAACCAGGCCATGCGATAGACCATATCCAGTTTCTTACCGGATGGTTCGCTCATGTATAGGTTGAGCGATTGCGCCTGGTCGATCCATTTCTGGCGACGGCTTGCTGCTTCCACTAACCATTTTGGTTCCACTTCAAAGGCGGTTGCGAACAGCTCTTTAATTTCGCTTGGGATGCGGTCGATGTGCTGCAAACTACCTTCGTAGTATTTCAGGTCATTAACCATCACAGAATCCCACAGCTTGCGAGCTTTCAGTTCTTTAACCATGTATGGATTAACTACTGTGAATTCGCCTGACAGGTTCGATTTCACGTACAGGTTCTGGTAGGTCGGCTCAATTGATTGAGAGACGCCAGAGATGTTAGAGATGGTTGCGGTTGGTGCAATGGCCATCACATTCGAGTTACGCATACCGACAGTTTTTACACGCTCGCGCAATGTATCCCAATCCATCGTTGAACTGGTATCCACTTCGATGAACTCAGCACCACGCTCTTCGATTAACTTCTCAATCGAGTCAATCGGTAGAATGCCTTGCGACCATAGTGAGCCAGCGAAGCTTTCATAAGAACCGCGCTCTTCAGCAAGATCCGTTGATGCCTGAATGGCATAGTATGAAATCGCTTCCATCGCATTGTCAGCAAACTCAACCGCTGCTTCGGAGGTGTAAGGAATTTTCTGCAAGTAGAGAGCGTCCTGGAAGCCCATTAGGCCAAGACCCACTGGACGGTGACGCATGTTCGATTTACGCGCGGTTTCTACTGGGTAGAAGTTAATATCAATCACGTTGTCCAACATACGAACTGCAGTGGCAACGGTTTTCTCCAGCTGCTCAGTATCCAACTTACCGTCTTTCATGTGCTTCGGCAGGTTGACTGAACCCAGGTTACAGACCGCAATTTCTTCGCCTGCTTTGGTGTTCAGAGTAATCTCGGTACATAAGTTAGAGCTGTGTACGACACCAACGTGCTGTTGTGGTGAACGCAGGTTACAAGGATCTTTGAAAGTAATCCAAGGATGGCCTGTTTCGAACAACATCGACAGCATCTTACGCCATAGAACATTCGCCGGAATGGTCTTAGCGGTTTTGATCTTGCCGTATTTAGCCATCTCTTCGTAGTATTCGTAACGCTCTTCGAATTCTTTACCATACAGGTCGTGCAAATCAGGCACTTCGTTGGGGCTGAATAGCGTCCAATCGCCATCTGTGCTGACACGCTTCAAGAACAAGTCAGGCACCCAGTTGGCAGAGTTCATATCGTGAGTACGACGACGGTCATCACCGGTATTTTTACGAAGCTCGAGGAACTCTTCGATATCGATGTGCCAGGTTTCAAGGTAAGCACAGACTGCGCCTTTACGCTTGCCACCCTGGTTGACTGCAACCGCAGTGTCGTTAGCCACTTTCAAGAAGGGTACAACACCTTGTGATTTGCCGTTCGTACCTTTGATGTAAGCACCAAGGCCACGTACTGGTGTCCAGTCGTTACCTAGACCGCCGGCAAATTTCGACAATAGAGCGTTATCTTTAATCGCGCCATAGATGCCGTCGAGGTCGTCAGGAACATTGGTCAAGTAACAGCTTGAAAGCTGAGGACGCAAAGTGCCTGAATTGAATAGAGTAGGGGTTGAGCTCATGTAGTGGAATGTGGATAACACATCATAGAACTCAATCGCACGCGCTTCACGATCATCTTCGTTGACCGCCAAGCCCATCGCCACACGCATCCAGAACACCTGCGGTAGCTCGATACGGACTTCGTCTTTATGGATGAAGTAGCGGTCGAATAGCGTCTGAATGCCAAGGTAAGTAAATAGCATGTCGCGCTCAGGCTTGATGGCGTTAGCGATCTTGTCGAGGTCAAAGCTCAGAAGCTCTGGACTTAACAATTCATTTTCAACGCCAACGCTCAAATATGCTTTGAAGGCTTCTGGATAGATCCCAGTCATTTCACTTTGGGTGGCACGTTTAGCAACGCCTAGCTCTCTTAAGGCTTCAGAACGAATACTGTCGAGCAACAAACGAGCGGTTACGTAAGTGTAGTTCGGCTCTTTCTCGATCATGGTACGAGCCGTCATGACCAACGCCTGGTAGGCGTCTTTAATAGCAACACCATCGTACAAGTTACGCATGGTATCTTTAAGAATTTGGTCTGGTTCAACGTCAGACAGATCTTTACAGGCTTCAACCACAACCGTGTGCAAACGCTCAACATCTAATGGGCGTTTACTACCGTCTTCAACGGTTACCATCACCTGATTGTCGCCAACCAGCGCATCAAGCTTGGCTGTGTCGCGAGCGGCGCGTTCGCGTGAACGTTCTTCTCGGTATAACACGTAAGAACGAGCTACTTTCTGTTCGCCATTACGCATCAAGGCCAGTTCAACCTGATCCTGGACATCTTCAATGTGGATGATGCCGCCACCTGGCATTCTTCGTTTGAATGCTTCAGTGATTTGCTTGGTTAATTGACGTACCGTTTCATGTACACGGCTTGATGCTGCTGCTGCTCCACCTTCGACGGCTAGAAACGCCTTGGTCATGGCGACTTCGATTTTGCTGTCGTCATAAGGCGTTACTTTTCCATTACGGCGAATAACACGAATCTCACCAGGTTTGGTAGCTTCGATTTCCGGACGAGATGGTGTATTAGTTGGTGTTTTGGCAGCTGATTGTTCAGGTTTGCTGACTTCGGTTTCCATTATTCCTCCACAGACCTCTTTGCATTATTGGCGATTGGCTGTTTTTTGTTCATTTTTTGACTGAGATAACAGAGAATCAACAAGTTAGACGAACTTCTTGATTCACTATATATAGTTAGTTGCTGTCGCAATGAATACAAGATAGTGCGTTTTTGAGCGCTTGGCAAGAGTATATCTTGGGGAATTTTCTGTGGATAAATTGTTAGCAAATGGTGGGTAAGTCGCGAGGCCTTGTGGGGCTTGGGCTTGCGCTAGGTCAAGCGTTTTAAGTCATATTTGCATTTTTTTTGAGTTGGTTAAAAATTTTACAAAGAAATGTGATCTGGATACACGATCAAGTGCTTCACATCCAGGTCGAACCCTATATCTTGTGCTAACGGATAGTCATGGTGGCTGGGGAAAATGGCCTTTAATTGCTCTTTATTAGCTAATTCCAGCTCATATTCAATGATCGCGCCTTTAAAGACCTTGTGAGTGACTTTTCCGCGTAAGGGCGAGTTCATATTAGGTTTGACGTCATCAGGGCGCATCAGCACCAGAACGCTGTCATTTGGCGTGAATTTCTGGCCATTGGCGATGGTGAAATTGCCGAGTACGGTATTGACGTGCTGATGATCTGAAATCTGCCCCGCGATGAAATGACCTTCACCAATAAAGGAGGCGATTTGGGCATCTTCAGGCTTGTGGTAGAGGTTGTAAGGGGTATCCCACTGTAGTAACTGACCTTGATGCATGACCCCGATGTAGTCGGCCATAGCAAAGGCTTCCTGTTGATCGTGGGTCACTAATAGGCTGGCGATGTTCTGTTCTTTGAGTAGGCTTTTCAGTTCGCGTGCCAAAGAGCGCCGTAAATGGGTATCCAGACTGGAGAAAGGTTCATCCAACAGGATCAGCTCAGGGCGCGGTGCAATGCTGCGTGCCAGGGCAACGCGTTGTTGCTGGCCACCAGACAATTGATGAGGATAGCGCTTCTCCATAGCTTCCAGGCCCACCAGCTCGAGACACTCCTGCACTCGTTCACGTCGCTCTTTACGGGGTAAATGACGTAAACCGAAGGCCACGTTATCGAAGATGTCTAAATGGGGGAAGAGGGCATGATCCTGAAATACCAGCCCTAAATGACGGTTTTCCGGCGGTAGGGTGAAGTCAGGCTTTGAGCAAAATTGACCATGAATGCTGATAAAGCCTTCATACACAGGCTCGAGCCCGGCAACAGCACGTAATAGAGTTGTTTTTCCGCAACCGCTGGGACCCAAAAGGCAGGCGCTATCACCGGCTTTGAGTTTAAAACTGATGTGGTTAACAATGATTTGTTCGCCGTGGCGACACTGAACATCGTTCAGTTGCAGAATAGGGTGGTCGCTAAATTCGCTCATAGAAGATGAATTATCTGCCCTTAACAGTACTAATCGAACTCTAATTGAAACTAATTCTCATTTGTAACGCATTGTAGCGACAAGAATTCAGCTTGCATAGATGCAGATCAAGATTTCTTTAGATTAACGGTGCTCATAGCCCTTGAAAAGCGTTATAATCGCCGCCATCTGATACAGGGCTGGGTGCCCCATTAACGAAATTCGAGGTTTTACATGAGCGACACTATTGAGCAAATCAAACAACAGATTGCAGACAACAAAGTTTTAATTTACATGAAAGGTTCACCGAAACTACCGATGTGTGGTTTCTCAGCTCAAGCGGTCCAAGCTTTGATGCAGTGTGGCCATGAGTTTGCTTATGTCGATATTTTGCAAAACCCAGACATTCGCGCCGAGCTTCCAAAATACGCCAACTGGCCAACATTCCCACAGTTATGGGTTGATGGTGAGCTTCTAGGTGGTTGTGACATCATTCTTGAAATGTTCCAGCAAGGCGAGTTGCAGGAAGCGCTAAACGAGTCTTACGGTAAGCAGCCTGAGTAAAACGTCGTTTTACCCAAACAGCTAATATGATTAAATGCCGCTATAACGCGGCATTTTTTATGGATGGAATATTATGGAACACAATAAGCATATTGCATTATTTGTTGATGCGGATAATGCCTCGAGCAAATACTTCGATTTGATTTTGTCAGATCTCGCTAACCATGGCATGGTCATTATTCGCAAGGCCTACGGCAACTGGAAGAATGCCAATCTGCGAGGTTGGGAAGATATATTACTGGAGTTTGCCATTCAGCCGATTCAACAATTTGACTTAACCAAAGGCAAGAACGCAACGGATCTGGCTATGGCCATTGATGTGATGGATGTACTTTACGGAAAGGATGTAGATATTTTTTGCCTGGTTACTTCCGATTGTGACTTTACTCCTTTGGCCACTCGTCTTATCAATGAAGGTAAGCTGGTTTTCGGTTATGGCGAAACCAAAACACCGGATGCTTTTCGTAATGCCTGTACCCGCTTTTTAGAACTCGGCGCCAAGCTCGATAATGCTGATGTTTCTAAGTTCTCTCCGAGTAAGCTTAAGCAAGATACCAAACTTATCGAACTGATCAGAAACGCTATTGAAATGACTTCCGATGATGATGGCTGGGCCTCATTAGGTCCTATCGGCTCATTCATAGCCAACAAGTCCTCAATCGATATTCGTAACTATGGTTACAAGAAGTTAAGCGATCTGATTAAGGTGATTGATCTGTTCGAGACCAAATCTTTTGGCACCAACTTGAAAGTTAGGGATAAGAAACAAAAGAGCGGTAAATAGCATGAAAGTCATCGGCCATCGCGGTGCTATGGGACTGGCCCCTGAGAATACACTCTTGTCGTTTCGCAAGGCGCTTGAACTTGGTGTCGATGGCGTTGAATTTGATGTACAAAATATCGATGGTCACTTATTGGTTTTTCATGATGATACTCTAGATAGAACGACTGATGGCTCTGGGCTATTACTCGATCACTCTGTCGAGTATTTACGTAGTCTGGATGCGGGGCAGGGCGAAAAGATTCCTTTTCTGCATGAAGTGATTGAGCTGATCGATGCTGATACTTTTATCAATATCGAGTTAAAAGGTTTGCGAACCGCCAGCCTGGTGATGGAGTTGGTCAAGATGTTGGATAAAGACCGCTACAAGAAAGAGAACTTCATTATATCGTCGTATCTGTTTTCTGAACTGTTTCTGGTGCGCCAACTTGACCCGGATATTCAAATCGGTGTCATAGCCGATGAACAAGCTGATGTAGCCTTAAGCTTTGCTCGTGACGTTAACGCCTATAGCTTTCATCCCAGCTTAAGCTTGGTGAATGAAGAGTTGGTGGAGCAGGTACATGAGGAAGGTATGTTGCTTTATGTTCATACCGTGAATGAACCCGATAATATTGTTAAAGTTAAAGCTATGGGTGTTGATGGCATTTTTACCGATTATCCCGATAGAGTGAGAATTCTTTATGATACTCCAACAAAAAAAGAACTGTAGCAGAAACATAGGATGCACCCACGGGGCAGACCCGGTTAGCCTGCAGGCGTAACCCATCAATCCACACCTTCATAACACACGATGGGTTACACTTGTGTTAACCCATCCTATAGCTTCGTGCTACTATGTGACAAACATAAAAAAGGGCAGCTGTTGCTACCCTTTTTTCAAAAAACTCTCGACAATTAATTGCCGCCTTCCTTCATTTTTTCAGCCAGATAGTTCTGAATACCAATCTTTTCAATTAGACCTAATTGAGTTTCCAGCCAGTCGACGTGCTCTTCTTCACTTTCCAGAATATCATTCAGAATATCGCGGCTGACATAATCACGGACTTCCTCGCAGTATTTAATGCCGTCGCGTAAGTCTGGAATTGCATCAAGCTCTAACGCCAAATCACACTCCAGCATCTCTTTGGTGTTTTCACCGATGCGTAAGCGACCAAGATCCTGCAGGTTCGGTAAGCCTTCCAAAAATAAAATACGCTCAACCAGCATATCCGCATGCTTCATCTCATCAATCGATTCTTCGTACTCATGATCGGCCAGCTCTTTTAAGCCCCAATCCTTGTACATACGCGCATGCAAAAAATATTGATTGATAGCAACTAACTCATTGCCCAATGCTTGATTAAGAATTTCTATAACTTTTGCGTCGCCTTTCATTGTTTTTAATCCGATAGTTAAGAATGTATCCAATGATTGTACGACTTTGACCTGGATCAAGCAAGTTTGAGGAGACGTAACTTATTGAATTTAAATGTAAATTAGAATGATTGCCAAATGGTATGTGTTCTTATTTGAGAGTGATTGTTGATGGATTAAAGTTTCACATACTGTCATTCACCACGGGCACTTCCTTCGGTCGCCCGCGAAGGAGGGTGACCAAAGGGAATGCCCTTGGGTAAATCCATGCTCTTTTCATTCATTCCTTTTGCTAATATTTCGCTCCTCAGCGAGTTACTTTTACGGAATACATCCCTGTATTCCGCTAAAGCCAGCGTCGCTTCACTCTGCTGTTCAAATTTGTTCCGGACAAATTTGTCTTGCTTTAAGTAACCACAAAATCGTCAGGAACGATTTTGAATAGCGAAGCTAGCCCGAAGGGTGAAGTACAGGGATGTACTTCATAAAAGAAGACCACCCGTATATTGAGGTCACGCTTCGCGTGACTTCCTGCGCCACTTCCAAAATACTTAACGCAGGGTCTGCCCCCTTGGGTACCAGAATTTACATCACATCTCCCGCAAGGGGATTTCCGTTGGTCACCTTTGCTGAAAATTCCTATCAAAATCATCTCCCTAAAGGGATTCCTTAAGGTCACAGATTTTGATTGCTATATTTTGCACGCGCCTTAGCTCAATATAAATGGGGTTATTGGTGCTATCTTCAACAAAAATCTAAGATGTTGATTTCTTAGTCGCTGCCCAAAACCCTTGCAGTAGGGCAGGAACAAAAAAAGCCGCTCATGAGGAGCGGCTTTCTGAAGTAGGGGCTGTTTTGCTACTTTAAGGCTTTTCCTAAAGTTGCATCCACAAAGCTTGGTGTCGTTTGCGGGTCAAACTGTGTGACCTGACTATGATGCTCGCGCAAAATCTGCTTTGCAGTTACTGCACATTTGCCACATTGGGTAGCAACGCCGAGCTCTTTATTCAGGCAACGCATACTGGATGCGCCGTTGAAGGCGGCGTCTTTTATTTGCTTATCTGTGATAGCTTTACAAAGGCAAACGTACATAAGAATAGATTAAATAGTGTTCGATGGTTGAGATTATATCTAAATGCGAATGATTGTCAACTGCTCTTGCATTGGCATTTAGGTATTTTTGATCATGGTCAATATAAGTCAAATAAGCAGCTGGTTGGCTTACAGGCAAAAAAAAGGCCACGCGAGGTGGCCCGGGGAAGTGTCACAAATAACTTCCTTGTTTCAGACGAGTCTGTTGAATACAGATTTCAATAAAAAGATTGCAACAGCACGCTTTGCAACAACACAGTTTAGGGAACTGATGGAGCTAACATAACTTAAGGTCCGTGAAAGTGACGTGAAAATCAGGTTAAACATACTAACTACTTGAATTTTTTAGCTATTTCAGCAACCCGCGTTCCGAGTATGCGTGCTGTTTCTCGATCGCTTTGTGGCGGTGCCAGGTCCGCGCCCTGATCAGTATTGCTCTGCGCCATGGCGCCCAGGTAACCGCCAATTCGGTTTACATCATCAGGGGAAGCTTCGCTACTGGCGTTGCCGGGCATCAGACCTAAACTAACCCATAACATGCTTTGTTGGGCGGCAAACACCGACATTTGAATCAATGTATTCAGTTTATCACCGCTCATAGACCCAGAATTGGTAAAGCCTGCCGCTAACTTGTCTTTCCAGCCTTGTTCAGCCCAGACTTTGGAAGATTTATCCATGAAAGCCTTAAAATCAGCACTAACGCTACCCATATAGGTCGGGCTGCCGAAAATGATGGCATCGGCCTTAGCTAGCGTATCCCATTGTTCATCGACTTCATTGACTGAAACCAGTGCGGCATCCGCATTAGCATCCAGCACACCTTGGTGAACTTGGTTGGCAAGTACTTCAGTGTGGCCATAACCACTGTGATAAACCACAGCTACTAGTTTTTTACTCATTTTTTAAACTCCAAATTGAATTTATTGACTTGATGGAGCGACTGTAGCTGGTTTATAGTTATGCTTGAAATGCATTAAATAGATATTAAGTATGCAAGTTGAGAATATTCGCTCTTTAGATATGAATCTGCTGGTGTTACTGGATGTGCTGCTCGAAGAAAAGCATATTTCTAATGCCGCCGATCGGCTCCACATGAGCCAACCGGCGGTCAGTCGCTCATTACAGAGATTGCGCGAGATGCTGGATGACCCGTTGTTGGTAAGGGTTGGTAACGGTTATCAGCTAACCGACAAAGCAATGGAGCTACAACCGAGGCTTAAAAGCTGGCTAGCTGATTTCATGTGCATGATCCAGCCGGAAAAGTTTGACCCGGCAAAAGCCAAAGGTGAAATCAGCATTATGTCGATGGATTTAGAGATGAGCCTGTTCATGCCCAACCTATGGCAAGATTTGCAAGCTCAGGCGCCTAACGTTGCGTTGCGCTCCTTTAATATTCGTCCCGATGGAATTTCTTTGCTGGAGCAGGGTGACATCGATTTTCTGGTCGGTGAAGAGGACAAGTCATTTGAAAGCACCAAGTATCATAGTTTCCACCTGATTCAGCATGATTTTGTATTAGTTATGTCAAAGCAACATCGGCTGGCAAAACAAAAATCGATCAGTCTCGACGAGTACTTAAAGCAACGACACGGACTGGTGAC
Organism: Kangiella sp. M94; assembly: GCF_054926195.1. NCBI lineage: Bacteria > Pseudomonadati > Pseudomonadota > Gammaproteobacteria > Kangiellales > Kangiellaceae > Kangiella > Kangiella sp. M94. The sequence goes on along the minus strand of NZ_CM142903.1, from coordinate 1,678,744 downwards.
GGTAACCGGTAAAGGCAAGCCTTTCATTGACCGTACACTCGAAAAGCAGGGACTATCACGAAAAATCGCACTCTATGTTCCCACTTTCCACTTAGCGCTTGATATCTGTAGCCGCACCGACCTGATGTTTTCGATGCCGCGTCTGGTCGCGGAGAAAGAATGCGATCGCTATGGTGTGGTTATGAAGGAAATGCCCTTGAAACTGCCACTTCTGGACATATATCTCTACTGGCATGAACGACAACACCAGACCGCACTGCACAAATGGTTCAGAATCCTGATGCGGGAAAGTTTTGAGCAAACCCGTAAAGTGATTAGTGCTTGCTCAGAAAAGCCCAGTTAGGGAGCGAGTCTGCGTCATCGTTCAAGTTTTAATCGATTTCAATCAGACTTTTAATCTTTTGTGAAAGGTCTTAAGAATTATTGTCATATCAGCGTATAATACGCACACCTAAAATTGAATAAACACACTCTTGGAGGAAATAATGGGAGTATTAGTAGGCCGCAAGGCACCAGATTTCACGGCAGCAGCAGTATTAGGCAACGGCGAGATCGTAGAAGACTTTAACTTTGCCGAAACAACCAAAGGCAAGCCAACGGTTGTCTTTTTCTACCCGTTAGACTTCACATTCGTATGTCCATCAGAGCTAATCGCATTCGACCACCGCTTAGAAGAGTTCAAAAAGCGTGGCGTAGAAGTAATCGGTGTTTCAATCGATTCTCACTTCACTCACAATGCATGGCGTAACACTGACATCAACAACGGCGGTATTGGCCAAGTTGGTTATACCCTGGTAGCTGACGTAAAACACGAAATCTGCCAAGCGTTCGACGTAGAGCATCCAGAAGCAGGCGTAGCTTTCCGTGGTTCATTCCTAATCGACAAAGATGGCGTTGTTCGCCACCAGGTAGTTAACGACCTACCATTAGGCCGTAACGTTGATGAATTAATTCGTATGGTTGACGCGCTACAGTTCCACGAAGAGCACGGCGAAGTTTGCCCAGCAGGTTGGAACAAAGGTGATAAGGGTATGGATGCGACGCCTGAAGGTGTGGCTAAGTATCTATCTGAGTCTGCCGACAAACTATAAATTACTGGTTAAATTATCCAATTTCTTTGTTGCCTGCCTGTTTTTGATGCTCAACGACCAAGTTGGTCGCCTCCGCTAAAAAACAGTCAGGCGCCTCGAATTTGGACAATTTTCCGGCGCAATTGCTTGAAAGAAAGCTTGGCGTATTGTCAGGCTTTTTTTGTGCTCAACGACCCTAGAGGTCGGCTCCGCTAAAAAACAGTCCGGCGCCTCGAACTTGAATAATTTTCCTGCGTAATTAGGTTGATGAAAAGCCCAGCAGTTTTCTATTGGGCTTTTTTTATGTTCAATAAAACTGCGAGATGGTTATTGCTCTAGCTTTACAGCTAAATCCTGAGCAAATCCGCACATGGTTAAGGTGGGATTCCATGAGCCAGAAGTAGGGAACAGCCCCGCACCAGTAACATAGACATTGTTGACGCCATGAGGGCGGTAATCAAGGCCGACCACAGAGTCATTTGGATCGGTCCCAACCCATAACTGGGATGCCTCATGAACAATGATGTTGAGTCGAATTTGATCCTGTGGCGGCTTGTCAGTTGTCCAGTATCCGCTACCATCGGGTTTATCAACCCAATATTCAATTTCCGGAGTGGACTGTTTCGAAGATAGCGCGGCAATTGTCTGATAGGTGGCTTTGTCCAGCTCGTCCCATAATTGTCTGTCTTCATCCCCCAGTAATAACTGAAGGTTGATGTTGGTGGTGGGGTCCTGGTTCTGATTAAGCTTTATCCAGTTGTTGTCATTTTTCTCACTGACTTCGCCTAAAGTGGCGCAGACAAAAACAACGTACTCTTCAGAACCCAGCATCTGCTCGCTGGTTGGAGCCGCTGCTGCATCGGGACATTCGCGGGCGAGGGTGGTGCTATCTTCAGCCGGGTTTTGTTCGGCAAAAACACTGGCTTGAACATGATACTGGAGCCCATTGCTTGCTTTACCATCAAGATAGACAGCGCCTATTTCTAAGTCGGATAAGTTATCAAAAGCTGAGCGTTTCACACGTGCAGTAACGTGAGACATAAAATGTCCAGTATATCTTTGTCCGGCATTAGGAAGTTTCTCTTTGAAAGAGTTCATGAGTAGTGTTGCCGGCGGAATGGCGCCCATGGCTAAAATGATTTTTGCGTTAGCGACATTAACACTCCCTCTATTGGTGCTAATGGCTATAACCTGGCCTTCATCGTCATGGATTAAGCGCTCTACAATACATTGATCAGCAATCGTGAGTGCTGTGCCAGCGCCTGCTTGTGCCAACTTTTGTTGTTCTTGGTGAATATTCAATAAGGTGCCTACCGTCGAGTATTTGTAAAATTTAACGGTTTTCCACTCAGGATTGGCAACGGCTATCGGTGCTGGAAAAGCATTCTCTGCGGAGGGCACAAATTGCTTAAAGTTGTTAGCAATATTGGTATCCAGTTGTGACTGCAGATTGCCGTAGACGCCATCATTGATGTTATCCATTGAAGTGACATGGAGGAATTTCTTTGCTCTCTCCCAAAAGTTGGGCTGTAAGGTGACGTCGATCATTTCCTGTGGCCAGTCTCTCATCAGATCCGGAGTGGGTGAGGGGCTCCAGGCGCTCCAGTAAGTTGAGCGACCTCCTACCACCGGAATGTAACCAGCTTGGAAAAAGTCTGGTGAGGTGGTGACCATCTTTCGAGTTCTCGACCAGGGATAAGTGGTAGGGGGAGAGCCGGTGGTTTGTGCGAAAGCATCGGGTAACATTTGATAATGAACAGGCAGCCAGAAGCCGCCTCGCTCCAACATCAGTATTTTAGCGTTAGGGTTTATTGAGTAGATTTGCTCAATAAATGCAACGCCCGTTGGCCCCGTTCCAATAACTATGTAGTCATATTCTTCATTAACAACATTTTGCCAGTCACACTGAGAAGCAAAAAAAGCATTGCCTGCGATTTCATCAGCTGTCGCAGACTGACGGCCCGGAACCGGATAGCCCTGAGATTCGCCGGCAGGTTCTGAGCTGGTGCCTTTAAAGAATTTTGAATAATTGAATGACATGTGAAGTTCCTTTTAGCTATGGTGAAATTGTAATAGTTATACTCAAGTTACTTATAATTGCTTTCTGTTTAGGACTTAACTTGAGTGATTTTATAGTACAGTAGAAAGGAACAAATGACCGCTTCATTTATGCATTAAAGTGTATGAAATTTAAGGCGTTTTTGATTGGATAAGGAAGAGGTAGCCAAGAACAGGAGTGAAAAGAGATGACTGGTACTAAGCTTTAACTCATGGGCAGCTGGTTAGATGAGTAATGCTTAATAATTTCTGGATTTGAAGTATGCTGGCTTCATTTTGATCAGCTTGGACTTCACCGACTAGCTCGACCATCAATCTTTGTTCATCAACCTGGGTTAATGCAATGTAAGTAGAATGGAGTCGGCTGACATCTTGGTTGATATCCACCCCGTATTCTTTGCCTGTTTTACAGTCTTCAAATGTACCTTGCCCATTGCTCTCGGAGTAGAGGCCAACTTTTCTTTCGCCGTTTTGGTGTGTTTCTAAAATGGGTTCTTCCAGATAGGGTTCAAGCACTCCAATCTCATCATCGTTACGGGTTTCTGGTTTTGTCTGATTGGATTTGTTTGATGAGTCGTCGCTGCAGGCGCCTAACAGGCTGGAAAGCATTAAGATGCTAATGATGCCCAATGTTTTTGTGTTCATACAAAACTCCTATTCGCGCCTGCTATGCGCTCTATTTTTGCTGGTAGATTTCTATCGTGATGTTGCCGTCAACATCGATGGCGCCTCGGTACATTCCGGGTGTGTTGAAGCTCATCATAATGTTGCCGTCTTTATCAAGGCCAATGACTCCGCCATCGCCGCCCATCTCTTTGAGTTTGTCTTTGATGACGATATCGGCTGCTTCCTGAATGGTTTCGCCTTTGTACTCCACTAATGCACAAATGTCATAAGCCACGGCAGCTCGAATAAAGTATTCGCCATGACCTGTGGCAGAAATACCGCAATGGGCATTGGCGTAAGTGCCAGCACCAATGATAGGGGAGTCGCCAATTCGTGCATAGCGCTTGTTGGTCATGCCACCGGTAGATGTACCAGCGGTGATTACCCCATCTTTATCGAGCGCTACAGCACCGACGGTACCAAATTTAGAATTCTTAGCTTCATCTTCCGACAGCTGCATTTTATCGGGATCTTCTTTGAGTATTTTTTGCAGCTGATCCCAGCGGTTCTGAGTAAAGAAGTATTTAGGGTCAACCAGCTCAAAACCTTGTTCTTTGGCGAACTCTTCAGCGCCTTCGCGTGCCATCAGGACATGCTTGGAGTCGGTACGAACTTTATCGGCTAACAGAATTGGGTTTTTGATATGACTGACACCTGCGATGGCGCCGGCTGATAAATCATTGCTGACCATGATCGAAGCATCCAGCTCATTCTTACCGTCATGAGTAAAGACCGCTCCTTTGCCAGCATTAAACAACGGTGAGTCTTCCATGGTGACAATGGTTGCTTTGACCGCTTCGGTGCTAGAGCCGCCTTTTTCCAGGATTGCATGTCCGGTTTTTAGCGCATGCTCCAAGGCCTCGATGTAGGCCTGTTCAATCTCTGGCGTCATTTTTGACTTTAATATAGTCCCGGCACCGCCGTGGATGACGATGGCTGTTTGAGCCTTTTCATGGCTAGGTTTGTCCATAGCGTTTGCTCCAAATGCTAATCCGGTCAGCAGGGTAATGGCGGTAAGCGTTTGTTTTATCATCGTTAATTTAACCATATTGAGTTGAACTGATTGCTCTAAGCATAAGTGCAAATTTATCGGATTGCACCCCGAGTTGTGAACTTTTTAATAAAAATGTTGATTAGCTATTGCATATTATGCAAATGATAACTATTCTCATTTGGGTTGTTTGGAAATATTTGAACGATACGATAACAAAAAGGTGAAGAATGACTTATATGATCAATGCCTGGTTGGATAAACCACAGCCAGAGTTGCAATTAGTAGAACCGGATTCTGGAGCCGTAGTGGCTTGCTGGAAAGGTCGGCGGCTGAACGACTTGTTTGACTCTGGCCTGGTCAGTTATGAAGAATTAAGAGCGACCACCCCAGATCGTTTGAAGCTGGTAGAGAAGGCGCTCATTTTACAGATGACCTGTGAAGAGCTGTGTGGCCGTTGTTTATACAACAGCCAATAGTTTAGGAGCCGTTTTTAAAATTGATTAGCGCGATTAACCAGCAAGCAAAATAATTCAGCGGTTTTAGTCGCATCATACAGCGCTGAATGAGCTTCTTTCTGGCTGAATTCGATGCCAGCCAGATCGCAAGCCTGAGCCAGTACTGTGTGCCCAAGCATCAAAGCTGACAAAGAAGCGGTATCAAAACTGGTGAAAGGGTGAAAAGGATTACGCTTTATGTCAGCCCGTTCAGTGGCGGCATTCAAAAAGCTCAAGTCAAACCAGGAGTTATGGCCGACCAGCACGCATCGATTACATTCGGCATCTTTCTGCTCATTGCGCAAATCCTTGAATAAAGATTTTAAGGCTTTTTGTTCTGCAATGGCTCCGCGCAAAGGGTTGTCAGGATCAATGCCCGTAAAATCTAACGCCTTTTGCTCAATATTGGCCCCTTCAAACGGCTCAATATTGAAATGGTAGCTGTTTTTGATTTCGAGTCTGCCTTGAGCATTAAACCCAGTGGTAACCGCTGCCAGTTCTAGCAGGGCATCAGTTGCCGCATTAAAGCCACCTGTTTCCACATCAACAATGACCGGGAAGAAGCCGCGAAATCGCTCCTTCATGCTTAAGTTAATCATTGTCTTTAATTTTCCACTGGATAGTTTCACCTGCTCGGAATGGAACCAGGGTATCGTTGCCAAGGCATAATTTCTTAGGCACTTTCCAAGGTTCTTTGACCAGCTTAATGGTCTCGGTATTGCGTGGTAGGCCGTAAAAATCTGGGCCATGGAAGCTGGCAAATGCTTCTAACTTGTCTAAAGCGTTATTAAGTTCGAACACTTCTGCATAGAGCTCTATCGCTGAATAAGCGGTGTAAACACCAGCGCAACCGCAGGCTGCTTCTTTTTTGTCTTTAGTATGAGGGGCGCTATCGGTACCCAGGAAAAACTTGGGAGAACCGGAAGTCGCTGCAGCAATCAATGCTGCCTGGTGTATTTGCCGCTTTAGGATGGGCAAGCAATAAAGGTGCGGGCGAATACCGCCGACCAGCATATCATTGCGGTTAAGTAACAGATGATGCACGGTGATGGTCGCGGCTACATTAGGTCCTTGTGAAGAAACGAACTCGACCGCATCTTTGGTAGTAATGTGCTCCAGCACGACTTTGAGGTCGGGGAACTGCTCAATGATCGGGCGCAGTTTGGTGTCGATAAACACTTTTTCCCGATCAAAGACATCGATTTCAGGGGAGGTCACTTCACCGTGCACCAGCAACGGCATCCCAAGCTCCGCCATCTTTTCAAAGACTGGATAGGCTTTCTCAATATCGGTCAGTCCTGAATCTGAGTTAGTAGTAGCGCCAGCAGGGTAAAGTTTACATGCTTTAACGAAATCAGACTGAGCTGCTTCTTCTATGTCTTCAACTGAGGTGTTATCAGTTAAATACAGGGTCATTAGCGGTTCAAAGTCAGCGCTATCATTTTTATAACGCATGATGCAGTCGCGGTAGTCTTTGGCTTGCTCAACGTTAGTTACTGGTGGCACCAGATTCGGCATAACAATTGCGCGCGCAAATTGGCGAGCGACATCTTTAACCGTATGTTGCAAGGCTGCGCCGGAACGCAGGTGGATGTGCCAGTCATCTGGACGAGTTATAGTAATGCTTTGCATAAAATTCGTGCCTTAAGGCGCTTAACCATTTACTTGCTATAATGGCGGGCTATTATACGCAAGTCATGCTTGCAACTAAAGCGTAACCGACAAATAACCTTCGGAGGAACAATGAGAATCTTACACACTATGCTACGCGTTCGAGATCTGGATAAAGCATTAGACTTTTATACTAATGTTTTAGGGATGAAGTTGATTCGCAAACACGATTATGAATCTGGCCGTTTTACATTGGCTTTTGTAGGTTATGGCGAGGAAAAAGACAATACGGTGCTAGAACTGACCCATAACTGGGATACCGATGATTACGAGATGGGCAACGCTTTTGGTCATATCGCCATTGCAGTGGATGATGTGTACGAAGCTTGTGAAAAAATTCGAAAAGCAGGTGGTAATATTACTCGCGAACCAGGGCCCATGAAACACGGCACTACAGTATTGGCTTTTGCTGAAGATCCGGATGGATACAAAATTGAACTATTAGAAGACAGACATAACCAGTAAGCTCAAAACGGAAAGTAAGATTAAAAAACTAAAAGTTGTAAAAGGAGTGTATGTATGAATAAGCTTGCAAAAATAGTGTTCTTGAGCGGTATTATGGGTTCTGCTCTTCTATTTTCGGGTTGCGCAAAAGACTCAGTGAATGAGTCAGTTAATGACGATGAAGGTGTTTCTAACAACCAACAAACGGTAACACCAGAAGAAAGTAAACCACTTACAGAAATTTCAAAAGATGCGGAGCTGAAAGAGCAGGACTGTGACGATAAATTTAAAAACGAACAGGGTATATGTGAAGTGCCTAACCCTGAATATCCGCAAGAGTTAATCGATAAAAAATACAAGGAAGAAGATAAGGAAGAAGATAAAGATTCCGATCAATAGATTTAGCTTTCCTTTTTGAATAAATAATATATATAAACTTAGCAGCAAGATAGCTACAAATAACTACAACTCTCTACAGTATATCTGAGAGGGTTATGCTATAAAATTGTGGCTCAGGAAAATCACCTAGCCAAAAGTTATGTGATGGAGGGGGAGCTTAATACTCATCAAATAATCAAATCTATTCAAGGAGTTATTGTGTCAAATACCAATAAAACTTTGGTCAGGTTATGCATAGCAGGTTTGTTAGGTACAACTGCTATCTTTGGGGGAATGAACATTGCTGAAGCGGGAGACCGTGATTCAGTCAAAGTTGTGTTATCCAAACCAAAACTCAGTGAGCCTTTGCGCACTGTGGCGAAACCTTTGCCAGAAGTCACCAACGCTCGTAAATATAAGCTCAGCCAGTCAGGTGAGAAGATTCCTGGTGTCGATTTAATCCGCGAGGTGCCAAATCAGAACCATCCTTTTGCAAAAGAAATACTACAAAAAAATGTAGACTTTGCAGGTGATCCTGTTCTTCAAACCAAGCAAAAGCGTGACGCTTTTTCTCCATTAATTCCTTCAATCGAAACTGGTTTCGATGGCATGGGCAACGTTACCGGTGCGGTTCCGCCAGATACGGTTGCTGATGTGGGTCCTAATCACGTTGTGCAAATGGTTAATACTGCTTTAGCTATTTGGGACAAAGATGGTAATCAATTAGTAGGCCCAATTGCTATCAATCAATTGTGGTCAGGTTTTGGTGGTTTGTGTGAATCAACTAACCGTGGTGATCCTATTGTTTTGTATGATAGTGCAGCCGACAGATGGATGCTGAGTCAATTTGCATTCACTGATGGATTTACTGATAACAGAGAATGTATTGCCATTTCTCAAACAAACGATCCGACAGGTGCTTACTATCTGTATGATTTTGCATATAGCACCACCAAGTTTAATGACTACCCTCACTTTGGTGTTTGGACTGATGCTTATTACATGGGCGTTAATCAGTTTGCAACACCTGGCTTGTCTTTTGCGGGCTCAGGCGTTGTTGCCTATGAGCGTGACAAGATGCTTGCTGGTCAACCTGCACAACAGGTCATTATTGACCTTGAGTCCACTCATCCAAATACCTTTACACCAATGCCAGCAGACATTGATGGTAGCTATTTGCCGCCAGAAGGTATGCCAGGTTATTTCGTAACGTCAGGTACTTCTCTTAATACGATGGACGTATGGACTTTTGACGTTGACTGGGACACTCCCGCCAACTCAAGTTTCAACCTGAAAAATACGCTGGCTGTTGCAGATTACAATGGTGGAGTGTGTGGCTTCTCGCGTGACTGTATTGTTCAGCCTAATGCTCAGCGACTTGATGCTATTGGCGAACGCATGATGTTCCGCCTGGCCTACCGCTTCTTGAATGGCACGGATCATAAGTTAGTCGCTAACCATACAGTGGTTGGTTCAGCAACTGATTCGAATATTGCTGGTGTGCGTTGGTATGAGTTTGATATTGACGGTACTACCGGTGATGCTTCAGTGGCTAATCAGGGTACTTTCAATTTAGACGATGGCAATTCGCGCTGGATGGGTAGTGCTGCGATGGATGCGGTTGGTAACATTGGTGTTGCTTACAGTGTGTCTGGTCCAGCAACATTCCCTTCAATTCGCTTCAGCGGTCGTTATCAAGATGACCCTGCTGATACGTTGACGGTTGCCGAGCAAGAGCTAAAAGCTGGCGAAGGCTCACAATCGGGCGCTAATCGTTGGGGTGACTACAGTAGCTTAAGTGTTGATCCTGTAGATGATTGTACTTTCTGGTATACCACCGAGTATTACAAAACTGCTAACGATAACTCTACGGGCTGGGCAACCTATATTGGTAGCTTTAAGTTTGATAATTGTGTAGCGGGTCCTAAAGGATACATCGAAGGTACGGTAACCGATAATTCTGGTAATCCAATCCAGGATGTAAGAGTTGCTGCCGGTGGTGCAACTGCGACGACCGATGCTTCTGGTAACTATTCGTTAACCTTGCCTGCTGATAGTTTGTATGACCTTGAGTTTACAAAATATGGTTATCTTGCTGGAAACGTTAATGGTATCGACTTAGCTGAAGATGAAGTGGAAGATGTTGATGTGTCACTTGACGAAGCTGATCAGGTAACTGTTAGCGGTACAGTAACCGATGGATCAGGTCTGGGAACTCCGCTTTATGCCGAAGTAACCATTACTGCTCCAGGCGCAACGATTTCTACTTTCACAGATCCTTCAACTGGGCAATATTCACTAGAAGCCTATGAAGGCACCTTAGTCAAAATTGGAGCTACCGCGATAGATGCTGGTTATCTAACAGTAAGCTACGACATACTTCCAGAGAATACTCCTGTTCGTGACTTTGCATTAGAAATTGATTCTAACTGTACTGCGCAAGGTTATGTCTGGAACACCTTCTTTGAAGGTTTTGATGCAGGTGTGCCACCAACTGGCTGGACCGTTCAGGACATCACAAGTTCAGGCATGGAATGGCAGGCAGCTTCGACTGCTCCTAAAGGCAACTTGTTGAATGTTAACGGCGAAGCGGCAGCTATTGATAGTGATGCAGCTGGCCCTGGTAATTTGGTCAGTTCTGTATTGGTCTCTCCAGTGATTAACGTCGCTGATATTGAGTCTACAACACTGACCTTCACCAGCTTATTTAGAACTTTCGCTGGTAGTGATGTGTATACAGTCGATATCAATGTTGACGATGCTGGATGGGTATCAGTGTATGACTTTGTAGCGACTAATACTGTAGACAATCTTTCTATAGATTTATCAACACAGCTCGCTGGCGCTACCAGCTTCCAGGTTCGATTTGCATATGAAGCTGACTACGAGTGGTACGCTTATATTGATAACGTTGCTTTTGGTACTCCAAGCTGTGTCGCTGATGGCGGTTACTATGCAAGCGGCTATGTTGTTGATAATAACACTCAACTGGCTCTTAATGGAGCAAATGTTAGCGGTTCTTCATCTTCAACCAGCTCTGTAGCAACTCCGGATGATGCGAGCCTGGATGATGGTTTCTTCAGAGTGTTCATCGGTTCTGATGGCGTCACTGAAGTCGAAGTTTCTGCAAACAATTACCAAACTCAAACCGTTGATCTTTCTCAATTTGATTTAAGCCAGCCTGTGATGCTTGATGCGGGCTTGTTAGAAGTTGGAGAGGTTGTGTTAGAGGTTGCCGCTGAAGTTGAGGAAACAGCAAGTGTTTCTCTTGAAAATAGTGGTAACGCAGATGCCAACTACGAGCTTTCGTTGTTCCTCACTCGTGACGTTGAGCAGGTGAGTAAGCCTTATGGTATTTTTGACCAGGCTACTCGTCGCTTTGGCCCTAAAGCGTTACAAGAGTTCGATACTAAGAAGATTCGTTATCGTTCATACGCACCTAGTGCTCCAGAAGTCGCTGTAGATTTTGTTGCGCAATTCCCAACAGAGTTAACGCTCGGCTGGGGTATTGGATTCGATAAATCAACTTCAGACATTTGGGTTGGTGATGTTACTGCAGGTGGAGCGGCGCTTGATGCATTGCATCAATATGCTACTGACGGCACTAAGACTGGTGAGTTTATTGATACCAGCGCGGTAACCGTAGGCTATGCGGCCGATCTTGCATACAATGCACGTACTCAGAGCTTGTGGCAGGTTTCGGTTACTAATAACACCTGTATCCACGAAATTGATGCGGTAGCTAAAACGGTAACAGGCAATAAAATCTGTCCTACCTTTGGCACATCACAACGTGGTTTAGCTTACGATCCTATTTCAGGAACCTTCTATGCCGGTTCTTGGAACGACAGCGTGATTCATCAGTTTGATGCCGAAGGTAATATTCTTCGCTCTATCAACGTTGACTTATCTGTTTCGGGTCTCGCATTAAATCCATCGACCAATCATTTGTTCGTCATGTCTAACGATGTGGCTGGAAGTGTAGAACCAGATATTATGGTTTTAGATGCTTCGACTCCTGAATTGGATCCAATTGGTCAAATTGTTATTCCATCTGTTGATACTGATGGCGATGATATTCTTGAGGATTTAATGGATGGCGGTCAAGCCGGTCTTGCCATAGATTGTGATGGCAACTTATGGGCTGTTAACCAGGCCAGACAAACTGTGGTAGGTATCACTTCAGGTGAAACTGGTGTCTGTGATATTACTCCAACCTGGATAACGCTATCTGCTGCAACGGGTACAGTCGATGCTAACAGTACGGCTGATCTGGACTTCAATGTTTCGACTCTAGACTTACCTCTTGGTACTTATGAAGCTCAAGCCATTTTTAGTAATGATACTCCGTATGGAACCATTACTAAGAATATTAGTTTGACTGTCAGAGAACCTGTGTTTGGTGAGTTAGGCATCAGCGGTAACAGCGGTGCTGTGAGAAATGGTAGTTCAATTCAGATTACTGTATCTCGCGTTGATGGTTCCGATCATCAGGTAACTGTTGATTACACAACAGTTGATGGTACAGCTCTTGCAGGTACTCACTTTACTGAAGCATCAGGCACTTTAACCTGGGCACATGGTGAGACGGCAGACAAAGTTATTACTATCGAAACGCTTGATACCGATCAGGAATCTGACTTGAACTTTGAGTTCGAATTGTCAAATGCCGGTAAAGCCGACTTGGGGGCGAGTCAAGCAACATTGACTATCAACAAAGACCCTTCTCGTGGCGGTGGCGGTAGCACTGGATTTGTTATCTTGGCGCTATTGGCACTAGCTGGTTTAGCAAGACGTAGAAAATATCTTTCTTAATAGTATTTTCTAAAAACAAAAAAGCACTGGTGGTTTCCGCCAGTGCTTTTTTCATTATGATTTAGATTTTCCAAACGTGAAAAGAATGACTAAATACTTCATATTAAGTTTACTGTTAATGAGCTCCTACAGTGACGTTGTAGGCGCAGAAAAACCTTCAGAATTACCTACAGAAAAAAATATAGAACAAAAAAAAGTGTGTAGTGAGAGCGCTGATCAGGCAGATGATGCAAGTGCTGATGAATTATGTAATAAAGAGATGGTGGATAGCCTCGATACTCCAAACAAAATTACAATCCTGGCAACATCTTCACCAAAGCATTTCACTGACATGAATACGACTTCAAGTTTAGTTTCGCCAACACAGTTAACGATAAATCCCTCTAATATTTTAGACATGCTGGTAGAAGTTCCAGGTGTTGCAGAGAATGGTCAGGCTGGATTATTTCAGGTGTATTCAATTCGCGGACTGTCCCGTCACAGAGTCTTAACTTATGTTTCTGATATTCCTTTAAAAGCAGAACGCAGAGCCGGTGTGGCTAGCTCATTTTTGCATCCTCTATTATTAGATCATGCTGAAGTTTACAGAGGTCCAGCATCGACTCTGTACCAATCCGGAAGTTTAGGTGGCGTGGTCAAATTATCTCCGGCGTTTTTCAATGGTTCATTCTTGTCTACTGACTATCAAACAGAAGGCAATCGAAATAGCCAGATTTATGGAACTGGCGATACGGACTGGTCCATAGCCATAGCCAGACAATACTCAAGTAACAGCGATGATGTTTTTGGTAATGAATTAAACAATGGCTACGAGCAACTTTCCGGAACTTTCATTAAGCATTGGACATTGGATGGCGTCGATTTTGAATGGCTACTGTTAATGAGTAATGGGGATGACATTGGTCGTTCAAGCACACAGTATCCAGATCGCCTGGTAACGGTTCCTTCTGAAAAGCATTGGTTGAATCAGCTGACCGCGCAAACTATGGATTGGCGAGGCAGCCTTTATTTCCATCCTAATGAAGTTGAAACCTTAACCATCAGACCCGGGCAAAGAGAAAATCGTGTGGCCAACGAATCACAAGACTATGGGTTTCACTTTGAAAAAAACTGGAAAGCATCTACTTCGGCTCTAGAAGGTTTATGGGGTGTTGATGGTTTTCAAAGGGCTAATATTAATGCCAAAGAACAGGAGTTATCCTATTTGGATAACAGTGTGACACATAGCCAAAGTCTAGACGGCGCGTCAGAAAGAGAGCTCGCTACCTTTGCGACTTTAAATTGGTTTTGGGCTGATACTAAATGGCAAATGGGAACCCGCTTGATTAATAATCATCAATCCAATCGAGGTAACGCATCCATCTCTGATAATGCCATTACCGGATTTCTAGGTTTATCAAAGCCTCTCAGCGCCAATACGATGCTAACCGCAAATGTTGGAACTGGAATTCGCTTTGCCACAGTCAGCGAGCGTTTTTACACCGGAACAACAGGGCGCGGGGAAGTAATTGGTAACCCTGACTTGAGCAAAGAGCGATCGCTGAGCCTTGATCTAGGTGTGCAATATGGTACTCATGATAAGCAGTTCAGTCTGAATGTTTATCATCAAAAAGTCAGCGACTATATTGAACGGATTGAACTCTCACCGGGTCTGTTAACGTATCGAAATCTTAACAATGGTGTGATTTATGGTGCCGAGTTTGATTCGAACTTTGTCATCAATCAGCAATGGCAGCTAGGCTTGGGCGGTATGCTTGTTAAAGGCAAAGATGATGATGGAAGCACTTTGTCTGATATTCCCGCAAACCGTTTGCAAGGTCGGGCTCGGTATTTTGCTAATGGCTGGTCGCTCGACTTTTCGCTACAATACCGCCTTTCTAAAGATGACTTCGGCTCTGGCGAAAAAGCCACACCTGCGGCCTGGATAAGCAGAATAGCCTTTAAGCAAGAGTTGAGTGATAACTTCAACTGGTCAATGTTTGTCGATAACGCTTTTGATGAAGAATATTTTTCATCATCCGATGACGTTGCCCCTTATGCTGAAGGCCGAAGTTTTGGAGTCAGATTAACAAAGAGTTGGTAATCAATGTCTACACCAATGCCTAAAAGTACAAAAATTGTCATATTAATTAATACAGTGATCATGTTGATAGCTCTATGGTCATTGTACCGTCTATATGTTCAATCCAGCAGCGAAATGCTCACCGCCTTGTCTGATTGGACTTTGCTCGGCGGCATGCTGATAAGTAATCTGATCATCGTGTTTAAGGTGCGTTCTTGGTGGAAATTTATGCGCGCCATGTTGTATGTGGTAGCACTATTGCAAGCGCTTAATCTGCTGATTATTGCCAAAGATTTTCTAACCTTGAGCGGCTTTTTAGCCATGGTTTACAGCTTATTGGTGATTCTCTATTTGATCGGCTTCCGAGGTTATTTAAATAGCCACGTGTTCTTCGAATGGTTTATGGGCAGTTATATTAAGAAAGAGCAGAATTCGTAGTAGTGTGTGCTGGGTTACGGCAGAAGCTTAACCGAGTCTGCCCCCTTGGGTGCATCCTGTAAAATGAACCCCCAAACTTTTATAGGATGGGTTTACCCAAGGGGGCAGACCCAGCGTAGCGTAACCCATCAAATCACAAGCTGGAGTCAAAGGAATGACTAATTACAGAAGGATCTATAATCCAAACAGTGCCTATTTTCTTACGGTTAATTTAGCTAATCGTAAATCTAAGCTATTAACGGAAAATATTGATTTGTTAAGAGAAGCTTTTAATAAGGTAAAAGTTCAATATCCATTTACTATCGATGCCATAACAGTCCTTCCTGAACATTTTCATTGTGTACTGACGCTCCCAGATATTAACCAAAACTACTCCACCATTATTCGTTTAATTAAAAGTTATTTCTCCAGGGGGGTTAGCTCTAATGAAACCATCACACCATCTAGAGCTAACAAAAAAGAAAGAGGGATATGGCAAAGACGGTTTTGGGCACATCTCATTGTTCATGAAGAAGATTATAGAAAACACATTGACTACTGTTACTTTAATCCAGTTAAACATGGTCACGTCAAACGAGTTATTGATTGGCCGTATTCAAGCTTTCACCGTGACGTTAGAAAGGTTTTTTTTCCAGCTGATTGGGGTGGTGCGGTGGCCCATGAATTTGGTTGCGACAAAAATTATGGTGAAGGCTAGTCGATGGGTTACGGCTAGCGCCTAACCCATCCTATAACTAAGGTAACGGTTAAGCTCATCATAGGATGCACCCAAGGGGGGCAGTACCTATAGGATGGGTTAGCGGAGCGTAACCCATCAGTTTGCGTATGATTGGCTCGTTCTGTAATCAATCAATAATATTCTCAAAGTCGACCAGACGCATATTCATGAAACACCTCGATTTATAGGATGGGTTAGCGAAGCGTAACCCATCAATTTGCCAGAAGATTGCTTACTCGGTAAATAGTCAATCAATTCACCAACACTTAACCCATACAAAAACTAATCCAAATTTAATTTGTCCATACAAAATATCCTGCAAAGACCGTGCAAAGTCCCTTGTTTCCAATGGCCTGCACGGTATGATGGTTTTAGCCTTGATCTGGGTCAATTCTCTCTTTAAATAAAGGAGGTTATGGATGGAGCTGCTCGATGCTGTGCTGCTGGCGAGAATTCAATTCGCTTTTACCATCGCGTTTCATATTATCTTTCCTGGGTTATCCATCGGATTAGCCGCTTATCTTGCTGTTCTTGAAGGCCTCTGGCTAAAAACTGGCAAATCGGTTTACCTCGCTACTTTTAAATATTGGCTCAAAATATTCTCCATTATTTTTGGTATGGGCGTGGTGTCCGGCGTGGTGATGAGCTATCAGATTGGCACTAACTGGAGTGTCTTTTCTGATAAAACCGGTCCGGTGCTTGGTCCACTCATGGGCTATGAGGTTCTGTCAGCCTTTTTCCTTGAAGCGGGTTTCTTAGGTGTCATGCTGTTTGGCATGAACAAGGTGGGCAAGGGCTTGCATTTCTTTGCTACCGTAATGGTTTCAATCGGTACCCTGATGTCCGCCTTCTGGATCCTGAGTGTTAATAGCTGGATGCAAACGCCCACTGGCTATGCGATTAACGAGGTTGGCCAGTTTATTGTCGCAGATTGGTTCGAGGTGATCTTTAACCCTTCGTTTCCTTATCGATTAGCGCACATGACAACGGCGGCTTTCTTAAGCACAGCCTTTTTGGTCGGTGGTGTTGGTGCCTGGCATTTGTTCAAGGCGCGCAAAAAGGGTGAGCGCAATGAAGTGGCACGCTTGATGTTCTCCATGGCAATGTGGATGGCAGCCCTGGTTGCACCTCTGCAATTGCTGATAGGTGATCTGCATGGACTCAATACGCTGGAGCATCAGCCTGCTAAAGTCGCGGCAATGGAAGGCAATTACCAAACTCAAAAAGGTGCGCCACTGTATTTATTTGGTTTACCGAATAGCGAAACAGAGACCGTTGATTACGCCATTAAAATTCCAAAAGCGGCCAGCTTTATTCTGACTCATGATCCTGATGGTGAGCTGGTTGGCCTCGATCAATTTCCCAAAGATGAATGGCCAAATGTGCCGATTGTATTCTGGAGTTTCCGCATCATGTTGGCGATTGGTATGGGCATGATTGCGATAGGATTATGGAGTCTGTATTTACGCGCTCGCAAGAAACTTTATGATTCGCCCTTGCTGTTGCGAGTAGCCATTGTGTTCGCTCCGTCCGGCATTATCGCAACTCTGGCTGGCTGGTTTGTCACCGAAGTAGGGCGCCAACCTTATACGGTTTACGGCTTGTTAAAAACCGCTGACTCGGCTTCGCCGCTAGACGCACCAGCGGTCGCCACCTCATTACTGGCCTTCATGCTGGTTTACTTTGTCGTGTTTGGAGCGGGTGTCTGGTACACCATGCGCTTGATGGGCAAAAGACCATCGCAAGTCATTGAAGTCGATGATGATTCGGAAACTACCGTGTTCTTATCCAATCGGGTGGCCAGCAAATCAGACGGTACAACAGATGGCAAAAAAAGGGAGGGTGACCAATGATTGATTCTATGACGATTGCGTCTTCTGGAATAGATTACGCTATGATCTGGGCCGGGCTGATTGCCTTTGCAGTGCTCGCCTATATCATCCTCGACGGATTCGATCTGGGCATTGGCATTCTGTTCCCCTTCATCAAAAGCAAAACCGATCAAGAAACGGCCATGAATTCAGTAGCACCCATCTGGGATGGCAACGAAACCTGGCTGGTGCTCGGTGGTGGCGGACTCTTTGCAGTATTCCCATTAGCCTATGCAGTGATTATGCCAGCCCTATACATGCCGATTATTTTAATGTTACTCGGTTTGATCTTCCGTGGCGTGGCCTTTGAGTTTCACTGGCGCACCAAAAACTCGCAAGACTGGTGGGATCGCGGTTTCTTCCTCGGTTCTCTGGTAGCGACTTTGTGTCAGGGCATCGCGCTCGGCGCATTGGTACAGGGAATTACCGTTGCTGATCGTGCCTATGCGGGCGGTTGGTGGGATTGGTTAACGCCATTTAGTATCACAACCGGCATTGCCTTGGCAGTGGGTTACGTGCTGTTGGGTGCAACCTGGCTCAATATGAAAACCACTGGCGAGTTACAAAAACAGTCCGTTAAATTTGCCAAAATCGCAGCCTGGCTGACTTTGCTTTTTATCGGCATCATCAGTCTGTGGATGGTGTTTATCGAACAGCAATACTTGCATCGCTGGTTTGATGCACCGAATCTTTATTATCTGATCATTGTGCCATTAGCTGTGTTGTTCTGTGGCTTCCAGCTACTCAATGGTTTACGCAAAGGTCGCGACAATAGCCCATTTTTATATGCGATTTGTCTGTTTGTACTGAGTTACATTGGAATTCTAATCAGCTTCTATCCGAATCTGGTTCCGCCTTCGATTACCATCTGGCAGGCAGCCGCTCCGGATGATAGTTTGAAATTCCTGCTGGTGGGTGCATCAGCATTATTGCCGATTATTATTGGCTACACTGCTTATGCCTACTGGGTCTTCCGCGGCAAGGTTAAAGCGGATGAGGCTTATCACTGATGAACCAGGATAAGGTTGATGAGAAAAGGCAAGTCGACAAACCCGCCTGGAAAAAGATCCTGTGGTTTGTTGGCTTATGGTTAGCCGGCGTATTAACGTTGGCAACTATTGGTTATGGTATCAGGCTCTTTCTGGGGTAACCCATTGGCGGGGAAACTATTATGAATCTTAATCAAGTTACACTACCGGTAAACAACATCCCTAAAGCGACTGAGTTTTATCGTCGACTGGGCTTTGTGCAAATCGTCGATTCGCCGCACTACGCTCGATTTGAGTGCCCTCAAGGCGGCTCAACTTTTTCTCTGATGTTGGAGCCAGAAAGCAACGGTTCGGGTGCGACCATTTACTTTGAACATGAAGCACTGGATGAGTGGGTTGATGAATTGATTGAAAAAGGCTTTGAGTTTGAACAACTGCCCACTGACATGCACTATCTATGGCGCGAGGCTATTCTTTATGATCCCAGCGGCAACAAAATTAAGCTCTACTGGGCTGGAGAAAACCGTTTGAACCCTCCATGGCGCGTTGAGATTTCGTAAAATATAGGCCAACTAGCAACAAGCTTAAGCTTTGAGGCCATTGTCTAATACCCCTGACATAGATCAAAAACTCATAAGATTCTAATAACCCTACAAATTATGTGTACTAAAAGTAGTCAGTTTCTGATATAACGCTAGCGCTTCCTAGGGATCTGGGCATATATATCAAGAACTCACATCGTACAGTTGTGGATAAATTGTACTGAGTTGGTGACGGGCTCTAGGCCACATTTCATCCTTTGAGCCGACTTTTTAACGATAACTGTATAGAAAGTAAATGGCACAGAAGACTGTTTTGAATAACATTGACTTCATTTCATCCGATCTACTCGCTGAAGCTTTAAAAGCGACGGTAGACGGCATCGTGATATCTCAAATAAAAGGTGAGCACTGTCAAATTATTTTTGCCAACCCGGCTTTTGAACTGATAACAGGCTACAAAGTTGAAGAAGTGATTGGTAAAGATTACTGGACCTATATTCAAGGCACTGAAGAGCAAGCTGAAATTGATGTACTGCGCGAAGCAGTTCTTAATCAACAGTCATGTCGCGTCACCATGCTCAATCATAAAAAAACAGGTGAGCCTTTCTGGAGTGAGTTAAGCATTTCGCCGGTATTCTCTGATGGTGGTCAGTTAACGCACTACATCGCGGTACAAAAGGATGTTACCGAACGAGTTGAGAAGGAGCGGAGCATCCAAGAAAGGCATGAGAATCTTTTGAGTTTAAAAGATGAGTTACAGGAACTAGCCAGTCGCGATTCATTAACGGGTTTACACAATCGTCGTTATTTTGGCCAGGAATTGGACCGCCTATGGGCAGTGCACCAAAGACTGGAAGCAACCATGGCAGTAGTCTTTATCGATATTGACAGCTTCAAGTTGTATAACGATCACTATGGTCATCTAGAAGGTGATAAGGCTTTAAAAGCTGTCGCCGATAAAATTGCAGAAAGCTTCGCACGAAAAGCCGATCTAGTTGCTCGTTTTGGCGGTGAAGAATTTGTGGTGGTGGCAACCCTCGAAAATGGTGTCGACTGTTTTATCAAGCACCTTGAACGACTCAGACAAGCTATTATCGACCTTAAGATTGAAAATAAATACTCCGCAGTTAGCTCATACCTCACTATCAGTACCGGTGTCTGTTACGGAGTTCCCCCAAAAGACTCCAGCTCCTCCTTGTTCACTCGGGATGCAGACATTGCCATGTATCAAGCCAAGAAGACAGGGCGCAATCGCATCGAAGTGGTCGGTTACGAACCCCATGAAGAAGTTGTCCTAAAACCGGTATCCTGATTTGCCAATCACCACTGAGCTGATCCAAAATGGGCCATGCTTAGACAAATTGAATCCACCATCTATTGTCCTTATTGCGGTGAGCCGCAAACCATCCTTATTGATCCCTCCGTTATGCAACAGTCGTATATTGAAGACTGCCAGATTTGTTGTCGGCCGATTGAGTTTCAAGTCCAGGTTTCAGCCGATGGCGAAGATGTCAGTATTAACATAGCGACTGACAATGGCTAACCATGCATTTTGTGCAGAAAGTCTTCCTCAATATTATTTACGTACTGCTGTTTGGACTGGGCTGTAAGTTAATTTACTCGGCCTTGAGTGAGTTGCTGTAGATTTTGTGTAGGTTGGCGATGAGCGTAGCGAATCCCAACGTTAGTCGCATAATTGGCATAATTGTTGGGATTCGCTACGCTCATCACCAACCTACATTTAATTATTTTTTGCTCTTGGTAGGGGCAGCCCAATGTGGCTGCCCTATAATCTAAGGATAACTCTTCAAGTCATCCGGCGTTTTCTCGGCACTTTGTTCCTCAAACTCTGACACCACTTCATCGCCGGTCATCATTTTGGTCTTGTTGGCGAAATCATAGTAATGCGGCTTTTGCTCAATATAAATCTGCTCATCGAAATGAAACTTGTCATTGTCGGCGAACAGGCCAACCGGAATGTAATACTTGTCGCTATCTACGAGGCGATAAAACAGGTGCGTACCGCACACATTGCAAAATCCGCGCTCGGCCCATTCGGATGACTTATAAACGCTGATGTGCGCTTCATTTTCCAGAATCAAACCTTCGCCACCATCGACACCAAGCATGGGGCCACCCGACCAGGTGCGGCACATGACACAATGGCAAGCACCAATACTGTCGCCGAGATTGGGCGCGCTGATTCCTGTTTTTCCACACAGACATTGAGCAGTTGCATAACTCATAGCAGTAATTTCCTTAATTGGCCTTAAAAATTATAAGATTATCCATAAAACCTAATGTTTTACAGGGCTTTTTGCTATATCCTATTGCATATATTCATCGGGTTCCCCGATAATTTCACATTAACACCTCAATCAGCCTCATAATCCAGGTTGACGGGTGTTTTTTGCGACTGTGTTTTTAAAGCTCGGTTGCTTTTGTACTGTTAATTAACCGATTGAATAATAGCCCATTCGTAGGGGCTATATTCGAAAGAGAGAGTAAAAATGCCTGTAATTACATTACCTGATGGAAGTAAGCGTGAATTTGACCACGCAGTCTCAGTTTATGACGTTGCAAACGACATAGGTCCCGGATTAGCCAAAGCTGCATTAGCGGGCAAAGTGGATGGTCAGATGGTAGACACCAGCTTTGTTATCGAAAACGATGCGGATTTAGCAATCATCACCGAGCGCGATGAAGATGGTTTGGAAGTGATTCGTCACTCAACCGCCCACTTGTTAGCGCAAGCGGTACAGCGACTGTTTGATAACGTTCAAGTCACCATCGGGCCAGTAATCGATAATGGCTTTTACTATGATTTCGCGACTGAGAAGCCGTTTTCAGAAGACGACTTGCGCGCCATCGAAAAAGAGATGGAAAAAATCACCAAAGAGAACTTGCAAGTTGAGCGCACTGAAATGGGCCGTGACGAAGCGGTTGCTTTCTTCCGTAACATGGGCGAAGAGTACAAAGCTGAAATCATCGAGTCGATTCCACAGAACGAAACCTTATCCTTATATCGCCAGGGTGATTTTATCGACCTGTGCCGTGGCCCACACGTGCCTTCCACTTCGAAACTGAAAGCATTCAAGTTGATGAAAGTTGCCGGCGCTTACTGGCGCGGCGATTCAGACAACGCCATGCTGCAACGTATTTACGGCACAGCCTGGACTAACAAGAAAGAACTGAAAGCCTACTTGCACCGCTTAGAAGAAGCGGAGAAGCGTGACCATCGTAAAATCGCCAAAGCTTTGGACCTGTTCCATATTCAGGAAGAAGCACCGGGCATGATTTTCTGGCACGACAAAGGCTGGACTATTTATAAAACGCTTGAGCAGTACATTCGCGAGCGTTTGAAAGAACATGATTATCAGGAAGTGAAAACGCCACAGATGGTCGACCGCAGTTTGTGGGAAAAATCAGGCCACTGGGACAAGTTTGGCGACGACATGTTTACGCTTAAATCAGACGAGCGTGATTATGCGATTAAGCCAATGAACTGCCCATGCCACGTCCAGATTTTCAACGTTGGCCTGAAAAGCTACCGTGACCTGCCATTGCGTATGGCCGAGTTCGGTTCTTGCCACCGTAACGAACCATCGGGTGCCTTGCATGGCATCATGCGTCTGCGCAACTTTGTGCAGGACGATGCGCACATTTTCTGTACTGAAGATCAGATTCAGGAAGAAGTGTCCAAGTTCATCGAAATGCTTTATGACGTCTACGCAGACTTTGGTTTTACCGACGTTATCGTCAAGCTTTCAACGCGCCCAGAAAAGCGCGTCGGCACTGATCAAGAGTGGGACAAAGCCGAAGCGGCACTGGCCGACGCTCTGAAAGCCAACAACATTCAATTCGAATACCAGCCAGGCGAAGGTGCTTTTTATGGCCCGAAACTTGAGTTCACACTAAAAGATTGTCTCGAGCGTCACTGGCAATGTGGTACTATTCAGGTTGACTTCTCAATGCCGGGTCGCTTAGACGCAGAATATGTGGCGGAAAGTGGCGAGCGCGAAACTCCGGTGATGTTGCACCGAGCCATTTTGGGGTCACTTGAACGATTTATCGGTATTTTGATCGAAGAATTCGCTGGAAAATTCCCTGCTTGGTTGGCGCCAACTCAGGCTGTTGTCATGAATATTACCGACAAACAGGCCGATTTTTGCCAAAAAGTGGTCGAATCCTTGAAAAATAAAGGTTTTAGAGTGAATTCGGACTTGAGAAATGAGAAGATCGGCTTTAAAATTCGCGAGCAGACTCTAGCACGCGTGCCATTCTTGTTAGTGGTCGGTGATAGAGAAGTCGAAAATAACCATGTTGCAGTCCGTACTCGTGATGGGGAAGACTTAGGTAGCATGAGTATTGAAGCCTTTGCTGAGTTGCTAGAAGCAGAAGTTGCGAAGCGAGCCAGAAAGGCTGACTAGGCACTAATTAAAGAGGAAAATTACCATCAGAAAAGGTGATAAGCGCTCCGATAGACAGCGCATAAACGAAGACATCCGGGTGAAACAAGTTCGCCTGATAGACGCCACCGGTGAAAACGTAGGCGTAGTAGATATAAAAGAAGCCCTGGCTCAAGCTAAAGAAGCTAACCAGGACTTAGTGGAAGTTTCGCCAGATGCGGATCCTCCAGTTTGTAAAGTGATGGACTTCGGTAAGTTCCTTTTTGAGCAGAAGAAAGCGAAAGCAGCTGCTAAGAAAAAACAAAAAGTAACTCACGTGAAAGAAATTAAGTTTCGCCCAGGGACGGACATAGGAGATTATCAGGTAAAACTACGCAACCTGATACGTTTCCTGGAAGACGGGGACAAGGCGAAAGTAACTGTTCGCTTCCGTGGTCGTGAGATGGCGCACCAAGAACTCGGAATGGAGTTGTTGAAGCGTGTCGAAAAAGACCTGGAAGAATATGGAGCAGTTGAACACCGCCCTTCAATGGAAGGTCGTCAGATGACGATGGTGATTGGCCCCAAAAAGAAAAGGTAAGTAAGAAGAGTCTCGCAAGAGCACTTACACTTTTCATAGGTTGGGCAGCATGGTGTAACCACTGAGCTGTCCGTTTTTATAACTAGTCATGCGCTCAAACGATTGCACAACTTTAAAGCAATGGCCATGACGGGTAACAATGCGAGTATTTTATTATGCCAAAGATGAAAACTGATCGCGGTGCATCGAAGCGTTTCAAGAAAACTGCTTCTGGCCGTTACAAGCACAAACAATCACACTTGCGTCACATCCTGACCAAGAAATCAACGAAGCGTAAGCGTCATTTACGTCATGCTAAGTTAGTTGATGCTGCTGACACACGTTCAATCGATCGTATGTTGCCAAACGGTTAAGGTGAGGATTAAGAGATGCCAAGAGTAAAACGTGGTGTGACTGCCCATGCGCGTCACAAGAAAATCTTAAAGCAAGCTAAAGGTTATTATGGTGCACGTAGTCGTGTATACCGTGTAGCTAAACAGGCTGTTATCAAAGCGGGTCAATATGCATATCGTGACCGTCGTCAGCGTAAACGTCAATTCCGTGCTTTATGGATTGCTCGTATCAATGCTGAAGCTCGTGTACACGGTTTGTCGTACAGCCGCTTTATCAATGGTTTGAAAAAATCAAACATTGAAGTTGATCGTAAAATGCTAGCAGAATTAGCGGTTTTTGATAAAGTAGCTTTTGCTGCTTTTGCAGACCAGGCTAAATCTGTCCTTGAAGCTTAATAAGCTGATAACTGTTCTTTAACGAGAAGAGTATTTTAGTCGCCCTCGGGTGACAAGCGATTGAAGTAAAAAGGAAGGGCAGAGATGCTCTTCCTTTTTTTATGCAATTTCAATTAGACGTAATACTTTTAGACAGAATACTTGATAGACGCAGACACAGTCTTTAATAAATACAGTACTTAACAACGAGAATTCTCATGGTCGATACACAGGGTACGAGTCAACAGGACTCCAGTTTACAAGAGATTATTTCGCAGGCTGAACAAGAGATTTCAGCGGTTCAAAGTTTACCGGAGCTAGAGCAGGTAAAAGCCCGCTTCGTCGGTAAAAAAGGCCTGATAACAGCTCAAATGCAACAAATGGCCAAACTTCCACCGGAAGAAAAGCCAAAGTTTGGTGCCCGTGTTAATGAAGCTAAAAAAGAAGTGTTCGCCATAATCGAAGCGAAGCAAAAATCCATTAAAGACGCTGAGATCGCCAAGAAACTAGCTGGCGAAACGATTGACGTCACTCTGCCTGGTCGTAACATCCAGGACGGCGGTGTTCATCCGGTCAATCGTACCTTACACAGAATCGAATCCTACTTTGCGCAAATGGGCTTCTCGGTCGAAGAAGGCCCGGAAGTGGAAGACAACTTCCATAACTTCACTGCGCTGAACATCCCTGAGCATCACCCAGCGCGCGCCATGCACGATACATTCTATATCGATGCCGAGCGTTTATTGCGTACTCATACTTCGCCAGTGCAAATTCGCGTGATGGAAGAGCAAAAGCCGCCATTCAGAATCATTGCACCGGGTCGTGTTTATCGTTGTGACTCAGATTTAACGCACACCCCCATGTTCCATCAGGTGGAAGGTTTATTGATTGACGAAAGCACCACTTTCGTTGACCTAAAAGGCATTCTGGACGAGTTCCTGAAGCATTTCTTCGAGAAAGATTTGGCTGTTAGATTCCGCCCGTCCTACTTCCCATTCACAGAACCATCGGCGGAAGTCGATATCCAGTGCGTGATGTGTAATGGCGACGGTTGCCGCGTCTGTAGCCACACCGGTTGGCTGGAAATTCTAGGCTGCGGCATGGTGCATCCGAAAGTACTCGAAGCCGTCGGCATCGACAGCGAAAAATACACCGGCTTCGCCTTCGGTATGGGCGTCGAGCGTCTAACTATGCTGCGTTATGGCGTGAATGACCTTCGGTTATTTTTTGAGAATGATTTGAACTTTCTTAAACAGTTCAACTGATAGCACGGGCTCCGATTTGTGTCACTCCCGCGAAAGCGGGAGTGACAATAAAATATAAATGTAGGGGTGATTCACGAATCACCCAATAACAGAATTAGCGAATAAGCAGCTACTCCAAGGTAGCAAACTAGGTAAAGCATTATGAAATTCAGTGAAAAGTGGTTACGAGAGTGGGTAAACCCTGAAATTTCTACTCAAGAATTAGTAGAAAAATTAACAATGGCTGGCCTGGAAGTTGATGGTTTTGAATACCTGGGCAATAAATTCTCAGGCGTTGTGGTCGGCGAAATCGTAGAAGCCGAACAACACCCGGACGCCGATAAACTGCGCGTCTGTAAAGTATCGGTCGGTTCAGCCAGCGACGAAGACCTACAAATCATCTGCGGTGCGCCAAACGCACGCGCAGGCATCAAAGTCGCGGTTGCCATGATTGGCGCCGTTTTGCCGGGCGACTTCAAAATCAAAAAAGCCAAGCTGCGCGGCGTTGCTTCTCATGGCATGCTGTGTTCATCAACTGAACTTGAGATTGGCGAAGACGGCGACGGCATTGTTGAACTGGATAGCCAGGCGCCACTAGGCCAAGACCTAAAAGATTATTTCGACCTCAATGACCACGTTATCGAAGTGGATCTGACGCCGAACCGTGGCGATTGTCTAGGCGTTCGTGGCATCGCGCGTGAAGTGGGTGTGTTAACCCAAACCGCGGTCACCGAGCATAAACCACAGGCATTAACACCTGAAATCAGCGACACGCTACCGATTAAGCTCTCTGCACCGCAAGCCTGCCCACGCTACCTTGGTCGCATCATTAAAGGCATCAACCCACAGGCCAAAACGCCTGACTGGATGGTTAAATACATCGAGCGCTCAGGCGTTCGTGCCATCGACCCAGTGGTTGACGTCACCAACTTCGTATTGCTGG
Source organism: Kangiella sp. M94 (assembly GCF_054926195.1). Classification (NCBI taxonomy): domain Bacteria; kingdom Pseudomonadati; phylum Pseudomonadota; class Gammaproteobacteria; order Kangiellales; family Kangiellaceae; genus Kangiella; species Kangiella sp. M94. Next base: position 1,651,651 of record NZ_CM142903.1, on the reverse strand, counting down.
AACTGGGCCACCCAATGCACGCGTTCGACCTTAAACAAATCGAAGGCGGCATCGATGTTCGCATGGCGAAGCAGGGCGAGAAACTAACCTTGCTAGACGGCCAGGAAGTCGAACTGACTGACGACACACTATTAATCGCAGACCACAACAAGTCACTAGCCATTGCTGGCGTGATGGGCGGCGAACATTCAGGCATCAACAGCGAAACTGACAACATCTTCCTCGAAAGTGCCTACTTCGACCCGATTGCGATTGCCGGTCGCGCACGCCAATACGGCCTGCACACAGACGCATCACATCGTTATGAGCGTGGCGTTGATTTTGAATTGCAACGCACCGCCATGGAGCGCGCTACTGAACTGCTACTAGAGATCGTAGGCGGCCAGCCAGGCGACATCATCGAAGCAGTTGATCACGACGCCATGCCAACCAAGCGCCACCTGCGTTTGCGTCGTCAGCGCATCGAGCGCGTTGTCGGCTTCCCATTCGCCGATGATCAGGTAGAAGACATCCTGACTCGCCTGGGCCTCAAACTAACCGCTAACGCAGACGGTTGGGACGTGGTGGTGCCAAGCTTCCGCTTCGACATCGACAACGAAGAGAGCCTGATTGAAGAGCTGGTGCGCGTTTACGGCTACAACAAGCTACCAAGCCGCAAGCCACAAGCCGAAATGGCCATGTTCGACCAGCCAGAAAACCGCGTCTGGAAAAACGACATGCGCGACGCACTGGTCAAGCGCGGTTATCAGGAAGTCATCACCTACAGCTTCGTTGAGCCAGAATTCCAATTACAACTGCACCCGGGCATTGAACCATTGCCGCTGATGAACCCGATTTCCAGCGAAATGGCGGTCATGCGCACCAACTTATTGCCGGGCCTGGTGCAAACCGCAAAATTCAACATCAACCGCCAACAGAACCGCATCCGCATCTTCGAACTTGGTTTGCGCTTCATCAATTCCGGCGACACGCTAGAGCAGATCCCGACCATTGCCGGTCTGGTCTGCGGCCTGCGTAACAAAGAAAGCTGGAACACCGATGGCGAAAAGGTTGATTTCTACGACCTGAAAGGCGACGTAGAAGCCTTATTGCAAGCCACTAACAAGTCATACGACTTCAAAACCCTGCACATGGACATCCTCCATCCGGGCCAGGCAGCCGAGATTAGCGTCGACGGCCACGCAGTCGGCTATATCGGTAAAATCCACCCACAGGTACAGCAGGAAATCGACCTGGATATGGACGCATTCGTGTTCCAGATGGACCTTGCGCCGCTCTCTGAGCGCCAATTGCCTGAATTTAAGCCATTATCCAAGTTCCCGTCGATCCGACGCGATCTTGCGCTAGTTGTCGAAGATTCTGTGAAAGCGGGCGAATTACTTGATTTTATTGTAAAAAATGGTGGGAATTTACTGACAGATGCCCATATTTTTGATATATACAAGGGTGAGCACTTGGAACCAGGCAAGAAAAGTATTGCATTGGCCATGACACTCCGTCATCCGGACAAGACACTCGAAGACGCAGAAATCAATGCTGTAGTCGAAAAAGTAGTGTCTGGACTTGCTGAGCAATATGGAGCGGCGTTAAGAAACTAACGGCTTCGACTGGAATCAAAGGGGATATATTATGGCACTGACAAAAGCTGACATGGCAGAACGTTTGTACGAAGAGCTAGGGCTTAACAAGCGTGAGTCTAAGGAAATCGTAGAAGCGTTTTTCGAGCAGATCCGTGATGCCCTGGAGGATGGATATAACGTCAAACTTTCCGGTTTCGGAAACTTTGAACTCAGGGACAAGGCACAACGGCCTGGACGTAACCCGAAAACCGGAGAAGAAGTTCCAATCAGCGCGCGACGCGTTGTGACCTTCAAGCCTGGACAAAAATTAAGAGGAAAAGTCGCCGACTATGTTGGAACCGAGCAACAATAACGAATTGCCGGCAATCCCCGGCAAACGCTACTTTACTATTGGGGAAGTAAGCGACCTTTGCGCAGTAAAGCCACACGTCCTACGCTATTGGGAACAAGAGTTCGACCAACTTGATCCGGTGCGTCGTGGTAACCGTCGATACTACCAACGCGACGACGTCCTCATCGTACGCCAAATCCGTTCGCTACTATACGAACACGGCTACACGATAGGCGGAGCAAGACAATGCCTCAGCGAAAGCAACGGCGAAGAAGCTCCGGTCAACAAAGCGCAAATCGATGAGTTAATCGAAGAGCTCGAAAAACTCAAGCAATTCTTAGCCGCATAAAGCCCGCTGAGAATAAGCTAAACAAATCATTGCAAAATTAAGGAAATGCGGTACTATTGGCACCGCATTTTTTATTGCCTAAATGAAAATGCTAGTCGGAGCGTGGCGCAGCTTGGTAGCGCACTTGCATGGGGTGCAAGGGGTCGGAGGTTCAAATCCTCTCGCTCCGACCAATTCATAACCAAAGTTAGATACAGTTTAGATTAAATAGTAATCAAAACTGACCGGTTATTGAAAATAACAGTAAAAACAGCGAATTTTTTGCTAAAAAGGCTTCCATAAGGAAACTTCATACGGTATTATTTCGCGCAATTCGGAGAGGTGGCAGAGCGGCTGAATGCACCGGTCTTGAAAACCGGCGTGGGTTTGTAGCCCACCGTGGGTTCAAATCCCACCCTCTCCGCCATATCTCAAAAAGACGCTAATCAGCGTCTTTTTTTGTGCCTGGAATTCTTGCCTTCAATTAGTATCTCTTTAATCAAACCATTACTTTCTAATGCAAATATGCATTGCCTTTTAAAGTTGAACGAGGTCACATTAAAGGCTAGTATTCAAAGCAGCCTACAAATTGTTACATAACTAGAATAACAACCACGGATCAAAATTACACAATGAGAATGTATGGGTAAATTATCTCTATCTGAGCTTGAGCAATATCTTTCGAAAGCTGCCTGGATCTTAAAAGGGCCGGTTGATGCCTCTGACTTTAAAGTTTATATTTTTCCACTTTTATTCTTTAAGCGTATTTCTGATGTTTATGATGAAGAATTCCAGCTCGCGTTAGAGGAGTCTGGCGGCGATGAAGAGTACGCAGCATTGCCTGAATTTCACAGGTTCGAGATTCCTGATGGTTGCCATTGGAACGATGTTCGAGAAAAAACCACTAATGTGGGCCAAGCTATTCAAGATGCTTTAAGAGGCATTGAGCAAGCAAATCAAGAGTATCTTTATGGTATCTTCGGTGATGCACAGTGGGGTAATAAGAATAAACTAACCGACGCGTTACTCCTAAACCTGATTGAGCACTTCTCACAGTACATCTTAAGCAACGCAAACGTTGAACCGGATATTCTAGGTAATGCCTATGAGTACCTGATCAAGCACTTTGCAGACTTAACCAATAAGAAGGCGGGAGAGTTTTATACACCTCGCTCTGTAGTGCATCTAATGGGCTTAATATTAGATCCCCATGAAGGTGAAACCATCTATGACCCCGCCTGTGGAACTGGCGGTATGCTTTTAGAGTGTGTTGACCATCTAAAGGATAATGGAGAAGATTTTAGGACTTTGAAGCTATATGGGCAGGAAAAAAACCTGACTTCTAGCTCGATTGCTAGAATGAATATGTTTCTACATGGAGTTGAGGATTTTAATATCTTCCGAGGTGACACTCTTCGAAATCCCGCATTTTTCGAGGCTGACGGCCTCAAGACCTTTGACTGTGTGATTGCAAACCCTCCATTTTCACTAAAAGACTGGGGCGCAGACCTTTGGGTTAATGACCCATACGGAAGAAACATTGCTGGAACTCCACCAAAAGGCAACGGTGATATGGCCTGGGTTCAGCATATGATCAAATCTATGAATAGTACGGGTCGGATGGCTGTTGTACTACCGCATGGTGCATTATTCAGAAAAGCATCAGAAGGAAAAATTAGGAAAGCTCTACTAGAGAATGATTTATTAGAAGCGGTTATAGGTTTAGGCCCTAATATATTCTACGGAACTCAATTAGCCGCCTGTATTATGGTTTTCAAACAGAACAAAGAAGAGCATAAGAAAGATAAAGTGTTATTCATTGATGCCGCTGATCAAGTCCGCGTCGGTAGGGCTCAAAACTTCTTAGAACCCAAACATGTTCAGCAAATCTACGAGTGGTATAAGGCTTATCAAGACGTAGAAAATTACGTCAAAGTAGCTTCATTCTCAGACTTAGAAGAAAATGATTTCAATCTAAACATTCCATTGTATGTAGAAAAGATTATTGAAGATAACCTTCCAAGTGTAGAGGAAGCAATGGCTGACCTAAAAGAGGCCTGGCAGGAATGTTTAAAAGCTGAAGAAGAGTTTAAAAAAGTATTAGGGAGGTTTTTGCAATGAGGGAGTTAGAATCATTAGATGAAGTTTTTAATAAACGAATTTTTAGAATACCAGATTATCAAAGAGGATATGCTTGGGGCCAAAAGCAGTTTGTAGAGTTTTGGGAGGATTTAGTAAGCCTTGATACAGACCGCTCCCACTATACAGGTGTGCTATCTATAAAAAGAGTGCCTGTAGAGAAATATAGCAACTGGAACGAAGAAAGCTGGTTAATTGAAAAGCGAAGATACACTCCATTTTATGTTGTAGATGGCCAACAGAGATTAACAACAGTATCTATTTTTCTACAATGCTTAATCGAGGTAATTCAAAAGCTTACAAAGGAAAAGGTTCCTCATGAAAAGGACGTGATGCTTGGTTCTTATAGGCTTTCGGACATAATCGAGCAGTATATTTGTGTTGAAGAACCGAAACATGAAGTTAATAAAACTTACAAATTTGGCTATGAGACTGATAACCCTTCTTTCGAATTTTTACGACATCGAATATTTAATGAGCCCAATGAAGGTACAGTTAACGAAACTTTTTATACATTAAATCTAGAGAATGCTAAAGAATTCTTCAAGCAGAATATAAATCAATATGCAGAGGATTTCGGTATTGATGGAATTGAAGAGCTTTTTAATAAATTAACTACTAGATTTCTGTTTAATGTCTATGAAATAAAAGATGATTTTGATGTGTTTGTTGCATTTGAGACGATGAATAATCGTGGTAAACAACTGTCTGATCTTGAATTACTTAAAAATCGATTAATTTATCTAACGACTCTGTATAAAAATAGACAAGTTGATGAAAATACAAAAGAGTCAATTAGGAAGAAAATTAATGATGCATGGAAGGAGGTTTATTTTCAGCTTGGTCGCAATAAAAAGAATCCTTTGAATGATGATGAGTTTCTTAGGGCTCATTGGATTATGTATTTTAAGTATTCGCGTGTTAAGGGTAACGACTATATTAGATATTTGCTAGATGATTATTTCAATCCTAAAAATGTCTTAGAAACCATAGTTATCAATACTTCATCCCTTGAGCAGGTTGAAGAAATCACGGATGAAGAAGAGTCGGATGATGAGTCTCCTACAATTGAAGAAGAGCCTCAAGTTGAAATAGTATCAAAGCGTACTATCAAAGATATAGACAATTATGTTTCAAGTCTAAAGGTCGCTTCTAAGACATGGTATTCAACATATTTCCCTCAGAATTCTGATGCACTGAATGATGATGAAAAAATATGGATGGATAAGATAAATCGAGTGAAAGTAAGTTATTTTAGACCGTTAATTATGGCCGCTCTAATTAGAACAAATAAAGGTGAGCCAGCCAGATTGAAACTTCTGAAAGCCATAGAACGCTTTTTATTCCTCGTGTTTCGGATAAATAGGATGCAGTCAAACTATAGAAGTAGTTACTACTATAGAGCAGCTCGTTCTGTGTATTTTGGTGAAATGAGTATTGATGAAGTTTTGGCCAAGCTTGATAAAGATCTTAAAAAGGCATGCTATACCGATGACCATTTTGATGCTAAAGGATTTGAAACCTTTATTGATAGAAAGTTTAAAGATGGTGGGGATGGATTTTATGGATGGAATGATCTTAGGTATTTTCTTTTTGAGTATGAAGAAAGCTTAAGAGAATCTAGAGGTCAGCCAAAACTGAGTTGGTCTAACTTTACGAAAAGTGATAAAGATAAGGTTTCAATTGAGCACATTCTCCCTCAAACACCCACGGATCCATACTGGATTGAGTTATTTGAACATTTTGATGATGAAAGCTTGAACTCAGCAACGGGTAGTTTAGGAAATCTTCTTCCACTATCCAGTGCAATTAATTCTAGTTTACAAAATGATTCTTTCGATAATAAGAAAGAAGCCAAATATGATTCAAATCAGAACTTAATTAGAAACGGGTATAACAATGGGTCTAATTCTGAGCTAGAAGTAGTGAACCAATATTCTACTTGGGATGTATACTCAATTATCAGGAGGGGATTGAAGCTGCTTTCCTTCTTAGAAAACCGATGGGGTGTTAAGTTCGAGTCTAAAGAACAAAAGCTCAAATTATTACATTTAGAATCGTTTGGTGAAAATGTAGATGATAATGGAAAATTAAATAACAGCCTATGAACCAACAAGAATTAGAAAAATACCTTTGGGGTGCTGCGACTAAGCTTCGCGGTACTATTGATGCTGGTGACTATAAGCAGTATATATTTCCTTTGTTGTTCTTTAAGCGTATCTCTGATGTCTATGATGAGGAGTTTGAGTTAGCGCTAAAAGAGAGTGATGGTGATTTAGAGTACGCTGCTTTTGCTGAGAATCATCATTTTCAGGTTCCTGACGGGGCGCATTGGAATGATGTACGAGAAGTAACGACTAATGTTGGCTCTGCTATTCAAAACGCTATGCGGGCTATTGAGCAGGCTAATCCAGATACCTTGTACGGTATCTTTGGGGATGCCAGCTGGACGAATAAAGAGCGTCTGTCAGATGAAATGCTGATTGAGCTTATAGAGCATTATTCTCAATATAAACTTAACTTAAGCACTGTCCCTGATGATCAGCTTGGTAATGCCTATGAGTATTTAATCAAGAAGTTTGCTGATGATAGTGGGCATACAGCTGCTGAGTTTTATACCAACCGCACAGTGGTCAAGCTCATGACCATGATTATGGACCCTCAGCCGGGTGAGTCCGTCTATGACCCTACCTGTGGTTCTGGTGGACTATTATTGAACTGTGCCCTCCATTTAAAAGAAGAGGGTAAAGAATACCGAACTCTAAAGTTGTATGGGCAAGAGATTAACCTTCTTACTTCAGCGATTGCACGTATGAATATGTTCATGCATGGAATTGAAGAGTTTCAGATCATTCGAGGCAACACCCTATCCAATCCAGGCTTCTTAGAAAACGATGAACTTAAGAAATTTAATGTCATCTTAGCTAACCCTCCGTATTCAATAAAATCATGGGACCGTAAATCTTTTATGGATGATCCTTATGGCAGAAATCTATGGGGAACTCCTCCACAGGGTTGTGCCGACTATGCATTCCAGCAACATATCCAGAAAAGCCTTGATGACAAAAATGGTCGCTCTATTTCGCTATGGCCTCATGGGATATTATTTCGTGACTCTGAAGCAGCTATGCGTAAAAAAATGGTGGAAGAGGATTTGGTCGAGTGTGTGATTGGTTTAGGCCCAAACCTTTTCTATAACTCACCGATGGAAGCCTGCTTATTGATTACGAAAACAAATAAAGAAGAAAGTAAGAAAGGTAAGGTGCTGATTATTAATGCTGTTAAAGAAGTGAGACAGGATAAAAATATCGCTTTCTTGGAAAAAAGCCATATAGAGCGTATTTATAATGCTTATAAAGCATATACAGGTGAAGAGGGTTTTGCAAAGGTAGTTAGTATTGAAGATGTTCTAAACCATAAAGCCAGCCTCAATATGCCATTGTATGTAAGCAATGTAGATACCAGTAAGACTAATCTGACATTAGATGAAGCTATTCACAATTGGAAACAATCTTCGGAGCAATTAGCTACAAGCATGAATCAGTTGTTTAAGGAACTAAGTTAATGATGAAAGAACCAACAAAGAACTTAAACATTGATTTGAATAATTTAGATAAATCTAACTGGAAAACATATCGCTTTGATGAAATTGCGACAAATATTTCTGAAAGAGTCGACCCTAATAATACAGATTTGAAAGTTTACATAGGTTTAGAGCACTTAGATTCTGGTTCTATTCATATTAGGCGTCATGGTTCTCCAGACGATGTAAATGGTCAAAAGCTCAGGTTTTATAAAGGTGATGTGATTTTTGGTCGTCGTCGTGCATATCAACGCAAGGCCGGTGTGGCGACCACTGATGGATTTTGTTCTGCTCATGCATTGGTTTTGAGAGCGAATCCAGAGGTGATTGATCCGGAGTTATTTCCATTTTTCTTACATTCAAATTTATTTATGAACCGAGCAATTGATATTTCAGTGGGATCGTTATCACCAACAATCAATTGGGGAACGTTAAAACATCAAGAGTTCTTGATACCACCAGTAAAAATTCAGAGGCTATTATCAAAATTATTTAATAAGTTATATAAATATATTAATACCGTAGAGAGTGTTATCGAAAATAATCAAACATACCAGAATAGTAGTTTTAATTTTTTGCTTGAAGGTGGGAAAAGAAAGAGAACGAAGAAGACTTGTTTTGGCTTATTACCAGAAGAGTATCAAGTGTTGAAGATAGAGGATTTTTTAGTACCAAAGAAAGGAGCCATGAAAATGGGGCCTTTTGGTAGCTCATTGAAAAAGGAGTTGCTAACATCCGAAGGAATAAGGGTATATGGTCAAGAGAATGTTTTTAACAATGATATGAGTATAGGCGAGCGATACATATCTGGTGAATATTTCGAGCAGAAACTAAAGTCCTGTGAGGTTAAACCTGGGGATTTTTTAATATCGATAATGGGCACTATAGGAAAAACAATGATAGTTCCAGAAGGTATTCAAAAAGGAATTATGGACTCTCATCTAATTAGGCTGCAAATAAATAAGGAGATGCTTGAACCTAATATACTGAGACTTCAGTTCAGTTCAAATTTAGTAACACATCAAATAAACAGGTTGGCTGTAGGTGGCATAATGGATGGGCTAAGCTCGGGCACTCTAAAAAAAATAAACTTTATCGTTCCGCCAATGAAAGATCAATTGAAAACTCTACAGCTAATTGGCTCGACGCAAAAAACTACTGCTAACGCCCAGAAAAAACTTAACGATCTATATATTCTGAGAAATGTAATTTCAGAGGTGGTTTTCTAAAATGGGATTTACCGAATTAAATAGTGTGGAACACTACATCATCCATCAAGTGAGTGGCACCAACCTAAACTCTAACCAACTGTTGGAGCATAAACCTGCTCCTGTTTCTGTGCAGTGGCAATACAAATCGCCAGAGCAGCTTGAGCGAGGGGTTAATGAGGTTTTGGTTGAGCCTGAGATTGTAAAGGCTTTACTGCGTCTTAACCCAGAGATTGAAGCTAATCCCAATTTGACTGATGAGGTAATCCATAAACTCCGCGCTATTTTAATTTCTGTAAATCAAGTGGGGTTGGTTAAAGCTAACGAAGAATTTTTTAAATGGTTATCGGGCGACAAGACCCTACCATTTGGTGAAAATAATCAGCATATCCCTATTAAGCTAATTGATTTTGACGATCTGAGTAACAACTCTTACATAGTTAGTAACCAATATCGAGTCCATCATAGAGAAACCAAAATTCCTGATGTTGTTTTCCTTATTAATGGTATTCCTGTCGTAGTTGGGGAAGCGAAGACTCCTATCCGACCTTCAATCAGTTGGCTCGATGGCGCTAATGAGATCCATAATGTCTATGAGAACGCTGTTCCTCAGTTATTTGTACCTAACATTTTATCCTTTGCGACAGAGGGTAAAGAGTTGTTCTATGGAGCAATTCGATGCCCATTAGAGTTTTGGGCGCCTTGGCGAGTTTACGGTAGTGATGACGTATCGAAAGCCTTAGGGCTTTCTGAGGTTGGTAAAGAGCTTAACGACTTACTACATCCATACAGACTGCTGGATATACTGAGAAACTTTTCTTTATTTTCAACGAATAAGAAAAAACAACGTATAAAGATTATCCCCCGTTTCCAGCAATATGAAGGTGCTAATAAGATAGTTGAGCGTGTTAAAGCAGGTGAGATTAAGAAAGGCTTAATCTGGCACTTTCAGGGTTCAGGTAAGTCATTGCTTATGGTGTTTGCGGCACAAAAGCTTAGAAGGGCTCCTGAGTTAAAAAGTCCAACGGTCATAGTTTTAGTAGACCGTACCGATCTTGATACTCAAATTAGTGGAACATTTAATGCTGCAGATGTCCCCAATGTCGAAACTACAGAAAGCATAAGTGATTTACAAAAGCTCTTAGAGAGAGATACCCGCAAAATCATTATTTCCATGATTCATAAATTTAGGGATGCTAAACCTAATATGAATACTAGGGATAATATTATCGTCTTAGTCGATGAAGCTCATAGAACTCAAGAAGGGGATTTAGGCAGGCAGATGCGAGCGGCCTTGCCCAATGCCTTCTTATTTGGTTTAACCGGTACACCAGTCAATAAAGCAGACAAGAATACTTTCTGGGCATTTGGCGCTGAAGGAGATAGCGGTGGTTACCTGTCTCGGTATACCTTCCATGACTCTATTCGAGACGATGCTACGTTGCCTTTACATTTTGAACCACGCTTAGTAGATGTTCATGTTGATAAAGAAGCTATTGATGCTGCTTTTGAAGAGTTCAAGGAAAGTGCCGCATTAACGGATGAAGAAGCGGACGCATTGAATAAAAAGTCAGCAAAAATGGCAGCATTCTTAAAGTCTCCAGAGCGTGTCGAAAAAATAGTAGAAGATATAGCTGACCATTTCAAAGAGAAGGTCGAGCCTCAAGGGTTCAAGGCAATGATTGTCACCTCAGATCGATATGCTTGTGATCAATATAAGGAAGAGCTGGATAAGCACTTCCCGGCAGAAGCCAGCAAAGTGGTTATATCTACCACAGCAAATGATGATTACGACTTTAAACAGAAATACTCTTTAACTAAAGATCAGCTTAGCGATATTGTAGAAGAGTTTGAAGACAAAGGTTCTGAGCTTAAATTTATTATCGTAACTGCGAAGTTGCTCACGGGCTTCGATGCTCCAATCCTACAAACGATGTATTTGGACAAGTCTTTAAAAGACCATACACTTCTCCAGGCTATTTGTAGAACGAATCGCCTATACCCAAATAAGACTTTCGGAAGAATTGTTGATTATTTTGGTGTATTTGATGATGCTGCAAAGGCGTTAGAGTTTGATGAAACTGAAGTTAAGCAAATCATCACCAACCTCTCAGAGTTACGCTCCAAGCTACCTCAGGCAATGACTGACGCTTTATCGCACTTTGAAGGTGTCGATAGGACCATCGAAGGGTTTGAAGGCCTAGAAGCTGCTCAAGAAGCGATAGCGACTGATGAAAAGAAAGATGCCTTTGCGCAAGACTTTAAATACCTGTCAAAGCTCTGGGAGTCGCTATCTCCAGACAATATGCTGGATATTTATAACGAAGACTATAAATGGCTAGCCCAAGTCTATGAGTCAGTAAAACCAGCGTCGGATAACATCGGTAAGTTATTGTGGCTTACTTTAGGCGCTCAGACCACAAAGCTCATACATGAGAATGTTCATGTAGGTGATATACATCATCTCAATGAGTTCGTCATGGATGCTGATGTCATTGAGGATATATTCAATAACCCAAGTCCTCAAAGAGTAAAGCAGTTAGAAAAAGCCTTAATCAAAAGATTTAATAAACACAAAGACCTCCCTAAATTTAAGTCTCTAAGTGAAAGGCTTGAAGAGTTAAGAGATAAGGCTGAAAAAGGCCTAATTGCCTCAATCGACTTCATTAAAGAACTCTGCAAAATCGCAAAAGAAACAGTCCAAGCGGAAAAAGAGCTTGCAGAAGAACTTCAAGAAAAGACTCCAAAAGCGGCACTAACCGAGTTGTTCTTAGAGTTAAAAACAGACCAAACCCCCGCCGTAGTAGAACGAATCGTCAACGACATAGACGCCATTGTGAGAGTCGTACGCTTCCCAGGCTGGCAAAACTCCGTATCAGGGGAAAGGGAAGTACAAAAATCACTACGCAAATCGTTGCTAAAGTATAAGCTCCACAAAGACCAGATTTTATTCGATAGGGCTTATGCATATATTAAGGAATATTATTGATGGATAATTGGGTTATTTTCGATGCAGATAACACTCTATGGGACATTGAACACCTATATGATGATGCTAGAGATGAATTATGCAAGGTGTTAGCTGAGGAGGGAGTGGACAAACTAGAAGTAGAAAGTTATCAGAAACAAAGAGATGTAGAGTTGTACAAAACCTACGGTTACTCCTCTTGTAGATTTGCAAGATCGTTTGAGGATACTGTATTACATTTTCTTGGTAATAAAGAAACGAATAACTTGATTGTTCACTGCCGTAAGATAGCACTAGAAGTATTTGAGTCCGAGCCAAAACACAATGAAAGTGTGGAAGAAATATTTGAAACGTTATCTCAAAAATACAAGTTAGGGCTGATAACAGCTGGGGAAACCTGGGTGCAAGAGAAAAGGCTCAGGAAGTTTCATTTAAGGCATATGATAAAGGCAGTTGAAGTAGTTGAGAAGAAAACTGAAAGTGTATTTATGGATTTTATGTCAAAGTACTCTATAAATAACCATAACTCTTTTATGGTTGGAGATAGTCTAAAATCAGACATACTACCCGCATTAAGTTGTGGTCTAAATGCAATATGGTATTTAAACCATAATTGGAAAGATAATGAAAACAATGCAAATGAATTGGATGATAAAAGTGAAAGTGAAGGCGCAATCAAAATCAAAGAATTAATAGAAGTGTTAAATCATTGTTAAGGTGATTATATTATGAGTTCTGAAGAGTCAGATAAAATCGCAAGAAGAACCGAAACTAAGTTGAGGCATATGTTTATTTCTATGCTATTTGCCCTAGTTGTAGGGCAGCTAACTGTGACTGTATATACTTCACTACAAAACTTTGAGTTTACTCTAGAGTGGCTAAATTCAGCAAAATATACAATAAGCCATTTCGTATTAGCTTTGTTTGTAATAACTACTAGCTGGGTTGATTGGTCAAATACTTTTGAAGAGCCTAACTTTCCAAGACTCACGACAATTATCTCTAAGGGCTTTGCACTGCTGATTATAGATATTTTTATTTTAATATTATATTTTGGCTTGATTGAAAAAATAGACTCATTTGAAAAGCCTAGTGCAAACCCAGAGTCAACTTTGTTTATTATGATTTTTGTTCTGTATATCATCTGGGATCTTGTTTACTCAAACTCAGAGCTCAAAAAGAAGATCTGGGAAATTCTTCCTGCGGTGTTATGTACACTTGCTTCTTTTTTAATTCTTCTACTGTTATCACTCAAAGATTATGTTCTTTTGGCTGATGCAATGTTATTACTTACTCTTTTTGGCTTCCGGTGGTTGAAAAATAATATACCTGGAGCAGAGGTGAATGAGGAAAAAGTATAGCGTTCATTGTAAGGCTTAAGCTTAAGCTCTATTCAAATATAATGTAAAGAGGCTACTTAGAGTTATTTCGTTCTTATTAACGCCAATCATCGTTTTTTTTATGACTGAATATTATTGATTCTTCATATCCCTGCGACAATTTGTCGCAGTGTTTTTTCCTTTCATATCTATACAATTAGCGCCGATTTGATTCTTTTCTGAGGGCGTTATGAATTTCTTTTCTTTTGATTCTTTTCGTGTGAGCGCGGTGGCTGTTGCTGTGTCTGGCTGTTTGTTTGGTGGGGCTGTGTTTCCTGGGGTTGCGTTGGCTGAGGATCTTGAGTCTGAGGATGAGCATATTGATGTGATTACCATCAGTGCTTCTCGTGCTTCGGCTGATGACTTTTCGGTGGCGGATGCGGATCCGGTTGAGTCGGATGTGGCGCAGTGGTTGAAGACGGTGCCTGGGGCGAATGTGAATAAGAATGGGCCGGTGACGGGGATTGCGCAGTATCGTGGGATGTTTGCGGATCGTGTGGCTGTGAACCTTGGTGGGCGTCCTGTGGTGGGTGCTGGGCCGAATGGGATGGATGCGCCTTTGACCTATGCCGTGCCAGTAAGCGTTGAGGCGATGACGGTGTATCGCGGGATTGCGCCGGTGACGGCGGGGATTGATACTTTCGGTGGCGCGGTTGATGTGCATCTGAAGCGTGCGCGCACTTCTGAGGAGCTGTCGGTCGAGGGTTCTTTGAGCAGCTGGTATTCGGGGATTAACGACGGCACGACTTATGCCGGGGATATCAATGTCAGCGCGAATGATTTTGGGGTTTATGCCTTTATCAGCGACCAGACGGCCAATAATGCTGAGGATGCGCTGGGGCGCGACATCATCACTACCGCATACGATAAGCAGCAGTCGGGTCTGGATGTGGCTTATGCGTTCGATAACAGCCGCATTGGTCTGCGTTATGGCAAGACCGAAACCGGCTTCTCGGGCACGCCTGCGTTGCCGATGGATATCAATTATGTGGATGGTGAGCAGTGGAGCCTGGATGGTGAGCATCAGTTAGACGGCGCAGTGCTGGAGTGGCAGTTCGGGGCTTCGGACAATACCCATGGCATGGATAATTTTAGCCAGCGCGAGAATCTGAATCTTAGCGCCCAGCGTTATACCTATGCGGCAGCCGAGAGCGCGGATTATAAGGTGCAGTTGACGTCGGGCGACTGGGTGTACGGTGCAGAGGGTTATCTGTCTGAGCATGATGTGGATATCAGTAATCCGAATAATGCGATGTTCGGCGTGATTAATTTTAATCAGGTTGAGGATGACCGTCATAGCGCCTATGTGCAGTGGAGTCAGCGTTCGGAAGGGCGCAGCGATACGCTGGGTGCGCGCGCTAAATATAACCGCGCAGATGCGGGCGAGGTGGCGCATTCGATGGCGATGATGAATCCTGCGATTGCTGGTTTGGTGGGTGATTTTAATCAGGCGGATCGCAGCGTCAGCGATACCACCCTTGATGTGACCTATCATGGCAAGACGACGGTTAGCGATAGTCTGATCTGGAATTATGGATTGGGCGTTAAACAACGCGCCGCCAGTTATCAGCAGCGTTATTTGTGGTTGCCGATGCAATCAACCGGCGGCCTGGCGGATGGTAAAACCTATGTCGGGGATATCAACCTTGCCCCAGAAACTGCTTACCAGATTGATACCGGTTTTGATTATGTGAATGGTGGTTTTAAAGTGTCGCCACGGGTGTTCTATTCGCAGGTTAAGGATTACATAGAAGCCAACCCAAGTGACGAGCCGCGCGCGATTATGGTCGCCGGAATGATGGGTGATCCTGCGCCATTGCAGTTCACCAATATTGATGCAAGCTTGTGGGGCTTTGATGCCAATTGGCGCTATGACATGCCATCGGATTTCTTCATGTCCGGGATAGTCAGTTATGTGCGTGGTCAGCGCGATGATAGCGATATCAATTTGTATCGTATTGCACCGCTCAATACGCGATTCGTGTGGGGCTATCAGGGCGTGCAGTTCAGTACCCAGTTTGCCGCGCAGGTTTATGCCAACCAGGATCGGGTGTCGAGTATCAATAATGAAACCGAAACCGCTGGGTATATGGTGTGGGACTGGATGGCCGATTATATGTTTGAGGGTGGGCTGACCGTGCGTGCAGGGATTGAGAATCTGTTTGATAAACAGTATGTCGAGCATCTCGGTGGCGTCAATCGTGCTGCGGGAAGTGAGGTAGCTGTTGGGGAGCGATTGCCTGCGAATGGTAGGAATCTTTATGTCGGGTTTGAGTTTAGGTTTTAAAAGAAGGAAGAGCAGAGCTAAAGAGCAGATTCTGCTCTTATAGGATGGGTTAGGCTTTAGCCGTAACCCATCAATAAAGAAGAAAAAACATATGGGTTACGCTTTGCTAATCCATCCTATGAGTTAAAGCAGCGGGATGTCACAAGCTTGGGCGACCGCAGGTCGCCCCTACATCATGTTTGCCATTTCGAAAAAAACCGCAGGTAGCGGCTTTAAAGAACTAAAGAGCAGCAATGAAATTGCATTGTTGCAATTGCTAAGTCTTGGAATTTTAGTGGGTTGCCCATATATTCTGGATTATTACAGGGAGTTGTTGGAAAAATCACAACTTGACGCACAATGACGTTGTGCATAGAATGATTGGTATTGAGAAGTAAATTATGGCAATTACATTCAGGGATGATTGGTTAGAAGCTTTTTATGAAGACGATATTTCCCACCGGAAAATCCCTAAAAATATCCAAAATGCTTTATATAGAAAGCTACAAATCATCGATGCCGCAACGGAAGAAGCGGATCTTAGAGTGCCACCTGGTAACTGTTTCGAACATTTAAAAGGTAAGTTAAAAGGTTGGTGCTCCATTCGAGTAAATAAGCAATATCGACTTATCTTTCAATGGATTGATGGAGTTGGAGAAAACACTTATCTAGACCCTCATGTATATAGGGGCTAGGGGAGATTAAGGATTATGAGAAATACAAAGCGACGCCCAGTTACGGTTGGTCAAATGTTGGTGACTGAGTTTATGGAGCCTATGGGTATCGAAATTAATGAATTAGCTGAGGCTATGGGGGTTCATCGCAACACTCTAAGTCGAATCGTCAACGATAAAGGTTCCTTGACCGCACCTATGGCGATTAAGCTGGCAGCCGCTTTAGGGAATACTCCTGAGTTCTGGCTGAATATTCAGCACTCCGTCGAACTGTGGGATGTACGGCATAAAGCTTATGCAGAAGAAGCCAGAAATGTTAAAAGAGTGAAGCCCCATACCGAACCTCATCAAACTGTTTGTTAATTCTTGAGTTATTTGGGATCTGCTCTTAATTGATGGGTTACGCTTTGCTAACCCATCCTATGGTAGTGGCCTTGTGTTGTAGGGGCGATTCATGAATCGCTCGTACGAAGGGCAAGCCCTTGTTAATACGTCATGCTTGTCATCCCGCGGCTGTGACCGCGGGATGACAGGAGTTTATTCAATACGAATGACGCGGTAGCTTTTGTTGCGGCCTTCGACGTTCATGTTGTAGCTGCCCATGAAGCCTTTTTCGATGGTTACTGTGGGGTTGGTAACTTTGTAGTAGCCGGGGCGTAGGTCTGTGATCTCCCAGACTTGACCATTATCAAGTTGGATTTGCAGCCCTTTTTCCCAATCAGTAAATTCGCCCAGCGCGGTGGCGTTGATTTTATCGAGGGTTTCTTCTTTTTTAATTCGTTCTTGCCCAAACTCTTCGACTTTGTCTTTTTTCGCAGCAACGTCTGGTTTAGGAGCTGGTTTTTGCGCCTGTTCAGGAAGCTCTGGCTTAGCAGGTTTTGCCGGTTTTTCAGGCTGTGCTGCTTGTTCTGGCTTGGCTGGTGCTTTCTTACCTTTTAGAAATTGGTCGTAGCAGGCCAGACGTTTATCGTCGTTTGTTATGGCCGCGCAATCTTCCGGAGTTGAGGCTGCTGTGGCGAAGTTGGCCCATGCAGTTATCCCAAATAAAATGCAGATGTGCTTTATATTCATATTAGTTCTCATTCCTGTCTTAACTGTGCTTGCTATATTAAAGCAATTTCATAATAATTGAACCGCTATTTTATTCAAAAATATAAATGATTTATTGAGGTTTACATGATTAAAGTCTTGCTGGTAGATGATCACGATTTGGTTCGCATGGGATTGGGTCGTTTACTTTCGGATGCAGATGGAATTGATGTGGTTGGCGAGGCTGAGTCTGGGGAAGAAGCAATTAAGAAGGTGAAGGAGCTGAATCCTCATGTGGTGATGATGGATGCCAATATGCCTGGGATCGGCGGCTTGGAGGCGACTCGTCGTATGTTGCGCTTTGAGCCGGATTTGAAGGTGATTGCTTTGACGGTGCATGGCTCTGAACCTTATCCCTCGCAGTTTATCGCTGCTGGCGCTATGGGCTACCTGACTAAGGGAACCGATATTGATGAAATGGTCAAGGCCATTCATTCGGTTAATCGCGGTAAGCTTTATCTGGCGGCAGAGGTGGCACAACAGATGGCGCTGAGCCAGTTCAGCAAATCGGAAGACAACCCATTCAGTAATTTGTCTGAGCGTGAAATGCAGATCATGCTGATGATCACGCGTGGCGAAAAAGTCCAGTCAATTTCGGACAAGCTACACTTAAGCCCCAAGACGGTGAACAGTTACCGTTATCGTTTATTTGAAAAGCTCGGCGTTGAAAATGATGTGAGCCTGACTCACATGGCGCTTCGCTATAAAGTGATTGAAGCTCAGTAGTAGATAGAGCTATGAGTCCTGTGGACGACAATTCAACTTCAATCAAACCACATATCAAAAAAATCCTTGCTCACCTGAGTCATAAACCCGGTGTCTATCAGATGCTGGGTAAAGACGGCGAAACCCTGTATGTGGGCAAGGCCAAGAATCTTTCCAATCGCGTTAAAAGCTATTTTACCAAGCAGCATCAGTCACCCAAAACTGAACTGATGGTCACCTATATTGAAGATATTCATACAACGGTGACCGAAACCGAAACCGAAGCGCTGCTGCTCGAAAATAATCTGATTAAGAAATACAAGCCGCGCTTTAATGTACTTTTTCGGGATGATAAATCCTATCCTTTTGTATTTTTATCGGCGGGTGATTTTCCGCGACTGGCTTATCATCGCGGAGCCAAGAAAGAAAAGGGCGAGTATTTCGGGCCTTTTCCCAGTTCCAGCGCTGTGCGCCAGAGCTTGTCACTGATCCAAAAGACCTTCCAGATCCGCCAGTGCGAAGACAGCTATTTTGCCAACCGTTCTCGACCTTGCTTGCAGTACCAGATTAAGCGTTGTACCGCGCCTTGTGTGGATTATATCTCGAAAGAAGAGTACGCCAAGGATGTGGAGAACGTGAAACTGTTTTATCAGGGCAAAAGCGAACAGGTCATTAAACGTTTGCAGCAAAAGATGGATGTGGCCAGTCAGAACCTGGAGTTTGAAATCGCCGCGCGTTATCGTGATCAGATTAAACAGATGCGCCACGTCATGCAACAGCAAGTGATCAGTGGCACCGCCTCGGATATGGATGTGATTGGAGTCGCTTATGCTTCCGGCGTCTGCTGTATCTTGTTGGTCTTTATTCGCCAGGGCACGATTGTCGGCAATAAAACCTACTTCCCGAAAGTGCCGAAGCATAGTGATTTACAGGAAATCGTTTCAACCTTTCTTGGCTTCTACTATTTATCTGGCGCAGAAATCCCTAAGCAGGTGGTGATTGAGAATTTGCCGGAAGATATAGAAGCGCTTCAAGAAGCCTTTACTGAACAGCGCGGCAATAAGGTTACCATTCGTCAGGCCAGCCGCGGCCAGGTTAAAGAATGGCAAACCTTTGCCAATAAGAATGCTGAACATTCCTTGCGCGCCAAGCTCAACAGTAAATCCAATTTCACGCAACGTTTGCTCGACCTGCAAAAAGCACTGCAAATGGAACAGATGCCGAAGCATGTGGAGTGCTTTGATATCAGCCATACCCAGGGCAAGCAAACCGTGGCGTCTTGCGTGGTGTTCGATGAGAATGGCCCTAAGAAAGCTGACTATCGCATCTTTAATATTTCGGGGATTACCGGCGGTGATGATTATGCTGCGATGCAGCAAGCCCTGACACGCCGCTACAAGCGTTTAAAAGACGAACAGCAGACTTTGCCTGACCTGGTGATTGTCGATGGCGGAAAAGGGCAGCTGGCGAAGGCGGAAGAAGTCTTTAACGAGCTGGAGCTGCAGTCTGTTTATCTGATCGGCGTTTCCAAGGGCAGTGACCGCAAAGTGGGCATGGAACAGATTTGGTTTCCGGGGCAGCATCAGCCCTTATTGCTGGATGATGACTCGAAAGCACTGCACTTTATTCAGCACATTCGCGACGAAGCACACCGCTTTGCGATAACCAAACATCGTCATCAACGTAAAAAGTCAGCTACCAAGTCTTTGCTGGAAGAAATCCCCGGCGTGGGCGCTAAGCGGCGACAAGCGTTGCTCAGGCATTTCGGTGGCTGGCAAGAGGTCGAAAAAGCCAGCGTCAAAGATATTGCTGGAGCACCGGGGGTGAGCATGTCGCTGGCACAAAAAATTTATGATTATTTGCATAGTTAGCGGTATTTATTAAAAACAATCCGCTACAATGAGGCCGTCAACAACAATCAATCTGGAACCTGAAAGTCATCATGTGGAATTTACCTAACGTACTCACAGCTTTTCGAATTTTATTGGTCCCGCTGTTCGTCTTATTCTTTTATATTGATAGTCCTGTGGCACGCTGGATTACCTTAGGCATTTTCTGTTTTGCGGCGGCAACCGATTGGCTGGATGGCTTTTTAGCACGGAAAATGAATATCGAGTCGCCATTCGGAGCCTTTTTAGATCCAGTGGCCGATAAGCTGATGGTCGCGATAACCCTTATTCTGCTCGTAGAAAGAGAAGGAAGCCTATGGCTGGCGATTCCTGCGATGGTCATTATTGGCCGCGAGATCACCATTTCGGCATTACGCGAATGGATGGCAGAAGTAGGCAATCGAGCGGTAGTTGGTGTATCCGTGATTGGAAAGCTTAAAACCTTGAGCCAGATGTTCGCGATTTTCCTATTCCTGTTAGCGCCGCCGAGCGTATTTGGGTTACCTAAGACTTTTGGATTCGTCTTCATCTGGTTATCAGCGTTACTTACTTTATGGTCTATGTATACCTATTTAAAAGCTGCCTGGCCGTACTTGACAAGCTCGGAGAATGACGCATAATAACCAGCTCCTGACGCGGCACCAGGATTTCGGCTTAAAAAAAGAACATATTGTTCAAGCCTTAATCAGCCTCAGGAAGCGTGCTAAAAAAATCGGTTTTTTGTGTTGACACATTAAGATTTCACAGTAAAATGCACGCCATCAAATGACGCGGGAATAGCTCAGCTGGTAGAGCACAACCTTGCCAAGGTTGGGGTCGCGAGTTCGAATCTCGTTTCCCGCTCCAAATTCAAAACCTCGGTGCTTCTAGGCCGAGGTTTTTTATATCAGCACCAGCAAAACTGATTTATGGCTGAGTGGTAGAGTGGCTATACAGCGGATTGCAAATCCGTGGACGTCGGTTCGACTCCGGCCTCAGCCTCCATAATTAGACTAAAGCTGTAAAGTTGGTGTGATAAAGCAAGTCATCTGCCCAGGTGGCGAAATTGGTAGACGCAAGGGACTTAAAATCCCTCGGTGGCAACACCGTGCCGGTTCGATTCCGGCCCTGGGCACCATTCTTCATCTTGTTATAGAAGAACGATAAAGAACCTCAAAGCCCTGCTGACGCAGGGCTTTTTTTATATCTGCGGTACACAAATCCGAATCACTCTTCCTTAGTTTAAGCATGCAAAACTTCGATTACATTACGGTGTGTGTTCAATTTTAGCTGAGGAGCATGGGTAAGATTCGTTGGCTTTGGCTCATTGTGTAAAACCAATTCAGTCCGACTTTATTTCAATAGTCCTTCCTGCAAACAGCCCTACGATTCCCTGCGCGACACACAAAACCATGCAGATAATGAGTATGGGCTGCCAGCTGTCATAAGCTTCGGCGACTTTGGCCAATATAAGAGTGGCCCCTCCGGCAGCTAAGTAGCCTATGGTTTGTGACATGCTGGATAACGAAGCCGCTCTGTCGCTGGTTGAGGTTCGTAACCCCATAAAGGATAGAGCGAGGATAAATCCACCGCCGTTTCCAAGACCAATGATGATTGTCCAGAATATTGCCCACTCAGAAAATAACAATAATCCTAATAATCCCAGTAAGTTAACAATTGCGACTATCGTGGCAATCCCTCGCTGGTCTTTTGAACGGTTAATGATTGGAACTAAGATGAGACCTGGGACTGCTGATGCTAGCTGCAACACGCCGTGTAATGTTGCGCCTTTTTCTGGGCTCAGTCCTATTTCATTTAAAATAGACGGCAGCCAGCTAATCATGGCATAAAATAAAATAGAGTTGCAGGCGAAGAAAATGGTGACCTGCCAGGCCAGGGCATAGCGCCAGATGGGGGAGAGGTATTGATTAGTAATATCCCCAATCTTTTCTTTCGTGCTTTTTCGTGCCTGAGGAGCCCATAAAATAACGGTGATGATCGGAAGTATGACAAAAGCTGCCGCCGCAAAGCGCCAACTTAAATCACTGAGTTGAGTCAGAGGAATCACCAAAGCAGAGCTAATTGCTGCTGTTAGTCCCATCGTTAGTACATAACTGGAAGTCACCAAGGGAATCTTGTGTGGGAATTTAAGTTTAATGTAACTGGGCAGTATGACGTTACCAGCTGCAATGCCCAGGCCTATTATGGCCGTTCCTAAGTATAGAAATGATAAACCTCCGTAAGACCTCAGGAAAGTGCCCAGACCGATTAGAATGACCGTATATAGTAAGCCGTTTTCAAAGCCAATTTTTCGAGTAATCGTGGGGATGAAAGGAGAAAACAGCATAAAGGCAAACAAAGGTATAGCCATAATGATACCGGCTTCTGAAGTCCCTATATTGAGTGCCTCCTGGATCATTTCCAGAAGCGGTGCCATCGCGGTAAATGGCGCTCGTAAATTGGTTGCGATTAACATGACGCAAACAAAGAGCAGTATTTGGGGCGATGCTTTTGAATTTTGAGGATCAGTATTTATGGTCATTAACTACACCAGCGAACCAAGCTAGAAAATTGCTACACGGTTTTACCTTATCAGTTTATTCCTTTAAGACAACCAACCTTTTAGTTAGCTGTTGTGCGACATCCAGTCATCGGCTATAAATTCCGTTGGTCTCCTGACAGCATTTGGCATTACAAGACTCTCATTAGTCATGAGTGGTTACGTCACGGGAGTTCTATGGGCGGTTAAGGATTTATGAATATGGGCGCGCAAGCTAGCAACAAAGGTAAAGAGCCAATATAGAGCCACGTTAGTCCTCATAAAACACTCAACACCCCTGTGTTGTGTTTATGGCCCAAGTCTTTTGCAAGACTCGGGGCTTTTTTTTATTAGTGCGAATGTTTTATTAGTATTATAGGATGGGTTTACCCAAGGGA
Organism: Kangiella sp. M94; assembly: GCF_054926195.1. Classification (NCBI taxonomy): domain Bacteria; kingdom Pseudomonadati; phylum Pseudomonadota; class Gammaproteobacteria; order Kangiellales; family Kangiellaceae; genus Kangiella; species Kangiella sp. M94. Next base: position 1,628,596 of record NZ_CM142903.1, on the reverse strand, counting down.
GCAGACCCAGCAAAGCGTAACCCATCAAGAAAGCTTATCTCTTACTATCAACTTGCAACATGGCGGCAAGCTCAATATAGTTGGTTGAAAGTATTCACAGGTCATAATAAAAGCTAGGTGTATAGCTAGCCTTGGACTCTAATATAAATAATATTTTAGGGAATATAATGAAAATAAAGTTATTGCTCGTCATGTTTACATTGTTTGGGTCAAACAGTCTTCTAGCTAAGAATGAAATAATATTTAAGGATTATATCGAGCGCCAAGAAATACGAATAGCATTCGATAAGCCTGTGCAAAGAGTTTCTCCTACTCAATTACCAATTTACATAACTCCTGAACATTCCTGTAACTGGGTGTGGAGTGACCGAAAAAATTTAGAATGTGAGTTATATAATGCATCTACTTTGCCTCCTGCTGCAAGCTACAGTATTAATGTTAAGGATGGGCTTTATTATACGGATGGAACAAAAATTCCTGGTTTTAGTGTAAAAGTATCCACTAGTCGCCCTGAAATAGAGCATTTTTCAGTGCATAAATGGCAGAGTCCCGACCTTCCAGTCATTTTGGCATATTTTAATATTTCTGTTGTTCCCGAATCTCTTAAAAAGTCAACTTTCCTTAAAAGTGATAAAGGTGACTTGATTGAATTAACTGTTAAACCAGCTGAAAAAGATAATTTCAGTAGAGAAACTGAAGATTATAAAAAAAATACTGGTTGGCTCTTAACTCCGAATAAACCATTAAAACTGAATCATCAATATCAAATTTTCCAAACATCAGGAATAAGTACACCACACGGTTATTTAAAGTCTGAAAGTATTACGTTTAAAAAAAATATAGAGCCTTATAAGACATTTAAATATCTTGGCAGCACTTGTCGTGACCATTGGGAAGACCCTCTTAAAGAGAATGAAGCTTGTAAGGCTAATTCGGTTGTTTCCCTAAAATTCAACGTCGCTTTGGATAGCGAGTCGGTGGAAAGCTGTATGGCTTCTATTCCTGAATTAGAACTTGCAAACAATTATATTAACTCCTCAATAGAAGTCTTGATATACAAACCAAATACCGATATTAGATTAGCGTGTTTTAAAGATGTCAAAGATATCTTTGGTCGAAAGTTAAAAAAAAGTGATATTGTTCTTAGAGCAAATGACTTTGATCCGAACGCAGAAAACCCTTACAGAGAAGAAGTGTTGAGCATAAATGATGAGATTAGCTTGTTTGCACACACTCTCAACGTTGATCGCTTGGAGGTTGCTATTGATTACCAAGACTACGTTTCTGTTAATCATAAGAAACACTTAGATACTGTTCCTGGTAGAAATAAATTAGTCAAGACCAAGGTGGACTTGCCAGGACTTTCAGATGCGAAGCAACTCTCTGGATCTATTTATTACGATGACGATCAAACTTATTTCTCTAATTTTTCTATACAGAGAACGCGATACAACATCCATTTTATAAAGAGTAAACATGAGGCTTTATTCTTTATTACAGATTTGTTAAGTGGAGAACCTCTAGCTAATACCCAGTTTTCACTCAGTACCATTTATAGCCAGCAGCAGTATCACTTAATCGACTTAGAAACGAATAATAGTGGTATTGCTAAAGTTGATTCTGTTTCAATTATTAACAAACTGAATAAGTACGACTTTGATAAAATATTATTTTCATTTGATGATAAGTGGGATAGTAAAGCATTTTTAACGCAATACCATAGTGCAAATGCCGCTGTAACAGGTTCTTTATCTTACGAATCAAGTTATATAAATGAAGGTGAATATTGGTTATGGGGAATTACTGATAAGCCAATATACAGGCCTGGTGAAATCGTCAATTATACTGTTTACTTGAGAGAGTTGCGTGACAATGAATTGATAATCCCTCAATTATCTGGTGAAACAGTATTGTCAGTCAGTGGCTCAGATTATGATTGTTATAGCATAAGAAATTGTGAAGGGTTTTATCAGAAGAAAGATCCTAAGTTTGACGAGTTTGGAACATATTCTGGACAGATTCATTTGCCGGAAAAAATCAACGACGGTGATTACTCAATTATACTTGAGGGAAAAGGTTACTTTGATAGCCAGGCTTATTTCAAAGTTGCCAATTTTAAAACGAATGATATTAAGGTTACTACGAAGATCGAGCAAGAAAGCTTGTATGGAAGCGAGCAATTAGATGTTTCCACCAAAGCAGAGTATTTCTCGGGTGGCCCTTACTCTGCGGGGCAAACAGAGGTAATGATAAAGGTTGAACCCTATTCAATCAGTCAAAGCCACATTCAGTATGGTGATTATGTTTTTGATGAAAATTCTTGTGGTTATTGTGATGATGTAACAGAGTTTTTCTTTGGTGGGCGACTTGATAGTGATGGTTTGGCTAGTAAAAAGTTATCTGTGCCCAAGAATACCTTCAATTACGGAAAAATAACCGTTCAATCGTCAGTGAGTGGTGGAGGAATGGATGATGCAGTTAGTCGAATAGTAACTATCCCTTACTCCAGCAAGCCATACTTTGTAGGTATAAAGTCAATAGGCTGGTCAATACCTTCCAATAAGCCCTACGCTATTGAGTCGGTGGTTGTTACACCTGAAGGGGACGAAGTTGAGGATATCCCCGTTGATTATGCTATTAGAAAGTCAAAACCATTCTGGGGTCGGTCAGCGGATGATAAAGAAAGCCCTGAGGAAGATATCGAGTGTTCACAGAAAGATCTTAACTCCTGTACTTTCACTCCGGACCTTGAAGGTTATTACGATATTTTAGCGACCATACACTACGATGATGGTAGCCACCAAACATCCTACGCTCAAAAATATTTTTATAAAGATAGCTCGGACAACAATAGTCTTCAAGATATGACTATTCATTCTGATAGAGATATTTATCAGGTTGGTGATACAGCTACTATCTCGTTTACTAATCCATTTAAAGAAGCTACTGCTCTATTGATTGTTCATCGAAATAAAATGATTGAATATCATGTCATGGAAGTGGGTAATGGGTTGAGTTCTCATGACTTAAAAGTTATTGAGGAAATGGCTCCAGGAGTTGATATTACAATAAACTTATTTCCGAAAGAGTTAGGAAGTTTGCCCAAAAATTCAAAGCTTATTGATTTTGCTCCATCCATTACTCGGCGAGTAACGGTAGAACCTCCTGTTAGGCCTGACAGCTTCAAAGTTGAGCTGGATGATTCTATTAAGCAACCGGGCGAGGTTGTTGAGCTAGCTATTGAGAATCTAACCGGCGGGGATATGAAGTATACCGTTGCGGTTGTTGATGAAAGTATTGTAAATCAAATGGTTGATGCGCAGTACTATGATATCTATCAGTCAGAAATGTCTCCCGATAAGATCAGATGGGATTCTCCAAATACTTATACCTTATCCAAGAAGCTATACTCGAGCAGCCTCTATAAAGATAGCGATCTTAAGAGTATGGAGTTAGATATTTTTTCTGATTCGGAAATGATTGTCGTTACTGGCTCTAGACTTAAGCGAACAGATGTTGGATTGGGAGCCGCTCCAGTCACAGTAATGACTCGATCGAAGGATTTAAGCTTTGAGGCATCTTTGTCTGGTCAACGTTCCTTGATTAACGTTGGCGGGCTTAAAGTAGACACTTCACAGCTCAGAACTTTGTTCAAAGAATCTGCTTATTGGAACTCAGATGTCACTGTAGAATCCCGAGCTAAGAAGGTCTTGGATATCCAGCTGCCAGATAACCTTGCCAGCTGGAAAGTGTTGGTTATAGGTACTCGTCTGGATGGAGACATTTCGGCAAGAACCGCTTCTGTCAAAACTCAAAAAACGTTAGAAACTCGTCTTAGTATTCCCAAGCAGCTTTCTGTTGGAGATAGTTTTATGGGGCGAGCAACGGTTATTTCTCGTTCGGAAGGAACTTTGCCAGAGGTCAGTATAGCTGCTCAGGCCAAAGCCAATAACAAAATATTCATGGAAACAGATATTGAAGTATTCAGTTCAGTGATTTCACATGAAGAAAACAAGATTGAGTTTGATATCACTACTCCTGAAACTGATAAAGTTGTAGTTACTGTGTTGAGTTCTTCAAAAGACTCTGCTGATGGTTTAATCAAATCAATTCCTGTTAGTAATACATTAATACCGCGGAGTAATACTTATTACGCTGTTATGCCTGCACAAAGTTCTATTCTTTTGGATAAGATAACTGATAGCACGCATGATCATGCCGATATGACCGTTGCATTATCATCCAGCATTAGTTCTCAACTATCTGGGACATATGATTATATGCAAAATTATCCTCACAATTGTTGGGAGCAGCGCGTGAGTCGTGCATTGGTTGCAGCCTATCAATTAAAATCCGGTGATTACCTGCCGAGGGATAAGTCAAAGCTGTTAGCAAATATTGATTTAGCTGTTAATCATATTGAAGATTTCCAAGCCCCTAATGGTGGAATGTCATTTTTTGAGCCGAAGAATATTGCAGTTAGCGACTTCCTGAGTGCTCACACACTTTTTGCCGCAGAAAAACTTCAACTTTTGGGCTATGAGATGAGCCCTACAGCTTTGAAGAGGCTTGAGGCGTTTGTATTGCATCAGTTAAAAGATGAAAAGTTGTCAGACGAGCAAAGAATCGTTTTTCTTCATTCATTGAGTGGTAAGTCTAATTTCCAACATTCAATTAGCACAGTTTATAAGAACAGAAAAAATCTGAGTCATTCAAGCAAAGGGTTGTTACTTGGTATGCTCTCTAAGTACGACGAGTTTACTTCTGAAGCTGAAGCATTGGCTAATGAAATTATTGCCAAAAGTAGGGAAACCAATAAAAAGCTAATCTTAGTCGAACAGGACCAATTACCATGGCGGTACTTCAATTATGATGCCAAAACATATTGTAATATTATTAATGGTATGACTTCAGCAAACGTGCCTCAGCAGACAGTGAATAAATTAGTCAATGCTGCTCTTGAGTATAGACGGAAGGGTAAAGGTGATTTTGGCAATACCGTTACTAACGCTTATTGTACTGTTGCACTTTCAGAATATATTAGTAAGTTTGAAACCGTAAATGATGCCTCTCTCTTCAATTTTCAAATAGAAGATACCCATTTTACTATAGAAAATAATGGTGTTTCGAAACCAATAAGCATCAACATTGATAACAATAGTCAGCTTAAGCTTGTTAATAATCCTTCTGGGAATACTTATGTCAAAGCTAGCATTAACTATTTGATAGATGGCATGGTTGCTAAGAGCGAGTCAAAAGGATTGTCTATCTCACGTGAGTACTCCGTCTACAAAAATGGCGAATGGGAAAGAGTTGCAGGGGAGAGTTTACAGCGTAGTGATTGGGTCAAAATAACACTGAATATACAGAACCCTGTTAATAGACGTTTTGTTGCTGTTACTGACTTTATACCAGGAGGTTTTTTCGCGGTAGAGGGTGGATTAGCAAACTCTGCACCAAGAGCCTTGTTTGATAGTTTAGAATCAAACTATTATTTTGGTGAGTCACAAGTTGGCAACCGTACAGTAAAGTTTTATGCTGAATTCTTGCCGGCTGGAGGCTATGTTATCGAATATGTGGCTCAGGTTACGCATCAAGGGAAATTCTCAGCCTTACCTGCCATTGCTGAAGAAATGTATGATGATGATGTTTTTGGTTCTAGTAAAGCAAATATTATTATTGTTGAGTAGGTATCTATATAGAAATAAATAAGTCCACCGTACTTTTCGGCAGTTAGTCTTTAGTTAAAGCTTAACATTCAGTGAGGGGCCGTCTGGATTAACTGCTTGCAGTAATCCAGACTCATATGGTCGTAAGTTTGATTTAGTTTGGCGGTTTGTTCATAACTTGAGGGTCACAATTGATCAGGTGGCCGAGTTTGGTGTCTTTAACTAGTATAGAGAGGCTAATTAATTGCTTTTTAGTGTTTCTATCCGTAAAGCTGATGCTACGTCCATCTTCGGCAATTTTGATATCTTTAAATTGCTTGCCAGAACCTGAGACGAACATATCGATAATTTTATAATGTGGTTGTGTCTCTTCAGATAATACAAATGTGATTGGGCACTCACAATCTTCGACCAGTAATATCGCTGGGTCATAGTTGTAAAAATATTTCCCCAGATTGGAGTTTCCATTCACTCCAACATAAACCACAGTAAGTTCTGTTTTCATAAGTTTTCCTTGGTTAGTTTGCTATAGGTGTATCAAAGTTGTTGGTGTATTCCGGATGTTTCATTTGCGTGCTGAGTTGTTGGCTGTTTTTCTCATGGCACTGACTCGCATCCAGTTGGTTAAGGTGTTTTTTAATCTGACAATAAGGAAGTTGGTAGCGTAATGATTGATTGTCTTTAATGAGCTGCTCGAGAAGATCCTGGGCCGTGCGAAAATGTGCTTCGGTCTGTTGTTTGGGAGCTTTGTTTCCAAATTCCATCAGGATGAGCTCAGCAAGCCGTAGGTGAATTAATGCAACTAACTCTTGGTGATAGCTCTCGTTGGTTTCTATAAGGTTTTGTGTCAAAGCCTTCTGGTATTGGTTATAAGCACTTTTTAAATGGCCTTGAGTCTGTTGATAGCGTCCTAATTCATAACGTATCTTGCTTAGGTAGAAGTGTCCTTTTTTTGATTGTGTTTGTGGAGTGGTGAGCGATTGAGCCATTGCTAATGATTGGCTCAAGTGTAATTGCGATAAGTCATACTGCTCTAGTAGTCGATAGATCTGTCCGAGCATGGTTAAAGTAAAGACTTTGGATTCTTGATATTCTACGTTGCTGGGCTCGTACTCTATTAACTCATTAAGTATGATTAACGAGCGCTTCAAGTCATCCAGTGCGTCCACCAGATTATTCAGAATAAAATTAATATTGGCCATATTCTGATGAGCTACTGCAAGATAATATTGTTGAGATTTGGAGCTGTTATTTTGTTTGTTAATGTTGATTAACGTGTGCAGTTGTTTCTCATAGTGACTTCGACTCTTTTCGGTTTGACCTAAATAATCATAGGTTCGAGCAATCCATGAGTAAGTATCAACAAGCTCAATTTGGATATCAACGGATGAATCAGTAACCAGTTGTTGCTTAAGATGGGCCGACTCCTGGAAATGGTATAGCGCATCCTTATGCTGATGGAGAAGCAGAGCAAGCGTGCCCAGGTTATTATGAGCATAGGAGAGCTCATTGAGGTATTGGCTGTTATGTTGATCAAGGGTGACTAGCTGTTGTGATAGTTGAAAATACTGATTCCAGTGCTGTTTGGCTTCGGAGTAGTGAGTGTCCAGATAGGCAAGGTAGCCTTTCCAGTAATTAACCTGCCCTAATTCGAAAATGGCTTTTGGTAGTTGTGGTTGCTGATGGAGTATCTCGTTTAATAGAGTTTGTGCCTGTTCGAAGTGGTTCTTAGCTTTGCTGTGTTGTCCTTGTTGAGTATAAACTTCGCCTAATAGCTTTTGTGCCATCGCTGTATGTAATGTGGCATTCACATTGTTAATACCGCTATTTCTGAAATATCCCAATATCTCGATACCAAGACTTTCCATTAAGTCTAGTTTGCCTAATGGTATTAGCTCTCGTTTAAGCTCCTGGTTCATAAATGAAATCAGTTGTTCTGCGTCGTGCCTGGCATTTTGCTGGCTAATTCTGGCGTTATTGGCCACTAATAAGGCGCTAGTGGAAATCAATGACAGGATGCAGACGGCGCTAATCATGAGCCTTTTAAATCGTTGTTTTTGATTAACGGCTTTGAGTGAAGCTTGTATATATTCTCTGTGATTATGGGCTAAGTCTTTTTGGTTGAGTTCAAGTAATTGTTTAGCATCTTCCAGTGGCTTGCCCGGCGATAATAAATAGCCGTTACTTTTATTATGAGTCAGCCAAAGTTCACAGTTGGCTGAAATATGTTCCTTACTGATCAGGCTTTGATAATGTTTATTGACCCATTGCTGAGTAAAGGGCAGGGCATGAATAACTGCTTGGTCTATAAAGCTGATAAAAACCAGGTCTTTTTTGACATAGCAGGTTAGTAACTTGTTATCGATTAGCTGACTGATCAGAGCTAATATTGGCAGACTATTAAAGCTGGCCAGTGGTGCTTCAGTGAGCTTAATGTGAAAGGCACCGTCAAATTTCACCTTAATCAGTTTCTTTAGTAATGGGTTTAACGTTTCGGAATTGGTTTGGAATTCTTCAACTATATGTGATTGCCGATTTAACCATAGGTCGGTTCTTTCTCGCTTGAGCTGCTCGAAACTTTCAAAAGTGAGCTGTCTGTTGCTAGTCCTTTGACACAGTTCATAGAGCAGGCCTTGTAGTTGTTTCAGTGACAGCTGATTCGTAATACACAGTTTGTGTAGCTCTTGAGCAAGCGTCATGCCTGTCTTTGGGCTTATTTCAAAATCTAAATGATGTTGAGTAGCTGGCTGGGCAATCGCTAAATATATTTCGGTGGTGCTCGGTTTGTCCAGTAAGTAAAGCTCGCCCTTGCATAAAGAGCAGTATTCGGTTTTTTTGCTGAGTATGGCTAAATCGAAAGGTCGCAAGCAAATTATTAAGGTGACATAAGTTATCTGATTGAGCTGGTTGGCCAGTTGCAGTAGTTGAGTAGCTCTTTGTGTTGTGTCCAAGCGTACCGATTGATCATTGGTTTGCATGATTAATGACTTGAGTTCTAAGTGATCAATCAGAATGAGGACAGGCTTGATGTCTGTTTTGTGGTCAGAGCTGCCGCTGTTGATATAGCGTGCTTTCAAGCCTTCTAATTGTTTTGTAAACACCTGCTCTGAAGCGTGTCCATCAATACTCTCAAAATCAATGTTAAAACTAGCCAACTCAGATCTAAGCCCTGCGTGTATCAATGAGCTTTTACCTACCCCTTCTTCGCCAACCAGTAATATATTGCCTTTATGATTGCTGATGCTGCGTTGTTTTATTAGGTAGAGCAGTTCTTGGACCTGATAGTCACGCCCATAAAAAAGTTTACTTTCACTGTCATTAAAAGCACGTGGACCGGGGTAGGGAGGTTTGATGTCAAGATTTTCTTGCGACTCAAACTCTGTATCGACCGGCGCTAACAAACGGTAGCCACGTTTAGGGACTGTCAGGATATAGCGGGAACTGCGAGAGCTGTCTTTAAATGCTTTTCTAAGCTGGTTGATACACTTATGTAATGGGTTGTCACTGAGAAATTGATTCGGCCAGCAACGGTCAATCAAGGTTTCTGTGCTGACGACCTGACCTGCGTGTTCGATTAAACAAGCAAGCACATTCATGACTTTAGGTTCAAATATGACTTGCTGATCGTTGTCTTCAATCAGTTGCATCTGATTGCTTTCAATGTCCACAAGCCATTCACCAACTTTAATTGGTTTGTTTTTCATCGTTTTCTCTTCAGCTATTGTCTTTTATTTATAGTGTGAAAATTGTTGTTGTTGTATAACTATTTGAAAAACATAGTTTTTTTAATATCCAGATTTCCGCAAGTTTTCTCCAGCTTTTCAGAAGGACTTTCGTCTCAATCTTTTGCATAACTTAATCATCCTAACCGCATGACCGCTGTTTGTCAGCAGATGCAAATATGACTTATTTAAGGGAGTAAAACGATGATTAATTTAGAAGAGTTAGTTTCCGCCATACAACAGAGTGCTCTATCGGCATCGTCAGTAGTAGCTAAAAAGAATCTTGAAATTCTTGATGATTTTTTTGAGCGTTATGAAGAAGAGTCTGAAGTTGATGATTTAGCTAAATCGGCTTTGTCTGCCATCGCCGACTTAGATAGTAAGGATGCCGAGCAGGCGGAGAAAATTAAAGATGTATTGAATAGTCTTTCTTCAGCGCTGAAAAAAGCAGGCCATGACAAAGCAGGTTCGCTCGCTCCAAAACTGGTTAACATTGAATATCCTAATGTGACCAAAAACGGTGTTGAAACTCATACCGTCAGCGTTCCGCTGCTAAGTTTAATCCCTATTAATTCCATTCAATTGTCTGAACTGAAATTTACTACCGACCTGGATATCAGCCTGGTCGAAGATAAATTGCAGATTGCGTTCCCCGATAAACCCAAAACTGGCCGCTTAGGTAAATCTAAAGACGACGGCCAGAGCAAGTCGCATCATGCCACTTTGGAAGTGGTTATTGACTGCAAAGAGCCACCACAAGGATTGCAGAAACTTGTGGAAGGTTATGACCGAGCACTAAGAGCGCAAATCCCAGGATAGAAGAAGTGGGTTTGGGTTCTGCTGCACTTAACTACATAAACTTTAAATATAAGGAGATTTACTATGTCTGATGCACAACCACCATTAGTCAGTATGGCTGAGCAGTTCACCGGATTACCAATGGGTGACTTGATAGGTGCGCCACTGTTAGCGGCTGCCAAAGCAAACTCAGCAATGGCTGCAACACAGACCAAGTTTTTGCTTGATACCTGTTTTGCGAAGGAAACCACCGATGATGGAAAAGATCATTATCAGCCTGTGCTGATCAAAATGACCTTATCACGCGGTGTATTGGTTCCTGTTGATCCGACACAACCGGATCAAGAGCCGACCATTAGCGAAGTAAAAACCACTTTCGACCTACCACTTTTAACTATCCTGCCTTTGAACTCATTAGCCGTTGATGATGTTTCGATTGGTTTTGATATGGAAGTTAAATCGAGCTTTAGCGAATCTACCAATGACAAAACCGAGCAAGCACTCAGTGCTGAATCGAGTTTCTCTGCCAAAGTAGGTTACGGCGTTTTCTCTGCTGAAGTATCTGGTAGCGTGAGCTATGACAGCAGCAGTTCCTCTTCTCGTGATACCCATTATGAGAAAAGCAACTCTGCTCAATACAGCGTTAAGGTACATGCTGGTCAGATCCCATTACCGCAAGGTGTTACCACAATCATCCAGGCCTTCACTAACAGTATTTCGCCGATTGAAATGCCTGTTTATGGTGAAGCTGGCTAATCATTGGTCGAACCAAGGCTATGCGCTTGCATAGCCTTTTTTTAAAGCTATTTAAGCAAGGAGTTTTATATGTTCACGCAAATTAATTGCCCTAATTGTCAACAACCCATTGCGATTAACGTAAAAAAATTAGTTGCCGGTGACTCATTCAGTTGCAAAGGATGCTCGGCCAAAATTTCTTTAGCTGGCGAGTCATCGAATGTTGTGACGAAAGCCGTTAATTCATTTGAAAAAGTTGCTGCGCAAGCCAAGCATTAAAATGCGTTGTTATTTATTAACCATTAGTGAAGGAGAAAGACAATGGATATAGAAATTGGACAACTGTCGATTGGTGCAATCGGTTATAAGGCAGCAAATTTTGATGTCTGGAATGCTGCTATCTATCAGCAAAATGCTGGTAACGATGCAGATTGGTCAGGTCTGTATATTGCTGAGGCAGAATCCACTGCGCGTGGTTATTTACCGGATTATGCCGGTGAGGATGGTAATGGTGTGGGATATATTCACCGCGCTTCAGTTACCAGTGATTTACCTTTAATAACTTGTTTGGATGAGTCGTTTAAGCATGGTGATATTGATGTTCCCGCACTTAAACAGGCGTTGCGAGATGCAGGAATTGCTGTTGCTGATGATCAACTGCTAATTCCCAGATTGGGACAGTTAGGTTATTCCTTTCGTTGTTACAACAATGAGGAGGGGGATATTGAAGTTATCGTTCCTAACAGTCTGGCACAACACATCGCTATGACCTCTATCAAGCGTTGCACCATTCAAGCTTATACAGTGCAAAACTGCCAAAACATTTAATTTACTCTTTAATAAAAGAAAAGGAGAACTGTTATGCCATGGGATCAAAATAAATGTCAGTGGGGTTATCCGGTAAACTTTACCGACCAGGATGCTGCGCAAGCAGTGGCCGATGCTGATTTTAGTCAGTCGGTTTTCGTCAATACTTCACAAGCTGGACAGACTCGCCAGGCTTATACCTATGTGGTAGTACAAGGGTACAGAATTTGTGTGGTGGGGCATATTCACCCACAAGGCAATCAGCCCCCTCAGGTTGGAAATGCCTTTATTCCGGGTTGGATGAACTGGGCAATGCCAACACCGACCGCGAGTGCTCAAGTGATCGCTGGTTTGCCTGATGGCGGTCAATTTCCAGGTGACGATCGCTACCCGCACCCGGTTTAGGCAAAAGAGCTGTCTATCGTAGCGATAGAGGTAGCCGTTGTTGGACAATATTCGACTGACGACGGCTATTTTTGCATTACCACCTGTAAATTTGTATTCGATTGCCTATAATCATGCGAGAACTTATCGTTAGGATATTAATCGTCTTTCATGACTCAATACCAGATTTTCCCCGTAGATCCACACGCCCATCTTTTTGAAGTTACCTTAACCATTGATAAGCCCTCAGGGCAAGAGTTAGAGCTGTATCTGCCCAATTGGATTCCGGGCAGTTATATGATTCGTGATTTCGCCAAGCATATTCAGTGGCTTAAAGCCGAATCCTCAGGCAAGCCTTTGTCGGTTAGAAAGTTAGATAAGTCACGTTGGCTGGTTGAGAACATCGAGCTTGGCTCTGGTCCGGTTGAAGTCCGTTATCAGGTTTATGCCTGGGATTTGTCAGTGCGAGGAGCACATCTCGATCAGACGCACGGCTTCTTCAATGGCACCAGTGTGTTTCTGGCGGTGAAGGGCGAGGAAGAGTCTTCCTGTAAGGTCAATATTCAGCCTGCCATAGGCGAGCAATTCAAAAAATGGCGTGTAGCCACTGGCTTGAAACCTGTTGATGGAACGGAAGAGTTCGGTTTTGGCTGGTATGCCGCGGATAACTATGATGAGTTGATTGATTGCCCGGTGGAGATGTCCGATTTTCGATTGATCAGCTTCGAAGCCTGTGGTGTACCGCATCACATGGCGCTGACCGGTAAGCATCAAGTTGACGAGACACGCCTGAAAAATGATTTGATTAAAATCTGCGAGCACCATATTCGCTTCTTTGGCGAACCAGCTCCAGTTGAACGCTATATTTTTATGACTTATGTGTTGGGTAAAGGTTTTGGTGGACTTGAACATCGAAACTCCACAGCTCTGCATTGCAGTCGCGAAGATTTACCCTTGCCGAGCGATGATCCAGAGAAGGTAAAAGATTCGTATCTGACGTTTTTGGATTTATGTTCGCATGAGTACTTTCATACCTGGAATGTGAAGCGTATTAAACCTGCGGAATTTTTACCCTACGACACGCAGCAGGAATCCTATACTGAGTTATTATGGGCTTTTGAAGGCTTCACTTCCTACTATGATAATTTAGCCTTGGTACAGACAGGTATCATTCCGATCAAACAATACCTGCTAAGTATTGCTAAAACCATTACTGTTTTAGAGCGAGCGCGAGGGCGTTTGATTCAGTCCATTGCGGATTCCAGCTTCGATGCCTGGACCAAGTTTTATAAGCAGGATGAAAATGCACCGAATGCGGTGGTCAGCTATTATGGCAAGGGTACTGTGATTGCGCTCTGTATGGATTTGTTAATTAGACAGTTAACGGACAATAAAAAGTCATTACAGGATGTGATGGTGCGGTTATGGCAAGATTTTGGTCAACCACAGGTTGGCGTAAAAAATGACTCGATTCAAAATATCACGATTGAAATCTGCGGTGAGCAACATCAATCCGAGCTGGAGAGATTTTTCCAGCTAGCACTCTATTCGACTGATGAACTACCCGTGGAGGAGCTGCTGAAAACTGTCGATTTGGAGCTTGTCTTCCAGCCTAAAAATGATCGCAATGATAAAGGGCAGGTCAAAGATGAAATGCCTCATAACAAACCAAAGCCCAGTTTAGGCATTGATTATCAGGCGGCCAACCTTGGTATAAGTATCAAGTCGGTCTATTGGGATTCCGCAGCCTGCGAAGCTGGTATTTCGGCGGGTGATCAGTTAATCAGCATGAATGATCTTAGAATTGATAACGATGAATTCATTAAGCGTCTGGCCGAGTGTGAAATAGGCGAGACCGTTGTCATCCGTGGATTCCGCCGGGATGAGCTTATGACCTTTGAGGTCAGACTACGCGCTAGCGTGGCTGATACTGCTTATCTGGTATATGGTAGTGAAGAAAAAGATGAGTCGCCAAAGCTCAAGCAGTGGCTAACACCTTAATTAACTTAATAGATTGTTTAAGAGTCTGGTTTAAATGTATTAGTTTTAAATAAAGAACGGGATATTGAATGAAAATAGTAACTTTTAATATTAATAGTATTCGCACACGAGCGCATCAGATCGAAGCATTGGTCGCAAAACATGATCCGGATATTATTTGTTTACAGGAAACCAAAGTCCATGATGATGCTTTCCCGTTTGACCTATACGAACACTTGGGATATCACATCGACATTCATGGTGGAAAGGCGCATTATGGTGTTGCGACTTTTAGTAAGCAAAAACCATTAACTGTCGAAAAAGGATTTCCTAATGATCCTGAAGATGCGCAACGTCGAATGATTATTACCAGCTATCAATATGGCGATGAGATTATCAAAGTCTTAAATGGTTATTTCCCTCAGGGTGAGAATCGTGAGCATCCACTGAAGTTCCCCTATAAGCGAAAATTTTATGCGGATCTACTAGATTATTTGAGCAATGATCAAGGCAATCACCGAACCATTGTTTTAGGTGATATTAACATTTCACCTGAAGATATCGATATTGGTATTGGCGAGCCTAACCGCAAGCGATGGCTGCGAGAAGGTAAATGCAGTTTCTTGCCGGAAGAGCGAGAGTGGTTGCAAAAGATCCTCGCAACAGGATTGCATGATACTTACCGTACGATTAATCCTGATGTTGATGACAAGTTTAGCTGGTTTGATTACCGCAGCCGTGGCTTTGAGCGTGAACCAAGACGCGGTCTTCGGATTGATTCTGTATTTGCTTGTGATTGGTTGAACGCGAGAGCGGTTGCTTCGGATATTGATTATGAAATTCGCTCCATGGAGCGGCCTTCTGACCATGCACCCGTATGGACAGAGTTTGACTTAAAACGTTAGTAGCTGTTTTAATTTAAACATCATCTTTTTGATCGAAACAGGAAGCGTATGACTAAGTTATGGAAGTGGAGCAAGAGGCTCCTTTGGGTATTGGCAGGGTTATTTATCCTGCTGATTCTTTCTGTTTCGATTCTGGTCTATCTGATTAACTCGGAAGCCTTTTTAGAAAAGCAGATTCAACAGCAATTAGGCATGAGCTCACAAGTAGGCGAGCTTGATGTGTCGATATTTTCTGGAACCGTCAGTATCTCTGCAACAAGAGTGGGGCCGGAAGATAATCCTGCCATTACTTTTGATCAACTCACCGCAGAAATTTCTTACTCCGGTCTATTCAGTAGTTTGCTGATTGATAGTATTGAGCTTGATAAAGCCGTTATCCGATACCCCTTCGATTATGAGCTGCCAGCGACTGAAGACGAAGACAGTGCAGAGAGTGACAAAAGCTTCTTCTTTGAGCGCTTAAATGTTGCTGAAATTCGTATTAAAGATTCAGACTTTGTTTTCGATGATGAGGTGAGGTTAGAAGCTACCGGGATTAACTTAGTCATTACAGATTTACCGGTTGCCGAGCGCGGTATTTTTCTATTTAGTCAGCTCAGTGAGTTCTTTGTTGAAAGCAATACTCAGATCACTGCCGATATTGATCAATTACATACGGATAAAAGCACCCTGCATAAGGTTAAGCTACAAGCCAAAGTTTTAGATCAGGATGTGATTATCGAAAAGCTTTCATCAACGTCGGCGGATATTACTATTAGCATTGCTGAGAGTAATTCGGCCAGTAATGTTAATAGCAGTGGTCAGGAGACAGAGCCCCTAACGTTACCGTTCAATAGTTTATTGGTTGAGGCCATTGATATTGGAACCACTCATTTTGAGTTGGAAGGGCAACACCAGCTCTCGGTCAATGATATCCAGGCGACCTTCTCTCAGTTGGTGCTGGTTAAAGATAAAAAGCCTCTGTGGAGTGACTGGAATGATTTTTATCAGCAGCAAAACAGTCAATATACTCTGTCTTCGCAGGAGCTGGATTCCGAGGTTCTCAGCTATAAAACACTGCAAATGGAAGGCGACTTAGCCGACAGCTCTTTTGAGGTTAAACAACTTACGCTGGCCAGCCCGGCAATTAATTATCAGACCGCGACTCAAGCACCTGACAGTGCTGCCAGTCAGTCAGCAGATACTTCGGCTGAGGAAATTCTCTCGCCCGAAGACAAAACGGATTTCCATTTACCTTTTGCGCGGATTCTTTTGCATCAACTCACTGTTACAGACGGAAGTTTAAATCTGGGGTTGGCTGATAGTTACAAAGCGCAGTCAATTAATGGTGAAGTGCAGCAGTTACCGGTGATACTTGATCATAAGTTAGTCATTGCTAGCCCCGAGCTATGGACGCAAAAGACTAATGCCAAGTTGCAAGCTTCTGACGTCAGTTTTCCTCAAGTGGCAATAACAAAAATCTCTACCGATATTGAAAGTGAGTCCGGTAATCTATTGATATCTCCCCTGAATCTAAAGGGTGTCGACCTTGAGTTTGATTTAAGCAAAGCTGAGAAAACTGCTGGCAAGTCTTCGGCCAATAGTGATGCCATACCGTTCAATCAAATAACCATTAAGGACGCTCAAGTTAAGCAATTAAATGCTGTAGCTAAATTGTCTGATGGTGAGTTTAAATTAGAGAATGCTTCGCTAGAGGTTGATGCTTTTCCGTTAATGGCAGACAAGGTGCTTTTTAGTCTTGATACTTTGAACCAGCTTGATACGGCATTTAAAATTAGCGCTGAAAAATTAGAGTCGAAACAGCTGGCGGTTCGTTCTTTATCAGCTGTTGGGTCCATTGCCGATAGTCGTCTGGTGCTTGAAACTCTTAGCAATCAGTCGGGAAGGTTAACGCTTAATTTAGATTCACCATCAAAGCAAAAGGCTGCTTCAGAAGGAGAGGCTTCGGCCGAGCGCCTGCCGATTCAATCTGTTGTCATTAACAGTCTTAACCTGCGTAACTTAAATGGCGTTATTGTTAACATGACGGATGGACTGGATGCGGATGGTAATGAAGTTCGGGTTAAGGAAACTTATAAAATTACGGATGTGGACATGTCTGCGTCAAGTCTATTGCTAGTTAAAAATAACCTTTTAATCAGCGAGTGGTTCGACTCGCAACTTGAAAATTCATTTAAAAGCATTGAGTTGAAAGCTGCTCAGATTCAGCAAGATGAAGATACTTATTCCAACCTTGATATTAAGGCCGTTCAATCGGCTCGCACAATCACCGTTAAGCCTTTAACCGTTAAAGTGAACGAGGCTGATCTCAGCGCAGACTGGCTGATTGACCTGGCTCAGCCGGGCTATGCATCGCATTTTGAATTTGATTTTCAAAATCTTGATTTAGAGAAGTTGGTTCGTCCCGAAAATGAAAAGGGTATTAGCCTTCGCGGCAAGCTGGATGGCTTAGCAGACTTGACCTTTACCGGTTTAAAAGAGGAGGACATTTACTCCAGCTTAAATGGACAAATTCTGCTTACGAACAAAGAGCCGGTGCAATTGGTCAATCTGAACGTGAATAAAGTGTTAGAACGCTTCCTTGAAAGCCAGGAGTTTGGCTTGTTGGATATCGGTGGCTTCGTTTTGGCGGGGCCTGCGGGCTTATTGCTATCACAGGGCGTCAGTATGCAAGGTGTTTTAAGCAATCTTGGTGCTGACCAGGGCAATACCATGTTTGGCCAAATTCACGTTGATATGACCATCGACAAAGGCGTTTTAAAAACGCGTGACGTTGCCGCTTCCACTCAGTATTACCGTTTTGCTTTTGACGGTAATATCGATTTATCGATTATGGCGTTCAACGATTTCGAGTTTATGATTCTCAATGAAGAAGGCTGTAAGGAATATAGCCAAACCCTTAATGGTAGCTTGAGCTCTCCGGAAATTGAAACCTTCCGTACGGCTTTTGATGCGGTGACGGGTTCTGTGGTTGGGCTTTTGAAAACGGGTGTTGGTCTGTTAACCGGTGGTTACTGTGACAGCGTTTATGATGGTAAGGTTGCCCACCCGGAGAAAGGTGTTGATATTCCTAAGCCAGAGCTTAAACAGCCAGAGCCGGAAGTTGACGGTGAGCTTGATGCAGATGGAGAATTAGAGAATAGCTCAGAGGATGAGGCTGAGTCGGGCGAACCGACTCAGTAGGTGTATTTCTTAATGCGGATTAAGCAAAGGCAATGGCGCCTTTGTTAACGCCTTCATAAGCCTTAACTTTAATGCTTGATTGAGGATTCTTTTCTTTCAGTTGATCAGCTATGTGCTGCGCGATAAGTTCAACCGTAGAGTCCTGTTCCATAATATGACAGCGCTCAGCGGGTAGCACTAAAGAGAATTCACCTTGCTCGCTTTGATAAGAGAATTCAAAATACTGCATGCCATTGTCTTCGAAATCTTTCTGTAAATCCTCAGCGGTACCAATATAGATATCACGCCACAACTCACACCAGTAAGTTTCGAGGTCTTGGCTACGTTCGCCATTTTCAAAAATATGTATTTGTGAGCGGTGGCCATGAGCGATGCGCTGGCAGTCGCCCAGATGCTTTTTCAGACCATGGGCATAATGGTAGTAGTCTCCACGAATGTTTTCTGTGCGCAGATTAAGATAAATTTTCTTCACATTATCCGGCACCACTTTCGAGCATGCATCATGCAATATAGAAAGAGTGCTTTCACGGGTGACGCTGACTGCAGGAATTAGAGCAACTGCCTCTTTGGGTGATTGATGACGGTAAAAGTGACCTTGTGTGTCTCGCATCTCAAGAGTGAGTGTATCGCCATCTTCTGACACGGACATTTCGGAGTACTGGCTGGGAACCGCAAACTTATGATCGAGGGTTGCGTCAATCGCTTGTTTGATGCGTTTCTTCACGTCACCAAAATCAAACACCATACCTTGGTCATCGAGCTCTCCTTCGAGCACCAAGTCTACAATCCAACTTTCACCTACGATGCCGCGGGCCGGATCAAAGAAGGCAAAATCAATTACAGTGAGTTGGTCAACAAATAATGCAGGCATAACGATTGGTTCTTTAAAAGCCATTCAATAATGAGCCAAATTATAGCATAATCCCTGCATCGCAAAATTAAACTTTTATAAGCTATTAGAATTTTATGAAGCAATATGATTTATATGCCTTGGGCAATGCATTGGTTGATATCGAAATTGAGGTCAACGAACAGGAACTGGAACGCCTTGGCGTCGAAAAAGGGGTTATGACGCTGGTTGATGAAGAGCGTCATGATTACCTGCTTAGCCATTTGCACGGTAATATCCACCAACGCGCCTCTGGCGGTTCAGCTGCTAACAGTGTTATCGCGCTTGCTCAGTTGGGTGGCAAAGCCTTTCACTCCTGTAAAGTAGGCCGTGATGAGGCGGGTGTGTTTTATGCTTCAGATCTAAACTCTGCCGGTGTCGATAATGGCCTGCATCAGCTTGAAGACAATCACGGTACGACCGGAAAGTGTCTGGTTATGGTCACTCCTGACGCTGATCGCACCATGAATACCTTCCTTGGTATCAGCAGCGAGCTTAAAGAGCAGGATGTCCACTTTGATGCCCTGGCTGATAGTAAATATCTGTATCTTGAAGGTTATCTGGTGAGCTCGCCTGAGGCGCATCAAGCCGCTTTAAGTGCTAAAAAGCACGCACAAGAAAACGGCGTCAAGGTTGCGACCACATTATCTGATCCCAATATGGTGCGCTTTTTTAAGCCTCAGATTGAGCAGATTCTCGAAGGTGGCGTTGATTTGTTATTCTGTAATGATGATGAAGCTCTTGAATTTACTGGCGCGTCCGATGTCGATCAGGCCATGGAAATTTTAAAGCAGTCAGCCAAACAGGTAGCGATCACGCTGGGTAAAAAAGGGGCTATCTTCTTTGATGGTGAGCAGATTCACAATATTGAAGCTCATCCGGTGAAAGCAGTAGACACCAATGGTGCGGGTGATATGTTTGCTGGAGCATTTCTCTACGGCTTAACTCAAGGCTATAGTTTTGCCGAGTGCGGAAAGCTGGCCAGCTTTGCTGCTGGGCACTTAGTGACACAGTTTGGTCCGCGCCTGTATGGCAAAGCGATTGATGAGCTAAAAGAGTTTAATCAACAACACTTCGGCAAATAATGAGACGGACTTTTTTAGAACCAATTCAGGGTTTAATGTAATCGATTATGAAAGTATGGATTATGCGACACGGTGATGCTCCCTATATTGATGGGGAGCGTCAATTGTCTGAGCTTGGCAAGCAGGACGTAGCACAGATGGGGCAACGTCTTGCTGCAATATTGAAAGAGCAGGAGCTGGAACTTGAGGTGATGTTGGCCAGTCCTTACCTTCGTGCCCAACAAACGGCCGATATCGTAGAACAGCAGTTAATGGCGGCTAAAGTCAGGCCGTTTTTAACTGAGCAGGAGCCTCTGTTGCGCTCAGAGTCAGATCCTGAGATGACGGCTTCCTATATCGAAGCGCTACCACAGTCGACAATTCTGCTGGTGAGCCATATGCCACTAGTCGCTAATTTGCTGGCCAGCTGGTTGCCAGGGCAGGGGCGCTATTTCCCGACTTCAGCCGTTGCTGAACTCGAATTTATTGAGGGAAAGCCCAGTCTTATTAACTTTTACGAGCCTAGTTGATCTGGATAGGGCGAACGCAGTTCATTAGTTTGGTAGGGGCAGACCTGTGTGTCTGCCCTTAATTATTTGTGATGTATGAAGAATTCGGGCGCACACACAGGTGCGCCCCTACACAGAGACGGAACATAACTAGTGGGCAGGATCGTAGGAACAACTCATGAGTTGTCCGTACATTCTGAAATGACCCCTGATACAAGTTAATACTGGAAGTTAGGGCAAAAAATGGCTAGCATTGCCACTTCATTGATGATTGACCTTCTATAACTTTGAATTCTTCAACTCAAACAGCACAAACAAAGACCGACAAGCCGCGCCCGCAACCGAAAAAGGCTGGCTTACTAAGAGCGCTATGGGTAATTTCCTATTCGATTCTAGTAACCGGTAAATATTGTCTGAAGACTTTGTATTTTGCCTTCTTTTCGAAAAAGAATATGC
This sequence comes from Kangiella sp. M94, assembly GCF_054926195.1. Lineage (NCBI taxonomy): Bacteria > Pseudomonadati > Pseudomonadota > Gammaproteobacteria > Kangiellales > Kangiellaceae > Kangiella > Kangiella sp. M94. Next base: position 1,607,495 of record NZ_CM142903.1, on the reverse strand, counting down.
GCAGCAAGGTAGATAAAATCCTGTTTGACTGGTCGAGTCGACTGATTTGCGCTGGGCGTTTGGAGTGGGAAGTAGAAGGCGATTTAGAAGCACAAGTTGAAGAAGGGCGTCGTGTCATCATCATGTGCAATCATTCCAGCGCCTATGATATTCCCCTCGCTTTTACTGCTTTGCCGGGCAGTATTCGCATGATTTCTAAAAAAGAAATGTTCAGTATTCCACTACTCTCAAGTGCGATGAAGGCCGCTGAAATCCTTTCCATTAACCGTCAAAATCGTCAGCAAGCGATTAAAGATCTGAAAATTGCTCGTGAAAAAATGGAAAGCGGTATTCGAATCTGGATGTTCCCCGAGGGTACTCGTTCAAAAAATGGTGAGGTTATACCCCTGAAAAAAGGCGGTATTCGTTTGGCGATTGATACCAACGCGCTGATTATTCCAGTGGTCATGCAGGATATCTATAAAGTGTTGCCTGAAAAGAAGTGGCTCAAGATGCGTCTGCATCAACCGGTTAAGGTTAAAGTCGGACAGGCGATTGATTGTCGTGAGTATGATGCAGAACATCGCCATGAACTGTCCGATCTGGTATATAATTCAATGAAAAGGATGTTGGAAGAGAGAAGCTCATGACCTTAAGTCCCATATATCAGGAAGCGGAGCAGTCTTTAGAGACGGTTGCTGACTTCATTCGTTTTGCTGCTTCGCAGTTTCATCAGTCAGACTTATATTTTGGTCATGGTACTGATAATGCCTGGGATGAAGCGGTCGCCATCGTTCTACAAATGCTTGATCTGCCGCAGGATTATCCGCAAGGCATGTTAACGGCTAAGCTGTTAGTTGATGAGAAAAAGCATCTCATTCATGCCATTTTTGAGCGGGTTGAACATCGTAAGCCTTTAGCCTATATCACCAATAAAGCGTATTTTGTTGGCCTTGAGTTTTATATTGATGAGCGTGTGCTGGTGCCTCGCTCACCGATTGCTGAATTAATCGAAAACGATTTCTATCCCTGGCTGGAAGCAGACAATCCTCGCATTCTCGATTTATGTTGTGGTAGTGGCTGTATTGGTTTAGCCATCGCAGCCTACATTGATGATGCTGAAGTAGTGCTTTCTGATATTTCCGAAGATGCCATCACGGTTGCTGATATCAATAACGAGCGTCTGGGTTTGTATCCTAAAGCGCAAACGGTAGTTTCTGATTTATTTGAAGCGCTGAGTGATGAAAAATTTGATTTAATTGTTTCTAATCCGCCCTATGTGGATTCAGAAGATTTGTCTGATATGCCGGCAGAATATCAGCATGAACCTGAAATTGGTTTAGGTTCTGGCGAAGACGGTCTGGATATCACGCGTCGCATTTTGGAGCAAGCCGCTGAGCACCTGACTGAGCAAGGTTGTCTTATTGTCGAAGTGGGTAATAGCTGGCCAGCATTGGAAGAAACTTTCCCGGATGTGCCTTTCAGCTGGCTTGAGTTTGAAAAGGGTGGTGATGGCGTTTTTCTACTGACTCGTCAGCAGCTACTTGAGCACTTTTCATAAACGTTTGTACTTAAATGATTTATAACCAAGACTTTCATAAAGTTGAGGATGTTGTCGAACTCTTCAATCAAGAGTTTTCCGACTGCAATACCCGCCTGCAAGCTGGTGCAGATGAGCCTTTCTATCAAGCTCCTGCAGGTGATAGACCAGCGATTATTTTTTCTTCGCACGACTATTTTGCCAGTGCTTTGCATGAATGTGCGCACTGGTGTATCGCCGGTGAAAAGCGTCGTCAGATAGATGATTATGGCTACTGGTATGCGGCTGACGGTCGAACGCCTGAGCAGCAGCAAGAGTTTTTCAAAGTCGAGCAAAAGCCGCAGGCGCTGGAATGGGCTTTTGCATTGTCAGCTAACCTGCCGTTCCGACTCAGCCTGGATAATCTGAACAATCCATCCGGTGACGCCGAAGCTTTTCGAGAGCAGGTTTATCAAGTCCTGCAGTATTATTTTGAGTATAGTTTCCCCCCTCGTGCATTGCGCATGATTCAAATGCTTTGTCGCTATTATCGACAAGGTCAGCCCATTCAATTTCCTGATATTTCGGCATGTTCCATTTAGGTTTTATTGTTAATCCATTTGCTGGCATTGGCGGAAAAGTGGGCCTTAAAGGCAGCGATGGCCAGGCCATCCGCGAAGAAGCCTTTGCTCGTGGTGCTGTCAGTCAGTCTCTTAATCGAGCAAGACTTGCCTTGCAAATATTACAACCCTACAAAGAACAATTGTTTTTTTATACCGCTTCAGGGGATATGGGCGAAGCGTTACTTAAAGAGTTTGGATTTAACTATGAATGTGTCTACTCATTCGAAGGTCAATCCACGGCACAAGATACTATTGAGGCAGCAAAAAACATTCTCCTCAAAAAAAGTAACTTACTGTTGTTTGCCGGCGGTGACGGCACAGCCCGAAATATTTATGAAGCCGTAGGCGAAGATTTACCAGTGTTAGGAATACCTGCCGGCGTCAAGATTCATTCGGGCGTTTATGCAGTGACTCCTAAGGCCGCCGGATTGGTGATTGAGCAGATGCTGAATAATGAGCTGGTCAGTTTGCTGGAAACGTCAGTGATGGATATTGACGAAGATGCTTTTCGAAAAGGTCGGGTACGGGCTAAAAAATATGGCGAAATGCAGGTTCCTGCCGAACATCGGTACGTGCAGTCAACCAAGTCCGGTGGCAGAGAAGTGGAAGCACTGGTGGTTCAGGATATTGCTGAGTATCTGGTTGAGAATATGGAGGATGACTTCCATTACCTTATCGGCTCTGGAACAACCTGTGCAGCAGTTATGGACACATTAGGGCTACCGAATACGTTGTTAGGTATTGACCATGTTTTTCAGCATCAGCTGATTCAGACTGATGTGTACGAAAAGCATTTATTGGAGTTGGTTGATAATAACCCTGGTAAGGTTAAAGCCATTATTACCATTATTGGCGGGCAAGGGCACATTATTGGCCGTGGTAACCAGCAACTGAGCGCTAAGGTGCTGCGTAAGCTTGGGCGCGATAATCTGATGGTGATTGCTACTAAGACCAAATTACAGCAATTAAACGGTAAGCCTTTAATCATTGACAGTGATGATCCGACGCTTAATGAAGAGTTTTCAGGGCCTATCAAGGTGATAACTGGCTACGAAGACTCGGTTTTATATCCTATTGGCCGAATCTAAATCGGCGGTTATGACGAGATTCGCCACTATCTTTGTGCGAGATCTCTCACAAGCCCCTCCGAGATCGCTGAAAAGACCTGGGTAAAACAACCTTAAAAATGCATGTTTAACATCTAAGCTATTGATTTATTTGTGTATTATCAACTTTGAATGTAAGCCTGATTTAAGAAAACTCAATTTTGACTTGTTGTACAAACCATCATTTTTGCTAAAGTAGCCCGCGTAGTCAGGGAGATTACACAATCTACAAATCGAGTCTGGAAGAATATAGGAACATGGAAACGAGTATACGGATATACCAACCCAAGGTAGGGAATCAGGGGATCTAACGATTCACAGTTGAAAGCGGCTTTTAGCCGCTTTTATTTTGTCTGTCTGTTTTGCAATAATTTATATTTCTAGCGATCTTGTGTAGACTCAAAGCATAGTAAGCCTTACTGGCCGCATGAAAGGAAAAACTATGCAAAACAGGGTCTTAGTCATATTTGCCCATCCCGCTTATGAGCAGTCAATCGCTAACCGCGCTATGGTTTCTGCGATTCGAGATCTCGAAGGCGTGACATTTAATGACCTCTATGAAAAGTACCCTGATTTCTTTATTGATGTTGAAGAAGAGCAACGCCTGCTCAAAGAGCATCAAGTCATTATTTTCCAACACCCTTTTTATTGGTACAGCTCACCGTCTCTGTTAAAAGAATGGCAGGATGTGGTGCTGGATTATTCCTTTGCCTATGGTGATGGAGGTTATCAGCTTTCCGGCAAATGCCTGCTCAGTGCTGTGACCATTGGTGGCAGCGAATCAAGTTATGGTTCGACCGGATTTAATCATTACCCGGTTGAAGAGTTACTCAAACCCTTCGAACAAACGGCTATATTCTGTGGCATGCGCTACCTAAAACCGTTTGTCTTATATGATGCATTGGCTTTGACCGATTCAGAGCTAGCTGATCAGGCTCATCGATATGCTCAGTTATTGCGGTCATTAAGGGATGATGATTCTCTGATTGAAGGGGAGACTTACTAATGGAAATGCAAGGCGCTTTATACCAGACTTTTATATTTCTATTAGCAGCGGTCATTGGTGTGACTCTGGCTAAGAGAATGGGGCTTGGTTCGGTGCTGGGCTATTTAGGGGCTGGCATTATCATTGGCCCATTCGCCTTAGGGTTAGTGGGTGATGATGTATCTGATGTCATGCATTTTGCAGAGTTTGGCGTGGTCATGATGTTGTTTTTGATTGGCCTTGAGCTAGAACCTAAAAAACTGTGGAAATTACGAGTACCCATTTTAGGTTTAGGCGGGTTACAGGTATTAATAACAACTTTATTGATTACCGCTATCTCCATCTCTATCGTTGGCTTGCACTGGAAAATGTCATTAGCGATTGGCATGATGTTGGCCCTGTCGTCAACGGCTATCGTTTTACAAACCCTGTCTGAAAAAGGACTGCTTAGAACTCATGCTGGAAAGTCGTCCTTTTCGGTTCTGTTGTTCCAGGATGTTATCGTCATTCCCATGATTGCGGTGATGCCGTTACTGTCGACGCTGCAAGTTGATGCCACAACTTCTGTTGGGCATGTTGAAGAGTTGGGCTTGCAACAAACCTTCTTAATTCTTGGTTCGGTTATCGGTATTATTCTGGTCGGTCGTTACCTGATTTCTCCAATTTTCAACTGGATTGCAAGGACGGGGCTTCGAGAAATTTTTATTGCTACCTCGTTACTATTGGTGATCACTATCACCTTGGTGATGCAGAAAGTCGGTCTGTCGCCAGCATTAGGTGCATTCCTGGCCGGGGTAGTTCTTGCAGAAAGCCAATATCGGCATGAGTTAGAAGTTGGTTTAGATACTTTTAAGAGCTTATTGCTCGGACTGTTTTTTATTACCGTTGGCGCCAGTATTAATTTAGTGCTGCTAATAGAGTCGGTCTGGCTCATTATTGGATTATTGGCACTGCTGTTAGTGGTTAAGATTGTGGTGCTCGGCATGCTGGCCAGGCAGTTTAAAATGCCTCTGCTGGAAAACCTGATCTTTACCTTCTCTCTTGCACAAGGTGGTGAGTTTGCGTTTGTGCTATCGACCTATGCGGCTCAGAATGGCGTGCTCGATCAAGATACTATATCAATACTGACTGTTGTAGTTACCTTGAGCATGCTGCTAACACCACTACTGATTATTTTTGCTGAGCGAGTGTTACAGCCGCGCCTGAAAAAAGATATTGAGCGTCGTGATTTTGATGAAATTGATGATGGTGAAACTCCTGTTATTGTGGCTGGTTATGGTCGCTTCGGTCAGGTAGTTTCGCGTTTACTTCGTTCACAAGGCTTTAATACAACTCTGTTGGAATACGACGTGATGCAGATAGAGTTGGTTAAACGCTTTGGCACTAAAGCTTTTTATGGCGATGTGACCAATGTTGATATTTTAAGAGCTGCAGGCGCAGAAACCGCAAAGCTGATGATTATAGCGGTGGATAATCAAGACAAGTGCTTAAAAGTGACTAAGTTATGCAAAGAACACTTCCCACAATTAAAAGTCCTGGCCCGCGCAAAAGGTCGCCGCGAAGCGCATGAAATCCGGAAAGCCGGTGCTGATTATGTGATTCGAGAAACTTTAGGTTCAGCATTGCTGCTTGGGCAGGAGGCGCTTAGCGCACTTGGCTATCGTCATTATCAGGCACATCGCGCAGCGAAAACTTTTTTACATTATGACAATAAACACCTTGAAGAGCTGGCGGATATCTGGGGTGATGATAAGCAGTACATTCTGGAAGCGGCAGAAAAAGCAGAATTATTGGAAACGGTTTTACGTGCTGATCAGGAAGCTAATAAAGTCGAGCAGCGTCAACCCTGGATGGCTGATTGGACAGCTGAAGAGGGTGCTGAAGAATCCCAAAACAAGAATGAGGATTAGCAACCTTGACCTTACCTGAAATTGGTTATTTAGAGCTTATATATGTAATTCTTCCGGTTGCGTTAGTGGGTATTATTTTTTACCGCTGGTCGATACCCTTATCTGATTTAATCATTTCAACCACCCGCATGGTGGTGCAGTTAATCGCTATCGGTTTCGTGTTGGTTTACCTTTTTACTACTGATAACTGGTTGCTAGGCCTGGCAGTTTTAAGCTTTATGTTAGTGGTCTCCAGCTGGATTGCTCTGCGCCCTTTAAAAGATAAAAATCGCCATCATTATATACAGTTAGTAACGGCCTTAATGCTCGGATGTGGATCGGTTCTCGCTCTGATTATTGTTGCTGTGCTACATTTAGATCCATGGTATCAACCACGCTACGTTATTCCACTCGGAGGAATGTTGTTGGCTAATACCATGAATAGTTTGAGTCTTGCAGGTGAGCGATTAGATAGCGAGTTATTAATTGCTCAACCTCAAGAACAAGCACGAAATAAAGCCTTTAATACTGCGATGATACCGCAAATTAACAGCTTGCTGGCGGTAGGCTTGGTAGCTTTGCCCGGCATGATGACAGGGCAGATCTTATCTGGTGTGTCGCCCTTATTAGCAGTCCGTTACCAGATTGTGATTATGGCGACCATACTGTGCTCAGCGGCATTTTCGGTTGCGATATATTTGGCTTTACGACTCAAAGCTCGGTTAGACAGCCACCAGGATTAGGTGAATGATTTAGCATCGAGTGTAATACTTTTCGTGACATTAAATTCACGGAAAGTGTAAATAATAGATTGTGTAACTCTGATTTGGAGACCTTATGAATTTACGCGGCATTTTAATGAAAGTGCGAGCCGTGGAACTCATGGAAGGTGGCGGCTTTAAAGTGCGACGTCCGTTTCCAGGACAAATTCCTGACAGGATAGTTGACCCCTTTCTTTTAATTGATGAAATGGGGCCTGCGGAATACAAGCCCGGTGAAGCCGTGGGGGCGCCTGACCATCCGCATCGTGGCTTTGAAACGGTAACCTATATGCTTGATGGGGTCTTTGAACATAAGGACTCAGCAGGCAATAGTGGGCGAATTGCGCCAGGTGATGTGCAGTGGATGACCGCTGGCAGTGGCGTGGTGCATTCAGAAATGCCTTCCAGTTTGATCATGGAGAAAGGCGGCAGAGTGCATGGCTTTCAAATCTGGATCAACTTACCCGCTAAAAATAAAATGGACCCACCTCGGTATCAGGAAGTTCCTGATGAGTCGATCCCAACCGCAACTTCGGAAGATGGTCGTGTATCGGTTAAAATTATTGCTGGCGAAGCTATGGGCAAACAAGCAGTCATTGATACCCATACTCCGATAACCTTTCAGCATTGGATCATCAACCCTGGCAGCTCCTATACTCAAGAGCTCAAAGCAGGCCTTAATGCCATGCTCTATGTGTTCTATGGTAACGGTTTAAGGATTGATGGTCTTAAAGTTGATGATGGCGAAATGGTGATCTTGCACGATGGAGATGGGGTTAAATTTTCACTCGACGCAGAAGCCGAAAGTCATGTCGAGTTTTTGCTACTCGCTGGTGAGCCGATTAAAGAACCTGTCGTCCGTCATGGTCCATTCGTCATGAACAAACCTGCAGAAATTAAGCAGGCCATTTTAGATTTCGAAAATGGTAAGATGGGAAAGATTGAGTGAAAGCAAAAGACTTATTAAAAGATAATAGTTTACCTAAACCTGCTTTATGCAGGTTTTTTTTCGAAATCTTGCCCCATATATCCTTAATGCATATTGCTGAAGAGTAGATGGATTAAGGTTATACGGAAATAGTCTATCTGCTTATATTGGTTACGAATGTTCTAGGACAGTTTGTTATACAAAATGGCTATTAACCAAGCGGTAAATCCGCTAATAATTGACCAAGCCAGCAGTCCTATGACAAACCCAGAAACTCCGAAGTGCCATTGCATATTCATATCACTACTGTGCATCATATCAGCGAATATATTCATAGATAGTGCCGGCAATGCCCAAACAAAGATGAAGCATAGTATCCAGACGATGGCGAAACCGATTGCAGTTGCTATTCCTAATGTTAATGGTTGAATTTTCATTTCAAATCTCCTTGTTACCAAATAACTAATAACCAAGTTATAAGTTACAGCAAATTAAACTGTGCTGTATTGATTTGGCTCAACTCGTTCGAAGTTTTAAAGCATAGCGATGAACTACAAAAATCAGCTCGTATCATGACAGGAAGGGTAAGAAAATCTAACCGATATAATTAGTTAATCTAATCTCTATGGTGTAAAAAAAGCCTTACATTACAAAAAGATATAAGATTTTAACTTTTCATTGACCAACCTATTTTGTTGACTTAGAATCCGCGCCGCACTTTAGATTAAACACACGGAGACTAACAAAGTGAAATTAAAATTAATTACTACAGCGGTTCTTTTTTCTTCAGCGATTTCTGTTTCTGCAGAAGAGTATCAGGTCCTATCTGACATTACTTGGAGTAATGTAGATGTTGCTGGCGACTCATATGATATGTTGGGTTTGTCTGGTACTTATTTCTTCGATAAGAAAGAATCTTTGGGCCCATACAATGAATTCGAATACATCAATAAAGTTAGCAACATTGGCGCAGCTTATACAAACTGGGAAACTGGTGAGTACTACACCGCTGAAGTTTCTGGCGAGTTGTTTGTAGAAAACTTCCTGATCGGTGCTGGCTATGCAGAAGACAAATTTGATAACGATGCGACTCTGTTTTCTTTGGGTTACTTGTTCAGCGATGATTTGTTAGTTCGTGTTGATGCAATAGATACTGATGGTTCTGATACTGTTTACAATATCTCTGCTGCTTACAATCACCAAATTAATGAAACTGATTACCTTGGTTTCACTTTGGCGACTGATGACAACACTGACTATGTCACTTTGTCTTCTAAGTACTTCACTCACTTAGGTGATGACCAGTATTTCACAGCGAATGTTTCATTCACTGATACAGATTTTGGTAGCACTTGGGCGTTAGGTTCAAGCTACTACTTCAGCAAAGCAACTTCAGTTTCTGCAACTTTAGCTGATGATGATTTGTATGAAGTTGGTGCTCAACATTTCTTCAACGAGAACGTTGCGTTGTATGCTAGCTTTGCTTCACAAGATGATCTAGTTGAGACTGAGACTTACACTATCGGTTTGCGTGCTCAGTTCTAATAGGTTGCTTTGATAGAACAAAGAGTCTGTTAGTCATACAAAGCCGAGTAGTTTACGCTTCTCGGCTTTTTTTATGCTTTCTGTACACGTTTAGGGCTGATTCTTTGCAGTAAGAATTTAGGCAGAGGAAGGGACTCATGATTGATAGCGCTACTGATAATTTCTGCACATAAAAGAGCAAGGCATAAGCCACGAGTACCGAAGCCGTAGTTTGTCCATATCATTGGTGAGTTATCAAGTTGTCCGGTGAGTGGGCCACAAAAAGGGTATCGGTCATAAGTTGCAGCGCGAATGCCAACATAATCCTGGCATTGCCTGTTGTCTTTGAGATTCAACCCAAATCGCTCATTTGCTTGCTGTAGATTCTTTTGCCTGTCTTGTGGGCTGATATTTTCATCCAAACTCATATCAAAAGTCGCACCGACAACGAGTTTGTCATCACACTCGAACAGGTGGCCATCGTAATTGATTGGATAGTCTAAGCCTAAACACTGGTTTGGGTTTTGTAACAGTGACGTTAACTGACCTCTGAGTGGAGAAAGTGATGGTTCATTCTGTGCTAACTTATTGAGCAGACTGTGGTGGCCTGTGGCTAAGATAATATGACCAAACTCTTTTAGCTCGTTTAATGACTCAATGGCATGGTTTAAATGAATCCGGTTACTTGGAATGGCATCTACCATTGCTTCACAAAAATCAGGGCCATTAACCAGAATGCCTGGGAGCAGTAAGCCCTGGTGTTCATTGTTGTTAATCTGAGTTTTTTTCCACTTGAGCAACTCGGGCTGCCAATAGCGATTGTCATAAGCTTTCACATATTGCTCAAGCTGCCACTCAGAATATTTTTCACTGCCTAACTGTAAACATCTTTTGCTGTAACTGAGCTTCGAAAATTCTTTTTGATGGCGATGTAAGAATCGTTGTAGGTGTTCCATGCCCATAAAGGTCAATTGACTAAACGCATTATGGTCAAGCGAGATATTCGGTGTTGCCAATAGTGCAGGCATTTTTGAGGCGCCGCTGGCCAGACTGTTGCCTTGCTCAAATATATGAACTTCGATCCCTCTTTGGTGCAAGCTATAAGCTAGCGCGCAACCAGCCAAGCCTGCTCCAATGACAGCCACTTTTTGATGTGGTATGCCGCTCTTTATAAAATAATCATCAGCGAGTGTTGGGTGTGGGCTTGAAATGGTTTTTCCTTGAAAAGAGCCAACCAGCATTTCACGCTTGGAGCCAAATCCTTTTTGTTTCGACACGTCGAAACCATAGTGATGCAGTTGCTTGCGGACAACTGATGCTGCAGTAAAAGTTGCAAAGGTGGTTCGTCTATTTTCTGTATTGGCTCCATGCAATGCCATAAAATGGAGCAGACCTTTAGCCCACATTTCAGGATTCTTGCTGGGGGCAAAACCATCCAGATACCAGGCATCAACTTTAAAGTCTTCTCCTGCGGCAAATTCTTTGAGAGCCTTATCAATAGGATTGAGTATCAGGGTCAATTTAATATTGTGTGGCAACTCAATGGTATAAGCACCGGGCATGGCGGGTGGATATTGAGCCAGCAGTTGTTCAGTAAACTCTGATTCAATATCAAGCGTCTGATACATTTTTTGCAAATCATCGGGGCCAATTGGATATTGCTCTATGCTGATAAATTCAAGTTGAGCATTGGGATTTGCTCTTTGATCTTCCAACTCATGCCAAAGCTTGCAGGTGCGAAGAAAATTTAACCCGGTACCAAAGCCTGTTTCTATAATAATAAATTGGTTCTGAGTCAGGTCTTTGAATCGTTCTGGAAGTCGGTTGCTTTGGAGGAATACATAATCAGTTTCTGCGATACCGTCACGAGTATCAAAGTAGATATCATTGAACTGTGTTGAGTAGGGAATAAGAGGAGCTTGTTCAGTTGAGCCCTCTAAAACTGTGGCTGGGCGCCATTCGATTCTAGCGGGCTCAACGCCTAAAAATGCATTATGCATTACAAGGTTTATCGTTTCTCAATCAGGCTTAAGAATTCGTTGCGGGTGTTTTGCGAAGAGCGGAACTGACCCAGCATAGTGGAGCTGGTCATCACTGAGTTTTGCTTTTCCACACCACGCATCATCATACACATGTGTTTTGCTTCAACAATCACACCTACGCCAGATGCGCCTGTGACATCTTGAACCGCGTGAGCAATTTGCTTGGTCAGATTTTCCTGAATCTGTAAGCGGCGACCAAACATATCAACGATACGGGCAATTTTGGATAGACCAATCACTTTACCGGTAGGCAAATAGCCTACATGAACCTTGCCTATAAATGGCAATATGTGGTGCTCACACATCGAATAAAGCTCAATGTCCTTAACGATAACCATGGCATCATTGTCAGAATCGAAAATCGCACCATTAACGACTTCGTCTAAATCTTGCTCATAGCCATGGGTCAGGAATTTCATCGCTTTAGCAGCGCGTTTGGGGGTATCTAAAATACCGTTACGGGAAATATCTTCACCAATCTCCACCAGGATTTCACGGTATAAGTTTTCTAATTTGTCAGACATTTATCTTACTCTGCGGTCGTTTCAGTCGTAATTCTAATAGATATCGCTACAATACCCAAATAATTATGAGTTTTGTGTGAATACCTGACTGTTAAGTATGAAAATTGTTGCTGATGAAAATATGCCTTTGGTCAAAGAGTTGTTTGGACCATTTGCCGAGGTACAGTTAATCGCTGGTCGAAAAATAACCTCTAAGCATCTAGTCGATGCGGATATGCTTTTAGTCCGTTCAGTGACTCAGGTTAACCAAAGTCTGTTACAGGACAGCAAGGTCAAGTTTGTTGGCAGCGCCACCATCGGCACTGACCACATTGATCGCCAGTATCTTGAACATAATGGCATTCAATTTTCCTTTGCACCCGGCTGCAATGCGCAGGCTGTGGCTGAATATGTTTTGTCAGCAATAGCTTATTGGGCGCAGCAGCGACAAAAAGATGTTACTCAGTGTCGAGTCGGGATTATTGGCGCTGGCAATGTCGGTTCAAAAGTTGCGCAGGTTTTAGAGTTATTGGGCATTGAATACTTGCTCAATGACCCGCCATTAGCAGAGCAGGGCGATTCACGTCCATTTGTATCGCTGGAAGCGATTCAGCAGTGTGATGTGGTGACTTGCCATGTGCCACTGGCGAAAGCTGGCAAACATTCCACTTATCATTTAATCGATCAGAAATTTCTGGCGGGTATGGCGAACGACAGCTTATTGATCAACAGCTCGCGTGGTGCCGTGTTGGATAACAAGGCTGCACTGCAGTCCAGGCAGGCCGGTCATAACATAGACTTTATTCTTGATGTCTGGGAAAACGAACCCGATGTTAATCTAGAGCTGATGGATGAAACCCTGATTGCAACCCCGCATATTGCCGGCTACAGCCAGGAAGGAAAAATAAGGGGTACTTACCAGCTTTATCAAGCTTTTTGCCAGTGGCAAGGCATTGAGCCTAAAATGACGTTAAAAGAATTACTGCCGCAAGCGCCTAAGTGGTCTGTTCCATCTCAACCATATGCTCAGTCAGGAGTGCTTTATCAGAGTCTCCAACCTTTTTATGATATTAAACAAGATGATAGCCAAATGCGGCAGGCGCTGAGACAGGTTTCGGGCCAGGTTTCGAGACACAACGTGGAGACTATTGCTGAGGAGTTTGATAACCTTCGAAAAAATTATCCGCAGCGATTAGAGTTTTGGAGTTAGCGTGAACCCTATTGAATACATCATTACCAGCCGTATGCCGCGAGGCTGGAAGATAATCTGTTTAAGCTTTGCCATGGCCCTTTTTATAGGATTGCCATTGCTATGGGGATCAGCTTTCTTACCGGAGGGCGGCTTTCAGGTGTTGGTCGGTTTAGTTGCCTTGTTCATCGTCGTTGCTGGTTTAGTCAGCATGATAGGTGGCTTTATTGTGTTGCTGGTGGATATATACAGAAACTAAGTGGTTTACTGACCGATTACTTTGGAGCATGTAAATGCAGTTATATGGTTACATAAAACAAGCACAAACCAGCAATGAAGAGTTACTGCATTTAAAAGAGTTAACTTTATGTTCAGATCCAGATGAGCTTGAGTCTCTTGCTGCGTTTCTTATGAATTGTGCTAAGGGTATTCGTAATAGTAGCGATTGGGAGCACGAGCACTTTCAAAGTGAGGAAGGTCCCAATATTATCGTTTTCAATCAAAAGCACCTTAATCAAAAGTAGAAAGCCGGATAGTTAAACTATTTATCTTATTAATCAGAGTGACAGGCGGGTTTATTGTTCTGCTGGTGGATATATACCGCAGTTGAAGATCGGTTCAACTTGTAAATAAAAGTCTCAATTCATCGATATATGTTGACAATAGTTCAAACTACTATATGCTGGCCACAGCTAGAAAGAATGACCTAAGTATTTATACACTCCAAATCGCAGTTTTATTCGTAGTACTCCGTTCTGTAGTTTCAAAATTCTCAGCCAGTATTTCACGCTATTCATGCCTCATGAAGGCACCATTATTTTTGGGTCAAAAGCCCAGTTTAAATTACAGGATATTTATTATGTCTAAAACAGTTAAAGGAACCGTTAAATGGTTCAACGAAGCTAAAGGTTTTGGTTTTATCGAGCAAGAAAACGGCCCAGACGTTTTTGCTCATTTCAGCGCTATTGCTAGCTCTGGATTCAAAACTTTGGCAGAAGGTCAACAAGTTGAGTTTACCTTGACTGACGGCCAGAAAGGCCCACAAGCTGAAAATATTACTGCTCTTTAATACTGTTAAATAAACAGTCTTAAATCGTAATATAGAAAAGCAAGCACCTAGTGCTTGCTTTTTTTATGCCTGATGGAAAAGTGTTAATAAAAGAGTTAAGGCATCAAACGTTCAATATTCCAACCATTTTCAGAAGGGGTATAGACAAAGCGATCATGCAATCTATGCGCGCCCCCTTGCCAAAATTCAATGCTTTGAGGTTTAACTCGATAACCGCTCCAGAAGTCCGGCAAAGGTATCTCGCCCTCGGCAAAGCGAGCCTTCATCTTTTCAAACTGTTGTACCAATAATTCACGAGTTTTGACTGGGCGGCTTTGTTGTGACGCCCAGGCCGCAATCTGACTTTCGCGTGGCCGCTTGGCAAAGTAAGCCAAAGTTTCCTTAATGCCCATTTTTTCCGCTACGCCTTTAATCGAAACCTGTCGTTCCATTTTGTGCCATGGAAAGTGTAGACTGACCATTGGATTTTGTGCAATCTGCTGTGCTTTCTGGCTTTGGCTATTGGTATAAAAGACAAAGCCTTTATCGCTAGCATCTTTGAGCAGAACAATGCGTTGGCTGGGGCAGTTGCTCCGATCGACAGTGCTCAGGACCATAGCGGTAGGGTCGTTAAGTTCACGATCTATGGCTTGCTGTAACCATAACTTAAATTGTTCAATGGGGTTGTCAGCCAGGTCCGAACGTTGGAGTTTGGCCAGTAAGTACTCACGGCGCAGATCATCTATTGCCATAATATCGACTTAATTGTTGAAACCTTCTTTGATAGTAAAATGCGAAGCGAGTGATGTGCAAGCTTCTGGATCACGTTAATCGTAAAATTCTTCACTAGAGGTTTAAACTGGATTAAGACTTCTTCTTCATCGGCGTATCGCCAGAGTCAACCATAATCGCACCAAATTTTTTCTTTGGCTTCTGCTTCTCTGGTGAAGCGGTTGAAGCACCAGTCACTTTTTTATTTTGCTTCTTCTCAAGGCGTTTCTTTTCACGCGCTGTTAGTTTCTTAGCGCCATCTTTCTTCTTTTTACTACCAGCTGCTTTGCCACTGGATTTAAGTTTCTTGGGACCTTTGTAGTTCGCTGGAAGTTCTTTAATGCTTCGTAGCTGGAAACTGCCGCTAATGGCTTTTTCGATAGCCGCCATTAGATTCCATTCGCGATGACTGATTAATGAAATGGCTGTTCCTGTTTCAGCAACGCGTCCAGTTCGTCCGATTCGGTGAATGTAATCTTCTGCGTTATGCGCCATATCAAAGTTAATCACCAGATCGATATCTTTAACATCAATGCCGCGAGCAGCGACATCAGAAGCAATTAGCACTTTAATTTTACTATCACGGAATTGGGTCATGACATGATTGCGAATGCTTTGTGATATATCACCATGCAGAGTACCGGCAGCAATCTTATGGTAACGAATAAGCCCGCCTAAACGGTCCACCTGTTCTTTAGTGTTACAGAACACGATGGCCTTACGATACTCTTCATTGGTTAGTAGCCACTGGGTCAATTTTTCTTTATGGACTAAATCATCAGCAGTGATAATGAACTGTGCAATGGAATCATTTTTTGCTTCAAAAGAATTCAGAACAATCGCTTGCGGATCATTCATCAAATAATCGGTTAGATGTTTTATGCCTTTGCTTTTCAAAGTAGCAGAGAATAAAAGCGTTTGACGTTGAGGGCTGCAATATCCAGCAATGGCTTGTACATCATCAGTAAAGCCCATCTCAAACATCTTGTCCGCTTCATCAATTACCAGATACTCAAGGTCATTAAGATCAGCACCTTGCTTTTCGCAGTGTTCTAACATGCGGCCCGGGGTGGCAATGATAATTTCTGGGTTGTCACGGAAAATTGATTGCTGATAGTTGTAGTCAGCGCCACCAATAATCAAGCCAGTTTTAATCGAGGTGAATTGTGCCAGGTCTTTCGCTTGCTTATTAATCTGACGGGCAAGTTCACGCGTGGGTGCCAGAATCAAAACTCGTGTACTGGTGTGGCGTGAAGGCTTTTCCAATAAATTATGAATAATCGGCAGCAAGAAAGCCGCCGTTTTACCAGAGCCTGTTTCAGCACTGACCATCAGATCCTGCCCATCAAGAATAGGCTCTATGGCTTTTTCCTGAACTTCAGAAGGAGTGTGAAACTTTAATTTCTGTAACGCTTTTTGTAGTCCAGAATGGAGTTCCTGGAAAATAGAAGTATCTGACACGTGAATAACCTATTGAAAATAACTGGCGGTATTTTAGCATTAAATGTTGTGAGGTGTTTATTTTTAATGCGATTTATAGCAAGGATTGCTGTCTGAGAGGCCGTTTTCTTTTGTAGGGTTTGTAGGGACAACTCATGAGTTGTCCCTACGGTAAAGTAATTGAGGACAACCGTCATTGGTCTTTAAGGCTTTCTCTGCGGCGTCCTCTTTAACAACGGCTTCAGGATACCCTCAAGCCCATTGAGTTTCACTTCATAAATAAGCGCTAATTGGCGGCCTAACTTATTGTTGGGAAAGCCCTCTTTGTGGAACCAGACCAGATAAGGTTCCGGTAGCTCCAGTAAACGACGCCCCTGATATTTGCCAAATGGCATCACTTGGTTGATAGCGTCGATAAGTTCTTGTTGTGGGTTTGACTCTTGGTCGGCGGAGTTTGGCATTTACGGGTTTGTCGATTGCAATCTTGGATTGAGTGTTTATGATGCTATAGAGTTTTAAAGTCAAGCGAATAATCGAGAGAGTGGTCATGAAAAATAAATTTTTTAATACATTAGTAGTAGCGCTTTCATTCAGTGCATTGGCTGCCTGTCAGCAGGAAGAATCCGCTCAAGAGTCTGTTAACACTGAGGTGATGGCTGAAGTTGAGGTTTCTGAGAAGCCGGTAGATTTCAGTGCTAAAGCAGAAGAAATCAGTAAAAAATATATCATTGCAGACACTCACATCGACGTGCCGCATCGTTTGCTAGAAAAATATGATGATGTCAGCGAATCGACCGAAGGCGGGGACTTTGATTATCCGCGTGCGGTTAAGGGCGGTTTAGATGCGCCTTTTATGTCGATTTATACTCCTGCCGATCTGGAAGAGAAGGGCGGTAGCAAAGCACAGGCCGAGCAGCTGATCGATATGGTTGAAAAAATGGCTGCTGATGCTCCTGATAAATTTGCTCTGGCCATGTCACCAGGCGATTTGTTGCGTAATTTCAGACAGGGTCTTATTTCTCTGCCGATGGGCATGGAAAACGGTTCGCCATTAGAAGGTGAGCTAGCCAATGTGGAATACTTTTTCGACCGTGGCATTCGCTACATTACTTTGGCTCACTCCTTGAGTAATCATTTATCGGATTCTTCTTATGACGAAGCTCGACCAAATGATGGTTTGAGCGATTTTGGTCGCCAGGTGGTTAAGGAAATGAATCGCTTAGGCATGATGGTAGATGTATCTCATCTATCCGACAAAGCCTTCTTTGATGTGCTTGAAGTATCCGAAGTGCCAGTTATTGCCAGTCATTCATCTGCTCGCCATTTCACTCCCGGCTTTGAGCGCAACATGAGCGATGAAATGATTAAAGCTTTAGCTGAAAAGGGTGGTGTCATATTTATTAATTTTGGCTCAACTTTTGTCTCGCAAGCGTCACGCGACAACTATGATGCCTATAAAGAAGCGCGTCAGAAGTTTATGGATGAAAACGGTGTTTCTGTTGAGCATGAAAGTGTTATGAACTTTACCAAACAGTACCGTGAAGAGAAGCCATTTGTGTTTGCTGATCTTGAGATCGTCCTTGACCATTTCGACCACGTGATTAAGTTAGTTGGTGTTGATTATGTGGGTATTGGTTCGGACTATGACGGTGTAGGCGACAGTCTTCCGACAGGACTTAAAGATGTTGCTACTTACCCAAATCTTATCGAAGGATTGCTTGTTCGAGGTTACAGTGAAGAGGAAATTGCCAAGATCTTATCGGGCAACCTGCTTCGTGTATGGACTCAGGTTGAGAACCATGCCCAACAACAATAATTGCTAACCGCTTGAAATTCACTATGATAGTTGATGAACACTTCAACTATCATCATATTAAAGGAGTATCAAGAATGAACAATAAGATTATAGCTATCGTTCTACTGGTCGTTGGTATTGCTCTTTTTATCTGGGGCTACAACATGACTCAGGCCGCAGGAGAGCAGATCCGCGAAGCTTGGACTGGATCTTTTTCCGATAAAGCTACCTGGTTAATGATTGGTGGTGGAATTTTAGGGCTGGTTGGTATTTTGCAATTGGCGTTTGGGAAGAAGTAAGTCTGGTACAACGAAAAGGCCCGCATATTGCGGGCTTTTTTTATTTACTTTAATCAGTTAGCTATTCAATCAAGTAATGTCATTCACCAAGGGCACTTCCTACGGTCGCCCGCGAAGGAGGGTGACCAAAGGGAATACCCTTGGGTAAATCTATGCTCTTTTTCCTGTCATTCCTATGGTTTTTGTTTCGCTACTCAGCGAGTCCCTTTTCTTTGTACCACAGGCACTTCCTACGGTCGCTTTCCAAAGAAAAGGGACCAAAAGAAACGACACCCTGATATTGAGGCCACACTTCGTGTGACTTCCTGCGCCACTCCCAAAATACTTAACGCACCAGAATTTACATCACATCTCCCTAAAGGGATTTCCTTTGGTCACTTTGCTGAAAATTCTTATCAAAATCATCTCCCTAAAGGGATTCCCTTGGGTCACAGATTTTGATTGCTATATTTTGTACGTGTCTTAGCTCAATATAAGGGGATTACTGGTGCAATCCTTCTAGCTGTGACAATCGCTTTAAGTTTATCTGCTATATAAAGAGCTTTATTTTAATGCTTAAATTTAGTCTTTAGATTACTCACCTGCTGCATCAAGACCCCATCCACTGCTTTTGCCCAGTCTACTGTTTTCTGATTAACAAAACCTGTGACTCGATAGTTGAGTTTGAGCTTTGTTTTGTTGTCTTCGGTTGCTTCGAAGTTCCATGTCATATAACCGTTAACGGCGAGTGAGCTCAGTGGGCCTAGGCCGCCTGTCATGTGGACGCTCTTGCCGGGATTAATCTGTGAGAGGGTCATGTGTACTGCTTGCTGCTCGCCATTGCGTTCGCAAAAGCAGCCGCCTGCTTTGGGCTTGATTGTCATTTTTGAGGCATCACCAAACCAGGTGTGGCTGTCCTGCCACCATTGGCCGATCTGGATAAACTGGTCATAGACTTGTCTGCTGGGCGCATCAATGGCGATGTTTATACTGATGACGAAATGCTGTTCTGAAACTTCTGTGACTTCTGCCTTTGTTGTTGCTGTTGCGAACACAAAAAATAAGAAAGTAATTATTCTCATTGGAATTCCCAGTTCTGGATTTGGTTTAGATTACTGCGGTTGATGCAATAAATCTACTAGGGCTTGTGCTGCATTAGAGAGCGTTTTATTGGTGCGATAGATGATGCCCATGCTACGCACAGAAAGATTCTTTTCTTCACTGATAACGGTTAGAGGACTTGTAACCAGACGTTCCGGCAGTAGGGTCCAGCCCATTTTGCAGGCGACCAGTTTAGCGATGACTTCCAGATAGTTGGCCGTTTTGACTTTGCCCAGATGTACGCCAAGTGCTTCCAGCTGATGTTCAAAAAGCTCACGGGGGAAGGTGTGGGCTGGTGGTAAAATACAGGGGTAGTCGCTGAGCTGACCCATTGGGTTTGTATGCTTGAGCAGTTCATAATCGCGGTGACAGACAATTTGCAAAGCTTCCTGCCAGATCAGTTGATGTTCTAATCGTGGGTTCGCCTGTGAGGGGAAGGTCAGCAGTGCCAGCTCCAGATCACCGCTAAGCACTCGATCATAAGCCAGCTCTGAATCAATAAAGTCGATGTTAAGATCGACCTCGGGATAGGTGTCGATATATTGCTCAAGGTAATCGGGCAGCAGGTGCAGTCCAATATAGTGGCTGGTGCCAATGTGTAGTTGACCACTGACTTTGCCGGTGAGGTCTCTGATGTCCTGAAAAGTGCTATCAATACTACCCAGTATCGCAGGAGCCTGTTCACGCAACAGTCGCCCAGCCTCGGTTTCGATAACATGATTACCGACCCGATCAAACAAGTTGGTGCCAACGATAGCTTCCAGCCTTTTGATGCGTTTGCTCAAAGCGGGCTGGGTCAGTTGCAGTTTTTTCGCTGCCAGGGTAAAAGAGCCAATGCTGGCAACGCTTAGAAAGGTTCTCAGTAAATCTGTATCCACGTCATTCCTGTTGGTTATCGATTTAATGACAATAATGAATTTGAGTTATTATAGATGAAGTTCTATCATGCTCAAGTGATAGTTGTCACTGTCAGGACACTCTCATGCCTACGTTTGCGCAATAACAGTAAATAGTAGGCAAACCTGACAGCCGACATTAACCTAATTGAAGACTCTTTTTATAGATACTTTTTTAGACATATCAGAGGTGCCAAATGGCAGGTAAAACCCTTTTTGACAAGTTATGGGATGACCATCTTGTTGCGCAAAATGACGACGGTTCTGCGTTGATCTATATTGACCGTCAACTACTCCACGAAGTGACTTCGCCTCAGGCTTTCGAAGGCTTGAAACTGGCGGGCCGTAAACCTCGTCGTATCGAAGCCAATTTAGCGACGCCGGATCACAATGTTCCTACAACGGATCGCACCAAAGGGATTGAAGACCCGATTTCACGCATTCAGGTACAAACGCTTGATGATAACTGTGATGAGTATGGTGTAACTGAATTTAAGATGGATGATGTTCGTCAGGGCATCGTGCATGTGATTGGTCCTGAACAGGGCTACACGTTACCGGGTTTAACCATGGTTTGTGGTGACTCGCACACAGCTACCCACGGCGCATTTGCAGCGATGGCGTTTGGTGTCGGCACATCAGAAGTTGAGCATGTATTAGCGACCCAATGTTTACGCCAGAAGAAAATGAAGAACATGCTGGTCAAGGTTGATGGCAAGCTAGGTGTTGGCGTAACCGCAAAAGATATCGTGTTGGCGGTAATTGGCGAAATTGGTACTGCTGGCGGTAATGGCCATGCCATCGAGTTCGCTGGTTCAGCGATTGAAGACTTGTCGATGGAAGGTCGCATGACCATCTGTAACATGGCCATCGAAGCCGGTGCCCGTATTGGCCTGGTTGCTGTTGACGATAAAACGATTGAGTATGTCAAAGGTCGTCCGTTCGCACCAAAAGGCGAGCATTGGGACATGGCAGTTAAAGCCTGGCAAGATCTGAAAAGTGATACTGATGCGCACTTCGATAAAGTGGTCGAATTAAAAGCTGAAGACATCATTCCACAAGTGACCTGGGGAACTTCGCCAGAAATGGTTAAGCCCGTTACCGGCATGATTCCAAATCCAGCCAACGAAGCAAGCCCTGTGAAGAAAGAGGGTATTGAGCGTGCTTTGAAATATATGGATCTGAAAGCGGATACGCCGATCACGCAAATTCCGGTGGATAAAGTGTTTATTGGTTCCTGCACTAACTCACGCATTGAAGATTTGCGCGAAGCCGCTGCAGTGGCAAAAGGTCGCAAAGTAGCTGCCAGCGTTAAATTGGCGATGGTGGTTCCAGGTTCTGGTCTGGTAAAAGAGCAGGCCGAAGCAGAAGGTTTGGACAAAATCTTTACCGAGGCAGGTTTCCAGTGGCGTGAGCCGGGTTGCTCGATGTGTTTGGCAATGAACGCTGACCGTTTAGAGCCAGGCGAGCATTGCGCTTCAACCTCGAACCGTAACTTCGAAGGTCGTCAGGGGCAGGGTGGACGTACCCATCTGGTAAGCCCTGGAATGGCTGCGGCAGCAGCTGTTTTTGGCCACTTCACCGACGTTCGTGAATTAGAACTGCAACCGATTACTGGAGGTGCGAACTAATGGAAGCCTTTACTCAACACACAGGTTTAACGGTGCCTTTAGACCGTGCCAATGTCGATACTGATGCGATCATTCCCAAGCAGTTTTTGAAATCCATCAAGCGCAGTGGTTTTGGTCCGAACTTATTCGATGAATGGCGTTATCTTGATCATGGCGAACCAGGTATGGACAATTCACAACGTCCGATTAACCCCGACTTCGTTTTGAACTTCCCGCGCTATAAAGGTGCATCAATTCTACTGGCGCGCGAAAACTTTGGTTGTGGCTCAAGCCGTGAACACGCGCCATGGGCATTAGAAGATTACGGCTTTAAAGCGGTCATAGCGCCAAGTTTCGCCGATATCTTCTTCAATAACTGCTTCAAAAACGGTATCTTACCGATAGTTTTAGATCACGAAACCGTTGATCTGCTATTTAAAGAATCCGAAGCCAACGAAGGTTACAAGCTGGATATCAATCTTGAACAACAGACAATTACTCGACCCAATGGCGAAGTAATAAAGTTTGAAGTTGAGCAAGACCGTAAACACAGTTTGTTGAATGGCCTGGATGATATTGGTATTACTTTGCAGCAAGAAGCAGCGATTACTGAGTATGAGAATGAGCGTAAGAAACGCGCTCCATGGCTTTTTCAATCGTAAAACGCGTTAAATTGCTCCATGGCTTTGTTATTTAGAATTTTTTTCTGGGTCATTGACCAGAACGTCAACTCCCCATTAAAAAATTCTAAATGCCGCGCCCTGAAGCAATTTTCCAGCGTTTTCTTGATTGAAAAGTGAAACTATAGTTTGAATATATAACATGTAGGGTGCGTCGCGACGCACCGCTCTACAAAGTAGCCGTCGCAGTGTACTTTACTAATCAAGTTAACAACTAGAGAGAACACTCATGAAGTGGATTCTTTTCTTCATAGCTTTAATGGTAACAGCTTCTGCTCAAACGGCTGGTTTGAGCTTCGAGCAAGCGTTATCCAAAGCACATAGTATGGAGTCAAATCTGGGACAGCAGGATGCTTATCGCTTGATAATGGCCCAAGGCGATTTTTTAGGTAAGGCGGTTCCGGTCTGTGTTAATAAGATAGGTAGGTTCGAAGATAAGTTTACGGTGATTGTAAGCCTTGATGCATCGGGTCGAGTGGATCAAGTATGGCGTCAACCTGAGAATGAATTTGTCGCATGTTTTGCGAGTGAAATGAAGCGACAGTTTTCGTTTGATATTGATGAAACTTCGTTCTTCACAGCAATTGAATATACTACAAACAATGAAATTGAGTGGGATTATGACTAAGAAAATTTTGGTATTACCGGGCGATGGTATTGGTCCGGAGATTGTGGGTCAGGCGACGCGCGTGATGGATGCGTTGATTGCTGACCATGGTTTGGATATGGCTTATGAGTCTGATTTGGTGGGCGGTTCGTCTTTTGATGAGCATGGCGTGCCTTTGACTGACGAGGTGCTTGAGAAGGCGCGTCAGGCGGATTCTGTGTTATTAGGTGCGGTTGGTGGCCCTAAGTGGGAACAGTATGAAATTGCGGTTCGTCCTGAGAAGGCGTTGTTAAAATTGCGTTCTGAATTAGAGTTGTTCGGCAACTTACGTCCTGCGATTTTGTATCCACAATTGGCGAGTGCTTCGAGCTTAAAGCCTGAGTTGGTTTCTGGTCTTGATGTGTTGATCGTTCGTGAGTTAACCGGCGGTATTTATTTCGGTCAACCTCGCGGTATTCGTACCAAAGATAATGGCGAGCGTGAAGGTTTTAATACTTACGTTTATAGCGAAAGTGAAATTGAGCGTATTGCTCATGTAGCTTTCCGTGCGGCTATGTTGCGTGACAAGCGTTTGTGTTCAGTGGATAAAGCCAATGTGCTTGAAGTGACTGAACTATGGCGTGAAGTGATGATCCGTGTGGGCAAGGAGTACCC
The DNA here is from genome assembly GCF_054926195.1 of Kangiella sp. M94. Classification (NCBI taxonomy): domain Bacteria; kingdom Pseudomonadati; phylum Pseudomonadota; class Gammaproteobacteria; order Kangiellales; family Kangiellaceae; genus Kangiella; species Kangiella sp. M94. Next base: position 1,583,567 of record NZ_CM142903.1, on the reverse strand, counting down.
TGAAGTTGAGTTGACGCATATGTATGTGGATAACGCGGCTATGCAGTTAGTGCGTGCACCGAAGCAGTTCGATGTGATGGTAACCGGCAATATGTTCGGTGATATCCTGTCTGATTGTGCGGCTATGTTGACCGGTTCAATTGGTATGTTGCCTTCGGCCAGTTTGGATGCCAATGGCAAGGGTATGTATGAGCCGATTCATGGTAGCGCCCCGGATATTGCTGGTCAGAACAAAGCGAATCCATTAGCAACTATTCTGTCGGTTTCGATGATGCTACGTCACAGCTTTGGCGAAGAAGCCTTGGCCGATAAAATTGATAATGCGGTTTCTACTGTCCTGGATCAAGGTTACCGCACCGGTGACATTTATACTGACGGCATGAAATTGGTATCGACCAGTGAAATGGGCGATGCAGTGTTAGCTGCTCTGAAATAAGGGTCATTATGACAAACAAAGGCTTATTGGCCTCTGATTTGACCATATCGCGTGCTGAGCACGTTTTGTTGGAAGGCGCTGAACTTGAGTTAGCGCCTTCGACTATTACCTATCTTTATGGTGAAAATGGTTCTGGCAAAACCAGTTTGATGCGTTGCTTATCGGGTCTATTACAGGCTGACAGCGGCAAAATTCATTGGAATGGGCAGCCTATCACCAGCCTTGATTCTGAATACTTTCAAGATCTTATCTTTCTCGCTCATGCCTTATCCATGAAGGCGGAGCTGACTATTTTCGAAAATCTGAGCTTTTATGCGCGCTTGCGTGGCATAAAAGACCCAAAACCATTAATTGATGATGCGACTTCGCAGCTGGGGATTGCTCAATTGCAAAATCGTCGTTTTGCCGAATTGTCTGCTGGGCAGCAACACAAAGTTGCTTTATGCCGACTGGTCATTGAGCCAGCGAAAATCTGGATTCTGGATGAACCCTTTGTCAATTTGGATAAGGCTACGCGTCATTGGCTGGCTGTGTTGATTCAGGAATTTGCCAAGCAAGGCGGGGCGGTGCTTTTTACCTCGCATCACGAAATCGAAGAGCTGGCTATTGACCAACGAATAGGGATTGAACACTGATGTTTCGCGCCTTGTTGAAAAAAGAGTTAATGGTAGCTCGCCGTAATTGGATTGGAATCGTTATTCCGCTGTTTTTCTTTGTCATGGTGGTTAGCTTGTTTCCTTTTGGTGTGAGTCCCGAGGCGCCAACTTTGCAAAAGATTGCTCCGGGCATTATCTGGGTGGCCGCTTTATTAGCAACCCTGTTGTCGCTTGAGCAGTTTTATCGTAGCGATTATCAGGATGGCTCACTGGAGCAAACTCTGTTGATTGCTGGGCCGACCCAGGTTGCCAGTGCAAAAATACTGGCCCACTGGTTGTTAACCGGCTTGCCTTTAGTGATCGTCTCACCATTGCTCGGTATTTTGATGCAGATCAACCATGGCTTTGTCGACTCCAATCATACTTGGGTACTGATGTTGAGTTTATTACTTGGTACGCCAACCTTGTGCTTGATCGGTGCGGTGGGCATGAGTCTGGCTTTGGCCGCCAATCGCAATGGAATGTTAGTGGCGGTTCTGGTGTTGCCTTTGTACGTGCCAATTTTGATTTTTGGCACCTCAACAGTTACAGCATCGCTGGAAAATTTCAGTTATAATGGCCAACTTGCGATTTTAGCTGCGTTATTATTGATTGCGCTGGTTATGAGCCCTTTTGCAGCAGGGCGCGCATTGAAAATTTCGGTCAGCTAGCGAGTGTTGCTAGTGGCCAGATAAATTAAAGACTGACTGACAATAGGTTTACAATTAATGGCTTCTCGTTGGCGTTGGTTTCATCAACTCGGCTCTCCTAAATGGTTCTTCGAAAAATCTGCTAAATGGCTTCCCTGGATTTGGGCTGGCACGCTGATTTTATTAGCAGTTGGCTTATATTACTCATTATGGGCTTCGCCAATTGAAGCTCGCCAGGGCCAGGGTCATACCGTTCGTATCATGTATATCCACGTACCGGCCGCTGCCCTGTCGATGATCGGTTATGTAGTGATGGCGATAGCTTCTACCATAGGTCTGGTCTGGAAAATGAAAGTGGCCTTCGCTACCTCGCGCGCGATCGCGCCGATTGGTGCGGCCATGACCTTCATTGCGCTGTTCACTGGTGCAGTCTGGGGCAAACCTACCTGGGGCACCTGGTGGGAATGGGATGCGCGCCTGACCTCTGAATTATTATTGTTGTTCTTGTATCTGGGCTTTATCGCCTTACATTCATCATTTGCTGAGCGTGCTAAAGCGGACAAAGCGGCCGCAGTTCTGGCGATTGTCGGCGTCATTAATGTGCCCATTATCTATTTCTCGGTAAAGTGGTGGAACACACTGCATCAGGGCTATTCGGTGACTCAAAAAGGTGCGTTGGCTCCTGAGTTCCAAGTGCCACTGTTTACCATGATTGGTGCTTTCTATTTGCTGTTTATTGGTCTGGTGATCATGCGTTTGCGTGTGGAGATTCTGATGCGTGAACAAAAATCACGCTGGGTTGCCGATTGGGCTACCGAGCAAAAGGCGCATAAAACACCAAAGCGAGGTCTATAAATGAATAGTTTTCATGAGTTTATTTTTATGGGCAAACATGGTGCCTATGTCTGGTCGAGTTATCTAATGACTTTTATCGTGTTATTAGGCATCTTCTATTGGTTCCGATATTTATTGAAATCTCTGCGTAGCCAAGTAAAATCTGAGCTCAATTCCAGTGATTCGAATGCTGCTCGACCTAAAGCGCGTAAGTTGAAAGTCGAAAAAACCGAATCCCGAGATTAAAAGATTTATGAAAGCACATCGTCGTAACAAACTCATCGCTATCATCTCTGGCCTGATTTTATTATCTGGTGCGGTTGCCCTGATCCTCTACGCTCTCAATGAAAACATTAACCACTTCTATGCTCCTACCGAAGTTAAAGAAGGTAGTGCACCTTTAAACAAAACCATTCGTGTTGGTGGTTTGGTGGTACCTGGCTCAATTGAGCGTTCTGGTGAAAGACTCTATGTCGAGTTTAAAATCACCGACAATCAGAATCAGATGGTCATTAGCTATGACAATATTTTGCCGGATATGTTTAAAGAAGGGCAGGGTGTGATTGCGGAAGGTCAGTTAGTGGACCAGAATAAACTGGTCGCGACTAAGGTGCTGGCCAAACACGACGAAACCTATATGCCACCAGAAGTGGAAGCTTCTTTGCAAAAATATGGCCATCCTATGCAGCCACGTGATGGTGACGAATCTAAACAACCTTCAGACCAATACTAGTAGGTTTTCCTTTGATACCTGAACTCGGTAACTTCTTTCTCATATTGGCGTTTATTAACGCCATTTTATTAGGTACTTTGCCATTTTATGGTGCGCACACCAACCATAAAGGTTTGATTCAATTTGCGCACCGGGCATCGACCAGTATTTTTCTGTTAATGCTGGTCAGTTTTGTCTGCCTGACGATTGCTTTTATCCAGAATGATTTTTCGGTAGCTTATGTCGCCAATCATTCCAATACTCAGCTCCCTATTTACTACCGAATTTCTGCGGTATGGGGATCGCACGAAGGTTCCCTGTTGCTGTGGGTGCTAATTTTAACCGGCTGGATTTTTGCGGTTTCTAAGTTCAGCAAATCTTTACCGGACGAAATGACCGCACGCGTGCTTGGAGTTATGGGGTTAATTGCGGTTGGCTTTGTTTCCTTTACCTTATTCACATCAAACCCTTTCGAGCGTGCTTTACCTTTCATTCCCATTGATGGCGCTGATCTCAATCCTTTACTGCAAGATTTTGGTCTGATCGTACATCCGCCCATGCTGTATATGGGCTATGTTGGATTCTCAGTGGTGTTTGCTTTTGCTATCGCTGGATTGTTGCAGGGTGAACTCGATCATAAGTGGGCCAAGTGGTCACGTCCATGGACAACGATTGCCTGGATCTTTATGACCATAGGAATCGCACTAGGCAGCTGGTGGGCTTATTACGAACTTGGCTGGGGCGGCTGGTGGTTCTGGGATCCGGTTGAAAATGCCTCCTTCCTGCCCTGGCTGGCGGGTACTGCTTTGATTCACTCCTTGGCGGCTACGGAAAAGCGTGGCGTATTTAAGTCCTGGACTGTGTTGCTGGCGATTTTGACCTTCTCTTTAAGTTTGCTGGGAACCTTCCTGGTTCGTTCCGGCGTGCTAACCTCGGTTCATGCTTTCGCTAACGATCCGGTTCGCGGTAAGTTTATATTGGTGTTCTTGGCGATTGTCGTAGGTGCTTCGTTGATTTTGTATGCGATTCAATCGAGCAAAGTTCGTTCCAAATCAAATTTCACCTTAGTATCACGAGAGGTGGCGTTGCTGTTTAATAATGCATTGTTAGCAGTGTCGACCTTTGTGGTTTTATTGGGTACGTTGCATCCGCTGATGGTCGAAGCTTTTACTGACGGCAAGTCGTCCGTTGGCCCTCCTTATTTTAATTTGATGTTCTCTGTCTTCTTCATTCCAATCTTGCTATTGATGCCTTTTGGTCAGCAAATTAAGTGGAAAAAAGATGACCTGCCTGCATTGTTGAAGAAATATATCTGGTGGTTCTCAAGCTGTATTATTCTGGCCTTTATTTTGACCTTTGGCCTGAATGGTTTCACGTTTGATGAACTTGAACCAATGGCTGTGATAGGAACTATTTTAGGCTTGTGGGTAATTGCTGGCACGATCAAGTATATTCAGCTGCAATCGGAAAAGGGTCAGACGCGCTGGGCGGGCATGCGCAAAATCAGCCGTAGTTATTGGGGTATGATTTTCGCCCATATCGGTGTGGCAGTCACAACTCTGGGTGTGGTGTTAACCTCTTACTACAGTATTGAGAAAGATATTCGCATCGAGATTGGCGAGACTGTCGAAGTGGAAGGTTTATCGGTTCATTTTAAAGATTTTAAAAACATTCAGGGCCCGAATTATATTTCATCGAAAGCTATTTTTGCGGTGTCCAAGTCAGGTGATTTTATCGCTGAGTTAAAGCCTGAAAAACGTCGCTACAATGCATCACAAATGGTCATGACTGAAGCAGCAATTGATCCCGGTTTATTTAGGGACGTTTATATTGCTATGGGTGAGCCATTGAATAATGCTGCCTGGGCGATTCGAGTGTATTACAAACCTTTCGTACGTTGGATTTGGTTAGGCGCTATCTTTATGGCCTTGGGCGGACTTTTGGCGATGACCGATAAGCGCTATCGGGAAAAGAAGTTTAAGAAAAAAAACTCTGAGGAGGCTGTTTCCAATGGCCAATAAAAAATTACTGATAACATCGATCCCTATCGTTGTTTTCATAGCATTGGTGATCGTCTTCTGGTTCTCTTTGGGCTCTGACCCTACAGAGTTACCATCGCAACGTATTGGTAAGCAAGTACCAGAGTTTCGCTTGAGTAATCTGCATAACCCTGAAGAAGCTTTTACCAATAAAGACTTGCCCAATAAGCCCTTCTTACTGAATGTGTGGGCGACCTGGTGCGTATCTTGCCACGTTGAGCATCCGTATTTAGTTAAATTCGCAAATCAATATCCTATCCCGATCATTGGTTTAAACTATAAAGATGTGCGGGTTGATGCATTGCAGTACTTGCAAAAAGGTGGTGACCCATATCTGTTTTCGATAGCCGATGAAGAAGGCACTCTGGGTATCGATCTGGGAGTTTATGGTGCTCCAGAAACCTTTATTGTGGATGGTGACGGTGTTATTCATCATCGTTACGTCGGTGTTATTGATGATAGAGTCTGGAAGACAATGATTTTGCCAAAAATGAAAGAACTGGATCCATCATTAGTCGATGTGGAGGCAACTCAATGAAGCAACTTGTATTGTGCATCAGCATCTTGTTTTTTGCACAGCTTAGCCAAGCTGTCATCGAAACTTACGAGTTTGATAATGAAGAACAAGAGCAACTGTATTATGAAATTATTAATGAGCTTCGTTGCCCTAAATGTCAAAACCAGACCATTGCCGACTCTGATGCGCCTTTATCCAGAGACTTGCGTTTTATTGTGCAGCAGAAAGTTAAAGCTGGCGAAACCAAGCGTAACATTTTAGCTTATATGCAAGAGCGCTACGGTGATTTTGTGTTGTATGATCCACCGGTTCAGCCTGCCAACTATATTCTCTGGTTTGCTCCACTGGCGATATTCCTGATTATTTTAATCGTTGTCATCACACGTGTAGGCCGTCGAAAAATAGATCCCGAAACAGGCGATGTTCAATCTAATGGCCCTCATTCAAACGAAGCTCTTTCAAAAGACACTCACTTAAAAGAAAAGGGCGAATAATTCATGGTAGCTTGGATCACATTAGCGCTGATTGTTCTTGTTTGGGCTGCCTGGCTATTCGGTGGTGTCTTTAAAGGCTCAAATAGAAAGCTACTGTATGTCAGTATGTTGTTGGTAAGCGGTATTTTGAGCCTGTTTATCTATTTCAAGATGGGAGCTCATGCCGAGCTGGAACAGCTTTCTGAGAAGCACCAGTCCCTTGCTGAACTTGATCTTGTACAGTTGGCCGATAGGGCACAAAAGAAAGAGATTACGGTTCTAGAGTTTTTAACTGAATTACGCTTGCGTAGCGAGATGGAGCCTGACAATAAGGAAAAGTGGTTTCAGCTTGGGCAAATCTTTTTAAGGTTTGGTGAGATTGAAGAAGCCGACCAGGCATTTGTGCGCGCTATCAGTCTCGAACCTACTGATGCCAGTCATTTGCAAGCAGCTCAATATTTTCTGGAATCAAACGAGCAGGCTGCTTATCAGGCTGCAGAACGGCATATCAATCTTGTTCTCATGAAAGATCCCAGGCATGACGGTGCTTTATTAATGCAGGGTGTTAATCAGTTCAAGCAACAGAACTATGAAGCGGCCATTAACTATTGGCAACGCCTTTTAGAGATGCGCGAACCAGGGAGCCAGTCTGCAAAGTTAATGCAAGAGCAGATTGCCAGAGCTGAGCATCAGCTCAAATTGCAGCGCACCAATAACATTAAAGTGTTTGTCGATAACTTATCTGAGCTGCCTTTGGAAAAGTTCAGTAAGGCCTTTGTTATCGTGCGTTCTAAAGCTGGCGGGCCTCCCGTAGCGGTACGTTCAGTAGCCTTAACCGAGCTCTACAATGGCGTGCTGCTGACTCCCAATGATGTGATGCTGCCGGACGTAGATTTATGGCAAGCTCAAGATGTTATGGTTGAAATTCGTTTGTCAGTGGAAGGTATTGCTCAACCTGGCACCGGTGACCAATATGGTAGAACTGAGTTGTTAGATAAGTTGACGCCTGGTGAACAGTTTCACATTGAGATTAACCAAACTGTGAATTAAGTTCGATCCTTCCTTGTTTTGACGTGACTTTCACAGGGAATAGTGGAAATTTGTTGTTAAGCTATTAATTTTATGTAACAAATAGCGATTAGGTTGGTCTAAAACCTGAATATTCTGTATTCGTAACAGTTTTTTAAACAACAAGTTAAACCACAAGTTAGGAGTTATGTCATATGTTAAATAAAGATAAAACCAAGTTAGCCCTTGTCGTGTCTGCTTCGCTTGCTGCTTCTGCAGCAGTCGGTACCGCCGCCGCTGGCGACAACCCTTTCACTTTAAATGACCTGCAATCTGGTTATAACCTTTCTATGTTTGATGGCCATGGCAAAGATGGCGAAGGCAAGTGTGGTGAAGGTAAATGCGGCGAAGACAAAGCCGAAAAAGCCGAAGAAGGTAAGTGCGGCGAAGGCAAGTGTGGTGAAGGTAAGTGCGGTGAAGACAAAGCCGAAAAAGCCAAAGAAGGCAAATGCGGTGAAGATAAAGCCAAAGAAGGTAAATGCGGCGAAGAAAAAGCCGAGAAAACCGAAGAAGGCAAATGTGGTGGCGCTAGCTAATCACTTGAGTCAAGCCAATTAAAGTGGCGCTTTGTCGCCACTTTTCCTTTCGATTCATTATTTCTCTGGGAGTGAATGTGAAACAACAAAAGATCATTACTGGTGCAGGCTTAGGACTTCGTCGAGACTTTCTTGATGAATATGACGCTTTGGATCAGTCTGATGTTGATTTCATGGAAGTTGCTCCTGAAAACTGGATTCCATACGGTGGCCGTTTGCAAGAGCAATTTAGACGCTATACCGATAGATTCCCCTTTGTCATTCATGGACTGTCACTGTCGATAGGTGGTCCAACGCCATTGGATACTGATTTTGTCAAACAGGTGGCTGAGTTCATTAAGACTTATGATATTCAGTGTTACAGCGAACACTTAAGTTATTGTAGTGATGATGGTCATATGTATGACTTGATGCCGATTCCGTTTACCGAAGAAGCGGTTCATTATGTAGCAGCTCGTATTAAACAGGTTCAGGATATTATCGGGCAACAGATCGCTATGGAGAACGTGTCCTACTATGCGGCACCAGGACAGGAAATGTCCGAGTTAGAGTTTTTGTTAGCGGTCTTAGAAGAGGCAGACTGCAAGTTGCTACTAGACGTTAACAACATTTACGTAAACAGTATTAACCATCAGTATGATGCTGAACAATTTCTAAAAGCTCTGCCAAAACATCGCATTGCTTACGGTCATATCGCTGGTCATTATGATGAAGCAGATGACCTCAAAGTGGATACCCATGGCTCTGACGTCAAAACTCAAGTTTGGGACTTACTGGATCTGGCTTATGAACAGTTTGGTGTTTTCCCGACTTTGCTGGAGCGAGATTTTAATATTCCGAAAATGAGCCAGTTATTGAAAGAAGTAGAGCAAATTAAAGTATTACAGAATAAATATCAGCAAGCCCCAGCAGCCATAGCTTAGAGGTTTATGCGCAATGAATAACGGCTCCGAGCTACCCAAGTTTCAACAAATCCAATACGAGTTCGCTAAAAATTTGCGTAACCCTTCTAAATATCAAGCGCCTGAAGGTATTGAAGCTCGGCGCATGAAGGTTTATCAGGATTTGTTTTATAACAACGTTCAGAATTTCTGTGCCAGTAGCTTTCCGATTTTGCGTTCCTTAACACCAGACGATAAATGGCACCAGATAGTGCGAGACTTCTTTACTGAGTATCGAGCTCATTCACCTTATTTTGCAGAGATTTCTGCTGAGTTTTTAAACTATTTATCGGAACATCGCCAGCCAGAGCAGAATGACTATCCTTTTATGCTGGAGCTGGCTCATTGGGAGTGGATGGAGGTGGCTTTATTAGCTAATAAAGACAATATTCTGTCCATCCCGCATGACAGAAATGGCGACTTGTTTGAGCAGAGTATCGTCATATCACCTTTAGCTAAAGCGCTGGCCTACGAATATCCGGTGCATCGTATCGGCAGTGCATATATACCTGAAGAGAAACCCGAACAGCCCAGCTTTCTGATTATTTGCCGTGACCGTAAACATAAGATTGAATTTATGGAAACTAATCTGTTCACTTACCGCTTGCTGCAGATTTTCCAGGAGCACTTGGAGCAGGAGCGGCAAATTACCGGCCAACAGGCATTGCAACAACTGGCTGAAGAAACTCAGTTTCCCAACCCCCAACAGCTCATTGAAGGTGGAAAACAAATGTTAGATAGCCTGTTGCAGCGTGACGTGATTTTGGGAGTTAATTCATGAACCAGGGCCAACGGTTCTAACAACAGGTCTGGCGCAAATCCACTGAAACCTTTATCATTGCGCCATTGGAATACCAAAGGAAAAAATAATGACGTTTCACCGATTGATATTGGTTTTGGGTGTTTTAACCTTATCAGCTTGCGCCACAACCGATTCTAATAACCCCAAAGATCCCTATGAGGAATACAACCGCAGCGTATGGGAATTTAACCGTGCCATTGATAAAGCTATTCTAAAGCCCACAGCGGAAGGGTATCAAGCAGTGACTCCCGACCCTGTTGAAAAAGGTATTTCCAATTTTTTCAGTAACTTAGGTGAGGTTGGAACCATTATTAATGACATCCTGCAAGCCAAATTCGGCAAGGCAGGGCGTGATACAGGTCGTTTCCTCATTAATAGCACTCTTGGCTTGGCCGGTTTTCTTGATCCTGCGACGGAAATGGGCCTAAAGAAAGAAGAAGAGGACTTTGGGCAAACGCTTGCTGCCTGGGGTTTTGACTCTGGACCTTATTTAATGCTGCCTTTTATTGGCCCTTCCACTGCTCGTGATGGTATTGGCTTTGCTGTAGACAAAACCGCTTTATATAGCCCCTATGATGAAATGGATGACACGCAAACCGAGTGGAGCTTAAGAGCCCTGGATCTGATTCAGACTCGCGCATCTTTATTACCTTTGGAAGAACAGCTGGAGCAAGCATTAGACGAGTACTCAATGGTCCGCGATGCTTATTTGCAGCGTAGAGAATTCTTAATTTACGATGGTCGTCCACCGATTGAAGATGATTGTGAGTTTGAAGAAGATTGCGAAGATTGGTAGTTTTACCCAAGCAATACTATTAGGATAACCAAGCAATACTATTAGGATAACCAAGCTATGCCGATGGATTTTAAAGACACTCTAGTCATTGCCATTTCGTCAACTGCCTTATTTGATCTGGCAGAAAGCCATCGCATTTACATGGAAAGTGGCGTTAACAGTTACGCCCAATATCAAATCGATCACGAAGATGAGCTACTTAAACCTGGCGCTGCATTTGGTTTGGTCCGCAAGTTACTGGCTCTGAATGAAGGGGCAGAAGACAAACCTCGAGTTGAGGTCATTCTGCTGTCTCGAAACAGTGCCGATACCGGACTTCGTGTTTTTAACTCTATTGAAAATCACCGGCTGCATATTACCCGTGCTGCCTTTACTTCGGGTAATAGCCCTTATCTGTATGCCGAAGCTTTTGGTGCTCACTTGTTCCTTTCCACCAATCCTGTTGATGTTACCCAAGCAATAGAGGCAGGTATTGCCGCGGCAACTATTGTGGCGCCAACTCAAGCAGGCAATGAAAGCGATATCATCAAATTTGCTTTTGATGGCGATGCAGTTTTGTTTTCTGATGAGTCCGAGCAGATTTTTCAAAGTGGTGGGCTGGAAGAGTTTACCAAGCATGAAAAAGCATCCGCTCAGAAACCCCTCGAAGGCGGCCCATTCAAGAACTTCCTGGCAGCACTGCATAAGCTACAGAAAGAGTTTGGCACCGAAGACTGCCCAATCCGAACTGCTTTAGTGACTGCTCGCTCAGCTCCCGCACATGAGCGCGTGATTCGGACACTCCGTTACTGGGATATTCGTATTGATGAAGCCTTATTTCTCGGTGGCATGGATAAGACCCGGTTCCTTAAAGCCTTTGGTGCGGATGTATTCTTCGATGACCAGGAAGGCCATATTGAGCGCGCCAGAGAGCATATTGCCAGTGGTCATGTACCTAATGGCGTCATTAATAAGAAGAAAGCCGAATAAGTCGCTTTGCTTCATAAAACTTCGTTACACCTCCTTCCTTGATATTTAAGACTGATTCGGGCATCTTGCTGAATACTTTTAGAATTATCAGCAAGGTATCAGTGTGAACATCAGTATCAAATACTTCATCTCAGCACTTCTATGTTTTGCAAGCTTTTCCTCATTAGCAGCTACTATTGATGCACCAGAAAGAACTGAAGGCGAAGGTCCTTTTAATCGGCTCATCTTGCGTGGCGGCATTATCATCAATGGTGAAGGCGCACCGCCAATTGGTCCAGTAGACATCATTATCGAAGGTAACATTATTAAAAGTATTCGTTCGGTTGGTGCGCCGGGTGTTGCAATTAATGAAGCTAAAAGACCAAAAGCAGGTCCAAATGATAAAGTAATGGATATCAGTGGCCATTATGTACTGCCTGGTTTTGTTGATATGCACGGACATATCGCAGGTAGTGTCGATGGGTTACCGGCTGAATATCCGTTGAAATTATGGTTGGCGCATGGCATTACGACGGTGCGCGAACCGGGTAGCTTTAACGGCCTTGACTGGACGCTAAAACATCAAAAGCTCAGTCAACAGAACAAGATCACAGCACCACGCATTGTGCCTTACATTGGATTCGGCATGGGTTGGAACAAAGAGATTACAACCCCTAAAGAAGCTCGCAAGTGGGTTCGCCATGTTGCTAACGAAGGCGCAGCCGGAATTAAGTTTTTTGGTTTACCGAAAGATATGATGGAAGCCGCATTGGATGAAGCTACTAAGCAGGGTTTAGGCACTATGATGCACCATGCCCAACTGAACGTGTATGGTACTAATGCATTGGATTCAGCGCGTCTCGGCTTAACATCAATGGAGCATTGGTATGGCTTGCCGGAAGCCCTGTTCACCGATAAGACTATTCAGGATTATCCGCTCGAATATAACTACAACGATGAATCACACCGCTTCACCGAAGCTGGCCGTTTATGGCAACAGGCTGCCGAAAAGGGTAGCGAACGATGGAACGCTGTGCGTGATGAGTTGATCGAGTTGGACTTTACCATCGATCCAACACTAACCATTTACGAAGCCAGCCGTGATGTCATGCGTGAGCGAGAGGCCGAGTGGCATGATGATTATACTCATCCGAAACTACTCGAATTCTTCGAACCCAACCGTCATTCGCATGGTTCTTACTTTTTCGATTGGACTACACAAAACGAAATTGACTGGAAAGAAAATTATCGTATCTGGATGAGTTTCTTGAATGATTATAAAAATCATGGCGGGCGGGTAACCACAGGTTCAGACACAGGCTATATCTACAAAATCTTTGGTTTTGGTTTGATTCGAGAGTTTGAATTGCTACAGGAAGCCGGTTTTCATCCACTCGAAGTCATTCAATCTGCGACGCTCAATGGCGCAGAAGCTTTGGGCATGGATGATAAGATTGGCTCATTACGTCCGGGCAAATTAGCCGACTTGGTGATCGTCGATGAAAACCCTATTGCAAACTTTAAGGTTCTTTATGGCACAGGCCATTACCGTTTGGGGCTTGATAATGTGCCGCAACGAGTCGGCGGTGTAAAATACACCATTAAAGATGGTATTGTTTTTGATGCACGTCAACTAAGAGAAGACGTTAAAGCTATCGTTGAGAAAGCTAAACAGGCTAAGTGATTTTAATCTAGTAAAAGCCTCTGCAAGATGCGGAGGCTTTTTTTTATTTCAAGATCTGAGTTAAGGCTGGTTCCAATTCTGGATAATTAAATTTAAACCCCGACTCTTCAAGTTTGTGCGGTAAGACCCTTTGTCCAGTCAATAGAATATGGGCCATTTCCCCCATAACAAGTTTCAAAGCAAAACCGGGAACCGTCATAAAAGTAGGGCGGCCGAGGACTTTACCCAATGTCTTGGTAAGGGTTTCGTTAGTAACAGGATTTGGTGCGGTTAGGTTAAAAGAGCCGGTTAGACTGTTATTGTCGATCAAGTGTTTGAGCGCTCGCACATGATCCTGAATATGAACCCAGGAAAAGTATTGATTTCCAGAGCCCAGCTTACCGCCCAACCCAAGTTTAAAAGGCAAAAGCATCTGTTGCAGGGCACCCTCGTCACCGAGTACAACCCCCGTGCGAATGCAGCATACACGAACTCCAAGGCTCTCAGCTCGATAGGCCGCATCTTCCCATTTTGAGCATAGTCGAACCTGAAATTCCGAAGCGTTGCCCGAGGTTGAATTTTCATCTAGCGTTTCATTGCCGCGAGGGCCGTAATAACCGATAGCAGAACCACTAATTAGGGTGTGGGGCTTATGCTCCAGATTTGACATCCAGTCGATCAAATCATTGGTTAAATTTAATCGACTGTTAACAATTTCCTGTTTGTATTTATCAGTCCAGCGCTTAGCTGATAAATTCGCACCAGCCAGATTAATCACAATATTCGCATGCTTTACTTCAGCAAGATCTCCCACCAGCTCGACATGCTTAAAATAGAAGTCGTCTTGATATTTAGAAGGAGTTCTACTCAGAACAATAATTTTATAATTGTCCTTCTGTAGTAAAGGAATCAAATTACGACCAATAAAGCCGGTACCACCTGTAATTAAAACCGTTTCCATATAATCCCTCAATAGCCATTAAGACGTTAAATTAGTATAACAAGCTGGCTGTGCAAAGTAAGTGAAGGAGTTAAATTTTTAGCTGGATGTTACTTTATTCAATTTAGATAACGATGTAGGTGCGGAGAATAGGAGCTTGAGAGTAGGGACAACTCATGAGTTGTCCCTACACACGAACAGGGCTTATAAAAAATTAACACTCAATAATATGAACTGCTAAACCACCACGCGCAGTTTCTTTATATTTGTCACGCATATCCATGCCGGTATCCCACATGGTTTGAATGACTTTATCGAGTGATACTTTGTGTTCGCCGTCACCTCGTAATGCTAAGCGAGCAGCATTAATGGCTTTGATAGAGCCCATGGCGTTACGTTCAATACAGGGAACCTGAACCAGGCCACCAACAGGATCGCAGGTTAAGCCGAGGTTGTGTTCCATACCGATTTCTGCAGCATTTTCCACTTGCTGTGGGCTGCCGCCCATAACTTCGGTCAGTGCACCGGCGGCCATCGAGCAGGCCACGCCAACTTCGCCCTGACAACCAACTTCAGCGCCAGAAATTGAGGCATTCAATTTATACAAAATACCGATCGCACCAGCAGTCAATAAGAAACGGATAACTGCTTTCTCATCAGCGTTTTGATGGAAGCGCATAAAGTAGAAGAGAACGGCAGGAATGATACCGGCTGCGCCATTGGTTGGTGCCGTGACTACTCGGCCCCCGCCAGCATTTTCTTCATTAACGGCAAGCGCGTAAAGATCGACCCAATCCATGGCGCGTAAAACATCATTCTCATTCGAGTCTGATTTGAGCTTACGATAAATACCGGGAGCTCGACGTTTAACTTTTAAACCGCCGGGTAAAATGCCTTCGCGATTACAGCCGCGCTTAATGCAGTCTTCCATCACTCGCCAGATTTCAAGTAGTTTGGCTTTGACTTCTTCTTCACTGCGCCATGACTTTTCGTTTTCCAGCATTAATGTTGATACACAAATACCTTCATCCTTACAGGTCTGCATGAGTTCTGCTGCAGAAGTGAAAGGATATTTTACTTTGGTGTCGTCTTCCATAATCGGTGTGTCAGCATCAACATCTTCGTTGACGACAAAACCGCCACCGACTGAGTAATAAGTTTTCTTCGCAATCTCATTGCCGTCTTTATCGAAAGCATAAAAAATCATGCCGTTGGAATGTCGCGGCAACGATTTTCGGCGATGCATAACGAGATCTTTTTCTTCATTAAATTTGAGTTCGAACTCGTTATTCAATTTGATTTTTTTCTCGCCACGGATCGTTTCTAATCGGGCTGGAATAATGTCGGTATCAATTTCTTCAGGCAGGTGACCTTCAAGACCAAGTAAGACAGCCTTATCAGAGCCGTGACCCTTACCGGTTGCTCCTAAGGAGCCATAAAGCTCAGATTTAACTCTGGCTACCGAAGGTAACAGTTTCTTTTCTGCCAAAAACTCAATAAAACGGTGTGCAGCACGCATAGGCCCTACGGTATGAGAACTGGAGGGGCCGATACCAATACTGAACATGTCAAAAACGCTAATTGCCAAGGTAAAACCTCAATAATTTAATCAAAATTAATATCCCTGATTGTACTCGCTATAAGTAGCAGTTGCTATGGCTAGCTACTCAGACCAGAGAAGCTTTATAAGAGGAGGTTATTGTAAAATGGGGAGTGTTAGAGCCTATGGATAAGCTTCGAAAACTGGACAATGATATTGGCGGTGGCGCCCCAGATATTGCGCTCCTGATACGGTATCGAATACACCGAATAGCGCTGACCATTGTATTCTTTGTAAAAGTGATTTTGATTATCTGGATTTAACACGAAATCAAGTGGCACTTCAAAAGCATCAGCCACCTCAGCCTCACACAGTCGCATCTCATAATGGTGCTGTACCTGCGCGACTATGGGCTGAATCATAAAACCTGAAACTGTAGGTTGTAATGGAAGTTTACCGAGAACATCGATCAGCTTGTCAGGGATACCCACTTCTTCATGAGTTTCGCGTAGTGCGGTATGGATCAAGTCTTTATCCGTGTCATCCATGCTGCCGCCGGGAAAGCTGATTTGTCCCGCATGATGGCGTAAGTGGAAGGTTCTTTGGGTCAGCAATAATTGTAACCCTTCTTCACGCTCAACAATCGGTACCAGCACCGCACTTGGTCTGAGAGTAGTTTCTTTAGGTGTGATCTGGTTTGCGCGGGCCAGAGCTTTTTCAATATCAATCAGTTTAATCATCTTTAAGAACGGGTAAAATTTTACTCAGTTTATGCAGCGTTTCCTGATACTCATTATCCGCCTCGGAGTCAGCAACTAATCCGCCGCCACCCCATGCGTAAATGGTATCATTTTCAGTGACTAATGTGCGGATAGCGATATTCGAATCCAACATGCCTCTAAAGTCATAATACAACACTGAGCCACAATAGATACTGCGGCGATGCGGTTCCAGTTCTTCAATGATTTGCATCGAGCGTACTTTGGGTGCGCCTGTAATCGAGCCACCGGGGAAGCAGTATTTTAATAATTCAATGGCATCTTTGTTTGGTGCCAAATCAGCTTCAATCGTACTGACCAGGTGATGCACTGAAGTAAAGGTCTGTAGCTCAAACAGTTTAGTAACCTTGACTGAGCCAATCGCTGCACTGCGGCCAATGTCATTGCGTAGCAAATCAACAATCATCAAATTTTCCGCACGATCTTTAGCGCTATTTTGCAATTCATCGGATAGGCGTTCGTCCTCAATCGGATCTTTTGAGCGTGGTCGGGTGCCTTTAATCGGTTGCGTGATGACGTGGCTTTTGTGCTTTTGTTTCTTAACTTCAATGAAACGTTCTGGCGACACAGAAAGAATTTGTTGTTGCTCGAGGTTCATATAAGCCGAGAAGGGTGCCTGATTGTGCTCGGCTAGTTTTAAATAAGCATTCCAGGGATGGCCTTGATAAGGTGCTTTGAAACGTTGCGCTAGATTGGCCTGATAGCAATCACCTGCATGAATATAATCATGCACCTTCTGAAATTTGTCAGTGTAGCTTTGCTGGCTCATATTTGATTGCCAGTTGTCGGCTAATTGAAAGTCTTCAAAGCTCGTTTTTTCAGCCTGCTCGTAATAGCCTTCGAACTCACGAATGATATCTTCCCAATAAGTTTCGCAGTAATCGGAAAACTTAAGCAGATAGCATTTTTGCTGTTGGTGGTCGCTAATAAAGCCCCATTCATACAAACCAAAGGCCATCTCCGGCAATTGGATATCTTTTTCAGCAATGTTTGGGATTTTTTCGACGTAGCGACCGAGGTCATAGCTACAGTAGCCTGCGATGCCACCGTGAAAGGGCAAGCGCGACAATTCCTTGGGCAATGGCAGGTAGTCATCAAGACCAGCCTGATAAAACTGGCGCAAGTCTTCGAAAGGCGTATGGCCCAGTTTCAGATCAAGGCCAGTAACCTCAGTCTTACCATCGCTAAAGCGAATGGTGGCTCGTGGCCGAGCTAAAATCAGATCAAAACGGGCTGCCTGATGAGTGGTTTTGCCGCTATCCAGCAATAAGGCCCACGGCTCGTTAGCGAACCAGGAGAAAAGGTTGCGTAGGGCTGCTGGGTCTCTGTAAGGAAATTCAACAAATTGAGCTGTGTTCTGTGTGTTTTTCATGCAGATAGTTTAAAAAAGAGTCAATTTGGTGGCTAAATCTGAATAATTAGCGTCCAAAATTTGGGAAACGCCATTGCCAGCCTGTATAATGTTCTGCCGATTTTAGAGGTTTGTTTGCTTCTTGTATAGCGAAGCACAAATTTACTCATTCTGAGCCGTCCACGGGAGAGACTTAATGGCCGCCATTAAAGCAGAAGACTTTATTGCAAGTGTTGCTGATGCCTTTCAATATATTTCCTACTACCACCCAAAAGATTTTATCCAGGCGCTAACTGCAGCCTACGAAAAAGAAGAAAGCCCTGCGGCGAAAGATGCCATGAAACAGATCCTGGTCAATTCACGCATGTCTGCCATGGGCCATCGTCCCGTGTGTCAGGACACCGGTATTGCCTGTGCTTTCGTCAAAGTAGGGATGGACGCGCGCTTTGAAGGCGGCATGACCATTCAGGAAATGGTTGATGAAGGTGTTCGTCGTGCTTACTTGAATCCTGAAAACCCATTACGTGCTTCAGTACTGATGGACCCAGCAGGTAAACGCCTTAACTCCAAGGACAATACACCAGCCGTGATTCACGTCGAAATGGTTAAAGGCGACAAGGTTGAAGTGACCTGCGCTGCGAAAGGCGGTGGTTCTGAAAACAAATCTAAATTTGTCATGCTCAATCCAAGTGATTCGATTGTCGACTGGGTGGTAGAGACTGTGCCTAAGATGGGCGCGGGCTGGTGTCCTCCAGGTATGCTTGGTATAGGTGTTGGTGGTACTGCTGAAAAAGCCATGGTACTGGCCAAAGAATCCTTGATGGATCCAATTGATATGCAGGAGCTATTGAAGCGCGGCCCGAGTAATCGCGTAGAAGAGTTGCGTATAGAAATCTACGAAGCGGTCAATAAGCTCGGTATCGGCGCACAAGGTTTGGGCGGTGTTACTACCGTGCTTGATGTCAAAATCAAAGATTGGCCAACCCATGCTGCGTCTAAGCCGGTAGCGATGATTCCAAACTGCGCGGCAACTCGTCATATTCATTTCACATTAGACGGCACCGGGCCTGCTATTCTTACTCCACCATCAATTGAAGATTGGCCGGATATGGAATACGAAGCCGCTGCAGATGCCAAGCGTGTAGACATGAATAATATTACGCCGGAAGAAGTGGCCAGCTGGAAACCGGGTCAGGTTCTGTTGCTAAACGGCAAGATTCTAACCGGCCGTGATGCAGCGCATAAAAAGATTAAAGATTTACTCGATTCAGGCGAAGGCTTGCCAGAAGGCCTCGACTTCACTAATCGATTTATTTACTACGTCGGCCCAGTCGATGCAGTCGGCGATGAAGCGGTAGGCCCAGCCGGCCCAACAACCGCAACGCGTATGGATAAATTCACTGACATGATGCTCGACAAAACCGGCTTACTGGGCATGATCGGCAAAGCAGAGCGCGGTGATGAAGCCATCGAAGCCATCAAGAAACACAAGTCGGTGTATCTAATGGCCGTCGGTGGTGCTGCCTATCTGGTTTCAAAAGCGATCAAACATTCAGAAGTCGTCGCCTTCCCAGAACTGGGAATGGAAGCCGTCTATGAATTTGACGTAAAAGACATGCCAGTGACCGTGGCGGTGGATTCTGAAGGTGAAAGCGTCCACAAGACTGGTCCGGCGGTTTGGAAGGTTAAGTTAGCGAGTTAAGAATAATTTATTTGGAGTGATAATAGTGCGAAGGGAAAAGTACAGCAAAGTCGATGAATATAGGGCTCTTAAAGAAGTACAGGACTACAACTTCTATGTGCTCATATTTGCAGTCCCAACATTCGCACTTGGCATATATAAACTAAAGGAAGATACATTATTAGGTGTTTTTCTTACTATATTGTCAGCATTAGTTTGTTACTCTACATTAAAAAAGTTGATTGTGATTAGAAGACGTATTAAGAGACTTATGGCGGATGATTAGTTGTTAATTTTCAGCTTGAGTTTTTAATAAAAATTAAATGCGTAGGGTGCGTCGTGATGCACCCCAAGAAACAAGAAGGTTTATATTATGAGTGCAGGTTTAAAATTTCGTAAAGCGGTCGAAGAAAACCATCCGCTACAATTAATGGGAACCATCACAGCTTATACCGCGCGTATGGCTGAAAAAATTGGTCACAAAGCCATTTACCTATCAGGTGGTGGTGTTGCCGCTAATTCACTAGGCATGCCAGACCTTGGCATCTCAACCGCTGAAGATTTGCTGGTTGATATCCGTCGCATCACAGATGTATGTTCACTGCCATTAATGGTTGATATCGATACCGGTTTCGGTGGTGCATTCAACATCGCTCGCACCACGCGCGGCCTCATCAAAGCGGGCGCTGCCGGTTTCCATATGGAAGATCAGGTGGCAACTAAGCGTTGTGGCCATCGTCCTAATAAAGAAGTCGTCAGCCAACAAGAAATGGTTGATCGAATTAAATCTGCCGTTGATGCGCGTACCGACGAAAACTTTGTCATCATGGCGCGTACCGATGCGTTAGCCGTCGAAGGCATGCAGTCTGCCATTGATCGTGCCAATGCCTGTATCGAAGCCGGTGCTGATATGATTTTCCCGGAAGCCATGCGCTCGCTGGAAGATTATGCAACCTTCCGTAAGCACGTTAAAGCTCCATTCCTTGCCAACATCACAGAATTTGGCGCAACACCTTTGTTCTCTTGTGACGAACTAGCAGGTGTTGGTGTCGATATCGTTTTATATTGTTGTGGTGCATACCGTGCCATGAATAAAGGAGCGGAAACTTTCTACAAAGATGTTATGGCGAAAGGACATCAGCGCGACGTGATAGATATCATGCAAACGCGTGAAGAATTATACGACTATCTTGGCTACCACGAATACGAGCAAAAGCTCGATGAATTATTCGCGCAAGAAAAAGCCAAAAAGAAATAAAACAGACTAGGAGTTAACCATGTCAGATTTACCAAAACCAAAAAAATCCGTAGCACTGTCTGGTGTAGCGGCAGGAAATACCGCATTGTGTACTGTAGGCCGCACCGGTAACGATTTACATTACCGTGGCTACGATATTTTAGACTTAGCAGAAAATTGCGAGTTCGAAGAAGTTGCCCATCTATTGATTCATGGCAAGTTGCCAAACAAAGCAGAGCTTGCCAACTATAAGCGCAAATTAAAAGCGCTTCGTGGTCTTCCTGCTTTAGTTCAAGACGCATTGGAATTGATTCCAGCTAACGCACATCCGATGGATGTATTGCGTACCGGCTGTTCAATGCTGGGTACTGTATTACCGGAGCGCGAAAGCCAGCCGATGAACGAAGCAAAAGATATTGCTGATCGTCTATTGGCATCTTTCCCTTCAATGTTATTGTACTGGTATCATTTCTCGCACAACGGCGTTGCCATTGACCTGGAAACTGACGAAGAGTCAATCGCCGGTCACTTCCTACACTTGTTACACGGCGAGCCATGCCCAGACTCATGGGTGCGCGCCATGCAAATTTCATTGAACCTGTACGCAGAGCACGAGTTCAATGCATCAACCTTCACCAGCCGCGTGATCACAGGTACAGGCTCAGACATGTACTCAGCAATCTGTGGCGGTATCGGCGCATTACGTGGTCCAAAGCACGGTGGCGCCAACGAAGTCGCGCTGGATATCCAAATGCGTTATGACAGTGCCGACCATGCAGAAACTGACATCAAAGAACGTTTGGCGCGCAAAGAAATCGTTATCGGTTTCGGCCACCCAGTTTATACAGTGTCCGATCCACGTAACGAAGTGATCAAAAAAGTTGCCAAAGAATTGTCAGAAGAGCAGGGCGACACCAAATTGTATGACGTTGCAGAACGTTTGGAACAAGTCATGTGGGACGAAAAGAAAATGTTCCCTAACCTTGATTGGTTCTCAGCCGTTTCGTACAACAAAATGGGCATCCCAACAGCCATGTTCACACCAATCTTCGTAATCTCGCGCATCACCGGTTGGTCAGCGCATGTTATGGAGCAACGTGTTGATGGCAAAATTATTCGTCCAAGTGCCAACTACAATGGGCCGGAGAATAAGAAGTTCGTTCCAATCGACAAACGTTAAAATGTTTTTTAAATAGCTGTCATCCCGCGGCTTGACCGCGGGATCCAGTGACTTTAATTGAAAGAGTTGGGTTACGCCAAGGCTGGGTCTGCCCCTTTGGGTAAACCCAACCTATAAGTAGCGAATTTGTAGGCTGGCGATGCACCCAAGGGGCAGACCCAGCACTGCGAATCCGAGCGAAGCCTGCCCTTGGGTGCAGGGTATTACAAGGTTGTACATGGGCGCACACACAGGTGCGCCCTACCATGTAGAGATTTAAGACCTCGAAGACGCTTAGCTACTTCGAGGCTACGACAGAACCAACAGACATGTCATCTGACCCACAGGGATGTGGGGAATGTACCAAGGGCATTCCTTTTAGTCACAAGCAATTCCTGGAGAATTGCCTGCCTGAATGAAAATCAGGATCTGCTCTTGGCTTTTGAAAGAATAGAGTTGGGTTACAAAGTAACTATTAGCAACAACAAAACCAAATCCATCAAACACAATCGTGTGGAAACTTATGAACACAAATTACAGAAAGAAACTTGAAGGCACTAACTTAGATTACTTCGACACGCGTGAAGCGGTTGAAGCCATCCAACCGGGTGCTTACGATAAACTTCCTTACACCTCAAAAGTCCTTGCTGAAAACTTGGTGCGCCGTTGCGATCCTGAGTCGCTGACGGACTCCTTGAAGCAGCTGATTGAGCGTAAGCGTGATCTGGATTTTCCATGGTTTCCTGCGCGCGTTGTGTGCCACGATATTTTGGGGCAAACAGCGTTTGTGGATTTGGCGGGTTTGCGCGATGCCATCGCGGAGAAGGGCGGCGATCCTTCCAAAGTCAATCCTGTGGTTCCGACTCAGTTGATCGTTGATCATTCGTTAGCGGTTGAACACGCAGGCTTCGAAAAAGATGCTTTCGAAAAAAACCGTGCCATTGAAGATCGTCGTAACGAAGATCGCTTCCATTTTATTAACTGGTGTAAAACAGCGTTTGAAAACGTCAACGTTGTCCCACCGGGCAATGGCATTATGCACCAGATCAATTTAGAGCGTATGTCGCCTGTTGTTCAATCACGCGACGGCGTTGCTTTCCCTGATACTTTAGTCGGTACTGACAGCCACACGCCAATGGTTGATGCATTAGGTGTTATCGCAGTCGGTGTGGGCGGTCTTGAAGCGGAAAGCGTAATGCTAGGTCGTGCTTCATACATGCGTCTTCCGGACATTATTGGTGTTGAATTAAAAGGCAAACCACAACCGGGCATCACCAGTACTG
Organism: Kangiella sp. M94; assembly: GCF_054926195.1. Classification (NCBI taxonomy): domain Bacteria; kingdom Pseudomonadati; phylum Pseudomonadota; class Gammaproteobacteria; order Kangiellales; family Kangiellaceae; genus Kangiella; species Kangiella sp. M94. The sequence continues at coordinate 1,560,547 of NZ_CM142903.1, read as the reverse complement.
ATATCGTATTAGCGATTACCGAATTCTTGCGTAACGAACGCGTCGTTTCCTCATACCTTGAGTTCTTCGGCGAAGGAGCTTCGCACTTAACCTTAGGCGACCGCGCCACTATCTCCAACATGACACCAGAGTTTGGCGCAACCGCCGCCATGTTCTATATCGATCAGCAAACCATTGATTATTTAACACTAACCGGTCGTGATGATGAGAATGTAAAACTGGTTGAAACCTACGCCAAGCAAACTGGCTTATGGGCGGATGGTTTAACCGGTGCAGAATACGAGCGTGTACTGACCTTTGATTTATCCTCAGTGGGACGCAACATTGCAGGCCCTTCGAATCCACATGCGCGAGTTTCAACGTCCGATCTGGCCAGCAAAGGTATCGCCAAACATATCGAAACCGAAGAAGGCAAAATGCCGGATGGCGCCTGTATTATCGCTGCCATCACTAGCTGTACCAATACCAGTAACCCACGCAACATGATTGCTGCCGGTTTGATCGCGCGTAACGCTAACAAATTAGGCTTAACCCGTAAGCCTTGGGTGAAAACATCATTGGCACCTGGCTCAAAAGCGGTAACTCTTTACCTTGAAGAATCAAACTTATTACCAGAACTTGAAAATCTTGGCTTTGGTGTCGTCGGTTACGCCTGTACTTCCTGTAATGGAATGAGTGGCGCATTGGATCCAAAGATCAAACAGGAAATCGAAGAACGCGATTTGTATTCGACTGCAGTACTGTCTGGTAACCGTAACTTCGATGGTCGTATTCATCCGCACGCTGACCAGGCTTTCCTGGCGTCGCCTCCATTAGTCGTGGCTTATGCCATCGCCGGTACCATTCGTTTTGATATCGAAAAAGATGTTTTGGGAACTGATAAAGACGGCAACCCAGTCACTCTAAAAGACATCTGGCCAAGTGACGAAGAAATTGATTCGATCATCAAAGATAACGTTAAGCCGGAACAGTTCCGCGCGGTTTATGAGCCAATGTTTGATATTAAAGTCGATATGGGTGAGAAAAGCACACCGCTCTACGACTGGCGTCCGCAGAGCACCTACATTCGCCGCCCACCGTATTGGGAAGGCGCATTGGCAGGCGAGCGCACCATGAAAGGTATGCGTCCATTGGCAGTGTTAGGCGACAACATCACAACCGATCATTTGTCACCATCCAACGCGATTCAAAAATCAAGCGCAGCAGGTGCCTACCTCGACAAAATGGGCTTGCCGGAAGAAGACTACAATTCTTATGCAACCCACCGTGGTGACCATTTAACCGCACAACGCGCCACTTTCGCCAACCCAAAATTGTTGAACGAAATGGTTCGCAACGAAGATGGTTCGGTTAAACAGGGCTCCTTAGCGCGTCTTGAGCCAGAAGGCAAAGAAATGCGCATGTGGGAAACCATTGAAACTTACATGGAACGCAAGCAACCGTTGATCATAATTGCCGGTGCAGACTATGGCCAAGGCTCATCACGCGACTGGGCCGCCAAAGGCGTACGCCTCGCAGGTGTTGAAGTAATCGTCGCCGAAGGTTTCGAACGTATTCACCGCACCAACTTGATCGGCATGGGCGTATTACCGTTAGAATTCACCAACGGCGAAACACGCAAAACCTACAACATCGACGGCACAGAAACCTACGACGTTGAAGGCGAAGTCAGCCCAGGGGCAAACCTCAAAGTCATCATGCACCGCAAAGATGGCGAGCGAGTAGAAATCCCAGTGAAATGCCGCCTCGACACCGCAGAAGAAGTTTCTATCTATGAGGCTGGTGGCGTGTTGCAGCGATTCGCACAAGATTTCTTGAGTGGGAATGCTTAATAATGTTCTGTCATCCCGCGGTTTAACCGCGGGATTCCGTGACTGTAATTGAGAAAGTTGGGTTACGCCTATGGCTAACCCAACCTATAAGTAGGGGGCAGCGAGCAAATCCATAAAGGATTGTCATTCTGACGAAAGTCAGAATCTGCTCTTGAGAAAATAATCGAGCGCACACACAGGTACCCAATGGGGCAGACCCTGCGCCCCTACCATATTGTTGTAGGCTGGTGATGAGTGAAACGAATCCCAGCGTTTTTAACTCAAGACATAAACCTCGAAGACGCTTTGCTCCTTCGAGGCTACGACAGAACTAAAAGACTTGTCATCCCGCGGCTTGACCGCGGGATCCAGTGACTTTAAAAAATAGTCGGGCGCACACATAGGTGCGCCCCTACCAAACTAATAAAATAAGGTGTAATGATGCCTAACAAGTTTCCTCCACAAATTAAAATCCCAGCCACCTACATGCGTGGCGGAACCAGTAAAGGTGTATTCTTTAACCTGACTGACTTACCCGAAGCAGCCCAGGTACCGGGCGAAGCGCGTGATAAATTATTGCTACGGGTTGTCGGCAGTCCTGATCCTTACGGCAAGCACACCGACGGTATGGGTGGCGCTACTTCAAGCACCAGCAAGACTGTCATCCTGTCAAAGAGCACTAAGCCTGATCATGATGTGGATTATCTTTTCGGTCAGGTCTCTATCGACAAGCCTTTTGTAGACTGGAGTGGTAACTGCGGTAACTTGACCGCGGCGGTTGGCTCGTTCGCCATCAGCAGCGGGCTGGTTGACCCAAGTCGTATTCCAGACAATGGTGTCGCCGTGGTTCGTATCTGGCAAGCCAATATCGAGAAAACCATTGTTGCACATGTTCCAATCACCAATGGCGAAGTGCAGGAAACAGGTGATTTCGAACTAGACGGTGTGACATTCCCAGCAGCAGAGGTCAAAGTTGAATTCATGGATCCTGCCGATGGTGAAGGTTCCATGTTCCCAACGGGTAACCTGGTTGACGATCTGGAAGTGCCCGGCATCGGCACATTAAAAGCGACCATGATTAACGCCGGTATTCCAACCATTTTCCTCAACGCCAACGAAGTCAATTACAACGGCACAGAGCTACAGGAAGCGATCAATAACGATGGTAAAGCCTTGCTCATGTTTGAACTCATTCGAGCGCACGGTGCAGTTAAAATGGGTTTAATTTCAGACATCGAAGAAGCAGCCAATCGCCAACATACACCGAAAGTCGCCTTCGTAGCACCGCCAGCCGATTACATATCCTCCAGCGGTAAACAAATCAAAGCTAGCGATATCGACCTTAACGTCCGTGCCTTATCCATGGGCAAACTGCACCACGCCATGATGGGCACCGCCGCTGTCGCCATCGCAACCGCAGCTACCATTCCCGGCACACTGGTCAACCTCGCCGCAGGTGGAGGAGATCGCCAAGGCGTCACCTTCGGGCATCCATCAGGCACGCTTAAAGTAGGCGCCGAAACCGAAAAGCAAGGCAATGACTGGGTCGCCAAAAAAGTTATCATGAGTCGTAGTGCACGTGTCTTAATGGAAGGCTGGGTCAGAGTGCCGGGCGATTGTTTTTAGAAATAGAAACAGAAAAAGGGATGAAATATGTCGAATGAAGAGTTAGCCGCAGTATTTGGAATAGGGATATTCCTTCTTGTTTCTGTATTTGCATTAAGACTAATGGCTAACTTTTTAAAGAAGCCTCTAAAAGCATTTAAAGAATATGCCGATGAAAGCTTAGATAACTATAAGCACTGGCAACGAACGACAGGTTTCATTAAAAGTACAGAAGTTAAGATAGAACATAGCCCTTCTAATACGATTACCATTAATACCACATCCTACAAACCCCATATCGAATATACCTATGAGATTGACGGTAAAACCTATCATGGCCAGCAATTGGCCCTGGTTCTGATCAACCAATCTACTCACAAAGAAGCTGAAGAGTTTCTAGAGCAATATCAGGTAGGTAAGCCAGTAATGATTTACTATGATCCAGATGCACCTCAGGTTTCATCAATCTTCAAAAAACTATCGATTCCATTGAATAAACAAAAGCGAGGACCTTTGTATTTTGATGGGGTTCTCGACGATAAGTGATTGCCCGGTATGGACTTTTAAGTCATATTTGCATTAAGGCCGCACTTAACATGCGGCTTTTTTTGTGGGATAGTTTTAGACTTTTATGGGGAGAGATGTCAATGCAGGACATAATTAAATCAATAAAAGCATATCTTTACGATAGATCTTCAAGTCCGCTTTTAGGAGCATTCATTTGTTCTTGGTTAGTGTGGAACTATAAATTAATCATCATAGTTTTTTCTTCAGAGGAACTGTCAGGAAAATTTGTATTTATTTCAGAATACTGGAGTGAGCAGTTATTTTGGGGAGCAAGCTATTTTATTTTTCCTTCCATGCTAACAGCGCTATACATATTCGCATATCCTTATATTGCTAAGCCTGTTTATGAGTTTTCATTGAAAATTCAGCGAGAACTCAAAAAAATAAAACAGCAACAAGAGAACGAAATGCTTCTTTCTGTAGAAGAATCCAGACAGTTAAGAGTTGAAATTGCAAGCTTACGAGAAAAATATTTAGAAAATACGGTTCAATTACAAAGAACAATCACAAGTCAAAATGAAGAAATTAAAAAGCTGAAAAGTCAAATTGGTTCTAGTGAAATTAGTTCCGAAGAGAGTAAAAGTAAAGACAAATTATCAATAACTAAGGAGGGCCTGGTAAGTTTAGTCAATGAAAGAGAGAGAGGGCAGTTTTCACTAGATGACTTATTTGGTGTTAGAGAGTGGAGTTCATTCACAGAGGAAAGTAAAAGAATACTTAATTCATACTTAGATGAGTTGATCGAGGATGGCAGTCTTGAAAATGTAAAACAAGTAAAGCAATCCGGGACAAAAAAAATATATGAAAAAGTACATAAGGAAGACTTTGATTTAGATGATATTGACACACAGGTTATAGCTAATATATCTGAGATGGGTGAAGGAGCGGGGCTTTCAGCTGCTGATCTTTCAAGTGAGTTGGGCGTTTCGGTTTCAAAGGTAAGGATTGTTTTGGATAAATTAAATAATCAAAAATATATCGAAGAAATAGGATATATGGACGGGGCAACTCTTTATACCGCAACAGTCAAAGGATTAAGCTTATTAGAGCGTAAAGGTTTGTTAGAGTAACAAGACTTTATGTGCCGAGATACACCAGTTATTACATGTGACTGGCTCCCGTGATAAGCGAACGAAGGTAGTGCCTCAGGCGCCACGGGATGACAAGTGTTGATTGTTTGCCAACTGTCTCTTTGCTCTTCTCTTAATTTCCCCTCATAAACTCCTGTGTCTAACTACAGGAGTTTTTCTATGTTACGTCCTTGTTAAGTTTCGTGTCTCTTCTTATTCTTTTCCATATCTCTCCCACAAGCTTCTATCTTTCATTGAATTTATTGCCTGATCAATTGCACTGAAAATATCCACACCAATATCTTTCGAAATACTATCAACTAAAACTTCTGATTGTTTGAGGTATTCTTTTATCTTTTGACTCTGTTCTTTGCCCTTGCTTGTTAGGGAGTAGAGGGTTCGTCTTTTGTCTTCTTTATCCGGTTGTTGCTGAATCAGTCCGAGCTTGATTAGTTTTGGTAGCTTTTGTTTAACCAGTTGGTGTGACTGTTCCAGTTTTCTGGCGAGTTCGGCTAACGATGCTTGCTCTAGCTCTATTAGACTGAGCAGGGTAGAGCAGGATTTGATTGGGACAATAATTCCCAGGCTATCGAAAATAGGTTGGGTTTGTTGTTCAATGAGGTTGCTCAGATCTTCTGCGCGTTTACCCAGTAGTGCTTTACCATTCATTTTCTCTTTAACCGCCTCTCTAATTTCATTGTTTTATTCAGATCAATCATGCATTGACTTAATTTCAGGAATTAATGTAACATGTTGCGCAATATATTGCGAATTATAAAGTGTGTGTCTAGAAAATCGAACATAGGGATTAATACCAATGAATAGAAGGTCTTTTCTAACGAACTCTGTGATGACTGCAACGGCTGTTGGCTTGAAATTAAGCGCTAGTAACTTATTAGCTTCAACGACTAGCCAAACTATCATTAGCAAACAGCAATACAACGACTGGTTTGTTTTTGATGGTTTAGGTGTGTTGTATGACATTAATGATCCGGGTGGCAGTATTTTGGATAACTGGCGGATGTCGGAACGCTTGAGACGCGATGTGTTAGCGAGTGGCCTAAGTTGTTACCGCCAAACTACTGGCGCTCCTTTCCCAGCGTATCCTGGCGATGACGTATTTGAGACTAGTGTGAGTATGCTCAGTCAGCATCACAAATTGATTGATGCGAATGCTGATGTGCTGACATTGGTTCGAAAATTTGACGACATCATACAAGCGCAAAAAGACAATAAGCTTGCTGTGACGTTGGGATTCCAGAACAGCCATGTCATCGGTAATAACCTTGATCATGTCGATACCTTTAAACATCTTGGCGTACTTACTATGCAGTTGACCTACAATGGCCAGAATCAGATTGGCGGCGGCGCTAATGTCAGTCCACGATTACCGCTCACTGAGTTTGGTCATCAGGCGGTAGAGAAGATGAATGAAGCCAATGTCTTAATCGATTTGAGCCACAGTGGTGAGCGTACCTGTCTAGAAGCGATAGCAAAGAGTAAAGCGCCGGTTACCATTAGCCATAGCGGTTGTCGTGCTTTGGCTGACTTCCCGCGCAATAAAACTGACAAAGAACTGCGCATGCTGGCCAATAAAGGCGGACTGTTTGGTGTTTACTTTATGCCTTTCCTGGCACCAGACAGCAAAGCTAACTCAGATCATTTAGTGGCGCACATTGAGCACGCCATTAATGTCTGTGGTGAAGATCACGTGGCTATTGGCACTGACGGTGGTTACACAGGGATTGATGACATGGATAGCGTTCGTGAAAGCACGGATAAGATGACGCAGCATCGTATTGATAATGGCGCTGCCGCGGCTGGTGAAAAGCTTGGTAATTTGAACTTTATGCCTGATATCGTTGGGCCTGAACAGTTTTACTTGCTTGCCAACAAACTAGCCGAAAGGGGGCACAGTAATACTAGGATTGAGAAGGTTTTAGGACTCAATGCATACAACTTAATGCGTGAAGTTTGGAAGTGATACGCACGTCTTTGCCCCTATAACTTTTTCCCTCTATACTGAACTCCTGTGTTTCATTACAGGAGTTCTTTATGTTTCACGCTTCTTTTAAGTATTTTATTTCTTCGCTATTTCTCACTAGTTCGTTTGCCATTTCAGCGCAAGCTGCAGATAAGACGATTCCTTTGTCAGAGCTTCCATCATTGCTTGAAGTGACGGCTTACGAGGTTGAGTGGAGTGGGCGGCCGCGTGATCCTTTTGTGGCGCCGGATGGCATGGTGTGGTTCTGTGGGCAGGCGGATAATTATATTGCGCGTCTTGATCCTGAGTCGGGTGAGATGACCAAGTTTGAGGTGCCTGAGGGTAGCCATCCACATAATTTGATTGTGGATAGCGATGGTTATGTTTGGTACGCGGGCAATCGCAATGGGCATATTGGTCGTATCGATCCTGAGTCGGGTGACATTAAGCAATTTCCTATGCCTGATGCGGTTAAAGATCCGCATACGTTAGTATTTGATGCTGATGAGAATATCTGGTTTACCGCGCAGCATTCGAATGCGATTGGTCATCTTGATGTTGAGTCGGGTGATGTACGTTTTGTCACCATGAGCAAAGATGGCTCACGTCCTTATGGTGTTAAAACCGATAGCAACAACAATGTATGGTCAGTCTTACTTGGCACCAACAAGTTAGCTTTTGTTGAAAAAGCCGATATGGCTTTGACTGAGGTGGATATTCCTCGCGACAATGCACGTCCACGCCGTTTGGAAATTACCGAAGATGGAAACGTTTGGTATGTGGACTTTATGGGCGGCTTTTTAGGTCGCTATAATCCAGAAGAGGAAGCCTTTGAAGAGTGGATGTTGCCAGCAGGCGAGGGTAGTCGTCCTTACGGCACTGCGCTGGATGATGATGGTGTGATCTGGATTGCCCAGACAGGGCCTTACCCGAATGTGATGGTTGGCTTTGATACCACAGCTGAAAAATTTATCAGCAGCACCGTGATTAAAGAAGGTGGCTCTATTCGTCATATGTATTATGACGCAAATGAAGATGCTTTCTGGTTTGGTATTGATACCGGATTTATTGCCAAGGGTGAGGTTAAGGGAGAGAAAAAGTCTAAGGAGTAGTTTACTATATAGTTCTTTTGTAGGTTGGGATGTTCCCAAGGGGGAGGCCCAATGGAATGAAATCCAACATTCCTGTTCTTTTTTAAACCTGACTAAACCCTTCTGCACACATTGGCATCTAACTTTAACTATCTGTAATTTATTGGAGCACGTTAATGGTTAGGCTTACTTATTTGTGGGTTGTTCTGTTTCTCTTTTTGTCAGCCTGTGCGAGTCATGGGCCAGCGGCTAGTAACAGTGAGGATTTGGGGAAGAATGGTGTAAAAGATTATTCAAAGATGGTTCAGGTCATGGTTATCGGTAGCGAACATTTTGCTAGCCCTGGTTTGGATGTCATTAACATAGAACCGATTGATGTCTTGACCCCAGAAAGACAAAAAGAGTTGCAAGCCATTGCCGAATCGCTACGAGAGTTTGAACCCACCGTTGTTGCTGTTGAGCGAGTGACAGAAGCTCCTAATTATATTGATACTGGTTTTGATACATTCAAAGAGTCTGACTTGTTAAGCAAGCGCAATGAATCCATTCAGATTGGTTATCGACTGGCAAAACTTGCTGGTTTGAATCGAGTACATGGCATTGATGAACAACCCTCAGAGGGTGAACCTGATTATTTCCCGATGCAAAAATTGATGGAACAAATCAATGAGCAAGGTCGTATGGCTGAAATTCAAAGCATGATTGGTGATATTGCTGAGCGCTTAAATCGTTTCACCAAGGATAATTTACATCGTGATTTGGCTAAGTATTTGGCGCTGGCAAACACTGAAGGTAGCCCTTTGATTGATGATGCTCTGTATTTTGACTTAATGAAATTTGATCAGGGCGAGTCGCAAGCTGGTGCAGAGTTGTTTGCTTACTACATGATGCGTAATACCAAGATCATCTCAAAACTGATGAATGTCACCAAACCCGGCGATCGAGTGGTCATTATTTATGGGGCAGGGCATAAACCCTGGTTTGAGTATATTCTCAATGGATTGGGTGGATATAAGTCAGTTGACCCAGTGCCTTATTTAGAGAAAGCTTCTCAGTCAATTAAACAGTAGTTTTTGGCTGTTAATTATTTGGTAGGGGCAGGCCAGTGTGCCTGCCCATGTTGATGATTGGCCAAGGAACCTGGTTATTCTGTCTTCTCTTTCATCCAGTCTTTAAGTTCATACCACCAATAACTCATCTGCGCGGCCATTGGCCCAAATGGGCCGCCGTTCCAGGGTAGTCCCCACGGTTGGAATTGTTTATAGGTATCGTTTTGTTTGGTGATTGCCGCTGCTAGGATTTCGCCAGCGGCAGTGGTGGGGGCAACGCCATGGCCACCAAAGCCGATGCCGTACCAGACGTTCGGTGCTACTTCGCCAATTTGTGCCATCTGATGGCGTGCATAGCCCATCCAGCCTTGCCAGTTGTAATCCACCTTAACGTCTTTTAGTTCTGGGAATACTTTAGCCAGGTCACGACGCAGAATGTGGTCGAGGTCTTTAGGCTTGTTGGTGTTGGCATTAATGCGACCACCCCACAGAATGCGGGTGTCTTTTAAGGGACGGTAATAATCAAAAGCGAAGCGGGTGTCGTAAACGGCAGCCTGGGTATTGATATAATTTTGTAATTCATCGCCCAGTGGCTCTGTAGTCATCACGTAGGTAGAAATTGGCAGAATCGAACGAGCTACAGGCTTGCATAAATCACCAATATAACCACCGCCTGATAAAACAACATTCTTGGCTCTGACATTGCCATTGATGGTTTTAACAATCTTGGTAGCACTTTGGTAATCGATATCCAGCACTGGGCAGTCTTCGAAAACTTGGCCGCCCTGTGATTGAATTTGTTTGGCGATTCCGCGCGCATAATTCAGCGGATGGAAGTGCATGGCATTGGGTTCAAACAAGGCGCCATGATAGCGGTCAGTCTTAAGTTTTTCTCTCAAAACTTCTGGCTCAATGTATTGCCAGTCCGTTGCCATCTTGTCGCGCATAAATGCCTGCTCATCAAGCAGCACTGACTGATCCTTGAACCAGTTAGCCCACAATACGCCCTTATCCACCAGGTCACAGTCGATCTGGTATTTCTGAACGCGATCACGAATGAGGTTAACGCCACCAATCGTCAAGTCATACAGCTCTTTGGCTTTTGCTTCACCGACCTGCTTAATCAACTTTTTAGGGCCAACCGAATAGCCGCCGAACACAAAGCCGCCATTACGTCCAGAACAGCCCCAGCCGACCTTATGTTTCTCGATAATCGCGACATTGGTATGGCCGCGTTCGATCAAACTCAAGGCAGTCATTAGGCCTGCGTAACCGCCACCGATGATGCAGGTTTCAACTTCAAGGTTTTGCGGGAGTGGATTGGTTTCTAATCGTGAGTTAAGGGTAGCTGCGTAATAGCTGTTTGGATAGTTGGCCATAATCATTTACTTCTGTTATTTGCGAGCATTGTGACGAAATTGTTAACACTTTAAAAGAGTCCTTTTGTTGCTGTACCAATATATTTTTGTGCTTGTCAGTTTTCTGTACTTATCGAACTCTATTTAAGATATAAAAAAGTGACTACTTTTTGCTTCGATTCAGACGTTTTTTCTTTCAATTTTCTAATTCTTATTAAAATTCCAAGTGTCACAATTTTGTACAGATGACTAAATTATAGACTGATTTAAAGCGCATTTGACTCAATAGTTTTACTAATAAGTTACATTTGCATTGGTTTTGTTCTGACTGGTTTTACCTCTCGTGATAGAACCAAAAATGATTTTACTTTCAAGCCATCATGTCTTTATAATTTCCCCGCAAAAAAGTAAAGGACTGCCAAAAAACCATTCAAAAACATCTGGTTACCTGTCCAAATTTTTAACATGTTCTTCATGATACTTTTATTTTTTTGCAACATGGAAGATTTAAGGTATATGCAGGATTCTTCTCAGTATCTTTATCGCATTAGTTATTTCTATCAAAAGAGGGTTTCTCTATGGGTTTCTGTTGGGTCAATAAATATCGTTGGCATCTATTATCAATAAGTATTGTTGTTGCATTGCTATTAGCTGTAGGAGCTAAGAATCTAACTCAAACAGCAGACTATAAGGTCTATTTTGATGAAGGAAATACACAGCTAATCGCTTCTAACAAACTTGGTGATGATTACACCCAAAGTGACAACTTGCTATTTGTCATAGCACCCAAAGATGGTGAGGTATTCACAAAAGGCACCTTGGCGACTATCAAAGAGTTGACCGAGAAGAGCTGGCAAATACCACATTCAACACGTGTTGATTCGATTACAAACTTCCAGCACAGCTATGCATCCGAAGACGATCTTATCATCGAAGATTTGGTGGGTGATGTTAGTTACATGACGCAGGACGATCTTAACAATACTAAACGGACAGCGCTGGCCGAGCCTAACCTTAAAAACCGCCTGATTTCTGATGATGCTGCGGTGACCGGTGTCAATGTCACCATTAACTTTACTGACGGCATGGTTGATAGTGAAACTCGTGAAGTTGTTGCCTATGCGCGTAACCTGGTTGAAGAAACGCTCGCTTCAAACCAAAACATCGATATGTATTTAACGGGTATTGTCATGATGAACAATGCCTTCCCTGAGACAACTGAAAAAGACAACGCCAAGCTAATCCCATTGATGTTACTCATCATCTTAGTCGGTCTTTATTTGTTGTTGCGTTCGACCACGGCTGTTTCGGTGACTTTGCTTGTTATGTTGCTTTCTATTGGTGGTGCAGTCGGTTTCGCTGGATGGGCGGGAATGGCATTAAATCCCGTATCAGGTGCGGCACCCATTATTATTTTAACCGTTGCGGTTGCTGACTGTGTACACCTGTTATTGAGCTTCGTTCATTATTACCGTGTGAATGGTTATGAAAAACATAAAGCGATGCAGGAAGCTCTAAGGTTAAATGCAAAGCCGATTATTTTAACGTCCTTAAGTACCGCAATTGGTTTCTTAACCATGAACTTCAGTGATGCTCCTCCTTTCAGAGAGCTTGGCAATATTGCTGCGGTAGGAATAGCTGTTGCATGTTTCTTATCACTGACACTTCTTCCTGCGTTGATTAATATCTTGCCGGTTAAAAAACTAGCTAATAAGAAACCACAAAACCAGCGCCTTTCAAACCTGCTTAAAGGCGTTGCGGCCTGGGTTTCCAAACATCCAGCAAAGGTTCTTGTAGTAGGGATTGTTGCGGCGGTTGGTTTATCTGCTGCTTCAATGAAAAACGAGCTTAATGAAGACTTTATACGCTACTTTGATGAATCCTATGATGTGCGTACTTCGACGGAGTTTGCTCTCGATAACCTGACGGGGATCAGTATCGTTGAATACGATTTACCTGCTAGCAAAGATGAGAAGATATCAACGCCTGAGTACATGAACAATCTGGAAAAGTTTACAGGCTGGCTGTATGAGCAGCCTGAGGTAATGCATGTTAATACCTTCTCAGATGTCATCAAGCGTTTAAATAAAAACTTGAATGATGATCAGCAGTCTTTCTATAAGATTCCAGAAGATAGTGATCTTATTAGTCAGTATATCTTGCTCTATGAAACTTCATTGCCTTACGGCCTTGGAATAACTGAGCGGGTAAAAATGGATAAGTCAGCTACCCGTATGACTGTGACTTTAAAAGATGTCACTAACAATCAGCTATTGGCTTTTGAGCAACGTTCTCAAGAGTGGATGAACAAGAACTTACCTAGCTATATGCACAGCGATGGTCTTGGCTGGTCAATGATGTTTGGTAATGTCGCACAAGACAATATCGACAGCATGTTGCTGGCGACGGCAATCGCTTTGATTGTTATCTCCTTCATTCTGGTATTCCCATTCAGATCCGCCAAGTTAGGTATTTTGAGTTTGATACCCAATATCCTGCCAGCAATGGTTGCTTTAGGGGTTTGGGGATTAACCGTGGGGATGATTGGTCTGGCAGCATCCATTATTACTGCTTTAACTTTCGGGATTGTTGTTGACGACAGCATTCACTTTATCAGTCGTTATGTACATAACAGACGTATCAACAACATGAACCCTCAGCAGGCTTTGAATGATACTTATAGCAGTGTGGGTAAGGCTATCGTCGTAACCTCAGTGGTTTTAATCATCGGTTTTGCGATTCTGGCAACATCAGGGTTCCAGGTGAATAGCACCATCGGATACTTGTCTTCGATAACGCTGTTAGTGGCTTTAATTATGGACTTAACAGTTCTGCCAGCCTTGTTGTTGAAGTTTGACAGTTGGATTTTTGCTAAAGATTTAAACGAGGACCGTTTAAATATCGAACAGGGAGAGAAAGTGTAATGATTAATCAGCATGACTTTTATGGTGGCTCATTGATCGACTTAGTCGAGCATAGAGCCAAAGTTCAACCAGATAAAATCGCCTATACGCATTTAAAAGATCGTGATGGTGATTTGGAAGAAATTAGTTACTCAGAGTTTGAGTATCGTGTTAAGCAACTTGCAGCAAGACTGCAACAGTTTGACGTTGCAGGTGAGCGTATCGTTTTAATGTATCCACCGGGTATTGATTATACGGTTGCTTATTTTGCTGTGATTTTTGCTGGTGCAATTGCAGTTCCAGTCTATGAACCAAGACAAAGCAATCACTTTAATCGCATAGAAAGAATATTAGCAGACTGTACTCCGAAGATTTTGTTAACTAAGGAGAAGGTCGTTAAGGCTACTAGCCAAGATATATTAGATAAACTCGATCAGTTTGGTGCGACTTGGTTGACAACTGATAGCCATGATTTTTTTACTGGCAATGAAGCTTGGCAACCAGTGACTTTGGCTAAAGATTCTGTGGTTTTCCTGCAGTACACCTCAGGTTCAACGGGTAATCCGAAAGGGGTCATGGTGACCAATGGAAACTTAATCCATAACTCCGAAATGATTCGGTTAGCAACCGGTCAGGATCAATCTTCCTGTATGGTGACCTGGTTACCGCCTTATCATGATATGGGTCTTATTGGTGGATTAATTCAGCCGTTATATACAGGTTATTCATGCGTTATTTTGTCGCCAATTTCTGTCATACAAAGACCAATCAAATGGTTGAATGCCATTCGTGATTATAAGGGGACCATATCGGGAGGCCCTAACTTTATCTACGAGGCCTGCGTGAAAAGGGTTCGAGATAAGCAGTTGGTCGACTGTGATCTTAGTAGTTGGCAGATTGCTTTTAATGGCGCTGAACCAATTAGTTACGAAACCATCAAGGCATTCAGTGACCGTTTTGAAGAATACGGGTTTAATCACCAAAGTCATTTACCTTGTTACGGGATGGCGGAAACAACATTGATGGTTACCAGCGCCTGCCACTCATCCAGTCCTGTCATTGGTCACTTCGACAAAGAACATCTCCAGGCAGACCGCGCCGAGCGCGTTTTTAAGTCCGACGAGTCGGTTGCGTTAGTCAGTAGCGGCAAGGTCGTCCCTGACTTAGATATTAAAATTGTCAATCCAGAAACCTTTCAAGAGGTTGCCGAGGGTACTATCGGTGAAGTTTGGGTACGGGGAGATAGCATTGCTAGTGGATACTGGCAGAAAGCCCCGATTACTGGGGAAGATTTTGTCGGCATCTTAAATGGTGATACTGAGCATCGTTATCTGAGAACGGGCGACTTAGCGTTTGTTGATGATAATGAAGTCTATATCACTGGTCGTATTAAAGATCTGATCATTATTCGCGGCAAAAATCATTATCCTCAAGACATTGAAGCAACCATAGTTAATGCTAGTGATCACATCAAACCTCATAGCGGTGCTGCATTTTCTATCGAAGATGAGGGTGCTGAAAAGCTGGTTGTATTACAAGAAATTGACCGTCGCATCGATCCTGAACAGCACTTAGAAGTAAAAGAGGTACTTAAGGAAAAAGTTGCCGAGAACCATGGCCTGTATTTATTTGATGTGAAATTCATACGGCCAGGGACTCTGCCCAAAACCACCAGTGGAAAAATTCAACGTCGGCATGCAAAGAAAGTCTATCTTGATGAGAGACTAGCCAATACTTTCAACGAACAATCCAGAGAAGTTGCTAATATCACGGAGTAGTTATGAATATAAGGGAATTACCGCAATATCAATTGGGTCAGATGCTCGAAGAGGCATTGGGAGATCCCAATAATCCTGAGACATTAATGTCTTATAAGCGAATCATGGAACTGGATGAAAGCGAATCTTTTCAAGAAGAGTTTTTCCAATTTCTCCTGTCTCTAAAGTTACACCAAAAGTACGTGCCTAAAAGCTTAGGCGGGGAGCTCCACTCATACGAAGAAATTTATGAGCTAGGGCGAGTGTTAGCACGTCGTGATTTATCCACTGCCGTCACAATGAGTACCTTGATTTGGTCAATCATTGCATGGGTCGGGGGCGATGAGAAACTTAAGAAACGTTGTGCTGAAATTACCATGTCCAATAATTGCGCGCCATGTCTGGCGTATTCAGAGGAGGCGCACGGTTCAGATTTATTAGCAAATCAACTGACAGCAGTTAAAACCGATGATGGTTATATTTTAGAAGGTGAGAAGTGGCCTATTAACAGAGCGGCTCGTTCAGATACGGTCATGCTGTTAGCTCGTACCAGCAATGAAAAAGGGGCACGCAATCTTTCTCTATTTATGGTTGAGAAAAGTAAACTTGATCCTTCCACTTTCAGTTATCTACCCAAGGTTAAAACCTATGGGCTAAGAGGCTGTAACATTTGTGGTATCAAGTTTAATGAAACCAAGATATCAAATGATAGCTTAGTAGGACGAGAAGGTGATGGACTGGAAATTGCAATTAAAGCATTCCAGGTGACGAGGACATTGTGTGCAACATTATCGATAGGAGCTCTTGAGAACAATTTAAGAGTAGTTATGGATTTTGCACAAAATCGGCAGCTCTATAAGAACAGTGTCTTTGATATTCCAAATGCTAAGCGATATTTGACTGGCGCGTTTGTTGATATTCTCACTACTGATGCTGTGGGCTCAACGCTTATTCGTGCAGCTCACGTTATTCCAGAGCAGTTGAGTATTTTATCAGCAGTGGCAAAATGTTTTGCTCCGCTTAAACTTGATAAGGCACAAAAAGATCTTGCAACGGTTCTCGGAGCAAGATTCTTCTTAAGAGAGCGTCATAAAGACGGTATTTTCCAAAAGTCGCTACGTGATAGCCAGGTAGTAAGCCTGTTTGATGGTAGTTCTGAAGTAAATCTGTATTCGCTGAGCACGCAATTGCCACTTCTTGCAAGAAGACAAAAGAAAGTGCTTGAGAAGAAAATCCCTGTCAATGAAGAGTTATTGCAACAGCTATTCCGTGTGACAGAGAAAGTGGAGGAGTTTGATGGGGCGAAACTTGACCTATCCAGCCATGCCAAAGATCTCATTATGGAAAGTATCGTTGAGCTTCCCGCTAAGCTTGATGAAATTAATGATGTTAAGGCTATTGAGTCGGTGCGCGATCTTACTGCTGCGTTAGTCGAAAAGTACAAGTCCAACCTTGATCGTGTATTGGGCAATACTGGCTATAAGATCGGCTTACAATCACCTGAAATGTTCAGTCTATCCAGACAATATTGCATTATCCATGCTGGCGTATGTGCCATTAATTATTGGTTGTACAACAGGGATGTCAGTGACGCTTATATTGCTGATGCAGGTTGGTTGGTAGTCGCTTTAGACCGATTGCTGCTAGAGCTTAATGTGGAAACACAGGACAACCTGAATCGCTATTACGATAAAGCGGCAGATGAGTTGCAAAGGAGAACTAATGAGCATGACACCTATTCGCTGGTTAGCTTACCCCTTTTACCTTTGATTGATTCAGAAACATTAAAAACGGAAGAGAAAGTAGCATGAACGATACAACTGTAATGACAAAACCACAAATTGAAGAAATTCAGCTAGAAACCAAGACTTTATTAGCTAAGCGCTTATCTATCTCAGAGGATGAAGTCGATCTCAGTAAAACATTTACTGGATACGGTTTAGACTCAATTGATGCCATCACTCTAATTGGTGATCTGGAAGATAAGTATGATATTGAGTTGCCAAGCACTTTGTTATGGGACTTTAACAACATCAATGAAATGGCTGAATATGTGGCTAATAACTTTGAAGACTTAACCTTATAAATCGACTATAGGAATATTATGAGTGTTGATGAAATGGAACTGTTAAAACACGCAACCGCAACTCAAAAAGGCTTGTATTACATACAGAAAAGTAACCCGTCTACGGCAGCGTACAACCTTGTGTTCGCTGCTCAGGTTATTAATGGTTGTGAGCTTGACCAATTGCAGAGTGCGGTATCACTAGTGCAGAAAAAGCACACGGCTCTCCAGTCCGTTTTTTGTGAGTATCAGGAGGATATTTATTTTAGACCGACGGAACAGATAATTGAGGTTAAAAGTGTTGACTTATCGGACCTTGATTCAGTTGAAGCCAGAGACAATATTTTAAACTATTCGCGATTGCCTTTCGCGCTAGAAGATGAGGTGGCACTTAAGTGCTACCTTTTTCAACTGGCTGGTCAAGAGCAGGTACTGTTGTTTGTAGCGCATCATTCCTGTTTTGATTTTTGGTCGCTAGGACTATTCTTAAAAGATGTATCATCTGCATATTCAGCTGTCACCAATGGTGACCTTTTTCCGAATGATGCTTGCTGTGAATACAATAATTATCTTGATGACGACTGTGAATATAAAAAGACCGAAGAGTACCAAGCCACAGTAACTGACTTGGCTGAAAAAATATCTATGGCCGATTCGGTTTTAAATCTTTCAACTGACTATCTAAGGCCTGCTATTAATCCTTTTAAAGGAGAGTCGATAGAGTTTCGCATTCCTAATGACATTACCGCCAAGCTTCTAGAAACCTCCAAGGCTCTGGAGGTGACACCCTATACCTTATTGTTAACTTCGTATTTTATTGTATTGCATAGTTATACCGGTCAGGATGAGATACTGGTTGGCACTCCGGTTTCCGGACGAGATAGACGAAAATACCACAAAGCTATTGGCAACTTTGTAAATACTATAGTGCTTAGAAGTTCTGTTCAGGACAATTGCAAAGTATCAGAGTTTATCAATGAAACTGCTGGCGCCATTAAAAGTAGTGTTAAAAGCCAGAAAGTTTCTTTCCCTGATTTGGTTAAAGCATTGAAGATTAAGCCTGATCCCAGCCGTTCTGCTTTAGTGCAAGCAGGCTTTGCCTGGGATAAATTACCCGGCTTGAATGAGTTTTCAGGTTTCTTTAACGACACGGGTTCTGATAGCAGTGTAGAGTGGGGTGATTTACTGCTTAAGCCCTATTGGTTGCCACAACAAGAAGGGCAGTACGACATTAATATTGAAATGGGGGCGATGGTCGACGGTGAGCTCTGCGTTTCTCTAAAGTATCGAGATGATCTTTTTAAGCGCGAAAGCATGCATCAGTTGGGACTCAGTTTTACCCATATTCTCGACCAGGTGCTGAGCAAGTTGGGCTCTGATGTTTCTGCTCTTGAACTGCTGCCAGAGCTTCATGCAAATAGTATGCAGTCTGTCATAAATTCTAATATTGAGCTTAATATTCCAGAAGTATCCATATCCGATCTGATAGAAAGGGTCGCAGAGAATTACCCCAATCGAGTTGCTGTTCAGGATGAGACTTCTGAGCTGAGTTATGATGAACTGGCTAAATCATCAACACAGCTAGCACAGTATTTATCTGAACACTATTCGATTAACGGGAAACGTGTTGGCGTTTCATTGGAACGCAATAAAGAGTTGATCATAACGCTTCTAGCTATTATGAAGGCTGGCGCAGCTTATGTGCCGATCGATCCAAATCTTCCTAAAGATCGAGCACAGATGATTGTCGAAGATGGTCATTTATCCCTTATCATTAATGATCGCCAAGGACATTCCGATATAAATGGCACTATCGATAGTGTCAGCATTCATGAGCTCATAAAGAAAGCTGCAGAGCAATCTAGTAGCCGTAAATTATCGTCAGTTTCTCCTGACGCATCTGCATATGTGATATTCACCTCTGGCTCAACAGGAAGACCGAAAGGGGTTGAGGTTAGCCATAGAAATGTTGTAAACATGTTGAGTAGCTTCGCACAGACTCCCGGCATGTCTGAAGTTGATTCGCTATTAGCTGTTACCACGATTTCTTTTGACATCTCAGTGCTGGAACTTTTTTTGCCGTTATCAGTTGGCGCTAAAACTATCATATTAGACTCTAACACTAGTGCAGACGCTTCTCAGTTAATCAATAAATTGCATGAATTCAAACCTAGCTGGATGCAGGCAACTCCCGCGACCTGGAAAATGTTGGTGGATTCAGCTTGGCAGGGCGTTGAAGGCCTAACGATTCTTTGTGGAGGTGAAAACCTGCCTAAGTCACTTGCTGATGATTTATCAGAAAGATGTTCAAGGCTATTCAATGTTTACGGACCGACGGAAACGACTGTCTGGTCAACGCTGTCTGAATATAAGGGAGCACAAGTCGATATTGGAACTCCCATTGCCAATACTACAGTCATGATTCTTGATAAGGCCTTAAAACCGGTCCCCGTCGGTGTGGTTGGCGATATCTATATAGCTGGGGATGGATTAACCAAAGGCTACTTCAATAGAAACGATTTAACAGAGCGGGCCTACCTATGGTCCGACCGTTTCGGACATAAGATTTATCAGACTGGTGATCTTGGTCGACTCACTCATGATCGACAGCTTGAATGTCTTGGTCGTCGTGATAATCAACTCAAAATCAGAGGCTTTCGTATAGAGCTTTCTGATATAGAAGAGAACTTTCGCAAAGTCACTGGTGTCAGGGATGCCGTAGTAGTCGCAGAAAAGCTGAACGGTGAGCTAACTCTCATTGGATATTTTGTCAGTAGTGGCGAACAGAGTCTGACAGATAAAATGGTAAAGTCGGAATTGAAGCATTTGCTTCCGTATTACATGATTCCTAATTTCATTATTGAACTGGAGAAGTTACCACTGAACTCTAATGGGAAAGTTGATCGTAAGCAATTGCCAAAGTTTGATTTTGCAACTATCCATAATAGGACACTGATCGAGCCAAGCTCAGATTTAGAGAGACAGCTACTTGGGTTGTGGCAGGCCGTTCTAAATCAGGAGGCCATCAGTGTTGATGATGACTTCTATGATATTGGTGGTCACTCGTTATTGGCTATGAAATTGATCGGCAAGATTAATGAAAACTTTGATCTGAATTTAAACAACCAGTTTATATTTAGCAATACAACAATTGAAGCAATGGCATCAGCTATCAGTCACAGTGATTTTGGCTCTGACGATCATATTGTTGTGTCTCTTAACAAAGGTCACACTGAAGTTCGGCCTTTGCATTTGCTTCATCCTATTGGTGGAACCATTCATTGCTACATGGCATTAAATCAATATCTTGATAGCGCTATTCCGGTATTTGCCTATCAATCTCCCGGTATTAAAGATGCAGATGAAATAGAAGTTGGTATAGAAGATATAGCGTCAAAATATGTTGAAAAAATACTCATTAATCAACCCGATGGTCCTTTCCGATTAGGAGGGTGGTGTTTCGGAGGCGTCTTAGCATACGAGACCGCATCGCAGCTCCAAGCATTAGGTCATGATGTTGAGGGGATACATGTTTTCGATACTAGGGCTCCCATTGTTGCTAATCATCCCAGCGATGGTGACGATGCGACACTGCTATCCTGGTTTGCCCGTGATCTTGCTGTACCACACAATAAAACGTTGGATATTCCTGTCGAAATACTGAGAGATATTGAACCTGAAGATCAGTTTGAATATGTGCTCGACCGGGCGCGTGACATAGACATTTTAGATGCTGATACCGATGTTGAAAGCCTGCTTAACTTTTTCCAGGTCTATATTGCAAATGGCATGGCACTGCAAATGTATGATGAAAAGCGCTACGACTTAGATGTCTATTTATACCGGGCGGAAAATGAACCTGAAGATTTCGGTGAGTATTTAGGTTGGGACAGCATATTACGCAATGATTTTTCTGTGGTTGATATCCCCGGCGATCATAACTCTATTATGTATAAACCGAATGTCCAGCTGATTGCTGAGCATTTGAATCAACATTTAATGACTAACAACGCAAGAGTAAAGAAAGCTTCTTAGAATTTGGAGAAAACAATGAGCGGACAAAGTAAGGATATTACAGTGGTTTTGGATTACAGCTTGCCGGGGACTATTGATGAAGTTTATCAATACCTGGCAAATCCTGTTAACGATGAGGAGTGGCAGTCATCTTGCGATAAGGTCACTCTGAAGAATTCTGATATGCCGATTCAGCAAGGTACGGAATACATTATTCACTTTGCTTTTTTAAGTAGAAAAATGAACTTTGAAGCACAGGTATCGGAGTACGAAAAAAATAAGCGTTATGCTTATGAAACATTATCTGGTCCACTACGCTATCAGGGACACTACACATTCAAGCCAGCTGGATCTGAGGTCAAGATACATTGGGTCTTTACCGCAACCCCGGGTAAGTTCTTCGGTATTATTCCGCATAATTTAATTCGTAAGACATTAGTCAAGCGGGTTAGCGAGGATGTTGAGCGCTTAAAAGAAAGATTTGCCAGTTGGCAGCAAGTGAAAAAAGCCGGTTGAAGCCGTTTGTTGAGCGGGAGTTCTATCTTGGAACTCCCGAAAGTATTTCTAGTGTCATATCAGCCGTTTCCTACGATGCTGAACACTGTAGTTTGAAACTGTTCGAACAGTTTGATATTAACATTCCCGATAGGCTATTCGAAGCCTCTGCAAAGCGGCGGTCAGACTATTTGGCCGGCCGACTGGCTGCAAAAAATGCTATGTCTGAATGCTTGAAAGCTACCACAAGCATGACAACTCCTGGCCAAGTGATGAACGAAGACTCTAGAATGCCTGTTTTCCCGCAGGGTTTTGTCGGATCCATATCTCATACTGGCAATCTAGCTGTAGCCGCTGTGACAAGTTGTGAAACGATTCGGTCTATCGGAATTGATATGGAACCTCTTATCTGCGAAGAGAATTATGAGGTCATAAAGCGTCAGATTCTAACCGAGGATGAATCATCATTATTGCCGCACTTTCCTCTCAAAAAGAACGAAGCTTTAACGGTGATCTTTTCCGCAAAAGAAAGTTTATACAAATTACTTTACCCGATGGTGAAACGCTTTTTTGACTTTTCAGTAGCGCAGGTTACGACTATTGAAAACAGAAACGGCTGGTCGCGCTTTTCCATACAGTTGATTGACTCCCTTAACCCACATTTTACTCAGGGTGACATTTTCCAGGGCTGGTATAAAAAGTATCAGGGCTGCATTCTGACCTTGTTAACCTTACCAGCTGAAACCTAACAGGTTAAGTTTCAATAACTCTTCTTGCCCTTAGACAGGCTCTTAATTCCAAGTGCAAAGATTCTTAAAAAATTCTGAGACACAGTTGTGCAGTCAGCTTACTCCTGATGACAACCATAACTTTCAGCGTTAGTATGAAGACATGAGCAATACATGGATTAAGGATTAGCTATGAGCACCAATGTTGAATCAAATATTCGTCAGGAACCGGATCAGGTACTGGTGGATATCGCCGAGTATGTTGCTGATTATGTGGTGGCCAGTGATGAAGCGATGGAGACAGCGCGCTTTTGTCTGATGGATACTCTCGGCTGTGGTTTTTTAGCGCTTCGCTATCCGGAGTGCACTAAACATCTTGGGCCCATCGTTCCGGGGACCCTTGTTCCATTTGGTGCGCGAGTGCCGGGAACGCAGTTCGAACTTGACCCGATAAAGGCGGCATTTGATATTGGTTGTATGGTGCGTTGGCTGGATTTCAATGACACCTGGTTGGCGGCGGAGTGGGGGCATCCATCGGATAATCTTGGTGCGATCTTAGCTGTTGCGGACTTTTTGAGTCGACAGGCCATTGCCGAAGGCTACTCGCCGTTAACCATGAAAGAAGTGCTGGAAGCCATGGTCAAAGCTCATGAAATTCAGGGAGTTCTGGCATTGGAGAATAGTTTCAATCGAGTTGGCCTGGATCATGTCATTCTGGTAAAAATCGCCTCCACTGCGGTTATCGCGCATATGCTGGGCGGCGAAAAAGAAGACATCATTGACGCAGTGTCGCAAGCCTTTGTTGATGGCCAATCTTTACGCACCTATCGGCACTCGCCTAACACCGGTTCGCGAAAGTCCTGGGCTGCTGGTGACGCTACATCACGCGCAGTGCGTTTAGCGATGATTACTATGACAGGTGAAATGGGCTATCCGGGAGCTTTAACAGCTAAAGGCTGGGGTTTCTATGATGTGTCCTTTGGCGGTAAAGAGTTTAAATTCCAACGCGATTATGGTTCCTACGTTATGGAAAACATTCTCTTCAAGATT
Organism: Kangiella sp. M94; assembly: GCF_054926195.1. Classification (NCBI taxonomy): domain Bacteria; kingdom Pseudomonadati; phylum Pseudomonadota; class Gammaproteobacteria; order Kangiellales; family Kangiellaceae; genus Kangiella; species Kangiella sp. M94. Next base: position 1,537,000 of record NZ_CM142903.1, on the reverse strand, counting down.
TCTTATCCTGCAGAATTTCATGCGCAAACTGCAGTTGAGGCTGCCATTCAATTACATAATGAGATTAAGGGCCGATTGGATGATATTGAACGAGTCGAGCTGACCACTCATGAATCAGCGATCCGAATCATCTCCAAAGAAGGGCCACTGCATAATCCCGCAGATAGAGATCATTGCTTACAGTACATGGTTGCGTGCGGCTTATTGTTCGGAGACTTGGTTGCAGAATATTATGAAGACGATATCGCCAATGACGAACGGATAGGTGCATTACGCGAAAAAATGTCCGTGGTGGAAGACAAAAACTACTCAGAAGATTATCACAACCCTGACAAACGCAGCATCACCAATGCCATCCAGATATTCTTTAAAGATGGAAGCTCAACCGACAAAATCGAAATTGAATATCCTCTTGGGCACCGATTCCGTCGCGATGAAGGCATCCCAGTGCTTATTGAAAAATTCAAAAAGAACGTCTACACACGATTCCCCAGAAAACACGGCCAGGAAATCATCGACCTCTGCCTTGACGAAGAAGCCTTCCTCGAAACGCCCGTTAATGAATTTATGAATTTGTTGGTGATTTAATTATATCAATGTACTCTGACCCCATTAGTACCACATGCATTAGTACCACAACCGGGTGGCAGCACGCTTTTAGTCAACGACTTTGAATACGATGCCAACGGCAATCTCAAACAAGGCGATGGCAAAACCATCAGCTACAACGCCTTCAACAAACCGATTAGCATCACTAAAGGCGGTATCAATAGTACCTTCGCTTATGGCGCCGACCTGATGCGCTTCAAGCAGGTTAAAACCGGATTACCTGAAGGCGATGAAACCACTATTTACCTCGACAAGATGGTTGAAATTGTTGAGCAGGGCGGCAGCACCATCACGAAAACCTACATTGATGATGTCGCGATTATCAGTAAAGAAGAGATCGTGGGTCAGCCATTAGCCGATCACAAAATCCGCTTTACCCTGCGAGATAGGCTGGGTTCAGTAGTCACGCTGGTGGACCATAATAACCAAATCACCGAGCACCGCAGCTACGATCCATTCGGGAAGCCAAGAACGGGTGACTTCATGGATGTCGCGGTACCGACGCTAAGAGAAGCGGCATTGTCCGATCCGCATAGCGGTGACTTTATGGACAATATTCCGTTCACCAATCGTGGTTTCACCGACCATGAGCACCTCGATGACGCTGAACTCATTCATATGAATGGACGCGCGTACGACTACAATCTGGGCCGATTCCTCTCCGTCGATCCGTTCATTCAGAGTCCTGGCAACAGCCAGAGCATGAATCCGTACTCCTACATTATGAATAATCCGCTGGCCGGGACTGATCCGAGTGGGTATAAGTTTAGTTGTGAACGAAATGCTATGTGTGAAACGGTTTGGGAACGTCCTTCAGGAAAATTACATTTTGGAACTCTCACAGATGAAAACGGTGTGGTAAGGAAAGTTGCAATTGTGTCCAAGGTAAATGTTAATACTGAAGATATTGGAAGTACACCAATCAAAGATATTGAGAGCATTACTATTGCTGGTGATAATGAAACTACCCATATTACAGTTGGCCCAACAAGTGGTGGTACTAAACAGCGTGCTGCTTTAAATAGTAGTTTGGTTCATCATGAAGCTGATATTGCTAGTTCAAGAACTGAACAATCGAACCGGGAGCGTGAAGCTTATCTAAAATCTTTAATGGCATCAAAGGACCCTAAGGACAGGCAGAAAGCAATTGATGAGGCTGTAAAACACTTTAGAATAGGGTTGGAAGGTGTAAGTTCTTTATCTTATAACGAAAATATAACTCAAGATGGTATTACATCACCAAATTATAATAATACTCAGGCAGATGTAGAAATTGGACCACGTGCATTTGTTAGAAATTCATTTGGATGGTTAGGTTCGGTTATTGCTCACGAAGTTGAGGTGCATGTACAAATGCAGATGTTAAATAAGAAATATTGGACTGGCCCCCAGCCTGTGTATTTACAAGAAGTTCAAGCTTATCAATATGAGCTTGATCAAGCTAAAAGATTTGGGTTAACAAAAAATGAAATCAAAGATCTTAGACAGATTTATTACGAGGGATATTTGAATAAATTGAATCAGAAGAACTATGAAAGAGCAATGAGAGGCGACTTCTCGACCTACAGTTCTTATCCTAACTTGCCACGGAAAACCAATTAATGAGAGGTGGATTTATATGAAAAAAATGTTGATATGTACAGTGTTAATGTTCACATTTAGTTGTGCCTCAGCAAAACAATTAGAAACTCATATTTTAGAGGTAGAGGATGGTCTATATTTCATTATAAAAAACACATCTAATATGAATCTAATGGTAAATAAAAGAATGGCGGTGGGTGATATAAGCATGGGAGATTTTGAGTTTGTGTTTACTGATGTAAACGGGAAGAAACACTACGATAGGTCTAAGTTTAGAATTTCTCCAGTTATTGAACCAGAACATATTGTTAAGTTAAAACCTTCAGAGTTTGTCGGAAAAGCAATAAGTAAGGAGTATATCTTTAAAAGATTAGGCCTACCAGATGGTAAATACTCTGTGGTTGTTAGGTATGTGAACAGGCTGAGTGAAGGCTTAGGCTATTCTGAAGATAGTGTTTATATATCTAATTCCTTGAATATAGAAGTTAAATAAAAAGGAGCAGGCATAGCTGAAGTTTAGTGGCCTCTACCTTCAATAGACGAAAAGCCAAGCCCTGCTTGGCTTTTTCGGATACGGCATTCGGAGTATCCCCAGCAGCGCTCGGTGTCCTGTCCGCATGTCCGCTAGAGTTTTGTTATGATATATCAAGGTTGATTTGATCAAGAAATAGTCAAATCAACCTTTGTTTTTTTGCTTGCTCTTAAAGATTGTTCTTGTTTTTCACTTTACAACATTTGTTCTGCTCAATATTCAACCATTTTTTTGAATGCAAAGCACCGAGTATCGACCGAACTTGCGGACGGTGATTGGTATTGAATATTGAGCGTATTATTTATTGTCGATATTGCTTCCTTACCTGTGTCCAATAAACTTCTTCCGGTGTTTTACCGTTGAGAGATTGGTGTGGACGAATGACGTTATACCACTGTTGAAAGTTGTAACAGAGTAATGGTAATTCTTCTGGTTTAATCGGCAGCCCATTAAGTGTTGATTTCAAAGTGCCAAACAACCGCTCAATTCGACCATTCTTCCATGGGCAATGCTTCTCAATAGTTTGATGTTTGATACCTGCTAATTTTAGAAAGAGCCTGAGTAGCTTTGAATTGAAGCAAGCCTCGTTGTCACTTCTAATCATTGTAGGTTTCTTGGAATAGCGAAATAACTTGATAAGCTGCTTAATGATATTCAATGACGACTTCGAGCTGAGCGGTATTAATCCCATAAGCTTTCGTGAATGATGTTCAATCACACCAAGTACAGGCTTGTTGTCCACAAAGGTAAAAAAAACTAGGACACCCACATTTTAGAGTTAGCCCGTGTTGTGGAGTTTTAATTTGGAATGGATGGTTAGATGTTGCACTTAAAAAGGAAGGGTTTTATAAAAGCCGCTTACAGGATGGTTTTTGCTGAGTTTAAGGCAGGGTTAAGCCTCAAGCTGGCTTGATAGATTGATTCGACTTTGATTGTGGGTTTATGTTGTTATCGGTTTGAAGGATTTGCCATGTAACCAGTGTTGCCCAAGCCGGTTAGCGAGCTGACTTAAGTTGTACCAATGTCCGGCAGCGCGCTTAAACTTCTTCTCAAAGAATTGTGTCTGCAACAACCAGTCATCCTCGGTAAGATTCAGTCGCTCTAAAATGGGCGGTAAAGACTGCGGAATACTGCCTCGCTTATTGTGTCGAATGGCGCGTCCCGACCAGTCGACCAGCTCCAGATAATCGGTCAAGTGAAAGGCAATGCCTTTGGGTTGCTCTTGTCGTTCGTTACCAATAAAGGGTAATAAGGCTTTCTCTACATCCTGCCGGATACGTGCCTGGATGGAGGTGTAATCTGAAGCCTTGGGTGTGGCTGCCATCTTGGCTCTTATTGGATTTAAATCCACGTACGCCATGCAGGATAAAAGCGCCGCTTCATCCAGCATGGCTTGCGATTTAAAGCGACTCTCAAAGAACTTGCCCTTACAATTATCTTCCTGATTGGCCATGCGTGCGATTGATTCATTGAGAATACGCATCAGCCAACTGATACTCATCAAACGTTGACGGTACTCATTAACCAGCTCATCCAGCACCTCCAACTCGGCATCGCCTAAGGTTGCACCGGCTAGATAGCGCTGCGCGATCATGCTGCCGTTAAACAGCTGTGTCCAACGCTCCAACACCTCGCGCGTCGACCAGCTCTGAGCTTGCTCATCGTCAATACGTAACGCCAAATGATAGTGATTGCTCATGACGGCATAGGCAGCCACATCAATCGCAAAAACCGAGGTTAACTCAAACAATTTATCCTCAATCCAGCTTCGACGATGCTCATAATCCTTACCCGTATAACTATCGACACCACACAGAAAAGCACGGCGCACACAACGGCAGGTAATGTGGTAATAGGGAGTTGAGTGAACATCAATCAGTCGGCTACGCGCCACAGTCATAAGCTATCCTTAGCAATTATCCATGTGGCACTTATCGTATCGAAAGAAACTGCTACGGTCAGTGGCTAATCTCTGTTAATCTTGTGCGAAATAATTGTGGGTGTCCCAAAGTTTCATTAGGGTTAATTCAGTGAGGAAAAAATGGCGAAGAACAGATTGTTCAGGTCGAAAAGTAAAATAGTATTTATTGTTTTTATATTTTTAGCCTCTTGTGAGATTGAACATAACATAAACCACCCAGACACTTTAGAGCTTAATAACAGTTCTAAAGCTATTCTTAACGAATGTAAAGAAAATTGGGCTTCAGAATATTCTACAAGGGATAGCTTTCTTGATTCATTAGGAAGAATGGATGACTATTCAAGCTATATACTATTAGAGGTTGGGAACTCAGACCATGTTGTTTATGAAGCTTATTTTCTCGGTTACAAAGGTAAAACTGTATATCCCAGCTCTACTAAAGGTGTTAAACAAAGTTTGAAGGCTGACGATGCCAACCTTGTTTTTATAGAACTATTAGAGGATGTTAAAAGCGAAAGTATAGGTGAGGTTTTTTGGCCAACACCTTGCAAATTATTAACGTTTAAAGTGGATGATAAAAAAGGCCAAGTGGCCAATTTCACTATTGTAAGTTTAGGAAATTACAATGGCCAGCCTTACACTTTGACAGAATTAGATATTTTAATTTTAAAAATGCAGCAATACTTTGAAAAATTAATGAGCTCAGGTTGAATTAATTTGTGCTAACTGTCCTGTCCGCATGTCCGCTAGAGTTTTGTTATGATTTTTCAAGGTTGATTTGGTTAAGCGGAAAATCTGGGATGCAAAAATCTAGGACACCCATATTTTAGAGTTAGCCCGTGTTGTTGAGTCCTGATTAAAGTGGATGCTTCGGTTTTGTGTTTAAAAAGGAAGGGTTGTATCAAATCAGGTTTTTCTGGTACGGGTGGTCAGTTGGGGGCGGTGGGTACAATTACTTCTTAATAAAACAATCACCTATCGTAACTGACTGTCTTTGCTTCCGCGACGATTCATGCCAGCGGCGGCTTGTTTTTCTTTCTCATACTCTTCCTGGCACATAATGCAAAAGCGTACGCCTTTTATCGCCTGTCTGCGCGGCTCTGGTATTTTGTCATCGCACCATTCGCAGTGAGTCAGTGACTCTGCAGCATGGTTCATTTCGCTGCGCGCACGCTCAACGCCATCTTTGATGGTGCTTTCAATCTGTTCCTGTACCGCGCCTTCGCGCGCCCAACCTGAAGCCATAATATTAGGGGATAGTGGTAACTGTTACTGACTATTGTGAGGCTTTTTGTCTAAATTTCAAGTTGCACGGGGCTCGTAAAGGCACGCTGTTGTCCACTGATGGGGTCGACGAAGCTAAGTTTGTGGGCCACTAACTGTAATGGCTGCTTGAAATTGTCCGGTTGCCTAGGCTGCAGGGAAGGGTAAAAACGATCGTTAAGTATCGGAAAGCCGATGGACATCATATGAAGGCGTAACTGGTGTGTGCGCCCAGTTATAGGAGATAAAGTGAACAGTCCTAGCTGATGGTTATCTACTTCACAATGGATAAGTGATTCTGCATATTGAGCATCTTTATCGTGTGGGGGCGCATCAAGGTTTTGGAAAAGAAATTGAGGGTTTGAGCGAGCCAGATAATTCTGAATATGCCAACTTTTACTGCTTTGATTCTCTTCTGTTTGAGTCTTAGCGATTGCCTGATACTGTTTTTCAATGCTTTGCTGGGCAAACAACTGATGATATTGGTTGCGAGTATCAGGGTTGGTTGAAAACATGACTAGTCCGGCGGTGTCTCGATCAAGTCGATGAACCGCTTGAAGGTTCTGGTTGCCAGTTTTATTGATCAATCTTTGTTGTAAACACTCGTTAACAAAAATGCCACCCGGCATAACAGGCAGGAAGTGGGGCTTGTAGGCAATTAAAAAATGCTCATTGTGCTCAATGATAACCTCTGTAAAGGGAATAGTGGGCTCTTGTTCCACCTCGCGATGATAATATAAAACTCTACCTGCTTGATATTCTGCATCGACTGTAACGTTAGCGCGGTTTTCCCAATAGACTTTCCCTTCAGCCATACGATTCATCCACTCAGTTTCAGATACATGAGGAAAGGTATCAACCAGGAATGACAGGACTGACTTATAGTTACTTCGAACTGGTAGCGTTACTTTTGAAGGTTTATCGGCTTTGGGCACAAAATATACGATGTGTTGATTAGGGCCACATTGTATGGGTTTGCTGGTCAAAGAAAAAGACTAGATTAGTGTGTGGCTTTTTGTTTCACATTTGATTAACTAAAAAAAAGCTCCCGGTGAGGGAGCTAAAAGCGATATAAGATAGTTGGGTTAGGAGGGTATCTTATATCTAGGGTAAGAACCTTTAACGTTCAAGGTCTATGACTAATCCATCAGGCTAACCTGTTTAATTCTTTAGTGACTTGTTTGCATGAAGTCGAAAGGAATGACGGTTTCGATTTCATCGCTGAGTAATTTTAGTTGTGGATGATTCTGATGAATCGATTGCACAACGGGTTTTATATTCCTTTCTTTGACATCAATCAGTAATAAGTATTTGCCTTCTTCTACAAGTCTATAATATTTTCGTAGCTTGTAGTTTTTACTTTCAAGGCCCAGTAGACCACCTAACCAGGTTCCAAAACCACTGAATAGTATGGTAGTGGCAACAAAGCCGAAGGTGCTGTATAAGCCATTAAGTGCTTGAGTGTTATACAGTATCGTCGCGACAATTAAACCAATTAGGGTTCCGCCTATAAATCCCTTAAAGCTGCCGTTCAGTACATTGGTTTTGTACCAGAAGTTTGCGGTGTTTAACCCACGGCGAAGTACTTTGCCTTGTTTTTTAGCGATAACATGCAGATCGCTGTCTTGAATACCGTGTGCCTTTAAATCCTCATAGGTGGCTTGTACATGTTTGAGCTTGTCTGACTCATAAAGTAAACGACTCATAATGTAACTCCTGTAACACGAATTTGTTATTAATCTATCAGGCCGCATGTGAAAAATATGTAAATATTACGCCTCTCTGGACAATTATTAATTGTCAGACCGGATAATCTGGCTAGAATGTCTTTTTAGTCGGATGACTATGACTGTAGATATAAAAAGAATGTTAAGTATTGGGGGGATTTATGGAGTATAACTTTAAAAACGATAGTAAAGATGCCGATGAGGTAAGGTTCAGTGAGGATGTAGGGCCTGAACTTGAAGAGTGTAAGATTAAAATCAGGCGGGGCTTTTGGACTACTGTTGTGGTTGCAGTATTAACCTTAATCATGACTATTGTCGCTCATTATGAGAATGGCCTGCTTGCCATACTTGATTCAGCACTTTTTTATGATGTTGTGGCTTTTGCGCTTTTAGCAACTGGCATTTACCATAAAAGTCGCGTGAGTGCTCTACTAATGCTTGGCTATTATGTGATAGCTAAAATTCTTTACTTTAGCCAAGCTGGAAAGGTGTCTGGAATACTTATTGTACTGATTATAACGGTTCTTTTGGCTCAAGCTACGTTAGCTGCTTTTAAGTATCACCGCTTACGAAAACAACAGAATCCAGAGTATAAAGCGACCAGCAAACTAACCTGGTGGTTGGCCACACCGTTCCATGTCGTTCTAGGTTTTCTGATAGGAGTTGTTCTGCTCATGGAGGCGGGCATTTGGGTTCCTACATCGTTGATGAGTGAAGATACTCTTTCCATATCTCATGTCGAAACTTTACGTGATAGCAACATCATTCATAGTGATGAAAAAGTTGAGTTATTTTTCTCAGAAGGTCTTACTTCTATACTGGAAGGCGGTAATGTTGTCACTGATTCACGCGTTATCAGTTATGAGACTCTGGATGGTGAGCTGTATATTTATTCTGCACCATTTTCTGAAGTGTCTTTTGTTGGCATTGAAGAAAAAGGAACCGCTTTTAGCTACAGCCAAATCTATGTTGAAACATATGATGGCGACAGTTTTTATTTATTGGCGCCACATGAACAGAAAGAAGATGAGAGCTTTGTGAATACTATCAAGACTAAAGCTGATTTGGCTCAAGCTGGATCTTGATTCTATCAAGGCTTCACCACTCTATGGTGGAGCCGTCCCAGGCAAAGAACTTGCCGTTATCTTCTAGAAACAGGTTATCGATAATCTGAAACATTTTGCGTGCCGAGTACTCGGCTGAAAATAGCTTTTCAGGCTTGACGTTTTGTTGAAAGGGCTTTGAGAGCTTGGTGTCTGTTGTGCCGGGGTGGAGTGCAATGACCGCGGTGTTTTTATTGCGTCGTGCTACTTCAATCGATAATGTTTTGATGATTTGATTGAGAGCGGCTTTGCTGGCGCGATAACTGTACCAGCCACCCAGTCGGTTATCACTGATGCTTCCCACCCGTGCCGACAGGCTAGCCAATATGGCGGGTTGTGCGTCAGATTGTTTTAATAATTTTATGAAGTGCTTTGCAATTAAGGCTGTCGTTGAGGCATTGACTGTCATCACCTCAATGAAGTTATTAAGGTCAAAATCCTCCATTTTTTTCTCTGGTTGCAGTTCTTTCGAGTCGTGCAATATGCCTATGGCATTAATAATAAGGTCTGTATGACCGTACTGGTCGGTCACATGCCGGGAAAAGCGCCGCAGCTGCTCTTCATCAAGAGTATTAAGCTGAACCTTGACCAAACCGTTATCCAGTGCCTTAATAGCGGGAAATTGGTCATCATCAGATGCACTGCTTTGAGCACGGGAACAAGCAAACACCACCGCATAGCGTTCGAGAGCTTGTTTGACAAACTCTTGTCCGATGCCACCACTGGCGCCAAATACAATCGCGATACTCATGTGGTTATTATTGCTGACAGCCGTGAACGCAAAGTGAAAGCTAATCAGGGGAAATAAATCGTTTATGCAAAGCATCACTATTCAAAAGGTAACACCGTCAGACTTGCCTGAAGTTGCAGAGTTAGCAGCTATTATCTGGCGTGAACATTACACGCCGATCATCGGCTCCGAGCAGGTTGAGTATATGCTTGAGAAGTTCCAGTCGGTTCCTGCCATGGCTAAACAGATATCAGAGGGTGTTTCATATTATTGTATCGTGCTTGATGGTGGCTTGGTTGGCTATCTGTCCTTTTACCTTAAAGAGGATGCTCTATTTTTAAGTAAAATCTATGTGTCTTCTCAGCTAAGAGGGCAGGGGATTGGACGCCAGGCGATGCAATTTATCATTGAGCAAGCACAATTGCAGGGGCTGCCGAAAGTGCAACTGACCGTTAACAAATACAATTCTGGCAGTATCGCTGCCTATCAGCGAATGGGCTTTGTAACGGTTGAAGAGCTGGTAATGGATATAGGCGGTGGCTTTGTTATGGATGATTATCTGATGCAACTATTTGTGGAGAATCATGAATAAATATTAGAAGGAGCATTTCTTTTCAAGTAAGATGAGGACTGCTTAAATAAGAGGGAAGCACTATGACAATTTTAATCCGTTCGATTTTTGTTTTATTTTTAGCGTTGGGTTTAGCAGCTTGTAGTAGCGAGCCAACGTTTGATGCCACTAATGATCAAACCATGGAAGCCTCTATGGAGGAAATGACGAAAGACATGACCGAAGAAGAGAAAATGGAATTGGGCCAAGCAGTTATGAGCATTGCAATGCAGGTTGGTTTTAGCTCTATGGGCGATGAAGAAAAAATTGAGAAAGAACTTAAAGAAAAGCTTCATGGCAAGACAGCAGAAGAAATTATTGAACAGGCTAAAGACACTAAGTAATTAGTTTTAAGAGTCTTGAAACCCGGCTCAGGCCGGGTTTTTTATTGCCTAACCTTTGTATATTAGCCACCCTAATTGACTTTTATCAGGGTTAATGCAAAAAAGACTTGATTCGGTAATAAGAATTGTTATCATTTGCATCCTCATTCAAAGGTTTTGCAATAATCATGAAACAATCAGTCATTTCTATTGCTGTTTTAGCAGCATTATCGAGTGTATTTCTACCGGGGAAAGTAGACGCAGCGGAAGAAAGTACTTCTGAGCAGTCGACTGTCAACGAAGACGCTGAAGTCCTGACTATTATGGCCACTCGCGCGCCATTGCCGGCAAGTTCCGTGCCAGCTACCATCACAGTCATTGACGGTGAAGAAATCCGTCTGCAGTTGTCTGTAGCGAATTCTCTATCGGACATTCTGGGTAATCTTGTTCCTTCGTTCAGTCCTTCGCGCCAAAAATTAACCAGCTCTGGCGAAACCTTACGCGGCCGCAAGCCTTTGTATCTCATCGATGGAGTTCCTCAGTCTAATCCACTACGAGATGGTGCGCGTGCTGCCAATACCATTGATCCATTGATGATTGAACGGGTGGAGGTTATCCACGGTGCCAGCGCTATCCAAGGTATGGGCGCCAGCGGCGGTATTATTAATATTGTGACTAAATCAGCCAGCGGTACATCGAGTGAAGTCAATGCTGGCTTCTCAGCGCAACCGACCGGTACATCTGATGGAATGAGCTATCATGCTGGTTATTTGTGGAGCCATGGTACAGATGATTATGAAATCATGCTGGGTGGTCATTTGCGCGAATCTGGCCTGTATTTCGATGGTAATGGCACTGCCATTGGTGTGGATACCACTCAAGGCGACACTATGGATTCATCAAGCCAGGATTTTTTTGGTAAGTTTGTTTATCGCATGAATGATGAGCAAGAAATTCGAGTGATGTTGAACCATTATCAGTTAGCGTCAAATGGCGACTATATTACGATTACTGGCGATCGTGCAGCGGGTATTCCGGCTATTTCCAGGCGTGGTGTATTAGAAGGTGATCCTGCGGAGAATGAAATTACTACTGCTAGCGTAGAATTACGGGATAGCGATTTCCTAGGTGGGGCGTTGAATTGGCAACTGTTCTCGCAGGATTTTTCTGCACTTTACGGCGGCGGTCGATTTGCTACTTTTCAGGATCCAGCTTACGGCACCGACATCTTCGATCAATCGCGCAACGACTCTAACAAACTGGGTTCGCGTATAACCATTAACTGGCAAAAAATTGCTGATATGCCTGTGGACATGACGGCAGGTGTTGATTTTCTGGAAGATACGACTTTTCAAGAGTTAGCGCAAACAGGACGCAAATGGGTTCCTGAAACCAGTTTCGAGAACTGGGCTCCTTATGTTCAGGCACGCTATATGCACAATGGTTTAACTTTAAGTGCTGGCTTGCGTTATGAGTACGGTAATTTAAAAGTTGATGATTTTACTACCCTGTATTCTTATAACAGTAGTTTTGTTGAAGGTGGCAGTCCGTCTTTTAATGAGCTCTTAACTAACTTTGGTGCCGTCTATAACTTCAACTCTGAGTGGCGCGGTTTTATCAGCGTTTCTGAAGCCTTCAGCATGCCTGATGTTGGTCGTGTTTTGCGCGCTATTGATCAGCCCGACCAGCAAGTGGAAAGCTTTTTAAACTTGCAGCCGGTGGTCACTGATAATAATGAGATTGGTGTTGAGTATCGCGATGACGCCTTGTCTGTGTCAGCCAGTTACTTTGAATCCAATTCTGATTTAGGTGCGAGATTATCACCTAATTCAGATGGTATTTTTATTGTTAACCGTGAAAAGACCGAGATTTCAGGTTTTGAGCTGGATACACGTTATGCAGTCAATAACGACACGACGTTTGGTTTGATGTATGCCGATACCGAAGGTGATTTTGATAGCGATGATGATGGCCAGGTAGATACACCATTAGGTGGCAGCAACATGACGCCGCGTCGTTTGAATCTTTACTGGACTCAATATTGGAGTGGTGACATCAATACCCGTTTACAGTGGAACCAGTTGTTTGACCGCAATATTTACTCAGGTGCACAAGCTATCAATAACTTTGAAGGTTATGACACATTCGATTTCACCATGAATATTGCCACGCAAAATATTGGTGAGTTTACTATCGGTGTTGAGAACTTGCTGGATGAGTATTACTTTACCTACTACGCACAAACCGCGGGTAACGATGCGCGTAACTTTACCGGTCGCGGTCGCACGATAAGCGTGAATTGGCGCAACCAGTGGTAATAGTCTCAGTGGTAACCGTCTCAATGGTAAGTGTCTTAATGGTAAGTGTCTTAATGGTAATCCATAAAGTAAGCAGCGATTCGCTAAAGCGTAACCGATAACCATTATGCGATTTAGACGAATCATTACCATCCTACACAAATGGCTGGGCCTTGTGCTCAGCCTTTGGCTTTTATTGATTGCCTTAACCGGGAGTTTGCTGCTTTTTAAAACGGAGCTGTTGCAGCTAACCTACTCGCCATTGAACTTGTCTGTTATTCCTTCTCAGGAACAGGCGGCCAGAGTTTTTGATCAGCATTCTGCCAACTATGCTTTCCTGCCTTCTGAATATCATCCGTGGATAGAAACCGTTGACGGCCATGGCACTCATCATTATTACTCAGCCGAAGGTGAGCTACTGCTTTCGCGTCCCGCTATGTCCGACTGGATCGAGTGGATGGTTGAATTTCATCATCATCTACTCCTGCATGAATTGGGCGAGGAACTTCAGGGAATTTTTGGGATAGGCTGTCTGTTGCTGATTTTTTCTGGACTCATAAAGTGGTGGCCGCGCAAGCAGTGGAGCAAGAAAGACTTTTCGGTTCGCTTGTCAAAGCCTGGTCAGAAGCAGTGGGGGCAGACTCTGTGGCAGTCCCATCGAACAATTGGCGTGATATTATTTGTGCCCATTGTCATTGCTGTGGCAACTGGCACTGCCATGATGTATAGCGGAGCTGTTGGTTTAACGCTGAAAACATTGTTTCCGCAGGAAGGGCAGCAAAGGTCTGCCATTACGGTACCGAAGCTCAATAGCTCTAGCTGGCAAGAGCGTTTTGCAGCAGCGCGGCAGGTGATGCCTGACGCGCAACCGAAGCTTATCTCCTGGGCTTCTAATAGCATGAGAATGGCGCAGCCAGAGGAATGGCATAAGAATGGTAGAACGCGGATCGCATTTGATCCCGATACTCATCAAATTACCGAGTGGACCAATGTTCGTGAACAAACTCTCGGTTATCGACTGGCGCAAAAAGTGTATCCGCTTCATATTGCTAATATTGGGGGGAATACCTATTTAACGCTGATTTTCCTCAGTGGATTGGCTTTGATTGTGCTATCGGCCACCGGTGTCTGGTTTTGGGGATGGTGCAGGCAAAAGCGTAAGGTCAGAAATTAGAGTGGTGTTGAGAAGTCATATTGCTGATTTGATGGGTTACGGCTATTGCCTAACCCATCCTATACCCGGTGCTACCTTCAATCGAGTATTTATCAGTTACGACTTCTTGACATAGGCTGCAATGATAACAATTCTTTGCCCGTTAACGCGTCCTTCAATATGCAGAGGGTTGTCGCTTAAGGAAATGCCGCGTACTGCGGTGCCTCTTTTGGCGGTAAAGCCTCCGCCTTTAACGTCTAAGTCTTTAATTAAAACCACATTATCACCAGCTTGTAATGGCGTGCCATTGCTGTCCAATGTGGGTTCGCGCGAGTCATCGGCCAGGGTCATTTCAGCCCATTCGCGTGTCTCATCTTCCATGTACATCATATCCAGCTGATCCTGTGCCCAGGTTTCGCCCATGCTGGCCAGCTTTTTGAGCATTCTCCAGGACACGACCTGAACGGCTGGAACCTGACTCCACATCGAGTCGTTCAGGCAGCGCCAATGGTTCACATCAATTGATTCGGGAGTTTCGAGCTGACTGGCGCAAGTTGCACAAACTAAAATGCATTTGTCTGAGTTTGCTTCTGCTGGGGGGACTTCATAAACAGATAGGTTGTCGCTAGAGCCGCATAATTCACATTGATTATTGGCGCGCTCAGTTAGGGTATTAAGAATGCTCATGGCAATGGCTCCCTGAAAAAGGCGCTATTATGCCTCTTTCAGGGGGGAATTGGAACGCAGTGCTTAATTGATGGCGTTAATGCATACGTTCCATAATGTGCATTGGGATGGTGGTTTCGACCTCATCACTTACCAGCTTGAGACTTGGGTGATAATGTAGCACGGCTTTAATGTGCTTTGCCTCAGCCGCACTCAAGTCAATCAGCAGAAGATACTCACCTTCATCAACAAAGTGGAAGAAGTCTTTTAAAGCATGATTCTTGGTTTGTAGACCGATAAAGCCACCTAACCATGTTCCAAAAGCAGTGAATATTATTAGCGTGAAGAGGATTCCAACAAAGCCATAGTAACCACTAAAGACTTCAGATGCCGCGAACAATAAGCTGGCGAGAATACCGGCCGCCAAGCCATAACGAACACCTTGACTCCAGCCATTCAATATATCGGTTTTGTACCAGGTATTGGCAGCATTTAAACCACGCCTGAGTAGGCGTCCATCTTGCTTGGCTATGACATGCAGGTGGGCATCTTCGACGCCTGCGTCGCGGAGATCCTTGTAGGTGTTTTCAATTTCTGCGAGATTGTCGCAGCGGTAGAGTAAGCGTGACATAAAAACCTCCTTATCGAGTCTTACCTGAAGACATTTTAACACGCTTGCTGTATGAAAAGTGTACAGCCGTGCGCATTGCCGACATTATTCTCTGCTTATTTTTTATGAGTGAGCCGGGGGCACAGGCTGTAAAGCTACGCTTGCAACCTTTGTCATAGAACAGCCATTGATGAGTAACCCATTGTTTTTATTGTTGTTTACCCATTTTTACCCTATATAAAGCTGGTTATTTTCTGTTGAGGTGCTTACATTGTAGGTTGAAAAGTAAAACAAATGATTGGAGTCTCCCAGATTATGAAAAAATTATGCTTTGCTATGACAAGCCTAGCCTTATTTTCACCTTTAAAAGCTCATGAATTGCCGATTGATGCCTTAAATACACAAACCAATGTGGCTGTGGCCACGAGTTTCAACTTTAGTGAAGCCCAGCTCAATCATCAGTACTCAAATTACGCCCAGTTTTTTGATTACAAAGCTTGGCTGGTATACAAAAAAGGTGCCGAATTGGAGGAGAGCTGTGAAATACAAAGTGAAAGGTTAGCGCAGCAAAAGACTTGTGGCCAGGTTGACCATTTTTATCAGGCTGCAATGATTGGCACTAATACCTGTAATGCTTATGCTTCGTTGCATGCCAGTCAATACCCACAAGGGTTGTTACCTCGTTTTACTGCACCTGCCAGTTTTGTGAATAATCTAGAGGCGGCTGATGGCCATCATGAAAATTATGACTTTACCCAGGGCCTGAGCTTTGACTGTGTTTATGAAATCTATGAGGCAGAGCCGGTAAAAGTTCGTAGCAGCTTCTAAAATTTAGCTTTGCTCCATAGACCGGGCTTTAATAAGAGACATAACCTGTTCAAGTTTATCCTCTAGTAAGGCTCGGTCAGTTGGAAGCAGGTCGCATTCTGCCAAGACGTAGTGGCTGGTTTTGACCACGTTTCGCCAGCGTGGATTTTGCGGTATTTTCTGAATATTAAGGTACTTATCCAGTGAACGTGTTCTTAATCGTCCTTCATCAATGGATACGCGCCAGATACGGCTTTTTTCCGCGAGTTCAATTCGATCCAGCTGAGTTGCTTTTTCCCACAAATTAACGGTTTCTATCAGCAGCTCTACCAAGGACTGTCTGAACTGCTCATCGGTGCGAGCTTCTGCATCTGAGCCTTCTTCGATTGTCCTCCTTTCTTCTGTGCTATCTTTATCTTGTAGTGCTTCTGATTCCAGTAGTAGCAATTTTTCTTTGTGCGATTTAATGGAAGCCAGTAATGCCTGCTTTTCTTTACGCTTGCGGTAGCCAAGAAAAATTAACAGAAAAGCTAGCACTAATAGAATGATTAAAGAACCGAGGATCAGATTAGAAAGGGAGCGGATTCGATTACTCTGCTTTTCATTAGCCAGTTGTTCGGTGACCAGTTGCCGCTCCAGTTGCTCCTTGGCAATTTGCTGGATGATTAACTGATGATCTGTTTGGTATTGCGCCTGCAATTCCTGTTCTTTGTATTGATAATATTTATTCAGGTGATCGAAGGCTTTTTCATATTGACCCTGCTGCTCGAAGATAGTGTACAACAGCTGATAAGAGTTACTTAGCACTCGCGGTTCACTATGTGCTTTGGTATGGCTTATAGCAGTATTGGCTAGCGATATGGCTTGCTCATAGTTCTCCTCTAAGTAGCTGATATAGGCTTCAATGTAGTAAATTTCATCAAGGTAGTTTGAGTCATCTCCGGCGAATTTTCGTGCTTCAGCTATAAATTTGCGCGCTTCGGTGCTTTGCTTTTGATTGGTATGGACCAGAGCAAGGTTTTTGAGAGCCCTTACTTTTTCATTGTCTGAAAGCTTGGTTGAGAAAGTGGCAATAATTTTGTCTATGTATTGGTTTTGTTTTTCATTGTTACCGCTGAGGGCATACACCACTGCAAGATCTTCGTAGAGGTGGGAAATATTCGACATGACGCGAACATCAAAGTCATCAAGCTGAGTGTAATCCAAATAGGTTTGTAGTGCCTGTTCGTAATAGTTGATCGACTGTTCGATATCCCCCATATCTTTATTCAACAAGCCAAGATTATTAAGTGTGGTGCCGACATAATAGAGATTGCCAATCAATTCCTTATGTTTAAGGCTTTCTTTGTAATAGAGAAGAGCACTTTTATATTTGAGAAGTTTGTGATGAATAAGTCCTAAATCATTACTGCTTTTAGCTAGCCATTCGATGTTCTGTTCTCGCTGTGCAATGGTGTTAGCCTGCTCTAATTTTATTTTTGCCTGTTCGTAATCCTCTTGATGTAAGAGCCTGAGGCCGACCATTCGATACCAGCGATATTGGGTTTCAGTGTTGCTCAGAAAGAATTCACTTTGCTTAATTTTGGCTAAATAGTAATCAGCATCACCGTAATGGCCTTGTTGCGAGTACAAATCGGCTAATTCAAGCCAGAGCTGTGTCGTTACTGCAGAGTTTTTACCTTCCTGAGCTTCCAACGATTGCAAGCAGATGCTGAGAGCCTCGGTGTGTGGACGTGACTTGATGGCGTCCTGGCATTGGTAAAGCGGCGCTGAATCCTTCGCCAGACCAGTGCTGGATATGGCCAGGAACAGAAAAAGTACCCCAATTCGCATAGTGTTTTATTTTTTTGGCTGATGATCGCAAAGCATAGCATATCAATAGCTTAACTGAGTATTAACAGAATGTAGCTGGGCAGCAAGCGGGGATAAATTGAGCTCAACCATTTAATTTGTTGAGATTTGTTACATATTAGCGGTTGGCGTGCCTTGCCTATTAGTTGCAGAGTCCGTATAAACGATGAGTTATGTAGGATTTTGGCGTGCTTGTTTACAGGTGCGCATTGGGGAAAAGTGAATATTAAGTCACTATTTTTTAAGCAAAGTAGCATCAAGGTAATAATTGATTAAGGTATATATGATGAAGAAACTAACCGTAGCCGCAGCCGTAATGTCTGCGTTCATTGCAGCAGGGTGTTCGAACGACAGTTCGGAAAAACAAAGCCCTGCTGATTCGGAAAAAGCTCAGTCTATAGAGTCAGTAGATGGGGCTAACGGTACGGATACCCAGAATAATGCCACCGCGGCGAATCCATTTTTTGAAGCGTGGGATACGCCTTACGGCATGCCACCCTTTGAGCAAATCAAAGATGAACACTTCAAACCTGCTTTTGAGCGTGCTATCGCTGAAGTACGTGTGGAAGTGGATGAGATTGCTAATAACTCAGCAGAGCCGACTTTTGAGAATACGATTGAGGCAATGGAATATAATGGCAAGCTGTTAAATAAAGTCACTAATGTTTTTTATAATCTGACGTCTGCTCATACCAACCCAACATTGCAGGCTATTTCGAAGGAGATTGGTCCTCAACTTTCTTCGCTTCGCGATGATGTTAATTTAAACGAGAACTTATTTAAACGCGTATCAGCTATCTATGCTAAGAAAGATGAGCTGGGCTTGCGTCCCGATCAAATGCGCTTACTGGAAGACAGCTATAAAACATTTGTGCGTGGTGGTGCTGAGCTTAACGATGAGCAAAAGCAAAAGTTGCGTGAGTTGAATAAGAAAGAAACTCAGTTGTCATTACAGTTCGCGGAAAATGTTCTGGCTGAAACCAATAACTGGGAGCTGGTGATTGATAAAGAAGAAGATTTGGCCGGTTTACCTCAATGGTTTATTGATGCGTCGGCAAAAACAGCTGAAGAGCGTGGGCATAAAGGAAAATGGGTGATTACGACTCATCGCACAAGTAAAGATCCTTTCCTGGTTAATTCCACCAAGCGCGACCTTCGAGAGAAAGTATATTACGCCTATACTCATCGCGGTGATAACGATAATGAATATGACAACAAGAAAATCGCCATTGAGTTAGCTGCGCTTAGAGCAGAAAAAGCCGATTTGATGGGCTATAAGTCACACGCTGACTTTGTGCTTGAGGAGCGTACTGCTAAGAATGCTGAAAACGTTTCTGAATTGTTAGATAAAGTGTGGCCAGCGGCCATCAAGCAGGCGAAAGCTGAAGTAGCTGCCATGCAGGACGTGATTAATGAAGAAGGCGGAGACTTTACTTTTGCAGCTCATGATTGGCGTCACTATGCGGAGAAAATCCGCAAATCTAAGTATTCGCTCAATGATGCTGAAATTAAGCCTTACTTCTCGTTGGATAGTACTTTAGAAGGTGTTTTCTATACGGCAAACCGCCTATTTGGTATGAACTTCAAAGAGCGCTTCGACTTGCCTAAATATCATGAAGATGTCCGTACTTTCGAAGTGACTGACGAAAAGGGCGAGCTGATTGGTATTTACCTTGCTGACTTCTATGTTCGCGACAGCAAACGTGGTGGTGCTTGGATGAACTCTTATCGCAAGCAGTTTGTAACTGAAGAGGGTGAGTTCGTTAAACCGATTATCGTTAATGTCCTAAACTTTCCTCGTCCAGTCGGTGATGAGCCAACATTATTAACTTTCGACCAGGCGAGTACTTTATTCCATGAGTTTGGTCATGCAACTCACGGTTTGCTTTCTGACGGTGTTTATCCATCACAAACCGGTACCTCTGTACCTCGCGACTTTGTGGAGTTCCCATCACAAGTGCTTGAGAACTGGATGCTGGAACCAGAAGTATTGGGTCAATTTGCTAAGCATTACAAAACTGGTGAAGTTATTCCTCAGGAAATGATTGACAAAATCCAGGCTGCTGCCCAGTTTAACCAGGGTTTTGCAACCACTGAATATATGGCTGCTACTCTGTTGGATTTAGCTTGGCATACTCAGGAAGTCGGCACCGTAGTCAAAGATGCTGATGCGTTTGAGAAGGCGGTTCTCGATGAGGTTGGACTAATCCCTGAGATTGCTCCCCGTTACCGCACAACGTATTTCTCACACATCTTTTCTGGAGGCTATTCAGCGGGTTATTACAGCTATATCTGGTCAGAAATCTTTGGTGCCGATGCTTATCAGGCATTCCGAGAAAACGGTATTTTCGATAAAGAGACGGCTGATAAATTCGTCAAATATATCTTATCGAAGGGTGGTACCGAAGACCCATTGGAGTTGTATAAGAAATTCCGTGGTAAAGAAGCCGATCCAAAGTACTTGCTGAAAAGTCGTGGTTTGATCGATTAAATCAAACGGACTAATCATACAAGTCTCTAAAAGCCACCTTCGGGTGGCTTTTTTGTAGGGCTAGCTTATTGCCCGGCCAAAATTTTCGCTGTCAATATGAGGGAAAAATACAACCAGTTAACACTTTTGAATCAACAGCTTAGCAAGCTTTCACTAACTACTGATCAATGATCGCTTAGCCTCCAACAAAAATGTCATTTATGCTTTCGCCTTTTTTATAAGGATTAGAGTAACTTAACCGAATTAACGAAATATGAAGCTAATCTCATATTGCAGAAATGACTTTTATTATAAAAAAAACTAATGCTTACCCCTAAAAAATATCCAGCGAATTTGTCTTAAAAATGTCACATAACAGGAGTAGAATTCACTCCGTAACAGAGACATAGAGTCATTAACTGAAGGAGATAGACATGAACGAGATTACTGAAGGTGCATTAGAGCTAGTAATTGCAGCACTTGTTGTTTCAATGTTAGTCATTGCATTACTATAAATTATGAGTCTTGTCAGAATTTATAATGAATTCTGATGATTCGCCCCTTTTGGCGTCTTAAGGGGCACCCCTATAGATTGTTTTGATTTAAAACTTACCCCCAAGTTTAGCCCACTTATGCTTTTGAGTGGGCTTTTTTTTGCTTAACGTTTCATGATAGCTTTAATCTTATCTTATTAAAGGCTGTCTACTCTTGAATCGATCCCCAATCCAAAACTCCGATAGCGCTACTACAGATGGCTTAAGCATCACCTTTATTGAGTCGCTAACTTCGATTTCCAGTGCTCAATGGCTGGCTTTGGGGGTTAAGGCCGGTGAAACCAATCCTTTTATTGATTACAGCTTTTTGCAGGCGTTGGAGGAAAGTGGCTCAGTCACAGCGGAGAAGGGCTGGAAGCCTATGCACCTTGTCGCCTATTACAATGACCAGCTTGTGGCTTTTATGCCGCTTTATATTAAAGGCCACTCCTTTGGAGAATTCGTCTTTGACTGGGCGTGGGCCAATGCTTACCAGCGGCATGGACTTGAGTATTATCCTAAAGCTTTGACTGCATCACCTTTATCGCCCATCACAGGCCCTAGATTGTTGCACAAGGGGCTTAGTACAGAGCAGCAACTTGCGATTATCAATACCGTATCTGAGTGGCTAAAACAGAACCACATCAGTTCATGGCATATCAACTTTCTGGATCGAGATGGCGTTGAGCTGCTGTCTAATAGTCCTTTATTATCACGTCGCGATATTCAGTTTCACTGGATGAATCAGGGGTACGCCTCTTTTGATGACTTTCTATCGAACCTCAAAGCTAAAAAACGTAAGAATATTCTGCGTGAACGACGTCAGGTTAATAGTCGTGGCTGGAGCTTTGAGTGGTTGTCAGGAACCCAGGCGACTGATGCTGATTGGCAGCTGTTTTACGAGATGTATAAGAAGACCTTTGATGAGAAGGGCAGTTGGTCGCAGTTAACGCCCGAGTTTTTCCCGCTATTGGCAAAGAGCATGGGCGATCAGGTGTTATTGTTGTTTGCCAGGAAAGACAATCAACGACTGGCCGGGGCTTATTTCATTCGTTCTAAGACACACCTTTATGGTCGCTATTGGGGTTCTTTGGTTGATGAAGAATATCTGCACTTTGAAACCTGCTATTACCAAGGGGTAGACTATGCCATTGGGCAGGGTCTTGAGGTTTTTGAGCCGGGCGCGCAGGGCGAGCATAAATTATCCCGCGGCTTTAACCCTGTGTTGACCTATTCATATCATGACATTGTTGAACCAGCTTTTCGGGAGGCAATTGATAAGGCGCTTCGTTACGAGGCCAAAGAAATTGATCACTTGTTAGACTACTATCAGGTGCATTCAGCCTACAAATCTCCCCCAAACCATTCATAGTCGCTATGCAGTAAGTATGCTATTGTTTTGCCATGTTTTCTCGAATGGAATAATGAATAAATGAAAATTGGTGGTATGAAAGATATTAGTGCAATTTTCCTGCAGGGATTGATTGCAATTCTGCCTATTTTGCTAACCATTGCCCTGATTGGTTGGTTGCTAGGTACGCTTGAAACCTATCTGCGTGAGATTTTGTTGCTGGTTATTTCTGAAGATGCTTATTGGCCGGGATTGGGTTTGATTTTAGGCCTGCTACTGATATTTGGCTTAGGGCTTTTGATTAAGTTTTATCTGGGGCAGTTGATTCTATCAGGGCTTAATAAGTTAATGGAACGCATTCCTTTTGTTAACACCATCTACAACGCTTTTAATGAGATCATGCGTTTCCTGTCCCCCGATAAAGACGAAGACTTGAAGCAGGCAGTTTTGTGCGAAGTGAGCGAGGGTGTCGAGGTGATTGGGTTTGTTACCGCCAGTGATGTTAGCTTGGGAGAGCGTGATGAGTTGGTTGCTGTTTATGTGCCCATGAGCTATCAAATTGGTGGCTTCACATTCTTCATGCCAAAGTCAAAGTGCAAAGATCTGGATATGTCACCCAGCGATGCCATGAAGAAAGTGCTAACTGCATCAATGGGAACGGATAAATCTGTCGTCACGCCAGACAAAGCCGATCTCATGAAAGATAAGAATGGCAATAAAGATAAAAATGATTCTGAGCAAGACTCTAAGAAAGACGCCAAGAAAAATAAGGGCGGCGATGATTAAGGCTAACTTTTTATGAGCGAGCAGTCGCAAGCACACCCTTTTAATAAGCTGACCCCAGATTTCATTCTTGATGCGATTGAAGCCCTGGGGTTTTATAGTGATGGCCGAATATTAACTTTGAACAGCTATGAAAATCGAGTCTATCAAATCGGTATTGAAGAGCAGCAGCCGATCATTGCTAAGTTTTATCGTCCAGAAAGATGGACGCAAGAACAAATTCTAGAAGAGCATGAGTTTACCACCGAACTTGCAGAATCTGAGTTACCGGTCGTTGCGCCATTGTCACTGCACAGCAAAACTCTGTTTGAGTATGACGGCTTCTATTATGCTCTGTATCCGCGCAAAGGTGGCCATGCACCGGAACTAGATGATCTGGATAGCTTGTTTACTTTGGGCCGATTTATAGGGCGCATTCACGCCTTGGGTGAGATCAAGCCTTATCAGTTTCGCCCCAGCTTAACTGTAGAAACTTTTGGCCAGCAAAGCTTTGAATATCTGATGGAGCATGCAGTACCTCGTGAGTACCATCTGCCTTATCGAACTCTAGCTGAAGATATACTGAAAGAAGTTAACCGGCAGTGGCAGGAAGTTGGGGAGCTTGACTATATTCGGACTCATGGCGATTGCCATATTGGTAATATTTTATGGCGTGATGACAATCCGCACTTTGTGGATTTTGATGATTCGAGGATGGCGCCAGCGGTGCAGGATTTATGGATGTTATTGTCCGGTGAGCGACCACAAAAGCTATCGCAGATAGCAGAAATAATCGAGGGTTATGAAGAGTTTCAAAAGTTTCCAGTAAAGCAGCTAAAATTAATCGAGCCATTAAGAACCCTACGCATGTTTTATCATAGTGCGTGGCTGGCAAAGCGCTGGAGCGATCCTGCATTTCAGCAGGCTTTTCCCTGGTTTGATTCGATTCGCTACTGGGAAGAGCAAATTCTTGATTTGCGTAGCCAGTTTGCAGAGCTGCAAGAGCCGACATTAGAGTTGCCAAACTTATGATATAAGGTTATATCTTTGTGTTAGCGAGGGCATAGAATGAATGTGCGCTGGTTTAGGGTAAGTTCAGATTTCATCTGCTAGGGTAGAGCAATGCATAAAAGACACTTACTATTAATTCTGATTACTGTCTCGGGCCTATGGCTTGGGGCTTGCTCCAGTTCGCCTGAGCGAGTGGCTAAAGATACACGACAGTCCAGTGAAGTAAAAACTGATGAGCAAGGCTCCACCAAAGGTGAGAATATTGCCAGAATGGCTCAATCGATGCTGGGCAAACGCTATCGTTATGGTGGTTCAACGCCTCAGCAGGGCTTTGATTGCAGCGGACTGGTCTATTTTACCCATACCCAGGTCGGTGATTATGTGCCGCGAACTTCGAGGGATCAGTTACAAGCTTCAAAAACGGTAACCTTGGATGAACTGGAGCCTGGTGACTTATTGTTTTACCGTATCAATGGCAAACCATCGCATGTCGGCATCTATATCGGCAATAAGCAGTTCGTTCACGCTCCTTCGAGCGGCAAAACCGTTTCAATTACCACTATGGATAATCCTTATTTTAAACCACGCCTGATTCGCGCTGGTCGCCTGTATAAAGAGTAAGTAAAGAATAAATAATGAGTAAATCAATCTAATGAACTGGCATTTGTATATTTTACGTTGCGGTGATGACACCTTATACACAGGTATCACTAATGATCTGCATCGTCGCTTTGAAGAACACCAATCCAATGGCCCGAAATGCGCCAAGTACTTGCGTGGCCGACAGCCGTTGACCATGATTTACCACACCGAATTTGAAAGTAAATCTGAAGCGCTTAAAGCAGAAATTAAAGTTAAGCGGCTGACCAGAGAACAGAAAAAACTATTGGCATCGGGTA
Organism: Kangiella sp. M94; assembly: GCF_054926195.1. Classification (NCBI taxonomy): domain Bacteria; kingdom Pseudomonadati; phylum Pseudomonadota; class Gammaproteobacteria; order Kangiellales; family Kangiellaceae; genus Kangiella; species Kangiella sp. M94. The sequence goes on along the minus strand of NZ_CM142903.1, from coordinate 1,512,191 downwards.
AGTTAATAGTTAATGAGATTCCGCCTAAAAGTAATATAAAACTATAAGCCATAGGTCATAAACCATTATCAATGCAACACCAAGCCTTTAAGCTAACCATCACGCGTAGCAAGCGTAAAACCCTGGTCATCTATATACGTGACGAAGGTGTTGAAGTGCGTGCACCCTTAAAAGCACCACAAAACTGGATTGACGAATTTGTAGAACTCAAAAAGCCCTGGATTTTAAAAAAGCTAAAACTCCAACAGCAAAAGAACAGCGAGCGCTTAAAGCTTGAAGAGGGTGGAGCCATTTTGTTTTGTGGCAAAGAATATAGGCTTAGCCTTTCGCGTGGAAAAAATCAGGTTAGGGTAGAGAGCGATATGCTTTATATTCAAGCTCGCCAACTTGAAGAAGACTATCTTAAAAAACAACTTCAGAAATGGTTGCTGCAGCAAGCTAAAGAAAGCTTCGAACCTAGAGTCTGGCAAATCGCTTCAGCCATGGGTTTGGATGACAAAGTCCAAGGCGTTCGATTCCGTAAGACCAAAACCAAGTGGGGGCACTGTACCGCCAAAGGTGTATTACAATTTAACCCGCTTTTGATGATGGCTCCGATCTCCGTGCAAGATTATTTAATTATCCACGAACTGTGCCATCTGAAATACATGAATCACTCCAGCCACTTCTGGCAACTGGTTGAAGCCAATTGTACTGATTACCGAGAGTCAGAGCAGTGGCTTAAACAACATGGGCATAAGGTGTGGTGTTGAGACAATCATCTGTCTGATATCTATCATGAGCAATGTTAAAAATATTTGACATGTCGAAAAATTAGCTCTACCATAAATGTTAAATATTTTTAACATTGGGTGGTGATATGTCATTTAAAGAAAAATCAGCCTGGTTAATGCTTTTGGCTTTGGTAATTGCAACGATCTTATATACCTATTCTGTTATTCTAATCTCGAAAGAGATTGGACAACTTGTACCGCCTATATTTCCGAGCTTAATAGCTTATACAGTGATACTGGTCATCATTGCAGTCATTGGTCATATACTTTTGGCTGTACTTTCTCCGAAAGATGCTAGCAGTGGCAACGATGAGCGTGAAAAATTAATATTTGCTCGAGCAGGCGCAGCATCCAGCTTTGTACTTGCCTTTTGTGTTGTAAGCTCATTAGGGATTTACTTATTCACCTATAACGGACATCTGCTGTTTTATACCGTTTTTGGCAGCCTCATTTTGAGTCAGTTATTTGAGTATGTCGCACAAATATTTTATTTTCGCTCGGTTATTCACTAATGGCAAAGCAATTACCTATCGTCAATAAAGTCCGGGAGTTACGAGAACAAGCTTCCGGCTTGACTCAAGCAGAGCTCGGTGATGCCGTTGGAGTTACTCGACAAACGATAGCTGCAATAGAGCAAAGGCGGTACTCTCCATCTCTTGAAACAGCATTTAAGATTGCCAATGTGTTTGGTGTTGGGATTGAAGAAGTGTTCGCATGGGAAGAATGAGTCGGAAAGGCTAAGCTGAAAGAACCCTTAAATGGCTTATATAGTTGGGAGCGTGACTATTAACTTGGCTAAAAAGTAACCACAAACCCTACACATCGCTTTCAAAAACCGTTACAATCGCGCCAGAATTTTGCACTGGTTTTACGTTCCAGCGAGCGAGAGGTAACAATGAGTCAAACCAAATCTGTTTCAGCAGAATCGTCTGCTGTGTCTACATCATCTTCTGTTTATAACGAAACGACGCATCCGATTGTCGTTTGCGCCATGTATAAGTTTATCTCCCTTGATGATTTCGAGGCTATCCGTCAGCCATTGCTGGATGTGATGCTTAAGAATGAGATCAAAGGTACTTTGCTATTGGCGAAAGAGGGTATCAACGGTACTGTGGCGGGAACACGTCAGGCGATTGATGCTCTTCTGGCCTGGTTCAAGCATGACGAGCGTCTGGCTGATATTGACCATAAAGAGTCCTATGATGAAGAGATGCCCTTCTACCGCACCAAGGTCAAACTGAAGGAAGAAATCGTGACCATGGGCGTTGAGGGCATTGATCCGAAGCGTGTGGTGGGGACTTATGTGAAACCAAAAGATTGGAATGCTTTGATATCTGATCCTGAGGTGGTGCTGGTGGATACTCGTAATGATTACGAAGTTCAGATTGGCACATTCAAAGGCGCACTTAACCCAAACACAGAAACTTTCCGCGAGTTCCCTGAGTACGTTAAACAAAATCTCGATCCCAGTAAGCATAAAAAAGTGGCCATGTTCTGTACTGGCGGTATTCGCTGCGAAAAGTCGACTGCCTATTTAAAAGAGCAGGGCTTTGAAAATGTTTTCCATCTGGAAGGCGGTATCTTGAAGTACCTCGAGGAAGTACCGAAAGATGATACTCTATGGGAAGGCGAGTGCTTTGTTTTTGATAATCGAGTTGCTGTGGATCATGACCTGAAGAAAGGTCAGTATGACCAGTGCCATGCCTGTCGTATGCCGATTACTGCAGAAGAAATGCAACACGAGAAATACGAGAAAGGCGTGAGTTGTCCTCATTGTTTTGATCAGCAAACTCCCGAACAACGCCAGCGTTATGCAGAGCGTGAACGTCAGGTGCAACTGGCAAAAGCGCGCGGTGAAGAGCATATTGGTTCTGACGTGCTTACTGCAATTGCACAGCGCCGCCAACAGAAAAAGCGTATGAAAGATCTGCAGAAACAAGCGCAAAAGCAAAAGGCCAAGCGTTAAGTTATGCCTTTGGTCATTTCAAACAATGTTGTTCTTGCTGATTCTGAAATAGAGTTAACCGCCATCCGTGCGCAAGGCGCGGGTGGTCAAAACGTTAATAAAGTTGCTAGTGCGATTCATTTACGTTTTGATATTAACGCATCCTCATTACCTGAGTTTTACAAGACTGAATTGTTAGCGCTCAATGACAACCGCATTACTCAAGATGGAGTGGTGGTGATCAAAGCACAAAAACATCGTACCCAAGAGCGAAATCGTGATGATGCCCTGTCGCGTTTACGCGTTTTAATTCAGTCGGTTGCCAAGCCCAAGAAAAAGCGCATCAAAACCAAGCCATCCAAAGCTGCAAAACAACGACGTCTCGATAAAAAAACGCAACATGGGCAAAAGAAATCGATGCGCAAGAAACCGCAAATCTAATTCAAGCTTTCAAAGGTATCTTTTAACAGTTTCTCTGTGACTTCCCAACTAATGCAGCTATCCGTAATCGATTGTCCATAGGTTAGATTAGTGCCGAGCGACTGATTTCCTTCTCTTAAATGACTCTCCAACATGACGCCTTTAATGTGGTGGTTGCCCGCTATGATTTGTTTAACCACATCCTGCATGACCTTGGGCTGATTGTTATGATCCTTGTTCGAGTTGCCGTGACTACAATCGATAATAACCGCTGTATTAAGTTTTTTTTGCTGCAACTTGTTAATACAGTTAGCAATGCTTTGTTGATCATAGTTCGGCTGAGTTCCGCCCCGTAAAATGATATGGCAGTCAGGGTTTCCTCGCGTATGAAGCAGGGCGGTTTGACCACTGTTGTCTATACCAATAAAACTGTGCGGCGATGATGCAGCCAGAATGGCATTGACAGCTGAATCAAGCGAACCGTCGGTGCTGTTCTTAAAGCCGACTGGCATCGATAACCCCGATGCCATTTCGCGGTGAGTCTGCGATTCGGTGGTACGCGCACCAATGGCTGACCAACTGATGAGATCGGAAATGTATTGTGGAGAGATGGGGTCGAGCGCTTCAGTGGCTACGGGCAGCCCTAATTCTGCAAGCCATAGCAGAAGTGAACGAGCCTTACGAAGGCCCAGGTTAATATTATTGCTACCATCCAATTCTGGATCATTTATCAAACCTTTCCAGCCAATATTGGTTCTCGGTTTCTCAAAATACACTCGCATAATGATGAAAAGCTTATCGCTATACTCCTGATGAAGTTTATGCAGCCTTGTGGCATATTCTTTTGCACTGTCGATGTCGTGAATAGAGCAGGGGCCACTAATAACCATGAGCCTTTTATCATGGCCGTTTAAAATCTTCTGAATGGTTGAACGGCTGTTTACGACCGTACGTTTGGCCTGTCCCGATAGCGGCAGATGATGTTTGAGCTGCTGTGGTGGTGTCAGCAGATCAAGTCGCTCAATATTGGCATTCTCAACTTTAGTCTGTTTGATTGGTATGGGGTTAGCTGAGTTCATTGTTTTGCTCCGAGTGTTCAATAATCGAGGTGTCCAGCTTAGTAGCGACAACATCATGTTTCGCGTAACAACCTAGGCAATGTAATGTGTTGGCAGTTTTTTCAAGTTCCATCAGAGCTTTCGATACATTGTCATCGTCCGTATTGCCTTCCAGGTCAATATAAAAGCGTTCATGCCAAGGTTGGGTGGGGATTGGACGCGATTCGAGTTTACTCATATTGATCTGATACTTCTTCAGGATCTGCAAGCAGTCGAGAAGGGCACCCGGCTGCTGTCCGGTTTCCAGAGCTAAAGTGGTTTTGGCTGGTATCGCGGATGGAACTCGAATGTCCTGTTTTGCGATCAATAAGAACCGAGTGTAGTTCTCCTGGTAGTTGTTGATAGCATAGGATAAAACTTTTAACCCAGACTGTTCGGCTGCTTGCTCGCTGGCAATGGCACCAATGCTTGGATTCTGATATTCGGCCACTAGCTTAATTGCTGAGCTGGAGCTACTGCGGAAATGACTCTCGATATGAGGATGCTCAAGGAAAAACTTTTTGCATTGGGCAATCGCTTGAGGATGTGAATACACATTTCTTAACGTTTCGATAGAAGATTGTTCAGTGCCTACCAGGCAATGACGAACTTTTAGTTTTTCTTCACCGACTATTTTAAGATGATGCTCTGCAAGCAGGTCGTAGATTTCGGTAATGTTTCCTGAGGTAGTATTTTCGATTGGCACAATACCCAAATCCACGGAACCATTGTCTACCTCCTTGAAGATTTGCATGAAGGAGTGGCAATGAACCGTCCGTAGCTGCTGCCTTTTTGTTGAGAAGTGATTCTTTAAGGCTATGTGGCTGTATGATTCCGGTTCCCCAAGAACGGCTACCTGGGTTGTCTGTACTTGATTTTCCTGCTGTTCCTGTAGAAAAAAATCATACTGACTCCTTACTGAGTCTTCGATAATACTGTGGAATAGCGTCAGTGTTGTGTTAGGGGCTATGCCATACGCTTTCCCTTTATCAATAAGGCGTGCAAGTAATTTCTTTTCTTGACTCTCATCTCTAATCTCACCTTTATTTGCCAGCTTGTAGGCGGCAACTTGCAAGCTCAGTTGACGCCTCTGAGCAAATATATTGAGAAGTTCTGAGTCGAGATTACCGATCGCCTCTCGAAGATGATTTAGATCTGCTTCTGGTTTATTCATGTCTTAGTCTCTTAAATGGTGCTCTCTTAAAATGCTGTAGGCAAAAAAAAACCTCCCTGGAGGGAGGTTTTTCAGCTGTTCTTTGTGTTTTACTTTTTAACTTTTAACTATGCGAACAAGACTCCTCCGAAAATTTCAGAGTAAAGAAATAAAAGTAAAACTGTTGGATGCGCTTGTTCATGACTCAATCGTATTTAGCTATGATGATTCTGTCAACAGTATTATTTGTTAAACCTTCCGCTTATTCACTTAGGCTATATGAACTTGCTTGAATATGGAGTCAAGTGTAGATATATCTGAGAGTGTTGTGTAGAATTCATTTCGTTCGCTTTCCACTACCGGTTGTTTGCACTGTCATAACGTAAAGGGATGTTGCGGAATGACAAATGGCGGTTTATCACTGTTAGTAAAACATTAACGGTTCGGGATAGTATTTAATAAGTGGCTTGATTTCTCGCTTAAGCCAACTCAAATTTGCTTATTGAATACTCGCCATGATGGACAATCGGTATATAGCTGAAGGAAAGCTAACTAAGACCTTTCTTAATTTGTTTTACGTAAGGTTCTACCCCAGAGTCGCTATATGACTGTATGACTGAGCAGTCTGTAGCGGCTCGCCTTTTCCTTCTCAGTACCTTTCAAATCATTTTTCCTGTTTGCTTAACAATTCCGGTACTATCACAAAGATTTACAGACTCCTTGTTGGTCAAAGAGGAAGCTACTGCTATGCTGTGATGGTAGATGTTACGTAATAAGGAGAGTTCTATGGCACAACTTAAACGTACTAAAGATCGTGTGATTGCAGGAGTTTGTGGTGGGCTAGCCAAGTGGTTGGGCTGGGAGCCTAATCCAACTCGCTTACTCTATGCAATATTGACTATTTTCACTGCCTTTGCAGGAGTCATTGTTTATTTGGTTTTATGGATTGTGATGCCAGAAGAGGGAGTATAGGAATAATAAAATAGCCTCTGGTAATTTACCAGAGGCTATTTCTGATGACTCAATGTGTCGTTTAATATCCAGCTGCTTGTCCATCTTTACGAGACTCTGAAGCACCATAATAAACGCCTTCTTCTTTATCCCACATAATGGCCTGGTAACCACCAAAGCCACCGTTACCAAAACGAACATCATGGCCACGTTGCTGTAAGTCACGCAACACCTCTTGTGGTACGCCTGATTCAAACTCAACATAGCCACCATTTTTCAAATAAGCTGCCTGGCTTTCCGTCGGTTCTGTTGAGCCCATATGCTGCCAACGTGGCGCATCGCCTGCTTCCTGAACATTCATGCCATAATCCACCATGTTGATCAGGATTTGTACATGTCCTTGTGGCTGCATGGCTCCTCCCATCACACCATAACTCATGAAGGGTTTACCGTCTTTGGTGATAAAGGCTGGAATGATGGTGTGGAAAGGGCGCTTACCGGGTTCATACACATTGGCGTGCTTAGGATCCATGGAGAATAATTGGCCACGATCCTGAAACACAAAGCCAAGTCCCGGAGTGACTACGCCAGAACCCATGCCGCGATAGTTACTTTGAATCAGGGACACCATGTTGCCGTCTTTATCGGCTGTGGTCAGATAAATAGTGTCGCCTTCTTCAAGTCTGGGGTTGCCAGCTTGAACCGTGCGAGCCGCACGTTTACCAATCAACTCAGCCCTGTGCTTGCCATATTCCTCTGATATCAGCTCATCAATGGGCTGCTCGCTAAAGTCTGTATCTGCATAGAACTTGGCTCGATCTTCGAAAGCCAGTTTTTTAGCCTCAACCAGTGTGTGCAAAGATTCCGTGCTATTAAAGCCCATGGCTTTTAAATCGAAATTTTTAAGAATTTGCAGCATTTGCAACGCAGCGATTCCCTGACCATTGGGTGGCAGCTCCCATAAGGTGTAGCCTTTGTAATCAACACCTAACGGCTCAACCCAGTCTGAAGTGTGCTTGGCAAAGTCTTCGTAACGCAGGTAGCCGCCATTTTCTTTCATGAAAGCATCAATCTTGCGCGCGATTTCACCTTTATAGAAAGCATCACGACCTTTTGCAGCAAGAGTGCGGTAGGTATTTGCCAAATCAGGGTTCTTGAATATCTGGCCTTTACGAGGAGCTTTGCCATCAATGGTAAAGCTTTCAGCGAAAGCGCCGGGTTGCGGGCTTAGGCGGGGAACACTCAGGTTCCAGTAGTAAGCAATCAATTCAGTAACCGGAAATCCATTTTCAGCGTAGCTAATCGCCGGTGCTAGAACTTGCTTCATTGGCAATTTGCCAAATTTATCGTGTAATTCAAACCATCCATCAACTGCGCCCGGTACTGATATGGGTAACATGCCGTAGGGCGGAAGATCGTGGCGATTTAATTGATCGAGTTCAGTTTTCAACTCGTTATAAGATAAGCCAAGAGGCGAGCGTCCAGAAGCATTGAGGCCATGGAGCTTCTTGTCCTTGGCGCTCCAGACAATGGCGTATAAGTCGCCGCCAATGCCGCTACCGGTGGGTTCCATTAAGCCCAGAGCAGCATTCGCTGCAATGGCCGCGTCAATGGCATTGCCACCTTGCTTCATGACATCCAAAGCAATTTGGGTCGCTAAAGGATGGCTGGTTGCCGCCATACCATGCTGCGCAATAACTTCAGAGCGTGTGGCGAAGTCTTTACCAGTCACTCGGTCGGCGGCTTGCAGGCTTGTTGTAAGCATTGTGGCGGATAAGCCTAGTGATAATGTGAACAGAGCGAGGTTTCTGAATAATAGTTTCATGAATTTTCTCCTGTGGTGTACTGGCACTCTAATAAACTTTGCCCTATAAATAAATATAGCGTTAAGATAATAGTTCAAATAACAGAGAAATATAGAGGATAACTATGATTGGAGTAGGTGATACTTTACCTAACGTAACCCTGAAAGTGATGAGCAAAGATGGGCCACAGGATATCTCAACCGATGAGATTTTCTCAGGCAAGAAAGTCGTTTTATTTGCTGTGCCTGGTGCTTTTACCCCTACCTGTAGTGAAGCGCACTTACCTGGTTTCGTGGCGCAAGCAGATGATATCAAGTCTAAAGGCGTTGATACCATCGCCTGTATGTCGGTCAACGATGTATTTGTGATGGATGCCTGGGGTAAAGCTCAAAATGCTGATGACATTATGATGGTGGCGGATGGCAATGCTGACTTTACCGAAGCAATGGGTATCGAAATGGATGCTACCGGCTTTGGGATGGGGGTACGCAGCAAACGTTTTGCCATGATTGTTGATGACGGCGTTGTAAAAGCGCTGGAAGTTGACGAGAAGGGCTTCGAAAAAAGTTCTGCGGAAAATATTTTGAGTAAACTATAATAATTAGTTCATCTAATAGAAAAAAGGCCAGCTTGAAAACTGGCCTTTTTTCAATGTTCGATTATTAAGATTTCTGGTTTGCTTGCTCGTCACTAATTTCAGTGGCATTTTTTGCTTTTTCGTTTTCTTCGGCCAGTTCTTTCAAGGTTGCTTCAATACCAATTTGAGCAATTCTTTCACGATATTGAGTGGCATAACTTTTAGCCATGCTAACACCTTCAATAATGACGTCAGTTACCAACCATTTGTCGTCAGCTCCCAACTTAAGACGATAATCAATCAGGATGGGCTCGCCTTCTTGAGGAACAATCACAGAACGGACATTGGCTGTGTTGCCACTGGTTGAGTATTGGGTGTCTTCATAGGTGATTGGTTGACCTTCGTAGTTAGCCAAGCCTTTGGCATAACTGTTAAGTAACAAACTGATGAACTGATCAATGAAGGTCTGGCGCTGCTCTTCTGTGGACTCGGTCCAGTATTCACGACCTAAGATACGCTTGGCCATGTACTCAGTGTCCACTTCAGGAAGCAAATAAGTTTCAATCAGCCCTTTAGCATAATCAGCATCAGTTTTGATTCTGTCTTTATTTTCAAGAATCTCGCTACTGATTTGTTTCGTCACTTCTTCTAAGTGTACTTTCGGGTCGACTTTTGCATTTGCGGCAAAGCTCAATCCAATAAGTACCAACACTGCAAGCACTTGATTAATGATGCGTTTCATAGGTTCACCTTAACCTTATCAATATTTGGTTGTTATGCTTAGACGCTATTAACGTCAGAAATAGCCATTTCTAAATTGGCTGTTATTTTACTATTGCTTGCTATCCTAAACAATCAAACTTAACACAAGCTTAATGTGAAATTTGTAACACCTCACACATTATGGATACAATTGAATAACTATTGGTAAATCAACTGGTTAAGCTTGTTTGTTGATGTCAGATACAGCGCGCGGGCTTGGGTAATCCGGCAATTTTAGTAGCCTGCTTAGCGGGGCCTTCGGGAAACAGGATGTGCAGATAGATACTGGTTCCTTTTTCCGGTGACCACTCTTTCGCCAAATACTTTACTAATGGGCGAATCGAAGGGCTGGTATTGAACTCTTCGTAGAACTTGCGAACGTACCATACTACCTGCCAGTGGTCATCGGTCAGCTCAATGCCTTCTTCGTTGGCAATGGCGTTGGCAATGTCTTCATTCCAAAGGCTTGGCTCGGTTAAATAACCCTGTTTATCTCGTGGTAATTCTGCCAGTAAGTCTTTCATCACTAAACCTTACAGCCAGGAAACTGATTTGTCGTATTCTAGTGTCAATTTTACGAATTTAGGGTAGTCGACCAATTCCCATCCGTTTTCAGCTTTTTCATGTAATCCACGAGCGATGAGATCTTCCTCTAAAACATACTGTTTTAAACCTGATAACTGTTTTGTATCATCGGCAGCCAATACAACAGCATCTTCAATTAGCAAAATACCGTCATGCTCACTGATGTAAGGTAATGCTTCATCAAGTTTTTGTGGCTGGTTAATAATATACAGGCTTTTCATAAACCAACCTTCACAGTGTTAAAACAAAATCGCTTTGCGAGATTGTCGTTTTTATTTGGTCGCTTGCCACCATTTTTAGATCTTCGATGTCAATTAACTCATCTTTAGTTAGAGCGAATTGTTGCATGGCTGCTTGTTCAACAAGCACTTCTTCAATGCCATACAATGGCAGTGCTTTAAAAGTGGCCGAGTGATTTTTGATATTAAGAATATCCGGCTCTTGTCCTTTTAATAACTGATAAATACCGTGCTTAACAAAAACAGCTGTTATGGGCATATCGAAAGCTGCTGCCATTAAAGCAATGTCCAGTAGCTCACGGCCGGCTTGTGAGCCGTAGGGTGCTTTGTTAAATACAATACAAATGGATTTATTCATAGCATTCATCCAAATGTAATGAGGCGATCACTTTCCAGCATCGCTTCTGTTAATTGTCCGAGACCACTGATTTCAAAAGCTGGATCCAGATTGTCACCGGTTAAGGCATTACGCTCTGCCTCAGTTGCGTTGACGACTCCACGTTTATTGGCGGCGGTAACGCAAGCAACAAGTTCGATATCTTTTTCAATGGCCAACTTGGCCCAGGCTTTGGTTAAATTAATTTCATCAGCGGGAGGAGCGTGTAAACGACTAGCTACTAGTACACCATCCGCATAAAAGAAGACGCGCATGAGCTGGTGCCCTTGTTCAAGCAAGGTTCTGGCAAATTGAATAGCGCTAAACTGCCCCTGAGAAGAGTAGGGATTAGCGGTAACGAGTAATGAAAAAGTTGCCATAAAGAAAAGCGGTATGCTTTGTTAGCCTGGTCAGTTAATGCGATGCGCTATTTTAGCAGAGAGTGACAGGCAGTCCTAGCGGTGAAGTAAATAGTGACATATGAAAAAGGCGTCCGTAGACGCCTTAAAACTGCTAAAGGATTAAGTATTAGTCGAGGCCTAGCACTTCTTTCCCTTGTTTAAAGACAACGTCAACAGGGATTTGTTTTTCTTCCAGCATTTTCAGGTCACTCGCCAATTGGTCATCAATAATGCCTTGCTGTTCTAACAGTTGCTTGGCAGCTTCATAATCACCATCGCCCTGGATGGTCAGGATTTTATTGGAAAGGGCATCAATTGCTGCCGTCATTTTGTCAAAGTTGACCTTGTACAAACCTGTCTCCGGATCGCGGCTGAAGGCGCCAGCTTCTTTAAAGAAGTTAAAGCGAACCATATTGGCACGCCCGTGAGCACTGGATGCACCAAAGCGAACGGAGCGGAAGATACCGGCAAGGAAGGTGACGTAGTTGTCCATCAACTCGCCATCTTTAATTTCACCTTTGTCGTACAGTTTGCTGACCATGTAGAGACCAAGAATATCGGCTTTACCTTCTTCCAGAGCTGAAGCGGTATCTTTAAGTGCGGCACGGACAGTGTTAGATCCATCAATGGTGTTTTTAATACCGAGGCCATGTGCAACTTCGTGGAACATGGTGTTGGCGAAGAAAGCATCAAAAGTAATATGCTTACGCTGTTCTGGCGCAATCAACTGTTCAGAGATGGGTACCAGAATTTTGTCAAACTTGGCGCGCATGGCATTTTTAAGCTGCAGGCGACGCGTACCTTTCGCCAGCTGTACCTGTTCGTCATTGGGTAAGTTAATGGCAATAGTTTTTGAGCCTGCATTACTATCGCCCGCATAATAAACTACATCGTATGCATTCAAGTCGCTGTCTGTGCCTGGCATCTCTTGTTTGTAGTTGTCTTCAACAGGTAAGCCTTTTTGTAGCTCAGGTAGAAAAGCAGCAAAGCGTGATAGACGTTCGCTCCACTCTAAATCTTTGATTAGCACATAAGCGGAAAAAGCGGTTTTGTACCCAAAAAGCTGATCTTCGTAGTTTTCAATTGGGCCAATCACAACTTCAACTGGGTTGGTTTTCATGTCCATCCAGGCCAAATCAGACGGTTGATAGTTATCGGTTAATAAGGCGTCAGCACGCAGCTCCAGGTATTTCTTGAAACCTTCATTTTCAGCGAGCAAGGCGGCTCCTTTTAATAAACGACTGGCTTCTTCAAGCTGATCTTTATAGGCAACCGAATACGGGACAAGTTTTAGGTTGCCACTGTCATCGCGACGCACCAGTGAGTATTGCCCGTCTTTATCTTCCTGCTCCCAGGCTTCGAATTGAGCAACAGTCATATCAGCAGGGTAAAATTGTGCGCCTTTATTTTTAACCTCGTAACCTTCAATAAAAGGTTGGTTACCGTCCAGGCGATCCCAAGGGCCGTAGTTAATGATGGCAAACTGTTTAGCCTTAGGATTTTCAATTTTGGCTAGCAGTGCTTCTTTATCACCGTAAGCTTGTTTCCAGAAAAGGTTGTCCATGATTTTCGCAGCGTCAATCAGCAGGCTAATCATTTTCTTCTGGTTATCGGATAAATGCGAAAGGTCACTGGTTAGCGTAAAAGGCGCATAAATGTCAAAGCGGCTATAGTCCGTACTTTCCTTAACAGCATCCTGATCAGTGCCTGGAGTTTTTGTTTCACCAGTAACTTCAGCTTGTTGCTCGTTAATCGCCTGTGTTTCAACTGTGTCTGAGTCATTGCTGCAACCGCCAAGTGCTAATGCGATGGCAAATGATAATGTGCATACTGTTTTATTCAAAAAAAAGGTCTTATTCATAATAATGTCCTGATATTTCTAATATCGATTAGTACTTACTGAATACGTATTTTTCGCGTTTTACTTGTTTTACGCCAAATTCTTTGTCTTTTAAAAGATTAAATACGTCATCAACCATATTCGGGTTACCGCATAAATAGACTAGATCTGTTTCTGGATTGGGTTCAAAGCTTTCTAACTTGTGCTGAACGTAGCCTTTTGAGCAATTGGATGGTAACGGTTCTTCTCTACTCAAACAGCGATGGAAGAATATATTATCTTGTTCAGCGGCATGCTTAAAATCGTCCAGATAAAACATGTCTTCTTCATATTGAGCGCCAAACAGAATATGAAACTCTGTGTCTGGATAATTATTGAGCTGGTTGAGCATACAGCGATAGGGCGCAACCCCTGTTCCGGTGCCTACTAAAAATACCCTTTTTGGCAACTCTTCAGGGAGGTATAAGAGTCCAAATGGACCGGTAATATCAATCTCTAGCCCAGGCTCAGCATTAAAGAAGAATTCAGTTGCCTTACCGCCTTCAACGTAAGCTACCACAATCTCAAGGTATTGTGTGTTCTCGGGGCTTTGCTCAAGGTTGGCGATGGAGTAGCTGCGTTTTAATGGCTTATCGCCTTCGTGTGGCAGGATAAAGGATACGAACTGCCCTGGAACGTAGGTAAAGTGCTTTGGTTCCACGAACTTGAATACAAGCTTATGGACTTTCGGCGTTATTTGTTGGTTTTCGGTTAATGCAACACGAAAAGTGGGTAATGGCATACGAGCTCTCAATCTTCTATTTTGCTGTCATTATAGGTTATAGCTCTGAAATTTCCACAAGCGAAAGCGTGCAGTCATTTGCAAATAGTCTGTTTTTTAATTCAGGAAGGATTCAGTTGCCGATTGTTTTAATGGAGTCATTAATCAGTAATTGCATGGTTTTATCTGCCTTTATAGCAAGATTCAAGCAGTGAAAAGGCATCGGGTACTAGGAGTCCATTATGAAAATAGCAAGAACATTATTACCTCTTGGGGTGACCTTATCCTCGATATTGTTTGCAGGACAGGTTGTAGCAGGGGAGCCTCAGGTTCGTATTGCTGGCAAATCAGCTACCACCAGTATAGTTGAGAGTGAGAAGCAAGCTGAGAGCACCACTAATGAAGTTGAAAAAGAGGCTATTGATGTTAATCGCACTTCAACTTACTCCTCAAAGCAGGTGACCACAAACTTGAAGGCTGAGTTGCAACTTGAGCTGGATAAATCACCTGACAAAACTCGTAGCGCAATGCGCGCGCAGAAGAGTGAACTTCCAAAAGCATCCGAGAAGGGTTCTAGTTCAAGTCTCAACCATCTATATTTTTATGATGCGTCAGTTTATCTCTCAGAAGATTATGATGCTGATGGCTATTACACCAAGCTAAGCGTTAACTTTGATGTGGATGCTTATTACGATGAATATTATGACGTTTATGCTGAAATGTTTATTCGTAAAAATGGAGACAGTGAGTGGACGCATTATTACACAACTAATGTGTTTAGCATTTACGGTGATAACTCTTCTGATGATTATACGGTCACCACCAGGCTTAACAGTGGCTTTCCACCGGGACGTTATGAGGTACTGATTGATTTGTTTGAGTATGGCTATTCAGGTGTGGTGGATACTTTTACTGAATATGATGACCCTGATTTAGGTTGGTTGCCGCTTGAGGACAAAACCTATGAGTCTGGCAATGTATCAAGCGATACCTGGGTGAGCACGGTTAAAACAGAGATCTGGACGGATAACGATAACGATGGATTCTATCGTGATTTTACCATTAGTTTCGATGTAGACACCGAACAAAGCTCAAGAGATGTTTATGCAGTGCTATACCAAAAAAGACCTGGTTACAGCTGGGAATATGAAACTGAAACTACTGTGTTTACAGTGGTAGGCTCCAGCGCTGATGATGTGATTTCAATTGATGCAGAATGGCAGTCTGGCTACCCAACGGATTACTATGACTTCAGAATTGAGCTGATTGATGCCGACACCGGTGAAATATTAGACGATGTGTCCAGTGAGTTTTCGCCACTGCTTGAAGTGCCATTGGAAGATGCAGGTCGTGATACACAAAGCACAGTAGTAAACCCACCTCCGTCATCGACCAGCTATGGTTCGGGTGGAGGAAGTTGGGGGCTGCTTGGACTTTCAATGCTGGGATTATTTGGCTGGGTCCGTAGAAAGAGCTAAGCAGTAAAGGGAATAGATATTTCTCACTTGAAAAGCAGCTGTGTCCCAGCTGCTTTTTTTGTCGTTTATGATCAGACCAGAGCTTTCTTGTACTCTATGATTGCTTGTAATATCCTGTTACAAGTTTTGCCACCATAAGCTTTTGTTTAAATTACAATAACGACCATTCTGAAGGAAACTCAAAAACTATAATGTGTCTGTTTAAAACTAGTATTACTTCTCTAGCGCTTGCACTTTTTTCATCAGCAATCTTCGCTAAACAAATCGATTCGCTGACAGTCCCCTTTGTAGAAGGTGAAATAACTCTGGACGGCAAGCTTGATGAGGCCATTTGGCAATCTGCAACGCAAGTCACTTTGGATTATGAAACCCGCCCAGGTGAAAATACAGCGGTACCAGTCAAGACTACTGCCTACATTGCTCAAAATGGCTCGTCATTATTTGTTGCTTTTATTGCAGAAGATCCTCAACCGCAAAACATACACTATTCTTATTCTGATCGAGATACTACCTGGGGTGATGATCAAGTTGGCTTTAAGGTGGACACTTTTAATGATAGTCGCAAAGCCTATAACTTCTTTGTTAATGCCGCAGGTATTCAGTCTGACAGTATTGAAGATGATATTACTTTCTCCGAGGACTCTTCATGGAATGGTATTTGGTATAGCGCCGCTAAAATTACAGAAACAGGTTACGCTGTTGAAATTGAGCTTCCTTTTAAAGTGTTACGTTTCCCAGACGATAAAAATATTAAAACCTGGGGTATTGATTTTGTTCGCTTTTATCCACGTGGTTTTATGCATCGTTTTGCACTGTCACCACAGAAACGAGATGTTAATTGCTACGTTTGCCAGATCGATAAGGCACAAGGATTCGAGAATATCGAAAGTGGTCGCAATCTTGAAGTAACACCTTATGTTGCGGCACAGGATTCTCAAACCCGCAACCCACCTACCGAGCCTGAGTGGCAAGGCAATGGTATCGACTGGGAGACGGGTATGGACGTGCGTTGGGGAGTAACGGATAGTTCAACACTTAATGCCACTATTAACCCTGATTTTTCTCAAGTTGAAACAGATGCCGCTCAACTGGACGTTAACGCTCAATTTTCTTTGTTTTATTCAGAAAAGCGCCCTTTCTTTTTAGAAGGAGCTGAGTACTTCAGAACGCCATTTACTTTGCTGCATACCAGAACCATTGCTGACCCAGATTTTGGCGCTAAATATATCGGTAAATCTGAGGGACACTCTTATGGCATTCTGGCCAGTAGAGACCAGCAAACATCTTTTTTAATTCCTGGCAGCCTGAGTTCTAGCTTTGCAACTCTACGAAATCCAGATGGCAGTAATATGGAGTCGAATATATTTGCTGCTCGATATGCTTATGACCTAGGTGAAAAATCCCAACTAGGCGGCATGGTTACCCACCGTGGAGGCGAGGGGTACAGCAATAGTGTGGCAGCTATTGATGGTAAATATTCAATAACAGATGTCGACGAGTTTCGTTATGAAGTGATGTATTCAGACTCTGAAAATCCACAACAGTTACAGCAGGAATATGGACTTGCTCCAACCAGCAGTGGTTTAGGTTACCGACTGAATTATTCTCACAATGGACGCAATTGGGATGTTTTCGCTACTCATATTGATTTTGACAAGGACTTTCGGACAGATGTTGGTTTTAAACCTCAGGTCGGTTATGACCGACAGGCCTTTGGAGTGAAGCGTGTATGGTATGGCGATCAGGCGAAAGATGACTTCTTTTCGGATTATAGTGTTCAAGTAAAAGGTGAGCGAGTTACAGAGTATACTGATCAGAAGCTATGGGATCTGGCAACTGTTACTTTGAATGCAAATGGTGCTTATCGTTCTGGCTTTAACCTGGTCGGTAATGTGAGTTATGAGTTTTATCAGGGTGGTTGGTTCCCACAAAAATACTATTCCCATGACGGATCTTTTTATCCTGATAACTCGCTACAG
Organism: Kangiella sp. M94; assembly: GCF_054926195.1. Lineage (NCBI taxonomy): Bacteria > Pseudomonadati > Pseudomonadota > Gammaproteobacteria > Kangiellales > Kangiellaceae > Kangiella > Kangiella sp. M94. The sequence goes on along the minus strand of NZ_CM142903.1, from coordinate 1,495,050 downwards.
TTAGGTTATTCCATTAAGTGGGGGGACAGTCTTGATTATCGCCATGCAAGAGCTGCCGAGCGAAACGCCTATGGTCTTTTTGCTAAGTGGCAAGTGACACCTCATTGGGCCTTCAATGGGGAGTGGGAATTTACTGATTTTGATGTAGAGCAGGGACAGTTATTTAAAGCGGATATCTTTAACTTTGATTCACGCTACCATTTTGACGAATACAGTTATGTTAAGTTAGTGATTAGATATACGGATGTTGATTACAATGCCGCTTTGTACTCGAATCCTGATCAGGTGAGCAAGGAAACGCTAGTTAATAGACAATTACTTTATGGCTATAAGTGGAATCCAAGAACTGTATTTTATTTAGGGTACTCTGATAATGGATTTGAAAATGATACCGTGAATCAGTTTGAAAGAACCGGCAAAACGTTCTTTTCGAAGTTCAGTTACGCATTTCAGTTTTAACCTGGTATATAAGCAAAAAAAGCAGCCAAAAAAGGCTGCTTTTTTGTGTCCGACTTGCTTAAATTATTAAGCAAAAAATCGCTTATGTGCTTCTTCCGACAAAGCCAATCCACTGACATGGGCTCGCTCTAAAAGCTGCCAATAATAACGATAGGTGGCGCGGTCATGGAGTTCACCATCATATTGAATAGGGCCCCAGTGATTATCTTGAGCTGCGACTAATATATTGGCGGCATCTTTGACTTCAGAGTAATCCGGTTTCATGGCGTCCACTATTGATTGAATTTGGGTAGGATAAATACTCCACATACGTAAGAAACCAAATTCATTACGAGCGCGCTCTGCATCTTTGTAAGTTTGGTAAGGATTCTTAAGATCAAGTGTTACGTTATGCGAAGGAACTACTCCATTGGCTAAAGCCGCCGCTGACATTTCGGTTTTCGCACGAGCGAGCAGCGGATGATCAAACTGGCCAGGACTACGCATGGAGGAGGCTGGAATCGCTCCTTGGTGACTACTGACAAAATCCATCATGCCAAAGTCCAAAACCTGTACCGTATCAATTTTGGCAATCTCCCAAACCTCTTTTAAAGCACCATGTGTTTCGATTAAAACATGCACTGGAATCTTCCGTTCAATGCCATGTTTGTTGCATAAGGACTTTATGTAATCGACCATCTCCTGAGTATGGGCGGCGCAGGTTGTTTTGGGGAGGGTAAAGTAAGTAACGATGTCACCAATTTTAGGAATCAGAATATCAAGGTCGGCTTGCCAGTGAGGATGCTGGTAGTCATGAATTCGGACGCCAGCCATTTTGTGCTTGTTTGCATCGCTTGAAAGCACTTCGGCAATCATGGTCGCATGCTCTTTTTCTTTACCAGCCTGGGCGCCATCTTCGCAGTCACAGGTGATGTCGAATACGGGGCCAATGGTATCCTGCATTTCGAGTGCTTTTCGGATTAATTTTTCACTGCCAGCGAAGTGTTCGCAGCTTGGAATGACCGGAAACGGCTTTTCGGCATCAAATAATGCATCTTTAGGATGAACCATTGAACTCACTATATTCTCCTTACTTATCAATAAGATAATTTAAGTTGCAACCTATTAGCTGGGTGCGATGTCTAATTAATACTATCGTGCGCCGAATAAAATTCAAACAAAAATTTGAAATAATCGTTTGAATATGATTTATTTATGTCAAATAACTGGTCGGATTAGTTAAAATGATGCAAGAGCATTCTTTTTTGGAAAAAGTAGACGAACAGATCGTGTTGGGGGGCTTCTGGCCAGGAATTCAGCTGTATTATCCACCAGTTAAGTACTCTCCGGCCGATGGTGTTTATGAAACGATGGAGCAGGCCTCTGCTCGCATGCGTAAGTACGCACACAATACCAGTGCGCACACTTTGCTATTTGATCTTGAGGATGGTTGTCGGCAGAAAGCCATGAGCCGAGAGTTATTACGTCAAGAACTCCCATTATTTGAGAGTCGAACCTTTCAAATCGCAGTTCGTATAAATCCCTTCAGAACCGACGAATATGAAGAAGACTTGAAGCTTATCCGTGACATGTCTGATTATATTGATGTGATCGTTTTAGCCAAAGCGGGCGAGGTGTATGGGGCAGCTGAAATTCGCGACTTGTCATCATGGCTGGTCAGTGTTAATCCTAAGATTGAAATTCAACCTATTATTGAACATCCACGCTCTCTGAAAATATCCCCTGAACTGATGCAGTACTCAACCGTGCGCCATGTGGTGTTTGGTATTCATGACTTTTCTAAAGCAATGGCTATTCATCTCACTCCCGAAGGCTGGATTGATGAACTGAAAACTTATCTACGCATGTTACTGCTGGAAGCACGCATTGCCGGCACAGGTGTGATAGGTGGCGTTGAAGTTTTAATCAATAAAACACCGATGCCCGAAAATTACATTGAGCCACATGACGTTCGTCGTTGGTTAGACTTGCATGGCGAAAGAGAGTCTCATGTAGTGCATCGCCATGCTTTGGTTGAAGCGCAAATGGGATTAACAGGTAAGCAGGTCATTCATCCATTTCATATTCATTTGTGTAAAGTGGCGTTCACACCATCGCCATTACAGATTGAGCGTAACGTTAAAGTGCTGCAAGCAGCAATTGATGCCGATGCTTTGTTAGGCGGTGCAATTAAGTTTGAAGGTGAAATGCTGGATCCTCCTATGTTTGGTAAAGCGCTGCAAAGTTTGCTACGGGCCTATGCGCTGAAATCGCTGGATGAGAAAGATAAGGCTTTTGCCCTGGACGTTCTGAAACGCTTACCGGTTCATGTGATCCGTGAGAACTGGCCGTATGGAATGATTTAAGGATTATTATGAAATATTCCTTTGAAAGCATTGTTCACTACAATCAGGATATCGACGAGTGGCAATGGCAACTGCCCAGTCACTTTAATATTTGCGAGGCATGTGTCGATCAGCATGCGAGTACCGAGAAAGCCAATCAAGCAGCGCTTATTGTCGAAGATGAGTCACTAGGAACCAGTCAGGTAACTTATGCTCAGTTAGCTCAGAAAACTTCACAGTTTGCAAACCTCTTGCAATCTTTGAATGTCGACGTGGAAAATCGAATATTAATTCGCCTGCCTAACTCTCTGGAATATCCGGTAGCATTTTTCGGGGCGATTAAATACTCTGCGATTGCCGTCCCAACGTCCACTTTGTTGGCTGCCAATGAGGTCGCTTATCTGGCAAATGACTCACAGGCTAGTGTGCTTGTTACCCACAAATCCATGTGGCGAGAATTAGAAGGCGAATTAAAGAATACGGGCATTAAAATCGTGTTCTTAACGGGGACCGGGGAGTTACCGCAATCCGATGAATTTCATTTAGTTGATTTTAATGATGCGTTGAATGGTGTATCAGTAGAATTTACACCGGTCAAAACCGCTGTAAACGATCCCGCCTATCTTGTTTATACGTCTGGGACTACTGGCTACCCCAAAGGTGTACTGCATGCGCAAAGAGCTCTATTAGGTCGCTTGCCAGCCAGTCGTTACTGGTTTGATTTTCAGGAAGGTGTCACCGAGCGTATTATGCATTCCGGCAAATTTAACTGGACCTATGTGTTAGGTTCCGCGCTGATGGATCCATTATTGCATGGCCATACTGTGATTGCCTATGAAGGACATAATGATGCGCATACCTGGCCGAAATTGATTCAAAAGCACGAGTGCAGTATTTTCATCGGTGTACCCACCATTTATCGGCAGATTATTCAAAAGACTGAATTCAGTGGTAAAGATTTACCATCCCTTAAACATTGCATGAGCGCAGGCGAACACCTTTCCGATGAAATGCAATCTTTGTGGGAGGAGCGATTCAATGCTCCGATTTATGAAGCAATCGGTATGTCCGAGATTTCTTACTATATTTCTCAGCATAAACAAGCCAAAGTTGTGCCAGGGGCTGCCGGTTTTGTGCAACCTGGGCATCAGGTTGCGCTGTTGAATGAAGACTTGCAAGCTGTGGCAAATGGCGAAGAAGGGATGATTTGTATTCGGGCCGATGATCCTGGTTTATTTTTATCTTACTGGAATCTGCCAGAAGAAACGGTAAAGGCGGTTCATGATGGCTGGTTTTTTACCGGTGACTATGCCAAGCGTGATGAACAGGACTATATCTGGTTTTTAGGTCGCAAAGACGACATTATCAATACTTTCGGGTTTCGTGTTTCACCACATGAGATAGAACGTGTTATTAAAGCTCATCCTGACGTTGCTGACTGTGTTGCTTTGGGGGAGGAAGTTGGCAAAGATAAAGTGTTGGTTGTGGTATGTGTTATACCAGAGCAAGGAAAACAAGTTACAGAAGAGCAGATTTTAGATTATGGCCAACATCAGTTGGCAAAGTACAAAGCCCCAAAGAAAGTCTATTTGGTGCGTGACTATCCTCGTACCAAGAATGGCAAAGTGCTTCGCAAGAAGCTGCTGAAAGATTTAGAACAACATTTACTTTAACTCATGAACCGCAAAGTGATTAAACCTATAGGAACAATGATGGAATCAAGTCTTAATTATCGTCCACGCAGAACCATGCTGTATGTGCCCACACATGTTGAGCGCTTTTTGCAGAAAGCCAGAGGTTTAGCTGCTGATAGTGTCGTTTTCGACTTGCAGGAATCGGTTCCACCACAACATAAGCAAACGGCTCGGGATTTGTTGCTTAAGGCTTTTGAGCAGTCGCCAACTTTTGAGTACTCAGAGCGTATCGTACGGATTAACCCGTTACATACTGAATGGGGGGAGCAAGATTTAAAGGCGATTAAAAATCTGGATATCGATGCGATATTACTCCCTAGAATAGAGTCTGCAAAAAGCTTACTAAAATATATCGACCAGATTGATGAAGTTCGAAAGGATAACATCAGTGTCATGATTAACATTGAAAGCCCATTAGGCGTCTTGCATGCCGAAGAAATCTGCGCCGCCAGTGAGCGTGTATCCTGCGTTGTCATGGGCGTTACTGATCTATCTAATGAGCTGAAAATCACTCAGACCAATGATCGTGCTGGCTTGCTGACCAGTTTGTCTTTGGTAGTATTAGCAGCGCGAGCCTATAAGAAGTGTGTGATTGATGGTCCACACTTTGATTTAAAGAATGTTCAAGCCTGTGAGTTTTCCTGTCGTCAGGCACGCGATCTTGGCTTCGATGGTAAAGCGGTGGTTCATCCTATTCAATTGGACTATACCAATGATGCATTCACTCCAAAGCTAGATGATATCAATCGGGCAAAAGCTATTATCACTGCAATTAAACAAGCCAATGAAGAAGGGCGTAATGTTGCTGTGATAGATGATCGACTGATTGAACCTTCGTTAAGAGAATGGGCTGAACGGGTGCTAACACTTTATGATACCGTTAAAGAGTTGGGGCAAAACGAACTGATTGGCACTAGCCGATAGGCGCTATTTAAGGTAGTGTTTAATCCAGTGATATAACGATAAGCGGTAGGACATGAACAAATCATCTGTTGGACGTTTTTTCGAAGACTTTTCTTTAGGTCAAATCATTGAGCACCCGATTCCTCGAACTATTACAGACGGGGATGTGAGTCTTTATATTGCACTAACCGGTAGTCGCTTTAGCTTATTCTGTAATCATCATTTGGCGCGTAAGGTTGGTTTTGATAGACCGCCTGTGGACAACCTTCTTCTTTTTCATATTGCTTTTGGCAAAACCGTTCAGGATATCTCACTGAATGCTGTTGCCAATCTTGGTTATGCTGAAGTGCAGTTTGTATTGCCGGCTTTTATTGGTGATACCATTTCGGTCTTATCTGAAGTAATTGGCCTCAAAGAAAACTCCAATGGAAAGACTGGTATTGTTTATGTTCATTCGCGAGCGATGAATCAGGATGGACATTCTGTAGCCAGCTGGAAGCGTTGGGTGATGGTGCACAAAAAAGCTGAAGGGATGCAGAATACTTTTGCAGTAGAACCTCAGCTTAACTCTGAAGTAAGCCCAGCTTATCTTGCCTTGCCGGATCAGTTTAATGCTGATCAGTACAGTTATATTGCCAGCGGCGAAGAGTTTGCATTCAAAGATTATCAAGTCGGTGAGTGGATTGATCATATTGATGGTCTGACTATCGACGCCAGCGAGCACACTATGGCAACTAAACTGTATCAGAACAATGCCAAGGTGCACTTTAATTATCACCAGATGCAAGACAGCCAGCATCAGCAACGTTTAGTCTATGGTGGTCACATTATTTCTCTCTGTCGCAGCCTGTCGCATAATGGACTGGCCAACGCGCAATGGTTAGCGGCTATCAATGGCGGGGTGCATCTTAATCCTTGTTACGCTGGCAATACAATTTACGCTGCGACACAGGTCCAAAACAAGTATGAACTAGGCTTTGGATTGGGGGCATTAAGACTTAGAACTATTGGTTTTAAGAATGTGCAATGGCAGTCCATTAAAGAACAGGTGTCCTCAGCCACAAATCCGAAAACAGATTTTCCAGAAAATGTTGTACTGGATCTCGATTACACTGTCTTAATTCCCAATACCTGAGCTTTTTAAAACGATAGGTCTTGATGCCGCTTTATGATAAGTTGCCTTATCTTTTGGCTCACTCGCTGAGTTCTTTTGGCTTTCGCCACTGTATTGAGATTGATGTATGACTTTTGGCTTAGGTGAGATATTCGCGCTTTCATCCGCGATATGCTGGGCAACGGCGATTATTTTATTCAAACATTCTGGCGAAACTCTTAGCGCGACCGCGCTCAATCTCTTCAAAAATATCCTGGCAACCTTTCTGTTGGTACCCACTGCTTTACTGATGGAAGGGTTTCAATTGCCACAGTTGGATGCTATTAATTGGACAATTGTAGCTATTAGTGGCTTTATTGGGATTGCGCTGTCCGATACCTGGTATTTTCTGGCTTTGCGGAAAGTTGGGGCGGGCAATACCGCTATTGTTTCCAGTCTATATAGCCCATTCGTTATAGTACTGTCGGTTCTATTCCTAAATGAGACACTTCACTGGAGCCAGTTTATTGGTTTCTTGATGGTGTTAATTGGAATCGTTCTGGTAACCTGGCAACGCAACCGAAAGAACGTTGATACACCAGTTTTATGGCAAGGGCTTGCGTTAGCAGCCGGAGCTGTTTTCCTGAATGCCGTTGGTGTGGTGATGGTTAAAAGGATTCTGGAAGGTGATGGCTTCTTCTGGATCATCAGTTTACGCCTTATTGGTGGAATAATGGGCTCAATTGTCCTGTTGCTCATTGGGGGTAAATTTTTACGTGTAATCCGAGAGCTAAAGCAACCCAGGGACTGGCGCATCTTGATCATCGCCAGTGTGCTTGGAACCTATATCTCGATGATGCTTTGGCTGGGCGGCTATAAATATACTGATGCCATTATAGCTTCGGTGCTGAATGAAACGTCGATTATGTTTATTGTGCTATTTGCCTGGTTATTCCTGAAAGAAGAAGTGAACCGTCGTCGTTTAGCGGGTGTGGTACTCGCCTTCCTTGGCGTGATTGTATTTGTTTATAACAGTGGTGGTTAAGACTGTTATTTTGTCATTAATAAACCTGACCAACACGAACAATTTTCATGGCATTAGTGCCACCCAGAACTCCCATAGAATCCCCTTTAGTAATAATTACCAGGTCTCCATCTTCTACGAAGTTTCTCAGTCTTAATTCTTCAACGGCTAGCCGATTAACATCATGCTTTGCTAATACTGTTGGATCAAACTCAATCGCTTCTACACCACGATAAAGCGCTACCTTGCGAAGAGTCTGCTCATTGCGACTCAATGCAAAAATCGGCATACCCGAGCGAATACGCGACAACCATAATGCCGTTGATCCTGACTCCGTTAGTGCGACAATGGCTTTAACACCTTTGAGGTGATTGGCGGTGTACATAGTTGCCATGGCAATTGCTTCATCAATCAGTTCAAAAGACATCTCATTACGGTGACGAGACATTCGAATCATGGATTGTTTTTCGGCACCAAGACAGACGTTAGCCATTGCTTGAACGGTGCGCGCAGGGTTGTCGCCTGTTGCGGTTTCAGCGCTTAGCATTACTGCATCGGTACCATCTAATACTGCATTAGCCACATCGAAGACTTCGGCTCGCGTCGGAATAGGGTTGTGGATCATGCTTTCCATCATTTGTGTGGCAGTAATGACCACACGATTAAGAGCTCGAGATCTGGAAATGATATGTTTTTGAACACCAATTAATTGAGCATCGCCAATTTCGACACCTAAATCACCACGTGCCACCATGACCGCATCGGATGCCATGATAATGGCATCAAGTATTTTGTCATCGTTTACAGTTTCGGCACGTTCGATTTTTGCCACCAAATTGCTGTTACCGCCTGCCTTTTGCAGCAGCTTACGTGCTTCATGCATATCGTCAGCACTTCTTGGAAAAGAAACCGCCAGATAATCCACATGCATGGCGGCGGCAATTTTGATGTCTGAGCGATCTTTGTCGGTAAGAGCCGGGGCTGAAAGACCACCGCCTAACAGGTTAATCCCTTTATTATTACTTAATACGCCACCAATAATGACTTCGGTAATGATTTCAGTTGAAGTTAAACGCTTAACCTCTAACTGAATACGACCATCATCCAACATCAAGTGATTGCCTTCTTTTAAATCAGCAGGTAGTTGTTTGTAATCAATGCCAACCCGTTCTTCGTCACCGGCTTCTTTTTCCAGTTCGGAATCAAGGATAAAAGTCGCTCCAACTTCCAGGTTTATTTTGCCATTTTTAAAGCGAGCGATGCGGATCTTTGGACCCTGTAAGTCACCGAGAATAGCAATATAGCGGTTCATGTCCCGCGAGATTCTGCGAATCTGTTCAGCTCGATGAATATGATCTTTAGCTTCACCATGAGAGAAATTCAGCCGAAAAACATTGGCGCCAGCTTTAATTAATGATCGAATGGTATCGTCTGATTCAGTGGCGGGCCCCAGGGTGGCAACAATTTTGGTGCGTTTAAACATATGGTTTTTGCTCAGTTTTTGATAGATATGTTTGATAATTACCAGTGTAAAGGCAAGCACTGGAAAAACAACACCATTGTAGAGAAAAAAGGGCAGGGCTGCTATTGATCAGTATTAAGTTTTTATAAAACGATTGATATAAAAAAAGGGGCGTAAAGCCCCTTTAATTAAACACCGCTTTGTAGTTAGTTGCTTTCGTATGCTTCTTGATCTTTAGCAATACTTTTGGCATCGCGACCAAGGAACCAATCTTTGACGCTACCTAATGCGACGTATAAGCAGGGTACCCAGATTAGCGTAATCACTGTTGCAAAGACGATACCAAATGCCAGTGAGACCGCCATCGGGATCACTAACTGTGCTTGCAAACTGGTTTCAGTAGTGATTGGTAACAAGCCGAAGAAGGTCGTCAATGAGGTCAAGATAATGGCTCGGAAACGACGAGTACCGGCATTAACAGCAGCTTCAATACGTGACATACCTTCTGCTCGCGCCCGGCCAATAAAGTCGACCATCAACAAGCTATCATTCACTACAACCCCCGATAAAGCAATAATACCGAAGAAGGAGAACATGGTTAAATCCAGTCCTAAAAGTAAATGCCCTACCATTGCTCCAATAATACCGAATGGAATCGCTGACATGACAACCACAGGTTTGATATAGGATTTTAAAGGTATTGCCATTAAACCGTAAATTAATATAAGAGCAATAGCAGCCCCTTGAAGAAGTTCTCTTTGTAACTTTTCGGCGTCTTCACTAGGGCCACCTTTTTCCAGTTTTACCGTAGGGTGTTGCGCCAATATACCTGGAACAATGTTAGTATTCATATCCTCTTGAATCTCTCCAGAGGTGATCGGTGCCTGAGGGCTAACATCCGCGCTAATGCGATTTGCGCGCACACCATCAATCCTTGAAATTCTCGCGTAACCTTCTTGCACCTTATAGTCAGCCACATCGGTGAAAGTGACATATTCCCCAGATGGTGTTCTGATTGGCATCTGTTCCAGGTTGCCAATTGAGCGTCTATCTTCTAGCGGATATCGAACAAAGACTTTTATTTCTTCGTTATCGCGTAAGAAACGCTGAGCTTCTGAGCCATAGAATGCATTTCGAACCTGCTGAGATAGGACTTGAGTGCTTAATCCCAGGTTATAGCCGTGCGGTTTCACTTCAACAACGACTTCTTCTTTACCACCGGATAAGTTATCACTGATGTCATAAACACCGTCATACTCAGCCAGTTTGGCTCGGATTTTCTCCGTAACAATCTGTAATTCTTCAATATCTGAACCGACTAGACGATACCCCACTCGATCACCGCCAGGGCCACCGCCACCGCCGCCAAAGCTTATTTCTTCAATAGCGGGTAATGTTCCGACCATGTTTCGCCAGCGGTCAATCAATTCAAATTGATGAATTGGTAAGTTTTCACTCTTCACCAACTCAGTCCACATATAACCACCGGTATTTTCACGAGTCCACATAAAGGCATGTTGGAAGACGCCAATGCCATGCTCAGCTTCCACTTCTTTGTGTAGCTCATTAAGCTTGTCCCATACAACCTGAATGTTGCTCATTGCTTGCTCGGCAGTTGCACCTTCAGCCATTTTTATCTCTACAAATACGCCATCATTTGGAATACTTGGGAACATACGGGCTTTGACCCAACCGCTGCCAATAAAGCCGACTGTTGTGATAAATAATATGCAGATAAAGGTTAGAATAGTCAGGCCTCTGTACTTCAAAAATAGCTCAAGTTTTGGCCTGTAAACATTATTGATAAAGCGCGACAATAGATCTTTTACTTTTAAACGTATCGCTCGGAAGAACCCTTTGACGGCTCTTACTTTTGGATTTTTGGTATCCTCTAGTTTGTTGAGTTTCATGTGAGCCAGGTGAGCTGGCAAAATAAGTTTTGACTCAACTAATGAGAACATCAAACAGAACATTACTACGAGACCCATGGATGCCATTGCATTGCTCCATGGTCCGCTGATTGCCAGCATTGGATAGAAAGCTGCTATGGTTGTCAGTACACCAAAGGTTGCAGGCAGGGCGACTCTTTTAGAGCCTTCCACGACACTATCAATGCTGTGACCTTTTTCCTCAATGGAGGCCCAAGCACTTTCAGCAATAATAATTGCATCATCGACAACGATCCCCAGCACCAGAATAAATCCGAAAAGGGTAATCATGTTGATGGTCATGGCAAAGCCTGGATACATATACATCAAAGCAAATGCTCCCAGGAAACAGAGAGGGATGCCAATCATGACCCAGAAAGCAAGTTTAAAGCGTAAGAAGAGAGCTAAAACGATGAAAACTAGTATTACACCTGTGATCATGTTTTTCTGCATCATCTCAAGACGACCTTTCAGGTAATAAGTACCATCCCCCCAAGCTTCAATACCTATTCCTGCCGGAAGTGTGGGAGTTTTCTTATCCAGATAGTCGTAAATTTGCTCAGCTATTAGTAGATCATCAGACTCAAGGGATGAGCGAACTCTCAAGCTGACTGTTGGTTGACCGTCAAAGCGTGACAGAAAATTCCACTCAGCAAAGCCATCATCAATCGCTGCAATATCCGCCAGTAATAGAGTGGTGCCATCCGGACGTGTTATGACCGGTATTTTTGCAAAGTCGTAGGCATCGTAGGCCTGGTTCTTGGTTCTAACCAAGATATCACCGCCTAGAGTTTTAATGGTACCGCTAGGCAAGTCCAGAGAGTGGCTACGAACCGCATTGGCAACATCTTGTAGGGTTAAACCATATTTGCGTAATTGATAATCGCTTACCTGAATACCTACTTCGTAAGGTCTTGCCCCTTGTACCTCAACCAGACCAACGTTCGAAAGCGTCAGGAGTTCATTTTTAATATCCTTGGCATATTCTTTTAGAGTCTGCTCATTAGCATCGCCAAATACATTGAGGCGCATGACGTCGCGTTGGTTGCGATTTTCATAGATCACTGGGCGTTCTGCTAGTGCTGGGAAGTTAGGAATGGCATCAACCTTAACTTTGATTTCATCCATCACCGCAGAAACTTCATAGTTGTCCTGGATTTCTACAGTGATACTTCCCATCCCTTCAGATGCGGTTGAAGTAACTTTTTTTATGCCCTCAATTTCTTTAATATTTTCTTCAATGAGGATGACAATGCCTTCTTCAACTTCCTGAGGTGCGGCACCAGGGTAGGGTACTTGTATACTTACCGAGTTGACAACGATATCCGGGAAAACTTGTTGGCGAAGGTTTATTAAACCTATGACCCCAGCAACAAAAATGAAAATCATCAGTAGATTCGCTGCAACCGAGTTGCGGGCGAACCAGGAGATGATTCCGGTATGTGTATCGTATTGTTTGACCATCTGCGAATTCCTTATTGCTTAGCTGTGTCAGCGCTTGAACTTAAAGCGGTGTCATTGGTATTTGCAGTGCTGGACTTTGACTGGCTGCCAACTTTTTGGACTTTCATACCGTTAACGGGATTATGAACCGGAGTAGTGATGACCTCGTCACCTGACTTTAGGCCGCTATCAATATAAATAGTGTTGGCCTCAGTTCGAGCTAAGGTCACTTCCTGTAAGCGAATTTCACTTTCATTTTCCAGGATCAAAACGGTATTGCCAAAGTAAAGAGCTTGACGTGGAAGAGCTATCAGGCCTTCGCGCTGCTTACCTGCAATTTCTGCTCGGACAAATGTTCCGAATCTCAGCGGTTTTTCATCACTATTTTGTGCTTTTAAATTATAAGGGTCTTGAATTTGAGCGACCAGGTAGGTTAAGCGGTTGGTTTGCTCAACAACACCTTCGGTACGAACTATTTTACCGAACCAATTTTGCTCCTCTCCTGCATAGCTGCCCAGTAGGCGCACATCAGGTTGTTTTTGCGGATTTTCCATATCGGGTAGGCGAAGGAAAGCTAACTCTTGATCAGGAACCGGTAAGCGAACTTCGGCATACTCAGTGCCGTACAGAGTGGCTACCTGACTGCCGACATTAACGAACTGACCTAAGCCAACCATCTTGCTTTGAATCAAGGCGTTAAAACTGGCTTTAACTTTGGTTCTTTCTAAATCGCGACGGGCACGCATCAGATCTGCTTCTGCAGATTGAACCGAAGCTTCAGCTTGTTTGAGCTGTGGGAGTCGTAAAGCCAGATCAGAAGGTTCTCCTTTACCAATCTTCTTCCAGTCTTTACGAGCTTGCTCGGTTCTGGCTTGAGCATCTTGATAACTTGCCTGGGCTTGTGCAAGGGCGGCTTCAGCACTGCGTACATTAGCAACATAATTAGCTGGGTCAATGGCAAACAGGGTTTCACCTTTTTCGACAAATGCACCTACCCGAAAGTTATCAGAGACACTGATAATGCGGCCGCTAACCTCTGCAACCATAGTTGAATTCTCAACTGGCAGAACAGGTCCTTGGCTGTCAACAATGAATTGAATGTCTTCACCTTCGACAGTTTTGGTTTCAACGACGATGGCTTGGACAAAAGGTTTCTTTTTTGGTGGTTCCGGCTTCATGTTGATGAGCCCCCAAATAATTATCGCTGTTGCAATAACTATTGATACACCAATTACGATTCTTTTGGTCATTATTTTTTCCCGCTTAACAAATTTTAGGATTACTCCAACTCGAAGCTATTATAACTCTCGACCATTTTTATAACCTAATGTTCAGTAATGACAAAAGGTTAACAAATGTTTCAGTCCTGTATTTTAAAGGCTGAAGTGTGAAAAAAAGGTGCCCAAAGGCACCTTTTTGTTGTTTTTAGATAGTAATTAACTATGAAGGGTTTAGTTAGATAGTTTGAATTATTTGGCTTTTAGCCACTGATGTAACCAATTATTGACCACTTGATGCCATTGAATGCTGTTATTAGGCTTTAATACCCAGTGATTTTCATTCTCAAAAATTAATAATTGGCTTGGTATATCCTGACGCTGAAGCGCAGTGAAAGTGGCCAATGACTGTGTTTCTGGAACTCGGTAGTCTTTGCTACCTTGGACCACTAACATCGGTGTTTTCCAGTTTTTAACAAAATGAACTGGATTATGTTTCTCAAAGTTTTCCGGTGTATCGAAATAGGTACCACCATTTTCCCATTCAACAAACCAAAGTTCTTCTGTTGAGTAGTACATCATGCGGTTGTCGAAAATACCGTCATGATTAACCAGACATTTAAATTGATCAGACCAATTACCGGCAATCCAGTTGATCATGTAACCGCCATAAGAAGCGCCTAAAGCACAGGCGTTATCAGTATCAACAAACTCATAATTCTCTTCAACGTAGGCTAAACCTTTCTGTAAATCTTCCAGTGGTTTGCCACCCCAGTCACCTGTAATTGCATCTGTGAAGTCCTGGCCATAGCCTGTAGAGCCATGGAAATCGATCATGACTGCAACAAATCCCTGACCGGCGTAGGTCTGTGGATTCCAGCGATAATGAAAGTGATCACCAAAGCTGCCTTGAGGGCCACCATGGATCAGGAAAGCTAATGGGTATTCCTTGTCTTCGTCAAAATCGACAGGTTTGACGATATAGCCATAGACGGTTTCATCATCCCAACCTTTGAAGTTGAATTGCTCATACTCACCAAATTCTAGCTCGGACATGACATCTTGATTAACATGAGTCAGTTGACGTTTGTTAGCGCCATTAAGCTCCATCACATACAAATCAGCAGGATTTTTCAGATCGTCATATTGATAAACGACCTTATCTGAGCCCACATCAAATGCTGACACATAGCCAGCGTCAGTGAGCTGTTGTTTTTGTCTGGTTGCTAAATCATAGGACCAGATAACATTTTTGCCAATATGGTTACCATACAAGAAGACCTGTTTGCCGTCTTTGCTGAACTGGAAGCCGTAGAAAGAGCGATCCCAGTCTTTGGTAACGTTTTCTGTTTTGCCAGATTTTAAATCACGAATGTGCAACTGACGACGATCCGCTTCAAAGCCCGGACGATCCATCGCAAGCCAGGCTAGTTTTTTGCCATCGGGACTAAATACAGGTTGGGTATCCCAAGCCAGATTTGCTTTGGTCAGGTTGTTAACTTTGCCACCAGCAATGGAAACTTCGTACAAATCAAAGTTGGTAGAAGTTGGCTCATTGTTATCGGCGATACGTAAAGTAAAAATGACTGTCTTGCCATCTGGACTAATAGCGTACTCTTCGTCGCCACCAAAAGGGCTGGAGGGAACATTACCGTTTAAGCTATGGGAAAGGGCAGTTGCATCTGTAAAAGGCGACTTAGAAAGCTTGGCGCTAAACAAACGGCTTTGCGTACCTTCTAACCAATGATCCCAGTGACGGACAAAGATCTTGTCATACAGCTTGCCTTCCTGTTTGCTATTGCTCGCTGCTTCAGTTTTTTCTTTGCTGCATTTTAGGGTATCGCATTCCGGGTAAACCGATGCGCTAAAAACAACCTGCTCTCCCGTTGGTGACAGCTTATAAGTACCTATACTGACAGGTACATCAGAAACTTGCTCAATAGACTCTGACGCTACCGCATATCGCCACAGCTGATTGCTACCACTGCGACTTGATAGGAAATAAAGGTAGCTGCCATCAGCCGACCATTTTGGGCTGGTATCAGCAGCAGGGTCGGTCGTAATCTGTTTAGGTTTACTCTTTTTATCAATCGAGCTGGTCAGGTAAATATCAAAAGTACCTTTATCAGCTTCGAGATCAGTGGTTCGTAGCATATAAGCGACTGTCTTTCCGTCAGGTGAGAGAGTAGGGGAGGCAACCCGCTTCATGGTCACCATATCTTCAGCCGTAAAAGGCTTTGATGCCATAGCTTCACCAGCGTTTAAAGCCAGTAAGCCAAATACCAAGAATAAATGTTTCATAACAGACTCAAATTTTTATTAGTGCTAGGTGGCCAAAACTATACTGAGCTTTTCGAGCTAAGTCGATAATTTGCATCAAAATACAGTTGACAGTAGTAAGCTCCGTGCTAAAATGCGCGCCATTGTTTTGGGGCTATAGCTCAGCTGGGAGAGCGCTACACTGGCAGTGTAGAGGTCAGCGGTTCGATCCCGCTTAGCTCCACCAATTTTGTGTTACTGCTTTGTTGATTAGTTCGTCGTTTACTGGTGTAAACTTCCTCACTATTCACCTCGCATTAACAGCAAAATGTTCAACGTAAGAATTGTGTCCCGTTCGTCTAGAGGCCTAGGACACCGCCCTTTCACGGCGGTAACAGGGGTTCGACTCCCCTACGGGATGCCATATACAGAAAAAGCCCAGCTATATGCTGGGCTTTTTTGTATCTATGCATTCTGTATGGTGACGGAGAAGCCCTGTAAGGGTTCGAAAAATTTGTCGGGAACAAATTTTAACAGCGGAGCGGAGCGACGCTGGCCCGAAGGGCGAAGCACAGGATGTGCTGAGTACTCCCCTACGATAAGTCAACACAGACCGAAAGTTGCTCCTGCATTTTCGGCATTCCTGACGTCCCTGTCAGTCAGATTCAGTTTTCGGCCTCCCCGGTAGCCATAGCACTGTGTTGACCTAGGCTACCTTGTCGCTGAGCTTTTTCTACCGAGCAGCCTAGAGAGTTTCTGAAAGGTCAAAGAGCAGATACTGACTTCCGTCAGTATGACATAACTCTGGATAATACTATTGATTTTGGATGGGACTACTGCATTGGCTTTTCCCTTACGATTTACAGTGAAACAGAGAGGATTGGTCAGTCTCTTCTGATTAATATGGCTTTACTCCAGCTGTACCTTTCTTAACCTATCTGACTGATTTATCGCCACTTTCGATTTAAAACAGTAAAAAACCTAAAAAGAGCCATAAAAATTTTGACAAACGGGGGTAGGGGCATTATTATTGCGCCCGCGTTTGAGAGAACAGTTTCAAACATTGTGTCCCGTTCGTCTAGAGGCCTAGGACACCGCCCTTTCACGGCGGTAACAGGGGTTCGACTCCCCTACGGGATGCCATATAAATAAAACCCAGCCCTTGTGGCTGGGTTTTTTTATATCATGTCGAAAGTGCAGGAGAACCAGTTCGACGACCGCCATGGATGGCGGAAGTGCAGAATTTGCATGGAGCAAAATTCTGCCTCCCCTACGGACAGCCAAGACTCCCGGCATTGTTGCTGCATTCCCCACATCCCTGTGGGTCAGTGCCATATAAATAAAACCCAGCCCTTGTGGCTGGGTTTTATTATATCATGTCGATAATGAAGGAGAACTCGTTCGACAAGCACCAGGGCAGGATTTGTTCCCGACAAATCCCTGCATTTCCTCCATCCATGGAGGTCAGATGGTTGAAGTGCAGAGTTTGCACGACTGCATGGATGCAGGAGTTAGAGCAACGCAGGAGCTGTTGCCGAGGAGCAAAACTCTGCGCCCTTAAGCCCCTCAGAACTGATAGCCAGGACAGGATTTGTTCCTGACAAATCTCTGCATTTCCTCCAGCGAGAGTGTCAATGCATTGGAATGGCAGCCACAAAAAAGCCCGACACATGGTCGGGCTTTTAGAAGAGTTACAGCTGGTTTAAGCTGTTTCTTCTGAATCTTTCTCTGAAGGTGCCATAAAGAATAACAATGCGCCCACTACGACTAGGCCACCGCGTATTGTCCATGCGATGTTTTCACCCCAGTTGTTAATCCAACCGAGTAGTTTTAACTCATAGTCGAAGAAGAATAGAGCGATGGAAGCAATCCCCAATAAAGCAATGAATGAACCTAAGTTTTTCATAATAATATCCCCATTTACTGTGTTTTGTTTTAGTGTTCAGGATTCAAAATACGGAACAATGGATAGAAAATCAACACATTAATCAGTATTAATGGCAGACAAGGTATTGTCGACACGAGCCATTAATATGGTCATTTCTGCGAAGTTCTTAATTGTTTCTGCTAGATAATCCTTTAAAGTTTTATTCATTCTAGGTAATTGAATTTATGCTATAGTCGCTAACAATTTAGAGTATGAACTTTGAGAAAATATCATGTTAGACACTTTAATTAATCGTGTTTCTTGCGGACGCTTAAAAGCACCTGCACCAACTAAAGAAGAGATGAATCAGGTTTTTAAGGCTGCTTTAAGGGCTCCCGATCACAAGCGCCTGATGCCTTGGCAATATATTGTGTTCGAGGGTGAAAATGCTTTGAATGAGTTAGGAGAGAAGTACCGTTTGGCTTGTGTGTCTGAGGATCCCAACGCTGAGATTGAAAAGCAGGAAAAGACTAAGTCGTTGCCTCACCGTGCGCCAATGGTCGTTGTTGCGGTGGCAAAAGCTCGTGGGCATGAAAAAGTCCCACATATTGAAGAAGTGCTGTCTACTGGAGCGGGCGTGCAGAATTTAATGTTGGGTCTTGATAGCTTAGGCTATGGCGCTTACTGGCGGACAGGACCTTTGGCCTTTAATGAGCATCTTAGGCCATTACTAGGGTTAGATCACAATGATACGATTGTGGGCTTTATCTATATAGGCACGCCAGATATGGAGCTTAAAGCGAAGCCAATCCCTGATGTCGATGATTTTGTCAGTTGGGCTTAATTATATCTTACATCTTATATCTAGAGAGTGTAGAGAGAGCGAGAGAATGTGTGGAACAGGGAAAGGGAAGGGCTAAAACTCTTCCCATAGTTTTGATTTTTTATCTTTGTAGTCAGGGTTGTCACGCTTTTCGTTTATCTCATCATACTTAGCTTTTTCCGCACGACGAGAAGGCGAGTCAGGCTTAATCGTCTCATCAAGCTCTTGCAAAAAATCTGTGATTTCACTGGTGTAATTCTTTTTTGACATAGCTGTTTCCGTTGGCTGTGTACTGACTTCATACTAGCTCAATGCAATAAAAAAGGCCACGTTTGTGGCCTTAATCATTTGAGCACAATTATAAGTAATTAGAACTTAACGTTATTAGGTACACGAGGGAATGGGATTACATCACGGATGTTTTGCACGCCAGTGACATAAGACACGCAGCGGTCAAAGCCTAAACCAAAACCAGCGTGCGGCACTGTGCCATAACGACGCAGGTCGCGATACCACCAGTAATCTTCAGCTGGTAAGCCCATTTCTTCAATACGCTTATCGAGCACGTCCAGGCGCTCTTCACGTTGCGCACCACCGATGATCTCGCCAATGCCTGGAGCTAAAACATCCATTGCGGCGACTGTTTTGCCATCGTCGTTCAAGCGCATATAAAAGGCTTTAATGTCTTTCGGGTAGTTCATGACCACGGTTGGGCGACCAACATACTCTTCTGCAATGTAGCGCTCGTGCTCTGATTGTAGGTCGATGCCCCATTCGACAGGGTAGTCAAACTTCTTGTCGGCTTTTTTCAGCACTTCGATGACATCTGTGTAACTCATGCGCTCAAAGTTGTGATTAATGACGTTTTCAAGGCGGTTGATGCAGTCTTTGTCAACGCGCTGCTGGAAGAAGGCCATATCATCAGCACATTCGTCTAGCACCGCTTTGAAGATGTATTTCATCATGGCTTCGGCTAAATCGGCGTTATCCGACAAGTTGGCAAAAGCAATTTCAGGCTCGACCATCCAGAATTCAGCTAAGTGGCGGCTGGTGTTGGAGTTTTCGGCACGGAAAGTAGGGCCAAAGGTGTAAACCTTGGACATGGCCATACAGTAACTTTCGACATTAAGCTGACCGGATACGGTCAAAAAGGATTCTTTGCCGAAAAAGTCCTGACTGTAGTCGATATCGCCCTTGTCATTTTTTGGTAGGTTGGTCATGTCCAGCGTGCTGACGCGGAACATTTCACCAGCACCTTCGGCATCCGATGCAGTAATAATTGGCGTGTGAATCCAGTAAAAACCTTGCTCATGCATGAAGCGGTGAACCGCTTGTGCCAGGCAGTTGCGAACACGAGTAACGGCACCGATTAAATTAGTGCGTGGACGCAAGTGTGCATTATCACGTAAAAATTCAACCGAATGAGGCTTTGGCTGAATCGGGTAGGTGTCAGGCTCATCAACCCAGCCTAATACTTCAACTTCAGTGGCCTGGATCTCGAATGACTGGCCTTTACCTTGTGACTCAACCAATTTGCCAGTAACGCGTACTGAGCAACCGGCGGTAAGCTTAACCACTTCGGACTCATAATTAGCCACATTATTATCGACTACTGCCTGAATGGGATTAAAGCAGCTACCATCGTGGATATTGACGAACGATAGTCCGGCTTTTGAATCACGACGAGTACGTACCCAGCCTTGAACGGTAACTTGCTCACCGGCGGCTGGTTTGCCCGCTAGGGCGTCGACAATAGATACTAACATGATATTAAGGCTCCGATTTACCTTCTAAATTAGACGTGAGAATTTATATTAATTTTCAATTTAAAACTTTTGTTTTCCTTCGAGTTTCAGGCGAAGGTTGACCGCTTTTTTCTGATCATCAGTAAAGGTATGCCAGTTAAGGACTTCGTCAAAGGTACGGCCACAACCGCGACACACTTCATCGCCCAGAACGGTACTACAGACGCCAATGCATGGCGAAGCAGTAGGGCTTCTTTGACCTTTGCTTGACATGGACACGATCTCTCCTGCAAAACTCACGAAAAAACAAACGCAGTATGTTACCGTGAGAAGCTCTCATTGGCTAGTGATAATCGTAATCCATAAACACTGGATAGGTTCATATTCAGTTACCATCTAAGGCTTGTAATTATTAGGGCTGTCAGCTATCTTGCCGCTATTGTAAATTTCCTGAAAATAGCATGTTTCAACTAGACGAATCACAAATCCAAGACTATCAGAATGATAAACCAGAATACTATCGCCAATTAGCGCTTCAGCTTGACGCTTTATTGGCAGAAGATAGCAACTGGATTACCAATATGTCACAAATGTCAGCTTTTATCTTCCAGATGCTGCCTGATTTGAACTGGTCCGGGTTTTATCTGGTCAATCCAGAAAAGACTGAAAGCCTTATTCTTGGGCCGTATCAGGGTAAAGTGGCTTGTGTCCATATTCCTTTTGGGCGTGGTGTCTGTGGCGCGGCGGCAGCTACTCTGGAAACTCAGTTGGTAGAAGACGTCCATCAGTTTGAGGGCCATATTGCCTGTGATGCTGCCTCGCAAAGCGAAGTAGTGATTCCAGTAGTGGTTGATGGCGACTTAAAAGGGGTGCTGGACATTGATAGTCCGATCAGGAATCGTTTTGATCAGCAGGATGCGGATGGTTTAACCCTGCTTTTAAATACCTTCATCAAGCAAACACAATTTCCATAGCAGGCCCACTAATGAGTATTCGTCCTTTTCATCTAGCTATTCCAGTGCATGATTTAGAGCAGGCCAGACAATTTTATGGTCAGGTCTTAGGCTTCGCCGAAGGCCGCTCCAGCGATCATTGGATTGACTATGACTGCTACGGGCATCAGCTGGTGGTGCATCTTGATGAGGCCATGAGTGTTGATCATGATAAAGCCAATAATCAGGTTGATGGTCATGCCGTTCCGGTACCACATTTTGGTGTTGTGTTGGATATGGCGACCTGGCAAGATTTAGCCGAACGATTAAAAGAACAGGGCACCCAGTTTGCCATCGAGCCTTATATTCGTTTCAAAGGTCAGCCCGGCGAGCAAGCGACCATGTTCTTCTATGACCCCTCTGGCAATGCACTGGAATTTAAGGGGGTTGATGATTTAAGCCAGCTGTTTGCTAAATAGAGCTCTACGCCTCAACTGCTGTTTCTATATTGCAGTTGAGAGAGCCAGTCGAAAACGTTTGATTCAGCATTTCTTCTAATTCGATTAAGTGGGTTAACCCTCTTTCTTCGGCTTTAATGTGGGGACTACTTATGGACAACTTCACCCCAAACTTTAAGCTAGACTCAAATACCCAACCGTAGCCGTCAGGACGAATTTCATTGTTAGCGCTTAGCTCAATCTCATTGAGTATTTCATCCACTTTATTTAATAAACACTTGTAGTCAACATCGGAAACGGGATGTTTGCCCCCATATATCTCCTTAGGGACTTCCTTGTATAGCTCTTGAATATTAGGGTATTGGTATTTCAGTAAATAAAAGTCATCACGAAACTCATCATTGAGTTGGTAAACAGTCACAGTTTCAAAGCTAGGGGCAATAATCAGACGAAACTTATAATGGTCTGGGAAATGAATATCGCTACTTTCTATAGACTGCACAGAGCTAGAGGCTATAGTCAGCACGATACCAATTAATCCCAGCAGTTTTTTCATCTTCAGCCTTAAAAATTCATCGCCTTAATCACTTCGTCCGGCAGTTTAGGCAGTGCCGAGCGCGGAATCAGGAATGTGGTCAGGTTAAATAAGTCACGGAAGAAGCGGTTGTTTTGAGTGGTTTGCTTTAAATAGTCATGGCCTGCCGAGCCGCCAGTACCAATCTTCGAACCAATCATGCGCAACACCATAGTAGTGTGGCGATAGCGCCAGGTTGTGAACTTCTCATCAATTTCAACAAGGCTCTGTAATAGTCTGAAAGGACCATTCAGCATGGGCTGCTCACGGTATAAATTGATAAATAAAGCGCTGAGCGTCGCTTCCTGGCTCATGCGGAAACGGCCTTGAGTTTTCAGTTCGTCGTACTTTTCTTTATCGAATAATGCATCAAAAGTGGCGTGGGTATTTTCCAGATCATTCAGCTGGAAGGTTTTTTCCGCATCGCTGAGATAATCAGCTTCTTTAAGCACCTTTTCGTCGTGAGTGAGCATGGTTTCCACGGCATCTTTGAAAATATTCCAGAATTTAAAGTCACCAAACTCAAGAAATGGCATACGCTCCAGCCACTTTTCTACTGCATCAAATAGTGAGGGCTTTTCTTCCAGGTCCATCAGGTAGTTGCGATCTTTTTCGTTAAGGCGGCTGTAGAAAGACTTCTTGTCGAAATTAATGCGGTATTCTGATTTCAAACCCAACAGAATCTCAATCTCTTTAAATTGAATGCTCTGAAAACCTGATGCTGGAATGAGGTAGTCTCTGAAGTCCAGAAAGTCGAGCGGCGTCATGGTTTCCAGAATATCTATTTGATCGACTAGTACATCCTGAATGCGGTGGATACGCTCTAGTCGTAAGTTGACTGTGCTGATATTGCTTTCGTCCACATGACTTTGCGAGAGCACGGGTAGGATCGAGTGGATTTCATGCAGAACTTGTTTGAACCACAATTCATATGCCTGATGCACAATAATAAATAAAGTTTCATCATGTGCCTCGGCACCATACTTGGTGCTTTCAGGATGCTGGGCATCTAACAGCTTATTAAGCTGAAGATACTCAGGATAGTAACAGGGTTTCGTATTTTTTTGCATGATCCACCATTTGTATTGTCATCAACTGTTTGGGTAGTGTTTACCAGTCAGAAATAATATTCAGAAAAATAAAAAGGAGCACATCAAGTGCTCCTTTAAATTATAGACCTTTGAAAAAAATATTGTCAGCAATAATTTTTCAAAGGTAGGGCGCCTTTCGTGTGATCAGCGCCTATTGAGATCAACGTTTATTAAGATCAGTATACTCACGCTCAGTTGCGCCCGTGTATAACTGACGAGGACGACCAATACGACGATCATCTTCACCAATCATTTCGTGCCACTGAGATACCCAGCCCACAGTACGCGCCAAGGCGAAAATGACTGTGAACATATTAGTCGGGATTCCCATAGCATCAAGAATAACGCCCGAGTAGAAGTCTACGTTCGGGTACAGTTTCTTCTCAATGAAGTATGGATCTTCAAGTGCTATTTTTTCCAGCTCAAGCGCGATTTTGAAGATTGGGTCGTCATGTTTGCCCAATAAATCTAAAACTTCGTGCGCACTTTCACGCATGACTTTAGCGCGAGGGTCAAAGTTTTTATAAACGCGGTGACCAAAGCCCATCAAACGGAATGGATCGTTTTTATCTTTCGCGCGTTCAATAAATTCAGGGATACGGCTGACATCACCAATTTCACGCAGCATGTTCAAGCAGGCTTCGTTAGCACCACCGTGCGCAGGGCCCCACAAACATGCAATGCCTGAAGCAATGGCTGCGAATGGGTTAGCGCCAGAAGAGCCAGCTAAACGTACTGTCGAAGTTGATGCATTCTGCTCATGGTCAGCGTGCAGGATAAAGATACGATCCATCGCTTTAACCAATACTGGGTCAGGTTTCCAGTCATTAGTAGGCATGCTGAACATCATATTTAGAAAGTTCTCAGCCAGGCTCATATCGTTATCAGGATACACAAAAGGATGGCCTACGCTGTAGCGGTAACACATAGCCGCAATAGTGGGCACTTTAGCAATTAAGCGCAATGCACTGATATCGCGGTGTTGTGTGTTATTGATGTCCAATGAATCGTGGTAGAAAGCAGATAGAGCACCTACTACCGATACCATGATCGCCATAGGATGGGCATCACGACGGAAACCGTTGAAGAAGTTCATCATCTGTTGATGAACCATGGTGTGATTATTAATTTTCGCGACGAAATTTTCGTATTCTTCTTTGCTTGGTAATTCGCCATTTAATAGCAGGTAAGCAACTTCTTCAAAATTTGACTGTTCGGCAAGCTGCTCAATAGGGTAGCCACGGTAAAGTAACTGACCTTTTTCACCATCAATGAAGGTGATTTTAGATTCACAGGCGCCGGTTGATACATAACCAGGGTCATAAGTGAAGTAGCCAGCTTTGCCTAACGCTCGTACGTCGATAACGTCTTTACCCAAAGTAGGGGAAAGTACGGTCAAATCCAATTCTTCGCCATTGGGTAAGCTAAGTTTAGCTGTTTGTTGCGACATAAAGTCTCCTTTGGACTATAAATTGCTTACTTTTTACTCAAATAATCGAGTCTAATCTCAATCAGGTGGTGCATTCTACAAAATTTTGCCACATTTTACATGAGATATTTTTGTGACTCTTGATGATGATCAATAAGATTTTGGCATATATAGAAAATCTATTGGGTTAATTAATTGTAATCACCGACAAGCACTTATATAATTTGCCTCCGAAACTTTGTATCACTACGGGGTTCCTGTCTGCAGCGTACTTTTCGGTCGCATTTCACGCAATGAAGCAAGACGGGACACAGAGACTCTCACGCCCTGGCGACCTGGGCAAAAATAGATAAGATACGTCGTGAATCAAAAGAGACCAACAAACCTGAATCTTGCTACGATAAGATTCCCTGTACCTGCAATTTCCTCAATCTTGCACCGTATTACAGGCGTTATATTATTCTTCGCTGTACCCATCCTTTTATGGATGCTGCAAAAATCCTTAACCCCAGCCGGCTTTAGTGAATTACAGTCAATGTTTGGCGAGTCATTCCTTTGGCAATTTATCCTATGGGCTATTACCACCGCTGTTGCTTATCACGTTATTGCAGGTGTCCGTCATCTGTTAATGGATATGGACATCGGTGAGTCCTTAGAGGGCGGCCGCCGTGGCGCATGGTTGGTTATCATTCTATCTGCTATCGCAGCAGTAGCATTAGGAGTGTGGGTATGGGCATAGTAACAGCATCTACAAGTCTAGGTCGCTCAGGCTTACACGACTGGATTATCCAGCGTGTATCAGCACTCGTTATGCTGGCCTATGTGATTTACCTGGGTTATTTCTTGTGCACAACTCCTGAGCTTACTTTCCCGGTATGGCAAGAGTTGTTTGCATCAACCTTTATGAAGGTATTCTCTTTTCTGGCACTCTTGTCAGTTATCGGACATGCTTGGATTGGTTTGTGGATTGTGTCTACAGACTATATGCCTAAATTGGCGATTCGTTTCATCTTCCAAGTATTAGTAATTCTCATCTGTCTTGCGCTGTTAGTGTGGGGCATTCAGATTTTGTGGAGTCTATAAAGCATGTCTAACCCAATCTCCTCGATTCCAACCTATACCTTTGATGCGGTAATCGTTGGTGGCGGTGGCGCTGGTATGCGTGCATCGCTGCAGCTGGCGCAAAGTGGCCAGAAAGTCGCATTGATTTCAAAAGTATTCCCAACTCGTTCGCACACAGTTTCTGCTCAAGGTGGTATTACCGTTGCATTAGGCAACTCACACCCTGACGATTGGCGCTGGCATATGTTCGATACCGTTAAAGGTTCCGATTATATTGGTGACCAGGACGCGATCGAGTATATGTGTGAAAACGGCCCGGCTGCGGTTTATGAGCTGGAGCACATGGGCTTACCTTTCTCGCGTTTGGATAACGGTAAAATTTACCAACGTCCTTTTGGCGGCCAATCTAAAGAATTTGGTGGCGAGCAGGCTGCTCGTACCGCTGCTGCTGCCGACCGTACTGGTCACGCCTTGCTGCACACTTTATATCAAGCCAACTTAAAAGCTAACACTCAATTCTTTAACGAGTGGTATGCGATGGACTTGGTGCGTAATGACGACGGTGATGTTTGTGGTGTTACGGCAATGTGCATCGAAACCGGTGAAATCGCCTTATTTAAATCGCGCGCTACTGTTTTTGCAACAGGTGGCTCGGGTCGCATTTATGCCTCAACCACTAACGCTTTGATCAATACTGGTGACGGTGTTGGCATGGCATTGCGTGCTGGCTTGCCGGTTCAAGATATTGAAATGTGGCAGTTCCACCCAACCGGTATTGCCGGCGCAGGTGTGCTGGTCACTGAAGGTTGCCGTGGTGAAGGTGGTTACCTGATTAATAAAGATGGCGAGCGTTTCATGGAGCGTTATGCGCCGAACGCAAAAGATTTGGCATCGCGTGACGTTGTTGCTCGCTCAATGATGAAAGAAATTTTGGCCGGACGTGGCGCTGGCGCGAATGGCGACCATGTATTCCTGAAGCTTGATCATCTGGGTGAAGATGTTCTTAACTCTCGCTTACCAGGTATCAGCGAACTGGCTAAAATCTTTGCTCACGTTGATCCGGCAAAAGATCCAATTCCTGTGGTTCCAACCTGTCACTATATGATGGGTGGTATTCCGACCAATAAATATGGCCAGGTAATTGACCGTACTCCTGCTGGCGACGAAAAAATCGTTAAAGGTTTCTACGCCGTTGGTGAAGTGGCCTGTGTATCGGTACACGGTGCTAACCGTCTGGGCGGTAACTCGTTGCTTGACCTGGTGGTATTTGGTCGCGCAGCAGGCTTGCACCTTGAAGAGTCATTGCGTGAAGGCCTTCAGTTTTCTGACTTTAATGATTCTGATGCAGAGCGTTCTCTTAACCGTTACAACCGTTGGAATGATTCTAACGATGGTGAAGATCCGGTTGAGCTTCGTCGCGAGTTACAAAATACCATGCAAAACCATTTCGGTGTATTCCGAACTGGTGACTTGATGAAAGAAGGTCTGGACAAAGTTAAGCAACTTCGTGAGCGCATGAAAAATGCTCGCCTGAAAGATAAGTCACAGGCTTTCAACACAGAGCGTGTGGAGTGTCTTGAGCTTGAGAACTTGATGGAAGTTGCCTATGCAACTGCTAAGGCTGCTGAGTTCCGTACTGAAAGTCGTGGTGCTCATAGTCGTGAAGACTTCCCGGATCGTGATGATGAAAACTGGTTAGTTCACTCTGTCTATTACCCAGCTACTGAAGAAATGGGTAAGCGTGATGTGAATATGAGCCCAACCAAAATCGAAGCTTTCCCTCCGAAAGCCCGTACATATTAATCTGTAGCAACAGAATACGGAGTGAAGCAAATGAAATTTAGTATTTATCGCTACAACCCAGAAACGGATAAAAAACCTTACATGCAGGAATATGATTTAGAGGTTCCTGAAGGTTCAGACATGATGTTGTTGGATGCATTGGTTGCGTTAAAAGATCAGGACCCAACCTTGTCTTTCCGTCGTTCTTGTCGTGAAGGCGTTTGTGGTTCAGATGGCATGAACATCAATGGTAAAAATGGCCTGGCTTGTATTACCTCGTTATCAAGTCTGAAAACGCCGATTGTTGTTCGCCCATTGCCCGGCTTGCCAGTTGTTCGTGACCTGGTTGTTGATATGACTCAGTTCTATAAGCAGTATGAGAAAATTAAACCTTTCTTGATTGCTGACGATGAGCCGCCTGCAAAAGAGCGCCTGCAATCACCTGAAGACCGTGCAAAGCTGGATGGTCTTTACGAGTGTATCCTGTGTGCCTGTTGTTCAACTTCCTGCCCATCATTCTGGTGGAATCCGGACAAGTTTGTTGGCCCGGCTGGTTTGTTGCAAGCCTATCGCTTCTTAATTGATAGCCGTGACACACAAACTGAAGAACGCCTGGCGGATCTGGATGATGCATACAGCGTATTCCGTTGTCGTGGCATTATGAACTGTGTTGACGTGTGCCCGAAAGGTTTGAACCCGACTCGAGCTATTGGTCACATACGCTCAATGCTTCTGAAAAGCGGAGTCTAGTTCGACTGATTCTTAAGAAGATTACAAGACGAAAAGATCGGAGTTTATCTCTGTTCTTTTCGTCTTTTTTTGCGATAAACAGGCTACTTTTTGATACATAACGGTTATCGCCTTAAGAGATTGTCAGATTTAGTGCATATCTTGATTTGTCACTGGATCATAAAAACAATGAGTTAATCAGGCTTTTTTACCCAGTACTTTTAACAATTAAAGAGCTAATACTGTGTTAAGACCCCTGATTTTTAGTTATCATAGCGACTTATAAATACCAAGAGTGGTGTTACGTACATGAAAAATGGGTTAGAGGCGATGTTTGAGAACGCCTACCTATCAGGTAGCAGTGCAGGCTATCTGGAAGAACTATACGAGCAATACTTAGAAGATCCTCAGTCGGTCGACTCTGACTGGAGACAAAAATTCGATGAGTTTGCAAAGAGCAGTGATACGAAGGATGTTCCTCACAGTGATATTCGTGAGCATTTTCGTCAAATTGGCTTAAATCGCCAGAAAATTGCCTTCACTCAAGGTGGTGGCTCTTCAGTTGCAGACCCAAAGCAGGTCAAAGTATTGCACCTGATTGAATCTTATCGTGCCCGTGGTCATCACCACGCTAATATTGACCCATTAGGTCTTTGGAAGCACCCTTATCCTACTAATTTAAGCCTTGAGAGCTTCGAGCTGTCTGAGGCTGATCTGGATACAAAATTCCATGTCGGTAATTTAGCCGGTCCTGACCAGCAAAGTCTTAAAGAGATTCTTCAGAGATTAAAAGATACTTATTCCAACTCTATTGGTGCTGAGTTCTTACATATCAATGACCTGACTGAGCGTCGCTGGATCCAGGAAAAGTTGGAAGAAGCAAATTCTTCACATAGTTTCCGCGAAGAAACTCGCAAGAAAATTTTAGAAGGCTTGACGGCAGCAGAAGGCCTGGAAAAATATTTAGGTTCTAAGTTCCCAGGTGCAAAACGCTTTTCGTTAGAGGGTGGCGATAGTTTAGTGCCGATGATGCGTGATTTTGTCAATCAAGCCGGTATTGTGGGCGCCAAAGAGATTGTTATCGGTATGGCGCACCGTGGCCGTTTAAATTTGCTGGTCAATGTCTTAGGGAAGAATCCTCAAGTATTGTTTGATGAGTTTGAAGGCAAAAATGCGGTCGTTAAAAATGGTTCTTCAGGTGATGTTAAATATCATATGGGTTACTCCAATGATGTTGAAACAGAAGGTGGACCAGTTCATTTGGCGTTGGCATTTAACCCTTCACACCTTGAGATCGTTAGCCCTGTAGTGCTTGGCTCTGTTCGAGCTCGTCAGGAGCGTCGCAAGGATAAAGATTGCGACCAGGTCATTCCAATCCTAATTCATGGTGACGCTGCGATAACAGGTCAGGGTGTTGTAATGGAAACGTTCAACATGTCGCAAGCACGCGGTTTCTATATTGGCGGCTCTATCCATGTTGTCATCAATAATCAGGTTGGCTTTACTACGTCCAAGCTACACGATGCTCGCTCAACGGCGTATTGCACAGATGTTGCTAAAATGATTGAAGCACCAGTTTTCCATGTTAATGGAGATGATCCAGAAGCGGTATTGTATGTATCGCGCCTTGCATTAGAGTTCCGCAAGAAGTTTAAGAAGGACGTCGTGATTGATCTGGTGTGTTACCGTCGTCATGGACATAACGAAGCTGACGAGCCGAATGCTACGCAGCCTGTGATGTATCAAAAAATTAAAAAGCATCCTACACCTCGTAAGATTTATGAGGATCGATTGGTCGACAATAAAGTTGTATCCACAGACGATGCAAAAAAGATGCTAGATGACTACCGAGATCTACTTGATGCCGGCAAAAGTGTTGTACTTAATCGAATCGAAGATAGAGAGCGTGAGTTTAACGTTGACTGGACTCCATTCTTAGACCAGACATGGCAGTCACCAGCAGACACTGCGTTGACTAAGTCAAAATTTAAAGAGCTGGCTGAAAAAATTTGCCACTATCCAGACGACTTACCCTTGCAATCACGTGTTAAAAAGTTAATGGGTGAGCGTAAGAAAATGGCTAATGGCAAAATCAAAATGGATTGGGGTTTTGCTGAAACCATGGCATACGCCTCTTTGCTGGATCAGGATTTCGAAGTTCGCTTATGCGGTCAGGATAGTGGTCGTGGTACCTTCTTCCATCGCCATGCGGTGCTGCACGATCAAGACGATGCTGAAGTGTATATCCCACTACAGAATATCAAAGACGATCAGCCACAATTTATGGTGATTGATTCCGTTCTTTCCGAAGAAGCGGTGTTAGCCTTTGAATATGGTTACTCTACTAACGAACCAAACTCAATGGTCATCTGGGAAGCTCAGTTTGGTGACTTTGCCAACGGTGCTCAGGTGGTTATCGACCAATTTATTAGTTCTGGTGAACAAAAATGGGGCCGCTTATCGGGTTTGAGTTTGTTCTTGCCACATGGCTATGAAGGTCAAGGTCCTGAGCATAGTTCTGCGAGGTTAGAGCGCTTCTTACAGCTGTCCGCTGAACATAATATTCAGGTCGTTGTGCCATCAACTCCGGCGCAGGCATTTCACATGATCCGTCGCCAAATGATTCGTCCACTGCGTAAGCCTCTTGTGGTTATGACACCAAAGAGTTTGCTTCGTCATAAGATGGCTGTTTCCAGTATAGACGAACTGGTTAAAGGCCAATTCCAGAATGCTATCGATGAGATCGATAGTTTGGATAAGAAAAAAGTGACTCGAGTGGTGATGTGTTCAGGTAAAGTTTATTACGATTTACTTGATAAACGTCGTCAGGAAGAGTTGGACAATGTTGCTATTATCCGTATTGAACAATTGTATCCTTTCCCACATGATGAAGTGGAAAAAATTATTGGTCAGTATAAGAAAGCAAAAGAATTTGTATGGTGTCAGGAAGAGCCACAAAATCAAGGCGCCTGGTACTGTTCACGTCACAATTTAGACGAGGCTGTTCCAAATGGTGCAAAAGTGGAATATGCCGGAAGAGAAGCATCGGCCGCTCCAGCAGTTGGCTATGCATCTATTCATAATGAGCAGCAGGCAAAGCTTGTTAAAGATGCACTTGGCATCAAATAATCGAATTAAATTTATTTAGGTAAGGTAAAAGGTTAAAACATGGCTATCGAAATTAAAGTTCCTGTGTTACCTGAGTCAGTAGCTGACGCTACTATTGCTACATGGCACGTTAAGCCAGGTGAGTCTGTATCACGTGACCAAAACTTGGTTGATATTGAAACAGATAAAGTTGTTTTAGAAGTGGTTGCTCCTGATGATGGTGTGATTTCTGAAATCATCAAAGAAGAGGGCGACACGGTACTTCAGGAAGAGGCTATCGCTAAGTTTGAAGCGGGTGCATCAGGTGATGCTAAAGCTAAAGATGATAGCAGCGATGACAAGAAAGACGACTCTTCAAAAGATGAATCCTCAAAAGAGGACAAAAATAAAGAAGCTAAATCAAATAAAGAAGAAACATCTTCTGCAGACCTGGAGGTTCTATCGCCAGCAGTACGTCGTTTGGTTGCCGAGCATAATCTTGACCCTAAGCAGATTCCAGCGAGCGGTAAAGGTGGCCGTTTAACCAAAGAAGACGTTGAGAAATTCATTAAAGACGGTGGCGCTTCTGCTAAATCGTCTGAGAGCAAGAAAGACTCAGGTTCTGCGCCTGTATCAGCAGGTTTACGTGAAGAAAAGCGTGTTCCAATGACGCGTCTTCGTAAGCGTATTGCTGAGCGTTTGGTTGAAGCTCAACGTACAGCAGCGATTCTTACCACTTTCAATGATATCAACATGAAAGAAGTGGTTGAGCTACGCTCGCGCTATAAAGAACAGTTTGAGAAAGTTCACGGCACGCGTTTAGGTTTTATGTCATTCTTCGTGAAGGCAACAGTTGAAGCTTTAAAACGTTACCCTGCGGTCAATGCATCAATCGATGGTGATGATATTGTTTATCATGGTTTCTACGATATTGGTGTTGCGGTTTCCTCCCCACGCGGTTTGGTAGTGCCAGTTTTACGTGATGCAGATACCATGAGCCTTGCGGAGATTGAAGCTAAGATCCGTGAGTTTGGTGAAAAAGCTCGTGATAACAAGTTAACAGTGGAAGATATGACCGGCGGTACATTCACCATTTCTAACGGTGGTGTTTTCGGTTCGTTAATGGCAACGCCAATTATCAATCCACCGCAAAGTGGCATTCTTGGTATGAACCGTATGGAAGATCGTCCTGTGGTTATCAATGGTGAGATTGTGATTCGTCCAATGATGAACGTCGCGCTATCTTATGACCATAGAATTATTGATGGACGCGAGTCTGTAGGCTTCTTGAAAACGATTAAAGAATTCATTGAAGACCCAGCTCGTATGTTACTGGATTTGTAAACTCCAGAATATAAGCGCTGATGCCGAACCTTGGTTCGGCATCGGTGTTTTTAATCACCCTAAGTTTTAAATTTTTTGTGCTTGTAAAAGCACTTATGCCAAAGCAATAGGAACATAAACATGAACCTACATGAGTATCAAGGTAAGCAGCTTTTCAAAGAGTATGGTTTACCAGTATCCGAGGGTTACGCAGTTGATAATCCTCAGTCTGCATTTGAAGCAGCTGGTCGCATTGGCGGCAATGTGTGGGTGGTTAAAGCCCAGGTACATGCCGGTGGTCGTGGTAAAGCTGGTGGTGTAAAACTTGTTAAGACCAAAGAAGAAGTTAAAGATTTTGCTAAGCAATGGCTTGGTAAAAACTTGGTGACTTATCAAACCGATGCAAACGGTCAGCCAGTTAGCAAGATTTTGGTTGAAGAGTGCACCGACATCGCTCAAGAACTTTACTTGGGTGCCGTCGTTGACCGTTCAAGCCGTCGCGTTGTATTCATGGCTTCAACTGAAGGTGGTGTTGAAATCGAGAAAGTTGCTGAGGAAACTCCTGAGAAGATTCTTAAAGCAACCATCGATCCATTAGTTGGCGCACAACCTTACCAAGGCCGTGAGCTTGCATTCAAGTTAGGCCTGGAAGGTAAGCAAGTTAAGCAATTTACTCATATCTTCTTGCAGCTTGCTAAGATGTTTGTGGAAAAAGATTTGGCGCTTCTTGAAATCAATCCTTTGGTCATTAAAGAAGATGGCGATTTGCATTGTCTTGATGCCAAAATCAACATCGACGGTAATGCAATGTACCGTCACCCTAAATTATCTGAAATGCACGATCCTTCGCAAGAAGACGAGCGTGAAGCTCATGCAGCTAAGTTCGAACT
Source organism: Kangiella sp. M94 (assembly GCF_054926195.1). Lineage (NCBI taxonomy): Bacteria > Pseudomonadati > Pseudomonadota > Gammaproteobacteria > Kangiellales > Kangiellaceae > Kangiella > Kangiella sp. M94. The sequence continues at coordinate 1,461,452 of NZ_CM142903.1, read as the reverse complement.
TAACTATGTAGCACTCGATGGCAACATCGGCTGTATGGTTAACGGTGCCGGTCTAGCGATGGGTACCATGGATATCATTAAACTGCATGGTGGAGAGCCTGCAAACTTCCTGGACGTTGGTGGCGGCGCTACTAAAGAGCGTGTCACGGAAGCGTTTAAGATTATCCTTTCAGACTCTAACGTAAAGGCTGTATTAGTTAACATCTTTGGCGGAATTGTTCGTTGTGACTTGATTGCTGAAGGCATTATTGGTGCTGTTAAAGAAGTTGGTGTTAAAGCTCCAGTTGTTGTTCGTCTTGAAGGTAACAATGCTGAGTTAGGTAGAAAGGTTCTAGCTGAATCAGGTTTGAACATCATCGCGGCAGAAAGTTTAACTGATGCGGCGACAAAAGTAGTTGCTGCAGCGGAGGACAAATAATGAGTATTTTAATCAATAAAGACACTAAGGTTATTTGTCAGGGTATCACTGGTTCACAAGGCACTTTCCATACTGAGCAAGCGATTGAATATGGCACTAACATGGTTGGTGGCGTGACTCCTGGTAAGGGTGGTCAGACTCACTTAGGCTTGCCTGTATTTAATACCGTTAAAGATGCTGTAGAGGCGACGGGTGCAGAAGCTTCTGTTATCTATGTACCAGCTGCTTTCTGTAAAGATTCGATTTTAGAAGCTGCAAATGGCGGTATTAAGCTGGTTGTTTGTATTACTGAAGGCATTCCAACTATGGATATGCTTGAAGCTAAGATTGTTTGTGACAATCTAGGTGTTCGTTTGATTGGCCCTAACTGTCCGGGTGTTATCACTCCGGGAGAGTGTAAGATTGGAATTATGCCTGGCCACATTCACTTGCCAGGTAAAGTAGGTATCGTTTCTCGTTCCGGTACTTTGACTTATGAAGCGGTTAAACAAACCACTGACTTTGGGTTTGGCCAATCGACTTGTGTCGGTATCGGCGGTGACCCAATTCCAGGTTCTAACTTCATTGATATTTTGAAGATGTTCCAGGACGATCCTGCGACTGAGGCTATCGTCATGATTGGTGAGATTGGTGGTTCGGCAGAAGAAGAAGCTGCTGCATTCATTAAAGAAAACGTCACCAAGCCCGTTGTATCTTATATTGCGGGTGTAACAGCGCCTCCAGGTAAGCGTATGGGCCATGCCGGTGCTATCATTGCTGGTGGTAAAGGTACAGCTGCCGAGAAGTTTGCTGCCCTTGAAGATGCAGGTGTTAAGACTGTACGTTCATTAGCTGATATTGGTAATGGACTGAAAGAAGTAACTGGTTGGTAATTAACTAACCGTTTGAAATTAAAGCCGCTCAATGTTTTGAGCGGCTTTTTTGTGTCTGTAATATTTGCAGAAAGACATTGTAATATTTATTAACAAATGGCGACTACACAGTTACATCGCTTTCAAGGATACTCCATGCTCGTATTGGAATGTCTTATTGTTATTGAAAATTAAGAGGGATATATGACTCTAAAATTAAAAACAGCAGCTTTGGCTCTGGTACTTACGACCGGTGTTTCTGCTGCGTTTGCCAAACTCCCTAAAGGCGTAGAAAAAGTTACTACGGTTGAGGGTATTTCTGAATACCGCTTGGATAATGGTTTGCAGGTATTACTTTTCCCGGATCCTACCCAGGAATCAATCACCGTAAATATTACCTATCATGTGGGCTCAAAGCATGAAAACTATGGTGAAACGGGTATGGCTCATTTACTTGAGCACCTGGTTTTTAAAGGTACTCCAAACCATAAAGATATCCCACAAGAGTTGAGTGAGCGCGGGGCTGAGCCAAACGGCACTACTTGGCTTGATCGCACTAACTATTACGAAACCTTTGCTGCCACAGAAGATAATTTGAACTGGGCACTCGACCTTGAAGCTGATCGTATGATCAACTCGTTTATTGCCAAGAAAGATTTAGACAGTGAAATGACAGTTGTTCGTAATGAGCTCGAGAATGGTGAGAATAGCCCAACACGTGTTTTGATGCAGCGTTTGATGTCGGTTGCTTATGATTGGCACAACTATGGTAAATCAACTATTGGTGCTCGCTCAGATCTTGAGAATGTTGATATTACTAATCTTCAAGGCTTCTACAAAAAATACTATCAACCTGACAATGCGACTTTGATTATTGCCGGTAAGATTGATGAAGAAGCAATCATCAAGAAGATTGATAAATATTTTGGTGATATTAAAAAACCTAAGCGTCAACTTCCTGAACTTTATACAGAAGAGCCTATTCAGGATGGCGAAAGAAAAGTAACTATTCGTCGCACAGGTGACGTACAAGTTGTCGGTGGACTCTATAAAACTCCAGCAGGGTCTCATGAAGATTTTGCGGCAGTTCAGGTGTTATCACAAATTATGGGCGACTCACAAACTGGCCGTCTGCGTAAGGAACTGGTAGAAAATGATCTTGCAGCTTCTGCTGGAGGCTTTGCATTCCAGTTGGCTGAGCCAGGCGCTTTATTATATATAGCGCAGGTAGCTAAAGATAAGGATCTTGCTAAGACAGAAAGTGCTTTTATCAAAGTTCTGGAAGGTGTCTCTGAAAACCCAATTACAGAAGAAGAAGTTGAACGCGCTAAAACCAAGCTATTAAAAGGTATTGAGCTAAGCTTCAATAACACACAAAGTGTTGCGCTTCAATTAACCGAATGGGTTGGCATGGGTGACTGGAGATTGCTTTTCTTGAACCGTGATCGCTTAGAGAAAGTAACTGCAGAAGATGTTCAGAGAGCTGCCGAAGAGTACCTGGTGAACGACAACCGTACTTTAGCACTGTTTATCCCAGAAGCTCAGCCTGACCGTGCGGATTCCATTGTTAGACTAAACGATGAAGATGTTAAAGCAATGCTAGATGGTTACACTGGCCGTGAGGCAGTTGCTCAAGGCGAAGATTTTGATGCATCGTACGCCAACATTGATGAGCGTAGTGAGCGCACTACATTGTCTAACGGTGCGAAAGTGGTTTATCTGCCAAAGAAAACACGTGGTGAGTCAGTGGTTATGACCGTCAAGCTTGATATTGGTAACCTTGAAGACCTACGCAACGCTGGTGTTGTTCCATCGCTTACTTCTAGCATGTTAATGCGTGGAACGGAAAACCATACTCGTGAAGAGCTACAAGCCGAGTTTGATCGTCTTAAAGCCAATGTGAGTGTTTCAGGTGGCGCGACTAATGCTTCAGTACGAATTCAAACCGTAAAAGAAAATCTACCTGAAGTATTATCGCTGGTTGAAGAGGTACTAAAGAATCCTGCGTTTGATGCCAAAGAATTAGATGTTCTTAAAAATCAGCAAATTGTTGCGCTTGAACAGCAAAAGCAACAGCCACAATCGCAAGTTTTCAGACAATTGAGCCAGCACTTGAATCCTTATGACCCAAGCCATCCGCTTTATAGCATGAGCATTGAAGAGCAGATTGAAGCGATTAAAGCTGTTGAAGTAGACAACTTGAAAGCCTTCCACAGCAACTTTATTGGTGCGAAGGATGCAGATATCGCGGTAGTTGGTGATTTTGATCGTGACTCTTTACAGAACCAATTAGATGCTATTCTAGGTGACTGGAATGCGGAAGTTGATTATCAGCGTATTAAACAAACTGTGGCTGATGTTGAAGCTATCAATAAGTTTATTGATACGCCGGATAAAGCCGGTGCAGCATTTGCTGCTATGACCAAGATTGCACTAAGTGATCAACACCCAGATTACCCCGCGCTAGAGATGGCTAACGAAATCTTCGGTGGCGGTTTTTTAAATAGCCGTTTAGCAACTCGACTTCGCCAAAAAGATGGCTTAAGTTATGGCGCAGGCTCATTCTTTAACGCAAGTTCTGAAGATGAAAATGCCTTGTTTGGTGCTTATGCAATTTCTGCACCAGAGAACTTGCCACGCGTTGAGTTAGGTTTCAAAGAAGAGCTGGAGCGTGCATTAAAAGATGGCTTTACTCAAGAAGAGCTGGATAAAGCGCGTGATGGTGTTTTACAGAATAACCGTATCGATCGTTCAAAGGACTCACGTTTAGTCAGTACTCTGGCCGGTAACCTGGATCTTGACCGTACTATGGAATGGTCAAAGGAATACGAAGAGAAACTTAAAGCTTTAACCCTTAAGGATGTGAATGAAGCCTTCCGTCGTCATATTAAGATGGATAATATTTCAATCATTAAAGCGGGTGATAAGGCGAAGCTAGAAGCAGAGTAGATGTATATAATCTGCGTTTATAAAAAAGCCACGGTTTCTGCCGTGGCTTTTTGGTTTCTTACTAGAATCAACTAATTTTTTACCAGTCATATTCGACTGTATAGGTTACTTTAGTTTCTCCATTAGCGGGAACTTTGACCGTAAAGTGAACATGGCGCGAATCTTGTTTTTCATAGTCATGAGATTTACGCGTAATGTTCCAGTTTGACCATCGGTAAAGATTTTCCCTTATTACCACATCAACTGCTTCATCTTTATGATTCTTTAGCGTTATCTCAAAGCTTTCAGTAAGTTCTTTATTATTACTGTCAATTCTATAGTTCGTTTGCTTACGTTCACCTTTAATGTCGAACGCATTTCCCACTTTGATTAACACGTCTTCGTTTTTTGGCGTGTGATCAATAATATCTTCACCAATAAACTCCAGGCTTCCATCCGTATCACGTTGGTTTACTCGAATTCTGCCTGCAGGTAAGGGAATACCTAAAGCGTTCTTTTCTTCATTAGCAAACCGTAAATAGACATTGACGTCACCGGAAGAGTTCTTGCCATAACCTTCGTTGGTATTCATTCCATGATTGCTATAGAACTGGCTGGAAGCATCAAAGACTAATTCTTTATTACATTGAACTTCTTTCACAGAAGGGAATAGCTCAAGTTGCTTTGTGGAGTTGTTGGGTAAGTCAGCAGGACGCCCTAATGTGTATAGGTGGTATTCAAAAAAGGCTTTTTCTTCGAAACCTTTATCCATCCTGGCTTCTTCCGCAACACGTGAGGCCATCACTCTAAGCGGTTCATTTTGTTGTGCGCGATTAACATCACCAGCAATCAGCTTAAGCTTTGCATTGTTAAAGCTGGCCCCCGACTGATTGATAATACTGACCCAACTCGATAAATCCATCTTACAAGTATCGGACTCATCATAAGTTACATTGTAATCTGTCCACCAGGTCATGCCTTCAGTTTGATAGCTGAGCTCGATAGTTTGATTACCGGAAGTGGGGGAGTTGAGCTGCCAAATAAGCGTCGGTTTTGTGAGGAGACCTTCTGGCAAATCTGGGAAGATGATATTAGTGTAATAACTGAGAGTCTGAATACTGCCCTTGTCGGTTTTAATGACCAGGTTGCCATCAGCGCTTAGAAGCTCGCCTTTAACTTCTACTAACTCATCCCCAGCACTTTGTTGGACGGTAATGGTTTTACCTATAAATCGCTGTAAAAGCTGCTGCCCATTAACAAGGTCAAACTGATAGCTTTGTTCCAGCACTCGAGTCTGTTTATTGTTCAATGAGCGAATTGAGACGGTGGTAGGATCTATATAGGCAGCTACATCTGTGACCTGTAGCTTATTCTGACCTTTGTTGAGTTCATAGTTACGAGTTGATTTAACAACCCCGTAGCCCGGGATCGTGTAATGCCCTCGATTTTGGCCAGGTATAGGACGATACAGGTCTGGGTCAATGGCGCCTGGTTGGGCGCTGCTATAGATGGTCACTGCATCTTTCTCTTCAGCGCTGGCATTGGAATTACAGCCCAATAGGGTAAGCGCTATGACTGTTGGTACTATTCTCTTGATGAATAGTGACTTTGTGTTTGATGTTATTTTCATACTCATTACCTTATGTTGTAATCGTGTCCATATAAACGCCAGATTAACCGAAAAGGGTTACTACGGCCAACTAATGTATTTATGTCGAGGTGTTATGGTGTTTCTCAACAGATTAGCAATGCTTGTATTGGTATTTTCTAGTGCTTTTGTGGTTAACAGCCTTTCTGCAAATGAGCCATTTGCAGTTAAAGCCAGTGAGAGCTATATCAAGTTTAATGGTGTGCAAAATAAGAAGACTGAATTTAATGGCGAGTTCCAATCTTTTACCCCAATTATAGTGTTTGATAAGGACAATCTAGCGATGAGTTCGATCCGCGTTGAGGTGGATTTAGCGAGTGTCGAAAGTGGTAGCCAAAAGCGTGACGGGATGCTCAAAAAAAGCAATTGGTTTGATGTTGAAAATACGCCACAGGGATTGTTTGTTAGCAATAAGATCGAGCTTGAAAGTGATGGAAAATATAAGGTTGAAGGCTCGCTTGCTATCAAGGGAATTGAACAACCTGTGACGCTGTTCATGAATTATGTGGAACTGGGTAGCTTGATAGAATTATCAGGAAACTATACATTAAACAGACTCGATTTTAAGCTTGGGCTTGGTGCTTGGAAGAACCCTGATTGGGTGAAGCATGAGGTCGAAGTAAATTACAAAGTAGTTTTAGAACAATAACCCTGGCTCGTTAACGATATGTTTTAGCGGGCTGAAAACCATATAGCAAAAGTCCGTATGAAACATTCCGTTTTATTGGTTGTAGTGGTATTTTTAGTATCGCTCAACGCACAAGCTGGCGTTCTTAAGATTGATTCGCAAATGGCGAGTCAAATCACTTCTATTTGCAAATTTGTTCAAGGAAAAGGTCATCCGGAAGACTTGCGTCTTAAAGGTATGGCTTGGTGCAAAGTCGGAGTTGATTACTTGCCCGATGAGTTCACTGAGCAGAAATTACAAGTCAAAGAACTTTATGAATCTGAAGAGTTCAGTGAGTTAAAAGAGAATCAAAAGTTCGCAAAATATTTGAGTCAGGCTCGACGTAGAGTTGCTGAAGTGTCGCTAGGATTGGCTAGCTTCAGTGAGTAATTGTTTAATACATTTAAAAAAAAGAAAATCCCACCAGTTTACTAACATAGCGATAGTAAAGCAGAGCAAATGGCGCTCTTAATTGAGCGCCTTTGCATTTCTGTTTAGCAGTCCACTTTATTGGATGCTAGGCAACTCCAGTTCATCAACCATCTCATTAAAGAAACCTTGATCAATTAGCGCTTTGATTACTTCAATGTCAGGGCCAAAGTGACGATCCTTTTCATAATATGAAACTTTTTCACGAATAGCGTCATAGGCCTTTTGCAAGCGAGGCGAGGTTTTAAGTGGTGCTCTAAAATCAATACCCTGAGCAGCGGAGAGCAGCTCAACGGCAATGACCCCAGCGGTATTGAAATTCATATCACGTAAACGTCGTGCCGCAAAAGTCGCCATTGACACATGATCTTCCTGATTGGCTGACGTTGGTAGGCTGTCGACAGATGCTGGATGCGCAAGGCTTTTATTCTCTGAGGCAAGCGCCGCTGCCGTCACCTGGGCAATCATAAAACCAGAGTTGACACCGCCATCTTGCACCAGGAATGGAGGTAGACCACTCAAATGTTTATCAAGCATCAGTGCAATTCGACGCTCCACAATGGCGCCAATTTCGGAGATAGTAATTGCTAATAAGTCAGAAGAAATGGCTACCGGCTCAGCATGGAAGTTGCCACCAGAAATGATATCGCCTTCTTCGGGGAAAACTAACGGGTTATCAGATACAGCATTGGCTTCTGTCAGCAGGACTGAAGCTGCGAAGCGCATGTGATCCAAAATGGCTCCCATGACCTGCGGCTGACAGCGCAGCGAGTAGGGGTCTTGAACTTTTTCGCAGTCTTCATGCGATTCGTTTATTTCGCTGCCTTTAATCAAATTCAGCAAATTCAACGCAACCTGCTGTTGTCCTTTGTGGCCACGCACTTCATGAATGCGAGCATCAAACGGTGCAACGCTACCCATCACCGCATCCACAGAAAGAGCTCCAGCAACGATTGCTGCGGCAAAGTTATTTTCAGCACCGAATAAACCGGCCAGGGCCAATGCTGTTGAGCATTGTGTACCGTTTAATAAAGCTAATCCTTCTTTGGCACCTAGTGTAAGCGGTTCAAGTCCAGCGACTTTTAAGCCTTCAACCGCAGACATGATTTTTCCCTGGTGACGAACTTCGCCAACACCAATCAGAGTACAGCTCATGTGAGCTAGAGGGGCTAAATCACCAGATGCGCCGACAGAACCTTTCTCGGGGATACAGGGATAGACTTCGTGATTCACTAAGCTGATTAGAGCATCGACTGTTTCACGACGCACCCCAGAATGCCCTTGCGCTAAACTGGATAGCTTTAACACCATCAATAAGCGTACTATATTATCTGGTAGCAATTCACCGATACCGGCTGCGTGAGAAAGCACCAGGCTCTCTTGTAGCAGTTCCAGTTTTTCTTTTGGAATCCGGGTTGAAGCTAGTAGGCCGAAACCGGTATTAATACCGTAAACCGTTTCATCATTCTCGATGACATCAGCTACAGTCTGTGCGGCACGGTCGATGACAGGATAAAAACTGTCTTGCAACTTTACGGATACCGACTCTTGATAAATTTTTCTACAGTCGGTTAATGAAAGCTCACCAGGGGTTAAAGTAAATTGAAACATATCAGGATAACCTCTTAGGAATTTTTGTCGTTGAGCATGGGCAGATCGAGACCCTGCTCTTTAGCACAGTGTTGTGCGATATCGTAACCCGCGTCTGCGTGGCGCATTACGCCGGTCGCGGGATCGTTAAATAAGACTCGCTCAATACGTTTGTCGGCATCTTTACTGCCGTCGCAACAGATGACTACACCCGAGTGTTGCGAGAAGCCCATTCCAACGCCACCACCGTGATGTAATGATACCCAGGTTGCGCCACCTGCCACATTGAGCATGGCGTTCAATAACGGCCAATCGGATACTGCATCAGAGCCATCCATCATGCCTTCTGTTTCGCGGTTAGGGCTGGCAACTGAGCCAGAGTCTAAATGATCGCGACCAATGACTACAGGAGCTTTCAACTCGCCGTTACGCACCATCTCATTAAAAGCCAGACCAAGTTTATGACGTAAACCAAGACCTACCCAGCAAATGCGTGCTGGTAAACCCTGGAATTGGATACGCTCACGAGCCATATCCAGCCAGTTATGCAGGTGTGGGTCATCGGCAATAATTTCTTTGACCTTCTGATCGGTTTTATAAATATCTTCAGGATCGCCGGAAAGGGCTGCCCAACGGAAGGGACCAACGCCACGACAGAAAAGTGGGCGGATGTAGGCTGGAACAAAACCCGGGAAATCAAAGGCATTGTTAACGCCTTCTTCAAGCGCCATCTGGCGAATGTTATTGCCATAGTCTACGGTTGGAATGCCGTCATGATAAAAGTCCAACATGGCTTGCACCTGAACTGCCATTGATTTCTTTGCTTCTTTACTGACTCGCTCAGGGTTAGCTTGCGCTTCTTTGCGCCATTCTTCAACGGTCCAGCCAATTGGCAAGTAGCCGTTTACAGGGTCATGTGCTGAGGTTTGGTCAGTGACCAGGTCAGGTTTGATTCCTCGCTTATGCAGCTCAGGGAAAACATCCGCCGCATTGCCTAACAGGCCAATAGAGATTGCCTGGCCTTTTTCTAATGCTTCGTTAAGCTGAGCAATGGCTTCATCAACACTGGTCGCTTTTTTGTCGACATAACCAGTGCGGATGCGAAAATCTATTCGCGTTTCATCACATTCAACTGCAATCATGCAGTAACCAGCCATTGTGGCTGCTAGTGGCTGCGCACCACCCATGCCACCAAGGCCTCCAGTTAAGATCCATTTGCCTTGAGTATTGCCATCAAAATGCTGGCGTCCGGCTTCGACAAAAGTTTCATAAGTCCCTTGCACAATGCCTTGGCTGCCGATGTAAATCCAGGAACCAGCTGTCATCTGGCCATACATCATCAAGCCTTTTTTATCGAGCTCGTTAAAATGTTCCCAGTTAGCCCAGTGTGGAACTAGATTAGAGTTAGCAATTAACACTCGCGGTGCATCGCTATGAGTTTTAAAAACTCCCACTGGTTTGCCAGACTGAACCAATAAAGTCTCATCATCATTCAGGCGCTTTAGCGTTTCAACAATCTTGTCATAACATTCCCAGTTACGAGCAGCGCGACCGATACCACCGTAAACCACTAAACCCTGTGGATGTTCTGCAACATCCGGATCAAGATTATTCATAAGCATACGAAGTGGTGCTTCGGTGAGCCATGACTTTGCGTTGAGAGTTGTGCCTTGTGGTGCTCGAATGACGCGATCGGGGTCTAAGCGATTCTTGTCAGTCATATTCATATCCTCTTTATTGAGCTCTTTATAGCTCAGTTAATTGATGTTCGGTTTTAAAGCGTCCGGTAATACGGAAGCGACTCGCAGGGTGATAGAGCTGGCTGTAACTGACCAATGTATCATTTGACCAGGTCACTCGATCAATGCATAACACAGGCTCATTTTCTTGAAGCTTGAGCGTGACTTGCATGAAAGGATCGGCTTCGCGAGCCTCTATCTGGTGCTCCGCTTCGGTTAACGGTGCAACTTTGGATAAATACACATTGGGGGTGATCCGTGCATAATCTTGCTTCAAATAATCAGGTGCAGCCTTTGGGTTAACATAACGCTGCTCAATTTGAATAGGTTTATCGCTATCTTTATGGACCATAATTGAGTGGTAGATATCATCACCTTCTTCAATTTCAAAGCGATCCAGCAGGTGAATAGGGCAGTGTTCTTTCTGCAACAAAATGAGCTCATTCGAGTAATAACCGCCTCTTTCTATAATTTCCTCCGCTATATTTCGAATCTTGAGCATCGGAGAATAGAGTTTCTTGGGGGCGACAAAAGTACCACGCCCTTGAACCCGATAGAGAACGCCTTCTTCCGTAAGCTCATCAAGGGCACGACGTGCTGTCATACGACTCACTTTGCAGGTTTCAACCAGTTCATTTTCAGAAGGTACACGCTTGTGTTCTTTCCAGCGTTGCTGTTCAATGCCTTGCTTAATAAACTCTTTCACCGTGACATAAAGGCGAGTATTCTGTTCAGTCATTGTTGGAGCCTATATTGTTAGTTATCAGTCAGTTTCAGCTCATTTTCCAAGTAGCCGGTTAGAGTCTGTTTGACTAATAAAATCAATCTTGTATGCTAGGTTGTATATACAACCAAAAACACTGCTTAAAAGCAACTCCAGTAACCAATTTTTTATCAATAAACTTCCTTAACGTTGAACATCTAAACTTAAGAGAATTTAGCTACTATATGAATATCAATGAGTTAATTAAACAATTTGAATCCCAGTCTATTGCGGCGAGTGACTTTAATCATCGCAACCACTTGCGAGTTGCCTGGTTCTATATTAACCGTTACTCGATCAATATAGCTCGTGAGAAGATTCACCAGGGCCTCATTAAACTGACTCAAGCGCTTGGCGTGGAAGATAAGTACCACAGAACACTGACCGATTTCTTCATTGATTATCTGTTGCAGGTCAAATGGTATTTGAACAGTGAATCTTGGGATGAGGTTGAAGCACGTTGTGGCATCTTAATGAGGGATGCCAAGTCATTGCTTAATATCTACTACTCACCAGAGGTGGTTGATTCTCAGCGAGCGCGTCAAGACTTCGTTGAACCGGACAAATTGGCTTTGGATAGGGCGACCTTAAAGCTACAAGCTGCTGACTATCCTGTTTTTGACTGCCAGCAATACGAGTCTCCGATTATTGTGTCCATGCCACATCATGGCCAATTTATTCCATATGATGTGATCAAGCAAATGCAGCCTGCAGCTTACGACAGTGCTGATACCGACTGGTATCTGGTCGATTTGTACAGTTTTTTGGATGAGATGAGAATAACTCGAATCAATGCCAATTACTCGCGCTATCTGATTGATTTGAATCGTGACAAATCGGGCGAAGTTCTCTACGCCGGCGCTGACAATACGGAGTTATGTCCAACCAGCAATTTTGATCGTGAACCCTTATATGCTGAAGAAAAGTTGCCGACTAGTGCAGAGATACAACGTCGGGTAGAGCTATATTGGCAACCCTATCATGACCAGTTAGTACGCTTAATTGAGAACGCCAAAAAGCAGCATGGCTTTTGTTTGTTGTTTGAAGCTCATACCATTCAATCGGAAGTGCCGCGCTTTTTTGAGGGGCAGTTGCCAGACTTTAATTTCGGTAGCAATAGCGGTGAAACCCTTAATGAGTCGCTTGCAAAAGTTTTAGAAAATTTCGATAGCCGGCAGTATAGCAAAATCATCAATGGTCGATTCAAGGGTGGTTATATTACTCGCCATTACGCTGATCCTGACAATCAAGTTTACTGTTTGCAGCTTGAACTTTCGCAGATTACTTATCTTAATGAGCAATTGCGTTTACTGGATAAGGCGAAGACCCAGAGTGTGCAACAGGTTATTGCAAAGCTGTTCAAAGAATTGAGCCTGTCTTTGCATAACTAGAAGTAATCTATTTCGATTTATTTATGAAAAGATATACCGTGAAAATGTGCTCAAATTCATGTCTTATTCAGACTAAACTGGTATCCTGAATGCGTGTTTAATCTAACCTGAAAGGTGACAAAATGCGTAATATTTTATTAACAGTTTTTCTAGCTTTATTTGCTATGCCTCTGTTTGCAAAAGATGTTGTTGTGAACAGTAACGATGCTATGAAATTTGACGTCAGTGAAATCAAAGTCAAGGCTGGTGAAGAGGTAAAGTTGACCTTGAATCACACAGGTAAGTTAGGAAAAGACGTTATGGGCCATAACTTTGTGGTGTTAGCGCAAGGAACCGATGTTCAAGCCTTTTCCAACGCTGCAATTCAGGCTAAAGCCAATGATTATATTCCAGAAGGAAACGATAGTGTTTTAGCGCACACGAAAGTCATTGGTGGCGGTGAAAGCGATACTATTACGTTCACTTTGAAAGAGAAGGGTACTTACGAGTTTATCTGTAGTTTCCCTGGTCACTCTTTCATGATGAAAGGTGTCATCATAGTAGAATAGGTTGTTGAGTCATCTTAAATTAAGCTAACTACAACAATGTAAAAAGAGCGCTTTGAGCGCTCTTTTTTTGTGGATGTTAACTTTAAAAGCTTTGCGTTAAAGACTTAACCCTTAAACGTTCGCACCCAGTTACTGCCTCCAAGCTGGTAGCTTAATTGATTGGGATGATCAATATCCCACAATACCATATCGGCTTTTTTTCCAACTTCAATGGAACCAACTTCCTTTTCAAGTCCTAGTGCTTTTGCTGCATTGATGGTTATTCCTTGTAGAGATTCAAGCGGTGTCATTCTAAAGAAGGTACAGGCCATATTAAGCATTAACAAAATGGATTCTGCAGGCGATGTGCCGGGGTTGCTATCAGTGGCGATTGCCATTGGCACTTTGGCATCACGAAGCGCTTGGATAGGTGGAAGTTTGGTTTCTCGTAGGAAATAGTAAGCTCCGGGCAACAGTACTGCGACCGTACCACTTTTGGCCATCTTCTCAATGGAGTCTTGTGATAAATACTCAAGGTGATCGGCAGAAAGAGCATTGTAATCTGCAGCAAGCCCTGCGCCTGATTGATCGGACAATTGTTCGGCGTGCAGCTTGACAGGGAGGCCCAATTGTTTGGCCGTTTCAAAGACTTTTTGTGTCTGTTGATAGCTGAAACCAATATTTTCACAAAAGGCGTCAACAGCATCGGCCAGTTCAAGTTCAGCAATTGTGGGAAGCATTTCATTGCAGACTAGATCAATATAGTCATCGTCACGTTCCTTGTATTCTTCTGGCAGTGCATGAGCACCTAGAAAGGTGGTTGTCACTCGAACTGGAAATTCCTTACCCAGCCGTTTGGCGACTTTTAGCATTTTAATTTCTGATTCCGTATCAAGGCCATAACCGGATTTAATTTCAATAGTAGTCAGGCCTTCTTTTAATAATGACGTCAATCGTTTTGAGGCACTATCAAATAATTCTTGCTCGCTTGCATTACGAGTTGCGCGAACAGTAGAAAGAATGCCGCCACCAGCTTTGGCAATTTCTTCATAATCCGCACCATTTAAGCGCATTTCGAATTCACTGGCACGGTTTCCGCCATAAACCAGGTGTGTGTGACAATCAATTAGGCCCGGCGTTAACCATTGATTATGTGCATTAACTAAGTTCTCAGCATTGTGCTCCAAGTCATTGGGGTGCTCCAATTGTTCCGGGGTGCCAATAAAGCGAATCATCCCTGACTTTACACCAACACAGGCGTTGTTAATGATCCCATACTCATTGCTATTGGCCATGGTAGCGATATTAACGTTATGAATAAGGTAATCAAAGGGTTTCGTTTCTGCGTGGCTCATATTATGATCTCGTTTAACTTTTCGTTTTTTAACTTTACTTTCAACTTTGGATTGACGCTATTATGCCTGAAAACAATGATAAGCAACTGTTTGCCAAACATCTCCTCACCGAATCAGGTTGGGCTAAAGATGTTTTAATCAAGCTAGATTGTAATGGCGTTATATTAGAATTGAAACCTGATACGCAACTTGATTCTGATTTTTCTGGAGAACAGTTACGGGGCAGTGTGATTCCTGGTCTACCCAACAGCCACTCTCATGCCTTTCAATGGGCGATGGCGGGCCTAGGCGAAAAGAGTGGCAAGGGCGGCGATAGCTTCTGGACCTGGCGTCAGGCTATGTACGGCTTTGTCGATGCTATCAGCCCTGAAGATTTACAGGCAATTGCATCGGCGCTTTATATGCAGATGCTGAAAGCGGGCTATACCTCTGTTGGTGAATTTCATTATCTACACCATAACACTAACGGAGCTAGCTACGACAATCCTGCGGAAATGTCGCAGCGAATTTTCGAGTCAGCAAAAGAGTCTGGTATTGGTCTGACATTACTACCTGTGTTTTATCGGTACAGTGGTTTTGGTGATCAGGCTGCTAATCTTGGCCAAAAGCGCTTTATTCACGACCAACAAGCTTATGCAGCATTGATTGATAATGTGGCTAGTTTGTCCAAGCAATATCAGCAGTCTTTTGGTATTGCTCCTCATTCACTTCGCGCTGTGAACCTGCAGGACTTAAGTTTCGCAATTGACCATTTAAACACGCTTAATGATAAGGCACCCATTCATATCCATATCGCCGAGCAAATGAAGGAAGTGAATGACAGTCTGGAGTTTCATGGCAAGCGACCTGTCGAATGGCTTCTGGATAATCTTGATGTGAATGAACGCTGGTGTTTGGTTCATGCAACTCATATGACATCGCAAGAGATTCGACGCGTGGCTGAGTCAAATGCAGTGGTTGCAATCTGCACTACCACTGAGGCAAACCTGGGCGACGGTTTTTTCCCAATGCTGGATTATAAATCGCATCAGGGGAGGTGGTCGGTCGGAAGCGATAGCCATATATCAGTTGATGCAACTGAGGAATTGCGTTGGCTTGAATATCAACAGCGTTTAGCGCGTCAGTCACGCACGATGTTGGTTGAAGCTGAGCACAGTTCTAATGGCTTGTGGTTATGGCAACAGGCTACAGCAGCAGGGGCTCAATCACTTGGTCGGCAGGCAGGGGTAATTAAAGTTGGCAACAAAGCGGACTTTATTGAGTTGAATCCTGAGAATTTAGCGCTATTAGGAAAAAGCGATGATGAACTTCTCGATGCATTTATCTTTAACCATCAGTTTAGTAATGATGTGATTCGCTCAGTGTGGGTTAATGGTCAATGTTGGGTAAAAGATGGATTACATAGGAACGAAGATAAAATTAAGACGCAGTATCGGAAAACCATTAGTCGCCTGCGTCAGTACATAAATTAAGCAGCATACTTTTAAGTTCATTAATATCAATTGGTTTTGCAAGATAGTGGGCATTTAAAGATTTGAATAGTTCGGTATTTTGAACGCTTGAGTCACTGCTGATGACTAATATCTTGGTTTGTTCGAGTTGATTGCTAAGCTCGCTTTCAAAATTCGTGAAGAAAAAGGGATCGGGTTCATTAAAGAAGTCTGAGTTCACCATAATAACATTAAATTTTTCATGACGAATTTTTTGTAGAACCACCTGTTTGGCTGAGGCTTTTTCGGTTGCTACACCGAGTTTTTCCAGGTATCCCATTAGCACCATTTTGTCGATGGGATCCGAGTCGAAAATTAAGGCGCTGATGTCAGTTTCAATTGGGTTCACACTCTCAGTCATAACCTCTGGAGCTTCCCCAGCTAAAGTCGCAACGGGTATCTCGATTCTAACTTCTTTTTCGAAGTAGAAATACTCGCCACCAAATTTTCGTAGTAGGTGTTTTGCGGCAATTAAGTGAACATTATTGCTGTAACTTGTGATTGGGGCATCGTGCATAAATTGGAAGAGACTTTGCGAGTTGATAGCATTAATAAAGTTATCAGCCTCCGATGCAATAGAAATTCTGAGGATCGTATTGTCTTTTATCGCTTGGCGCTGATCGAAGGAAAGCCTCAGTTCATGACCACTGCACACCTTTATAAGTTCAGACAATAGCAGTAGCAAGAAGCGTTTAAAGTTATCTTTATCGATGATTAATTGGCGGTTAATACGATCGCCGCTATACGAATCGTAGATGGTCACCTGATTGTTTTTTGCTTGTCTGGATAGCTCTGTAATGATCTGCTTTAGTAAATCTCTTGACCAGATTGAGCTTTTGCGATCACCTATGTGCTGAGTGATGGATTGATAAAATAACTGAATCATTTCGTCATCATGCTGGATAGGGTTCTCAAGTAAGAAGCCGAGAAACTCCTGTAGCTCCGTATTCGCATCACGTCTTGCCTGAGTGACTTCAGTTTTGAGTAGCGTTAGTTGATGCTCAAGATTCTTATTATTAAGAAATATATCGATAATTGCTTTAATTAAAGCTTGGGTTTCCTGTGTTTTGCTACTGTAAAGAATGTTTTTTGGGAGTACTGACCGATTCAGAGAGTCAGTAATTTTTTTCATGATTCGGCTGGTATAGCTTAATCGGAAATACATATAGACCCACAACAGCGCCATCAAAAGAATGATCAAAATATTAAAGATAGTGCGGTTGGTCTCCAAGTCCTCAATGGCCGGGCTAAAGGATAGGGGAGTCATACCTAATGTCACTTCGCCAAGTCGTCGCTCAAGTTTGACATTACGTAAAATTTCTTCATTTATAAGCAGTGAGTCACTTAAAGAGCTGTTGTGCGTCTGGTCGATTGGCTGGGTGAAATTAATGAGTTGCGTATCATTTGGAATCGATAAAATATCGCGGTTATCAAGCTGCGCCATGATGTTTTTTTGGTTGTCTAAGACAGTAATCATGGCAACCCCATTATTGTCTCTGAGCGCCTCTAACGAGTTTTTAAGATCAACTTTGTTACCAAACGATAATCCGTATTCAAGTTCAATAGTTAAATTGGCAAGTATTGATTGACTCAAGTTCTGTTGTTGGTAGAAATGTTGTGCTTTACTAGCTTTAGTAAACAGATAGTTGCTTATTAGAAGCAGGGCTATGACTGCAATAATAAAAGCAAAATTATATTGGTTAACATACTTGGCACGTTTCAAAGCGTTACCTTTTAGAGTCAGTTGACCGATCTACTTCGGTAATGAGTTTGTCTATCTGTGATTGTAACTGCTGTTTGGAAATTGTTTCCAGTTCCAAAGAGCGCGCAACTTCATTGTTATATTTGATATCGTAGTATTTGCTATGTCTAGTAAAGTTCGTAAATTTATTGTTTAAAATGTCTAGTGCTGATTCTCTAATATCGGTAACCAGCATTTCTGGTGTTGTGTAGGTGGTTGCCACTGCTCCAGCATTGACCAATCCTGTCGAGTAGCCAATGATAACCTTTCTTTGGCGGTAGCTGCTTAACAGCACCCTTGGCAGGGTTTGGCTGTTATAAATGACCGGGTCTGGCTGCGCAATAATAAAGTCAGCCTGTTGAGCTAAGGCTGGAAATTGACCGGCTACTTCTGTTGTTTGCTTTATCTGTGTCGTCTGTAATGTCAATCCAAGTGACTCTAAGCTGTTTTTATATTCTTCCAGAAAATAGGGGGTGTTCATGGAGTACATTACACCTACAGACTTAGATAAAGGTAATAATAGCTTACCCAGAATAATTTGTCGCTTTGGGTCAGGATCATAAAAGATTGCACTGACCGATTGTGGAGGAGAGTATTTGCTAGTCAGTTCTTTCCAGTCCTGAAAGGTAATTAATGCTGCTAAGACGGGTTCTTTATGTTCCGACTTGAGCAGTTCGGCTAGTGGTGTTGGGCCCAAACTAATAATGAGTTCGGATTGAGGTTTTTGCCGTTTCCAATCTTCTAAAGAAATATTGGTCACTTTGTAATCATTAGCAAGAGAAGATAAGGATAAACTTTTAGCTATGGTTGAATAATGACTCGAAAAGTGCTGGGCAATAATGGTAATGTTTTTCGGAGCTGTTTGTTGCGGGCTTGTCTGGACGTTGTCCTGAGTTTGCGCTGCATAGGCAAAGTGGTGCCCACCCGCAAATAGTGCTAAAGCTATAAGCAGATTGGTAGTTGTTTTCAAAGCTCTAAAAAAGCAGTTCATAATCCTTCAATATTTGTAATATTCCTTGCTAATCATGCGCAGTAATATCAGAGTCTATGGTTGAGGTATCCTAATAGCTCAATCCAAGGCTAACCTTATCTATTGCAGGCAAGGTTATATCCATTCTATAGGTGTTTGTTTGTTTTCGACAAGTATTTGATTTGTTTTAGAAAAATGCTTACAGTCGAAATATCCGCGATGTGCCGATAGCGGCGACGGATGCGGAGCGGTTAAGATAGTGTGTTTGGGGTTATTTATCAAGCAGGATTTAGCTTGTGCATGTGAGCCCCACAACAGGAAAACGATGGGCTGAATAGCCTGGTTAAGGCTTCTTATAACTTCGTCAGTAAAAAGCTCCCAGCCTTTGCCTTTGTGCGAGTTTGCCTGACCGGCTTCTACCGTTAGCACCGTATTAAGCAGCAACACTCCCTGTTTCGCCCAGCGACTTAAATCGCCATCTTCTGGTGGTGGGCAGTTTAAGTCGTTTGCTAGCTCTTTATAGATATTTCGTAACGATGGTGGAAGTGGCTGACCGGGATTGACCGAAAAGCAAAGGCCGTTGGCCTGTTTTGGACCATGATAGGGATCCTGGCCTAAGATAACCACTTTAACCTGTTGGAATGGCGTCTGCTCAAGTGCTGAAAATACTTGTTCCCGAGGTGGGTAAATAACCTTGCCCGATTGCCGCTCTGATTGTACAAAAGCCATTAATTTGGGGAAAAAAGGTTGTTTTTTTACTGGGGCGAGTGCTTCTGTCCAGTTGGTGATGGACTTTGACATTATTCTTTCTAGTCGGTCTGATTGATGATGTTGATTATAACTTATGGTTTTGTGATGACCAGAGATATTGCTAGGTAGTTGATTTTCTGAAGGCGCATTGAGCCAATGTTTCCATTAGACAGAAACTGTAATATTCAAACGTCGTTAGAATCGATGATATTAAGTACATCATCCAGCGAACTGGGCGCTAATTCTAACTCGTCGCCAAGGGTATAATCATCCACTTCTAAGGCGCCGCTCCAATCTTCTGGTGCCGCTGCTTGACTTAATTCGAGTAATTCCCAACTGTTTAAGTCTAATTCTTCGACTTCACCACCGAAATACTGAACTTCAATGGTTCCTTCATCGTCATCTAATGCGACGACTTCAAAGATAGCGTTTAAATCCGCGCGTTTATACCAATGGCCACGCTGGGGCAGTAGTTCTTGTGCCATGTGACCTCCTTAATTTATGTGAGTATTCAGAGTAGCACATTGCTCAAAAAATGCACGACCCTGACTATTGATATTGTCTATTATGCGACCTGGATTACTAAAGAAACCTTGCTGGTATTTGACCACATCATTATTTACAATGGGCGCAAATTACAGACCAACTAGTATGGAAACAATGTCCCACTATAATTTAAAGAAATTCTACATTTCTAGCTTATTGATTTTATTCTGTTTACCAACATTTTCTGCTGAGTGGCGTGGTGTTGTGGCTACTGAAGCTCGCTACTACTTTGAAGAGGGAGATTCAGGGCAAGGTCAGGAACTGGCATCGGTCATGGTTGAGCCTGACTTTTACCACCGCTGGGATGAACACAATTTAAGCATTACCTTCAAACCATTTTTTCGCTGGGACAGTATGGACAGTGAACGTACGCACGGTGATATTCGTGAGCTAATGCTGCAATACGTCGGCGATGAATGGGAAGTTAGAGCGGGTATTGGTAAGGTGTTCTGGGGAGTGGCAGAGTCTCAGCATTTAGTTGACATCATCAACCAAACTGATTTTGTTGAGAATATCGATGGTGAAGATAAATTAGGCCAACCGATGGTTGCCCTGTCCACAGAACGCGATTGGGGCTTATTGAGTATTTTCGCTTTACCTGGTTTTCGAGAACGAACGTTTGCCGGTGAGGATGGACGTTTGCGTTTTCCGTATGTGATTGATACTGATAATCCGATCTATGCGGATCCAGAAGGGCAGTCTCGGTTGGATGGTGCTATTCGCTGGTCACAATGGATCGGGGACTGGGATATCGGAATTGCACACTTTTCTGGAACCAGCCGTGATCCCCAATTTGTTCTAGACAGTAGCAATCCAATGGATCCAAAGTTAAGACCTGTTTATGTGACTATTGATCAAACCAGTATCGATGTTCAAGCAACCAAAGGAGCCTGGTTATGGAAGCTTGAGGCCATGTCTCGCTCAGGCTTTGAGCAAGATCGTTACTCGGCAGCAGTCGGTGGGTTTGAATATTCATTTTATGGTATTACTGAATCAGGTGCAGACTTGGGCGTTATCATGGAATATCAGTATGATTCCCGTGACGTACTTCCCGGTGGCTTCAGACAGGAAGATATCTGGGTAGGAGGCCTACGCTTGGCCATGAATGATATTCCATCGACAGAAGTGTTGTTGGGGTACTCATATGCGGAAAACCAACAGTTTATTAACCTCGAAGCCAGTCGCCGACTCGGCGATAGTTGGAAGCTGGTGATCGAAGGGCGATGGTTCGAGGGAATTGACGAAACCAGGCCAATGGATAGCATGCTTTACCCATTTAGAAATGATGATTATTTATCGATAACCTTTGAGAGATATTTTTAGTTAATTGACAGATAGAACTCATAATAAGGCGCTAGTGTTGCGCCTTATTATTTTGTATCGCCAGTTTCAGTGCTCAAAATATACTCAAAAATATCGTCATCAAGCCCGAGTTTCAGTGCATAAATTTGCCGATAGGTCATAACACGTTTTATGTAATCACGAGTCTCGGTATAAGGAATGGCTTCGATCCAGATTTCAGTGGGATACCTGCCATACTGTTTCCATTCCTCAATTCTACTTTTGCCAGCGTTGTAAGCAGCAGATGCATAAACAGGGTTCTGCTCAAGTTCTTCAAAACGCATCTGTAGATAGCGGCTCCCCATCTGAATGTTAATAGCGGGATCTAACAAGTCGCTACGATGCTTGTAGGAGCTTTGGAACTTTTTGGCGAAAGTTTTGGCCGTTCCTGGCATTACTTGCATCAGTCCATAGGCTCCTGCTGGTGAGACTGCTCTCGGTCCATAAGCGCTTTCTTGTCGCGCAACACCCATTAGCCAGTGCGGCGGCAGTTGTACTTGTTTGCCTATATTAATGTAATCTTCTTTGAAGGCGGTGGGGAAGCGAATATCAGTGTCATCCCAGAGTTGTGCTTTAGCAATTGTCAGGATACTTTGGTTATACCAACCCCATTCATTAGCAATCACTGCTGCTGCCTGGATTTCTTCAGGGGTTTGCAACTTACTCAGTAAGCTACGCCATTCTCGAGTAGCGTCAAGGTAGTGTCCTATAGCATATAACTCACGTGCTCTTTCGACATTGGCTGACTGGCGGACAGAGTCCATTATTTCATCTGGGATGATTAGAGGTGCATGATTAAGCTGAATGGGAAGCTGTAAGCGCGTAGCGGCCTTATATCCATAGTAATCTCGCTCTTTTGCCAGCTCCGCTAAGAGTATTTGAGCTTCTTCCTTTTGTCCCAGCTCTTCCAGAGCTACTGCGTACCAATAACGCCACTGTTCGTTACTTTGTTGCTCAAAGGGTAATATTTCATACAGTTCTGTAATGGTTTTCCAGTCTTGAGTTCGTAAAAAAGTGACGAGTTTCCAGTGGTTTACTAGAGCATCATCTAGGTAATCCTTGATGTTATCTTTTGCCATATCAATGGCTTTGGGATTGTTCTCTGTCGCTAGAGCCAGAAATAAGGTTCGTTCTACATCGGACTTATGGGCTCCAGCCAGAGGAACACGGTTTTGTGTTCGTTTCCAGGCACTATAAGCATCATCGCGATCGTCCCATGCTAATCGCTTAACTGCGTAGACTAAGATGGGGGCTTCTTTTTCCGGATTCTTTCCCGGGAAAAAGTTTGAACGAGTAACCACTGTCGGGTTACGTCTAACTTTCAGCCAGAGGTCGGCTAAATACTGTTCATCACGTGGCAAGTAGCGCTTGAGATAACTCAGCAAACCTATTGGGCCTTCGTGCGCCGTTTGATAAAACCGTTGGTAGGCAACATCCTGTTGTAACTGGTTGTTGTCAATCCACTTTTCGAAAACACTATCGCATTCCTTGGGTTGGGATTTTGACACATTCCATAAATTGGAGATCTGTTCGGATAAAGCGCTGATTGGTTTGCCTTGTTTGAGTTGATGACTTAAAAGCAGGCAGTCATAACTGGTGACTGAGCCAAAGGAGTAGTATTTTGTCATTAGATCGAAGTTTTTAGCTTTGGCTAATAGTCGAATATAGTCCCAGCGCAGGCGGCTGCTCAGTGGCGAAGAATCGTATTTCTGAATAAAGTCATCGACTTGCTGATGACTGTTTTTATTGAGCTTTTCTTTAATTTCCTCATATTCGAGATAGGGGAGAAGTGAATAATGAGCAAGACTTTTTTTTAGTTTTTGATACTCAGTCAAGTTTCCCTGCTTAAACGCTTCTTCAGCTTGTAAAAAGGCTTCTTGATCAGGGCTGTAGGCTGGTTTGGCCTGTGCTGAATTAAAAAAGGTTACAATAGTAAGGGATAAGGCAATCGTAATTTTACGCATTGTCGTGACATCCTTGATTGACGGGTTGCATCGTTACGCTAGTTAGACTTAGGTTCTTATAGAATACGCTAGTTTGATTATTTTGCATTGGTTAGTTAAGTTTTAGAGCTCTATTGATAAATTAATTGACGATGAGTTTATAACAAGAAGTAGTGCCTACTTGAAGTTAAATGATCGTGAAAAGTGTTACTAAACTTTAGTATTGCAGGTCACTTAAAAGTTCCACCGGTTAATTGAAATGTTTGGCAATTTTTACTTGTTTTCGTGGTCCAAGGTATTGATAATGTGCCGCGTGATGCGCGAAGTTAGAGATATAGGGTTAGATAAACTAATTGAAACATTGAAGAGGTAATTACATGGGTACAGGTACCAAGTATAAAGCTCGTCCAATGGATGAAGATGGCTTTATTCACTACACAGACGAAGAACATCAGGTTTGGCATGAGTTAATCACACGCCAGGAAAAACTGATTAAAGGTCGTGCCTGTCCTGAATATTTCGAAGGTCTTGATAAGATTAATTTACCTAAAGACCGCATTCCACAGTTAGAAGAAGTCTCCAGCGTGCTTAGAAAGGAAACCGGCTGGGAAGTCGCCTGGGTTCCGGCGTTAATCAATTTTGACAAGTTCTTTGCTTTATTAGCAGATAAAAAATTCCCGTGTGCGACTTTTATTCGTACCCGAGAGGAAATGGATTATTTGCAAGAACCTGATGTTTTTCATGAGATTTTTGGCCATTGCGCCATGTTGACCAATCCTTATTTTGCAGAATTTACCAGCACTTACGGCAAGTTAGGTTATGAAGCTTCGAAAGAAGATCGTGTTTTCTTAGCACGACTCTACTGGTTCACCGTTGAGTTTGGTTTAGTCAATACTGCAGAAGGTCAGCGTATTTACGGTGGTGGTATCTTGTCCTCGATTGGCGAGACGCCACATAGTCTGGAAAATCCGGACGTCATTCGTAAGCCATTTGATCCGATTGATATCCTGCGGACACCGTATCGTATTGATATCATGCAGCCACAGTATTTTGTAATTGATGACTTCAAGCAGTTGTTTGATTTAGCTAAGTCTGATGTCATGTCGATGGTGCAAGAGGCTAAACGCCTAGGTTTACATAAACCTTTGTTTCCACCCAAAGAAGAGAAAATGGCCAGCTAACATATAGCTGAACATTCTACTTAAGCAGCCCGCGATATTGTTAATATTGGCGGGCTGTTGCATAATGAAGGGATCGTAAATAGCTACTTTAAAATCAAGCTGTTACAGGGCAAAAGACTATATGTTATTGATGTTTACCAAACAAATCACACCAACGTTTATCGTTGCCGACCAAATTCGCGCTCAATGGAGCTAGCGTTCAGTTTTCTTAGCGTATGATTTCATGCGCCAGGTCTGTAATCTTTCATCGAGTTATTAAAATTATGGACCAACCCTTTAAATGGGCGAATGTCAGTACAAGATAGTTCGAATTCGCCGCATAGCTTTAAATTCGAGGCTTAGATGAAAAGAGTTAAGCCTCTCATTAGATTTAGGAGTCAAACATGACTGATACAACATTTAACCCGCTAGGCACCGATGGTTTTGAGTTCGTTGAGTATACAGCGCCCAATGAAGAGGGTGTACAGAAGTTAAAAGAACTATTTCAATTACTTGGTTTTACTGAAATCGCCAAGCATAAATCGAAAAATGCCGTGTTATTCCGTCAGGGCGACATCAACTTTATTGTGAACAGCGAAATGAGTGGCTACTTCCATGAGTTTAGCAAAGATCATGGCCCTTGTGCCTGTGCTATGGCATGGCGTGTAGCCGATGCGCAAAAAGCCTTTGATTATGCAGTAGAAAAAGGTGCTAAGCCTTTTGATAAGGAAGAGCATATGTCTCATCCAGGAGTTTATGGTATTGGTGGTTCGGTACTTTACTTCATTGATAAATGGGGCAATAAGCCAAACAGTTTCTATGATGATGATTTTGAGTACTATGAAGGTGTCGAGAAATTCCCTAAAGGCAGAGGCCTACTTACCCTTGATCATTTAACGCATAACGTTAAGCGTGGTGGTATGGATGTTTGGGCAACGTTCTATGAAAACATCGCCAACTTCCGCGAAATCCGCTACTTTGACATTAAAGGTAAGCAAACGGGTCTATTCTCAAAAGCAATGACCGGCCCATGCAACAAGTTGCGTATTCCGATTAATGAATCTTCCGATGAGAAGTCACAAATTGAAGAGTTCTTGAAAGAATACAATGGTGAAGGTATTCAGCATATCGCGCTGTCAACAGACGATATTTATAAAACCATTGAAGATCTTCGTGCCGGCGGTATGAAGTTCATGGATACACCAGACACCTACTACGATATGATTCCAAAGCGTATTCCTGAGCATCATGAAGATGTTGATGTATTACGTAAAAACCGTATTTTGATTGACGGCTCATTGGATCATGAAGAAGGCATCTTGCTTCAGATCTTTACCAATACTGTGATTGGTCCTATCTTCTTCGAAATCATTCAGCGTAAAGGTAATCAGGGCTTTGGTGAGGGTAATTTCAAGGCATTGTTTGAGTCTATCGAATTAGACCAGATCCAGCGCGGAGTAATTTAAGATGCGTAAATGGATTGCGTTCCCTCATAAGGAAGGAACCATTTCACGCCAGGCGCATGCGGATTTGCCGGAAGAGGCAATCTACGAGCGCGAGGCTGGCCGAAGTGGTTTCTTTGGTCCAACGGCGCACTTTCATCACAAGCGTGCGCCAACCTCGTGGGAAAAATGGGAAGGCCCATTGCGCCCACGTGCGTTTGACTTAAATGATCTCGACAAGGCGAGTCTCTCGCCTTGGAGCGCCAAAGAATTGTTGCATAATGCCAGCTGTAAATTCCGTATCTGGGATTGTGCTGAAGCAATGCCAGCATTGGCGCGTAATGGTGATGGCGATGAACTGCTTTTTATCCATAAGGGTAAAGGCGATTTATTCTGCGATTATGGGCATATGGAAATTCGCGATGGTGACTATGTGGTTATTCCGCGCGGAACCATGTGGCGTCTTGAGCCACAAGAGCCGATGACCATGTTATTGATCGAAGCGACCAACGATAGCTATCAGCTGCCTGAAAAAGGTTTGGTTGGTCCTCAGGCTATTTTCGATCCGGCAATGTTAGATGTGCCAAGCGTTAACGAAAAATTTTTGGCGCAACAGGATGACAAGCCATGGTCAGTAGAGATTAAACGCCGCGAACAAATTTCGAAAGTTCATTTTAACTATTCGCCGCTGGATGCAATTGGTTGGCATGGTGACTTATCGGTTGTGCGCATCAACTGGCGGGATATTCGTCCATTGATGTCACATCGTTATCATTTGCCACCATCAGCACACACAACTTTTGTCGCCAGTCGCTTCGTGATTTGTACTTTTGTGCCACGTCCAATTGAGTCGGACCCTGGTGCCTTAAAAGTACCTTTCTACCATAACAATGACGATTTTGATGAAGTGCTCTTCTACCACGCAGGCGATTTCTTTAGCCGCGATAACATTGATGCTGGTATGGTCACCTTCCATCCGTCTGGCTTTACTCATGGCCCACACCCGAAAGCATTCGAAGCAGGCCGCAAGTACGCCAAGAAAGAAACGGATGAAGTGGCTGTGATGATCGATACGCGTGATGCCTTAGAGGTTTCCGATGCGATGAGCAGTGTAGAGAATGAAGAGTATTGTAATAGCTGGAAAGCCAGCAAATAACTTCATCGAAACCATTCAATTGATTTGATAAGAATTTAGGAAGTAATAATGAAATTAGCAACATTAAAAGATGGCTCAAGAGATGGCCAGTTAGTCGTAGTCAGCCGTGATTTATCACGTGCAGTAAAGCCTGGATTTGTAAAAACCATGCAAGCTGCTTTGGATGATTGGGATAATTTCAAACCAAAACTGGAGCTACTTTATACTGAACTGAACGAAGGCAAGGCTGCGGATGCGTTTAAGTTTGACCAAACTGTCTGTGAGTCACCTTTACCACGTGCCTATCAATGGGCCGATGGTAGCGCTTACGTCAACCACGTTGAATTAGTACGTAAAGCTCGTGGTGCTGAGATGCCAGAAACATTCTGGACTGACCCATTGATGTATCAAGGTGGTAGCGATACTTTCCTTGGTCCTCGCGAAAATATCAAAATGGCCAGCGAAGAGTATGGTATTGATATGGAAGCGGAAGTCGCTGTAATTACTGGTGACGTACCGATGGATGCAACACCTGAGCAAGCAGAAAAAGAAATACGCTTGTTGATGACAGTGAATGACGTGTCATTACGTAATCTTATCCCTGGTGAGCTGGCTAAAGGCTTCGGCTTCTTCCAGTCTAAACCATCTTCAGCATTTTCTCCTGTCGCTGTAACTCCGGATGAACTGGGTGATAAGTGGGATGGCAAAAAAGTGTTTTTACCATTGGTAACACATCTCAATGAAAACTTATTAGGCAAGCCTGACTGTGGTGTCGATATGGTTTTTGACTTCCCAACCCTGGTTGCACATGCTGCTAAAACTCGCCCATTAAGTGCAGGTACTATCGTTGGTTCGGGTACTATTTCTAATAAAGACCAGTCAACTGGCTCATCCTGCTTGGCCGAAGTTCGTATGTTGGAAATCATTGCTAATGGCAAGCCATCGACCCCATTCATGCAATTTGGTGACCGCGTTACTATCGAAATGTTTGATGCGAATGGCGACAGTATCTTTGGTCAAATCAACCAAGTTGTTGAGAAATACGAACCGAAAGCCTAGCACTTAAGAATAATATCAGGAGGGTTTATGCTGAAGCTTTATAGTTACTGGCGGTCAACGGCAGCTTACCGAGTTCGCATTGCGTTAAATGTTAAGCGTCTGTCTTACCAAATGATACCTGTTCATTTAGTGAAAGATGGTGGTGAGCAGCATAAACCCGAATATCTTGTGCAAAACCCTCAAGGGCTGGTGCCGTTATTGGATGACAATGGCAAGCTCCTAAGTCAGTCAATGGCTATCTGTGAGTACCTCGAAGAAGCTTTTGAGGGCCCACAATTATTACCCAGTGAACCTTTTTTAAGAGCTAAAGTCAGAAGCCTATGTCAAATCATTGCTTGTGATATACATCCGCTTGATAACTTGAGAGTGCTTAAGTACTTGAAAGGTGAGCTTAATGTCAGTGATGAGGCTAAAGATACATGGTATCGGCATTGGATTCATGAAGGATTCAGGGCGATAGAGCTAGAATTGCAAAATTACAAAGGGCTGGGGCCATTTGCCTTTGGCGATTTGCTGACTTTAGCGGATGCCTTTATTGTGGCACAAATGTACAATGCACGACGCTTTAACGTTGATTTAACTGATTACCCACGTCTGGTTGAAGTAGAGCAACATTGCTTAACCTTAGACGCCTTTAAAGATGCCAGGCCAGAATCACAGCCCGATGCTGAATGATATCCGATCGTGACACTCTAATGTCACATGATTGAAGTGCATTGATTACACCAAATTCGTCAATATAAGAGAAATAGAATGAAACAACAGCGATTTAAGAAAACATTACTTGTGTCTTTACTCACCCTAACGAGTGGGATAGCAGTTTCCGCACCTTATGACATCGTTGATTTGGGTGGACTAGAAGGTAATTACAGTGTTGCTTATAAGATTAATGAGATGGGTGTTGGAATTGGTGTCGCTAATGGCCCAAGAAATGAAGACGGTAGCAGAGAGTTTTATGGTCATGCCGTAAAGTATCAATCAGGTGGTAATGAGGATCTTGGTGTGCTTACTGATGGAACAGTCAGTGAAGCCGTAGGGATTAATGCTTCAGGCGTTGCCGTTGGTTATGCCAATGTGCTTACTGAGGTTGAGCAGGAGAATGGAAGCCAAATAGTTCGTGAGGATAACTTTGCAGTGATCTTTGACTCAGGAATTGAAACGTTGGTAGAAAAAGAGCACCTTACCCAAACAAAAGCTGTTGCTATTAATGATGACAATCTTATCGTTGGATTTGGACGCTTTGATGTTGATCCTGATGATACTGAAAGTCCTGTGGATAGAGGCTTCATCTATAATAATAACGATCAGACCTATACTATGATTGCATCATTAGCTGATGAAGTAACTCGTAAGTCTTATATGACGGGAATAAATAATACAGGAAAAGCACTTGGCTTTTCAGATGCAAAAGTCCCTGATACAGAACAGTACACCATTAAGTCATTCATTATAGATACCAATAATAGCAATTTATTAACTGAACTTCCGACCAAAGATAACCGTGCGACATTCGCCCATGATATTAACCTTTATGATGAAGTTGTCGGTAGTGTTTACATTTCAGGTAGTCGCAATAATCAAGAAGCTTTCTATTATGATGCGCAAAGTGGTTCAGAAGAGTTAACTTTTTTGGGTTTCTTAGGTTCCAGCTTTACCGACTCGAGAGCAAGAGCTATTAATGATAATGGGCAAATTGTTGGTAGAGCACTTGTATCAGCGCCGACGCTAAACGAATTTGCAGCTTTCATCTACGAAAATGGTGAAATGAAAGATTTAAATAACCTGATTGTTTGTGATTCTGGTTGGAAATTAACTGAAGCAACAGATATCAATAATGCAGGTCAAATTGTCGGTTTTGGTGTGAAAGATGGAGAAGTAAGAGCCTTCAGACTTGATCCCACTGGTGGGGCGATTGAAACCTGTGAAGAAGAAGATAACCAATCTGGAGGAGGGAGTGTTCCTTTCTTAATGTTGATGGTGTTGGCTTTGTTTGGGATCAGACGAAAACTTAATTGATCTATACCCTTAAAAAAATAAGGTTTGATATAAAGAAACAAATAAAAGCGACTTTTGTCGCTTTTATTTGTTGCTTGACCATGTAATATATTAAAAGGCAGCTAAAAGTTCTTATAAATCAAGGAGAAACTATGTACTATAAAATTTGTTCAGCACTTGCCGGGTTACTGATGCTATCTACAGTATCCCATGCCAGTTACTATCGGGTTGTTGATTTAGGTGATCTAGGTGGTAGCAATGCTGTTGCATATAAAATTAATAATAGTGGAATGGCTGTAGGTCATTCACAGGGACCTGCTAATAGCTTTGATTTTCACCCGGCATTATACGATGGAACCGCTATAGTTGATTTGGGTACATTGGATTTCGATGAAGGCGATGCCTATTCTATTAATGACTCTATGGTTGCGGTAGGTGCTTCCTCAACATCTGAGTCTGGCGCTGTTCCTGTTGTGTATTCTAACGGGCAGGTTTTAGCTTTGCCTGAGCATGCTACTCTTAATTTACACATAGCTGTAGATATTAATAACAATGGAATTGTTATAGGCTCTGGATTTTTAAAAGAGCTCAATGGACAAGAAAATTTTGAGCAATTTTTTGCTTATGACCTAAACTCATCTCAATATATTTCATTAGATGAACAAACTCAGGTTTTAACAGCGAGTGCAATTAATGACAGTAATGTACTGGTAGGCTATAGAGATCATTTGCTGAGTGATAATGAAGGGGATTTCACGACCCGCTCGTATGTAGTTGATCTTGATAACCTTGAGAACACTCGAGAAATACCTTCTTTAGAGCTTGAACTTATGCAAGCAAAAGATATCAATATTAACAATGAAGTAGTGGGCTATATAAGAGATAGAGAAACTGGTCTCTACACAGGCTTTTATTATAACTTCAATGCTGATCAAGTTACTTTATTGGAATCATCTGTTGATAGCTTCCCTGAATTGCTCCCGACTGCAATCAATGATCTTGGACAAATTGTTGGCTATGCAACTAATGATGACTTTGAGTCAATACCATTTATTATAGATAATTCAATGATGAAAAATATCAATGAGTTAATCTGTGATCCTTCTTGGAGCGTTGGTCGTGTACTTGATATTAATAATTCGGGTGAAATGGTTGTTTATGGTGGCAAGGATGGAGCGGTACGAGCACTTAAATTAATTCCTGTTGCCGACGAAACTTCATGCAAACCAACGGAAGAAGTAGAGAATGAAGAGGTGACAGACTCAGGGGGTGGCAGTGTTCCTTTCTTGATGTTGGTGTTATTGACTTTATTTGGGTTTAGAAGAAAGTTTAATTAATTAAACCAGTGAGACAAAAAAAAGCGGCAATAGCCGCTTTTTTTATGAGTAACAATCGAGCAGTGAATTACATATTAGGATAGTTTGGACCGCCGGTACCTTCAGGAGTAACCCAGTGAATGTTCTGGCTTGGGTCTTTGATATCACAAGTTTTACAGTGCACACAGTTTTGAGCATTAATCACAAACTTGGGGTTATTGCCATCATCATCACGTACTACTTCATAAACCCCAGCAGGGCAGTAGCGTTGCGCGGGCTCATCGTATTTTTCTAAATTAACCTCAATCGGGATGGAAGGATCTTTCAGCTGTAGATGAACTGGCTGATCTTCTTCATGATTGGTGTTGGAAACAAACACTGATGAAAGCTTATCAAATGATAACTTACCATCCGGTTTTGGGTAGTTAATCTTTTTGCATTCTGACGCTGGCTTTAATTGCGCGTAATCTGGCTCAGGGTCGCTCAAGGTCCAAGGGAGCTTGCCATTGAAAATATTTAAATCAATGAAGGCATAAGTCGAGCCTAACAGGTTGCCCCATTTATGTTGTGCAGGACCGAAGTTACGTTGTGCATGAAGTTCTTTCCATGCCCAGGACTTCTTGTAATTATCTGCATATTCAAGCAAATCATCATTAGCGCGTTCACTCGCCACAGCTGACATAACCGTTTCAGCAGCAATCATGCCTGACTTCATGGCGGTGTGTGAGCCTTTGATTTTGGCAAAGTTTAAGGTGCCTGCATCATCACCAATCAACAAGCCACCCGGGAAAGACATTTTTGGCTGTGATTGCAAACCACCTTTGGTAATGGCTCGCGCTCCATAAGAGATGCGCTCGCCACCTTCCAGATATTGCTTAATAGCCGATTGGTGCTTATAGCGCTGGAACTCATCAAAAGGGCTAACGTGTGGATTTGAATAGGAGAGGTCGGTAATCAGTCCAACAACTACCTGCTCATCTTCAATATGATAGAGGAAGCCGCCACCAGCAGAGCCTGA
This sequence comes from Kangiella sp. M94, assembly GCF_054926195.1. NCBI lineage: Bacteria > Pseudomonadati > Pseudomonadota > Gammaproteobacteria > Kangiellales > Kangiellaceae > Kangiella > Kangiella sp. M94. The sequence goes on along the minus strand of NZ_CM142903.1, from coordinate 1,429,240 downwards.
CTCGCTTAAAGGCCATCCTGCTGTGTGCACAACCAGACCTGGCTTGTGTTGTTCAGCTGGCACTTTCCACAGCTCTTTAATTCCAATGCCATAATGCTGCGGCTCTTTGCCTTCATCGAGATTAAATTTGCCTATCAACTCTTTACCTAAGTGACCGCGACAACCTTCAGCAAATAAGGTGTACTTGGCGTGCAACTCCATGCCAGGCATATAGCCGTCTTTCTTCTCACCGTCACGACCAATACCCATATCGCCGGTAGCGATACCCTTTACCGAACCATCGTCATTGTAAAGCACTTCGGAAGCAGCAAAGCCCGGGAATATTTCAACGCCCAAGCTTTCAGCTTGCTCAGCTAACCAGCGACAGACATTGCCTAAACTGACAATATAGTTGCCATGGTTATGCATGGTTTTAGGCGCAAAGAAGTTTGGGATCTTGATGGATTTGTCCTGACCTCTAAAGAGGTAAATATTATCTTCGGACACCTTGGTCAACAGGGGAGCGTTCTTTTCCTGCCAGTCAGGAATGAGTTCATTGAGTGCGGTAGGTTCAAAAACGGCACCGGATAGGATGTGCGCACCAACTTCGGAGCCTTTTTCAACCACACAGACCATTAAATCTTGGTCTTTTTCAGCTGCCAATTGGCGAAGACGAATCGCCGCTGATAAGCCCGCAGGGCCTGCACCAACGATTACGACATCAAACTCCATAAATTCACGTTCCACTTAATTCTCCCCTTATCTGTTTTTTTACTCAAAAACGGTTAAAATCTGTTCAAATTCGGCGCAAATTGACCGTTAACTATTGACCTTAAGGCCTTAAAACGTCACCATTGCGCCCTATTTTACTAAAGATAGGCGCTCCAGTCGTCTATATCTGGCGAAATTATACATAGATAGGGTTTTCATGAAAATTCTCGTTGCAATAAAACGTGTTATTGATGCGAATGTTAAGGTTCGCGTTAAGGCGGACAACACTGGCGTCGAAACCGCTAATGTGAAAATGTCCATGAATCCATTCTGTGAGATTGCTGTCGAAGAAGCGGTGCGCTTGAAAGAACAGGGCGTGGCCAGCGAAGTGATAGTAGTTTCTATTGGCAATCAGCAGTGCCAGGAAAGCTTGCGTACTGCGCTAGCTCTTGGTGCGGATCGTGCCATTCTGGTTAAAACAGACGACGCAGTTGAGCCTTTAGCGGTAGCCAAGGTTTTGAAGACTTTGGTTGAGAAAGAGCAGCCTGAGATGGTTCTTCTGGGCAAACAGTCAATCGACGGTGATAATAACCAGACCGGTCAGATGCTTGGCGCTCTTCTAGGTTGGGGACAGGGTACTTTTGCTTCTAAAGTAGAAGTTGCTGATGGTAAAGCTCAGGTTACGCGTGAGATTGATGGCGGTCTGCAAACTTTGTCTGTTAAGTTGCCAGCGATTATCACGACAGACTTACGTTTGAACGAGCCTCGTTTTGCTTCTTTGCCGAACATTATGAAAGCAAAACGTAAGCCGCTTGACGAGCTTGCGATTGCTGATCTTGGTGTTGATGTGGCACCACGCACAGAAACACTTAAAGTGGAAAACCCACCAGCTCGCAAAGAAGGTATCAAAGTTGAAACCGTTGCCGAACTGGTTGATAAATTGAAAAATGAAGCGAAGGTGATCTAATGGCCACTTTAATCATTGCAGAACATAATAACAGCGAGTTGCAGCCAGCGACATTTAACACAATTGCTGCTGCCAAGAACCTAGATGGTGACACGGTCGTTTTGGTTGCAGGCCATGATTGTAAATCAGTGGCTGACGAAGCTGCTAAAGCAGAAGGTGTCGATAAAGTTCTTTTGGCCGAAGCTGAGCATTATACGCACTTGCTTGCTGAAGACTTAGATAAGTTAGTGGTTGAGCAAGCTGAGAGTTTTACTCATATTCTTGCGCCAGCAACAACCTTCGGTAAAAACATTGCGCCACGTATCGCAGCTCTACTGGATGTCCAACAAATTTCAGACATCATTGCGATTGAAAGTGATGATACTTTTAAGCGCCCGGTGTATGCCGGTAATGCCATTGCTACGGTAAAAAGTAACGACGGCAAGAAAGTCATTACTGTTCGTGCAACAGCATTTGATGCTTTGTCACACGAAGGTGGTTCAGCTTCTGTAGAGTCGATCGGCACAACAGAGCATGGTGCTTTAGTGGATTACGTTGGTGAAGAGCTGACTGAGTCAGAGCGTCCTGAATTAACATCAGCCAAAGTGATTGTTTCAGGTGGTCGCGGTATGGGCAATGGTGAAAACTTCGCCATGCTTGAGCAATTAGCTGATAAATTAGGCGCGGCAGTTGGTGCATCGCGTGCAGCAGTCGATGCTGGCTTTGTACCTAACGATTATCAGGTTGGACAAACCGGTAAAATTGTTGCTCCTGAACTGTACATTGCTGTCGGTATTTCAGGCGCCATTCAGCACTTGGCAGGTATGAAAGATTCCAAAGTGATTGTTGCCATCAACAAAGATGAAGAAGCTCCAATCTTCCAGGTTGCTGACTATGGATTAGTTGCTGACTTATTTAAAGTGGTACCTGAGTTGATCGAATCGCTTTAATAACAAGTTTATAACCAAATAAAAAAACCGCCATTTGGCGGTTTTTTTATTTGGGTCATGGCTGTATCAAATTAGGCAGCTGCGTTTGTTGATTCAAAAATCTTGTCAGCACTTGCTGCAACAAAGCCTTGATAAAGCTCTCCATTGTTCATGGCAAAACGCTCTGCAAATTCATAAAAGCATGAACGAATAGGGTAGGTGCCGTCTTCAAATTTCCAGTCGACCATGTTAGCCATGGTAGAACTTTGTTTTAAGCAGACTTCTTCATTGCCTTTGATTTCGCCACCGCTGGTGTTGAGTTCAAAGTTTTGTTGCTTGAGATACTCGTTTACCTCTTCAATCGTTCCTAATTTTGTAAGATGGTTGATTGAAACGGTAAAGTGATTTGCGCGTAAGCCAAAGGCTGCTAGCCAGGCTGCATACTCACTTTCTTCCAGCAACTTTTCGTAAGCTGTGCGAGAAATTTTGCCCCAAGGACGGCTTGGTAGCTGTAAACCATTTTTGCCGATATTCCAGTTGGCTTCTGCAATTAAGCCGCGGCAGAACATTTGTAGCTCTGGAGAGAACTCTTCCAGCAGTAATTCGCTGACGAAGATTTTGGGAGTGTCTTGATCGGTTTCATGGGCAAAATGCTTGGCGTACAGTTTCTTTTCTTCAAAGTGGTATTCGCCAGCTTCCTGGTAACCAAATTGCTTAAGATACTCGCCAATATGCTTGAGGCTGATCAAACCGTCATTAAAGGTTCTTAACGCGATGTGATCGTTGGTGATAACTTCTTCACCTAACTCTTTGAATTTATTGTGAATAGTCAATGCGTCTGGCGTGATTTCAATATAATCTTCCCAAAGTGCATTAAAAAGAGTATTCATATCAATAACTACCTTTGTACTTTTGTGTGAATCTGGTAAGAGGACAGACCAATTGTATAATAATTGGCCCGTCGTTCTCTAGTGAAATCTGAAAAGAATGAGTGTTGTTGTGGATTAGATGCTTTTGACCGTCTGTAAGAAATGCTTAAAGACGCCAGGGTTAGCGGCCAGAATGCTCGCTGAATCACCTGTGTACTGATTACCTTTGATGTCGCTGACCATACCGCCAGCTTCTTTAACGATTAAAGCGCCTGCGGCGGTGTCCCAATCGCTTAGACCAAATTCCCAGAATCCATCGTAGCGACCAGCAGCAACATAAGCCAAATCCAAAGCAGCTGAGCCTGCGCGACGCATATCAATGCAATGTGGGTAAAGAGTTTGGAAGTATTCCATGTACTTTGCCAGGTCTTGTCCTTCACGGAATGGAAAGCCTGTTGCGAGTATGGCATGTTCCAGCTTCTTGGCATTACTAACGCGTAGGCGCTTGTTATTTAGCTGTGCACCTGAACCATTGGCTGCACTGAACATTTCATCCTGTAGTGGATCATAAACCACTGCCGCAACAGTTTTGCCTTTCTGGCGAACGGCAATGGAAATAGAGAAGTGAGGGATACCACGAAGGAAGTTGGTAGTGCCATCGAGAGGGTCGATGACCCAGACAGTATCACTGCTGCCTTGATGGCCGCTTTCTTCAGCGAAGATAGCATGATCAGGATAGCTTTTTTTGATGGTATCAATGATCAAGTATTCGGCTTGTTGATCGATGTTACTGACAAAATCATTGAGGCCTTTGCTTTGCGAAATAATGCGATCACGATCAGTAAACGCTTTTGCAATAAAGTCACCCGCACGGTTAGCCGCACGCACGGCAATTGTTTTGTACGCATTCATATTGATATACCACCACTGTCAAAGAACTACTGGCTCAAAGGCCAAAATCGGGCGCATCATACCAAATATTTATACTGGGTAAAATATTTATCATTATAAATAGGGGATTCCTTTGCGCTTTGTTATCATAACGCTTAACTTTTTATGCTTCTTTTCAACGCGTTATGAGCTATTCCACCCCTTCAGAACCACAATTTGATCCTCAATTGCTCGATAGCATTAAAATAGTGCTTTGTCAGACCAGTCATCCCGGCAATATCGGTGCTGCAGCGCGCGCAATGAAAACCATGGGCCTGAAGCATCTGGTCCTGGTTAAGCCTAAGGATTTTCCCTCTGAAGAAGCCATGGTTCGCTCATCCGGCGCTCTGGATGTGCTGGAAAATGCACAGGTCGTTGAAACTGTTGAGGAAGCTTTGGCGGATTGCCGGTTAATTATTGGCACCAGCTCGCGTAACCGTGCTTTACCCTGGCCTTTGATTGAGCCTCGTGAGATGGGGGAGCTCATCAAAGAACAAAAAGAAGCGCGTCCGGTAGCGATTATGTTCGGTCGCGAAAGCACTGGCTTACTCAATGAAGAATTACAACTCTGCCATTATCACGTCAATATTCCAGCAAATCCTGAATACATGTCATTAAACCTTGCTTCGGCCGTTCAGCTGATTGCTTATGAAATCAGGCTGGCCAGTAAAGTTACAGCTGGGTCAGCTGAGCAAGATTCACATCCGGTTGATGCTGAGCCAGGTTATAATACGCAAGCTGACGCGGAGCAGGATAAAGACAGTGAGCAGCTGGCAAGTTTCGAAGAGGTGGATGGATTATATAACCATATGGAATCCACTATGAACAAAACGGACTTCTACAACCCCGAGCAACCTAAATTATTACCTGCTAGAATACGCAGAATTCTGGCAAAAGCCCGCCTTAATAAAGGTGAGGTGAATATCTTACGAGGCTTTCTATCCTCTATAGATAAGTATATTAAACGGCATGTAAAAGGCTCATAGTATGTTTAAGCGCATGAAAGAAGACATTAAAAGTGTTTACCACCGCGATCCTGCCGCGCGTAACAACTTTGAAATCTTGACTAATTATCCTGGCCTGCATGCCGTCTGGTTTCATCGTTTGGCTCATAAGTTATGGAAGGCGAATTGGAAATGGTTGGCGCGCACCTTATCCACTCTTGCTCGTTGGTTAACGGGGATTGAAATTCATCCAGGCGCTAAAATTGGTCGTCGCTTTTTTATTGATCATGGTATGGGGGTAGTGATTGGTGAAACTGCTGAGATTGGCGATGACTGCACTTTATATCATGGCGTGACATTGGGAGGCACCAGCTGGAAAGCAGGCAAACGTCACCCAACCTTGGAAGATGGGGTGGTTATTGGGGCAGGCGCAAAAGTGCTTGGTCCTATCACCTTGCATAAATATGCACGCGTTGGCTCAAATGCCGTGGTCATAAGAGATGTTCCTGAAGATACTACAGTAATAGGTATTCCAGCACGTGAAAGTTCTCGCTCCAAACACGATGACGATGAAATATTCGAAGCTTACGGCATTAGCGCTGATCAGCAAGATCCATTAACACAAGCCATTCGCACTATGTACACACATGCCAATGCAATGGAAGCGCAGCTTCATGCCATTTGCTGTGCATTGAAATCAAAAGGGTTTGATCTGACTGAGTTTGACCTGCCGGATATGGATTGCGGCAAGATTCTTGATGGTAACGGTCAGCCAAAAGCTCCATTAGATACCGGTGAACAGATGGATTCTAAGCACAATGACTCTAGTGAAAGTGAAGCTCCCAGGACTGAAAAGAATGATAAAGATAACTAATCAGTTAATATCTGACTAGTTTATTCGGTTTTCTGCCCAATCTGTGGTATGAAATATTTTAATGGTTATTGGGTTTCTGATAAGTTTCTTTTTAATCAAGAGGTTGCGGACGGCTACTTGCTCCCTGTTTGATTAATGAAAGTTGACTAAATTACTCGGGTATGGGATCATTAAAGGGTAATTTACGGGAAGAGCTTATGAAACTAAGTACTAAAGGTCGATATGCTGTGACTGCCATGCTGGACTTGGCGTTGCACAGCGGAAATGGCCCCATCACATTAGCTGAAGTCTCAAGCAGGCAGGATATTTCTTTGTCCTATCTTGAGCAGTTATTTTCCAAGCTGAGAAAAGCCAGTTTGGTCGACAGTGTGCGTGGTCCCGGCGGTGGATATGAGCTGAAACGTCCATCAAGTCAGATTTCGATTGCAGAGGTTGTGCTTGCGGTCAATGAGCCGATTAGCGCAACAAAGTGTAATGGAAAAGGCGGTTGCCAGGATGGTGACCTATGTTTATCGCACCAGCTCTGGACTGAGTTGAGTGATCAGATTTATCAGTTCTTGAGTGGTATCACTTTAGAGCAGGTTATTCAAAGGGGTTTTGTACAAAAAGTTGCAGAGCGCCAGAATCAGCGTTTTCGTGAAGAAGACGTTATTTTATTTAGTTAACGATTTATCAGCTGCCAGTAATGATTGGTAGTTAATAGGCAAACGAAACAGCGGAGAAAAGCATGAAATTACCCATCTATCTTGATTACGCAGCAACTACGCCGGTCGATCCGCGTGTTGCCGAGAAGATGGTTCAATACATGAGTGTTGACGGTATCTTTGGTAACCCGGCTTCTCGTTCTCATAAATTTGGTTGGGAAGCAGAAGAGGCGGTAGATATTGCTCGTCAACAAGTAGCTGAATTAATTAATGCAGACCCTCGTGAGATCGTCTGGACTTCAGGTGCTACTGAGTCTGACAATTTAGCGATTAAGGGCGCTGCACATTTTTATGGTAAAAAAGGCAAACACATTATTACCGTAAAAACAGAACATAAAGCCGTTCTGGATACTACTCGCCAGCTTGAACGTGAAGGTTACGATGTTACTTATATGGACGTTCAAGAAGATGGATTGCTTGATCTTAAAGCTCTTGAAAATGCCATGCGTGATGACACTATTCTAGTGAGCGTGATGCATGTTAATAACGAAACGGGTGTGGTTCAGGATATTGATGCCATCGGCGAAATGTGTCGTGAACGAAAAATCATTTTCCACGTTGATGCAGCACAAAGTGCTGGCAAGTTGCCAATTGATGTTGAGAAAACGAAAGTCGATTTGTTATCGATTTCAGGCCACAAAATGTATGGCCCGAAAGGTATCGGTGTTTTATATGTGCGTCGTAAACCGCGTGTTCGTTTAGAAGCGCAAATGCATGGCGGTGGTCATGAGCGTGGTATGCGCTCCGGTACTTTGCCGACGCATCAAATTGTCGGCATGGGCGAAGCTGCTCGTATCGCCAAAGAAGATATGGCCAGCGACAATGAGCGGATTATGCGCTTACGCGAGCGTTTGTGGAATGGCGTGCAAGATATGGAAGAAGTGTATCTTAATGGTCATCCAGAAAGACGCGTAGCTGGCATCATCAATATCAGCTTTAACTTTGTTGAAGGTGAGTCATTGATTATGGCACTTAAAGATTTAGCGGTTTCTTCCGGCTCGGCTTGTACTTCAGCCAGTTTGGAGCCTTCGTATGTACTGCGTGCATTAGGTCGTGATGATGAATTGGCACACAGCTCAATTCGTTTCACTATCGGTCGCTTTACGACGCAAGAAGAAGTTGATCATGCCATTGAGAAGGTTCAAGGCTCAATTGGTCGTTTACGTGAATTATCACCTCTTTGGGAAATGTACAAAGAGGGTGTGGACTTGTCCAAAGTTGAGTGGCAAGCCCACTAAACAATTGTAGGAGATACTACTATGGCTTATAGCGAAAAAGTAATTGATCATTATGAAAACCCACGCAACGTTGGTTCTTTTGAAAAGACTGACATCAGCATTGGTACAGGTATGGTCGGTGCACCGGCGTGTGGTGATGTAATGAAACTGCAAATTAAAGTGAATGAGCAGGGCATTATTGAAGATGCTAAATTTAAGACTTACGGTTGTGGCTCTGCGATTGCCTCTAGTTCTTTAATCACTGAGTGGGTTAAAGGCAAAACGGTCGATGAGGCACAAACCATTAAGAATACGCAAATTGCTGAAGAGTTGGCTTTACCTCCAGTAAAAATTCACTGTTCAGTGTTAGCTGAAGATGCGATTAAAGCAGCAGTGAAAGATTACAAAGAAAAGCACGGTCAGTAATTGAGTATTTATTAAGTAATAACCAGGTAAGTAGATTAGGATTTAATATGGCAATCACCTTATCCGATGCAGCAGCAGAACGTGTTAAAAGTTTCTTAGCCAATCGCGGCAAAGGGCTTGGAGTTCGTCTGGGCGTTAAAACCACAGGATGCTCCGGCTTAGCTTATGTCTTGGAGTTCGTTGATGAACTCAATGAGGAAGATGTTGTTTTCGAAGATAAAGGCGTTAAGGTGATTGTTGATCCTAAGAGTAAGCTCTATCTTGACGGTACTCGTCTGGAGTTCATAAAAGAAGGTTTAAACGAAGGCTTTGAGTTTGTGAACCCAAATGTTAAGGGTGAGTGTGGTTGTGGTGAGTCTTTCACAGTTTGATAGTCTGTAAAGCTTTCACAAATTAATAAGACTGCTGGTTACGCACCGGTTGCTTTAAACTCTATCAACAAGAATTCCTGTTATGGCTAATTCACAACAAAACTATTTTGAAATGTTCGGCCTTGAGCCGAATTTTTCTATCGATATTCCAAAACTTTCAGCTAAATTAAGAACTCTATTAAATAGTGTTCATCCCGATCGCTTTGCCAGCTCTGGTGCTCAGCAACAAATGCTCTCCATGCAAAAAACAACCCAGCTTAATGATGCATTTGCTGTTCTTAAAAATCCCGTTAAGCGTGCCCAATATTTATTACATCTCAAGACAGGCATCGATACCGCTAAAGATCATACGGTTAATGATCCTGAGTTTTTGATGCAGCAACTAGAGTTGCGTGAAGAGTTAGAAGATATTGTCTCCAGTAGTGATATCTCCCGGTTAAATCAATTTGCTGATAAAATTAGCCTATTGGAAGAAAAACAGGAAGAGCAGATGGCAGAGTTATTTGCGAATCAACCCCTTAATACCGATGAACTTGAGAAAGCGATTTACAAGCTCCAATTCTTGCATAAAACCTTGTCCGACATTGAACAAGCAGAAGACAAGCTTTTAAGCTAAATACATTTGAATCAGTAATATTATTTATGGCGTTACTACAAATTTCAGAACCAGGCAAAAGCACCGATCCGCATCAGCACAAACTGGCGGCGGGCATTGATCTGGGAACGACCAACTCGCTGATTGCTACCGTGCGTAGCGGTAAAGCAAAAACTTTGCCTGATCTCGAAGGCGACCATATTATGCCTTCGATTGTTCATTACGCAAAAGACGGTACTGTGTCGGTCGGTAAATCGGCCAAACTATTTGTCTGCTCTGATGCTCTGAACACCATTAGCTCGGTTAAGCGTTTAATGGGCCGTGGTCTGAAGGACGTACAAAAGATTAAAGAGTTTAGTGCTAACCGATTAACGGCATCTGGTACAGGAATGCCGGCGGTTGAAACGGACTGCGGGATGAAAAATCCAGTTGAAGTATCCAGCGAGATTTTAAAGGCGCTGGTTAAGCGAGCAGAAGAGTCATTGGAAGGCGAGCTTGGCGGTGTCGTGATAACGGTACCAGCCTACTTTGATGAAGCGCAGCGCCAGGCGACGAAAGATGCTGCACAGATTGCTGGTGTTAAAGTCTTGCGCTTGATTAGTGAACCAACTGCTGCGGCTTTGGCTTACGGTTTGGATACAGGTAGTGAAGGTATCCATGCCATTTATGATTTAGGCGGCGGCACGTTTGATATTTCTATCTTACGTCTTGAAAAAGGTGTTTTCGAAGTGATGTCCACTGGCGGTGATAGTGCCTTAGGTGGCGATGACTTTGATCGAGCTATTGCTGGTTATCTTGTTGAGCAGGCGGATATCGATAAGAATGATCGTAATGCTTATCAGATGGCGATGATTAAGGCGCGTGACGTTAAGGAAGCTTTGACCGATCATGACAGTGTTGAAATCAATTTCAAGCACTGGAAGGGCTCAATGGATCGAAAGCTCATGGAATCATTGATTGCACCGATTGTTGATAAGACTCTGGCAGCCTGTCGCCGCACATTAAAAGATGCGGGACTTAAAGCGTCAGAAGTACAAGATATTGTAATGGTTGGTGGTTCTACACGTGTTCCGCTGGTTCGCCAAAAAGTTGAAGACTATTTTGGCAAGAAGCCGCTGACTGATATCGACCCAGACAAAGTGGTTGCCATTGGCGCTGCAATTCAGGCAGACGTTCTAATCGGCAACAAAAGCGATGAGGATATGCTGTTACTGGACGTCATTCCTTTATCACTGGGTGTCGAAACTATGGGTGGTCTGGCCGAAAAGATCATTCCCCGAAATACGCCAATTCCTATTGCTCGCGCACAAGAGTTTACTACGTATAAAGATGGCCAAACAGCTATGGCTATTCATGTAGTTCAAGGTGAGCGTGAGTTGGTAGAAGATTGCCGCTCCCTGGCGCGCTTTGAATTGCGTGGTATTCCACCGATGGTCGCCGGTGCTGCACGGATTAAAGTAGCCTATCAGGTCGATGCCGATGGTTTGCTTAAAGTAACTGCTGAAGAGACTATTACTGGTGTAAAATCGGATATTACCGTTAAGCCTTCTTACGGATTGAATGATGAGCAGATCACTACCATGCTACAGTCTTCTGTGAGTCATGCAGAAGAGGATATGAAGGCGCGCATGTTGCGTGAGCAGCAAGTTGAAGCCAGGCGTGTAATAGAAGCTGTCGAGGCTGCATTGGCAGAAAGTGGTGATAGGTTACTGTCGAAAGATGAGCGTAACGCCATTGAACAGGCTTTAAAGCAGCTGGCTTACATCAGCGACAATGGTGATATTGAGGCGATTGAAGAAGCTATTAAAGTAGTCGATAAGAGTACTGAAGAATTTGCCAGCCGACGGATGGATGCGAGTATCGCAAAAGCTTTGGTTGGTCATGAAATTGATGAGATATAAGGGTTAAACATGCCTAAAGTGATTTTTTTACCCCATGAAGAGTTATGCCCGGAAGGTGCTGTGTTTGAAGCTGAAGAGGGCGAAACGGTTCTGGATGTTGCATTGCGCAACAATATTGAGATTGAACATGCCTGCGAAATGTCGTGTGCCTGTACAACGTGCCATGTCATTGTCAGAGAAGGCTTTGATTCGTTAGAAGAGAGCGATGAGCTCGAAGACGACATGCTGGATAAGGCCTGGGGACTTGAGCCTGAATCGCGCCTAAGTTGCCAGGCAGTGGTTGATGGCGAGGATTTAACGGTAGAAATCCCTAAATACACCATTAACCAAGTGTCCGAGCGTCATTAGAGACCAGTTTGAAGAGCCAGTTTTTAAGATGCCAGTATTGAGAGAGTATTCCTATGAAATGGATAGATAGTTTAGATATTGCCATTGAGCTATATGAAAAGCACCCAGATGTTGACCCAAAGACCGTCAATTTTATGGAATTACAGAAAATGGTCATGGGATTGGAAGACTTTGATGATGACCCGAAGCGCTGCGGTGAGCGTATTCTGGAAGCGATTCAGATGGCGTGGATAGAAGAGGCCGAATAGGGCAATTTTTGAGCGGACAAAAAGCCGAAAAGAGCCAACAAAAGGTTGTATTTTCTGCAAAAAACAGTATTATACGCGTCTCACCAAAATCGCACTTTGGTGACTCTCGAAAGAGAATTTGGGTTGCTAGCTCAGTTGGTAGAGCATCTGACTTTTAATCAGGTGGTCACAGGTTCGATCCCTGTGCAACCCACCAAATTCTTCCCCTTTAAAGCAAAGGGAACTAAACCGCTAATAGAAATATTGGCGGTTTTTTTATGCCTGACTTTCACCCTATCTTCCACCCCACATTTCACCCGAGAATAATCGGCTGATAGAAATGTTCAATTAAGTGGTATTTAATCGGAATTTAGGCTTGAGTTTTCAGCTCAAAAAGGTATTATACGCGCCATCGAGTTAGGCCAAGGCCTGACAAGAGATTTGGGTTGCTAGCTCAGTCGGTAGAGCATCTGACTTTTAATCAGGTGGTCACAGGTTCGATCCCTGTGCAACCCACCAAATCCCGAAAAGCCGCTAATGGAAACATTAGCGGCTTTTTTTTGTGCCTGAGTTATTTGTTTCCATTAAGGCTGATGTAGGTTGGTGATCCTGCCCTAAGGGTACATCACCAACCTACTGCTATTAAGAACATAGGGTGGGTTAGGCGAAGCCGTAACCCACCGATGAGTTGTTTGTTGTATTTGATGGGTTACGCTACGCTAACCCATCCTATAGTACTGCCGTCTATTGAGTGCATCACACCAATCTATATCCATACAATCCAGTTATAGGGTGGGTTAGGCGAAGCCGTAACCCACCGATGAGTCGCTTGTTGTATTTGATGGGTTACGCTTCGCTAACCCATCCTATAACGCCCGCATTCGTTTGGAGCGATTATCACAGCAAGGTGGAATGTGCCTTGGCACACCCATAACGACGGTTGTGAGATATATGATATGTTTACTGACATTGAGTCATTTGCTAATGTGCTTTTGAATAACGATACAATATGGAAATAGAACTATGCGGGTTATAAAAATACTTCTTCTTATCTCGATTGCTTTACTCAGTGTTAAGATCGTTAATGCTGAAACTCAAGAGCAGGAAATCCCTTCTTTCAGCGGTCTTGAGTTTATTGATCAAAAACAAATAGTTAATAATAAGATTAGTGAGATTCATGTGGCAGTTTTTGATAATCTTGATGATGAACATGCTTGTATCGCGTTTACTTATAATTTTGATTCAAAAGGCCAAATAATTAAGTATCAACCTCCAATGGTTGGGTTCAGTATGGTTTATAAGTATGACGATAGCGGTAATTTAATTGACTATGGCTGGGATAATCGAGATGGCTCTGAGTACTTTTGGTTTAGCACAAAGGATGATGATGAAGACTTTGATGATAAAGTTAAGGAAATGGATGCTGAGCACAAGGAGTTCCTAACTGGTAAGTTAACCAAGAATGATACAGTGGTAAAGCGTATATCTAGTTATTGCGCGAATATTGATGGTTACTATGAACTTAGCTTTGCCAAAGAACACAAGGATTATCCAAAGCTTGCGGGTACTCTGTATGCTCATTTGGTAGATACGCCCAGTGATAGTATTGTATCTAAGTCCCGTTTTAAAACTCCTGGCTTTCTAACCGTTTTCATCAATTATATAACTGAATAAAACGAAAAAAGCCGCAGGGCTCTTAGAAAGAGGACACCCGCGGCTTTAGCATAGGGCTAGTCGACCCTATTGCTCGAACGCTTTATTAAGCACTGTTTTAGTAGTGCTTTGCCTGGCCTTGGCCAGTGACTACATATTTCTCTGTAGTGAGCTGTACCAGTCCCATTGGGCCGTAGGCATGCAGTTTACTGGTTGAGATACCAATCTCTGCACCCAAGCCTAGTTCGCCACCATCTGAGAAGCGTGATGAAGCATTGACCATCACAACTGATGAGTTGATGCGGCGGATGAATTCATTACCACGGTCTATGTTTTCAGTGACAATCACTTCGGTGTGGCTTGAGCTGTGTTCAAGGATATGCGCAACGGCATCATCATAGGAATCTACCTGCTTAACACTCATGGCAAGACTCAGATACTCATTATGATAATCTTCTGCGCTGGCTTCTGTAGCATTATCCAATTGTGCGGCTGAGTCTTTATCAGCTTTAAACTGAATACCAAATTCATTGCCTAGCTTGTTAACGCGCTTTAAGAATTCGTTAGCAATGTCTTTATGGATAACAAGGCTTTCCAGTGCGTTACAAACACCAGGACGTGATACCTTGCCGTCTTTAAGAAGCTTTTCAGCTTTGTCCATATCAGCAAACTTATCGACATACAGATGACAAACACCTTTAAAGTGCTGAATCACTGGAATTTTGCTGTTGTCGGTTACTGCACGAATCAAACGCTCGCCGCCGCGTGGAATGACCAGATCAATGGTGTCACGGAATTGAAGCAGGTTATTGACTGCTTCGTGGCTTTGCGATGGAACGATGCAGACCATCTCTTTGCTGTGGCCACAATCGACCAGCGCATCATGCCAGCATTGAATCAGTGCCTGGTTAGAATGCCATGCTTCTTTACCGCCACGTAGAATCACTACGTTACCTGATTTTAGTGTCAGGGCAGCAGCTTCTACTGCTACGTTAGGACGCGCTTCGTAAATCATCAGTATGACGCCTAAAGGAATACGCATCTTGCCGACACGAATACCATTCGGACGCAATGTACTTGGGCCCATTTCGCCAACTGGGTCGGCCAGGCTAATCACATTGTGCAGAGCATCAACCATACCATCAACGCGCGCTTCATCAAGAAGCAGGCGATCGACCATCGCGTCGGACAGGTCGTTATCTTTGGCGTATTGAATGTCTTTTTTATTGGCTTCCAGAATCTGGTTCTGGTTGGCTTTTAGTTTTTTAGCCATCGCCGCTAAAACATCATTCTTTTGGCTGCTGGTCAAATTGCCCAGCGTTTGTGCTGCCTGTTTGGCGCGCACGGTTAATTCATACAGCTCTTGCTGTTCTTTACTTTCAAATGAATTTTCTTTCATGGTCATAAATTCCTCCTAGGCTACCGATACTTCTTTACAAGTACGGTGGATCAAAGTCCCTGGGTTCTGGTTGCTGAACAACCTCATGTAACTTTCGTTCTTACCATTACAAATAATGGTGTCGATACCGTTTTCTGATGCAAAGCGCGCAGCTTGTAGCTTGGTTTGCATACCGCCAGTACCGCGTGGGTTATGACTACCTTTGCCGACGGCTAAGGTTTCATCAGTAACGCCACTGAATTGAGTGACTAACTCAGCTTCAGGGTTTGTCTTGGGGTTGTCATCATAGACACCGTTAATATCGCTACAGATGATAAGCAGGTCAGCGTCAGTTAACGCAGCAACCTGTGCGACCAAGTTGTCGTTATCACCAATCGTCAGCTCCTCTGTGGCAACTGTGTCATTCTCATTCACGATTGGCATAGCACCCAGTTCAAATAAGGTCTGGAAAGTGTTACGCGCATTTTCAGAACGCTCAGGATTCTTGATATCGGCAGAGGTTAATAGTACCTGTGCTACCACATCATCAAAGAAGCGTTGCCAGTGTCGAACCACCATAGATTGGCCAATCGCCGCCAATGGTTGCTTTTCTTTACGGGTTAACACTTCATTATCCGGCTTGACCAGGTTAAAACCTGCAGCCACGGCACCAGAAGATACCAAGGTTACATTCTTGCCAGCTTTGTGGCATTTACGAATAAAGTGTGCAATCGGCAAACAATATTCTGATGAGCAGGAGCGACCGTCTGGAGCAATCAGCGCCGATCCAACTTTAATGACTATATTTTTGTATTGACTAAAATCGATGTGTTCGAGCATGGAATACCTTATATTTAATTTAAAGGATATGTGAATGGAAAAATCGAAAGGATGTGCCTGAAGACAGGGCTGCAATTAGTCGTTGTAACTAATGCAGGAGCAACAGAAATAGCGTCCGACTGGCTCAAAAAGCCCGCCGTTGCTGTCTTTTTCGCTGTTGAATAAATAGTAAGCACGGTTCGCATTGTCACCATACAGATCCTTATGTCAAATTCTAACCCGAGAAAATCTGAGAGGGCCTCTAAGCGCCTCTTAGCGCAGATCTGCTGCTTCAACTGGTAGGGTAGTAGCATTAGTTTAAGTATTGCTAACTACCCACGAGGCCATATCTCAGCGATTTTCAGGTTTATGGAAAAATAATTGAAATAACAGTATCTTATGCTTCGGATAAGTTCCTCTTATGCGAAGATTGGTTATTCATAACTTTTAGCCGATTTGGATAAAGCCAGGTGCCAGGATTCTGGTTAGCCCATAAATGGTTATAAGCCTCTTTCTTGCCGTTACAAATAGTCACCGCAATACCCTGTGTGTTTGCTAAAGCAGCCGACTGGAGTTTGCTCAACATACCGCCGCTGGAGCGACGATTATGCTTAGTCTTGGCATAGCCAATAACGTCCTGGTTGCCGTAATCAATGGTTTTAATCAACACAGCATCTGGATTAGTGTGCGGATTATCATTAAAAACACCATCAACATCGCTGCATATGATTAGCAAATCGGCGCCCGTCAGTAGAGCAACCTGTGCTGCTAGCATGTCGTTGTCACCAAACTTGAGCTCTTCAGTGACCACCGTATCGTTTTCATTCACAATTGGTAGTGCCCCAAATTGTTCTAACTGGGCAAAGGTCTTTTTGGCGTTACTGGCTCGCTTGGGATTGTTGATATCGTCTGAAGTTAACAGGACCTGCGCGACATCCTGGTCAAAAAAGTGCTGCCAATGACGTATCACAATGGACTGTCCGATAGCTGCCAATGCTTGTTTCTGCTCAAGGTTAATGGTTTGAGTTGCAGGTAACTGTAATTGATTGAAACCGGCTGCTACTGCGCCTGAAGACACCAGAATGACCTGTTTTGATGCTGCATGGCATTTCTTTATGAAGTTTGCGATGGGCAAGCAATATTCTGCAGAACAGGCGCGCGAGTCCGGTGCAATCAAGGCAGATCCTACCTTGATAACAATTTTTTGATAGTGACTAAAGTTTATGTCATTCATTTGTATTTCTCTTAGGCATTAAAAAACCCGCGAAGCCTTTGGCTTGCGGGTTTCTGTGGTTTATGGTCTTTCTTAATTGAGTGCTAGCTACTACAACTCTCTAAAAAACAATCACACAGCGCAAGCCGAGACTTTCCGGGTACGGGAAGACTTGCGGGGATAACCGGTAGAGGCTGTGCTGTATGAGGGAATCTATTCATACCGTTGATAATCGCTGGAAAACATTATCCAGTCAATTAACTTTTGGTTATAAAGTAGGGGGAGGGTGAGCTCAGATTATGCACACTGATTAAAGTAAGCCGTATTTTATGGATTCGTTACTTGATTAGAGGGTCGAGAATTCTTTGATGCGGAATGAAAAGTCACTGGATCCCGCGGTCGAGCCGCGGGATGACAGTGGCAGGTCTTAATAGATTGGTTAAGATCAAAAAAGGCACTAAAACACTGGGCGGGATTATTTTAACTGATCCGCTAAATAAGTATGAATCAGCGCATAAAGCTTGGCTGATTGGTCATTATTAGCTGCGCCGCCATGACCACCTTCAGTGTTTTCGTAGTAGAGTACATCGTGCCCCATGGCTTGCATTTTGGCGACCATCTTGCGCGCATGGCCTGGGTGAACACGATCGTCTCGGGTCGAAGTTGTGAAGAAAATTCTTGGATAATCTTCATCCTTGTGAACATTATGATAAGGCGAGTAGGTTTTGATGTAGTTCCACTCATCTTCATTATCTGGATTGCCGTATTCACCCATCCAGCTTGCTCCGGCCAGTAGTTTGTTGAATCGCTTCATATCCAGTAGTGGAACCTGACAAACTACAGCACCAAATAGATCCGGACGCATCGTCGCAACGGTGCCAACCAATAGGCCACCATTACTACCGCCACGTATCCCTAAATGTTCTTCGGATGTGATTTTTCGCTCGATCAAGTCCTCGGCAACGCTGATAAAATCATTAAAGGCCACATGACGATTTTCTTTTAAAGCCGCCTGATGCCAGTCTGGACCGTACTCGCCACCGCCACGTATATTGGCAAGGACATAAACGCCACCCTGTTCTAACCAATTTTTGCCTATCAGCGCTGAGTAGCTTGGACGCAGGGAAACTTCAAAACCGCCATAACCGTAAAGCAAGGTTGGGTTTTTGCCGTTGTATTCGACATCTTTACGCATGACGATAAAGTAGGGCACTTTAACGCCATCGTCTGCTTCAACAAAATGCTGTTCAACCTTGTAAGGTTCGGCATCAAAGAAAGCTGGCAAGCTTTTTAGCTCGCTGAATTTCTCTGTCTTCTCATCAAAGTAAGAAAAAGTACTAGGTGTTAAGAAGCTGGCATAGTTAACAAAAAAGTTATTATGCTTGTCACTGGTCCCAGCCACACTGATTGTGCCAAATTCCGGTAAGTCTACTTTTTGATTGTGCCACTTACCGTCGGTGTACCAATAACGATGCAGTTCACTGCTCACATCTTTGAGCAGATTAACCAGCAAGTAATCTTTAGTCGAAGATATACCACTGATTGCTGTGCGCTCATCGGGCACTAGCACTTCAGTAAAGTTTTTCTTGCCTGACAGATAATCGTCAATGGCGATCGAAAGGAGTGTAGCTTGCTGATAGGTTTTGTCACCAATAGTCCAGTCTGATTTTAACTCAAGTAACAGTTGACCATTATTAATGGCTCTAAATGAACTATCTTTTGGACGGTCAAGCTTTGTTAAGCCATCTTCAGTAAATAAATAAATTTCAGAACTGTAAAAGTCCAAACCTTGGTAGACAAATTTATAAGATTCTTCTTTATCACGAGTGACGAAGGCTTGTACTGCAACATCGCTTTGATTACCTGCGAATACAGCTGTTGCGTCTTCGAGTTTTTGGCCTCGCTTCCACAGCTTAACCACTCTTGGATAACCCGAATCGGTCAGGCTGTCTGCGCCAAAATCAGTGCCCACAAAGACAGTATCTTCATCAATCCAGCTTAAATTGCTCTTTGCTTCAGGTAACTGGAAACCGCCCTTTATGAAGCTTTTACTTTCAACATTAAACTCGCGAACAACGGTAGCATCAGCACCGCCGCGAGACAGGCTTATCAGGCAGCGTTGATAGTCGGGGTAAAGACAGTTAGATCCTTTATAAACCCAGTTTTCATCTTCCTTTTCAGCAAGTGCGTCAACGTCAAGAATGACTTCCCACTTAGGCTCTGCTTTCTTGTATTCTTCTAAGGTGGTTCTACGCCAAACACCGCGCACATGTTTTTCATCACGCCAGAAGTTATAAAAGTAACCGTTCATCTCAGTGACATAGGGGATACGGTCGTCAGAGTTAAGAATATCAAGGTTGGTTTCATACAACTCTTCATACAACGGCTGAGACTGCAGATAGCTCAAAGATACTTTATTGTTTTCTTCAACCCACTCAAGGGCTCCTTTACCTTCGACTTCTTCTAGCCAGATATAAGGGTCATTGGCTTCTTTGGCAGAAACCGAAGTAGTCAATAAAGCACTGAGCAAGCCAGTCAGTAATAGTTTTTTCATTGTTGTTTCCACATGAGCCTCCACACAAACACATTTTAAAAGGGAATCAGTCCCTAATGTCTTGAATTAACTTTCCACATATAAAATCACCAAAGAGCATAGCAAAGCGTTTAAAGCTCCGCTAGGATACAAGTGTGTTGAAATATTACAGAAGGAAAGTGGTTTGACGCATCAAAGAACAATTATAGAAGAACACTATGATACAAAAGCGAGAATACAGTTAGATTTTATAAGCTATATAAAAATAGCTTTATTTGTATGTATAGGTTTTGCACTGATGTTTGCTTTGTTTTTATTAACAGTATCACCATTTGAAGAGACTGCTGTTTCAGTAGGGAGTATGCTGATTAGTTTTCTTCCTACAATTTTTTTATATTTTATTTTTGCAATTTTGGGTAGCTTGTTAATGTATCCAATTTACCGCTGGTGGTGCGAAAAGCATCGTGGACAGCTTATGTCTGGAAAGTTTGCAATGATAAGAGAAATAGAGAAGGAAGAAGGGCAATAAAAAAGCGTAGGTTAGAAACTAACGCTACGCTTTTTATTTAGCTCTTAAACTGAATTAACGAGCTAACTGTAGGTCTTCCATCACAGCTGCCAGGAAGCGGGCTGCTTCTCCTCCAGTACAGGCACGGTGATCGAAAGTTAACGACAATGGCAACATTTTTGCGTTGGTAATGCCTTTGTCGGTTAGCTTCAATTCGTTACGGAAGCGGCCAGTTCCTAGAATCGCTACCTGAGGTGGCGATACTACTGGAGTGCCGTAACGACCGGCGATAGAACCAAAGTTTGAAAGAGTGATGGTCGCATTTTGCTGATCATCCTGTTTCAATGATTTAGTTTCAATCTTTTCGCGAAGCTCCTGAACTCTAGCACGTACACCTGCCATGTCCATACGATCTGCGTTATGAATTACCGGTACGTATAAACCGTCCGGTGAATCAACCGCGATACCGACGTTAACGTTCGGGTGTAATAGACGCTCGAAGTTTTCACCATCGAACCAGGCATTCATCGCTGGCACTTGCTTTGCAGCAGTGACAAGGGCTCGAACGTAGCGAGCCAGTGAGTCGGTGCCTTTTGGCCATGCAGTAATGTCGACATCCTCAACCAGGCTGGTTGGAACAACTGTTGCTGCTGAGTTTGCCATACCCATTGCCATGGCGCGACGCACCCCGCGAACTTTTTCAGGTTTCACTTCCAGATTAACTGCTGGTAAGCCTTTTGCCTGTTGCGCAGACATGGCTGGTTGCGATTGGCGTGGAGCTGATGAACCGCCTTGAGAGGCTTGTTCAACATCATCACGAGTAATCGAACCTTTGCGCCCAGTTGCCTGGCAATCGCCTAAATCAACGCCCAGCTTACGAGCTAATGCGCGCACGGCAGGAGAGGCTTTATAAGCAAGAGGGTTTGAAGTATCAACGCCAGCTGATTGCTGAGGTTGCTCTGCCTGAGTGGCTGAAGTCGTTGCACCAGATTTGGCCGCTTCACGCACGTCTTTTTGCGTAATAGCGCCGTCTTTGCCAGTACCTTTAACTTGCGTCAAATCGACTTTCAATTTCTTGGCTAATGCTTTAACTACTGCGTTGGCTGTTTCTGCAACAACATTGTTGCCGACTTCAACAGCACCAACAACAGTACCACTGTCAGCACGTTTTTCTTCGCCAGCTTCTTCTTTAGCTGGTGTGGTTGGTTTGTTTTCACTAGCAGTAGCGCCGCCAGTGCCACCGCTCATGTCACCAAAAGCTACCAATGGCGCGCCAACTTCGATCACGTCACCGGCCTGGCCATAAAGCTTTGAAACTTTGCCAGCAAAAGGAGAGGGTACTTCAACCACAGCTTTAGCAGTTTCCATTTCAACCATAGGCTGATCAACGGTCACCGTATCGCCTTCCTTCACTAACCAGCGAACGATTTCTGCATCAGGTAAGCCTTCGCCTAAATCAGGAAGCAAGAAAGTGTCGCTACCGGCAGCAGGAGCTGATGCTTGTGCTTCTTCTTTTGCTGTCTCGGCAACTGGTGCTGGCTCAGGAGCTTCTTCGGCCACTTCGCCGACTTCACCAAAAGTGACCAGAACGGCACCCACATCAATCACATCGCCAGCTTGGCCATGTAATTTTCCAATACGACCAGCGAATGGAGAAGGCACTTCAACCACGGCTTTAGCAGTTTCCATCTCGACCATAGGCTGGTCGACAGTTACTTCATCACCTTCTTTAACTAACCAGCGTACGATTTCCGCATCTGGTAAGCCTTCACCTAAATCGGGTAAGTTAAACTGTTTCATTTGTACTCCATGATTTTGCGCGCTTCATCGAGGATACGATCCACGGTCGGCATGTATTGTTTTTCTAAGCGGTAATAAGGCATCACCGTATCATAACCTGATACGCGGCCAATTGGCGCGAGTAAACTCATAATCGCTTTTTCGGCAATCTCAGCGGCAATTTCAGAACCGACTGAGCCAGATTTTGGTGCTTCCTGAACGATACAGACGCGACCAGTTTTCTGAACTGACTCAAGAATTGTATCCATATCAATTGGGCTGATCGTTGCTACATCAATCACTTCGGCATCAATACCTTCAGCCGCTAATTTTTCAGCAGCTTGCAAGGTTTCATGCATCATAGCACCCCAGGAAATCAGGGTAATGTCAGAGCCTTCGCGATCAACGAAACAAGCTTCTAATGGATATTCTTCACCAGTATCTTCAACTTCATGTTTAACGATACGGTAGACACGTTTTGGCTCAAGGAAAATCACCGGATCAGGATCGCGGATTGCTGCCAACATCAGACCATAAGCACGGCTTGGGTTGGAAGGGATAACCACTTTAAGCCCCGGAATATGGGCAAACAATGCTTCAGTAGATTCAGAGTGATGCTCAGGTGCATGGATACCGCCACCATAAGGTGCACGAATAACCATCGGCAAAGTCAGGCGGCCGCGCGTACGATGACGCATACGTGCTGCGTGACCGAAAATTTGATCAACTGCCGGGAAGATAAAGCCCATAAATTGCATTTCAGCTATTGGCTTCATGCCCTGTGCGGCCATACCAACCGCTAAACCGGCAATCATAGATTCCGCAAGAGGCGAGTCGATGACGCGATCTGCGCCAAATTTCTTTTGTAGGCCGTCAGTTGCACGGAATACACCGCCGTTTTTACCGACATCTTCACCAAACAATACAACATCTTTATCGTGCTCAAGCTCATAAGCCATTGCTGCATTGACTGCTTCAATTAAAGTAATCGCTGCCATTATTTTGCACCTCGCGCTTTTTCGGCCAGCTTAATCGCTGCTTCACGTTGTGGTTTGGTATTTTCAGGTAGCTCAGCGTAGAGATGATCAAACATCAATTCTGGGCCTGGCTTTGGAGCCTCTTCGTATTCTTTAACTGCTGCATCAACTTCTTTAGCAATTTCTGCCTTCATAGCGTCTTCGTCTTTGTCAGACCAGGCCTTGTTGGCTTCTAAATATTTGCGCAAACGAACCATTGGTTCATTTTTCCAGGCTTCTTCTTTAACTTTAGGATCATCGTAACGAGATGCATCGTCCGCAGTGGTGTGATCACATAAACGGTAAGTGATAGCTTCAATTAAAGTTGGGCCACCGCCATTGCGTGCTTTTTCAAACGCATAATCGGCGACTTGTTTCACTGCGATGATATCGTTGCCGTCAACTTGAACGCCTTCAATACCGGCAGCAATTGCTTTCTGCGCATAAGTTTCGCAAGCGGTTTGAATTTCAGTTGGAACCGAGATAGCCCATTGGTTGTTGTTAATCATGAAAACAACGCCAAGGTTCCAGATACCTGCAACATTAATACCTTCGTAGAAGTCACCTTCCGAAGTACCGCCTTCACCAATTTCAGTGGCAACCGCACGTTTTTGGCCACGCATCTGAATGGCTTTGGCTACGCCTGATGCATGAACTATCTGGTTAGCAATCGGTACACAAATAGGGAAGTCATCTTTGGCTACAGAATAGTTAGAGCCTTCTTCATCTCCACCCCAATAAAGAAGAATTTCTTTCATGGTGACGCCGTGTTTTAGCATGGCGCCAGTAGAGCGGTAATAAGGAATAAGAACATCTTCGGCAGTCATGGCATCGCCATAACCAATACCAATAGCTTCCTGACCTAATGAAGCAGGGTAGGTACCCATTTTACCAGTACGTTGCAAAGCGTATGCTTTTGCATCAAAAGCACGTAGCAAAGCCATTTCACGGTAAAGTTTACGCATTGTGTCCATATCTTTGGCAAATGCGGGTAGTTTCTGGGTTGGTTTACCCTGAGTATCAAGATACTGGTGGTACTTGATTTCAAAAGAAGCAACAGTTGTAGTCGTCAAGGCTACATTCTCCTAAGGTTACTGGGAAAAAAATTCTGTTCGTTTTAAAGCTCATTGAGCTTTAAAGACTGTTTTCACGCAATCTTTTTACTCTATGACCAGAAATAGTCCGATTATACGTGAACTTTTTAGTGTTTCCGTTAACGGTTTATGAAGAGTGGTTTTTAGTCAGCCACTTTATAAAATAAACTTATTTTTTAATAAGTTAGAGCGTTCGCTCGGCCGTTAATTTGAGCTTTCCCATGGTTAAAAACAGCTGTTTTCGGAGGCGATTGTACGGATTTTTAAGCCTTTTGTATAGTAAATGGCAGTTCTGACCAGTGAAGCATCAGTTTTGTTGCTGGTTGTTCAGCTATTGATTAGTAAAACTTATTGATGAGCATGGGTAATTTTCCAAAATTCAGTGAGTTAGTCGTTTATAACGAGTCATCATGACTAGAATAAGTATCCAAAATCAGGCCTTGATATCCATCTCAAAATAGGCGTGTTCTGGGCAGAAAGCTAAGCCTTTTACGCAGTTATTATTACACTGTTTCCACTTACAGGTTTCGAAACTTAAACCGCCATGATTTTGTACCATTAAGTCAATTCGGGCATGAGTAGTATCCAGTTTTTGCCAAGCGGCTTGGTCTGCTACTTTGACACAAATTCCGATCTGATTAGCTTTGGCAATATCAATGTGCCAGAGCTGCCCGCATTCCGGGCATTGGTTCAAGCAGGCCCACTGCGATGGGTTCCAGTCCACTTCATCCAGTCCGTGCAGAGGGTGTTGCGGGCTGTTGCTTATAATTTCATCATCGCCTAATAAAATGTCGGCTAGTTCAGAGCATTTACACATAGTTATTTTTTTCTATTGGTAAGTTGTTTTTGGCGAAGTCTTTTATATCGGATAGTTTGCATGATTGCTACAATAGCGGCAATTTACTTTTAACCAACCATTGGACTTCTAACTAAGAGCTTTTATGAAAACAAGCGATAGCATCCCAGTAAAATACCGCAAAGATTATAAACCATCAGCATTCTTGATTGATGAAGTGAATTTAAACTTTGAGCTGTTTGATGACCATGCCATTGTCAATGCTCGCTTAAAGCTACGCGCTAATCCTGATGCAGATTCTTCTGATAGTTTAGTGCTTGATGGTGAAGAGTTAGAGTTGTTGGAAATTGCTATTGATGGTCACAAGTTAGAACCGGCTCAGTACGAAACTGACTCTGAGCAGTTAACGGTTTGGTTGGATAAGGTCATGGACCTGGATTATCAGCAAAGCTCTTTTGAGATGACGACTAAAGTAAGAATTTATCCTAACACCAATACTAGTCTGGAAGGCTTGTACTTGTCTAATGGCAAGTTCTGTTCTCAATGTGAAGCCGAGGGATTTCGTAAAATCACCTACTACTCCGATCGCCCTGATGTGATGAGTATCTTTACCGTTCGTATTGAGGCAGCGCAGCAGAAGTATCCCTATTTACTCTCGAATGGTAATCAAATAGAGCACGGAAAATTAGCCAATGGTCGTCATTATGCGATCTGGCATGATCCGTTCCGTAAACCCAGCTATCTGTTTGCCTTGTGTGCTGGTGACTATGATTTGCTGGAAGACCATTTTAAGACTCAATCAGGGCGTGATATCAAGCTCGAAATCTATGTGGATAAGGGCAAGCTTGACCAATGTCATCATGCAATGGAGTCTCTCAAGAAAGCCATGGCCTGGGATGAAGAGGTGTTTGGGCTCGAATATGATCTTGATATATACATGATTGTGGCTGTCGGTGATTTCAATATGGGCGCCATGGAAAACAAAGGGCTTAACATCTTTAATACTAAATATGTCCTGGCCCACTCAGATACTGCTACGGATCAAGATTTTGAAGACGTCGAGGCCGTTATCGCTCACGAGTACTTCCATAATTGGACCGGTAATCGAGTCACTTGCCGCGACTGGTTCCAGCTCAGTTTAAAAGAAGGATTAACCGTCTTCCGTGACCAGCAATTTACGGCCGATCAAACCGATCATGCAGTTAAGCGCATTGAGGATGTCAAAGTCATTCGCTCACATCAGTTTGCTGAAGATGCTGGTCCCATGGCACATCCGATCCGTCCTGACAGCTATATTGAGATGAATAACTTTTATACAGTGACTGTGTACAACAAAGGTGCCGAAGTGATTCGCATGTATCACACCTTGTTAGGTGCTGATGGTTTCCGTCGTGGAATGGATTTATATTTTGAGCGTCATGATGGGCAGGCAGTCACGTGTGAAGACTTTGTTAGCGCTATGGAAGAGGCTAACGGTTATGATCTGAAGCAATTCAGACACTGGTATTTGCAGGCTGGTACGCCAGAGGTCACGGTCACTAGCGAATATGATGAGTTACATAAAAAGCTGACCCTGCATATAGGACAGGCTTGTCCTGATACACCCGGGCAATCGAACAAGCTGCCTTTCCATATTCCACTTAAACTTGGTTTGCTTGATAAGGATGGCAATGACTTGCCACTTGAACTTGCTTCCCACAAGGAACAGCTAACCGGTGATATTTTGCATCTAACTCAATCGGAGCAGTCCTTCGAGTTTGTTGATGTGAAGCATACACCTGTTTTGTCGCTTTTACGTAATTTCTCAGCGCCTGTGCGCCTGCATTATGACTATAACGATCAAGATTTAGCATTTCTGTATGCTCATGACAGCGATCCCTTTAATCGCTGGGAGGCAGGGCAGCGGTTATTTGCGCGCGTGATCTGGCAGCTGTGTGCAGAGCAGGAAGCGGGCGAGCCTATGCAGTTCCCTTTACATCTGGTCAACGCAGTGCAAAACCTGCTCTCTGACGAGTCGCTTGATGGGCGCTTTAAAGCGTTGGCTCTAACCTTGCCCGATATTAAGGCTCTGATCGAAGAAGTGGAGCGAGTCAATCTTGACCATTTGATTAATGCTCATAACTTTTTGAAAAAAGAACTGGCTAGTCATCTGGAAATGGATTGGCTGGTGCATTATCAGGCCAATCATCATGTTGGCAATTTTAATCAGGATAAAACTTCAATTGCTAAGCGAGCCTTTGCGGGTGTTTGTTTAAGCTATCTGGTTGTGCTGGAAAAGCCGAAGGCTTATGAATTGGCAGTCAGCCAGTTATTCAATAGTAACAATATGACGGATGCTGAAACGGCGCTGAAATTGCTTATGCATTCCAATTATGAGCAGAAAAAGCAGATAGCTGAAGATTTTTATCAGAAATGGCAGAATGAGGACTTAGTCGTTAACAAGTGGCTCATGGCGCAGGCTACTGATCCAACCGATTCCACGATTGATAGAGTAGAAGGGTTAATTAAGCACCCGGCCTTTGATATTAAGAATCCCAATAAGGTTAGATCTGTGGTAGGAGCCTTTGCCGGTTCAAACCTGCCGCAGTTTCACCGTAAGGATGGAAAGGGCTATACATTCCTGGCGGAACAAATCAAAATCCTCTATAGCGTGAACCCGCAAACAGCTGCACGTTTGACCGGTGCCTTTAATCGCTGGAAAAAGTTTGACGATGAGCGTCAGCGCTTGATGTGCGAACAATTACAGGGTATTTTGCAACTGCCTGATCTGTCCAAAGATGTTTATGAGATAGCTAGCAAGGCTTTAGGCTGATTTAAATTAATCGATAAGAGTAAGAGTGAGTTATGTCAATTATCAGATGTATTGTGTGCGGTAAGCGAATTTCGAGCAAAGCGGAAGTTTGCACGCATTGTGGTGCCGTATTGAAAGGTAGCAGTGAAGAGCAACTAGAGCGTGCTATTCATATCCAGAGAATTAAGCGTAATCGTCGTCTGCAGAGTTTGTCCTTCCTGGCCGTTCTTCTTTTTGCCGCCGGTTTTTTACTGAAATATGTCCACCCTGATGAAAATGCTGACTTATGGGTTCTAGCGTCCCATTACATGATTGCTGCTGGATTTGTTGGCTATATTGCATTAAGAGTTTGGATAATGTTCAGCAGAAAGAAGTAGTTAGGGCTGATTTTTAGAGTTCATATTGATTCCTTTTTTGGTGTTTTCGGAGAACTAAATTGAAAAAAGTTAATGTTGCCATCGTCGGCGCTACAGGTGCCGTCGGTGTTACTATTCGTGAGATTCTGGAAGAGCGTGATTTTCCAGTTGAGAATTTGTACTTGCTGGCAAGTGAGCGTTCCGCTGGCGAGCGCTTGATGTATAAGGGTAAGTCGGTTCGAGTTGAAAACCTTGCGGACTTTGACTTTTCGATGGCAGATATTGCTTTATTTTCTGCGGGCGGTGATATCTCTGCTGAGTATGCTCCTAAAGCTGCTGAAGCGGGCTGTGTCGTGGTCGATAACACTTCTCACTTCCGTTATGACGATGATATCCCGCTAGTCATTGCAGAAGTCAATCCTGAACGAATTGCCGATTATAAAAATCGCGGTATTATTGCTAATCCCAATTGCTCTACCATGCAACTTTTAGTTGCTCTCAAGCCGATCCAGGACGATGTGGGTATTGAGCATATCAATGTGTGTACCTATCAGGCTGTTTCAGGCTCAGGCCATAAAGCAGTAGAAGAGTTGGCCAGCCAAACCGCTGAACTACTCAACGGCCGTGCAGCAGTCAGCAAAGTCTATGACAAGCAGATTGCTTTTAATGTGTTACCGAATATTGATGCAATCCAGGAAAATGGCTACACCAAAGAGGAAATGAAGATGGTATGGGAAACCCATAAAATCTTTGAAGATCCTACTATTGGCGTTAGTCCAACTGCGGTGCGTGTTCCGGTTTTTTATGGGCACTCTGAAGCCGTTCATATTAAAACCCGTGTACCACTTGATGTTGAGCAGGCCAGATTCTTGTTAAAGCATGCAAAAGGGGTTACGGTGGTTGATGATATGAGCAAGCTTAATTATGCCACTCCTGTCACTCACGCAAGTGGTAAGGATGCTGTCTTTGTTAGCCGAATTCGCCAGGATGTTGGCATGGAAAATGGCCTTGCCATGTGGGTAGTTTCCGATAATGTTCGCAAAGGTGCGGCATTGAACACAGTTCAAATCGCTGAAATACTTGTAAAAAGTTACTTATAGTCGCAAAATTAGCACTTAACAATAGCTAACTTAAAGTATAATCTTAAGTTCCAGCATCAAAAAGCCGCGTCAGAATGTCGGCTTTTTGCTTGGGATTTTCATTGTGGGTATTTAAGAGGGAGAACTTATGTTTCGTAAATTAGCTGCGACTGTCGCTGTATCGACGGCACTAATGACATCTCAGGCCTGGTCACTTGGACTCGGTGAAATTAAGACTGAATCAGGTCTCAACCAACCGCTTGACGCTGAGATCGTTCTTCTTTCTTCCAAAGAGCTTCAAGAGTCAGACTTGCGTGCTAAAGTAGCTTCGTTTGAAGCTTATGAGCGCTATGGCGTTACTCGTGAGCCATTTCATAGCCTATTACGTTTTGAGATATACACCAAAGCTGATGGTTCAAAGGCCGTGCGTGTTTCCAGCGATTCACCAATCAAAGAACCTTACGTAAACATCATCATTGAACTTGATTGGCCGCAAGGCAAGTTGATGCGTGAATATACTCTGCTGTTGGACCCTCCTGTTTTTAACAGAACGACTCCGGTTATCAGTCAAGAGCCGGCTCAAACTCAGGTAACACCAACCCAGCGCCCATTATCGGTCACCAAAGAAATAAAGCGGACCCCCACTCCTGAACCTGCTCAAGAACAAGTCGATACCAGTCCTGCTGAAACGCCAGTATCAAAAGATTCCGGTGAAGTGAAAGAAACTGCTGTGACTCAGCGTCGCTCAGCGCCTGTTTTTGATGGCAATAACTGGAGCGTTGGCCGAGGTCAGACGCTATGGAGTATTGCCCAGCAAGTTCGTCCGAATAATGCTACGGTGCAGCAAACACTGATAGCCCTTTATCGCAGTAATCCAGACGCTTTCATTAATGATGATGTTAATCGCTTGAAAGCAGGATCAAAGCTGAAAATTCCAGAGCAAACCTATATTGATAGCATCACTCATGCCGAGGCATTGAGTGAATATCGTGCATCATTGGCCGGCAGCCAAGCGCCCTTAGATGTGCGTAAAACAGTAGCCGAAACTCAGTCTAGCAGTGAATCAAGTACCCAAGGTGGTCGTTTAAGCATTGCCAGCGTTGAGGATAGCTCATTAAATCAGGCGGGTGGTTCAGAAACAGACTCTAATACAGTGGATGAATTGCAAAGTGAAGTGAATACCTTAAGAGAAGCAGTTGAAACTTTAAAGCTTCAAAATGAGCAATTAAAAGAAGAGTTACAAGCTAAGGACGATGTTGCCGATACTGGACTTCAGGTTGAAGATGACACTTTGGCAGTCTTGTCTGGCTCTGCAGAAGCCGCCGATGACACCTTGCCTATCGAATCACCTGAATCTGAGGTTGCTGAAGAGCAGGATTCCAGCAAAGCAGTTTCAGAGCAACCTGAAACTACAGTAGAGCAAACTGTTGCAGAAACAAAACCCCAAACATCCCCAGCAACCAGTTCAAAATCTGAAGAGTCATTCTATCAGGCGGAAGGATTCTGGTATTGGGCCGGTGGTGGACTGTTAGCACTGCTGGTAATTGCCGGCGGCGCTGTTTATTGGCGTAATAGACAACCACCAGAAGAGGGTGATTCTGGTCTGGTTCCAAGTTTTGGTGGGGGGACTGCCAAGAAAACTCCTGGAGATTCGTTCTTAAGCAAGGACAAGATGACTTTTGATGAGGCACCTTCAAGTCCAATTGAGGAAGCTGATATTTTAATTGCCCGCGGTAAGCTGACGCAGGCGAATGGAGTATTAGAGGAAGCATTGGCTAAAGAACCGAAAAATGATGAAGTTAGAGTTAAGTATATGGAGATTTTGGCTAGCCAGAAAAATGCCGAGAAATTCCACCAGATTAAGCAAGGTCTATCAAAGGACTTTGATCATGACTCTAAGCTAGGGCTTAAGGTTGCCAGTTTATCATCAATGGTGGCACCGCCAGCGGCTAAGCCTGCTCAACCTGTTACTAAAACAACTAAGCCCTTACCTGATGAAGATGATGTTTTTGCATTCAATGACCAGAATGATGATAAGGAAGTTAAGGTTGATTTAACTGCAGAGTTGGAAGCGACGGAAGAACCTGAGGTCGATACAACAGCTGCCAACGAACCTTTAGACTTTGATTTAAGTGACTTTGATAAAGAAGTTGAAGAGACTGCTGAGCAGGATAAAGTTAAATCTGAAGTGGTTGTTGATGAAGCGAAAAAAGACGACAACAGTTTAGATTTTTCGTTAGAGGCAGACGATGAAAGTCTGGTAACCCAAGAATCAGAAGCATCTTCTGAGGTTGCTGCTGATTCTTCAGGTATTTCTGAAGATGAAGTGCAAACCAAATTGGAGCTAGCGAAAGCCTATTTGGAAATGGGTGATGAAGAGTCTGCAAAAGATATTTTGCAGGAAGTTCAAAAAGAAGGTAATTCAGCACAGAGTGCAGAAGCCACTAAGTTATTGTCTTAAAAGTAAGCCTGCTATAATGGGCGCATATATTGTCCAAACACACAGCACCGGGTTTAGCCCGGTGTTGTGCATCTAAACAGTACAAAAGAGATTCCAGTTATGGCTAAAGTCGCGCTCTGTATCGAGTACGATGGGCACAAATATCATGGTTGGCAACGCCAATCTCATGCATCATCTGTGCAGCAACAGCTAGAGGATGTGTTATCCCAAATTGCTGATCAGCCCATTGAGGTTTTTTGCGCCGGCAGAACGGATGCAGGCGTGCATGCAACAGGCCAGGTTATTCATTTCGAGTTAACTAATGAGCGCCCATTAAAAGCTTGGACTATGGGCGCAAATACCCAGTTGCCTGACGACATTGCTGTTAGGTGGGCACGAGAAGTCCAAGATGACTTTCATGCGCGATTTAGTGCTACGGCACGTCGTTATCGATACATCATTGCCAATACTTCAACTCGTCCAGCCATTGCTCGCTCAGGACTGACATGGTGCCGAGCTCCGCTGGATACCGACGTCATGAATGAAGCGTGTCAATATTTTCCCGGTGAACAAGATTTTGCAGCATTTCAAGCGGCAAGTTGCCAGTCAAAAACATCTTTCAGGAATATCCATCACCTATTTGTTGAGCGTTTGGGTGAGTATGTTGTCATAGATATAAAGGCAAATGCTTTTTTACATCATATGGTTCGCAACATTGCTGGTAGCCTGATTGAGATTGGGCGATATAACCAAAAGCCTGAATGGGCAAAGCAGTTACTGGATGGAAAAGATCGTACTCAGGCAGCATCGACTGCCAGCCCTAATGGCCTATATCTGGTAGATGTTGAGTACCCTGAACAGTTCGACTTGCCAAAAGTTTCCCCTGGCCCTTTATTTTTACCGTCAAGGATGTGACTGGGTGCTGAAATTTTAAAGTGGTTAAACCAGAGGTTTATTCCGTTTGCCACTAAACCTGTTACAATGCGTGCAATTTGTTAAGCGACGAATAAAAGACTGAAATTATGAGTTGGTTAGAACGATTATTACCGAAACGCAACCCTGAAGGGTCGCAAAAAAAGAAATCCATTCCTGAAGGGGTATGGAGCAAATGTACTGCTTGTGAAGGCGTTCTTTATTACGCAGAACTTGAGCGCAGTCAACACGTTTGCCCTAAGTGCGGCAATCATATGCGGCTTAAAGCACGCACTCGATTGGAGTTGCTTATGGATGAGGCAAACCGCAAAGAAATCGGCGCTAACATGAAGCCAGTGGATATGCTCAAATTCCGCGACTCTAAAAAGTACAAAGACCGCATTTCTGCTGCTCAAAAGCAAACTCATGAAAATGATGCGCTGATTGCTTTTAAAGGTACAGTGAATGATGTCCCAGTTGTGGCCTGTGCCTTTAACTTCCAGTTTATGGGTGGCTCAATGGGCTCGGTTGTTGGCGAGAAGTTTGTTCGCGCCGTTAATGCTGCCATCGAAACCCGTTCGGCTTTGGTTTGTTTCTCAGCCAGTGGTGGTGCACGTATGCAAGAGGCGTTAGTCTCATTGATGCAAATGGCCAAGACCAGCGCAGCTTTAGCCAAACTGTCCGAAGCAAACTTGCCTTATATTTCAGTATTGACTGATCCAACTATGGGTGGTGTGACAGCAAGTTTGGCAATGTTGGGTGACGTACAGATAGCTGAACCTAAAGCGTTAATTGGTTTTGCTGGACAGCGCGTTATCGAGCAAACCATTCGGGAAAAACTTCCTGAGGGTTTCCGTTTGAGTGAGTTTTGGTTAGAGCATGGAGCGATTGATATGATTGTTGATCGACGTGAAATGCGCGATACCATTTCTCGCCTTGCCGCAAAATTATTAAATTTATCTAAGCCTGCTGCCTGACATTTTCAAGATTGCGCAGTGAGTGCCTCACCAGATTTTGATACTTTAAATGAATGGATAGCCTGGCTTGAACAGGCTCATCCTACCCATCAAATAGAGCTGGGCTTGTCGCGCATCGAAAAGGTTGCCAAACAGCTAGGGCTTCTCGAGCTAAATGCACCAGTGATTACCGTGGCCGGCACTAATGGCAAAGGTACGGTAGTTGCTACTTTAGACTCATTAGCAGTGGAACATGGCTTGTCTGTTGCCAGTTACACATCCCCTCACTTATTAAAGTTCAACGAGCGTGTCAAAATTAACGGGCAACCCGTTTCAGACGACTTACTTGTAACCGCTTTTCGTCATATAGCTCAACATCAAAATGATACCCCTCTGACTTATTTTGAGTTTACGACCTTGGTTGCTCTCTGGATATTTAAGCAACAAGAATTGGATTTGATTGTGTTAGAAGTGGGTCTTGGCGGACGAATGGATGCAGTTAATATCATTGACCCCAATGTCGCTGTAATTACCTCGATTGGTCTTGATCACGTTGATTGGCTAGGCGATACCTTGGAAAAGGTAGCTCATGAGAAAGCGGGGATTATGCGTCCGGATAAGCCAGCTATTATTGCTGACCCAGAAGCTCAATATCTACTGCTGCCAGAAGTTAGTGCAAGGCAGGCCAAAGGGCTTGTTGCTCAACTTGATTATCAATATAAGGATCTTGGCTCCGAGTGGACCTTTGCCACTGTTATTGAAGGTCAGCAGTTCTCCATTAATGGCTTGGTAAATAATGATTTATTTGTGAGCAATCTGGCATCTGCACTTCAAGCTTTTTTGCTGGTCTTTCCGAAAAAAATTAATCCAGAATCAGTCAGACGATCGTATCAGCAGTTACACTTTATCGGACGCTTTCAGTATCTTTGCAAAGCGCCTATAGTGATTGTGGACGTAGCACACAACCCTGACTCTGCAAAAGTTCTGAACCAAAAGTTAGAACAGCTCAAAGGGCGCGGTGTGGAGCACATTACGGCTATTTGCGGTATGTTAAAAGATAAGGATGTTGTTGGCTCTTTGGCTCACTGTACGGCTGTTGATCAGTGGAGCTGTATTGATCTTCCTGGCCCAAGAGGCGCTAAAGGTGAAGAATTACTCAATAAACTGCCTGAAAATTCACGAAAAGAAGCAAAATCTTACCATTTACTGGTTGATGCTTTAGATGAATATTGGCAACATCAACGTCAGAATGACGCTTTGGTTGTTTTTGGTTCTTTTGTTACCGCTGCCATGATGCTTGAAACGTGGCCCCAATTTAGCCAACACAATGCTAGAACGACTAAACACGTAAAATGAGGCTTTAGCTGTGGATGAAAAATTAAAATATCGTTTAGTGGGTGCTTCAGTAATTTTAGCATTAGCAGTTTTCTTTTTGCCGATGATTCTCGACAGTGAAAAGTATCGCTCTCAGATCCAGTCGCAAATTCCCGAAATTCCAAGCGAAAATCAACTCCAGCAATCAGACTCCATCGATCAACAAGATGGAATGACTCCTTTTGAAGCTACAGGCCCAGTCGAAAAGGGACCTTTGGTTATTAATCTTGATGATGAGGGTACCCAACAAACCAAGCAAGTTGCTTCTGACCCAGTAACGGTTACAAAGCCGAATGACCAGACACAGCAAGCAGAGAATCAACTAAAACCTCAGCAGTCAGTAGAAATGGCTGAGCATAACAAGACAGAAAATACTCAAGGGCAGGAAATTGCTACCAAGCCAGTAGAAAAGCAGCAGCCGGAGGTGGTTGCTCAGGTCGAATCTAAATCAAACGCTGAGTCTGCACCCAAGACTCAGATAGAACCTAAATCTAAGCCTCAACCTCAAGCTGAACCACAATCTAAAGACAGTACTGAGAGCGAGCTGGCTTTCTCTGACAGTGCCTGGCTTATCCAAATCGGATCTTTTTCTAATAAAGAAAACGCAACTAAATTGGTCACCAGCTTGCGAGACCAGGGGTACCGAGCCTATCAAAGAGTAGGGGATACTTATGCACGGGTTTATGTTGGCCCTTATCCAGTAAAAGGAGAGGCCGAGAAAAGAACTGAAGATCTGGAAAAGGTCGTTGGTTCAAAAGTTAAGGTGATTGAGTTTGACCCAAAACAACATTAACCATTTCACCTGGCTGTGACCTCTGTTAAAATAGCCGCCAACACAACACAGTAGCCTCCTTAATGATTTGGGTCGATTGGGTTATTCTCGCCATTATTGGCATCTCAGCTTTAATTAGCTTGCTTCGTGGCTTCGTGCGCGAGGCGTTATCGCTAGCAGGCTGGATTGTCGCTTTCTTTGTCGCTAAAGGTTTTTACGAACCATTTGCCGCGCTTCTCGTTAATCACATTGATACCAATAGCTTGCGCTTAGGCGTAGCCTGGGTTTCTATATTTGTTATAACTCTTGTGATTGCAGGAATCATTAACTATCTGATTGGTAGAATGGTTGATGCGGCTGGGCTTAGCGGAACAGACCGACTGCTGGGAATGATCTTTGGAGCCTTGAGAGGTGTGTTAGTGGTCGCATTAATAGTATTGGGCTTAAAGCAGTTTACCCCAGTACCTGAGGATGAGTGGTGGGGACAATCAAGTTTGCTCCCTAATATGGAGATGGTCGCCGAATGGTTTTATGAGCAACTTGGTGAAGTTGTTCCTCAGCTTAAAGAGGACGCTACACCACCAACCGAAATAGACGAGCAAAAGTAATATGTGTGGTATTGTTGGAATCGTAGGTAAGAACCCTGTTAATCAAAGCATCTATGATGCATTAACTGTTTTACAACATCGTGGCCAAGATGCTGCAGGTATTGTGACCACCGACAATGGTCGTCTCTACCTACGTAAGGATAATGGCCTGGTTAGAGATGTTTTTCATACTCGCCATATGCGTCGATTGACCGGCAATACGGGGATAGGGCATATTCGTTACCCAACTGCCGGTAGCTCGACCAGCGCTGAAGCCCAACCGCTTTATGTTAACTCTCCTTATGGCATTACTTTAGCTCACAATGGCAATTTAACTAATTCTGAGCAGCTGAAAGAAGAGCTGTTTTCGACAGATCGTCGACATCTGAATACTAACTCTGAC
This sequence comes from Kangiella sp. M94, assembly GCF_054926195.1. Taxonomy (NCBI): domain Bacteria; kingdom Pseudomonadati; phylum Pseudomonadota; class Gammaproteobacteria; order Kangiellales; family Kangiellaceae; genus Kangiella; species Kangiella sp. M94. The sequence goes on along the minus strand of NZ_CM142903.1, from coordinate 1,392,810 downwards.
TCGGAAGTACTGTTAAATGTACTCGCCCACGAACTCCAGCTTAAAGATAAAAATCAGTTAAGCCCAGATGATATCTTCGATGCCGTTGGAAATGTCTTTAGGCGTTGTAAAGGCGCTTATGCGGCGGTAGCTCTAATCAGCGGGCATGGCTTACTGTGCTTTAGAGATCCGCACGGCATTCGACCTGCGGTGTATGGCAAGCGTGAGACTGAAAAGGGCACTGAGTATATGGTTGCTTCAGAGTCGGTTGCTTTAGATGCACTCGGTTATGATTTGATTGATGACATCGGTGCCGGTCACGCTGTCTTCATATCCGAAGATGGCACCATGCATGAGAAGCAGTGCTACGAAGATAGCGAGCTTACACCTTGCATTTTTGAGCATGTCTATCTTGCTCGCCCCGACTCAATGATTGATAACGTGTCTGTTTATAAGGCGCGCCTGCGCATGGGTGAAAAGCTGGCAGAAAAAATCCTGCGTGAGTGGCCGGATCACGATATAGATGTGGTTATTCCTATCCCTGATACTTCATTAACTTCCGCTGTCCAGTTAGCGCATGAGTTGAATGTAAAAATGCGTCATGGCTTTATTAAAAACCGTTACATTGGCCGCACCTTTATTATGCCCGGTCAGCAGTTGCGTAAAAAAAGCGTTCGCCAGAAACTGAATGCGATTGAGCTAGAGTTCCGAGATAAGAATGTTCTTCTGGTTGATGACTCAATTGTACGCGGTACCACTTCAGAGCAAATCATCGAAATGGCTCGTGAGGCTGGGGCCAATAAAGTGTATTTTGCATCAGCGGCACCTCCTGTGCGCTTCCCTAATGTTTATGGTATTGATATGCCAGCTGCAAGCGAGTTAGTTGCACATGGCCGTACTGAAGAAGAAGTCGGGCAAGTTATTGGTGCTGACAAGATGATCTATCTGGATATTGAGGGTATGGTAGAAGCAGTGCGTGAAGGTAACCCCAGTATTAAGCGGTTTGACCTATCTGTTTTTACGGGTGAGTACATTACGGGTGATATTGATACTGCTTACCTGGATAGACTACAAAAGAAACGCAATGATTGTGCGAAGAAAAATCAGGATATTGAAGACCTTGACGACTCTGCCATGGTTATGGATTTACATAATCAATAACGAGGTTATATGCGTTATATCATGAAGTTAATTCTGCGTCTGCTTGGTTGGAAGCTGGTAGGGCAGTTACCTGATGAGAAGAAGTACGTCGTCATTTTTGCACCTCATACATCAAACTGGGATTTTGTGTTGATGTTGATGGTGCGCTTTTGCTTCAAAATGAAAATTGCGTATTTGGGAAAACATACTTTATTTAAACCGCCTTTTGGTTGGTTCTTCAAAATGTTTGGTGGTATTCCGGTCGAACGAAATTCTGCCAATAAAGTTGTTGATCAAGTGGCTGAAATTATTAAACAAAGGGAAGAAATCCAATTTGCACTTGCTCCAGAAGGAACAAGAAGTTATAAACCATATTGGAAGAGTGGCTTTTACCATATTGCACTAAAGGCAGAAGTCCCCATTCTAATGACCTTTCTTAATTCAAAAACAAAAGAGATTGGTCTAGGGGAGTTGCTGTACCCTTGCGGTAGCCAAGAGCAGGATCTTGGTAAGATAAGAGCTTTTTATAAAGATAAAGCAGGGATAAGACCAGAGTTAGCGAGTGATATACGATTCGAGGAAAAGCGTTAATCAAAACACCTGCCTGAAGGCCAGGCGCAGAAACTTTGTCTGCGCTTTTTGCTTATTACTATGTCTAGTATTTGTTACTGACATGATTGAGGCAAAAAATAATTTACAAAGAATTCGATTCCATACCTACAATATTGAGAATGGGCTGAGCCAAAGTACTGTATTAAGTCTTGCCCAGGATAGTTTGGGTTATACCTGGATCGGTACTCAAGACGGCTTAAATCGTTTTGACGGTGTGCAAAATACAATCTTCCGTCACTCGCCAACCAATTCTGAAACCATAAATTCACCTACCATCAGTAACCTGTTGTTTGATGGTAATAGGACTCTGTGGGTTTTAACGCCCCAGGGTCTTGATAGCATCGATATCCATACCTTAAGAGTTACCCATTGGACCAATTCACTACAGAACTTGTTGGTGGATAGCAATCGCAGTTCAACCGAGCGACAGCTCAAGGAAGTCTGGTCGATTGCTTTAAATCCCGATCAAACATTATCAGTGTTGGGGGCCGATTATTTTGCAATCATTGATATTGAAAATAAGACTGTCAATCATAATCAGCGCTTAACTGATTTTATTGAGGATAAGCAGCTGCAAAAAATGACTGTCATTGGACAGCGTATATATTTTATGCAGAAGAACTGTATTCTTCATGTCGATTTTGCTGGGGCGCAACGAAAAGAATACTGTGCAGAAGAAATAGATAAGTTCGATGCCTTTTTCTCTTTTGAAGAGGACTCGGATCACCTTTATCTCTCTAGAAGCACCGGTTTCTCCAGTTTTGAAATGAATAGTGGTGAATTTAATCATTTTAATATTTATGACTCAAAGACAGACTCATTTGTTGAGGTAGAGTCTTTGTTGCCTGATGATAAAGGATTTTGGCTAGCAACGATTACTGGCCTTAAATATTGGGATGCTAAGTCGCAAGCGGTAGTGCAGGAACATCATGCAAACTTTAGCGACAAGCATTCAATTGCCAGTGATTATACTTTGTCTCTAATGAGAGGCTTTGATGGCTTAATATGGTTAGGAACAGGCTTAGGTGTGAATTATTGGGATTCTCGAGAGCAATTTATACATTTGTTGCAGAAGTCTGAAGTGGCCTCATTTGAGCGAGACAATATTACCACCACATTATTGAAAGATTACCAGGGGCACTTGTGGATTGGGACTGAGTCTTCGGGAATCTATCAATATAATAAAAGTTACACAGAGCTTAATCATTACTCATCACTTCCGACCGAAGAGGGCTTTGTTAATACTGGTTATGTTGCAGATATGTTGGAAGATCGGGATCGCAATCTTTGGTTGTTAACGGGTACTAGTCTCTTCATTAGACCTTATGGAAGTGATAACTTTTTATCTTTTGGCAGTCTTAAAGATAATAATGGCCAAACTGTTAACCTGAAAGATCTTGCTACTATAATCGAAGGTCGGAATGGACACATATGGCTAGGAGGAAAGCAGGGGTTTTTTAAGGTAACTGTTAATAAGTCTCCTGATGGAATTAGACCCCAGAATATCATTATTGAAAACCTTACAGAGCGATTACCTGCCAGCTTTATTCAGTCAAAGTACGGTGTTTACACCATGTATGAAGATTTGCAGGGATACATTTGGTTAGGCGGCTCCAGGGGGCTCGTTCGCTTTAGTCCTCTTACTTTTGACTTGCAATATTATTTAAGTGATCCCAATGATCCGGAAACACTTTCCAGCTCAGATATTAATGTCATTTATGAAGATTTGCTCGGAGTTTTATGGGTAGGGACAGTTACTGGTTTAAATCGCATCCGCTATAACGTTAATGGTGAGGTCTACTTTCAGCGCATTACTGTGAATGATGGATTCATCAATGATTTCATATGCTCCATATTGGCAGATCGTTCAGGCAACTTATGGGTTTCCACGGCTAACGGACTGGTCAAATTCCATCCCGATAAAGGTCGCCCCATAAACTATACTTACTCAGATGGCTTACAGTACAGTGAGTTTTTTGCCAATGCTCAATATGCGGACAGTGAGGGATATTTGTACTTTGGTGGCTTGAATGGCATCAGCTATTTTAAGCCAGAAGAGATCATTATTGATAAAGAGCACCAACCCATAAAAATCACTGAAGTGGTGCAAAATAATGAACGTCAGCCATTATCAGCAAACCAAAATAACTCTCAATTTACTGCCAGCATTGAGTATGGCGACATTACTGATATTAAATTCACCGTTTTTAATTACATTAACGCTAAAAATTTAGAGTTTCGTTATAAAATTGAAGGTCTAAGCAATGACTGGATCAATTTGGGTCATTCACGCTTAATTCGTCTGCATACCATCGAGCGTGAAAATATTAACATTCGGATTCAAGTACGATATGAAGATGGTGATTGGAGCAGTAAAGAGTCTCTATTAAAAATCAACGTTGAGAAGGGATTTTGGCGTAGTACAAAAGGATTTGCTGTGTACTTTATTGCACTATCCTTATTTATTTTAGGAGTGGTTTTTTACATTTATCGTGGCATCAAAAAAGCGTTAAGGTTGAAAGAAAGACAGCTGAAAGAGTCTGAGTCAAAAAGCCAAATGCTGCTTAAAGATAAAAAATCACTGCTTTACCGTGTCGAGGATCTGCAATATTCGTTATCGGAACAACGTTATCAAGTTGAACTTTTGTCATCAAAACTCGAGCAGTCCAGTATGGATGATCAGATTACCGGATTCCGAACACGTAGCTACTTAAAATCCAGCATTCAACAAGAATTAGATTCTATTTTAGCTACCTGGCGCGATAAAGCCGATCTTCAAGGTGTTCACCTTGGCGTCTTTGCAGTTGATATTGATAACTTGGCGACCATTAATCAGCAGTACGGACAGTTGTGCGGGAATGAAGTCATTAAACAACTTGCTGACTGTTTAAGAACGATTTGTTACGGCACCGATACATTGGTTCGTTGGCAAGGAGCAACCTTGGTTATTCTAAGTCGTGGTATCGAGAAGCGGGAACAGATGTTGCTGGCGGAAAAAATCCGTAATATTGTTGCTTCACGGAAGTTTGATTTGGGCAACGGCAGCACAACGGATGTAACCTGTAGCATTGGTTTTACCCATTTTCCTTTTATGGATAATATTGAAAATCCTTTAACTTGGGAGCAAATTATTTACGTGACCGAGAAGGCACTAGCGGTTGCCAAAAAGAATAGCCGCAATGCTTGGATAGGGATCTTCGCCAATCAGTTTACTCGCAGCGCAGAGCTGGATGCAAAATTAGCTTCCGATCTTCCGGCGTTAATTGTTAGCGGACAGTTGGATTATGTTTCATCGATTCCAAAGTCGAAAAAATTGCTTTGGATTTAATGTTGATGAATCAAGTGAAGAACGAACAGTAATATAGAAGCAAGCACCATTCCTAATGCAAAATATCCTTTATGCTTAATCACAAGTCCATGAGAATGATGAGCTTCTGTTGTCGCATGAGAATGATGATGGTTATTAGTAGTTTCTTCATGAATGACTGAGACAGGAACAGAGTGGTCGTGATGATGAATATGTCCGTGATCGTCCACATGAGGACGGTGAATAATAACGTGGAGCAGGGTACCGGAGATAAAGGCCTGAAAGTAATCAATGAGGTTGTTGTGAAGCCCAGTTAATTGTTGCTCGCCAGCGTAGAATCCAATCACAGTAGTTACAAACATAAAGGCAAATACCAGCCAGGTTCTAAAATTCCCCCACTGTGGTTGCACAATCCACCAAATGCTTAAACCAACAACTATACGATGAAGAATAACTGCGTAAGCAAGCATCGGATTGGTATCGTTAGTAACTATTGCTGCACCATCAAGCAGCGAATGGATCATAAGACCGCTGATGCCTAAAAATATTGCCAAACTATGTGCTTTATCTGCGGCTCTTCTAAAACTTACTTCAATCAAGCCAGGACCGAAAAAGCCAAGCAGTACGGCTGGGATAAGTGCGTAGCTAATGTGTTCCCATATGGCTGGCAAGACATCAATCAGTAATAGTCCGCCTACTGAAACTAATACAAAAGCGAACAGGAAGTTATCCAGTCGGCGGTTATAAGGGAATAGACCCACCAGAAAGGGGCCAATCAGTAATGCGACAAGGCTTAGGGCTAATAACATCAATCAATAACCTTACCGGGATTCATAATACCATTAGGGTCAAAAGCATGCTTAATGGCTCTTAAATAGCCCATTTCCAATTCACTTCGTGTATAGCTCAGATAAGGCTTCTTTAGCAGTCCCACGCCGTGTTCTGCCGAAATACTGCCGCCCATTTCTTTCAGTAGGCCGAATATTTTAGGGTTTACTTGCTCACATGCTTGAGTAAAGTCCTCATAGGCCATATCTTCAGGTGCCAGGATATTCAGGTGCAGATTGCCATCGCCGATATGACCAAACCAAATCACTTCAAAGTCGGGATAATCCGTGGCGACAATCTCATTGACGCTCGTTAGAAAACCAGTAATTTTTTCTGGAGTGACAGAAATATCATTTTTATAAGGTTTACGACTGGAAATCGTTTCAGAAATAAACTCGCGATATTTCCAAAGTTCCTCAACCTGCTGTTGGCTTTGACTCATGCTGCCATCAACGATCAGCTCATCAGCCAGACCGCTTTCAAATTTTGCCAATGCCGTATCCATGATCTCTTCGCTACTGGCATCGAACTCTAATAAACAGTAATAAGGCGCTCGTTGCTCAACAGGGCATGCAAGATTATGATGTGCCATAACCTTTGCCAGCGCTTCATCAGAGAAGAATTCAAAGGCGGTCAGATCAACCGCTTTTTGGAATTGTTGCAAAATGGGCATCAAGCTATCAAGGTTCGGAATAGCCAGTAGTAATACGGTTAAGTTTGCAGGCTTTCGGGTTAACTTAAGGGTTGCCTCAGTAACAATACCTAAGCTGCCTTCGCTGCCAATAAACAGGTGTCGAAGGTCATAACCGGTTGCATTTTTAATCAAACCTTTATTTAACTCGAGAACATCACCTTTACCGGTTACAACGGTTAATCCCTGCACCCAATCACGCGTCAAGCCATAACGGATTACTTTAATACCACCAGCATTGGTTGCGATATTGCCACCAATTTGGCTTGAACCGCTGGAGGCAAAATCTACCGGGTAGTAAAGATCATTATCTTCGGCAAATTGCTGAATCTGTTCAGTGATAGCCCCAGCTTGACAGTGCACCTGCTGGCTACCAGCGCTGAATTCAATGATTTTGTTCATCTTATCCAATGCAATGACCAGTTCGCCGTTAGCAGCCACTGCGCCGCCACTCAGGCCAGTTCGTCCACCGGAAGGAACAACCGCTACTTGATTCTGGTTAGCCCATAGAATCAGCTTTTGTACTTGCTCGGTAGTTTTTGGCAAGGCAATTGCTAGCGGAGCAGGCTGCTTTATATTGGTCCAATCTTTACCATAGTGGTCAAGTGACTCTTTATCAGTAAGTAAGCAGTCATCATCAAGTAAGGTTCGTAATTGGGCGATGTAAGTATCTGAAGACATGAGCAATTTACAAAGGTGGTTGAATATGCCAAATAGGCGCATATTGTGCCAGAGCTGGCGACTAAAAGGAATGTGCTAATAATATTGTGACCAAAAAACACGATGAAAAGAAAAAGTTCTGCTAGAAGTTGTAGTGGATATTAAGCTGGTTAAAGGTGACAGGCAAAAAAAAAGCTTCTGAGATTCAGAAGCTTAAAATAATCTTATCAATACATCATACAATACTGTCATCAACGTCAACGTTATCAACATATATCGTAAGGGGGACGGAAGTTGGTGGGTGGTACTGGGCTCGAACCAGTGACCCTCGCCTTGTAAGGGCGATGCTCTCCCAACTGAGCTAACCACCCAATTTCCATCTGTTCGTCAAGAACGGAGCGCATTATAAAGTGGTTATCGGTTAGGTCAACAACTTTTTGAGGAAAAGTCTAAAAAACCATTGTTTTGTTTAACAATTAATCAAGGGTGAGTCGAAAGCGTCAGCAACAAATAGATTAAAGTGGTTTTGTAAAGCAAGGGCACTTGCTAGAATAGCGGCACTTTTACTTCACAACCAACAATTGACTGATTATGACCGTAAAAACTCGTTTTGCTCCAAGCCCAACAGGCTATTTGCACGTAGGTGGCGCTAGAACAGCTCTTTACTGCTGGCTGTATGCTAAAAAACATCAGGGCACCTTTGTATTAAGGATTGAAGATACTGATCGCGAGCGCTCAACTGATGAGTCAGTGCAGGCCATTCTGGATGGAATGGAGTGGTTACATTTGGAACATGACGAAGGGCCTTACTATCAGACCAAGCGTTATGAGCGCTATAAAGAAGTCATTGGTGAAATGCTTGAAAAAGGGCAGGCCTACCGTTGCTATTGCTCAAAAGAGCGCCTCGATGCCTTGCGCGAAGAGCAACAAGCATCTAAGAAAAATATTGGCTATGACGGTCATTGTCGAGATCTAAGTGAAGCGGAGCAGGACTTATCAAAACCCTACGTCATTCGTTTCAAAAACCCAAAAGAGGGTGCGGTGGTATTTGATGATTTGATCAAAGGGAAAATTTCGGTTAATAACAGCGAACTGGATGATTTGATCATTGCCCGTACTGACGGCACTCCAACCTACAACTTTACTGTGGTAGTGGATGATTTGGATATGGAAATCACTCATGTCATTCGTGGTGATGACCATGTTAACAATACACCACGTCAGATTAATATGATTAAAGCGCTTGGATACGATGTTCCTTTATACGCCCATGTTCCTATGATTCTGGGTGATGACGGTAAGCGTTTATCAAAGCGCCATGGCGCAGTGAGCGTTATGCAATATCGTGATGATGGTTACTTACCGCAAGCGCTACTGAACTATTTGGTACGTTTGGGATGGTCGCATGGTGATCAAGAAGTATTCTCCCTGGAAGAAATGATAGAGTACTTCGACTTGTCTGATGTGAATCGCGCACCGTCTGCATTTAACACTGACAAGCTTAATTGGCTGAACCAGCATTACATGAAAGCACTGCCTGCCGAAGAGGTGCTCAAGCATCTGCAGTGGCATCTTGAACAGCAGTCAGTTGATACCAGCAATGGCCCGGATATTAAACTATTAATCCCAGAAATGGCTGAGCGTGTTAAAACGCTTAAAGAGCTGGCATCAGCCGTTCGTTATTTCTATCACGATTTTGAAGAGTTTGATGCTGGAGCGGCCAAGAAGCATTTACGTCCAGTGGCTAAAGAGCCGTTGCAAGTGGTGAAAGCCAAGCTTGAGCAAGCTAATGATTGGAGCGCAGAGTCTTTACACAGTCTGGTCAGCGCCACTGCAGAAGAGCTGGAGATTGGCATGGGTAAAGTTGGAATGCCGCTGCGTGTCGCAGTGACTGGAGCTGGAATGTCGCCAGATTTAGGTATTACACTTGAATGGATTGGTAAAGAACGTGTCATTCAGCGTATTGATATGGCGTTGGCCTTTATCGCTGAGCGAGAAGCGCAAGCCTGATCATTAACTTATCTCAGGATGAACCTAGCTCGGAATTAAAAAAGCCTGCATATTGCAGGCTTTTTTGTATAGGTTAATACTGTTTACTAGCAGGACTATTTCGACTCGATACTTTTAATTGCTGATAAAATTTGTTGAGCATATACCCCTTGCAAATCATCGACACCTGCCGTGATGGTGTACTTCATGCCACCAACATGGAAGTCAGAAGCTATCACTGAACGCCAATGAGAAAGAGGGAATACCTGATAGCACTTTGTAGCAGTTCGACAGGTATATTGAGTGTAACCGCCGACTTTATGATGATCATCCAGAGTTAGATATTGCTGTTCTTTATTAGTTGCCCCGGCACGATACAGTAGAGTAACGTTTTGTAAATCTTTTCGACTTTTAGCATGGTTGAAATTGGAACGTTCAGTAGCATAGCCACTGATAACTATGTGCAGATTATTATTTTTGATAGTGTAGCTGACAAAGCCTTTTGGCATGATTGAGGGTTTGAGATTCCAGTTTGCGGGAACAGTCATATAATTGCTGGCACCAATGTTAACCGATTTTGTGCTGGCGACCGGTTTGCTTGGTGCATCGTCCGTCTGAGCTACTGTTGCAGGTTTACATGCAACAAAGAGCAGTGTTGAAAGTGCAAAAGTTAAAGTTTTGGCAAGATGTTTTGTCATCGATAATCACCCAATTGTCAGTTAAATATAGTACTCAATTTTTGGCGTACAGTTTCGCTAAGCCCAGTGCTCGTCAAACGCATCACGTTCTCCGACACTAAAGCGAGCTCCCTCAGCCAGAATATGCATTTGTAGTCCAAACAGGGAAATCGGATCACCATTTCCCGCTGACCCCATAGACGAATATTGTAAGTTAGAGGGGTCAATTAAAGTAGCTGCGCCACCTCCATAAACCTGTAATTCATCTTTAGGGCTTATAAATAAAGCCGTACCATCGTCAATTCCTACCCCGATGGTAAATGGGTTGTAAGACAAAGCAGTTAATAGCCTGCCAAGCCGTCCTTGTTGTTTAAAGTGGTAATCCACCATAAAGCGGTTAGTTAATCCAAGCCCCGGAGCCATGGTTACACCAGATTGACGTGGAATGCTGGCTTCATCACCACCGGCAATCATGTGTTCGCTCAGTAGTGCAGCGGCACCACACAAGCCAGCGATATGAATACCATCAGCATTTAGCTTGCGAAGCTGTTTCGCTAATGACGTGCCACCTATCAACGTGGAAATCTGTAATGGTCGCTCCCCAATGATGATCACCAAGTCTACTCCGACGAGATGCTGCAGTGTAATTGGACTTGCGGCATCTTGACGATTTCGTACCGTATGAGTTTCACATTTTTCGAAACCATTCTTGTGTAAAATCTGTTCAAGCTCAGTTTCTTGCGGGTCTTCGCTGATATTTAACACTAAAGCATTGGCTTTAGCGGTCAGGCAGATACTGCGCATTTCTTCAGCAACTCGGTCACTGATTGAATTCTGACATCCGCCAATTGGAATGATGTAACCACGTTCAAACTTACCGCTACCTTGTGATGGCATGAGTGAATCCTTTAAAAAGGGTAGTAGGTTATCAGCTCCAACTCGAACAAATGTCTTCGGGTTTTAATTCGCAACTTTAATTGCAAATGAACCTCTTATCTTGGAGCGAGCATAACACTAAATAACACTAAAAAATGTGGCAGAGTTAATGGTAATCAAATCAAGGTGTTTGATTAAAATCATTAACTTATCAGCCAAACTTCATACAGAGACTTGTAACTCGTTGATCTGATAGCCTCGGATAAAATCTACATTAGCACTGCGCTTAAATCAGCGTCAATAGGTCATTCGGGTTTAAACCTTTACAGATAAATTGTTTGTTGCTTAAATGACAGACTTTCAATTTCACGGGTAATTAGAATGAAACTACAACAGACTTTGTTCTGCTCGCTGGCAGTGATTGCCGCGCTAGCAGGATGTCAGCAAGAAACAGAAGAAAACAGTAAGCCTCAAACAGAGCTGATTGCTGCAGAGTCACAGCAAGAACAGGTGGCAAAGGCTGAACCCAGCGCAGTTAAGAAAGCTCATAATCCAATCGATGATCATACTTACGGTAATCTCCATGAAGTAGATTTAAAACACCTTGATTTGAATTTGACTGTCGATTTTGAAGCGAAATCACTGAAAGGATATGTTGACCTAAGCTTTGATCGTTTAAAAGAAGATGTCAGCGAGCTCATTCTGGATACGCGTGACATTGATATTTCTAAAGTTGAACTTAGCCAGAATGATCAATGGATTGCAGGTGAGTTTGATTTAGCTAAAAAAGATGAAGTTATGGGCTCTAAGTTAACGGTAAACCTCAAAGAGGGCGTTAATAAAGTAAGAGTCCATTATGCAACTCAGCCTCAGGCCAGTGGCTTGCAGTGGCTAACTCCTGAGCAGACTGACGGTAAAAAGCATCCGTTTATGTACAGCCAGGCTCAAGCTATCCATGCCCGTAGCTTTGTTCCTGTTCAAGACAGCCCTGCTGTGCGTATTACTTATAATGCTACGATTCGTACTCCCAAAGAGTTATTGGCAGTCATGAGCGCCTTTAATGAGCCAGATACAGAGCTTGATGGCGAGTATCATTTTGAAATGCCACAGGCGATTCCTACCTACCTGATTGCAATTGGTGTGGGTGATCTTAAATTTAAGGCGATGAGTGAGAGAACTGGTGTTTATGCTGAGCCAGCAATGTTAGATTCAGCGGTAGCTGAGTTTGATGACACCGAAGAGATGGTTCAAGTCACTGAAGAGCTTTATGGTCCCTATCGCTGGGGACGTTATGACCTATTAATTTTGCCACCAGCTTTTCCTTATGGCGGCATGGAAAATCCTCGTCTATCATTTATCACGCCTACCGTTATTGCGGGTGATAAAAGCCTTGTTAGTCTGATTGCTCACGAGCTTGCTCATTCATGGTCCGGAAATCTTGTAACCAATGCTAACTGGCATGACTTCTGGCTTAACGAAGGCTTCACCTCCTATGTTGAAAATCGCATTATGGAAGAGCTTTTCGGCCGTGAGCGCGCTTTAATGGAGCAGTCATTGGCTGTACAGGATTTACGTCAGGCGGTTCAGGATTTGCCAAAAGAATATACGGTTTTAAACGTTGATCTGAAGGGTGCCGATCCCGATGATGCTTTCTCAACTGTGCCGTATACTAAAGGTCAAATGTTTTTGGTTTGGCTGGAAGAGAAGTTTGGCCGTGAGGTTTTCGATGCATTCCTGGTTAAATACTTTGACCATTTTGCATTCCAGAGCATTACCACTCAGCAGTTTAAAGCTTATTTAAAAGAAAACCTTTTAGACAAGCATCCGGGGATTGTGTCCGATGAGGAAATCGATACTTGGATTCACGAGCCCATGTTGCCAGAGATGATGCCCAATCCAACATCGGACGCCTTTAAAATTGTTGATCAAAAAACCAGGAAGCTTCTTTCTGGTGAAATCACCTTGGCGCAGCTTGGTACTGAAAAGTGGACAGTTCACGAGTGGTTACACTTCATTAATAATCTGCCGGCAGAGATGTCCCCAGATGACATGATGGCTATGGATGCTCAGTTTAAATTAACTGAATCAACCAACAATGAAATTGCCCATGCATGGTTACTGCTATCAATAAAGGCTGGATATAATGTGGTCTTACCGCGACTTGAGGACTATTTAATTAGTATAGGCCGCCGTAAGCTAATTGTTCCTTTGTACAAGCAGTTGATGGAAACGGAACAAGGTGCCGAATTCGCCAAACGCGTGTACAAGGTTGCACGTCCTGGCTATCATCCATTGGCTCAGGCAACGCTGGATGAAATCGTAAAGTAGTCATTTAGCTATTTAATGATTATAAAGGCTTTCCTCGGAAAGCCTTTTTTGTGCTATGACTTTCGTAACATTTGTAGATGGTGGTAGTCTATGTAGATAAAAGTTATGGGAACACTCTATGAAGCATCATGTGTTTAGTAAGTTAATAACGACTCAGCCAGAAGCAGGGCAACAGATTGCTACTTTTGCTATGGGATGTTTCTGGGGAGTTGAAAAAATGTTCTGGCAACAGTCAGGAGTATTAATGACCAGTGTTGGCTACGCAGGTTCAGACTTTAAAGATCCTACTTATGAGCAAGTCTGTAGTGGGTTGACTGGCCATGCCGAAGCTATACAAATTATTTATGATCCCAGCGTCATTTCATACCAAGAGCTTTTGCAGCTATTTTGGGAAAATCATGATCCCACTCAAGGCATGCGTCAAGGTAACGATAGGGGTAGTCAGTATCGCTCCGTCATTTTTACCCATTCAGAAGAGCAACGAGAGTTAGCATTGAAGAGCAAGAATGAATACCAAAAATTATTAAGTGCAAAAGGTTATCCAGCAATTACTACAGATATTGAACCATTAGAAACCTATTACCTTGCTGAAGATTATCATCAACAGTATCTTTCAAAAAATCCAGGGGGCTATTGTGGACATGGTGGCACTGGAGTCTGTTTCATATCGAATAAATCATAATATTAGAGGAGTTATTGATGGCACATTTAAAGCCACTATCAGCAGATAGTCATCCGGAACTTGCGGACGACTTTAGAATTTTTGAAGAGATTTTGGGGTTTATTCCCAATAGCCTATTAACTATGCAACGTCGCCCTAAAATGGTGCAGGCATTCGGAGTCCTAACTAAGGCGGTAATGGATCCTGATGGAGAAGTGGATTTAGGTTTTAAGCGTTTGATTGCACATTTTGCAAGTCGTGCTGCAGGCTGCCAGTACTGTGAAGCCCACTCATTAATTGCAGCCAATATCCATGGCATATCACAAGAAAAGTTAGATGCTATCTGGGACTATCAGACCTCAGCTTTATATAGCAATGCTGAGCGTGTTGCACTGGATTATGCATTAGCGGCCGGTTCGGTACCCAATGCAGTAGATGATGAACTTATGCAACGGATGAAAGAGCATTGGTCCGATGAACAGATTGTTGAGATTTTGGGAGCTGTTTGTCTGTACGGATTCTTAAACCGCTGGAATGATTCGATGGCGACTGATCTTGAAGATTCACCAAAGCAAATGGGTGAGAGAGTTTTGTCCAAAGGTGGCTGGACTGGTGGTAAGCACACCAGCTAGTGCAATTTTAATGCTAAATTTGCGCACCGGTACTTGCTGTTGTTTAACAAATAGAGGATTATTGTTGCTAGCTGATTCATTCATAAGCAGCTGTGTGATAATCAAATAATTTTCAGGTGGAACTTATGGCAGGTAAATTTGTTATTTCAAAAGGAAAAGATGGGAAGCTATATTTCGTGCTAAAGGCGGGTAACGGTGAAGTTATTTTGCAAAGCCAGGGTTATGGTTCGCAGGTAGCTTGTGTGAACGGTATCGATTCTGTTCGCAAAAACTCGTTAAATGCAGATCGGTTTTCAAAAGAAAAAGCCAAAGACGGTCGTTTTTATTTCACGCTTAATGCCACTAATGGCCAACAAATTGGTAAGAGCCAAATGTATAAGTCTGAAAGTGGGCGTAATAACGGTATAGTTTCAGTAGCTCAAAATGCTCAAGATGCAAAGGTTGAAACAGAAGCCTAGACTTATCCTTAAATGTAAAAAACAAAAGCCCTTGTTTAAGGGCTTTTATTTTTTAATGAGTGTTACTTAAAGAGCATCACTTAAAGAGTATTACTAATGACTATTTTCAGATTGTGTTGTCAGATAGTCCATAACCGCAAATAGCAATCCTGATATGACAAAGGTTCCATGTATCAGGAGCTTCCACATAACTACGTCGGTTTCTATTGCTTCAGGCATCTTATCCAGCTGCATATAAGTTCTCAGCAAGTCGATACCAGAAATGGCTACGATTGAGCTAATCAGCTTCACTTTCAATGTGGAAAACCCAACTTTCCCCATCCATCCGGGCCTATCTTCATGATCAGCAACATCAATTTTGGAAACGAAACTCTCATAACCACTGAAAATTATGATAATCAGCAAATTAGCCAATAAGGTCATGTCGACTAGCGCTAAAATACCGAGAATAGTGGCAATTTCCCCAAACTCTCCAAAGTGAGTAATCAAGTGCCATAATTCTTTGCTGAAGCTGCCTAGAAGAATAAATATAGAGATTATCAGTCCAACAAAAAATGGCGCTAATACCCAGCGGCTACTGAATAGAGCTGCTTCAAAACGTCTTTCTATATTTTTCATTGTTACCCTTATTGTTTTACTGTGAATTGTTTTGTGCCCATTCTAATAGAATCTACAGGAGTCTGCACAATAAAATAGATCCAGGTTTCATCTAGCTGCAGAAATTCTGTCATTAAGCTGTTATCTGGCGCTATGATAATGCTTAGCAAGCAAGCATAACGGATTAAGATACTATGAGCCAAACTCAAGCAGATTGTGAAAGTGAGGAGAACTCTGGGAAAAAGCTTTATATTTTTCGGCATGGAAAATCTGACTGGGAAGCAAGCTTTTCAAGCGATCATGAGCGACCTCTAGCCGAACGAGGAAAATATGCTGCTGAACAAATGGGAAAACATTTAGTCCGTATCAGGCAAGTTCCAGAGTTGGTTTTATGTTCAACATCAATCCGCACTAAGCAAACGTTAGCGCTCGCCAAAGAGAAGGGCGGCTGGATATGTGATATCAAGTATTATAGGGAGCTGTATTTAGCCAGTGCTGAGGAAGCGTTGGAGATTATTCAAAAGCAGGATGACACTGTAGAGAAATTAATGATCGTATCTCATGAGCCTATGTGCTCAATATTAATTGGTGAACTGGTTAAGGGGGCTAACGTTAAGTTTCCAACAGCATCGCTTGCCAGAATATCCCTGAAAATAAACCATTGGAAAAACGTGAAGATAAATCAAGGGCATTTAGATTGGTTATTGACGCCTAAGGCACTGTTTAAATAACAAAGTTCTAAAAAGAAAAAGGCGACCGAAGCCGCCTTTCATAATTCAATCCGACTTTAAAAATACCAGTTAAAAAATGCACCAATATTGTTGCCGTCAAAGGTTTCGCCGGTTGGATCATAATCATAGTCGATATGAGTATAACGAACACCCCAGGCCCAGGTGTCATGGTTATTTTCATACTCTAGGACTAATCCAAGTGCATTTTCAAATTCTGCAGTACCGTATAAGCCTGGCAGGTCAATATCCAGCTCAGGGTTCAACTCGTAGGTAAAACCAGCACCAAATAGATGCCCATTATTATTGAGAGAGGCAATCATGGTTAGAGGCGTACGTGAAAAGGTTGCATTTCCATTAGAGGCAACAACGCCACCACTTTTATAGCCAATAGTGCTTTTCAGAGCCCAATCCTGAAAGTCTGCTCTAAAGCCGAAGTCTATCCAAAAGCCTTCGCCAGCTTTAACTTCGTCGCTGGAACCGTCGGTGAAGTTAATGTCGTCAATCAGAGTTTCCCCACCAAATGAGAGGCCACCGCCAAGAATGCCTGATATCTCAGCTTCTTCGGCATGTACGGTAGTGTTTAGTGTCAAGCTTGCAGTTAATAATGCGGCTAAGCCCAATTTGTAAATTGTCATTTTTGTTTCCTAATAGTTGTAAAAAAAGCCTAGCTAATTATAGACTGTATATATCTGAATAGAAACTTAATGCAAAGCTTGAACTTGCTTACCTATGGCCCCATTTATGCCATAATGATAGAGACATTTAGCGAAACGAAGTTGCTATGAGTAACGACCAAAATCACAATCAGAACCACGATCACGAACAGGAGCATGAGCACGGCCTCGCAGTCGCCGATGCCAAACCTAAGCTCAAACAACCACCTATGTATAAGGTGTTGATTCTTAATGATGATTACACCCCGATGGATTTTGTGGTTGATGTGCTGCGTAAGTTTTTTACGATGGACACCGAACAGGCAACCCGTGTTATGTTGCAGGTTCATCACGAAGGGCAGGGTGTGTGTGGAACTTTTACGCCTGATATTGCTGAAACTAAGGTAGTTCAGGTTAATGAGTTTGCTCGCGCAAATCAGCACCCTTTGTTATGTGTTATGGAGCCGGAAGACGGTGAATAACTCAATCAAGCGTTACAAAAGGTAGGTGGTATTATGCTCGATAAAGCACTTGAACAATCATTAAACCATGCGTTTCACGATGCTCGTGAAAAACGTCATGAATTTATTACCATCGAGCACCTGATGCTGGCCCTGTTAGATAATAAGGATGCCCTGGAAGTCTTACGTGCATGCGGTGCTGACGTAGGGGTTCTAAAATCCGATCTTGAAAAGTTCGTTAATCAGACCACGCCTCAATTCTCCGATGAAGATGACGAGTTTGAAATTTCGCCAACGATAGGATTCCAACGAGTCTTGCAGCGTGCGGTATTTCATGTTCAGTCATCAGGTCGTGAGGCAGTGAGTGGCGCTAATGTACTGGTTGCGATGTTTAGCGAGCCTGAGTCGCAAGCTGTATTCTTATTATCGAAACAAGATATTTCTCGTCTTGATGTGGTTAACTACATTTCTCATGGTATTGGCTCTGAAGAGGATGAGGATTTTCCTGAGCTGGAACATGAAGAGGGTGAGCAAGAGCCACAAGAACCGCGACCACTCGATCAATATGCCGTTAATCTCAATAAATTAGCAGAGCAGGGAAAGATTGATCCCTTGATTGGTCGTGCAAATGAGATTGAGCGGGTAGTGCAGGTTTTATGCCGCCGCCGCAAAAACAACCCTCTGTTGGTTGGTGAAGCTGGTGTTGGTAAAACCGCCATCGCAGAAGGACTGGCCAAGCGCATTATTGATGGTGATGTACCTGAAGTGATTAAGGACGCTGTAGTTTATGCCTTAGATCTAGGTGTTCTTTTGGCTGGCACTAAATACCGAGGTGACTTTGAAAAACGCCTCAAAGCGGTGCTCGCGCAGCTTAAAAAAGAAACTCATGCCATACTATTCATCGATGAAATTCATACCATCATTGGTGCTGGTGCCGCTTCTGGGGGCACTATGGATGCATCCAACCTGATTAAACCAGTGTTGGCCAATGGTGAGCTCCGCTGTCTGGGCTCAACAACATTTCAGGAGTACCGCGGAATTTTTGAGAAAGATCACGCTTTAGCGCGTCGTTTCCAAAAAATTGATATTAATGAACCAACGGTACAAGACACTATCGGTATCTTAGAAGGCCTAAAAGATCGTTATGAGAAACACCATGGTGTGAGTTATTCAAAGCAAGCCATTCAAGCTGCGGCAGAGCTATCCGCCAAATACATCAATGATCGTCAATTACCAGATAAGGCAATTGATGTGATCGATGAAGCCGGTGCGCGCCAGCGTATCCTGCCGGAAGATCAGCGTAAGAAAACCATCACACCTCACGAGATAGAGCAGGTTATTGCCAAAATTGCCCGAATTCCTGAGAAAACGGTGTCTTCTTCTGATAAAAAACTACTGCAAAACCTTGAGCGAAATCTCAAGATGGTTGTTTTTGGTCAAGATCCAGCAATTGAGACTCTTGCAGAGTCGATCAAGTTATCCCGAGCAGGATTAGGCCAGGAAAACAAACCGGTGGGCTCATTCTTGTTTGCAGGCCCGACAGGGGTGGGTAAAACAGAGGTTACTAAACAGTTAGCTCGATTGATGGGTGTTGAACTGATCCGCTTTGATATGTCGGAATACATGGAGCGTCATACTGTCTCGCGTCTGATTGGCGCGCCTCCTGGTTATGTAGGTTATGATCAGGGTGGCTTATTGACGGAAGCGGTTAACAAAAATCCGCATGCTGTAGTGTTACTGGATGAGATTGAGAAGGCGCATCCCGATGTGTTCAATCTGCTATTACAGGTCATGGACCACGGCACCTTAACCGATAATAACGGGCGCAAAGCCGACTTCCGAAATATTGTGCTAGTAATGACCAGTAACGCGGGAGCGCAGGAAATCATAAAAGGTAATATTGGTTTTAAAGAACAGGATCGCTCACGCAACAACGAAGAAGCTATTAACCGTACTTTCTCACCAGAGTTTAGAAACCGTCTCGATGCGATAGTCTGGTTCAATTCGTTACCACAAAAAGTCATTATGTCGATTGTCGATAAGTTCTTAACCGAAGTTCAAGGTCAGCTTGATGATAAGCAAGTCAACTTGCATGTGGATGATGCAGCTCGAGAGTGGTTCACGAAGCACGGCTATGATGAGAACATGGGCGCACGTCCAATGGCTCGTCTTATCAGTGATAAGGTTCGCCGTCCATTAGCCAATGAAATCTTGTTTGGTAAGTTAATGCAGGGCGGAGATGTCTATGTCAGTTTGAAAAATGATGAGCTGGATATTCGTATTGAGCCACACATGGAAAAACTACCGCAGGGAACTTCCTGATTTCCTGACCCGCAGTTATAAAGGGGGCGGCTCTCACCCTGACTTAATATTTTAGAAAACAAAAAAGGCGCTTTTAGCGCCTTTTTTATCTAATGCTTCCAAATTAACGGGCACGGAAAGTGATGCGACCCTTGGATAAGTCATAAGGGCTGATTTCAACAGTAACAGTGTCACCGGTTAAAATGCGGATGTAGTTTTTGCGCATCTTACCTGAAATATGTGCAGTGACAATATGACCATTTTCGAGCTCTACTCGAAACATAGTATTCGGCAAGGTTTCTAACACTTTACCTTCTAATTCAATTACGTCTTCTTTCGCCATGTTAAGCCCGTTTCTCCTCTTTGACTTTCAACAGAATGTTCAAAAATTGCGCGCGTATGATGCACTATTTAGATAATAATCGCAAAGATTTTGTGTGATTAAGCAAGATTTAGCCGTATTTTTGAGCAATTGAACGGCTCTGGCGTCATTTGCATAAGATAGTCCTTGAAGTGACGTTAGCTGATGTCTGAGCTTGGTATGGTTTCTGACAGGAGTTTCCAGCGATTGTTGTGGAGAACTTCTGCTGGTTTGTAGGAGCTTTTGTAACTCATTTTATGGCAGTCTTGGATATAGTAACCAAGGTAGGCATAGGGTAGATTGAGCTTGCGAGTTAAGGCGATAGTTTTTAGTACCAGGAATACCCCAAGACTTTTATGCGGTGTATTGGGATCGAAAAATGAATAGACAGCTGATAAACCATCATCTAATAAATCCAGACACATGATGGCCACCGTCTGGTCACCATCTTTGATTCGGATCTGAGCGGATTTGCACCAGTCTGAAAATAAAAAGTCTGCATATTGGTTGTATGAAGGCGGGTACATATCTCCATCTTTATGTCTTTCAGTGACATAAAGCTCATAAAGCTCATAATCTTCATGGTCAGGCTTTGCCGGTTCAAAGTGAACACTCAAGTTCTTATTAGCTTTTAAAATTCTCTTTTGGCTTCGGCTTGGTTTAAATTGCTCTGCGAGCACTCTGAAAGGCTGGCATGCCGAGCAATGGGGACACTTGGGACGATATACATGATTACCGCTACGACGGAAGCCAAGGCGGCTGAGCTCTGAATAGAGAGTGTTATTCATGGGAAGTGACGGATCAGCGAACAGGGAAACCGCTGTCTGATTGTCCAGATAGCCACAAGCGTGCTCTGGCCCTGCATAGAGCTTAATATGTTGAGTGCTTTTTTCTTTGTTACTCATAACAAGAACCGCGCATATTTAGCTAGTCTTTCCATTCCTTCAATATCTTACTTTGCCATAGATTCGGGGGCTGTTGCCAGTTAATTTCTTGCTTTAGATGCCACAAAAACTCATCACGAGCCATATCTCGTGCGCCCATTCGATACAAATGGGGATTGCCAACCTGGGCATCAATCATTAAAAAACCAGCTTGTTTTAAGAAGTGTGCCAAATAGACCAAGGCTATCCTGGAGGTGCTCGGGCGACGGCTGAACATGGACTCACCAAAGAAAAACCGACCAATACTGACACCGTACATGCCTCCGACCAGAACTTCCTCATCGCCTGTATTTTCCCAGACTTCGATAGAATGCGCTAATCCTGCCTGGTGGAGTTGGACATAGGCTTGTTGCATTTCAGGTAAAATCCAGGTTTCAGGTTGGTCAGCTCTTGGTGCAGCACATTGCTGCATGACTTGAGGAAAAGCCCGGTTGATGGTTATTGTGTAGTGCTCTTTTTTAAGCTCGCGCTTCAGCGAACGCGACACATGAATCTCATCCAGCATGAACACGCAACGCGGATCGGGTGACCACCACAAAATAGGTTCATCCTCACAAAACCAAGGAAATATGCCATTGCGATAGGCTTCGCTAAGCCTTGGAACTGATAAGTCGCCACCGACTGCCAGTAAGCCATTTGGCTCATCCTGAGCCAATCTGGCATCAGGAAATAGAGGCGTTTCATCGAGAAGAAATATGCTATTAGCCATAGAGAGTTCTGTGATTCTTAACTTTCTTGAAAGTAACAATTTTAAGAGGTGTTGGCGAGTTCTTTATGGATATGCTGAATTAACCGCTCATAGTAAAACCTAATAGCCTTTATGCATTAAGCTAATTGCACCCTATACAGTAGAGCTATATCATCCACGTGAAATGAGCACCGTCGGGATACTCCATGATCAACCCAAAACACCATCGCATCGTCTTTTCATTCTTCATGTCACTACTAATGTCATGCATCATGTCATTTATCATCAGCGTCTTTAACGTCGGTTTAGTGAGCAATATCGTCACCATCTGGTTGAAAGCCTGGGCCTTCGCCTCCGTTGTTGCTTTCCCAGCGATTTTCGTGGTATCGCCACTGGTTCATAAATTAGTCAGCATGGTTCTAAAAGAGTCGGAATAAAACAATCTAGGGTAGGGACAACTCACGAGTTGTTCTTGTTTGGGTAGGGGCAGACCTGCGTGTCTGCCCAATTAATCATCTGTAACAAATAAAAAAGCCCTCAGGTTCATCCCTAAACACTGATGGCTTTTACCCTGTGACGAAAAGTGGAAGTGTCAAAAGGGGGCGAGAAAACAGACCGCAAAACTATTTATCGCGGACCATGGCTAAAATACTTCACAGCCTGTCTCCTCAGACTTGATATTAGCTCTGCAGTGCGTCATATTGCGTCGTAATTGCTCAATGATATAAAAGGAAGCACATGGCAGCTAAAGAACTCAGCCAAATCGAACGACAGCTTGCGATTCTCAGGCGTATTCCGACTGAACCACAAAAGGTCACTGTTAATGACCTGATTGAATATCTTGAGTCGAGTCATAATCTTGGCAACCTAAGCAAACGTAGTATCCAGCGCGATATGGCCATGCTTGAGCGTGTGTTTGGTGTGCATGTCAAAACCGTGGGCCGCGAAAATTATTATTACTTTCCTCAGGGTTCACACATCTCACTTAAGAAGATGGGACCGGATCTGGCACTTGGTTTTCTTTTGATGGAAAAATATACCCATAGCTTATTGCCTGAAGCCAGTCTTGATGCGCTTGCACCATACTTCAAAGAAGCCAAGCTAGCGCTTAAGAATGAAAAATATAAATATGCGGATTGGGAAAAGCGAGTTGCCATCTATCCGAAGGTTTATCCATTAGAACCTGCAAAATTTAACGCCAATCATCTGCTTGATATCTATAAGGCACTGCTGCTGAATAAACAATTCAAAATGAACTACACCAAAAAGGGCGGCGAAACCAAAGACTATATTGTCAGCGCGCAAGGCGTAGTGCAGCAGGAACAGGTGAGCTATCTGATTGCAACTTATGATGGGCAAAAAGCAGAGGGACTCATTCAGTTTGCTATCCACCGTATAAACGATATAGAGATTCTCGATAGTCAGCCTAAACGAGTGGCCGGTTTTGACATTAGGCAATATTTGGAGCAGGGCGGTCTTGATATTAGTCTGTATCCAGAGCAAAGCCTTGAACTTGTTTTCAGCAAACCAACAGCGCAGCACCTGAGTGAAACACCCTTAGCAAAAGATCAGCAATTGACAGAGCTACAAGACGGCAGAGTGCGTGTTATTGCAACGATCAATGTTACCCAATCTATCAAATGGTGGTTACTTGGCTTTGGCGATCAAGTAGAAGTTATACAACCAAAAGCTTTCCGCGATGACATGAAAAAGACAGTGCAGGGCATGATGGACCTGTACGGCAGAAACCCTAAATAGAGCACAAGGCAAATAATGAACATCTGGTATTTACACGGCTTTCGAAGTTCAGCCAAAAGCCCTAAAGTCAAAGCGATGCAACAAGCTTTCCCTAACTGCCATGTTCAGGGTATTAACTACACGCCACACTCGCCAGTCGTGGCAGAAGAAATTCTTATCAATGAGTACGAAAAACTGATTGGTAAAGATGATGAGCTCATTGTCGTAGGAACCTCGCTCGGCGGCTTCTGGGCCAGATGGCTGGCATCAGAACTTCCCGTTAATTCCTTAATGATTAACCCTTCGCTAGACCCAGACAAAACACTCGAAACAGGAGAGTTTAAAGTCTTTGGCGAATTTGATGAAAGCATCAAAGTCACCACAAAAGATCTGCAAGACTTTAATCACTATAGAGTCACCAGCGAACCTTATGGTCAATGTGAGGTAGCCCTTGCCATGGATGACGAAGTGCTGGACTCAGAAAAAACTGCCAAAGAACTGGAAGGCATCTACCCAATACATACATTCGACACTGGAACTCATCGCTTCACCGAGTTCGAACGAGTGTTTCCGATCATTGAAAAGATGATCCGCAAATAAGGTTTGAACTTTGGGAATTCTAATGATATCCAGTACAATGCAATCATCTTTTAAGAAGCCTTAATTTTATGACTGCTTTTTACATCATCGCAGGGTTGATAACTCTGGGTCTTGCCAGTTATGCAGCAGTTCTGCTGTTTAAACTTAATAAGCAAAAGAAGACCATGCAGCAATCAGCGGCGGCTCAAGCTGAAAAGCATGATGCTCAAATGAAGTCGGTTATTGAAAGCATCACCTCCATCGCAAAAGCCATGCAGCATGAGCAATGCCCGACAATCGAAGGTTGTATTCGTTTAAAGGTATTAATTGATCAACTGCGACTTGAAGATGAGCTACGTGATAACTTCACCGTGTTTTATACCATTTATGATAAAACCGCCCATATCCCTACGCATCAAGGCTGGAAAGATTTAAAAACCAAAGAAAAGATGACTCATACCAAGCTAATGATGGATCTGGAAGCAGAGCATCAATCGGATATTAGCGAAGCTGTGGATAGAGTTATTGTGCATTTTCAGGCTATGGAGCAGAAAGTTTCTTAGAAGGAGCTCGGGCGACCGCAGGTCGCCCCTACAATTGGATTCGAGGTAGAAGGATAGTCGCAGGGATGACCTGCGGCTGCCCAACGTGAAATAGAGTTTGTTGATCAGATTGCTCGGTTTCGACCGTTGTTTGTTTAAGCCTTAAAAAGGTGAGCGCCTGAAAGGCAATATAAAGAATAAATATATGTGTAGGGGCGACCTGCGGTCGCCCGAATTAACAAGGAAGTTAATATGGAATTTACATCATGTAATAAACGTCGTTCTATTCGATTATCTCATTTTGATTATTCTCAGGCAGGTGCCTACTTCATAACACTCTGTGCACATGAGCGCCGATGTCTGTTTGGAAATATTGTTAATCATCAAGTCAAATTAAACCATCTGGGAAAAATTATTGCGGACGAATGGGAAAAGACTGGTTTGATAAGAAAGCAAGTCGAGCTGGATTCTTGGGTCATAATGCCTAATCATTTTCATGCAATCTTATTTATTAATTGGAATGATCAGGTGAACCAGGGTTTTAATAATAATCAAATCCCCGCAATAGGTCCTAAAACAAAATCATTAGGTGCGATAGTTGGCGGATTTAAAGCTGCTGTAACTAGGCGCAATAATTTACGTTTATCAGATAATAATCAAAAGGTTTGGCAGCGTAATTATTGGGATCGAGTCATTCGTAATGAGGAAGAGTTGAGTCAGATACGGGAATATATCCAAAATAATCCATTGAAGTGGGAGTTGGATAAGCTTTATGTGAAATAAATAAATCTCCGTAGCGCTGCTATATTAGGGCGACCGCAGGTCGCCCCTACAATTGGGTTCGAGATAGAAAGATAGTTGTAGGGGCGACCTGCGGCTGCCTAATGTGAAATAGAGTTTGTTGATTAGATTGCTCGGTTTCGACCGTTGTTTGTTTAAGCCTTAAAAAGGTGAGCGCCTGAAAGGCAATATAAAGAATAAATATATGTGTAGGGGCGACCTGCGGTCGCCCGAATGATAGGCGGAATTTGTTCAATTGTTTCAGTGATGAGATTTGGTATTGCTCAGGCCGAGTGCAACTAGGTCCTACGGGAAAGAAGTGGCGCACCTGGCAGGAGTCGAACCTGCTACCTCAGCCTCCGGAGGGCTGCGCTCTATCCAAGTGAGCTACAGGTGCATAATCTATATACTAAAATGTTTCTTTAAACTTCTCATGCGCTGAGATTATTGTAGAGCTTCGCTCTATCCAACTGTACCCTATCTTCTGACGAAGACGGGGCAGTCCCAGCTACAGGTGCATAATCTATATACTAAAATGTTTCTTTAAACTTCTCATGCGCTGAGATTATTGTAGAGCTTCGCTCTATCCAACTGTACCCTATCTTCTGACGAAGACGGGGCAGTCCCAGCTACAGGTGCATAATCTATATACTAAAATGTTTCTTTAAACTTCTCATACACTGAGATTATTGTAGAGCTTCGCTCTATCCAATTGTACCTATCTTCTGACGAAGATGGGGTAGGCCCAGCTACTAGCGCTTGAAGCGGGCGTATTTTCACAATTATTCCGATGTTTATCAAGCTAAAACGGGCAGGGCGATTCAACGGTGATGATTTTGCCGGTTTTAGGGTGTGTAATGGTCAGGCTTGCTGCGTGCAGTAGCAGGCGTTTGGCTTTAGTTTCTGAGCCGTTTTTACGATACAGGTTACAGCCTAGAATCGGGTGGCCTAACTCAAAGCAATGTAGTCTCAGCTGGTGGCTGCGTCCGGTTATCGGTTTGAGTTTAAGGCGAGTGGTTTGTTTATCCAAATCGCGCTCAATGACTTCCCATTCGGTTATGGCTTTTTTACCTTGTTCAAAGTCTATCTTTTGTTTCGGTCGATTTGGCCAGTCGGCGATCATAGGCAGGTCGATAACTCCGCTGCCTCTTTCCACGATGCCGTCCACGACTGCGATGTAATATTTGTCAGTCTGGCGTAATTCAAATTGCTTACTGATTTCTCTATGCGCGAATTTGGTCTGTGCCAATATCATAACGCCTGATGTGGCCATATCCAGGCGGTGCACGATTGAAGCGGTTTTTGATTTGGGATGGTTCTGCAAGCGCGTAACAACGCAGTCCTTATTTTCTTCATGACGTCCAGGAATACTCAATAATCCTGCGGGTTTATTGACGAACAGAAAGTGCTTGTCAGGATGTAGAATGCGTACCGGCTCAGGGCAAAAGGGGACAATATGATAGTCAGCCATTAGTTGCCTGCCTTTGCATTGCCGCGCTTACCCGGTTTCGTAGCAATCATGACCGCACGCTTCGGAGCGGGGTAGCCTTCAATGGTCAGTTCTTTGTTCTGCGGATCAAGGTAATCTTCGAGCGACTGAAAGGTCATCCAGTCGGTTGCTCGTTGTTCATCAAGTCCGGTCTTGGCGACGTTAGCAACTTTAATATCCTGAAAATCCAACTTTGCTAGCCAGTTTTTAAGCATGCCGGTTGTAGGAATAAACCAGACGTTGTTCATCTGTGCGTAACGATTTTTTGGTATCAGGCATTGGTCAGGCTCACCATCAATAACCAGGGTTTCGAGCACCAGTTCACCACCGGGACGCAGCAGGTTTTTCATGTGCAGAATATGGTCGATGGGAGAGCGGCGATGATAAAGAACGCCCATCGAAAAGATAGTATCGAAACCTTGATCCGATAAGTTTTCCGGCAGATATTCAAGACCAACTGGCAGGTAGTGAACAGGGTAGTCGGCTAAATAGGTTTGCATCACCGCAAACTGCATTAAGAATAATTGCGATGGGTCAATGCCGAGCACCAGCTTTGGATTTTGTGCAGCCATGCGCCAGCAATGATAGCCATTGCCACAGCCTACATCTAATACAATACGATCTTCTAATGGGCTGATTTGATCCTTTAAACGATCCCACTTCCAGTCCGAGCGCCATTCGGTATCGATATGCTGGCCAAATAAATGAAAAGGGCCTTTACGCCAGGGGTGAAACTTCATCAAGAGTTGTTTCAGTTCTTGTTGCTCAGTTTCTGATAGTTGCGAAGCGCTGCCAATTTCTACTTTGCTGGCCAGCTCTATATGATCAGGTGTGATGTCAGGCAATTGCTTAAGCAATTTGATCCAATCGCTTAGATTGCCATGCGTATAATCGGCCATGCGGTCATTAACGGCCTGCTTGAATTGGTCAAGCCAGGGATGAAGTCGACTATCGGCAATGGCTTTGTAGGAATTAGTGAAATTAATCATGGTTACTAGAGTGCTATATTATTTAACGGCGACAAATGAGGCGAAGTTGTACTGCTGGAACCAGCTGTCATATTGGCTAAAACCGGCATTGGCAAAACGCTGGTAATGTTTCTCGCGAGTATCTGGCAATAATACATTTTCAAGAGCTGCACGTTTCTGGGCAATTTCCATATCGCTGTAACCGTTTTGTTTCTTGAAGTCATGATGCAGGTCGATGATGTGTTCATTTAATGCGTCATGTTGCAAAGTGATTTTCTCTGATAAAACCAGACAGCCACCCGGTAGCAGAGCATCATAAATACGGCTAACCAGTTCCTGCCTATGGCCACGTGGAAGAAACTGCAAAGTAAAATTCAGAATAATCATGCTTGCCGATGACATTTCAAGGTCATTAATATCAGCTTCCTTAACTTCAATGGGCATAGCAAAGTTATAGCTCGATTGAATCATCTGACAACGCTCAATCATGGCCGGCGAGTTATCAATCGCCACAATCATACAATCAGAGCGATCTACGGTTTGACGAATTGCTAGGGACGCCGCGCCAAGCGAGCAACCCAAGTCGTATATTTTACTATTGGGCTGGATAAAGCGTTGGGCAATCTCGGCAATGCCTTGAATAATAGTCGTGTAGCCGGGTACTGAGCGTTTGATCATATCAGGAAAGACTTCGACAACCTTGTGGTCAAACTCGAATTTCTTGATGTCCTGTGGCTCTGCGAAAATGGTATCTTTGCGTTCAGTCATGATGATTTAACAAGCCGAAAAGGCTTTTAACAACTTTGTGCGCAATTCTACTATAATAGACGCCACTTACCCATGATTTTTAATGACGACGGTAGATGTACGGTGAATTCAGAGGTTATACAAAGATTGCGCTCAGAGATTGACGCATTAGACAGTGAACTATTAAAGTTGGTCGAAAAGCGAACACAAATGGTATTGCAGTTGGCTGTTGCTAAGCGGGAGCAAGGCGTAGATGATTACGATCCAGTTCGTGAACAAGCAATCCTTGAGAGCCTGTATCAGGAATTTAGCCCAACTTTTACTCAGCAAGAGATCGAAGCGATTTTCAAACCGATATTTAAGGCCAGTCTGCGAGTTCAGCAGGACAAAAAAAAGCCCGCCTAAAGTAGGCGGGCAAAAGTTGCGTCTCAAAATGAGAAGGAGGTATTTTGAGATGCGGGATTTAGCACTAAGGGGTAGTTAATACTAATTCCACACCCCCACTTTAACAAAGCCGCCAGCTCTGGCAATTTTCTAAATGTAACAAAGCATTTCTGCATTGATTATCTTTACAAAGCCAATAAGTTTATGGGCTGGCACTTATGTATGATTTTTTATATCCTGTCCGCTTTGTAATTTTTGTAGCATGAATTTTTTGGCTTAATTGATACGTTCGTAAGGGGACCAATGAAAAAGTTATTGATTTCTATAAGTTTGCTTCTTGCCTCTACAGGCTTGATGGCAAAAGATGGTGGCATGAGCTTGGAAGATATTTCTAAGTTACAGTCTGTTACTTCTTTAGATGTTTCACCGAACGGTGAGTACGTTGCATTTACACAGTCTAAACCGCGCACACCTTATGTTGATGAAGACGGTACAGCATGGAATGAATTGTTTGTCATGAAGAAGGGTGGCGAAGCGCGCCCATTTATCACTGGTGAGGTGAATATTGGTGGAGTTCAATGGGCGCATGACAGCTCGGCGATTTATTACACGGCCAAGCGTGGTGATGACAAACATAAATCACTTTACATGATTCCTGTGGATGGCGGTGAGTCACAACAGGTTTTAAGTTTTGAAACTGATATTGGCGGCTACACCATCAATGGTGATGGTTCTAAGCTGGTCTTCCTTGCTAAAGAAGAAGACCCAAAGCACAAAGAGAAACTTGATAAGAAAGGTTTCAAAGCTAAGGTCTATGAAGAAGGCCTCAAAATGACTCATGCCTGGGTATATGAGTTAGCTTCGTCTGACGATAAACAAAATCCCGCGAAGCTAGAGATTAATGATCATGTATTATCGGTAGCTTTTTCTCCAGTGAATGATCAGTTAATGATTCAAACCTCACCAACTTCATTGATTGATGATATCTACATGAAGAAATCGCTTCAGGTTGTTGATTTAGACGGTGATATCGTTGCTAACTTCAAAACTGAAGGGAAGCAGGGTAAAGCGGTCTGGTCAACGGATGGAGAGCAGATTGCTTTCCTGGGCGCAAATGATTACAACGATCCAACCAATGGTGCTTTATATATTGCTGACGTTGATGATGAAACCATCTATAAGCGTGTCGCTAATTTGAGCAGCCATGTGATGGATATAGCCTGGAATGGCGATGATGTGATTTATATCGAGCACCAAGGTGTTGAAAGTCGCATTGTTAAAGCTGCTGTGAAGCGCAAAATTGCTGATCGTCCAGTGGTTGATTATGGTAATGGTATTCATAGCCGCTTGAGCGTTTCTAATAACGGTGATATTTATGCCATGACTGATACCGCTTCTCATCCTCGCGAAGTCTATGCTTTTAATGCAGAAGGCTTTGAGCGTTTGACCAATAGCAATCCTTGGTTAGCCGACAAAGCGCTTGGTAAACAAGTTGCCTATGAGTATGAAGCACGTGATGGCCTGAAAATTCAGGGTGTTCTGGTGTACCCATTGAACTACAAGAAAGGCAAGCGTTACCCAATGATTGCCTTTATTCATGGTGGCCCAGAATCGCATGAATCTAATGGTTGGAAAACCAATTATGGCGATCCGGCGCAATATGCATCAGCGCAAGGCTATTTCTCTTTCTTCCCTAACTACCGCGGTAGCACAGGTCGTGGTGATGAGTTCGCTCGCTTAGATCAACATGCATACGCAGACCCTGAATTTACCGATATTCTTGACGGTAAATTGGCGCTAGTAAAAGACGGTATGGTTGATAACGATAAAGTAGGTATTACTGGTGGCTCTTATGGCGGCTATGCAACGGCATGGTCATCTACTGCGCTATCAGAGCACTATGCAGCAGGCGTAATGTTTGTTGGTATTTCGAATCAGCTGTCTAAGTTTGGTACCACAGATATTCCTAACGAAATGCAGGCCGTACATGCTCGCGCATGGCCTTGGGATGACTATCAGTGGATGCTGGAAACCAGCCCAATTTATCATGCACCAAAAGGTAAAACGCCTTTGTTGATTATGCATGGTGAAGCTGATACTCGTGTTCACCCATCTCAGTCGATGGAAATGTATCGTTACCTTAAGACCTTAGGTAATGCACCTGTGCGGTTGGTTCTATATCCCGGCGAAGGTCACGGTAATAAAAAGTCTGCGGCTCAGTTAGATTACTCTATGCGCTTAATGCGTTGGATGGATCACTACCTTAAAGGTAAGGGCGGCAATCCTCCTCCGTATGATCTTAAGCACGAAGAGAAATTGGAAAACGG
The DNA here is from genome assembly GCF_054926195.1 of Kangiella sp. M94. Lineage (NCBI taxonomy): Bacteria > Pseudomonadati > Pseudomonadota > Gammaproteobacteria > Kangiellales > Kangiellaceae > Kangiella > Kangiella sp. M94. The sequence goes on along the minus strand of NZ_CM142903.1, from coordinate 1,361,683 downwards.
TTCTGATAGTGAGAGTTAATATCGGAATTGGATTGAGAAGAAGCCCGCAGTTTGCGGGCTTTTTTGTGGTTCTCAGTTTTGTTATTCACCACGGGCACTTCCTGCGGTCGCCCGCGAAGGCGGGAATCCAAAGGGAATGCCCTCGGGTAAATCCATGCGCTTTAAAGCGATGGAAAAAGTCACTGGATCCCACGGTCAAGCCGCGGGATGACGGCTGTTGCTTTAAGCTAATGTTCAAAAACACCGTGCTGTAAGAAGTGTTCAATTTGTTGCTGTACTTTTTTGTTGTTCATGATGAAGGTGTGGCCGTGGTTGACGGTGATGAAGTCTTTCATTTCAGGAAGGTGGGCGCTTTGGACTGAGACTTTGCCGTCGTGTGGCCCGGCAAAGGCGTGATTAAACCAGGGATCGGAGGAGCGGGTTCCGATCATGATTCCAACATCGCTTGGTATTGGCTTCAGCTGTTCCAGCAGCGGATTGTTATGAATATACAGTTGCTGCCCGGGTTTTCCGGTGGCTAGTTGGTACCACAGCTTATCCCGGTAGAGTTCTGCTACTTCGCTGCCTTGGTTGGGCGGGGCGATCATCACGATACGGCCAAGCTTGTTAATTTCATGATGACTTAAATAGTATCGCAGCATGATGCCGCCAAGTGAGTGGGTGACGAAGTGAACCGCTTCAAAGTCATTGATATTGACGGACTGCAGAAGCTTTCCAATGTGTTCTTCAGCAATGATTTCAATCGGCTTTGTCCGTGAATCATAGGATTCATTGAGGACTTGATAGCCCTGATTCTTAAAGTATTTCTCTAAAGATCGCATGGAAAAGCGGGTGCGGCCCATGCCGTGAAGTAAGATGACTAACTGCTTCATTGTTATCAGTTTTTTTGAGTTGATAGCTCCAGTGTAGCCTGTTTCTTGTCTGACCAGAAGATTTTGACGGAAGATTCTTCATATTCTCTTTGGTTACAAGTTTCCTTTTCGAATAATGTATCTATATAAGCTGCAATTTATTATAAATATTCGTCATTTCTGCTAGTATGCCGAATATCATTCATTTGGAGCTAGTCAAAATGGTAACATATTCACACGAAATAGAGCTGGATTCTGTTGATCAGAAGATTCTGCAGATACTACAAAACGATGGTCGCCTGACCAATGCCGAGCTTGCCAAGCAGGTAAACCTTTCGCCCCCGGCAGTTCATGCACGGGTTAAGCGCTTGGAGCAAAAGGGCGTGATTGCCCGATACGTTGCTTTGGTTGATAGGCAAAAAATTGGTTACGACAATTTGTGTTTTGTTGAATTTAGTTTGCAGTTACATCGTTTTGAACAGATTCAGAATATTTTAGACAAGGTGACGTCCTGGCCAGAAGTTTTAGAGTGCCACAACGTCACTGGCGAATATGATTATGTGCTTAAAGTCGCAGTAAAAAACACTCAGTCTTTAGAGCATTTTATATCGAAGAAGATGATTCCACTGGAGGGAGTCGCCAAGGTTCATACCACGCTGGTATTGAAGGAGGTGAAGGCCACGACGGCTATCAATATTCTTGATGATTAATTTTGGCGAGAATCAACAGCGAGAGTCGTATGAGTTCAGGTAAGTTCAGCAATATTGAAACCAAAGCTATCCATTCAGGTCGCATCGGCGATCCTAGTTTTGGATCACTATCAACACCTATCCACCAGACATCAACCTTTGTCTTTGATAACGTCGAGCAGGGCGCAAGCCGCTTTGCTGGCGAAGAGCAGGGTTATATTTACAGCCGGTTAGGTAATCCAACTGTACGCGAACTAGAGCAGAAAATGGCGGCTTTGGAAAATACCGAAGAAGCGGCTGCTTTTGGTTCTGGCATGGGTGCGGTTTCTGCAACATTGTTGGCGAACTTAAAAGCCGGAGATCATCTGGTAGCGTCTGCTGCTTTGTACGGTTGCACGTTCGCCCTAATCAATCATAAGTTTAAAGACTTAGGCATTGAAGCAACCTTTGTTGATATTACAAAACCTATCGAAGTCGAAGCCGCCATCAAAGAAAACACCAAGCTGATTTATTTTGAAACGCCGATCAACCCGAACCTGGTTTGTGCTGACATGCAGGCGATTTCTGATATCGCAAAAAGACACGATTTATTAACCATTCTTGATAATACTTTTATGTCTCCAGTGTTACAGCAGCCCAGTGATTTTGGTATGGATTTGATTATTCATAGTGCGACAAAATACTTGAATGGTCATGGTGATGTCGTCGCCGGTATTACCTGCGGCAGCGCTGAGCAGATTGAAAACATTAAAATGACAACGCTTAAAGATATGGGCGCGGTCATGAGCCCTAATGATGCCTGGTTAGTTCTACGCGGCCTGAAAACCCTTTCGGTACGTGTCGAGCGTCATTGTGACAATGCCGAAAAAGTCGCTGAGTTTTTAGAAGCCAACGATCAGATTGAGCAGGTTTACTATCCTGGCCTTAAAAGTCATCCGGCTCATCACCTGATTGGCAAGCAGATGAAGCGTGCCGGTGGTGTGATTGCTTTTGAAGTGAAGGGTGGATTTGATGATGCCGTTCGCTTTATGAATAGCCTGAAAATGTGTCGTATTGCAGTGAGCTTAGGTGATGCAGAAACCTTGATTCAGCACCCAGCCTCAATGACTCATTCGCCTTATACACCAGAAGAGCGAGCTGCTGCAGGCATCAGTGAAACATTAATCCGTATCTCTGTGGGACTTGAGCATATAGATGACATCATCGGTGATCTTGCGCAGGCACTGAAGGCCAAGCAGATAAAAGCGGCTTAGTTATTTTAATTGGTCTTTATCTGCTAGACTTATGATGGGTTACGGCTAACACCTAACCCATCCTATATTTTCCTCTGTATGAGTTGCGAAATGCGCACAAATCAACATCGCTTTTATAGGTTGGGTTAGAGGCAAGGCCTCGTAACCCAACAAAGCTTTAGTTATTTCTTCTTCAATTTCTTCACACCGATCATATCCATAATAAACTTTTCCCAGAACGGCTCGGAAGTCCCGCGGCGTACTTTGTGCAAAAAGTATTTCTCAAATACTACCTTTGCGTAATGCACCCACTTACCGCTACCAGACCAATTCAAGTTACGAGGTGGTATTTGTGGCTTGGCGATAAATGCTACACCACCATCACCAAAGTCTGCCAGGCACATGGCGTTTAAGCTTGGTTCGGTATCGGGCTCTCTACCTTCAATCAGTGCTTTGATGTTGTGAACGGTAGCCGTAACCATGGATTCAATCATATAGCCAGTTTTTGGCACACCCACTGGGACTGGAGTTTTACCAATAGGTGGAATAGCAACACAAACACCAACAGCAAAGACGTTTTTGAAGGTTGGGTTACGTTGATACTTATCGGTCAGGATAAAACCTTTCGGATTGGTTAAACCTTCAATGCCAAACACTGCATCGATACCACGGAAAGAGGGTAGTAGCATTGAATGTTTAAACTTAATCGGGTCATGCTTGATGGTCTGTCCATCGCGGAAATGCTCAGTAACGTGGATTTCATCTTGAGTGACTTCATCAACTGAGGCATTGGTGATCCAGTTAATATTGGCATCACGTAACTTTGATTCCAATAAACTTTTGGTATCGCCAACTCCATCCAGTCCTAAATGTCCAATATAGGGCTCTGAAGTGACGAAAGTAATCGGCACCTGATCGCGGATTTTGCGTTTACGCAAATCAGTATCAAGAATCAGTGCGTACTCATACGCAGGACCAAAACAGGACGCACCTTGTACGGCACCAACAACAATCGGCCCTGGGTTTTCGACAAATTCATCCCAATGCTGACGAGTGCTATCCGCATGGTCAGTTTTACAAATCGAATGAGTGAAATGTTCTGGGCCTAAACCTTTGATGTCATCAAACGCCAGTGCAGGGCCTGTAGCGATGACCAGGTAGTCATAATCAAGCGTGTCGCCATTGTCCAATTCAACCTGATTACTATCGGGCTTAACCTTTTTGGCAGCACTATGAATAAATTTGATGCTTCCTTTGGCAAACACTTCTGCCAGATCGACTCTGATTTGTTCTTTCTTTCGCCAATTAACCGCCACCCAAGGATTGGACGGCGTAAACTCAAAATAGGGTAGGTCGCTGATCACGGTTATTTCCGCAACATCTTTGAGTTCATCTCTTAACTCGTAAGCCATTGGGATGCCACCAATGCCTGCTCCTAACACAATAATTTTTTTCATCGCTGATTCCTTTTCAGATCCCCGTTTAACCGTATTAAACGAAATATCAATTTATATTAGAGTAGTCTTATTTAATAATCGAATAGATGATGTAGATCAAATAATGAGCAGTTAAGCGATTGAAGCGGCTGTATGCTAATGGTTAGCAGGCACAAAAAAGCCCGGCGAACCGGGCTTGATTGAATCTAATGTATGAAGACTAGATTATTTAGCTTTGAAGCTGGTCTCTGAAACGACACCTTGGTCAGTAATATCAAGTGTACCTTTGATAGTACCGTCTACTTCTTTAAGCTTATCAAACATAGCTTTCTGGTCTTGAGCCATTTCTGAATTGGCATCCATGTCGTTCATCATAGAAGAGATAAGCTCCATGTATTTGCCAAAGTTCATGCTCATGCTGAATAAGCCATTGCTTGAAATATCGTCGTTTGACTTGATGCTTGGAAGTTGAGACAGAGCATCGGCGCCTACTAATAGAACCAAATCATGGCCACGAAGCGCAATACTTGCTGGCATGCCCATCTGGTCTTGCAACGATACAGCATCACCACCATCTTTCAGTTCCATTTGAGCAAATTGCGGAGCAAATGAGCTCATAGTCATCAATAAGTCTTGTGGTTTTTGTGCGCTTACAGTGACAATCATTTGCATGCTGTCAGCCATAGCCATTGGGTTGTTAGAAGCTTGCTCTAAACCAGCCATATCCATTTCAACGATACCGAAACCGATACCTTTGATACCAGCAACCATACCAGTCATCATGCCTAGCATCATTGGGTTTTGCTGCTTTAAGCCAGCTTGCATTTCAGCTAAAGGAGGGCACTCATAAGGAGTTTCCGTCAAACGCTGCCATACATCAGTAATCACAGGAACCATCTGGTCCATGTCAAAACCCATGCCGAAGCTCATGACATAATCATCGTTGTTCAAGTTTTCTGACAAGTGACCACGAATACCTTGTAGGCTGTTAAGCAAATCAGCGTTAGCACCTTCAAGCATGAACTTATAACTTGCTTCGTTCGCGCTGAACTCAGTGTAACCGCCTGACATAGTAGGCCAATTAGCTGTAAGGGCTGTAAACTCAGATGCACAAGCAGGAGTTTGCATATCTGCCAAAGCACCCTGAGCGCCATTAACTACTAGCAACTCGTCTAACATAACGCCAAAGCTGTTTGCTTTCGGGTTAGTTACGCCTTTCATGATAGCAAGGTTATCAATGAAGAATAGAGAATGACCAAGATAGTCGTTTGCAGACATCATGCTAGTCAAGCGGCCTGTCTCAGCGATGCTTTTCTCTGGCTTGTTCAAAGCCACTTTGATGTCTTTATCGTCAGATAGTGGAGTGTTTACAGTCATAACCGCTTGGTTATCGTGTGAACTGATCACTAGTGTATAAGGAACTGAAGGGTCACTTGAGAGCGCATATTCGCGGAACTCAACGCCATCCATGTTTTTAACATCAGCAGTTACGTTTTGTTCAGTTTCGATTTGCTCGATTAACTTGGCAAAAGTATCAGTGCCGTCTAGCTCGATACGCATAACTGGTAAAGCACCAACTGTGTAGAACGCTGCATTAGGAGCTTCAGTGATACCTAAAGTCTTAACTGTCGTATTGTCAGCAAATGACTTCATGTATTTGGTATAAAGACCAAGACCGATGCGTGCTGCATCAGGAGAGTCTGGACCCAGTTCAAAGCTGTCATCTTGCATATCAATAAAAGTTGATGGATCAAGACCTAGCTTGTGGCTCATGGCCATAGCTTCTTCAAAACTGATTGGTGTTACACTTCCTGTAAATAGAACGGTGTCAGCAGGCACGTAGGCAAGAACAGAATTATCCTTGGCCGCTACTGTAGCGCTGCCACCCTTGTAGAAGTAGATTCCCGCTGCAACTGCAAAAGCAATTACGATAATAATTAATAATTTTTTCATGTGTTTCCTTCTCTTTGTTGTAGTACCGTGGCAAATTATAAGGGATACAACTATTAAGACCAATGGCTTTTGTGTATCTTTGACTTACAATCGGTAAAAGAATGTTTCAAAAGGAGCGATTATGTCCGATTCCACCGCAAATCAGAACGATATTCTCATACTATCCGAAAAGCTAATGCAAGCCCTGGATAGTGATCATGACCTGTCAGATAAAGAAGAGGCCGTTCTCACCAAGCTAGAGTTTATGATTGAATCCAAGCTGTTCTTGCAGGATAGCCGTGAAGCTCCTGATGAGTTTCTATTAGAGCGTTTTAAGGATCGTCTGGTTGAATTTGAGCAGGAACATCCGTCTTTAGCGGGCTTGGTGCGCCGGATTTCAAACAGTTTAAGTAATATGGGTGTCTAAGCTCATTATCTGAACCCGATAAGGCTAATGCATTTAGCCTTATCATCCTTTTCCTCCTCAACAATTTTTCAAATCATTTCTATAGCCTGTTTTTGCAATACTTTGTTACCCAAAGCACCTCTTTTACACAAACAAAGACTAAACCTTTTTCTCAATAAAGCGCATCTTAAAAGGGTAGTCAGAATATATGGCTATAAATAAACGGAGGAAATTCTATGAACTATAAAATAAAAACCTTAGCCATTGCAGTATTGATGGCAACTGGTGCGGGTGTAGCAAATGCAAAAAGCCAAACATGTGACGTGGATATGGCTTATGACGTTAATCTAAACGGTAATGAGATTGTTTTTACCAAAAATAAGCAACAATCTGTGGTCATTAAAGACAGCAATACACTGTCGTTAGATGGCAAGACTCAAAGCTTGTCGTCGAAGCAAACTCAGCTGTTGCATGAATATGCTCAGCAAATTCGTGAACTACTGCCAGCTGCCAGCGATATAGCAGAAGATGCCTCATTATTGGCATTGGAGGCAGTACGCGATGTGACCGGTGTTCTATTGGAGCACAATCCAGCAAAAGCGGATGAAATTATTGCTCGAGTCGATACCATAGCCGCTGAGCTGAAACAGCACATCAGTGACTCACATTTACGTCCAGAAGCTATCGCTGAGTATCTGGAAGGTGCTGAGTTTGAAAAAGAATTCGAAGCTTTAATGGAAGAAAGCGTTACTGAGTTCGTTGAAGTCAATATACCTTCCATGATCGCTGCCGCTATGAGTGGTAATGAAGAAAAAGTTAAAGCTTTTGAACAACGCATGGAAAAGTTTGGCCAGGAAATGGAAACCAAATATGAAGCTAAAGCAAAACTTATTGAAGAAAAAGCGGATGCTTTGTGTGACCTGGTTAAACAGATAGAAGCCAAGGAAGACTCCTTTGTGAGCGCTTTCGAACAGTATGAGAATTATCAACTAATTCCGTAACTCGATTCTTCATAATTCTTTTTCATAAGCCCCCAGCCCCGAATAGCCTTTATGGTATTTGGGGCTTTTTAAGTCGCAATTGCTTAGGCGGGGCATGCATTGCCTAAACTTGTAGGCTGGGATGAATACAATGAATCCCAGCTCTCTTTTGGGTTCATAGGATGGGTTAGCCATAGGCGTACCCCATCAATCCATGCTGGCCACAACGATGGGTTACACTGCGTTAACCCATCCTATAAACTTTACGGCTAATATGCGATGAACTTTTTTGTGCACATCTTTTTACATTTTAAAATCGTCTTAATATGGACAGCTTATCGGCTCCTCTATAAGCTCTTTAGAACGCAAAAAAACACAAATGGGGAAGACCTTTATGAACACTAAATCCATTTTTAAAGTGGCGGCTGTCGCCTTGCTCGTTAGTCAGCTTGTTGCCTGTGACAATAACGATGAAAAGCAGGCCTCAAATAACTCTGCTCAAGTGAGCACAACAGAAAACTCAGTTCATGTCGATAATGTCCAGCAAGCTCCAGTCACACAGTTAACCAAATACAATATCTACAATAAAGAAGATCAGGCTGGCTCTTTGTCTGTGCAGCAGTCGGGCAACGTATTCAGTAGCGATATGGAACTTGGCTGGAACAACCGGGTGGTGAAAATTGAAGAAGTGATTACCGTTGATGAACAGGGTTATATTACCAGTCAAACGGTCAAAGGTATTTCAGCGTTTGGCGCGCCAATCGATGAGTCTTTTAGTCAGAAAGGCAGCATTGCCCAGTGGCAAAGCACTAATGAACAAGGCGAGGAAAAAGTCGATGGCAAAAAGTTTTATGTTGCAATGGACGGAACCGGCGTTGCAAATAGTGCGCTGCTAAAAGCAATAAGCAACTCCAAAACTGGCAAAGTAGAACTGCTGCCAAGTGGTGAAGCAGGCATGATCAAGCTGGATTCTGTGACGCTTAATAATGGTCAGGAAGAAAAAACGGTTCACTTGATCGGCATTACCGGTTTTGGTTTCTCGCCAGATTTCGCCTGGTATGACGATGATTATAATTTCTTTGCCACCGATGGCGGCGGCTGGTTCGGCGTTATCCCCGAAGGTTGGGGACGCGAACATCTTGAGCAACTTCAAGTTATTCAGAAAGAAGCGGATAACCAATACCTGAAAGACCTGGCTAAAAAGCTGATCCACACTTCAGAAAAGCCCATTCTTGTGACTAATGCCAATTACGTGGATGTGATTTCTGGCAAGTTGGTTGAAGAACAATCTATTTTAATTCAAGACGGCAAGATTGCGCGTATCGGTTCTGAAATTCCAGACGGCGATTACACTCAGGTTGATGCACAAGGTAAGACATTGATTCCGGGCCTGTGGGATATGCACGGTCATTTAAGTAAAAACGATGGTCTGCTCAACATGCCTGCCGGTGTCACCAATGTACGCGATATGGGTAATACCCACGACAATATCGTCGATATCGAGCGCATGAGTGAAGCCAATGAGATCTTGGGTAGCGATGTGTATCGCTCAGGCTTTATGGATAGAGAAAGCCCATATGCCATGAAAATGGGCAAAACGGTAGACTCATTGGAAAGCGCCATGGCTGCTGTCGACTGGTATGCAGAAAATGGTTACCCACAAATTAAAACCTACAGCTCCATGGAACCAGCGTGGATAGAGCCTCTAGCCAAGCATATTCACAGCAAAGGAATGCGCTTGAGCGGTCATATCCCAGCCTTTATGACCGCTGAAGAAGCTGTCAATGCTGGGTTCGATGAAATTCAGCACATCAATATGATTTTCCTGAACTTCCTTGGCAAAAATATCGATACTCGTCAGCGTCTTCGTTTTACCATTCCCGGCGAAAAAGCTCATGAGCTGGATTTAAACAGCAAAGAAGTTAACGACTTCATGGCGTTGCTTAAAGAAAAGGGCACTGTAATCGATCCAACCGTTTCGGTATTCAGAAGCCTGTTATTGGGCGAGGCTGGTAAAGTCGATCCTGAAAACGCAGCTATTTATAACCACCTTCCGGTTACCGTTGCCAGAGGCTTCAAAAAAGCCTGGATGGACATCAAGCCTGAAGAGCGCGACGCTTACAACCAATCAGCTGATGCCATGGTCGCCATGGTCAAAAAACTGCATGACTCCGGCGTTACCGTAGTGCCGGGCACCGATAGCATCGCAGGCTTCACGCTACACCGAGAACTGATTCTCTACACGCAAGGTGGAATCTCGAACGCCGACGTTCTCAAGCTGGCAACCATTACCTCAGCCGAAGTAGTCGGCAATGAGAAAAATGTAGGATCCATTACAGAAGGTAAACAAGCAGATCTGGTCTTCATCGACGGCAACCCACTGGAAGACATGAATGATATTCGACAGGTCGCTCTGGTTATCAAAGGCCAAAATCTTTATAAGCCCGATGAAATCTACGAAGAAATTGGGGTAAAACCTTTCACCAAGTCAGTGGATTTTGAACTCTAGTTTATCGGAATGACAAACTGTCATAAATCGGTAGGGGCAGACCTGTGTGTCTGCCCTGGTATTCATTGGTATTTCTAAATTTTTCTCTACAAAAAGCAAATCAAAGTGTTAATACTGATTAGGAAAGTGAGGTGCATAGCTAATGGATGGAGTCGTAGAAGGGATATTGGGTGGGCTAATATCAGCATTTAAATTAGAAAAAGGTTCATCACCTTGGTTAAAGTCATTAGTTTATACCTTCATTTTCTTTGTTATTTTCACAATTTATGAACTGATATATAAAAGTATTGGTTTAAAAGATATATTTTCTCTTGAAACAGTCATTATCATAGCCTGTCTATATTTGTTTCTTTTTTTACTTTTCTATTTTTATAAATGGGCAGATAAATGGAGGGAAGATAATCTATAGCCATGATGCGAGGCTATTAATTATAAGTAGGGCAACCCCTGAAATTTATACTATCAATGTGACTCCGAAACTATCAGGCTAGCACCAATAACCACTTTTGATTGAGCTGAGTAGTAGACAAGACATAGCAATTCAAAACAGGACGTTTTGAATAGTAAAATTCGGGCAGGTGACCGAAGGAAATCCCTTTAGGGAGATGGAACGTATTTTACGGTGCGTTAAATGGCTTGGCGGAGACGAAGGGAGTTGAGCAAAGCGAAACCTCAATCACGGGGTGTCCTTTCTTTTCGTCCCTTTTCTTTAGACAAGTAAAGAAAAGGGACTCGCCGAGTGGCGAAAAGCATTTCCCACATAATAGTACAAAGTCACTGGATACCGCGGTCAAGCCGCGGTATGACATAGTCATACAAAAAAGCCCTCTTTCGAGGGCTTCTATTTATTTTTCCAGATGTTCCAATTTGTTCGGCTTGCCATCCCATTCTTCAGCATCCGGTAACGGATCTTTCTTTTCGGTGATGTTGGGCCATTCTTCTGATAATTCGGCGTTGAGTTCGATAAAGTGTTCCATGCCGGCTGGAATGTCATCTTCTTCAAAAATTGCTTCGGCGGGGCACTCTGGCTCACACAAAGCACAATCAATACATTCGTCTGGATTAATGACCAGGAAGTTTGGTCCTTCGTAGAAACAGTCTACCGGGCAGACTTCTACGCAGTCGGTATATTTACATTGAATACAGTTATCAGTTACGACGAATGCCATTAATTTCTCCTAGCTATTTTCTACGGCAAGCTAACTGCCCGTTATTGTAGCGATTCTTTCAGCTTATACAATAGTTCTAGCGCCTCGCGGGGCGTCATCTCATCAAGGTTAGCTGAGTTCACAAGCTCGGCCATCGCTTCCAGTTCTGGATTAGATTGTGCTGATTCTATGAGTTCCAATTCAATCTTTGGCAGTTCGCTTTCATGGGTGCCATGCTGCTCAAAATGCTGCAGCAAAAGGCGTGCTTGTTGAATCACGGTTCTCGGTAGTCCGGCTAATTGCGCCACTTGAATGCCGTAGCTCTGGTTGGCCGGGCCGGACTGGATTTGGTGCGAGAAGATCAGTTTTTCCTGACCACCATCTTTATGTTCGGTTGCCGAAAAGTGCAGGTTAACCATAGCATCCAACTGTTCAGCCTGTTGCGTCAGCTCAAAGTAGTGAGTGGCGAAGAGGGTGTAGGACTGTAACTTTTCGTGGATATATTGAATCGTAGCCGATGCCAAAGCCAAACCATCAAAAGTGCTGGTGCCGCGACCAATTTCATCGAGCAGGATTAAACTGTTGCTGGTGGCATTGTTCAAAATATTAGCGGTTTCGGACATTTCTACCATAAAGGTTGAGCGACCACTGGCCAGGTCATCGGAAGCACCAATGCGGGTAAAGATACGATCAATTGGGCCAATTTCCGCAGTATCAGCTGGAACGTAAGAGCCTACGTAAGCGAGCAGGGTGATAAGAGCCGTTTGGCGCATATAGGTGGATTTACCGCCCATGTTGGGACCGGTAATAATCAGTGAGCGTTCCTGATTATTAATGCTCAGGTCATTTGGAATAAAGGGCTCTTTACTGTGAAACTCAACCACAGGATGACGGCCCTGTTTGATTTCTAAGCCTTCATTGTCAGCTAGCGTCGGGCGATTAAAACCAAGGTTAGTCGCGCGCTCGGCAAAACAGGCCAGTACATCAATCTCTGCAATGGCGCTGGCAGTTGATTGAATCTCAGCGACATGTTGTTGCAGCTCCTGAATCAATTCGTCATACAGACGCTTCTCAAGAGCCAGCGCGCGGGTCTTACTGGTTAAGACTTTCTCTTCGTATTCTTTAAGCTCTGGGGTAATAAAACGCTCAGCATTTTTCAGTGTCTGGCGGCGAATATAGTGCGCCGGGGCTTGATGGCTCTGCGCGCGTGAGATTTCGATATAAAAACCATGCACCTTGTTGTAACCGACTTTTAAGGTGTTGATGCCGGACTCTTCTTTTTCCCGTCGCTCCAGTGACAGCATGAATTCATTGGCGTCATCGGCCAAAGAGCGCAATTCATCGAGTTCAGTATTAAAGCCTTCGGCGATAACGCCACCATCACGAATAACCATTGGCGGTTGCTCGACTAAAGCACGTTCCAGAAGCTGCTGAATATTGGGCAAAGGCTCAATGTTTTGTGCCTGATCCAAGGAGATGTTGAGTTGGCTGAATGCTTCGAGCAGCAAGGTGGCTTGAGTTAAACCTTGTTGCAAACGCTTTAAATCGCGCGGATTTGCGCTGGCCAAAGCGATGCGGGTGACAATGCGCTCGATGTCAGCGATTTCAGAGAGAATCGGTTGGATAGAAACAAAGGCATGGTCATGGGTCAGGTTAGCCACACTGTCTAAACGCTTTTGCACATTGTTATGATTGCGAAGCGGGGTGTGCAGCCAGCGTTTCAGTAAACGCGCACCCATCACGGTTTGCGTCGAATTCATAACCTCAAACAGGGTATTGCTGTGACCACCCTGAATATTCTCGGTCAGCTCCAGATTACGACGGGTTGCTGGATCCAGAACCAGCTGGTCGCTGTGTTCCAGTTTCTGCAACAGGCGAATATGCGGCAAGTTATTAAGCTGAGTTGCCTTGGCATAGTCCAAAACGGCACCTGCCGCACAAATCGCCAGTTCATAATCATCGCAACCAAAAGAGGCCAGACTCTGCACCGCAAAGTGGCTCAATAACTTGTCGCGGTTTTGCTCAAAATCAAACGCCCAGTCCGGTTGCCATTTGACGGCGGTGGTTAAACCTTGGGTAAGCTCTTGCTGATTATCGGCCAGAATTAATTCAGCCGGTTTGATTCGAAACAGCTCTGCCTGAAAAGCATTTTTGTTCTCAAACTCTGATAACCAGAAACGACCGCTGGCCATATCCAGGCAGGCCAGTCCGTAATGGTTACGTTTTTTATAGGCCGCGGCTAACAGCTTATCGGAAAGGGCATCCAACAGGTTTTCGTCATACAGAGTTCCGGGCGTTACGATACGAACAACCTTGCGCTCCACCGGCCCCTTGCTGGTGGCAGGATCGCCAATCTGTTCACAGATAGCCACTGACTCGCCAAGCTTAACAATGCGCGCCAGATAAGAATCCACCGCATGAAAGGGGACGCCTGCCATCGGAATGGGTTCGCCGGCAGAGCTGCCGCGTTTGGTCAGGGTAATATCGAGTAATTCAGCAGCGCGTTTGGCATCGTCGTAAAACAGCTCATAAAAATCCCCCATGCGATAAAACAGCAGGTAATCCATATGATCCTGTTTGAGCTGCCAGTATTGGCGCATCATGGGCGTGTGTTGGTCGAGATGTTTTGGGGAAGTTTCTTGTTCTGTAATGCCCATAAAATATGTCTATTGTTATCGAAAATTTGCGGAAATAAACTTTCGCATAGCTTAACGGATCTGACGATAAAGAGGTAGGCCAAGCTTGCTGCAAAATGATAAAAAAGCCTATGACAGAACATTCAAGTGAACTCGTAATATGCTCGGTGCGCCTGCTTATATCATTGATAAATATAGCACCGTTTCGCTGCAGTTCGACCACAAGCAGTTATTCTAGCCGTAGGGTGGGCCTTGGCCCACCTTGGGTAATCAATTTTGAAAGGGAAATTAAGTAGCGACAATTAAATAGGGAAAGTTAAGTATGGACAACGGAACACTTCATTTTTCGACAAAATCCTTTAGCGCTTCCAGTCGACGATCCCACTGTTTTTCGAGATCGGTTATAAACTTTCGTGCTATTTTCAATGACGCGGTTTCAAGGGTGATGCTGGTTTCGCGTCCTTGAGGTTTGAGCTTAATAACCTTGGCGGAGGCGAGGACCTGTATCTGTTTCCTTGCGCCCTGTCGCGATATGCCAAGCCCTTCTGAGAGACGGCCAATGGTATAGGGCGAACCGTCAGACAGGCGTTGAACCATCTCCAGTCTGACGGGGTCGCCTAAGGCTTTAAAAACGCTAGTGATAGCCATGATTCTTCTATAAACCTCTATTCTGCAAATAGTTTTTGCAGGCGATCCAGCATAAATTCCCAGCCGCCAGTATTTTGCTTCAAGCTCTCTTCGGCAACTTCTGCGGGAAGTTTGGAGAAACCTGTTTCAGTTAAAGTGACTTTACAGCCATTACCAGACTCGCTGATACGAAACTCTACCAAGGTGTTTGGCACCGATAGAACATCGCCTGTAAAATGGTTGGAGCCGGGAACCCAGCGGTAGGCAAAGTATTCATGCGGTTTGGCATCAACAATGTAGACCTGGTTCTTGCCATGTTCACCAAAGCCAAAAATAGGACTCTCTCCAACCTGGTAGCTACCTTCAAGTGTCTCAGGGAACCATTGAACCACCTTTTTAGGATCGGCAATTGCTTCATAAATTCGTTCTTTAGGTGCATTGATGATAATTTCACGTTCAATTTTATCCTGCATAATAAGCTCCTTTAGTTAGTTAATTGAGTTGTGACAGAATCCAGTAGAGCATTTTTTTATCTCAAATGCAACCATTTGGTTGCATTTGTAATTGTTGTCATTCTGAATTTATTATTGCCTTGAGAAATACGGCATTAGTCAACTTCAATGCCGATAAAATATGTCTATTGTTATTGAAAACTTGTAGGATATAAACTTTCTCGTGGCTCAACGGATTTGACGATAAAGAGGTAGGCCAAGCTTGCCTCAAAATGATAAAAAGCCTATGACTGAACATTCAAGTGATCTCGTAAAAAGAGTCGCTAACTTACTGATTGAGAAAAACCTTTTATTAGTCACCGCCGAGTCTTGTACTGGTGGACTGATCGCTGCAACCTGCACTGAACAGGCGGGCAGCTCAAACTGGTTTGATCGTGGCTTTGTCACCTATTCCAACCAATCCAAGCAAGATATGCTCGGTGTGCCTGCTCATATCATTGATAAATATGGCGCCGTGTCGCAGCAGGTTGTCGAGGCTATGGCGCGTGGCGCATATATAGCGTCAGGCAGTGGAAATCGTATTGCCGTTTCTGTCAGCGGCATTGCAGGGCCGGATGGCGGCACGCCAGAAAAGCCAGTCGGCACAGTCTGGATAGGCTTATTTGATGGAAAAGCTGTTCACTCGCGTTTACTGCAATTATCAGGTTCTCGCTCAGACATTCGTATTGCGACATTAAATGACGTTTTAGGCAGTATGCTAGTAGGCTGGTTAAGTAGGAAATAGCTCTAGCATGCGAATGACAATTTCTCTAAGGGTTGTCAGCGATCACAGGTTACTTTTCGAGTGTGATTGTGGAATAATCGGGGCTTTATTTTTGAAGCGAATTTTAACTTTTTAAAACGATTAGGTAGGTATCCGTAGATGGATGACAACAAAAAGAAAGCTCTTGGTGCGGCTTTAACACAGATTGAGCGCCAATTCGGTAAAGGCTCAATTATGCGCTTGGGTGACAACAGCGCAGCTCGAGGTATTGGAACAATTTCGACCGGTTCATTAGGGCTTGATATTGCGTTGGGCATTGGCGGTTTACCAAAAGGTCGCGTGGTTGAGATTTATGGCCCTGAGTCTTCTGGTAAAACAACCTTGGCACTGCAAGCTATTGCCAGTTGTCAGAAAGAGGGCGGCACAGCAGCTTTCGTTGATGCTGAGCACGCATTAGATCCGACTTATGCCGAGAAGCTTGGCGTCAATCTTGATGACCTTATCGTTTCGCAACCGGATACTGGTGAGCAGGCATTAGAAATTACCGATATGTTAGTGCGCTCAGGTGCGGTAGACATCGTAGTGGTTGACTCAGTGGCAGCACTAACGCCAAAAGCTGAGATTGAAGGCGAAATGGGCGACTCACACATGGGCTTGCAGGCTCGTTTGATGTCGCAAGCTTTGCGTAAATTGACGGCTAACATTAAACGCTCGAATACGCTGTGTGTCTTTATTAACCAGATCCGTATGAAGATTGGTGTTATGTTTGGTTCGCCAGAAACGACTACCGGTGGTAACGCATTGAAGTTCTATGCTTCGGTTCGTTTGGATATTCGTCGTATTGGCCAAATCAAGCAGGGCGACGAGATTGTCGGTAACGAAACTCGCGTCAAAGTGGTTAAGAACAAAGTGGCGCCGCCATTTAAACAGGCTGAATTCCAGATCCTTTATGGTGAAGGTACTTCACTAGAAGGTGAGATTCTTGACTGGGGCGTTAAGCATGACATGGTTGAAAAGTCTGGCGCCTGGTATTCATACAATGGCAACAAGATTGGCCAGGGTAAACAGAATGTTATTCAGTTCCTGAAAGATAATGTAGATATTAAGGAAGAAATTGAAGCTAAACTTCGCTCAGAGTTATTGGTAACCGCGAAAAAGCCTGCTGATGAAGCTGATGAAGATGCGCCGGAAGTTGAAGCCTAACTTTTACTGCATTTTTTCACAGCACTGAATGAAGAAAGAAAAGCCAAAACGCGATTACAAAATTATCGCAATGGACTTACTAGCACGCCGGGAACATTCCCGGCGTGAGCTTTTGGATAAGCTGAAAGTTCGTGGATTCGAAGGCGAAGAGGTCGAAGCCTATCTGGATCGACTGGCTGAACGGAACCTGCAAAGTGACCAGCGTTTCGCCAAAAGCTTCCTGCGGGTGCGCGTCGAAACTGGCTATGGGCCACTTCGAATTCAACAGGAGCTCAAGAAAAAGGGCATTGATGAACATCAGATCAGCTTGTTATTCGAAGAAATGGACATAGATTGGTATAAAACCGCTTTATCAATCTGGCAAAAGAAATATAATCAACTGCCCGGTAATGACCTGAAACTAAAAGCCAAACAGGCGCGTTTCATGCAGTACCGCGGTTTTGATTTCGACATCATCAACCGAATTTTATCTCGCGCCTCAATTGAGGAAGACGAATAGCTTAACTTTCAAATAGTTAAGAAAATAAATTAAAGTATCAAATAAGGTAATAGGTTATCACCGTGAGTATGACAACTAACCAAATTCGTAACGCTTTTTTATCGTTCTTTGAAAACAAGGGCCATCACATCGTTGATAGCAGCCCTCTGATTCCCGCCAACGATCCCACATTGCTATTTACCAATGCAGGCATGGTGCAGTTCAAAGATTGCTTTCTAGGCATTGATAAGCGTAGCTACACCCGCGCAACCTCATCACAACGCTGTGTTCGCGCCGGTGGTAAACATAACGATTTGGAAAATGTCGGTTATACCGCGCGTCATCACACCTTCTTTGAAATGCTCGGAAACTTCAGCTTTGGCGATTACTTCAAGAAAGAAGCGATTGCCTATTGCTGGGAGCTGCTAACTGAAGAATTCAAACTGCCTAAAGAAAAGCTGTGGGTCACCGTTTACGAAGAAGACGACGAAGCTTTTGATATCTGGGTCAATGATATCGGTTTCCCAGCGGATCGCATCAGCCGTATCGGCGATAACAAAGGCGAGCGTTACGCGTCCGATAACTTCTGGGCGATGGGCGATACTGGTCCTTGCGGTCCTTGTACCGAAGTCTTCTATGATCATGGTGAAGACATCTGGGGCGGCCCTCCGGGAACGCCTGAAGAAGACGGTGATCGTTTTATCGAAATCTGGAATCTGGTATTCATGCAGTTCAACCGTCACAAAGACGGCACCATGGAGCGATTACCAAAACCATCGGTTGATACCGGTATGGGGCTTGAGCGTATTGCTGCAATCTTGCAGGGCGTTCACAGTAACTATGAAATCGACCTGTTCCAACATCTCATCAAATCAACTGCCGATCTGTTAAAGGTCAAAGACCTTGATAACAAATCATTGCGTGTCATCGCCGACCATATTCGCTCTTGCGCATTTCTAGTGCTGGATGGCATTGTGCCAAGCAACGAAGGTCGTGGTTATGTATTGCGCCGTATCGTGCGACGTGCGGTACGTCATGGCCATCAGTTGGGCGCTAAAGGCATTTTCTTTGCCAAACTGATTCAACCATTACTTGATGTGATGGGCGATGCTTATCCAGGCCTGGTTGAGCACAAAGACTTAATTGAAAAAGTATTGGCGAAAGAAGAAGAAGCCTTTGCGCGTACTTTAGATAAAGGTATGCAGATCCTTGATCAGGATATCGCTGACCTTGTTGCCAACAATGGCAAAACCATTTCTGGCGAAACGGTATTCAAGCTCTATGACACTTATGGCTTCCCACAAGATTTAACCGCTGATATCGCGCGCGAAAAAGGGCTGGAAGTTGATTGGGATGGTTTCGAGAAAGCCATGAACGAGCAGCGTGAACGTGCGCGAGCCGCCAGTAACTTCGGTACTGATTACAACGATAACTTCAGTATCGATGAGCGTTCAGAATTCACCGGTTATGACTACACCAATCAGAATGTGATCGTTACCCGTTTGCTTCAAGGCGAGCAGGAAGTCGAGCGTCTGGAAGAAGGCGAGAAGGGCGTTGTCATTTTAGCGAAAACGCCGTTTTACGCAGAAGCAGGTGGACAGGTAGGCGATACCGGTCAGTTGATGGGCTGTGGCGCTAGCTTCAAAGTTGAAGATACACAGAAAATTGGCGACGCCATTGCGCACATTGGTTACATGGAAAAAGGCTCAATCTCCAATGAGTCTGAGCTACAGGCTTTTGTTGATGCAGAACGTCGTCAACACACCATGCGTAATCACTCAGCCACTCACTTACTCCATGCTGCGCTGCGCAACATTCTTGGCACGCATGTAACCCAGAAAGGCTCATTGGTAGGCCCAGAGCGTTTGCGTTTTGACTTTTCCAATCCAGAGCCAGTGACGCAGAAACAGCTTCGCCAGATAGAAGCCCTGGTCAATCAGAAGATTTACGAAAATCATCAAGTTCAAGCCGAGACCATGTCGATGGACGAAGCCAAAGAACACGGCGCAATGGCCTTATTCGGCGAAAAGTATGGCGATGAAGTGCGAGTTCTCACCATGTCGCCATTCTCGGTTGAGCTATGCGGCGGTACACACGTTAAACGCACTGGTGATATCGGCGCTTTCAAAATTCTATCCGAGTCCGGCATCGCAGCTGGAGTTCGTCGCATCGAAGCGACCACAGGCGCGGGCGCAGTTAACTGGATGCAGTCCACCGAAGCCAGCTTGCAATCGATTGGTAAGTTACTCAAATCAGAACCTTCGCAGGTAGCTGAAAAAGTAAACCAACTCATGGACAAGAGTCGCCAGCTCGAGAAGACCATCGAAGCCCTGCAGAGCAAATTAGCCTCATCGCAAGGCAGCGATCTTGCCAGCCAGGCCGAAGAGATTAATGGCGTTAAGTTACTGGTCACTAAATTAGAAGGTGTTGAAGCTAAAGCACTGCGTGAAATCCAAGACCAGCTCAAAAACAAGCTGGGCAGCAGTATCGTGGTGTTAGGCATCGCTGAAGAAGACAAAGTCAGCATTATTGTCGGCGTCAGCAAAGACTTAACCGGCAAGGTTAAAGCAGGAGAGCTGGTCAATATGGTCGCGTCGCAAGTAGGCGGCAAGGGCGGTGGCCGCCCAGACATGGCGCAAGCAGGCGGTAAAGACCCGGCAGCACTGCCAGCAGCACTGGATAGCGTAAAGCCCTGGGTTACAGAACGATTAAGCTAGAGCGCCTTAATCTCAAGGCCTTTAGCTATACAATTAAACTGTAACCGATTATCCTAGTTAGGTAACTTTGTGAGTCCACTCACAAAAAAGTAGAGTTGCGCGAGGAATATTGATAGAATCCGTCGCTTCAACTTTGTATGTAAACTATACAGTCGATTTGTAGATGGCGAAGGAATAAGCAATGATTGCCGAGTTTCTGAGCTACAGGAAATGTAGGAGATTGGAATGTTAATCTTAACCCGTCGTGTCGGTGAGACACTTATGATTGGTGATGAAATCACCGTAACTGTTCTAGGCGTTAAAGGTAATCAAGTTCGCATCGGTATCAACGCACCTAAAGAAGTTGCTGTACACCGCGAAGAAATCTATTTGCGCATTCAACATGAGAAGCAAATGGAAGGTTATCAAGGCGGCTCATCAGACGATAACGAATATTATTAAAAAAGTGGAAAAGGAGTGTTGCAATTTATCTTAAATAAGGTAACATTCCGTCCGCACTAAAGGTGAGGTGGCCGAGCGGCTGAAGGCGCTCCCCTGCTAAGGGAGTATACCCTAATCCGGTATCGAGGGTTCGAATCCCTCCCTCACCGCCATTATTTTAAATTGGGTTTTCAAATCCAATTTAAAATAATAGAAGGAAGGATGAGAACCTTTAGGTTCGACAAAATCGTCTGGAACGATTTTGAACAGCGGAGCAAGGCGACGCTGGCCCGAAGGGTAAAATATCCCGCAAGGGGACTCCCTACGGTCGCTTGTATTTTATAATCCCTCCCTCAAAAGAGTTTCTTTAAACCTGCTCCGGCAGGTTTTTTTATGTCTGTAATTTGTGAGCTTCAAAGGTTTAATTGACCTCACAGATATTTGTGGCGTAAGGTTGCTCGATGTCTAACAGATTCGTAATGTTGCTTAATTTATGTACATGATCGATATTAAGGATAAAGTTAATGCTCTTAAAGAGATTATGGACTTTTATTCAAGTGAAGACTCATATATTTCTTTTGAGGGTTACGAACTAGTTGATAACTTCAATCATTTCGACAATATAGTTTGTGAGGCTACTGATATATTGCCACGTCAAACATCTTGGCCAAAACTTAACTTTTATATAATTCCCCTAACAACTGAAAGCTCTAAAAAAATACTTGAGCTCATTAAAGAAAAAGAGCTATTGCACCATCAAGAGGGAATTATCCACATACAAATTTCTAAAAAAGGTGAAAGAGTATTTATCGGCTGTGACAACCTTGATCCTGAATGTACATGGGCATCAGGTGGTATTACATCAGATTATTTAGATTCGCTTAAACAACATGGCAAAATCAATAGCTATGTAAGGTCAAGCAAGCAGTAATAGGACTAGGCGTCAGCCATTTGTTGAAATGTTATGAGTAAATAGAGCATGGATTGGATAGAAGAAGCAAAACGGTTATTCCATATGGAAAAGCCCAGGCATTTTACTGATTATAAACACTGTGATGAATGTGAAGAGCACGACCAAACACTGCTCAATTCTACTATTGATACTATCAGTCTCGATGAGTTAGGAAATCCTGGCTGGGATCCATTATGTTTTGCCACAGCAGAGGGCAAGAAATACTATATGCCGTCTCTAATACGTTTGAGTTTAGAAACAATGAATAATGAGTTCTATTTTGGTCAGTTCTTGTTTCATCTTGAAGCAGACGGAAAAGGCAATGAATTGTATATGGCATGTAACTCAGAGCAACGTGAGCTAATTAAAGCTTTTGTGGAGTACACCATATTAAATTATGCAGAACAACTTGAAGATAACAGTTATCAAAATGAAGCTCTTAAAGTCCAAGAAATATGGTCAAATGAATAGTAATGAGTATATTAAACATTCGGTAGTCATGAATTCTTATGCAGTGTTGTCCGTTAATATGATGTAATGCCATTTATTGGTACAGAAGGGGATATTGCAGTGAAGGTAGTAGAAATTACAAAAGAGCCGGTTGAGCTCTATAAAATACTAAAGTTCGAAGGTATTGTAAGTAGTGGCGGTGAGGCAAAAGCTGTAATCGATGACGGTCAGGTTTTAGTCAACGGTGAGATAGAGAAGAGAAAACGAAAGAAAATAATGTCAGGTGATGTTATTGAGTTTATGAACAACGAATTCAAAGTTCTACTGAAATAACCATATTTAATTCTGCTATTAGACTACTTAAACCTGCTTTGGCAGGTTTTTTTATGCCCGTAATTTATCGTTTGGATAATTGGTCGATTAAAATTCAAACAATAAAATCATTGCAATACCAAAAAACCTAACTATTATAAGGTGTGAGCTATTTCACAAAAGAGTAGTGAAGCTGAGATCTTAGAAGAGATACCAGGCTCAACGACAAGACCTTAAGGAGAGATTCAATATGGCTGTAAAACATATACCAACAAATGAAATTCATAAAGGTACTAAAGGCGGTAAAACTGGTTGTGGTTTTGATACTAAGGAACATCCAGACCATTGGGTTTCTAGTTCACAAAAAATCACATGTGCGAAAAACGGATGCAAGAATTAGTTTTCATGGAGAACTTAGTATGAATTTTTTGAAGTTAGCACTGATTGCAGTTTTTTTTGCTACCGCGCCTACGTGGGGCAATAGTTTAACAGGCCCTCAAAAAAATGCCGTCAGGTCTGCCCAGCAATACATCAGCGTCCAAGGTTTCTCACGCAACGGACTTATTGAGCAACTATCGTCAGACTATGGAGATGGTTATAACGTTTCTGATGCAACTGTAGCTGTCGATAGCATGAACATTGATTGGAATAAGCAAGCGGTAAGGTCTGCGAAACAATACCTAAGCATTCAGGGTTTCTCGTGCAAAGGCCTCATTGAGCAGCTTTCATCTAGTTATGGAGATAAGTACACAAAGAGCCAAGCAACCTACGGGGCAAAACAGGCGGGAGCTTGCTGAATGAAAATTAAAAATTAGTGGGGTCAGAGTAAATTAATTTAATGGTTATGATGGGGTGGTATTGAAAGGTACTCTGACCCATTTAACTTATAAGTTTGTAAATGTTCAGAAGTTTCAGAACATTGGTGTCGAAGATGGAATACAAATTAAATTAAGGAGGAAATATGTCGGAAGAACCAATAAAAGCTAAGAAGAGACGTAAGTCAGAGTTTGCTGGAGTTGGTGCTTTGGTTCAGGCTGCTGGAATTGCACTAATGTTCTTCTGGTTTCCCATAGGTTTATTCGTAGGATTTTTATTCTTGTTGATTGGCTCAAGTATGGCGGTTTATTCAGTTTGTACTAATTGTGGAAATAAACTGCAAAACAAGGAATCTAAGGTTTGTCCGACCTGTAAAGCATCTTTTAACTAGCGGCGGGATTATGCATAAAGTTATTTTAATATTATCACCTTTTATTTTTAGCACCCTCAATTTTGCTAAAAATTAATATGGGAATTAATATGGGAATTAATGCGAATTAATGGGGTCAGAGTAAATTAATTGAATATTTATGATGGGCTTGGTATTGAAATGTACTCTGACCCCATATGCTCTCAAAAGAGATACCAGAACAGAAATGTTCCGTTTTATATGGTATTAGTCTGAAAAATGGGCATTAAAAATAAATCATTTTAAATCAAAAGGTTATCGGTGATGCCCGGTAATATAATGTTATAAGAACTAAAGGAATTTCGAGTGTCAGTAGAAGTCACATTGGCTGGAGAGCTGCTCAAAAAGATTGCCAAGCTAGGTTTGTCCAGCAACTTTGAGTCATCTCTGTTTTTGCCAGGAAGGTCGGAAAAAACACAGAAGCAGAAGCTTAGCCAGATTTCTGATTGGTATAGAAACGAAAGTTTGGTGATGGTGTTAGGAGCTGGAGCTTCTGCTGCGTATGGACTACCAGATTGGAATACACTCCTTCAAAAATTGTTATTGATAACAATAAAAAATGAAGATGAAGAGGCTGATAATGGTAGTGCGGAAGAGAAAGCTGGGGTGTTGGCTAGAACTTTCTCAAGTATTTTTGAACCAAACTCACTTATCACAGCTAGGTATCTTCATAATTACTTTAGAAAGAAAAATCCTCGTTCTACTTTAGCATTTGAAAATGCGATAAGGGATGGTTTGTACTCAGAACTAAAATCTCAGAAAGATTCTGAGCTATTAAAAGAAGTTCGACAGTTCTGTATTGCTGCTGGGAGAAGCCCTAACTTAGACTCAATAATTACATATAATTACGATGATATGATCGAAAAGTGCCTAAGTAATATCGACGTTGATATTCCTTTTGCTCCCATATATAGCCGAGGAATGAAAAATAAGCGTCATGAACTCCCTATTTACCATGTACACGGCTACTTACCGCAAGATGGCAAGCTGACTTCAAAAAACAGAGTTGTATTGGGAGAAGATGGATATCACCAGCAGTATAATGATGTTTACGGCTGGAGCAATTTGATTCAAATTAATAAGTTTAAAGACCATAATTGCATATTTATAGGTTTATCATTTTCAGATCCAAATCTTAGGCGGTTGCTAGACATCTCAAGAAATGAACGCGGAGACGATAATATTCATCACTATTGTCTGAAAAAACGATATAAAAGCTCTTTTGTCAAAGAGCGCTTAGTAAAAATTCTAGAAGAAAACAAAGAAATACTAGATGAAAAGTCGCGTTCTCAATTAGGGCTGGATGAGGTTGTTGAAGAACTAATCCAGCTAATGGAAAAGTTCGAAGAGAATGATGCCCTGTCTTTTGGTGTCGGTATTATTTGGTATGAAGAACACGAAGATATTCCTAAGCTTCTCAAAACGATTAGAACTGGAGAGTAGTTCTTATAACAAAGTTATCAACTACGCGCCTTCGGCGCCGGACGCAGCAAAGCTGCGCTGGTTATAACGGCGTTATGTGGCCTAGAGTGGTTTAAGGGACTTTCAAAAAATGGATATTACACCAGACAATTGGCCAGATCATTATTGGAATTACCTTGCTCAGCTAGAGGTTCATGCAATTGATAAAAATCACCACGCCTTAAAGCCTTGGGATGAGCTTGCCGAAAAATGTATGAATCTTGCTATTAAAGCACCATTTTTAAAAGGCGAAGAATCTGGCAGTAAATCTCTTAAATTGGCTGCGGCTTTTCTAAAGAGAGTAATGAGTGACTTCAGAGGGGTTTGGTTACTTATTAATTGGGGTTATCCGTATCAAGCTGCATGTGTTGCGTCCTCTCTTTATGAAAATGCTCTTGTAGTAAATTGTATTAGCGGCAGAGATGATTTAGCCGAAGAAATTCTTGCCGATAAAAATGGTGATGTTCCATGGAAGCCTCAACGGCTATCCAAGATGGCTGCACAAAGAGATTTATTTGGTGAAATAAAAAGCAAACCTCCAAGTGGCAAAGACTTTGAACAAGCTTGGAGGCTTTGTTATTACAACTATAAACTTTTGTGCAAAATGAAGCATCCTACTCTGCAACAAATAAAAGACGAAACAAGTCACGCTATGAACACAAAAGGCCAGTTTGCAGTTATCCCTTTGCCAGATACTAGGGAAGGTGCTGTGGGTTTAAAGCAAATGATAATGGTCATTGCCATATCAAAGCTGTTTTCAGCGGCTAAGTGCTTCGCTGAATCAACTAACTGTTCCGATGATGATGAGTTTCATCAAGAGTTTTATAATTTTGCTACTGAAGTATACTCAGACTTGAAAGATCATATAAGTACGAGCGGTATCGGTAGCATTCCGATTAAAGCAACAGGGTTTAAGTTTTAAAATTAATGGGGTAAATTAATGGGGTCAGAGTCTGACGGATCCCCACGAATTTCTTAAAGCTCATAGTACAGTTTTTCCTTAACTAATGAAATTGCCTGTAGCCAAGCTTTATTCGAGCACCTGAGCCCAACATCATTAATAATTTGTAGAGCCAGATATTGAAATGACAGGACTCTGGAAATTAATGGGGTCAGAGTAAATTAATTGAGTTAGTGATGTATTGGACACCCATAAACTTCAGCTAAGCCCTTTTGACTTAAAGAGATAAAATGAAAAAGCTTATCGCTATACTTTTATTATTCACATCCGCTATCTTTTCCTATGGTTGTAAAAACAAATCATGCTATCCAGTATTTGAAAAAGAATATTGTATCGGGTCTGAATTTATAGAGTCGGACTTAACTAACTTTAATTTCATAAAGTTAAAAGGTGGTGGGGAATTCAAATTTCATGAGATTTGGATACCACGTGGTAATGGTTCCTTGCCAACTATTTCAGTTTTTAAGGATAGTGATGACGAACTAATCTTTCAGAAGGTGAATAGTTATGCCGAGAGTCTTTATACAGTTGATGTTTACACAACTCGAGAAGGCAAAAGACCTAAAGGATTGCACTTAATATATGTTTCAGAAGGAGACAAGTTAAGAGGCTTAGGATTTGTTGCTCCTGATATGGAGCAGGCTAATAACTTGCTTGAGGCATGGCTTCATAACACTGCCCCAAACTGACATAAATCAAACAACCGGCAAATTAATGGGGTCCAGAGTACATTAACTACAACTAGAGTCTTTTATGCGTTATCTCATATTTATGTTTATCCTTACGTTACAAGTCCTTTCTTATGCGACTGAACTCCAATGTCCAAACAATGGCCACCTTAAGATTAAAGAGGTCAAAGAGCAGAACATTCGAGCTGAATGGTGCGAAAATAATGATGGCATCAAAGATGGACCACTTAGATATGTGCGCATAGATAACAACCTTATTGAGGTTGAAGTTCCATATCGCTTAGGAAAAAAACACGGAATATCTTATAGTTATTTGGATAATTCATTACCTGAGGCGGAAATAACGTATGAAAATGGTATTGAAATCGACTTTAAATTCACTATACATGGTTTGAAAAACATCGAAAAAAATATCAACGATTCTGCAAAGGCAAATGGTAAGCCTTGGAAAATTGTTTTTCTATGAATTAATAGGGTCAGAGTAAATTATTAAGCAAAGTATCGACACCCACATACTTTAGAACCTTCAAACCTGCTCCGGCAGGTTTTTTTGTGCCGTGAGTTTATAAGCTTCTGTGAGGTTTAACTGACCTGGAAGGTGTATGCCGTAAAGCCTGTGATCCCTAATGGTCATGTATTTCGATGAAATTAGTGTGACGGTGGTTTGAGCAGACTTAATGCATTTATGCTAGCTTTATTGACGGAAGATTAATGGGGTCAGAGTAAATTATTAAGCAAAGTATCGACATCCACAAACTTTAACCTTCAAACCTGCTCCGGCAGGTTTTTTTATGCCGTGAATTTATAAGCTAAGACGAGCTTTAATAGACCTGGAAGGTGTATGCCGTAGACCTTGTGAGCCCTAAGCATCATGTATTTCTATGAAATTACTGTGACGGTGGTTTGAGCAGTAATTAATGGGATCAGAGTATATTAATTGAGTGTAAGTAGACCGAAGAAGAATAAAAATGTACTCTGACCCCATTTACTGTAGTTACATAAGGGGAGGATTGCAGTGAAGATAGTAGAAATTACAAAAGAGCCTGTTGAGCTCTATAAAATACTAAAGTTCGAAGGTATTGTAAGTAGTGGCGGTGAGGCAAAAGCTGTAATCGATGACGGTCAGGTTTTAGTCAACGGCGAAATAGAAAAGAGAAAACGAAAGAAAATCATGTCCGGTGACGTTATTAAATATGGTGACGACGAAATCAAAGTTCTACTGAAGTAACTGTAATTAATTCTGCTATTAGATTGCTTAAACCTGCCTCGGCAGGTTTTTTTATGTCTGTAGTTTGTGGGTGTCCAATACTTTCTATACTTTCTTATGAGCTAAAAGCAATTAAACATGATTTATGATTCCAAAATTATAAATACTAAATATTTATAACTTCCCTCCAAGATTCCGGGCTGCCCAAATGCCAGCAATAATAGAAATTCCTCCTGCTAACCAACCGAACACAGAGTGATTAATGGGGATGTCAGCATATTCAGAAATCAATGCTGATGGTATAAATGCCAGAATCCAAGCAAAGAAGCCAACCTGAAGCCCCGCTGACCAGCTCCACTCGGGCTTAAAGTATTTTTTTATAGCTGCTGCTTCTATTTGGCGGTCATCGACAAAGAACAAGTAGTGGTCTACTTGCTTATTATGCATCTCTTCTATAATGACGGCAGATCGGTCTAATACTTTACAGAAATCTTTGAAAGAGGAAAGTTTGCTCAAGTCAACCTGTGAGGGGTCGCAAAAAACCTTGCCGTTACTTAAAAAAATAATTGTCAATATCATACTATTCCTTTTAAAGCGCAGTTGATTAGGCTTTAATACATTATAATGAGGTATTAAAAATAGAATCAGTAATTTCTATTTAACTTGCTTCTTCCATTACACTGAATCTATTTTCGAATTAAATGTACAGTGCTGATTTTTTAGCAAGCGGTATTGTTGTTAGTATAGTGTATGGGTTTTAAGCGTTCAAATGAGAATTATAGGTCAGAGTCTGACATCATTAACTATAGGGAAAAATATGACCGCACGGCATCACCATTATTTGTCTCAATGCTATTTAAAAGGCTTCACTAAAGGTGGTAGCAAAAAATCAAAATTGTCTATAATAGATTTCCGTCAGAGGAGATATTTTGAAACAAAACCCAGAAATGTTGGTGGTATAAGAGACTTTAATCGAATAGATGTAGAAGGAGTGCACCCAAATGTATTGGAGATGTCCTTAGCTGAATTTGAACGTGAAGCTGCAACTGCATTAAAAAAATTGGATAAAGGCGTGGCATTTGATGGAGAGATACGTGAGGTTACACTAGCGTTAATAGCTCTTTTGGCTGTTCGCTCGCCAGAAAGAAGAGAGCACATGCGTTCATTTGAGGCTGAAATTATCACAAGAGTTATGGATCTGTCTTTGGAAAGTAAGGAGCGATGGGAGTCCCAAGTCCTGCAAATGAAAGAAAGTGGCCAAGAAGTAAATGACAGTATCACTTACGAAGAAGTTAAGGCCTTTCACGAGAGCAAAGCATATAGTATTGAAGTGGCTCGAGAGCATCACATTCACATGGAGTTTGTTCAGTTTGAAGCTATTCTCCCATATTTAGAAAGGAGAAACTGGTTAATCTTGAAAGCGAAAGATGAGTCTGGTCCATTTATCACTACTGACAATCCTGTGAATCTAACTTGGAAAGATCCAGCCAGGATTCCGCCTTTTTATAAACATAACCCGGGTTTTGGTCTAAAAGAAACACAAGTATATTTTCCTGTATCTAAAGGAGTGGCTCTTATTGGTGAGTTTCAAGGGTCTGATGGTGTCATTGATGCGCCGAGGACTCTCGTCGCTAATCTTAATTCAAAGCTACTTAACTTCTTTTATAAACAAGTATATGCACCCACGTACGATTTTAACTTCTATAATCAGGAGGGTGTGATATTGAGCGGCAAACATTTGCTGAAGGATTTTGGTTCCTAGGAATGCAATCACCTTCACTCCTCCGAGGCGAAGGTTATGTTGGAGCTACCCCCCAACTAACATAAATCAACCAACCTAAAATATTGGACACCCATAAACTTAATCCTTCAAACCTGCTCCAGCAGGTTTTTTTATGCCGTGAATTTATAAGCTTTCTCAAGATTTAATTGTTCTGGAGTCTGTATGCCGTAACATTGTTAATGGACATAGCTTTGTTAGGCACCTCTTTGTGAGCCCTAAGCATCATGTATCTCGATGAAATTAGTGTGACGGTGGTTTGAGCAGGGTTAATGCATTTATGCTAGCTTTATTGACGGGAATTAACAAACTGAGGGAGAACAGGATGAAACCTAAGTTTTCTTGCTATCTATGCATAGTTGCAGCTTTCGCGCTTATTCTTGCATCGGGTTCTACTGATGCCGCGCAGGAAGTAAAGAATGTGCAGCTAAAAACCAAGCCAACTGTTTCGATCAACCCTAATACCATAAAGAACATCAAGAAAGTCAAAATGCTTTCTGATATTGAGTA
The DNA here is from genome assembly GCF_054926195.1 of Kangiella sp. M94. Classification (NCBI taxonomy): domain Bacteria; kingdom Pseudomonadati; phylum Pseudomonadota; class Gammaproteobacteria; order Kangiellales; family Kangiellaceae; genus Kangiella; species Kangiella sp. M94. The sequence continues at coordinate 1,331,657 of NZ_CM142903.1, read as the reverse complement.
TCAGAAAAAACTGCAAGACCATCAAAAGCTTAAATCTCAAGTCGTTAAACAAAAAGCGCGAGCGAATACGACTTTAGCGAGCCAAAACAATAAGTTTGATACAGCTACCTATGATTGCGATGACTCGAGACGTGACATCAATATTGGTGCTCAGGAAGTCTGTGATGGTGTAGATAATAATTGTAATGGGGATGTTGATGAAGGTGTGTCACGGACTTATTACCTTGATGCCGACTCAGATCTTTGGGGCGATGCTTCGAAAGTTTATTATGCTTGCAGCCTGCCAGATGGATACTCTGAGCGGAAAGGCGACTGTAATGATCGAAGCTCGTCAATCCATCCCGGTGCCGAAGATATTCCGAATAATGGCATTGATGAAAATTGCGATGGATCGAAATAAGGAGAGGGACAGATGAATAAAGCACTAATATCGTTACTATCTACGCTAGGCATTGTGAGTTTTTGGCTACTCGCTTCATTTTTGTTCGTATCGATGCCTGCCCATGCTAACGCTGAGTCTGATGCAAAAAAGTTTTGTGCGGCCTACGAAGAAAAGTCAGGCTATGGCTGTCAGGTCGAGCGCTGCCGTTGCGGTAAAGGTGAAACCGAATTACAGCGGTGGAACCGTAAAATGAGGTTTGATATATGCGCCTGTGTTAATACTAAGGCCTATAACCTCTACCTTGAGAAAGAAGCAGCAGAGCGTAATCGAAATCGTTGCAACACCAATGCTGACTGCTCTGATGGTATTTTCTGCAACGGTGAAGAAGTTTGCCGTACGGATGGCAGATATCGTGTCATGTCACCTGCTGGAAACGGCACCTGCGTACCGGGGGAACCTCCTTGTGAAAGCGGCTTATGCTTTGAAAGGGAAAAGAGTTGTAAAAAGCCATGTGAAGATAAGGATGGAGACGGGTACAAAGCCATGCACTGTGGCGGTGATGATTGTGATGACAACAACCCAAATCGCAACCCAGGCAATAAGGAAATCTGCGATTCGCAAGGCATTGATGAAGATTGTAACCCTAGAACCGTTGGCGATTTAGATGCTGATGGGGATGGGTATGTTTCTATGCAGTGTCGGTAGGCCGCAAATTATGAATGTATAGTACGAATTAATTCGTCGTTCGCGTGATGCATGCAGGCTTGAATCTGTGTGTATTGCGCGTGTCACCAACTGACATAAATCATCTAATCTCCACTCCTTTTAAAATTCTATTGCTATCTCTCCGCTCGATTCTTACTATGAAACATAGGGTGTTTGTTTTTTAATCAGGGATCTGAGCTTGTCGGAAATCATAACTACGAAAGAAGAAACAGGTGTCTCAGCTTCAACTGAGTCGAAGCCTGTGTTGCATGCGCACAATCTGACTAAGGTCTATAAGACGGGTGAGGTTGAGGTTAAGGCGCTGGATGGCGTTGATTTTGAGGTGTATGAGCATGAGATGGTGGTTTTGCTGGGGCAGTCGGGTAGCGGTAAATCGACCTTGCTTAATATTCTGGGCGGATTGGATGATGCCACTTCGGGCGAGGTGTATTTTAAGGATCGCTTGATAAGCTCGCAAAGCAAGGGAATGTTGACCAACTTTCGTCGCGAACATGTCGGCTTTGTGTTTCAGTTCTACAATTTAATTCCGAGCCTTACTGCTTTAGAAAATGTCGCTTTGGTGACTGAGATTGCTAAAAACCCCATTAAGCCTGAAGAAGCATTGGATCTGGTTGGTTTATTACCCAGAAAGGATCATTTCCCGGCGCAGCTTTCCGGCGGTGAGCAGCAGAGGGTGGCTATCGCCAGGGCGATTGCCAAGCAGCCTGAAATTTTATTATGTGATGAGCCGACAGGAGCGCTGGATCATCAGACCGGTATTTTAGTGCTGGAAGCGATTGAGCAGGTCAACCGCGAGCTCGGCACTGCGACTGTTGTGATTACCCATAACACTTCGGTGGGTGGCATTGCCGATCGTGTGGTGACGCTTCGCGATGGCAAAGTTTCTGATATCCATTCTAATTCAAATCGTCTGTCTCCCAACGAGTTAAAGTGGTGATATGCGCGCCCTGAATCTGAAACTGCTGCGTGACTTATGGCATGTCAAAGGCCAGGTCATCGCTGTGGCTTTGGTTATTGCATCGGGTATTGCTACCTTGAGCATGGCGTTGACCACGCTTGAATCACTTCAGAAAACCTCCGAACAATATTATTCCGATTATCAGTTTGCGGATGCTTTTGTCAGCGCTGTGCGTGTTCCCAATACGGTTAAACAGCGTTTAGAAGCGATTGAGGGTATCAGCTTAGTCGAAACCCGAATTAAGAAATACGCCAGTCTGGATATGCCGGATTTCAATGAGCCGGTTATGGGCATGTTGACCTCAATTCCGGATCACGGGCAACCACGACTTAATCAACTGGCCATGCGCGAAGGGCGCTGGATTGCTCCGGGTGCTTCTGACGAGGTGATTGTGAATGAGCCTTTTGCCGAAGCGCACAACTTGAAGTTGGGCGATAAATTGCCGGCGGTGATGAATGGTAAAAAACGTTACTTCACGATTGTCGGCATTGCTTTAAGCCCTGAATATATTTACGCCATGAGTCCGGGTTCCTTGATGCCGGATAACAAACGTTACGGGGTCTTGTGGGCAGGGCAGAGTTCGCTCGAGGCGGCTTTTGATCTGAAAGGCGCATTTAATGATGCGACTTTTAAGTTTGATGCCAAGGCTGATCATCAGGCATTGCTCAAGCAGATTGATATGGTGCTGGAGCCTTATGGCGGCAGAAACTCTTATCTGCGCGATGACCAGATGTCCTATTGGTTTGTGAACAATGAAATTGAGCAGCTCAAAACCACCTCGACAATTTTCCCTGCCATATTCCTGTTGGTTTCTGCATTTCTGACGAACATGGTGTTGAGTCGAATGATCACCAACGAGCGCGAGCAGATTGGTTTAATAAAAGCATTTGGCTATAGCAATCTGCAGGTGGGGATGCATTATTTCAGGATGGTTTTGGTGATGTGTCTGGTGGGTGCTGTGATTGGCTTAATTGCGGGTGCTTATCTTGGCCAGGCCAATACCAAAGTCTATGCGGAGTTTTTCCGCTTCCCAGTTCTTGTCTATGACTTTTCCATATCATCGTTTGTTATCAGTACCGGCATCAGTGTTATTGCTGCACTGTCCGGTATCATCGGCTCGATCGCCAAGGTGGTTAAATTGCCACCGGCTGTTGCTATGGTGCCGCCCAGTCCTGATGTTTATCACAGAAGCTTTATCGACACTTCGCGTATCAAGCATTGGCTCGATCAACCGACCCGGATAGCCATTCGGCAGATCATTCGTAAGCCATTGCGAGCAAGTTTCACCGTTATCGGAATTTCCTTTGCTGTGGGCCTGATGGTTCTCGGTATCCAGATGTTTGATGCGATTAAGTTTCTGGGTGTGTCTTTCTTTAATGATGCGCAGCGACAAGATATGACGATGGCTTTTTATCAGAATCAAAAACAGCAGGCGTTCCATCAGGTTAAACGATTGCCGGGCGTTCTTGAGGCTGAGCCGATACGCTATGTTTCCGTTGAGTTTATCAATGGCACCAAGAGTCACAGAGGCGCGATTACGGGCATTCGCTCGGATGCTACTTTGCAGCCCATTTATGACAACTATTCACAAAAAGTTATCTCCTTGCCGGAAGAGGGGATGGTGATTGGAAGCTTGCTGGCGGAGAAGTTGAATGTGGCGGTGGGCGATCGGGTTTATGTTGAGTTTCTGGATAAGACGGGATTGCGTCGCGACTTTGCGGTAGCTGGTATCTTCGATACTTTTATGGGCATGCCTGCCTATATGAATCTTGAATCTCTTAATCGTGAGCTGGGCGAGGTCGGGCAATATTTTATGCTGAACCTGGTGGTTGACCCGAATGCTTCGCAGGCGTTTTACACTGCTGTTAAAGAGTCACCGGCCATCACCGCCTTAGTAACCAAAAAAGCCTCGCTGGATGCTTTTAACGACACGGTTGCCGAGAGTATGCTGGTGTTTATTTTTATCTTTATTGTGCTTTCGTCAATATTGGTATTCGGCGTTTCCTACAACATGATTCGAATATCTTTGTCGGAAAGAGGGCGCGAGCTGGCGACTCTGCGAGTTCTGGGTTTTACTAAAGGTGAAACCTCCTATATTTTATTATGTGAGATTGGGTTGCTAACCTTGATAGGTTTGGCGCTAGGTTGTTTTGTGGGTTGGGGGCTGACTCATTTGCTGGGTTATGCTCTGGAGACTGAACTGTTCAGAATCCCGATTATTATTTATCCGCACACCTATAGCTACGCCGTTATTGTGGCGATTGTCGCTTCGGTTATGTCTGCGCTATTTGTTGCAAAACGAATTCATAATCTCGATCTCATCGAAGTTTTAAAGACCAAGGAATAATTGTTCATGGGCATTAATAAGCGTTTTACATTATGGATACTGCTGGCTGCTGTTCTAGTTGCTTTGTTGGCGTATGGCTTGTGGCCGAGAGCTAGCGAAGTTGAGACGGTAAAGGTGACTAAAGGGCAATTTTATGAGGTGGTTTCAGAGGTTGGCGAAACCAAGGTTAAGCATGTTTATCAGGTATCGGCTCCAATAACCGGCTATTTGCGGCGTGTTGAATTGGAGGTTGGAGATCCTGTTGTAGCCAATGAAACTGTGGTCGCGGAAATTGAACCCTTACGATCACAGCCGCTCGATCCTCGTAGCGAAAAGCAGGCCGTAGCAGAATTGCACGCTGCCCAATCCGCACTGGAAATGACGCAGGCCAAACTCAGGCAGGTGCAAAATGAATTGAGTTTCGCCAAAAGTGATCTGGAAAGAGCTGATAATTTATTTAAGGAAGAAGCTATTTCTGAACGGGAATATGATACCGCGAAAAAAATCTATCAAAGCCTGCAGCAGGAATTGCAGGCGACTCAGGCAACCTTGCAGCTACGTCGCGCTGAGCTTGAACGGGTTCAAGCCTTACTTGATACTTCATTGGCTGAGTTCTTGCCTAAATGCGATTGTAGCCAGGTTATCGCGCCTGCTAATGGCGTCGTGTTAACCCGTTATAGACAAAGTGCCAGTGTTATCAATGCCGCACAGCCGATTATGGATATTGGTGATCCGAATGAGCTTGAGGTCAAAGTCGAGCTGATTTCCACAGAAGCGGTGCGGCTTTCTAAAGGACAGAAAGTACGAATGGAAGGTTGGGGCGGTGATATCGTGCTGGAAGGTATCGTCAGACAAGTGGAGCCTATGGCCTATAAAAAAGTGACTGCGCTTGGGATAGAAGAACAGCGAGTGAATATCTACATCGACTTCACCAGTCCGCCAGAGCAATGGCAAAAGCTGGGGCATGGTTATCAGTTGGATGTCGATATTATTCTGGCTGATAAACCGAACAGCCTGATTGTTCCAGTTATTGCTATGGTTCGCGAAGGCACTCAGTGGGTAGCGTTTGCGATAGAAGATGGCGTAGCTACAAAACGCACTTTGGAGATAGGGGCGATTAACGGACTGGAAGCCGAAGTCTTGAGTGGAGTTAGCGAAGGTGAAGTCTTGATTTATAACCCCAGCGAAGAGATTGAAGACGGGCTTTCCGTCACCCCAAGAAAACGGTAAGATTTAAGCCCTGTTTGATTTATAAACGTTTTGTATTGTTTTTCACCAAAAACTGTTTATAAAACAGACCGTTAAGTTAAAAATAGAAATATTCAGGAAAAATTTACAAAAGGCCGTTGACATATCATCGTCTGGTGGCATAATACCGCCCGACAACGAGATGCGCGTGTAGCTCAGCTGGATAGAGTACCTGGCTACGAACCAGGCGGTCGGAGGTTCGAATCCTTCCACGCGCGCCATTATTCGAAAGGCTTCCCTTAAACCGGAAGCCTTTTTTCGTTGTGGCAAAGGAAATGATGAGAACCTCCGAAGGAGTTCGACAAAGCACGAAGTGCTTTGAACGTTGGAGGCGCAGCCGACGACGGCCCGAAGGGCAAGGAGCGCAGCGACGCAGTAATCCTTCCACGCGCGCCATTATTCAAGAAACCTCGCACTTTGCGGGGTTTTTTATTGCCTGAAGGAAAGAGTAACCTGAACGGATCAACGTTGTAATCCTTCACCAGAATATGCTCCTGCAATTCTGGCATTCCCGCCGTCTGACCTCCAAGGATGGAGGAAATGCAGAGATTTGTAGGGAACAAATCCTGCCCTGGCGGTCACATTCGGCCATTATTCAAAAGGCTTCCCTTAAACCGGAAGCCTTTTTTCGTTGTGTCAAAGGAAATGATGAGAACCTCCGAAGGAGTTCGACAAAGCACGCAGTAATCCTTCCTTAGGTCGACGGGGTATTTGTAGTTTGAACAAAAGTCACTGGATCCCGCGGTCAAGCCGCGGGATGACAATACTTGACCGTTAATCCAGTCTGGTGGGTGTAGCCTTCGACCATTATCCAAGCAACATCGTGGTTAGTGTCATGCTGAGCATTTAAGCATAACATCGTCATCCCGCGGCTTGACCGCGGGATCCAGCGACTTTAAGAGCAGGTTCAAAATTTGGGTTCTTGCACCCGAGTACATTTCCTTTGATCACCTTCGCGGGCGATCGAAGGAAGTGCCCATCGTGAATGACATACCTCAACTTATCTAACCTACGCATCTGGATTGGACTATTTTGACTTTATGAGTAAAGGTTTCTACTATTCGTGGTGTCTTATAACAATTACAGGGAATTAATATTGTCCATCATAAAAAAGCACCTCAACCTCATATTGCTTCTAGTTATAGCTGCATGCGCTGCTCTGATCTTCTACAAGCTAAAGGAGGAGGGTCATATCAAAACCTATACGACTTGTGTTTCTTCTGCAAAAGTTGTGGTTTATAACGATTCTGGAAACTTGAAGGCTACTCATTACATATCTCAATGCGACGACTCCCGAAAACTGCAAAACAATATTTATATCGAGGAAGAGGGCGATGACAGTCGGCACTTGGTATATCAAGGATATTCGGAACATCCAGCCAATTTGTATTTGTTTTGGGATGAGATCGATGGTCTGTACATAGCGGGTACTGAATCTGATGTGATTACTTCAGCTAAAAGCCACTTCTCCCAATATCGAGTTGAGTATTTGCCATTGCGACAGTTGAGGGTTGCGCTTGGAGAGGCTTACTCGAAGTACAAAAATACTCAGCTAGCAAACTAAAGTCAGGACTACCCCAGGGAAATCATTTCTTTGGGCGAATGCCATTCGCCTCTACGTGAGCGGGGTTGTTTATGATTGTTGTTGAATGGCGCCTCAGTTTGTTTTATCTAACCTATACGACTCATAAAAAAGGCGGCAAGAGCCGCCTTTAGGTTGGTGTGTGTATGATTATTTTGCAGGGTCGCATTCATTACCTTTGCAGATTCTGCCTGTACAACCGTTAGTTGCAAGGTAATCATAAGCTGCTTTGGCTTGAACGAGTCCTGCGCCATAGGCATAGTCATGGCCTGGTTCGCCGAGGTCTTCCGCGGAGGCTTTCAGTGCGGTGCGGATGTCGAAGTTTGAGCAGTGTGGATAGTGACTCCAAACCAGTGCTGCGACACCGACTACGTGCGGAGTTGCCATTGAGGTTCCGCTGGCGATGATATATGCATCACCGGGTCCTGTTGAGCCAACGCTAACACCGGGTGCGGATATTTCCACTTGCGAAGTGGTTTGCGAGAAATCAGCAATGACTTTGGCTGAGTCGAGCGCTCCGACTGACATGACTGAGTCGTAAGAAGCGGGGTAGCTATGAGTTGAAACGCCATCGTTACCTGCGGCGGCGATATTTAAAACACCTGCCTTACGAGCACGTTCAAAGGCTCTTTCTTCAACTTTAGAATAAACTGGGCCACCCAAACTCATGTTGATGACGTTAGCGCCGTTATTGGCACATTCCTCAATGGCTCCAGCAAGGCCGGAGGCATAGGCAACGCCGCCTTCTGAGTCAAAGTATCGAACGATATAGAAACCGCCGGTGTCTTCAACGTTTGGGATAACACCTGTTACACCAATACCATTGTCACCTATCGCTCCAATGGTTCCTGCAACGTGGGTGCCGTGATAGTGAAGATCTTCTGGCAGGGGACCATACCAGGGGCCACTCAGATCATTTGAGCCCATCGCATTTTTCGGCAGATCTTCGTGCGTGATATCGTAACCGGTGTCAATCACACAAATTTTAGCAGGGTTGGCTGCCGCTCCAGTTGGAAAGTCACCGGATTGCACCATATGAATACCATACAGCGAAGGGTGAGACTTTAAAGGATCGTCCACGTGATCTTCAATTTTGGTGTAGCCTGAAGGCGTTATCGTTCTCACGGGATCAATCTCGATTTTTAGATTGGAGTCTGCTCGTAAGTTTCGCAAAGTTTCCAATGAATCAACTTCAAAGGCGATGGTGTTTAGCGAATCGAGTTCCAATTTAATGTTGGCACCGGCTTCATTTAATGTTTGAATCACTTCCGCTTTTTTTTGCGTTGAGTATTCAACTACAAAGCGCTTGTGTACCAGTGTGTTCGCGGTAGCTGCTGATGAAATAGCCAATCCTACTGCAGCAAGAGTGGCTAGACTGATTTTATTTAATTTCATGTTATAAACTCCCTTTACTCTTGAGTGTTGCATTCGTGAGCTTGCACGTTGCCGCTGACTCCACCTAGATTGGAGTAGCCGTCATAGGGCCCTGAAGTAACCTGAACGATGGCAATTCCGTGTAAGCCATTTCCTGAACCAGCATCGGCGATACACATGAAGCCGCTGCCTTCACCTGGGTTCTGGCTGTTCTGGGAGCTGTAAGCAAATTCAACTTCGTAATATCCCTCAGATTGGCATTGCAAGCAGTATTCACCGTTGTCATCAGCTGGATCACCTGAGCAATACATGGCTGATGTAACGTCAGCGTGTAAACTGACACCGCCTGTATCTTCGAAGTCAATGGCTGTTTTATCGTGGAATTGAACTTGTCCTTTGACAACACTTTCTCCTGTGGAATCGGGACATCGGCTGGCATTGATTGTGAAGACGGTTTTTCCATCGCCGCCGGCTGAGTGCATGGTGCCGCCACCTGTCACTCTTCCATCAGCCCCACAACCACTTAAAATAGCGAGAGATGACGCTATTAAGCTTCCTACTAATAGTTTTTTCATAAACTTTCTCCTTAGATTTCCATTTTGTAGTGCCGATCAACTCTCTATATAAACAACAAACCTCCTATTGTTAATTAAGCGAGCAAACCAGCAAAAAACACTCTAGGAGATGTACAAAAAAACAACAAGTCATACGAAAGTTTCGGTGTCGGAGCTGTGATTTGGGTCGCTGTTGATGCATTTTTGCATTGGTAAGGCAGCCTTTAAGGGGGGGTGACATTTAGGGCGAATGCCATTCGCCCCTAAGGATGAGGATTGGTTGTGGCGGGTCTTGGCTCGTGCACCAGTGTAGTTATCCAATTTACGCTGCTGGGATTCGTAAACTCATCGCCAGCCTACAAGGAGCCTCTATCGGTAGAATGAGCTGCCTGCATAGTTTGGGCGAACGCCATTCGCCCCTGCGGAGCTGAAACCCCGGTAGGGGCAACCCAATGTGGTTGCCCGATGACCTGCAACTGCTTATAAATCCCACTTTTGATGCGGTGGCTTGTGTGTATAATAAGACCACATTGGGAAGTCTGATTTATCACTAATAAAAGCTAAACATTCATGTCATTAGAAACTCTTTGGAACAAGTATCCGATTGAAATCATTTTGCTGGTGATTATTGTCATACTGGCGATTGCCTTTATGGCCGCAATGATTCGGCAAAAGAACACTTTTAAGCAGCTGCTTGATGATATGTCGGTGTCGCGTGATTTGTTGAAGAGTATGGATTCTCGTCAGAGTCATACTTTTGAGCAGACCAAAAACGACTTTAATCGCCTGGTTGAGCAGAATCAGCGCGCTTCGGACAGCATGGTGGAAAAGCTGGCGGGCAATCAGGTCAAGTTGTCTGAATCTTTCCAGCAGTTCCAGAGTCTGGTGCAGGGCGGTTTTAATAAGTTCAGTGACAATCTTGGTCAGAAGGTTAGCGACAATACAGTTAGCCAACAAAAAGAGCTGTATCAATTTAAGGAAACTCTGCAGAAAAATATTCTGCAATTGAAGGATCAGATCGAGCTGAACCAAAAAGAGGCTTTGGCTATGCTGCAGGAGCAATTCCGCCGCGGCATGAAAGATGTTCGCGAAGAGATTACGCTTAACCTCAAAACACAAGCCGAAAACTTTGAGAAAAACATGTCTGGCTTGACCAAAACTACTGATGAGCGTCTTAAAGAAATCAGTGGCCAGGTTGAGAAGCGTTTGGCTGATGGTTTTGAGAAAACCACTCAGACCTTCCAGGATGTATTAAAGCGTCTGGCATTGATTGATGATGCGCAGAAAAAGATTACCGAGTTGTCCAGTAACGTGGTTAGCTTGCAGGAAATTCTCTCGGATAAACGTTCGCGTGGTGCCTTTGGTGAAGTGCAGCTGGAGTCTTTGGTTTCGAATGTTATGCCAACCAGCCATTATAAATTCCAGCATACTTTTAGTAATGGCAAAATTGTTGACTGTGCTTTGTTCCTGCCAGAACCGACGGGCGTGATTGGCGTTGATGCGAAATTCCCGCTGGAAAATTATCAGAAGATGGTTGACGTCGAACGTTCATCGCCTGAGCGCGACCAGGCGCATAAAGCTTTCCTTAAAGACATTAAAAAGCATGTTAATGATATCGCCAGCAAATACATTATCGACCAGGAAACCGCTGTCGGTGCTGTGATGTTTATTCCTGCTGAGGCAGTGTTTGCAGAAATTCATGCGCATCATCCTGATCTGGTTGAGTTTGCTCAACAACAAAAAGTGTGGATGGTGTCGCCGACGACTATGATGGCATTGCTGACAACTGCCAGCGCAGTGCTGAAAGACGAAGCTACTCGCAAGCAGGTTCATATCATTCAGGAACATTTAGGGATGTTGTCGAAAGACTTCGGTCGATTCAGAACGCGAATGAGTGATTTGGCGCGTCATATTAATAATGTGTCTGATGATGTTAAGAAAGTGACTATCTCCGCTGATAAGATCAGCAGCCGTTTTGAGAAGATTGAACAGGTTGAATTGAACCATGAGGATCATGAGGACTCTATAGAGGTGGCAGTTACTGCCAAGATTGAAAACAAGAATGATTCTGAATAGGTAACGTAAATGAAAAGATTTGTAGTATTGGCTCTATTGTTGACGGTTGTTTTTAGCCTTACTCAATTAAATGCGAAAGAGCCATTGATATTGTCATTAAAAGGTGACTTCACGCAAGGAGGCTTGGTGATTGGCCAGGCAGTACCGGGAGCCGCAGTAAAATTTGAAGGACAAGACATCAAGGTTTCGGACGATGGTTACTTTGTGTTTGGTTTTCATCGTGATATGCCTGAAAGTGCGACCTTAATCGTTTCCAGGGGCGAGCAAACAGAAACCCAGCCCATCACCATTCGCAAACGTCAGTACAACATTGAACGTATCGATGGTTTACCACCATCGAAAGTGACGCCTAAGAAACCTGAAGTATTAGCGCGCATAAAAAAAGAAACAGCACAGGTCGCTGAGGCTCGTGCCGAAATTACAGATTTTAGATATTTCATGCAGGATTTTATCTGGCCAGCAAAAGGCCGCTTGAGTGGTTTTTATGGTAGCCAAAGAGTTTTAAATGGCGATCCCAAACGACCTCATTTTGGGGTTGATGTTGCAGCTCCAACCGGAACTGAAGTTGTCGCGCCGGCGGATGGTGTTGTTCGTTTAGCGCACCCGGATATGTTTTATTCGGGTGGAACCATTATCATTGATCATGGCTTTGGCGTGAACTCGACTTTCTTGCATTTGAGCAGTGTTGACGTTGAAGTCGGTGAGCCGGTAAAGCAGGGCGATTTCATTGGTCGCATTGGTGCTACCGGTCGCGCAACCGGCCCACATCTTGACTGGCGTCTAAATTGGTTGAGCCATCGTTTAGATCCGCAATTGTTGGTTCCGCCTTTTGAAGAAACTGCGACTAAGTAGGCTTAGTCAAGAGCTTCGACTAAATAACTGAATCAGTAACATAGAGAATTATGCTAACGTCACACGATTTTAATACATTTAACTTTATTGACTTTGTCCGTCAAAATCCTGATCACCATGAACCTTTTTCGCTGGAAATCGATCAAGGCAAAGCAATCTTTCATGATGCCGGGATTATAGAATTTACTCCCGACCAACCTAGCAATCAGTATGTTTGTCTTTCCTGTGGTGTGCACGGCAACGAAACGGCACCGATGGAAATTATCAGTGATATGGTGCGTGATATTCTTGTGGGGAGTCAGGCTTTGCAAGTCAATTTGCTGATATTGCTCGGTAACCCGAAAGCCATGATGCAGCAAGAGCGTTTCTTAGAATTTAATTTGAATCGCATGTTTAACCATCATTGGAAGGCTTATCTTGAGGCTGATGCCAGTTGCTATGAAGCCTTGCGAGCCAAGCGCCTTGAAGCGGCGGTAAAAGATTTCTTTGATAAGTCACCGACTGATGCTCGTCGCTATCACTATGATCTGCATACCGCGATTCGAGCTTCTAAACATCAACGCTTTGCTATTTATCCTTATCTTGATGGTCGCGAGCACAAAGCAGAGCAGTTAGCTTTTGTGCAGGATTGTGGCGTAGATACTGTGCTGCTTTATCACAAAGCAAGCTCGACTTTTTCGTACCATACCAGCCATCATTTCAAAGCCGACGCTTTTACGGTGGAGCTTGGAAAGGTTAAACCATTCGGTGAAAATAATCGCGATGATTTTAAGCAAGCGGAAAATCAATTACGAAAACTGGTCGCTGCCAATTATCACTTCAATAATGACCGTTCTACCGATGAGTTAAATCTATTTGCAGTTAAAAAAGAGCTGTTGCGGATCTCTGATGAATCGCATCTCAATGTTGAGGATGACTTGGCTAATTTCACCGAGTTTGAGCAAGGCTTTGAGTTACTGTCTGATCCTGATGAGCCTTATGTGGTCGAGTCTGATGGTGAGGCGATTGTCTTCCCTAATAATAAGGTTCCTAAAGGACAAAGAATGGCCTTGTTGATAGAGCCGGTGAGTTTGGGTTGAGCCTTATTGAAGCCATCGGCCTGCAACAGAGCATTATTCGTAGGGGCGACCTGCGGTCGCCCGATCTAATGTCGGAAGACGACTCGTTTAGAGTCTTTTGAGAGCTACTGAGCTTTTAAAAACCTTAAGAGCAGATCCTGAATCTAGTTCAGGATGACATACTTTCGGGAATCTGCTCTTAATCTCCACATAGAAAAAAATTCAGACGCGTACTTTAAATTCATAGGGCTTCTTAGAGCTTGTTCTTAATGCGCTATGTTAGTTGAATTAAAAACCACTCTGTTTTAAAAGATCTTCCTCTGGATTTCCTTGTCGGCCATGATCTTCACTGCCAGCTCTTCAACTGAGCGGGATGTGGTGTCGATAAAAGGAATGTTTTCTCTGCGATAAAGTGATTCTACTTCTCGAATTTCCAGCATACATTGATTGAGTGCCGAATATTTGCTGTTGGGTCGGCGTTTATTACGAATCTCATGCAACTGCATTGGGTCAATGGTCAATCCATATAACTTATGCTTATTTTGCGCTAAGCCGGGCTTTAATTTGATATTCGGCAGGTCTTCTTCGGTGAAAGGGTAGTTGGCTGCGAAAATACCGAACTGCATCGCCATATATAGTGAGGTAGGGGTTTTGCCGCAACGTGATGGGCCGACCAGGATGATGTCGGCCTGGTTGTAATGCTTGGTTGAAGCTCCATCATCATTGTTCAAAGCAAAATTAACCGCACTCATGCGGGTGTCATAAGCCTGTCTATCATCTGTTGAGTGAGATTTGCCGACCCGGAATGAGCTGTGTACACCCAGTTCTTTTTCTAAGGGGCCAATGTAGGTATGGAAAAAGTCCACCAGCAACGCATTGGCTGAGGTGATGATGGTCCGAATCTCCGGTTTAACAATGGTTTCAAAGACAATAGGCTTATGGCCATCACGGATTGCAGTCTGATTAATACGGGAAACCGCAGCGTTAGCTTTATCCACATCATCAACAAAAGGAATGGTGTGATAGGTGAATTCCACCTCTCCTTCGAACTGGGAAGTTAGTGATTGACCCAGCATTTCTGAGGTAATACCGGTGCGGTCGGAAATAAAAAAGACTGTGCGTTTCATATTTGCTCATTTATCAGTAAAATAGCGGCCACAAAGACCACTTTGTTCGTGAATTTAAGCATTTACGCTCACTATCGGCAAGATAATCAGCCAAAAATGAGCGGTTTGCGGTAATTCCAAATTTATAAACTGGAGATAGAACCTTGGATAAATACGTACTTTGGTATGACCAACTTGGGATGGGTGACGTTGAGCGCGTTGGCGGTAAAAACGCATCACTTGGGGAAATGATCAGCAACCTTAGCAATATGGGCGTTAGCGTTCCAAACGGCTTTGCGACTACAGCCGATGCTTTCCGCGCTTTCCTTGAGCAAAGCGGTCTGAACAAGCGCATCAATGAAGAGTTATCAAGCCTGGATGTTGATGACGTTACGAAATTAGCCGAAGTCGGTGCCAAAATACGTGGTTGGGTGATGGACACTCCGTTTATTCCAGAAATGGAACAGGCTATTACCGAGGCGTATGCCAAATTAAAAGGCGATGCCAATGATGATTTTGCGGTTGCCGTCCGTTCTTCTGCTACCGCTGAAGATTTGCCAGATGCTTCATTTGCCGGTCAGCAGGAAACCTTCCTTAATGTTCGCGGCCTAGATAATGTGATGAAAGCGCTTAAAGAAGTGTTTGCATCATTATTTAATGATCGCGCGATTGCTTATCGTGTTCACCAGGGCTTTGAGCATTCTTTAGTAGCGCTTTCTGCCGGTGTACAAAAGATGGTGCGTAGTGACATTGCTGCCAGTGGCGTAATGTTCACCATGGACACCGAGTCAGGCTTTAATGATGTGGTGTTTATTACCGGTGCTTATGGTCTTGGCGAAACAGTGGTGCAGGGTGCAGTAAACCCTGATGAGTTTTATGTCTATAAACAAGCTCTCACCGAAGGTCGTCAGTCGATTGTTCGTAAAACCTTAGGTGGCAAAGCCATCAAAATGGTTTACACCAACGATACTGATCACGGTAAGAGTGTTGAAACCGTTGACGTTGATGTGCAGGAGCGTATGCAGTTCTGTATTAACAACGGTGAAGTTCAAGAGCTTGCTAAACAGGCTTTGATTATCGAAGAGCATTATAAGCGTCCAATGGATATTGAGTGGGCGAAAGATGGTGCTGATGGCAAGATTTATATCGTTCAGGCACGTCCTGAAACAGTTAAGAGTCGTTCCGATAAAAATATTATTGAACGCTATCGCCTGAAAGGTACTTCCGATGTAGTAGCAACAGGCCGTGCCATTGGTCAGAAAATAGGTAAAGGCAAGGCTCGTGTGATCAGCTCGATTGATCAAATGGCCAGCGTAAAACCTGGTGATGTTTTAGTAACTGACATGACTGACCCGGACTGGGAGCCAGTGATGAAACGAGCTGCTGCTATCGTGACTAACCGTGGCGGCCGTACTTGCCACGCGGCGATTATTGCGCGTGAACTGGGTATTCCGGCGGTTGTCGGTTGCGGTGATGCAACTGACCGCATTAAAGATGGTGTTGAAGTAACTGTCTCATGTGCGGAAGGCGATACAGGTATGATTTATTCAGGCTTGCTTGATTTCGAAGTCAGCAAAGACTCTGTTGAAGACATGCCTGAATTACCGTTCAAAATCATGATGAATGTGGGTAATCCGGATCGTGCTTTTGATTTTGCTCATTTGCCTCATGCAGGCGTTGGTTTGGCCCGTCTTGAGTTCATTATTAATCGCATGATTGGCGTGCATCCGAAAGCATTGCTGGATTATGACAAGCTGGAAGATGAAAGTCTGAAAAAGACTATTGCGATGCAAATGGCTGGCTATCCGAATCCAAAAGAGTTTTATATTAGCAAATTAGTCGAAGGCATTTCGACGATTGCCTGTGCTTTTGCACCGGAAAAAGTCATTGTTCGCATGTCAGACTTTAAGTCTAACGAATACGCGAATTTGATTGGTGGTCACTTATATGAGCCGCACGAAGAAAACCCAATGTTGGGCTTCCGTGGTGCTTCACGTTATATCTCCGAAGAGTTCCGCGACTGTTTTGAACTTGAGTGCGAAGCGATTAAACGCGTTCGTAACAAGATGGGCTTTAACAACGTTGAAGTCATGATCCCTTTTGTGCGTACTCTTGGTGAAGCAGAAAAAGTCATTGAGTTACTGGCAGAAAATGGTTTGCGTCGTGGTGATAATGGTTTGCGCGTTATTATGATGTGTGAGCTTCCATCGAATGCGATTCTAGCTCAAGAGTTCTTGAAGTATTTTGATGGTTTCTCTGTGGGCTCTAATGACTTAACTCAGCTGTCACTTGGACTAGACCGAGACTCCGGCATCATTTCTCATCTATTTGATGAGCGAGATCCTACGGTCAAGGTTTTGTTGGCGAATGCCATTAAGGCCTGTAAAAAAGCCAACAAATACATCGGTATCTGTGGGCAGGGGCCATCAGATCACCCTGATTTGGCCAAGTGGTTGATGGAACAGGGCATTGACAGCGTGTCGTTAAATCCTGACACAGTTCTCGAAACGTGGCTTTTCCTGGCGAAAAAATAACCTAACCTATTGTATTATTTACCGCTTGAGCAATAAATGCTGTATGTTTGTTGCTCAAGTTTATAAAAGGTTATGAATTTTTTTGTGACTTTACTTATAAGTAAATAATCCGAGGAGGAGATAGGAAATGAAACGTTTAGCTATTGCACTTTTAGCATCAGCGCTTGCGGTTGCTTGCAGTGATGATAAGAAAGAGTCTGCGAAAGAAGAAACTCAGGAAGCTGTTGAGTCAGTAAAAGAAGCAACAGCAGATGCCGTTGAAGCAACTGAGAAAGCTGTTGAAGATACTGCTGAAACTACAGAAGAAACTGTTACTTCGTTAAAAGAAGCTGCGGAAGAAAACTACCAGGAAACTAAGCAAGAAGCAGCAGAAATGGTAGACGAAGCTGAAGCCGAAGCCGATCAAATGGTTGAAGATGCTGAGGCCGAAGCAGCAGAAATGGTAGATGCAGCTGAAGAAGAGCTTGAAGAAGCAGAGCAAGCTGTAGAAGAAGAAGTAAAGGAAGATGATCAATAATTAAGCTTTCAACGCTTATTCCTTAAGAAAGCCACTCCAATGAGTGGCTTTTTTTATATGCTGTTTTTGTTGGATTAGAAAGTTTGAATAGTATATAAACTAAGTATTAATACACATCTTTATAGAGTGAATCTCCGAGGGAGAGCTGCCAATTATCATGTTTGAATCACAAAAGGTTCCCTTAGCAACAATTATTCCTCTAAGGCATCAAGTTCTAAGGCCAGGCAGACCGATAGAAGAATGTACTTATAAAGAGGATGCCAAACAAGAGTGTTTTCATGTGGCAAGCTTTGATGATGGAAAGGTTATAGGTATTGCTTCTTTCTATCCTGAGTCTCATGCTTTAGAGCCTTCTGAGAATGCCTGGCGTTTAAGAGGAATGGCAACTGAGCCTGATTATCGCGGTAAAGGAATCGGTGCTCAACTGTTAAAGCATGGCATGTCATTATGCGCACAGCAGGGTGGGGAGCTTATCTGGTGCAACGCTCGAACTGAAGCCGTGCCATTTTACCTTAAGCTCAATTTTGTTATAAAGGGAGAGGAGTTCCAGCTTCCTGGGATCGGCCCACACTATTTTATGTCCAAAACTTTAGTATAAAGAGAATAATTTATGAGTCAGTCACAACTAGAGCCAACATTAAAAGCTTTCTATCATTGGGAAACCGTCGCTTCAGAACAGGTATTTCTTCGACAGCCATTTGGTAATGATTGGAAAGAGTACACTTGGCATGAAGTTGGCCAGCAAGTTCGAAAGATGGCTCAGTACCTTAAGACCAACTTACCACCGAAAAGTAAGGTCGCCATACTGTCTCTGAATTGTTCACATTGGATTATGGCCGATCTGGCTATCATGATGGCAGGACACATATCAGTTCCAATTTATCCGACGGCAGGTAAAGAAACGATTACTACTATTTTGGAGCATAGTGAGTCGAAATTACTCTTTGTGGGTAAGATGCCAGATTGGGCTGCAAAGAGTGAAGCGGTTGCCGATGAGTTACCTAAAATCAGTTTCTATCAGCCTCATCCGGGTATTAAAGAGTGGGATGAAGTAATTGCTGAAACTGAGGCCATGGCTGATTCACCGATCCCAGATCTAGATGAGTTGGCGACTATTGTTTATACCTCTGGCACTACCGGCATCCCAAAGGGTGTCATGATCGATTACCGAGCTTTGTCTAATGGAGCTGCCGCAGCTGCCCAGTTTGTGGATATTGGACAAGAGCGAGCTTTTTCCTACCTGCCATTGGCACATTGTGCTGAGCGCGAGCTTACCGAAATTATCAGCATTCATACAGGCAGCGTCATTTCCTTTACCGAATCGCTCGATCGTTTTCAGGAAAATATTGTGTCGGTTCGTCCAACCATATTTTTTGGTGTGCCTCGAATCTGGCTCAAGTTCCAGCAAGGTATCGAGGACAAAGTTGGCAAGAGAAAGTTATGGCTACTGCTTAAATTACCCATTATCAAAAATATTATCAGACGCAAAGTATTAGAAGGTCTTGGGCTTGATAAAACAAAGATTGTGCTCTCTGGTGCGGCAGCTTTACCAAGAGCAACTATGGATTTTTTCGATAACCTGGGATTACAAATCTGCGAAGCTTATGGCCTAACCGAAACCATGGCTTTCTCACATGCCAGCAAGCCAGAGCGTCGCAAAAAAGGCTCAGTGGGTGTTTGTATGCCGACCGCAGAAGCAAAGCTTGCCGACAGTGGTGAGATACTTCTTAAAAGCCCCTGTTTGATGCAAGGCTATTATAAAGAGCCGATTAAAACATCAGAGGTTATTGATGATGAGAGGTACTTTCATACCGGGGATATCGGCATGATTGATGAGGATGGTTTCTTATTTATCACTGGTCGCGTCAAAGATATTTTCAAAACTTCTAAGGGAAAATACGTCTCTCCAGCGCCAATCGAGGCCAAGCTAGAACCTGAACTGGGTGTTGAGCATTTATGCGTTATTGGAGATGGTTTACCTGCTCCAGTAGCGATTGCTTCGATTCATAATAAAACAATCAAAGATCGTGTAGCTTTTACCCAGGAAACGGAACAGACTATACAAAAGTTGAATAATCAACTTGAAAAGCATGAGCGTTTAACTAAGCTCATATTTGTCGATGAGGCTTGGACAACTGACAATGGATTGATTACACCCACCTTGAAAATTCGTCGTCAGCAAGTGGAAAAGCACTATCAAGCCATCATTGAAAAGCACTACAAAAAGCAAGAAATGATTATTTGGGATTAACCTGAATATTCATGTCAACTCATTGACAAATTGAAGGAGTATATCGATATGGGAATTTTAACTTGGATTATTGTTGGTCTAATTGCTGGGCTTTTGGCTAGAGCCATTATCCCCAGCGCCAGGAAAGCAGGTATCATCATGACGATTGTGATTGGTATCATTGGTGCTATTGTTGGTGGTTATGTTGGGAGTTACTTTGGCTTTGGTGAGATTTCGGGCTTTAATATCGAAACTTTACTGACGGCCACTCTCGGAGCGATCATATTATTGGCATTACAAAACATGTTCGCCGGAAAAAGATAAAAAATACCATTCTTTTAATCAAGTTCAGAAAGCATTCAGCTTGATTTTTATACACTTACCTTAAATCTACGGGGCTCTGCTCAGCAGGTTCCCGACCACAATATGAGGTATTGTGTATGAAAAGCTTACTATTAATCACATCTATCTTTACAAGCTTAGGATTGGCCAATGTTGCGGAAGCAGGCCATGACAAGCGTGATAATTACGATAATACTCGTTATGACCGCGCTAAAGTTGTGTATGTTGAGCCTATTTCTGGTTACAGCGAAGCTCGCTACCCAAGAGAACGTTGTTATACTACAAGCTCTGAGCGTGACCGTCGTAAAGGCTCCATTGTTGGTGCTGTTGTAGGTAGTGTCGTAGGCTATAAGCTGGGCGGTGATCGGGGCGAAAAGCGTCTTGGTTCAGTTGCTGGTGCTGTGGTAGGCTCTGCCATTGGTCAGTCTGTGGCGGGTGATGGGCGAGACAGTCGATACCGTTGCGAGGTCACAGAAAGCCGATATGGTCATGCCGCTATTATTGGCTATAATGTCACTTATAAATATAAAGGCCAGCGTTACACTACTTTTATGGACTACGATCCTGGACGTTGGATTGATGTTGAAGTCAATGTCCGCCCTGGACGTGGTTACAGACATTAAATTTCATAGCATTAAATAAAGGTTTTTATGAAATATATATTGTTCGTCTTTCTGACAATGTCAGCACTGTTGCTTAGTACAGCGGAAGCGGCTGGCATTCGTCTGGATACAAAAATCGAGCGAAAAGAGCAGGTTTGCGTGCCGATTGGTAAAAGCGCAGCAATGAGCGCTGCAGCTCAACAAACTGATGGTCGAGTGCTGTCAGCTACATTAAACATGAATCGTAGACCACCAGTTTATCGAGTGAAAGTATTAAGTTCATCCGGACGTGTGAGCTATGTTTTAGTGAACGCATGTAATGGACGGGTTACCCGTTGATAAAACGGAGCGTCCATAGAGGAAGGTTGGTAAGGAATGGGGTGTAGATAGGCGTATGAAACTGTTATTAGTCGAAGATGATGATGCATTGCGTGAGCAACTGGTTAGCGCATTAAAAGCACAAAATTACGTTGTGGAAGAAGCTCCAAATGGTGAAGAGGCTCTTTACCTTGCGCGAGAGTATGAGTTTGACCTAGGGATTTTTGATCTGGGTTTACCTGACATTTCGGGTATGGACGTGATTGCTACTTTGCGCGAAGAAAATGTTGAATTTCCAGTACTCATTTTAACAGCTCGAGGCCACTGGCAGGATAAAGTTGATGGTCTGGCGGCAGGAGCTGATGACTATCTAGTGAAACCTTTCCAGACGGAAGAATTACTAGCTCGTATTAATGCCTTATTGCGCCGCGCCTCTGGTTACTCTAAACCTGAAATTGTCAAAGGCCCTATTAGCCTGAATAGCTTGAAGCAAGAAGTAAAGGTTAATGGTCAGGTGATGGACTTAACTGCTTATGAGTATAAGGTTCTGGAATATTTGATGCTTAATCCGGACAAAGTTGTTTCAAAGACTGAACTTACTGAGCATCTCTACGCACAGGATTATGATCGCGACTCTAATGTATTGGAGGTTTTTGTCGGGCGTTTACGTAAGAAAATTGATCCAGACGGTACCATTCAGCCAATTGACACCTTGCGAGGCCGAGGTTATCGACTAAGAGCAGATCTGTGAATCCGAAAGCTTCTTATTCCCTTCAAAAGCGAATTTTATTAAATACCAGTATTGTGCTGGTATTTTTTATTGCCGCCATGAGTTTTATTTTGCTCAACACTTACAAAGCAGGTATACGACAGGCAACTTTTGAGCGACTTTACGCGCAGTTTTACAGTCTGTTATCGGTAGCTGATCAGTTAGAACCAGGCGAGCTCTATTTACCGGAAGAAATCCCTTCGGATAAACGTTTTAATCAATATGGCAGTGGTATTTCGGCGCTTGTTTATGACGAAACAGAGAGTCTTATCTGGCAATCACTGTCGGCCACTTATAATATCGAGCAGGGGAAAATCCCTTTACCTTTGACATTACCCGGCGAAGCCACTCTCAATTCCTTGACCCTTTCGGGTGAGAATTATTTTCAGTTTCATTATATTGCAGAATGGGAGTCCGAAAGTGGTGAGATATCGCTCTACCATTTTGTGGTTCTAGAGAATAAGCGACCCTTTAATCAGGTCATTGATGCTTATAGAAATACGCTTTGGATGTGGCTCGCAGGTTTAGCTGCCTCGCTTATTTTGATTCTATTTGTGGTGTTACGCTGGACATTAAAACCGATCCGGCAAGCGGTAAAGGAATTGCGCAAAGTTGAGCAGGGGCTTTTAGATAAACTATCCGATAGATATCCTCAAGAAATACGCTTGTTAACCTATAATATTAATCGCTTCATCAGTAACGAGCGTCACCAAAGCAAGCGCTACAAAGAAACCCTTGGCAATCTTGCTCACAGTTTGAAAACCCCATTGGCCGTTATGCAGGCAGCATTACAAAATGATGCTGATGAGAAAGATCTGTCGAAAGTGTGTGGCGAGCAATTGCAACGAATGAATCAGATTGTCGGCTATCAGCTGCAACGGGCGACCAGTGGTCCGCAGGTGATGATGAAATCAATTTCATTGAAACCTGCAATTACTAAGTTAGTGAAAGGCCTGGAAAAAGTCTATTCCCATAAAACGATTCAAATTAATGTTGATATTCCTGATTCTGTGCAAGTATTGCTCAATGAAGGTGATCTCTATGAGATTTGTGGAAACCTATTGGACAATGCCTGCAAGTGGGCGAAACAACAGGTCAAAATCAGCGCTAGCCAAAATGGTTTAAAAACGACTATTTGTATTGAAGATGATGGGCCAGGTATTGCTGAAGACGTCAGGTTCTCAGTTGTATCGCGAGGCAAGAGATTGGATGAGTCAGTGGACGGGCAGGGCATTGGTATGTCGGTAGTGAAAGAAATCGTTGATGCCTACCGTGGAGATATGGATATTGGTACCAGTGACTTGGGTGGTGCCTTTATTAAGCTGGTCTTCTAAACAGTGTTCACGCCCATGAGCTAAAAGTTATCGCATGGGTTAAACTATGCGAAGTATTTTCTTTTCTACAGTCAAAATTCCAGATGTCGCAATCAGATTTGAGTGAGCCCATTCGTAAAATTATCCATGTTGATATGGATTGTTATTACGCGGCTATTGAAATGCGCGACGATCCATCGCTTAATAATCATCCCATTGCGGTTGGCGGTTCGCCAGACAAGCGGGGTGTTATCGCTACTTGTAACTACGAAGCTCGTTCCTATGGCGTTCGTTCAGCAATGCCATCAGCTTACGCTAAGCGTTTGTGTCCTGGGCTGATCATAGTACCCCCCAACTTTGATAAGTATCGTCATGACTCAAAAGTCATTCGAGGCATCTTTGCGCAATATACGGATTTGATTGAGCCTCTATCGCTGGACGAAGCCTATCTGGACGTTACCGACTGTACAGAATACAAAGGGAGCGCCACTTACATTGCGCAAGCCATTCGCTATCAAATCTTTGAGAAACTTCAGTTGACGGCTTCGGCAGGCGTTGCCCCTAATAAGTTTCTGGCCAAAATCGCCTCAGACTGGAATAAGCCTAATGGACAGTTCGTATTAACCCCTGATGAGGTTCAAGGGTTTGTTGAGCGATTGCCGGTCAATAAGATTCATGGCGTCGGTAAGAAAACGGCTGAAAAGTTCCAGCGCATGGGCATTGATACCTGCAAGGAACTTAGAGAAATCGATTTGCTGACTCTGAGCAAAACCTTTGGCAGTTTTGGCCAACGTCTGTATGAACTGGCACGCGGTATCGATAATCGTAAGGTAATTACCCATTATCCAAGAAAGTCTCTAAGCGTTGAAAATACTTATGATAAGGATTTGGTAACGCTTGATGAGTGTCTTGAAGAATTGCCCTACCTATTACAAACTCTAAAGCGGCGGGTTGCTCGCTCAGGTGTCGGTGCTCCTGTGAACAAGCTGTTTGCTAAGCTGAAATTCAGTGATTTCACTGCCACCACGGTTGAGCGTACCAGCTTTGGAATTAACGATGATTTATTTTATGAGTTGATGGAAGAGGGCTTTTATCGACGTGAAAAATCGGTGAGATTATTAGGGATTGGCGTTCGATTTCAAGCTTCTGAGTCCACCAATTTTGTACAGCTGCCTTTAGAATATAGTGACTTAGACGATGATTTTGGGTAGTCTAGCCAAGCTTTTTATACTTGTGGTAAGGTTATGCCACTCAATAGATTCTAACAAATTAACAATGGGGATTCGATTTTGGAGATTGTCGAGACGATTAATGATGCGCTCACATTTATTGATGGTTATTTGGGCTCAGCAGGATATTTTCCTTATTTATTAATAGGTGTAGGTGTTTTCTTCACGCTATATCTAGGTTTTCCACAGATTCGCTATTTTGGACAGGCAACAAGAATTGTCCGCGGTCAATATGCTAAGAAAGACTCCCCTGGCGATACCTCGCACTTCCAGGCATTAACCACAGCTCTATCAGGTACAGTCGGTACCGGTAATATTGGTGGTGTTGCTTTGGCTATCTTCATTGGTGGTCCGGCAGCGCTATTCTGGATGTGGGTGACAGCCTTCTTTGGTATGACTACCAAGTTTGTTGAAGTTACCCTTTCTCATAAATACCGAGAAAAAACGGAAGATGGCACCATGGCTGGTGGCCCGATGTATTTCATGGAAAAGAAATTGAACATGAAATGGTTGGCGGTACTGTTTGCAATGGCGACCATTATCAGTTCTATTGGTAGCGGTAATATGCCGCAGATTAATAACATCGCCGAAGTTATGAATTCTACTTTCCATATTGAAAAGTGGGTTACCGGTGGTGTCCTTGCGGTTCTATTAGCCTTAGTCATTATCGGTGGTATTAAGCGCATTGCCAAAGTGGCAGAGAAAGTTGTGCCTTTCATGGCCGTTATTTATGTGGTCGGTGCTTTACTGGTTATCGCTTATAATTATCAAAACATTCTTCCTTCATTCCAGGCGATTTTCGGTAGTATTTTCTCTGGTTCATCGGCAGTAGGTGGTTTCCTTGGTGCAAGCTTCGCTTATGCCATGGATCGTGGCGTTAACCGTGGTTTATTCTCGAATGAAGCTGGTCAAGGTTCTGCGGCAATTGCTCACTCAGCAGCCAAAGGCAAAGAGCCTGCATCAGAAGGTATGGTGTCACTGCTAGAGCCTTTCATTGATACTATTATTATTTGTACTTTGACCGGTCTGGTTATTCTGTCTTCAGGCGTCTGGACAGAAAAACATTTCAATAAGTTTGATCGCTCGGATATGGAGTTTGTGGTCGGAGATTATACCGATAGCAATGATGAGCATGTTAAGAAGCTGATGATTCACCTTGATGAAAAGCGTTCGGTACCCTCAGAAATTAAGCAATTTACCGGCACAATCTCATTGCAAGACGGTAAAGTGATTTCAGATGGCTTTACTCTGCTTAATGCTCGTTCAGTCGCGGAAGAGGTCACTTATCTTGATAGTGAAGGTAATCCTATCACTGGCGAAATTCCAGTTTCAGAAGGCCGTCTAGAGGACTCTTCCATAACCGTTCAGGGTAAATCCCTGATCCATTCTGCAAACTTGACTGCATTAGCTTTCACTAAAGGCTACATGGGCGAAAGTGGTAAGTACATTGTGTCGCTTGGCTTGCTGCTGTTCGCGTTCACGACGGCCATTGCCTGGTCATATTATGGCGACAGGGCATCGATTTACTTATTTGGGCCGAAAGCGGTTATGCCGTATCGAGTCGTATTTGTCGGCTTGTTTTTCCTGGGGGCTATCGTTGACTCGACGGTTGTCTGGACATTAGCTTATGTCACGGTGGCTCTGATGACGATACCCAATCTGATCGGTATTACTTTACTGCACAAAGACATGAAGAATACCGTTAAGGATTACTGGAAAAACTTTAAACAAGATCAAGCTGATTAGGGCTAGACAAACTCTTTAGGTTTTTTCTATACTGACTCTGGTCTGACCACGGCGCTAAGCTGGTGGTCACCAGAGTTTTTTTATGCCTGCAATAAATCGGCACAGATAACCTAGGAGAAGCAATGCAATACCAAGCACCCGTTGACGACATGATGTTTTTAATTAAAGACGTTTTTGATCTCGAAAATCGATTCAAAGGTATTGCTGACTTTGCTGAGTTCGACGCAGAGCTTTATAACGCTATTCTTGAAGAGGCGGGCAAGTTTGCAACAGGTGTATTGCAACCGATCAATCGATCAGGCGACGAAGAAGGCTGTCAATTTGATGATGGCGTGGTGACTACCCCAAAAGGTTTCAAAGAAGCTTATCAGGCATATGTCGAAGGTGGCTGGCAATCATTAACCGCCAACCCTCAATATGGCGGTCAGGGGCTGCCTAAAGCGTTACATGTGTTGGTCGAGGAAATGTTCTATTCAGCCAATAGCTCTTTTTGTCTTTACGGCAGCCTTACCGCAGGTGCCTATCATTTATTACAGGCACACGCTGACGATGTGATTAAAGATCAATACCTGGCGAAACTGATCAGCGGCGAATGGTCTGGTTCAATGTGTTTAACCGAAGCGCATGCCGGTTCTGATCTGGGAATCCTGAAAACCAAAGCTGAACCACAGGAAGATGGCACCTATAAGCTGAGCGGTTCAAAGATATTCATTACCGGCGGTGAGCATGATATGGCTGATAATATCATCCACCTGGTACTGGCTCGCCTGCCAGATGCGCCTGCTGGCCCTAAAGGCATCAGTCTCTTTCTAGTCCCCAAATTTATGGTAAATGATGACGGTTCACTCGGCGAACGCAATGGTATTCGTTGCGGATCAATTGAGCACAAGATGGGTATTAAGGCTTCTTCTACCTGTGTCATTAATATGGATGACGCTACCGGATTTATTATCGGTGGTCCACATCAGGGTTTGCGTTGTATGTTCACCATGATGAATCTTGAGCGCTTATCGATTGGCTTGCAGGGTGTTGGCCTTGGTGAAATGTCTTATCAACAAGCTTTTGGTTATGCCAATGACCGGTTGCAGGGTAGAGCTGAGGGCGTTGAAGGCACTGCGCCGATTATCAGACATGGCGATGTGCAGCGTATGCTGAAAACCATGCAGGCATACACTCAAGCAGGTAGAGCGCTCGCCGTCTGGCTCGGTGCATGGCTTGATGAATCATTCCACTCCGATGACAAAGCCGTTGTTAGTACAGCACAAAACATGGCAGCTTTATTAACGCCCGTAGCAAAAGCATTTTTTACCGATATTGGTTATGAGGTGTGTACTATTGGCCAGCAGGTGTTCGGTGGACATGGTTATGTACGCGAGTGGGGTATGGAGCAACATGTCCGCGATGCACGTATTGCTCAAATTTACGAGGGCACTAATGGTATTCAGGCGTTGGATCTTATTGGGCGCAAGATTGTCGCTAACAAAGGCGCGTTTTTGTCTGAATTATTAACCGATATGCGTGCTGATATGCAAAGCTTTGCGGACACGCCCCATAAAGCAACTTTGATAACGCAGCTTGATGAATTGGAAAGCCTGTCCTCTCAGATCGTAGAGCAGTTTTCATCGGATCAGGATAAGCAACAATATATCGCTTGCGACTATCTGCACTATATGGCGCTGAGTCTATACGCTTATTTATGGTTAAAAATGGCGGAAAAAGACCAGAATGATAAAGCAGAGTTGATGGAGTTCTATTTCAATCGCTTATTGCCGAAAGCTTTTGGCTTAAAAAGAAGTATCGAAAATGAACTGGGGCTTTAAGCCCCAGCTTGTTTTGTAGGGCTTGCTCTTAAATGTTTTCAGAGTCGTTATTGGTTGGACTGCTTTTGCCTTCAGCGAGAATGTGAACATTTTTATTTATCTGGAATATAACAATCATAAGCTCACAGTAGACACGCCAGATAAGGGTTCCGAAAATTATCATTAATATTCCTTGTAGAAAGTTATATTGGAATGCTGCGATGAAGATCGCTACAACACCAACCCAGAAAATAACTTGAATAATGATAGGCGTGACCATTTTGTTAAAGTTTAATATATCTTTCATTGTGTATCTCCTTTCTATTATCGTATTTTGCCCCCCCATAGAGCCCCTTAATCCTATGTCAGCTAATTTGACAGGTCAATTAATATACCGGTTAGTATTTAATCAGCTAATGAGAACCATTAAAAAAAGTGCAACTATATTATTCGAGATACTTGAGTGATAAGAATAATTATGATGTTATTAGCGGCTGGGGCAAATTCCACTAAGGGTCAACAGACCCGAATAACATATAAATAATTCGGTAAATCACATGGCAACAAATCGAGGTCAGTTTAATACACGTATAGGTTTCATTCTCGCAGCGGCTGGCTCTGCTGTTGGTTTGGGTAACATCTGGAAATTTCCATTTGAAGTAGGAGAAGGTGGCGGCGCAGCATTTGTCGTTATCTATTTAGCCTTCTGTTTCTTGCTTTGTTTCCCGGTTATGGTGTCTGAAATCGCCATTGGTCGTAAAACCAACTTGAACCCAGTAGGCGCCTTTAAGAAGTTGGGGCATAAAAATTGGGCCATTATTGGCTTTATGGGTGTCTTAGCCGGTGTTTTGATTTTATCTTTCTATAACGTTGTTGCTGGTTGGGCTTTCGGTTATTTTCTTGAAATGATTCAGGGCAACTTTGGGATTGGTGAAGAATTTGGAACCTTTATCACTGATTGGCAGAAAATAGGTCTTTACGGTTTAGTCTTTATGGCGATAACCGCTTTTATCGTTTCTCGTGGTATTCATAACGGTATCGAGCGTGCTGCTACTATTTTAATGCCAACGCTATTCTTAATGATTGTTGGCCTGATCATTTATGCCATGACGCTAGATGGCGCTGCTGTCGGTATTGAATATTATCTGGTTCCTGATTTTTCAGAGATAAATGGTGAGGTTGTCTATTCCGCTCTAGGACAGGCTTTCTTCTCACTTTCTTTGGGTATGGGTGCTTTGATTACTTACGGTAGTTATGTGTCCAAGAAGCAAGATATTGTTAAATCAGCTGCTTTAATCACCTTAACTGACGTTTCTATCGCTTTCCTTGCCGGTTTGATGATCTTCCCGTTTGTTGCTTACTTAACTCAGGGCACTATGGAAGGCGTTGATGGCGGTGCTGGTTTAATCTTTGCAACATTACCTGGCGTTTTTGCAAGTTTCGGACCAACTCTTGGGATTGTGGTTGGAGCATTGTTTTTCCTATTGTTATGTTTTGCTGCATTAACTTCGACGGTTTCATTGCTTGAAGTGCCAGTTTCTTACCTGGTAGACGAGAAGAAAATTAAGCGTCCAGTAGCAGTTTGGGGTATGGCAGCTCTAATTTTCTTGATTGGTATTCCATCACTTCTAGGTAATGGTTCTGTAGATAGCCTGACTCAGTTCGTACAGATGAATAAAAACGCTGAGTGGCAATACGTAACCTTTATGGATTTTGTTGAGGCTATTGCCAGCGATACTTTCTTACCTCTAGGCGGTGCCTTGATTTCTATCTTCGTGGCTTATGTGTGGAAGAAAAATAATCTTAATGCTGAAATAGCTATTGGCCGCGAGAATGGTTGGAAGTGGGTCTCAAAATACATTGATTTTGCAATCACTTTCTTCTGCCCAGTCGTTTTAGGCCTTATTACTGTCGTGACCATCTTAGACCGCTTCTTTGGCGTTATTATTATTGGTTAACTTTAAGTTTCGGGAGAGCAAAATGATTAAATTTCCTGCAAAAACCCGGCTCACTCTGGCAGCGCTTATCAGCGCTGCTTTTTTGTTTGCTTGCGCAGAAAAGCAAGATGAAAAGCCACAATCAGAAGAGCCTAATACTGCATTTGAATCCACGTATGAAGTTAAAAGCTATCATCCAGTTCTAATCAAAAATGCAACTGTGCTCACTGCAGCCGGAGAAAGAATCGATAATGGTTCTGTGCTATTTAAAGATGGCAAAATTATCGCCGTCGGAACAGATCTTGATGCACCTGCTGATGACAATCTTGAAGTGATTGATGGTCAAGGGAAGTGGATCACACCGGGCCTTATTGATGTGCACTCACATCTAGGTGTGTATCCTGCTCCGGGCGTAGAGTCTGCTGCGGATGGAAACGAAATGACCGATCCCGTTACCGCCGAAGTTTGGGCCGAGCACTCGGTTTGGCCGCACGATCCACAATTTGAATTAGCGTTGGCTGGTGGCGTTACTTCAATGCAAATTCTACCGGGCTCTGCCAACTTGATTGGTGGCCGTACCGTAACTTTGAAAAATGTTCCAGCTCGCTCAGTCATGGAGATGAAATTTCCCGGCGCACCTCATGGTCTGAAAATGGCTTGTGGTGAAAATCCAAAGCGCGTTTATGGCAACAAAGGTCGCTCGCCGATGACCCGTATGGCAAACATAGCTGGATTCCGTGCAGCCTGGATTAAAGCGGCTGACTACAAAAAGCAGTGGGAAGATTATAGAGAAGGTAAAGGCAATGGCAAAGCACCTAAGCGTGACTTGCAAATGGAAACACTGGCTGGTGTTTTGAAAGGCGAAATTCTTATTCATAACCATTGTTATCGTGCTGACGAAATGGCGCTAATGATGGAAATTGCCGATGAGTTTGACTTCCAGATTTCTACTTTCCATCATGCGGTCGAATCCTACAAGATTGCGGACAAACTTGCAGAAAATAATGTGTGCTCAGCATTATGGTCTGACTGGTGGGGCTTTAAGCAGGAAGCCTTCGATATGGTTCCTGAAAATGTCGCTCTGGTCGAAAAAGCGGGGGCATGTGCGATCGTACACTCGGATTCGCCAACAGGCATTCAACATTTGAACAAAGATGCGGCCAAATCGATGGCTTCTGGTAATGCCATGGGCATGAACATCACTCCTGAGAAAGCCATTGAGTGGATCACTATCAATCCTGCTAAATCAATGGGTATTGGCGAGCAAACCGGAACTCTTGAAGTTGGCAAAATGGCGGATGTCGTCCTGTGGGATGGCAATCCGTTCAGTGTTTATACTAAGGCGGAGAAAGTCTTCATTGATGGTGCGCTTATGTATGATCGCCATGATGAAAAATACCAACCTGTCAGCGATTTCCAGTTAGGTCAGTATGGCTTTGAAGTAGAAGCACAAGAGGAGGGCGCACTATGAAGTTTTTAAGCACAAAATCTTTAGCAAGGCCGATAGCCGCTACTCTTGGTGTTGTAAGCTTAATCGCTAGTGTTTGCAGCGCAGAAACAACATTAATCAAAGATGCCAAGATTCATACTTTTTCATCACAAGGTGTTTTGCAATCAGGTGATGTATTGATTGAGGATGGCGTCATTAAGTCCATTGCTGATGACTTGTCGATGCAAGCTGACAATGTGATAGACGGCAAAGGTAAAGTCCTTACACCGGGCATCTTCGCTTTAATCAATCAGATTGGTTTAATAGAGCTAGGCTCACTAGATCAAACTGCTGATATGGAAACTGAAAACGAAGATCAGGGTGCCTCTTTTAGAGTGGATCAGGTCTTCAATCACAACTCAACTTTAATTCCAGTCAATCGTTCTAATGGTGTTACCAGAACATTAATTGCTCCGAGTCTTGGCTCTTATGTTTTCGCGGGACGTGGTGCGGTGATGTCTTTAGATGGCGACTATAATGCGCTTATTGCTAAAGATGTTGCCATCTTTGCGGCATTTGGTGAAAGAGCGGCGGATATGTCGGGTGGCTCTCGAGCCAGTACTTTGCACCAACTGAATCAAGCTCTTAATGAAGCTCGAATTTATAAAAATAATCGCTCAGCTATTGAGCTGGGTGAGTTCCGCGAACTTCATTACAGTATTAATGATCTTCGCGCTTTACAGGCCGTCATTGATAAAAAAGTTCCTTTGATTATTTCAGCAAACCGAGAAAGCGATTTATTAACGTTGCTCGATTTTGCTAAGGAACAGAAGATCAAGATTGCTTTTGTTGGAGCTGCCGAAGCATGGCGGGTGGCAAAGCAAATAGCTGAAGCTGATGTGGCAGTATTTGTTGATCCAATGGATAACCTGCCGAGTAGTTTTGAATCACTTGGCAAGCGTTATGATAATGCAGCCATTTTGTCTAAAGCGGGTGTTAAGGTGATGTTCTTGGGCCAAGGGTTCCTTGACAGCCATAACGCACATACCGTGCGCCATTCTGCGGGTAACGCTGTGGCTTATGGCATGGACTACGACAATGCTTTAGCGGCCATGATGTCAACGCCAGCTGAATACTTTGCTGGCGACGATGCTTACGGCAAGATTGCAGAAGGTTTTAAAGCTGAGTTAGTGCTTTGGAATGGCGATCCACTTGAAGTAACGACACTAGCAGAACAGGTTTGGATTGACGGCAAAGCTACCGATATGGAAAACCGTTCGACCAAACTTCGTGATCGTTATAAAGCTTTAGATACTGATAAAAATACTGGTTACAGAAAGTAACCCTGTCAAAGAAACTCTATAAACTTTTAATAAGTAGGAAAAAAAATGGTTGATTCATCGGATAGACAGCCGAGTATGCTACAGGCTCTAACGCCTGTAGTTTTCTTAATTGTACTGCTTTTTTTATCAGTTAAATTATTTGGCAGTGACTCCTCTTATGGTGGCAATCAAATTGCCTTAATTCTTAGTGCTGCAATTGCATTATTAATTGGCCTGTTTAATGGCCAGACCTGGAAGGAATTAGAGGCAGGAATCGTTGATGGTATCAGTTTGGCGATGGGGGCCATGTTGATCCTGTTGATGGTAGGTTCCTTGATCGGCACCTGGATTCTGGCGGGAACAGTACCGACCATGATTTATTATGGTTTGCAGATTTTGTCGCCCGATTATTTCTATGTGGCAAGCTGCATTATCTGCGCCATTGTAGCAGTCAGTATTGGCAGCTCCTGGACAACCGCCGGTACCATCGGTATTGGTCTGATTGGTATTTCGCAAGGTCTCGGATTAGATCCTGCAATTACCGCCGGTGCTATCATTTCGGGCGCCTATTTTGGTGATAAAATGTCACCATTGTCAGACACCACTAATCTGGCGCCAGCAGTTACTGGAACGGATTTGTTCACGCACATTCGTCACATGGTATGGACGACAACACCTTCCCTCATCATTGCACTGATCCTCTTCACTTATTTTGGTTTGACTAGTGATGTTCCTGCGGAAAATTTAGAGCTTGAATCGACGCTGGCATTACTCGATGCCAACTTTAATATCACACTCTGGTCATTGATTCCTTTAGTAGCTGTATTTGTCATGGCGATCAAAAAAGTTCCAGCTGTAGCAACCATTTTGATTGGTGCTCTGTTGGGCGGTTTATTAGCCATAATCGTACAGTTTAATGTTATTGAAACGTTCGTTGGTGCTGATAGATATGTCTGTGAAAAATCTTCTCATTATCAGTGTGAAGTACAGGGTTTCTCAATTGATAAAGATACCTCAACTATAACTTTTAACTACGTAATGAGTGATACCGATGAAGCTATTAGCAAAACCGTTGTTTTAGATGAGGGGGAGTCCAAATCAATTTCTCTTACCGATGAGCTCGATACTGAAGTTTCTAATTATGGTGATGTGTTAGCTGCTACATTTGCAGTTTGGAAGGCAATATTTGGTGGCTTCTCTATAAGTTCTGGTGATGATTCGCTTGACGAATTGCTTAGCCGTGGCGGCATGGCAGAAATGATGAATACCATCTGGTTAATTATCTGTGCCATGAGTTTCGGTGCAGCGATGGAGAAAACGGGTCTCTTGCATAAATTGGTGTATTCGATCATCGGCATGGCCAAATCGACGGGTTCATTGATTGGCTCAGTGTTATTGACCTGTATCGGTATGAACGTCATAGCTGCAGATCAATACATTGCGATTGTCCTGCCAGGTCGTATGTATCGTGCTGAATTCAAGCGACGAGGGCTTGATGCCAAGAACTTGTCGAGAACGCTGGAAGACGCGGGAACCATTACTTCACCGCTGATTCCATGGAATACCTGTGGTGCCTATATGGCGGCAACTTTAGGGGTCGCAACCGGAGCCTATTGGATTTATGCCTTTTTTAATCTGGTAAATCCGATAGTTTCCTTTATTTATGGGATGCTCAACTTTAAAATAGCCAAACATGACGAGGCTAACGACGCTATTTAAACATCGCTTTTTCCAATCCTGTGTATTAATACTCGCAGTTGTAGCCCTATTGTGGCTAGGACTGCGAGAATCCTCTCCAAAGTATCGTTGGGACTTAGCGACCATCGAACCCTTCAAACAGTGGTATCAAATTAACTGGCATAATCAGGCCGTTGGCAGAGCTAGCGTTGAGCTAGTTGAACAAGACAATCAATATGCGGTTATAGAAGATGATTTTTTGGAAGGGCGAGTTCAAGGACGTCGATTCCAATTTCACTATACCCGTGAGCTGTATTTCTCCACCCAGGCTCCTTATCAACTGACTGGCGGACGACTTTATACGGAAGAGCCCCAGTTGCAGGTAGAAACCTCTTTTGTGAACGATGAGGAGATGAAGGTTTCAGAAGTTCGTAACGACAGACGTTACCAAAAGACTTTGCCATCGGTAGATTACAATCTTAGCGATTACTTCTTTGTGTCCCATCAGATTGAGCAGAACGTCTTGCCTGAGCAAAGCTTTGAAGTGAAAACTCTGAATACTCGCAGTTACAAGGTTGAAACCAGTTACTATCAGGTCCTTAAATCTCAAGCTAATCAGCCCTATATTGCTTTGCAGCAGCGGCATCCGAGCAACGAAGTTAGTTGGCATCGGTTATCAAAGAAAGGTTGGCCTAAGCTGCATGCCTTCGCAAACGGTATGGAATATGTGGCCAGCTCACGGCAGGTAACTCTTAATCCCGAGATGCAGAGTGATCTCTATTTAAACAGTGGAGTTGCGGTGGATAAACCGCTTGGTGCAGCTAATCATATTCAATCGCTAACTTTGGGTATACAAAACGGAAAGATGGGTTGGTTTGAGAATCATCCTGCGGTTACCGTGAATACTGAAAAAGATACTATCCAACTGCGAACAGGCAGTAAATATAAAGCAACTGGTGAAGACTTAGAGTTATTGCAAAAGTTTGAAGCTGAGCGCCTGAACCCCGTTGCAAGGGAGTTAGCTTTGGACGCTATTACTGGCTCGAAAAACGACTGGCAGAAAGTTGAGTTATTAGTCAGTTTTGTTTATGACTACTTGAATTATCAGCCAGTGCCCGCAGGCTTTAACATTGATGACATTCTGGATAACAGAGTCGGTGATTGCACAGAATACGCTCAGCTACTGATTGAAATGTTATCGGCGGCTCAGATTCCGGCGCGGGAAGTTAATGGTCTGGTGTATTTAGGTGATCATGAAAAACGTTTTGGTGGTCATGTCTGGGTTGAAGTACTGGTGGCAGGGCATTGGACTGCCGTTGATCCAACCTGGAATCTGACTGAAGTAACCAGTACCCATATCCCGGTAGCTATCAATCTTGATAGCACTGATTCAGCAAGCACAAAAGACCGTTTTGCTTTTCAGGTGCAGGAAATTCACTATAAAAGCGGAACAGCAGAGCAAATGAAAAGGTTATAACATGGCAAAACATTTTTACTCGATACTTGGCAACTCACAGAAACTGGATGGCGGTGCAATGTTTGGTAATGCGCCGAAAGCCTTATGGCAGCGTTGGGTTGAGGTGGATGAGCAGAATCGTATCGATTTGGTCTGCCGCGCTTTACTGGTTAAAGACGGTGATAAAAATATACTGTTTGAAACGGGTATTGGTGCATTTTTTGAACCTAAATTTAAAGATCGCTACGGTGTCCAGGAAGATGAGCATGTGCTACTGAAGTCGCTGACTGATGCAGGCGTCAGTCACGAAGATATAGATATTCTTGTGTTGTCACACCTGCATTTTGACCACGCAGGCGGCCTGCTAAGCCAATGGCAGGAAGGCAAAGAGCCTGAGCTGCTGTTTCCTAATGCCGAATTCATTATTGGCAAAGAAGCCTGGGAGAGAGCTAATAATCCACATCCACGTGATAAAGCCTCCTTTATTCCAGGCCTGACCGACTTAATTGAACAAACTGGGCGGCTGCACCTGATTGAAGGGGAACACAGTGATTTACTGGGTGATGATTATCGGTTCTTTGTATCAAACGGGCATACCCCGGGCATGCTACTTACCGAAATCACTACGGAGCAGGGACCGGTGGTTTTTGCCGCTGACTTGATTCCTGGAGTACCCTGGGTTCACTTGCCAATCACCATGGGCTATGACCGTTTCCCTGAAAATTTGATTGAGGAAAAGAAGAAGTTACTTGATCGGTTGATTGAGGAAAATGGCCATCTTTATTTTACTCATGACCCAGAAACATGCCTTGGCAAGGTCACCAAAGACGAAAAAGGGCGCTTTACGACCCAGGACAATTTAAAGCAAATCATTAACATGGCAATGTAACTTATTGTTTAATAATTTACAGAGTCTCATTTAGATAAATTGCTCGAAAAAAATGCAGTTTGTTGGAACTTAATGCATGACAACTGTTCAAAATATATACGGAAAGCAATGAAGCAGTCTTGGCTAGATGTGCAAAATTGTGGAATTGTTTTTCTGGTTGTCATTGTCACTTCTCTTTTATGAGTAATTATTTCCTCATAGGGCCATTCACATGGCCCTTTTTTTTGGTCGCTATGCTATTCTTCATCTGTTGTTAACGTACATAAGAGCGATTGAGAAGCAAGATTATGCATGTCAGATTCGACCAGGAATATCACTTTCAAATACACCATAACAAAGTTGCGGTCCTGGAATGGGGCAATCCTAAAGGCGAGCCTATTCTCTGCCTGCACGGCTGGTTGGATAATGCAGCTACCTTTCACTATCTGGCACCCTATTTAGCCGATAAATACCGTCTGATTGCCATTGAGTTTCCGGGGCATGGCCAGTCTGAACATTTGTCGGAAGATGCTGATTATCAGTTTGTTTCGGGGATTTCGATTATTGATGGTGCGCTGGATGTCCTTCATATCGATCAATGTCATATATTAGGACACTCTATGGGCGCTGCATTAGCCATGATTTACGCTGGAGCGGTACCTAACCGAGTTAAAAGTCTGGTTTCTATTGATGCGTTAGGGCCTTTTATATCGACTCCTGAGCAAACCATTGAGCAGTTGGCGCAAGCCATTGACCAGCGCAAAGCTAAACGTAGCCAGAAACGTTATTTCAATTCGATTGAAGAAGCGGCGAATGCACGTGCGCAAGTGAGTGAGTTGAGCGCAGAGACTTTGTTGCCTTTAATTGAGCGCGGTGTAACCTTGTGTGATCGAGGCTATCAATGGTCAAGTGACGCGCGTTTAAAGAATGCCTCGTGGATACGAATGACTGAGCCACAGCTTGAGGCCTTGATGAATAATGTGGCAGCTGAAGTATTGTTTATTCGTGGTAAACAAGGGATGTTGCAGGAAAAGCCGGCCATTGAAAAAAGGCTGTCCTATCTGCAACAGTCTGAATGGATCGACCTTGAGGGTGGCCATCATTTGCACATGCAATATCCGCAACAGGTAGCGGAGCCGATACTGGACTTTTGGGCAAAATTTAATCAGGGTTAGATAGAAAGTTAAGCAACTATTGGAAAATTACGCTCAAAATATCCCAACTGGCGGTTAAAAGTTGCCTTATTCGGTACAATCGGTTACTTTTCTTGGCCATAAAATTTATTAATCATAGCTATAACAGGAAGCTACATGGAAAAAATTTGGTTAAAGCATTACCCAAAAGAAGTTCAGCAAACAATTGATCCTGAACAGTATTCCAGCCTGATGGCCATTTTCGATGAAAGTGTCGAAAAGTTTGGTGATAGGCCGGCCGTCACTAATTTGGGCATCACCTTGACCTACCGCGAGCTGGATCAGAAAGCTCGAGATTTTGCCTCCTACCTGCAAAATGAATTAGGCCTTCAGAAAGGCGAAAAGCTTGCTCTGATGATGCCTAATTTATTGCAATATCCTGTGTGTTTGTTCGGTGCTTTCCGCGCTGGTCTGGCTGTGGTTAACGTTAATCCTTTATACACACCGCGTGAGCTGGAGCACCAGCTTAATGATAGTGAAGCTGATGCAATTGTTATTTTGGCTAACTTTGGTGACACTTTAGAGAAGGTCATTGATAAGACTAACTTAAAACACATCATTGTTACTCAGGTTGGCGATATGTGTTCGCAGCCTAAACGTTTTATTGTTAATTTTGTCGTCAAGTATATTAAGAAAATGGTACCGAGTTTCAATCTAGAACAGTGCCATAGCTTTGTTGACGCCATGACAAAAGGAGCAGCTAAAGAAGTACAGCCTGTCGAGCTGACTGCTGAAGATACCGCTTTTTTGCAATATACAGGTGGTACAACCGGTGTTTCAAAAGGCGCTGTGTTAACCCATCGCAATATGGTTGCTAATGTATTGCAGACTTATGCCTGGATGGGGCCTTTTCTTGATGAAGGCAAAGAAACCATCATTACGGCTTTACCTCTGTATCATATCTTTTCTCTGTGCGTGAACTGCTTATTGTTTGCTAAAGCGGGCGGTCACAATATTTATATTACCAATCCGCGTGATATGAAAGATTTCTGTAAAACACTGCAAAAATATCCCTTTACCGCTATGACTGGAGTCAACACCTTGTTTAATGGGTTGTTGAATACTCCCGCATTCCGCGAGTTGGACTTCAGCAAACTGAAGTTGTCTGTTGGCGGTGGTATGGCAGTGCAAAAGTCAGTTGCCGAAAGGTGGCAAGAGCTTACTAAAACTCCACTACTGGAAGGTTATGGCTTAACCGAAACATCTCCCGTGGTCAGCATGAATCCGCTGGATCTTGAATCCTATAACGGCACCATTGGTTTGCCGATTCCGTCTACCGATGTTGAGATTCGAGACGAAGAGGGTGACGAAGTCGATATCGGTCAACCTGGCGAGCTTTGGGTCAAAGGCCCGCAAATTATGAAAGGTTATTTAAATCGTCCCAAGGAAACTGCAGAGGTCTTAAAAGAAGATGGCTGGTTAGCAACGGGCGACATGGCGACCATTGATGACAAAGGCTATCTGCGAATTGTTGATCGCAAGAAAGATATGATTCTGGTATCCGGCTTTAACGTCTACCCGAACGAGATTGAAGATGTTGTGGCACTTCATCCGGGTGTTCTCGAAGTGGCTGCTATTGGTGAGCCGGACGAAGTGAAAGGTGAGGTGGTCAAAGTGGTTGTGGTAAAGAAGGACAGCACCTTAACCGAAGAGGAGGTTATTAAACATACTCGCGAGCACTTGACCGGATACAAGATCCCTAAAGTTGTTGAGTTCAGAGATGAACTTCCTAAAAGTAACGTCGGAAAAATCCTTCGTAAAGAATTGCGTAAATAGTTACGCAAATTATTCTTCATCCCATGATGCTCATAGACGAGCGTCAGGAGCATAAAATTGGCACGATTTCATTTAGAGCAGCACCAGGACTCAGTTCATGTTGAAACTGTGTCTGATCCTGAGCGTTTACAAGAGCTTTGCCAGTCATGGTTGACTCTCAAAGAATTAGCCGTCGATACCGAGTTTGATAGAACCAATACCTATTTCCATCGACTTGCTTTAATTCAAATTTATGATGGTCAGGAAATATACCTGATTGATCCTTTAGCTTGTGATGACTTATCGGCGTTGATGGAATTGTTTGCTTCATCATCA
Organism: Kangiella sp. M94; assembly: GCF_054926195.1. Taxonomy (NCBI): domain Bacteria; kingdom Pseudomonadati; phylum Pseudomonadota; class Gammaproteobacteria; order Kangiellales; family Kangiellaceae; genus Kangiella; species Kangiella sp. M94. The sequence continues at coordinate 1,292,043 of NZ_CM142903.1, read as the reverse complement.
GTAGTCAAAGCTCTGCATAGTTGTAGCGAGGACTTGGAAGCACTGTATCATCAGTATGGTTTTGAGTTTAACCAGGTTTTCGATACGCAAATTGCAGCATCAATTGATGGTATTGGCCTCAGTGTTGGTTACGGCAATATTGTCGAGCAATTTTTAAGTATTGTGCTGGATAAGGAACATACCAAAACCGACTGGTTGCAACGACCTTTAACTCAGGAACAGAAAGTGTATGCGGCACAGGATGTTCAATATTTGATGCCGGTCTACTATCGATTACGCTACAGCATGTTGGAAAAAGGCATGTTTGAGTGTGTGGTTGAAGATGTGAACAGTATTTTTGCAGCCATTATCCAAGCGGATGATTATGCTGAAGCCTATCTTAAAGTTAAAGGCGCTTTTCGCTTAAATCAATTCCAGCTCAATCGGTTGCAAAAACTTGCCCAATGGCGTGAAACGCTTGCTCGCGACAACAATATTCCTAAGACCTTTGTATTTCGTGACCATCATCTGATTGAGGTTTGCCAGAAAGAAAAAACGACTATTAGTGACTTGCTTTCTATGGGCTGTCATCGAGGCAGTATCCGTAAATATGGCGCTGAGCTGATTCGTCAAATTGAGCTGGCAGACCAGGTTGATAAAGAACAGTGGCCAGAGCCACTACAACCTTTCCATAAAATCCCCAAGAGCAAAGCCATGTTCAATGCCCTGAAAGCCGAGGTTGAAAAAGTGGCTAGTCATAACAATATCCCGGCAGAGGCTTTATGTAATCGACGCCTGATCGAGTATTATATAAAGATGACGTTAGGCTTTAAGGGGCGTCCCAATCGATTCTGGAACAGCTGGCGTCAGCGTTTGCTTGCCGAGCCTTTTAAGCAAGCCATGCAAGAATTTATCTAGCTTTTTACTCACAGTTCAAGGCTTAGAGTTTAACCATTTGTTTACCATGTGTTGCAACCTAAAGTTTTACGAGAAACCTCATTATGATGTGCAGTATTTATAAAAGTGCCAAGAAACCCGATACCTATCTTTATGTTCCTTATGAGACAGATTTTGAAGATTTGCCAGAAGGCTTGACCCAGGTTTGGGGTGAGCCTGAACTGGTCATGCATCTGGATTTAAATGAGCGCCAGAGTTTAGCCTTGTGTGATATCGCTGAAGTTAAAGCCAGGCTGGAAGAAGAGGGCTACTTCCTGCAAATGCCGCCAAGCGAAGAAGAGATAGCGCAACTGATAGCAGGTAAAAAATAACGATGTCCGTCGATAAATTTTGGCTCACCACAGCGTTAAAAGACATGACGCATGAGCAGTGGGAATCACTGTGCGACGGGTGCGCTAAATGCTGCTGTGTACAGTTTATCGACGATGATGATGACCTCTTGATGCAAACCGATGTTTCCTGTCGCTTGCTTGATACTAAGAGCTTAGCCTGCACCGATTACGAACATCGAACCTCAAAAGTTCCAGACTGCGTCCAACTGACTGCAGATACTATTGAAGAATACTTCTGGTTACCAGACACCTGTGCCTATCGGCTGGTGGCAGAGGGTAAAGACCTTCCTGACTGGCATTATTTAATCTCAGGCGATAAACAGCTGGTGCATAAAAAAGGGCACAGCATTAAAGGCAAAGTCATCTCCGAAACAAAGCTTACGGCAGAAGAAGTTGAAGATCGAATCATCTCCTGGATCCCGCTAGCCGATTGAAAAATCATCAATTTGCACAGCATTTAATCGGTTTTCATAAAAGTTAAATGTTTTTATAAAAAAGTTGTTGACCTACCCCAAGAACGAAAGTAATATGCGCTCCGTCGACCGATGAGGTCACCAGCGAAACACCTGTTAAGACTCGCAAGAGACCTAACAAATACTGCGGAGCGGTAGTTCAGCTGGTTAGAATACCGGCCTGTCACGCCGGGGGTCGCGGGTTCGAGTCCCGTCCGCTCCGCCACTATCTTAAAAGCCTGCTTTTAGCAGGCTTTTTTTATTCCTAAATTTAACAGGGACGAGAACCCGCGAGCGGTGTTCGACAAAATCGTCTGGAACGATTTTGAACATCGGAACGAAGTGACGATGGCCACGAAGTAGTCAATTACAGGGAAGTAATTGATAGTCCCGTCCGCTCCGCCACTATACCAAAAGCCTGCTTCTAGCAGGCTTTTTTTATACTTGAAGGAAATAGGGACGAGAACCATCGCGTGACTGAAAGGAATCCCTTTAGGGGAAGTGTGGTTCGACAAGCTTCATGGATGAAGTGAATGCTTGGAATGCAGGAGCAATTCCAAGTGAAAATTGCAGGAGTAACTTTATGGATTACATCCCTGTAATCCACCTGCAAGCAGGCCGGCTAAAGCCGTTTCAGTTTGTTCCTACAAACTTTGAACATCGGAACGAAGTGACGATGGCCACGAAGTGGTCAATTACAAGGATGTAATTGATAGTCCCGTCCGCTCCGCCACTATATCAAAAAGCAGCCTCTGGCTTTTTTTTTGTGCCTGAAGGAAATAGGACTATCGCGTGACTGAAAGGAGCTCTCGCTAATATTCCGCTATTGCTCTTTATAGGATGGGTTAGCATTTATGCGTAACCCATCGTTTTATGGCATGATGGGTTACGGCTAGCGCCGGGTTTGCCCCCTTGGGTATAACCCATCCTATATCAGAAGCGACTTTTACTTCGGGCCAGGACTCGCACATCGAGCAATCCTTCTTTACCAACTTCAATGCATTCATCGTAGGCTGGGATGAATATTATGAATCCCAGCTTTCTGGTTTTGCTAAAGCACGACTTTATGGTTTTATGGCTTGATGGGTTACGCATAAATGCTAACCCATCCTATATTCGATCCGGCATTTACCTCACGGCTCTACAGCCTGATGGTCATAACTCACTACTCGTTTCACTATCCAACTATCAGCTGTACGTTCCCAAATAGTGATGAATTGAGACTTTTCGACCAGGTTGTCGTCAACATAGAAGTTATGTTTTCCAGTTTGAAGAGCACCATATTCTCCTAGTGGATGTATCTCATTGGAGACTAGATGGCGTGTCACTGCAAAGGGTTTGGAGCACTTATCTTCGAAGGATCTGACTTCTTTTTCAAAAGAGGTATTCAGGCCTGTTCTGTCGTCATAAAACTCAATGTCTTCACTAACGATTGTTTTCCAGAGATCCAAGTTGCACTGATTAAATGCTATATCGAAAAGTTTGTTATCCATCGACTGAATTTCTTTATGAAGCACCTCATAATCTGTTTGCAGGGTTTTTCCATAAGTCGCTGTTGATATAAAACAAATTGCCAATGTGGTTATTAAAAGTTTCATTGTTGTCTCTATCGTGGTTTCTATACTTTTCCATTGTAAGTGAGCCAACCAATACTGTGTGTTAGCAATTGTAAGAAGAAGTAGATTGAGCAGGGTAGTTTGAGGGAGCATTAAAGTCTGTTTGTTACAGATACAAAAAAGGCGCTAATTAATAGCGCCTTTTCCTTGTTAACCTTGTCGGTTATAGCTCAACACACATACAGTGTGCGTAGACATGGTTTGGATCGTTAAAGTTGTTGAAGATATTAACGATGCCTTTGGCCTTTCCTAGAACGTGGCCAATAACATCCGTTTCGCTATCTTTAAGCTGTGCAATAACTGCGTCAAGCTTGCCTTCTGCCTTAGCATTTTCAAGCAAGTTTCTGATGAAGATTTCTTCAGCACTTAATTCACGCTTGATGAATTTTACAGCATAGTCATCGCCAATATTGGCAAGTTTTGCTGCTGACTCAATAGCATCTTCCAGGTCACCCAGTTGATCTACAAGACCTAAGCGATGTGCATCTTCACCTGACCATACACGGCCCTGTGCCACTTGATCGACTTCCTCTTTAGTCATGTTGCGACCTTCAGCAACCAGTGACAAGAAACGATCATAACCGCGCTCAATACTGCGTTGTATGAGTTGAGCGATTTCAGGTGAGATACCATCCATCGGATCGAATGCTAATGTCCACTTAGTTGTCCCAACACCATCACGATAAACGCCTAGTTTATTCAGTGGTTCTTCAAAAGTTGGAATCATACCGAAGATACCAATTGAACCTGTAATAGTAGTAGGGTGTGCCCAGATTTCGTCTGAAGTTGCTGAAATCCAGTAGCCGCCAGAAGCTGCAACGCCACCCATTGAAGCAACTACGATTTTGCCTTCATTTTGAGCATGTGCAAGTTCGCTGCGAATGACTTCCGATGCGAAGGCGCTGCCTCCAGGGCTATCGACACGTAAAACGATGGCTTTAACTTTTTCATCAAGACGTGCTTTTCGAATTAAGCGTGCCGTACTATCACCACCGATAATACCTTCTTTGCGGCTACCGTCGACGATTTCACCTTTGGCAACAATCACTGCGACAGTGTCTTTGTTGCTTGGAAGCTCAACCAATGGGCGAACGGACTTGAGATAGTTTTTATGGCCGATAGCTTTATAAGAATCCTTTTCCTCATTCAAGCCAACCATATCAATCATGTATTGGCGGAATTCGCCGCGCGTCATTAGCTTGTCAACAAAGCCTTCTTGAACGGCAAGTTCGCCGCTATCGCCATTGGCTGCTTCGAATTTAACTAAGTAGTTTTCTATGAAGTTATCAAACTCTTCAACTGACATGTTGCGTGAACCGGCAAGATCTTGCTTCATGTGTGCCCATAAGTCACCTAACCATTCCATATTAGCTTCTTTAGCAGCTTCTGACATATCGTCACGAATGAAGGGCTCAACGGCTGATTTGAAAGTTCCTACACGGAACACATGGACTTTAACACCTAGATTATCAAGCGCTGACTTGAAGTAGGTGCCGTTACGACCAAGACCTTCAAACATCAACATGCCAAATGGGTTCATATAAACTTCATCAGCTGCAGATGCCAAATAGAATTGGCCTTGCATGTAGTAATCACCGACCGCGATGACTTTTTTGCCGCTTTCTTTAAAGTCGTCAATTGCTTTGCGAAGATCCTGATATTTACTGATACCCGCATAAACGCCTTGAAAACTATTAACGTTGATAACCATAACACTAATGCGGTCATCGTTTTTCGCGTACTCAATTGCATCTAGCAAGTCATAAATAGAGGTTTCGTTGGGAGCTGTCCCTTGCGCTTCCTGCATGGCTCGTGCCACTGGATCGAGATAGGTTTCCTGTTCAACAATAATGCCTTTAGGGGCAAGAATCAAAGCTGCGCCTTCGTCGACTTTGGGCAGGTCAGGGCCGCTTGCGCAGCCGCGAACAAATAAAATAAAGATTGTCAGTGCGATAAGCCCGATCATTAATCGGCCTGCGACATCGACTGTCTTCCATACGCGGTAAAAGAATTTACCGATCATTGAGTTAGGTTGTGACACGTGAAAGTACCTTTTCTAGTTAAAATAATTTTGCCTGGCGACATTCTATACAAATTGGTTGTTTTATGACTAGTGTTGAATTTAATAATTTTTCATAACTTGTTGTATTACAAGGGTTTCCCTATTCTTTCATTTTGTAATTAAATATGTACTTTTCAGATCTTGATCGGGGATTGCCTTGATCTGGTTATACCAGTAGACTTAAGCTCATCTTTAATCAGAAAAAAAAGACGCGACCGTGACATACTCAAAACTACTCGAACCATTGGATTTAGGTTTTACCACACTGAAAAACCGCGTGTTGATGGGCTCAATGCATACTGGGCTTGAAGAAGAGAAGGGTGGTTTTGAAAAGATGGCCGCATTTTATGCGGAGCGTGCGCGTGGCGGTGTAGCCTTAATGGTGACCGGCGGCATTTCGCCGAATTTCCGAGGCCGTCTTGCTCCTCACTCTTCCCAGCTCAGTTTTGGGTGGCAGGTTAAGAAACATAAAATAGTCACTGATGCTGTACATGCAGCGGGCGGCAAAATTGCACTACAGATTCTTCATGCCGGACGCTATGCTTATCATCCGTTTTCTGTTTCAGCTTCAAAACTGAAAGCCCCCATTTCACCTTTTACCCCCAAAGCACTTTCTAAGCGCGGCATTGCAAAGACCATTAAGCAGTACGCTAATTGTGCACGCTTAGCGAAAAAAGCGGGTTATGATGGCGTTGAAATCATGGGTTCTGAAGGCTACCTCATCAACCAGTTCATTGTGAAGCGCACCAATCATAGAACTGATGAGTGGGGCGGTGCATACGAGAATCGTATTCGTTTTCCGTTAGCAATTATCAAGGCCGTTAAAGAAGCTGTTGGCGATGATTTTATTGTGATTTACAGGTTATCAATGCTGGATCTGGTTGAGGGTGGAAGCTCATGGGATGAAGTGGTGCAATTGGCAAAGGAAGTAGAGCAAGCTGGTGCAACCATCATCAATACCGGAATTGGTTGGCATGAGGCACGTATTCCTACTATTTCTACCTCAGTTCCGCGCGCAGCATTTGCCTGGGTAACTAAAAAGTTACGCAATGAAGTGTCAGTACCACTGATTACTTCCAATCGAATTAATATGCCGCATGTTGCAGAAGAAATATTGAGCAGTGGCACAGCCGATATGGTGTCGATGGCGCGCCCATTGCTCGCAGATGCTGAGTTTGTGATTAAAGCTGAGCAGGATCGTGCGGATGAAATCAATACCTGCATTGCCTGTAATCAGGCCTGTCTCGATCATGTGTTCAAAAATAAACGTGCCACCTGTTTGGTGAATCCGCGTGCCTGTTACGAAACTGAATTAATCGCTAAGCCAATGACCAAAAAGAAACGTATCGCAGTTGTTGGTGCCGGGCCTGCAGGACTTGCTTTTTCAACCGAAGCGAGCAAGCGTGGTCATGAAGTTCATTTATTTGATAAACGCACAGAGATTGGTGGTCAGTTAAATATCGCCAAGCAGATTCCTGGCAAGGAAGAGTTCTATGAAACGCTACGCTATTTCCAAAAGCAGTTACTATTGACAGGTGTTCATGTTCATTTGAACACTGAAATGTCGATTGATGATTTGGTAGGACAATATGATGAGGTTATATTGGCCAGCGGCGTGGTTCCAAGAATCCCCAATATTCCAGGAATTGATAGTCCAAAGGTGATGAGTTATATCGATGTTCTGTGGCATAAAAAGCCTGTGGGTCAAAAAGTTGCGGTAATTGGCGCTGGTGGTATTGGTTTTGATGTCTCTGAGTTTTTAGTGCATGAAGGCGAATCGCCTACTTTAAATCTTGATGAATGGTTAAAAGAGTGGGGCATTGATGCTTTGTATCAATTGCCGGGTGGGTTATTAAAAGAACCAGAGTTTGATCCGGCAGCGCGTGACGTGGTGATGTTGCAACGTAAATCAAGCAAGATGGGTAAAGGACTTGGAAAAACAACAGGATGGATTCATCGTGCCAGCCTCAGGCACAAAAATGTGCGCATGATTACCAGCGTGCAGTACAAACAAATTAATGATGATGGTTTAGTCATTGAGTATGAAGATGGGCGAGAAGAGCTGTTGCCGGTAGATCATGTCATTATTTGTGCAGGACAAGTACCATTAAGAGCCATGCACGATGAACTGGCCGAGAGAGGGGTTCCGGTGCATCTAATTGGTGGAGCGGATGTGGCTGCCGAGTTGGATGCAAAGAGAGCCATACGGCAAGGAACAGAGCTTGCTTTCGATATTTAACTCGTTAATGCAAACTTGCATTGCGGTAAATGCTTTAAAATAAAGAATTTTTAATTTGCCATTAAATTGACAATGCAAATTTGAAGTGGTAGAAATAACCTATAGACGGACTTTTTATTGGGTTATTTCTATGGCTTGGATAACGGATTTACTGCCTTTCTTGAATGGGCTGGCTGCAATGCTTGCCTCGGCATTTTTTATTTCATATTTTTCTTATCAATCTTTTCTTAGCGAACACAGACTCAAACATTCAGTAAGAGTTGATCACTTTTGCTTGGTTTTGCGTAAGTTTCATTCATGTAATGACCAATCTACCTGCAAAGGGTTTGCATCGAGGTAGACATGCATAAGTTACTGAACCGTCAAATTCAAAACTATTTAAATGGTGATCATGAGCTATTGCCGAAAAGATTTCTAAAAGCAATTGATGAGGCTTATAAAAGAGCTGAGGAAGAGCGCCTTTGGTATGAGCAGTCTTTGTCGTTAAACTCGGGTGAATCGCGACAACGATTTAACCATCTACAAAATAAGCTAACCGATCTGGAGCAAGTTAAACACGAGCTTGAACAAAGTATCCGCAAGCTCAGAGTCACCATGGATGCAGGTTATGATGGCATTGTGCAGATAAGTTCGGACGGTATCCCTACAGCCTATAATGATACTGCGCTCAAAATGCTTGATATGTCAGCAAAGGAATTCCAGTCACTAAGCTACTTTAAAATCTGCCGCCACCTCCTGAAAAATATTAATAATCCTGAGATTGTCATTAATCAGATCCGTAAAACGCTGATTAAACAAGAGGATAGTGGCAATATTCTGATCGAGCATAACGATGGCCGATTTTTTGAGTGCAAAGCCAAAGCACTGGAACTTGATGGTCAAACTCAAGGATTGGTCTGGACCATTAAAGACATTACTGACCTTAAAATGAAGGAGCGAGAAGCTCGTTATCTTGCTTACCACGATGAACTGACTAACCTGCCGAACCGAACCATGTTCTTTGAGCGCCTGGAACATGGCTTAGAATTGGCCAAAAGAAAAGATGACTATCTAGCTGTTATCTTTTTAGACTTAGACGAATTCAAAACTGTCAATGATACTCTTGGCCACGCTCAAGGTGATCTTTTACTACAGAAAGTAGCTGAGAGAATTTTAGTTGCCTTGAGAGAACATGACACCTTCGCACGGCTTGGTGGCGATGAGTTTGTGATTATGCTTGAGGATGTGGAGGATAGAGATGCGATTGTTAACGTCCTTGACAGGATTAAGCATGCACTTGACTCTGCCATTACTTTAGGTGCTCATCAGGTCTATATAACACCTTCGATTGGCGTTGCTATACATCCAGAAGATGGCTCTGATGCAGCAGATCTTTTGAAGAAGGCTGACATGGCCATGTATAACTCTAAAAAACAGGGTAAAAACACCTACAGTTTTTATTCTAATCATCTGGAACAATATTCTAAATACCGCCTGTCAATGCGCACCTCTTTAAGGCGCGCACTGCGAAACAATGAGTTTTACCTTGAGTATCAGCCCAAATTTTCATTGTTAGACAAAAAAATGGTCGGCGTTGAAGCTTTAATTCGCTGGAACAACAAAGAAACGTTAATGTGTCCAGATGAATTTATCAGTGAAGCAGAGTCTAACGGTATGATCATTCCAATAAGCCAGTGGGTAATTGAGCAAGCTTGTCGAGATATCGCTCAATGGAAAGGCGACAGTGACAGCTGCTGTCCAGTTAGCATCAATATCTCACCGCGCTACTTCCAGCACGGCAACCTGGTTGAAGACTTGGAAAAGTACGTGAAAAAATATGGTATCAAGGCAAGTTGTATTGAGATTGAAATTACTGAACAGGCTTTTATTGCAGATATTGATAATGCCATCACAAGGATGCAAAAACTTAATGATATTGGCGTTATGATTTCGATTGATGATTTTGGCACCGGTTACTCTTCATTTAATTACCTGATGAAGCTGCCTGTTCAACAATTAAAAATTGATACCAGTTTTATCCGTTCGCTCGAGGAGTCAGAAATTCAGCACTCTTTAGTGGCCGAAATCATCAAAATTGCTCATCTGTTTGGGCTATCTGTCGTAGCCGAAGGGGTTGAGAATGAACACATTGTTGACTTGTTAACTTCTTATGATTGCGACCAGGCACAAGGTTTCTTGCTTGGTTCGCCAGTTCCCGCTAATCAATTCTATACAGAATTCCTTGCTGCCTAGCTTTTTAACCCTTCAAATTTCAACTCACAAGTGTACGCTCAACTATTGACCTCAGGCTCAATGTCAGCGAAGATAGCCGCATCTGGTCGGATCTGAACAAAGGCACCGCATGTCAAATAATCTAGAACATTCCAAAGAACACAATATTGCCCATCTAGATGTTGAGTTAACTGAACATACCTACAGCATAGGGGAAGAAATCGCCAATGCTTTGATTCATGGAATAGGGGCGTTACTGAGCGTAGCTGCCATGACTATGATGATCATGACTTCTGTGCAGCTTGAGGATGGTTGGAAGCTTGCAAGCTCGATCGTGTATGGTTTGAGCCTGGTCATTCTTTTTACTTCATCTACCCTTTACCACAGCTTTCAACCAGAGTTCGTCAAAAGAGTCTTCCAGACCTGTGATCACTGTGCCATTTATTTCCTTATAGCTGGTACTTATACTCCTTTCGTCTTAGTCAGTCTGAACGGCATCTGGGGCTGGATATTATTTGCTGTGATTTGGAGCCTGGCATTGTTTGGTGTAATTTTTAAAGTAAAGTTCAAGCAAAGGTTTCCCAGGGTTTCTTTGATCACTTATATCCTGATGGGGTGGGTGATTGTTGTGGCTGCAGGTGAAATGCTTGAGAAGGTCCCGATGCCAGCTTTGTGGCTGTTGCTGGCAGGCGGGTTGTCCTATACGTTTGGAACTATTTTCTATGCAGCAGATAAAAAAATTCCTTATAACCATGCTATCTGGCACCTATTTGTCCTAGGGGGCGCCGTCTGCCACTTTCTGGCTATTTATCTATTTGTTATTTAATTCCAATTTCAGGACTGTTTAAAAAACACACTATTTTTAGTTGTTTATCCATGCTCAATCAAGTAAATTGGCGGAGCATGGATGGGGAATTATGTTACTAAAATCATACTTATCACAAAATTTTCAAAAGGGTAATAAGGAATTAAGAGAAGGGAAGCGCAGCACCAGCCTCGTTTCAATCACTTTACTTCTGTTATCAACCTCAGCTTATTATGCCAGCGCTCGCTTTGGCATGAGCCTATTTACTTTATTTCCAAGCAACATCAGTTTGCTTTGGTTACCTTCTGGTATCGGATTTTTAATGTGCTTACGTTGGGGCTGGAAGGCAGTTCCTTTGATTGTCATTGCAGCGTATTATGTCAACCTGCCGGGCATGGAGGTTGGCAGTGTACAAAATCCAAAACTGCATACTCTGATTTCAGCTATTGCCGATTCTTTCCAGGCTTGGCTCGCGGCGTTATTGTTTAACAAGTATCTGCATAATGGCGCAGATAATCCAAGAGGCTTATCTAAATTTATATGGTGGGTGTGTGTCATCCCGCCAGTTATTACTGTCAGTGTTATCACCATAAATCTTTGGCAAGGTGGTTATCTTTTAGCCCATCAGCTCGAACAGTTTTTTATCAACCTGCTGTTAGCAGATTCTCTTGGCATACTACTAGTGTACCACGTCTATAACAGCCTGAAGCTGGACCCCGTATTACTAAAAAAACCTTCTCTGAATTTGTGTGCTGCTATTTTACTCATTCTGGTGATAGTTTTACTCGGTACTACGCGCTACCCAGCCATTACTTATTTGATTTTACCCGTTCTAGTAATTATGAGTTTAGAGCTCAGGCTTTTTACCGTGGCGATCATTAGCACTCTAACTTTTATCAGCTTAATTACTGCTACTCACTTTGAATTAGGCCCATTTGTTGCGCGCACAGACCATACCACAGCTTTTCAGTTAATGGCCTTTATTTATGCTTGCGCCATCACGGTGTTTGGTCTGGCGTTACAACAATATCAGATGCGTCTTGCTAAAGAGTCTAAAGCGCGTTGGAAGCAGGCTGCCGAACATGATGTTCTAACCGGGTTACCCAATAGACGTGCTTTTATGCCGGCGTTAACTAAAGAACACCACCGTTCGATTCGTCTGGGGCACAACTATTGCGTCATTATCTGGGACATTGATGACTTTAAAGTTATTAACGATACTTATGGCCATGATTTTGGTGATTGCGTTTTAATAAAGCTTGCTCAAGTCATGCGTGAAAGCTGTCGAGATATCGACTTTTATGCTCGAATTGGTGGGGAAGAATTTGCGGTTTTATTACCGGAAACCGACCTTGAGTCGGGTAAAAAGGCTATGGAGCGTTTCAGGCATCAAGTCGCCAATGAAGTCTTTATTGCTCCAGACGATACCGAACATTCAGTAACCATCAGTATTGGTATTTCTTGTTTGGATGGGCGTTCAATCCTCGAGTCAGATTTGTTGGCTGAAGCAGATAAAGCTCTCTATAAATCAAAAGAACAAGGCAAAAACCAAACTAACTCGTATAGTTGTTAAAGTAAAGAAAGTCTCTTAATACTCGATAAATTGCCATAGAACAATACCTTATAAGTCTGACGATGGGTTACGCTCAAAGAGCTAACCCATCCTATGAGCTTATTCAGTTAGATCCGTAGGCTGGTGATGAGAGAAGCCTACTAAACGCCACTGGATTATGAGTAGCTCAATTGCCCTTGGTACTATGAGAAGATCAAAAAAGGCGCCCGAAGGCGCCTTTTCTTGTAACAGAGGCAGTAATTACCAGCCACAGTTACGGTCTTTGTTTTGCTCATCTAACCAGGTTTTCAACGGAGCATAGTACTCAAGTACCGCTGTTGCATCCATTTCACGCTGGCCGGTCATAGCTTCCAAAGCATCCTGCCATGGACGGCTTGCACCCATTTCCAACATTGCATTCAACTTAGCACCCACCTCTTTGTTGCCGTAGAAAGAACAACGGTGAAGCGGACCTTCATTGCCAGCCATCTCACACATGTCGCGGAAGAACTGGAACTGAAGGATGTGCGCAAGGAAATAACGCGAGTAAGGCGTGTTGCCCGGGATGTGGTACTTAGCACCAGGATCAAAGTCAGCTTCGGTGCGCTCTACCGCAGGAGCGATACCTTGGTACTGAGTACGCAGGTTCCACCAGCCCTGATTGTATTTATCAGCAGGAACTTCACCGCTGAATACCTGCCAGCGCCATTTATCAACCATTAAACCGAAAGGTAAGAAAGCAACTTTATCCATTGCAGAGCGCATTAACAATGCGATATCAGCATCGGCATCTGGCTCTTGTTCAATCAATCCAATCTGCTTTAAGTAAGCAGGTGTGATGGAAAGGGCAACGGTGTCGCCAATGGCTTCATGGAAACCATCATTGGCACTGCCTTTATAAAGAATCGGTTGATCTTTATAAGCGCGCTGATAGTAGTTGTGTCCTAGCTCATGGTGCACGGTCTGAAAATCTTCAGCGTTGATTTCAGTACACATTTTGATGCGGATATCTTCCTGGTTATCTAAGTTCCAGGCGCTCGCATGACACTGTACATCACGGTCACGAGGCTTAACAAACAATGAGCGTTCCCAGAAAGTATCAGGTAGTGGAGCAAAACCTAACGAAGAGAAGAAGTTTTCAGCAGTCTTAACCATTTTCTTAACCGCTTTTTCTTTCTCGTTATAAGTGACTACTTCGTGGTCAACACCATAATGGTTGCGAAGAATTGGATCCAGGTCAACGCCTTTAGCGGCAGCTTCAGGAGCGACTAAGTCGTAGATGTTTCCCCATTGTTGAGCCCACATATTACCTAGCAAGTGAGCTGGAATAGGTTTGTCCAAAGCAACTACTTCATCGCCATACTCTTCGTTAAGCTCAGCACGAACGTGGCAGTGAAGGGCTTCATAAAGCGGTTCAACCTGGCCCCATAGACGATCCATTTCTTTGGCAAAATCATCGGCAGGCATGTCGTATTTTGAACGCCACATAGCACCGGTGTCTTTATAGCCCAGTTCTTGTGAACCTTCGTTTGCAATTTGAACCATCTCTTCATAAAGAGGGCGCATTTTTGGAGATACCGTACGCCAGCCTAGCCAGGCTTCAAACTGCTCTTGAGGATCGCGTGAAGTGCGCAGCACTTCGCTTAATTCGCCCAAGCTACGACCATCAGGGCTTTCACCTTTAGCGTAAATACTGTCCAGTTCAGAAGTGATTTCAGCCAATTTCTTGGTTTTGTCTGCATCAGAAGGAGCAGGAAGAGTTAAACCTAACTTGATCATTTCAAGCTTACGATTTAAGTCATAAGGCAGCTCAAGATCATTAAACTTCTTTGCGCCATTGGCTAATTCGACACCAAGCTTGGTGTATTCTTCACCGACTTTAGCATTCAACTGAGTCGTATCATGTGTCACAAAGTTAGCATTGACCCATGCCACTCTTGCGCCATACTCAGAGATTTCAGATAGACGCTTTTCAGCATCTGCTACGAACTTTTCGGCATCAGCAACTGTTACCTGAGCTTCAGTTTGCTGTGTTTCATTGACCTGTTGCTTGTCAGCGCTCTCATCACTGCAAGCAGACAAACCAAGCAGCGCACCGATTAAAACGGCACTACTGACGGCATTCTTAATTTTAATCATAAACTATACCTTTAACTCCAAAGTGTAAATGTTTGATATCTTTATTATGTTGTTGAGCTTAGCCCGTAAAGACTTGCTCGATGACTCCTACCAGCCAAACATTATATCGGTTTTTGCTAATTTTAGAAGCAAGCAGTTATCTTAAAGCCTGTTATCGGTTACCATTGCACACAATTGATTGTAATAACCTGTATTGGAGCCCGAATTAATGAGTATTGGCCCCTTGATGCTTGATATAGAAGGATTGGAAGTGAATGCCCGTGAGCGGGATTTACTACAGAATCCACTATTAGGCGGCATCATTCTATTTAGTCGTAACTATCAGTCGCCGCAACAGGTTGCGGAGCTGTGTCAGTCGATCCGTGAAACAGCAGCAAGAGACATCCTGATTGCAGTGGATCACGAAGGAGGGCGGGTGCAGCGCTTTCGTGAGGGCTTTACCGCAGTTCCTGCAATGGGAACTATATTGCTTGAAAACACTGATCACCAACTGGCTAAGCGTAAAGCGTACCAGTGGGGTGCCATGATAGCGATTGAGGTGCAGGCAGTAGGCATCGACTTTAGCTTTGCGCCGGTGCTTGATTTGAACAAAAACATCAGTCAGGTGATTGGTGACCGAGCTTTCTCGGGCAAGGTGGACGAAGTGATTGAGTTAGGCCGCGAGTTTATTCGTGGTATGAATGATTACGGCATGGCCGCGACAGCGAAGCATTTTCCCGGGCATGGCTCTGTCGAAGCAGATTCACACATTGATATTCCGGTCGATGAACGTCCTCGTGAACAAATTATCAGTGAAGACATGCGTGTCTTTGCCGAGTTAGCTCAAGACTATCAAGCTGTAATGCCAGCCCATGTCATTTATCCTTCTTTTGATAAACAGCCTGCAGGCTTTTCCACTGTATGGCTACAAGATATTCTTCGCGGCCAATTAGGCTTTGATGGCGTCATATTCAGCGACGACCTGAGCATGAAAGGTGCCGAAGTGGTCGGCGGATACTATGAGCGTGCTGAAGCGGCCATTCAGGCAGGCTGCGATATGGTTCTAGTGTGTAATCATCCCACAGAAGGCCAGGAGCTGGTTGAACAATTTGATTTTGACTGCGATCCTAAATCAGCTCAGCGCTTACTGAAAATGAAAGGGAAATCATTGAACTATTCCCTGACACGAGTGCAGGGGAGTGATCAGTGGTTAGAATTGAAAGATAATTTATTGGCTTAATGATTGAAACTGAAAAACATATGACTAAAGACGACGATATGACTAAAGAGAATACAAATAAAGAGAACCCAACCGAACAGAAAACCGACAGCTTTACTCAGTTAACGCCTAAAGAAGAGCTGATCATGAAATTGAATGGCGAAACCGCCATTGTTGCCTGGAAAGAAATCGAACGCTTCTTCGCCAAAGGCAACTTATTGCTCATTGATCAGGGTGTTGATCTGATCAATTGCGCAGCAGACCTGTCACTGGACAACGCAGAAGCCATTAAACCATTAATCGACTCGGAAAAAATCCAACGCATGCCGGTAGAATTTGTTAAAGAAAACTGCCAGCCAGAAACAGAGTTCTGGTCAGTAGTCGTCGCACCTTACATCTTGGCGCAGCTAAAGTAGCTAGTCTCTGTCTCAACCGGTTCCAAGCCTGTAGGGTGGCGCTCCTGCATGCCCCTAATAAGTCAGCATGAAAATATAAGCATTTGTAGGCTGGTGATGAGCGAAGCGAATCCCAGCAAAGCCCTTTAAGCCACCCAAAAAAAGCTGGGATTCGCTTCGCTCATCACCAGCTTACGGTATTTCTTAATATAATACGGATATAGGATGGGTTAGCTCTTTGAGCGTAACCCATCGTTGGTGTAATTGATGGGTTACGGCTACCGCCGGGTCTGCCCCCTCGGGTATAACCCATCCTATAAATGAGAATCTTTAAGGCTTGTCATCCCGCAGCCTTTACCGCGTATAAGATCGCCTCTGATGATTTTATGGCTATTTTGAGTAAGACAAATTTGAGCAGCAGAGAGAATCGACGCTGACTTCAGAGGATTACAGGATATATTTAGTAAGAGTAACTCGCCGAGTGGCGAAAACTTCCTGAGAGGATAGACAAAGTCATTGAAACCGGTGGTTATAGCCGCGGGATGACACTAATTTAGGTCGGAAGAAAATTGATATAGGATGGGTTAGCTCTTTGAGCGTAACCCATCAATGACAAAAAAAGCCACTCAATCGAGTGGCCTTTTTTGTTCTAACTTAGCAGGAGTCGTAATCGACTGACACCTTACCTAATTTTACTGATGATGAATGACTGTGTGGATTACACGGTCATATTCAAAATAAACGGTGAAACCAGAGTAAACCCATTTAGTGATTGGCGGGTCGCCTACTGGACCATGAACTGCTTGTGGCGATCCAAATTTTTGCTCAACGCTTGTTTGAGTAATGCCACTTTTCGGCGTTTCTATAGCAGCACTGCCTTGCTCGGAAACAGGAACTCTAACTTCGTCAGCTTGAACTGTCCCAACAAAAGTAGCTAAAACCACAGATAAGCTTATCGCTAATCCTTTTAATGCTTTCATCTTACGACCCCTTTAATCGTTATTTTCTCTAGAATATCAAAAAATTAGGTAACATTGCTAATAATTTTAACCGATAACTTGACTCCAAATTGTGAACCATTCAATATGACGCCAACTTTGTTTTACCAGATAAGCTGATGCGACTGCCATTCTCGTTATTTGTAGGGTTGCGCTATACCAGAGCTAAGCGCCGTAACCACTTCATTTCTTTTATATCGTTAATATCCATGATTGGAATTGCCCTTGGGGTCATGGTGCTGATCACGGTGATGTCCGTGATGAACGGCTTTGAGCGTGAGCTTAGAGACCGGATCTTAGGAATGGCGCCCCATGTCCTGGTTCAGGAGCTTGGTGGCCCGATAACAGATTGGAAAGCTTTGGAAAAAAAGGTCAAACAGCATCCGGAGGTCATCGGCGCCTCTCCTTATGTGCAGTCAGAAAGCATGTTCCGTTTTCAGGGGCGCGAGCGTTTTGGCATGGTGCAGGGCGTCCTTCCCCATAAAATCAGCGAAGTCTCCATCGTTAAAGATAACATGTACAGCGGTTCCTTCGACGAGCTTAAAGCCGGAGAATATAATATTGTACTCGGCGCATCGATCGCTCGAGGTTTAGGCCTTAATATAGGCGACAAAGTTTCCTTATTGATTCTTAGTGAGACCAGAATTTCGCTGGCTGGAATCAGTATGCGCACCAAGCGCTTCACCGTAACGGGTATTTTCGAAACCCGCTCGGAGGCTGATAAGAGCCTTGCCTTTATTCACATGGATGATGCCGCACAATTATTACGCCAGGAAGGGGTTTCAGCGCTTCAATTGAAAACCAGTAATGTCATGAATGTGTATGACATTAACTATCAGGTCAGTGAACTGCTGAATCACCAATATTTCGTCACTGATTGGACGCGCCAACATCAAACCTTATTCAACGCGATTGATATGGAAAAGAAGATTATGTTTATTCTTCTGACCTTCATCATCGCCGTGGCTGCATTTAATATTGTCACTTCACTGGTTATGCTGGTAACAGAAAAACAGGCCGATATTGCTATCTTAAGAACCCTCGGTGCAAGTCCTGGATCAATCCTCCGGATTTTCATGACCAGCGGTATTATCAATGGCTTAATCGGTACTCTGGCAGGGGTTATCCTGGGCGTTTTATTGGCATTGAACTTACCCGATATTGTTAACTGGGTAGAAACGGTATTTGGTGTCAGTGTATTCCCGCAAGATGTTTATTTCGTGAACTTCCTGCCTACTGAACTGATTGTTGATGATGTCATTAAAATTGGTCTATCAGCATTTGCTATCAGTGTCTTAGCGACCTTGTATCCTTCATGGAAAGCATCCAAAACTCAACCAGCGGAGGCTCTTCGTTATGAATAATGATCATTTGATAGAAGTAACGAATCTGAGCCGTATTTATGAAGATGGAGCCAGTAAGGTTACTGTTTTAGAATCTCTTAATCTAACGGTTGAACGAGGCGAACAGTTAGCCATAGTCGGCGCATCTGGTTCAGGCAAAAGCACTCTATTGCATTTAATAGGAGCCTTGGATTCACCAACTGATGGCAAGGTTCTGATTAACGATCAGGATGTGCATAAACTTAAACCCAAAGCGCAGGGCGAATTCCGAAATATGAATATTGGATTTGTTTATCAATTCCATCATTTGTTGCCAGAGTTTACTGCGCTGGAAAATGTGGCCATGCCGCTGATCATTCGAGGAACTCCTCGTGAGCAAGCCTATCGTAAAGCTGGCTCCTTAATTGAACGAGTTGGACTTACCAATCGTGGAACTCATAAACCTTCAGAGTTATCCGGAGGCGAACGTCAGCGTATTGCCTTTGCACGCGCTTTGGCTAATGACCCTGTTTGTGTGTTAGCAGATGAACCAACCGGTAATCTGGATCACGCGACTGCATTAAGAGTTTATGACTTGATGTGCGAAATTAACCAGGAAATGGGCACCACTTTTATCACCGTAACTCACGATCTTGAATTAGCATCAAAAATGCAACGCCAACTGAAATTAGAAGACGGCCATTTAACGGTAATTGAGTAAGTAAGAGATACCCCGTATTAATAATAGAATTGCTAACTGCAATACTCCCTTCACAGCATCAATCCTAAAATCAGATCCTGTCATCCCGCGGTGCCGAGGGCATTTCCTTCGGTCGCTTACCGCGGACAAAATCTCAGGGAGAGATTTTGAACAGCGAAGCTGGCCTCTGGTGAAATACAGGGACGTATTTCATAATCCAGTGACTTTTTTAACCATAATAAAAGCTTCTGAAGCACTCACTCTTTCAAGAAATGTAGTAAAGAAATTCCATTTTATTGTTGCTTAAGTGAACGGTGTTACGCGTATAGGAGCTTTCTAGTTGTCGTGTTCTACACTAAGGGACATCTCTTAACAAAATCCTAGCTAATCTCGTACAACGTCAAAGAGCCAAGTTTGTCATAATCCCGCTCAGTCGTTGCGATGGTCGTTACGTTTCTCGCGATAGATTTCTTCAGCTGAGTCAGAAGGATTATCGTCTTCATCGGCATCATCTTTTTTGCCGAGCTGATCAAGGTGCAGGGTATGAAGCAACTTTTCTTTCCAGCGGGCCTGACGTGCTCGCCATGCGCGCACCACATGTAAACGCCATAATAGATTGATCGTGTGGTAACCAATAAACGACAAGGTGCCGCCACAGATAAGGCAACCAAGCAGGAATGGTTTCCAGATATGAATCAGCTCAGACCTGAGCCATTCAAAGCTTAGTTCAAATGTGAAATCACTGGGTGGAACGCCGAGAATCCAGGCGCCAACTTTATAGGCGAAATAGAACATCGGCACGATCGTGATTGGATTGGTGATCCAGCAGAGGACAACAGAAATCGGCAAGTTTACTCTAAAGTAAATGGCCAATGCTGCTGCAACAACCATCTGGAATGGAATGGGCAGGAAGCCACAAAATAAGCCCACAGCAAAAGCCCCGGACGCACTGTAGCGGTTGAGGTGCCATAAACCCGGATCATGAATAAAATCACCGAAAACCTTCATGTAACGGTTTTCCTTAATCTTTTTATGATCAGGTAAATATTTTTTAAAAATTTTGCGGGGCATTAAAAATCACTTAACACTGTAAAACAATCAGGATAAGGACTATCCATTATGTTTGTATGGACACTGGCATTTTTGGCAGGTTGTTGCTCTATACTGTTCATTCCAAGTTTGTCGTTTGACGTTATCATTTTATCAACGCTTTTATTGGTGCTGGTAGTTATCGGTATTTCCTCAACTACTATAACCATCCTAACAAAGCATCCCCAAGCATTTAAAACAAAGTTTTTAGCGCTTGGAGGCCTGTGCCTTGGAATTGTATGGACTTGCAGCAACGCATATTGGCAGTTACAGCGCCAAATACCGGAGCCCTTAAACAATCAGGCGCACATTATAGATGCCGAGGTTGTTGAATTACCAGCTATTTATCCTGAGTATTGCCAGTTTAGGGCTCGTATTCAGCGAGCCGACGATAGCCTTCTGTTAGGCAAGCTGATTCGATTAAAGTTCTATCAATCTGAATGTCCTTTCAGATTAGGTCAGCTATGGCAAATGCAAATCAAGCTCAAACCCATCCATGGCCCGGTCAATATGGCTGGCTTTGACCTCGAACGATTCTATTTCGAAAATGGGGTTGATGCGCGCGGCTACATACGCACAGACTGGCTTGAACTAAAGTCCAATACCAGCAACCCGATACATCAATTCCGTCAATATACGCATGACCGATTAGCCACTTTAAGCAATGCGGGTATTTTTCAGGCCTTGCTGATTGGTGAAAAATCATCCATCACTGATCAGCAAAGAGAAGTCCTGCAAAAGCTCGGGCTGAGTCACCTGATCGCTATTTCTGGACTGCATATCTCAATCATTGCTGGCGTTAGCTACTGGTTGATCAGTTTTCTGTGGGGCAGGGCGTCAGGCTTATCGATTGGCAGAAGGTGGCCACCATTTCATGTGGGCCTGGTTGGCAGCTGCATCATTGCTTTTCTCTACAGCGCCATGGCAGATTTTTCCATTCCAACAGTGCGCGCTTTATTGATGTGGTGCTCAGTTGCTTTGGCTTTTCTGTTACAAAGACGGTCTGCTCTTTACGATGGATTAATCTGGTCGCTGTTATTGGTACTGCTAATATTCCCGCTCAGCGTTCTTTCTGCCAGCTTCTGGATGACTTTTATAGCGGTAGTGGTCATAAGCTTAATGCTGATGGGGCGCACTCAACAGGCTAACAACTGGAAACATAAATTCAAAACCTTGTTAAAGCTGCAAGTTGCCATTACCTTAACCCTGGCCATTCCCTCATTACTTTATTTTCAACAGGCCAGTTTCCTCGGCATGCTGGTCAACATCGTCATGATTCCGCTGTTTAGTATCGTGTTACTACCAGTCATATTTCTAAGTTTCATATTCAGTCTATTAGGTGTGACTTGGCCATTGCACCAACTTGATAGCCTTGTGGGTTATTTCTTTCAATACAGCGAACAACTTTTACACAGCAGCTTTGTCCAAAAGTCATCCTTGATTGTTATCAACGCAACACTACCAACGCTGATCGGCGTAGTGTTATTTCTTGTCTTACTTATCTGCTGGCTTCCGCTATCAAGCACCAAGAGACCGTTGATTACTTTCGCGCTATTGATCAGTTCAATCATGCTGATGGGTCAAAAACTTGATCGACAATTATCAGAATACAAATTATTAGATAATAAATGGTCAATAGAAATCTTTGATGTCGGGCATGGACTAGCCGTTTTATTACACAACAATAATCACGCCATTTTATACGACACCGGATATGCTAGCTCCGGCTCAAGCGCCGTTTCCAGTTACATCATTCCCAGCCTTAAAACATTAGGTATCAATAAGATTGATACCCTGATATTAAGCCACAAAGACAACGACCATGCAGGTGGAGTCTATGAACTGCTGGATAATATTCCCGTTAACCAGATCATAGCCGACTCCTGGTATGACAAACCTAGCCAGCCGTGCGAAGTAGGGCAGACCATACAGCTCGAAGGCGCAAAACTTGAGTTTTTCTACGGCGAACAAAACGCCGTCTCCGACAAAGCCAACAACCAATCCTGCGTGGTAAAAATCACCATCGACGAATTTAGTATTCTAATACCCGGCGATATCGAAAAAGACGCAGAGTATCTGTTAGCAGCCGCCGAAGATTACAGCAAACTGAAATCCGATATACTCATCGCACCGCACCACGGCAGCAAAACCTCCTCAACCTATCCCTTCATCAAACGCGTCGACCCCGACATCGTCATCTACACCAGCGAACTCCACAGCCGCTATCCGATTCCTCATCCCAGCGTCTACAAACGCTATCAAGAATTCAACATCAAAGCCGAACACTCAGGCTGCGCAGGCCAGATCACCATCAATCCTTATGACAGAGCTATAAAACGCTGGAGAGAAGAGCAGAAGGTTTGGAGGAAAGAGGCTTGTGAGGTTTGAGAAAGTGGACTGCAAACACATAAAACTGTAGTCTTCTTGCATGAATTTAGATTAGCCAAAGGCACAAAGTGAAAGCTTATGAGAAAAATAATATATTCGCTTATGGGTATTTGTTTTATTGTCTTTTTCGTTTATGAGTATACCGTAGCTTTTAAAGATAGGTTGAAGCTACATGGTATCGTTGAAAGGGTAATTATCGATAAGGCTACTACCATGACTGTTAAGCTGGATGATGGTAGGTATATAAATGTAAACTCACCATACGTAAAAGCAAATACAAGAGTAGTGCTCAGTTGTTTTGAAGGTGGTTTATCTGGAAAGCTTTATTGTGACTATACTTTTTCAGAATAACTAAATTATTGGATGCGTAAAAAGAGTGGTAGGGTGCGTCATGACGCACCGCTTTAAAATATACAGAAGCTTCGAATTACATAAGTTAATGTAGCCTCGACGAGCAAAGCGAACTCGAGGTTTTGATTATAAACTGTGATTCAAACCTGATGCTGTCGCATATGCTGAATTGAAAACTCAACTGACAAAGTCATTGCAATACCTAAAAACCTAACTATTATAAGGCGTTATCTCTTTTCTCGCTCAAGAGCGTAGTAATTAACAGAAAAGAGATACCAAAACAGAAATGTTCGGTTTTATATGGTATTAGCCTGAAAAACGGACATTAAAATCAATAGGTTATCGGCGATGTCCGGTAATATAATGTTATGTTCATCTAGATGAAATGCCCAAACTGTAAATTAGATAAGCTTGCAACATTAAAAGTTTTTTGGAGTAGAAAAAAGAATCCAGTGCAATGCAAAGGCTGTGCTAAATTCTTTTATATACCGAAGAGCAAGAGCGATTTATATTGGTCGGTGGTTGCTGGAGGAATGCCATTTATTTTCTTTTTTGGGTTTTTCATTGGAAAGGCTTATGCTCCTGTTCATCTTTGCCTAGGTTTGGTCTTTCTAGGTTTATTGATTCAGCAGATTGAGTTAAAGAAAGTACCACTTCAGGAAACAGAAAAGCCAATGCTTAAAAGTAACTTAATTGAGTGGATAGTTACCACGGCTATCCTTATAGCTTTGGTTTGGGTTCTCTGGGATATTTGGCAATGATCATTAAGCCACACGATAACAGAACAAGCGGCATCAATCGCGACGGCCATACTGGCCTCCGCTGTGCCGAGCGTTAGGGATAGAAATGGAATACAGTTTCAAGTATGTAAGTACCCATAAAGATCTAATCGATAGCTATAATGCTGTTAGGAATGCCTCGTCTGGTTTGAGTGGTTGGTCTCGAGGACTGATTTTATTGCTCGGACTTATGTGGTTACTTGGATTTATTTTCTTAGCACCACGGGCAAACAATATTTGGCAGCCACTTGTATGGTTGGGTCTAGGTATTTTCATTGTCTGGAAAATAGCAATTAAGCCTCACCTAGAGAAAAAATACATAAAAGAAACAAATGAATCAGAGCAAGAAGTGAATCTAGAAATTAATGATGTAGAAATAAAAGCGACTTATCCAAGCGGTGAGTACCTCTCACGAAAGTGGGAAGAACTAGAAGCTTTTCAAGGCTTCAAAAAAGGTGTGCTGATGGGTTTTTCTGATGGTACATTGACGTGGTTACCTTTACGTGTTTTTAATGGAAAGAAAGAAAAGAATAAGTTTATTAATTCTGTAATATTAAAGCTGCGAGAATATGAAGCCCCCTAACCAGTAGTTCTTTTGCGACATTTCACTCGTAAACTTACTCGCTGCCGCAAAACAAAAACGTTAACGCCACAAGGAGATAGTACATTGCTAAAGAATAAAGAAGGTTTCAGCGCATCAGGAAACCTGACAAAGTGGGTTCGGTACGTGCTTTATGCCCAAATTGTAGTCGCCGTAGTTTCAATAGCATCTGGCTCTGCGGAATACGAATTGCTGTCGAGCGTTCAGAATGGAACTTATACATCGGAAGCGCAGGTGATAGCTGATGCGGAGGCAAACGATCAACGTCAAAGAATAATTGGACTTGTTTATTTGTCGGTGTTTGTTATTTCTGGATTTCTAATATTACGCTGGATTCATAGAGCAAACTCCAACGTAAAGCAGCTTGGCGCGAAGAATATGGCCTTTACACCAGGTTGGTCAATAGGTTACTACTTTATACCAATTCTATGTTTGTGGAAGCCATACCAGGCAATGAAAGAAATCTGGAAGGCCAGCAAAGACCCTTCTGACTGGGAGTCACAAGATATAAGCGGAGTGTTGCCGTTATGGTGGGCTGTATGGCTCATATCGAATTTTCTGGGTCAGGCCATTTTTAGGATTTCCGAGCGTGCGGAAGAGCTTGAAGAGCTGATGAACATTAATCTTATTTATCGAATATCAGATGTTTTAGACATAGTATTAGCGCTGGTTTTTTTGACTATCGTAAACAGAATTTATAGCTTTCAAACACGTCATTTGGAAAGTGCTAACATTCACATGCAGCCGACCGCTGAAGGCGCCGTCTGATTTGGGCGTTAAGTGCGATGGGATAGTCTCATGAGAGATACGGCGGTTCTTACTCGCTACAAGGCCTGGGCAGACGATCTGCTTCTATCTGCGTTGTCTTTGCTTTCCGATACGGAGCTTACCGCACCGCGTTCAATCATCTTTGGTAGTTTGGTTCGCACGCTCAACCACTCCTATCAAATGGACTACGTCTGGAAATGCCATCTGCTAGGCAAACCTCACGGCTTAAACACACGCAATCCCGAAGGTTGCCCGGAACTTGAGGAACTGATCGTAGGCCAACGCAGCATTGATGAATGGTATGTCAACTACGCTGATACTCTCGCAGAGAATGAGCTTGGGGAGATTGTAGAGTTTGAGTTTATTGGGGGAGGAACCGGACAGATGAATCGTCGGGATATCCTACTGCACGTCGTAAACCATACTACCTACCACCGAGGCCACATTGCTGGCATTCTCTATCAGCTCAATGTTTCGCCACCAGTTACTGACTTTCCGGTGTTCTTGCGGGAGACTGGGGTTTAATAATTGCGTCTACCGGAACTGGTTTTCCGCTGGCGTTCCAAATCAACCTATTACATGAATTAATGGAGAAAAAATGAAATTCATCGGATTTTTAATCGCGGTCATATTAACAGGGTGCGTCGCAAATCAGCCAAAAGAAACACAAACTAGCTATATTCCACCTCAAGAAAGAAAGCTCTTTGATCCGGAGATTATTAATGGCCAGTTAGTGATGCCTCGAGACCAATGGTTTCACAATTTTAAGGCAAGTGGCATTCCTGGGTTTTGTGGTGATCCACAGGCTGGTTTTTTACGCGTATACAAAGGAACTCCAGAAGACTGCCCAGTAATAGTAGAAAAAGTATTGGATTTCTGCTTTGAAAAGCTTTCAGAAAAATATATACCTGAAAAAGTTCAAGGCATGGCTAAAGCAAATGCATATGGACAAAGCATGGGCATGTGTTTGCTAATTAACTATCAAAAAAATAACAATGCATAACAAAGCCTGCAAACGGAGCTACGCGTTAACGTGCTTCGTCCGTTAAAGGTAATGTTAGGGCTTAGAGTAAATTACAGAATTAATGGGGCGGAATAAATTTATGCTGGCGGCGTTAAGGATAAATAATTGATGAACAGAAAATTAACATATTTATTATTACTTTTTCCGGAAGCGTCTTTTGCTTCTGACATGGGAAGCCCTGAATTGTGGTTTTTTATGTCGTTGGCTGTTGGCTTCTTGGTGAGTGGATTATTTTATTTAATATTTGGCTTTATAATTTCGCTCATAGGCTTTAAAACTGAAAATGCTGTCTTAGCTAAAGTACCTCTGTTTTTTGGGTTTGTGGCGGGATTTTTAAGTTTGGTAATATACTCAGAGTTCAGTGCACTCAGCTTCGGTTTGTTTGTCGGTATATTATTATCGAGCCTTGTATATTACAAAATAATAAGCAAGTTGATGAGGTCAGAGTAAATTAAAAGCAACATCTATACAAATTGCTTATTAAGTTGAGTCATATATGAAACGTTTTATATTTATAGTTTTCCTAATATTCCCTGTACAGATAACATACTCTAAACAAGTTTACTCATATTCCTATTTATTAGATAAGTATGATGACCTGGTCGTTTTGGATATTGATAGGAAGCAAGTTAGTGAATTGCCTTATGGTAATGATATGGAAGTTTGTGAGCTAGATAGTAGTATTCATTGCTTCAAAACTCCCAAGATATGGTTTGCTGTACCTGAAGACCCTGTAATCTCAGGTCAGTCGTGGGTTCAAGACGATATTGAATATCGGGTTGTTAGTGAGAGTAAAGAAATTCTTGGTTTGGATGATGTCTTTCTCATTGAGGCTCAATATACGAATGTAGAGATAAAGACGGTAATCAGTAGTTATTTATACTCGAACAGTAGGGGATTGCTATTTATTAACGTAACTTTAGGAAATGAAAAGCCTATTTCTCTTATATTAAGTGATGATATTGGATTTCCGAAGTAATGCTTAGGTAGAGATCCTCGAACACGCTATCGCTGTTCGAGGCTACAAAGGAAAAGCAGATTCTAAATTAAATTTATGATGACAAGCCTGTGGATTGGTGCTTTTTTGTAGGGTGCGTCGTGACGCACCGCCTGAGAGTAATAAGGGGGTGCAAAATTGTATTAAAACTTCCGCTGAAAGCAGATAAACGATAAAACTCATATTGAGTTTTTTGAGTAAACTTTTCTAATAAAGGCACAATTAAAGATAGGTATATTGAGGTAGTTATGAGAGTCACTAGAGGAATAACATTATTCTGTCTGTTGATAATAAGTGTAAGTGCTTGGTCATCTTACGAATCCGTTGATTCAATTACAGACGGGGAAATAGAAAATTATAAAAAGGCTATTAGTAATGGCTGTTATGAGAGGGGAGATGCTGGAGGATTTGACCCAGAATTTACGAAAAGAATATGTTCTTGTATTGATGAAACACTTGACGAAACCTTTACTAGGCAGGAATGGGCTCAAATGATTTATGATGTAGTAACCTCAAAAAGCCGTCAAGAAGCAGTAAGTAAATCTATTCCTAAAGTTTTAGAGACCATCAAATCGTGTCCAGATAAGATTAAGGAAAGTATGGAAGCTAATGGGGAGCTAGAGTAAATTAAGAACTATATATTAATATCCTCGCCATAAGGCCATAAAGAAGCAAAGCGGTGCGTCACGACGCACCCTACCTAAAAATTGCAGTAAGCGTAGCCTCGACGAGCGTTAGCGAACTCAAGGTTTTACTAGTAGAGGCCCTTGAACAGGTTGATGCATTATTTCACCTCTCTAAAGAATAATGGGGGCAGAACTTGGTGGATACCAATGAAAGTTCCTAAAGGAGCAGAATTAAGAAAATGTACTCTTACTCCATTAAATTGAAACTTAATGTGCTGTTTATCGTTTTAGCAATGCTAGTAGATTGTGACTCTTCTCAAAATAAGGAAATAGATCTTGTATTGCCGGAGTATTACCAAATACGAATACATGATCTTGAGGTATCAAAGCAATTTAACGATATTTTAAAAAATGAAGACATATCTTTTGAACAGATAGATCCAGAAACAATAAAAGTAAATATTTCTAATCAAAAGAAAATTGATGAATTATATTTTGAATATATAGAAAGCGACCTACCAAAAGACAGGTCTATTTCTTTGTCAATGACAGGCCTGGAAGAGGAAGTCATTGGTGAGTTTAAATCTCATAATATCAACTTTATTAAAAAGAAAAGATATGGGAAGAGCTGGTTAGTTTGGTCTAGTGATGACGCTGAAGAAGCAAACGAGATCATTAGAGAAAGCGAAGAACGTCTAATGGATGAATACATGGAGAGTATAAATAATAGCCAAGAATCAGTAATTAATGGTCATTGATAATGAATCATATTGAGTTGTTAAAAGAATTTGAGGTAAAGGAGCCTTTACCGGATGCTTTAATCGAGGCTAACTCGGCCCCCCTTTTTGATTTGGATGAGGATATTTCATTAGTCATTCCTTCCTATATGGCTTGGTGCCTAAAACATGATCACAGTGATGGAAATTTAGTTATTGATGGCACAATTTCAGCCCTGTCTGAGATTGGTAGAGTTAAGAACATTGAGCACAGCTATTATAACTTTAAGTCTGTGTGTTCTGAAAAACAAAAAAGCCTAATAATTGAGTTTTTAGAATGGACTTTATTATTTGATATTCTCAATCAGGAGCACATTGAAAGAGCAATAAAGCAGTGGCGTAAAGCCTAATATTTCCCCGGTAAAATATAAAAAGAGCAGATCCTGACTTTTGTCAGGATGACAAGCCTGTGGGTTGGTGCTTTTTTGTAGGGCTCGTCGCGACGCACCGCCTGTGGCTCAATGGTACGATGCTGTTTCACAATGAGAATATAATCTAAATGGAGAGAGAAATTAGTTTAATGGCTTTTAATAAATTCACTATCTATATAGTTGTACTCATTAGTCTTATAGTTACTATATTAGGGAAGCCGTCAGGGTCAGAATAAATTATGAGCCTCCCATTAAGGTTCAGGTATTTAGTGGAGCAGTGTATACTCATGGCATAGCAATGACGTAGAGCTGTCATATAGATGACGTATCAAAAAATAAGGTTTCTCGCGATAATAAAATGAATGTTTATATCGGAGAAAACAGTAATGGAAATGAAATTAGATAAAATAAAACTAAAACAACTTAGAGAGTCCAAAGCCTGGAGTCAGTCACATCTTGCTGAGGTTAGCGGGATTAGTTTAAGAACAATTCAACGTATTGAAAAGTCAGGTATAGCTTCACCTGAGTCAGTTAAGTCTATCTGTGCTACTTTTGGTATTCATATTAGTGACCTCTCAGTCAGTGAAGAGAATCAAGAGGAGATAGTTCCTTCATTGCTAGGTTTAATGAGGTACAAGACATCTGGCATGGATAAAAAAGCTACTCTTATTTCAACCGTCGTTGCATTTATCACTGCCTTTATCATAGCCGTTGTTTTAACGATCTAACGCCTATAACTAATGGGATCAGAATGAATTAAGAGCACTTTTTACTCAGACCCCGTTACCCCCAGCGCTTTTTTGCAGAGTGTTTCTTGACTGACCGCTTGGGTATCATCAGGTTTTATGGTGCGTCACGACGCACCCTACCTCAAATATCAACCTTTCCCATTTCCCCTTAACCACGTCACAGTTGGGCTTAATTAGCTCTTGCTCTTACTGGGCGTCTACTGCAAAATGGTTCGGTTCCTAATTTTAGAATTGTTTGTTTTTCAATCAATTAGGCCAGTTGGCCGAAGTAAACTATAAGCTGGCAATAATATGATGATAAGCCGGTGATTTATCAGTCTTTTTCAATGACGAGGGGAGATATGCCTTTATTTGCTACCTCAAGCGGCATGTTGTTTGATCTGCTTAAAACAGGTGGTTGGACGATGGTGCCAATTACGCTGTGTTCTTTAATTGCTATGGGTATCATTGTTGAGCGCTTTTGGAGCTTGCAACGTAACCGTATTTTGCCAAAGCATCTGGTTGCTCAGGTTTGGACCTGGATTAAGAATGGTCAGTTTGATAAGACCAAGATGCGCGATCTGAAAAATAGCTCGGTATTGGGTGAAGTTTTAACGGCGGGTCTGTTGAATCATCAGCACGGTCGTGCGGCGATGAAAGCCAGTATTAATGAAGCGGGGCGTGCAGTTGTGGTTCGTCTGGAGCGCTTTTTGAATACATTGGGCTCGATTGCTTTGGTAACTCCTCTATTAGGTCTTTTGGGTACTGTTATCGGTATGATTCGGGTGTTTACGGTGATTCGCTTGCAGGGCGTGGGTAATGCTGATGCTCTGGCTGGCGGTATCTCGGAAGCTTTGATTACGACGGCTGCCGGTATGGCTGTGGCAATCCCGACTCTGGTTATGCACCGTCATTTCAGTCGCCGTGTTGAAGAGCTGGTTAGCGAGATGGAGCAGGAAGCCTTGAAGATGGTGGATGTGCTGCATGGCGAACGTGAAATTTTCACCGGTAACTAAGCCGACTAACTAGCAGGCCTTGTAACGAATATGTGGCAAAACAAGAAAAAAGAAGAGTTGCAACTGAATCTGACACCACTGATCGATGTGGTGTTTTTGTTGTTGATTTTCTTTATGGTTTCGACCAGTTTTAAGAAAGAAAGCAAGATCAACCTGGAGTTACCGGAAGCTAATGGCGAAATTGCCGAAAAGCTCCCTGAGGTCATCGAAATCAGTATCAATAAGGATGGCGAGGTGTTTGTTAATGGCGAGGGCTTGATTAATCGCCAACTAGAGACTATAAAGGACGCCATTACGCAGGTAGCCAATGATCCTGCAACGCCGCTGGTCATTAACGCAGATGCGCAAGCGCCTTATCAGTCGGTGATTAGCGTTATGGACGCAGCAGGGCAAGTAGGTTTTAATAACCTGACACTGGCTACGCAACAACCTAAATCGGATACTCAAGACTAGTCGACTCATGACTGAACCAAAAAACTACACAGGCTGGGAAATCTACAAACGCCTGTTGGGCTTCACCAAGAAATACAAAACGGTATTTATCGTTGGTGTAGTCGCGAACATCCTCTTTGCACTGGTAGAAACTTATTTTGTTAACTCGATTAAATACCTGATTGATGATGGTATCAGGGCGAAAGACAGCCATTTTCTACTGGTTAAAACACCGTTATTTATTATGGGCGCGATTGTGCTACGCGGCGTGTTTAACTTTATCTCCGTGTATTGCATGGGCTGGGTTGGCCGCAAAGTGGTGCAGACCCTGCGCGAACAGCTTTATGAGCACTTTGTTCGCCAACCAACTGAATTCTTTTCTAAGCGTGCCCCGGGTAATCTTTTATCGACCCTGACCTTTAATACCGAGCAGGTTGCGGTGGCCAGTTCCGATGCCATCACTTCGGCGCTGCGTGCTGGTGGCACCATTCTGTTTATTATTATCTTTATGTCCTTGACCAGCTGGCGCTTGACGCTATTTTTGTTCATTTTAGTGCCGATTGTTGGCTGGGTGATTAAAGTCAGCGCTCGTCGCTTGAAAAAAGTCAGTAGCAGCATTCAGAACGTTGTGGGTGATGTGACTCGCGCTGCGGAAGAGTCTATTAAAGCGAATCAGGTCATTAAGATTTTTGGCGGCACTGAACGCGAAATTAAAAACTTCAATAAGCAGGCCAATCGCAATCGTCAGCAGGACATGAAGCTGATTGCGACTAAAGGTATTGCTTCGCCGGTTATTCAGGTGATTGCCGGTGTTGGTTTTGCCGCCATTATGTATTTCGGCAGCCTTGAAATGCTTAATGATCGTATTTCAGAAGGCGAGCTAATTTCCTTTATTACTTTGATGGCGATGATTCTGCGTCCATTAAAAGAAGTCAGTAATGTTAATACACACTTGCAACGTGGTATTGCCGGTGCGCAAAGTGTGTTCGATATTCTGGACTTGCCGAATGAGCCGGACGAAGGCACAAAAGTTATCGACAAAGCTGACGGTTCTATTGAGTTTAAAGAGGTGACTTTTGGTTATAAACCCAACGAGCCTGTTCTCAATAATATTTCGTTCAATGTACCGGCTGGACAGTCCATCGCATTAGTGGGTAAGTCCGGTAGTGGTAAAAGTACCATCGCCAGCTTGCTGCAACGTCTTTATAACATTGATGATGGCGAGTTATTAATTGATGGAATTCCGGTGAAGGAATTAACGCTGGATTCGTTACGTAAGCAAATCGCCATCGTGTCGCAAAGCGTGGTTTTATTTAACGATAGCATTCGCCATAACATTGCTTATGGTCGTATGGATGAAGTGTCTGATGAAGACATTATTAAGGCAGCTAAGAATGCTCATGCCTGGGAGTTTATCGAGAAATTGCCGGAAGGTTTGGATACGGTAGTTGGCGATAATGGCGTCATGCTATCCGGCGGTCAGCGTCAGCGGATTGCGATTGCAAGAGCTATGCTAAAAGATGCACCGATTCTAATTCTCGACGAGGCGACTTCGGCACTGGATACTGAATCCGAGCGATACATTCAACAAGCGCTTGAAGAGCTGATGAAAGATCGAACTACGGTCGTAGTAGCACACCGATTATCAACCATCGAAAGTGCCGATCGAATATTAGTGCTGAAAAACGGCATCATTATCGAATCAGGAAGTCACCAGGAATTGCTTGATAAAAATGGTGAGTACACTCGACTGTATCAGATGCAATTTAGCGAATAAGTAGCGGAATACTAATCCGTAAACAACGAACCAGCAGGATAGGGCATGGCCATTTCCAAAAGCCAACAGTTTTTTGAGTCATTGTGGTACCGCAAAACTGTCTGGTGGCTTTGGTTATTCTGGCCATCTCATCTATTGTTACGATTAATCGTCTGGTTGCGCCGATCTTTTTATCGAATGGGTATTTTCCGTTCTACTAAACTTAAGACCCCAGTCATCGTCATCGGTAATATTACTGTCGGTGGCACAGGTAAAACCCCATTAGCCATTTACCTTATCGAGCTGCTTAAAAGTCAGGGCTACAAGCCGGGGCTTATCAGTCGCGGTTATGGCGGCAGATCTGATCATTACCCTTTAACGGTGACCGAATCGACACCAGCATCGGAGTCAGGCGATGAACCTTTTCTAATTCGCCGTAGAACTGAAGTTCCCGTTGTGGTTGATCCCATTCGAGCGCGGGGCGCAAAAGAACTTGAAACTCAAGGCTGTAATATCATTATTTGTGACGATGGTCTTCAGCATTATGCTTTGCAACGTGATATTGAGATTGTAGTGGTCGATGGCAACAGACAACTGGGTAATGGTTGGCTAATGCCTTTTGGGCCATTACGTGAGCCTAAATCGAGGCTTAAACGAGCTGATCATATCGTTGTTAATGGTAAAGACATGGTGCTTGAAGCCGATCCCATCCAAGCCGTGAATGGGCATAGTAGTGAATTCAAAGAGCCTTTTACAGCAGTGGCGGCCATTGGCAACCCTGAACGTTTTTATAAGACGCTTGAAGGCTTAGGCTATCAGTTTGAGTATCAATCCTTTCCCGATCATTACCAATTTTCAAAACAGGATTTTGAGTCATTGCAAAACAATATTGTGATGACGGAAAAAGATGCAGTTAAATGCCTGTCTTTTGCCGATGAGCGTTTTTATTTTTTACCCGTTAGCGCTAAACTGTCAAAACAGTTTTTAGAGTCGTTAATGGAACAGATTAAGGCTATAACGCATGAATCATAAACTTTTAGATGTTCTGGTGTGCCCGATATGCAAGGGCGACCTAGTCTATAACAAAGATAGTGAAGAGTTGATTTGTCGCTTTGACAAATTGGCGTATCCGATACGAGATGATATCCCTGTAATGCTGGAAGACGAAGCGCGTAAAGTCTCAAGCGAGGAACTCGATGCACTTTAAGGATTTCATCGTAGTCATTCCGGCGCGTTACGCCTCGACACGACTACGGGGTAAACCATTGGCAATGATCGGTGGCAAACCTATGATTCAGCATGTTTACGAAAGGGCATTGATGGCCGATCCGAAACAGGTTGTGGTTGCCACTGATGATGAGCGCGTTGAAAAAGCCGTTAAGTTATTTGGTGGCGATGTCTGCATGACCCGCGAAGATCATGTATCTGGCAGCGACCGTCTTGCGGAAGTTTGCGACAAGCTGATGCTGAAAGACGACACTATTGTGGTCAATGTGCAGGGCGATGAGCCGTTTATTTCTCCCGAAAATATTCGCCAGGTTGCGGAAAACCTCAATCAGCACACAGCCTTTCCAATGGCGACCTTATCAACCCCAATCACCGACTCTGAAGAAGTCTTTAATTCGAATGTGGTCAAAGTGGTCGCGGATGAACAGGGCAAAGCCTTGTATTTCTCACGCGCGCCGATTCCATGGCAGCGAGGTGCTTTCGAGGAGCAGCGTGTTCAGGAAATTGAGCATTGCCAACGTCATATCGGGATTTATGCTTACCGTGCGGGCTTTTTGGCGGATTATGTCAAGATGGCACCAGCCATGATTGAGCGAATGGAATCTTTAGAGCAATTACGTGTGTTAGCTCATGGGCATTCCATTCACGTTGAACAGGCCAGCGAAGCACCAGGACTGGGCGTTGATACTCAGGAAGATCTGGCGGCCGCTGAACAGTTCTATCGTATGCACAGACTTTAATTAGGTTAAGCAAAGTAAATTAAGTAAGACGAGCAGCTAATTCTCATGGCAAAATTTTCAGTATTATTTGTGTGTTTGGGCAACATCTGCCGTTCCCCAACAGCCGAAGGCATTTTCAAACATAAATTAGAGCAAACCGAATTAAGTGACCTGGTGTTTGTCGATTCGGCCGGAACCAGTGCCCATCACGTGGGAGAACATTCCGATCAGCGTGCGCAAGAAGAAGCAAAAAAAGTGGGCTATGACCTGTCTTTTATTCGCTCGCGGCAAGTAAGAGACGTCGATTTTCATGAATTTGATTTGCTGGTGGCCATGGACGAATCGAACTACTATAACCTGCTTGACGCCGTCCCCGAGCCTGACTATCAGCACAAGGTTAAGTTATTTCTGGCCGATTATGCTCCGCACTTGTCAAAGCGCGAGGTTCCCGATCCCTATTATGGTGGTAAACAAGGCTTTATAGAGGTTATTAAACTGATTGAGGCCGCCAGCGATGGCTTAATCGAGGAATTGCGCCGTATTCACAACAAATAGTCGGTAAATAAGTTATTAGCGCCGATGTTTCTTACGCTAACCCGTGGCATGCACTGCTCAAGCAGGTATAATAGCGCCAATTTTTTCAACGATCTGTAACTGACATGCTTGTATCTATCGAACATCAATTGAGCCAACTCTTTGCCGATGCATTTGAGAGCCTTGAATTGCCACCAAACCTTGGCGGTGTGCAACGCTCGAATCGCCCTGATTTGGGCCATTATCAATGTAATGGTGCAATGGCCGCTGCAAAGTTAGGTGCAGGCAATCCTTTTGTGACTGCCGAAAAGGTGGTCGCGGCCTTGGCAGAGAACTCCTTAATTGAAAAAGTTGACGTTGTACGTCCGGGCTTTATCAATGTATTTGTTAACGCAAAATCACTGGCAAAGACCCTCGAAACATACGGTTCAGACGACACTTTTGGCTGCCATGAAGACAAATCCGATTGCAAAGTGATGATCGACTTTGGTGGTCCAAACGTTGCTAAATCAATGCACGTTGGCCATTTGCGCACAGCAATCATTGGCGATTCATTACAGCGTATTTTCCGCTTTAAAGGTTATCAGGTTGTTTCCGACGCTCACCTGGGCGATTGGGGCACGCAAATGGGCATGTTGATCGAAGGCCTTAAAAAGCGTCAACCTGACCTGGTTTATTTTGATGCTGGTTTCACTGGTCCATATCCCGACGAATCTCCAGTTACCATTCAAGATTTAGAAGAAATCTATCCGCAAGAGTCTGGTTTATGTAAGTCTGATGAAACTGCCGCTGAAAAAGCACGTCAGGCAACTCTCGAATTACAAAATGGTCGTGCCGGCTATCGTGCTCTATGGAAACATTTTGTTAATGTCTCGGTAGCAACCCTAAAGCGCGACTATATAGAACTGGGCGTGAGTTTTGATTTGTGGAAAGGTGAAAGTGACGCTGATCCATTTATCGCCAAAGTGATTCAAGAACTTGAAAATAAAAGTTTAGCGATTCGTGACCAGGGCGCTTTAATCGTTCCTTTTAAAGACGAGCAAGGCGAAGCGGTTATGCCACCACTGATTTTGCGCAAGTCTGATGGCGCAGTCATGTACGGTACAACCGATCTGGCAACGCTGTACGAGCGTATTTATGAGGACCATGCCAACCTGGTATTGTATGTGGTCGATGGTCGCCAGCAACAGCATTTCAAACAGGTATTTGCCGCTGCAGATTTAATGGGCATGAATGCTAATACTGCTTACGAGCATACTTATTTCGGAACCGTGAACGGCAAGGACGGCAAACCATTTAAGACTCGTTCCGGCGGCGTGATGAAACTGCATGACCTCATTCAAATGGCCAAAGAAGAAGCGCGTAAAAAATTAGCGGCTAGTAACTTCGGCACAGAATTTGATGAGGATGAAAAAGAAGAAATCGCGCATAAAGTGGCTATTTCGACGTTGAAATTCGCAGACTTAAGAAACTACCGAATTAAAGATTATATTTTTGATTTGGAAAAATTCAGTGAGTTCGAAGGTAAAACCGGCCCTTATTTATTGATGCAGGTTGCGCGTATTAAATCCATTCTGCGCAAAGCAGAAGATGCTGGGGCCAAGCCCGGTGATTTGCTGCCGACCAGTGAAAACGAATATGACTTAACTTTCGGTTTGCTTGATTTCCCTGTGGCGCTTGAAAAGACGGTTGATAAACGTGCGCCACATTACTTGTGCGAGCATTTGTATAATCTGGCACAACAGTTCAGTTCTTTCTATCAGAAGCAGCATATTATGAATGAGCCCGACAAGGCACGTCAGGCAAGTTTATTGCGATTAAGTCAGATTTGCCTGTCTCAACTTGAGATGGGGTTAAATCTTTTAGGCATTGAAACGCTTGAGCGGATGTAACAAGGCTTGATAGGAGATAGGGGCTAAACCTCGAATTCTTCACGCTGTTACGCAGTGCCGCTTTGATTAATCATAAAGCTTCGTTAATATGGCTCCATATGGAGCCATTTTTTTTGGAGTGTTATGAACGAATCATTATTAAAGTCTCGTGCCTTTATCAATGGCGAATGGGTTAAAACGGAAGAGCGCTTTCGCGTTGATGATCCTTTTGCACAAGAGCTAATTGTTGAAGTTTCTGATTGTCGCGAAAAAGAAGTTGAGCAGGCAATTGATGCAGCGCATCAGGCATTTGATTCCTGGAGCAAGACAACGGCTCAGGAACGCTCTGATAAACTCCTGGGCTGGTATCAATTGATTATTGATCACCTTGATGATTTGGCTGAAATATTAACGACAGAGCAGGGCAAGCCACTGCAAGAAGCCAAGGGTGAAATTCAATACGGTGCCAATTATATTAAATGGTTTGCTGAAGAGGCTCTCCGTGTTGATGGCGATATCATTCCCTCTCCAGACGGTAAGAAACAGATTCATGTTATAAAGCAGCCGGTGGGTGTGGTGGGCATCATTACCCCATGGAATTTCCCGCAGGCGATGATTGCCCGTAAAGTGGCGCCAGCATTGGCAGCTGGTTGCACTGTAGTGATTAAGCCTGCTTCTGAAACGCCACTATCGGCTCTGGCAATGGCAGAGTTAGCGCAACAGGCAGGGATTCCTGCTGGTGTGATTAACCTGGTGCCCAGCAGCAAAGCCAGCTTGATAGGTGAGGCTTTTACCTCAAGCGATAAGGTCCGTAAAATTTCTTTCACCGGCTCAACCAAAGTCGGCAAAATTCTGATGAGTCAAGCCGCGCAAAATGTTCAGCATGTCACTATGGAGCTTGGCGGCAATGCACCGTTCATTGTATTTGATGATGCGGATATTGATGATGCGGTTGACGGTATTATGGCCAGTAAATTTCGCAACTCTGGGCAAACCTGTGTTTGCGCTAATCGAATATTTATCCATGAAAATATCTTTCAAGAAGTGGTCGATAAGCTAGTCAAAAAAGTTGAATCACTCAGCACCGGTTCCGGGCTGGAAGATGATGTTTCAATCACTCCATTAATTAACCAGGCTGGTATCGACAAGGTAAAACGCCTTGTGCAGTCTGCTAAGGATGATGGAGCTAAGATTGTTATTGGTGGCGAAGTATCCGGTAAGCACAACCAAATATATGAGCCGACTATACTGACGGGCGTAAACTTCGATATGGATATCGCCTGCGAAGAAATATTTGGTCCAGTCTTGTCATTAATCGCCTTTAGTAATGAAGCGTCTGTAGTGGAGCAGGCCAACGCCACTAAAGCAGGCTTGGCTGCCTATGTGTATACCGATGATAGACACCGTATCAAGCGGCTGAGCGAACAGATTGAGTCAGGCATGATTGGCTTCAATGAAGGGATTATATCCAATCATATGGCACCATTTGGCGGTGTAAAAGAGTCCGGAATGGGCCGAGAAGGCTCAAAATACGGTATCAGCGATTATTTAGATATCAAGTATTTGTGTATTAAATAGCCAAAAGTGGGTGAGCTACACTAGCTAACTTGTTGAAAATATAGTACAACAAAGGTACGAGCCTGTTAAAGAGGTTAGGTTCGTACCATATTATTCCAAGAAAAGGAGTCAGCTATGAATTTTCAAGAAGTTGAATCCGTAAAACAATCCTTAGAATTGAGCAGTCACAGACTGATCGATTTCCTACCATACCTGTATCAAGACTTTTCGGAGCTAGGCAGTAATACTGGCTATATGATGCAGCTTATTGACGAACTGCAAAAAGATGAACTCGGCAAACGAGTATTGGATTTATGCTGTGGTAAAGGCGTGACCTTGATTAACCTTGCCAAACACTATGGCTGGCAAGGTATTGGTGTTGATGTAGTTGATGATTTTATTCAGCAGGCAAAAATTGATGCGACCACCCAGCGGGTTAAAAATCAAACCGAATTTTTACGCCAGAACATGGCTGACTTTTTGGACAATAATACTGAGCTATTTGACGTTATCGTTTTTCCGGCCTGCACCGATGTTTTAGGCGACAGAGTTGAAAGTTTAGATATCCTCTCTAAACACATAAAAGGTGATGGTTTTATTTTGGTAGAGAGTGACTATAAGAGTCATTCATTTAACATCGGTAGTGGTATGGAGTTGGAGAAAAACATGGATGATGTGATAGCAGAATCCGTTCTTCATTCAGCTCGTAAGCTAATTTGGGAGCAACGAATCCTGATCGACATCTACCGTCGCGATACGCAAAGACTGACCGCCAGAGTTAATGAATTAAAATTAAAACAACCCGAAATTAAGCGCGAGCTGGAGCAGTTCATTGAACAACGAAATGAACACTTACAACATTATATTGAGAATGAAACTGCCCGTGCCAGTTGGTTGTTAACCAAGCAGGCTTACTAGAATCTTATAAACCTAGACTCGTATCACCTCGCCTTGTTTTGCGATTGTGACTTCACTATCGACGTTTTGGGTCATAAAGCTATGGAACTCTTCCATGGTCGTCTTGGCGCCATGAACTAATACGAGTCTGGGAGAGTTTTCAAACTTTTGATACCAGCGAAGTAATTCCTGCTGGCCTGCATGAGCCGAGAAACCACCAATGGTATAAACGCTGGCTGCCACTTTAACAGTTTCACCCCATAATTTAATGTAAGGCGCGCCCTCAACGATTCTGCTACCCAAAGTTCCTTCTGGCTGGAAGCCTGCCACTATAAGAGTGCATTGTGGGCGCCAGATATTGTGTTTCAAGTGCTGTTTGATGCGTCCACCATTCATCATGCCGCTTCCGGCAATAATTATGGCTCCTTTATGAACACTGTTAAGCTCAATCGACTGCTCCGTATCAGGTGTAAACTTTAAGTTAGGAAGCTTCTGTTGCAGGGTGTCGCCTGACCATAAATACTGACTTTCTTTTTTATACAGTTGCCAATACTTGCCGTAGGTATTGGTGACTTTAATTGCCATTGGGCTATCCAGATAAATATCCCAGTCGCCCAAGTTCCATTCTTTGTAGTATTTAGCGAAGTAGTAAAGCAGAATTTGAGTTCGACCTACTGCGAATGAAGGAATAAGAACATTACCACCGTCATGATGCGCCTTATTGATCGCTTCTTTAAGCTCAAGGATAGATGCATCCCAGCTTTGATGGTTTCGGTTACCGTAGGTTGATTCCATGATGACCAGATCCGCTTTACCATAGATGTTAGAGTCTTCCTGAATAGGTGAGCCGGGATTACCAATATCGCCGCTTATAATAATCCGTTTGGTATGGCTATTTTCCTTAACCAATAGCTCAACGTGAGCTGAGCCTAGAATATGTCCGGCATTGTGCAAGACTAAGGTAATGTCTTCGGTAATCTGTATCGGCTTGCTGTAAGGATGTAAATTCAACAGAGACAGGACCGGTGGCACATCATCTTGCGTATAAAGCGCATCGACTAGCTTTAAGCCTTTACGATCGCGTTTTTTGTTGGCCCACTCAGCTTCTTTTTCCTGCAGGTAAGCACTGTCCATCAGTAAAATATCAAGAAGATCTGCGTTAGCCTCATGAGTATGAATAGGGCCCTCGTAGCCTTGGCTAACAAGCACGGGCAGTCGACCACTATGATCAATATGCGCGTGGGTTAAAATGACGGTATCAAGATCGCGCAAAGAAAAAGGGAAGGGGGCGCGATTTCTTTCTTCCCGCTTTGGTGCTCCTTGTATAAGGCCGCAATCAACGATGATGTTACTCTGTTCAGTGGTAATCTGGATGCAGGAACCCGTTACTTCTTCCGCTGCACCATGGACTTTAATTTTCATGGTTAGTTTCCTTAAAGGATTTATCAATTGATTCTAACGCCTGCATATAATATTTGCAGGACTTATAAAGTGATTTGTTTAGATTTAACAAAGTGGAAATGATATCGACTGAAATATTTTGACTGATTTGTGAAGTTAATAAATTAGCTTCGCTAGTTTTAAATTCATGGAAGAGTTGCTCGTACCAATTTTTGGTGAAATCTTCAAAGCTGAGTTCAATCTTCTGATCGAACAGTTGTCTTGAATCTTCATAAAATGCTTTAGATTGATCGAATATAGGGAAGGTCGACTTGTCACGGTAGGACTCAGCCAAATCAGGCTGTTCTAAATCAACGAGTAAATCTTTCAACAGTTTTGCAGAATAAATGCCATGCCTGACGGCGGCCAGCAGGTTATACAAAGCCTGCGTTTGCTGCTGGGTTAATGGGCGCTCTGACAATTGTCGAGAAAGTTTGATAAATAACCCTTCCATCTTTTTCAATTCAAAATAGTGTTCGGGGTTTATCAAGTCAGTTGACAGACATCTCTGATTAAACTGACCGACTTTATTGATAAATGAAATAGTCTCCGAACGAAATCCTTCAATTGCAACTGGCGGTATGTTTAACGGAATAAGTGAGAGCCTGCTTTCGATAGGACTTAAAGTATCTTTAAACCGATATGACAGGAAGTTGGTAAAGTAACTGAAAACAGTAAGGTATAACAAAATACCTATTAGATTAATGATGCTATGGAACGCAACGATGCTAATAAGGGTGTCAGTGATACTGAGGTAACCGAATATCGTTTTAATAAAGGGCAATATCAGCAAAACTGCAA
Organism: Kangiella sp. M94; assembly: GCF_054926195.1. NCBI lineage: Bacteria > Pseudomonadati > Pseudomonadota > Gammaproteobacteria > Kangiellales > Kangiellaceae > Kangiella > Kangiella sp. M94. Next base: position 1,250,338 of record NZ_CM142903.1, on the reverse strand, counting down.
TAATTGCATTGGTTAGGTTGAAAAGCACATGAGCCAGTGCGAGCTGTTTCTTGATTTTAGCCCCTTTAATACTGCCAAGAACAGCTGTGCTAGTGGTACCAATATCAGCACCAACAACTATGGCAAAAGCATTTTCAACACTTATCAGTCCTGCGTGTGCGGCACTTAAGTTCATCATCATCACAGCAGAACTTGATTGCAACAGGGCAGCTAATATCATACCCATAGCTAAAAACACCAATGGTGACTGGCTCTTTAAATCGCTCAGATCAAAGTTCTCGCTTAGCCCAAGGGTTCCAGCCTTAATGATATCAAGGCTGAATAAAATCAGGCCCATGCTGATAAAGAGTGAATATAAAGCTATCTGATTAGAGTTTTTTGCGAAGAAGACACGACCAAGCGCAGCGATACCAATAAAGTAAATGGCAAACTCACCTAAGCTAAATTTAAACCCGAGAAAAGTAACCAGCCAGCCAGTTGCTGTTGTTCCAAGGTTGGCTCCGAAGATAACGCCGACAGCTTGTTTTAAGTTCAGTAATTTTGAGCTGGCTAAGGCCAGGACGATTAAGGTTATCAGAGAGCTGCTTTGCACAACCGTAGTGCAGGCAGCGCCAGTGATGACTGCCGAAACTGGGGTTTTGGTCCAGGAGGAAAGGTAGTGGTTAAGTTTCCCAGAGGCTAACTTAGCTAAGCTTGACTCAATCAGCGACATCCCCCAAAGGAAGATTCCGACACCTGCTAAAAAGTTTAGCCAATCTAGATTCATGAAAAGTTAATCCATTATTTAACCAGTTTAAAACTCTCAGCGATGCTATCCGATACATCGATTGCATTGCTAACATGAGGAATCGTATTGCAACTTACGATCTGGCTAATGTGAGAGTGGGCCAGCTTTCCGTAAGCGTTTTCATTGAATATGGCATGCGTAGCGACACATATAATGGTTCTGACTCCGGCCTGCTCGAGATGCTTGGTAATTTCCAAAATGGTATGCCCAGTGGAAATAATGTCATCAACCAGCACTACGGTTTTGTCTTTGTATTCTTCCAGGCCTTTAACCGTAATTTCTACGTCCTTGTCGCCATGGCGCACTTTATTGGCGACCAGAAAAGGCGCATGGATTTCACTGGCAATGGCTTCAACCCATTGGCGACTTTCACTATCCGGTCCAATAATCACTGGATCTTTTATTTGTTCTTTAATCCATTGTGCAATCGGACTGGATGTATGAGCCAGGTAAGTGCGGATAGGGTACACCTGATCCAGACTGAAGAAACGATGCAGGTGTGGGTCGACAGTAATCAGCGCATCCAGATTTTCAGAAAGTATCTCCGCAAAATGTTTGGCAAGAATCGATTCACCTTGATGAAATACTGCGTCTTGACGCATATAGGGAAGATAAGGAGCAATGAGCACAATCTTCTTTGGCGACTGCTCCTTTATCATGCGTAATACAAACAACAGAGGAAGAAGTTTAGAGTTCGGATGCGATAAATCAGCTAAAACTACTACGGTTTGATCCTTACAGGGACTCAGTAACTGAACATTGACTTCACCATCCGGGAAGTAATGCATGGATAGTTTGCCCATAGTGGCACCGATTTTGTCACATACGGGCGCTGATAAATTCAAGTTTTCTGACAAGTCAAAAAATAGGGTGCTCATAATCCTTCCTCGATAATGATCATCTCTTTATGGGTGTTATAAAAATCTAATGCGTATTCAAGCTCACCAGGCGCCTCAGAATGAATAGCCAGTAGTGTTGAGCCTTCAGTAATAAAATCGCCAACTTTGGCTTCCATGTAGACACCAGATGCATGATCCGCTGGCGCTCCGGCGAGCTTTGCAAGACGGCTTAGCAGTCGGTTATTAATTCGTCGAATATAGCCTGTTTTATCTGCATTCACATTCATCTTGCAGCAACCAACAGGAGGCTCTTTAAAGCCACCCTGAGCTTCGCAGATTTGCATGAACTTATCCCATGCTTCGCCTGATTCAATAACGCGCAGTGCTTCTTTTTTTCCTTCACCTACTTGAACTACTTCGGCGTGCTCCAGCAACTCTCCAGCAAGAAGTGCTGAACGTTCTTTTAAGTCTTGCGGAGCGGAGCTTGAATTTTTCAAAACGCCAATAACATCCCACGCTTCTAGCGCTGGGCCAATACCATAACCCACCGGTTGCGAGCCGTCGGTTAACACTACCTTAACTTTTAATCCCATCTCATCACCAATGGCCACTAATTGCTTTGCAAGCACTTGTGCGCTCTTTTGACTGCGAAGCTTTGCTGTTGGTCCAACTGGGATATCAATCAGCACATACTTAGAACCTGCAGCAATTTTCTTCGATAGAATTGAAGCAATCAGCTGACCTTCAAAGTCAATATCCAATGCTTTTTCAACACTGATCAAAATATCATCAGCGGGGCTCAAGCTGACCGAACCTCCCCAGGCCAAGCAACCATGGTGCTTTTCAACCACCTCCTTTAATTGACAAAAAGTCAAATCTACTTTGGTCATGGTTTCCATGACATCTGCAGTGCCAGCAGGGGATGTGATGGCGCGTGATGAGGTCTTGGGAATTGTTAAACCTTTGGCGGCCAGAATTGAGACGATGATAGGAGAGGTTCGATTGCCAGGAAGGCCACCGACACAGTGTTTATCAACAATTTTATCGCCCGGCCAAGTTAAACTCTGCCCGGCAGCAACCATGCCTTGAGTTAAATATAAGATTTCGTCATGGGTCATGTTGTTATTGGCGCAGGCGGTAATGAATGCAGCCAAATGAACATCCATATAATGACCATCAACAATGTCACGTATTATTTCATGCAACTGATGCTTATTCAGTTCATGACCAAAAGCCTTAGCGCGAATATAAGCCAGCGAATCTACCTGCGGAGCATGGGAGAGCTTTATACGTTGCCCTTCAGTAATCTTTAAGCGCTTCCAGGCTGTCTCTGAGAGACCAGCATAACCGGACTGAATCAAATCACTGTAAACAATTAAAAGCGTAGCAATAATCGTTTTATTATTAACCTCGACTTGCACCCGCGACATGGTTTCAAAACCTTCTGAACGTGCTACAGGAGAGTCTGAGCGAAGAAAAATCAGCGGCTCATGGCGAGAGTTGATCCCTAATCGTAAAGCAATGGGTAATATCGATTCTGTTTTATCCATATCAATTTGTACTCAATATTATAGCTTGAACTCTGTTATGACCGGTTTGTGATCACTGGCCACTTTGGATAACTTTTTGCGACATAAAAAAACATTCTCAAGTTTTAAGTCACCTTGATAAAAAATGCGATCCAATCCGCCACGTGGTGAAAAAGATGGGTAGGTTTTTAAAGCCGAAACTTTATTTTTATAACGCCGATCAGTTGCACATTTGAAACCGGCTTCATCAGTCATTGGTTTGCGTAATAAAGAGCGCCAATCATTAAAGTCACCAATGATCAGTTTATTGCTGTCTTTATCTAAATTCTTAAATTCAGCTGAGTTCAATAGTTTTTGAATTTGTTTGTCGCGTTCTTTGGCGGATAAACCCAAATGCAAATTGAATACTTCAAGATGAACCGTCTTTGAAGGGCTCGAAGGAATATCGATTGTAGTGTGCTGGCAACCACGGCGCTTTTTGTTGTCTATTGTCAGGTCAATATTACGCTCACGAACGATCGGAAAACGGCTTAATGTCGCATTGCCATAATGACCTTTTTTTAGGCTTACGTTTTTGCCTAAAACGTAGTAAGGAAAATCAAGCGCCTCAGCCAGTTCTTTGGCTAAATTCAACTCACGGGAGCGGGGAACGCCATCATCAACCTCTTGCAAGGTAATGATATCTGCATCATAACTTTCAAGAATCTCGATAATTCGCTCAGGACGAAACCGGCGATCAACGCCAATAGCGCGATGAATATTGTAGGTGATGACCTTAAGGTTCATCCTGAGTATTCCAGTTTAAACACTAACAGGGCTTAATCTGTTAGGTTGCTGGATTTGAATGCTTGTTTTAAATCCTTATAAGCTTCTTGCAGCTGCTCGCCCATGAGAGTAAAGCCTTTGCCTATATCCTCAGAAGCTTTTTCTGCACCTTTACCAATAGTTTTAGCCTTGGCCTCAAATCGCTGCCACTCATGTTCTGTCTCATGCCACTTATCTCTAAGTTCTGCTTTAGCCAGATGCGCCTGAACCTTCAATTCATCGCGCTGAGTTTTAAGTTTTTCATACAGCTTCTTAGCTTCCGATTTCAATTCTTCTTCATTCATGATGCAAACTCCTTAGTCCATATGTTTAAGAGTGTAAAGCACATACTAGGTATATCATATTGACAGTTTAACTGCTTGATTTTTGTCAAAGAATGAGGAGGAAATTCAGGTATTTGATGGGGACAGGGGTAGCGCCTGCGTGCTTGCCCTCATTGTTTTGAAAGATCAAAGGCAGATCCTGAATCAAGTTCAGGATGACATGGGATTTGGTGTGGTGCCAATTAAGGGGCTTTACGGTAAAGTTAAGTGTGCACCTAAAAAATTAATGAGATTTACCTAGAACAGGAATCCCTAACTAGAGGACTATCATCCTGAACTGTGACCAAAGGAAATACCTTTAGGTAATTCAGGCGACCGAAGGAAGTCCCTTTAGGGAATCTGCTCTTAAGGATCTTTATTCAAAAGGGCAAGCAAAAGGACCAGTCTACGGCAAGAGTGGACGTATTTATGTAAAGCAGGGACAACCCATCAGTTGTCCCCACAAATAAACTTAAGACTTAAACCAATGCTTAGTTCTATTTGCAAAAGCCACTAACGATAACATGACTGGTACTTCAACCAGAACACCAACAACCGTGGCCAGTGCAGCGCCGGAATGTAGGCCAAACAATGAAATGGCGACGGCTACAGCAAGCTCGAAGAAGTTGGATGTGCCGATCATGCATGCTGGAGCGGCAACGTTATGCGGCAGTTTCATAAACTTGGCAGCGGCATAGGCAATAATAAAGATGCCATAGGTTTGTATCAGTAGTGGAATGGCGATCAGGCCAATATCCAACGGCTTGTCGAGGATTTTTTCGGCTTGAAAGGCGAATAGTAAAATGATGGTTAGCAACAGGCCTAAAATGGACCATGGCTTCGATTTGACCAGAAACATATGCAGTCTATGATGATCATCTTTTTTATCTAACGCATTGCGTGTTATTGCACCGGCAATTAGCGGTAACAGGACATATAGAATCACCGACAATAACAATGTTTCCCATGGCACGGTAATGTCGGTTACGCCTAATAGGAAAGCGGCCAGTGGCGCAAAGGCAAAGACCATAATGACGTCGTTAATCGAAACTTGCACCAAAGTATAGTTGGCGTCGCCTTTAGTTAAATGACTCCAGACGAAAACCATCGCTGTACAGGGTGCAACGCCTAATAAAATCATACCTGCGATGTATTCATTGGCTGTTTGCGGATCAACCAAATCGGCGAAGAAGAATTTGAAAAACAAAACGCCGAGCGCAGCCATGGTAAAAGGCTTCACCAACCAGTTGATGACCAGCGTTAAAATTAGCCCCTTTGGTTTTTTGCCGACGTCTTTTATCGACTTGAAATCAACCTGCACCATCATCGGGAAAATCATCAGCCATATGAGCACTGCCACCAATATGTTGACGTGAGCGTATTCCAATTCTGCTATGTAACTAAAAAGGTCCGGTAATACGTTACCTGCTACGACACCAATAACGATACACAGCGCAACCCAAAGTGATAAAAATCGTTCAAAAACACCCATCAAAATAACTCCCCAAGTTGTTGCAGTTCAGTTTTAAGTTGGTCAGCATCCATTTGTTCGAAATCTTTCTCCAGAAGCGCACGAATGCGTTTTTCGATAACGCTAATCACATACGCAAAAGCTTTGGCTTCTTCCTCTTCAGAGCTATGACCCTTTGACGGGTCTGGCAATCCCCAATGTACTTTTAAAGTTTTACCCATCCACACAGGACAGGCTTCGCCAGCAGCGCTGTCGCACACAGTGATCACCACATCCGGTTCAAAGTCGCTCAACTCATCCCAGCTTTGGCTAGTTAATCCTTCGTTGCTGTAGTCGTGCTTAGCGAGATATTTCAAGGTAAGAGGGTGGACAACACCACGTGGTGCACTGCCAGCGCTGGCGGTTTCCAACCGACCTTCACCCAAAGTGCGGGCAATGACTTCCCCGAGTACGCTACGACAGGCGTTATGAGTACAGATAAAGAGTAGTTTCATGCGTTAAACCCTATAGAAATAGCTTTAGAAATAATGAGTAAGGCACTGATTATTCACAACAAATAGACGGTTCAGGACGATTGGTCATTGCTTGCAGACGCTTCAGATTCTGTGCAACAAATGCTTCATTATGGTGAGCGGTTTCAGCCAATACAGAGTGTGTCCAGGCGGGTAAACCAGGGTTTAAGCGATAATAAACCCACTTGCCGTCACGTCGATCCAGTAATAGCCCGCACTGGCGCAATTGGGCGAGATGACGAGAAATCTTCGGTTGGCTTTCGTCCAGCGCCTCCATTAATTCACACACACACAATTCGTTCTCTTGTTGGATTAGCAACAGGCAACGTAAGCGCGTTTCGTCCGCCAAACATTTGAAGAAGTCGGTCGGTTGCATAGTCTCGCCCTGGAATGAATACATATGGCGGGCAATATATATGAAAAATCATATATGTCAAATAAAAGAGCTGGGATTCATTGCATTCATCCCAGCCTACAAATGACGGGGCATTCCTAAGTTGCTGGTGAGCATAATCGTCTTAAACGTTGAAGTGCTTAGCATTTATTCAATCTACACGCACATAGCCGCTCGTAGGCTGGCGATGAGTTTACGAATCCCAGCAAAGTGAACCCGATTGATCTCCATCAAGTGATCAGCAAAACCCTTAAAACTAATGGTTATTTCTTAAAACAATCGGTGCTAAAGTAGTAATTATCAACCGTAAAAGCATTGCCAAATCAAAGCTAAGGTTAAGTTGCATGAGTGATCATTCTCCGAAACAAAATACTGTAGAACTCACCATTGAAGGGGCGGGGTGTGCCAGTTGTGTCGGCAAAATTGAAGGTGCCTTAAAAAATGTGTCCGGCGTGGAAAAGGCTGAAATGAATTTCGCTGACCGCACTGTAACCGTTAAAGGTCGCGCCTCCAGTGACTCCATGGTCAAAGCCGTTGAGAATGCAGGCTACAAAGCGTCCGTTATCGAGAACGAATCGGAAAGCGATGCGTTGGAAGAAAAGGAAGAAGCTAATAAAGCCTACTACAAGCGCTTGATGACTCAGATGTGGATTGCGCTATTAGTCGGTGTACCGCTAATGGCCTATGGCTTGCTTGGCGGTGCCATGACCGTCAATACCACCAACCAGCGAATTGTCTGGTCAATCGTCGGACTTATCACCCTTGCTATCATGTATTTTTCCGGCAAGCATTTTTTTAGCGGTGCATGGAAATCCTTTAAAAACCACTCAGCCAATATGGACACCCTGATAGCATTGGGTACGGGTACTGCCTGGCTCTACTCGATGGTTGTGGTGTTCTTCCCTGATTCAATTCCCGAAATGGCGCGCCATGTCTATTTTGAGGCAACCGCCATGATTATTGGCTTGATTAATTTAGGTCTGGCGTTAGAAGTCAGAGCTCGAGGCAGAACCTCGGAAGCCATTAAGCGTTTGATTGGCTTGCAGGCTAAAACGGCTCGTGTTATTCGTGACGGGGATGAGCAAGATATTCCAATTGAAGATGTCCAAAAAGATGATTTAGTACGCGTTCGTCCCGGTGAAAAAATTCCGGTTGATGGTGAAGTGACCGAGGGCCGATCAAGCATTGATGAATCCATGTTGACCGGTGAGCCCATGCCGGTTGAAAAGGGAGAGGGCGATGAGGTCTCTGCCGGGACTATCAATAAAAGTGGTTCAATTATTTTCAAAGCGACACGTGTCGGCAAAGATACAGCGCTCGCGCAGATCATCAAGATGGTCAAACAGGCGCAAAACTCCAAGCCACCGATTGGTCGCCTGGCTGATATTATCTCTGCCTATTTTGTGCCTGCAGTCATGATTATTGCCGTTATCACCGCATTGGTGTGGCTCAATCTTGGCGCCCAAGATGCACTGGCTTTTGCCGTGGTGTCAGCCACCACCGTTCTTATTATTGCCTGTCCCTGTGCATTAGGACTGGCAACGCCCATGTCAGTGATGGTGGGTGTCGGTAAAGCAGCTGAAGCAGGCGTCCTGATTCGTAATGGTGAATCGTTACAGACCGCTTCCAAAATCACTGCAATGGTACTGGATAAAACCGGCACCATTACCGAAGGCTCGCCTAAAGTAACCGACATAGTGTCATTCAATGATTTATCAGACGATGAAAACTTGAAGCTGGCGGCAAGTCTTGAAACCGGCTCAGAACATCCGCTCGCTCAAGCCATTGTTGAATCGGCTAAAGAAAAAGATATTGAGCTTAGCAAAAGCTCAGACTTTAACTCCATTACTGGGCATGGTGTGGAAGCTGATGTCGACGGCAAGCATCTGTATTTTGGTAATGAAAAGTTGATGCGTGATCAAGGCATAGAGATTGATCATGCCGTTGAAAAAGCACAAGAGTTAGCCAGCGAAGCCAAAACACCGATGTACTTCGCCATTGATAAAAAACTCGCCGCCATTATTGCAGTGGCCGATCCGATCAAAGAAGACTCTATCGAAGCCATTAAGCGATTAAAGAAAGCCCATATTCGTGTGATTATGTTGACCGGTGACAATAAAGCCACCGCCAAAGCAGTGGCCAGCAAAGTTGGCATTGATGATTTCTTTGCCGAAGTGCTCCCCGAAGAAAAAGTTAATAAAGTTAAAGAGCTTCAGGAAGAGGGCGAGCTGGTCGGTATGACCGGTGATGGTATTAATGATGCACCGGCGCTTGCGCAGGCGGACGTTGGATTCGCCATCGGCACAGGAACTGATGTAGCCATTGAGAGCGCCGATATCACCTTAATGCGCGGCTCATTGCATGGCCTGGCTGATGCCGTGGCTACCAGTAAAGCAACCTTACGCAACATCAAACAAAACCTGTTTGGCGCCTTTATTTATAACGTTGGCGGCATCCCCATTGCTGCGGGTCTTTTGTATCCATTCTTCGGTATTTTGCTCAGCCCGGTAATCGCCGGTGCAGCGATGGCGTTTTCATCCGTAACCGTTGTCACCAACGCCAACCGCTTGCGTTTCTTTAAACCCAAAGACCATTAAGCCAAAAGGATAAGCTATGAACTTACTCATGATAAACATTATTGGCTTAGCAGTCATTGCCCTGATCATTTACTGGTTCTGGATCTATAAACCAAAAGACGTTCAGGCAAAAGACCAGGATGTCATCAAAATTACCGTCGAAGATGGTGTATACCAACCTTCACGTATCAGCGTTCCAGCTGGCACTGAAATTAGCCTGGAATTTAAACGCAAAGACGAAACACCCTGTGCGGAAATGGTCATCTTCCCGGAGTTAGACATCAGCGAAAGTTTGCCCATCAATAAAACTAAAACCATCAAACTAAAAAAACTTGAAAAGGGTAATTATCAATTTCACTGTCAGATGCAAATGTACAAAGGCCAGCTGCATGTGGAGTGAATGCAGATGTTTTGGCGTGCGCCTGATCTTTCCTAATTCATAGGTAGGGGCGGGCCAATGTGCCCGCCCTAAACATTGACGCATAAAAAGGGCAGACACATAGGTCTGCCCCTACCAACAACCCTTCGTCAGGTCATTGCCCTTTGTAATTTAATTTATAGGCTGCCCTGAGCCCCATTTCCTAGCAGTAAACGCCATTTATATTTAATAACCCTCATCCCGCGGCGCCAGAGGCACTTCCTTTGGTCGCTTACCGCGGGACCCAGCGCCTTTGCGCTTTTCCTAATTCATAGGTAGAGGGGTGGGCCAATGTGCCCGCCCTAAACATTGGCGCATAAAAAAGGGCAGACACATAGGTCTGCCCCTACCAACAAGCTTCCGTCAGGTCATTGCCCTTTGTAATTTAATTTATAGCTGCTCTGAGCCCCATTTCCTAGCAATAAACGCCATTTATATTTAATAACCGTCATACCGCGGCTTTGCTCTGTTCCTAATTCATAGGTAGGGGCGGGCCAATGTGCCCGCCCTAAACATTGACGCATAAAAAAGGGCAGACACACTGGTCTGCCCCTACCAACACCTTCCGTCAGGTCATTGCCCTTTGTAATTTAATTTATAGGCTGCTCTGAGCCCCATAAATAAACTCACACACATTAACAACAGTATAATAGTGAAGGGCAGTCCGACGGTAATTGCAGCTGCCTGTAATGCACTAAGAGCTTCTTCACCGCCTGCAAATAATAATACAGCAGCGATCACGCCTTCCAGAACAGCCCAGTAAACCCGCTGTGCTACAGGTGCATCGACTTTACCTCCGGCAGTGATGCTATCAATTACTAATGATCCAGAGTCCGAGGAAGTAATAAAAAATACCAGCACCAGAATAATAGCGATGGCTGATGTTACCGATGCAAGAGGTAGGTTCTCAAGCATCTGGAATAAAGCCAAAGACTCATCAGCGATCCCATCAACCAGCTTCCCTACTTCATTTTGAACCTGATCGATACCCGTCCGACCAAATGTTGTCATCCAGACCGCACTTAACAGAGTAGGGATGACTAGAACTGCAGCGATAAACTGTCTTACTGTTCGCCCCTTCGAAACTCTGGCGATAAACATACCGACAAAAGGAGACCATGAAATCCACCAGGCCCAGTAGAATATGGTCCAACCTTCATAGAAGCTTTTATCTTCACGTCCAATCCAGTTACTAAGCGGAATCACATTCTTAGCATAAGAAACTAATGTTTCACCAACCCCATTGAGAATCATCACAGTTGAGCCTGTGATAATGACAAATATCATCAGTAACGCCGCTAAAGACATATTGATATTACTTAAAACTTTAACGCCACCTTCAAGGCCTCTAACCACAGAAAGAATGGCTATGACAGTAACGCCGAAAATAATAGCAAGCTGAGTGGTAATATTATTAGGGATGTCATTGAACAGGTAATGCAAGCCGCCTGCGGCCTGCTGAGCACCGAAGCCTAGTGATGTTGCCAAGCCAAAAATTGTAGCTAATACCGCGACTGTATCAATAATATTACCAGTCGTTCCCCATACACGCTCTCCAAACAAAGGATAAAAACTTGAACGTATGGTTAATGGTAGATTGCAGTTATAGGCAAAGAAAGCCAAGGAAAGTGCGACAACGGCATATATTCCCCAAGGGTGTAAGCCCCAGTGGAACATGGTTGCACCCATTGCCATTTCTTCTGAACCTGTGGGAACATTGAAAGGTGTTTTCGCAGGTACGCTGGTGAAATAACCGACCGGCTCGGCCACACTCCAGAACATCAGACCAATCCCCATGCCTGCTGCGAATAGCATGGCGAACCAGGAAAGAATACTAAAGTCTGGCTTTGCTTCTTTGCCGCCAATCCGAATTCTTCCATACGGCGAGAATAACAAGAATAAGCAGAATAAAACGAAAACATTGCCGCCAATCATAAATAGCCAGTCAAAGTTACCAGTCGACCATGCTTTAGCCGCTTTATAGGCTTCTTCGGATCTTTCAGGAAATAATAACGTCAATATGACGAAAAATACGATCAGAAAAGTTGAGGTGAAAAATACTGGGTTGTGTAAATCCATACCCAGTAGCTCAACATTATTTTCGCCTAGCTCATGATCCGTATCGTATTTTTTATGGAGTGGGTTACCTGATGGTTTTGGCTCTTTATCAGAGTCACTCATGAATCCCCCTGTTGATGTATATTAAAAGTAATAACCGATATTAATATTTAAACGTGAATGCCATTTTTCAGGCCCATCGTAAACTCCAATCCCTGGTCCTCCGGCAAACCACATGTTTTTGCCGGCTATCCAGTCAATGTAGGTATAAAGTCCATCCTTGATTAAGGTGCAGCCTGTAACATTCTGAATTGAGTCAGTCAGTCCCGGTTTGTTACTGGCCGCGGTGTAGGTAAAGTCGTTATAGCAAACGACCTTATCAACGAATTCATTGCCAACCTTGAATGTTTTGGCGAGATTAAAACTGGTGACATTGGCTTCTGTAGCAATTTCGAAGGGAAAATCAAAGGCAGACATTGCAATTCGGTGGTCGGTATTTTGCAAGCCGGGAGCGGTCTCGAAGTCATAATAAATATGCTGTAGCTGCAAATTCCAGCTATCGAAATGACCATCAAAATGAACAGCGGCAGCTGCGTGGTTGCCTGTATCATTAGTGGTTCGATTACGAATCTTTCCCGCTTGCAAAGAACCACCAATAACATGATCACCTAGTTGATATTGCACTCTGAAATTCGCCTGGCCATCTTCTTTATTGTCACGATCTTCGGTGCTGGCGACATCAAAAGAGTAGCGCCCATAACGCGCAGAGTTATCATATTCGCTATTAAAGAAGTAGGCGGTGTCAAATGTCCAGTCACCGGATGTGTGAGTCCATTTCGCACCAGTATCATAATCATCTTCGAAGCCTAGATAATAAGTGCCACCGAACCAGAAACCGTGAGAAGAATAAGGACTAATACCGAATGGTACCTGCGAAACGCCAACCGCCAATCGGTTAGAATCATCGAAATGGTAACCCACTTCAGCATGGTGAACGGCGTTGAAATCTTGGTAAAAACGGAATTGAGAATCGACAAACCATTTGCCCTTGCTAATATCAACGTCAACAGCAAACAGCTCGAAATCAAACTTGCCATCACTATCGTCTGAATAATCTTGCCAAGTGTAATTGAGCCGTATGGCACCGCCCAATTTGACGTCGAGTTCCTCGTCATCTGCACCAGCTTCATCAGGCGATACCAGAAGTATCCCCAGAAACAAAACTAAGCCTCCAGATAGAACCTTTGACATATTCATCCCTTAGTTAATGCTGTGCTTAATTACTACTATACCCACGTGATTTGATAAATCAAACGCACCCAGCCCTTGCCCAGATGGAACAGGGCGGACTTAACGCTATCAATAAAACTAATTACGGCCCATACAATAAATATCGAAAAACATTGATTTAAATCTATGTCGATGAATAAAAGCTGACTATAATTGCGCCACTTTTCCTTAGCATAGATTTAGTAAAAGCCGTGAAAACCCCAGCCTCTCTCATTGCAATTATTGCTTTATTCTTTCCTTTTCAATTGCTTGCATCAGAAACTTCATCTGAAACTTTACTTAATTTAACCCATCATTGGGTTGGTTTTGTAGCCATCGCTATTTTCGTGATCGCGTATTCACTGGTCATATTTGAAGAAAAAATCCACTTAAGAAAATCTAAGCCAATTTTAATTGCGGCAGGTCTTATCTGGCTGGTGATAGGTATTGTCTATAAACAGCATGGGCTTTCCACATTAGCCGAACAGGGTATTCGTCATAACTTCCTAGAGTACGCCGAGCTTTTCTTCTTCTTATTAGTCGCCATGACCTACATTAACGCCATGATTGAGCGTGATGTATTCGACGCACTGCGTGACTGGCTAGTTAATAAAGGTTTTAGCTACAAACAGCTGTTCTGGATGACCGGTATTCTTGCCTTCTTTATCTCACCGATTGCGGACAACTTAACCACCGCATTGATCATGTGCTCAGTAGTGTTAGCGGTTGGTAATGGCCATGCAAAATTCGTCGGCGTCAGCTGTATCAATATCGTTGTCGCGGCCAACGCAGGCGGTGCATTCAGTCCATTCGGCGACATCACAACCCTGATGGTCTGGCAAAAAGGCATGGTTGAATTTTCAGAGTTCTTCGCACTATTCTTGCCGTCAGTAGTCAACTTTCTGGTACCAGCATTTATCATGCAATTTGCCATCATGAAGGGTAAACCTGCAGCAATCGAAGAGGGTAGTCATGCGCAAATAAAGCAGGGCGGTTTAGTCATCGTCGGCCTCTTCCTGCTGACCATCATCACAGCCATTTCATTCCATAACTTCCTGCACTTGCCACCAGCCATCGGTATGATGCTTGGTCTTGGTTTCCTGAAATTCTATGGCTTCTTCTTACGCAGAAAACACAAAAAAGAAACCGAAGAAAACCCAACCAGCGTTTCAACTCAAAGACCCTACGATATCTTTGACCGCATCGCGCAAGCAGAGTGGGATACCTTATTCTTCTTCTATGGGGTTATTCTTGCAGTAGGTGGTTTAGGATTCCTGGGTTATCTTGGCATGGCATCCAGCTACATGTATGGTGAGCTTGGCGCAACGCCAGCCAACGTCCTGGTCGGCATCTTGTCATCCATCGTCGACAACATTCCTGTAATGTTCGCAGTGCTGACTATGCAACCCGACATGTCACACGCACAATGGCTATTGGTCACCTTAACAGCAGGTGTTGGTGGCAGCTTATTATCAGTCGGTTCAGCAGCTGGTATCGCACTCATGGGCCAGGCCCGCGGTCACTATACCTTCATGACACACCTCAAATGGACACCAGCCATCGCGCTAGGTTACGCAGCTAGCATCTGGGTGCATTTATTGATTAATGGAGGGTGATTCTGACTAGAATTGCCTTGCCTTAAGAATCTGGCTCTTGAGTTATTGTTGTTACGAACAACAAATAGAACAGTTAGCATCTTTGGCGACTTTGATCTTTCTGAAGTCGCCATTGAGTGCATCGTAAATTAGCAGCTGACCATCTGACACTTGGCCTGCACCAGTGATTACTTTGAGTGCTTCTGTAGCTTGCAGGGTTCCTATGGTTCCCACCACCGGAGACAGAACGCCTTGATCAAAGCAGTTTTCATCTAGCTGAATATCCGGCTGATAAAGGCACTGATAGCAGGGTGATTGCTCGGTGTAATTGAAAACGGACAGCTGTCCTTCAAAGCGAATTGCCGCACCGGATACCAACGGTTTTTTATGTTTAACTGCGGCTCGGTTGATGGCAAAGCGTGTTTTAAAATTGTCACAGCAATCAATCACCACATCGACTTTACTGAGTAACTCATCCAGCTCCTGATCTTCGAGTTTTTGCTTGATGCTGGTTACCTGAATCCAAGGGTTTAAAGTTTCCAGAGTGGACTGCGCAGAATCAACTTTATTCAAGCCAATACTATCCAGCTTATGAATAATTTGTCGTTGTAAATTGGAGCGCTCAACCTGATCATGATCTGCAATATAGAGATGACCAACACCTGCCGCAGCTAAGTACATCGCTACTGGCGCACCGAGGCCGCCCATACCAACTATAAGCACTTTCGATTGCTTGATTTTTTCCTGACCGGCTTCATCGATCTGCGGCAAAATGATGTGGCGACTATAGTGAATGAGCTCTTGTTCGGTAAGCATGGATGCATCTTGTCTGTTGCAAGTGATGGAAGTATCGCATAAAAATTCTTGCAACCCAATCATCTCACTTCTTATTAATTACAGCACTGAATGGATGTTTGAAAAGGGAATTTTATTGATCTTTATCAAGTTAGACAGCGTGACTATCTTCTATGATACAACAAAATTGAACAGGTATTTATCCATGAATTCTCACAGTAAACAGCCGAAACCCTTTATTCCTCTGAACATTTCTGTGCTGACAGTCAGTGACACCCGCACTGAAGAAACAGATACTTCTGGCAAAACGCTGGTCAAAGGATTAACCGATGCAGGCCATCTGTTAGCTCATAAAAAGATCGTAAAGGATGATATATATCAATTGCGCGCAGTGGTGTCAGAGTGGATTGCTGATGAAAAAGTACAGGTGGTATTAATCACAGGTGGTACAGGATTTACAGCACGCGACAATACGCCACAGGCAATCAGTCCGTTATTAGATAAAATGGTTGATGGCTTTGGAGAGTTATTCAGACATATCTCTTATGGTGATATCGGCACATCAACTGTCCAGTCCAGAGCCTTGGCAGGTTTAGCCAATCGCACTCTGATTGTTTGTATGCCAGGATCCCCCAACGCCTGCCGAACAGCCTGGTATCAGATTCTCGAAGAGCAACTCGATAATAGTCATCGCCCCTGTAATTTTGTTGAACATCTGGAAATTCAGCAAGCCGATGAAGCGGGGCGCTTGCAAGTATGTGAGACACGCTCATGAGTTGCTGTGATGCTCCTGGTTTGATGCCGGTTAATCAAGCGATTGAGACTTTGCTGCAAAGCGTAAAGCCGATACAGGAATATGAAACGGTTCCTTTGTACAAGGCATTGGGTCGAGTCTTAGCCAGAGAACAATTTTCACACATTAATGTGCCGGGCTTTGATAACAGTGCTATGGATGGTTATGCGGTTCATACTGACTCTTTACAAGCTGGTCAGCCATTGCGAGTCAGCCAGCGTATTATTGCCGGCGATCCAGCTGATCAAGCCTTGCAAGAGGGAACTTGTGCGCGAATTTTCACGGGGGCACCAGTACCACCACATTGTAATGCTGTGGTTATGCAGGAGCAGTGCCAAGTATCTGAAGGTGCTGACGGCGTTTGGGTGACGTTTCCTGAGTCAGTCGTTGAGCAACAGAACATCCGCCCCAAGGGTCAGGATATTGCAGCTGATTCAGCTATTCTTACAGCTGGCAAACAATTGCGGGCGCAAGAGCTTGGTTTGTTGGCGTCGGTGGGCATTCAGCAAGTTCCTGTCTATCGCAAATTAACAGTTGCTGTGATCTCAACAGGCAATGAATTGATTGAACCTGGCACGCCCATTGAAGCTGGACAAATTTATAACTCCAACCATTACACTCTTATAGGCTTATTGCAGTCTCTGGGTTGCAATATCCATGATTGCGGTACCATTGAAGACAATGAAGAGAAAATTCAAGAGGCGCTTACGGATGCTGCTGAGAACGCTGATTGTATTATAACCAGCGGCGGAGTTTCGGTTGGCGAAGAAGATTATGTGAAAACCAGTGTTGAACAGCTCGGTCGACTTGATTTGTGGAAAATTGCGATAAAACCAGGCAAGCCATTTGCATTTGGTTACGTCAAAGATACTCCCTTTATAGGTTTGCCCGGTAATCCTTCAGCTGTGTTTGCGACATTTAATGTGATTGCCAAACCATATCTTAAAGTCTTTCAGGGATGCAGTGAAAAGTATCCGAATAAGCTGACTGCCAAGGTAGCCTTCTCGATTAGTAAAGCAGCACCGCGCGAGCAATATCTGTATGTTAGAACCGTCGAGAAAGATGGTGAGATTTGGCTCGATAAATATCCGAATCAAAGTTCTGGAGTATTATCGTCCAGTAGCTGGAGTAATGGTTTTGCTCGTATTCCTGTTAATACCCTTGTTAACGAGGGAGACTCGATAGAGTTCGTACCTTTCAATTAGATCTTTCTAGCTTCACTGGTTATTAATGGGAAGCTATTCGATTAGTTCTTTGTAGCTTCACCAGATATTAATATGAAGCTATAGGATGGGTTAACGTTAGTGTAACCCATCAAAGCTGTGGAGTGATGGGGCAGGTAGGTCAGCCCAATTGATTCTCCGTAAACGCAGCTCCTGTCAAAACAATTTATTCTCCACCGCGAACAACGCCGCTTCGATACGAGAGCGGAGGTTAATTTTTTTCAGCAGATGCTTAACATGCACTTTAACAGTACTTTCTGCAATATCCAGTTTTCGAGCAATTACCTTGTTGCTATCGCCTTGCGAAATATAGCGCAAAATTTGCGATTCCCGATTGGTTAATGCTTCAAGAAGCTCTTCCTTTTCCGCTTTAGGACGAAGTGACTTTGCCAGAATCTGAGTGAGTGGGGCGCTTATCACCAGCTCACCCTGCATGGATTTATTAATATAGTCAATCAGCTCTTCAGGTTCTGAATCTTTGAGAATGTAGCCGTCAACGCCAGCCTTAAGAGCCTGCAAAACATCAGCTTCGGCGTCGGATACCGTAAACATAATAATTTTGGCTTTAACGCCTGTCTGCTTAATGGCCTTTAAAGTTTCAACACCATTCAACCCTTTCATATTCAGATCCAGCATGATCAGATCGGGATCTAATTCAAGTGCTCGCTTTACAGCATCTTCACCGTTGTTGGCTTCAGCAACCACCTCCAGGTTATCCTCCAGATCAATCAGTTGAACAACGCCTTTGCGCAGCAACGGGTGATCATCAACCAGCATGATGGAAATATTATTCTGTTTCATCGTATCCCTTCTATAGTGTTAGTTTGTGGCTCTAAAGTCATCTCAACGATGGTGCCTTGGGCTTGCGCTTTGCGAATATCAATATTGGCACTCAACGACGCAGCGCGTTCATTCATGATGGATAAACCATAGTGGGTGCCTTCGGGCATTTCATTGGGGATGCCAATACCATTATCAACAACTTCGACATGCACCTTTCCATCTTGGATAAATAATTTGACCCAGGCCTTAGTCGCCTGCGAATGCCGTTGAACATTGGATAATGCTTCGCGCACTATCTGTAGTACATGAATTTGTTGATTGGAGGTTAAGGTTTGATTCGTTATCGAATAATCAAGCTCTACCTCATAACCACACTTGGTACTAAATTCAGCAACGGTACCTTTGAGTGCGCTTTCTAAAGAGGGCTCTTCAATTTGCAGACGGAAAGTTGTCAGCAACTCTCTCAATTGCCGGTAAGCATTGTTTAAACCATCTTTAAGGTCATCAATGGTGGTTTCGATTGTCTGTCGCTCAAGATTTTTATCCAGCTGCCTGCTGAGCAATGACGTTTGAAGCTTTAAAAAGGACAGTGATTGTGCAAGAGAGTCATGCAGCTCTCTTGCAATGACTGCACGCTCCTCCATCAATAGCAGTAGATTTTCCTGTGCTCGTTTTTGGTCGAGACTGATTGCAACAGCTATGTTGTCAGCAATAGCTTGCAGCAAGTTATGAACCCATTGTTCCGGCTCTTCTTTATTCGAGAAATACTGCAGAGAACCATAGTCCTTGTCTTGTTTATTAATGCTAAAAGAGTGTCTGACGCTATTTGATATTTGACAGCCATTACAATGAACCTGGTCGCAGTTTTTCGGTAGGTCATGCTGACTGATAGGAATCCTTTGATGAGTATTTTCCATCTTTTTATCAAGGCATAAAATTACCTGTCCATCACCTATCGTTTGTTCTACCTGAACTAATAAGTTTTCAAAATCACGTCTGCTATTGGCTCTGACCAGGTTATGTGAAGTTTGGTACAGCAATTCCAGTGACTTATTGCTTCGTTCCAGCTTAGTGGTTTTTTCTAAAACTTTTTCTTCAAGATGGTTATGGATGATTTGTAATCGCTTTGACATTTCATTAAAGGTAGAACCCAGCAGACCAATCTCATCATTAGAAGTGTCGCTAACCCTGACATTGAAGTTTCCTTTGGATGCTTCTTTAGCTGCTGCTACCAGATTGTTCATCGGTTGAACAATGCTGCGATTAATACGGTAAAGGGCGATAAAGGCTGTCAACAATGTTAAGAAGAGGGCGCTACCTTGAATCATTCTGAGAATACGAATCTTACGCTCAGATTCACTTTGCAAAACAGATACTAAACGGTCAATAGTACCGACAAAGCTATCGATCAATCCGTAGTTATTTTTAAATACAGCTGGATTGCTGTTGACCTGCTGTTTAATGCCAAGCCACTGCTGTTCCAACAGTTTGTGAATTTCAATAATCCTGTTGTTTTCGCCATTTGCAATTAAACCATGACTTAACAATATGCTAAGTCTGCGTTCAAATTCACGGATCTCGTCAGTGGCTGAACTTGCATTCAAAATATCTAAGTTATTTTGCTCGGCTGTCAGTGCTCTGGACAAGCGAATCGATTGCATTCGAAGCGACCCGGCAACATTGATCTGTGCAGCATCACCGTCAAGGCTTTCCGAAACAAACATAGAACTAATTAAGCTGGCTAAAGCAAGGGCGACAATGATAGCCATGACCAAACCTGCTCTAGTGACTAGGGAGGTGTAATTGACTGCGCTGTCTTTAACGGTGTTTTTGAGCAATGGTTAAGCCTTTCGTTGAGTAGTACTACTAAAGAACCTAAGGGTCGAAACTTTGTTGCCTGGCACGAACAAGAAACAAGCTTTCACATAATTATCAATAACTTACATTTATCTCGCCTGTACCACTTAGGTGGTAGTTTTGAAATATAGTAATTGTTAGCGGGAATGGCTTATTGATCTCGATCAAATAGATGGTCAAAGAGGGGGAGTATCTTCAGCTTGAGATAAAGATGAGGAGGCTCTCAATGCTAACGCACAAACAAAAACAATATTCTGTTTTGTCCATGAGTACGGTCGCATTCGCATTTAACTTTGCAGTGTGGACCATGTTCTCGATTATCGGCATCAAGATTAAGCAAGAGCTTGGGCTAAGTGACACCGAGTTCGGTATTCTGGTCGCCACACCAATTTTGACAGGCTCCCTTACGCGATTGCCGTTGGGCATTTTAACCGATCGCTACGGCGGGCGTATCGTCTTTTTTATTCAAATGTTGTTAGTTGCTGGCGCTACTTATGGCCTGGCATTTGCCCATGAATATTGGCAATACCTGGTGGCAGGATTATTTGTCGGTTTAGCTGGTGGCTCATTTGCAATTGGTATTGCCTATACCTCTGCCTGGTTCGAAAAAGACAAGCAGGGTACGGCAATGGGCATCTTCGGTGCCGGTAATGCTGGTGCCGCTATCACCAACTTAGTTGCGCCAATGATTGTGGTTGCAGCGGGATGGCAAATGGTACCCAAGGTGTATTCAATTGCGATGCTGGTGATGGCTATCATTTTCTGGTTTTTCACCTTTAACGATCCAAAGCAAGTCGAACGAGCCAGAACCGGGCAACACATTTCACTTAAGGATCAGTTAGCGCCACTGAAAGAACTTCGTGTTTGGCGTTTTGGCCTCTACTACTATTTTGTGTTTGGTGGTTTTGTCGCTTTGGCTTTATGGCTACCAAAATACTATGTCGGTGAATATGGTTTAGATCTTAAAACCGCATCCTTTATTACCATGCTATTCACTTTACCATCCGGAGTGATTCGTGCTGCGGGCGGTTATGCTTCCGATAAGGTTGGAGCACGTAAAGTTAACTGGTGGGTGTTCTGGATTTCAATTGCCTGTCTGTTCTTCCTTTCTTATCCCCAAACAACATTACTGGTTAAAGGTATCGAAGGGGATTTTAGTTTCGATATTGGTTTAAACATTTGGCTTTTCACAGCATTAGTTTTTGTGGTCGGTATTGCACAGGGTTTCGGTAAAGCCAGTGTATATCGAATCATTCATGACTATTACCCCAACAATATGGGTTCAGTGGGCGGCATGGTCGGCGTTATCGGCGGCCTGGGTGGCTTCACTTTACCTATCTTTTTCGGTCTTTTATCAGACTATACCAACGTTCGTAGTTCTTGCTTCATGCTGCTGTTCATTCTGGTTGCTATCTGCATGGTCTGGATGAACTACGCGATTGTTCAACAGAAAAAAGAAAGCGAAATACTGTAATGCGAATTACTGCAAAGCAAACCACCGAAAAAAGTATGCCTTGGCAACAAGGCATAGGTTGATAACGAATTTAACGAGTACTAATTGGAGAGAACAATGGCTGACTTAAAAAAATGGGATGTAGAAGATCCTAAGTTTTGGGAGTCCGAAGGTAAGAAGGTTGCTAACCGAAACCTTTGGATTTCAATCCCAAGTCTACTGTGCGGTTTTGCAGTCTGGCTATATTGGGGAATTATCACGGTTCAAATGTTGAACCTTGGCTTCCCTTTTGAAAAGTCAGAGTTATTCACTCTGATGGCTATTTCTGGCTTAACGGGCGCGACTTTACGCATCCCCAGTAGCTTCTTTATCCGCCTGTGCGGTGGTCGTAATACTATCTTCTTTACCACTGCATTATTGATGATTCCAGCAGTAGGAACCGGTATTGCGCTACAGGATAAAGACACGCCACTGTGGATGTTCCAGCTACTGGCTTTGTTATCAGGCTTGGGTGGCGGTAACTTTGCTTCCTCAATGTCTAACATCAGCTTTTTCTTCCCGAAAAAACAGCAAGGTTTAGCCTTGGGTTTAAATGCTGGACTGGGCAACTTTGGTGTCACCTCAATGCAAATTCTGGTTCCTCTCTTTATGACCTTCGGAGCATTTGGAGCCATGGGCGGCGATCCAATGACCTTAGTCAGTTCAAGCGGAACTCTGATTGGCAAAATTGAAGCGGGCTCAGAAACCTGGATTCAAAATGCCGGCTTTGTGTGGCTATTATTGCTTGTGCCACTGGCCTTTGCTGGCTGGTTCGGTATGAACAACATTAAGACGCAAGAAGTATCACCGGACATCGGTAATCCTATGTCGGCTTTTGGCAAAATCACTTTCATGTTACTGATTGGTTTTATAACAGCAACCGCCGGTTTATGGTTGATGCTACCTGAAAGCGCTAATGGTTCTGGTTTTGGTGTTCCTAAAGAAATTGTTCTGGTATTGGTTATTGCTGCGACGGTGTTTTTACTCAAAGCATTACCGGGGCAGATCCGCACCAGTCTTAACCGCCAATACAAAATTTTCAATAATAAACATACCTGGGTGATGAGTGTTATTTACACCATGACTTTTGGTTCCTTCATTGGTTTTGCAGCAGCATTTCCACTGGCTATTAAAGTTATCTTTGGTTACAGCCATATCATGGTCGATGGTGTCATGACCCACGATACGATTAATACTAACGGCCCTAGTGCATTAATGTATGCCTGGATGGGACCTTTCATTGGTGCTTTGATTCGTCCAGTAGGTGGTTGGATTTCTGACAAAGTGGGGGGCGCCTTAGTCACTCAAATTTGTTCGCTGATCATGGTCGCCAGTGCACTTGGCGTGGCCTATTACATGAAAGCAGCCTATGGTTCTGCCAGCCCTGAAGAGTTCTTTATTCCGTTCTTTATTCTGTTCCTAATCCTGTTTGCAGCAACAGGTATTGGTAATGGTTCAACCTTCCGTACCATCGCTATGGTATTTCCGAAAGAGCAGGCTGGCCCAGTGCTTGGCTGGACCTCTGCGGTTGCAGCTTACGGTGCTTTCTATATTCCTAAAGTCTTCGGTGAGCAGATTCAAGCCACCACACCAGAATATGCACTGATTGGTTTTGCCATATTTTATGCAGTCTGCTTATTCATTAACTGGTGGTTTTACCTGAGAAAAAGCGGTGAGTTTTATAACCCTTAATTGGTAGTGAAGAATTTAATTATGACCATTTTAACTATGACAAATTATATGACTTTAAATAACAGATCAGATGGGAGAGTAATATGAGTCAATTCCTTGATCGCTTACAGTTTTTCAAGAAAAAACAGAGCGAGTTTTCCAATGGTCACGGCGAAGTGACCAACGAAAGCCGCGCTTGGGAAAACAGCTATCGACAACGTTGGCAGCATGACAAAATTGTTCGCTCAACGCATGGCGTTAACTGCACCGGTTCATGCAGCTGGAAAATTTATGTGAAGAATGGCTTGGTGACCTGGGAAACTCAGCAAACTGATTACCCTAGAACGCGCCCTGATCTTCCTAATCACGAACCTCGCGGTTGCCCGCGTGGTGCCAGCTATTCCTGGTACCTTTACAGCGCCAACCGCCTTAAGTATCCCAAGGTTCGTAAACCGTTATTGAAACTCTGGCGTGAAGCACGATTGACGAGATCTCCTGTTGAAGCCTGGCGGTCAATTGTTGAAGATCCTGAAAAAGCCAACAGCTATAAAACAAAACGCGGACTGGGTGGTTTCATTCGTTCAAGCTGGGACGAAGTTAATGAAATTATCGCCGCTTCTAATGTTTATACGGCAAAACAATATGGTCCTGACCGTATCGTTGGCTTCTCACCCATTCCAGCAATGTCGATGGTCTCTTACGCTGCAGGCTCGCGTTACTTATCTTTGATTGGTGGCGTCTGTATGAGCTTCTATGATTGGTACTGTGACCTTCCTCCAGCATCGCCAATGACCTGGGGTGAGCAAACTGACGTACCTGAATCTGCTGACTGGTATAACTCCAACTATATCATTGCATGGGGCTCTAACGTGCCACAAACACGGACACCGGATGCGCACTTCTTTACAGAGGTTCGCTACAAAGGTGCCAAGACAGTTTCTATTACTCCTGACTATGCAGAAGTGTCCAAGCTAACCGATGAATGGCTCAATCCGAAGCAGGGTACTGACGCTGCTTTAGGCATGGCATTTGGTCATGTCATCTTGAAAGAATTCCACTTGGAAAACCCAAGCGAATACTTTATTGATTATGTTCGTCGCTACACTGACATGCCAATGCTGGTTGTACTAGACGATTATGAAAAGGGTGGCTACACAGCAGGTAAATTCCTGCGCGCATCTGATCTGGTTGACAGTTTAGGCCAGGACAACAATCCTGAATGGAAAACCATTGCTTATGATGAGAACACCGATGAATTGGTTTCTCCGCTCGGCTCTATCGGTTATCGCTGGGGCGAGAAGGGCAAATGGAACATTCAAGATAAAGAAGGTAAGGAAGGTAAAAACGTCAAGCTTCAATTATCGCTGATTGGCAATGATGTTGCGTCGGTGTCTTTCCCTCATTTTGCTTCTGATAAAACCAATCAACACTGGGTCTCTTGCGAACATAACGATGTTCTCAACCGTAACGTACCTTGCAAAACCATTACCCTGGCCGATGGCAGAACCGTTAAAGTTGCCACTGTCTATGACTTGATGATTGCCAACTATGGTATCGACCGTGGGTTAGGTGGCGAAAACGTTGCTTCCAGTTTTGACGATGACATTCCATTTACTCCGGCGTGGCAAGAAAAAATTACCGGCGTTAAGCGCGACAAAGTGATTCGTATTGCGCGTGAGTTTGCTGACACGGCTCATAAAACAAAAGGCAAGGCCATGATTATTGTCGGTGCGGCAATGAATCACTGGTATCACATGGATATGAACTATCGTGGCTTGATTAACATGCTGATGATGTGTGGCTGCGTTGGTCAATCAGGCGGTGGCTGGGCGCACTATGTAGGTCAGGAAAAACTACGCCCACAAACAGGCTGGTTGCCGCTGGCCTTTGGTCTCGACTGGAGTCGTCCACCACGTCAAATGAACTCAACGTCGTTCTTCTATAACCACAGTTCGCAATGGCGTCATGAAAAAGTCAGCATCCACGAAGTTTTATCGCCATTGGCTGATAAGTCTCAATACCCTGAACATATGTTGGACTACAACATTAAAGCTGAGCGTATGGGCTGGTTGCCATCTGCACCGCAACTGGATCGTAATCCATTGCAGATCACCCGTGATGCGGAAGCTGCGGGCATGGATCCAAAAGACTATGTGGTACAAGAGTTGAAAAATGGCAACTTGCGTTTTGCCAGCGAAGCTCCTGATGATCCTAAAAACTTCCCACGCAATCTGTTTGTATGGCGTTCCAATCTATTAGGTTCTTCGGGCAAAGGCCATGAGTACATGCTCAACTATTTATTAGGCACTAAAAACGGCTTAATGAATGAAGACCTGGGAACTCGTGGTGGCTTTAAACCTGAAGAGGCCGACTGGGTTGAAGAGGGTCCTAAAGGAAAACTGGATCTTGTGGTCACTCTTGATTTCAGAATGTCATCGACCTGTCTCTATTCAGACATCGTTTTGCCAACCGCTTGTTGGTATGAAAAAGACGATTTGAATACTTCAGATATGCACCCCTTTATTCATCCATTATCAACAGCAGTTGACCCAGCCTGGGAAGCTCGCTCTGATTGGGATATTTACAAAGGCATTGCTAAGAAGTTCTCTGAAGTCGCCGAAGGCGAGCTTGGCATCGAAAAAGATTTGGTCACAGTACCGATTCTGCACGATACCGCAGGCGAGTTGGCTCAGTCTGATGTTAAAGACTGGAAGAAGGGCGAGTGCGAACTTATCCCCGGCAAAACAGCGCCGAATATGATGGTGGTTGAACGTGATTATCCAAACGTCTACAAGAAGTTTACATCGCTAGGACCCTTGCTCGAAAAACTTGGCAATGGCGGTAAAGGTATTGGCTGGAACACTGATGAAGAAGTTGAGTTCCTGCGTCAATTAAACCACACCGTTCTTGACGAAGGTGTCAGCGAAGGTCAGCCGCAAATCGAAACTGCGATTGATGCTGCTGAAGTGGTGCTATCTCTAGCTCCAGAAACAAACGGTAATGTTGCGGTTAAAGCCTGGGCGGCGTTAGGCGAGTTCACTGGTCTGGACCATACTCATTTAGCATTGCCAAAACACGAAGAGAAAATTCGCTTCCGTGATATCCAGGCACAGCCACGTAAGATTATTTCGTCACCAACCTGGTCAGGACTGGAAGATGAGCATGTCAGTTATAACGCTGGCTACACCAATGTCCATGAGTTTATTCCATGGAGAACCATCACCGGTCGTCAACAGTTCTATCAGGATCATATCTGGATGCAGGCTTTTGGTGAGCAAATGGTTTCGTATCGTCCACCTATCAATACTAAAACCATTGAATACGTGAAAGACAAGAAGCCAAATGGCAATAAAGAGATTGTTCTTAACTGGATTACACCACACCAAAAGTGGGGCATTCACAGTACTTACTCTGACAACCTGCTGATGCTGACTTTGTCTCGTGGCGGTCCAATCATCTGGTTGAGCGAGCTTGATGCAACCGAAGCTGGAATTGAAGACAACGATTGGGTTGAAGTGTTCAATGCCAATGGTGCCATTGCTTGTCGTGCCGTGGTTAGCCAAAGGGTCAAACAAGGCATGGTGATGATGTACCACGCTCAGGAGCGCATCGTGAATGTGCCTGGTTCTGAAATGACCGGCACACGCGGTGGCCACCACAACTCAGTAACTCGTGTTGTCTTAAAGCCAACTCACATGATTGGTGGTTATGCACAACAATCCTATGGCTTCAACTATTACGGCACTGTCGGTTGTAACCGTGATGAGTTTGTTGTCGTTAGAAAAATGGACAAGGTTGACTGGCTCGATGGGCCGGACGGCGATGTTCATCCTCAACCACTACCTGATGAAGTATAGGAGCCAGTAATGAAAATTCGTGCACAAGTGGGTATGGTCCTTAATCTTGATAAGTGTATTGGTTGCCATACCTGTTCGATAACCTGTAAAAATGTTTGGACTTCTCGCGAAGGGATGGAGTATGCCTGGTTTAACAATGTTGAAACCAAGCCGGGCATTGGCTATCCGAAAGAGTGGGAAAACCAGGACAAATGGAATGGCGGTTGGGTGCGTAAAGCCAACGGCAGCATCCGCCCTAAAATTGGTGGCAAGTTCCGAATTTTAGCTAATATATTTGCTAATCCTGATTTACCGGAAATTGATGACTACTACGAGCCATTTGATTTCGATTATCAACATTTGCATACCGCTAAAGAGTCTGAGCATCAGCCAACAGCAAGGCCACGCTCGCTAATTTCCGGCAAGCGAATGGAGAAAATTGAATGGGGACCAAACTGGGAAGAAATTCTTGGTACTGAGTTTGAAAAACGCAGTAAAGATAAAAATTTCGATAACATCCAGAAAGAAATTTACGGCCAATATGAAAATACATTCATGATGTATTTGCCACGTCTGTGTGAGCACTGCCTGAATCCGACTTGTGTCGCTTCCTGTCCTTCTGGCGCTATCTATAAGCGTGAAGAAGACGGCATTGTTCTGATAGACCAGGAAAAATGTCGCGGCTGGAGGATGTGTATCAGCGGCTGTCCCTATAAGAAAATTTACTACAACTGGAAGACCGGCAAATCAGAAAAATGTATTTTCTGTTACCCACGGATTGAAGCAGGCATGCCAACGGTATGTTCGGAAACCTGTGTCGGCCGCATCCGTTATCTGGGTGTCCTGCTGTATGACGCGGATAAGATTGAAGAAGTTGCATCAACCGCTTCTGAAACTGATCTCTATCAAAAGCAGCTGGAAATATTCCTTGACCCGAATGATCCAGAAGTCATCAAGCAAGCGCGTAAAGATGGTGTCGCTGATTCTGTGATTAAAGCTGCGCAGGCATCGCCAGTTTACAAAATGGCGGTTGAGTGGAAATTGGCGCTGCCATTACACCCAGAATACAGAACCTTGCCTATGGTTTGGTATGTACCATCCTTGAGCCCCATTCAGTCTGCTGCCGAAGCGGGTCATATTGGTTATGTCGGTAAATCGGGTGTGATTCCTGATGTGGAATCTTTGCGTATCCCGGTTAAATATCTGGCTAACTTGTTAACAGCAGGTGATGAAAAGCCAGTGATTCTTGCCCTTAAACGTCTCTTGGCTATGCGTGCATACAAGCGTTCGCAACAGGTAGAAGGTGTTGAGGATCTGGATGTACTGGAAGATGTTTCTCTTACCAAAAAACAGGTTGAAGAAATGTATCGCTATCTGGCCATTGCTAACTACGAAGATCGCTTCGTGATTCCAACTGGCCACCGCGAGTTAAATATTCCAGAGGCCTACGAAGAGCGTAATGGTTGTGGCTTTAGTTTTGGCAACGGCTGTAGTTCCGGTAATAACGACGTCAACATGTTTGGTGCTAAGAAAATCACCCAGCGTGACATCATTAAAACCGTACAAATCTGGGAGAATGACCAATGAAGATTCTAAAAGTTATATCTCGCTTATTGGACTACCCAACCCAAAGCTTACTGGATAACTCGGATGCACTGGTTGAGGCGACCGCTTCAACCAGGCATCTGCCACCCGAAGTACGCGAAAGAATCGTTGCTTTAATTGAACAGCAAAGAGCTAGCGACATCTATGATTTACAAGCCAACTACGATGGTTTGTTCGAACGTGGACGTTATGTCTCGCTTTTGATTTTCGAGCATGTTCATGGCGAATCACGCGATCGCGGTCAGGCCATGGTCGATCTTTTGGAAATGTATAAATCCAAAGGCTTTGAGCTCGACTCTCGTCAAATGCCTGATTACATCCCTTTGTTCCTGGAGTTCTTATCAGAACAAGAAGAACTCTATGCACGCGAATGGCTGGCTGACGTTGCTCACATTTTTGCTCTACTTGAAGAACGACTTGAAAAGCGCGAATCAGCGTTTTCAATTTTGTTCAGAAGTTTACTGATCATTTCTGGCGCACAAGTGGATCGCAAAGAAATTCAGGAAACGGTAGCCAAAGAGCAACCCGAGGACACTTTAGAAGCGATTGATAAAGAGTGGGAAGACAAGGAGATTCGTTTTGATGATCCGATTGATGGACAGTCGTGCCCATCTAATCGTCCGGCACCACAATTGAGCGCCAATAAAGAAGTGCCGATCAATTGGCATGAAGCCTCAGTTAAGAACAAATCAGACTCAATACAACGTTAGGTCCAGGAGTATAGTTATGTCAAATTTCAACACGTTACTTTTTGGGATCTATCCTTACATTGCATTAGCTATATGCATTGTAGGCTGCTGGATCCGTTTCGATCGCGAGCCGTACACCTGGAAGGCACATTCCAGCCAAATGCTCAGCAATAAAGGGATGCGGATAGCCAGTATTTTCTTCCATGTTGGTGTGATCTTTATTCTGCTGGGGCATTTTGTCGGTTTGCTTCTGCCCGAAGCCATTTATCACTATTTCATCAGTACCGCGGATAAACAACTTCTGGCAATGGTTTCCGGTGGCTTCTTTGGCATTATCTGCCTGATTGGTTTGGTTATGTTAATTCACCGTCGCTTAACCAATGACCGGGTTAGAGCGAATAGCAGTAAGTCTGACATTTTCATTCTGTTCCTGTTATTGGTTCAGTTGCTCTTAGGGCTGCTAACCATTGCTGTTTCAAGCCAACATATGGATGGCTCAGTAATGGTACAACTGGCGAACTGGGCACAATCCATCGTTACCTTCCAGGGTTTCGAAGCAGCGGCTTACATTGCTAACGTTCATATCATCTACAAACTGCATGTGTTTGTCGGCATGACCATGATCCTGGTATTTCCGTTCACGCGTCTGGTTCATATTATCAGCATGCCCATCTGGTACTTTGGACGAAAATATCAGGTCGTTAGACAGCGATAAACAGTGGAGCAGGGGAGTTACATCTCCTGCTTACAAACAGCAAACGGTTACGTTAAAAGTTATTCGGTAGGAGATTTATATGTCAACAGCGGCAACTTACAAACCCACCAAGAAGGATCAACAGACTCCTTTCGAGATACCAGTCATCTCAGTCAATGGTGAGGTTATTGATGAAAAGCTTTTGTCTGAAGAGCTTCAGTACCATCCTGCCAATGATGCTGAATCAGCGATTCAAAAAGCAGGTCAGGCTTTAGTCATTCGCCAACTGCTTAAGCAGCAGATAAAAGATCGCGCGAAAAAGATAGACAATGAAGAGCAGGCTTTTGAAGATTTGATTGAGAATAATATTAATTTTAAGCAAGTGTCTGATGAAGACTGCCAGCGATATTATGAGCAGAACAAACCTAAGTTTATGACCGCGCCCATTATGGAAGTCAGTCATATTTTACTGGCTGTTGCTCCTGATGATATCGAGGGACGTATTCAGAAGAAAACATTGGCTGAAAAGTTAATTAATAAGCTTCTCGAAAACAGTTCACTATTCACTGACATGGTGATTGAGTATTCGGAATGTCCTTCTAATAAAACCAGCGGCTCGCTCGGGCAAATCAGCAAAGGGCAAACCGTTCCTGAGTTCGAACGTCAATTATTCCCGCTTGATGAAGGCATCTATGACAAACCGATTGAAAGCCGCTATGGCTACCATATCGTGTTTATCAACAAAAAGATTGCTGGTAAACAGCTTGAGTATTCTATGGTCAGCGAAAAGATTCATGATTACCTGAATCTACGTCGTCATCGCCAGGCGGTCAGCGATTATCTGTATCAGCTGGTAGAAGACTCTACAATTGAAGGCTTGGAACTAAAGCTCGAACAAGACAACATTTTCTTTGGTCAATAACAGAAGAAGTAACCTTATGAGTGAGCAAACAAAGTTAATCGATCCCTTTGGCCGTCAAATCACCTATCTACGACTGTCGGTAACTGATCGCTGTAACTTCAGATGTGTTTATTGCATGGCTGAAGACATGACTTTTTTGCCCAAACAAAGGTTACTCTGTTATGAAGAGCTGACACAAATCAGCCAGGCATTTACTGAACTTGGCGTCAACAAAATACGTTTAACCGGTGGCGAGCCATTGGTTCGCCACGACATCATCAAACTTACATCGAGTTTGGGTCAGTTGGATGGCTTAAACAATCTGGCCATCACGACCAATGGTTCAATGCTAACCAAGTTGGCCAGGCCGCTATATCAAAGCGGTGTTCGCAGCTTGAACATCAGTCTTGATACGCTGGATGAAAAACAGTTTCATTCAGTCACCCGCACCGGAACGTTAGATAAAGTGCTGGAAGGCATTCAAGCAGCCAAAGATGCTGGCTTCGAAAAAATTAAGCTCAACGCTGTCATCATGAAAGGGCAGAATGATCAGCAGATACCAGCACTATTGGATTATGTGTTGGACAATGATCTGGATATCAGCTTCATCGAAGAAATGCCCTTAGGTCATATTTCCTCGCATGATCGTGCAAAAACCTTCTGCTCAAGCGAAGACGTAAAAGCCATTATCAAAGCACACCATGAACTACTGCCTTCAACTCTGAATACCGGAGGTCCTTCACGCTATTTTTCGATACAGGGTCATCGCAGCAATATTGGTTTTATTTCCCCGCACAGCAATAATTTCTGCGGTAGCTGTAATCGTATTCGTCTGACCGCAGAGGGGCAGCTTTTGCTATGTCTGGGTAATGAAGACTCCCTGGACTTAAGAGCGATTGTGCGTCGTTACCCCAATCAAACAGAGTTACTCAAAGAGCGAATTATTGAAGCGATCAAACTCAAGCCAAAAGAACATCACTTCAGTAATAACGGTGATGTGCAAATCCTGCGTTTTATGAATATGACCGGTGGCTAGATGCGTAGACTATTTGCCATTGTGTTGTTGCTCAGCCTGTCTGTTGCACAGGCGGAATCGATCAGTGTTGCCGTCCCTGCGAATTTCTTAAAACCCATGCAGCATATTGCAGAACGCTATGAAGCCGAAACCGGCATTACAGTTGTCTTACACTCAGGCTCAACTGGGCAACTCTATGCGCAGGCAATCAATGGCGCACCTTTTGATGTGTTTCTATCGGCTGATGAAGAACGAGTCGATGCTTTATTAGATAACAAGCTAGCAATGCAATCGCAACTTTATACCTGTGGTCAGTTAGCCTTTTATTCTCAGCAGCACCGAATCACCGAGCTTCAGGAGCTGAGCCAGCTCAAAAAAATTGCCATAGCAAAGCCCAATCTTGCGCCTTATGGTAAAGCTGCTGAATCAACGCTTAGTCATGGCTCGACTGACTTTTCAGCAAAGATTATCTACGGTCAAAATGTGGTAGCAGCTTATCAATATGCCATGCATAAAGTGGTCGATGGTAGTTTCGTTGCTTACTCCAATGTCCATGATGCTGACACAGGATACGTATGGTTAGTGCCAAAAGAGCTGTACGCTCCGATTAAACAGAACATGGCGGTGTTACAATCCAGCAACAAACAGCAAAGCGCACAACGTCTGTATCGCTATATCTTGTCTGATGAAATTCAATCACTGATAAGCGAAATGGGCTATACTCACATAAAAGATTGTTAAGTTAGATTCGTCTATGGACTTCTTTATCATTGATTGGCAGCCAATTCTTTTATCGCTCAAACTGGCTTTCGTCACCACGATTTTCCTGCTGTTAATTGGAACGCCAATCGCCTGGAAATTATCGCAAAGCACAGGCTGGCTCAAGCACATTGTTTCCGTTATTGTTGCTTTACCATTGGTGCTGCCGCCAACCGTTATCGGTTTTTATTTGCTGATCTTGCTATCTCCTGATGGTTGGGTCGGTCAGTTAACCGAAGCCTTGGGCATTGGCAATCTCTTGTTTAGTTTTAGCGGCCTGGTGATTGGCTCAATTATTTACTCCTTACCCTTCGTTGTTCAGCCCCTACATAATGCTTTCGAAGCGCTCGGGCGCAAACCCATTGAAACGGCTTATAGCCTTGGTGCAAAACCACTGGATACTTTTTTCTCAGTAGTGGCTCCTTTATGCCGTAATAGTTTTATTACCGCTTCAATTTTAGGCTTTGCCCATACCATGGGTGAGTTTGGCGTTATCTTAATGATCGGCGGCAGCATTCCGGGCGAAACTAAAGTGGCCTCCGTTGCCATCTATGAGCAGGTTGAAATGCTGAATTACGCAGAAGCGCATAAGCTCGCCATCATTATTGTGATTATTTCTGTGTTACTGATGTTGGTTTCATACCGCTTAAATCATCGCAAGAGGGCTGAAGCATGAGTGAATTGGCCCTCGACTTTAAGTTGCAGAAAACCGGTTTTCTGGTCACTGCCAGACAGCGCATATCCTTACAGGGCATTACCGTGGTCTGGGGGCCGAGTGGTAGCGGCAAGAGTCTTCTTCTACGGTCAATCGCTGGCTTCGAGCGGCCTCAGGGCTCCATGCAACTCGACGATATGATCTTGTTAAGCAGTCAAACATCTGTCTTTGTGGAGCCTTATCAAAGACACGTCGCCTATGTTGCGCAACAGCCTGAATTGTTTGCTCATTTAACCGTTAAGCAAAACCTTGAATATGGTTACAAGCGAAGAGGGGGAAGGGTGCCACGCGCCTACTCTTTTAACGAAGTGATCACAGCATTAGGTCTGGCTAAATTCTTAAACAAGAAACCCTCGACATTGTCGGGAGGACAAAAGCAACGCTGCGCTATCGCTCAAGCGCTTTTATCGTACCCCAAACTGCTATTAATGGATGAGCCTTTATCGGCGCTCGATGATCAGGCTCGGCAATCCATCATCAGCTACTTGGTGCAAATCCCTAAACTGTTTAATGTGCCGATTATTTATGTGACCCATGCTTATGAAGAACTTTTGAAATTAGCCGACCATGTCTTACCGGTCAAAGATGGCGTGGTTACGGGCTGCTTCCCGCTGGAAGAATATTGTTCTAATTACAACAACCAGTCTCTACCTGCTGAGCAGCTATGCTCGGTGTTGGTAGGTCATATAGAACCAACCAGAGATCGGGAACAAGTGTACGGTCTCTGTCGCTTAAGTTGTGAGCATCAGGACTTGTATATTCCGCACGCCCTAGCCATGAATGAGCCAATGAAAATCATCGTTTATGCCAAAGATGTTTCCATCAGTCTGAGCAAAGTAACCGACAGCAGTATTTTGAATTTGCTTGAAGTCACCATCGAACAGATAATCGATTACTCAAGTACCAGCAAGTTATTGCAATTAAAGCTAGGCCAGCAAAGATTATTCTCTTTAATCACCAAAAAATCGGTAGCCGAGTTAAAGATTCGCGAAGGCCAGAGTGTTATCGCGCAAATTAAAGCCGTTTCGATTAAGGCCTAAAGGAAATGACCGCCCATGACCAATAACCATACTCAAAAAGTCAGGCTGAATGTGCTATTACTCGCAGGCGGTAAATCCTCGCGTATGGGCGGCGAAGATAAAGCGCTGATTGATTATCACGGCAAACCGATGATAGAGCACCTGATTGAAGAGTTGCCCATGTCGGATGTTAATCAGTTGGTGATCAGTTGCAATCGCAACTTTGATCAGTACAGGAAATACAGCGAGCATCTGGTTAGCGATAAAAGTTATGAAGCCATAGAACCATTTGCAGGGCCTCTGCTCGGCATCCTTTCAGCGCTGGACACTTACCAGGCTGAAACTTGGCTTATCCTGCCATGCGACACGCCACAGATTAACCAGGCTATGCTGCAAGAGTTGCTGGCCAATTATCAGAACTCATCAGCGTTGATCAGCTGCCTCAGCATTGGCGAAAATCTGCAACCATTACACTGCTTGCTAAGCAGTCAACTGAAAGACTCGTTGTTTGGTTATTTAAAGAATGGGAATAGGAGGGCGCAGCAGTGGGTGAAGTTGCAGAATCCAAGTCGGATAGATTGCTCAGATCAAGCGGACAAACTGGCGAATATCAATTCGCCTTCTGATCTTTAGCACTCTTTAGCACTTTCGGTAAGCCACTTGTCCACTTCACTTTGATCGCTTTGTTTCGCCTCAACCCAGCGAGCACCCTGATCTGTTTCTTCTTTTTTCCAGAACGGCGCCGTGGTTTTTAAAGTATCCATAATGAATTGGCAGCCATTGAATGCATCTTGACGGTGCGCGCTAGCGGTGGCCACTAAAACGATATTGTCGCCGGGATATAAAGTGCCGACACGATGAATAATAACCACCTCGTTGAGACTCCATCGCGAGCTAGCATCCTCAGCCAACTGAGTTAAAACCGATTCGGTCATACCGGGATAATGTTCCAGGGTTAAGGCTTCAACACGCTCATCATCATCAGACTGATGCTGAAAGTCTCTAACCAGACCGGTGAAGGTAACGACCGCACCAATTTCAGAGCCGCATTGCTTGAAATAATCGCTCACCAAACTCAGGTCAAAGTCTTCATGCTGTACTTTCACTAACATTTTTAACCACCTGTAACAGGAGGGAAAAACGCGACTTCATCCCCGTCGCTTAGAGAACTGTTCACTCTAGCCATCTGCTGATTAACGGCAATCATCAAACCGGGCTGAGAAAACACCTTCTGCCAGGTATCGCCTTTCGTTTTTAAGGCATCAATCAGCGACTGAACCGATGAAAAATCATCATCCAGCTGCAGCGAATCCGTGTTGAGTTGCTCGCGATATTTCGCAAAGAATAAAACCTTAATCATAATAATGTACTCGCCTGTTGACCGTTTTTACCTAAGACTGTTCGGCCTGCCAATGGCCCGATTTACCACCCGACTTTTCCAGCAAGCGAGTAGGGCCAATAACGATCCCCTTATCCACCGCCTTGCACATATCGTATAGCGTTAAAGCTGCAACCGACGCCGCAGTTAAAGCCTCCATTTCGACTCCCGTCTGCCCGGAAACCTTACACATCGCCTCGATAGTCACCTGATGCTCCTCATCATTGAAAGCAAAAGCAACTTTAACCGAAGTCAGCATCAAAGGATGGCACAAAGGAATCAAATCGCTGCACTTCTTAGCCGCCTGAATCCCCGCAATTCTCGCCGTAGCGAACACATCACCCTTCGGCAAAGCATCGTCCAGCAACAACCGATACGTCTCAGGATTAAAACTAACCACAGACTCAGCAACAGCCACACGCGAGCTGTTACCCTTATCCGTCACATCAACCATGTGAGCATGGCCCTTATCATCAAGATGAGTAAGCATAATCTAAGTAAAATAGAGGTTTATAGGCACAATAATACAGCAAAAAAAGACCAGAAACTTAATCCAGATCAAGTGTTTGTTAAGTCTCTATCGCTTTGTTTGAAGCTGTTTTTTGAATTGCGACGGTGTCTGCTCGGTGTGTTTTTTAAAGGCGCTGTTAAATGTTGAGCGAGAGTTAAAGCCAACCTCGTACGCAATGTCCAATATGGTTTTGTTGGTCTGGTTAATAAGCTCACACGCTCTTTGAATTCGCAGCGCGTTGATATAGTCATAAAAGCCTTTGCCCATTCGACTATTCAATATTTGCGATATTTTATGTGCTGAGAAGCCTAAATGATCAGACAGTTGACGAAGTGTTAAGTCAGGCTCTTGATACAACCTTTCTTCCTGCATGGATAGTTTCAGACGTTGTTCTATTTTATTGGCTTCTGCTTCATCTAATTTTGAACGTTCATACTTATCGTTAACTTTATTCTTGTTTGTGTAGATTGGTTTTTGCTGAATTGAAAGCACCCCGATGCTTGATAACCACAGAAACTGTGCCACAGCAAAATATAGGTTTTGAGCTTGGGTTGGAATGACATTGATGATATTGAACAATTGCAGGAAGCTTAGTAGCAAAGCAACAAATAAGATAATGAGCGACCATCTGATCCACGATAAATCTTTGTTTTCAATATTTGAGAAGAGCTGCTTAATATTGGTTACGTGGTGCTTGATTTGCCTGAAACACAATACCAGGTAAAACAATGAAAAGGGGATGACCATTAATAGTGCTATTGTTGGTCCCCAGGTAATGTAGCCTAAGTGCTCCAAGGTTCCCGGAGCCGCAGATAGGCGCTGTAACTTAAGCTCTTGGTCGAAAAGAAAATAGGGTATGCATAATGCAAGGCTGATTATAAACCCTGTTAAATGCGCTATGTTCTTACTTTTAGCCATGATCTTTTCGGGTTTCGTTAAGCCTCTGATGTAGAGATAGTAGGCCGGAGGGATAATATAAAGCACTGGAATATACCCATTAGTAAACCAAGGATAGGTCTTCCAGAGATCAAGCGTGAAAATCAGATCGTCAAAGTAAGTAACAAAAATGGCTGCGTAAAACACAGCCAGGAATAGGTGATATTGTTTGCGAGGCTTAGCCAAAGCTTGGATAGCTAAAAATGCCGTTAACCCCATTAAGCCGCCAGTTAGGCCAAAGAACCCTAGTTCCAGATTATTCATTATTGTTAGTTCATCGCAGTAATCTTTCCAACATTTTAGACATTATCTTGCAAAAAAACATACTAACCTAACGGATAGGACGATCCAGCACGGCAAAAACGATAAGTTTCGATTGTTTTTCAACTTATCGGAGCCTACAAATGAAACAGTGGTTATTTTTTGGTCTATTGGGATTGGTGCTAGCCGGGTGCTCTAACAACAGAGCAGAACTTTCAGAGGAAATTGAAAGTAATATTTCCTTTTACAAAGGAGTATGGGAAGTGCCAGGTTACGGCTATCTTGTGTCTATTGACGACTCAGGACTTTCAGTATTTGATCGAGCTGGTTTGCACTGCTTACCCAACTATCCAGTGACCGAGCACCTGCCGCAAAATTTCGCAAAGCTGGATAATGACACTTTTCAAACCTCTTACAGCCAATATTCCACTAACTATTTATTCCGAAGACTGAATTTAGACATTGATGATATCTGTTTAACGCAATCAGACTTAACAAAGAAAGCAACATTCGACTATTTCACCCAGCTTATGTCCGAGCATTATGCGTTCTTTGAGCTGTACGGAATCAACTGGAGCGAAAGAGTCAGGGCAGCCAAAACTAAGATTCATGAAAGCATGACAGATAGAGCTTTCTTTGCTGTTCTTACCTCAATGCTCAAGAATATTAATGATGCTCATTTGTATTTAGTTGCAGAAATAGAAGGGCAGGAGCTCACCTATACTGCTGGACAGTCAAAAGTACTGCGCAACAAGCTTGATAGGGCATTTAATCATCAATCAGCATTTACCAATGCCAGAGAATTTCGCAGAGATTGGTATCGCCAGCATAAAGAAACAATCCGCAATAAACTGCTCACCAGGCAGTACCACTCAGATTATGATGACCAGATATTATGGGGAACTATCGGTGATATAGGATATATCAACTTTCTTGGCATGAGAGGATTCAGCGAAAACAACACTATTCAACAAGAGATCGACAATGCAAAAAAAGTCATGGACACAATCTTTGTGACGCTAAAAGACACTGAGGCATTGATCATCGATGTTTCAACCAATAGCGGTGGCAATGAAGAGCTTAGCTTATTATTTGCTGGATACTTTACTGATAAAGAAAAGGTCGTTTATACCAAGCAAGCGCACGGCTTCCCACATTCGCAGCAGGTTATGACAGTAACCGCACAAGCTGGCCATCCCTATCAAGGACAAGTCTATTTAGTGACAAGCGACCATACCGTAAGCGCAGCCGAAAACTTTGTCATGGCCATGAAAACATTCCCCAACGTAACAGTCGTTGGCGATGTAACGCGAGGCGCTTTTTCCGATGTGCTTGATAAAAACCTGCCCAACGGCTGGCAGTTAGGATTATCAAACGAAGTCTATAAAGATATAAATGGCGCAAACTGGGAAGGCAAAGGAATTCAACCAGATGTGCATATTCCAATATTCTCAAGAGATTCGATATACAATAGCCACGCAGAAGCAATGAAAGAGGTACTTCAGCTTATTGATAAATCTATGAAGGAATAGGGTATATCACCAGCCATAATGCTCATGGGCCAGGCCCGCGGCCACTACACCTTCATGACACACCTCAAATGGACACCAGCCGTTTGCAATCCAGTACTGCTTTTAAAATAATACGTGAGAACTGAAACTCAAAAAATGAGATGATATTCGTTAATTATGGTATCGAGGGTAGCAACAATGACAATGGAAAAACTAGTAACTGTAAAAAATCCTAATTTGCAAATAGCTGTATTAAATTTTTCGGCGGAACTTATTAGTCAAATTATTAGTTTTAACAATATTGTTGTTGTGCCCGAGAAAGAATGGATCAAAAGCGACGACTATATATATCAAAGGGTGCAAACTAAAAAGTTCTTGTGGGACTTCTCAATATTAAAAGCCTATGAAAATGCAAAGCAGGCGAATACATTAACTTATAAGACACTAGTGGAAGAGTTGAAAAAAGATACTGTCATTAGTAAACAATTAGAAAGTTTAGTTGGGACAAGCGCTTCTTCAACGAGATTGGAACTTAAGACCTTAATGTTGTGGCACACAAAGGAGGTATTAAGAGGGAAATCATCTGAGCTATCAATTTCTTCAGAGGAAACGCTTAATGCCTACTACAAGTTAGAAGAGTTCCTATATTCAGAGATTATTGAAATTACTCATTTGACTCCAATTAACTCTTATTCTCAAGAAAGCAACGTATTTCAACTTTCTGATAACTTATCAATAATAAAGATGACAGAGGAGCAAATACTGCGTTTACTTGAATCAGGGGTTCTCATTTATCCTAATAACTTTGATAGAAGCTTAGTTCAACCTGTTCGATATGCAGTTCAACAAAAGTTTACAGAAAAGAAATACCTAGGCAGTAGATGTGATGACCAAGCGTTTTTGGATTTGATGGGAGATCAAACCCAAGAGTTAAATGGCATAATCAATTCTCTTAGAGCTTTTGGCAAAGGCGAAGTAACCCCCATTAGTACCTTTATGTATGATAGTAATATTTTTAATGAAAATTTTAGTCATACTTTTGAAACACCAGTTAAACGGTTTCCCCAAAACACCTTGGATTTCAACCTAGAAGAAGAGTCCAACTTCAAGCAGTTTTGGGATAGTACTAATCGGGTTTTCCTGTCAGACAAGCCAAAATTTCTTTCTTTTGCGATAAGGAGATTTTCTCAATCTATCACTCGAGACAACTATGAGGATAAAATAGTTGACTTGATGATTTCTGCAGAAGCCATCTTTGTTGGATCTGAGGCGGGCTCTAGAGGTGCTCTTAGTTACAAGGTGAGTCATCGTGCAGCAATGCTACTTGGTAATAGTCCAGAGACTAGAGCTGAAATTATGGAGTTTATGAAAAGCGCTTACAGCTGTCGAAGCTCTATAGTTCATGGAGAAGGGTTGAAATGTAAAAATATTCCACCTCATGAGTTCATAGATACTTTGGAAAAACATATAAGGAAAGCGCTTCTACTTATCGTCAAGAGGTATAATGAAGAGCCAGATATCAAATGGAAAAATTATTGGAACTCAATAACTTTTCAACCATAGAAGGTAGTCTCAGCTATTTAGAATAAATTAATGGGGTCAGGTTAAATTTATTCGAGACTAACTGTTTTAACTAATTAGAAATACCTATCACCTATTCACCGTTATAGTGCAGATAGCCAAGGCAGCAATCCCCTTATCACTTGTAAAATAAGTTCGTCTGTTCGTTGTCGCACTTAAACTACTTCATTGCAATGGGTTCATGCATACGATCATTGTACAATTCGCTTTTTTCGAGCTACATTGGATACTGAGCTAACCAAAAGTTATTACAAGGAGTTTTCACAGATGGCTAATTCAAGTTCCAAAACTGATGAAAAAGAATTTCTGAAATCGGACGAGGACCTTTCAAGATGGGACAATGAGGGCGGTGCTGCGTATCAAGACGGTGAATCAGTTGAGATTCCCGAAATGACCAATGCTGAGTTGGTACACCTTCGGATTCGTGTGATTGCGCTGGAGAACATAATCATAGCGTTGCTAGCTGAAGGATCAGAGCGACAGTTAGAGATTGTCCGCGAAATGGCGAACTATATCTCTCCGCAAGAAGATTCCACTCAACATCCGCTAACCAGTCAAGCTGCAAATCTGATGACTGCTATGGCTAATCGGGCGGAGCATTTTCGGTCGCATAGAAATTAATGTTCTAATGAATTAGAAATGCCAGTCATCTATTCACCGTTATGGTGCAGTCAATGATTGGCACTTCTGTTTCAGGCGACTAACTTAAAGTCACTCCCAGAGCGCTTAATCCTACCCAAATCCCCATGCCTATCATGATCAAGTTTTCGGTCAGTGATATGAAGCCTAGTGGGACATTACTGGAGCCGCCAACGCAGGCGCATTTCAGTTCTCGTTTATCAATGTAGACAGCTTTAAACACTGATATTGCGCCTATTGAACCGATAATGAATGCTAACGGCGCAGAGAGCCAGGGCAGCAACCCTCCTATCATCAATACACCAGCAAGACCTTCCGCGACGGGATAGATGTAAGAGTAGGGGACCCATCGCTTAGCGAGTAGATCATAGTTAAGAAACATGATGGAAAAGCTTTCGATATCCTGTAGTTTTAGCAGCGCCAAAATAGCCATACTGAATGCTATAAACCAATGCAATGCTTGTAGATTCAGAGCTGTATCAGACACTGCAATACTTACCCCTATTGCCATTAAAAACGTCATGCTAAATAGCGCAATAACCGGCTGGTAGCTGGTTTCGTCTTCAGACTTTACTGGTTTACCAAAGTGCTCTCTAACATCGTCATAGCCACCAATTCTATCTCCTTCGATAAAGGTTTGTGGAGTGGTGGATACATCATGTTTAGACTTGAACTCGTCAGTCTCGTTTCG
Source organism: Kangiella sp. M94 (assembly GCF_054926195.1). NCBI lineage: Bacteria > Pseudomonadati > Pseudomonadota > Gammaproteobacteria > Kangiellales > Kangiellaceae > Kangiella > Kangiella sp. M94. The sequence goes on along the minus strand of NZ_CM142903.1, from coordinate 1,208,408 downwards.
AGACGTTAACCAGTTATCTTCAACCTCATAGCCTTCACGCTGCAAAAGATCTTTGGTTTTAAGCCCGTATGGGCACACGTGTTTGTCCATTACCATTCGATACAGTACAGCTTTCTTTTCTTGCTTAGCAGTCATAAGTTATCCTCGTACCTGTTTTGAGATGGTGATAGTATAAATACAGTACCATAGTACGGAGTCAAGACACATGTTACCAATTGGCAAATTCGCAAAGGCGGGCGGCGTTGGCGTCGAAACCATCAGGTTTTACCAACGCAAAGGCTTACTCAAGATTCCTCCCCAAGAAGGCGGAATTCGTCGTTACGGTGACGAAGACCTCAGGCAACTTAAGTTCATACTCAAAGCCAAAGCCGCAGGATTCACACTGGCAGAGATCAAAGAGTTAATCGCGTTAGACTCAAGCGATGACCGACACAAAGCGTATGAACTTGCATCTTTACGCGTCACAGCACTCGATAAACAAATAGCAGAACTTAAACAAGCCAGGAACTCATTGCAGCAACTGGCGACAGAATGCCGCAGCAGAAAAACAGGCCCATGCCCAATAATCGAAGCATTTGACGTTTAACTCAAACGCATAGAAGCCGTTTAAAGACCATAAGAGCGACAGAAGTGCTAATGAATCAATAATTTATAGATACTTTTTTCAAGTGGGCATTCAAATAAATTCATTTAACCCATAAAGCTATAACTCTTTGATTTCTCTGTCCGGAAGGAAAGTTTTTAAAGTAATTTTCTTACAAGATTTTACTTTTGTATTTATTTGGAAGGAATATAAGAAAACTACTTTAAAATATGTATGTGTATAGTCAGTTGGATGACATTTCATTTGTTCATGAAACCATAATTTGTCACTGTTAAAACAAAAAAGGGTGAGATGTTCAAATATTTGGATTGAACCGAGTTATTTGATTTAAATAGCCATGCTACTAACAAGAACTTACCTTATGCTACTTCTCATAAATGCATCATACTTCTTCTGACGATTCATCCAGTACTCAAGGCTGATTCCTGTCATTTGCTCTAATCCTTTAGCCAGCTCAATCGTTACTGAACTTTTACCCTCAGTAAAGCTCCACAAGTCCTTCCTGGCCATACCTATCTCCTTAATCTTACTAGTAGAATATTGCTTCAATAACATCATTATTAGTTTTGAATGGCATTACGCAATAAATATTCATCGTAGAAGCTAGAGGTTAATCCAGTTCCTTCAAAATATTAGACCAAGTTTGAAAGCCTTCGCTCCCAAAATGTAGCACTTTACCCTCAAACGTTTCCTGTCCTTTACCGTCGATATTATCATCAATCAGAATATCACCTCTCAGGAGTCCTTTATTAGAGCAGATAATTAGTCGTTCAGTAGCCTCAAAGCCTAGGTGCCTTTCAACCCATAGTCGCTTCTCGGTATAGCTCAAAGGATTTCTATTAGAAGGGGCGGTTAGGATATACACATCGTTCTTCTCACACAGCCTGAAGAATGCTTTTATGGCACCGTCTATAGGCTCCAGGTCTTCAAAGAACTTTTGTAAAGATTGGGGGTAAGCTACATCTGGCTGCTGTTTCTTGATTTGAGCATATGCAGCATCGTAATCTGCTAGAACCCCGTCCATATCAATATAGATGATCATAATTCAATCACTGTCGCAATTTACACTATTGTATAACAGCTTAAACCGTACGAACATCCATGATGCTCATACGGTCAATTACTATCAACATTGCACTAATATAGTGCTAGTTTGCCATTGCATTAGCTTAGGGTCTTTTCAAAGGATAAGGTCAAAAGCTAAGTTAAGTCCACAACGTCAGCATCTGGGCCAAACCGCTTAACAGATTCTATGCCATTATCTCTAGAGGCCTTGGTTGTATACATTTCGCTTCGACCTATGATTTCATAATTCTTAGCTCTCAGCACAAAATAATATTGCTCATTTGTGGAGTCTTTTCTTACATAGTTATCATCGTCTGGAGAGTGTTTTTTCACTGATTCAACCCCACCCTGACAACTTGATTTAGTCGTATACCCTTCGCTAGCTAATATAATCTCGCCATTAGACGCCTTTAACCGAAAATAGTATTGACTATTAGCACTACTTTGAAATATCTCGTATTTGCCTTTCATTTTCATCTCCTTGTTTTAAACTCACACCTTAAATCAACGTTAAACTTAATTAAGTTTTGACCAATTGCTTTCTCCATATGTTACCAACTCACCCTCTCCAAAGCGTTCTATATAATAGAAGTACAAATACTCCCCAGCTTTGTTGCCTGAGACTTCCACCTCCCAATTATGCTCTGCAAAAATATCAAAAGGTACTTTCTTCCTACGTATAACTTGGAAGTCAACGGTTGATGGCATTCCTTTGTCTATTAAAAGCGCTTCAACCTCGTTGCTAATTGCTTCAGAAGGAGTTGAATATCTATAATTTGCCGGGTAAAAATAAACTAAGAGTAAGCAACCTATAATACTGAATATGAGGATTGAGAAAGGATATTTTTTTCTACCTTTAAATAATAAAATAACTGTAGGAAATAATATAGCAAGGCTAATTCCAAGCGATATTATTCCATAGATTATCTCTTGAAAGACAATCCCAACTCCCCAACTATGTGGTGCCGATATATAAAACACCCCTGCTCCAACGAGAAGGGATATTAAGACCTGCACTATCAAGCTCTTATTCAAAAGATATTCTCCATGATTTTAATATCCTGACCGTGTCCTTTTTTGGTCTGAAACTTTTAATACCCAAACGCCTTCGGTTATTTATGAGTCATCGCACATTTTACAATTCTAACTCTATATTTAGAGTAATGTAATCTTATAATTTTTCACTTATACAGGAGCGTAATTCTTGAGGGGTACTAACAATGCATATATGCATTGGTTTGCATAAATTTGATTAATACCTATACTAACCGTGTAAGCAAATAAATAATAAAGGAAATTAGGGATGAGTAATAGACTACTGCTTTTGCTTTTATTAACAATAACACTTTATTCACCAACAGGCTTTTCTTTAGACGATCCAAACCGAAAATTATCAAGCTTTGAAGTTCAGAAGACAGAGAATTTGGATGATTCAATTTTCCCAGGTCATATCGGAAGTTTCCCAAATGACTATGTTGAGCTAGGGATTCCTTCTGATACTTTTATTGTTGTCGATGTAGGCCCAGGCAATGATAAATACGTTACAAGAAACGATGACAATACTCCAGAACTAACATTTGATTTTGATATCTATAGGTATGTCGGAGATATTGCTAAATTGAAACAACATGGGCTCATATCTGAAACATTTAAACTTCATATTCCTGCATTTGATGTAGATACTTATTCTCCACCTAGAGATTGTGATGGTGATGGAGTCAATGATCAGATTGCACCTGAAGTAGATGAAGTATATTTTAATGGAGAAAAAATAGGAGTCTTAAGAGGCAGTAATGAAAAGTGGGACTTAGGTAGGAATACGTTTGAGCTAAGTATTGATAAGTTAAACCTGCTTACAGAACCAACACCCAGTGGCTTCGCTAGAAATACACTTGAGATAGAAATTGATGTTGCAAATGAAAATACGGTACTAAGCTCAGGGCAAGTTGGGTGTAAAGCGTGGGCTACAGAAATTGATTTTGTAATATTAGAATTCGAAGTTGTAGATCCAATTGCCTTAAATGTTGGTTTATTTGGCAGCCCTAGTACATTTGAAGCTTCTGGCTTCAAAAATAGAATTATGGATGAGTATGGTATACCGGCCTTTATTATTGACCACGCTATCGCTGTTCTATATTCATCATGCAATGTAGATCAAGTAGAACAGTTATCATATTACAAGCATGCAGAAAATGTATTGGAGGGATTAAAGTCAGCAGCCAGCGATTACGGCGCTCATAGGTTTAATTTAATTGTTCACTCAAAAGCAGGCTTAGATGCTAAATCTCTCGTTAATATCTTAAATGCAGAGAAACCCTTGGTTACTGTAGGGAAAATGCAAACGTTAGATGTAGAAAACCCGATTGAAATAAATTCCCTTGCAACATTAGACACCCCTTTTAAAGGCAGTTCGGTAGCAGATCTAATGAGTTCTTTTGACATGTTTGGGATGAAGTTTGTAACTGGTCTAATACCTGATATTTGTGATTTACAGACAGACTTATCAACTTTATTCTCCCGTATATATCCTATTAGTGGGGATATTAAACTTCTAACTCTTGGTGGAAATGCCGACAATACCGGCAATTGGAATGTGTTAGATGATGATAGAGAGTCTGAGTTATTCCCTGGAGGGAAATATATTCATAACCACCTTTTCAAAATTGTAAGAGATATAGAATATATCAGAGAAGAAGTACAAACTGTGCAGACATTATATGGTATCTATATTTTTAAATTCCCAAGACAGAAAGAAACCTCTGAAAATCAACCAAATGACGGAGTTGTCTCACTAGAAAGTTCTCAAATCCCCGAGTCTGATAAGCACATAAATACAATAAGCAACCATATTTCAATTGCTTATAGGCAGGAGGTATTGGACGATATTAAATCCGGAGGACAGGATATCGTTCTTGAGGAAGCACTAAACGGTGTACTGGAATGGAGAGTTACCCAATGAAATATTTAATTTTAATTATTCAGATTTTTATTAGTCATGTAGCTATAAGCGGCACTTCTGTTCTTACACCTCTTCAGATAAATGACAAAGCTACTATAAGCGGAGATACTTTCACATATACATTTATTGCACCTAGCAATACAAGCATCAAGTTATTTATTGCCAACACCAGTGATTTTAACACTGATAATATTTCAATAACGACCCCATCAGGCCAGAGCATCACAGAAACGAATGCTTCTACGCATGACGTTTCATATTTGATTAATGAAGCGGATAATGGGATATCCGCGCTAGTATTCCCGATCAAAAGCTGGTTTATAGATTTCATGCAAGGCGGTGTAGCTGGTGAATATATTGTAACTGGGACTCATTCTGGTTCAGCTCCAATACCAATTACAGTTTTATTTGAAGGTTCAAATATATCATCCAAGCTTTATGTCGGTGATGCTTCAAATTTAATAAGTACAGATAAACATATCCCACTGTCACTCTATTTGATTGAAGGGAGTTCTCATTTTACAAGTGGTACTGTCAATTTTTCTATATCGAAAGATGGTCAAGAGATTTATAGCAAAACAGCAGTTGATGATGGCGAAAATAACGATATTCATCCAGATGATGGTTTATATACTACTTTTGTATTGTTAGAAAACCCTGGAATGTACAACTTAGTAGCGGAATATCAAGGAACAAACTCAATTGGCGAGCAATTTCAAGGTCGGTTGGCAAAAACATTCAATGTGAAAACTATTACTACTGATATCAGTCCAGACTATGTTGAGAGTACAACTGATCTAGATTCAGACGGATTAAAAGATGAGCTTATCTTAACATTCCCGTTCAACGGCACGTTCGAAGAAAATGATTACTATTATATTTATGGGAAACTTAAAGTTGGTACAGAGTATCTTGAGTCTACAGAAAAAATAACATTCGGCGACAATCAGTTTCAGCTAAAGTTCAAAGGCTTTGACATTAGGAAAATTGGATATTCAGGGCAATTTAATCTTGAGCTCGTAAGAATTGATCGAAATGGAAGATACTATAAACATTTTGACAATTTAAAAGATACTGCTGCATATAACTTTGATGAATGGGAACGAGATGAGCTTGAGTACTCCGGTGGGTACAGATATGAGTATATCGATGAAGATAACAATAATATTTTCGAGGGAATGAGGTTTTTTTTTGAGATTGATTCCGTTACTGCGGGCACATATGGCTATTCATTCAGTATTAGGACTGAAGATAATATAGACATTGCGCTTTTGGGAAGTAATCCTACGGAACTCTCGGCTGGTTTAAACACACTGGAGACCACTCTTTCTGCAGGAGATATAACTAGTCACGGATTTGAGTCTGCACTGATTCTAGAGAACCTACTAATACACTCTAGCGGGGAATCAAAAGGCTTCCTAAAGTTAGATAATATTGGAGCTACGGAAGTCATAAACTGTTGGGATTTCGCTGGATGTGAAGATGGCCCCAACAACGCTCCTGAAGCCATTGATGACTTTACCGCTTCAAATGGTTCCTCAATTAACATCAATGCTGCATCAAATGATATAGATGCCGATGGCGACTTGATTAAGGTGAACTCTGTTACTCAACCCCAAAATGGTGTTGCTGAGATTGTTGGCAATTCAGTGCACTACACTCCGAATGAAGGATTTATGGGTGATGATGTTTTTACCTATGAAATATTAGACGTTTACCCTAAAAATAATGTTTGGAAACGTGGTAGTGATATAGGAACTATTACCGTTTCAGTTACGAATAATTTACCGCCTGTTGCTAATGATGATACTTATGCAATACCTGTCAACGGTGAGTCTCAGTTAACGGTTCTTGAAAACGACTCTGACCCAGATGGCGATAACTTATATATTACAGAGACCACCTCCCCTCAGAATGGGACGGTCACTAATTATGGCAATATTATCGTTTATAAGGCTAATGATGGATTTGAAGGGCAAGACTCTTTTCAATATACGATAATTGATGTTGACCCAGAAACCAACATAGCAAAAGATGGAACTGACAGTGCAGTTGCAACGTTAAACGTTGGAGCAGTTTCTAATTCACCCCCAGTGGCGAATGATGATGAATATACAGTCAATGCTGGTGTTGAAACTACACTCGACATTGTTGCAAATGACTCCGATCCTGATGGTGATAATGTTTATGTTGTAGAGTACACGCTTCCCAATGAAGGAACTCTTGAGTTTGTTGATAATAAAGCTGTTTATACAGCCTATGCTGACTCTATGGGCTTTGATGGTTTTAAATACACCATTACCGATACGAAGGGGGGCTATTCTGAAGCTAATGTACTAATTAATATAGTTAGTGACAGTATTAATTACCCGCCAGTAGCAAATGATGATTATGCTTCTACTCTTACCAATACTACAGTCACTATCCCTGTATTAGAAAATGATACTGATCCTGAGAATGATCCACTGAGTATTGTTTCTGTAAGCTCTCCTTCCAATGGTGATGCAACTATAAGCAGTGGACAAGTTGAATATACTCCAGCTCTAGATTTTATGGGTGAAGACATATTTTCTTATACAGTCACCGATGGCAACGGCAATGAGTCTACTGCAAGTGTCTTTGTAACCGTAAACCAAACTAACTCACCTCCAATCGCTCATGATGATTCTGCAATAACGCAAGTTAATCAATCAGCGAGCATTGATGTGTTAAGTAATGATGAAGATCCTGATAACGATACATTAACCATCACGTCAATTGCTGACCCTAGCTCAGGAACAGCTGAAGCTTCTGGTAATAATATCATTTACACTCCAGATACTGACTATGTTGGTAATGATTCATTCACTTACACTATTAGTGATGGAAAGGCTCAGTCAACAGCCACAGTTGCTGTAGCAGTTGAAGATACTAATGTTGCTCCAATTGCAGAGAATGATTCGGCAAGTGTAATACAAGGTGGAATGATCACCCTGGATGTATTGCAGAATGATTCTGACTCAAATGGAGATGTTCTTAATATTATTGGTGTCACACAGCCTGATTACGGTGAGGCGACAATAGAAAACAATAAAATTAAATATGTGTCTGACTCGTCATATGTCGGCGAGATGAGTTTTTCTTATACCATTAGCGATGGAGTGCTAACAGCTAACGCCAACATCGTTATTAACATTGAAGAAAAAATAGATACAGCTCCCAGCATTCAAATATTGGCTCCAGAAGATGGTGATAACTACGCAAGCAATATAAATATCATTTTAATGGCCGAAGCCATTGATAATGAAGATGGGTTATTAGAAAACATTCTATGGGAGTCAAGCATTGACGGAGCTCTTGGAAGCGGTTCTGAGATAATGGTTAATTTATCACTTGGTCAGCATTTAATTACTGCTAGTGTGACTGACAGCTCAGATAACTCTAGCTCATCTACAGTAAATATAACGGTGAGTCAGAGTTCAGGTACAGAGTATCGCAATGATAATGATTATAATATCCCCGACAATAAGGGCTATGGCGTTTCATCCAATATCAATATTGCAAATAGTCACTTGGCTCATGGAATTGAAGTGAGAGCCACCATATCCCATGTTTCTGAGTCTGACATAGCTGTTCAATTAATAGCCCCATCTGGTAAGCATTATAATTTGAGTAATCCAGGTAGTTATAACCGAGACGAAATATGGAATATAGAATTTAAGAGTGAAATAGATATAAAAGGTACTTGGACTCTTAAAGTATCTGACCAAAAGTTAAACGCAACAGGTTCCTTACTTAGCTGGAGTGTTAAAGCTGAATAGCACTAAGCCAGGTTTGGATAAGCAAGAGCTAATAAAAACTATTGTTAACTACTTAATTTACATCGCGCTTGGAGCAATAATATTTTATCTTGTTGCTCCAGGTGAAAGAGATTGGGGCGGATATGGGACTGAGCCTGTCGCCATTTGTTTGACTGTAATAATTTCAGCATTTCTTACATTTCACTACTCAAAAAAAGTAAATAAAATAATGGTTTCAATGGTGCTTTTTGTTTTAGGCTCACTGATTGTTGTAATAGCTTACCCATTTGATGAGCGATATATTAATAAACCGGATGACTTTGATGTTGTGTTATCGGAATATATAAACAACAACAAAGTTAACCATATAATTAAAGTTTATAAACCCAAACAACTAAAGCCTTGGTTCAGCTCTTTTATACCTCACAAACATAAAGTGATAATATTCCGAGAGCCAGGTTACTCTAAACTTTACATATATATAGCGGAAGGAACATTTATTAGTACCGAAATTATTGAAGTTGTTGAGGTTCAATAAATAGGTTTATGATGTAATTTCTATTAGTTAGTCAGAACATACAATTAATATGAGAATATCAAATAGTAGGAATCCATTTAAAAATAGCATCATTTAATTTGAATATCTTCGATATTAATGGGCCGGCCAATTTCCGAAGCGTTTCGGCTTAATCTCCGCGCCTTCCCGAGGATTGTCCGAAAGATTTCACCTATCTTGTAGAGATACCTGTCCGTACCAATCCTCCTGACAAAGGGAAGCTTTGTTATTTGGCCTGGGCTCTAGCATCCCCCCTACGATGAGATGAGTCACTTGGGCAACTAGCCAACTTAGCAGGTTGAAGTGTATACGGAGATCCATATTCTAATATTGTCTTTCCCTAAGCCATTGATTTTGCTACTATCCATTGAAGAAAGTACGATATTAATGTCCGATTTACCTGGTATTAGTCGTGAAAGCGGACATTAAAAATAAACAACTTGTAATTAAAGGGTTATCGGTGATGTCCGGTAATATAATGTTATGTTTCCAAAGAGTTGCTAGTGCTGCAACAATTGGTGGAAGTTAGTGGTCACCGCAATCTCAACTAAAACCTAAAAGGAATAAATTATGATTGGAAATTTTAGTGCATTACTGCTAACAGCGGTGTCATTAACATTATTTACTTCATTAACAATTGCTGAAGAAGTGAAAAAGGAGCAGAAAGGCTACTCTGATTCAGATGTGATATTAATTGATATATTAATGGAAGAGTTAAACTCCGACCTACCAAAATCGTGTACAACTCAAAGGTGCCTAGCATGCCGTCAAACTGCACGTTATCGCCTATCAGCATGCCTTAGTAGTGCATCGAATGACATACAAAGGCGACAGTGTCGTAGTAACTACCAATCTCGAATTAGAGGCTGCAGAGACTAGAACGCGCGTAAAATATAAAAGGGCTGACTTATGATTAGAGTATTTTTTCTATTACTACTAGCAGTTACTTCATTGACACTATTTAATTCATTAGCATTCGCTGAAAAGGCTGATGATAATAGATGGGAAACGATTGCTAGGCTACATGTGAGCAATCAAAATCCTAACAACAATAGGCTTAATTTCCGAGTTGATAGGGATAAAACTAGAATATATCTGCATATTAAGAATCTAGATAACAAAAGAATATCGAACCTGGTTACCAGTCAGCCGGATATTTATGGCAGGAATGAGTGGCCTGTAAATATAAGGTGGGGGTCGAAAGCCCATGGCACGTATTTTAATGCAGGTTCATATGTGTTATGGGCTGACTTTCCACCGCAAACCGTGACTAGATATAGCTATGACCTTGAAGTAAGAGTTCTAGTAAAAGATTAGGACAAGGAAGGCAAAGGTATGTAGTTCCTAAGCGGCTTAATATAACGTTAAGTGTCGGAGTAGAATGAAACATAACCAGTGCAGGCACAGCGACTCCCACTACATTGCGCCTTCGGCTCCATTCCGTGGGCGCGCATGCTGCAAGCGTCATGTTTTCGTGTCGAATAGTAGTTATCTCTTATGATTAAAGATATTATCATTAGTATTTGTGCGCTGGGTGGATTAGCGTTAGGGCTCCATAATCTTTTTAGAGATACAAGTAAAGAAAAAGTTTGTCTTAGGGTTAAACCGTTGTCATTTCACTGGATGCCCGATGGAAAAACTAGAGGTATTACCGAAAATGGAATTCATAAGAATCGTCACTTTGAAACAATTGGACTTAAAGTCGTAAACCTTAGCAAGTTTGACCTCACAATAATTGAGGCTGGATTTACGCTAAATACGGATGACGATACTAGGCTTGCCTTTCCAGAGGCATTGGTATTAGAAAGTTCTAATACTTTACCTGCTAAAATTTCATCGAGAGAATCTATAGAGTTATTTTTTATACCTGAACAGTTACCTCAAAAAGGAAAGAGGCTTATGATATCGGGTGTTTATGTGCATACAGCATGCGAGCTTGAATTTTTTGGTAGTGGTAAAGTTATTGAAGACTTCAGCAAAACATAACAAGACGCTTAAATTCGTTCCTCACCTTTGGTGCCTTTTAGCTTGGCGTTATGAGCCGTAAGGATTGACATGCCAGATTGTCCGCAATGCACTTCATTCGGAGAACGATTAAGATCAAGCTTCCAACTGATTTGAAGAGAGCAATTCGGATAGCGAAAGAGGCCGAGACCTATCACGGCTCGGGCGGAGAGTGGAAACCAATGAGCGTCGGCTCATAACCATTCTCTAAGGCGCGTTGGCCAGCGGGCTGAGCTCAAACATTATGCTATCAAAATCAGCAAGCTTAGAGGTATTATTGCGAGCAAGGATTAATAAATGGTAATAGAGTTAAGCCCAGATTCGATAGTAGTAAAAATCATTGCTGTGATACTCTTTATTATTGGAGTGTATGTCTTAATTTATTCTATTTATGATGTTTTCAGATCTTATAAATCCATGTTTTGGGTGCCGGTTGAGGCAGTAATGATAAAGAATGTCATATCATACTCAGAGAACGTTTCCTACAATGATGGAAGAAAGGAAGTAAGTCATATTTATAGACCAGAGATATCATATAAATATGAGGTTCGAGGAGTTAGTTATACTGGTAATAGAATGTATTGGATGGATGCGCTGATGGGAAACTCACATCTAACTGCGCCTATGCACGTGCTAGACTTTATTGGAGAAACGGATCCAGGCGAAAGGTTTACTGTATATTTTGACCCCGACAATCACGGACGATCTGTGGTGTTCCGAGGGGTTAGCAATTATGGAATTTGTAGTACTTGTATTGGGCTGTTAGCAGCTGCGCTGTGTCTTTACGTAGCAATCACAATCTTGGCGAAGGTCTAAAATTTCGACACTAACAAATAACAATAGGTTTTGGACCTGCACAAACTCAACTTATTGTGGTAATGAATCGATAAAACTGGAAATGCGAACTTGGAGTAATGTGTAATTTGGGAGAGAATTTTTGAAAGTCTATCTTGATGATGAAAGAGAAACGCCAGTAGGATGGAAAAGAGTTTACTGGCCTGAAGAGGCAATTGAACTTTTAAAATCTGGATTAGTTGAAGAAATCAGTCTCGATCACGATCTCGGTGATGATGCACATGGTACTGGTTACGATGTCGTGTTATGGATAGAAGAGCAAGTAATTGTAAACAATTTTTCACCTCCAAGAATAAAAGTGCACTCAGCAAACTCGTCTGCTCGTCAAAAAATGGAGCTTGGCATTAAAAGTATTTATGCGCATAGTAAAGATAAATAGCAAATCATACACTTGAAATATTGCTTGGAGAATCGAACCTCAGCGTAACTTAGTACATTTCAGCCCCTGTGCATGCTACTACGCAGAGGGAGAGCCATGTTCTAATCTGTTCTTTCCCTAACGTATTGATATTGCTAATATCCATTAAACCTTAATGTCCGATACTATAATGTTAGATTGAAATGCAAACCATGAAACGACCATGTCCACATATTGCACCAGCAATTACACCACTGCTAATCGCAGGCGCTATCTTTATAGAAGTGAGTCCTGGTGGTAGTGAGTTTAAATTTATTCACCATTTAAGCAAAGGTGCAACACCTCAGTATGCAAGTGAGCTCGCAACAATAAACGGTATAAAATACTGGATTAACAATGATTTACATTATGACAAAGATTGTGGGTTCTCTTGTTCAATATGTGGGCTAGCAGTTTCATGGTTACAAAAAGATGGCGTCATAAATGCAATCTAACAAGAGCATCAAATTCACTCTCTTAAATCGCTTATGGGCGGTGTTAGGTGCTTCATGAACCAGCAAGAAATCCAAGCTCTCGTTGCTAAAAAAAGGGAAAATTATCAAAGAAGTCTTGAGAATTTATTTGGAATCTCATGACTGTGTATGTGATTGGGAAGAGTTCGAATATTGGGCAAGCAAAGAACAAGGTCCTGGTTGGCACGATACAATTCAAATAACAGCTTTAAAGTTTCCCAGTAGAATTCGTGTTATACCCACCGCCGCTAAACAACCTCCCTGCCAGTATCAGTTGACCACCTATACTATAATCTCCTGACTAGACCACCGGGCTTGGGAAAGTTTAAATAAGTGCTACTATAGGTACTATGAGTACCTTAAATGATTCAAAATTAAACCGCCTTCTCCGTAGTCAGCCAGAAGATGTTGTTTTAACATATTCATGGCTTGCTAAAGAGGGTTATAGCTACGATTTGCAAAAGCGCTATAGAAAAAGAAAATGGTTTGACTCTATAGGCACTGGCGCACTAGTGCGCCACGGTAAGAAAGTAGACTATCTTGCTGGAGTATACGCATTGCAATCACAGCTTGGCCTGTCTGTTCACCCAGGAGAGAAGACGGCCTTATCACTTCAGGGTAAATCTCATTATTTAGAAGTATCTGCCAAACGAGCTCAACTCTTTGGAAGTGAACATGAAAATCTACCTAGTTGGTTTAGAAAATACGATTGGGGGTTAGAGCTAAAAACCACGCTTTCATCATTTTTATCTCCAGATATAGGACTAATAGACTTTGAGCACAAAGGGTTTAAAGTGAAAGTCTCTAGTCCAGCTAGAGCTATACTTGAGTGTTTATATCAGGCTCCCCAGAAGCAGCCTTTATTAGAAGTGTATGAACTAATGGAGGGGGTGAATAATTTAAGGCCAGCTAACGTAAACAAGTTACTAATGAATTGCACCTCAGTAAAAGCGAAGCGTTTATTCTTGTATATGGCTGAAAAAGCTGGTCATGCCTGGTTTGATTATATAAAAATAGATGAGCTGGATTTAGGGCATGGTAAACGTAGTATCGTTAAAAATGGTGTATATGTACCGAAATATAAAATAACCGTCCCCAAGGAAATCGAAGAAAACCATGGATAGTGGGTATCAGCAACAAACAAAACTGCTCTACGTGTAGTGTAACGAAATTTTCTGCTTATAACTGCTCCAGTTTTATGGAAGGATTACAGTTAAACTCAACTCTTACTTTCAGATCATTATAAGTTGGTTCTCAGAGCATTATTAGATGACTTATCAACTCGTCTAACAGGTATTCGCTATTTGACCCCTCCTTGACAAAAATGCTCGTATCTTTTCAAAGTTCGATTCCAAAAAATGTGAGTATCCCACATAGTGATTTCTAAATTGATTATGGACAAACAATAAACCAAGCATTTGGTATTGAACAGAAGTGAGTCCATCTCGATAGAGCTCTTTATTCATGTAAAAAAAGTGTGGATTATTTTTCTTCAGCATTTCTATGATTTCTGGAAACTTTTTTAGAGTAAATGCCTCGGGCAGATAGCTATTAGGAAAGTAGCCATCCAAACAATGATTGTGTAATTGAAAGTATGCTTGACCATCTTGGCTTGGTTTAACGTGCGTTAAGTAGTTTTCAAGGTCAGCAATATAAACCGTTCTCGGGTAAGACTTGATAACCTGAACGTAGGAAGTGGCAATATACTCATAAACTTGAAGAAAGCATTGCAACAAATCTATTTCATACATGAACGCTTGGAAGTCTATAGGTGTTTCGTAATAGCTCTCCTCAGTAGCAAGGTATTTACAGGGTGTTGGAGTCTTCGGATAATTCTTAATACCATCAAAGTATAAGAAATTTTGTTCAGGGTCATCAGGTGGTATATACCAGCTATGATTATCAACCAATAGGATGGAGTACCAACAACTAAATGCAATGCAAAGAGGGCAGTCACTCTCGATAGACATTATGGAAGATATATCAGACCTATGAAGTGAGTGTGTTTTAGGGTGGATTTCATTCAATAACTCATGAACTCGTTTTATCGCCTTCTGTCTAGCTAGAACCATCTGTTGAGGTAATTGGATAATATGCCCGTAAATTTCAGGGCATAAATGATTATGGCTTAGGATCCTAGTATACCTATTCGGGCAATCCTCATATATATCTGATGGCTGCCACTGGGTGGACTTTACCAACCATTGTTTATGAGTCGTGGCCTGATAGGTTAAATAAGGTTCAAGGGCGATGGTAGCCTTCGGATAAAGGTGTAACATCACTGATGCAAAATCTTCATCCGATGGCCTCATGTTCATTTTATTTTCTCTTGAAAAAACAAGATCTTCGTATTGATCCCAGCAAAACCAAAGAACTGATGATTTTGCCAACTTGTCTACATGTTCTGATAATGTAAGAAGACCTGCGAAATCCTGCTTGCCTAAGTTATATTGCAAGACCAAATACTCATCAAGAGGCTTTAAACCACATGCCTGGCAGTGATGCTTAAAAAATTCTTTGCAGTTTCCCCATGGCCGATTACACTCTTTGCACAATGACTCAAGCGGTTTTGAGTGTAACGGGCAGGTATGAAGCCAAGGGAACTGAAATAGGTAAGAGTGGTACCCAGCGTTACCGCATTCTTGGCAGAGTTGAGGTTTACCATTTGGGATTTGATGAGAATGCCTTTCAAGCTCCTGTTTGTGTTCCGGCAAAATCTCCGCTTGCTTAAGATAGAGATCCTTTAGTAGGTCGAACATCTTTTCTGTAGAGCATGCCTTGTTATCGTTTAAAAACATTTCCCAGCCATGAAGTGTCAAGCTGGGATTGCAATGAAATAGACGTATCATTACTGAGTACCAGGATTCTAAAGGCTGGCTTAACCAATACCCAGTATTGATAACGGTATCACTGATAGGGCGCATGAAGTAATCCTGAAGCTTCGATGCATGCAGAAATCATATCTGGCTCAAAATTTTTTGCGCCGTATTTATATAAGTAATCGGGCAATAACAGGTTAAGCGCGCTGAAAAAGTATTGCGCCGGCCAAGATGATATTTTCAGTTGCTTGCGATAAGTATTAAACGTATCCCAGATGATGGAAGACAGCTGAGCTAAACGAAATCCATTGTTGAATTCTTTTTCAGAGAAAAACTCCGTATAAGTTGGACCCGTTTCTTCCGGATACCGTAATTTATCGTACTGTTTTAGAATAAACTCAACATCTTGCTTTGAATGTATCCCTTTAAATTTATGCTGCTCGGTAAAGAAGCGCCCTCGAATGGACTCATTACTATCAAGTTCAAGGTCAGATAATAATAAGTGGTAACTTGAACTATTTCCGATCATAAATACACATAATCGTAAGTTATATTCATATAAAGTATCGTATAACTCTGAGAATACTTCTATTTGCTTAGGTGTTAGTCTCTGTATTTCATCAACAATTAAGATGACTGTTTTATGTTCAGTTAAATGGCTTAACTCTATCAAATGCGCAACTAACGTATTGGCTAACTCATTGCATGTTGCCCGTCGATTGAATGACAATCCAGTATGTGTCAGACACTTATAATGAACCTCGCGTATAGTATTTTTATCACGTGGAGGCATGGACGTATATAAGACCGGCAAATGTACACCTGAGCGTGCCTGTATACTATTTCTTACATTCAAAAAAGAGGTGGTCTTTCCGATCCTTGGTGGCCCATGAAAAAAAGCCCCTGGTTTTCCTGTCCAAAGATGATTATGCAATTGATCGAGAAGAATTTTCTCAGCTCGTGTGGGAACTCGAAATGCTTGAGGAGTAAAGATAGGATGATCGTAGAAGCTGGTACCTAGTTTAGACATGACTACTACTCCAAGTAAATTTATTGCGCTTATTGGATAAACCGCTTTGTGTCTCGTTTATGCCACTTTCTTGTTCCTCAGGACTGGATTTGAAATTCATTTCACGGCTAACCCGAACCATCTCCAGGGCATATTTTGGGGAGTCACGATGCTTAACTATTTTATTAACGTAAGCCCCGAGTGGGTCGGTTCTGTATCTGTTGGAATCCTTGGTATGTTTTAAGGTGCGGCGGCGTGTTTTGCGGGAATGAGGGTGACGTTGCCAAGATATAGCCGCTAAACCAATGCCGATATTATCTCCATCCAGCGTAGTGACTTCCATTTTCCGAATGTCTCTCGAGTCATACCAAACTCTCACCTTTATCGAGTGGTTCAATTTTATCTCCATATTTTGTAATGTATACCGAACACGATCGAAATTGTAGTAAGGTCGCCTCTTTTCGGCGGTATTGACATGAAGGGTTACGATTCTTGATCGTGTACTGTACCCAAATCGTTTAGGGGGGGGCGCGGGGCGGAACCAATAAGCTCCTTCATGAAAAAGCTGAGTCGCTTTCTCAAGTGGACTGCAGCCTAAGTTACTTCTTGCTTTCTGATTGGTTTCGGCAATCACCAGACTGATCATGGCTTCCAGCTCTTTTAACTGTATTCGAGGTGCCTTTTTAGCTTGATGCGCTGGCTCTCGCTTTGGATCATAAATGTGCGAGCCGGTCGTTGATGGAAGTCTGTGAACGGGGTTATTCAGTCGATTAAACGCATATTCTATAAGGTTACGCCGCTTGGGCACTTTAACTAATCCAAAGTTTTGTACGGCACCCCATTCATTGACGATAAGTTGACGAACACTATCAGCTAAATGCGCCAACGCATTATCCAAAGCAACTTGTCCCACTTGGATTTGTGGCAGTGCATCAATCAAGTCCTTCTGCTCGACAGTTAAAGACTGCTGCTCATTGTTGGTATAGCTTTGCTCCTTATCTTCTGGATAAACAAGTTGTTGTAGCATATGTAGGATATCATCTTGATCATAGAATCTATCGACGACTAAATAGTGACTAACAATTAACTCGGAGCGTTTGTCGATCATTAAGATTAGACTGCAACGTGCCAAGCGAACCGGAAAGAATTGTCCATCGTACTCGATCCAAACTTTACTCATAGCATCAGTCAATTGCTCATCTAGCTGAAGTTCCTCTAGCAAATACTCAACCAAGATTTTTGGCTGTATGATTCTCTTCGGATAGACAAAAGCCTGCAATTCATTTTCTTTTTCGATTAACCAAGATCGAAATGATTGATACCCTAGGGAGATTACCGTGAAAGGATATTGATCTACGGGCCATTGATGATCTCGCAAATACTGTAAATAGTCTTGATGTAAGGTTGTAATTGTATAATTATCGCAATTTTCTTTATGCTGAAGCTTAGCTTTAATTTTTTTGAGTAAAAAGCTTTCCAAACCTTCAACAGACTGCATAACACATCCAAATGAACAAGCAGAACCAGAGGGGGTAGTCAGAGAGGGTAACCGTTTCGTGCGCCGATGTGGCTTTCTGACCTGGTAAGGTATCAAAGCTTTCGACAGTTGAGGTTGCGACTTTAGAGAGGAATCAAGTGCATTATGCGTTAACGCATACACGGCCTGTTGAGACAGGTTGAATGTTTGCGCAATGTCATTAATGGATCCTCCGTCCAGATACGCACCCATTACAGCCAGATTGCGCCTTACCTGGGCATGATACTGTGGCTCAATGAGGCTTAAGTCAATCGTTGGCCATTGATCTAAATCACGGTACTCTGGGTGAGTCGTTAGCCACTCTTGATGTTTACGAAGCATTAACCAACCTCACAATAGTATCTGGATTCAAGCTCGAATAGTCTAACTCAAGCTCACATTGTCCCCGATGAGCCATTCGAAATAAGGCCAGAAGATCCAATGTTTGTTCTTTATCTTTGTAGTACGGAATAAGTGAACCTAATTCAATAGCATCAGCATCGACGAGCTGTTCATAAAGTTGTTTGATTTGGTTTGTGCTGTCAAAGTCCTTCCAGGCTCGCAGGTAGCTGACTATCCAGAACCAGTTACGAGCTTTAACTTCTCGAGCCATTAGGGACTCATTTGTAATTTCACAATATTCGATCCCATGAGGTCGACAGAAACGACTGACCCATTCACCTCTTTCTTTGGGAAACTTTCCTTCAGGTTTTATTTCGACAATAAGACGTTGAGAGCCTCTAGCAATATAACAGTCGGGGACGTAACCGTTTTGCCTCCAGGGCAAGCGAAACGGCTGAGGTACAAAACGCGTGACATCGGGATCGGACTCTAACAAAAGGGCATGCAGGAGTTCGTGGTAGGAGTGAAAGTCGGCCACACCGTTATATTTCAACATGCCACACTGGTAAAAGTCGCATTTCTTTTTAAATCCGATTTTGGTAATCTGTTGTTGCGGGTTTCGAAGATCAAGCATTTTGTTCGACCATTTTGGAGCCCCCTCAGGAGAGAGTGTCGATCTCTCACTGAGGGATATGGAGTGAATCACTCCCTTTACTTAAAAAGTTTACCCGCAAACTTATCTCTTGCTTAATCTTCGTTTATCGGAAATTTTCAGACGAATATCTGAAAGTTGATGGCTTTTTAATATCTAAAGGTAAAGGCTCCATGGCTCACATTCCCCGCAGCTTTGCGGTGACATTATTGGATATTTCAAAATCTAATTTTGATCATTGGCATGAGTTGTACGATCCTTCAGCTTCTAAACCTCGTCGTTACCGATTTGCCGATCTAGTACTGTTTGCGCTGATACGAGATCTAGTCAAGTTGGACGGCAACCCCATCAGTGAGCTTAAAACATCCATTTCTCAGGAAACGTTGCTGAGTTTGCGCGAAGCACTGATTCAGGATCCCCATGCCCCCTTGTGGTTTCACTATATACGCCGACAAAAGAAATCTTATTGGCAAAGCACGGAAGAGCTAGAACGAGATATGAAACGATTTGAAGGGCAGGGGCGGCTGAGCTACGAAATCCAGCCACTTCGAGAGGAATTGATCGCTAGGTTTCAACAACTCTAGTTGATTACCTAGCTGCGTCTATCGGCTTGTTGCCATTCTCTTAAGAGGCACAAATCGGAACAGCGTATATCAGGATTGTTAACGTCTAAAAATTTGCCGCCCTATATATTGAAGCTGGAAATTTTCCGATTACTGGAATCTGTGCGAACTAAATAATTTCTTTGCCTATCGGTTTATCAGCAAACGTCTCTTCGTGTTGTTGCTCTCTCTTCATATCCTTTACCAGATCATGAAGGTTTTCTAGCTTTTTCGTAGGTTTGACTAGGAGTGAATTACCAACCTGAGTAACATCAACTTTAGAGCCAATTTCAAGGTTTAAAGCCAGAAGCAGATCCTCGGGGATCACCAGACCAACAGAGTTTCCAACTTTTGTTAATACTAGCGTGGGCATGTCATCCTCCTGTTTAAATCAGTTAGCCGCAGTAATAAAGACTGCATTAAACAATTATGTCATCGTGCAGTAGCGACTGTCCACTTCCGGTAAGTTGGCAGCAACATACATTCCCAGATTAATCCATTGCGAATTAAAAGGGTCCTTCGGTGCACTTTATGTAGAGTTTTTCTGGTCAGTTTTGGCAAGCGGTCTGGTCAGGACATGCCGGTAGGGGTGGTCAACTGATACTGGCGGGGTGGTCAGTTTGATGCGGTGCTTACAGTCATACCTTTCGACACAGCTTTGCGATTCATTTAGTATTACATGGACGACCCTTGAAAGTGATCAGCCAGATGTTAGGTCACAGCTCGGTGAAAAGCACCGAGATCTACACCAATGTGCTTACGGTTGATGGTAGTCACTTTATGGAAGGGGTTGCTTTTCATTAACCGCCAGTTTAACTCAGTATCGTGAGGCTGGTGCGATTGAGGAAGATTATGACTAAGGATTTTGCCATACAGGCATGTCTTGCACTGCTCGTCGGAGCTGGTGTGTTCTATATCACAGCGCCTCATAGCTGGGGACTCGGGATCTTTATACAAGAGCCTATCTATGCCGCTCTATCTCTTGCTATTAGCCAGGCCATCTTAATTCCATCCATCCTTTTCTTCTTTAAAAAGAAGCAAAAACACCTGGTTTCCACGTTTCTGTTTAGTTTTATCGGCATAGTGTTAATGGTTTTTCTATACCCTTCAAGTAAGAGGTTAACACTGCCATCAGACTCTATTCGTGAAGACATCAAGGCATCTTTGCATAAAAAAACGGACATGCCTGCAGATTTAAGAATAAGGGTAGGCTACAGAACCAAGCAGCCTTTTGATTTTTTTGCCGAGCATAAATGGACCGTTAGGATTTCAGGCAATGATCCGCTAAAGCACAAAACGCTCACCTACATTGAGCGCTTTGGCCACGGTGTACTAATCATTTCAGAGGAAGTAAATTGGTCCGAACTTAATAATAGAAAACCTCAGTAATCATTCTTTCCATTCAGATCATTTGGAGCAAACAATTATCATTATTAAGGGGTAATATCAGTCCTTCTTAAAACCTGGAGCGAGGGTTAAGGTAGATATTTCCAGCTCACTAAGTTTTTTCAGCGTTTCTATATTTTGACAGTGCAAATGATATTCTTCGCCTTCTAACTCGTGATTTGATGAGCAATCCACATTCCAGCGTCTTAGTACATAACCAGCTAATGCAGCTCGGACTCGCTTTTTTAGTACTCCTTGCTTCATGCAATAATCTTTTTCAATTGTCTCTTTATGACTTACTCTAGGGTGCGGCACGAGCTCCAAAGTGACTTCAGTATTCCATTGCTTATCAAATTTCTGTGTTTCATGTTCTTTAATATCTGTGATTTGGCTAAAACTTGGCTCTGAAATTCTATTTATAACAAAATCCGTAAAGCGGTCCCTTCTTCGATCATATGCTCTAACGTGCCACCTTAGTGCGTTATCTACTAAAGCATGGGGGATAATCTCACGTCGTGTTTCACCACTTGTTAGCGAGCGGTACGTGATTTCTAATGGTTTTTGTAAATTTAAACTTCTGGTAACAAATGACAATACCCTCTGATCGGGTTGACTAAGCCTAGGAGCTTCACATGTGATGGGGGAGTTATTATCGTTTTTAACACCATCACCATAGCCTTCTGCCATAGTTGAAAGTAATCGATCGGTTGAATACTTAAAAACACATTTAAAACTGGAGCTAGGTTCATAAAAGCGTAATCTAGGATTGTATGTGATGTTACCTGGAGCGATATCATTATAAAGAGTTAGATCCCTTGATGCTGCAGCCTCTTTTATACCGAACCTGTCTTGAAGAATCTTCCTGCCGACCTCACCAAGAAAGTATGCCGAGTACTCAATAAAAGCAAGTCTCTCTAGTTGATTAACCGAATATTCACCAAGGTCAAGGTTGGATGCGGGTACAAACATATTTTCTCCTTTTAAAAAGCGCCCTGTAGACTAATATACAAAATATATACTATATACTTTTAATTGACATTATCATTTTGATGAGGTATGGTGCGATTAATGATAACCAGTAATCACTAATAATATTTAGTAGTTGCCGGTGAGTCATAGGAAGCGGTTAGTTCTACAGAATCTGAAGTTTTGTTTGAAATAAGCTCGAGATAACGTATCTCCCATCTCCAGTCCCATCTACTCTTTCAGTAAGTTAGTTCCCGCACACCATCTTATGTTGCCTGCTAAGGTTCTATAAGCCTAATAACATAAGAAACTTATTTTTATAGAGCTGGAGGTAATTAGACTATGACAGCTACAATCACATTTTTCCCTGTAGATAATGGAGATATGACATTAATCAAGCTTGCTGATGAAAAAGGAACAAGCCTCTTAATCGACTGCAATATTAGGACAGCAGCTGATGATTCAAAGGACTTCACGCCTGATGTTGGCAAGTATCTTAGAGATAGAATTAATAACGATGACAACAACAGGCCCTATGTAGACGCAATGCTTTTAACACATCCAGATAAAGATCATTGCTTAGGCTTGCGCACTCATTTCTGGTTGGGGCCAATTGATGATTACCCTGATGATTTTAAGCCTCAAAATGAAAAGAGGATTATCATTCGTGAGATGTGGTCATCTCCGATGGTATTTAGACGTGCTTCAAAAAATCATGTTCTTTGCGATGATGCTAAAGCTTTTAACTCAGAAGCAAAGCGTAGAGTTGAAATTAATAAGAAATCAAACTTCAATGTTAGGGATGGTGATAGGCTTTTGATTCTCGGTGAAGACGAAAATGGTAAAACAGATGAGTTACAACCAATTTTAATCCGTAATGGGCAAGTATTTAATGGTGTCAATAAAACAGCTACCGCATATCTGAACTCCACCTTAATTGCTCCTTTTACTAAACAAGACGATGAATCCGAAGCTATTCTATCTAAAAACAACTCAAGCGTCATAATCAGCTTTAAGATTAAAGGCAACATGCATGGGAACGCCATTAGTACATTTCTTTGTGGTGGAGATGCAGATGTAACAATTTGGGAGAGGGTAGCTGCTAATTATAGCTCTGAAGATTTAGCTTATGACCTACTTTTGGCTCCACATCATTGCTCTTGGCGGAGCCTTTCGCATGATAGTTGGTCTGATAATGGTGAAGAGGCAACAGTTTCACCCAAAGCTCGGAAAGCTCTTTCAAATGCTAACTACGGGGCATTTATAGTTTCAAGCAGCAAACCAATCCTTGACGATAAGATTGACCCTCCTTGTATACGTGCAAAGCGAGAATATCGTGAAATATTAGGGGTGTCGGGGATCTTTAAATGCACAGGGGAAGAGCCGAACAAATTCAACCCTAAGCCGCTAGACTTTGAGGTAACTACCAGTGGCTTTAAAATTACTGTTGCAAGTTCAGCAGCAGCATCAGTTTTGTCATGTTCGCCTCCAAGAGCTGGCGCATGCAAGTAGATTTCTTTGATTGGGGTGGTCAACTCATCACGGCTGATCAGTTAGATCCTGTTGTTCAGAGTGTTTATCAGGCTTGTTTGGATAATTCTTCATGTGTAGTACTCGAATTAAAATCTAATTCAGATAACAATACGCAGTCAATAATAGCGGAGTTTGCTGACGGTACTTTTGATGTAGATAATCAAGCTGGTATACATCGAATGGAGCGGTTGTCTATAACATATACTCCTGATAAAGATTTTATTTGGGAAGTTAGGGCGCTAAGAAAAGATTTTCCAGTAACGATCCATCAAAATCACGTTTTGGAAAATGAACCCCGATCCTTATGTTTGTATATAGAACCCTGGTCCTCTGTCGAAAGGTCCTGGACCCCAGAGTTATTTATAAAGCGAGTTTTCTGGTGGCTCAGGGAGACGGCAAACGGAAGAATTCATGACAAAGATCAACCTATAGAGCAAATTTTTTTTTCAAGCCCTTACAGTGTAGTCCTACCTAATAATTATTTCAGTGATAAAGTAGTTAAACAGAATTGCCTCTCTTTTACCATGGTTGAGAGTAATAATCTAACAACATTAATTGGTAGTTATGCGGATAAAAATATAAGCAACAAACCTTCTTGTGTGACAGTTCCAGTTGTTTTGGAACCTGTCGAAAATGGCCCTGTGGAGGAATATCCGTATACATTGGGTCAGCTCCAAACGCTCCTTAAAAAAAAGGGGAGAGGGGTTGTAGAGCAGTTAAAGAGTGCTATTCTGGCGCAAGTTACTGAAGATGGGGTTAGTGTAAATAATCAGGTAAAAGAATTTATACTTTTGTTGATAGCGGTGCCGAGAATTCGTAACAATGTCGTTGAAAAAGTTGAAATACAGGGCTTTATGGTTGACTTGCCTTACGCAATGCTGGGTGAAAAGCTAAGCGTTTTGTTTAAAGCACCCAAACAAAACAAGTGGTATAGAGACGTGCTAGGAACATCCGACGGTGATGAATGGGAGAATATCCCTATTTTTCCTATAAGTGTATACTCTTATCCGACTCCTGAGGATATTAGACAGTATTCAGGGATATCTAGAGATGACTTAGGTCCTAATGGAATTATTGCGGGTGTAGGAGCTCTAGGTGGAATGATTGCAAAAATATGGGGGCGCGAATGTTGGGGGGAGTGGACGTACATAGACGATGATATACTCAAACCCCATAATATCACTCGTCATATCACATCACGCAATAACGTGGGTTTTCCAAAGTCGATGGTAGTGGATTCTATTGTTGCTAATATACATGAATTGGATAGTCATAATTCCACAAAACATCTTGTTGGTAGTGTCGTTTCGGATGCCCCCCAAGTAGTAAGCAGAGTTGAAGAGTCTGAACTCCTTGTCGATACGACGACAACTTTGTATGTGCCAAGAAAAATCTCTAAACGAGACAATTTTCCTAGAACTGCAAATGTGTTTATTACTCCCTCGGGAATGTCTGCGGTACTTTTATTAGAGGATAAAGAAAGAAGCATTCGGTGTAATAGTCTAGAGGCGCAATATTATAGAGCTATATTAAATAGCGGATGGGGAGCGCGGCACCTAACTGGACATTTGGGAAAGTTTTGGGTTGGAGCTGGATGCCGGGAGGCGACTGCTGCCATATCAGATGAGTTAATTCACCTTCATGCTGCAATTTTATCCAGACAAATAAGAAAAAGCGTTTCAAATAGCTCAGCTAAAATATGCATTTGGGAGTATCAGGATGATCTTAGCGGTGTTACACCTTATGACATAGCTGTATTTCCTGCAAAATCTACTGTGATTTCAGGTTGGGAGGTCAGTTGGGATGATGGTTTTTTAAGTGAGATAAAAATGTTTCGGGATGAAGCGCTTCCTAATGAAACAGGTGGGGTTTTATTTGGTATAGTAGATCAAAAGGCCAAAACTATTACATTGGTGAAAGCTTGTAGTGCTCCTGAAAAAAGTGATTCAACACCTACTAGCTTTAAAAGGGGAGAATATCAGTCAAATGAATTGTTGAACAACAGCCTTGAACGAACTGGAGGTGTAGTGACATATGTTGGGGAATGGCATTCTCATCCCAGAGGTTTATCACCGCAACAAAGTCAAGCCGACATTCATCAGCTTAGTTTTTTGAATACAGCTTTAAAAGAAGATGGGTTGCCTGCATTAATGCTGATTGTTTCTGATATGTCATTTGCTTTTTATATTGATGGGAAGGGTAGCGAAATAGATTTTGAATAAATCTACTTTATATACCAGTAACTGCTCGAAGCTACTATTTAAATAGCTTTAACAAATATGGTAGAAACATGAATGTTGTCTAATATTTTCGACAAATATAGCTTGGGGGCACGAGTTAAGCCATCACTCCTGGCATTGTTACCTCTTATTGTAACTTCATACATTGTTATTCCATCTCTCTACAATCTTGTGGCTACGTTGCTGAGCACTATAGTAGCATGTGGCTTTATTACTTTATTAGCGCATTACTCAAGACACAAAGGCAGGGAAACTGAAAAACGGCTATACGCCTTATGGGGAGGGAAGCCTACAACTATCATATTGCGACATAGTGATAGCACATTGGATCAGCATACAAAAAACAGATATCACAAGTATTTGTCGAAAAACATCACCCACTGGCAATCACCGACTAAGGCAGATGAAAAGAACAATCCAGATAAGGCAAATGAGTATTATGATTCGGCCATAAGGTGGTTGCTCGAAAAAACTAGAGATACAGAAACTTACCGATTATTATTTAAAGAAAACATATCATACGGATTTAGAAGAAACTGTCTTGGAATAAAATGGTCTGGTATATTATTTTCATCTCTTTCAATTTTATTAATATTTTTGAATTTATATCCTAGCACTGAATATATTGATATAAAAAAACATGCTTTGGAGTATGCGGCAGTTGTATTTTCTATGAGCATGTTGTTTTGGTGGTTATTTGTTGTCAATGAGTCTTGGGTTCGTGATGCGGCTGACAGTTACGCGTTGCGCCTTATGGCTGTATGTGAATTATGATCAGCTAGCTGCTATGGCCTAGTTCAGCGAATAGCAATCGATGTTGTTACTGTATGGAAGAGTTGGTTTTTTATTAACCACCACTTCCACTGACTAAGGTGGCGCAAGAATAATTGAGAACTCATCTTGATTAAGGACTTTGTAATACAGGCATTACTCGCACTACTCGTTGGAGCCGGTGTCTTCTATATTGTCGCGCCTTACAGCTGGGGCCTCGGTATAGTTTATAACCAGCTTATTTACATAGTAATATCGCTCGGCATTAGCTTGGCGATATTAATTCCACTCATATTTCTACTTTTCAAAAAGAAGAGAAAACATTTTTTCTCACTACTTTTCTTTAGTTTTATAGGTACTCTTGTGGTCTCTTTTTTGTATCCTCCACACGATAGGTACTTGCATCCATCTGATTCACTAAAAGAAGACATCGAGGTTTCTCTGCATAAGGCGGGGATGCCACCGGGGCTCGGCTTCGACGTAAGGAATAGGAAAAAAGTCGCGTACGACCTTTTTGCTGAGCACCGTTGGGAAGTGAAGGTGATTGGTAGTGGCTATAGGAATTACAAATATTTTTATTATGTAGAGCGCTTTGGCCAGGGCAAATTAATAATCTCCGATAAAGTAGACTGGTCAGAACTTACTAGCAAACCTCAATAATTCTATTTCCTTCAGGCCATTTGGAGCATTTATGGGCAAGCTTTATCAATATCAGTGCAACAGCTGTAAGCATGAATTCGAGTTCACCCAAGGTCCAATCATGGCTGGCCATGTTGCTCATTGTGAGGACTGTGGTAAGGAAAAGCTGTTAGCTCCTGATGAGTTGCTGATGGAACTGTGGGGCTATCATAGTTTTGACTACGAGTGGGACCCAGAGTTGAGTGATAATGAACCCAAGCTTACGACAGCAGTTACAGGTAAGTGTGCTTGCGGTGGAAACTACTCGCTAAATGCGCGTCCTCGCTGCCCAAAATGCCGTTCAGACGATATCAATCAGGACAACAGCCGTATCATATTGATCGACTAACAACCTTTGATTGTTAGAAATTCGCTAATTATAAAAGTATGCAAAAAACTGTTGCTAACTATTACAAGATCCAAGTCCTTGTTATATATTCAAGTCATGACTATTAATTGAGCAAATAATAAACATGCTTGGAGAAATTTCAGCAGGGCTATCTATCTTTGATAGATTCAAAAAATTCTTTGGCAAGAATGAGCCAAACACTCAACCGATAATTATCAGGCGGTTCCTGGCATTATTTGAAAATCATGGTGTTCACCAAAACCAGATCCCACGATTTTTCGATGGTGGCATCGAGCTGCCCGATTTGCACTCTAATGAACGGTTACTCGAAAAACTGACAGAAGATGTTCTGGAAAAGGCATGCGACATGTTTGGGGTTAAAAGAGAGTGGCTGGATGGTGATTCCGACACTATTTATGAGGTTAAGGGGTTTTATAAGAATGTCCCGGAATTTGAGCAGCATATTAAAAGTATTAAACAAAGGCCGACTGACGTGGAAAGGGTGTATGTCCTATCCCCTGAAAATCCCTGCTGGAATGACAGTGTTCTGCTGATTTTTGAAAGCTTGATCAAAGCAATTGGTGACAAATACATATATCGATATGATTTCGTGAGTTTTGATAGCGCCTGTTATTGGAAAACAAGGGCCTATTTAACCGCATGTGTTGGATTATGCTATAAAAATGAGATACCGCCATTTGGGTATTACCTTCCTTCAAAAGTAGTTAACAACCTTACAGAAGGTGGTCAATTTATACCCTATACAAATCAAGGATATCTCCCTAAAGGCCACCGTTGGTATGTCGAGGATATGGTCACTGATCCCAAGGTCTATCTTAAAGGGATAGATCCTGAAGATAATAACTTCGGTATTCATCAGGCCATTAGCTATTATTTGAAGCTAGAAGAGCAGGGATACATGGACTTAGGCTACAGTTCAGGCAGGCAGGACAGCATTCAATCCCTTTAAAGATATTGATAGCGGAGAGTTAGATCTGCTTCATGTTTACCAAGTACATCGCTCAGTATTCGAAGAGCTATCGGCATATCGTGATGAGGATATTATAAAATCTTGGCTTAATAGGAAATACCAAGGATATTTTAATTACGACACTGATGAAGGAAGACGAACTTTTTTTATTGCTATAAGAAAGAATGGGCTTATTTAGGTGAAGATGTTTTTATTTGGATAGATGTTCATTGTGGTGAGCATCAGTTCTTAAAAGCAAGTTTTGATCCCGCTCCGATCAAGGACAAAGTTAAAATTATTCCAGAAAAGTTAAAACACTTTGAAACGGACAATCTGGAATATTATAGGACCAATAAAGTTGAGTTCGACATTGATGATGAGCTATCTTTTAATTCAGCCTTCAAGAAGGTTCTAGCATTAGCGGATGAGCTATTCGACTTAATCACTAGGCAAATCCATGAATAAATACAACATTCATTTTGGGTTTGCAACTAAATTAATTTAACATTCATAGGGATCATGAACTACGCTTAGTAGTATTTTGATATTAATACGAAGAGATTGGTTTTCAGAAAATAGTTTTCGTAAGGCATTTGGCTGCGTTGACGTAAAAACTCACTAAATCAGTATTTTTAGAATCGGGCATATATGCGTGTTATGTACGACTTTATCTCATCATATCGTCCAAAAATGTCTATCACAATAGATAATCTATTATTATCCAAAATGAAACATCGAAAGCTATAGACATGTAAAGAGTATAGAAATAGTATGTATATACATATTACACCATGCAGTACAAAATAATCAGAGGTTTCAAAAATGGCGCGCATCGGTATTTCTCAATATGACGTTGAAAAAGCATATAAGTCATTGACTTCACAGGGTGTTAATAACCCATCAATTGATGCAATACGAGCTGAGCTGGGTAACACAGGCTCCAAAACCACCATCTCAAAATACCTCAAAGATATTAAAAAGACCCGTACTAACGGTACACTCACCGAGGTCAAAGTCTCCGACGCCATTGGGCACCTGGTAAGCCAGCTTGCTGCCAGGCTCAACGCTGAAGCGAATAAAACCATTGAAGACATGGAGCAAGCTTTTGAGAATGAGCGTCAGGCCTGGAATCAAGAAAAGTCAGGACTTGAGGAGTCGTTAAGCCAAGCCACAGAGCAAAATAAAGCTCTAAGTGAGAACATTCACTCACTACAGGCGAAGCTCAATACTGCCAGCCGTGAGAGTGAGCAACTGAACATTGAGTTGCAAGGTATTCAAAGTGACTTGAAAGAACTTACAGCCGTTTGTCGACAAAAAGATGAACGAATTATCGATCTGGAGAAGAGTCTGCAACACAGTTATGACAACTTGAGCCACTTCCGCGAATCCGCCAAAGAACAACGTGATCAACAAGAGCGCAAGCACGCTGAAGAAGTGTCGGGATTGCGAGCAGAGCAGCGAAAGCTGGGGCAAACCATTGCCTCTCAACAGTCAGAACTCACGCAGTTGAACCGTCAGAACGCTGAGCTAATCACCGAAAAGCGGTTGTTGGCCAAGTCACAGCGCGAACTTCAAAACTCATTAAAAACGTTAACTGAAAAGGTGCAGTCAGCCAGTACTGACAGAGAGGAGCTACTAGCGCAACTTGATGCTATAACCAAAGAAAACAATGAGCTAAACACTTCCGTTGTGCTGCTAGAGCATGAGATTGAGGAATTGAAATCGCCCAAGAAACTCGCAAAAAACAGGAAGTAGCCAAGTCTGAAAGCTAGCGTTTAACCACAAAGCTGTGTAATAGTTGGTTAGTATCCACTTATCTTTTGTGAACTAACTGATAATCTGCTAGTCTACTGCCCTGCATTTATGAGAACGAGTAGAGACTCTTTTTTACCGTGAACCGTCAACTTTTAACTTTCGCTCTAGCCATATTGATTGCCCTGCAATCGGTAGTTGCTGTGGCGGACGTCCATCAGTTTCATCAATCCGGTTCTGAGCATCTTACTTTTGATCACGAGCATCAAAAAGCTCACTCCTCTCCAATACCAGATGATGACAAGCGTTGGTTAGAATCAGAAAAGAGCAAAAGCTACCAGCTTGATTGCCACCATTGTTGTCACTGTCATGGCTCATCACACCCTTTCTTTCTGGGTCGCCAAGATATCTCTGCTTCTCTTTATCACAAGGGTGCTATTTTAGGCAACCCTTCCCATTACCGTTCCCATATAGCCTTCCCTGATAATCCCCCTCCGATCAGTTAAATACAGTACAAATAAACTTTTATTCTGAGGTATAGCGTTGTGCAAATGCCAACCCAGCTGTGCCTGATGTACTTTGATTTTAATTGTGAGGAAATTTCATGAAGAAACTATCAGTTTCTTATGCGATGTGTGCCGTTATTTATTTGCTGTCGGCTTCAGCGCAAGCGCAACCCGTTGATTGGGAGCGCTGGCTGGCATCACAGATAAAGCAGCACCCAGACATCATCGCGGCCCGCGAGCAACTGCAAGGCTCGGAAGCTACTGCGGACGCAGCGGAACAGCCACTTTACAACCCGGAGTTATCTTCTGAGCTGGAACAGGTTGGTGAAGAAAATAACTACCGTGTAGGTGTTTCTCAAACGGTTGACTGGTGGGATAGACGAGGTGCTAAACAGCAGCAGGCGGCTTTTATCCGACAAGCAGCTAAAGCCCAGTATCAGCAACAGGTTATGAGTAAGACTGCTGAGGCTCTATCAGCATTGGTTGAGTGGCGTGCCAGTAATCAAGCCGCCATTATAGCTCAGGCACAAAAAGAGCAACTTAATGCATTATTGCAAGTGGCTGAAAAGCGCCAAAAAGCAGGAGATATAGGCACTATTGATGCTGAGCTCACCTTTCTATCTTTATCAAAACAGCTGGCACAGGTCGCTGAGCTTGAAGTCGCTTTGCAAAAAGCCGAAAGCAGAGTGCGCGAACTTTTGCCACAGTGGACTCCTGAAAAAGGAGGCATTCCCGAAGATTTCTGGCCTTCGGAGCCGGTGTCCATTACTGACCAGGAGTTGCTACAACATCCCTATGTTGCCAGTGCCCAGGCTCGCTGGAGTTCCATCAAGGAAGAGGCCGAAGCAACCCGACGTGCAGCCAAAGCAGAGCCGACCTTTGGAGTCAATGCTGGTCGCGACGGTGGAGAAAATACTGTCGGCCTGACCTTCTCGATTCCTTTGAATGTACGTAATGACTACAGTGCCGAAACTCGTGTGGCTAATCGTGCAGCACTAGAAGCAGAGGCCCGATTCTTGGCCGTTTATCGCAATCTACGGTTTGACTGGCAGGCTGCACAAGCTGCCTGGAAACGTTATGACGAGCAATACCGACGCTGGCTCGAGCTGGCTCGTGGCAGAGTTGAAAATAGTGCTGACTTGTTGGAACGCCAGTGGCGAAGCGGTGATCTATCAACAACTGACTACCTGCTCGCTCTCAACCAGCGTTCGGAGAGCCTGCTGGCAGGAATCTCACTCGAAAAGCACACACAGCTTGCGTTAACCGAAGTGTTGCTGCACTCCGGCCAGCTCAGAGCTGTTGCACCAACTGCGACTAAGCCACTGAATTAAAGATAGGACAATGAACATGAATAGATTATTGATAGCGATGCTAAGCGCCGCAATGACTGCACCAAGCATAGGGCTTGCAGAAACGATGAGTGGTGAGGGGCACGAACATGATAAGAGCAAGCCTGCTCAAGAGGTTATTGAGCATAAGGATGATGCGTCTCACAAGGAGCACCCATCAAATGCCACGGATGAACATGAGCGTCATGGTGATACAAAACATGGGTCTAGCGATAGTTCCCACAATGAAAGTCATGATGAGGCGGGACACAGCGAAAGTAATACTGAAGAAGATGCACATGGGCATCAAGAAGAAGCTTCTGCCACTACGGCACTAAATGCTACCCAAATGACGATTGCTGATATCCAGGTTGCTCCTCTCACTGCCGAGCGCGTTGATTATGAGTTCTACGCACCAGGGGAAGTTCTTTCTAATGGATACACTAGCTACATAGTGTCACCGCGAGTAGCTTCCGTTGTATTACGTCGTCACGTAGCATTGGGCGCTCATGTCGAACAAGGCCAGCCACTGGTAACCCTGTTCAGTAAGGATGTGGCACAGGCCCAGGCAGACTATCGCACCGCCCGGCCTGAATGGGAAAGAGTCCGCAAGCTCGGTCGCAAAACCGTTGGAGAGCAGCGTTATATCCAGGCCAAAACCAGCTGGGAGGCTGCTCGGGCAACGTTGCAGGCCTATGGGTTAGCTGAGTCAGATTTGCAGTCCCTGGCATCGCAAGATATTAAGGCATTGGGCGAATATACCCTACGTGCCGAAACCGATGGTTCTGTGTTATCTGACGACTTCGAGCAGGGGCAGCGCGTCGAAGCTGGTTCTCCTCTGATCAAGCTGGCCAATGAGAAGCAGCTCTGGGTCGAAGCACACCTTCCAGCAGATCAGTCTATATCACTTCCGCTCGGTACATTGGCTGACATTGTGGCTGGTGATATCCGAATTCAAGGCAAGGTATCCCAAGAAGCACATACCATAAACCCCGTTACACGAACCCGAACAGTGCGCTTATTGGTGGACAACCTGGAGCATAGGCTGCATCCGGGACAGTTTGCAGAGGTCTTCTTCCGTTTTCGTACAGAAGAGCCGGTATTGGCTGTGCCAGAGTCAGCACTGATGCGAAATCCCGATGGAGACTGGGCAATTTTTGTAGAAGAGAGTCCAGGGCAGTTTCGCTCTCAAGAAGTTGAACTAAAGCGAGCACTAGGTTCGTTGCGTGAAATTAACGGCATTGTTCCCGGAACACGTATTGTTACCGACGGTGCCTTTTTTGTTGCTTCACAAATCGCCAAAGGCGGTTTTGATCCGCATAACCACTAAGCATTAAGGAGACTCTATGTTTAATCGAATTGTCGATTGGGCGGTCACTAACCGTTTGCTGGTGGCGATTGCGCTCATTACACTAACGGTCAGCGCCTTTTTTATTATTCCAAGGCTGAATCTTGATGCATTTCCGGATGTTACCAACGTTCAGGTCTCGGTCAATACTGAAGCTCCTGGCTTGGCTGCTGAGGAAGTCGAGCAGCTGATAACCTATCCGATTGAAGCTGTCATGTACGCTCTGCCTGATGTAGAAGAAGTAAGGTCTATTTCAAAGACTGGCTTGTCTGGCGTTACTGTTGTGTTTAAGGAAGGCACTGATATTTACTTTGCCCGGCAACTGGTATTCGAGCGACTTCAGGCTGCCAAAGAGCTGATTCCAGAGGGCGTTGGTACACCCGAAATGGGGCCAAACACTTCTGGGCTGGGGCAAGTCTATCAGTATTTACTGGTTGCCGAACCCGGTTCGGGTTTCGATGCCATGGAGCTACGCAGCTTAAATGACTGGGTGGTCAAGTTGTTGCTTATCCCGGCCGAAGGCGTGACTGATGTGCTGTCTTTCGGCGGTGAGGTGCGTCAGTATCAGGTCGATCTGAATCCGTCAAAGCTGTTATCTTACGATCTGACCCAGGACGATATCATGGCGGCTCTGGAGCGTAACAACACCAATGTTGGCGGCTGGTATATGAACCGTGGTCAGGAGCAATTGGTGATCCGAGGTACCGGCTGGCTCGATCATGGCAAGCAAGGGCTGGAGCAGATCCGTCAAGTTCCCCTGAAAACGGTGGATGGCACCACTATCACCGTATCGGATGTAGCCAAAGTGAATCTGGGTAGCGAAATCCGCCAGGGCGCAGTGACCATGACACGCCGAACTTCGGATGGGAAAGTTGAGACACTAGGCGAAGTCGTCTCAGGCATTGTATTAAAACGTTTAGGCGCCAATACCAAAAGCACCATTGATGGGGTTAATGCCCGTATCGAGCGTATTAATCAGGCGTTACCGGAAGGAGTTAAGTTCGAGGCTTACTATGATCAGGCCGATCTGGTGACGCAAGCGGTTGATACCGTTGTCAATGCTCTGTTACTGGCGTTTGTCTTCATTGTGGTCATTTTGGCGCTGTTCCTAATGAATTTGCGTGCTACCTTACTGGTACTGATCTCAATTCCAATTTCCATCGGTATTGCTTTGATGGTGATGGCGTGGTTTGGTCTTTCGGCAAACTTAATGTCTCTAGGCGGTATTGCCGTGGCCATTGGCATGCTCGTGGATGGCTCTGTAGTGATGGTCGAAAACATGTTCAAACATTTGACCCATCCCGATGCCACCCATGACAAAGATAGACAGACAATGGTTCAGGATGATCCAGATCCTGTTGATGCAGCTCATGATAGCCATGGGATTGCTTTACGCTTGCAAGAAGCTGGCAGAGAGGTAGCAAGACCTATATTTTTTGCGACAGCAATTATTTTAGTTGTCTTCATGCCGCTATTCAGTTTCGAAGGGGTCGAAGCCAAACTGTTCCAGCCGATGGCTATCAGTATCATGCTGTCTATGCTGTCCGCGCTGGTTGTAGCTTTAATCATAGTCCCAGCATTAGCCACCTACCTGTTTCGCAAAGGGATACGCCCGCGGGAGAGTTTCGTCTTGAAACCACTTGATAAACTCTACCGCAAGGGTTTGTCGTGGGCTATGAGCCACAGTAAGGTCGTCGTTGGTATTGCTGTAACGCTCGTGGTTGCGGCAGCTTTAGTAATACCGCGTCTGGGTACCGAGTTTGTGCCTGAACTCGAAGAAGGAACGGTCAACCTCCGGGTAACACTCGCTCCGTCCTCCAGCCTGGATACTGCGCTTGAAGTCGCTCCAAAACTTGAAGCAATGCTGATGGAATTCCCGGAAGTCACCTATGCGTTATCACGCATTGGACGTGCCGAAATTGGCGGTGATCCAGAGCCAGTGAATAACATTGAGATCTATATTGGTCTTAAGCCAGTGCCAGAATGGACCAGCGCCGATAATCGTTATGAATTTCAATCCCTGATGGAGCAAAAGCTGGAACAACATCCAGGATTGCTGTTCAATTTTTCACAACCGATTGCCACCCGTGTGGATGAGCTGTTATCGGGGGTTAAAGCGCAACTAGCGATAAAGCTCTTTGGTAAAGATCTTGATGTGCTGGCTGAAAAAGGGCAGGCAATTGAGGCAGTGGTCAAAAAGATCGACGGTACGCGTGATGTTGCCATGGAGCAAATTGTCGGTGAAGCTCAATTGGTCGTAAAGCCCAATCGCCGCGCATTGTCTCGTTATGGACTTGACGTAGCGGATGTCATGGAAGTGGTTCGAAATGGGCTTGGCGGTGCCAGCGCTGGACAAATCATCAATGGTAACGAACGTTATGATATCTATGTTCGGTTGGATGAACGTTTTCGCCAAGATCGCGAAACTATTGCTGACCTTCGTTTGCAGGCACCTTCAGGAGCCTGGGTTCGCCTTGGTGATGTAGCCTCTGTAAATATTGCTTCCGGCCCGCCGCAGGTTCGCCGCGATGATGTTCAGCGCAGAGTAGTCGTTCAGGCCAATGTGCAAGGGCGTGATATGGGCAGCGTGGTAGCAGATATTCGCGCAGCGATTGCTGAACAAGTTGATTTGCCAACGGGTTACTCCGTGGATATAGGTGGACAATTCGAAAATCAACAGCGAGCACAAAAGCGTCTGTCGCTGGTCGTGCCATTATCGCTGGCGCTTATCGCCTTGTTGCTTTATTTTGCCTTTGCTTCGGTTGGTCAGGCTATGCTGATTCTGGTAAATGTACCTCTAGCCATTATTGGTGGGGTATTCTCACTCTGGCTGTCAGGGCAGTATTTATCAGTGCCCAGCTCGGTCGGATTTATTACCCTGTTTGGCGTCGCGGTACTTAACGGTGTAGTGATGGTTGAAAGTATCAATCAGCGTATCAAGGATGGCCTACCTGTCAGTGAAGCCGCTTTTGATGGTGCCGTATCCAGGCTTAGACCGGTATTGATGACAGCAGTGACATCTGCGTTAGGTTTAATACCGATGTTGCTATCAAATGGCGTTGGCGCAGAGATACAAAAACCGCTTGCCAGTGTTATCGTAGGCGGGCTGATAACAGCCACATTTTTAACACTGTTTGTGTTGCCCGTTCTGTTTGCCTGGTTTTCAAAAGGTAAGTTGAAGGAGAAACACTAACTAGCAATCTGCCGGCTCTATTTTGGAGTCGGCAATACTTTATAATAGTAAGATGGTTTGAACCAACACCCCATTAATGCTGAAAGCTCGCCCATTTTCGTATCGAGGACTCTCCGCTTTAGACTATAGTGATCGGGGAGGGGGAAAGCCAATATCAAAAAATGCAAGGTATACCTATGAGCCAGAAATGTAACCGTGACTGCAAAGCAGATGCTACAGATGAAACACAAGATATTACTAACGACGACAAGTTATTTGAAGGGGCACATGTAAGCGAATACCACGTTCCTAAAATGGACTGCCCATCAGAGGAAGGCATGATCCGAATGGCACTGGACAGTCTTGAGCCAAGTGTAATACTCGAGTTTGATACACATAAACGCATAGTTAGAGTGTTTCATCACCTTGAACTCAGGGACATGGTAGAAGACCGGATAACGTCTCTTGGGCTTGGGGCTAGATTGGAATCAACTAACGCTGTGGACAGCGAGATTATCCATAAAGCAAGGTTGACGGCACAAAATGAAGAAGCAGAGGAAGCTGGGATACTTAAAATGCTATTAGCTATTAATGCAGTGATGTTTATTACAGAACTTGTTATCGGCTGGTGGGCACAATCGACCGGATTGATAGCTGATTCATTGGATATGTTTGCCGATGCAGCAGTGTATGGGGTGGCACTATACGCCGTTGGGCATGGCGTCCGAAAAAAACTCCGTGCAGCGCATATATCAGGATGGTTACAGATTATATTAGCTCTGGGTGTATTAACAGAAGTTGTGAGGAGACTGGTTCAAGGGAGTGAGCCTGAGTCAAACCTTATGATGGTGTTTGGCTTAATTGCCTTGGTAGCAAATGTCTGGTGCTTAATCTTAATTGCCAAAAAGCGAAATGGCGGCGCTCACATGAGAGCAAGTTGGATTTTTTCTGCTAACGATGTCATCGCCAACCTTGGTGTTAT
Source organism: Kangiella sp. M94 (assembly GCF_054926195.1). Classification (NCBI taxonomy): domain Bacteria; kingdom Pseudomonadati; phylum Pseudomonadota; class Gammaproteobacteria; order Kangiellales; family Kangiellaceae; genus Kangiella; species Kangiella sp. M94. The sequence continues at coordinate 1,170,795 of NZ_CM142903.1, read as the reverse complement.
TATTGCTGGGGGGTTGGTAGCATGGACGGGGTCGCAATACCCAGACTTAATCATTGGCTTTATCATTGGCTCAATTGTTTTAACTGGTGGTTTTCGCATATTGAAGATCAAATCCTAAAGTAAGAATAAAGCTCCACAAGAGGTAATCTTAAATGCATGATCATTCGCACTCACATGGTTCAAATACTCGTATAGGTTGGGCATTTTTTCTGAATGTCACCTTTACCATTATCGAGTTTATAGGAGGTATCTTAACCAATAGTACCGCCATCATGGCCGATGCAGTCCATGATCTTGGCGACAGTTTATCCATTGGATTTGCTTGGTTCCTTAGTAAAGTTAGTGAGAAAGGTTCAAATTCAGAGTTCACCTATGGTTATCGCCGATTATCACTGCTTGGAGCTCTTATTAATGGCCTAGTCCTGATTATTGGTTCTGCATGGGTTCTGACAGAAGCTATCCCTAAACTCCTGCAACCAGAAATGCCTATGGTTGAGGGCATGATCGCGTTAGCCGTGTTTGGGGTGCTAGTTAATGGTTTTGCGGCTTATAAATTAAGTAAAGGTAAAACTCTTAATGAGCGTATACTCAACTGGCATTTACTGGAAGATGTACTTGGTTGGGTTGCAGTTTTAATCGTTTCCATCGTACTTCTTTTTGTTGACTGGCCCATTCTTGACCCAGCTTTGTCGATTCTTTTCACTCTCTATATTTTAATTAATGTTGCTAAAAACCTTTGGCACACTATAAGGTTATTTTTACAGGCAATCCCTGACAAAGAACTGTCAAAATCAGTATACAAAACCTTAATAGAACTTGAAAAAGTCGACAGTATCCATCACCTGCACTTGTGGTCATTGGATGGAGAGCATCACGTACTTACTGCTCATCTAGCTCTACAGGATGCACTATCTATGCAGCAACAGCTGGAGTTAAAAAAATCTATAGCAGAACGATTGAGTAAATTTAATTTAGAGCATACGACTATTGAGCTTGAAATGACTGACGAGCAATGCCGCGATGCTTCTGAAGCTTTGTAATTGGGAGAGTACAGCTATAATTTATATTGTGGCCGCACAGTAACTGGTACCCTTGACTTATGCGTCGATTAATTTATTTCGTTGAATCAAATCTTGTTTGGTTTGTGATTATTGTAGCTGGAGTTGGCCTGATATTGCCCGAATCCGGGAAGTACCTCGACTCCTCAATAGCCCCTTTACTTGTGATTCTGATGTTTGTGATCAGCCTTACATTTGATGCACATGCCGTACGAATAGTCTTTCGCAAACCGTCAAGACAGTTTTGGCAATGGGGCTCGTCTATGGCCCGATTCAATTGCAGGCTTCTTGACTGGTCGCCTTTTTTTGGAAACGGATTGCTTGCTACAGGCCAAACTCTGCTTGGCACACTGCCAACAGATGTATCTTCTCCTCTTTTAGTACTGATGGCTCGTGGAAACGTTGCCTTGGCCGCCGTTTTCAATGCGGTCAATACAGCCTTTTCTCCTTTCGTAGTTCCGCTCCTTTTTCTATGGCTGACAGGGATACAGCTAGAAGTCCCTCTCGTTTCCATCATCCTGGAGTTAGCTCTAGTTGTTTTAGTGCCTACAATTCTCGGTGTAACCTTACGCACCAACTTTCCGACGATTATTTCAAAGCATGATTCGACTTACGCAGGAATTGGGTCAGTCTTCTATCTTGTAATATTACTTGCGGTAGTGGCTTCCAATGCAGAAACCATCATTGGTTATGGATAGTATGCTTTTGTAATTGCTGGAGCAGCTTTAAGTCTAAATCTTTGTGGCTACTTAATTGGAATGGCTTCACGGTTTATAACGACAGACCGACCGGAAGTCATCGCATACCTATTTACTGTCAGCAAAAAAAGAATTTAGCATTGCAGCGGCTTTTGTGGCTGCATCCCGGTTGCCATCAGAAATAGTAATACCAGCCACATTCTTTGCAGTAATTCAGATGATCACATCTCCTATTGTGGCCAAATATCTTGCTTGAGGCTAGCTCTCAAACAGTTACTGAAGAAACTTTCCACGAAGAAATATGCAGTACATTGGTAGTACCGTATCACTGGAAACCAAAAGCAGACTCATAAATATCTTTTCTGACGAAAGATAAAGCTTACCCAGCACAGCAAGACAGTTCTTTAATATCTTTACTGAAAGTTTGTGCACAAAGCTTCAGGCCTTCCACCATAGTTAAATAAGGAAACAATTGATCCGCTAAGTCATCCACTGTCATGTGGTTGTGAATCGCCAGTGCCGCGCTCTGGATAATCTCGCCGCCATCATGAGCTAATACTTGGGCTCCGATCAGGCGTTGGGAGCCAGCTTCAACCACCAGTTTGATGAAACCCTTAGAGTCGAAGTTAGCCAGTGCTCGAGGCACGTTTTCCAGTGGCAATACTCGACTTTCGGTCTCAATATTCTGTGCATGAGCTTCTTGTTCTGACAACCCTACCGTTGCTACCTGCGGTTCGGTAAAGATCACGGCTGGCATCGCGGATAGATTCAACCGAGCTTCACCCCCTGTCATGTTAATCCCTGCACGACTGCCTGCCGCTGCCGCGACATAAACCAGTTGCGGCATGTTACTACAATCACCTGCTGCGTAAATATGTGACTGTGATGTGCGCATCTGATCACCTACAGTGACCGCTCCATTGGCCTCTTTTTCTACACCGGCAGCGGCAAGATTAAGCTTACCGGTATTAGGTGCACGGCCGGTGGCGACCAGCAATTTATCGCCACGAATTTCTCCTTGCTCGGTATCAAGGATAAACTTATTATCTTCATAAGACACCTGACTGGCTTGGGTATGTTCCAGTACGCGAATGCCTTCCTGTTCAAAAGCTACGGTTAAGCCTTCTCCCAACAGTGGGTCTTCACGGAGCAATAAAGTACTGCGAGCCAAGATAGTGACCTCTGCACCCAGCCGACGATAAGCTTGAGCAAGTTCGACAGCCACAACTGAAGAGCCTATCACTAACAAGTGCTCAGGTAGCTCAGTTTCGAATAAAGCTTCCGTCGAAGTCCAATAAGGGGTATCAACCAGGCCTGGAATAGGAGGAATAGATGGCTGACTGCCGCTGGCAATCAAAAAGCGATCTGCAACCAGCTCTTGCTCGTAACCATCTTTGTTGCGAATAGTTAAGGTATGAGTATCTTTAAAAGATGCATAACCTTGTACCAATGACAATGCTGGATTGGTATCCAGAATATGCTGATATTTGGCGGCACGTAACTCTTCCACGCGTGCAGTTTGTTGTTTCGCTAACAAGCTACGATCCAAAGAAGGTTCATGATTTTCTAGACCGTCGAAAGGATTGTTACGCTGCTGTTCAGCCAGCTGGGCAGCCCGGAGCAGAATTTTCGAAGGTACACAACCGACATTAACACAACAACCTCCGATCACATCTCCAGCTTCAACGAGTGTGACTTGTGCTCCATTTTCCACTGCCTTGATAGCACAAGCAAAAGCAGCCGAGCCAGTACCGATGATAGCGACATGCAGCGACTTTTTGTCAGTCACATCTTCACTATCGCAGCCATCTAACGCGACAGGTTGAGCCGTGTAGCCAAGAGCTTTGATGGTATTGATTAGCGTCTGTTCATTGACATCAGATTCTGCTTCGACGACTGCACTGGATTTCGTATAAAAAACGGTGGCATTTCTGACGCCAGGCATGACGATCAAGGCATCTTCGATCTGCTGAGGGCATCTTTCACAAGTCATTCCAGAGATGGAGAATTTACGCATAAAGACCTCCTTATGGATTTGAGTGAGTGTTGTCGGCAGGAAGCACACAACTTTCATTGTCACAGCGTTTATTCGCTGGCGAAAAAATATCCCAGATTGATACCGCTACCATCAGTGCCAAGGCTGAGTACGTCACATAAGTGCTCCAGGCATATTGAAAGAACGGATAAAGTGATAGCAACAACAGAATAGGCCCTAGCATACCAAGCAGGTTACGATGCCACTGCTTGTGACCAATCCAGCCAAGTCCGTTAACTATTAGGCTAACCCAAGCCAATATAGGCAAGAGTGTATTGATAAAGAACCACTACCACTGACTGAGGAACCCTGCCCGATGGCTGCCCCCAAGCTGGCGATGGCCGGAAAGCACATGGCACAACCCATGGCAGACACCACGGCACCTAATGAGCTGGCTTTGTCGCCAATGCGGGTAAAAAGACTCAGCAGGTTCTTCATTAGTATTCGTCCTTTATTGCTTTACCACAGATGGATAGCCGGCATTTTTTGTGGCCTCGGTCAGCTTTTCCACCGTAGTTTTTTCATCATCAAAAGTGACCACGGCTAACTTATCTTCGAAGGTCACTTGAGCTTTGGTAACTCCCTCAACCTGTTGCAATGCTTTTTCCACCGTAATCGGACAAGTTACGCAGGTCATCGTGGGAACTTCAAGCATGACTGTTTGCTGCTTGGCAAACGCACCCAAGCTAAGTATTGATAGTAGGGATAATAGTGCAATTTTTTTCATCTTCTTCTCCAAGGGTTATTTCTCAACGATATAATTAAGCAAACCAGATAATCCAGTAATTGCTAGTGACTAATATTAATGCAATGAAGGCGGTTACCCAGAAAATGATCTGCCGGCGCTTACGTACTTGTGGCATTGCACAAGCGGTTCCAGGCTCACACTCTTCTATAGGTCGATAAACTTTCCAACCGGCAAAACTAAATAAAACCAGTACCAGCAAGATAAAAATAGGGCGGTATGGCTCCAATACGGTCAGATTGCCAATCCAAGAACCACTAACGCCTAGTAGTAACAAGACTAAGGGCCCAGCACAACAAAGCCCAGCACCAATAGCAGCAGCAATACCACCAACTAGCGGTAAACTGGTATCGTTTTTTGCCATGGCTTACTCCACTTCAAATGTTCTGATAGAAAACAGTATAAACTCCGTATCCAAGTACGGAGTCAAGGGATTTAGCGATTGTTATTAGTTGTTTTCTGGGAGAAGGGAAGTAATAATCGGGCAATGTGCCTGTTCAGTGTTGCTTGCACATTGTTTCAGTAAATCATTAAGACTGGTTTCTAAGCGGCGTAGATCAGCCATTTTTGCACGAACACTGGCAAGTTTGTGGTTTGCTATACTTTGTACTTCTTGGCAAGAAGTCTCTTCCAGCATCAGCAAGTTAGCGATCTCATCCAAGGAAAACCCTAACTCTTGAGCACGTTTGATAAACCGAATGCGATTCAAAGTCGTCTCAGGATAACGACGATAACCTTTAACGGGTTTTTGGGGCTGTTCAATTAAGCCGCACCGTTCATAATATCTAACGGTCTCAACGTTTACGCTTGCCAATTTGGCAAGTTGACCAATTACATACATAATTTAACCGTATTGTCGGTACTGAAGTGGGTAGTAAAATTCTAAGTTGAAAGTACGAATATAACAAACAGTGTATCAATAGCGCAAAGTCTGCTGTTAGTTCGTTGAGATATTCAATATATTTCATATGGTTAAACTTTTTTTTGGTCGATTTATCACGAATCGTGGCCGTACCACGATGTGTATTTATGATGCATAACCAACCTATTACAAATTTAAGTATTATGTCTTCGTTGTCTTCAGTTTGATTGATGTACAAATCAACTCTGGCCAATTTCTAAGGCCTTCAACTTCCAGTATTTGCAGTGCAATTAAAATGGCTCTATAAGTGGTTTAGTATATGAAAAGATTAAGTCTTCAAAGTTAGTGGAGACATTCTGACTATTGGGCCACCTCCAGAATGACCCTTCCCCCATTTAACGGACACAGAAAACTCAGTGTAGAATACACAAAAGAGGAATTCTGATGCCCAACCGAAAATACACGAAACAAATTTAAACTCGACGCCGTTCAGCTTGCAATATCTAGTGAGCCAAGTACAGCAACAATCGCCCGAGACTTGGGGATTAATCCTAACTCCCTGTATGCCTGGATTAACCAGTACCGCAGCGAATTACTAGGTTCTGGACTTGAGTTCAGTCCAGAGCAGGAGCTTAAGCAATTAAGGAAAGAGGTTGCTGAGCTTCGTCAGCAAAAGGAAATCTTAAAAAAGGCGGCGGCCTACTTTGCGAAGCACCACGCGTAAAATACCAGTTTATTCAGGAGCATCCAGAGTTTGATGTCTGGCTTCAGTGCCGTGCTCTGGGCGTTTCCCTATCGGGTTATTACGACTGGCAAAGTAGGCCTCCAAGCCAGCGAACGCTTGATGATGTGCGATTACTGCCTAAGTTAATAAAGTGTCATAACGAGAATCAAAAGGTGTACGGTGTGCCGAGACTCACTTAAGAGCTGAAAGACCTGGGTGAAACGGTTAATCATAAACGCGTGGCGTGATTAAAGCGTGAGTATTCGATTTATCCGAAGCAGCACAAACGGTTTGTTGTCACAACGGACTCTAAACACAGGCAGCCGATAGCGCAGAATGCACTGAATCGTAAGTTTAATGTTGATAAGCCCAATAAAGTCTGTGTCAGCGACATTACCTATATTTCGCTGGCAACTGGCTATGTGTACCTTGCGGTTGTCATTGACCTTTATTCAAGAGCGGTGATCGGCTGGCAACTTGCCAGCCACATGCGGGCTGAACTTGTGTGCGAGGCAGTTGCCATAGCGCAAGCCCGACGCGGCTGTCTGCCTGAACTGTTTCACTCCGATCGTGGCTCACAATACGTTTCAGAAGAACTGGAAAATATGCTGGCTGGTGTTGCCAATAGTATGAGTCGCCAAAGACAACTGCTGAGATAATGCAGTAGCAGAGAGCTTCTTTGGAACTTTGAAAACAGAACAGGTTAAATTTAAGAGAAGCCCGCACCAGCTTATTTCAATACATCGAAGGCTTTTATAATCGCAGACGCAGACACTCTCATTTAGGTGACAACTTTGAGAGATTAGCTGCTTAAAACCCGTATCCGTTTTTTAGGGTAAGGGTCAATCGCTAGCATATATGTCGTTAGGTTTTAGTCTGTAACTATAGTCCTTACTAATTAATTGACAATCTTTCTATTTATTTGATTTCGATCAATATGCACACATTTCTAATCGATAAGATTAATAGGCAGATATATATATTGGGGAGATCATAATGCTACATGTCTTTAAACTACTGTTGCCGATAATGGCTTTAGTGATATCAAGTAGTGTCTTGGCATGTGAATCGTATACAGATAGCAAATCTAAGGTATTACAAATTTCAAAGCTCGTTATTGAACCTCACTCCGATACACAAAAGCTTAAAAAGTTATCATCACATCATTTTCAGCAAGAGACTGAGCGAGAAGAATTGCACCAATGTCGTTGTTGTGACCTAGGTTGCAATGGTAGTTGTGCAGATTGTATAACTTGTGTTGTTGCTTATCCAGCGATGGACAATTTGCCTGACAAAGCACTTGGAATTGTTAACCTTCGTGTAAATGTTTATCAAAAGTGTGACGTTACCCCCCCTTTTTTTCCCATAGAACACCCGCCTCAATAAAAATCTACTAACCACATATTTTTTAATCTACGGCTGGCAGTAAAAGAATACCTGCTCCAGAATAAGCAAGGTAAACGACGTCAGCGTAGCACCTTTAGAATTAATGATAACGGAGATGTACCATGAAACTTGGTAGACTAACCTTATTTTTTGGGGTCGGCTTAACTATCCTTTCGGCAAACGCACAAACCAATGATGATGAAGATGGTCGCTTTGCATTTGGAGGGTATGGTGAGACGACTTACACTCGTACTGAAGATGTAGTTGATAGCTTTAAGACTAAATTTGTTCCAATTTTTCTAGTAAAAGTATCCGATAAACTTCATGTTGAAGCTGAATTAGAGTTTTCGATAGGTGAAGACGGTGAAACGGAAACAGAACTAGAATACGGTGATATTCATTATTTCATTAATGATCAATGGACTTTTACCGCAGGGAAGTTTTTACTCCCTTTTGGGCAGTTCGGTGCAAACCTACATCCTAGCTGGATAAATAAATTGCCCTCTGTACCCGGAACCTATGGTGGACACGGTGGCAATGGACTAATGTCGGGTGTTATACCAGTGCTCAGTGATACGGGGGTTGCAATCCAGTTTACCCAACCTATCGGCAAGCATAGTAAATGGTTTTTTGATCTTTATTTGGTGAATGGAGCTAGAGAAGAGGTTGAAGAACACTCTGAAGAAGCGGAGGTGGGTGAAATTGATGGGCATGGGGAAAATCTATTTCCAGAAATTGAGTTTGAAGGTGGTAGTTCAGACAACAATGATAACAAAGCGCTTGGTGGACGAGTTGGTTTAGCCTTCCTTCCTGAGTGGGAAGTAGGGTATTCGTTCTATCGGAGTAAATACGATGCCTCGGGAGATTTAAGCTATAACGCATCGGCATTTGATATCAACTGGATTAGTGATTATGTTTCGGTTCGCGGAGAATATATTCGAAGCGAGGCTGACGCCTTAGTTGAAGAATTGCACGAAGGCGAATACGTAGATGAGCTGTATCGTATTGACCGCTCCGGTTGGTATATTCAAGGAACTTATAGTCTGCGCCAGCTAAATATTGAGTCATTAAATACTGTAGAGGCTGTGGTGAGGCACAGTCGATTAAAGGGTATAGACGAAGGTGAGCGCTGGACCTATGGAGTTAACTATTGGCTTTCGCCTAGTACAGCTCTGAAATTTGCCTTTGAAGACACCAAGATGTTCAACGGTGATAAAGATACTCGTGTCTTTGCACAATTTGCTTACGGTTTTTGAGGAGAATATCAATGAATTTCGCTAAATTATTTTTTACAGTCACTTTTGCTGTTATCTCTATTCAGGCTCATGGAGTAGAAGTAGGTAGTGGCGCAGAAATATATAATGACAATTGTGCTCGTTGCCACAATCCACGTCCTATTCAGGAGTTTACAGGAGCGGACTGGTCGGTGATAGTTCCTCATATGCGAGAGAAAGGGCACCTTACAGGCGAAGAAGCACGTGTTTTAGAAAAATACATTCAGGACATGTTGGAACCGTCAGAAAGCGCTAGTCAAAAATCTGAATCCGCTTTGGATGAATTACCCGATGGACGAACTCTTGTTTCCCGATTTGGGTGTATGGGCTGTCATAGCTTCGATGGTTCTGGTGGGAGCATAGGTCCCGCTCTCGATAATATTGTTGCTCAAAGAGGAAAGGATTTTGTTAAAGCTAAGTTAAAAAACCCACAGTTTAATAATCCTGCTTCAGCAATGCCAAGAATATCACTGAGTGAGGAACAAATTGAATCGATTATAGAATATCTTGAAAAGTAAACACAGAGCCACAGGTCAAGTTATTGTATCAGCTTGACCTGTGTGTAGAGTAAAGCATGTATTCGATTAATGCTTGGTTTTGAAACACGAAGAGTTTGACGAGTGTGAAAAGCTACACTATTAAGTGTATAAAAAAATTAACATTACAAACACAATAGTTGTTGTGATGCATAGATATGGAACACATCAGTCTATTTAAAGTCTATTAGGTGAAATACTATGAATTCAGCTAACCATGGTAAGCGACGATTTCTTACCATAGCAACTTCTTTTATAGCAGGGGCCGGATTGGTGGGTCTTTCTATACCTTTTATTAAGTCTTGGAATCCGAGTGCGCAGACTAGGGCTGAAGGAGCGCCTGTAAAGGTTGATGTATCAAAAATTGATCCGGGGTTTATGGTGACCGTAAAATGGCGAAGCAAACCTGTTTGGGTTCTAAGAAGAACGGAAGAACAAGTCAAAGGCTTAAGTAATACTAATCATATTACCCGATTGCGTGACCCTGACTCAATTATTGAACATCAACCCGAGTATGCGCGAAATTCATTGCGTAGTATTCGAGATGAAATCTTAGTTGTAGTTGGCATATGCACTCATCTTGGTTGTGTGCCTAAATATCAACCTTATGGGGTTCAGGATGACTACCACGCAATGTACTTTTGTCCTTGCCATGGTTCCAAATTCGATTTGGCAGGGCGAGTTTATAAAAGTGTACCCGCACCATCAAATTTGATTATTCCACCTCACCGTTATGTAGACGAAAACCTGTTGGAGATTGGCGTTCATCAGAGACCAGTTTGAAAATGAGAACGAAACATGAATAGATGAGAAACTTAACTGACGTTTATAAGGAGAGTTCTCCTTGGATTATTTGCTCGCTAACAACTTTCAGATATACCCTCTCGATTAACACCTTTTGTTTGCTCTGGCGAACCATCAGGCTATTTAACTAGGCAATAGTTTCCGTTGTATATTATGTTGCTGATCAACTATATTTGGTATCGACATGGAGAACATTGATTAACTAACTAATAATCACAGGAATAATTATTGATGGAAACGCTATGGATTATTTTTATATTGCTTGTTATTACCCGGCTATGTGGTGCGATAGCGGCACGACTCAGTTTGCCTGTACTAGCCGGTGAAATTATTGCAGGTGTCATGCTTGGGGTGTTGATTGGCTGGATTGGTAAGGACTGGGAATTATTTAATCTTAACGATAGTCATCACTTTATGACTTTAGCCGACTTAGGGATTTTCTTTCTCATGCTTCTAGGTGGTCTTGAAATGCAACCTCAAGAATTGCTGGAGTCTCGCTTTACTGCTTTGTCAGTTGCAATTTTGGCCATGCTTATTCCTTTGGTGTCAGGGTTTGGAATAGCCTGGCTATGGCTTCCCAGTTCGGAGTTCCAATTTGCACAATCCTTTTTTGTCGGAACAGCACTCGCAATAACCGCAGTTCCAGTTACAATTAAAGTTCTTATTGATATGAAGATGTTAAAGACTGCTATAGGAAAGCTGATTGTCTCAGCAGCAGTTATTGATGATCTTCTTAGTTTGATTTTACTAAGTATACTTACAGCAATTTTAAATACAGGGAGACTACCTAGTGCTAATGACATTATAATCATATTTGGTCAAACGTTTTTATTTGTCTCTCTCGTATATTTCTTGGGACGATGGCTAGTAAAGCCAACAGCACGTTATATTAACCGTCTCGGGATTGAAGAGATGGTTTTCAGTTTCCTCTTAATCCTTGGTACTATATTTGCTATGATCGCCGAAGTACTGGGGCTACATTTTATTCTGGGCGCGTTTGCAGCAGGACTTTCTTTTGGACGGAATACCATTAATCAAAAAGTTTTTAAAGACGTAAAAAAGAAAGTTTCTGCGATCACTACAGGTTTTTTAGCTCCAATATTTTTTGCATCGATTGGGATGGAAATAGAATTGTCAGCGATTACAGAAACACCTTTATTTTTGATTACTTTAATTACTATCGCGTTTCTCGGTAAAATCTTAGGTGCAGCCATTCCATGTTATCTTTTTGGCTATTCAATAAGGCAGTCAGTCTCGGTGGGGGTTGCAATGAGTTCGCGTGGTGTAGTGGAGTTGATTATTGCTGGTATTGCGTTGAGAGCAGGCTTATTTGAAGTGAGTGACACTAGTAGCTCTCAGATTGTGGAAAACTTATTCTCAACCATTGTCCTTGTGGCGATTATTACTACCTTAGTAGCTCCCATAGGTTTTAGACTTCTCCTTTCTCAACAGGTAAAGAAAAAAAGAGCAAATGATGCTGGTGGGAATAATCTTGAGTGAGTTTTATGGAAGTTAAAAAGTCTTTGCCAGTAGGGACGAGGAGCAATTCACTAAGTTCACTTTGATTTTGGTAAAAAAAGTGTAAAGGTGGTTGTATTCTGGTTCGAAGCTGCCTCGACATATCCTCTGTGCGCATCAACAATAGAGCGTACTATTGCTAACCCCAATCCTACCCCTTCACTTTGTCGCTTTCTTGATGGATCTGCACGATAAAAACGATCGAACACTCTTGGAAGGTGTTCCGTGGAGATTGGGGAGGCTGGGTTAATCACACTAAGAGATACTTCGTCTTCCGTTGGTGTGTTAAGCTGAATTTTAATCCATTGACCTTCAGGAGTATGACGAATAGCATTTGATAAAAGGTTTGATATGGCTCTGCGAATCATGGAACGATCACAATGAATAGATGAAGCCTGGCCCTCTAGAGACAGACTAATATTTTTTTCATCTGCTAATGCTTCAAAGAATTCAAACAAGTCTTTTATTTCACCAGCTAGATCTAAGTTCACTAGAGTGGGTTTGAGAAAGCCATGGTCACTTTTTGCTAGCCAAAGCATGTCGTTGACCATCTTGGCTAGGCGTTCTTGCTCCTCTAAATTTGAGTAGAGTAATTCACGATATTCGTTGAGGGTTCTAGCCTTTCCTAATACTACCTGTGTTTGGGTGATTAGATTAGTCAGAGGGGTTCTCAATTCGTGTGCTATATCTGCAGAAAAATGTGATAGACGAGCAAAACTTTCTTCTAATCTCTCCATCATCTGATTAAATGCGGTAGCAAGGTCCTGCAACTCTAAGGGTAACGTATTAATGTTTAGTCGTACATGGAGGCGATCAACTTGAATTTTACGCATGTTCTCGGAAAGCCCACGTAAAGGAGCATGTCCCTGATGAACTCCTAACCAGGTGGCAAGGAGAGTAATCCCGCCAGTGAATAACATAATTAGCCACAAACTACGACGAAATCCTGACAAAAACTGTATGTGAAAGCTCATGTCGATTCCTGTTACAACTCTGTATTCTTTGCCATTACTGATAAGGCTTGTGACAACACCACGATAGGTTTTTCCATTTCTCTTCCAAGCACTTAAGCCTTCTGCTTGAATAGGGTTTACCGGTGGTAATGTTGAAATAATCTCTGAGAAATCGACATCGGGTGTATTAAATATTGGCTGGGTGCCATCGTCTCCCCAGACCTCAAAGTATACACCATGATGTCCGGATACTGCATTAGATAAGGTATTCTGTTGCTGGTATAACTCTTCTGTGCTTTGTATGGCTTCAAATATTGCACTGTTTATTACCGTTAACTCTTCTGCGTCCTGCTCAGCAAAATGCCGCTCTACTGTACTTAAAACTAAACTGCCGATCAGTAGCAAGCTGACGCCAATAGCCAGTGCAACAAAGACCATGACTCTTGTAGTTAACGATAGAGGTCTTCGTTCAGGCAAAATCATTATCTGATTCAGCATCTAGCATGTAACCCATACCTCGCACGGTATGAATTAGTTTTGTTTCAAAGTTGTCGTCGATTTTGGCTCTTAATCGTCGAATGGCTACATCAATGACATTAGTGTCCGAATCAAAGTTCATGTCCCATACCTGCGAAGCAATAAGTGAGCGTGGTAACACCTCACCTTGGCGCCTTACTAACAATTCCAAAAGGCAGAACTCCTTGTGACTTAGGTTGATTTTGTAGCCTGACCGTTCGACTCGATGCTTGATTAGGTCAAGGGTAAGATCGGAGATCTTGAGTTGATTTGAGCTTGGCGGAGAGGCTCCTCTTCGTAATAATGTACGTACACGAGCTAGAAGCTCAGCAAATGCAAAAGGTTTCACTAAATAGTCATCTGCGCCAAGCTCCAGCCCTTTGACGCGGTCATCTACACTATCACGAGCAGTAAGAAACAATACTGGTGTTCGGCCTCCGATTTGGCGCAGTGCTTTTACTATTTGCCAACCGTCTACGTCAGGAAGCATTACATCAAGAATTATCAGGTCAAAGGATTCGGTCATAGCTAAATGGTGACCATCAAGCCCATTTCGTACAAGGACAACCACGAAGCCAGCTTCACCTAAGCCTTGTCGCAAGTAATCCCCTGTTTTCGGTTCGTCCTCAACCAGTAGTAGCTTCATAAATACTCTCGTTATATATCTCGTCAATATTTTAAACAAACTGATCCAACCACAAGATTACCTAAAGATTACATTTTTGTAATCATGGAGTCATCTAACTGTTACTGATATTTGATATATTACTACGAAAGTAGTTAGCACGCTAAAGAATAACTGGTGTGCAGAAAATATTAAGATACGACCAAGGAGTCATTTAATGAAACATCAATTGTTTAATATCGTTTTAACTATATCTGTTCTAGTATTCACATCATCTGTTCAAGCTCACGATCCGAAAGAGCATATGAAAGAAGTTGAAAAACCTAACTGTGAGAGCATGAAAGCTGATGAACACTCAAAAATGGATATGAAAGATCCCGTAATTCAAGCCATGATGAAAAAGTGTCAACAGGAAATGAAGCATGACCAAGAAGACATAGGCTCAGAATATAATGAGCATGGTAGTAAAACTGAGGGAACAGAATCTTCAAAAAAACATCAGCATTAAGTCTAGCATATGTGTCTTACTAAGGAGGCAACATGGCTGTTTCGTGCGTTAAGTGTATAGTTATTACTATTGGTGTAGCTGTTGTGGGTGGTATAGGCTTCTTGTATTCTGGGTTCTACCAAGTTGGTGCTGACAATCAACATAATGGCTTCACTTACTGGGCTTTAGAAACTTTACGTGAGCGCTCAATTTCACGAGCTTCCTCTAATATTAAGGTACCGCCCGATCTTGATAATCCTAACCGTTTATTGGTAGGTGGAGCAGATTATAATGATATGTGCTCAGGCTGCCACCTAAAACCAGGTAAAGTTGAGAGCGATCTTGCCTTAGGGCTTTACCCGGCACCTCCAAACCTAACCGATACCGTGCAGCAAATTGTTGCATCGGATGAACAGGCTCGGCGGCGTTTTTGGATCATTAAACATGGTATCAAGGCTTCAGGTATGCCTGCCTGGGGTGTAGGGCATGACGATGAACGGATCTGGAATATGGTGGCTTTCTTACAACGTCTTCCAGACTTGTCGCCTGAGCAATACCAAATTTTGACTGCTCGCGGAACTGCGAGTCAAGATGTTCATTAACAGAAGAATATCTAATATTACTACAAATAAAATGCCGGAGTTAAATACAAGACTGTAAATGATGAGGACATGATGCGATGGACAAGCCAATCAAACAAGACCGTAGACGGTTTATCAAGTCCGTTGTTGGAGCAGGGGCTGTGTTTGCCTTAGCTAGAATAGTACCCACCTGGGCCAATTCAGCCGGGCGAAGCTATGGTGATAAGATCAAGTTAGATAGCGTTGTAGATCTGCATATTCATCAAGAAGAAATGAGTATCGGTGGCCAAGTTGGTAGACCAATAACCATTAACGGAAGTATGCCCGGTCCCCTAATAAGATTGAAAGAAGGGCAAAGAGCCCGGCTGAATGTCACCAACGCTCTTGATGAGGATACATCAATTCACTGGCATGGCATTATTCTCCCAGAGAACATGGATGGTGTTCCTGGAGTTAGCTTTCCCGGTATAAAGCCGGGAGAGACCTTCCACTACGAGTTCGATGTTAAGCAAAATGGAACATATTGGTATCACAGTCACTCAGGACTGCAGGAACAGCTAGGCCACCTGGGCCCTCTTGTGATTGACCCAGCCGATGAGGATTTAGGTGCGGATAGAGAACACGTTATTATTCTAAGTGATTGGACATTTGAAGACCCTTATGAGGTATTCCGCAACCTGAAAGTGGCTGAAGGATATTATAATTACCAGCAACGAACATTAAGTGACACTC
Source organism: Kangiella sp. M94 (assembly GCF_054926195.1). Taxonomy (NCBI): domain Bacteria; kingdom Pseudomonadati; phylum Pseudomonadota; class Gammaproteobacteria; order Kangiellales; family Kangiellaceae; genus Kangiella; species Kangiella sp. M94. Next base: position 1,155,261 of record NZ_CM142903.1, on the reverse strand, counting down.
TAAACGATATCCGTCGTCAGGGGCTAGGAAAAACTTGGGAAGAGCGAGCCATGTGGAACAGAATGCGTATGAGCTCGCGGGATCTTTTGGATGTAACTGCCTCCTCCTATACCTATCTTATGAATGGTCTTGATAACGAATCTAACTGGACGGCTCTATATAAACCTGGTGAAAAAATTAGGCTAAGAGTTATTAACGGCTCTGCCATGTCTTTTTTTGACTTTCGAATTCCTGGCTTGGAAATGACTGTGGTTTCTGCAGATGGTCAGCCTGTAAAGCCAGTCACAATAGATGAGTTTCGAATCGGTGTGGCGGAAACCTATGATGTTATTGTGCAACCGAAAGGTGGTAAAGCTTATACTTTATTTGCAGAAAGCATGGATCGTAGTGGCTATGTGCGTGGCACGTTAGCAACAGAATTAGGCCTAGAGGCGGCAGTTCCCGAATTGCGGCCAGTGCCAGAACGAGATATGGCAGCTATGGGGATGTCGCATGAAAAGGATGATATAAATATGGATTTTTCTGAAAGAAGTCAATCCAGCATGACGTCCCATCATCAGAAGCATGAGGACCATGGTAAAAAAATGGCTAAGAGAGCATCTCCACCATCAGCTCCCGACTTGGATTTCAAGCATGCAGAGGATGAACATGGCTCGGGTGCAGCTATGATTGCCAGAAATCCTGTCAGTCGGTTGAACGAAGCAGGTGTGGGTCTTGACGGTGTAAGTCATCGCGTTTTGGTTTATGGTGATCTTATTGGTGCCCATTCTTGGCCTGATGAAAGGGAACCGGCGCGTGAAATCGAGCTCCACCTTACAGGCAATATGGAAAGGTACATGTGGTCTTTTGATGGTGTGAAGTTTACCGAAGTCGATGGGCCAGTAAAGTTTAGCTATGGTGAGCGTCTGCGTTTGATCATGGTAAATGATACTATGATGGAGCATCCAATTCATTTGCATGGTATGTGGATGGAACTTGAGAATGGGCAGTATCCTCGACCAAGAAAACATACTATGAGTCTCAAACCCAGCGAGATTGTCTCATTACTAATTAGTGCTGACTCTCGTGGTAGTTGGGCCTTTCATTGTCATCTCCTTTATCACATGAAGGCGGGAATGTTCCGAGTTGTCAATGTTAGCTGAGAAAATGCCATGAAAGTACTAAATAATTTTATAATCCTTGGGCTGGCAGGAATGTGCGCTTCCGCATTCGCCAATCATGCTGAAGATAATTGGCCAGAGCCTATAAAAGAGTATAGAACTGGGCAAGTTCTATTTGATCGACTCGAAGTTATTCGCACGAATAATGATGATGATCAGTTGGTATGGGATATGCTAGCTTGGTATGGTGGTGATGAGAATCGCATATATTTCAAAAGTGAAGGAGAAAGTACATGGGATGATGGCGAGCCTGTATATCTAGAGAGTACAGAGTTGCTAGCTAGTCATTTAATTTCTCCATTCTGGGAATTACAAGGAGGTGTTGGTACTCGCGGAACAGTAGGTTCGGATGCCAATCGTGAAAACTACTTGGTGTTTAGTTTATTCGGGTTAGCACCATATCAGTTTGAAATGGATAACTCCATTACGATAAATGAAGATGGTGATATTTCTATGAGTCTAGAGGCTGAATATGATGTACGTTTGTCTCAAGTGTCGTATATACAGCCACGTATAGAAATGGCTGCATCATTAAGTGACGCTGAAGAGTACAAGCGCCCTAAAGGTTTAAACAACATTCGTCTCGGATTGCGTTATCGCTATGAACTGTCCAGAGAATTCGCACCTTACATAGGCGTTTACTGGAGTCGAGCATTGGGAGATATGGCCGAACAAATAAAGGCTGAAGGAAAAAACGTATCAGAAACTGGTATCATGATAGGGGTTCGACTGTGGTTTTAGCCAATACTTTAATTATTGATACAATTCAAATCTAGAGGGACGGTTGTGGAAAAAAACCGAACAACAGAATATCAAAAAGAAAGCTTAACGTTATCCGGAACTGTGATGCTTGGAACTGGAGTCATGATTGGTGCGGGTATATTTGCGCTTACGGGGCAGATGGCTCAGATGACAGGGGTTCTTTTTCCACTTGCGTTTCTCGCCGCTGCCGTGATTATAAGTTTCAGCGCGTATTCCTATATAAAGATTTCTAATACCTGGCCTTCCGCTGGTGGCATCGGTATGTATCTACATAAAGCTTATGGTAACCGTCTGCCCACCGCATTTAATGCTCTACTAATGTATTTTTCGATGGTAATTGCTCAGAGCTTTTTGGCTCGTACTTTCGGAGCCTATACGATGCAGCTTTTTGGGGGGGATGAGACTGGTCGCATGGTACCCATTCTGGGTGTATCGCTAATACTGGCAGCTTTTTTACTCAATCTGCTTGGCAATCGGATGATACAAGGTACTGCATCATTCATCGGGTTTCTGAAAATTGGAGGGATATTGATTTTCGGACTGGCGGGAGTTTGGATTGCTGATAGCCTGTCAGTTGACTTCTCAACCTCGGGAGAAACAGGAAGCATCGGTAACTTCCTTGGAGCAACCGCTCTCGGCATACTGGCTTTTAAAGGCTTCACAACTATCACAAACAGTGGCTCTGAAGTGAAAGAGCCTCATCGGAATATCAGTCGTGCCATTATAATCTCTATTGTGATCTGTGTGGTCATTTACACACTGGTTGGTTTTGCCGTAGCTAGCAATTTATCATTAGCAGAAATCATTGAAACACAAGATTACTCCCTTGCAGCGGCAGCACGCCCAGCACTGGGCGATTACGGTGTCTGGTTTACGGTCGCTATAGCCATGACGGCAACGGCAGGCGGCATTCTCGCCAGTATTTTTGCAGTATCACGTATGTTGGCCATGCTGACCGAGATGAAATTGGTTCCCCATAGTCACCTTGGTATGCCTGGCAATATCCAAAAGCATACCTTGGTCTATACAGTAGCTCTTGGACTATTCCTGACAGCCTTTTTTGATCTTTCACGGATTGCTGCTTTGGGTATTGTATTCTACCTAATTATGGATGTTGCTATTCATTGGGGGATTCTTCGTTATTTACGGGAGGACGTGAAAGCTAAAGCGTGGGTCCCAGCCACGGCCATTCTACTGGATTTACTCGCGCTTGGTGGTTTTGTTTGGGTCAAAATTAACACCGATCCGTTTGTAATTGGGGTTGCGGTAGCAACAATGCTTGTCATTGCCATTGCCGAGCTATTTTTTCTGAGACATTCTACAGCAAGCACAGGTAGCAAACAGCATGATCACTAGGTCTGTACTTACTGTTTATTCCCGAATGGCTGTAGGTAATAACTTAAGATTACACAAATGTAACCTTGGGGTAATAATTGAGTAAGTTGTAATCTGTTATAGTACTTACGTGTTTTTACTAGCGTATCTGTCTTTTTAGTAAAGATTATCGTATTTATGCTAGTTTCTATTATAGATAATATTTAGGTGACTTGGTTGACGATAGATGTACGTGGATTCTGCTTTACACTATTCATAATTTTCGTTGTGAATAATGTTTCAGCTACTTCCGACTATTGTAATGTGTCTCTTGACTCAACATATACTGTTGATTCTTTGAATAGCCAAGCACACTTAGCTCATACTTATTCAGAGGCAGAAAAGAATACTCATATATGTTGTTCTGGGGATCAAATAGAAGGTGATTGCTTTATGGGTGGTTGTTTGCCCATCATACAATATGTAGAAAATTTACAGTTAGATACTATGAGTTATTCTGACGCTGCTTGTTCGCAAATCTTTTTATTCTCACCCCCTCCTTATTTCCCTCTTATAAAACCTCCTATTTAATCGAATATAAATTACTTTCATTCTATTCTTTATATAAACAACACTCTTACTATTAATCATAGATTGGTTTAAATGATTAGTTACATATTAATGTATGTGCCATTAGAAATGGCATTGAAACAGGAGGCAGTATGCTTCGATTTATTTTGAAAGGTTTGATGATATGGCTACCAATATTCGTTTTTCTTGTAGGCTGCAATCAGGAGTCCAGTAACTCACACACTTCTGAACAAACTACCACAGATATTGAAACGGTAACGGTTTATAAAAGTCAATCGTGCGGTTGCTGTAAAAAATGGATCGATCACCTTGAAGTGGGTGGGTATAAAGTCATGACCCAACATCCAAATGATTTATTAGCTGTAAAAGAGCGATTTGGAATAGCACCCAATTTACGCTCGTGCCATACAGCTGTATCTTCAGATGGTTACGTCTTTGAGGGCCACATTTCCATTCGTTATATTCAGCAATTTTTGGCCAATCCACCAAGTGATTCTATAGGGCTGTCTGTGCCTGCTATGCCAGTAGGTAGTCCAGGAATGGAGTTTGGCAATAAGTTTATGCCTTATCAGATATTGCTTATGAAAAAAGACGGCACTTCTGAGGTATTTATGCAAGTTGATAGCAAACACCAGCAATATCAGTTAGAAGAAAAACAGGAAATGAACCCATGAAAATACTTACTACAATTCTTATCGCACTACTTGGCATTGGAGTAGAGAGAGCTGTCGCTGAATTTGTTCCAGAAAGCCTAACGTTAGAAGATACGGTGAGAATTGCTATTGAAACTGATCCTTGGCTCCGCAGCAGTAAATATACCGAAGAAGCACTAAATAACGAAGCTATTGCCTCATCAAGTTTACCAGATCCGCGCATGAGCCTTATGGCGGGAAACTTTCCTGTAGATAGCTTTGATACTAACCAAGAAGCTATGACCCAATTGTCGGTGGGTATTAGCCAAATGTTTCCACGTGGAGATAGTCTCGTATTAGCTAAGAAGCAGAAAAAGCAGCTTGCAATGCAGCATCCGTTCTTACGACTTGATCGACGAGCTAAAGTAACCGCCATGGTAACTCAACTATGGCTTGAAGTGTTCAAGGCACAGGAGAGTATTCGATTGATCGAACTAGACCGCGCATTGTTTGAGCAATTAGCAGATGCAGCTGAATCCAGTTACTCCTCAGCTCTAGGGCGGGCACACCAGCAGGATATTATTCGTGCGCAACTGGAGCTGACACAATTATCTGATCGGCTAACAGTGCTCAAGCAACAACAGGAGAGTGCACAGAAGCGACTGTCCGAATGGATTGGTGTATATGCTACGGTACGCTTGAGCTCGTCATTGCCATCAAACTCCATCTCGAAGTCGCTGGTAGTTCCCACCAATGCGCAGGACAGTGAGAATATGCAGTACAAATTGATTAGCCATCATCCAGCATTGAAAGCGTTGGGACAAAGAATCAACGCAACACAAACGAGTATTGAGCTTGCTAAACAGAAATACAAACCTGAGTGGGGGGTTACAGCCCAATATGGCTATAGGGCCAGCGATCCACTCGGGCGTGATAGAGCAGATTTGTTCTCTATTGGCGTTAGTTTCGATCTGCCTATTTTTACAGATAACCGGCAGGATCAGGAGGTTAGCGCAGCGGTAAACCGGACTGAGGCTATTAAAGCTGAGAAGTACTTGCTAGGCCGTAGACTGATGGCGGAATTGGAAACTGCAAGTGCAGAACTGGAACGTCTTGATGAACGCCACGCGCTTTATACTGAACAATTACTGCCCCAAATGGCAGAGCAGGCTGAGGCTTCGCTGAGTGGCTACAAAAATGACGATGGTGACTTTTCCGAAGCTGTGCGAGCCAGAATCGCTGAGCTAAATGCCAAGATTGACGCGCTAGCCATTGCAGTTGAACGTCAAAAAACTATCGCCCAAATCAATTACTTACTTACTCAAGAGTCAGATGATGCTCGGTCAGTAATATCGTTTTAAAGGAGTTTAACATGAAAGCAGTACAGAAAACCCTAATGGTCGCGTTAGTTAGTGCCTTACTTGGTGCATCTGCCGTTTGGCTACTGAGTAGCAATAATGAAACGATCTCAACAGCTTCAAACGATGAGCGCAAACCTATTTACTGGGTGGCTCCGATGGATGCAAATTATAAGCGTGACAAACCTGGAAAATCACCAATGGGGATGGACTTAATCCCTGTGTATGAGAGTGGTAGCGATAATGGTGAAGTCGGCACCGTCTTAATCTCCCCAGAGGTAACCAACAATCTTGGGGTGCGCACTGCGACTGTGCAATCCGGGCGACTGAGTCTTAATGTTCAAACCGTCGGTTATGTTCAGTACAACGAGAACAAACTGGTTCATATCAGTCCACGAGTAGAAGGCTGGGTCGAAAAACTCTATGTACGGGCGATTGGTGATCCGGTTAAGGCGGGTGAGCCTTTATATAGCCTATATTCACCCACACTTGTTAACGCTCAGGAAGAGTTACTCTTGGCATCGAAACGAGGTAATCAGGTATTAATAAATGCAGCTGTTCAAAGGTTGTTAGCGCTTCAGGTAGCGCAGGCTGACATTGATAGGCTGCGAAAAACTCGAAAGGTTACTCAGACTATTACCATTACCGCGCCACAATCTGGGGTATTGGATAGCCTCGCGGTGCGAGAAGGTATGTTTATTAATCCTGGTATGAGCTTGATGAGTATCGGCCAGCTTGAGCATCTTTGGGTCATTGGAGAGGTATTTGAACGTCAGGCAAGTTTGGTCCAAGAGGGCGATCAGGTAAGTCTGTGGTTGGACTATCTGCCTGGTCGTGAATGGACAGGCCAGGTTGATTATGTTTATCCCTCTTTAAACACAAAGACTCGAACCGCACAAGTTCGGGTGCAGGTCAATAATTCTGATACCTTACTAAAACCTGGTATGTTTGCACAGATGGAGATTAACACTCGGAAGGGATCGGAAGCACTGCTAATTCCGCGAGAAGCCCTAATTCGAACTGGGGGGCAAGCTAGAGTAGTGTTAGCGCTCGGCGATGGCAAGTTTAAATCAGTGGCCGTTGATGTGGGTCGAGAAGGCGTTCGAAAGCTAGAGATTACTAGTGGTCTAAATGCCGGTGAGCGCATCGTCACCTCTGCACAATTCCTGATAGACTCGGAATCAAGTAAAACCTCTGATTTCATGCGTATGACTCAGCAGGACAGCGGGGCAAACAAAGAAGCTAATACCGAGGTCAATTCGGTCTGGACTGAAGCGCAAGTTGAGAGTCTCATGCCTGGTCATCGTATGATAACCTTAAAGCATGAGGCAATTCCCGACTGGAAATGGCCTGCGATGACCATGGACTTTAACATTGCTACAGGGGTAGATATTGATACTCTCAAACAGGGAATGCGCTTGCATGTGAAGCTCACCAAATACAGTAGTGATGATTACCGCTTGACCGAGATACAGATCCTAGACCAAGAGGCAACAGAGGACTCTAACCCTATTGAAATGAATCATAGCCAACACAAGGGTATGAGTCACGGTGAAACACCAATACTAGAATCCAATCAGCATGAAAATATGAATCACGACAATCACGAACAAAAGGGGCAATATCATGATTGAGTCAGTGATCCGTTGGTCCATCCGCAACCGTTTCTTTGTGCTATTGGCCACTTTAATGCTTGTAGGCATTGGCCTGTATTCCCTTAAGAATACGCCAGTGGACGCTCTCCCCGATTTGTCGGATGTACAGGTCATCATCAAAACCAGCTATCCCGGCCAAGCACCACAGGTAGTGGAGGATCAGGTAACTTACCCTCTTACCACCTCTATGCTTTCAGTCCCCGGTGCTGTGACTGTACGTGGATATTCCTTCTTTGGTGATTCATATGTGTACGTTATCTTCGATGAAGACACAGATGCTTATTGGGCGCGCTCACGAGTCCTGGAGTATCTGTCACAAGTTGCACCAACATTACCAACCAGCGCCCGCCCACAATTGGGCCCGGATGCTACCGGTGTTGGTTGGGTTTACTTATACGCTTTGGTTGACCGCACCGGTAAACACGATCTTAGCCAGTTACGTAGTCTGCAGGACTGGTTTTTGAAGTACGAGTTACAAACCGTTCCAGGTGTTTCAGAAGTCTCTTCACTTGGCGGTATGGTCAAGCAGTATCAGGTAAAAGTAAACCCTGAGAAATTACGTGCTTTCGGTATCCCTCTATCTCATATTCAAACAGCAATTAAACGTGGTAATCAGGAAGTGGGGGCCTCAGTGATAGAGATGGCAGAAGCCGAATATATGATACGTGCAAGTGGTTATATTCAAGGAATTGAAGATTTGGCAACCATCCCGCTTGGGGTTGACAGTAATGGTACGCCTTTACTACTAAGGGACGTAGCAGAAATTGAAGTAGGGCCACAGATTCGCCGTGGTATAGCGGAACTCAACGGTGAGGGTGAAACCGTTGGTGGCATCGTTGTGATGCGTATGGGTGAAAACGCGCAGAAAACTATCAATGGTGTTAAAGCTAAACTTGAGAAACTTAAGGCTGGGTTGCCCGAGGGCGTGGAAGTGGTTACCGTTTATGACCGCTCAGGACTAATCGAACGAGCAGTCGAAAATCTTTGGCATAAGTTACTCGAGGAGTTTTTAGTAGTAGCTTTAGTATGCATGATCTTTCTATTTCATATTCGTTCTTCTTTGGTTGCGATAATTAGCTTACCGGTCGGAATTCTGACAGCTTTTATCGTTATGCATTGGCAGGGGTTAAATGCCAATATCATGTCATTGGGAGGTATTGCTATTGCCATTGGGGCTATGATCGACGGTGCTATTGTGATGATTGAGAACATGCACAAACACATGGAGAGAACTCCGCTAACAGACAAAAACCGTTGGCAAATAGTAACAGAATCGGCTGCTGAAGTGGGGCCTGCATTATTCTTTAGTTTGTTGATTATCACAGTGAGTTTTGTTCCGGTCTTTACCTTGGAAGCTCAAGAGGGGCGAATGTTTAGCCCTTTGGCATTTACCAAGACTTATGCGATGGCAGCCAGTGCTGCGCTTGCAGTAACGCTAGTTCCTGTACTGATGGGGTACTTTATCCGCGGAAAGATATTACCTGAAAACAAAAACCCCATTAATCGGGTTCTCACGGGGCTCTATATGCCCGCATTAAAAACAGTCCTACGCTTTCCCAAAGTAACATTAGCCCTAGCTTTATTATTAACTTTAGTAGGGTTCTGGCCAGTCAATAAAATTGGGAGCGAATTTATCCCTAACTTGGACGAAGGAGACTTAATGTATATGCCTACTACCTATCCAGGTTTGTCGATTGGTAAGGCTCGTGAAGTTCTGCAACAAACAGATAAGTTGATTGCCACTATCCCTGAAGTTAAAACAGTCTTTGGAAAGATTGGCCGTGCTGAAACAGCTACTGACCCTGCACCGCTAACTATGATTGAAACGTTCATACAACTGAAACCCAAGAACGAATGGCGAGAGGGTATGACTACCGATAAGCTCAAAAAGGAAATGGATGCGCTGATAAAATTTCCTGGTTTAACTAACGCTTGGGTAATGCCAATCAAGACCCGCATCGATATGCTTGCTACCGGTATCAAAACACCAGTAGGTATAAAGGTCGCGGGTGAGGAACTAAAAGAAATTCAACAAATTGGCCAGCAACTGGAGCAGATTCTAAAGGATGTACCCGGTACCGCCTCTGTCTATTCTGAGCGAGTAGCTGGCGGACGCTACATTAAGGTAGACATTCAGCGCGAGAAAGCAGCCAGATATGGACTCAATATTGCTGATGTACAACAAGTAGTTGCAACCGCTATAGGTGGCATGAATGTGACACAGACAGTAGAAGGTTTGGAGCGGTATCCAGTGAACCTGCGCTATCCACAAGACTATCGCAACTCACCGGAGCAGATCGGATTATTACCGATAGTTACATCCAGCGGTCAACGTATCGCGTTAGCAGATGTGGCGAAAATTTACGTTGAGGACGGTCCTCCAGCCATTAAAAGTGAAAACGCACGGCTTAATGGCTGGACCTTTGTGGATATTGAGAATGTGGACGTAGGAACGTACGTGAAAGCTGCAATGGAAACTGTTCAGCAACGGCTAGATTTGCCGGCAGGTTACTCTGTGACCTGGTCTGGTCAGTACGAATACATGCTTCGGGCCAAAGAAAAGCTAACCTATGTTGTGCCTTTGACTTTACTCATCATTATAGTATTGCTGTATATGAACTTCCGAAGTTTTGCTGAAGTAGCCATTATTATGGGTACTTTACCGTTGGCCATGATTGGCTCTTTCTGGCTTATGTATCTACTTGGCTATAACTTTTCAGTGGCCGTGGGAGTAGGCTTTATTGCTCTCGCTGGGGTTGCGGTGGAGATTGGTGTCATTATGCTGGTATATCTTAATCAGGCTTATGTCCGCATGCAGATAGAATGTGAAGCTGAAGGTACTACACCAAAACGAGATGAGTTGCATCATGCAGTGTTGCATGGTGCAGGGCAACGTGTACGACCAGTGATGATGACAGCGGCGGCAATTGTTGTTGGCTTATTACCGATCATGTACGGTAGTGGTACTGGCTCAGAAGTAATGAGTCGTATTGCAGCACCTATGGTTGGTGGCATGCTTAGTGCGGTTCTTTTGACTTTGCTGGTATTACCAGCAGTTTACTTTTTGTGGCGTGAACGTGTGTTACGTGATTAGTGCTTTTATTCAGGTGCAAGGACGCACCATCAGGAAAGCATGTGTTGTCAATCTTAAGAATTGTATCAGGAGCAATGATCTAGATCAAAAGGAAGGTGTTGCTTACACGTTACTATAAGAGGCAGAAGATTAGAGTCAGGTGCTGTTTATTTCTATCGTGTATGTCTTCTGAGTTATTGCAGTTGACCTATGTGCTGCACGCAGGTAGTAGACTGTCAAGCGACACTTAATTTCAGGGATTTAAAAATATAAGTCCTGTTTTAGAGGAATAGTTATGCGAGTAAGAGAGCTAGCCACCAGCCTTGATATAACACCGGACACGGTACGTTATTACACTCGGATTGGGTATTTGAAACCCATCAAAAACCCAAGAAATGGGTATAAAGAGTTTTGCAAGAAAGACTGGCAAAGGCTTCGCTTTATTCTGAGCGCCAGACAGATAGGTTTTTCGGTTAACGATATTGGTCAGATTCTTAAGGAGGCCGATATGCAAAAAACTCCTTGCCCAACAACAAGGAGGATAATGGAACTTAGATTACGTGGAACCGAGCAGAGATTTCGTGAAACTGCTTTACTCAGAACAAAGATAAAAACTGCACTAAAGATTTGGAAAGATAAACCAGATCAAGCTCCTACAGGAAAAATGATCTGTTATTTAATTGAGGAGTTTAGTGCTCGACAAGTGGAGAATGCATCAGTATGAAAGAACATAGGCAAGAAAATATCAGTTCCTTTGTGACTGTGAAAAGCGAAGAGCAGGGTGCTCAGGTCGGTATGTTGGAACTGTTGGTTGAAGGAGCGAGTTGTGGTAGCTGCGTCAGAAAAATTGAAAGGGCATTGTTGGCTATTCCTGGAGTTGAGAGTGCTGAGATGAATTTTGCTCAGCGTACAGTAAGCGTGACTGGCAATGTAGAGGCATCTGCTTTAATTAAGGCGGTAGAAAAGGCCGGTTATAATGCCAAACTTACCGCTATTGAGAGCGAAGATGATGCATTAAAGGAAAAAGAAAAAGCCGATCAAGTTTATTATAAGCGTTTGGTGAAGGAAACTTGGATTGCCCTCTCACTGGGTATCCCCTTAATGGCCTACGCACTAATTACTGGTGAAGTTAACGTTAACACTACAACAGAGCGTATAGCGTGGCTAATAGTGGGCATATTGACATTTGGTGTTCTCTACTTTTCTGGTAAACATTTTTTTGTCGGTGCCTGGAAGTCCTTTCTTAATCATTCCGCCAATATGGATACGCTGATAGCGCTTGGAACCGGCACTGCATGGTTGTACTCAATGGTAGTGGTATTTTTTCCAGGCAGTGTACCCGATCAGGCACGCCATGTTTACTTCGAGGCTACTGCGATAATTATAGGCTTGATTGACCTTGGTCTAGCGCTGGAAATTAAAGCACGTGGTCGGACTTCGGATGCTATCAAGAGACTGATCGGACTGCAGGCAAAAACGGCTCGAGTGGTCCGTGATGGCAAAGAGTTGGATATCGCCATTGACCAGGTCTTAATAGATGATGTAGTGAGGGTACGTCCGGGTGAAAAAATTCCTGTTGATGGAGAGGTGATTGAAGGGCATACAGCAATTGACGAATCAATGCTAACTGGCGAGCCAATGCCGGTTGAAAAGAGCCAGGGTGATACCATAGCAGCGGGCACCATTAATAAATCTGGTTCGATTCTTTTTAAAGCTACGCGGGTTGGCAAAGACACTGCATTAGCGCAGATTATCAATATGGTAAAGCGCGCGCAAAATTCTAAACCTCCTATTGGCCGCCTAGCTGATGTGATTTCAGCATATTTTGTACCGGTGGTTATGATTATTGCTGTAATAAGCGCCTTGACTTGGCTTAATTTTGGACCTGAACCGGCAGTAGCTTTCGCCATTGTATCAGCTACTACGGTCTTGATTATCGCTTGCCCCTGCGCGCTGGGACTGGCAACACCAATGTCGGTGATGGTGGGTGTAGGTAAGGCAGCGGAGGCAGGTGTATTAATTCGTAACGGAGAAGCCTTGCAAATGGCATCGAAGATATCGGCAATGGTTCTTGATAAAACCGGTACCATTACCTTGGGAGCTCCCAAGGTCACCGATGTGCTGGTGGCCGGTGAGCATGATCAGCAGTCCGTTTTACGGTTGGCTGCAACGCTTGAGTCAGGCTCTGAGCATCCTTTAGCTATGGCTATTGTAGAGAGTGCTAAGGATAGAGGTATCGAAACTGGCAAGGTATCCAATTTTAACGCCATTGCCGGACATGGGGTGCAGGCCGAAGTGGAGGGTAAAACTCTGTTGTTTGGCAATGAAAAACTCATGCACGAACGAAATATTTATCTTGGAACCTTCATTGAAAAAGCTCAATCATTGGCTTCCGATGCAAAAACACCAATGTATTTTGCGGTAGATAATCAATTAGCAGCCATTATTGCCGTGGCCGATCCTATCAAAGAAGACTCAATTGCTGCCATTAAGCGCCTCCAGCATAACGGCATCCGGGTGGTTATGCTTACTGGTGATAATCGAGCCACAGCCAAAGCCGTAGCGGAAAAAGCGGGTATAAAAGAATTTTTTGCCGAAGTATTGCCCGAAGAAAAATCCAAGAAGGTGCAAGAGTTGCAAATGGAAGGCGAAGTAGTAGGTATGACAGGTGACGGCATCAATGATGCCCCTGCTTTAGCGATTGCTAATGTCGGTTTTGCCATCGGTACGGGTACTGATGTGGCCATTGAAAGTGCGGACATCACTTTGATGCGCGGTTCGCTGCACGGCCTTGCCGATGCCATAGCTGTTAGCAAGGCGACATTGCGCAATATTAAACAGAATTTATTCGGTGCCTTTATCTATAACGTGGCTGGTGTGCCCTTCGCGGCTGGAGTTTTGTATCCGTTTTTGGGCATGTTACTAAACCCTGTTATCGCAGGAGCTGCGATGGCATTTTCATCACTAACCGTCGTGACTAATGCCAACCGACTGCGTTTATTTAAAGCGCAGGAACACTAATTTCAAGAGTAGAAGGAAAGCAACATGTTATTGATCAATATTACAGGTTTGGTGTTAATTGCCCTGATTATGTGGTGGTTCTGGCTTTACAAGCCAAAAGAAGCCGTGCTAGGTGACAACGATCTGCTTATTACCGTGGAAAACGGTACCTACTCACCGTCGCGCATTAAAGTTCCAGCTGGTTCTGTGGTTGAAATCAAGTTTATCCGCAAGGATCAATCACCATGCTCTGAAACTTTGTTGATTCCTAAGCTGCAAATCAGCGAGACTTTGCCGCTGAATAAGATAAAAACAATCCAATTGTCCAGCTTGAAAGCGGGCGAATACGACTTTCATTGTCAGATGCAGATGTACCGCGGACAAATTGTAGCGCAATAACATAATGAGGAAAGTAGCAGAAAAAGCCTTGATAATAAACGGGATAAGACGATGTACCCTACACCCGGTCCGTAGTCGAGGCTATTATTTAAATAGCTTTTTCGAAGACCACTTGATCAGGCGTATTCAAAAGGAGATATACACTGAGGAAGAGCAGGTAGTGCAGCTGTTTGTCGATACAGGGTATGTAAATACTGATAGCGAAGAATTGTACCGAACAATGATTTACCGCGGGTTCATGAGAAAAACAGAGCAACGGACAACGATTTTTAGTAACACAACTGAGGTGTGATATGGCAATACAAAAATCATTCTGGTTTACCCCAAAAGGCTTAGCCGCCCTAGGGCTAATAGCTGCAGCAACCTACTTTTTACTAGTCGAGCACAGACAACATGTCTGGCAGTATTCACCCTTCCTGATTCTTTTGGCTTGTCTATTTATGCATTTGTTTATGCATGGTGGACACGGAGGGCACGATAACCGCCATGACCAGTATAAGGACGAGTCCAAGCAAGATGCCAATCAATGTGGCTTAGAAAAGGGTCGCCGAGAGCAAGAACATCCTCATCATGATTAACCCCAACAGAGAATAGGAGAAAAATAATGCACGGAGAGTCAGGTTATGGCCTATGGACACTAGTAATACTCAATTCAGCAATATTTATTTTCTTTGCATTTAGTTTTACCAAGCCGAAAACAAAAACTGATTGGCGTAGCTTTGGTGCCTTCTCTGCATTTGTTATTGCCTTGTTTACCGAGATGTACGGATTCCCACTAACTATTTATTTTCTCTCAGGCTGGTTAACTGAAAAGTATCCTGATATTGATTTCCTTTCCCATGAGAACGGCCATCTACTGCATACCCTTTTAGGTATTGAAGGCAATCCCCATTGGGATCCATTGCATATTGCCAGTAATATCCTGATTATACTCGGTTTCTTCTTATTGGCCTCGGCATGGAACGTTCTACACAAGGCACAACAAACCCGCTCATTGGCCACCACTGGCTGGTATGCGCGTTGCCGCCACCCACAATATCTTGCATTCATTATGATTATGTTCGGATTTCTATTGCAATGGCCAACGTTACCAACCTTGATCATGTTTCCGGTTCTGGTTTTGGTTTATGTTCACCTCGCAAAACGTGAAGAGCGGGTGGCACAACAGGAGTTTGGCGCAGATTATATAGAGTACAAGCGACGGACGCCTAGCTGGATTCCGTTATTTACATCTCATCAAACTTGATTATGGTAGTGGACTGTTGCAAAGAGGTAAGTGGCTCAGAGTAACTGGTTAGATCAAGTGATGCGGTATTCGCAAACCTTAAGGAGCTAAAGTATGAAACATCAAGAACATCGACTCGGCGTTTCAGAAATCAACTTAGTCGCTAGACATCTGAAACTTGAACCCTGTGCTGAGCAATGCATAGAGGCAGCTATTCAAACGATAGACCAGTTGTACGGATTGGATCATATATCCTTTGATGAAGCATCTCAGGTACTGAGCCTCGCTTATGATGCTTCGCGGCTAAGCCTTGATCTTATTGAAGAGATAATGGAGAAAAATGGTGTTGAAGTGAGTCATGGATGGTGGACACATTTCAAAGAAGATTATTACAAGTTTGTCGACCAAAATGTTAAAGACAATGCTAATCATAAACCGTGGAGTTGCCATAGTTCACCTCGGATACCAAGGAAAAAGCAAAAATGATTCGTCAGGTGAATAAAGGAAGTCATAACCAGCTGAAAGTTGTCGACATTGGAATTAACACTCATCAGGAGCCAGTGATTTATATGCGTGAGGATTGCCATATTTGTCGCTCAGAAGGTTTCACATCTAGTTCGCGAATAACTGTTAGTTCTTCAACCCTCTCAATAGTGGCAAGCCTCAACGTTGTTGATAACCATGTATTAGAACAAGGGTATGTAGGCTTGTCGAAGGTTGCCATGCAACGACTTAAACCGGATTTGAATGAGATGGTAACAGTGGGGCATGCTGATGTGGTCAGCTCGTTGACAGCTCTACGCAAAAAGGTTTTTGGTAACACGCTTAACTATACGGAACTACAGGCGATTATTACTGATATCAGTGAGCACCTATATAGTGATATCGAGATCTCAAGCTTTTTGACTGTGTGCGCTGGTGGTCGGTTGCTACCCGATGAAATCATTGACTTGACCAAGGCTATGGTAAATGCTGGTAAAAGTTTACGTTGGCCCAAATACGATCAGGTTTTAGACAAACACTGTATCGGGGGTATTCCGGGTAATCGAACGACCCCTCTCGTTGTTTCTATTGTTAGTGCCGCAGGCCATATCATGCCAAAAACTTCATCAAGAGCTATCACTTCTCCAGCTGGCACAGCTGACACCATGGAAACCCTAACCGAAGTAAATCTCGATCTTTCCGCTATTCAACGTGTAGTTCAGGAAACGGGCGCTTGCCTGTGCTGGGGTGGTGCAGTCAATTTAAGTCCTGCCGACGATCTGTTAATCAGAATTGAACGTGCTCTAGACTTGGATGGTGAAGGTCAGCTGATTGCTTCAGTTCTATCTAAAAAGATTGCTGCTGGCTCTACACATACCATTATTGACATACCCGTAGGTGACACAGCCAAAGTTCGAAAGCGTGAATCGGCTGAGCGATTAGCTAATTTATTTACCAAGGTCGGAGCTGCGTGTGGTATCCACGTTCGTTGCATTATTACTGATGGAAGCAAGCCCATTGGTTCTGGTATCGGCCCCGTTGAAGAAGCTCGTGATCTACTTGCCATCTTCAAACGTCAACAGGACGCCTCCCAGGAACTACGTGAACGAGCTTTATTATTAGCTTCTCACTTACTTGATCTGGCCGAAAACTGTGGCCTTGCTTCTGGACTAGAAAGAGCTACGTCGATACTGGAAAGTGGCAAAGCTTATGAACAATTCAAACGTATTCTTAGCGCACAAGGCGGGGGAAAGTCACTTCCCTCTTCACGGTTTCAGCATGTTCAACCCTCAAGTAAAAGTGGCACTATTGTGGCTATTGACAATCGGAAACTGGCACGACTTGCTAAACTAGCTGGAGCACCATTTACTCCAGTGTCCGGCCTTAGACTCCATTCCAATGTTGGCGATAGTGTTACCTCCCAAACACCTTTATTTACTTTGTTTAGCGACAGTCAAGGTGAGCTCGAATATGCGATGTCGTATTACAATGATAATACTGATATATTCTCAATTAGCGGGAGGTTACAATGAAAGGAAAAACGAACCCGATATTATTTTCACTTGAGGAACACCCTCTTGCAAATTCGCTTTGCCGTGAATTAAATTTAATCAAAGGACAATATACAAAACGACTCTTTCCTGATGGAGAGTCTTATCTGAAAATCGACTCAACCGTAACAGATACTCCTTGCATATTGTTAGCAGACTTATCGCGGCCAAACGCGAAATATCTTCCACTCATTTTTTTGCTGGACACGTTACGCGAACTGGGTGCCAAATCTATAGGACTGGTTACACCGTATCTACCATACATGCGGCAGGATCGTCGGTTTGTTGAAGGCGAAGCAGTGACATCACGACTGTTTGCTCGGACACTCTCACAACATATCGACTGGTTAGTGACTGTTGATCCACACTTACACCGTTATTACTCACTGAATGAAATATACAATGTTCCAACTCAAGTGGTTCAAGGGGCTCCAGCCCTAGCCGATTGGCTACAACAAAAACATGATGTGCTACTGGTGGGGCCTGATACAGAAAGCGAGCAGTGGGTTTCTGATATTTCTCGGTACAGCGGTCATCCTTATGTCATTGGTGAAAAGCATCGCTATGGTGATTTCGAAGTCGAAGTAACCTTACCCGATATAGCTCTGCACAAGCATCGAACGGCAGTCATCATAGATGATGTTATTTCAAGTGGAGAGACCATTTTAAAATGTGTTGAAGCATTACAAAAGCAAGATATAAAGGACATTCAATGTGCTGCCATTCATGGTTTGTTTGCTGATGACAGCGATATACGGCTATTACAATCGGGATTGCAGAAACTCTTTACTAGCAACACACTTCCTCACACATCTAATGTGTTTGACGTGACACTGTTACTGATAGAGCCCATCCTAAGCAGCTTGCAAATACAGGAGCTCAATAAATGAAAATCACTTTCCTCGGCGGCACTGAAACAGTTACCGGCTCAAAATTTTTGGTAGAAACCACTACTAGTCGTGTACTGGTTGATTGTGGATTATTTCAAGGCTATAAATGGTTGCGTGAACGTAACTGGCAGGAGCCTCTTTTTGATATTAAATCATTGGATGCCGTAATTTTAACTCATGCACACCTGGATCATTCTGGCTATATCCCAGCATTATACAAGCAAGGATACAGAGGACCAGTTTATACACACCATGCTACTAAAGATTTATGCGCCATACTGCTTGCTGATAGTGGGCACATACAGGAAGAGGATGCAAAATATTATTCAAAACATAAATTAGGCAAACACGCTCATCCACAACCGCTTTATGACAGAGCTACAGCCGAAGAGTCTATGACCTTATTTCAATCGTTGGAATTTGGTGAAATTATAGTGGTTGGCGACTTGTCGTTTCATCTACAATCAGCCGGCCATATTTTAGGTGCAGGTAGCGTGATTCTTGAGGCCGAAGGAAAGCGAATAGGTTTTTCCGGCGATGTTGGGCGTCCAGATGATATATTGACACTTCCTCCCAAACCACTTCCAGATCTAGATCTATTGCTCCTTGAATCAACCTACGGTAATAGACGTCATGATACCGAAAATCCTTATAAACAGCTTGCAAAAATAGTTAATGAAGCAGCGCAAAGAGGAGGCGCTGTGCTGATACCTAGCTTTGCCGTGGGCCGGGCTCAAACATTACAACATATGCTCACTACACTGATGAAATCGGGTGATATTCCAAAATTACCAATCTATCTTGATAGTCCCATGGCAATCAATGTCTCTGATATTTATTGCCATTATAGCAAACTGCATCGATTGACTGATGAGGAGTGCCACCGTATGTGTCAAACGACAACTTATACCCGAAGTGTAGAGGATTCCAAAGCGTTAGCTCAACAGCATTATCCCCATGTCATTATTGCAGGTAGCGGCATGGCTAGTGGCGGTAGGATATTACATCACTTTAAACGATTGCTGGGAGATTCAAAAACAACCGTTCTTTTCAGTGGTTATCAAGCTGGCGGTACACGAGGCGCTAAAATGTTAGATGGAGCTGAAACGGTAAAAATTCATGGTAAATGGATACCAATAAAGGCGAAGGTGGAAGTGTTACACCATCTCTCTGGACATGGAGATTATGTTGAAATCGAACAGTGGCTAAAAAGCTCAGCCCTTAAAAAGCAATTATCTATCCAGTTAATCCACGGTGATCCAGAGGCGCTAGAGTCTATGCGAAATTACTTGCAGAGCGAGACCCATTTTGAGGTCGGTGTCGCAAGTTATCATAGAACATTGCATGTTTAGAAATTTAGGAGATCAAAGGATGAATATTAAAACCTTAAAAGATGTACTGCACTGGACCAGTGAGTTTCACCAGCACCTTTCCAATTGCTTAAGCCATTGCGCCAAAGATAATCAGAATATTCGAGCAAAGCTGTTCCTAGACTATTTAGCTATGCACGAGATGTCCTTATCAAAGGCGCTGAATAGATCTGAAATAGACAGTGACATTAAAGCACTTGACACTTGGTGTTATGAATATTTAGAAAACCACCCAATTCATAGATATAGCAACTGTGACCGGCCCTTTGCTGAGCTAGATCTTGATGAGATCATTACTGAAATTCTGCACATTAATAAACAATTAATTGAGCTATACAAGAACCTATCCGCGCGTACTGTCGCGCCAAGCGCCCAAGAGTTGCTACAAAATATTTTGGAGCTAGAAGAGCATGATGCTATGTTTATGACGAAGGGATTTAATCGATTAAATGACTTGTAAATAGTGCTTAATCAGTTTGGCAAGCAAGAAGGTTGTAAGATAACCTAAGGAGAAAGATCATGAAAATCAATGAACTGAAATTTGGTTTGGCTACGGCTATTTCATTTGGGTTGGTGTGGCTGATTTGTAGTCTGTTAGTCTGGCTTATGCCGTCTCTGATGTTGGGTATTACTGGTCACATGATACATGGTGATTGGTCACAGATGGGATGGCAACTTACACTAAAAGGAGTTGTTTACGGGTTGGTTGGCTGGATGCTTCTGGCTGGATTTTCCGGTTGGCTACTGGCAGTATGTTACAACAAACTTCGCTGATGCAAAATTGATTCGATTGAATAAACCCCATGAAAACTTCGGCTATAGGCATTATTAATCCAGGAAGTGCCACGCTTAAATGGGCAATATACGACTCTATAACAACAGTTGATGTCAGCGCAGAGGGGCAGTGTAAAGCCGATGAGATATCATCGCTATTACAATCTCTAAATACAGCAGGCATCTCAATTTATATTGTCCGTTTTGTTCATGGTGGCCCCAGTTTATTCAAGCCAACTTTGATCACTGAAAGTACTTTAAGGTCTCTGGAGTCGTTAGCTGATCTGGCACCTCTTCATAACAAACTAAGCTTGAAATGTATTGTTCAACTGTTGCAATTAGATTCTCAAGCAAAAATTATCACCGTTTTTGATACCGAGTTTTTCCATGAGTTGCCGCTAACGGCACAGCTGCTTGGATTGCCAATGTCCTTGCAGAATAAATATTCATTACGGCGCTACGGCTTCCACGGTTTTGCACATGCTGGCATGTTGGATTTCTGGCAATCGACTACGTCTGAATTTTCGCTAAAAGTTAACTCTCGTCGCTTAGTGACCATGCAGTTAGGTAGTGGTTGTTCTATGGCCGCGATACTCGATAACCGACCAATTGAGACAACCATGGGATTTACTCCGAGTGAAGGATTGCTTATGAGTACCCGCTGTGGTGACTTAGATCCCGGCCTTCTGACATGGCTACAGAAGCGTGAAGGTTGGACTCCCTTTGAAACTGAAGAGATCTTAAATAATCAGTCTGGGTGGTTTGGGGTATCAGGTGAGAGTGGGAATATGGCAGATTTATTGAGTAGCACATCGCCACAAGCTCTATTAGCTGTTGAGCTCTTCCTCCACCGAATCCGAAAAACCTTAGGTAGTTATATTGCTTTGCTGGGTGGGCTTGATGGCATTGTCCTCAGCGGTGGTATTGCTGAGAATGCAGTATCACTTTGTTTGCGCATACTGCGAGAACTCGAATTTTTCAACATTCACGTCATAGAGCCGCAGACTGAGAAGTTACCAACAACTCTTGGTAATCGCCAAGCCTTGTGCTTGTCCGTAGATAATAACCAAGGTGTCCAATGTTGGATCATGAAAGGTAACGAACATCAAACCATGTTGCAGTCTGTTGCTCGCTGCAAGTGGTTTTACAAACTCTAATAAAGGGGAAGTTGATGTACCCAATTAATGAACAAGACCTACATCGCATTCAACAGCGTGCGAACTTGTATCGTTCACATTATCCAGCTTTTGCGCGCTGGGCCAAAGGATACGGTGTTATCCGACATACCGACGAAACCCAGGTACGAGTTTTCGACTTATGCCAGCAGTTACTATGTCATGGACGATATGCAAGATTTGAGGATATTGTAGCTATATTGTGTGCCGCTGATCGACTGGCGAGTGCTTCCATGTGGCTGGTTACACATATGACTTATGCTAGAAATGTATATCTGGATGGACATGAGCTTAACAACGAAGATTTCAAAGAGAACCCTCAGGGACACACTGGGGGATCGCTTAATATGGTTCCTGGTTATGTGGGATACCTTGCAGCTAACGTGCTAGCCGGCCATACCAGAAGCTGGTTGATGGGACAGGGGCACTGTGTGGCTGCAATTGACGCAGTCAATGTTTTGCTAGGCAATGTGTATAAAGAGCAAGAGGAGCGCTATTCACTTAACGAGCAAGGGTTATCTCGTTTGGTGCGAGACTTTTATGGCTATGCTACTGATGAAGATGGACGTCCTGAGGCGCCTTTAGGCAGTCATGTGAGCCCACACACAGCAGGCGGGTTGATCGAAGGTGGATATCTTGGGTTTGCTGAGCTGCAGTATGTTCATATGCCGTTACCAGGTGAGCGGTTAGTTGCCTTTATTAGTGATGGAGCGTTTGAGGAGCAGCGAGGCAGTGACTGGGCTCCTCGCTGGTGGAGAGCGGAGGACTGTGGTTTGGTTACGCCTGTGATGATTGCCAATGGTCGCCGGATTGATCAACGCTCCATCATGTACCAACAAGGGGGGCTCGAGTGGTTCTACAATCATTTACAGCATAATGGTTTTAGCCCAATAACAATTGATGGTAGGGATCCTGCAGCATTTATTTGGGGAATCTTTGAATCAGAAAATAGACTCTCGGCTTGTGCAGAACAGATTGCTTCTGATCAAATGCATTACCCAGTAAGGCTACCTTATCTGATCGCGGAAACAGTAAAAGGATACGGGTTTTATGGTGCAGGAACCAATGCCTCTCATGGTACACCTTTGCCTGCAAACCCTAGATACGATGCTAAGTCCCGGACATACTTCAACCAGTATGCGCAACAGTTATATGTACCCAAAATTGAACTTGACTTAGCAATTAGTGCATTCCTCACTCATGATATTGATCTGCGGGTCAGGGAAAAAGATCATGCCCTGACACAACGTAATCCGCATATTAATGAGGTACCGAAGGCTGGCTGGCTGCAAGTCGGAAAGCTCGAATCACCTATGATTGCAGTGGATCGTGAGGTACGCGCTCTTCTGGAAGCTAATCCTGAGCTCAGGCCTCGTTTGGGCAATCCAGATGAGCTACGGAGCAACCTTATGAACCTAACACTAGACTACTTGAATCATCGGGTATTAACACCAGAAAAAGGGGTTGCAGAGTCGATACATGGTGGGGTAATTACCGCCCTGAATGAAGAGGCGGTTGTCAGTGCTGCTTTAGCAAATAAGGGGGGAATCAATCTGGTTGTATCTTATGAAGCTTTCGCCGTGAAAATGCTGGGCGCTTTACGGCAGGAGATTATTTTTGTTCGTCATCAAAAGGTATTGAACCGACAGCCGCAATGGCTTTCTGTGCCCGTTATTGTAACATCTCACCTTTGGGAAAATGGTAAAAACGAACAATCCCATCAGGATCCAACTTTTGGCGAAGCTTTTTTAGGTGAAATGAGTGATACTTCCCGGGCTATATATCCTGGTGACAGCAATACAGCGATTGCTTGTATTCGTGAGTGTTATAGAACTAGGGGGCAGATCTGGGCGCTCACTATACCCAAACAGTCGCTGGAAACATTTTTTACTCCTGAACAGACCAAAATGCTGTTGCAGTATGGTGCATTCACCCTATTTGGGGAAGGTGATATACAGCTGGTTGCTGTTGGTGCCTACCAATTGCGCGTTTGCTTCGAGGTGCATCAGCGGCTTAGTGCGGCAGGAGTCAAAAGTTGTGTCACCTATATGATCGAGCCAGGACGTTTCCGCAATGCAAGAGATTCGCTGGAAAGTTCTTTCATAGTCGACGATGTTACTCGAGAAAATTTGTTTCCACCAGATATAGCATTACGTGTATTCGTCGCTCACATGCGACCTGAAACTCTGGCAGGCATTTGTCGGCCTTTAGATCTCGGGATCAGCAAAACTCTCTATTTTGGATTCATTAATCACGGTGGTACATTGGACACACAGGGGCTGTTAAAAGCAAATCACTCGGATACCGACAGCGTTCATACAGCGATTTGTCAAAGACTCTTAAGAAATGAACCTAGACAGTGAAAATGGTCATAGACTGTCCCACTGATTTCTTTTTCGTGAGCGAGCTGAATGCTTCAGGGTGATAACATAGGTCTATAAATGAAAAGTACTAGCTGTGAAAAAAAATGCGCCCCCAATAAAGGTGAGATATCGACTTCACCCTCTGTTAATAGCTTTCAGTTATTTACAGAAGGTGATGATCTATACTCATCCATGTTGACCGCAATAACTGGAGCCAAAGAAGCTATAAGGCTTGAAAGCTATATCTTTTCTGATGACTCGATAGGGAGCCAATTTTGCGAGGCACTTGCTGAACGGGCTAGGGCTGGTATCAAGGTAAGGGTTCATATAGACGCGGCAGGTTCATTATTTTGGTTTTCGCGTAAAATGCAACACCAACTACGTAGCAACTATGTTGAGCTTCATTGGTTTCACCGTTGGAGTTGGCACAAACCTTGGCGCTATAATCGACGAAATCATCGCAAGTTACTTGTAGTAGATAACCATGTTGCCTTTCTTGGTGGATTCAATATTCATAAAGAAAACTCTCAAGCTATGTATGGAGATTTGCGTTGGCGAGATACTCATATAAGCATCAGAGGACCACTTGTTGAGGTGGCTTCACAGTTGTTTGACTCATTTTGGCAACGTCGCCTGTATTGGTTACCCGAGCAGGAGCAGGAGCAGCAGGGCGGTAGACTGCTACACAATCATACTCGGACCTGTCGTCACCGTCTTCGATGCATATATAGTGGTGCGTTTGCGAATGCCAAAAAGTATATTTATCTTACAACACCATATTTTGTCCCCGACAGTTATACGCTTGAACAATTACGCAAGGCCGCAGAGCGCGGTGTGGACGTCAGATTATTACTCCCTCGTAAGAGTGATGTGCGTATTACAAGCTGGGCCGCTCACCATGTTTACGCTTCTTTATTTGCGTTCGGAGTAAGGGTTTATGAGTACCTTCCAAGAGTGCTACATGCAAAAACTGTTGTTATTGATGATGACTGGATTATAGTGGGAACTGCTAACCTTGACTATCGTAGTTTATTTATTAATTACGAAATTAATCTAGAAGCTACAGATCGGAAATTGGCGGCAGAACTAAAAGAGCAGTTCTTACAAGATTTATCACAGTCGGAGTTCATATTATCTAGAAATTGGGAGCGGCGTGGGTTAAAGTCGCGTTGTTTGGAGCTGCTTGCAATAATCTTAAAACGATGGCTGTAAGCATATTCTTTTTTAGTATGAGTTGATTTGAGCGTTAGCCATAGCTGGCTTCCTATATCCTCAAACTATCCGGTTTCTGGATGATAATATTACAAGCGGTATTGTGCCTATGATCATAAGTATACCCAACCATTGTACTAAAGATAGGGATTCGGAAAAATATACTAAGCCAAAATAAAGCCCAAAAACTGGAGTTAAAAAACTATAAATATTCAGTTTATAGAGTGGAGCCTTGTCCATCAACCAGAACCACAGAATAAATGGCAGGGCAGTTCCCGGTAGCGCTAATGCGAGCAATATCCAAGTATAGTCCCAATTAAAAGAAAAGGGTAACAAGGGAACTTGAAATACCGTGATCAACCCTAAAGGAATTGACCCCAGCAATAGTTGAAAACCCATGGCATAGAGAATGTTGATACTATTGGCCATTTTTTTTAGTAGAACGTTACTGATTGCAATACCTAAAGCTGCAATAAGAACAAATAAAATACCACTTACAGGTTGGCTCCCAACTGTCAAAAAACTTTCTACGCTAATGATAATAACACCTGTAAATCCGAGTATTGTACCAAATAAAGCCAACTTTCCTATGCGCTCCTTCAGAAAGAACCATCCAAGAATGCCAGCTATCAATGGCTGTGTATTCGTAATCACGGTAGCCAAGCCCGGTGTTATTAAGCTCCCTGCGTAAAACATTCCCCAAAAACCGATACTGGTTGCAGTGATGCCAATGGCTATGATGTAACCGTATTCTTTTATTCCTTTGGGCAAGGGGCGGTTCAGAAGTCTAGCAATACAAAGCAGAGTAATTCCTGCTATCACGGATCTAAGGAATGCGGTTAGCATTATAGGAGCATATGGCAGACTGAGTCGAATAAGTGGATAGCAAATTGCCCAAAGTGCCATGACCAGAACAGCTATTAAAGTGGTGGAGTTTAGAAAAGGATTTGTCTTATTAATAATAGCAATGCTCCAATCTATGCGTAGCGTGCTTAGATAAAAAAATTAGCTAATGACTGCCAATACCTAAAGTTGTGTCTGGCGCTTATGCTAGCACGCCACCAAGCTTTCCGTGTACTAATACTTATGCAAATAAGGCCAAAGATGTCAGAGCGTTGATTGTTACATCAATAAAAAGAGAACCTTTGCCACTATGAGATTACAGATTTGTAATTTTTTGGTCATCTGCATGACAGCTAAAATTGGTTACTGTAATTGTATCATATGATTGTTTAATGACTATCTTTAGTTAGTCCCTAGTCATCAAGATAGGCGTAACTAATTGCTCACGCATTAACCCCAAACAATAATCAGCGAGGTCTCTGCTTATTCATGCTGATTGCCAAGGAGAAAAAATGTACTTAATTATATGCACAACAACAAATTTAATAAAAAAAAGTCTTGGCAAGCTCTGATATTATTGACTGCGTTATATATATCATCACCAAGCTTGATGGCAGGAGTTGCTCCTGGTTCACATGAGGTAATACAGTCTGGCCCTTACTCGCAAGCTGGCCAAATTGTCGTTGATGTCCAAAAGGCACTATACTGTGGGGGTACCAAAGCCGCACTCAAGTCATTAGCAGATTACGTGTATATTTATGAGGGAAAAAGTGTCGAGACGTTGGAACTAATTAAGCCAGATGGTAATTGGAAAATTGTGCATGTTAACTGGTCCCAGAGATGAATTTTAGAAACTTGAATAAAAGGTAAGACTTATGAAGAAAAGTGTAAAAGTAGTAGCAATTTTTCCAGAGTTGTTATGGGTAAAGTTGGAAAAATTATTAGTTCAATTTCCTATCAAGGGACTAACCCTGATGTCAGTTAGTGGGTTTGGTAGTTATCGAAATTATTTTCGTGAGGATATGCTCTCTAGAGGTTTGAAGCTAGAGATATATACAACCACAGAATACGCCAAAATCTTAGTCCCAAAGTTGGAGTCATTTATCAATACTCATACTGATGCTTCAGAGCATGGTTTGGTTGCAGTGGAGCCAGTCAATCATATTAATCTGGAGCTTAATGATGAGGTTTAATGAGGAAGAGACTTTTTAATAATATATTGTGAATGAAGTATTTGAAATATAATAACGGCTATTCTGAAATAGCTCATTGAGCTTTCCAGACAAACAATAAACTAGCGGATGAAACTACATGCGTTATGCGTGTTTGATAAATTTGAGCCGAGATAAGTCTTTGTCGCAGTACGTCCGTAAACCAGGGGAACTCGGTGAGATCGCTGGAAGTAAGTGAAATTTTTTATAGTAGCGAAAGGTATCGGCACTGACGTTAAACTGCTAAGTGACTTCACCTATCTGATACATTCAAGAACTCCTCATATAAGAAAGAGTCTTTAGGTAGATATTAGCGGTTCTAAGGTTTGTTTTTAGCATGAGTTCGTTCATATCTCATCCAAATGTTGTTGTACATGATTTCGAAGTTGCTCCATGGATGGCATTGCAGTAAAAACCAGTTTACCATCAATGGCGATAGCCGGTGTGATCAAGATTCCCAATGACACCGTATAATCCAATTCATCAAGCACATCGATTTCTCGATAATGAATGGCATCATATTCACCAAGCCCATCTACGATAGCCTGAACGCGCTGTTTAGCTGCGCTACAGCGATTAAAACTGGATGCTGAAAACAATTCTATCGTGATTGATATGACCATAACCAGTGTTACCTCCTTTATTCGACTCGTTCTTTGTCAAAATAGACGTTTGATGTCCACTTAACAATCCCTTCGTACAGTGATGTAAGCCAGTGAAACCGTAAAGCTGGTATAAATTTTTCCTCTTTGTAATCATCAGCACCTTTTAAAATGAGTTTTATCTTTCTAACCAAATTTGTAGTGGTAACGCCAAAAATGCGGCAAAAAAGCCAGCACACCATAAAATGATGGATAGCCAAAAAATTCGACGGTTCCACCGCTGACTTTTATTGCACAATACGCCAAGTTCCGGATCAGTCGAGCAATTGCGTCTAGGCCGATAAATCATCCAAGCAGAAAATGCCAGCAGTGCTCCGGATATAACAAAGACCCAAATTTTGTGTTCACTTAATGTCACCAAAAAAGGCATACTGCTGACTAAAGAAGCCACAGTAGCCCCCATGCCCAGAGTTACGAGAGCAATGGGTAGCGCACAGCAGACAAGAGTGCCCATGGTGCTAAATAATGCTAACCAAGTCAGCCTCGTTTCTTTGTTTTCGGTTGTATTCTTAGTCATCGAGTCATCCTATACTTCACTTTTGTTAAGCTGTGAATCTTGTCTTGCCGTAGAAACGATTATTGATTATTGATTAATTCAACCTTTTCTATTTTACGGAAGGTAAATCCTGCATCGTTAAACAGCGTTTTTAACTGTGAGTCTTTTAATACCAGTGTTTCATTCCCAACCACTATCACTAGGCCTTTTTTTAAATCAATATCGACGTGGGTTACCCCGTCAATTTTCATCAGTTTTTTCTCAATACCATACGCGCAATAGGGACACGCTAATCCATCTACTCTTATTTGATAGTGTTTGGAGGCAGAAAAAGCGGACGCACTCCATACCAGCGCAGAAAATACCACCAGAAAACTCATTAATGCCTTTAATAGATTACTAATAAGTCACTACACCTCTTGTTAATTTATAGATGCCACTCAAATTCCTGACGCGCCCGATAATCTGCGCGGGGCTGATCACCGTTAAGATTTGATAGCACAGGGAGCTGAATCCCTGCTTTAACGGCAAAATTTCTGTACGTCAACATGATCCCAGGAGAAACGAACCACTGATTGCCACCAGTATTGTTAAGATCAAGACCGTTGAAGGCGTTGCGCTTTATAAACTCACCATTCAGTTCAAGCAACCATACAGTATCAGCTTCTCGATAATCGTTTAGTTGAGAGCGATATCCGCCAGCAAGATCGACAAACAACCGATCACCTCGTTGTAGTTGGTCATTGTTTTGATTAAATCGATACCATGTCAGACTTTCATAGCCGTAGGTAAAGCCCAACACTGGGTCCACTGTATCGGTTGTTAATGCATCATTAGATGAATCCAGTTTTACTTTTACTAAAACCGCTGCCGATTCCTGAACACCAGGAGTATCTTCACGCCAAAAGCGATACTTTGTTGATAAAAGAATATCACCAACACCGCTCTGGGAACCAAATTCATCTTTAATGATCTGATAGGGCTGTTCAATTCCGATCACCCAATCACCAGTTATTCCATACTTTAGTGCAATGGCTTGCTCGCTATCGGATTCATCTCCTTGCTCGGAACGGACAAATTCAGTGTGGATTTCAAATCCATCCTTAAACAGAACATGAGGGCCAGGGCTAAAGATCGGATCATGTGCGAATAAGCTAACAGGCAAGAAAAGCCAACAACCCATCGCCGTGATGGTTTGTTTTAATGATTGCTTGTAAAGCATTTTTTTCCCTGTCTAAGTCATAAATAAGTTAAACGATAACGTATGGAGTTAACTCCATGTCAATCCTTATTTTAACTTATCCTTATGAGAAATGATCGTTAAATGACTTAAAATGAGGTTGCAGATAGTGCGCTTTAAGGATGTTTCAAAAGTAAAGGTGCGCTATAACCACCGTTATTAGAGGGCTACAGACATAGCCCCAGAACCCCAAACAACTTAGTATTGTACTAACATTGGAGGCACAGAATTCTAAGCGCTGATGAGGGCGGGGCGGCTATTTGCACTTAGCGGGGTCAATATAAAGTCCGTAAAATGGTATTTTTACGGATTTTCTGTCTGAGGGGGCCGTTTAAGCTATTTCATACAGGGTGCATTCACACCCATTTTCTACAGCGTATACATCCTTAATCTTACGAAGTAAATTCTGATTAAAGTAATACTCGGCAGAGTTTAGGACTTCCTGGTTCTTAATTTCAAGAAATACATATCTACCCATACCATCGTAACCGTACCAACCCCAGCATTTATCATCCTTATTAAATGCCAGGGTGAGTTTGGGGTCATCACGATTGATGATTTCTAAAAACAATTCATGTTCTTGCATATAATATATAGTCGAGAAAGGGTACCGAGCTCTATTAGTCACATGATTAATGCCTGTTATCAAGTCGTTATACGACATATTTCTCTATATGAATTTTGAACTGACTCAGTTGTAATTCTATGGGCTTTGAAGTGAATTAGTTGTAATTGAAGTACTTTAGCACCAAGTAAAATAAGCTCAATGTTGACTAAGAATCAGTTTCCAGGTTCGATAATGCATCAGTAATGGTTTCCTCTGGTGGCTCTTCATAAATCAAAGTAGTGGATGGGTTAACATGCCCTGCAATCTTTTGTGCAACTTTAACCGATAGTTTTTGCTCATGTATAATATTCGTAATAAGACTTCTACGACCACTATGTGAACTTGCTTTTTCAATCGATGCCCAATTGCGAAGCATATGAGCCATGTGCTCTTGAAGGGTATTAGGGGAATAGGGACCACCTTTTTGAGTAATGAATAACGGATCACTCGGCTTCAAACTTACAGCTTTGGCAAGTCGCACGCAAAGGTGTTCATTTAATGCTCTTCTTAAAGATTGATTAATTAAAGGCAAGTCTCTTGTTTTCCCTTTATGTCGTTTTAATTCTGGATAAAAGTCTTCAGGGTTTATATCTGCGCCTGATTTTGCGAGTTTTGAAACTTGAAGAATAATTCGGTTAAACTCATGAACTGAAAAGGATACTGTTTTACGCTTATATTGAGTTTTTGAACGATTCATAGCATCTGCACCTTTGGTATAGGCCGCAGGCAAACTCATAACTTCTAAAAGATCATAATCACTTCCATTATTCTTTAGCCTGGCTACTTCTTTTATTTGAAGTAACGTAATTTCTTGTGCTCTAAGCCCCAGCTTGAAGCTGATTTGCATAATCGCGTTATTTTTTTCAGGGTGCCGATGTTTTTGAATTTGCTCAAATAAGCAGCGCTGCTGCTCTGGACTTAAAACGCGAGCTTGTCCCGACTTAGCCATAATAAATCCTAGGAGCAGGGCATCTAAAAAATCCGTAATAATGGTATTTTAACGGATTTTTCTCATTTGAAAGATATAGAGGACTTAATTCGTACAAAGCTGGCTAGCACCCAGTCAGATTTCAAGTGACATTATTAAACCCTAGAATTCGGAGCTAAATAGCCCATCAATGTAGTAAGTTTTCAGACACATATCGTAATAATTGAATAATAGCTATAATTTTCTATTGGTTATACTCATAAACTAGAAAATATCTTGCTTAAGATGGCCAACTCTATCAAATTTCAATTGATTTTCTTTTAAAGTAATTTTCTTAAAATTCAAGCTATTTACTTACAAACTTTAAAGTAATTTTCTTAAATACCCATCAAGCTAACCCTAGGATACCCTAACCATATCAACATGTTCGCATAACTTATATTATGTTAAATTGAATATTGTTATTAATATGGGGATTAGTGAGATTGCTTAAATGAACATCTAAGCGGCTCTACTCTGATAGCCGCTTAGTCTTCTCGCTCTTAGTTGGTGTTTAGGTGTTTTTATTCAGAAAATGAAAACTTTGTCCAAGTGGATTTATCGGTATCTACCGCTTGTTCTGGATAAAAGAATTCTGCTCCATACTCTCCGTCTTGATAAACAGCACTGACACGAATCATCATATTCCAAGAGTTGCCAACAAATTTCTTTCGAAACACCTGAACTTCTCTGTGGGATCCTTCCAGGAATTGAGTGCGCTTGCCTTCATCAGTTTCTTCTTCACCGGCGTATGGTACCCAATATCCACTCCAGTCTTTATGATTCCAAAACTCAGATTCACTCCAGTCTTTATCACTGAGTGTCCGCTCTGATAATTGGGCGGAAGCATGTAGATTGTAGAGATAGCCGGTTTCAGCATCTTCAATGTAAAGGTCAATAACCGTGTAATCTTCAGCCTTGCCTTTGGCGCAAACGAATAAGGAATCTTTGTCGTGCATAAGATAAATGGCAGTCTGCGCTGGAAGTTCAATCTTTGTTGCTTCTTGCCATTCAGAAGTATCACAACGACCATCGAAAAGAGGTGCTTTGCTTGTCGGGTTAATTCCAATAGCTTCGGAAGCGACTGCCTCCCCGGCCAGGATTAAAAGTGACGTTGTTAATACCAATATTTTTGATGGGATTCGCATATGGGGTCCTTGTGTAAATATTTTGTTTTATAGATCTAAATTAGCCAACGGTGTCCATAACTGTAAATCTTTGTGGATGCTTACTTATTGAGAGTTACCATACGACACTAAGCGACGAACTTTCTCGCATTTTGCGGTTGAGAACTCGATTACGTGGCAAAAGCGTTTCAGCGCACCACTTTTTATCTTCACGGTACCGTTAACTGCACCAGCCTTTCCATGGGTTACCACATGGTCAATCGTTAAGGTAACTGGTTTTTCTCGACAAGTATCTATTTGATCTTTCACTTCGTGACGCTTAATGAGTGAGCCATTCGGCAGCTCCCATAATGCATCCTGAGAAAGGACTTCTATTAGAAACGCTGAGTCGCCTAACTCAATGGAAATGGCTATATTTTCAGCGAACTTATTCTTCGGAGAATTTCCGCAGTCTTTGCTGCGATTAACCTTTGACATAGCTCACTCTCCGAACTCGATCATGGTTAGAAACTCGTTTTCACTCTTTGCGACAACTTCTTCATGCCTCTTTGAGTGATCCCAATAAATCACATAGCCCCCACAGTGCCGCAGAAGGAAATTACCATCGTCGTCTACTGCCATAAGGTATGATTCCTTCCCTTTCCACCAAACGGCATTAAATGGACGTCTATCTTCTTCTCGGATCAAGCAAGCGAGCTGAATGCTTTTACCTGTCAGGTTTACAGTTCGCTTTATACCTAAATTTTTAATCGCTTTTTCTATTTGGCTCATAACTTTACTAATTGCCTAACATTATATTACCGAACATCGTCGATATCTTTTTGATTTAATAACTTATTTTTAATGTCCGGTTTTACGCCTAATACCATATGAAACCAGACATTAAATTTGCTTAGCTCAAGGGATAGTAGCAAAATCAATGTGTTAGGAAAACTAATTTCTAGATACCATGTTTTTCGTATTTAAAACAGGATATTACTAAACAAGCTCACCGAACCTTATAGTCGTACAGTTGGATATTAAAGGAATCACTTTAAGCTTTTTAGTAGATTGATCTCTATATCTTCCCTAAATTATATCCACTCATTTGTTTTATGATAAACTTCGCAGCCCTTCTGTTACTTCAGTTATCAAACAATTTGGATAGCATGCTAGATACCACTTTAATTTTACTCTTTATTCCAACGTTTCTGGTTATTTCTGCCACGCCAGGGATGTGTATGACCCTGTCACTCACGCTTGGTATGAGTATTGGTGTTCGACGCACCATGTATATGATGTGGGGAGAATTGATTGGTGTAGCGCTGGTTTCAGTGTTGGCTGTGGTAGGCGTGGCCAGCATCATGCTGAACTACCCCACGGCATTCATGGTTCTCAAATACGGTGGCGGCGCTTACCTGATTTATCTTGGGATCCAGATGTGGCGTTCACGTGGCAAAATGGCCATTGAGCTGAGTGATGACGCCCCCAAAACTGTGTCTGGGCGACAGCTGGCGATGCAAGGCTTCGTTACTGCGATCGCTAACCCTAAAGGCTGGGCTTTTACCGTCTCTTTATTACCCTCATTTATCAATCCAGATATGTCGATGCCACCACAACTCGCAGCTCTGGTTGTCATCATATTGTTAAGTGAATTTATGTTTTTAATGCTCTATGCCACCGGGGGAAAGACATTAAGACGAATATTGCAACGCAGTGACAATGTGCGACTGATCAACCGGCTGTCCGGTAGCTTGATGATGGCAGTCGGCATTTGGTTGGCACTAAGTTAGTAGTTAGTGGGTTAATGGTTATAGGCGGCAACTACAGCCTTGTTACGCATTGTTGTAGATTTTGCTATTAAGAAGATCAACTTCCATACTCAGCTTATGTAATACCCGCGGCTTTCCATCAATTAGCAACTTACGCATATTTTCTCTGTATTTAACCAGCTCTGAGGGCCACTCACCTGATTTATCGTAGGTGGCCTGGTCAGGCCATTGCGCATAGGCTATAAAAGAACCCGTTTCTGACCTGTGTAGCCGCGAGCCAAGGCTTTGGAAATTCTGGTAGATTACTTCAGTGCATTTTGTCCAAGCGCGGATGAACTCCTCGTCCTTCCCTTCTACAACCTTGAACTCAAGTACGATGGACAGCATCAATTTCTCCTTGTGTGTATGCGTAACATTAGATTACCGGACACCGCAGATAATCTTTTGATTAGTCGTGAAAATATTGAACCTATTTAGTTGATCGTAAAATTAATCCAAAAATACCAATATACAGATAACCATTAACCCACCTAGCCCAATGATCAGGGTAATCGGATCTGTATCATAAATACCCGGTATGGTTAGACCGCTGCTATTGGCGTACATGGCAATGATGATTAACGATGTAATTAGGAATGCAGCTAATAAGATTATCAGTCGTTTATACTTATTCAGTGCTAACTTTAATTTATGTCTGAATTTTAGTTTATACATCGTCTTGTACCTTTAACTGTTCTCTGGCTTGTTTGAGGTAAGTTTTTACGCTGCCGAGCGGTATCTGTAGTAGCTCTGATATTTCGGTGTGTGAGTGTTCGTACAGCTCTGCGTAGATAAAGACCTTCTGCTGGATTGTGCTCAATCGATTAATTTCTCGTTGCGCATCAATGTACACAGATGAGTTATCAGTAGTCGCTAGAAGCCTTTCACTATCAGATTGCCACTTCTCCTTTAATCGCGTGAATATGGAGGCTTTACGTTTTAACTGCAGAAACTCGTTAAAAGCAATTCTGTACAACCAGGTCGAAAACTTTGACTTGCCATCAAACTGTTTGATTTTGAGAAACGCTTTGACGTAGGTTTCTTGCACAATGTCATCAATATTCTGGCAATCCAGCCGATGATACAGGAATGCCTTCAATGCCTGATCATGTCGCGCGAACAGTTCATTGAAAGCATTCTTATCGCCTGTCGTCTGACAGATGACTATCAGGTGCTCGGTTGAAGCACTTTTCATATAAACTAGGCTTTGTCGAACTTGGCCAGAAGTAGATACACAATCCCTATCACTCCCGGAAAAGCCGCAATACCATTGATCATGTCGTTCAAGTCCATACGGCCATTAGTGGGAAAGTCTGCGATGAATGAACCAACCAGTATTGCAGCCGACATACCGATGAGTAATAGGCCTTTTTTAACATCACTGCTTGGTCTTAAAACCTGGTCGGCAATCTCTCTGATAACTTCAGGCGAAATGTTTGGATTGGTTTTAAGGCTGTCGTTAGTCATGCTCAAGAAGAGCTTTTTCGTCTTGTACTTATACCCTAGCAACAATATCGAGAGGATAATAATGGTCGAGAAAACAATTGCTGGAATAAGAATTTCTGCAAGTTCATTCATAACTAATTAACGCCTTTGCCACAGTTCATCACCTAAGTATGAATCTTTTAGCACATGCTCGAGAACGGGTAAAGCATTGTCGCCGTTCATAAAAATCACGTAACCGTTTTTACTGTTAGGAAAGAATATTGCCAGTGTGTTTACACCGGGGTCTCTTCCGGTATGTAGTAAGGCGTACTCGTCATTACTGAAGTCGGTAAAGATTTCCCAGCCCAAACCAAAGTGATGATTCTCCCCTATTCTTATCTGCTTTGAAACAATGTCGTTGTATAAGTTTGGATGTTCTTCTGACTGTTGCATCATGTAACTTATAAACTTTGAGTAATCAGCAACTGTAGTGAGTAAGTTTGCAGCGGCATTCGCTGAATAGTATTTTTTCAGCGTGATGAGCTGGCCCTTTTCATCGTGATTATGCGCATAACGCTCCACATCCACTTCATCGTTCCACCAGAAATGAGTATCGTCCATTTGTGCTGGCTCAAATAAATACTCTGCGGCTAATTCTTCTATTGTGGTATTAAATTTAATCTCCAGAGCCTTGCGCAAATACTCGAAGCCTTCACCGGAATATTGGTGTTCAGTTCCTGGATCAAAGTTAAATCTGAGCTTTTCGGTTGGGTTCATCCAACGCCAATTATCAAAACCCGTCTGATGAGTCAGCACATGCCTAACCGTCAGCATCTCATGCCTTTTATCATCAACCAGGTCAGGATCAATCCAGTAAGAATGTAATGGCTCATCAAGCTTCAACCTGCCCTCATCAACCAGCTTCAGGGTAACAAAAGCCACGATGGGTTTGGTCAGTGATGCTACTTTAAAGATCGTATCTTCAGTCGCAGGTTCTTCTTTCTTACGCTCACCATAAACTTTGATGTTCGCAATCTTGCCATTCTCGATCACGCCAATCCCTAAAGCAGGTACATTGTTATCAGTTAAAAGTTGCTCTTTCAACTGTTCGTTATTGGGTGATACATGGTCATAGCTTAAGACGTTGGCTAACTGCCAGTCAGCATCTTCCTTTAACCAAACATGGGTGAATTTAGCGGTGCTGGTCAGCTTATCAGGGTACCCTTCTCTTCTTATATAGAACTCATGCTCACCCTGCTGAATGGCGCCATACAGTTTGCCATTCTTATGCAGAGGGAAGGTTTCAATAGAACTTTCAACAAGCTTGCGAATAGGTTTTACATCGGGATTAGAGCAAATATTTTTAACAACACTACTCATAAACTGTTCTTTATCTTGAATGCCGCCTTCGTCGTGATAGAAAACTAAATCATTACTAACATGTTGCTGTAAGTAGTCAGTGTCACAGTTGTTGAACCCTCTTTTAAATAGCTCAGCGTCTTGCTGTGCAAGCTCTTCAGCTAAGCTCAAAGCAGTAACTTGTTGCGTGCTTACAGCTAGCGTAATACCGTACAGTATCTTGAAAAATATCGATGTCATTATTAAAACTCCAAAGTGTGGTACTTATTTGATGCACTGGAGTCTTGTTTTGGATTTGGGAGGAAGAAAAAAGTTATTTATAAATAAAATGGACGGCTGTTATCCAGTCGCCCGCTTATTCAGATTCTTAGCCGGCAAGTGCCAGGAGAACACCAGCCGCTACTGCAGAGCCGATAACTCCTGCCACATTCGGCCCCATGGCATGCATCAATAAGAAGTTGTGATGATTGGCCTCTAAGCCTACTTTATTGACCACTCGAGCTGCCATAGGTACTGCTGAAACACCGGCTGCGCCGATCAATGGGTTGATGGGGTTTTTGCTGAACTTACCCAGTAACTTGGCCATCAATACACCCGACGCGGTTCCGATTGCAAAAGCCACAGCTCCTAGCCCTAAAATACCCAAGGTTTCTAAAGCCAGAAACTTTTCTGCCACTAATTTTGAGCCAACGCTTAAGCCTAGAAATATGGTAACAATGTTGATCAAAGAGTTTTGTGCGGTATTACTGAGGCGTTCAACCACCCCACACTCACGCATCAAATTGCCAAGGCAGAACATCCCAATCAACGGTGAGGCAGATGGCAAAAATACCGCGCAAAGCACGAGTAGAATAAGTGGAAAAACAATTTTCTCGGTCTTGCTCACATGGCGCAGTTGTTTCATTTCTATTTTACGTTCTTCAGCGTTCGTGAAGAGCTTCATGATTGGTGGCTGAATAATGGGGACTAACGCCATGTAAGAATATGCTGCAACTGCAATGGCTCCGAGTAGTTCAGGCGCCAGTTTTGACGCTAGAAATATTGCGGTAGGCCCATCTGCCCCGCCAATAATTGCAATCGCCGAGGCGTCTTTTAGGGTAAATTCAAAACCAGGTACTGAGTTAAGCGCAATGGCACCCAACAAAGTTGCGAAAATACCAAACTGTGCGGCTGCACCTAAAAATAAGGTTCGGGGATTAGCAATCAGGGCACCAAAGTCGGTCATGGCCCCTACCCCCATAAAAATAAGCAAAGGAGCGGCACCAGTCGCAATGGAAATCATATAAAAGTTATAGAGCATGCCGTTAGTAAAGCCAGCGTCTCTTGCTACCTGCATACTGGCCAAACTGTTGGCTTGATTCGCCTGATAATAATCGTTAAGCAATTGAGCGCTATTTTGAAACTCCACATTAAGCGCACCAGCTATGGCTTGCATAACTTCTGGTTGTGCCAAATGAATCGCATTTTCAACAGCATCTAACGCCAAGCCTGCATTAGGAATATTGGCTAGAATGCCTCCAAAACCTATGGGGACTAATAATAAAGGTTCAAATTTTTTCGAGATTGCCAGGTAAAGTAATAAAAACCCGATGCCAATCATGACCAATTGACCCCAGGTAAAATTTGCAATACCGGTGTCTTGCCAAAGTTTTAATAAGCCGTCCATTAATATACTCGTTTAGTTTTATTGACTGGATACTATTTATAAAATGACTAAAGGCGTACCAACTTTTACTGAATCACCCTCTGCGACCAGTATTTCAGACACCACACCGGAGTTTACTGCTTTGACTTCCGTTTCCATTTTCATGGCTTCTAAAATAATCAGAGTTTGACCGGCTTCAACCTGCTCGCCAACTTTGGTCTCTACTTTAAAAATATTCCCGGCCATAGGAGCTTCGAGTGCTTCACCATTCGACTGCACATTTGACTGAGCCTCGGTTTGAGAGGATTGAGACGCAGACTTGATATCAGCTATCTGTCCGTCCGGCGCAACCGTTACGGAATAGTTTTTACCGTTAACGGACACCTGATAGGACTCGGGCCCTGACATGGTGCTAGTAGATGCTGACGGCTGATTGACACTTGATTCTTCTCCACTACTCGTTTCATTGCCGGGCGCTGGCTCAAACGCTTCTGGATTGCCTTTGTTCTTAAGGAATTTAAGACCGATCTGTGGAAACAATGCATAAGTAAGAACATTTTCAATTAACTCACCTTCCAGGCTGATGTTCTCTTTTTCAGCAATTTCAACCAGCTCATCGCTTAACCTTTCAAGCTCAGGCTCTAACAAATCAGCAGGACGTTCGGTGATAACCTCTTTACCATCAAGTACACGCTGCTGCAGTTCTTCATTAACGGGGGCCGGGGGCGTGCCATACTCCCCTTTTAATACCGCGGACGTTTCTTTGCTGATGCTTTTATAACGTTCACCCGTTAACACATTAAGTACGGCCTGTGTGCCAACAATTTGCGAGGTTGGTGTTACGAGGGGTAAATACCCCAAATCTTTGCGTACTTTAGGAATTTCAGCCAATACGGCATCAAACTTATCTTCTGCGCCCTGCTCTTTTAGCTGACTTTCCATATTCGTCAACATGCCTCCGGGAACCTGCGATCTTAAAATACGAGAGTCGACACCTTTTAAACTGCCCTCCCACTTGGCGTATTTTGTGCGAACACTACGGAAGTAAGCTGCAATGTCTTCCAGCAGCGCCAAATCTAGACCAGTGCTGCGTGAGGTTTCTTCAAAAATAGATACGATAGACTCGGTTGGCGAGTGGCCGTAGGTCATGCTCATGGATGAAATACTACTATCCACCATATCAATACCTGCTTCGGCAGCTTTCATTATGGTTGCAGTACTTAAACCAGTCGTGGCATGACAATGCAGAGCAATAGGCACATTGACCGTTTCTTTTAACCTGCTGACCAGCTCTTCGGCAACATAGGGCTTTAATAAGCCAGCCATATCTTTAATACAAATTGAGTGGGCACCCATGTCTTCAATTTGCTTGGCCATATCAAGCCATTTGTCGATATTATGCACAGGGCTGACGGTATAGGATAAAGTCCCTTGAGCATGTTTGTCACAATCAACCGCGGCTTTAATGGCGGTTTTTAAATTTCGCGGATCGTTCATTGCATCGAATATGCGAAACACATCCATACCATTAGCTGCGGCTCGCTCAACGAATGCTGTGACCACATCATCAGCGTAATGCCGGTAACCCAATATGTTTTGTGCGCGGAACAGCATTTGCATCGGTGTGTTGGGCATCGCTTTTTTTAATTGCCTTAAACGTTCCCAAGGATCCTCTCCAAGATAACGGATGCATGAATCAAAGGTCGCTCCGCCCCAGGTTTCTAGTGACCAAAAGCCAACCTGGTCAAGTTTTTCTGCTATCGGGAGCATATCGTCCAGGCGCATTCTGGTGGCAAATAACGACTGATGTGCATCTCTTAGAACAACATCGGTAACTTTTAAGGGTTTATCGTTCATTGCAATATTTATCCTTTCGAATTGGCTGAGCGTACAAATTATTGATGCTTGTTGCGGCTATGTTTATTACGGTATTGATGAACGGCAGAGGTTATTGCCGCTACCACTTCATCATCAGTAGAAGTATTTCGCTGTGTTGTAGGCAGTGCTTCGGGCCAAAAGCGGTTGATGACTTTTGAGGAAATATTGATGCAAATAACCAGCAATGTTAAAAAACAGAATACCGTTGTCATGCCAACCAGCATTAACGATAAACCGCTTATTAGTTCATTCATGGGAGCCTCTTTACTAAAACAACAAAATTGACACAACACATTTTACTAGTTTAGTACGTATTCAAGTGGAATGCAGTTAATCAAGCGCGAATACTTTTGTCAAATAAGTAACAGTTATAGAATTGATAAATCGTAGACCTCGTTGCTTGAACGGTTGAGTCTATCAAATAAGAAATAACCTACTTTTTATAGTGCAAGCTCTTCAGCTAAGCTCAAAGCAGTCATTTGCTGTAATGAAAAAAAAGCCCCGTTTTTTAATTAGGGGCTTTTATGCTGCTGATAACATTTAGAAATGACACTTAATGCTCATGAGGTTCGTCATGTGAGTGGCCTGAATTTTGAGCTTCTTCATTGGTGTCTTCTTTGGGCTCGTCTTTTACCTCATCGCCACGATAATCGCGTGATGATGAGTGAGTATGCACCACTTTCCACTGGTCGTTTACTTTGCGGAACAGGAATGTCTGGTAGCCAGACTTGTCAAACTCATATCCCGTTTTGTTGACCTTACCTTTGACTCGGGTGTCGGCTACAGCCCAGGCAAAGTTATTCTCAAAATGGATTTCAATATTTGAGAATTCCAAAGAAAGATATTCAAGAGCATCTTTTTCAGGTTCTACATGATGGGTCACCAGGTCGTTGAGGCCTTCGTTCTGACCACCTGACTCTACATATCGGGCGCCTTCAAAATCAAGGAAATGCTTTCGGAACGGAGCTCCATCACCATTTTCCCAACCGTATTTTACATCAGCGATTATTTGTTTGATGTATGCTCGATCATCTTCATTTGCATGATGATCTTGGCTATCACCCTGATGTGCATGCGTGTCATCGTGAACATGAGTATCGTTTGCTTTTGTAGTGCTTTCTTCAGTATCACCGTGATGGTTGCTTTGCGTATCGTGGCCATTGCCATCATCATGGTCGTGATCGTGCCCTTCACCTGTTACCTCGGGTAATGACATAACCCCTAACCCATGTCGGTAAACAAGATCGCCACCTTTATAGGCTGTGATTGACACTAAAATCAAAGCTGCAACGAAGAAGACACCTGCAAGATACTGACGCTTTCTTGGAAACAGAAAAAACAAAGCCGCGCCAATCAGAAAAACAGAACTTGTGGCCAATGCCCAATTACGATGATCGGTCATCGCTAAATGCGATGGTGTATCGTGAGCAACGCTATAATAAGCCTGAAGCCCTGTACCCACTGTCGCTAACACTGCGATTGAGCCGAGTATAACTAGCCAGCTCTGAGCGCTAATTGCTGTAGATGTTGCTTTACTGGGAAAAACCCAAAGCACCAGTTGAAAAATCCCGCAGATAACAAGTAATGCTACGGTAAAGTGAACAAATATTGGGTGCCAATTTGGAATGATTTCGATCATACTATTCCTCTGAGAAGATGTTTGTTTCACTAGCAGCCAGCACCTGACCATTAGTGGCTATCTTGAAATAAATAGTCGCTTCTTCCGATGTGTTTTTTGCACTCACGACGAAATAACCTGTTCCGACTTCGACTACTGAAATGTCAGCATCAGTAATTTCCTTCCAGCTCTCATTCAGCTTCCCTGGCTCAAAACCTAAGTCTTTAAAAGTCATTTGCTTAACTGACTTATAGGCAATGCTCTTTGCGTCCTGGCCGCTGATTTTACCGTGCGAACCGTGCGCAAATACACTGCCCGATGCAAACACAATTACCAACGCTAAAATGCTTAATATTTTTTTCATAACTGTCTCCAATTTACTGTTTTAAACCAATAACTTCAAATTCACCTTCGACGATTAATTGTATCGCTACGTCCTGGTCTGAGTTGTTCTTCCAATACCAACCATGCGAACCCGCGAAAGGTGCTGTGAAAGAGCCTTTCATTTCGGCATTGGTTGCTATGACATAACTTTCAAAATAACCGGTTGTATCACCTTCAGGTTCGCCATGCAGATCAAAATAGAGTGTCTGGCCGTCGGTAATCCATTCGTATGTCATCTTTGAGAACTGCTCCATGGCGAACTTATACTCGATACCACGTCCAGCCGGAACCGTCACCTCGATAGTCTTGGTGGCTGACTCAGGTTGGGCATCATTTTCAACAGGTGTTACTTTGTTTTCTTCAGTCACGCCCGTGGCTAAAACTGTTAGCCCAAGCTTCTGGCCTATTCCAGTTGGGTCAATGTTGTACTCTGACGGCAAAATAATGGTTACCAAGGCGATTGCCGCAATCACTAAAGCGATAATAGTCGCTTTGAGTAAACTTTTATTACTAACTGTTGGTTGCATAGTTAATCTCTTGTCTTATTAATTTAAGAAGTAGCCTGTGAGCTGGAAGCCCATCAGCATAAAGCCCGCGCTCATCAATAGTGTGTTGCTAGTAACTGAAAACTTTTCATAGGATGGTAGTTTCCGCCAGGCATTGATGAGCAATAAGATGATGCCTAAAGCTGCAAACTGCCCTATTTCTACACCAATATTGAATCCGATCAGATTGCTCAACAAGCCATCTTCAGGCAATTGAAATTCTTGCAGTTTGGTCGCCAGGCCAAAGCCATGAAATAAGCCAAATATCAAAACGGCTAACTGCGTGTTGGGTTGTCGACCAAATAAACGCTTAAAGCCACCCAGGTTATCGAACCCTTTATAGACAACGGATAAGCCGATAATGGCATCAATCAGATAGGCATTGACGTTAATATCATTGAGTACGCCATACAGCAGCGTAATGCTATGGCCAATGGTAAACATGGTGACATACAACAGTACGTCTTTGCTTCTATACAGAAAGAAAATAACACCGGCTAAGAATAACAAATGATCATAACCGGTCACCATATGCTTGGCACCAATGTATAGAAAGGGAATGAACTGCACACCGGTATTATTTTCTAGAAAGCTACGCGTGCTGTCATCAACGCCATGCGCAAAGGCATTAGCAGAAACCAATGCCAGCAAGGCCACAATAATTTTTAAGCAGATATTAATCGCTTTGTTATTCACTTACTTGCTCCTTATTGGGAGTATTTTCTTTGTGTAGTAATTTATACAGTGCCGGAATTACGAACAGGGTTAGCAAGGTGGAAGAAATAATGCCACCAATCACAACAGTTGCCAATGGACGCTGTACTTCAGAACCAATGCCAGTATTTAACGCCATCGGAACAAAACCTAGAGAGGCAACCAAAGCGGTTGTTAACACAGGTCTTAAACGGGTTAATGCACCTTGGAAAATAGCTTTATCCAGAGTGATACGATCTTTGATTAGCTCTCTGATGAAGGACACCATAACCAGCCCATTTAAAATTGCAA
This sequence comes from Kangiella sp. M94, assembly GCF_054926195.1. Taxonomy (NCBI): domain Bacteria; kingdom Pseudomonadati; phylum Pseudomonadota; class Gammaproteobacteria; order Kangiellales; family Kangiellaceae; genus Kangiella; species Kangiella sp. M94. Next base: position 1,111,473 of record NZ_CM142903.1, on the reverse strand, counting down.
TACCGGATAGAGCAATAAAGCCAACGGCTGCTGAAATTGAAAATGGTATGTCACGCAACATTAAAGCGGCAATCCCACCGGTTAAAGCCAGTGGTACCCCCGAGAAGATTATAAGTGCATCTTTAACTGATCCAAGCGCCAAAATTAGCAAGCCAATGATCATCAGCAGCGTCAAGGGTATCACAAGACTTAATCGATCCGATGCTGACTGAAGTTTCTGGTAAGTACCACCGTATTCGACCCAGTACCCAGCAGGGATATCAACATTACTATTTATAGCTGTTTGAATATCTTCAACGAATGAACCCAGGTCACGTCCTCTTACGTTAGCAGTAACAACGACCCTCCTCTTTCCATTTTCACGGTTAACCTGGTTAGCGCCAATGATTTGCTTCACCGTTGCTAATTCCTGCAAAGGAACTGCCGTATCTCCATTAATTTGTATGGGTAAGCGATTAAGGCTATCCATATTGGAACGACTGGTTTCATTCAGCCGAACAACTATGTCAGAACGAATATCACCTTCGTAATACTTTCCGGCAACAGTTCCTCTCATGGCAGTAGCAAGCTGCTGCTGTAACAATGCTTTGCTTATTCCATATTGAGCCAGTTTCTTTGTATCTGGTTCGATGACTAGCATAGGCAGCCCTGTGATTTGCTCGACCTGCAAATCAGCAATGCCATCGACGGAAGCTATCGCCCCTTCAATTTCATCTCCCAGTGCCGCCAGTTGCTCTAAATCATCACCAAAAACTTTAATCGCAAGCTCTGCTCTGACACCGGCCAAAAGTTCATTGAAGCGCATTTGAATCGGTTGCAAAAACTCGTAACGGTTACCTGGGATTTGATTGACCAGATCTGATAGCTCTTGAATAACCTGTTCTTTAGTCTTGTCAGGGTTAGGCCATTGATCTCGAGGCTTCATAATAATGAAGTTATCTGCAACGCTTGGAGGAACAGCGTCAGTAGCGACATCCGCGGTACCAATTTTGGTGAATACCCTCTCGACTTCTGGCATTTCTTTAATTTTGTCTTCAAGACTTTCTTGCAATGCAATAGCCTGACTCAAAGATGTGCCAGGAATACGCAGTGCATGCATAGCAATATCACCTTCATCAAGATTGGGTACAAACTCGCTACCTAATCTTGTTGCCTGATAACCACTGATGGCCACTAATAAAGCGGCAACTGAAACCACAATCCATCTAGCTTTTAGCACCCAACTAAGTGCTGGCTGATAGATTTTTGCGGCGCCTTTCATTATGTAATTGTGTTTTTCCTGAACAGGCTTTTTAAACAGCAATGCAGTAGCCGCAGGAACGAATGTGATCGACAGCAGCATAGCGCTTAACAGTGCTATGACTACAGTGATGGCCATTGGGTGGAACATCTTGCCTTCGACGCCTTCCAGCGCAAATATCGGAAGGTATACGGCAGTGATAATAAAGACACCAAACATGGCCGGACGAATGACTTCACGTGTAGCATTAAAAACTATGTCGAGACGTTCTCTTAATGCCAGCTGACCATGTTGGTGACTATTTTGACTGAGTCGCCGCAGACAGTTCTCAACAATAATAATGGCCCCATCAACTAACAAACCAAAATCTAAAGCACCGAGACTCATTAAATTGGCACTGACTCGTGTTTGTACCATGCCGGTAATAGTCATCAGCATTGCAAAAGGAATAACTAATGCGGTTAAGAAAGCTGCACGAATATTGCCTAACAACAGGAACAGAATGACGATGACTAATAAGGCACCTTCTGTGAGATTTGTGGTTACCGTTTTCAGGGTCTCATCAACCAGCTTGGTTCTGTCGTAAACGGCAGTCGCAACCACTCCTTCGGGAAGAGTATCGTTAATTTCTTTGAGTTTTTCGCCAACAGCATGCGCAACGGTGCGGCTATTCTCGCCAATCAACATGAAGACGGTGCTCATGACCACTTCACGCCCATTTTGTGTGGCTGCTCCAGTTCTCAAGCCATGGCCTTCGCTCACTGTAGCCACATCCGATACTCTGATGCTTGAACCGTTTTGAGTACTTAATGGGATGGATTCAATAGCTTCCAGGTTTTCAGCTTGACCCGGAATACGTATCAGCCATTGAGCACCACTTTGTTCAATGAAACCAGCGCCCTGATTGGCATTATTCTGTTGAATCGCTGAAATGACATCAGCTTGGGTTAATTTAAACGCAAGCATTTTTTTCGGCTCAAAAGCGACTAGAATTTCACGCTCATAACCGCCGATCGGATTCACTTCGACCACACCTGGAACGCGCATTAACTGCGGACGAATTATCCAGTCATGAACCGTTCGTAAATCCATTGGGGTAATCGGTTCGCCTTCTTCGTTAACCGCTCCAGGTTCGGCATCAACGGTGAACATGAAAATTTCACCCAAGCCTGTTGCTATAGGACCAAGTTGTGGTTCAAGACCCGATGGCAGCTCAGACTTAGCAGAAACAAGCCGCTCATTGACTAACTGTCTTGCAAAATAGACATCTGTTTCATCGTCAAATATGGCAACTACCTGGGACAGCCCATAGCGAGAAACGGATCGCGTATTTGTTAACCCTGGAAGACCGGCTAACGCGGTTTCCAATGGATAGGTAACACGCTGCTCAACCTCAAGAGGTGTATAGCCCGGAGCCTCGGTATTGATCATAACCTGTACATTAGTAATGTCTGGTAATGCATCAATCGGCAGCTTTTTAAAATTCCAAAGTCCAAGCCCACCTAAGGCAAGAACGGCAATCAGTATTAAAAAGTTTCGATGTATCGAAAATCGTAAAATTTTATCCAGCATTGCTCACTCCTAGTGGTCGTGTGATGCGCCGGATTTTTCGATATCGGCTTTGATAATAAAACTGTTTTCAGTAACGTATTCGGTGCCAGGTTCAAGTCCTCCCAGAACTTCTACCCACTCGCTATCTTGTTCACCAAGCTCAAGCATTCTCACTTCGTACTGCTCGCCTACTTTGGCATAGACGACCGTAAAATCTCTGAATGCCTGTAAACCAGTTCTTTTTACAGCCAAGGGAACTTGCAGAGTATTCACTTCAACTTTAGCGGTGACAAACTGTCCTTCACTAAGCCCGAGTTCAGTGTTATTGAGTTTAACGCGATAAATCTTTGCTTGATCGGAGCGTATGCGAGGTAAGCTACTATCTATGTTTGAGCGAACTGGAGTATCAAACCCGCTAATCATCAGTTCCACAGGTGCATTAAGTTTCACCTTTGCCCTGTCTGTTGGGTAAATAGCTAACTCAGCAACCAGCTTATCGGTTGCTGTAACCTCCAGTAAAACTTGAGCGTTGGCCTGCTCTCCTTCATTGGAGAATAGCCCAGTTACTATGCCAGTAATCGGCGAGCGGATAGAATAAGGCTTTAGACTCTCATTACTTTCAACGGTCATTAAAACCTCGCCCTTTTTTACTGATGAACCCAGGTCAACATGAACCTTACGAATTTCACCTGCAAAACGTGCTTTAATTTGGCGCTGTGCTCCGGGTGGCCATTTCAGTTCACCATAAACTTCGATGGTCTGGTGCAAGGTGGCTGGACCGGCAATGCCAGTTTCAATGCCCATTGCTTGCGCGACCTTATCGGCAATTTCAGTTCTACCCTCAAAGTTATCGTACTCCCAGCTATAGGAAGTCCCCTGATGATTAGCTGTAACCGTTACCAAAAATGAGTGTGGTTCATAAATCACCATATCACCTCTGAGGTAATCATTTTCTGGCTGAAAGTTGATATCATCAACGACTCCACCCAGTCGTGTCAGCTTAACGTTTAAATCAACCTGTTCTGGCGCGACAGCGTCGCCATCTTTAGTTACCCATACGCGAAACTCTGGTGGCACGCCTGTTTCGAAGATTGACAGTTCAATCGCAAAACCATCCTGGCGTAACATGCGTCCATTATGTGGACCCTTCTCTACGACTTCTTCTTCCTCTTCTGAAGAACCAGAAAATGCAGCGACTTCAGACGTAAAACCAACTGAAACCAACATTAACAAACTGATTAAAATCGCTGTGATAGTAAACTTATGCATAATTAGTTCTCTAAAGTTTCTAATGAAGTACCGGTTAATCGCTGTAACTCAATATTTTGCAGATGCAGCGTTTTATAGGTACTGATTAAATTTAAATGTGCGGCCAGGTAGTCTTGATGGATGTTGAACCATTGAAGGTAACTTGTTCGGCCTATTTCATAGGCTTTGTTAACTTCTTGTTTAGCTTCTTTTAAAAGCGGAATAATGGTGTCCTGATTAACACTGATTACATGCTTGCTGTGCTCAATTTCCTGCAACAAGACATACAGTTGGGTGTGGAGATCTCGTTTAAGAACCTCCGCTTCTACTTGGTAAATAGATTGTTCTGCGCGTAAAGACTGAATTTTGCCTGCATTACTACTACTGCTGCCAAGTGGTACGGAAAACCCGGCAACGATGCCGACATCACTGGTTCTTTCATAACGTTTCACGCCGGTAGAGATTTCCCACTTAGGCTCTGCTTCAATTCGGGCCAATTCAATTTGAGATTCAAGAACACGGCTTTTATTGGCAAAGGATGATAATCTTGGGTGCTGCTTAAGTTTTACCAATGACTCATCAAAAGAGTTTACGTGTGGAATTGAAAAAAGGTTGCCTTTCGGAGTCAGCAACCTGCTTTGCTCTCCAACCTGGTTAAGGAAACGTCGCTGGCTGGCTTTAAGCTCATGCTCTAAATCCTCAACCATCAATTCCGCACGCGCCACATTGGCTTTCATCTGAATAGTATCAATTGTTGAGCCCCTGCCTTTTTGGTTGCGGCTCACGATGGATTGGTAAGCTTCCTCTGTTTGTTTGAGGTTCAACCGAGCTAACTTGATTTGTTCCTGCAAAGCTACATGCTCGATAAATATCTTAGCTGTGGTAGCCGATAAATCTAAGGCTTGAATATCTCTTTCAAAACTTACTTGTGACGCAGCTTGCTTTGTTGCTTTAACCCGCCCATCAATCAAATCACCATCTAATATCCAGGTAATTCCAATCGTTGTTTGAGCGATATCAAATCCACTGTAATCACCTGAACCAAAAGCATCTTCTATAGTGACGTCAAGTTTTGGCTTTTGACCCACACTCGCCTGTTTTACCAGACCATCAAAGCGTTGCTTTTGGTATTGGTATCGAGACATCTCGGGATGGTTTTGCAAAGTCATTTGAATAGCTTCGTCTAAAGTAACTGGGTAGGTGCTATCAGTAGTTTCTGCTACTGCACTGATACTAAAGAGCATTAAACAAGCTAATAAATATCGCGAACACCAGAAATGTGTTCGTTGATAAAACCGACTGGCAATCGGTTTGCAAGACCTGTTTGATGAGGTATTAAACGTCATAAAGGAACCTGATTAGTGTGTAAATAAAGATTCGATAAGATGATGCGAAGCGTCAATAACTGACAGCGTTGAGAACAACAATAACGCAAAACTGATTAGGCTGATTATTATAGGAAAACTCTTTTTATGGCCGGGTGTAATTAACTCATTAACCCGCAGGGCTATGTGCTCTGAACCGAAGTAGCAGTAGCTAAAATTAGTTTTGTATGAGCTTTGAAGCTTGGCAACCTTTACCAAAGTTGCCGCGACATCTAATCCTGTATGTGACTGCAGCACTTTCTGATCAGCAATTTGCTCAAGTGCTAAAGCGAAACTCTTCTTGATTGGCTTTTTGATAAAGCCTGGATAGAAAATACAAAGTAAATTGAACAGGCATTTAGATAACGCATCATTGGAAGTTAAATGCGCCTGCTCATGCTGTAATACGATATTTAAATCTTCTTCAGTCAACTGCAGCTTTAAACCGTTTGTAAGATAGCATCTTGGTTTAATGAGCCCAGCAACAAAAGCAGCAGGTTTAGCGCTATCCAGCAAATAGTAATTGGGTACTTCTGGACTTGAGTTACTATTACTTGTGCTGCTAATAACTCTGCTCAATAAATTGAGACTTTTTATGTCAGAGCTGTGAATCACCCAGCGTCTAATGACTTTAGACAACTGCCAGACAATGTAAGCAATGAAGCCCAATAATAAGAATCCATGCCAGCTATCAAAGTGGAAAACGTAAGCATGATGCCAATGAGCTACTTCATCGAGTAGTTCAAAAGGGCCCGTGATAGAGAGGTAGAAAAATAGTGTAATGACTGTACTTAGCACATAAGGGCATGCAACCCACACCAGTAGTAAGCTCTTTCTATGCTTTGGGCTGAAGTCCGCTAGCTTTTCAGAAATAAAAAGCCAAAGTATCGATTGTAATGCATGGATAATAAACAAACCCAGCAACCCGATACTGACTAAATTTAGAATTAAAGCCCAATCACCAACTACCATATTGCTTCTTAACCCCTCGCTTTTCTTTGTTGCTTGATGAGATTTTCAAGCTCTTCAAGTTGGGAGTCATCAAGATCTGAAGAAATTGAAGAGAAAGCTGCAATTAGACTGTTTTCACCTTCAGAAATGAAATCGCTGGTGACATTATCAATAAGCTTGGCAATTAGGTGTTCACGATCAAGTTTAGCCTGATAATAATAAGCCAGCCCTTTTTTATGGCGCGACAACACGCCTTTCTTAAAGAGACGATCGAGGGTGCTTTGGATAGTATTCAGTGTTCCCCCGCCCCGCTGAGTAGCCAGCACAGAGTGAACCTGCTTTACATCCGAGTCTGGATGGGCCCATAAATATTGCAGCACCTGTTTTTCGAGTTCGCCTAAAACCATTGAAATATCAGTTCAATTTGATGTGTTGGCATCCTCGCACAGGAGAAAACCGACTGTCAATCGGTTTTGTGGTGCGCCTCAGTATTTTTCTCAGTACGGCTGCCTATATGGGTAGCAGCTTTGGCTATTACAGTGGCTCGGGGCGAACCGGCTTGCGGTGTATGCGGTCACTGCCAGAATGATAATCGCCTGTTGCCTGCTCCATCAGGCGGTCTTTATCTCTCTGTCTTATGTCAGCAACATGCTCATCTGCATTATCTTCGCTAGCACCCAGGCCAATTAACACCTGCTTGCCTAAGACCAGTGCTGACTCGAAGGTTTCTCGAACTGAGTATTCGACTTTTTTGTCGTAGAGTTCAATTGAGTGCATTCGGTCATAAGAGCGTGCGAATATTTTTGCTGTCGAGTTTGCGGACTGTATTTGCTCAACAATTTGATTGGTGATGTCTTTATTGTCAGTACAAACTGCTACCGCTTCGAAGCTTTCTATGCCTACAGCTCTTAGAATATCGCGACGTGTACCGTCACCATAATGGACTCTGAATCCGAATGAGCCGGCATCTTTTACTCTGTGTGAATCATTATCCAAAATAGTAATGTCATAACCGTTGGAGAATAATGGCTGCGAAACGATTTGCCCAAAACGGCCAAAACCAATAATTAATATACGCCCCTTGGTATCGCTATAATCTTCTTCGATGACTTCTTCGAAGCCTTTGGACACAAACAGCGGTATCAGTTTTTCGACTAACGGTGAGAGCGCCATGGAAACTGAAACAATCGCTATTAGTATTGAGGATATTTCAGCGCCAAGAACTCCACCCGTTGATGCCGCAGCGAACAATACGAAACCAAACTCACCAAGTTGGGCCAATCCAAGGGAAGTCTTAATCGATACATTGTGTGAGTTCTTAAGGAGTCGTGTAATGATATAAATCGTCACAGCCTTTAGTAGCATCGCTAATGGAGCTGCCAGCAGGATGATATGCCAATTCTCAGCCACGATAGTTAAATCTAAAGATAATCCCACGGCTATAAAGAACAAACCAAGGAATAACCCTCTGAACGGCTCAATGTTAGCTTCAACTTCGTGACGATAAGCTGATTCAGCAAGCATAACACCGGCAAGGAATGCACCCATTGCATAAGACATGCCTACCGCCGCCATTAGCAATGCTGCGAATATTACAATGCCCAATGCGCTGGCAGTCATAATTTCCTGTGTTCTGGTTTTAGCAAGCAGCTTGAATAAAGGATCGAGTAAATACTTCCCTGCAAGTATTAAAAATCCTATCGCAGCTATGGCCATGCCGACGTTAATAAAGCTTTGCTGTAGGCTGACACTTTCGCCTGTTGGCGATAATAGCGCTACCAAAAGCAATAATGGCACGATAGCCAAATCCTGGAATAGGAGAATACCAAAGGACTTTTTTCCATGCAGCGTTTCGCGCTCACGGTTTTCATCGAGCTGACTCATCACAATTGCAGTGGACGACAAGGCCATGCCCAGGCCAATAACAGTTGATGCGGCAACACTGTAACCCAGGCTGTAACTGACTCCACCAATAACTAAGCCGCAGCCCAGCACCTGCAATAAACCTAAGCCGAAAATATCTTTGCGCATTTTCCAAAGTTCAGAAGGCTTCAGTTCGAGTCCTATAACAAAAAGAAACAGGACAACGCCAAACTCTGAAAAATGGAGTAGCTCTTCAGGATGTTCTGAGAAACGTCCAGAGAATATGATGTTGACCGAAATTCCTGAAACCAGAAAGCCCAGTATGGCTCCAAGTCCAAGCTTCTTAAATATAGGCACAAAAAAACAGGCCGCTGCAATTAAAAGCAGGGCCTGTAGAAACATGAGTTCTAAATGATTAAACGTAAAGTCCACTAATACTCCCCTCTTATTAGGGCCTGTTTATATCTGATTGAATGGTATCTTAGCGGATAAAGGTACCATTGTTGAAATCATTTACAGCTTCTCTGATTTCGTTCTCAGAATTCATGACAAAAGGCCCATAACCAACAACCGGATCATTAATCGGCTCACCAGTCATCAATAACACCTTGGTATCATCGCCATTAGCTTCAATGGAAATACTGCTGCCCTCCTGGTCAAATATGGCGCCCTGTGCTGCCCGGACAATGCCATTGTCGTTTATTTGCACTGTGCCACTTCTAACCAGCAATATAGAGTTATGGCCTGCAGGTACTTCAATAGAATGCTGTCCTTTACTCAGTGTCAGATCCCAAAGATTAATGGGCGTAAATGTCTGCGCTGGTCCTCGAACCTCATTCAACTCTCCAGCAATGATTCTTGCCGTAACACCATCACTTATAACGGTTTCGGGTATATCGTCAGCATTGATGCCTTGGTATTTAGGGGCAGTCATTTTGTCTTGCTTGGGTAAATTAACCCATAACTGAACCATCTCCATAGCACCGCCTCTTTGAGCAAATTCATCGGAATGAAACTCTTCATGAATAATGCCGGAGCCAGCAGTCATCCATTGCACGCCCCCCTTTGTTATGACACCGCCAGAACCGGTTGAGTCTTTGTGAGCAACTTCGCCATCAAAGACAATAGTTACTGTCTCAAAACCCCTGTGTGGGTGCTCCCCTACTCCTCTTTTCATGGAGCTGGGTGGAAAGTCACGCGGTGCAGCGTAATCCAACAACAAAAATGGACTGAGCAATTCATTGTAATTTTGATATGAAAATAGTGACCTTACGGCAAACCCATTACCCACCCAATGCTCATGTGTTTCATTCAATAACTGCTTAATCTTTTTCATGGTTCACCTCGTAGCCATTAAGAAAAATACAGCTCTATCATAGCCCCATAACTGGTATAGGGTTTTGCATAATCCTGCTACTTTTTATTGAATACTGCTTAGTTAAACTTTTCTTTAAGGAACTTGCCCGGAGCAACGCCTTCAACAGCGGTAAATGCATTGCTAAAGTGCGCCTGGCTTGAATAACCGAGTTTGAAAGCAACATCTGATATTGAGTTGCCCTCTAAAAGTAAATGCTTTGCTTTGTTGATTTTCTGCAAACCAAAATATCGGGCGGGAGGCATGCCGACTACTGCTTTAAAGACTCTGATGAAATGATACTGGCTCATGCCAACATAATCAGCCATTTCTTTAACGGTCATAGTGGTATCAACATTGAGATCCATATAGATCATAAGCTCTCTGATATTTTTATCAGGAATTTTGTCTATATCGTGAGTAGGCTGATAGTGCTGTGAAGTGGGCTGCTCAATTACAGCGTAGTGTTCAATTAGATAATTGAGCAAAATGTGAATCCAGCTTTGATAGTACTCAATATCATCACTGCCATGCTTGTTAATATATTCCCTGCAAATTTGTGCATATCTTAACGCGAAGCTATCATGAAATCCGATACGAGTTGATAAGGCTGATATCAGATCGGATTTATCACCTGAGATTGCTTTTTTAATAAAGTCATTCTTGACGCTGACTTTCAAATAGTGAGCATTGCACCACTCCAGTGAGTAGCTAAATTTACTGGAGATTAAACAAATATCCCCAGCCGCCAACAGTTTTTCATCAACCTCATCGCATCTTAATTCAAAGCCAGCATGCTCAAGAGGAAACAAAATTGTTAACTCCTCAGAGTTAAATCGTGTGCTTTCAACCTTGCCCCCACTGGAAAACTCTATTGAGCCAACCTTGGGTATGTCAATTAACGCTTTTGTTACATCAACTCTAAAATATTTGCTCATTAAAACTTACCGCACGAATCCTCTTTAATACTCTATTACGACTATATTTTATTACCCCTCATAAATCTATAAGCATCTGCCCGCAAAAGTCGTTAATAGCAATAAGCTGTAAAGCTTAGCAGTTTGCTGTAAGTCTCCTGGAGTACTTTGGGTATATATTTTGCCTGTAGCACAATTTAATCCAAACAGGAGATTTATAATGGGTAATCAATATACCAGACTTGATAAAGATAATGCTGCGGTATTATTAGTCGATCACCAAACTGGCTTGCTGTCTTTAGTAAGAGACATCGATCCGGACAAGTTTAAAAATAATGTTTTGGCATTGGCAGATGCGGCAAAGTACTTCGGCCTGCCAACCATTCTAACCACCAGTTTTGAAGACGGTCCGAATGGCCCTTTAGTGCAAGAACTAAAGGATATATTCCCTGATGCGCCCTATATCGCACGTCCTGGACAGATTAACGCTTGGGATAATGAAGACTTTGTCAAAGCTGTTAAAGCTACCGGCAAAAAACAACTGATTATTGCAGGCGTAGTGACTGAAGTTTGCGTAGCATTCCCGACCTTATCAGCCTTAGCAGAAGATTTTGATGTGTTTGTTATTACTGATGCATCAGGTACCTTCAATCATCTGACTCGTGACGCTGCCTGGGATCGCATGAGCAAAGCAGGAGCACAATTAATGACCTGGTTTGGTGCCGCCTGTGAATTACATCGTGATTGGAGAAACGATATTGAAGGATTGGGCGCTTTATTCAGCAACCACATTCCTGACTATCGTAACCTGATTGCTAGTTATACGAAGCAAACTGAGAAATAATAGCTTTTGAAGTAAGCAGTTAGCAAGGTGCTGTTTTGGCAGCACCTTGCTACTTAATGTTATCTGCTATTGATTGTTATTGAACGCGTTGCTTCGGAGCAAGCTTTTGTTCATTAACCTGCCCATTCTGTCGATAAATAACGCCCTCTTTCATGACGAAATCTACGTCCGATAACAAGTTCATGTAGCGCAACACATCACCTTGTACAGCGATAATGTCCGCCTGTTTGCCAGATGTGATGCTACCTAAGCGATCTTGAACGCCCATCATGACTGCTGGCCAATAAGTTGCCGAACGTATGACATCCATGGCTGGAATATTCATAGCATTGGTTAAGACCGTCATTTCATTCCAGGTGCTCTGGCAATGAAACTTTGTCGGAATACCGCTATCGGTTCCCACTAAAAACACGACACCGGCTTCTCTGAGCTGCGCAATTTTACGTTTCAACGTTGGCTGTCGCAATGGTGTCAGCTGCATGTAATCGAGCTTGCCGGGATCGGTTAATGAAGCTTTGATGTCTTTGATGGTGTCCGGCTTTAATCCACGGTGCCAGCAGGTGTTATCTAGTCGCTCTGGATTTTTTATCAGCTCGGGGTATTGATAGAGGCCTTCGACGGTTGGTGTCCAGAATAATGGACCGCCTGCTACGCGCCCAGTTGCAGTACGTTCTTTCAGCAGCTTCATGACGTCTTCAGGATATTCTGGTGCGGTCGTCAGCCCTGTGTGTTCAAAGTTGTCGACGCCAATTTTAAGGCCTACTCGAATCTCGTCAGGTCGATGGGAATGACCGATGACTTTTAAGTTATTTTCATGCGCTGTATCAACAATCGCCTGAGCAACTTCCAGATCCATTTGATCCTGATCGACCAGCTTGATCATATCAACGCCAGCTTTAGCCAGTTGGCGCACCTTTTGTTTAGCTTCTCTAACGGTTTTGACTCCCCAGCGGTAATGGTCAGAGCCAGGATAAGGTTCATACTGTAAAAATGGGCCTGAAACAAATAAATTAGGGCCTGCAATATTACCCTGCTCTATTTGTTGCTTTATCTCGATAGAGTCCTCAAGGTTCGCACCCAAATCGCGCGCGCTGGTCACTCCAGCGAGCAGTAGCTGAACCGCACTGGCAGGCATAATCTCATCAACTTGTCGCTCGCGATAAGTAGGTTGCCAATGGCTATAATCTGCGTGTCCATTTAACATCAGGTGCGCATGGCTTTCCCAAAGTCCTGGCAATACATCCATACCTTCAGTTGAGATCACTGTATAACCTTCGGGTACCTCAAGCTGTCCTACCTGGCCAACGGCTTGAATGGTTCCATCTTCAACCAGAATAATGCTATTAGCTAATGGCGGGCCGCCATAGCCATCAATTAAACGCCCGCCTTGTAAGGCATATTTTTCAGCAGCTGCATCGAAAGATAAAAGAGTCCCCAGAAGCAGGAACACAGACAGAAATCGAGAACGTATCATTATTACCCCCACGCCTTTATTACGTCGATTAACCTTAGCCGTAATAAAGCATTGAAGCAAGCCCAGAGCTTTGTATAACAGTTAGGAGAGTATCACTGTTGCTAAAATGTAATAACGCATAAATTTACCAATAGTGACTAAGATTAAGAACCACAATAATCGTATGCGTAAAATGCCGGCCATTACTGTCAGCGGATCGCCGATAACAGGAACCCAAGCAAAGAGTAACGCAACGATACCGTACTTTTTAAACCGTTCTTCGGCGCGCACGAATTCACTTTCCGTCATGCGTAACCACTTCTGGATGACCGTCTTGCTGGCCCAATAACCCAGACCATAATTGGTTAATGAACCAAGAACATTGCCAATAGTGGCAACAATAACCAGAAGCTCGGGTGAGAAGCCATTAAGTAGTAATGCGGTAAGAACCAGCTCAGAACTGAGCGGCAGGATGGTGGCTGCAAGAAATGCAGCTATAAAAAGGCCGATATAGCCTAGTTCAGCGAAGTATTCCATCGACTAGCGGCTAATCAAGATAGTGAACATACGAAAATTAATTACGCTTCTTTTTCTTCTTTAAACCTGCATTCTCCAGCACTCGATCATATTCTTGACACAACTCCATGCGTTTCTGGTGTGTCTCAAGAACTTCTTTAACACCGGGATGGCCCTGTTTAGCTGCCTTGTGAAGCCATTGCAATGCTTCTGAATCGTCCTGACCAAATTCTAATTCGCGTAGATAAATAAGACCCAGGTAGAACTGCCCATCCCTATTCCCTTGTTCGGCCGCCAATTTACTAAGCCTCAATGCTTCTGGTATGTTCTTATCTACTCCTTTGCCTTCCAGATACAAATATGCAAGTGCAGCCTGGGCTATGTCATTGCCTTGCTCACTCAACTCACTGAATAATTCAGCAGCTTCTGAATAATCCTTATCGTTATAGTAATCAAAAGCTAGTGTTAGTGCTCTAGGAGTTAGCTTGAAAAGGTTAGCTATGTTACGAAAAAATTGCTTCATGCTGTGATTCTTATTATTGATGGATGGTTATGCGGTTAGGTAGCTAACACTAAACAATTCTTCTTCATCGAGCCAGCTTTTTTTAAGTGTGAATCCTGATTTTTTAGCAAGCTCGGCGATACCGTCCAGTGTATATTTGTACGAATGCTCTGTGTGGATCAGCTCTCCCTTTGCAAAGGTAATGATGTTACTCAGGATTTCATAGGATTGATCTGCTTTACTACGCAGGTACATTTCGATGCGCTGCTGTTGAGAGTTATAAAGAGCGTGATGCTCAAACTGATTGGTGTCGATATCAGCTTCAAGAATCTGATTGATATGGTTCAGGGTGTTGAGGTTGAACTCAGCAGTGATACCTTTTTCATCATTATAGGCGGCATGCAGTATGTCGTTATCTTTGTGTAAGTCGACGCCGAGCAATATGCCACCATTATTGCCGACCAGCTGATGCATTTGTTTTAGAAAAGCTATTGCGTCCTCAGGCTCAAAGTTACCAATGGTTGAGCCGGGGTAAAATACATGCTTGGCAAAATGTTGATAGATTTCAGGCAATACAATAGGGTCTGAGAAGTCACTGGCGATTGGATGAACCTCTAACCAAGGGTAACGCTCTGATAAACGCTCAGCTGACTTTTGCAAAAACTCTTCGGATACATCTTGGGGGACGTAAACATTCGGATGGATATCCGTCAATAAGTATTCAATCTTTGTGCAGTTTCCGGCGCCAGGTTCAATGATGATAGAATCTGAGCTAATAAGTTTTGCAATCTCCTTCGACTGACTCTCTAAAATCCCTAGCTCTGTTCGCGTAGGGTAATACTCATCAAGTTGAGTTATCTTTTCAAATAGTTTCGAACCACGATGGTTATAGAAGTATTTTGGGTTAATAAACTTCTGTTCAGCGCTTAGGCCGTCAAGAATATCTTGTTGTTCTTTATTTATGGACGGTTCTTTTATGTTCATTGTTCTGACCTAATTTGAAATGATTATCTAGATGTCGCGAGCTAGCCGAATGCCGCTAAATTGCCACCGCGAGTCAGGGTAGAAAAAATTACGGTAAGTTTTGCGGATATGATTCTCACTGGTTACACATGAGCCGCCCCTCAAAACGTACTGATTACACATAAACTTGCCATTGTATTCGCCCACTGCTCCTGCGGCTGCCTTAAAACCTGGGTAAGGAGTGTAAGCGCTAGAAGTCCACTCCCACACATCACCATAGAACTGTTGCAGGCCATTGTTACTCGTTGCTGCAACGGGGTGCAGCACATCATTGTCGACAAAATTATTTAAGATAGAACTATTTGAGCTAGCGTTCGCTTGAGGTTCTTTTGCGATAGACTCCCACTCTTGCTCAGTCAGTAGACGCGCATCACTCCAGCGTGCAAAAGCATCGGCTTCATAATAGCTAACATGAGCTACCGGCTCATTAAGGTTGAGCGGTTTCTCTCCGTTCAAGGTATAGACAAACCAATCGCCATTCCTTTTAAACCAATAGAGTGGCGCCTGCCATTGATGTTCTCTGACTGCGTCCCAACCATCACTGAGCCAGTATTGTGGTTCCTGATAGCCGCCCCCTTCTATAAACTCAAGATATTCACCATTGGTTGTTAGACGATTAGCTGCTGAGAACTGATGGCGATAAAATTTGTGGCTGGGGGTTTCATTGTCATAAGCAAAGTCATTTTGAGTAACAGGAAAGTCGGTAATGTCCGTTCCGATCATTACCAGTTTCTCATCGAATCGAATCCATTCAATTGGCAGGACCTGTTCATTTTGATCAACCAGTTGGCTGGTACTACGATAAGCGGGCAAAATTGGATTTTGAAACAAGTTGTACTTCAGGTCAGTTAACAGCAGTTCCTGATGTTGCTGCTCGTGATTAGCGCCTAACCTGATTAGGCTCAAAGCATCACCTAGTCTACTATCCTGATCCTGATGCTGTCTTAAAGAGCTAACAAGCTCCTTAATCTGCTCAGTAACCCATTGTCGATACTCATAGACTTCTTTAACTGAAGGTCGTGATAAAAGACCGCGCTGAGGGCGTGGGAACTGTTCTCCAATGGCGTTGTAATAGGAATTGAATAGATATTCGTAGCGTGGATTAAATGGAGCAAAGCTGGAACTAAATTTCTTGAGAATGAAAGTTTCGAAAAACCAGCTGGTGTGGGCAAGATGCCATTTTACAGGGCTGGTTTCAGCAATGGCTTGCAGATTGTAATCTTCAGCTTTTAATGGCTCACATAGCTGCTCGGTAAGAAATCGAGTAGCAATGAAGTCAGAGAGAACTTGTTCAACAAGCTCTGTTGACGACTCTTCTTTAACCTGATCAAGCATTAATAGTAACCTTTCCTGAAATCCATACAACGTCGTTCACGCACTCTACTTCAATCACAGCGCCTTTGGCTGAAAGCTGTCTAGCCTTAAATTTACTTCGATTTAACTTACTTTTCCAATAACTGGCTAACACTCGGTTAGCTGAACCGGTAGCCTTATCTTCGTTGACGCCATGCTGAGGCGCGAAATAGCGCAGGTCATAATCGAAACCTTTGGCTTGCGATTGAGTCGTAGCTATCAAAGCTCGCTCCGTTGCAAACGTCAGCTTATCAAAGTCGATTGCAAGCTCCGTTAAATCAAAATCCTGTGGCCACTCAAAGATCCAATAACCATTACTTGGCCCTACTTTAGATGCACTAACAGGCTTAATGTTACAGCAATCCTCAGCCCATTCCGGAATGTCGGCTGGTTCAAAATCAATAGTGTCAAAGCCGATCCAAAGTTGCTCTCCATCATCTATTTTAGTTTTGATATGTGAAGATTGGGTGATAAGTTCGATTGGGTTCTCAACATCGACCTTGTCATTAACAACTTGTGCAGCCGCCAACAAACCATGGCCACACAGCTGAATTTCGGTTTCAGGATTAAAAAAGCGGATATGAAACTTGGAGCTTTCATCGGCTGGCCAAACAAAACAGGTAGCCGGAATGTCTTTGCGCTTGGCGATGGATTGCATCTCTTTGCTGGTCAATGCCTCATCTTCTAAAAAGACCAGAGCTTCAGTACCTGCAAACAGTTTGCCGTGAAAGTCACCACTGAAAACCGATACATGAAAAACCTTTTTACCATCTAACTCCTGCATAAACGCCCTCAGCTGTAAATATATCTACTAGCCTACTGTATTATCAATATTATTCAAGACTATGATTTTATTGGTTTTTATTTCTGATAACTCGTAGGAAAACGGTCTCGCCTATTACAATAAGACCTAGCCCAATTAAGCTTGCCCAAATGACAAACGGATCCATTTGCCACTTAATCCACAAAAAGGCACTCAAAATAATAACGTCTAATGTGATTGCGAAAGAAACGATATAGGGATTGGCGTTCACTTCATTTTTGAGCTTGGTTAAAACTCCCCAGTGAATAGCAATATCCATGATGATATAGAAAATAACACCCATCGAGGCAATGCGGCTCAAATCAAAAAACAGCGTCAATAATATTGCAATACCAACGGTATAAACCACATTATGTTTTTGAATACTGCCAGGCATACCTAAGTGACTGTGAGGCACCAGTTTCATATTGGTAAGCATGGTCAGCATTCGGGAGACTGCAAAGATACTGGCAATGACTCCAGAAACCGTTGCCACTATCGCGAATAATACGGTAATCGTCAGGCCCCATTCCCCAAACGCAGGTTTAGCAGCTTCTGCCAACGAATAGTCACGGGCTGCCACAATTTCGGGGACAGTCAGGTTGCTACTGACCGAGATTGCTACCAACAGATAAACCAGTGTGCAGATGCCAATCGCAATCGCGATGGCTCTAGGGATGTTGCGCTTAGGATCGATTATTTCATCGCCGCTATTGGTAATGGTTGTAAAGCCTTTGTAGGCCAACACGCTCAAAGCAACCGCAGAAATGAAGCCCCAGATAGGATTGAGAGCGAGATCTTCTGTCAGCTTCGAATGGTTTGCCATTTCAAATAAGCTGTTAAAATCAAAGCCAGCAGCCCAGAGTCCGCCCAGTGCTAAAAGGAATAAACCAATCGCTTTAATGAAAGCCATCACAACCGATAAGCCTTCGATATATTTATTGCCGATAATATTAACGAAAAATGCAAACACCAATAATAGTGCGCCGAGTATTGGAATTCCCCATTGACCAAGCTGCTCAATTTCAAACAGTTGCAGGGTGTAGGTACCAAAAGTTCTGGCAACCAGACTTTGATTGATAATCATGGAAAAGAACATCAGCAATGCGAAGATTGCTGTGGTTGCACCTTTGCCATATGCCTTTTGCAGAAACATGGCGATACCGCCAGATGATGGGTAGTTCTGAGAAAGTTTAATATAAGAGTAAGCGCAAATACTGGTGACTATCATGCCGACAAGAAACGCCAGTGGAAATAGTGCGTTAGCTAGCTCGGCAATTTGCCCTGTTAACGCAAAGATACCGGCGCCAATCATGACCCCGGTACCCATCGAAACAGCACCCAGTAGGCTTAGAGACTTTTTTGAATCACTCATGCAGACTCCTTCAGCAACTTTAGTTAAAGCCTACGTGAATCAAATTAATTATCAAGCTTTAGGTTTTTCTTCCATTAAACCAACGAGGTTGTCGTCAGGATCACGAAGAAAGCCAGTCCACAGGTCGTGGTCAGGCAAGTTAGCCGCCAGTTGCGGATCACGTTCGACTTTTGCACCCTTCTCCACAAAGTTTTTGTAAGCCGCCTCGATATCTTTGGTGTTGAAGTAAAGAATAGAATTAGCACCAACCGCCCCTGCCCCCTGAGGAGTACTCAGCATGATTCGAACGCCATCAGCATTTAGAAATGCCAAATTTGGGCCTGCGCTAAAAAGAAACTCCAAGCCCAAAATATCCCGATAGAAATATAAAGCTTTCTCAACATCGCTAACAGTAATAGCGATTTGTTTAATGGTGGAAAGTCTTGAGTTCATCTTAGAGTTCCTCATGAATGGTTGTAAAATATTTGCAGCAAATTAATTTACTCCACAGTCGGTACCACCCCATTTGGCTTCTTTAACACAACGATACTGAGTTTTAGATATAGTTATTGGAGGCAGTTGACAGCCAAAGGCATCCTTATTTAGCGACAGCACAATATCGTTATCTTCGGCAACTGAGGCATCTACAATAATTGAGCAAAAGTGCTCACCCTCATTTGTATTAAGAACTTGAAACCCAACTCCTGGTTTTACTTCTACATCGCTTAGTATATTGTCAGCATAAGACATGCTGATGACTTCATCCTTATATTCAGTACACAATGTTTTAACATGGGGGTATTTTAAAAAAATTTGTAAGGTTGGAGATTTTTTTGCATCTTCATTTTCACTAAAGGCTACAGGTATCAATAGAGGTGCTACTGCAGATCCAGATTTTACTTGGTTTGTGCCAAGATATAGTTCTTGATTATTACACCGTGCGACTATTAAATCACCATTTTGAGAATCTGCTCTGCTACGCTTTTCTTTTAACGTTTGCCAAGAGTTTCCGCCCTCCAGTTCCCACTTGTTTCCCCAAACATACGTTGCGCAACTTGAAATTAAGAACAAAGCAGCGAGAATTGTTATCGCTATCTTCATATACAGTTCCTATAGTTTAAATACTGATAAACGATTGCTGGTGCCTTTTGCGCCTACCTGGGTAGCACCAGCAAAACATAAACTATCAACCCTACATCCTAGGCAGATAACTTTTTTTAGATATTGATTTCTACTGAGCAAGCCATTTCATTGTGTTTTGCATAGTTCACGGAGGTTAAATCTGCTTCATAAGTATTTGAGTGGCTCTTCTCATAATTAAGTTCGCTTGTAATAACCGCAACTGCATTTTCTTTGTGTGTTAAGGATAAGAGATAGTATTTAACGAACTCTTGCGACTGGCTTGTGATGGGCTGTTTATAAACAGTATAAGTCATTTTATTTCCATCATCACAAATTAACTCACTATGTGTTAGCTCTTGAGATTCGGTCTTCCAACGTTCTTCAGACGAACTGATAACTCTTTTAATGGTGTGTCCCACCACAAGCTGAAACTGCTCGTCACTTAACGGTAATTTATTCGCATAATCAACGACTTCAACAGAGTAAAAGTGGCTGTCATAAGGCGGTTTAAAGCCAACAAACCTTGAGCTTTGATCATCATTTTTCTCAGAGTGCTCTTTGACGGAGGTATAAAGCCAGGCACTTGCTTTTGTCGATACTGGCGCTGTGACGCTAAAGACTTTATCCGGTGATGTGTACCGTGTCCCATCCAAGCTGCCATCAAGTATTTTTGGTGCCGGAAACAAACCGCCAATAGTACCTCCGCCACAAGCAGTTAAAAGAATTGATAATAATCCAATAAGCAATGTTTTTTTCATGATTGTTCCTTAATACAAAATTATAGTTTAAATACTGATAGTCGATTGCTGGTGCCTTTTGCGCCTGCCTGTGTAGCCCCAGCAACTACATAAATACTATCATTGAAAGTAACTGCGCCCAAACCATGACGAGGCACGGGCATTTCACCGATTTGTTGCCACTTATCTTCTTTTGGTGAGTACTGCCAGACTTTTTTGTAGACTCCGCCACCGTTGGTGAAATACTCACCGCCGAAGACGTAGATATGCTCGCCCATCACTGCGGCTGCTAATCCGCCCTGCGCTTGCGGTAATGGTGCGAGAGCGTGCCATTTGTCTTCTTTGTAATCATAAACTTCGTGGGTGTTGAGATTGCCGCCTTCGACGGTACGACCGCCAATGACATGCCACAGGTCATTCAAATAACCGCCAGCGGCGCTGTTTCGCGCTGTTGGAATAGGATGTGCGCAGTCCCAGGTCATTGTTGAAGGATCGAGGACTTTATGACTGCTGGCATCGATATGATCATTCCAGTTGCCGTTGCTCATGCCTTTAGGACGTCTGCCGCTGGCGAGATGGATTCGCCCATTAATAGAAGCGGCTACTGTTTCGCACAAAGGATAACTCATGTGGTTTGGATATTTGCGCCAACGTTTATTTTCTTCATCCAGAACCAACATATCGCGACTACCAAACCAGCTACCGTTTTCAGCCACAGTAAAACCGCTGAACGCAAACAGCTTACCATTATGAGAAACTAAATAAGGATGATGTCTTGGTTCAGGTAACGAAACGGACTCATGCCAAGCATCAGAAGCAGGATCGTAAGCCACCACTTCATCGTACACATCAAGCTCGTTACCCTTTACCGTCAAACCGCCTGCAACGTAAATCTTGCCTTTGTGTACCGCCGGATATATCTCCTGCACATTAAAAGGAAGCGACGCCTTAGTTTCCCACTTCGCCATACACGGTAAAGCAATAGCCGAAGCAGACAGCAAAGAACCTTTTAAAAATGTACGGCGTGTGAACATGGCACTTACTCCCAACTAATTCGCAGAGTTTTAGGAACGTAGGGTGCGTCGTGACGCACCGTTGAACTTATAGATTACTTTGAAACTTACAATTTCCTAGTTAATATTGAATCAATAAAGAATTATTTACAGCTCGTGGTTGCCTGAAACAAAAAGCGGTGCGTCACGACGCACCCTACGACGATCATTTGCCCCACAAGTCTTTGGGACATCCAAATTTCTGATAGATAACTTCGATAGCAAGTTTCTTAGAGTCTTGCAGTGTATCGTATACAGAATCATCGCCGTGGAAGACAGTGACGTACCAGCCTACATCTGGTAAATCCTGTTCTAGGACAAATTTATATTCGTTAAACTCAATTTCTTGTTTTTCAAGCATAGTCTTAATCGCTAATTATATTAAGTGGGTAGAAATTTGAATGACGCCCCCTGCATTTGCTCAATACTAGACAGCTTACTATGAATTGCAATAAAAAATTGCCTGTGAGCTTTTCAGCAAACAGGCACAATTGCGACTAACGTCTAGGGGTATTTGTTAAAATCTATCTTGCTAGGTAACCACCATCGATGTTGATGGCTTGACCGGTGACGAAGCTGGATTTGTCGGAGCAGAGCCACATGACGCTGTCGGCGATTTCTTGAGGTCTGCCTGCACGCTCCATCGGTTGCAGTTTGGCGAATTCTTCCTGGGTTTCTGGGTCGTTATTGGTGATGCGCTCGACCATTTCGGTCATGATTACTGCGGGGCAGATGGCGTTGACGCGGATGTTGCGTGTGGCGTATTCGAGTGCAGCGGTTTTGGTGAGCTGGATTACGCCGCCTTTTGAGGCGCAATATGCAGGGAGATTCATGAAGCCAACTTCGCCAGCAATCGATGAGATATTGACGATGACGCCACTGCCCTGCTCGCGCATGATCTCAAGCTCGTGTTTCATGCCATAAAAGACGCCATAAAGATTCACTTTGATAGTGCGGTCGAAATTTTCAAAGGTGCAGTCGGCGGTTTCGTTTTGTTCACCTTCTATACCGGCATTATTAACTGCGTAGTCCAGTCGTCCGTAGCGGTCGTTGATAATCTCAAAAAGATGTTTGACCGAATCCAAATCGGATACGTCGGTTTGGATGAAGCCTGCTTCGCCGCCATTTTGACGGATTTTATCGGCGAGTTTTTCACCGCGGTCCTTATCGACATCACTGATGATAACCCTATCACCTCGTGCTGCGAATGACTCTGCAATTGCTTTGCCGATTCCTGCGCTGCCTCCTGTAACGAGTGCAACTTTTTTCTCTGCTTGTGCCATGCTATTCCCTTTTACGTTATATTGACGGTAAGTTCAGAGTAACTGATTCAGCCCGCAGTTTCTTGATATATGTCAAAAGATGATACGATTTTGTTTTATAGTAGAGATGAGGTCTATTAAGCTTGGTTTAACAAGCTAGTTAAGGAGAGTATGCGATGAGTAATCTTGTGAATAATCAACTGGATATTGAGTATCAGGAGAAGCCTTGTTCGGCCATTGAGCGTATCCTTAAGCCGCGTGATAAAGATTTAGGTGAGTTCAAGGTGCGCCGTTCGATTCCTACACGTGAACAAAAACAAGTAGGCCCCTGGGTCTTCTTTGATCATATGGGTCCTGCTGTCTTTCAGCCTGGCCAGGGCGTTAACGTGCGTCCTCATCCCCATATCAATCTAGCCACCGTGACCTATTTATTTACCGGGGAAATTTTGCATCGTGACTCACTCGGTAGCGAACAAACCATTCAGCCGGGTGATATTAATCTAATGGTGGCGGGTAAAGGCATTGTTCATTCAGAGCGCGAGCGCCGTGATGTAACAGATTCGATGCATCAATTGCACGGCTTACAATTGTGGTTAGGATTACCTGAAAAAGATGAAGAAATTGATCCCGCTTTTTATCACTACCCCACCGCTGATATTCCTGAGCTTGAGGTTGATGGCGTATCTGTGAAGGTTATGATGGGAAGTGCTTATGGCAAAACCTCACCAGTTAAAACGTTTGCCAAGACTATTTACCTCGAAGCACGCATGGATCACGAACAAAGCTTGAAATTACCAGAAGCTGATGAGCGTGGCCTGTATGTGGTTGAAGGCGAAATTGAGATCGATGGAGTGACGGTTGAAGAACACTCAATGGCTATCTTAACTGGTAAGCCAGACTTAATGGTGAAGGCCATAAAATCCAGCCGCGTGGTATTGATTGGTGGCGAACACTTGGGCAAGCGTTATATTGAGTGGAACTTCGTTTCCAGCCGTAAAGAACGAATTGAACAGGCTAAGCAAGACTGGAAAGACGGCAAGTATCCAAAAGTTCCGGGCGACGAGTTAGAGTTTATACCACTGCCAGAATAAGAGTCTGTACAACTTATTTTAGATCAAGCATAACTTTAATAAGGAATGGTAAATGATTGATATTAATTGGGCTTTAGTCGGAATGCACAGCTTTACATTGGCTGCGGCTTACGTGTTGGCTTTACCGATAGCATTAAACCGCGAAGCGAAGGCTCACGGTGCCGGTTTACGGACGTTTCCGCTGGTTAGTATCGCAGCCTGTGGTTTCGTACTGATTGGGATAGACATATTCGATGGCGCAGAACCCGAAGCACGTGTGGTAGCAGGCATTATTACCGGTATCGGCTTTATCGGCGGTGGCGCGATTTTAAAAAATGACAATCATGTCAGCGGTACAGCGACTGCAGCTAGCATCTGGGCAACAGGTGCCATTGGCATCGCTGTAGCTTACCAACGTTATGAAGTCGCGCTATTGATTAGTATCATCACATACTTGACCCTGCACTTCGGCTACAACGCTAAAAAGGTGGTTAAGAATAGTGACACAGAGACTGAAGAAAAAAGTTAGTCCATGAACAAAGACAGCGATGAATGTTGCGGTTGCTCGGACGATCCGCCAAAGGAATCCAGCAACCCAAATGAGCATGAACCAAATGAGCATGAAACTGGACATGACAACCAATCTGACGCCAGTCATTTATTGACCCACTTCAAAGTCCCTAAAATGGACTGCCACTCCGAAGAGCGCATGATTCGCATGGTGCTGGAGGACGTTAAGCCCAAAGTAACTATCCAGTGTGATATCCCGAATCGCTCAGTCTCGATCTACCATCAGAACAACCTTGAACTGATTACGCGCAAAATGGAAAGCCTCAACTATGGCGCCTATGTGGTTAATACTGAAACCATTGACTCTGAAACTCTGACCTCAATACATCAGCAAAATGAAGAGTTCGATATTAAGCAGGCCGGTATTTTAAAATGGCTACTAATGATTAACGGTCTGATGTTTATCGTCGAAATGACCATTGGCTGGATAGCACAGTCCACTGGCTTGATTGCTGATTCGCTGGATATGCTCGCTGATGCCATGGTTTATGGCTTGGCACTCTACGCCGTTGGCCATACCGTGAAGAAGAAGTTGAAAGTGGCCCATTTATCCGGTTGGCTGCAATTACTGTTGGCACTCGGCGCATTGTTTGAAGTATTCCGTCGATATTGGTTTGGCAGCGACCCCACCTCTGACTTAATGATGATGATTGGCCTACTGGCCTTAATCGCCAACGTGACATGCTTGTGGTTAATATCAGGTCATCGTGAGCAAGGGGCGCATATGAAGGCAAGCTGGATCTTCTCAGCAAATGATGTCATCGCTAATACCGGCGTCATTCTAGCCGGAGGCCTGGTGGCTTGGACCGGCTCTCGGTATCCGGATCTCGTGATAGGTTTAATTATCGGTCTGGTTGTATTGTTCGGAGCTATCCGAATTTTGAAACTTAAAGCCTGACTCATTCAGCCTCAGGTCTTACCACACTAACCTTCCACTCCTTTCTGACCGCCTATTGATCCAGGTCAATAGCTTTCGGTGCACTTGCCGTTACTCTTACGCTCACATTCTTATAGCTGAAAAAATGGGGCTTTTGTTATGGCACATGCAACTGAGCAGTCTGACAATCACAATTACTTAGGACTTCGCGGGATTGAGTTTACTGAGTTCGCGAGTCCTGACAGCGATTACATGGAAAAGGTTTTCGCAGCTTTTGGCTTTTCAAAGCTAAAAAAATTCAAGGGCAAAGACATCTATTACTTTAATCAAAATGATATTCACTTTTTGATTAACCAAGAGCGCGCGGGCTTTTCTCGAGAGTTTGCAAAAAGTCACGGCCCTGCCATCAGCTCTATGGGCTGGCGTGTGGATGACGCGGACAAAGCCTTGTCAATTGCAATAGACCGTGGCGCCACAGCTGCCAAACCTGAAGATACCGATCTACCCTATCCTGCTATTTATGGCATTGGTGATAGCCTGATCTATTTCATTGATACTTTTGCAGGTTCAAAGAGCTCTTCTCAAACTAAGCCAGGCTCAATCTATGAACAGGACTTTGAAGATTTAGAGAATCCAGTCGTCGTTGAGAACAAAGGATTCTTGAGAATCGATCACCTGACCAATAATGTTTACAAAGGCACCATGCAGAAATGGGCTGACTTTTATAAAAACGTTTTTGGTTTCACAGAAGTTCGCTATTTCGATATCAAAGGTCAGGAAACAGCCTTGCTTTCGTACGCTTTGCGTTCGCCAGACGGAAGCTTCTGCATTCCTATTAATGAAGGTAAAGGTGACGACCGCAATCAAATTGATGAATACCTGCGCGAATATAATGGCCCAGGTGTCCAACACATCGCCTTTGAAACTCATGATATTTTGGGTTCATTAGATAAGCTTGATCATTCAGTGATTGATACTCTGGATATCCACGAAGACTACTACAAAACGGTATTCGATCGTGTGCCCAATGTGCGAGAAGACCATCAACGCATTCAGGATCATCAGGTCTTAGTCGATGGCGACGAAAACTCTTACCTGCTACAAATTTTCACTAAGAACCTATTTGGACCTATCTTTATTGAAATCATTCAACGTGCCAATAACCTTGGCTTTGGCGAAGGTAATTTCCAGGCATTGTTTGAATCGATTGAACGCGATCAAAAGAAGCGCGGCGTACTTTAAACTGAGAGCTGAGGAACCGATAATGAAAATAGAACAAATACACCACGTAGCCTATCGCTGTAAAGACGCCAAAGAAACGGTCGAGTTTTACACCAAAGTATTGAACATGGATTTTATTTTAGCGATTGCTGAAGACCGGGTCCCATCAACTAAAGAACCGGATCCTTACATGCACCTGTTCATGGATGCCGGCAACGGCAATATTCTGGCGTTCTTTGAATTACCAAATTCACCAGACATGGGCAAAGACCCTAATACCCCAGAGTGGGTGCAACACATTGCACTGCGCGTTAAGGATGAAGATGCTTTGATGGAAGCGAAAAAAGAAATCGAAGCGCATGGTATTAAAGTACTTGGCCCAACCAACCATGAGATTATCAAGTCTATTTATTTCTTTGATCCCAACGGTCACCGCTTAGAGCTGACCTGCGTGACTGCAACGGACGAGATGATGAAAAAGTTGGATGAAGTCAAATGGGACATGCTAGATGAATGGAGTCGCACTAAAAAAGCACCTAAGCATGCAGAATGGTTGCATAGCGAAGAGTTTGTAGAGGTATAGCATGACCGCATATCAAGCAAAAACACCTGACGAACAAGGCTTTGTCGCCTATACCAAAGAAGAAAATGGCACCTGGGAAATTCTTTATAAGCGGCAAATGGAGCTAATCAAAGGCCGAGCCTGCGATGCTTATATGGATGGCCTTGAGCGACTGCAAATGTCGAATAACAGCATTCCGCAGTTACCTGACATTAATCGCGTGTTGCGCAAAGAAACTGGCTGGGAAGTCGCTGCGGTTCCGGCCTTAATTCCTTTTGGTAAGTTCTTTGAGTTATTAGCCAATAAACAATTTCCTGCGGCAACCTTTATTCGAACTCGAGAAGAAATTGATTATTTACAGGAGCCGGACATATTCCATGAGATTTATGGCCACTGCCCGCTTCTGACTAATCCGGTGTTTGCTAAATTTGTCGAGAACTATGGCAAGCTCGGCTTAGCCGCTTCTAAACAGGAGCGCATCTACCTAGCTCGCGTGTTCTGGTTTACCGTTGAGTTCGGCTTAATTCAGCAGGCTGAAGATGATTTGAAAATCTATGGTGCAGGTATTTTGTCTTCGACTGAGGAAACGGTATATAGCCTGGAAAGTGAAAAGCCTGTGCGCAAACCTTTTGATGTGATGACTGCGCTTAGAACGCCTTATCGAATTGATATTCTGCAAACGACCTATTTCATCATTAAGCAATTTGAAGATATCTATAACATCATGGATAGCAATATTATCGAGCATATTCATGATGCGATTGAGTTAGGTGATTTTGCAGCTAACTTTCCTGCTAAATCATCTGATCCAAAGAGCGGCTTCAAAGAACAACACGACTGTTAACCACTGTAACCCAGCTCTCAAACTATGAAAATACCTGAACTACTGTCCCCTGCCGGGACATTAAGAAACATGCGTTACGCATTTGCCTATGGCGCAGATGCCGTTTATGCGGGACAACCCAGATACAGCTTAAGAGTCCGCAATAATGACTTTGGCCTGGACAATATTGCGATTGGCATTGAGGAAGCACATGCGCAGGGCAAGAAGTTTTATATTGCCAGCAATATTGCACCGCACAACAGTAAAATCAAAACCTTCATGAATGACATTAAGGAAGTCATCGCCTTAAAACCAGATGCATTAATCATGTCCGATCCGGGTCTGATTATGATGGTGCGAGAGGCTTATCCAGAACAGGAAGTGCATTTATCAGTTCAGGCTAATGCCACTAACTATGCCACCGTTAAGTTCTGGTATCAGCAAGGCATCAAGCGAGTCATTTTATCGCGCGAACTGTCGATTAAAGAAATCGAAGAAATCAAAACGCACTGTCCTGAGATGGAGCTGGAAGTGTTTGTGCACGGTGCACTGTGTATGGCCTATTCTGGCCGCTGTCTGCTTTCAGGATATTTCAACCATCGTGATCCCAATCAGGGGACTTGCACCAATGCCTGTCGCTGGAAATACGATTTACACGAAGCCACAGAAAATGAGTCTGGCGATATTATTGCAGTAAACCAATCAGAACCGGCCGTACAAACAGTCGATCCACAGTCAGTGTTTTTGCTGCAGGAAAAAGAACGTCCCGGCGAATACATGCCGATGTTTGAAGATGAGCATGGAACCTACATCATGAACTCTAAAGATTTACGTGCAGTGCAGCATGTGGATCAATTCACTCGTATGGGCATTGATTCTCTCAAAATCGAAGGTCGTACTAAATCCCACTATTACGTTGCCCGAACTGCTCAGGTCTATCGTCAAGCGATTGACGATGCTGTAGTAGGCAAACCTTTTAATATGACACTAATGGATGAACTGGAAAAATTGGCCCATCGTGGCTACACCGAAGGTTTTTATCGCCGCCATGTGCACGATGAGTATCAGAATTATGAGACGGGCAATTCAGTGCGTGACAGACAACTCTTTGTTGGCGAAATTAGTGACAAAAAAGACAACAGCATAACCGTTGAAGTCAAAAATCGTTTTGAAGTTGGCGATACGCTTGAACTGATGACGCCCAAAGGTAATCAGTATTTTCAGCTCAAAGACATGGAAAACATCAAGGGGCAAACAATGGATGTTGCGCCAGGTTCAGGTCATAAAGTGGTATTACAAATCCCAGACGGGGTCGATGTAGGAAACATTGACTCTATGTCGCTGCTAATGAGGAATTTGTAGGAACGAGGAATTTGTTACTCGTTCCGGGTAGGGGCGGACCTGCGTGTCCGCCCGCTTGTTTGTTGTGCGAATATCTCATTCGGGCGGACACATAGGTCCGCCCCTACGACTTTTGATGGCTATGGACAGAATCGCACATAAAGATGCATTAAAAATGCATTTATTGACATAAATCAAAGTCGTACTGGTTTATTGAGGTATCGTTACAATGAAAATAATATCATTGTGGAGCTGACTATGACTCATTTGACAAAAATATCGATCGCTGTTGCAGGTGCCCTATTGCTAGGTTCTAGCATCGTGCAAGCAGAAGAACCTAAAGAGCAAGCCAACAGTTTTGCCGAATCATTGGAAAATACTGATGTTAAGTGGCACTTACGCTACCGTCTGGAAGATGTTGACCAGGATAATGCATTGGAAGATGCAACGGCCTCTACCCTGCTGACTCGGATTACATTAGATACACAAACCTATAATGATTTCAGCTTCAAGTTTGAAGTGGATAATGTCAGCGCGGTAACCAACCGTGATGATTACAACAGCACATTAAATGGCAACATTAATTATTCTGTGGTTGCAGATCCTGAAGCAACCGAAATCAATCAGGCTGCACTAACTTACAGCGGCTTTGACAGCACCAAAGTGGTTGCTGGTCGTCAGCGTATAAACCTCGGCACGCAGCGCTTTGTCGGTGGCGTCGGCTGGCGTCAGAATGAGCAAACGTTTGATGGTGTATTAATCAACAACCGCTCGTTCGACAATGCCAATATCACCTATGCCTATGTGAATAACATTAATACTATTTTTGACGGCAATGTGGATACCCGCAGTCATTTCTTAAATTATGACTGGGCATTGTCTGACAGTATCGATCTCAACTTCTACGGTTACTTCCTGGATTTTAAAGAAACACCATTAAGTTCAACTAAAACGTTAGGTGCTCGATTTTCTTATGGTGGCACATCTGACTTACCACTATTTTTCAATGCGGAATACGCCAAACAGTCCGAGTACGAAGACAACCCTGCTGACTTAAGTACTGATTATCAA
This sequence comes from Kangiella sp. M94, assembly GCF_054926195.1. Lineage (NCBI taxonomy): Bacteria > Pseudomonadati > Pseudomonadota > Gammaproteobacteria > Kangiellales > Kangiellaceae > Kangiella > Kangiella sp. M94. The sequence goes on along the minus strand of NZ_CM142903.1, from coordinate 1,081,430 downwards.
TTGCTGGAGCTTGGCTACAAGTTACAGAACTGGACTTTTGCAGTTGGTCAGGAAGTTCTTGGCGGCGATGCCAATGTTTCAGGTCAGGCATTTCAAACACCTCTTGCAACAAAGCACAAATTCCAGGGCTGGGCAGATCAGTTTTTGGTAACGCCAGACGCAGGTATTGAAGACACTTACTTCAGTATCGGCACCAGTTTTGTCATGTCCAAAATAAGTATTGTTTATCATGACTTTCAGGCTGATGCGACAGGTCAGGACTACGGGTCGGAACTAGGCATTAACTACTCGACTAAAATTGATCAGAACTTAAGTTTTGTCGCAAAGCTGGCTGATTATTCTTCAGATGGACATTCAGTGGATACACGCAAGATTTGGTTAATGTTGGTGGCTAATTTCTAGTTACCAAATCACAAGACAATAATAGCCTCTTACTTTGGTTAAGTAGAGGCTAAAGTAAATAGAGAGAACTCATGATGGAAGCATTATTACTTAACAATTTAGCCCCTACCCTACGTAGAAACGCTCTGTTCAACTGTTTAAGCAGTGAGCAGTTAAATAAATTGCTTGCCATTAGTAAACTCAGTTACTTTAAGCCAAACAAACCAGTGATAAGTCAGGGGCAGGCAGCTAAATATTTCTTTCTGGTATTGGATGGTCAGGTAAAACTGCATTTGATTTCAACCGAGGGAAGAGAAAAAATCATCAAGTTCGTCAATAGTAATGATACTTTTGCCGAAGCACTGATGTTCCTGCAGAAAAAGTTCTATCCTATCAATGCCACCAGCACAAAGCGTAGCCAGATATTGGCCATACCGAGCGATTATTTTTATAGCCTCCTTCACGATAACAGTGACCTGGCGATGAAAATGCTCGGCAATATCTGCTTGAAGATGCGTGGACATATTAATGAAATTGAGATGCTAACCGTGCTTGATGCTTCGCAGCGTGTGGCACGCTTTGTCTACGACATGATGCCACATGATATTGAAGATGGGGGCACCTTCCAGATTAGTATTTCAAAGAAGTCAATCGCTGGAAAGCTATCTATCAGACCTGAAACCTTTTCACGACTATTGAAGAAGTTTGAGGATGAGAATGTCTTTTCATTCAGTAATGGCAAGGTCACAGTTTTACAGCGAGATCGATTATCAGAATATTATTTAGAATCCAGTGATGGAGTGGCAAGCTTGTAGCTATACTTACAAGCCATAATCAGTAAAAAATTTACTCAACCCATTTAAATTGTTCAAATAGAGGTTCTATTGCAGCGCATAGCTGTTGGCGGGTTTCTTTATCAATCATTGAGTAGGCAAACTCGTCACTGCGGAGACTTTCATCCAGGGTGTTTTTGTTACGGGCGATTTGTAGGTTATAGTTTTTGATGCCTTTAGCAGCTAAAGTTTCTGCAAGTTTTAATACCCTGTCTGGATTAGTTAGGTTCCAATGCACGGTTGTTCGACATTCGTAATCAACACCACTATCAAGTAGCATATCAAGGCTCTGCCAATTGGCCTGCGCTGCGCCATCGACTCGTATAATGGCATCACCAAACTCCGGCAAATCTTTAACATCAAAGCCCACCCAGTCAACATTAGGAAGGACAGATTTGAAGCGTTTTGGTGCTGAACCACCAGTGTGTAGCCCAATCTTGAATCCCATAGCTTTGACTGTTTCGATTGCCGGAACTAATGCTGATTGTAGTAACGGTTCGCCACCACTGAAGACTACGGCTTCTAACAGGCCTTGACGTTTTCTAAGAAAATTTACCAGCTCTTGCCAATCGTAAGACTGATCAGCCTTGGTCGGTATCAATTCAGGGTTATGGCAATAACGACAACGCCAGGCACACCCCTGGCAATAGACAACGCAGGATAAGTGATTGGGATAATCAATGGTAGTAAGGGGCGTTAAGCCCCCTACTCTTAAAGCAACATTAGATTCAATGTTACTGATAGTTTGAGCGACTTTGAGCATTAAGCACGCTCGTTAAAGTGTTGGCGCTCTTTATGTTCAGATTGCTTGCCTTTGTTAAAGGCTGACACCGGACGATGGTAGCCCATCACTCGGGTCCAAACTTCACACTTTTGACGATCTTGGTTGTTAAGTTGCATAGTAGGTTTCTCCTTTGTTGTTGAAACTGGTTTTAAAAGCTCTAGGTGATACTTTTGTGAATGGAACAAATTCACCAGTTCAGTATCCTGTAAATAAAATTCAAACATTAGCAGCACACCTTCTCGTTATTTTTGCCACCCGATTTCTGCACTAAGGTTTCATCGCACCGTGGGCAGTACTCGTGTTCACCCTCTAGGTAGCCATGCACAGGACATATCGAAAAGGTTGGCGTTATGGTGATATAAGGCAAGCGGAAGTTGGTTAATGTCTTGCGCACCATTTTCTTACAGGCTTCGGCACTTGAAATGCGCTCCCCCATGTAAAGGTGCAACACTGTACCGCCGGTATATTTGCTTTGCAGCTCATCCTGCAGCTCAAGTGCTTCGAATGCATCATCGGTATGGCCAACAGGCAACTGCGATGAGTTGGTGTAGTAAGGTGCGTCCTCATAACCCGCCTGAATAATATCTGAGTAACGCTTCTTATCCTCTTTGGCAAAGCGATAAGTGGTACCTTCTGCCGGAGTGGCTTCGAGGTTGTACAGGTGACCCGTTTCTTCCTGGTACTGCACCATGCGCGCACGAACATGATCGAGCAGTTCAATCGCCAGTGCATGACCCTCTTTCGACGTAATGTCATGCTCATTATTGGTAAAGTTGCGCACCATCTCATTGATACCATTAACACCAATGGTTGAGAAGTGATTGCGTAAGGTCCCTAAATAGCGCTTGGTATAAGGGAATAAATCACTGTCGATATAGTGCTGGATAACCTTGCGTTTTACTTCTAACGAATCTTTAGCCAATAACATTAGTTCATCCATGCGATCAAGCAATGCTTTCTTATCTCCTTTATAGAGGTATCCTAAACGTGCGCAGTTAATGGTTACCACACCCAGCGAACCTGTTTGTTCAGCAGAACCAAACAAACCGTTGCCACGTTTTAAGAGTTCGCGAAGGTCGAGCTGCAAACGGCAGCACATGGAGCGAACCATATTCGGCGATAGCTCTGAATTAATAAAGTTCTGGAAGTACGGCAAGCCATATTTAGCCGTCATCTCAAACAACAAGTCTGCATTTTCAGATTCCCAGTCAAAGTCCGGTGTGATGTTGTAAGTTGGAATGGGGAAAGTGAAAACACGTTTTTTAGCATCGCCTTCAATCATCACTTCAATATAAGCACGATTGATCATGTCCATTTCTTTCTTCAAATCGCCATAGGCAAAAGGCATTTCTTCACCAGCAATAATCGGGATCTGTTCGCGAAGATCTTCTGGGCAGACCCAGTCCAGTGTTATGTTGGTGAATGGTGTTTGCGTGCCCCAACGAGAAGGTACATTCAGGTTATAAATAAACTCCTGAATACACTGCTTAACATCCTCATATTTCATCGCATCTTTGCGCAGATAAGGCGCTAAGTAAGTATCAAATGAACTGAATGCCTGCGCACCGGCCCATTCGTTTTGCAAAGTTCCAAGGAAGTTCACCATCTGTCCGATTGCACTGGATAAGTGTTTCGGTGGACCGGAGTCAATTTTCCCCGGTACCCCATTTAAACCCTCATGCAGTAATGTTCTCAGCGACCAACCTGCACAGTAACCGGCGAGCATGTCCAGATCATGAACATGCAAGTCAGCATTACGGTGTGCCTGACCAATTTCAGGTTCATAAATATGATTGAGCCAATAATTGGCAATAACTTTTCCAGAAACATTGAGGATTAATCCACCCAATGAATAGCCCTGGTTGGCGTTAGCTTTTACCCGCCAATCCGAACCGGATAAATACTCTTCAACGGAAGATGTGATATCCAAAAATGTCTTTTTATTTTCACGAATAATTTTGTGTTTTTCGCGGTACAGAATATAGGCCTTCGCGGTGGCAAAATACTGATTTACCGCTAGACAATGCTCAACAATATCTTGCACCTGCTCTACCGTTGGTACCGTTAAATCGGTGAACCTGAAACTCAAAACGTCAATCACCTGACGGGTGAGTTTTTCTGCCTCATCAGCATCAAACTCTCCTGAAGCCTTACCAGCCTTTAACACTGCTTCATAAATTTTCGCACGCTCGAACTTGGCTTCCTTCAAATCCCGCTTTACAATCTTCAGTGGCATCGGTGCCTTTTCTATTTCTATACCCATATCGTTATCTCCATTGCTCTCTGCAAGTTGGCTTTCCGGCCATTACAGATTCAATATATTGTGTTTACGAGTTAGATTTAATCAATATGTGGTATTTCTATCCTTGATCTGGCTCAACTTAAAGCCATATTTTTTATATCTGTCGATTGATGTAGATCAATTAGCTTCTCCCCTTATAAACGTTACATTGTCTATCCAATTTCAGAGTCATTTTGAACGACAGGCTTATGGCGACAAACCAAAAACCTCTTGTATATTCATGCTCGGGTTGTTCCAACCTGGCGCAAACAGCAAACGAGCTGGCAGTCAGACTGAATAAGGAGCAGCGGGCTGAAATGTCATGCATTGCCGGCGTTGGCGGCAACATCCCCTCAATCGTTAGAAAAGCGAAATCAGGACGAAAGATCATTGTCATCGATGGATGTCATTTGGCCTGCGCCAAAGCCTGTTTGCACAATCACGCAGTGAAACCAGACAAGCACCTGGTGCTGACCGAATACGGCTACAAAAAACGCTATAACGAAGCAGTCTCGGAAGCAGCTATGAACAAATTATTGATTAAGGTAAGAATCATTGCAGATGAAATGTCACAAGAGTTTGTTGACGAAGTCTGAAATGACAAAAGAACCAGTAGTATAGTATGAAATCAGTAGAAACGCTTCTTGTTGATTATGATCAATACGCTCTATTACAAATCCCTCTACTCTGTTTAAAACATCTTAGGATAAAAGATTATGAATTTAGAGTTTTTAGCCCCTTATTTTTTAGGGCCTTACGGCGAGAACAATGACGTTTTCGAAAAGGTTCTAACAGAGCTATTGAGAGATCACATCTATTGGCGTCGAAATATTCATCCTGAAGACTTGCCAGCAATTTCTACATTTGCTTCACAATCTCCAGAGTATCAGGATGCTATTGCTAAAATGCGTACCGAGCTGCACAAGCTTACCGCTTCATTAAAACAGTCGGTGCCTTTTTTTAGTCCCCGCTATATTGGTCATATGTGCTCCGATTTAATGATGCCTGGACTAATAGCGCAAATAGTCACAACACTTTACAACCCTAATAATGTGTCTTTTGAAGCAGCCACCGTCACAGTAGACCTTGAGCTTAAAGTTGGCCAACAGTTTGCCGATATGTTTGGTTTTAATACAGACCCTGCCAAGTCACCCTGTGCCTGGGGACATTTAACTTCCGGTGGAACCGTGGCTAACTATGAAAGTTTATGGAATTTCAGAGCCGCAAAATATTACCCGCTGGCTCTTGCCGAAGCAGTAAAGTCATTAGAACTTAAACTGCCAAATAGTATTATTCTAAACGGCAAACTTGCAGATGCTAATTTATGGCAGTTAACCAACCTGTCTATTGATAATGTTTTAAACCTTAAGCACGAAACAGAGCAAGCTATCGCTGAAGCCTATCCTGAGCTAGGAGATAAGTTTAATGAGTGTGTTGAGCAACATCGTATCGAGACCGTTGGGCCTGCCTATTTCTACTCCAATCACTTAGGCCTGAAACAACCGTTAGTACTGGTGCCGGGTTCCGCTCACTATAGTTGGCAAAAAGGGATGCGCGTCATGGGCTTTGGCTCGGATCAACTGATCAAGATCCCAGTACATTCTAATATGCGTTTGGACATTGAAGCGCTGCGAAAAATACTCGATAACGCACTGAGTAAAAACATCCCCATTCTGGCTTGCGTTGGTATTTTAGGTACCACAGAATTCGGAACTGTCGATCCCATTCACAAGATTCTAGCGTTGCGTGATGAGTTCAGCGCTAAAGGTTTAGATTTCTATGTGCATGTGGATGCAGCATGGGGTGGTTATCTGGCCAGCATGTTCCGCGATGAAGACGGTTCAACCATAAGCCACAGTAAAGCAAAAAAAATGTTCAAGTACTTCCCTTCAAAAGAAGTCTTTAACTCAATTACCAGCATAAAAGACGTAGACTCGGTAACCATTGATCCACATAAGCTTGGTTACCTTCCATTTGGTTCAGGTGGTTTTATTAGCCGTAATCAGGATATTACCGACTTGCTGACTCAGGAAGCACCTTACGTGTTTGAAGAGGTTGCTCATTCAGTTGAAACACCAGCCACCAAGCAATTTGAAAAACTAGGGCAATATATCTTAGAAGGATCGAAGCCAGGCTCGGTCGCAGCAGCGAGTTATGTCACCAATCAGGTGTTACCCTTGAACTACAAAAATTTTGGTCGCGTGATTAGACAAAGCCTTAAAACGTCAGAATACTTTTTTGATAAATTATTAGAGCTTAAAGAAAAGGTTAAAGGACGAGCTAATCTCTGTTTGCCTTATACGCCAGATACTAATTTAATCTGCATCGTTATTAATCCAGTTGGCAATCAGTCAATCACTTATTTGAATGACTTTACCAAGAACATATATCAACACCTCAAAATATCACGAGACAGTTCGCCGAAGGATCGTGAGTTTATCGGTTCAAGTACGCAGATTATGCGCAAGAATATCAGTGACCATCATGCAAAAGAATTATGTGAGATGCTGGGACTGCAGGAAAAGTACTTTGTAAAAGAGGTACAAAACAGAACCTTAGAGAGTGATCGTATCATGTTGCTTCGTCACACCATCATGAATCCATGGCTGGCTAATGACACCAATGGAAATGACTATGTGGTGAAATATTGCGATTATCTTGAATCTTTGATTTTACGTTACTTAGATATTGAGTAGCTTAGATATCGAGTAGTTTTCTATAGTTCGAATATTGGTTTCCCCTGTTGTGAGATTGCGACCACCAGGGATGGTGGAAGTGCCAGAAATGATTGGAGCAATTTCTGGCCGCAAACAGATGATGATGCTAGTACCATTTCTTATATTTAAACCAAATCAAAAGCACAACCGCTAAAGCACCACAGAAAATCGAAACATACAGAAAGGCATTATCATCCTCAAGACCTGGCAATCCACCAATATTCATCCCCAAAGCACCAGTTAGGAACGTAAGTGGTAAGAAGATGGCTGAAATAATTGCCAGTACGTACAAACGGCTGTTTTGTTGATGTGCAATTCTGGCAAGGTACTCTTCCTGCAAGACGATGGTACGTTCACGGGTCAACTCAATGTCTTCTAGCAAGCGAGTAAACTTATCCAGATCATCTCTAATATTATCGAGATCCAGCTTGGTAATAATTGGGCTTTGGCTTCGATAAAGCTTCTCAAGAGCGTCCTTTTGTGGAGTTAAGTATCTTTTAATGGTGGCACTTTGGCGACGCAAGTGGCTAATTTGCGCATAAAACTCATCAAAGCCAATGCTGGCTAGAGTGTCCTCCTGTTTATCCAGATTAACGTCCAGCTCTTCGAAAAACTCCTCAACTCGAATAGCGAGTCTTTCAATCAGTAATGAAATGAACTCTCCACTGCTTTTAGGGCCCGCCCCCTGCTCCAAGGCTTTTTGAATATCTGTTATCGACCAGCTATGACGATTACAGCTGGTAATAATCATATCTTCGGTAACCCATAAACGAATCGAGATCATATCTTCAGGTTCAGAATCAGGATTAAGATTCACACCTCTTAGACACATTAAAATAGTACTATCTTCCATATAAAAACGCGGGCGGGTTTCAGCTCGCAACAGAATATCCTGAGCGATTTCGTCCACTCTAGGTTCCTGATCTAACCAATCTTTGGCTATTGGAGAAGTATAGTTGATGTGATGCCAGATTAAGGATTGACCAGACCGCTCAGTCTCAAGCGAGGCATTTTCCAGTAACCCACCTTTACGAGTCAGGTGCAGACTTGTGATCGGCGCATGAACAGTTTCGGTCATAGTAGTGTCCCCTAACCCTATTTCGAAGTCGTTTCTTTACTTTTCACAGAGGATCTCGTCTTGCTTTCTTTAGATTGGTCCTCTATAGATTTTGGCTGCTCCGAGGGTTGTAGCTTTTGCGCTAACTGCTTGGCTACGTCATCAGCAAAATGCAGATGAACATCTCTCTGAGGGAAGGCAATAACAATATTGTTTTCTTTTAATCGCTTGTCGATTTCGAAACGCACATCGCTTCTTATGGCTCGCAGTCCACGAATTGAACCAAGTGAAGCCCAGTACCATAAGTCAAAAACCAAGGAGCTATCACCGAAATCTTCGAAAACCACTTCCGGCTCGGGGTCGTCCAAAATTTCCGGATGCTCATTCATAATATCCATCGCAATTTCTTTGACTTTTTTTATATCACTACCATAAGCGACACCAACTTTTACAACGCTACGTATATTTTGATCGAGCAATGTCCAATTAATCAAATTTGACTGTAGCAAGGTGCTGTTTGGGATGACCATATGAGCGCCATCTATTCTTCGAATAATAGTTGAGCGATTTCCCACCTGAATAATCCGACCCAGCTGCCCTTCCATCTCAACCACATCATTAATTCTCACAGGTCGCTCCGACATCAATATCCAACCGCTGATGAAGTTATCCATTACATTTTTAGCGCCAAAACCAACACCAATTGCAACGGCACCTGAGATGAAAGCAAAAGCGGTTAAGGGAACCTTTAAAAAAGACAGGACAGTGACGACAATAATGCCAAGCATTACAAAGAACACCAGTCGTTGCACTACCACGACATTGTCATCACTAACATTCATCATCTTGAGTACTTTGCGGCCAATAAACTTAGCAACATAGCGACTGACCAGCCACGCAATAACCACAAACAATAAAGCCAGTAACAACTGCCATAAATTGATACTGCTTCCCTCTTTCAAGCTTATAAGAGGTTTGCTCATAATATCTTCAAACTTAGAGAGCGTACTCATTAACACTGGCATTAGTGGCATTTATACATCCTGAAACTCATAGTAACTTTCCCCTTTTTATTATATCTAATACAAAAAAGCCAGCATAAAGCTGGCCCTTTGCAATATAATGACGATTAATTTTTTAAAGCTTTCTTTTCAGCTACAATATTAGTTGCAAGCTCCGGCTTCTTTTGAATCATAATGAAGTCTGAGAGAATATTGCCAGCTTCTTTCTGGAATAAGTCTTTCTGATCCTCTTCTACAATTTCTGAAGCTTCATCAGTCAACTCATCCGACTCACTGTCCTCCTCATTGGCTAACTCATCAAGCGGTTCCAAGCCTTCCATTTTGCGGCGTAAATTTTCGCGCTGCAATCGAATCTCATCATTACGTTTGCGTTCACTGAGGCGCTTCTCATAATTTAAAGAAACTACTTTTGCGTCACGTTGCTCAGAAGCTCTGTCAATATCCTCTTCAAGGAACGAAAACTCCTGGTTATTCACTTTCCTTTGTTCATGCTGATATTTTAGGTATGGAATAAAACTATCCAGTGTATCCACTTTATTAAAGCTGGTTGTTTTTATAGTATCCCAGGCCAAAGCATTATCATAAGAGCCTTCGCCGTATTCACTACTGTCAAAAATTGTTGGGAACGCAATATCTGGCTTAACACCTTTGTTTTGCGTACTTGCACCGGTTACCCGATAAAATTTTTCCACTGTCAGCTTTAAAGCACCAGCTTGAATTTCAGGATTCCGAATAAATTGATTTAAGTCAGCGATACTTTGTACCGTACCTTTACCAAAGGTATTCTCACCGAGTACAATTCCGCGACCATAGTCTTGAATAGCTCCTGCAAAAATTTCAGAGGCACTCGCGGAACCTCCATTTACTAATACAGCAAGAGGACCATCATAAAGCACACTGGAATCAGTATCTTTAAGTACACGCAAGCGTCCGCGACTATCACGACCTTGAACCACGGGGCCTTTTTCAATAAATAGACCAACAAGGTTAACCACCTCGGTTAAAGAACCGCCACCATTGTTGCGAAGGTCTAAAACCAAGCCATCAATATCCTGCTTCTTAAGTTCTTTAAGTAGCTTTTCTACGTCTTTGGTTGTACTGGTTATCTCTTTACCATTACCATTTGAAGCAACTGATTCAGAGTAGAAGGAAGGTAATTCAATTACCCCCATCTTGAAGTCTTTATCGTATTGCTCAACTTGCATAACTTTTGACTTAGCTGCCTGGTCTTCAAGTTTGATTTCTTCTCGAACTAACTCAACCACTTTTGGCATACCATCACCGGATTTAGTGTATGGAATAATTTGCAGGCGAACAATCGTTCCAGCTTCGCCTCGAATCAAGTCAACCACATCATCATTGCGCCAGCCGATGACATCGACCATCTCACCCTTCTCGCCTTGACCAACACCAATGATTTTATCATTAGGGTGAACTTGACCTGACTTATCCGCTGGCCCTTTATTGACGATTGACACAATCTTGGTGAACATATCTTCCTGAGTTAATACTGCACCAATACCTTGCAGCTTCAGGCTCATATTGATAGCAAAATTCTCAAACTGTCGGGGGGTGTAGTAACTGGTATGAGGGTCAACGGCAGCACTCACAGAGTTCATGAAATAGCCAAATACATCTTCACTTTTGGTTTGTGATAAGCGACGAATGGCTGACTGATAACGCTTAGCCAACTTATCTTTAATTTCCTCATCCGTTTGCTCAGCAAGCTTTAAGTTTAATGCATCGTTAAGAACCCGTTTCTTCCAAATGGCATTCATTTCTTTCTCGTCTTTTGGCCAGGGAGCTTCGCGACGGTCATACTCGAACTCAGCATTACTATCGAAATCTAGTGGCTCTTTCAGCTGCTCCAAAGCAAACAAATAACGCTCACGAAAACGTTCTTCAAATAAGGCGAAGAAATTATAGGCCAACTCAATGCGGCCTGTCCTTAATGCATCATCAAACAGTGTTTCATAGTCATCAAGTTGCTCGATATCTTTTTGATAGAAATAACTTCGATTAGGATCGAGTGACTTCAAAAACTGTTTAAAGGCTTCTTTAGATAACTCATCATCAAAGTCTGGATGTTCATAATGGCGCTCAATCAATAAAAAAGAAACAATTCGCCCTGTTTCACGGAATTTTTCTTCTGGCTTTAAATTTAAACTGGCAGGCTCAGGAACAACAAAGGCTTCTTCCTTTGCTACAGGTTCCTTTTTAACCTCCTCCGCGTGAATGGTCAGCGGTAAGGTTAAGGCCAGTAATGTTAATAACCATTTATTTTTGTTCATCTAAATACCTTTAATGGGAAAGCTTTGTAGTAATGACTCTTCTCTAGACTAAAGGTTGCGTATATTTACGTAAATTACAAGCCGTAGAGTGTGTAAAAGTGTGTATCTATTAAAAAATTCTTTGAATATCAATGCCTAATAGCTCTATGCAAAACTAAGCCATTTGGTCCAGCTGCAGTCTCTGCGTCCTTTTGATTGCCGTATGCGCCTTCAAAAAACTGGATATCCCTGGCCGCATCATAATTTGACGCGGTAAAAACCTCGTCTGGATTTGATTGAGCCCCTCGAACGGGCACTTCGACTACCTCCGGCTTACCATGTAACTCATGACTCTCAATATAACGCTCTGCTTTTGTTCTTTGGTCAAAAATAGCTATATCCTGGTCGCCATCAAGTAAATGAGTTTCAATAACATATACTTTCATAAGACCTCCTTGGACTTAAACTAGGGCTTATCAGCCATAACAGGCTACTGTTTTCAGTGTAGCGCTCTGCTTTGTTTCTCACAAGTGAAGCATTAACAAGTACAGTAATTGTCGACAAATCTGACTAAAAATCACTCAAATTACTTTATAAGACGCACAAAAAAGGGCCTTGAAGGCCCTTTGGTAAACAGTAAAACCGAATTTGTTTTACATGAATGCCTGCAATCCAGTCTGTGCACGACCAAGGATTAAGGCATGAATATCATGCGTACCCTCATAGGTATTAACCGCTTCAAGGTTCATGGCATGACGAATTACATGGAATTCATCAGCGATACCGTTACCGCCATGCATATCACGCGCCATGCGAGCGATGTCGAGAGCTTTACCACAAGAGTTACGCTTAACCAGTGAAATCATTTCAGGCTTAAAGCGTTTCTCGTCAATCAAGCGCCCTACTCTTAAGGCACCTTGCAGACCCAAACTAATCTCAGTTTGCATATCAGCCAGCTTCTTCTGGAATAATTGCATTGAAGCTAATGGCTTGTTGAACTGCTTACGATCTAAACCGTATTGACGCGCGGCGTGCCAGCAAAACTCTGCAGCACCCAGTGCACCCCAGGAAATACCGTAACGGGCAACATTCAAACAACCGAATGGACCTTTAAGACCTTTAATCTCAGGGAATTTATTTTCTTCTGGAACAAACACATTATCCATCACAATTTCGCCGGTAATAGAAGCGCGTAATGCGAACTTACCTTCGATCTTCGGTGCTGACAAACCTTCCATGCCCTTTTCCAGAATAAAGCCGCGGATTTCGCCTTCGTCGTCCTTTCCCCAGACAATAAATACGTCAGCGATTGGCGAGTTAGTAATCCACATCTTATTACCGGTTAAACGATAACCACCATCAACCTTTTTAGCGCGAGTTTTCATGCTGGCTGGATCTGACCCTGAATCAGGTTCGGTCAAACCAAAACAGCCTACCCACTCACCTGTTGCTAGCTTTGGCAGGAACTTTTCTTTTTGTGCTTCGGTGCCATAAGCATTAATTGGATGCATCACCAAGCTGGATTGAACCGACAAAGCAGAACGATAACCAGAATCCACACGCTCAACCTCGCGCGCCACCAGGCCATAGGCAACATAAGAGGCGCCTGCACAACCGTAACCATCAATGGTTGAACCAAGCAAACCTAGCTCACCTAGCTCGGTCATGATCTCGCGATCGAAAATTTCGTGGCGATTGGCTTCTAAAACGCGAGGCATCAGTCTTTCCTGACAATAATCGCGCGCAGCATCACGGATCATTCGTTCTTCTTCCGTTAACTGCTCATCAAGTAAAAGGATATCGTCCCAGTGGTCAAGTAATGCTTTAGACATGATAAAATCTGTATGGTTATAGGTAAAAATTGAAGCACCGAATATACGCAATCTGGCATAAATTAACCAGTGGTTATATACACATCTGACCAGAAAAGTTAAGAAAAGTGCCCATTCCTTGGGCTAGATCAATCCTTTGCGTTTGAAGGGTAGAGAGTTATAGAACGCTATAGAAGCGAGTGATGGCCACAGTAAAAGCAGCACGAGTCATCACTTCACTAGGTTCGAAGTGAGCATGGATCGTTGGCTCCAAATCAAACATTCCCTGAGTTACAGAAAAGCGTGCATTCAGAATACCTAAATCAAGAGCTAACTGAACATAGCCTTTTAACTCTTGAGGAATCATGTTCTGATCTTCAAGTACCACTCTGTCAGCACCAAATATCGCCGTAATGTCACCTGAGAATGTATTAGCCAGTTCTTCCAAACCAAGTGACTGGACTAGTGAATAAGCCACATCCAATTTGCTGACACCCGCGTTAGGATTAAACATATTGCCATTGGCTGTCATAACAGAAGCCGTTACTTGCGCTCTATCGCGTAGTGGAGAACCCTTCTGGGTCACTGCATTGATAGCCGAAGTATCTTCGGTAACGTCGATATACTGCTGGCTATCGCCTGCATTTGATTGGCGTATACCTGCTCCAAGCGTTAAATAGTCAGCCATTTGCGAACGAGAAATAACTTCATCAGGAGCAAAGCCGTCAGACAAAGCATCGACTAACTGTTCGCTAACAGCGGTTTCGATAAATGCCTGTGCTGGATGACCAACAACGTCGTTCAAGCCAACAAAGCCATCGGTACGGGTAATTTTAACAACTGCATCAATCTCACCCGGTAATGCGTAGCCATTAGTCACGTTAGCAGGATCCACATCAACGCCTGACACACCGCCAATACCGTTAGCACGTAACGTCCAGGTTCCCTCTTCTGCTGGAGCAGTGACAGCAATATTCTGACCTAGGACAGGTAGTGCAATACTGGAGCCATAGCGTTTACCGCTTGGACTGGTTAATGACATTCCCACTGTGTTATCAGCAACGTTGGCACGAACCATCAACAATGAAGCTTCATTGTTAACTTCAAAGGTAACACCTTCATTTTCACCCACCGGGCTAAATGGAACCACTATGTCGAACTCGCCGGCGATTGAAGTCTGAGCAGCTGCATTGAATTCACGCTGGATCTTGGTGGTTTCACCGAAACTTTTAGACTCATCAAGCACCGCCTTAACCGCAGCGTAAGCATTGACGTAACCGGCACCACTTTCCCATGGCTCAAGCCCAGGCATATTAGTCGCTGTATCTTGCATGATACGTTTCACTTCACGCCATGTAAGGTTCGGATTTGCTTCTAACATCAAGGCGACAATACCCGATGCATGCGGAGCAGCCATCGAGGTACCACTCATCACTGTGTAATAAGGTACATGATTAGCATCCATCACTTCGCTGTCTGAAGTAACGCTCAAAGCACTCAAGCTTGATAAGGATGCACGAGCTGAAATCACATCAACACCTGGCGCTGTAATGGTTGGGCGGTCTTCCCAAGTGAAAGTTTCACCATCAACCACCGCTTGACCACTCTTGCCTTTAACGCCGCGTGAACTGAAGTCTGCCAGATCGCCTTGCTTATCCCCCGCAGCCACCGTAATCACCCATGGAGCTTTTTTGAAGTTACCGGTAATGGTCGCTTCGCCTGAACCGGAATTACCAGCAGAGAAAACAACAATAACGCCATTATCACTCAAAGCTTTGGTTGCAACGTTCGTTGGATCATCTGGATTAAAATCCGTACCCGTGTCGCTTGTATTACCAAAGGAATTGGAAATAACACGGATGTTATACTCAAATTGGTGCGTTAAGGCATAGTCAAAACCGCCAAGAGTATCCAGAATGAACAGGCCCGCACCGGAACCATAACCAATTAGTTTTGCACCAGGAGCAACCCCCTGATAAAGGCCACTAGACATGGCACCGTTACCACCAATAATACCGGCAACGTGTGAACCGTGACCGCCACCAATATCAGTGTTAGCAACGTCTTCCTGATAAGTGATCGGAAGAATGCCTGATAGTGAATTAAGATTAACCTGTGCTAAAACATTTTGCGTCACATGGTTAGGATATTTGATATCACTATGGGTGCCATCAACACCAGAGTCGTTAATTACGACCCCGATACCACGGCCCGAATATGGCATACCAAGATTGCGCATTGACTGATCATCGCGCAAACGATCAACACCAGTCAGTTCTGTTGAACCATCATTTTCAAGCGTTAAAGGAGCGTTGTACCAGACTGAGCGTACATCGTCGCGAGCATAGATAGCATCAATCTGCTGCTTGGTTGCCGTGATACCCACCATTGGTAAACTGTTAAAGCTGACACCGCTATTTACACCTAAACTTTCTAAAGCTTGCAGTTGTGACAAGGAAGCAGGCTCATAGCCTTCAAAAGTGACAATTACTTCAAACGCTTCTTGCTCAGTTGCATCAGATAACAAATCAGTTAGTTGTGGACCAATCGATTTAGCGTGACCGGCCATTGCAGATAAACCTAAACCCGCTGCTAACAAAGCACCGTAAATAGGTTTTGTTTTTAAGTTGAATTTACTCATGTTAAGAAACCCCCATTGGATTGAGAGCCTGAGCATCGCATGAAACTAAGAAAAGAATAATTAGGGAAATCCCCTAGTCGGGATTAGGAATGCTACCTGTCAGTTACTTCAAGGTACTGCAGGGAAAATCGATTAAACCAGCAAATTATGTTTTGCTGCGTAGCGAACTAGTTCGGCAGTATTGGACACGCCCAGTTTTTCCAGCACTTTGCCACGGTGGTTTTCCGCAGTTTTAACGCTGATATCCAGCGCTCGGGCAATATCTTTAGTAGTTTTACCATCAACCACCAGATGAAACACTTCGCGCTCCCGCTGGGTCAAATTTTTATAAGGGTCTTGCCACTCTTGATCGGGTTGAGAGTACTGGGTTGCCAGCACACTGGCAGCGTATTGACTGTAATAAGTTTTACCGCTGGCCAATGCTTTGACCGCGTCAATCAATTCTTCGCTGGCGCTGTCTTTTAATAAGTAACCTGATGCTCCGGCCCTGACCATATGAATCACATATTCCTGTTCTTCATGCATGGTCAGCACCAGAATTTTACACTCAGGCAGTTTGTCATGAATTCGTTTCACAACCTCCATGCCATTCAGTTCGGGCATCGAAATATCAATGACCGCCACCTGTGGCCTGGTTTCAAGTGCTTTTTCCACTGCCTCAAGACCATTGGATGCTTCAGCAACCACTGTGCAGTCAGAGTCTTTGCTCAATAAGCTGACCAACCCTTGTCTTAAAATGGTGTGGTCATCGGCTAACATTACTCTAATCATACAGAGCTATCTCCATTGCCAATTGCACCGGTGATTATTACTTTGATTTCGCAACCTTCATTCGGCTTTGATTCAACCATCAACTGCCCGCCAAACGCTGCTACTCGATCACGCATGGCTGACAGACCGAAGCCATCGACAGACTCAGATAATTCTTTTGTCATTCCTACACCATTATCCTTAATCTTAATAACCAGCATTCGCTCTGTTGCAATAACCGTAATGTCTATGTGTGTTGCTTGAGCGTGCTTAATGGCATTGGTTATGGCTTCCTGTACCACTCGAAAAACCAAGGTCTGAGTTTCATCATCCAGGCCGACTGATAACTGTTCATGCAGCTCTATCTCGATAGAGTTTTTTTCACCCATAACGCGCGTCAACCATTGCAAAGCGGGTATTAAACCCAAATCATCCAGTATTCGAGGGCGCATTAATCGCGATATTTCTCGCGTATCGCTCAGTGCCTGTTTTGCCAGGTTTAAGGCTTCATCAAGCTCTTTTGGATCTGGCTGACCCTCTTTGTGCATTTGTTGCAGCTGATTGATTAATGCGGTTAACAGTTGTCCTACACCATCGTGCAACTCACGAGCTATATGCTTTCTTTCGTCTTCTTGAACACGCCACACGCGCTTTGCCAAAGTGCGCATTTGCTGATTGCCACTAAGAAGTTCCTGGGCAATCTTTTGCTGCTTCTGGTTAAGCTCATTAACCAGTTCTGAAATATCTTTTTCGCTATTCATCATTCACACCGAGCTCCATTAAGTTATCATCGAAAGCAACAATATTTTGTTGTTCTATAAATACCGAACGAGAGTCTTCCGGTAGTTGCTGTAACAGATGATTCAGTTGTTGTTGTGCTCGTTGACGATATAACTTTGGCGATTCACCTGACTGCTCAACCAATAACGCGCGTAGGCGGTTCAGCTGAAAACTTCTCCAGTAGTCCCCCATTCTGCGCATCAGTTGATCAGCCTGGTTCAAAGATAGTTCTAACTGTTCCCACTCATTATTAACATAGAAATAAGCGCCTTCTAACTCTAGCAAATACATATGC
Source organism: Kangiella sp. M94 (assembly GCF_054926195.1). Classification (NCBI taxonomy): domain Bacteria; kingdom Pseudomonadati; phylum Pseudomonadota; class Gammaproteobacteria; order Kangiellales; family Kangiellaceae; genus Kangiella; species Kangiella sp. M94. Next base: position 1,063,808 of record NZ_CM142903.1, on the reverse strand, counting down.
TCATACTGATGAAGCGCCATATCATACAAACGTATTTTCCTGGCCAGTTCAGGAAAATCTTCAGTATTGGACTTTAAAGAACGCTGGGCCTGATCGAGCAAATACCTCAATTTCGTAGCATCGGGAATATTAGTTCTATCAAACATATCAACTAGGTACTGTTCAGAGTCAGGCACTTCATCAGAACGCAATGCTAACGTTTTATAATAAAACTGTTGCTCAATACTGCCTTTATCAATGACTAAGTCGCTGATTGACTCAAGTTGCTGTTGAAGTGAATCAGGATTGCCGGTCAAAGAATGCCAGTCTGCCAGCCATAAGCCAAACTCAATCACCCCGCGAATGTCATTACGCTCTTGCACCTGCTGGTAAAGTGATTCGAGCTTCGGCAGACTTTGTGCAAAATTTCCTTGTAAAAAGCTCAGCTTCGCTAGATAAGCTTCTGCGACCAGTGTTTCTTCGAGCAGCCCTAGCTGCTTAGAATCTTCGAGTGCTTTTTCAAAGATAAAATATGCACTTCTCCAGTTGCCCATGGCTAACTCCATTTGCCCCAGGTTTTCACGAACTCTAATAACCCCCACGGGATCTTGAACTTTCTGATAAGACTGCTCTGCTTGTTGCCAAAAAACTAATGCATTTTCCGGGTTTGACAGCAAATAATAGATAAAGCCAATATTATTCATGCTCTCAGCTTTTAACCACTCATCCCCGAGATTGATGCGCAGAGTTAATGCCTGGCGATAATTCTCAAGGGCTGTTTCATATAATCCCTGCTCCTCTGCTAAAACTCCTAGCTCATTGTAAGCATTAGCCTCACCCTCAATATCATTTAAGGATTCATAGACAGCTAAGCTTTGCTCTAGATACTCCGTCGCTTCGTCATGCTGCCCCTGAATGGAGTGTACTGTGGCCAAATTGGACATACTGGTTGCCATCCCATTTTGATCATTGGCCAGTCTACGTTTGTGTAATCCCTGCAGATAATAATCTTGTGCCAACTCCAGGTTTCCTAAGCGCTGGTAAGCAACTCCCATTGCATTGAGCACATCACCTTCAAACTTAATATCCTTCAACTTCTTGGCAATGACTAACGCTTTGACCAGATAATCATCTACCGCTGTTTGCGCATCTCCTGACCAGATTGATACCTTGGCTAATTCAAACCATGCACTTGGATGATTAGGGTCGAGCTGGACCACCTGCTGTAGCGTCTGTTCGGCTTTTGGAAATTGCTGGGTATTGATATAAAGCTCTGCCAGTGAAAACTTAAGCTCGATATTTAGCGGATACTGATCAATTAGATCGCTATAAACCTGCTCAGCTTGATCAAATTTTTCGGCCAATTCATTGAGTATTGCAGTAGCTCTCAAATGGATGAAACTTTGCGGAGGACTCAAAGATTGTGATTTGGCGAAGGCTTCTTCCGCTTGTTGCAGATCACCAGAATTCAAATAAACTTGCCCAAGTTCAAACCAGAGGTGTTCAGAGTCAGGTTGCTTAATAATCAAATCATTGAGCGCTGTTGCCGCTTGCTGCCACTGACCTTGTTTGATCAATTCCTGAACACCACTCTGTAAAATAAAGCCTTCACTAGTCTCTTCAGATACGTCCAGAGTAATTCTTAATGCCTGATTCAGATCGGTAACCAATTGACGAACGTTTGAATCAGCAGAATCTTCAAGAAGTACAATTTCAGAAACGGTACTTCTGCTGATGGTATTGCCAGAAACTGACAGCAATTCCAACACCAGAGTGCTCTGTTCACTACCGGTCGGAATAAGTTTTGCATTAATCATCTTATTCACTTTAAGAAGATCAGCAAGCAACAGTAACTGATTGTCATTGGGAGCTTCCTGATAACCAAGTAGATCTAAAGTTTGCAAAACACGTTCGTTATTAACCAATCTAAGTTCGGAGTTCTGTGCTAATTGGTAATTAAGATAATCAGGTATACCATATCGCACCCAGTCATCGACTGATTGGCCACCTATTTGGCTTTCAAATGGCAAAATGGCCAAGGATGTGTGTGGAGCACTCGGTGGATTTTGAGTTTGATAACGCCACCAGAATAAAACGGCAAGAATTAAAAGAATAGCAACTGCTATCCAGGCAAATTGTTTAGCACTTTTAGATTTTGGCGGCTGCTTTATCAGAAGATGATCAACGGCTTGCTGTAAGTCTTCCGCTGTTTGAAAACGTGAATGTGTGTATGCTGATATGAGTTTTAAAATGACCGGCTTAAACTTCTTTAACTCTTTATTAGTTACCGGAAAAGAATCAACTCCTTGAAGCTTTTGCTTAACTAAAGCATCGAGAGTGTTTGCATCAAAAGGTAAGCGACCACAAAGCATTTGATAAAAAATAACGCCCACCGCATAAATATCTATGGAGCTATGAACATCATTTTTTTGTAGATATTCGGGCGGTAAATAATAGGGAGTACCGCTGATGATTCCTTCGCTTCGCGCATCTGACAAGACGGCTAAGCCAAAGTCAGCCAGGTAAAGCTGGTCGTTATTATCAATTAGCAGGTTTTCTGGTTTGATATCACGATGATGAATTTTATGGTTTTCTGCAAAGCTCAAGGCACTGATCGTTTGGTTAAGATACGACTCGATTTGCTGTTCTGTAAAAGACTCCCCCTTCTTATTCTGCTGTCGCAATTTTTGCTCAAGACTTTCGCCTTCGATCCAGTCCATAGTAAAAAAATGAAGTTCCCGATCAGAATAATATTCATGAACACGAACGATGTTCGGATGAGAGAGCTGTCTGAGAAGTAGGATCTCTTTTTTGAAATCAGCAAGAGCCTGCTGGTTTTTTGATATGGTGGGGTGTAAAACTTTGAGCGCGACCAGTACGTCGAGCTGCAAGTCTTTTACTTTGTAGACAGCACCAAAGCGGCCTACACCTTGTAGCTTTTCTACTTGGAAACGTCCAGCCAGAAGGGTTCCAGTTTCAAGAGTTTCAAAGTCTTCAATTACTTGAGTCTTTGATAAGTCCCCAGAATCATTATGGCTTTGCTTCGGGTCATCATTCACCATTGAAGCTTAACCTTATAGTGTTAATGCACGAGTTGTAATATCGGTTTATTTAACAGGCTATCATAACTTCTTGATTCTGGCATCCGATTCATGAGATTGGTTATTTGATTCTGTAAAACAATAGCTTCGGAACTTAAAGTCATCTGCTGACTAATGATAGAAAGTATATCCATGTCCAGCTCTGTCAGAACTTTACTCGACTCTTTGCTGTCGGTGTAAACTACACCAATCAACTGCCCATCAGAAAATAATGGTACACAGGCCAGAGCCGCAATTTGTTTGCGTTGGATACTCTCACGCTTTGCCAACATTGCATCCTGGCTAACATCCATTGCCACAACGGGGTTAGTGCTATTGATAGCTTTCATCATAGCGCCAACACTTCCTTCGAATGCTCTGTTATTAAAATCTGCATTGGACATACCTAATACAGCGCCTACTTTGAGGCTTTGAAAATCGTTGCCTAACATTACAAGCCCACGCTGGGTACCAGTCAAACCAATCAGTGAATTGAGCTGCTCTTGAAGGGTATCCAGTAACATGTTGTCAGCAACTTGACTGACTATCTTGCTTTGCTCTAATCGCCATTGATTATGGGATTCAATGGCTTTTATTTGCTGTAATGTTTTAGCTTCAAACAAACAATCAATGTCACCGACGGAAATCAGTTCGTTACCATTCAATAGGCTGGCTTCAACTTTAACACCATTAACCTTGGTGCCATTTTGGCTGGCCTGGTCATTCAGGTGCCAGCCATCGGCAAGATGCGACATCAATGCATGTTGTCTTGAAACCGTTGGATGTTTTAAAACTAAATCACAGGTGTCAGCCCGACCAATTCGGTAGTTGGATTGCTCATATAAATAAGCTTCACTTGCTGGCTTGTCTGAATAGCAGACTGTGATTTTTGCAGGCATGATCGTCACTAAACGTTCTAATTCGCGAGACGCAGGCTAAAGCGCAATGTATTTGCATAGGCAATTAACTCACCTGCTACATTGTCAATATCACGACTGGAGCGCCAAACATTCGGAATATCCGCTGGGTCTGCCTGTTCGATAATTCGGCTAAAATCGTCAACTTTATTACTGGCCAAAATATAGTTTTGCGCCGCGATCAACTGCTGTACTTCGTTCAGCTTACTGCTGAGCTCAGTATATAAAACCGGATCAATTTGAGTTGAGAATACCGATAGTTTATTGCTTAAGCGATTGTATTTAGTGTTAACAACCGTCAGAACAGGTCTTAAGTCCGCAACAATTAAAAACTGAGAAAACTTACCCGTTGTACCCCGAGCACGATAACTGCCTGACCCCATGGTCGCAGTAATATCTTCAAACTGACCATTTAAAGGTGCTTTAAAGAAACGCAGTGGTGTTCCTGGCAAATACTCTAAATTGTGGGTGTGAATATCCACTGTGGCTAAGCCCGAAAAAGCAAATCCTTTATTCGATGGCGGCTCAATCGTTATCAGCATCGGAAATGCTGTTAACAAATTAATGTTTAAAGTGTCAGGTAGTCGATTGAGCAAACTGAGATCAGTTATATTAACTACCTCTGCCGTAATACCAATATTGTCAGCAGTAAGGCCAACAGAATTTTCAAATGTTAAGGTTAAATCAGCTGATACGTTCCCTGTAAGATTGATTATTGCTTCAACTTTATTGCCTTGTACCGTCAATTCTACCGGATCCGCCTTACTGGCAGCTGAGCCCAGGCTCAACAATAGAATAGTTACGCTTAAGGCCAGAGCTTTAAAAGCTGTCATCATCATTACCTCGCAACGTGAGAGAAATGTTTCATTAGATAAAACTAATGCAAACCACCAATTCAAAATACTTAAGTTTATGCATTAAAGCAAGAATGCATTGAAATAAACATTAAAAAGTAAGCATCCTTGCTTACTTTCTCTTAGCTTCATTGATAAAAACTATTAAGAATAAGCTATATTATACCTAAAGTTTTCTATCAAGTTACATCACTATCCTATTGATAGTAGGAGTCATAAAAGCGACCAATCAATACTGCGTACTCTGCACGAGTGATAGTCTTACCTGGCTCAAAGTAAGCAACCAATTGAGGCTCTAAGTCAAAGGGCCCCTGCTCAATATGGTAGCGAACGCCTACAATTGATAAGTCTAAAGCTAATTGAACATAACCACGCAACTCTTCAGGAATCTCATCTTGGTCACGGACTACTATCGTTTTTCCATTGTAACTAACCGTAATATCACCAGTGAAACTCTGCGCTTGCTCTTGCAAACCCAGGCTTTGTACCAGCGAATAAGCTAACTCAGCTCTGTTTACCGAGTCATTAGGACGGAATTTGCTACCTTCAGTTAACATAACAGCCTCCTGCTTTTGCACTCGGTCTTTCAATGAACCACCAGTAGCGCTTGCAGACTCAGCAAATGCGGCTAACTCATTACCCACATCACTGAAGCTCACTACAGGCTGGTTCAATAAATCGCGATATTGGCGAACAGCTGCTCCCATCACCAGATACTGGGCCAACTCTTTACGCTTCAGTGCTCGATCAGGACGGAAGAATTTATCATTAAAGCTGTCAACTAAACGCTCACTGGTCGCAAACTGAATAGCATTCTCAGCTGGGTGCCCTGCTATATCATCAAGCCCTTCGTAACCACCTGATGTGAAAATACCAATCTCACCGCTAACAATTTCAGGAACACCAGGACCGTTCGTTGTTCCAGTCGGATCAGCCTCTACACCTGACAACGAAGTTAAACCGTAAGCTGATAATTTCCATGTGCCTTCCTGCGCCGGGGCAGAAACACGCATAGACGTGGTTAATACTGGTAAGGTTAAGTTACCGAAATACGCGGTACCGTCTGGCGCTTCAAGTTTAAGCTTAATGGTATTCGCTAAAGATTCCGCTGAAGCTGAAACCCACACTGCATCAGAGCCGACTGTAAACTCATGAACCTCAGGTTCACCCACTGGCGAATACAACACCTCAAAAGGCTCAGGAGACTCTGGCGGCAGAACAATCGCGTTGCCATTGAAAGTATTCAAGTTGTTAACAGTCACGCTATGCTCAGGGTTATAGTTTAATGCTGCAGCGACAGCCGCATACGCATTCACATAACCAGCACCCACTTCCCACTTTTCATAACCTGGCATGTTGGTAGCGGTTTCCTGAATCAAACGCTTGGTCTCAAGCGGCGTCAAATTAGGATTAGCTTCAAGCATCAAAGCAATGACACCAGCTACGTGAGGAGTCGCCATCGAAGTACCAGAAATCATGGTGTAGTAAGGAAGATATTCAGTTTCAATAGCATCAACATCTGCATCGCCACCATTAGAAACTAGATTTGTTTTTGCGCGCGTTGAAATAATATCAACACCAGGCGCTACCACTGAAATTTCATTGTGATAAGTCCACTCAGTGCCATCAGGCATGGTAAAGGTACCACTCTCATCACGCTTACCGCGCGACGAAAAATCGATCAAAGTGCCTTGTTTAGTACCAGCACCAACCGACATGCCCCAAGGGATCTGTGCATAAGGGTTATGCGTATCTTCACCTGCACCGCTGTTACCCGCAGCAAATACAGAAATCATACCTAACTTATAGGCTTTATAAGACGCTACCGAGATCGGCCCATTTGGTTCATACTTACCGCTAGAACCCCATGAGTTGCTCATCACACGAATCGGAGAATTAAAATCATAGATATGCGTGATGGCATAGTCATAACCACCCAATGCATCAAGTATCGACAGACCCGCACCAGAACCATAACCAACAAGCTCAGCATCAGGAGCTGCCCCTTTGTATTTACCGTCAGAGCTAATGCCCCAGCCTGCTACGGTTCCTGCACAGTGAGTACCATGGCCGACGTTCAAGTCTGTGTTTAGTTGACCTTCTATCCATACACCATCAGTAGGTGTTAAAGACAATGCCTGCGCATGAGTAATGGCCTGTACGTTCTCGACTACTTTTGAACCATACTCAAGATCGGCCAGAGTGGCATCAATGCCCGAGTCATTGACCATAACCGTCACACCTTTACCGGTGAAACTGATGCCATTGGTTTGAGCAAATTCGTTAGTCTGTAACTTCTCCGCACCGGTTAGCTCACGCGAATCAGCATTAAAATAACTTAAGCTACGATTGGCAAAAACAGAGCGAACCCCATTCATTTTGCTGATTTTTTCAATTTGTACCGGTGTTGCCACAACGCCAATAATCGGCAAAGATTTAAACTGAACGCCGTCAGTGATGCCCAGATCCAATAGAGACTGAACCTGTTCTGGTGCCAACTGTTCAAGTTGATCAAAAGTAACAACGGCCATCGTGTTGTCTGTTATCGACATCGTTTGCAGGTTCTGCTGCAACTCGCTGCCAATTACAGCTTCAGCCGCTGCGTTCATGCTAAAGCCAGCTAGTGCGGCAGCACACGCCAGTCGTTTAAAATTAGTATTCATAAATAAACTACCCCTTGGTGATTAAATCTATTTCTATGAGACACCATTCCAAGTCATTTTTGACTTGTTTACTATCGGTGTAACTACTCAGAGTTCATCAGGGAAAACCCCCAATCATGAATGAGGAATGTTGCGGTTATTCTTATAGATAGGAACATTAAAAAAGAGGGCCCGAAGGCCCCCAACGCCTCTCACGAGCAGTTACTGGATCAGGTTTGAAACCTCTACATCTATCGTATAGTCGGTTGAAACACTGATGTATCCGTTGACTCTAAGCGTATAGTCGCCCGCCTGCTCTGGTCTGAATGAAATGACTTCTGGGTTATCTAAGGAAGCGCTACTGGCAACAACTGCGCCACTGGCATCTAACAACTGGAAGTCCAGGTCAGCAACCCCGGCCCAGCTAAGGACTGCGTCGATTGCCACAGCATCTGAGCTAACTGTGATGACATGGTCATTGAACTGAATGTTCTCTGCTGATGGACCAATGTTACCGCTGATGGTTTGTTGTTCAGTAGTGATAGAGGTGCCATTATCAACCAGTTGACCATCCATTTTCAGGCCATCAAAATTGATAGTACCTTCAACGTTTCTGATGGACAGGCTGTGTACCTGTGACGTATCTAAATCACTTAGTACAAATGATTTCGCTGTTGTCTCTGGAGCATAAAAATCAATAATGCCCTTACTTTGACCATTTAAGAACAGCTCTCCATGGCCACCTTTTTTATTAGCGGTGTAAAGAATTTGAATGCTATCGCTGATAAAGTTGAACATCACTTCAGCATTGTTACGACGGCTTTCCTGGTAAGTTCCATCGGTGCTCTCAGAGTCTGACTTAGTGCTCCAGCGAGACACATAGTCGATCATAGAGTCATTCTCAGAAACCAGTTTCCAGTTACCCTGAGATGACCATTTTGTATTACCAGCCATGAACTCAGCACGCTTACCTTCAGTGACACGAGCCATTTCAACTGCGGCCTTAACATTGATATGACCACCGCCCACTTCATGATATTCGTAACCTTCCATTGGATCGGCTGTATCACGAATAATATCTTCGATTTGGTCAGGAGATAGATCAGGGTTAGCTTCAAGCAATAAGCCTGCCACACCAGCAACAAAAGGTGTCGCCATTGAAGTGCCACTCATACCTGCGTAATAGACGTCATACTCAGGATATTCAGGGTCAAGAACTGGACCTAATAAAGGTAAAGCAGTATTCAATGCTTTTGTTGAAATGATGTTACTGCCTGGCGCTGTTACATCAGGAGCTTTGAATTCGTCACCGGCAACACCACGACTTGAGAAGTTTGCTAAATCGCGATTTTCGGTACCTGCTGCGACATTAATAGTCCATGGTGCAACACCATAAGGATTAAGAGTGTTATCACCTGGACCATCGTTACCCGCAGCGAAGGTGACGATAATGCCCTGCTTATAAGCTTCATAAGATGCTTGGTTTGTAGGGCTGTTAGGATCAAAGTTTGCGCCTCCAGAAGTACCCCAGCTATTTGTGATGACATCGATACCGTATTTATCTTTGTTGCCAATCGCATAATCAAAACCAGCAATCGCGTAAAGAATTGAGATAGCATCACCTGCACCAATACCCACTAAAGTGGCGTCTGGAGCAATGCCGTCGTGATAGTTAGCGCGACGAGCATCATCAGCAGAAGCTGCGCCTGTTCCAGCAACAGTACCGGCAACATGCGAACCGTGTCCTGAACTGGTGTCACTGTTTGGCACGCCTTCAAGGAATAAATTCAAGCCACCGGCAAGATCAAGGTCACCAACGATTTTTACGTTCTGTACCACTTTAGAGCCAAGTTGTAAGTCCGGGTGAGTTGCGTCGACACCGGAATCTAGTACGGCAATGGTTGCACCACGACCGGTAACATTCTCAACATCATGAACATAGTGACCTCCAGTGATCTCACCGGAGTTGTAGTTATAGTATTTAAGTGGCGCATCGTAATAAATACTTTTAACACGCTCATCTTTGGCTAAAGCATTAATTTGTGATTTAGTCAGAGTTGCACCAGCCATGGGTAGCACATTCATTGCTAAATAAGGCTGGCCGAGGGTCAACATGACATCGTCCAGTTGTGAGCGTTCATGAGTGGTAACAACAACCTTGGTTGAAGTTAGTGTCGTAGGTAACATCTCTGTTAACTCTGGTCCAATGATAGCATCTGCGTGAGCGGTCCCTGCTACGGCTGCCAAAACACTGGCTGTGATTACTGATACAGTTGGTTTCATGGTTTGGTCCTCGTAGTCAAAATAATAATATTTTTTAGTTCGACTACGACTATGCACAAAGCCATGAAAAAGAGATATTAGGTAAAGCCCCTAGATCAGGCAGGGGTTTTCCCCTAGAAGGAGATAGAAAAGAGAAAGAAAAAAGTAGCTATTATATTGTAAGTTGAAGAATCGTTAATCTGTTGAACATAGCACCAATCCCCCCTTTATATTGAGCTAAGGCACGTACAAAATATAGCAATCAAAATCGTGGATGATTTTGATAAGAATTTTCAGCACAAGGATGTGATGTAAATTCTGGTGCGTCAAGTATTTTGGGAGTAACGCAGGAAGTCACGCAAAGCGTGGCCTCAATATCGGGGTGTCGTTTCTTTTGGTTCCTTTTCTTTGGACAAGCAAAGAAAAGGAACTCGCTGAGTAGCGAAACAAACAATATAAGGCCAACTGAAAAAAGCTTGGACTTACCTAAAGCTTTCTATATAACTACTAGTTTTCACGGGTGACCATCAGAATCGGAAAGAACACCTGTAAACAACAATAAATTACAAACGATTACCCTTTCGATCCAACATGATTGGATCGCCATAACCAAACTCTTTGACTCTTTCCAGTTGAGTAGCTGCATCGCCAACAATAACGTATATCATTTCTTGCTCGTTGGCATATTTCTGATAAATCTGCTTAGCCTGCTCAACGGTCATTGCTTCAAGTTGGGCTTGTTCCTTCTCCACAAAATCAAAGGGCAAATCAAACTTGCTCACTTCATTTAGCATGGTTAAAAGATTCTCAATCGTTTCGTACTCACGGGTACTCCGCTTAATTAACAGGTTCTTAGTAATGTTCAAATCCTGCTCAGCAAAGGTTTCATCATAATTGCCAATCAGATCTTTGAAAATCTGCAGAGACTCTAAAGTGACATTAGCTCGTACCTGTGAATAAGCCATAAAAGGAGCAATAAAGCGAGCTTTGGCAATATTGGTATAAGCACCGTAGGTATAACCTTTTTCAATGCGCAGCGTTTGGAATAAGCGCGCACTACTGCCTGCACCTAAACGGTTTTGGGCAACTGTGAAAGGATAAAAGTCAGGGTCATCTCCTCTCAAGCCACGCTTACCAACGATAATCACGGATTGCTTGGCATCAGGAATATCAACGAAAAAGACCTTGGGTGAATCAAATGACTGAGGCTTTTTATATTCGGGCAATGCAATAGATTCACCTGTCCAATCCTCGGAAAGCTTCTTGATACCCGCCTTAACTTGTTGATGATTAATTTGCCCTACCACATGAATAGCAGCATTTTTTGGTGACAAGGCTTTATCATAAAAAGCCTTTACATCATCAAGAGAGATGGCCGCAACAGATTCAGAAGTACCACCACTTGGGATACCGGCTCGATGCTCCTTACCATAAATCTGGCTATAGAAGGCTCTGCTGGCAACCGCAAAAGGACTGGCTTCGCTTTGCTTGATGCTATTCAGTTGCTTAGCTTTCAGCCTCTCGAACTCTTCCTCATCAAAGCGAGGTTCAAGCAGCATCTCGCTTAGTAAATCCATAGTCGGCTCATAGTTTCTAGCTAAAGTTGTGCCTGTTGCAAAAACCGAGTCATTATTGGCATCAAAACGAATGCTTGCACCTAACAATCCAATAGCATCTTCCAGCTCTTCTGGGCTTTTAGTTGCAGTACCTTCGTTCATCAGTTCAGCCAATAAGTTCGCTACGCCATATTGTCCATCTTTCTCAAGCCAGGCTCCACCATCTATTCGCATGGCAAAACTGACAATAGGCAGTTCGCTATGCTTCATAGTATAAATTTCCAGCCCGTTATCAGCGACCGACTTAGAAATTTCGGGGATAGAAACTTTCGGTGTATCACTTAAAGGCGGCTCCGAACGATCAAGTTTGGTAGGCGTCTTTTCATAATCAGCAACGGCATCAGCATCAAATTCTTTTTCTGCACCTTGCACAATCTGCTCTTCGACTACGTCTGCTTTAACTGAACCATCAACAATAAGTGTTGGCTCATCTTTTGGAACAAAGCTAGTCATTATATAATTTTGATCTTTAATGTACTGATCATAGACACGCATAACATCATCACGAGTGACACTCTTAATGTTTTCTATAGCCTTAGCAACAAAAGCTGGATCGCCTGCGTATTCCTGATAAATACCCAATTGAAATGCTTTACTCAGAACACTGGAAATACCATTATAAAAAGACGTTTCCTGTCTCGCTTTAATGCGCTTCAAGTCATTATCACTGAAGCCTTCTTTTTCAAAGTTCGCTAAAGCTGTATCAATTGCTTTTTTAACTTCATCCAAATCAACACCGGCGTTGGCTCGAACGCGAATGGTAAATGTTCCTGCAATCTCATTAGAACTATTATAGGCAGCAACGGAAGGTGCCAGTTTTTGCTCTTCAACAATCACTTTATAAAGATGAGCTCTTTTGCCCCGACTTAATATTTCACCAAGTGCATCCAGCGCATAAGCATCTTTCTGGTATTGTTCGATAGTAGGAAAGGTAAGTCGAACTTCAGGAACCTTTGCAAAATTATCCAGATGATAGAGCTTTTTGGTTTCTTTAAGCTCAACAGGCATTGGCTCAGGATCCTTAACCGGTTCCGACGTTTTGATTTCGCCAAACCACTTTTCGACCATTTGTTTGGTTTCTTCAAAATCAATGTCACCCGCAATCACTAACGTGGCGTTCGATGGGCCGTAATATTCGCTATAGAATTCTTTTACATCTGCAAGTGTCGCAGCCTGTAAATCATCCAGATCACCAATAACTGTCCAGCTGTAGGGATGACCTTCTGGATAAAGGTTTTTAAGAATAACATGCTGAGTATGTCCGTATGCTTGATTATCAACGCGCTGTCTTTTTTCGTTTTTAACAACCTGCTTTTCTCTTTCCAGAGCACCGTCAGTGACTGTATTGATCATGAAACCAAGTCGATCGGAATCGATCCACATTAACTTCTCAAGTGCGTCTTTAGGAACAACTTCATAGTACATGGTACCGTCAGTCCAGGTTCCACCATTACGTGTTCCACCTAATTCTTCAATCAGCTTACGGTTGGACCCTTGCGGAACATTCTCTGAATCATTAAAAGCCATGTGCTCAAAAAAGTGTGCAAAACCGGTACGCCCCGGCTTTTCGCGGTTTGATCCAACATGCACGATTGTTGCCATTGCCACAATCGGATCAGACTTATCCTGATGCAGAATAACGGTCAAGCCATTATCCAACTGATACTTTTCGAAAGGGATTTTAAAATCTGTCGATTCATCGGACTGAGCAGTTTGACTTTGCTGCTCCTCACTTACCGCCCCATTGTGCTGACACGCAGCAACCGATAAGAACAAAGCTAATAGAAGTAGTATTTTTTTCATTGATACGTCCTAATTGTCAGATTAATTCTTGCACAACACATCTAATTTATTAAATAACACTTTTTCTAAATAAATTCTGGTAATTCCTGGATGTGATTTCACATAACTCGTCGTAACTAATATGATGCAGGTCAGCAACAAACTGCCCTACTTCTTTAACGTAAGCAGGCTGGTTAGTTTTACCACGATAAGGCACTGGCGCCAAATAAGGCGAGTCGGTTTCAATTAATAATTTATCCAGAGGAATATGGCGGCATACCTCTCTAAGTTCTTCGGCATTTTTAAAGGTCACGATACCAGAGAATGAAATATAGAAACCCAACTCTAGTGCCGCTTGCGCCATTTCGAGACTTTCAGTGAAGCAATGTAAAACTCCTCCGCACTCTTGTGCTTTTTCTTCGCGCAGTATATTAATCGTATCCTGACGAGCATCTCGTGTGTGAACGATTACCGGCAAATCTACTTGTCGCGCTGCACGCAAATGCTTGCGGAAACTTTCTTGTTGTAACTTATGGTTTTCAGGATCTTTGTTATAGAAATAGTCTAATCCGGTTTCGCCTATGGCAACAACTTTAGGATGCTTGGATTTTTCCACTAACAAATCAACGTCAGCTTCAGACACAGCATCGTATAGAGGATGGATACCCACTGAACAGGAAATATCATCATTGGCTTCTGCAATCATGCGCACATCATCGAACTTATCGATGGTGATGCCAACACACAGCATGTGTTTAACGCCACGTTCGCGGGCATAATCTAAAGCTTTATTGAGGTCGTTATCGTATGCACCCAGATCAAGGCGATCCAGGTGGCAGTGTGAATCTATAAGCATAAGAAATTAATAGGTGAGATGAGTTACATCGTATGAGTAGGTTTATCTGAATCCAAGCGGCCAGCTAACAAGTTTTCAATTTTATTTTTGGTTTGACCATTATCTTGATCGCTGAATTGAATTCCAATACCGGCTCGCTTATTACCTTGCGAACCAATCGGCGTGATCCAGACAACTTTACCGGCAATCGGCAATTTTTCTGGCTCATCAATAATGGCAAGCAGCATAAAGACATCATCGCCCAGGTTATATTCTTTATTGGTTTGAATAAAGATACCGCCATTCTCCAGGAATGGCATATAAGCTTTGTAGAGGTCTTCTTTGTCTTCGACATGAATGGTTAATATGCCGGGACCCGTTCTTTCTATCCGCATTGGGTAACTGCCTTAATCAATGAGAGCTGATAAAACCATCAACCAGTTTATTATAAAATTAACCTAGTGGCTTGTATTTACTGGCAATTTGGGTGACAAAAATCAACAAACTTTGCCACGATGCCATTAGATTAACGGGACTTTTTTGCTTAATCAACCGTTGAAGCTCATTTATTTTCTCCAACAACATCAACCAACCTTGCCCGTTAATGGCTTTAGCAAGCGCTTCAAGCTCCTGTTTTTGTTGCGTAAAGAGCAAATCAGGCTCTTTATCAACTTGCTGAAGCAGTAGAATATCGCGCACCATCAGTTGCATCCAAAACACCGCATCCGCCACCTCTTCATGCCAAAACTGAGCCATTTGGATGGGGGTATTGCTTCCCTGGACCAGATCATTCATCTGCACAATGAACTCGGCATATTTCAGTGTATCACCATTAACACCAAAGTCTTCAGCTTTATAAGGTGCTTGAGGAAACAGGTTCACAGCGGCCTCAAGAGCTTGTGTCATATTGCCCTGTCGTTCGGTCAGCCATTGCTTAACAACCTCCAGATCGTCGACGCTGAGTGATAACAGCTGGGCACGACTACGAATGGTCGGCGGGACGCCTTGTAATTGTGAGGTCTGCAGGATAAGCAAAGTATTCTGTTGCGGCTCTTCCAGCGTTTTAAGAAGCGCATTAAATGAACTTGCGTTCATGGCCTGCACATTAGCAATATTGGCAACTTTCCAGCCGCCTTGATGCGATGACTCCTGCATTGAGGTAATCAGCTCACGCACCTGCCCTACTGAAATTTGGGTCTTATCCTGCTCAATATCCAGTAGATGATAGTCAGGATGGTGGCCAGCATCGAACAAGAAGCAGCTTTTGCACTCGCCACAGGCTTCTTCCTGGCGATTGAGGCATAGCAGCCATTGAGCCAGTGCCTGAGCAAAGTTTTCTCGACCAATCCCTTCCGGCCCCATTAACAGAACAGCGTGTGGTAGTGAGCCTTGTTGGAATTGATCCTGCACCCGCTGAAAGCGACTTTGGTTCCATGCTTCAATGGATGTCATGAGTCGGATACCTGCTGCTGATAGAAATTAATAAGAACCTGTTCAATCTGTTGCTGAACCTCTTCCAAACTTCCTCGCGCATCGACAATCTTGACCCGGTCCGGCTCTTGCTGAGCAATCTGCAAATAACCATTTCTGACCTGCTCAAAAAACTCCACCTTCTCTTCTTCAAAGCGATCGATAGGACCACGCTCCTGTGCACGCGACAAACCCACTTCCACTGGCAAGTCCAACAGTATCGTCAAATCCGGTTTAAAACCTTCCAGCACCCATTGATCCAGCGCAACGAGTTTATCAAGACCAAGCGCTCTGCCCGCTCCCTGATACGCAAAGCTGGCGTCACTGAAACGATCGCACAACACCCATTGCCCCTGTTCCAGTGCTGGTTTAATTTTCTGGCTGACATGTTGAGCTCTTGCTGCATACATTAACAACAGCTCGCTTTTAGCATCTACCGCCTCTTCCCGTTGAGATAGAAGCAGTTCGCGAATCTCTTCTGCTAAAGGTGTGCCGCCTGGCTCACGCGTATGCAGTAGCGAAATATTCTTCGCTTCGAACCAAGCTTTGATAAAGGCTATGTTGGTGGACTTACCAACACCTTCAGTCCCTTCGATGGTAATAAACTTGCCTGCTCTAATGTTCGTCATACTATCCACTCACCACTATCGCTTTAATTGGTATTTACGAACAGCTCGATTATGCTCTTCTAATGTTTTGCTGAAATGATGGCTACCATCACCTTTAGCCACAAAGTATAAAGTATCGCCAGGTTTAGGGTTTAACGCCGCCTGAATCGCCTCTCGTCCCACCATCGCTATCGGTGTTGGCGGCAAGCCACGATGGACGTAAGTATTCCACGGATGTGGACTGCGAATATCTTTGTAACGAATGTTGCCATCGAACTCCGGCAACAAACCATAAATAATAGTTGGGTCGGTTTGTAGCAACATGTTCTTTTCAATACGACGCACAAACACTCCCGAGATTTCTGGACGTTCAGCCGGAACCGCTGTTTCCTTTTCAATGATCGATGCCATGATTAAGGCTTCGTAAGGCGTTTCATAGGGCAATCCATCGGCACGCTTAACCCACTCTTCGTCCAATACGGTTTGCAAACGCCCATAAGCACGTTTAAGAATATCTAAATCGGAATCGCCTTTAATAAACTGATAAGTATCCGCATAAAACATGCCTTCAGGATGCTGTTGCCCCACAAATTGCATGGCGTCAAAAATAGTCTCGTATTCCAGACTGTAATCAATCTCATGAGTTAAATCTGTGTTGAGCTCTAATGCGATCAACAGTTCATAGATATTGGAACCTTCAATAACTGAAAACTGATACTTGATAACATCGCCCGCAACCAGCTTTTGCAACACATCCACCGCTGTCATATCAGCAGTGATCGCATAGTTGCCAGCCTTTATTGGGCGCAATTCGGGTTTAAGTTTAAGTAACAGCTGGTAGTAATAGAACTGCTGGATATTGCCGTCTTGTTGCCACTGACGGCCCAAACTATAGGCACTGGTTCCTTTTTGAACATCGAGCTCTTGCTCAATACCTAGCGGCTGCTGAATAAAGTCCTGAAATCCATTCCATAAATACCAGGTGACACCTGAAAAAATAAGGACGATCAAAATAAAAAAGGTCAATATTGGTTTTTTCATTAATACTCTTTAGATCAATTATTGTAGTAAGAATTATGATGCATCACTTTGCAAACGCAGCCTGGCGGTAGCTTTGAGCCAACTCCTGCCAGTCAGGATAAAGCTCAAACTTGGTTGAACCAATGGCAACTACGGGAATAATACCGACTATTGCATTAGATACCAAGCAGTAGCGAGCTGAAGCTAAATCTTTGTGGATTATGTTCGCTTCTACAAAGCCAGGCTGGCTATTTAACAACCAACGTCGAACTGTACCATTAACCCCGGCCTGGTCTAACTTTGGCGTCTGCCACTGCTCATTAAGATAAAAATAGATATTTGATTTGGTGCCACATATCACCTTGTCATTAAGGCTCATAATGCCATCAAAGCACTCCTGCGGAACTTCCTCAGCCGCCAGCACCTCAGCCAGCCTGTTGCAGTGCTTCACACCCGCGAGAGCAGGATGAATCACTGGCGGGGTTGAGCAAATGGATAGACGAACGCCCTCATCAAACGTTTCGGCTGTTGGGATAGGCGACCAGCTCAAAATACGCTGCACTTCTGGCGAGACAGGCGCTTTATAACCCCTTACACCCGAGCCTCGACTAATCGTCAACCGCACAACCCCATCAATAGACTGCGAAACGCCCGACTGTTCTTTAACGAAAGCCTGTAGCTCCGCTTCAATCAGTGTTAAGTCTAGAGACGGGAAACCAAGCCTTTTGGTACTAAACATCAAACGCTCAGAGTGCAAAGCCCAATGCTCAACTCGGCCACCAGTGACTTTAATGGTCGTAAAAAATGCATCGCCATACAGCAAGCCACGATCCGAGATCGCCACCTCCTGACTCGGCTGACCATTAAGCCATGTATGGCCCGATAAAATGTGAGTGTCTTTCGAATTCATCAAAGCATTCTAATGCAAAAGCAAACAAGATACAGCGCAAATTTATTAGCACTATTTTAAAAGCCTGACAGCAAAAAGGCCCTCAAATGAGGGCCTCAATAAAACATGCCGAACCAACAAGCCAGACTTATAGGATGGGTTAGCAAAGCGTAACCCATCAAGCTACTTCAAATTAATGGGTTACGGATAAATCCTAACCCATCCTATAAGGAATATCGGCAATCGGAAATTTGCTAAACCTTACTAAACACCAATGAGCCATTAGTACCACCGAAGCCAAAGGAATTACACAAAGTATGTTCAATGTTAGCTTGGCGGGCGGTATGCGGTACGTAATCCAAATCACAGCCTTCACTGGGGTTATCCAGGTTCACTGTTGGCGGTGCCACCTGATCCTGAATCGCTAGTATGCTGAAGATCGCTTCAACAGCACCTGCAGCACCCAACAAGTGTCCGGTCATAGATTTCGTTGAGCTAACCATCACTTTGCGAGCCGCATCACCAAACACTGTTTTAACCGCATTGGTTTCAGCTAAGTCGCCTGCTGGTGTTGAGGTACCGTGTGCATTAATGTACTGAATGTCTTCTGGATTTAGGCCTGCATCATTTAATGCGTTTTGCATTGAGCTGGCTGCACCTTCGCCATCAGCTGGCGGTGAAGTAATGTGGAAAGCGTCGGCACTCATACCAAAGCCTGTCACCTCGGCATAAATTTTTGCACCGCGTGCTTTGGCATGCTCGTAGTCTTCCAGCACCATCACACCAGCGCCATCACCCATCACAAAACCATCGCGGTCTTTGTCCCAGGGACGCGAAGCAGCATGCGGATCATCATTACGCGTAGAAAGCGCTTTTGCTGCAGCAAAACCACCGATTGAGACAGGTGTAGAGCCTTTTTCAGCACCGCCGGCTAACATGGCATCGGCATCACCATAAGCAATCATGCGCGCAGCATGACCAATGGAATGCACACCAGTGGTACAGGCAGTGACGATAGAAATATTAGGACCTTTCAAACCATACTTGATCGACAAATGGCCTGAAATCATATTGATAATGGAGCCCGGGATAAAGAACGGAGAAATGCGTCGAGGCCCACGCTCATGATTTAATATGGTCGTTTCTTCAATGGTCGTCATGCCACCGATACCTGCGCCAACACAAGCACCGATACGATGTGCATTTTGTTCAGTGACTTCCAGACCAGAGTCTTCCCATGCCTGAGCACCAGCCACAATGCCATATTGGATAAAGATATCCATCTTACGTGCATCTTTTTTGGCCAATACTGGCTCAGCATCAAAGTTTTTAACCGAACACACGAATCGGGTACTTAAATTGCTGGCATCAAAATCCTCGATCATATTGGCACCACTTTTCGATGCTAAAATACCATCCCAAGAATCTTTGATGTTGTTACCAAGCGGGCTTAACATGCCTAAACCGGTAACTACAACTCTACGTTTACTCAAGGAAATCACCTCACGTCAGGGTTTGTTATCAGCTCTGCCGAAAGCTTTACGCTTAATTATTTCAACAGAACATTGCTTCAGCCACAGATAGGGCTCATTTCGCCCAGAGTTTTTTTAAGCTATAAAAACACAAATGGGCAAAATACTTTCGTATTTTACCCATTTTACATTCGCTAACTATTACGAATAGATTGCAGACGAGTTAAATTACGCGTCAACATTCGCCTTAATGTAGTCAATAGCGGCTTGTACTGTGTTGATTTTCTCAGCTTCTTCGTCTGGAATCTCAGTATCAAACTCTTCTTCAAGAGCCATAACCAATTCAACGGTATCCAATGAATCCGCACCTAAGTCATCAACAAAAGAAGCTTCAGCAGTCACTTCTTCTTCTTTAACACCTAATTGCTCAACAACGATGTTTTTTACGCGTTCTTCGATAGTACTCATCTGTTTTAAATCCTCTTGTATATCACAGTATTATACTGCGACGGTAGTTTAGTTAACTCCAGCAAACTTGCAAGTTTAAATTCACTTTTTTAGCAAAGGTCAGACCTGCATCAAGTTTTGCATAATAGCAGAATTGGTCGCTATTTTAATATGACAGTTTGTTAATTTAAAGCTGTTATATAGCCAATATCCTAAACCAGGCTTGGTTGGCATAACTGCTCTAAACCATATGCATACCACCATTAACGTTAATCGTTTCGCCGGTAATGTACCCTGACTCTTCGGAAGCCAGGAAGTTCACGGCATTGGCAATCTCTTCTGGCTGACCTAAACGCGCCATCGGAATCTGGTCAAACATGGCTTGTTTCTGGTCATCATTAAGCGCTTTGGTCATGTCGGTATCAATGAAGCCCGGAGCAACCACGTTGACCGTAATACCGCGCGAACCTACTTCGCGGGCCAATGATTTGGAGAAACCAATCAAACCGGCTTTAGCGGCTGAATAGTTAGCCTGACCTGCGTTGCCCATAGTGCCCACCACAGAACCGATAGTAATGATGCGGCCCCACTTGGACTTCATCATGCTGCGCAAACAGGCTTTTGACAGGCGGAAAATTGAAGTCAGGTTAGTATTCAGAATACTCTCCCACTCCTCGTCTTTCATACGCATAAGAAGATTATCGCGCGTAATACCAGCATTATTGACCAGAATATCTGGAGTACGTCCGTGTTCGCCTTTGATGGCGTCTAAAACGCTTTCAATGCTCTCTGGGTCAGTGACGTTAAGCGCCATGCCTATGCCATTTAAACCGGCAGCTTTAAAGTTCTCAGTAATTTTTTCAGCACCGCTTTCAGAGGTTGCTGTCCCAATAACAGTCGCTCCTGATTGGGCTAAACGGTGAGCAATAGCCTGGCCTATACCACGACTGGCGCCAGTCACTAAAGCAATTTTGTCATTCAAACTCATGGTGTCTTTCCTTTCTGATGTATTCTGTTTTGTCAGCAAAACTCATTTCTGTGATCAGTCTGAAAGCGCTTCTTCAAACTTGTCTAAACTGGCTAGTGGTGCAGCATTCAGCTCGCGGTCAATACGCTTGGCTAAACCGCACAACACATTGCCCGGACCACATTCGAATAAGTTTAGAGCCTCTTCTGATTTCAGTTTTTGAACCGTCTCAGTCCAACGAACAGGATTGTACAGCTGACGAATCAAAGCATCTTTAATCGCTTTCGGATCGGTTTCAACAGCCACATCCACGTTATTGATCACTGGAATGGTCGGCGCACTGATATTGATACTTTCAAGCATGTGAGCAAGCTTATCGGCCGCCGGACGCATTAGTGCACAATGCGAAGGAACACTGACAGGAAGCGGCAAGGCACGCTTAGCACCGGCAGTTTTACAGGCTTCCATGGCGCGCTCAACAGCATCGGCGCTACCGGCAATAACGACCTGGCCAGGCGAGTTATAATTAACCGCCTCAACCACTTCGTCTTGTGCTGCAACAGCACAGGCATCACGAACCTTTTCATCATCCAAGCCAATGATAGCCGCCATTTTGCCAGTACCGGCAGGAACAGCCAATTGCATGAACTGACCACGTGCTTCGACCAGCTTAACGGCATCGCCTAGTTCAATCACGCCGGAAGCTACCAAAGCGCTGTATTCGCCCAGACTGTGACCTGCCAGGAATGCCGGTTTAGTACCGCCTTCCTGCTGCCACAAACGCCATAAAGCAACACTGGCTGT
The DNA here is from genome assembly GCF_054926195.1 of Kangiella sp. M94. NCBI lineage: Bacteria > Pseudomonadati > Pseudomonadota > Gammaproteobacteria > Kangiellales > Kangiellaceae > Kangiella > Kangiella sp. M94. The sequence goes on along the minus strand of NZ_CM142903.1, from coordinate 1,042,164 downwards.
TAACAAAGCTGGCTGCGTGAACTCAGTCTGGTTCAATTTGCCCTCTTCATCTTTTTGCACCAGCTGCCAAAGATCGTAGCCCAAAGCCTCCGAAGCCTCAGCAAAAGTGTGCTCGATGATAGGATATTTGTCAGCGATATCGCTAAGCATACCAACCGCTTGCGAACCCTGACCTGGAAAGATAAATGCTGTTTTACTCATAATTAAATCTTTTTATTCAATTGGTTATCGGATTTATTTAAAGCTGAATCTTATAAAGAATCAGCAGCGATTTATGTGATTAAACGACTCATAGCACTGCATTGAGATCAAAGCAGTACCCTACGTTACTTATAAACTTATCCTCGTCACTCCCGCGAAGGCGGGAGTCCATTCTCTTAAAAAAGCATTTATAGATTCCCGCCTACGCGGGAATGACAAAATGTAAGCAATTCCTCAATTTGTATAACCGAAAAAGAGCTAGACAATGCTGAGGCGCGGCATCGATGTTTGGAAAGTGCGGCGTTGAGTCCACTCAATAACAAGCTTTTCAAACATTCGATAACAAAGCCTCAGCGCAGTATTAGCTCTTTTGCTTAATAACGTATAAGGGCGGAACCCCAAGTAAACCCACCCCCAAAACTCTCCAACAAGCACACATCACCGCGCTTAATACGACCGTCTTCAATCGCCTCGCACATGGCCAGTGGAATCGAGGCACTGGATGTATTGCCGTGGCGATCAACCGCCACCACAACTTTATCCATTGAAGCACCGAGCTTCTTAGCTGTAGCTTGAATAATACGGATGTTTGCTTGATGAGGGATCAACCAATCAATATCTTCTTTTTGCATATTATTGGCTGCGAGGGTTTCATCGACGATTTGGCTCAGTGTTTTCACTGCAACCTTAAAGACTTCATTGCCACGCATTACGATTTGTGGCTCTGGGAACTCGCCCAGTTGCCCTCTTAGACCATTATTACAGTACAAGAGGTCGCCATAGCCACCGTCTGCATGGATATGGGTGGATAGAATACCTGGCTCTTCACTTGCTGTGACGACAGCTGCGCCCGCACCATCACCGAAGATTACACATGTTGAACGGTCATCCCAGTTCACCAGGCGCGATAACACTTCTGTGCCAACGACTAGAACGTTTTTGCGATGACCGGTTTTGATAAATTGGTCAGCGATGCTTAAACCATAAACAAAGCCTGGGCAGGCGGTAGTGATATCAAATGCTGGTACGCCACCAATACCTAAGGCGTGCCCAATATAGCAGGCAACGCTTGGGAACATTTTATCCGGCGTTGCAGTACCGACGACGATCATGTCTATGTCGCTGGCATCAATGCCTGAATTAGCGATGGCTTTCTTGGCCGCTTCGAACCCCAAATCAGAAGCTGACTGATCATCAGCAGCAATATGGCGTTTTTTAATACCGGTGCGGTCTGTGATCCACGCGTCAGTGGTATCAACCATTTTTTCAAGATCGGCGTTGGTTAAAACTTTTTCTGGCAGGTAGCTGCCCATACCAAGAATTTTAGAATATTTCACACTTACAACCCTTTAATCATTCACCGGATATTTATCTACAAACGTCTCATTTACCGACTTTGTGAGAAAAAATCCACTGAGTATCTACAAATCTTAATGACCACCCGGATGTTAAAAGCATACTCCAATAGATTAATGTTCTATCGGCAAAACCAGGTGGCTTACTTTATTCTGGATTTCCTGAGGAACTTGACGCTCAATCTCTGAAATCGCTTTATTTATAGCGCACAAAGTCGCTTTGATATCAGCAGAACCGTGACTCTTGATCACAATTTCGCGTAATCCTAACAGACTTGCCCCATTATACTGGTCGGGGTTGATACGCTTTTGGAAACTTTTTAAGACCGGTTTAACCATCGCCGCAATCAACTTGCTGCGCCAATTACGGGTAAATTCAACCTTCAGCTGATCATACAGGAAACGAGTAATCCCTTCACAGGCTTTAAGGACATTATTACCGGTAAAGCCATCACAAACTATAACATCGACATCACCGCTAAAAATCTGGTTTGCTTCAATGAAGCCAACGTAATTAATTTCCGCCTGTTTGCTCAGGATATCGCCAGCCAGTTTGATGCTATCCCGCCCTTTACTCTGCTCTTCACCGATATTCAATAAGGCGACTTTAGGATCATCTTTGCCATCAACCGCCTGACACAAGACATGGCCCATCATGGCAAAACTGGTCAGCTGCTCTGCGCTGGCATCAATGTTAGCGCCAAGATCCAGCATATGGCTCACAGTGCCCTTCTTGTTCGGAAGTTCTGCAACAATCGCAGGACGCTCTACACCAGGCAAGGTGCCAATTAAAATAGTCGCCAAAGCCATCAAAGCGCCAGTATTGCCTGCACTCACGCAAGCATCTGCCACATTGTCGCGAACGAGCTGCAAACTGACGCGCATACTGGAATCGGATTTATTTCGAATGGCCTGAGAAGGCTTTTCATCCATAGCAATAACTTCGGACGCATGCTGAATACGCAAACGGTCACCGAAAATATCAAATGCTTGGGGATTGAGTTGAGAAACCTGCTTTTTGACCTGTTCTTGATGGCCAACCAGGTAAATAGTGATATCAGAATGGATTTCCAGCGCTTTTAAAGCCGCTGGAATAATAACTGAGGGGCCATAATCGCCCCCCATACAATCTATTGCTAGAGTTTTAGTCACGGTAACAGGTCAACATAAATCGGTTGTTAACGGTAAACTTATCATTGTTTTAGCCAGCATTGAAACTAGCATTTAATAATAAATTGTTTCGGACTTAACTCTGTTCTTCTTTAGAGGTTCTGCAAAGAACTCTCTAGAAAAGAATTAAACGACTTTGCGACCTTTATAGAAACCATCTTTAGTCACGTGGTGACGACGATGGATTTCACCAGTTTCACTTTCAACTGATAATGTTGGTGCGCTCAAAGAGTCGTGTGAACGACGCATGCCACGCGTAGAGCGAGTTTTACGATTCTTTTGTACAGCCATGAGGTTTCTCCTGCTTAATCAAACTTTAAATCTTTTAAGGCATTAAAAGGGTTATCCTTTTCTGCCTGCTCAATTGTTTCTTCTGGAAGCTCACCTGATTGGTAGGTCTCCAGCTCTTTACACTCACCGAATAAAGGTATGAGTGGTAGTGTTAAAATCAGCTCATCTTCTACTGCTGATTTTATATCTAATCCGTCTTCGCCAACAAGCACAGGCTCCACATCATCTGGGGCGTTGTTCATTTGCTCTTCCGAGTAAACCGGACGCAAAACTGCTTGGCGGTCAAGTTTGAACATAAAAGGTTCAGTACAGCCCTGACATACTAATTCGACTTCACCAGTGAGAGCCACATGCAGTGAAGTTGTACGAGTATCTTTAACCCTCTCACCATTGATTTTACAGTGAATTTCGCCTTTTGATGAATTCAACAACTGGCGAAAACGCTCAAAATAATCAATCTCAAGGGTGGCATCTATTTCTTTGCCCTGGTCCACGAATTTATTGGGACTGAGCGATGCCGGGAACCTGCGACTTGACATAGGCGCGCAATAATACATATATCTTGTGGTCTAGTCAAAGCAAACCCGCTAATTTTAAGCAAATTTCGCCTATTTGATTGCTTTTTTAGCCAAATCTTACACAATTGCTCCTAAGCAACTGATTCTCTAACAAAAAGCCTAATGAAAAGCCCGAATAAAAGCCGAGATAAAAAGCACCGATGAATACTTCTAAAACCCGCATTATCCTCGCCTCCTCTTCGCCGTACCGCAAAGAGCTTCTAATCCGTATTCTGGATGATTTCGAAGCTCTATCGCCCGATATCGACGAAACACCCTTTCCCGATGAAGAGCCCATAGAGTTAGTAGCCCGTCTGGCGCAACAGAAAGCCCTTGCCGTTGCAGTAAATCACCCAGATGCCCTGGTCATCGGCTCGGATCAGGTCTGCGTTCTCAACAATCAAATACTCGGCAAACCCGGAACCATGGACAAAGCCATTGAGCAACTTAAAACCTGCTCAGGTCAAACCGTCACCTTCTACACCTCTTTATGCGTCACCAACGCAAATCAAACAGCACAGAACACCACAGTCGTCGCCACCAAAGTGCAGTTCAGACAGCTCAACGAAAAAGAAATCATCAACTACCTTGAAAAAGAGCAGCCTTTTGATTGCGCAGGTTCATTTAAATGTGAAGGATTGGGAATAGTGCTATTTGAAGCCATAGAGTCCAAGGATCCAACAGCCTTGATAGGACTGCCCCTGATAGCTTTGGCAATAAAACTTAGAGAGTTTGGGGTAGAGCTTATTTAAATACCTATTAAGGTTCGTAGATATGTAGGGTACCCAAGGGGGCAGACCCTGCGTCGTGACGCACCGTTAAAAGATGATGGCTAGCTCCAGCTCCAAAACTCATACCACTTACTCTTTTGGCGCCTGATACGCTCAGCTTCTTTATAGCGCTCAATGGCATCATTAACACTGATATGTTCATTCGGGTCTATAACTTCAAAGGTTTCATCTGACTTTTCTCTTAACCATTGAAATAGGAAGACATATTTCTGGCTTAAAGCAATCAAGAGCAAACTTACTAAAAACACCTGCCAATTTTGCTTGCTAAACATCAACGACATATAAAAACCTATTCCATAAAAAACAACATGAAGCATTAAAAAAATCAAAATTAACTGGCGTCTTTCCATTTTATAATTTCCTAACTATTCTTAGTGCTAAGTGTTTTACCGCAATTCTTAGATCCAGACAAATGTTGCTAAAAGCATACCGCTTCTCAGTAAGCCACCTGAGTGACTTTAAAGTTCTTCGGTGCATCTCGACGCACCCTACTTATTAACCACCAATGATAGACCTTACTTTCTGCCAAAAACCTCCTCTTAACTCTTCAGCTTCGCGAGTCATTATTCGCCAGTTTGAACTTGTAACAATCCTTTGAAGAAGTAACTCATTGTTATAATCATCTAAATATTCATTAATTGTATTGGGAAAAGCATCTTCTTCGATATCACGTTTTATGACATTTTTTAGGGCTTTCTCAATATATGCAAGCTTCTGTTTTCTTTCTTTGCAGAAATTCCTCGCATAAAATATCAGATTCGCCGGGTATTCATCCAATTCAATTGATATATCTATGTGATGCTTTGATAATGTATTATTACTATTGTAATCATGGTAAAAAGCAAGGGCATAATTACCAACAGAGGACTTTGGAAACTTATACAGAGACTCTACAGCTCTATCTAAATTATCATATATCGTGAACATTCGAGTATGCATATATAAAAGCCAAACAGCTGCAGATTGTTCTAATCTAGTATCTAACAAATCAATAAGAGTTTCTTCAGACTCCTCAAAATACCCTTCAGAGCACATCATTGAATTTATGGCAAACAGCAAACCGGCATCTAGATCATTAAATTCGTAATACATATCTTTCAATGAAGCCAGCATCATTGGGTCATTTTCAGTATCAAACGCAACGTTCAACTGCGCAATTAGCTCTTTATAACTCATTAAATATTGCCTTAGATAAGTAGTTCGACTTTCGGTTTGGAATATTCGGTAATAGTTTATGCTCGCAAGCCAAGAATACCAATAAGCACATTTAAATCCAATTTTCCCATAGCCTAATAAAAGTGATGTTGGATTTGATCAATTAAATTTCTACAGGACTGCAAATAAGCTCCGCCAAAAAGATTGTAGTGGTTCAGATAATGATACAGATTATAGATGACTTTCTTTTGTGGGTAAGCGTTGGTTCTGGGATACACTGAGTCGTAGCCGTCGTAGAAGCTTTCACTAAAGCCGCCGAACATTTCGGTCATAGCCAGATCCACTTCGCGGTCGCCATAATAGACCGCAGGGTCAATCAACCATGGGCCTTGGTCATCAAACAGGACATTGCCTGACCACAAATCCCCATGCACCAGACTAGGATGAATGCAGTGGCGGTTGAGCCAGGTTTCCAATAAATCTTTACGCTCAAGAATAGGTTCCTCAAGCACGCGCTTAATTTTTTGGTCTTTGATTAGATTGGTCTGATAAAGCAGGCGTTGTTCAACAAAGAACTTCCCCCAATGATCAAAACGTCCATTCACCTGTGGGTTGAGTCCAATATAGTTATCTTCGTCCAGCCCATAGTGTGGAGCTTTAACTTTGTGCAAATGGGCCAGCCCTTCTCCGAGCTGTTTCATCAGTTGCGGGTTCCAGCTTGAACCATTAACTTTCTGCAACACCAGCTGTTCATCAGAAACCGATTCTATTTTGGGGATATTGAGGTGTGGAACTTGATGCTTTTGAATAGTCTCGCGCAACAGTTCAAGACCTTTCGCTTCCTGCACAAGGTGGTCGTTGAATTGCGAACTGTTACTTTTATGGAACATCTGACTCAGGTAATCCGTTATTTATGAAACAGCTAATAGCTGCCGGTAAATCGCTAAGCTTTCATCATCGTAGCAGCTGAAAATGATTTCTTTTAACGACTCGGCATTACTGGCAAACATTTTACAGACATTGACCGCGATAGCTGCCGCCTGTTGTTTTGGATAGCCATAAACCCCGGTGCTGATGCAGGGAAAAGCAATGCTATGCAAGCCCTGCTGTTCGGCCAGTTGCAAACTGTTCATGTAGCAACTGGCTAATAGCTCCGCTTCATTCTCATCACCGCCATGCCAGACGGGTCCTACCGTGTGAATGACGTGTTGAGCTGGAAGGTCGTAGCCTTTAGTTATTTTGGCTTCACCTGTTTCGCAACCGCCCAGAGTTTTGCACTCTTCCAACAATTCAGAGCCAGCGGCACGATGAATGGCTCCGTCCACTCCTCCACCGCCAAGCAAACTCTTCTTGGCAGCATTAACGATGGCATCCACATAAAGCTGAGTTATGTCGCCCGCATCCAGTCTTAACGTCATCCCGACTCCTTCCTATTGCTTATATAACCTCTGGTAAGTCTCTCTATCTATAGCATATTCCAGCGCATCGATACCAAACAGAGTTATCTTTTTGTTGAATGACTCGCCCAGACGCTCTGCGACTTTAATTGATGGCGTATTATCAGGTTGGATCATACTGATGATGCGTTCTTGGTTCAGGGTTTCAAAACCATAACCAATGACTGCTCTACCAGCCTCAGTAGCATAGCCTTTACCCCAAGCTCTTTTATGTAACACCCATCCTGCCTCTATAGCAGGCCAGCCTTCTGGCTTTATCAGTCCAGCACGACCAACAAACTGCCCGCTGCTTTTTTCTTCCAGCGCCCACTGGCCATAGCCATTGAGCATCCAATGCCCCGCCATGGTCGCCATGCTACGCCAGGCATCGTGTTCAGACATGGGTTTACCGGAAAATAAATAGCGGGTTATGTCGGGATCTGCCATCATTTCATAATAGGTAGGCAGGTCTGCATTCTTATAATGTCGGAGGATCAGACGCTCGGTTTCCAGAACAGGTAGTTTAATTATCGTATCTTGGCAAATCTTCACAGAAAATTGAGCTCTCAGGTATTAAGTTGCATTGATAAGTTCTACAATCTTACAAAAGGTCTACAGGAATGAACACTGTTATGAAACACTTTCTATTAGCTTTACTGGTAACTTTTAGTTTTACAGCAACCGCTGAATCTGGCTGGATTGGTGCCTTGGCGCCAGATTTTAAGCTACAGGATCAGAACGAAGAGTGGAAAAGCTTGGAAGATTATAAGGGCCAATGGCTGGTGCTGTATTTCTACCCGAAAGATGACACCCCCGGCTGTACCACCGAAGCTAAGAACTTCCGCGATGGCTATAAAGATATTAAAGCGCTCAATGCGGATGTGGTTGGTGTGTCGCTAGATGACGTTGAGTCACACAAGTCCTTCGCAGAGATTCATGGCTTGCCATTTAGCATTCTGGCTGACGTGGATAAAGAAGCCGCCACAGCTTATGACGTTCTAGGTGGCTTTGGCCCAGTTGAATATGCCAAACGCCAAACCTTCATCATCGACCCTAATGGCAACATCGTTTATCACTACGATGACGTAGATCCTGATACGCACATGACCAATGTGGTCGCTCAACTTAAGAGCTTACAGAAAGACAGTTAATCCTAATTTCAGATATAAATGTCCACAAAAAAGCGCTCCCAAGAGCGCTTTTTTAATGTTCTGGCTGGTGTTCTGCCTAATGTTGAGAGAAGTCTTTTAAATGTCGGATGTCATCAATAATGGCTTGCGGAGCACAGGTCTTCAGCATTTCGATGGTATGAGCGCCAAAGGTCACTCCAATACCGCCCATTCCTGCTCGTTGCGCCATCTCTAAATCAAAAGTGGTATCGCCGACCATAATGGACTGTTCAGGCTGAGTTTTTGTATGAGCCATGAGTTTATGCAGCATCTCGGGGTGTGGCTTGCTTTGCGCTTCATCGCTGGCAATAGTCACATCAAATATCTCTCTTAAACCAGATTCGTTCAATACTCGGTCCAGACCATGACGCGCTTTGCCGGTTGCGACGGCTAACAGGTAGCCTCGGCTTTTCAGGTGCTCAAGTGTATCTTCTGTACCTTCAAACAAAGGACTGGGTGTTTGGTCACCTTCAACATATTGATAACGATACTCTTCAGTAATCCAGTCGTGATCATCAACTTCAGGGAACAGACGTCGATAACACTCACCCAAACTTAAGCCGATAATACCGCGTACATCGTCCACCGATGGGATCGGCAGTTTTAAATTAGTTGCGGTAGTTTGCATGGCGGAAACGATACGTCCTGTTGAATCCATCAATGTGCCATCCCAGTCAAAAACGATTAATCGAGTTTGCTTTGCTATCATCGACGTAAATACTCCAGGGTCTTCTGTAAATCTGCGGGAAGCGGTGCTTCGACCTTGATGGCCTTATCTTCCGGGGTCACTTTAAAGGTTAACGAATAAGCGTGTAAGAATAAACGGCCTGATAAGCCCTGACGCTTAAATTGCTCAGTCACCTCATCATTGCCATACTTTGGATCACCCACCAGCGGATGTCCTGCCTGCTGAGCATGAACACGGATCTGATGAGTCCTACCGGTTACAGGCTCGGCTGACACCAGGCTGAAGTTTTTGAAAACCTCAACCACACTAAACGAGGTTAATGACGGTTTGCCATTTTCGGTTACACGAACCACTCGCTCCCCCGACTTTAAATGGTTCTTCGCCAGCGGGTAATCAACATGCTTTAATTTGGCTGGCCATTTCCCTTCCACCAGCGCCCAATACTGCTTGCTCATCAGCTTTTTCTGCAGTTGTTCATGCAGGAAACGCAGCGTACTGCGCTTTTTGGCAATTAACAAACAACCTGAGGTATCACGGTCAAGTCTATGAACTAACTCTAAAAAAGGTGCGTCAGTTCTTAACGCTCGCAGTGCTTCAATGACACCAAAGCTCATGCCACTGCCGCCATGAACAGCCATGCCATGTGGCTTATTCAGGACAATCAATCGCTTATCTTCGTACAAGATTGCGTTTTCCAGGTCCTGAACAATGTTCAGATTAACCGGCACTTCAGTTGCTGTGTTGGTTGTTTTGACTGGAGGAAGCCGAACCGAGTCGCCTTCTTTAATTTTATATTCGGCCTTAATTCGACCTTTATTAACTCGAACTTCGCCCTTCCTCAGCATCTTATAGATGTGGGATTTGGGAACGCCTTTGAGTTTTTTGAGCAAAAAGTTATCGATGCGCTGACCGGCTTCTTCAGTCTGCACTTCAACAAATTGGACTTTTGGACGGGATTCACTATTCATCGGGCGCAACTATACCTGAAAACATGTCAAATCAATAGCTTAAAAAAACAAAAGATTGCCCTGCCTATATAAGCAGTCTATAATGCGCAACAGAGCTACACGCTCAGAAAGAGCGCCTGGTGTCGCTCCTTCCACCTCAACTAGCAAAAGCTTTATAGTAAAGCAGGCATAAATTGAGGCCAACGGAAGCAAACAACACCTTATATGAAGGTATTAAATCAGCACATAGCGTTAAACAACTCTAAATAAGAGAAGAACGACGCCAAGCTGAGATACCATAACAGCAGAAATGATTTTTTAAAGCCGGTCACCGGAAAATAGCAGAATTGTAGAGCAGCTCATTGAATACGTTTATACGATAAACGTTCAAGTTGCTCGGTTAGTTTGGCTTCTTTCGCGCACAACAAGCGGTAAGACGTGAAATAGCCAAACAGGAAATAAACAGGTTTAACAGTCAACTTAGTGATGAAAAAACAGTTTAAGAAACTAAACTTACAGAAATTCACAACCAAAACCCCTTGCCCTTAAAAGGCTTGACGGGTTTTTAGACCCTATTCCTAATATTCTCGCTAGCTCTTCCTGTGTCCGCAGAAATTGAGAGTTAATAACAAATGAGACGTATGTTGATAAACGCAACGAATCACCATGAAGAGTTGCGTGTTGCGCTGGTAGATGGCCAGCGTTTGTATGATTTAGATATCGAGCTAGCAGGAAGAGAACAAAAAAAAGGTAACATCTACAAAGGCAAAGTGACTCGTATCGAGCCTAGCCTTGAAGCCGCTTTTGTTGACTATGGTGCAGAACGCCATGGTTTCCTTCCACTCAAAGAAGTTGCCCGTGAATACATGCATAATGCACCATCGCGTGGCCGTCCTACAATTAAAGATGCCTTAAAAGAAGGTCAGGAAGTCATCGTTCAGATTGATAAAGAAGAACGTGGTAATAAAGGCGCAGCCTTGACCACTTCAATCAGTTTGGCCGGTAGCTATCTGGTTCTTATGCCTAACAATCCTCGCGCTGGCGGTATTTCTCGTCGCATCGAAGGTGATGAGCGCACTGAACTTAAGCAAGTTATGAGCCAACTTCCTGTGCCAAATGGTATGGGTTGTATTGTTCGTACTGCTGGCATCGGTAAAAGCCTTGAAGAAATCCAATACGACTTCAACTATTTGATTGATACCTGGAACGGCATCAAGCAAGTAGCTGGCACACGCCCTGCTCCATTCTTAATCACTCAAGAATCAGACGTTATCACGCGCGCTATTCGTGATTACTTACGTCCAGATATTGGTGAGATCGTTATTGACCGCCCGGAGATCTATGAGCGGGTCAAAAGCGAACTTCAGTATCAACGTCCTGACTTTGTCAGTAAAGTTAAGCTGTATCGTGATGAAATTCCATTGTTCAACCGCTACCAGGTTGAAAGCCAGATCGAAAGTGCCTTCCAACGCGAAGTCCGCCTTCCGTCTGGTGGCTCAGTAGTATTTGATCAAACAGAAGCGTTGCTTTCTATCGACATCAACTCTGCTCGCGCAACTAAAGGCGGTGATATCGAAGAAACGGCTGTACATACCAATGTCGAAGCAGCAGAAGAAATTGCTCGTCAATTGCGTTTACGTGATATCGGTGGCCTGATTGTTATCGACTTTATCGATATGGGCCCTCCTCGCAATCAGCGTGAAGTTGAGCGGGTTCTTAAAGATGCCGTAGCCCGTGATCGTGCACGCATTCAAATTGGTCGTATTTCTCGCTTTGGTCTACTTGAGATGTCACGTCAGCGCTTGCGTCCATCATTGGAAGAATCCAGCCAACATGTTTGCCCACGCTGTACTGGTTCTGGTGTCATTCGTGGTACTGATTCACTGGCTCTATCTATCCTGCGATTGATGGAAGATGAGGCTATGAAAGAGTCGACTGCTGAAGTTCAAGCAGTAGTTCCTGTTGAAGTGGCAACATTCTTGTTGAACGAGAAACGGCGCAAAATTGAGCAAATTGAGAAACGTCAAAAAGTTCGCTTAGTCGTTGTACCTAACCCATACCTTGAAACACCTCACTATGAAGTGTTACGAGTTAAAGCTGGCGAAACTCTGGAAGACAGTAGCTATAGCTTAATTGGCGATGCTCCTGAGATTGAGTTGGTTAGAAGTAGTAAGCAGCCAGCCCCTGTCAGCGACCAACCAGCGCTAAAAGGTGTTAAACCAACTGCGCCGCCTCCTGCTCCAAGTAAACCAGCCAAGAAGAAAAAGCCTGGCTTATTCGCGCGTCTTTGGACTTCTTTGTTTGGTGACGACAAAGACAAGAAAAAGAAAGACAAGCAATCGCAGAACAACCGTGGCAAATATGACCGTAATACTCGCGGTCGTAACACTCGCCATCAAGGTAAAAAGCGTACTAACCAGAAAGGTCGCAACCAGAACCAGAACCAGAGCCAAAACCAAAGTCAGAACAAACCTCAGCCGCAAGAACAGCGTGATGATAAAGACAATAAGGTTCAACAAAAAAGTGGGCGTCCGCAGAAGAAGCAAAGCGACAAGCCACAAAGAAAGCAGCAATCTGGTCAAAAGCAAGAGCAAAAACCAGAACAAAAGAATGAGCAGAAAAATGTTGTAGAGCAGCAGCCTCAAGCAAAACGACCACCGCGCAAAACGCGTGCTGAACGTATGGCTGAAGCTAAACAACCAGGCCAGTCTGGTCAAGAACAACAGCCAGCTGCAAAGCATGAGCAAGATCAACAACCGAAAAAACCTTCGGTACGCTCAGCAATTAAAGGCAAGAAAGCTCAAGATGACTCGGTAGATACAAAACCAGCAGCCAAGAAAGGTAAAGCTAGCAGCGACAAACCGACTAAAGAAAAATCAGCCAAAGAGCGTGCTCCGAAGAATAAAGCACACGCTGAAGATATTATGGTCTATAAGGCCCATAAATCTTTAGAGCGTAGTGTTTCTGAAGTGATGGGCTACAGCAAAGATAAGAAAGACGACAAAGCTGAAGCAGCTAAGCCAACTCAGGAAGCAGCAAATGATGCTCAAGTTGAACAGGCTCAGGCTTCTACGGCAAAGGCAGAAGCTACAACTGAACAGCAAAAGCCTCAAGCAACACAAGCTCAGAATGAGTCAGTTGCAACCAAGCTTGATGCTGAGACGGTTGAGCCATTTGTTAACCAGGACGTTGAAACTGGCAAACCAGAAACGGCTGCTAGCGAAGAAGCCAAGCCTGAAGAAAGCAAGTTAGAAGAAGCTAAGCCGCAAGAACAAATAACTGAGAGCAACGAGAAACCAACAGCGAAAGCTGATGATGTTGCAACCGAAGTTATTAAACAACCGGCTAAGCCGCATGTAGCGACTCACGCTTCGGCACCAATGGCTAAAGCTACTAATCACGAGTCAGTCGTATCAGCGGATTTTTCACCAAAACCTTATCAGTTCTCTGAAGGTGATGTGATTACAACTGATATTGAAGACACCAGTGACAAACATAGTAATAGCCCTGCAGCAAAGACCAGTCAACTGAACTAGTCATGTTGCTTAATTGCAATTGCTAATAAAAAAGGAGGCTTAATCGCCTCCTTTTTTTATGCTCAGTTATTTATAGAGAAATCGTTTATTACTATTTCAACCGGAACATGTCCTGCTCTATGGCACCTTGTTCTTTCTTGACGTGAAAAACCGCACCATAATCAGATTCATCTAGCTGAACTTGGGTGTTAGCTGGCAGCGGCTCACCTGCAAAAGACACTTCAAAGGTTCCGCCAAGCGCTGTAACTATTGCAGGCGTTGTATTCGAATGACCAACGATAGCAATAGTCTTACCACAATATTGCTCATTAATGATGTTCATCAGTGATTGATTATCTCTTGGATCATAAATATGAACCTCAAAACCATGGCGTTCAGCGGAAGGTGCCAATGTTTGTCTGGTCCGTTGATAATCTGTACTAAAACCAGCGTCAACCTGTACCATAAACTCTGAGTCAGCTAATACTAGCGCCATCTTTTGGCCAAGTTCATTTAGCTCGGGATCTTTGTTAGCAACATCAGCTTTAGGCAAATGACGCATAACATAAACGTCATAATTATCGCATTGGCTAGACTGACTACCAGCTTCACTCGCATATAACGAGCTACTAGCAAGTAAGCTCGAAGCAATAATGGTTGTAGCAAAGCTCTTCATACAGACCTCTATAAGTTGTCTAGGAAAGATTGATCAAGCACTTCAACGTCCAGCTCTTGTGCTTTCTTTAATTTACTTCCTGCGTTTGCACCGGCAATTAAGGCCGTTGTTTTACTGGATACTGAACCAGAAACCTTAGCCCCCAAAGCTTCCAATTTCGCTTTGGCTTCGGGTCGACTTATACCTTCTAAAGTACCTGTAATGACAAAAGTTTTACCTTTCAGAGGTAATTCATCATCTGATTTCTGTTCGATATCAGGCCAGTTTACGCCTAACTCTTTTAATTCTTTAATTTGCTCAATATTTTCTTCATTATCAAAAAATGCTCGAATATGATGAGCAACAATCGGACCAACATCTGGGACAGATTCCAGATCTTCCTGACTGGCTTTGATAATGGCGTCCAATGTTAAAAAGTGATGTGCAATATTTTTTGCAGTTACCTCACCGACTTCTCGAATACCTAGTGAATATAGAAACTTTGGTAGCGTAGTATTTTTGCTGTATTCTAAAGCTTCGATTAAATTCTCAGAAGATTTTTCACCCATACGATCAAGAGATGCAATATCGCTAGCTTCCAACCGATAAAGATCACTGATGCTTTGCACCATGCCTTTTTCAGCAAAAATCTCAACCAGCTTGTCACCAAGTCCATCAATGTCCATAGCTTTGCGTGAAGCAAAATGTTTAATAGACTCCTTGCGCTGGGCCGAACAAATCAGTCCACCAGTGCATCGAATGGCTGCTTCCCCTTCAGTCCTTTCTACTGGAGAATTGCACACTGGACAATGTTCCGGCGTTAAAATGATTTCAGCTTCAGCAGGACGTTTTTCAAGAATGACACTAACAACTTGAGGAATAACGTCTCCAGCACGACGAATGATAACAGTATCGCCAATTCGTGCATCCAGACGTGCGATTTCATCCATGTTATGTAAAGTCGCATTGCTGACGGTTACTCCGCCAACGGAAACTGGCTCTAATCGCGCCACCGGCGTCAAAGCGCCAGTGCGACCGACCTGGAAATCTACGCCAATTAACTGAGTCATTTCTTCTTGCGCAGGAAACTTATGGGCAATTGCCCAACGCGGTGCGCGAGCCACAAAACCAAGCTCTTCCTGTAGCTCGATCGAGTTAACCTTATTAACGACTCCATCAATTTCATAACCAAGCGAGTCACGCTTTTCCGATATTGATTGATGGTAAGCCAAGCATCCTTCCGCACCTTTCACTACTTTAATTTCACTACTGACAGGCAGACCAAAGTCTTTGATTTGCTGCAATCGATCATAGTGAGTATCGGCAAGCTCAAAATCATCGGAGACCAGCCCCATTGAGTAGGCATAGAAAGACAGTTGTCTTTTTGCCGTGATTGAAGGATCGAGTTGGCGTAAACTGCCGGCGGCAGCATTTCGAGGATTGGCGAAACTTTTACCACCCTGCTCCCGTGCTTCTTGATTCAATGACTCAAAAACTGATTTTGGCATATAAACTTCGCCACGTATTTCAACACGCTCAGGAATCTTTTTGCCTCGAAGCTTTAAAGGAATGGCACGAATGGTTCTCACGTTAAGAGTTATATTCTCGCCAGTGGCACCATCACCACGTGTAGCACCACGGACAAGCTGGCCATTTTCATACAACAAACTCACTGCCAGGCCATCTAACTTTGGCTCGCACACATATTCGATATTGCCCGTTGTTTTTAAGCGGTCCTGAATACGTTTGTTAAAACTAAACAGTTCGTCATCACTCATCGCATTATCAAGCGACAACATAGGCAGTTCATGAGTAACCTCTTGAAAGCCGTTATCAGGTTTTGCACCAACCCGTTGTGTCGGAGAATCTTCGGAAACAAGTTCCGGATGTTGAGCTTCAATCTGCTGAAGTTCGCGTAACAGGCGATCATACTCAGCATCAGGAACCGAAGGGTCGTCTAAAACATAATATTGATAGTTATAATTATCGAGGGTAGCGCGTAGCTCTGCAACGCGCTTTTCTAAATCGGACATCTTATGACTCATGACTCTCGTCTAAGTAAAATATTTGAAAGTATTACTGCTTATTGAGCAGCTGGCGACGCTCAAACTCACTAATTTGTTCTTTATGGTGTGTTTCTATTTGACGGCTAAAGTTGCTACGACTGCCGTCTAAAATTCGCCCGCCTAATTGCTGGGTAATCGCTTGGGCAGTTTTAACCATTAACTCATAAGCTTTCATTGGTTTTGATGGACCCGGCAAAGTCATGAATAAAGCCAAGCCTTTTGAGGATAGATTATCAATATCATCCAGATCGAAAATACCTGGTTCGAAAGCATTGGCTAAACTGAATTGAACCGCACCGCGACCATTGGCTTGTGCATGCCGATGGAAAATATCCATATCACCATGACGCATACCTTGCTCAACCAGAGTCTGCACTAATTCAGGGCCATGATAAGGATGATCTTGAGAGGCGACCACATATAGTGAAAAGATTAACTCAGGCTCCACTTCAACGGTAGAAGCTTCTTCTTGAGGCTCTTCGAAAAGAGAGGTCTGCTGTGGCTTTGCTAGTTGAGGCTCATTTTTTGTAGCAGCAGCGGTTTTTCTTTCAGATTCTTTGGCAGCTTCACGCTTAAAATGCTCGCTGGTAAATTCAAACAGCGCATCATCCAATACAGGGACATTTTCTTCATCAATAATGGGATCTTTATGCACTTGTTCCTGATTGAGAGGTTTCTCAGCTTGCGTTTGCTCAACCTGCTCTTCCGCCTGTTCTTCTGAAAGCGGCTGAGACATGGCTTCAGTTTTACTTTGAGAAACAGGCTCTGGGCGAGAGGAGACTTGCTCAGACTTCTCATCCTTGCCTATGACACGGACTTGACCAATCCCATCTGGGTCGTATCCAGTACCGTCTCGATGCTGCTCCATACGTTGTTCATAAAGTTCTCGTTCAGCTCTTTCTCGTCTGACTTTACTTCGGCGCTTTGCATCAAAGTAAATAAAACCAATTATAATTAAGCCTACGATTATCAGTAATAAAGTGAACTGCCAGTCCATCACTTCACCTTTTGGTTAATGGTTATTATGAAGCCGCTAATGCTGCAGCTTCTTCTACATCTACTGAAACCACGCGCGAAACGCCTGGCTCACTCATAGTAACACCTAATAAATTATGTGCCATTTCCATCGCAATTTTATTGTGTGTGATAGCAATAAATTGCACTTGCTCACTCATTTCTTTTACCAAATTAGCATAACGACCTACGTTCGCATCATCCAGTGGTGCATCCACCTCATCCAGCATACAGAATGGCGCCGGATTCAAGCGGAAGATAGAGAATACCAGAGAAATAGCCGTTAACGCTTTTTCACCGCCCGATAGCAAGTGAATAGTAGAGTTACGCTTGCCTGGTGGGCGCGCCATAACCGTAACACCTGTATCAAGTAAATTTTCGCCAGTGAGCTCAAGGTATGCATGACCGCCACCGAACACTTTAGGGAATAGCTCCTGCACGCCTTTATTAACCTTATCAAAAGTTTCTTTAAAGCGAGTGCGGGTTTCATGATCGATTTTACGAATAGCACTTTCTAAGGTTTCTAACGCCTCGTTCAAATCTTCATGCTGAGCATCAAGATAGGTTTTACGTTCTTCTGCCGCTTTGAACTCTTCAATCGCTGCTAAGTTAATCGCACCAAGTCGCTGGATCTTGCCAGTAATGTCTTCAATAGCGCTAATCCACTGCTGTTCATTTGCCTCTTCCGGTAACTCTTCAAGAAGTGTATCAACATCAGCTTTAGCATCGGCTAGAATTTCAGATTGAGTATTTTGTCGAGTTTTAGCCTCTTGCCAGTCCATGCGCAATTTCTCTAAACGAGAACGCACACCTTGCGCCTGCTGTTCAGACTCATGACGTTGACGTTCAAGCTTGCGCATTTTGTCATCAATTTCTGACAACTTATTACGAGCTTGCTTAAGCTCTTCTTCAACCAGCAAACGTTTTTCCAAAGCCTGCTCTAGTTCAATCTGATAATCTTCAGTTGGATCCTGTTCAGAACTTAAACGATTTTCCAATTCTACTTTACGTGAAGTTAATTCACCGATTTGTGAGTTAACACGCTCGAAACCAGCCCGAGTCGAATTAACTTCGGCTTTAACCGCACTGACGCGAATCGCTAACTGATGTTGCTCATCCTTAACCTGACGTGCTTGCTGGCGTTTCGCTTCAAGCTGCGCGCGCTTTTCTTCGCGCTCAGTGGTCATTTGTTCGCGACGCTGATTATCATCAGCCATGCTATCGACCATTTGCTCAATCTGTTGACGGCTCTTTGCTAATAACTCTTCATCATCCTGCAACTGTTGCAAGACATCGCGTTGCTCTTTTTGCAAACGCTCCAGTCGGTTTTTAGCTTGCTCTAATTTGGCTTGCTGCGAACCCACTTTGGCTCGTAATTCGCTATAGCTGCGGCTTGCTTGCGCTAACTGAGATTGCTTGGATTGCCACAATTGTTCCTGCTCTGAAAGTTGCTCGGCCAAACGCTCTTTGGTTTGCTCCAGCTCTTCCATCACAGCTTCTTGCTGCTCAATCTTGCCAGTCAACTCATTAAGCTCAGCTTCGCGCTCAAGAATACCGGCACCCTGCTCTGACTGTTTCGACACTCGTAGCCAGTTTTTACCTACCCATAGGCCGTCTTGTGTAATCACCGATTCATCGTCGGCAAGCTGTTCACGAATACTCATAGCCTGCTCAAGTGAATCAGCAGTTTTAACTTTACTTAATTGCCCGGCTAAGGCATCCGCATTTTTAATCTTGCTGTGTAAAGTATTCGGGTGACTACCACCAGAACCGTTACCAGAAATCAAAATCAGTTTGCCGCTGGCGAGCTCTGTTAAAGAATTAGCAAATTCATGACTATCGTTAACCACTACTGCTTCGAGGTATTCACCCAATACAGTTTCTGCCGCAACTTCCCAGCCAGAATCGACCGAAATATTTTGCGCAAGGCGTGATTTACTGTCCAGCCCCTGTTGCTTTAACCAACTAACCGACTCTTCGCTTTGTCCACCCAATGCTGCGCTCTGCAAGGCTTCTAAGGAAATCTTACGGGACTCAAGACCACGCAATTCCTTACGAGACACTTCCAGCTTCTGATTGTGTTCACGCTGCTGTTGGCGGATCTGATTAATTTGTTCTACTGCGTTAGAAACTTCCTCTTCAAGGCGCTCTGACTGTTCTTCAGCCAGATTTAATTCCTTGGCAATTTCGACCAGATCATTTTCCATGGGACTGGCTTCTTGCTGATTGATCTCAGTACGAATATCTTCAAGACGTTTAGTATAACGAGCTATGTGCGATTCCAGATGTTGAATACGCGTTTTTTCAACTTCTGTTTTCTGCGCATTGGCATGAGCCTGCTGGTTGAACACATCCCAATCTTGTTGCCACAAGCGCATGTCTTCTTCCATGTCCTGCAACTGTTGTTGCTGCTCTTCAACTTGCTCAGTTTTGAGTTCTAAGTCGGGCTCGGTTTGCAACAGCTCAGTCATCAACTCTTCAAGTTTTGATTCATCAAAACGCAATTGCTCGCGCAATTTATCCAATGAGCTTTGAACTTGTGCCTTGTCTTCCAGCAGTTGTGATTTTTGCTGACGAGCATGCTCAATGGCTTGCTCCAGGCGGGCAATGTCGGCACCAATGCCGTAAAAACGACCTTGAACTTCGCTATGTGCATCGGTTAATTCAATGTGTAATTCGCGGGACTTTTCAATTTCACTGTCGGCATGGCGCTGATCGGCCATTTTGGCTTCGACTTCAGTTTCCATCTTCTGGATGCCATCGTCCAGCGCTTCAATTTTGCTGTTAAAAGTTTGCCAACGGATTGCTGCTAATTGCGCTTTGAGTTCTCGTTCTTCGGCTTTGTATTCTTTATAACGCTCAGCAGATGTTGCTTGACGTTTGAGGTGTGACAGCTGCTTTCCTAACTCATCGCGCAAGTCCGTCAAGCGGTCTAGATTGTCGCGAGTATGGCGAATTCGGTTTTCTGTCTCTTTACGACGTTCTTTATATTTGGAAATCCCGGCCGCTTCTTCGAGGAAAATACGTAACTCATGCGGTTTAGACTCGATTAGGCGCGAAATCATGCCCTGTTCAATAATGGCATAACTGCGAGGGCCAAGACCGGTTCCAAGGAAAATATCGGTAATATCTTTACGGCGACAGCGCGTTCCGTTTAAGAAATAGCTCGATTGAGCCTCACGGTTTACCATACGCTTGACGGAGATTTCGTTATAATTAGCGAACTCGCCCTGCACAGTGCCGTCTGAGTTGTCAAATACCAGCTCAATACTGGCCTGGCCGACAGGTTTGCGGCCGGTGGAACCGTTGAAAATAACGTCAGTCATCGCATCACCACGAAGGTTCTTAGCGGACGACTCCCCCATCACCCAACGCACCGCGTCAATAAGATTTGACTTACCACAACCATTAGGCCCGACAATCGCTGTCAGGTTGCTCGGTAAGGATACCGTGGTTGGATCTACGAATGATTTAAAACCTGCTAATTTAATTTGTTTTAATCGCATCTATTTTATTCGTCTATTTTTTAGTCAAAAGCCAAGCTGAGCATGCTAGTCAAGCTGGCAAGATTTTAATTGTATGAAAGGCCCTGTTACATTTGCAGGGTTATAATCTAAAGCGTTTAAGTGTAAATTATTTTAATCCAATAAGCACACAGTAAAAGTAAAAAAATCGACATGGCACAAAACACTTTTCATGGCGCCCACTATCTCGCCGACGGATTCCGCATGTTAACCCAAAAAGGGCTTAAACGATATGTCCTTATCCCTTTAGTAATTAATTTAATATTACTCACTACTGCATTGATTTTATTGATTTCTCAAGTTTCCGAGTGGTCGCAATGGGTTGAGCAGACCATCGCCAGCTGGGGTGCCTGGGAATGGCTGGGTACAGCACTCGCCTGGCTGATGTGGCCGGTAGTCATCATTGGTGGAATTTTGTTCGTTTTCTTCTTTTTTGCCATGCTGGCAAACTGGATTGCGGCTCCATTCAATGGCCTGTTAGCCGAAGCGGTTGAAAACAGGCTACATGCAGCGGCGGGTAACGAGGAAAAGGTTCTACCAGAACAAGGCTTCTGGGCTTTGGTCAAAGATATCCCGCGATTATTTGGTCGTGAATGGACCAAGCTAAAATACTACATTCCCAGAGCGCTGATCTGTCTACTGATCCTGTTTGTGCCACTGATTGGTGCGCTTGCCTTCCCTGTTATCTGGTTTATTTTCAACGCCTGGATGATGTCAGTTCAGTACGTTGACTACCCGATGGATAACCACAAGGTGCCGTTTCAGGATATGCTCAAAGCCTTACAACAAAGACGTAGCGGCACATTCGGCTTCGGTGCCATGGTGATGTTAATGACCATGATTCCCTTTATTAATTTATTAGTCATGCCTGCCGCTGTCTGCGGTGCGACCAAGATGTGGTATGAGCATTATCGGCAAGATATGTTACACAACTTATCTCCAAATTCATCTCTGAACTCATCTCACGGCAAAAGCAGCTAATAAAAAAACGCGCCACATGATGTGGCGCGTTTGCGGGTTAAGTGGCTAGGAGACTGCCACTTGGGTGTTAAGAACCCATTCTACTCATCTTCCCAATTATTGCGCTTGTGGGTCGGTTTCTATTAACAAACAAGCTGTGGCACCATTGAAACTACCACTATCTGTTTTAACGAACACGCTTAAGCTGTCAAACTCGCCTAAAACGCCATTCGTAATTCCAGAGCAAACTGATTTTATACCATCGGGATCATTAGCAACCAGGTTACAAGTGCCTATCGGACCGTCATCATGATGAACAGTTGCTACACCACTGACAGGGTTGTTACCTTGTGCGGCTTTGATCACGAAACGCTTAATAAAGGCACCGGCTTCAAAAGGTGTTATTACTGCCACTTCCTGATGCGAACCACCTTGCTGACCGAGACCCATGTATTTACCTTGCGAGCCGATCGTTTGGTCAGTTGCGAAACAGAGTAAGTTAGAGCCGCCACCCGCTGGGCCAGTTTCACCCTGTGGACCTTGAGGACCTGCTGGACCAGTGGCACCAGTGTCTCCGGTATCACCTTTTTCACCCTGTGGACCCTGTGGTCCCATTGGGCCAGATGGACCTTGAGGGCCAGTTGCACCAGTATCACCCGTGTCACCTTTAGGACCTTGCGGACCCATTGGACCTGTGGCACCGGTGTCACCTTGAGGACCTTGAGGACCTTGTGGGCCTGTGGCACCAGTATCACCCGTGTCGCCTTTAGGACCTTGTGGACCCGTGGCACCGGTATCACCCGTGTCGCCTTTAGGACCTTGTGGACCCGTGGCACCGGTATCACCCGTGTCGCCTTTAGGGCCTTGTGGACCTGTGGCACCAGTATCACCTTGAGGACCTTGAGGACCTTGTGGACCTGTGGCACCGGTATCACCCGTGTCGCCTTTAGGGCCTTGTGGACCTGTGGCACCAGTATCACCTTGAGGGCCTTGTGGACCTGTGGCACCAGTATCACCTTGAGGACCTTGTGGACCTGTGGCACCAGTATCACCTTGAGGGCCTTGTGGACCTGTGGCACCAGTATCACCCTGAGGGCCTTGTGGACCTGTGGCACCGGTATCACCCTGAGGACCTGCTGGACCAGTGTCACCTTGAGGACCCGCTGGACCAGTGTCACCTTGAGGACCCGCTGGACCAGTGTCACCTTGAGGACCCGCTGGACCAGTGTCACCTTGAGGACCCGCTGGACCAGTGTCACCTTGAGGACCCGCTGGACCAGTGTCACCTTGAGGGCCTTGAGGACCAACTCCTCCTATAGTGAGATCATAAAGATCATATTCCTCGGTAGAGCCTCTAGCCTCACCAACAAAGTCTACTAGTATAAAACTACCGTAAGAATCACCCAACACCAATGGCTCGGAACAAGAAGTATGCAACCCAATATCTTGAGCTAAGTTACCTTCACTAAAATGTACATTTAATTGATTACCCCATTTACTTCCAGCTGAAGTAAATGTGACATTTTCACCGGGATAAATGACCGAAGGATAACTCCACTTTTCTTCATCTCTTCCAAACACATTGACATTTGTTGCACCTACCGCCCCTGTCATATCACCTGAGCAGGTAGCAGTTTCTTGAGAATTTTGCCCACTACAGTCTGAAGGATTATATTCAAATGTTAACGAACTTGGTTTGGTACCGCATATATTCAACCCACCAACAGCAACTATCTTCAAAAGATAATCACCTGAGGGCACTGCGGGCTCACCATTATTAACATAAGGCAGATCAACTACCAGACATTGGAAGTCAGTAGGATCAAGTGGTGGTGCAGGATTAAAAGTCATAGCATCACAAGTCGATTGATCGGCACTGATGACTAATGGATCCGGATGCGTTCCAAAATAAACTTGAGGATCCTCAAATCCCGATCCCCAAATCACCAAGTTTGTCGGTGTCTCATAGGGATAAGGTTGCACCTCATGAATTTTCGGCGCTGCGTAAATATGTTGAGCTGACATCAACAAGCCAATAGCCACTATGGGCTTGAAAAGTGTCTTTAAGTTAGTGTCCATGAATTCTCCCTCCATTGAACATCCATTGTTTGCGAACAGTAATAGTGTGTACCTAAAGCCATACCAATTGCTTCCTTGGTAAAGTTAGCTTTAAGAGTAGTGTCTCTAAATATGATGCGACGTCTTTGAACTACAAAAGTGATTTACTTGAGACTGTAAAAAAGGCGGTGTTACAAATTTAGGACTCCGACGCTCAATATATTTTTTTTAGTAAAAGCTGTCGAATGTCCAACTTTGATACATTTATTAAGGCTTTATTGGACTTGTTTGTTAAAAATATTGACTGGTGACAATGATTTTTTACACCTTAACTTTCGGGAGTAGTGTTTAGCGAAGAGTTAACCTTGGAGTAATGCAGATTTGCATTAACCTAATGTTTTTTAATACATTTAAAAATCACCCTATGTGTTTGAAATAATAAAGCGTCAAATTCATTTACAGAGCAACCTTTTGTCAAAGTCTGGCTTAGCGTCAGATATTAATACAGTGAATCAGCTCATATTTTGAGAAATAACCCTGCAAATTTTACATTTAGTTTTTAACCCACAGCACAAAACCTTTTACAGTGGTCTTATTAGGGGTGAAAAACGGATCTAAGTACTTGGCATATAAGGTTCTGTGCATTTAAGCTGAGCTCCTATACAATCACGCTATTGGAATAAAGATACTAATACTTTGAAAACCATACTTGTTGTAGACGACAGTAAATTTTTCTGCGCATTGATAGAAAAGAAAATTACCGAAAAGATGGACTATCAGGTAATGTCTATTGGCACCTATGCCAGTGCGGAAGCTTTGCTGGATGTTTTAGATATTGAACAGATCGATGCCTGCCTGGTAGATTTCCGTTTGCCTGATGCCCCAGAGGGTGAAATTGTCCAGTTAATGGCAAAAAAGCGTATCCCGACCATTGTTTTGATCAGCGATATCACCGCTGAAATTCGTAACTATATCTGGAAATTCCGTATCGTAGATTATGTTATCAAGAGCGATAACTATGTCACTGAGTATATTATCGAAACTCTGCAGCGCCTGAAAATCAATCCGAGTGTTAAGATTGCTCTGGCTGATGATTCTAAGACCAGTCTGCGAATAATGAGCACCCTGCTCAGCGTCCATAAATACCAAACCCTACAATTTAACGACCCACAAAAACTGCTTGAGCACTTAAAACAACATCATGATATCAAACTAGTGATAACCGACTATGATATGGAAGCCATGAATGGTTACGACTTAACCAAAAATATACGCCGACTCTACAGCAAGCAGGAATTGGCCATTATCGGCATGTCAGCTCGAGACGATGTGTTGATGTCTGCCAATTTCTTAAAGCATGGAGCTGACGACTTCATCATTAAACAGTCTTTTTTGGCGGAAGAATTTTATCTGCGGGTTGCCGTTAACACCAGCCGTGTCATTGAATATGAAAAGCTGACAACTGCTGCTACCAAAGACTACCTGACTGGTCTCAATAACCGTCGCCACTTCTATGAGCTGGTTGAGGTTATGCATAATTCCGCAGTTCGACACTCCACGCCAATAGCCTGTGCATTAGTGGATATTGATCACTTCAAGAAGGTAAACGATACCTACGGGCACCAGGTAGGTGATGCAGTTTTAACAAAAGTTGCAGAAATACTACAAAGCTCAGTGCGAAAATCAGACGTGGTGGCACGTTTTGGCGGTGAAGAATTCTGTATGTACATGGTAGGTATCAATCGCGAAAATTCAGAAATATTCTTTGATAAATTACTAAAAAGAGTTGAAAACACAGCGATAGATATTGATGGTCTGGAGGTCAAAGTGACCATCAGTATTGGCGTTAACATCAATCATCATCATGTATTGGATAGTATGATTGAAATTGCCGATCAGTGCCTCTACGAAGCTAAAGAAACCGGTCGTAACAAAGTCGTCATCACTCCGGAAGAAACTAGCACGGAATAAAGAATAACGACTGTTTAATCATTATTCTTTAATGAGACCCTCTAAATAACACCCTCTAGTAATACTGTTTCTCCAGCTCATCAATTGCTTTTTGCAGTCGTTTCGCCGAAATCGGAAAACGTGTTTTCTGTCCTTGGGCAAATAATGAAATTCTGAACTCTTCTAACATCCAGTTGAACTCGTCCACTTCAAAAGATGGAATCGCCTTGTCATCCGCCAAACTGTCGCGAACATTAATCCAATCAGACACCACAATCAACGACTCAGCTTCTTTGAGCGGGCTCAGCTTTGCACGTTCAATGCGCTTTTCGATGGCTGATAAATAACGTTTGAAGTCTTTGATCTTCTCTGCACCAAACCTGAAGCAAAACCCAGGCTGAAACAGATAGTCACACTGCTTTGTGATGTCTTGTCGGGTGCTAGCCAGAGCTTTACCCAACCCCTTTGCTTGAGCCAGAACGCTAGCTCGAAGTTGCAGAACCTGAACCAGATCATCCAGCAATTCTGTCGTAGCAGGCACCAGTTCTTTTTCCATTGCCTGAACCAATGACTGATACGCCTTGATATCATAAGGCGTATTATGTTGTACAAAATCTTTCAGACAAGCCATGGCTGCATCATCAATCAAATCATCGACACTACTTAAAGTACTCACTGATAGAGTTAGTTTCTGTTTGTTGTGATATTTCTTTTTCAGGTAACTCAACAATTGCGCTTTTTCGAGCGCTAATAAGCGGCAGACGCCTCGCACATGCACATTCTCTGCCTGACGCTTGTTGACCACAGCAAGAATTCGCACCTTGTTGCCAGCATCTTCCAGAGCATAAGTTACTGGGATTTTAGTGCCTGCCTCCTCGAAAACACCCTCTTTGACATAAGATTCAGGCCAGCTGGTGAAAGTCTCTTCTTTCTTCTTGTGACTACCTTTGCTTTTAACCTTAACCTGTTTTAACTCCTGCGACTGCTCAAGGGTTCTGCTGCTAGTAAGTACCTTGCCTTTATCATCTACAATTTCAAAGCGCATTAAGTAGTGCTCGGGCAAGCTCAGTTCCTGCCACGCCTCTTTAGGCAGAATCACGCCAGTCATTTTAAACAGGTGCTTGCTGATAATATCGATCAAGCTGCCCTGCTGCTCCAATACCTGTTCATAACAGGCCTGGGCGAACTGCGGTATGGGCACAAAGTTTTTGCGGAAGCGTTTCGGCAAAGAGCGCAGCATGAACTCAATTTTTTCTTCTAATAGACCCGGAACCAATCGCTCAAAATCCGAGTCTTTAAATTGTTGACTCAGCGATTGAGGGATTTTTACCGTCACACCATCTTGTGGATGCCCTGGCTCGAAATGATAGGTCAGCGGTAACTCAATCGATTTCACTTTAATCGTTTCAGGATAAAGGCTGGCGTCCTGCTCCTCCGCTTTGAATAAAACATCTTTATTGAGAGTTAACAGCTGATTATTCTGTTTAGCATTTTTCTTGAGCCATTGATTAAGCTGTTTAACATTACAAATTGATTCAGGTAAACGTTTATCAAACCATGCAACCAGATCACGCTCATCAGTGCGCATGTCTGCCTGCCTGGCCTTAGCTATTTCCTGTTCGACATCTAACCAAAGCTGCTCATTTTCCTGCTGAAACGAATGTCTTGGCTCAAGCTCTCTGCGAACCAGGCCATGCACAATAAACAATTCACGACACAGCTCAGGCTCAATAGAGGAATAGTCGACGGTTCGGTTAGAAACAATTTTTAAACCCAATAACGTTTGCTGCAATGAGGCAACCACTGCGCCACGTTTTTTTTCCCAATGGGCATCAAAATAATGACTCTTAATCAGGTGCTTGCCGATCGTCTCAATCCATGGCGTTTCAATCATGGCGGTTAAGCGTGCATAATTCTGCGTGGTTTCGACAATCTCAAAAGCCATCACCCACGGCGGCTGCTTTTTAAAATTTGCAGACTGAGGATGAATCATAAAGCGTGTCTGACGAGTTCCTAAATAGCCTTTTTCAATATCCTTTTGGCCAATAAAGCTCAGTAAGCCGGTTAACAGAATCGAATGTAGCTTGGCGTAATAGACCTTATCCTCAGGATTGATTGGCTCTGACTGTTTTTGTGTCTGATGATGTGTAGATTTAACCAAACTCTTTAATTGACGATAAGTACTGCGCCACTCTCGATACGCGTTGAAATTAATCAACTCTTCCTGACAGTAACGACGAAACTGATTGTTTGTTAAATCTTCCTGCTGCTGATGCAAATGGTCCCATAAATTAATGATGGCGATAAAGTCAGACTGTGGGTGTTTGTATTTGGCATGCTTCTGCTGGGCCAGCTCTCTTTTCTCGAAAGGCCACTCTCTAGGATCTTTAACCGATAGAAAGGCTGCGAGAATGAGTGCTTCTCGAATGCAGGACTCATCTTCTGCGGCAAGCAATATACGAGCCAGTCGCGGCTCAATCGGCAGGCGCGCCATCTTACGACCAATATGGGTCAGCTGTTTCTTGCCATCTACCGCCTGTAGCTCAGACAATAAATTCAAACCATCGCTGATTTGCTTTGGCGCAGGCTCATCAATAAAAGGAAAGGCCTCAATATCGCCCAGCCCCAATTGTTTCATCTGCAAAATGACCGCTGCGAGATTGGTGCGCAGAATTTCTGCGTCAGTAAACTCAGGACGATTTAGAAAATCTTCCTCTTCATATAGACGGATACAAACACCATCAGCAACACGACCGCAACGACCTTTTCGCTGATTGGCGCTAGCCTGAGAAATCTTTTCAATCGGTAAGCGCTGAATTTTATTGCGCACAGAATAACGACTGATACGGGCAAAGCCGGGATCAATGACAAAACGAATGCCAGGAACCGTCACCGAAGTCTCAGCTACATTGGTGGACAGAATAATTCGGCGCTTGCCGCCAGACGGATGGAATATCTTTTCCTGTTCGCGCATTGATAGCCGCGCATAGAGAGGCAGAACTTCACAAGCTTGGAAGCGTTCTTTGCGCAATAACTTAGCAGTTTCGCGAATTTCAGCCTCGCCAGACAAGAAAATCAAAATATCGCCGGGGGCATAGCTGATTAGCTCGTCAACTGCATGACCAATACGTTCAACTTGCGGACTCGGGTTCTCTTCATCGTCAGGTCGATACCAGACATCAACCGGATAGGTCCTTCCGCTAATTTCAAGAATGGGGGCAGGCTTGCCATCAATGGCAAAGTGCTTGGAGAAGCGCTCAACGTCAATCGTTGCAGAAGTAATTATGACTTTAAGATCGGGCCGCTTGGGTAAAATATTACTTATGTAACCCAACAGAAAATCAATGTTTAAGCTTCGCTCATGAGCTTCATCAATGATCAAAGTGTCGTATTGTCGCAGTAACGGATCATGGGTGATTTCATTGAGCAGAATACCATCGGTCATGACGCGCACAGGTGTGACCGGATTAGACTGGTCATTGAAACGAATACTATAGCCAACCAGCTCACCCAACTCAGTTTTTAATTCTTCAGCAATGCGACGAGCAACGCTGGTTGCAGCTACTCGTCTCGGCTGCGTATGACCAATCTTGCCATAAACACCTAAACCTAGCTGTAAACAGATTTTGGGGAGCTGTGTGGTTTTACCTGAACCCGTTTCGCCTGCAATCACCACCACCTGATTCTCTTCGATAGCTTTTCGGACATCATCTCTTGCCTGGCACACTGGCAAGGCCAAATCAAACTCGATATCGGTTGGGATCAGTTTTTGTCGTTGCTCGACAATCTGCTTTGAGTCTTGAAGAAGCTTTTCGGCTTTGCTGACTAGCTTACTGACAGGCTGATTACTTTTTTGTCGTTTCGTAATAATGGACTTCAGTTTGTTCAACTCAAATTGATCCACAAGCTGGCATTGAGCCACCTGTTCGGTGATCAGAGTTTGAATCGAAGTCTTATTAGAAGAAGGCTTGTCTGAGGCAGGCTTTTTGGAAACAGTTGGTTGTTTTGACATAAACGACAATAAACACTCAAGAAACAGTCAAAGGTCATCAGACCATGGCTTAAATAAACAGGCTCCTGCTAATTGACCGAATGAAATCGATAACTAACAGGAGCTTGAATAAACGATGTCGCTATTGTCGCTTAAATTACTGGTTATGACAATTTCCAGAACTCGTGTGGTGCACGAACTTCACCAAGATATTTTGCAACAGGTTTGTAGAAGTCTTTATCTTCCCAGTAGCCGGTATGGCAAGCAGGGTTCCAGGAAGTCGCTGCACTACCAACGTTGATTTCGATATCTTCATCAACTGCCTGGTTATAGTCTTCGCTGACGTTTTTCAGTGGATATGCCACCACGTCATCTTTGTCATAGAAGTTAAGCCATTTAACCCGCTCTTTAAGTCCGTCTTCTAACGCTTGACCGACTTTTGGCATTGGCCCGTCAAAATTATCGTGGTGCGCAGAATAAACACCAAGTGGACTGGCGAAAGTCACAATACCAGCCAAGGTTTGAAATTGCTCAAATGGGTTTAAATCACCACCATTGGCCGCCAGGTCGTGAATATAGTCAGACATAATGACCGAGCCAAATGAATGAGCCATCAGTACTAATGGTGTTGAGTCAGTATCAACATGGCGGTGGGTAGCAAACTTGGCCATGCTTTCTTTGATACGCCCATGAATCGCTTCATACAGCCCACTCTCACCACCTTTACGGTAACTAAGACCAAGACGCATAAAGTCCACGAACATGTTACGAACACCCTTGTAGGTCAGTTCATTACGATAATCGAGTTGTTGTAACAACTCACCATGTTCGTCTTTAACTAAATCACCCCAGTAAATTTCATGAAATAGTAAATCGTCTTCCATTCGATTGTCAGGGTCACCTTTCAGATATTCCTGAACAATTCGGTGTTTTAACTCAACAGAGAAAAATTCCTTCTCAGAACCAATCCCGTGGATGATAGCTACAGCTAAACGCTTCATTTCCCGCTCCTCAATTTATCTTTATATTTAGTTCACGCCTATATTGTTACAACTGCTCTTTGAGTTCAAGCAGTTACAAACTTTGAAACAAAAAATCATACTAGCAAAACTGGTACGATGTGTTATTCTAGGCCGATAAATTGCTTATAAATTCGTACAAACTTTTATTCATTAAAAGGTAGGTTATTCCATGAATTTGCTTATCCTCACGCTCGTCCTGCTAGCCGCCGTTGGTATCACCCTGTACCATCGCCTGAGCTTATTGGTCACGACCTTAACGCTAGCCGCCATCCTGGTTCTATATAGCCTTCAAATGTCCATACCCTATGTACACTGGATTCTATTTCTGGCCATATTTGCCCCACTAAACCTAAAGCCGGTACGTAAAATCATTTCCGGCAAGTTATTGCAGATATTCAAAGGCATCATGCCAACCATTTCCGACACTGAGCAAGAAGCGCTGGATGCCGGTACCGTGTGGTGGGAAGCAGAAGTTTTTGGTGGCAAACCAAGCTGGAAACGTCTGCACGATGTGCCGCCAGCCAAGTTGAGCAAGGAAGAACAAGACTATCTTGATGGCCCAGTTGAAGAGCTTTGCAAAATGATTGATGACTGGACCATCTCGGAATATGACCGCGATATGCCACCCAAAATGTGGGAATACATTAAAAAGAACGGCTTCTTCAGTTTCATCATCCCAAGAGAATACGGCGGTTTAGGTTTTTCATCCTATGCCCAATCGCAGGTGTTAACCAAAATCAATTCCTGTAGTGCCACCGTCGGCAGTATCGTGTCAGTGCCAAACTCGCTTGGCCCTGCTGAATTGTTGCTACATTACGGCACCGAAGAGCAAAAGAAGCATTACCTGCCACGCCTGGCCAGTGGCGAAGACGTCCCTTGCTTTGCATTGACGGCAGTTGAAGCAGGCTCCGATGCCGGGGCAATTCCCGATAAAGGCATCATCTGCAAAGGCGAATGGAATGGCGAAGAAGTATTAGGTATGCGCCTGACCTGGAATAAGCGTTACATAACTCTTGCACCAGTCGCTACCCTACTCGGCTTAGCCTTTAAATTATACGACCCTGACGGTTTGCTCGGTGATGAAGAAGATTTAGGCATTACCTGCGCCCTAATCCCAACTGACACGCCAGGGGTAAACTTTGGCCGACGCCATCACCCAATCAGTACCCCATTCCAGAATGGTCCAACAACCGGTAAAGATGTTTTTGTACCGCTGGATTATATTATTGGTGGCGCTAAAAACGCTGGCATCGGCTGGCGCATGCTGGTTGACTGTTTATCCGCAGGTCGTGCAATTTCATTACCTTCAGGTGCTACCGGTGGCTCCAAAGCCGTTGCTTATACCACCGGTGCTTATGCCCGTATTCGCAAACAATTCAAAGTTCCTGTTGGCTATATGGAAGGCGTAATGGAAGCGTTGGCGCGTATTGCCGGTAAAACCTACCTTATTGACGCAGTGCGCACTTTTACAGCAGCCGGTATTGATACTGGTGAAAAACCCTCAGTGGCTTCTGCCATTGTCAAATGCCACACAACTAACATGTCACGTGAAATAGCGACTGATGGCATGGACGTGCATGGTGGTAAAGCCATTATCATGGGTCCTAAAAACTACATGGCTCGTGCTTATCAAAGCGCGCCCATTTCCATAACCGTCGAAGGCGCGAACATTTTGACGCGAAGCCTGATCATTTATGGGCAAGGTTCGATTCGTTGCCATCCTTATGTTCTGAAAGAAATTGCGGCTACTCAAAACCCAGACACCAAACAGGCTGTTAAAGATTTTGATAAGGCTTTGTTTGCACACCTGGGCTTTGCTGCCAGTAATAAGCTCCGTACATTCTGGCTTGGCCTAACCAGTAGCCGCCTGGTCATAAAACCAAAATCAGACTTTACCGGTCGCTACTATCAACAGCTGACTCGTTTCTCCAGCACATTAGCTTTCTTATCCGATGTGACCATGGGCGTGCTCGGTGGCGAACTGAAACGTCGCGAAATGATTTCTGGTCGTTTAGGTGACATGTTGAGTTATATGTACATCGCCTCATCTGTCCTGAAATTCTATGAGGACAAAGGTCGCCCAGCGCATGACCGCGAGATCGTGCAATGGTCACTGGACTACTGCCTGCACCAAACCCAAATGGCTGCCGATGGCGTATTGCGTAACTTCCCAATCAGCTGGTTAGGCAAACTACTGCGTATCGTGGTCTTCCCATTAGGAATGCCAGTGTCAGCACCATCCGACAAGATACAGCGTAAAGTAGCCCGCCAATTGCAAGAACCTGGCGCAATGCGTGAAGAACTGACCCATGGCATGTTCAAGACTCCAGCAGAGTTCAACAACGCTGCCAAAGTCGACCGCGCACTTCGTATGCAGCTTGAAATTGAGCCACTGGTCAAAAAGATCGCCACCACACTCGGCGTCAAACCTGACAATCACCAAGTGGTCATCTTTGCCGAACAGGCCAAGAAAGAAGACATTATCAGCAATGATGAATACAACTTAATTATCGAAGCCGAAAAAGCACGCCTCGACATCATCAACGTCGACGACTTCGAAACAGAAGAAATGGTACACAAGAAAGTTTAATCATGTTCGAGAAACACCCCTAAGCAACACCCTCGACAAGGCGTCCAACTGGACGCCTTTTTTTGTGAGGTATGTACTATTCAAGAGTTTTGTCATCCTGAACTCGATTCAGGATCTGCTCTTCAATAAAAATCACAGGCAGACACGCAGGTCTGCTCCTACCTCCCGCTTTTGTACGGACAAGGGTCTGCCCCGCAGGATGCTCATGAGTTGTCCCTACGTTCTGGTGGGCCAAGGCCCACCCTTCAACTGACCAACCACCACCCACATTTGCATTAAATCGCAAAAAAGGCCAAACTGAATGCGCTTAAAAATTGAGGGGCTCTTTTATGAAGTTTATTGTCAGTTTATTACTAGCAAGCTTTTCGCTATCGCTTTCCGCGCAAGATACTCAGCAAATCATCTCTGAACAAGCAGAGGCTATTGAGCCCAAGATTATCGAGTGGCGCCGCCATCTCCATCAAAATCCAGAGCTCAGCAACCGTGAGTTCGAAACTAGCAAATACATTGAACAGCATTTACGTGAGCTAGGCCTTGAAGTCCAAACCGGCGTAGCCCACACCGGCATAGTCGCCATTCTCAAAGGTGGCAAACCGGGGCCGGTAGTGGCATTACGCGCCGACATGGATGCCCTACCGATCAAAGAACGCAATGACCTGCCCTTTAAATCTACTGCCATTGGTGAATACATGGGTCAGGAAGTGCCAGTGATGCATGCCTGTGGTCATGATACACACGTCGCCATGCTGATGGGGGTCGCTGAAATTCTAACAGGCATGAAAGACGAGCTCCCCGGCACCGTAAAATTTCTATTCCAGCCAGCAGAAGAAGGCTCGCCTCCGGGTGAAGAAGGCGGCGCTGAATTAATGGTTAAAGAAAACGCTCTGAAGAACCCTGATGTTGATGTGGTTTTTGGTTTGCACATCTGGGCCGGCATTAATGTCGGTGAAATCGGTATTAAATCCGAAGGACTGATGGCCAGCGTGGACGATTTTAAAATCACCATCAAAGGCAAAGGGGCGCATGGCTCCACGCCTTGGCTATCAGTTGACCCCGTAGTCACGGCAGCACAAATCGTAAACAGCTTGCAGACTATCGTCAGTCGCAGTATGCCGCTGACCGAGCAAGCATCGGTTGTCAGCATTGGCGCAATTCACGGTGGCGTACGCTCCAACATTATTCCAGAAGAAGTTGAACTGCTCGGTACCATTCGTGCCCTGGACGAAAATGACCGTAAAAATATCGCTAAACAAGTACGCCAAAAAGCAGAATTAGTTGCTAAAAGTATGGGCGCGACTGCTGTGGTTGAACTTCCCTACTCCAGCTCACTACCAGTAACCTACAACGATCCGGGACTGACCGCAGCCATGATGCCAACTCTTGAAAACGTCATCGGCAAAGACAATATCCACCTGGTTAACCCAGTTACCGGCGCAGAAGATTTCTCCATATTCGCCAACGAAGTTCCCGGCATGTTCTTCTTCCTGGGCGGCAAACCCATTGGCAAACCACTTAGTGAAGTAGCGCCTCACCACACTGCAGATTTTTACGTAGACGAAGCGGGAATGAAAACCGGTGTTAAAGCTTTATCGCAGCTTGCGGTTGATTACTTGAACAAATATCAAGAGGCTCATTAGTCGTTAGTCGATTAGATAAAAAGGTGCGCTGTGACGCACCTTTTTTGTTTCTGTAATTTCTGTAGGTTGGTGATGTACCCTTAGGGCAGGATCAGCAAAGCGAATCCCAACATTGTTTTATGCAACACACTACGACAAAAGGTTGTGAATAAATTGGCAATTATTTTAAATTAAATTAAAAAATGGTTTTGAACCTCAACATTTAAATTTGTTGGGATTCGCTTTGCTGATCCTGCCCTAAGGGTACATCACCAACCTACGAAGCAGCAGTCTACTCATTCCCCAAATACCACAGCTCACCAATAATCTGATACAACCGCTTCATCGCTTCCAGTTTTTGCGGCTCCACAAACTGACTGGATTGCCTTTGATATTCGCAAACCAAAAATGATTCTTGCAGATCGGTCAGATGAAAATTACAACTTATCCCCGCCAGCTCAAACAAAGGGTCACTAATCGCAGCGTATTCCCAGTCCACTAAAAATAGCTGATGCCCCGTCAGTAAGTTGCCGGGGGAAATGTCATTATGACAACTATGAGTGGCGCAAAACTGTTCGGCGTGCTCAACGGCCTCTTCATAAAGGTCTCGACAATGAGCTACTTTATCAAGCTGATTAGCACTGGCTATCTCATAGTAACGCTGAAGGTGCTGTTGAATATCGAGCTTTGGCAACGACAGCGACGATTCATGTAGCTCGGCTAACAATCGACATAGCTCAACAGTAAGTTCTGGATTAACAAAATGCTGACTCACCGTCGGGCTGGCATAAAGCCAAATCGAAACGCGGATCTCTTCGCTGTCCAATAAGCATTTCGGTAACCATTTTGATAAAGCCGGGTTCTCACTGACTAGGCGCGTCTGCGAACGGTAATGGCCCCCAGGTAACTGACCCACTTTGGCTTGATCCGCCAACTGCACAAAATAATCCTGATGAGCAAGACTAAGTTTGAAGTTGGCATTGGTTTCACCCTGGCGAAGCAATTGCCAATTAGCCTGGTTAGCACACTGGCCATAGGTAGCAGGCTGTAATTCAGTTAACAGCTCTACCAACTGTTGCCAGCTATGCGCAGAATAGCGCCACCAATCAGGCTGTTGTTTGTTGTTCATAATGCTTTTTCCACTCCAGCCAACCAATAATCGCCATCACCGTATAACCTGCGAAAAGAATCGACGTAATCAGCAAGCCTTTTTCCCAATACAAAAACACTGATACAAAATCAATCACAACCCAATACAACCAGTTCTCAAGAACTTTCTGCGCCAATAAATACGTAGTAAAAACCGCAAACCAGGTGGTAAAGGAATCGACGTAAGCAAAATCCTGCGTCGTGTAGTTATCCAGCAAATAGCCGCTGATAGCAACAATCACCAACAAACCTACAATCCACATCAGATGCGTCTTGATTGACCAGCGACTGATCGGTTTATCATTGCCCTTTCTTCCCGTAAACCGCCACAGATAGAAGCCGTAAACCGCCATCAGTAAATAATAAACATTCAGCAGCGACTCCATGAACAAATTGACATCATAAAACAACACGGTGTAAATCGCCGTGCTGAAAAATGCGGCAACCCAGCACCAGATGTTCTCTTTAATCGCCAATAAGACATAAGCGATAGCCAAGGCCACAGCCAGCCACTCCCAGATCGAAGTGGCAGCCACCTGCTGGCCGAAAGTTTCAAAAAAGTCGCTCATCAGCTTCCTTATTTATTTTTTTCTTCTTTAACCGGGCTTAACGTCGCTATTCAAAAACTTGGCCACAAACACCTGCTTGCCATAAGTCTTAAACGAGTATTCGACCGTTTCGTTAACCACAGCCATGACGGATTCGAAGTCACCAAATATTTGCGTGCTCATGGTATTAACGATGGCCTCTACCCGCTTGTCACCCATCAGACGTTCAACAATATCCTGAATGATTGGCAGGAACTGATCGTCCAACGGATACAAACTTAATTCGACTGAAATATTCATCACATCATCCCCTCAATTATTAAAAACTGTAGGCGGCTCGAACGCCAACTATTCTTGGTGTGCCATATTGGAAGTAAGGCTCGGTTTCGTAGAACTTACGCGGGTCATTACCGAAGCTACCAAAGCCACGATTGACAATGGTCTCGTCGGTCAGATTACGACCATAAAACTCAACCAACCAATTGACATCTTCATAGGTCAACGCCACATGCCACAACTGATAATCATCGGCCTTAACCTGATGACGGTCCGACAAATAAAACTCGTCTTTGAATTCAGTTTGTAGGTTCAGACTCCAGTAGTCGCTCAAATAAAAATCAGCGCCAGCCACCCACTGTAACTCAGGCGAATGCGCCAGTTCGCGTCCGCTCAGGTCATAAGGCACTGGTGGGTTGGCAGTTAGGTCAGCCAACACATGCGTAAAGCTCTGCAAATTTTCGAACTCAGTTTTTAATATGCCTACCGAACCATAAAAATGCGCCCAATCCAGCGAACGCCAATTCCACTCAACTTCTGCACCATAGCTTTTTGCGCCACCGGCATTGATGTTGTAATCAGTGAAATTACAGGGGCACTCGCCACCTTCCTGCAAAGTACGCCCATCAGCCTGCGACGTCACGTAAGATTGCTTAGACTGAATATCATCACGGTTTTGATAGAACACAGACGCCTGCAAAGTTACACCGGCATCGGGCCATAAGCCTTTAACGCCCAGCTCATGATTCAGCATATATTCCGAATCATATTCACGTTGCGATTCCGGCAACTCCTGCGCGGTATTAAAGCCTCCTGCTTTGTAACCACGCGACAACAAGGCATACAGCATCGTCTGTTCGCTGGCCTGATACTCAAGCGATACTTTACCACCCCAGAAATTCTC
This sequence comes from Kangiella sp. M94, assembly GCF_054926195.1. Taxonomy (NCBI): domain Bacteria; kingdom Pseudomonadati; phylum Pseudomonadota; class Gammaproteobacteria; order Kangiellales; family Kangiellaceae; genus Kangiella; species Kangiella sp. M94. Next base: position 1,004,566 of record NZ_CM142903.1, on the reverse strand, counting down.
TGAGCGGTCATCGGCAAACGGCTGGTTATCACTGTAATCAGCCGATTGACGCTCGAATCGTGCACCAGTTGCCAAGGTCCAGTCATTATTCAGCGGAATATCCAGCTGACCATAAAGCGCCGCGTTGTTCGTGTCATATCGGTTCCTGAAGTCCACAGGATTGAAAGTATATTGGCGCAACAGATCCACTGACTGGTCACGGAAATAAGCGCCGACAACCCACTGATTCGAAACAGATTGATTAGATACAGAATCAGACGAGTCCTGCCCACCAATCAATTTAACGTCCAGGCTCAGATTACGGTTATCTCTCAAGAAGCGATCAAAAGACGAATACCACCAGTCAAAACCCCAGTCATCGCTATCGCACGGCGTGCCGTCACAAATCCCGGTGTGGCTCCAATCTTCATCGTAAGCATAATCCAGTTCGCTGTCGGCAAAAGACAAGGTGCTTTGCAGCTTGGCGGAATCCCAGGCCCATTCAGCGATAAAGGAAGCACCAATAGTTTCCTGGCGATCATGACCCGGCTCGTCGGAATACGTCTGGCGGGTATTATCCAGGCTAAAGGCATCGTAGCCATTGTCCACATCCACCAGAATCAGATTCGAGGTTAAAGAGAAGCTATCATCTGGCTGATAGACTAGACGCGCCTTCATACTCGACTCGTCAAAATTCTGGGTATCATCACGACCAAGGAAAATATTGTCGGTAAAGCCATCGCTACGGTATTGCCCCACCGCGAAACGATAGCCCCAGCCATCTGATAACTGATCGCTGCTGATCAAAGAAGCGCTACGACCATTATAAGACTCAAAGGAACCTGAAGCTTTCAATAAATCAGCTTCGGGTGCGGCAGATACCATATTGACCAAACCCGCCAAAGCATTCGCGCCATAGAGTGTGCCCTGCGGGCCACGAAGGATCTCAACCTGCTGCGTATCCAGCATCAAGGCACCGCCAGCAATACCCGTCATATCGATGCCATCAACAATGACACCGACCGAATAATTCACCGGCTCAACGAATTCACTGCGCTCTCCGACGCCACGGATCTGAATAAAACGACCACGCGACGCACCCGTCGCGAAATTCACATTAGGCGCTAAATTAAAAACATCAGAAACATGGTGAGCATTGTTCTTACGCGCCGTCTCGCTACCAATCACAGTCACACTCGACGGCAGGGTCAAAGGACTCTCAGTCAGATGTTCAGCGGTAACAACCAGGGTTTCCAGATCTTTATCCAAGAGCTCATCATCCGACTGCTCATCAGCAACTGCACCAAACGACATCGCCAGCAAACTGGTCAAAACAAGAGGTTTATAAGAACGAATAGCGTGTATCAAAAGACAACTCCACATAGCACAATATTTTAGGGGGTATGCAGAGTAACAACAGAAAAGACAGAAAATTGCAGTTAAGCTAAGCTGACTCAATCCCTGTCAATGAATGGCTTAAAACTGAGAAAGAGAAAAGCCAGATTCCAAAAAACAACACATTTTCTGAACTCCCTGTCCCTACGCCGGCATAACCCGGATCAGGTTCTAAGGGTCTGGCGCTCAAACAGTCGCAAAACAGCAAACCGCATTGAGCCTCATCTCAGGCTAAAAGCCACCCCTCGGGAATGTTCACTATTATACACGCCTAAAAATAAACAGCGAATGGAAAGATTGGAGGATAATTACAGGACTTAAAGGTGAGTCATTTGACCCACAAGGATGTGGGAAATGCAGTGGCAATTATTGGAGAATTGCCTGCCTGAACTAGATTCAGGCAACCGAAGGGAATCCCTTTAGGGAATCTGCTCTAAGATCTTATAGGTTGGGTTAGCCAAGCGTAACCCAACTCTCTTTGCAGGTTTGTGCATATCCAAAAAATTATAGATATATGTAAAACCAAGGAGAATGAAATCAGCCATCTAATAAACATATACCTGTTTCCTCTCTAAGAATTTTCAGATAATCAAAATACTTTTTCCAAAATCTTCCGTGTATTTGGAACAATTTTATTTGTCTTTCAGAATTCAAGACCAAGTATGAAGTAAAACTATGATTAGGAGAAATATGCTCTCTATTCCTATAATTTCCTCCGTAAGAGTAGTCATTTCTTACTGATTTAATTCCAATCACCTCCCCCATTTTTAAATAAATTGTCTTTGATCGAATTAACTGCCTTATAATAATTATGCTATCGGATTTAAGATCGAAATGAATAGTCTTGTAATTAAAGGTGAAAAAAACTGTTAGAGCTATAATCAGGACTGGATAGAATGCTATTCCAGCATTCTTGCTATCAAATACAGGAATCCAAAACTGGTACAAGATATAGGCTAACCATATAAGGGATAGAAAAACCAACGAAAAGCCTATTATCCTACCTTTCAAACTAGGCTTGTTGCTAATGGTGATAACATCATTTTTGTTAGAAAAGTTATAAGTCATATCTTTCAGCTCATATTAAAGTTATAAACAGTCTCACATAAAAATCCTATTGCCTGTAGGGTGCGTCGTGACGCACCGCTCTTGGAGCTGTCGGTTGGTTCATTGGTGCGTATCGACGCAGATCCTGCCCTAGGAGTACCCTACATTTCCTGCTTTTCCTTCCAGACCTTGTAAACTTCAAGGTCTTTACGTACTCCTCGAAGACATAAAGCAATGATCGCTGCGTCATCTATGTATCCGATGCCCGGAATGAAATCTGGAATAGCGTCTATTGGCGAAACAAAATATAGAATTGCCGCAGCGATGACAGCAATAGTACCAAATGGAATCTCCCTATATTCACCGGATGAATAATCCTTAATAACGCCTATGAGCAGCTTGATATCAGACCAAAGTGATTTTAAAGATTTAGGGACAGCCTTGGCTAAGACGTTAACTTTCTCCTCACCAGACTTGGCAGCTGACTGAACGTCATCTTCTTCAATATAACTGACGCTTTCTTGAAAGCGAGCTTCAGCCTCTTTAACACGACGCTCTTGTTCTTCTTTAGTAAGTTTCGACATGCTTTGCTCCTTGTTGATCTAGTGGCTACTTCCCCTTCATTATAGGTTGGGTTAGCGAAGCGTAACCCAACGCTTTTCGCAAGTTTGTGCATGTCCAAGGCTTTGTTATCTAACCATCAGCAAAATGCTCTAAAACATCGTTAATAGGTATGCAGGCATCATAATCACCTTTGTGAAAATCTTTTTCTGGACACGCTCGGAAGTCAGTATGAGGATAAAAACCGAAACTACTAACACAATTTAACCTTTTGTCGTATGACACAGGAGTCATTAAAAAGCTAATTTGAGTATCATTAGTAAACACCTGTGGAGCTCTTTGAAGTATGAAATATCTCTCCTTCTGATTCTCTTGCTCCCAGAAGACTCTTTGGCCACCAGGCATACCGGCATAGATATTATTTCCGAAATAATCACCGTCTACGCTGTACACATTTGAAAGCCTTACCTTGTATAAAAAGGCATGATGAAGAATCTGGTTATTTTGACAAGAGTCACCATAGCTAACAGTATCATTATTGACAGGCTGACCATGAGTACAATAATCACGATACCAACTTGTATCCTCTGAAGACTTCGGCACTGCTCTAACAATTAAAGGGCCGCTCTCAGGAATAGAACTACAGGAAGTTATTGTGAACAGAACCATAGAGATTATTATTACTTTATTGAGATTCATTGTAACCCTTTTGATAGGTATCGTAGGGTGCGTCGTGACGCACCGCTCTTGGAGCTATCGGTTGGTTTATCGGTGCGTCTCGACGCACCCTACATTTGCTAAATAACCACAACGTCCTTTCAGCCAATAACTTTTGTATATGTCTCCAGCATAACGTGCCTCAATTGCAACTATGCCGTACACAGGAGAATATAAAACCGTAGATATTGGTATATCAGTTCCTTCTTCATATGAGGTTATATTATAAATAGCTCGACTCTCACCAAAAATAGAAACTTCTGATTGATAACGTGAACGGTTAGGAATTATTCTACCTTGATAAATAGGAGTGACCTCGTATCTATAACCATCGGCAACCCAGATATTTTCTGTTCCAAAATCATTCGTGACGAACTCAGGAATCATGCCTTCTATGTTCTTTGGGATTCTAATTTTTAGCAACGGATCTTCAACACAATAATACTTATCATCATCGCAAAAAGATTGCCCAAGACTCAAACATGTATGGCCCGAACAAAGCACCATCTCAGGAGTACCGGGGTTCTCAAACCATAGGGGTACGCCGTCAATAGAGATGTAAATTGGATTAAAACCTTTACTATCACTTTTATCCATCGTGCTGCAGGATGCAATGAAAAGTATAGAAAACAGAATGATTCTTAACATTTCTTATTTACTCTGACTCTATTAATTTATTGGATGCTATTAAACAAGTCATCAACTATTTGAGAATTGGCTTCATCATTTTCTCTACTTTTTATAAGAGCATCATCAGAGGATACTACTTTACCTACGTAACATCCTAAACTACAAAGCAAACTATTAATTAAATATAAATTGGTATTCAGAATCTTTCTGTAATACTTCTCCTGCTGGAGATAGTCGCCAGGATGGACACCATCAAAAATTCCGTACAAATGCAAATTTCCATAAAATGTATTATGAACAGTTTCAGAAGCATCTTCATGAATAGATAAGACTGCAAGCATGAGTCTCCGAATATCTATAATATTATTTTCGTGTATCTTCTCTAACTTTTTAACCAATGTTTGATTTGTCCATCTAGTAATAGGCTTTCCTGATTTTTTGCTAGTAAATTTTTCTAAAGCGAGCTTGAGCCAGTCATTGTCATCAATCCCTTCTAAAGTTTGATTTTTAATCTCAAAAGTATGCTCACCAACAGTTATCTTTCTTCCAGCTTTCACTCTGTAACTTTTTTGTACACCATAATCTATGTAGTTCTTGAATTCTGACTCTTCGCTTGACTGAATGTAATAATAGTCAATTATGTTTTCAAGTAAGCTTCTTGCAATTATTTGAACTTCATGGTCAGAACTAGCAGCAGTTAATATATGTATTGCCCTACACTTGGAAACAATTGTGTAAATCAAATTTCTTCCAAGATCAAACTTAAGATCACCTGTAGTGACATTGTTTACTTTTGATAAGCACTTAGCTTGAGACTCGAATATTGCAAGCAATTCTTCAAGAGTTTTCTTATCATGTAAGTCTTTTACATTTTTTTTCACATATTTTCCTAACGAACTCTAATGTTACAAAAGTTTCGACACGCATAAATTTAATACTAAAGTCCAACTCTAATTCGAAAAGCTCCCTCTGTCACGCAGCACTCAAATCAAGTTTATGCAACTTGCCAAGTTTCAGCGTTCTTTTAGCTTGCCATAGATCATAGTTGTCTTGCATGGCTAACCAGCTTTCCGGTGTGCGACCAAGAACTTTGGCAAGCCGTAGTGCCATTTCGGGGCTGATGCCACTTTTAGCTTTTAGGATACGGTTTAATGTAGAAGGAGCAACATCAAGGTGCTTGGCCAGCGCTCGGCAACTGACACCAAAGGGCTCCATATAAGTTGCGAGGATAAACTCGCCGGGATGTGGTGGGTTATGCATATTCATTAGTGATAATTCTTCTTGTCTATTATGCCGGTATTTCCTAATGCTCTAAGTCAGTAGTAAAACTAATATTGATTGATTGATTGATTGATTGATCGAGTGTAGCGCATCGCGCAACACTGTCAAGCCGCAGGCTAACTGCTAATGCCACGGCTATAAAAATGCACGACTTCTTTCTCCCCCCAATAAAAGTTATACTTCTGCCAACTTGTTGATTTTAGATACCTCACTTGGGTATGACGAAAAGTATAGACTCCCATTTTCATGGGAATGACAAAGATTGAGTAGCCGATGAAGAAGAAAAAAGTTTATATCGCTTATACCGGCGGTACGATTGGGATGAAGCCGAGTGATAAGGGTTTTGTGCCGCAGGAGGGTTTTCTGGAGAATACTCTGGCGAGCTTTCATGAGTTTAAGCATCCGGATATGCCGGAGATTACGATTCGTGATTACGCGGAGCCGATTGATTCGGCGAATATGACGCCGGAGGATTGGTATCTGATTGCGCAGGATATTCAGGATAATTACGACGCTTACGATGGTTTTGTGGTGTTGCATGGTACCGATACCATGGCGTACACGGCGTCGGCTTTGTCGTTTATGCTCGAAGGTTTGCAGAAGCCGGTGATTCTGACCGGGTCGCAGATTCCATTGACGCAGCTGCGCACCGATGCGCGCGATAACCTCATCAATGCGGTGTTTCTGGCGGCCAACCACCCTATTCCTGAAGTCTGTCTGTTTTTCCATGATCATTTGCATCGCGGCAATCGTTGCACCAAAACCGATGCTGATGGCTTCGCGGCATTTTCATCGCCGAATATGCCGCCACTGGCCAGTATCGGCAGCACCATTAAAGTGCGTGAGCATTTAGTCTTTAAACAGAATAAGCCTGAATTAAATGTGCAAAAGTTCAGCTCGCCTAAGATTGCCATTCTGACTCTATTCCCCGGTATTTCAGCGGATCTGGTTAAAGGCTTTTTAAGCCAGCCACTCGATGGCGTTGTGTTGCAGTCTTATGGCGCCGGTAATGCACCGATTAAGAATAAGGCGCTGATGGATGCGATTCGCGAAGCCTGCGACAACGGCCAGGTCATCGTTAACTGTACTCAGTGTCTGAAAGGCAGCGTTAATATGGCGACCTATGAAACCGGCAAAGTATTGATGGATGCGGGTGTTATTTCCGGGTACGACATGACCACCGAAGCGGCACTGGCGAAGTTGTATTATTTGTTTAGCCGCGGCATGGATAGGCAAAGTATTCGCGAGAAGATGATGACCAATTTACGGGGTGAATTGACGGTACCGGAGTGATTGGTTTGTCGTAGGGACAACTCATGAGTTGTCCCTACAAAGGCAAATATTTAGGTAGGGGCAGACCTGTGTGTCTGCCCTTTTTTATGTGGTGCATAGATAACAATAATTGAAAGTCACTGGATACCGCGGTCAAGCCACGGTATGACAGGGCTTTGGGATTGGCGCTAATCCTGATGGTGATTTCGTTACTTTGGTAGGGGCAGACCTGTGTGTCTGCCCTTTTTTATATGTTGTATGAGGTCATTGGGCGCACACATAGGTGCGCCCCTACCAACAAATATTTACTCCATACATTAAGGGCGGGCACATTGGCCCGCCCCTACCCAAACTTTTACGGATTAGGACAAATACTCTTTCAGGTATTCGTAGTTTGGTGTTAATTGACCTTTGTAGACGATGACGGCGTCGGCGAGGTCTTTTGGCAGACCGCATTCTGCGAATGGTTTGCTTAGGTCCATACGCATGATTTGCGGTGCGTAGGTGGTTAATGCTTTGGAGAAGTCGTTGGAGGCGTCAATCGGTAGCTCGCATGGCAGGTTGTCGATTGACATGACGGTGACGCCGTTCCAGCTGATGCCGTCGATGCTTTCTGCTGTGTCGACATTGTAGGTGAAGGCTGGGTTGTCGCTGTCGGAGGCTTTGGTTGTGCATTCGAGGCTGCCGTTGATGTCGCAGCTGATGTCGCCGATGACTAGTGGCAGTTTGTCTTTGTTTTGCTGCATGCGTTCTTTAGTCAGGTGTTTCGGGTACATCTCTTCCCAGTATGGGGTTTGCAGCAGGATGTTGAATTTGCCGAGCACTTGATCGAAGCTGCTTTCGTATAGCTCACTGCCTTTTGCGACGAATTCTTTCATGCTGAACTCACCACCGTCTTTGCGGCGGTTGATGTGACGACTGCTTAATACGGCATAAAAGCTACCTTCTGGTAAGTTACCGGCCAGGAAGTCTTTGGCGCTGACTTTCGGCAGTCCTAACCATTCGCAGACTTCGATTGAGCCTTTGCCGACTTTACCGGTGCCGACGACTAGCGCGCGGATCGGTTCGCCTTGTGACAAATCAAATTGCTCAAGCGATTGCTTGAGGTTTTCAACCGTGCCGTAGGCATGGGTCATTTTCAGTTCTGATAATGGCGTGGCTAATTCTTTTTGCGCTAGCTTTTCGCCAAGCACAGCAAAACTATCAACTGCGCCAGCGATACCGGCATAACGACCGAAGGCGATGGTTCTTTGGCCGGTTGCAGGATCGACAATCGGTTCATAATCTAACAGCGTTGCTTCTTCATCAAGGAATTTCTGCAGCAAAGGCATGTTATATTCCTGGCCTTTGATGGTGTGCGAAAAGGCTAAGTGCACCTGGCCGTGTTTGATTGAGTCAACGGGTGGTTCTTTAATGCCTAATACGAATTCTGCTTGGTCTGGAGAGGAAGGATAAATGGCGCCAGCGGCTTGGTATTCTTGGTCTGAAAAAATGCGGATATTGCAGGGTTCTAATTCTATGGCGAAGCCTTGTTCGGTTAATGTCTTAACGGCTTCTGGTGTTAACGGGGCTCGTTTTTCCCACTTATTCTTATGTTCTTTTCGAATAATCGTTTTAAGCATAACTACCCTATTTTGCTGTAATTTTAAGAGATAAAAGCTGACTGGAATGATTGTTATTCGTCAGAATTGTCGATTGTTTTGGAATCAATTAAATGGCCTTGTTGACGGAGTCTATCGTTTGAAGACTGACCTTCGAAGTCGTTGCGCATCTTCTTGCCGGTCTGGATTTCACCCGTTGTTGAAATGGTGAAAGGCTCATCACTGGCGTTATGGCGTGCGTTATACAACATAATCGCCTGCATGCAGTTCTCACGTTGCGCTTCTGATAAAGCGCTGCCATCAGGCCACTTGCCCGTCTCAACCGCTTCTGTAAAGCGCTCAATAATGTCAGGCGTTAGCGAGTCTACGAGTTGGCGATAGTCTGTTGACACAATAGAAGTCTCCGCGACCAAATGTTGTCCGAAACAAAATTGGGCGCAATTATCCTCGATTTTGTTATGAGTTGCCAGTATCAAAAAGTATCAGAGCTAACCTATTGTTTTTCATGCATTTCCTTTTCGATTTCTTGCAGTTGCTTACGAATAAGAACGATATTGTTCAAAATATGAGCTTCCGTATTTTGGCTACGCTCCAGGGCTTTCTTTTGCTCTTTGACCTCATCCAGATTATTCAATACCAGAGCAATAAACAGGTTAATGATAATAAAGGTGCCCATCACGATAAAGCTGACGTAAAACAGCCAGGCCCAGCTGTGGTACTCCAGATCGATATACATAATCTGTGTCCAGCTTTCCAAGGTCACGATTCGGAACAGGGTCAGCATTGAGGTGCCCAGATCGCCCCAATATTGAGGGTTATTCTCGTGGAATAAATTAAAGCCTGCCACAGCATAGATATAAAACAGCACCAACATCAGTATGACGACATGGAACATGGATGGAACCGTTTTAATCAAGGTGGTTACGATAAGGCGCAGTTCCGGCAGAACTGAAATCAGACGGGCAACACGCAACAGGCGTAGTAAACGACCAATCACCGCAAACTGACCAGTCATAGGAATCAAGGCAACGACAACAATCGTAAAATCAAAGACATTCCAGCCATCTTTAAAGTACTTTTTCACATCGGGCGCACAGGCAAAGAGCTTTAGAATAACTTCAATCACAAAGATGCCCAGGATGATCGCATGAGCAGTTTCAACCCAGCCCAATTGGGCCTGCGAGAGATTTCGACTGGTTTCGATACCGATCAAAACACCGCTTAACACAATGACTGAAATAATGATCCGCTCAAACCATTTATGCTGGACCAGTGCGCTAACCCTGTCTTTCATGCTTAATGTCTTTTAGATAGATTTTTGTGCAGTGGAAATTACCAGTATTGGTCAGCCGAATCAACGAATAAAGTGTACCCAGATATTACTTATACACCCATCAGGCAGCAGAAAAGCTATCAGAAAAGAAATCCTGATACAGGATAGCTATCAGCTCTAAAATCGTCAGCATTTTATACAAAATTTATAGACCTTTTGTATAAATGTGATAGAGTTAACCAATTATGAGCCTTTTGGTTCTCGTTTGGGGTAAGACTCGCATCACAGGGCACTTATGTCACTTAAGGTAAAAATTCCGGCTGACTCATTACAGCTAGGCATGTATGTCGTAGAACTCGACCGGCCTTGGCTTGATGTGCCTTTGATGTTCCAAAAGTTCATGATTAAGCGCGAACTTGAACTCAAAACCCTCAAAGAATACTGCAAATACGTTTATATCGAAGTCGATGAGCAGTTCTGGTCGTTACAGAAAGACAAGCTCAAGGCAAAAGCTAAAACCGCCCCGCTTCCCGAAAACACCCCATTACACCATGAGCTAAAGCGTGCCCAGGGTACTTATGAAGCTGCGCGCGAAGAAGCAATGAATTTATTTGAATTGGCCAAAATGGGTATGAAGATTGATATCGAACATACTCGTCGCGTGATTCAAAATTGTATGATCAGCATTATGTCGAATGCGAATGCCCTCTTCTGGTTAACTCGTATTAAAGATAAAAGCGAGTTTAACGCCGAACATAGCGTCAGAGTTTCCATTCTTGCCATGGCACTTGGCAAATATCTTAAGCTTGATGAGGAGCAATTGGAGTTGTTGGGCTTATGCGGCATGCTGCATGACCTGGGCAAAACTCAAATCCCCGAAGATATCGTCGATAAGCATGGTTTGTTGACGGACATTGAAATGCGTGTGATGCAAAAGCACACCATTCTCGGCTATGAATTGGTCAATGCTGATCCATCGATAAACAGAACCATCAAGGATGTGATTAAAAATCACCATGCCCATATCGATGGCACTGGCTACCCTAGTATACCGCCCGAGCAAATCAGCCTGTATTGCCGTATTGTCAGTATTGTTGATGCTTATGACACTATCACCAGCGACACTTGCTACAGTCGTAGCCGTTCTGCCCGTGATGCACTAAAAGAGTTATTCAATCAGCGCAACAAGCAGTTCGATGGTGAGCTGGTCGAAGCCTTTATTCGTATGCTCGGTATTTATCCTCCAGGCACTCTGGTTGAAATGAGCAACGGTGAAGTCGGCATTGTGATTTCAACGCATCCAGAGAAAAAGCTGAAGCCGAAAGTTGAGTTGGTGCGAGACAGCGAAGGCAAACTGCGCAAATCTCTGATTATCGACTTGAGTAAATTACCCTCTGACAAATCAGGCATGCGCTACTCAATCAAGCGTCCATTAGCCGATGGTGCCATGGGTTTTGATATGAGAAGTTATATCCAGCAAACGCATCATATTAACGCTGAAAACCATTAATACGAATGACACTAAAGCATCAGTGTTCGTGAGCTAGCCCCCTCTTCTCCACAAAACTCTTCTCCACAAAACTTTGACACTACCTTCCCTAAACTACCCGTTTACCAAAACTGAAGGCTAAGCGGTTGATTTATCAGTCTAAGCACAAGACAATGAGCTTTCATAACAATAAGGCTGATAACGGAACACAACGGGAATTTTATGACACTAGATTTAGCATTAACTTTGTCCGCGGTATTGGCCATCGGGATCGGCGCGCAATGGTTAGCATGGTATTTAAAGCAGCCCTCGATTCTATTCCTGTTGTTGATCGGCATTATCATAGGCCCCGTGCTTGGCTGGTTTAACCCGGACCAGGCCTTAGGCGATTTATTGTTCCCCTTCATCTCACTTGGTGTTGCGGTCATTCTTTTTGAAGGTTCTTTAACGCTGGAATTCCACGAGGTTAAAAGTCATGGCCGCGTGGTGCAAATGCTCGTATCAGTCGGCGTCCTGATTACTATCGCCATCGCAGGTCTGGCGGCCTACTACCTGTTCGATATGCATCCGTTAATTGCCTTGCTGTTTGGTGCTCTGGTGTGCGTTACCGGACCAACGGTTATTACGCCGATTCTGCGTAATTTAAGAGCTAACCGAAGCATCAGCAATGTCCTTCGCTGGGAAGGCATCATCATCGACCCAATCGGCGCAATCGCTGTGGTTCTAGTCTATAACTACATTATCTCAGGCGGCTCTGGTGAAGGTGCATTATTACTTTTCGGTAAGATTCTGCTGATCGGCTCGGTAATAGGTTTTGTCAGTGCCGCTATTCTAGCATTGTTGATGAAAAAGCACTGGATCCCTGAGTATTTGAATAATGTGTTCACACTCGCATTCGTACTACTTGTTTTCTCAATTTCTAATTACATTGAGCATGAATCAGGTTTATTAACTGTTACCGTTCTTGGTGTAGCGCTTGCTAACTGGCCGAAATTCCCCAAAGACGACATTCTCGACTTTAAAGAGTCTCTCTCAATACTTCTGATCTCGGTGCTCTTTATTGTGCTGGCTGCCAGGCTGGATTTAGCAAGTGTCCAGAAGATCGGCTACAACGGTTTAATCCTGCTCGCGATTATCATGTTAGTTGCGCGTCCAGTTAGTGTGTGGGCTTCGAGTATCGGCTCGAAACTCAAGACCAATGAAAAGCTCATGATAAGTTGGATTGGCCCGCGTGGTATTGTTGCTGCGGCTATCTCATCCTTGTTCGCCATCCGTCTCGAAGACTCCGGACTGGCTGGCGTTGAATACCTTGTGCCGCTAGTTTTCATAGTAATCATTGGTACCGTCGTCATACAAAGTTTAAGTGCAGCCTCCATAGGCAATTTGCTGGATGTACGAGAGCCTTCCAATAATGGCGTACTGATCATTGGCAGTAACCCAGTGGCACTTACCGTGGCCAAAGCTCTTAAAGATCATGATATCGATGTATTAATGGCACATAATAACTACACCAACATCTCTAAAGCGCGCATGGAAGGTATTCACGTTTACTTCGGCAACCCCATTTCGGAACATGCGGATAGAAGCCTTGACCTGATTGGATATGGTCATGTATTCGCCATGAGCATGGATCAAGAACTGAATAGTTTAAGTGAACTCAACTTCAGACACACATTCGGAAAACAAAACATCTATCGCTTACGTGCAAGCAAAGACGTCAGCAAAAATGATCGTCAGGATAAAGATGAGTATTGGCAATCACCCTGGTTATTTGGTGAATCTGTTACTTATGGACAGCTCGCCAGCATGATCGCAAAGAATGCTAAAATCAAAATCACCAGCATCACTGAAAGTTACAGTTACGAGCAATATCAAAACGATAACCAAAACTTCGTTGCTTTGTTTATGATTGACAAAAATGACACGATGAAAGTTTTCTCATCCGAAACTGAAGGGAAAAACATTAAGGAAGGAACTCAAATAATCTCTTTAGTGATGGATACAGAGGACCCCAAAGGTGAGCGCCCTGTTCCTGCTGGCGCACAAAAAGAACAGTTCCAAAAACTGGCACAGAAAGAAAAAGGTGTCAGTTAGATTAATAAGTTAGGGCTAGGAATAAACAATAAGAATAAGCAAAGAATACAAAAAGTGTTAGCCGCAAAGATTAACACCGCGCGTTAACACTCTTTAGTGGTTACAACTTACTTATTAAGACTTTGAGATTGAAGTGCTGAAAGTAAGCAAGCCTTGTTTTAGAGACTCTTCAAAACCAAGCTCAAGAACAGTATTTCTACTTTTATAGTTTGAAATCTTTTCGATACACACCCAACAGTCACGTTGCTTTTCCTTGCCATAATAAAGTGCCAAATCGGCAAGTTGAACCAGCTTGTTCCACGAAATCTCTTTCTTAGTATTTTCTGTACATGGATACACAACTGCCCCAACAGTACAGGTTAAATCAATAAATTGGTTTTCACTTACCTGATATGGCTCTTGTTTTACTGCTTGGTTAATTCGCTCTGCCAATAAATGCAAGCCATCTCTATTATCCAGGCGAGCAACTAGCAAAAACTCCTCACCGCCCCAGCGCACAAAAAGATCCGTATCACGAATGGTTTTATTTATTCGTTTCGTAAATTCAATTAACGCCTGATCTCCTGCTTCATGCCCATATGAATCATTAACATTCTTAAAGTGATCAATATCCAGCAAATAAATACCCAAGACGTGGTCATTCTGGTTGGCCTGTGAACGCTTGATATAGCTCATTTCACGACCGATATTCTGTTCCAGAAAGCGACGATTCTTTAACCCAGTCAGAACATCCATAACACTCAACTGTTCGAACTGTTCAGCCATACGTCTTTTTTGATTGAGTCGAATGATGGTAATCAGCACAAGCAACAGCAAGACTAATGAAGCAGCGATCATAAACCGCACCTGACCTTCTTTTTTCTCTTGCTCGGCAGTTTTTAGTGCTATCTCTTTTTCCAGCAATTCATTTCTGAGTCTTGATTCTTGTTGTACGCGATGAAGCTCCGCAGTAGAAGCAACTGATGTCGAGCTCTGTTTTAACTGACTTTCCAATTTTTCTTCGAACAACTTATAAAACTGCTCCATACCCGCATACTTTATCGCCGCATCATCTAAGTCTGATATGCGTTTATAAACGTCAATTTTAACCTCTAGCGGTACATTATCATGTAAAGGCAGACAGACATCCATATCAGCCTCTTGACCCAGTTTAAATTTAACCAGCTCCCTATAACAATATAGATAGGAAAACTCTGTATTATTAACAACGGGTTCGTCGTACGAGCGAGCTAAATACTGCTCTGCTTGCTGAGTACGCCCGAGTTCAACCGCAGACAGGGCTGAGAAAAGTATTGATGATAGTCTTAGATGGAGGATTTCAGTATCGCTGTTGTTTACAATCTCAAACCATTGCAAAGCTTTTTCATACTCAAAGGTATGCAGAGCATAAGCTATCCCAATATTAAACTGAGGAATTATCATTGCTGCGCGCGACGTTTCAGCAAATTCAGGATCTTCTTCTGCTCGTTTCTTTATTCTCTCAATTGACTGCTTGTGTAACTCAATACCTTTTCGAATATACTCTTTATCCCCATGAATAATATACAAGCTGGCGGTATTGACCATCGCATCATTAAGCGCAAAAAACTCAAGACTCTCGCCCATTGATAAAGCTTCTTCGTAACTTTTAAAAGCTGCCGCAATATCACCCTTTCCTGACTGGTACCAGCCCATAGAAGTTAAAACCTGTGCCGCCATAGTCTTATCGTCAGCTTCGATAGCAGACTGGTAGAGATTAAAGAATCTTTCGATTCGCTTCTCGTAACTTACATCGCTTGCCTGGATACAGGCAAAACGGTAGCGAAGATCGAATGATAAAGGAGGAGTTGTTTGGCAAATGTTTTGAGCTTCGGAGTTCCTATAATTAAAAAAATGCTCAAAAGCCAAAGCTCTTTGGAAGTTATAATTTTGGGCAGGAGTGGTGGCTTGTTTAACTTGAGAGTTTAACCAATCAAGCCGCCCCTCGGGCGACATCTGCTCAAAAAATTCGGGGAAAGGTTCCAACTGTTGCAGTTCTTCAAGAGTAATCTCTTTTCCAGCCTGATCTAGCTCTTGACCTTGGTCTTGGTCTTCAGCAGACAGTGCATTATTTGAAAGCCCGCCAAACAGAAACATGCCCAAGATTATTGGCAGCAACATCGCTCGAATAGTGCTTTTTTTTAACTGCATCATTGTTATCAATCCGCTATGCCCTTCTTCGATTGTAACAATCTCTGACAGTTTGTCTATTCTTGATATATCTGAAGAATATTCCTTGGTAATAATGGCTTCAGGAATTAGTAAAAGAGTTGGTAATCGGATGTGGGATGGGCCTTGACGCACCAGAGGTCTATCAGGATGTAACGCTTGGATTTCATTATATGAAGTGAATTATTGACTTTGTAGAGCTCTTCGCATCTTTTGCTCACTATAGCCCATGATTAACTCCCCTTTGATCACAACAATGGGAATAACGCTTCGAGGTTTAATGGCATTATATTGCTGGCGCCCTACTGCAGATTTTTCTATGTCATACTCAACATAATCAATATTGTTTTTATCAAAGTAGTTTCGCGTCCTATCACAAACACCACACCACTCTGCGGAATAAAAAACCACATCGCTATTGTTGAGCTGATTCACATCAAGTTCTGGCCCCGAGCAATGTTTAAACAGAAGTATCCCGACAACCAGGCTGATGATAATGGCCCATTTATTCATTTAATGCTCCCCAAGCTGCGCCACAAAAAGTCAGCTGATAAGCTTATAATGTGACTTTAAGAGCTTCTTCACTAATGGCTATTTGGTGTGAATTTGATTGATTTTCATTGGTCAGAGGTATTACTTTAACCGCCAGATAATCCTGATAATTTCTCATAAACCGTTCTTTCTGTGGGTCAATAATGTACCAACGCCCATCTAGCCAAACTTCAGTCCAATTATGGTAATCCATTGATTTCACGACACTATTTTCAGCATATACGTAACCGCCCATGACTCTTGCGGGTATATTCGAAGCTCTTGCCAGCGCTGCCATCAAGTAGGAATACTCAGTACAATCACCCTTCTTATGCTCTAGTGCATACAATGCGCCCATATCTTCTTTGACGTAACCAGAATATTCGAGGTTGTCTTTAATCCAGTTATATTGAGATTTAAGAGTCTCAATTTTGTCAGCTTTGCTCAATCTCTGCGCTAAACCAATCACATCCGCATGATCGGACTCAATACGATAGGATGGCTCAAGGTAAATATCGGCCAGTTCATCGGTAAATGCTTGCGGCTTAACGGCAAAGTTAAGTTGCGCTTTAACGTCTATGTAAGTTGTCGCGTAGGGAGCAATGTTATCAAGTGTAAATACCAAGTTGGTATTCCCCCATTCATCCGTCTCTTTTTTATAGGGCAAACTGGCCTGGAGCTCTACTAACTTTTGATTGGCCAGTAGCGAGGATGGCGCAGCAACTTTAAATCTTGTGGATTGCAATGTCTTTGAAGACTCATTAACCAGTTTATAGCGCCACTTAAAGTGCTTCGTCACTGGATAGGAGTCTTCTTTCACGAAAGGGACTGTTTCACTATTCTTATAAACGAAAAAAAGTACCACCGCTATAACAATGAGTATTGCAGCAGTGATAAGAATTTTAGACTGCCCCACTTTGTTAGCTACTGACATTCTTCTCTGGCCTTTTTATTGCGTTTTTGAAATGCGATCAGACTTTCTTTCTTATATTGCTCAATAGCAGGTATGGTTTGGTCTAACACAAAATAATTATCAAGCGTTATGAGATTGAGTTTTTTATTCAATTCCTCCATCATGTCCGCATCATTACTGGCAAAAAGAACACGCTTTAAGGAGCTGCTATTTTGCTGCAATAGATTGCTTAAATTAAGAGTAAATGACTCATTCAGAGGTAAGTGAATGACTTTGCCATTAATGTCTTCCTTAAAGCTTGGCTCGCTTCCGACATCCACCACTAGCCAGGAGCCTAGCCTCGATTCAGCGAGGAAGTTTTTTACTGATATTGTCGGTGTTGAACGCGCCAGCCCTATCTGACCATCGACATAGCTTGTTTTACGCGCCCACAATTTAACGCCACCATCAAGAATTGATACTTTTTTAAAGCCACTTGCAAGTAACTCATCAACCACCATTTCTAAAGCCGTGTATCGTATACCGTCATTAACTAACAATATATTCTTATTTTTTAAGAATCCTTTTCGCTTTATCAAACCAGAAGTCATATTTAAAGACTTCGGAATACGATACGACTTGTATTCATAGTCAGGTCTGACATCAATAACGACCAGTTTATCTTTCTGGTACTCAACAACAGCTTCATTAAGATCCATATAATAGCTTTGTTTACGCTCTCTAAATTTGGTTGCGCTTAGAGAATGGATGTACTCCTCATCATCAATTGAACAAACTTCTAGTTCAGCTTTGAAGAAATCTGAAGAGAAAGCAGGGCTAATTAATCCCAACAAAATACCACCTATGATGATTGTTCGTAATGCCATAATCCTTAAAACCGCCTAAAGTTATTTCCACGTAATTTTAGCTTATACCAAGCTGGATTAACCCACTCATTATCCGGTTTGCCTGAAAAGCCTAAGAAAAAGATTCCCTTTCCTTTATAAATTTCATCTATACCCGATTGCTGAGTTTTAATAGAACCATTGCCAGCAATTACAGGATTATTGTAACCGTCAATTTTAAATCCTCTCCGTCCTTTGAAACTAGTTAAGTTTGAAAGGTACACGTTATAGGTGTGGAAAGACAAACCAAACACGCTTATGGAGAATGATTCTTCCAGTCCACACATTGCAAACTCATGCGTTACCGAGCCGCTTCTAGAGGTTATGGGCGCATCATCATTAAACACTTGCGCCTTGACGTCTCTGCCTGTAACACCACTGAAGGCTTCATCTTCACTGACAGCTGCGGCGATATTAAGGTCAAAATTAACATGCTCATCAACAAAACAGTTATTTTTAGGAGTTAATATAACTTGCTGAGGGGTATTCCAATTGTCGGCATTGAAAATCAGCTGTTGCGTACTTAGATGCAACCTGTCGGGTGCAGGATTAACAATCGGAACGATAACGTCCGCTTCTGGAGCCTTATCGAGACGCAGGCTTATTGACTCAGTCACAGGATTGACAACTGACTCGTAAAGCTTAACCAGTGGGTCTGATTCAACAATGATATTACCCGGAATAACGGGCTCTGGAATGGCTTCGACAGTCACTGGAGCTTTAACAGTAATGGTCGAGGCTCCGTCTCTAATTTCAGCAAACAAATGATAAACGCCAAACTCTAGCTCACCGATATTCCAGACATAGCGATCTGCTGTACTGTCATTATCTTCTGCAATGCCTTCGGCGATATAAACTGGGCTGGTGCCACTTTCATAGCTTGAAAAATATAAATCAATAACTGCCGAGCTGTCAGGGTCAGAATCTTCCCAGACCAGTTCAATATCAGTATTAGGCGTTGCCTTTACTGCTTTAACAGGCTTAATCCATGTTAAAGTCGGAGGGTCGTCATAGTCATTATCATTAACAAAGAACTGATGCGTCTCTATCCAACCGCTATCAAGCTCTTCATCGTCAATAGCTCTTGCTCTCCAATAATACCAGCGATTATCACTCAAGATTTCGAGCATCACTTCTGGAGCTTCGACTGCATAAATTTGCACTAGGTTGTTTAGGCCTGAATCCAAATAGACTTCAAATTCGTAACGCACCGCATCGCCATCAACATCCGTTGATGCATTAAGTTGCAAGTTTGGAGTTAAAGTATCAACCCATGCTTCATTACCCGGGTTTTTAACGCTAGGCAGGCTTGGCGCATCATTCTCTGTATTGACGAAGAAGCTAGAGCTGACCCAGGCGCTTTCAGCACCATAGGTATCAATAGCTTTTACTCTCCAATAATAGGTCTGATTGTCTCGTAACTCTGAAACTTGCTGAGTTTGACTGGCCTTTTGCAAATCTATCTCAAATGAGTAAGCCTGCAATGCTTCGCTATCAAAAGTATTAACCTTGTCCAGCTCGATCTTATAAGAAACCACATCATTATTAGGGTCAGTAACATTACTAACCTCTAGAGTTGGTGTTGTCGATGTAGTTTCCGAGTCTAACTCTGGGCCAACAATAGTTGGCGCTGGCGGAGCCTGATTACTAATGGTCCAGACAAATGAGAACACATCCGAATAAACAAAGTCATTATGCTCATCGGTTACTTTGACTTGCCAGTAATAGGTTTTCTGATCGATTAGGAACTGATCAAATGTCCAGTTTGTAGTACCGTCGGCCCCCTGATTCTTAACACCAGACTCAGCAATCAAATCGAGCATTTCTGAATCAGAATAGAGTGCAAACTCATAGTACAAAGTATCATTATCGATATCGCTACTGTTAGTCACAGAAACTGTAGATACCGTATCTTCAAGTTCAGCGCCGTTTGCAGGTGAAGAAAGATTTGGCTTAGACGGTAAATCATTCACTGTGTTTACAAAGAAGAAACCATTGACCCACTCACTGTAGGTAAAGCTATCGTAAGCTCTAACACGCCAGTAATAAGTGTTGTTATCCCTTAAAGGCAATCCAGGCTTCCAGGAAGTTAAGCCACTGTAATCTTGTGGTACAGCGTTATAAAACGCCACCTTCTGTGTCATGGCTTCATCAGCATAAACTTCAAACTGATAAACAATGTCATGCGGCCCATCATAAACGCCATTATCGACTGTTAACTCTACCTCCAGACTATCTGTTTCACCATCCAGCTGTGGCGAAATAATAGTTGGCTTGGTAGGCCCATCAGGGATGGTCGGGTTAGTACCATTGTCATGCTCGTCCTGGTTGCTGATACCGTCACCATCAAAGTCACCATAACCGTCATAATCAAGCGTATTGAAATGCTCCATTTCCCAGTCATCATTCAAGCCATCACCGTCAATATCATCATGAGGATTGACGACAATACTGGCCGTTCGAGTAGTAACGTGAGTACCGTCAGTAGCGCTATAAGTGATCGAATAAACACCAGCCTGCCCTATAGATATAGACCAGTTAAAAGTACCTGAGCCATCACCATTATCAACAAAGCTAGCACCGCCCGGCAGACCCGATGCAGATAAAGAAACAGCGTCACCATCAGGATCGGAAGCATCGACCGTAAAGCCAATGCTGGCGCCTTCATGGGTAACACGCTGAGGAATGAACTGAATCACAGGCGCTCTTGGTGGAATAACTCTTTCTTTAAAGTGGAATAAATAGCTATCGGTGCCGTTAGCATCAAACAGGTTGATAAAATATGACCAGTCATGAGTCACACTATCCTGCTTTTTTGACAGCCAGGCGTTCTCTGATTTAATAGACTTGCCATCAGAGCGCGTTACAAAAGCAATATCTTTTTGCCCATTAAAGGGATCAGTCACTTTAGAATAAAACAGGTTCGGAGTAGCAGGCACTGTTAACTTATACTGAGAATATTCGCCGACTTCTTTCACGTAACTAAAGCCAGAGTTTTCTGATTGATCAACGACATTAAAAGTACCACCGTCAGACTCATAGACCATAGGGCCTTCCAAGTCTTCGGCAAGGAAGTCACGAACATTATCGCGACCTGGCAAATCAACCAGCACATCATGAATTAAGAAATGAGTATTAGTAGCTTCGAGTAGCGAGGTTAGCTCGCCGCCTAGTTCGCTGGCATGGGTATAGGTAGCGCCAAACTCGGTAAACTTACCGGAAAGGGTCACCTCCATCTGCCAACGGCCTACTTTAGACTGATTAGACTCAATATCACCAAAGTTCAACAGCAAGCTATTCTCTACTGGCTCGTCCTGAACATAACTGGATAACAGCTCAAAATTAATTAAAAGGCCTTGCTTGTTTTCAACAATCTTAGGTTGAGCGGAATCGATTTTTAATGATTTGGCAGTACCGTTACCATTGTTCTGAACACGCACGCCCAAACTAAATGGTTCCGGAGCCTCGACTTCATCGGTAAAAGGATCATCACCAATAACATCACGCGGCAAGAAATAATCAAGAGTAAGCAACGGCATTGGCTTAACATAGATATTATCCGGCGCAACTTTAATGGTGTCCGCTTCACCGTCTAAGGTGTAATTAAAATCAGCACCGACAAAATACAAAGTACCCTGCTCACGACCGTTCGAAGCACCAGGAGATGGAATAATCAACCAGCGAATAACCGCTTCATCACCAGCTTGAATATAACCAGACCCATTGACATCGAGAATATTATCCATCGACTGCACACGAATGAAAAACTTGGCGTCAGTATTGTTCGGATCAGAGGACGCTAACACATCCTCCTGATTCTCATCCTTAAACCAGACATCAACGTCAATATTATCAATCGACTTATCATCAAGAACATTCGAGATCTTAAGCTCAGCCTCAAAGCCCTGACGCTCAAGAGTCAGCTCCTGCAAGATTTCAATTTTAACCACAGCACAAACCGAATCCTCAGCTTGAACCGAAAACGAAACCATCAATACAAGAGCACTTAAAATACAAATACCGTTTGACCATAACTTTCTTACTATTTTGTGCATATCAATGCGCCTTTTTAATCCTTACTTAATACTGTTTTCTGTTCTATTAAACCATCACTCCTACCTAGGAGATGATCAAAAAAAATATCGCTGAATAAAATTAACTCTGACCCCATTAACTCTTTTACTAATTTTTGTCTTTCTATTTCCCAGTATCATGCTTTGACTTTCACTCTGGCCCCATTAATTATCTTATATATCTCTTTTATTATGAGTAATAATACTCGCCCTGCAAACGCTTCAAGGCCGATAAATTACAACGATTTAAACACATCAAATGAAGTCAGCGCATAAAAGATGACTTTGTCATTAAAATCACCCTAATCTCTACATTTATTCATGATTACTCATTAAACGATGTGCTAGTTTCCTATTAAGTAAACTCGCATATTCTAGTGCGTTGAGTCCTAATTTATTCTTAGTTTTGGGATCTACACCGAGAGCTAGTAACTTATGGACAATTTGCGGTTGATCAAAATAAATAATCGAGTGATGAAGTAAGGTATTCCCGTCATTAGACAAAAGAAAAGGACTGCAATTTTTCGTTATAAAATATTTAAATAAATTATAGTCCCCAAATCTCGCAGCTATCATGAGCGGTGTTATTCCTTCCTCATCTTGTGCATTAATGGAATAGCCACTATTAACTAAGGCATCAAGCAATTCTATGTCCTTAGTTTTTGATGCAAAATGAGCAAGTGTGAAACCATCTTCATCAATCAAGCTACTTGGCAACAATTTTGGCAGATAATAGATAATCGTACCCTTATAGCCTTCTCCTATAAGTCTAATCACATTTTCAAAGCTTAAGCTATGTAGCAAATCAGGCGACTCAATAAAGAGTTGTTCCAATTTTTTAAACTCAGCATTCATTATCAACTTTTGTATTTTATTCATAAGTAGTCATAAGGCTGCTGCTGCTGCTGCCACTCCTGTTGTACCTGTAATACCAACAGGTATTCTAAGCCCCGCCAAAACAACTACTCCAGTAGCAACAAAAGCACATTTATACGGGTTACGTGCACAATATTCATCTGAGGTTTCTCGAAACTCAGATTGATCTATGAGCGGAATTAATTTATTAGCATCTGCATCTATATATTTAGGGATTGGCTCCGCTAGTGGTGGGCCCCCACCGCCTCCTCGGCATAAATCGTTGTACCGTTTGATATCGTTTTTTATACCCCTTTGTAAATCTGTAAGTTCCTTATAATGGCCATAAGGCTTCGTTTTACCGCTACCATACTTCATTTTATGCCCACCAATTGCATCCGAGACTGGATCATACTTTGATAATTCTTTGGTAAACTTTAAGTGCTTCTCTATTATCCTAGAACGCAAGAAATTACATTCGTCACTTGGCTCTAACCCATTACATTGTGGGATCGTAGCAGACAATCCCAAAGGGTCTATTAACCTTGTTGGCATTGAATGCACATAATTGTAGTAATTTACTCCACCTAATAATCCAATGGGATCAGATTGCATGTAACGTCCTATTTGAGGATTGTAATCCCTCAGGAAATTGTAGTAATAACCTGTTTCAATATTCTGAACCTGCCCCGGAAAACGTAATGGGTTATTGATGGATGAAACACTCGTATGAACTTCGCCATAAGCATCGACCATACCTTTCCACTGGGTTTCGCCCGTTTTACTGGTCAGAAGATTAGGAGTGCCCAATTGATCATGCTGATAAAAATAAGCCTCGCCATTTTCTATTAGCGCTAAAGGCTTTGTTCCCCAGTAATGATTAGGGAAGTACTGATAACTTCTAATCGCGGTTCCTGAGTTATCATATTCACCACTAAGTCCTTCATTGCTGTAGAGGAAATAGGTTCTATTACCTGAGACTTCTTTATACAGCCTTCGCCCAAATGGGTCATAGTAATATTTGGCTACTGACTCTCCATTCCGCTGAACCTCAACCAATCGGCCAGCAATATTATAGATATACTCTTCAATTCCGTTAGCATCCGTTTTTTTTATGGTACTACCGTTAGCGTCGTACTCAAAAACAGTTTTAGTATCGGTTAAACCATACCCCAATAACTCGTGGTTAGCGTTGTAGTCCCAGTTCTGACCTTCAATTTCGGTACCAATACGGTTGCCGACTTCATCGTATTGATAGCTACGGTTCTGCAATGGTTGCGGTTGATTGGCATTAATAAGGCGATTAATTTCATCATAGGTATATTGATATTCGCCATCGTCGGTGGATTTAGAGGTGATATTGGAAACCTCATCATAATGATAATTTTCGTTTTGCAGGTCATTACCGGCAGGGTCATCAACTGCTTTCGTTTTTAATCGACCAATCCCGTCATAGTCATGTGTAACTTTAATACCGCCTGGATAGACAATTTCTGTTGGTGAATAGCCTTGATATTGGTTAAATGAAACGCTGCCATGCCCACTAATACCGATCAGTTTTAAGCGGTTAGCTTTGTCGTAAGAGTAACTGGAGGTGATATTTTCAGCGTTAGTGAATGATGCTACTTCGCCGTCCTTGTGATAGCTATAACTATGGGTTTTAGAGAAAGGCCCATAGTTTGTGGTAACACTTTTAACGCGACTTAGTTCATCCACGCTAAAAACTGCAGATGTAACTCCATCATCATAACCTGTCATCACCCCATTCTTGTTATAATTATAGGTGATTGTTTTCTCAGGCTGCTCACTAGTTTCTGTCAGATAAAGATTTTCTTTCTCCATTCTGAGATTATCATCATAAACGTACTCTATGACCTGTCCTTTAGCATCAATGACTCTGGTTAAGTTACCATCCTCATCATATTGATAGGTGGTCTTCTCACCCATAGGGCGATATTCAGCGGTGCGTAGCCCACGCTTATCGTATTCATAGCGTGTTGTACTGAGTTTAGGGTCGATAACCGTGATTAAGTTACCGCGTGCGTCATATTCCAGCTCAATAATATGGTCAAGGGCATTAATAATTTTAACTAGCTCGTTGTGTTCGTTGTATACATATTTGGAGCTATGGGTTCTAGCATCTGTTACTTTTGTGACGTTACTGATCGCGTCAAACTCAAATTTGGTAGCTAGTAATAATGATTCATCTAAGCTGGCTTGGGTCTGCTGTACTATTCGGCCACGTTGATCGAGTTGGAACTTGACCTTACCATTAGTGGTAATAATTGAATCCAAGTCTGATAAAGCGTGAGAATCTTCATTTTTATAGTGATATTCAGTAAATAAGCCTTCTTCGTTATTAACAGACTTCAGACGACGCTGTAAATCATATTGGAGCAAGGTTTTATGACCTTCTCGATTTATCGCTTCTTTTGGCATGCCATCCAGTGCATATCTTATTTCATAAGTTTCTTCAAGAGCATTAGTAGCAGTCGTCAGTCGATTACGAACGTCGTAGATAAAGCTGGAAGGATTGCTTTCTGCATCGGTCGTTTCTTTTAGGTTATTAACTTTGTCGTAAACAAAGGTGTTTTTAAATCCTAGTGGGCTGCTTCGTTCTTTTAAGTTTCCAGCATTATCATAAACAAATGACCATACTTTTTTGCGACCATCGGTAAATTTAGCTGCTTGCCCCAAAGCGTTATATTCATGATAGAGTTTTTCAAAACCTTCTTGGTCAGTCACTTTAATGATATTGCCATAGTCATCATAATCAAAAATGGTTTCTGCTGTGTCTGTTACAGCATTACCTACTTGACGAACTAACTTAACCTGTCCATAAGCATCGTATTCAAACTCAGTAATCCGTTCGTTGCCTGAGCCTTTTGCACGAGTCACGCGGATTAAATTACCTTTCGCGTCAAACTCATTGGTGGTTTTTACACCACGAGCGTCTATAATTTCGACTGGATAACTGAATTGTGGGTGATAACTGTATGTCGTTGTAGAACCATCAGCGGCAACGATCTTGGTGGGTTTTTCCCATTGATCATAATGAGTCGTGACTTTGCGCCCTTCTGCGTCAACACGTATCGACTTTGAGCCATCCTGACTTTCTGCGCGGGTAAAGAGTAGTTTACCCCCAACAGATGAGCGCTTTAGCTTACCGTCTGGGCCAAACCATTGATCGCGGTGAATTCCGTCACTGGTTTTACTGACCGATGAGTAGGTTTTAGTTTGTTGGTTGTAATAATACTTAAAGTCAACGCGTGCCCCATCGTCATAAATAAGATGAGTGAACATCACCATGGCAGGAACAAATTGGCTGCGAGATGCTGAAGAGTCACTTTCCACCATTCTTTCTCGGACTACTGTCTCGCCAGTATCAGGGTCGGTATATTCTTCAAGCGTCCAGGTCGGGTTGTCATCACCGGTAATGATGGTTTGTACACTGCCCGGTACTAACTCGTGGCCAATAGTTGTTTCGCGATTCTCAGGATCGATTTTTTTACTGAGGTATTTTTTGCCTTTGATCTCGGTATATTCGTATTGCCAGTCATTGCCGCGAACATCAGTAACTTTACTGATGAACGGGAAACTACCGTGATAAATTAAAGTACGGTTATCATAATCCGTAACTGTTATTTGATTAGCAACGCTATAATCAATAGTGATAACTTGGCTACCGAAATGGTCCTGAATGGCTTTAACTCTATTTTTCTCATCTCGAACTAAGGTAACGGTCACATCATTTTTGTTGCCATACTTTTGCGCCACACCGTACTGATCATATTCAATCCAGTCACCAGTTCTGCTTTCCCAGCGGTAACCCGTCTCAGTTTTTACAATCGATTTGCTAGGATCATACTGGTCTCTGAAAGTTGACTTGTTTTGGCTGGATAGCGGTTTATAAACATAACGCTCACGCTTAATCTCACCAATGATGAGATCGGCATGCGTATTGGCCGGATCTTGATAATACTCAGCAAGAACAATTTTATTCTCAGCTGCATCGTAGAACTTGAGGCTTTGCCAGTTGGGATGCAATAACCAGCCATCCTGGCCATAATGCCGCTTGATAGAGACATAACCACCAAGAACTTTCACCTTCATGTCCATGGTGTATTCTTCATAAGTACCGCCACTGTAATCAGGACGGCTGTCAATAACTTCTATAGCGCTGAGCTTTGTGCTCACTAAAAGACACATTAATACCAGACTCAAAGAGAGCAACTTTTTCATAGGATTACCTTTAACAATAGCTTCAGCATTTATTATCACTTTATTCATATCCATTATTGGTCACCGCCGCCGTTGGCTTTAGCTTCACAGTCTTCACAAGGGACTCGACATTGTGGGAGAGGCTCCTGATCGGGGTCATTGTCACCGCCGCCATAGCCGCCACCGCCGTAGCCACCTCCGCCGCCGAACCAGCCGCCACCGCCGCCACCGCCGCCGCCGGGTTCACAGATACCATAGCTTTTTATCCAGCAAGTCTGGCTTTGCGTATTCGAATCATCACCATTGGCGCAGGTATAATCGGCTTTACTACCAAAGCACATACGCAAGGTGTAGCAACCACCGCCAGAGCCATCCACTTCTGGCTCTAGTGATTCCAGTGCAGTGATGCGGTATGGAATACTGGCCACTTCTTTAGCTTCGAGACTATCCGGCAAGGCACTGGTCATCATGTCCACCTGGAAATATTGGTTAGTACTTGGGAAGCTATAGTCGATATTGTGCGCACGGATTAAGCCATGGTTCGTCAATGACAGTTCACCATAGAAGACATCGCCTGGTTCCATATCCGGTAATGTCACTGACGAAGGCTCCAATACAACTACCGCAGCAGGAACATCCACTTCATAAGTCGCGGTTAAGATAATCTCATAGCGGTCTTCAATGGTTATTTCTCTGACCGACCATTCAAGACTGATTAGATTGTAATCAAGGAACACTGATTCATTACGAACAATGCCAGGTCTGACTTGAACTCGACCGTGTTTTTCCTGGTGCTTATTGGCTGACACCCAATAACTGTATTGACCGGCAGGAATGTCTTCGAAATAAGCTTCACCAATATTGTCCGTAGTTAAGCTGTATTCGATGCTTGGTACGTCTTCATTTTGCATACGAATGGTCGCGCCAGACAATCCTTGAATCAGATTACCGTTATCATCCAGTGTCGCAG
The DNA here is from genome assembly GCF_054926195.1 of Kangiella sp. M94. Classification (NCBI taxonomy): domain Bacteria; kingdom Pseudomonadati; phylum Pseudomonadota; class Gammaproteobacteria; order Kangiellales; family Kangiellaceae; genus Kangiella; species Kangiella sp. M94. The sequence goes on along the minus strand of NZ_CM142903.1, from coordinate 976,593 downwards.
TGTACATATCGGATACTTTAAATTGATAACCGCCCTGACCACTCTCTGTTATCGAAACGTAGATTGGAATATCGCGCGTTGGGTGGTTGCTTGATAGCACCCTTAGCTTCATCTCATACACGCCGGGAGCAACCTGACCTTGCGGCATGATATTGATACCAACAGGACGTTTCTCGCCCACCGCAAGCTCTCCGAAATTATTAGCCACGGTCAGACTAATCCAACTTGGCGCTGAATAATCATCATTTCTCAGTAGTTCAAGCTGGATGTCGCGCATAGCATCAACACCACGGTTTTCAAGCGTGATGGATTCCGTTACCTGTCCGTCCAGGGTTAAACCTGTTTCGACGAAACTTGGTGCATAGTAAAGCGCTGGAGTTGCTTCGGTTAGGCTGTATTTGACCGTTGCAAAGCCCAATGGCTCAGCGCCACTTTCATCAGAAATCAGAGCTATTTTGAATTGCCCCTGCTCTAAGGCGTTATCACCAGCAATCATTGTTGCGGCTAGCTTTTTATATTGCCCAGAGCTTAAAGAAACGGGGGCGGCGAACTCAAGTGAGATATCTTCCGGCAAAACACCGTCCGTCTGATCTTGCGCTCTTAGCTCAAACCTAACATTGGTTAGCTCTGTGCCAGAGCCAGCTCGAACCGTCAACGGAAGTTGCTGCGAGTAATTTTTCGGGATGGTCACATTGAGATTATTAGGGTTAATAATCACTTTACTGATTACGAAAGTACCGTGCTCAGGTCTATCCGTTAGCTCTGGATGTATCACTGACACTTTATAGATACCCGCTTCACCACTTTCAGGAGAATACAAGTGAGTAAAGGCACCTTCTGAATCAGTGGTGACATCAGCAATTTTTTCAAAGCCGTTAACATTGATAACCACTTTTAAAGGTACAAACGCTAATGGTTGAGTAGTTTCACGCTCTATTGCTTTACCAGCAATCTGAATATCTTCGTCACCGAATGATGATTCAGGCGTGATAACGACAGCGCCACCGGTATAAGGTGTATCTATCAAGGATAGTTGCGTTGTGGTGTTAACGCCCTGTAGCTCAACATGAGTTTCTTTGCCCACGTCTCGATGAATTTTATTGATCTTTAACTCAAGAACAACATTTTCAGGAGCCGCAGCAGGAACATCCATTTCAAACCAATCGGTAGTGAACTTATTACCACTTTCGATCCGTGCAACGGTTTCTTTAGTTGGCAGCGTGATAACACCTTCACCAACCGACTGCCTAAAGTCCTGAGTGGTTAATACGTTACCATCCAGATCTTTAAGCAGAAGTTTTATATCAGGAGAGTTTTTATTACCGCTGTTTAGAGCCGTAATAATCTCCATCATTGCCTGGCCGGTATTTTCAAGGCTAAAGCGCATCTGACCTTTACCGCCTCTCAGGAAGTCTTGAGTTTCAAGATTTAATACCAACGAGCCAGCCACAACTTCGATGTCTTTCTCACGCTCAATACGAACTTCTTCACCCTGATTCGGCTGGCTGACCAAGGCAACTTGATATTGCGTTAGCGGGCTTAATGAAGAGTAGCCACCCACAATTAGATCGACTTGCTCAGAAGTTGCAGGCTCAATAGCGAATGGTTGTGAGGTGTGCTGCTTGCCAGCAATAGTCATTAACAGTCGACTATTGGTAATCGTAGAGTCGCTGCGATTTGTTACCGTGAATGACACTTCATTTATCACGTTTTTCGTGATGACTTCACCTTCATTAAGCGAGATGTCTACTTCAGGTAAAGTGATTGTTCGGGCCATACTCTCAACAGCATTATTATCAATAGCAACAATTGAGTATTGACGTGATTGGTTGGCAAAGCCGGTATCAACATACTCAGGAGTGACTAAAGGTTCCTGATTGAGTTTTAAGCCGGTTTCTTTATCGCCCAGGTAGAAGTCATACCCCAACAAATCATTAGAGTTATGCGTCCAGCTAATGACCGGATGTTCGGCATTCGATTGAACGACTTTTAAGTTCGAAACAGGCAATAAATCGATATTTAAATAGCCTGTATTACTTGGTTCGGATGTATTGCCAACTTTATCTACTGCTACAACAACGTAAGCTGGTAGATTTTGCATAGGTTCTGGATCAACAACCGATGGGCTGGAAGCCGGGATACCTTCAATAGTTGGTTCTAAGCCATCAATAGTCGTGATCGGTTGTGTCTCGGCTCGATACAATGAGTAACTTTCAATATCATCCGATGCACTCAACTCCCAGGTAACTTGCACACCAACAGGTGTTAGTTCCAGCTCAAGGTTCGTTGGAGCGTCGGGTTGAACACTATCCGAACTTGCAGAAACCACTTCACTTTGTGCACTAAACGTCTCTTCCCCGTTTGCTGAACGAATCGAAGCAATCGCATATTGATAAACATCATCACTTTGTGTTTGATCGGCAAATGATGTGGCATCTTCTACGCGCTGATAAGCAGTTAACGAAGTTTCACCCGGAGCCTGTCGATAAATTTGATACGCAGAGGCTTCCGGAACGGCGTACCAGCTAAGTTCGATAATACCGTTCTGTGTTGCGCTAGCCTTCAAACCAAAAGGTGTATCAAGCGGCGGTAAGTCACCCTGGTAAACTTGGAACTGAAGATCACTCGGCAGTTGATTACTTTCATTATCAAGTGCGTCTACGCCCGAATAGTTAAACTGTAATAGCTCGGCAACTTCCAAACCCGCTGTAGAAGGTAAAGTCACTGACGCGCTCCAGTTTAAGTCATCAACCTGGCTGATATTATTAATCTCAACAAAGTCAGGAGCTGAATTGCTCAAAGCATATTGCAATGTTGGGAACTCACCTGCTTTGATTGCTTCGCTAAGCTTTAAATTAATCGTAATGCTAACAGGCTCTTGCTCGCTATTCTTAATCGGATGCGTTGGTGACAAAGTCATTTCTGCAACAGCAGGGCCCGATGCATCAATAACAATGCTCTTTCCTTCAACAACCTCTGTTCCCTGATTACCAACACGATCTCTGGCTGAGAAAGTTGCTACGGTTTGGCCAGTTTGATTTGAGTCATCAATCGTAAAGACTGCAGAATACTGCGTATCAGATACTTTTTCTAAGTTAAGCATTCTGATGCTCGCATTGGCAGGCTTGATTGCCAAGAATGGTGTTGTCAGTAACTGTTCAGAAACATCCAAGGTAACTTTAACATCACCCTGTCCATAAACATTGTTGACGCCATCATGCTTACCAAGAGGCTCATAAGAAATCGATGCAGTTGGAGCTAATGAATCAGCAATACCTGTGACCATATTTGATGGTACGCTCGGTGTTTCAATATCGTTAATAGCAACAACTCGATAGAAATAATTACCGTCATGGAACGGTAAGTCAGTGAATGACGTTTTTGTAAGATGGTTATTGTTAATGCGCTGGGCATTATTGATATCGACAAACTCAACATCGCTACGATAAATATCGTAACCAGCCACATTGGTGTCATTAACCGGATTCCAGGTCAAAGTAATTTGACCAGCTTCTTTACTTTGAGCTATTAAGCCCGTTGGCGATTCTGGTACCGTTGAATCTAAAGTAATGGTACGAACATTACTCAATGGGCTTTCGCCACCACGGTTGCGTGTTTTAACTGTAAGCTTATTTTCACCTTCGGTTAAAGTAACATCGTGACTAAATGTTCCATCATTGAAAGAAGTCCAGTCAGAAACATTTTGCCCATTATTGAACACCTGATAGTCGGAACCGCTACCCTGCCCTTCAAGCTTCAAGGTCTCTTCATTAGTAGCAATGTCAGCTGCAGGACTAGTGATTTCAGGAGCAGCTGGTGGCGCCAAGTCAACGATAATTGAGCGACTTTCTTCGTTAGTCAGATCAAGAGTATCGTACGCTGTAATCGCAATTATGTGCGTACCATCTGTCAATGACTCCATTGATATCGAGGTATCAAAAGAAGCTCCTGAATTAAATATTGTGCTATGAAGATTACCATCGATATGGACGGTAACTCGTGATACACCACTTTGATCGGAGGCAGCTACAGAAAGCACACCATTGTTAGTAAAGGTAGTGTTATCTGCTAATTCAGCACCGTTCCATTTTATGGACGTAATATTTGGACCTTGGGTGTCATCACCAGGAGTGGCCAAAACACTGGTTACTACTGAGTCTTCATATCCATTAATGTTACGAACCGCAACAGCAAAGTAATAAGTCTTGCCATTAGTCAGCTGTGCAATTGTTGCGTCTGTATAGCTTGAAGAACGTGACAGTACAGGACTGATTTTTGAAATGTCAGTTATCGGCTGCTCGCTGACATAAATTCGATAATTCCAAATACCAAGTGCAGGTCCGGCTGAATTCCAAGTTAAATGAACTTTACCGCTTAACGCTTCGGCGTAGTTGATTTCTGGATTGTTATATAAAGTAGCAACTCTTTTATAAGTACCCGAGCTTATATTGCCGTGATTATCTACTGCCTTTACACGGACATCATGCACTGTGCTCGGAGACAAACCAGTGATGGTGTAAGACAGCTGCGAGGATGGAACCGACACTGTGCTAGTGTTATTAACAATAACTTGGTATGAAGCAACATCGTCAGAAGCCGATGCCGCCCATGTTAAAGCTGCAGAATCTTTATAAGAGACAACGTTAATAGCTCCAACATCCATCGGTGCTTGAGTATCAACTGTTGTTATTGAATATGACGTAACATTAGGATCAACGTTTCCTGAAATATCAGTAGCAACCACAGCAAAGTGATATTCAGTATCTCTGGTTAAATTTTGAACTTGATATTGCCTTGAGTTGCCACTGATTTTTGCAACGAAAGTTGCATCAGCAATATTGTTGAATGCGGTATCAGATTGATAGATTGAGAATGATGCAATATCGCCACCGTTAGACAGCTCATCATAATCGCCCCAATTAATATCCACCTCGGTTCCACTTGTTGCAGATGATAGATTAATTGCTACCGGACCGGGAGGCGTGGCGTCATATTCACTGTCAGCAGTGATGAAAATGTTATCGATAAAGGCTCTGTTGGCAGAGCTGTCACAAACTCTGTCTGCCTCATATACCCATCGAATTTCTCTAAGCCCTTGCTCCAATTTTATATAATGGGCTTTAAAGTGAGTGACATCTTTATTTATGATTGAATATTCAAGCTCTCCATCAATATAGACGGTAAGCTTATTATTATAGAAGCAAGAGTTCTCTAGTCTCGCATCGAACCTTACAAATCCGTCATAAGAGTTCAGCATAACCTGAACTTCAGATGTTTGCCCAGCACTGACCTCACCCGACTGCAAACTTTGTAGCCCTGAAGATGCTAGCCCATCGGTGATGAACCAATCTGTATTGCCTCCCATGGACCATTCTAGAGGCTGAATTTCTGTGCCTTCAAAGCCAACTTGAACACCTTTAGGAAAACTGGAATCACTATTGGGATCTGTATTGCCCCAAAATTCATCTGCGTTGGTAAATCCATCTAAATCAGGATCATCATAAGCGTCATTAGAATCTAATGGATCAAAACCGTGGGTGACTTCCCAAGGGTCAGGGATACTATCATCGTCAGTGTCAGAACTCTCGGCATTAGTTCCTAGTTGCCACTCTTCATTATCAGTTAAACCATCACTATCACTGTCAGCCTCGTCACTGGGCTCTACCGCTGTGATCATCACATTGTCGATTGCAAAGCGTCCATTATAAGCGCTGCTACGATTGTGATAATACCAACGGAGAGTATTCGCTCCCGCGCTGAGTTCTATTACGGCGCGCCCACTACTACCTCTAGAAAAACTCTTTACGAGATTGCCATTCAGGTAGACATAGTAGTGATCGTAAGCATATCCGTCATTCTCTGCAGAATAATCAAAACTGATAAAGCCTTTCTCTGATAGAATCTTAATTTCTATACTTGATGAATCGTACGTTGAGCCAGATCCAGTGGCTACCAAGGATTGACTACCCGATAGTGGCTGTTCCTGCGTCAAACTCCAGGGGGTAGTATTAGAATAAGCCCTCCAGTGCATCGGCTTTGCACCCGACTCAAAATCCACCAGCGTGACCGCAGGATAGCTAGAGGCATCATGCGGATCGGTCAAGGCATAGGACTCTTCCTGGTTAGTAAAGCCGTCTCCATCAGAATCCATAACTCCGTCGGTGGAGTCATTAGGATCAAAACCATGCTCAACTTCCCAACCATCTGATATCCCATCACCATCTGTATCTAACTTTTTGGGATGTGTATCATTTTGAAATTCTTCTATATTGGTTAAGCCATCACTATCGGGATCACCTTCTGCTGTTTGCTCCAGCTTTCCGAAATAATATAGCTCCCAACTATCATCCATACCGTCATTATCGGTATCAGTATCAGCAACAGTAATCACCACATTATCGATTACAAAGCGTCCATCAGGAGCACCTGTCCGATTGTGATAATACCAACGGAGAGTATTCACGCCTGCACCGAGTTCGAGTACAACTCGTCCACTGCTGCCTCTGGAAAATTGCTTTACATAATTCCCATTGAGATAGACATAGTAGCGATCATAAGCATAACCGTCATTCTCTGAAGCATAGTCAAAACTGATAAACCCTTTCTCTGTCAGAACCTTAATTTCTGTACTTGATGTGTATGTCGAACCGGAGCCGGTAGTTGCCAAGGATTGAGTACCCGATAATGGTTGTTCCTGAGTAACACTCCATGGATTGGTATTTGAATAAGGCCCCCAGTACATCGGCTTGGCGCCCGATTCAAAGTCCACCCGTGTGACTGCCGGACTGTTGTTGGGATCAGAAGGATCGGTTTCCGAATAAAACTCTTCTTCATTGGTAAAGCCGTCATTATCTCGATCCTGGACACCGTCAGAAGGATCTAACAGCGCAAAGCCATGCGTATGTTCCCAGCCATCCTGCATGCCATCGTTATCGGTATCTGCGTCAGTTGCATCCGTACCGAGCTGCCATTCTTCCAGATTACTCAGACCATCATTATCAGTGTCAACATCAGCACTGGGCTCTACCGCTGTAATTACCACATTGTCAATGGTGAAGGAACCATTTGGAGTACTGCCTCGTACATAACGCCACCGTAACGAGTTAGTTCCAGCTGCTAGCGGAATAACGGCACGCCCTTCGCCACGGCTAAAGGCCTTTACCACTCTGTTATTCACGAAGAACTGATAGCTATCATGCATGTAATCGGGGTTCTGCGCCGAGTAATCAAAGCTGATAAAACCCTTCTCGTTCGCGACCTTAACCACAACCTCTGAATAGCGTTGATTGACCGCTTCCGGATAGGAGCGCAACGACTGACTGCCTGAAATAGGAGTGTCCTGAGTCAATACCCAGCGGTTATAGCTTGAGTTAGGCCCCCAGTACATCGGCTTGGCGCCCGATTCAAAGTCCACCCGTGTGACCGCTGGACTGTTGTTGGGATCAGAAGGATCGGTTTCCGCATAAAACTCTTCTTCATTGGTAAAGCCGTCATTATCTCGATCCTGGACACCGTCAGAAGGATCTAACAGCGCAAAGCCATGCGTATGTTCCCAGCCATCCTGCATGCCATCGTTATCGGTATCTGCGTCAGTTGCATCCGTACCGAGCTGCCATTCTTCCAGATTACTCAGACCATCATTATCAGTGTCAACATCAGCACTGGGCTCTACCGCTGTAATTACCACATTGTCAATGGTGAAGGAACCATTTGGAGTACTGCCTCGTACATAACGCCACCGTAACGAGTTAGTTCCAGCTGCTAGCGGAATAACGGCACGCCCTTCGCCACGGCTAAAGGCCTTTACCACTCTGTTATTCACGAAGAACTGATAGCTATCATGCATGTAATCGGGGTTCTGCGCCGAGTAATCAAAGCTGATAAAACCCTTCTCGTTCGCGACCTTAACCACAACCTCTGAATAGCGTTGATTGACCGCTTCCGGATAGGAGCGCAACGACTGACTGCCTGAAATAGGAGTGTCCTGAGTCAATACCCAGCGGTTATAGCTTGAGTTAGGCCCCCAGTACATCGGCTTGGCGCCCGATTCAAAGTCCACCCGTGTGACCGCTGGACTGTTGTTGGGATCAGAAGGATCGGTTTCCGCATAAAACTCTTCTTCATTGGTAAAGCCGTCATTATCTCGATCCTGGACACCGTCAGAAGGATCTAACAGCGCAAAGCCATGCGTATGTTCCCAGCCATCCTGCATGCCATCGTTATCGGTATCTGCGTCAGTTGCATCCGTACCGAGCTGCCATTCTTCCAGATTACTCAGACCATCATTATCAGTGTCAACATCAGCACTGGGCTCTACCGCTGTAATTACCACATTGTCAATGGTGAAGGAACCATTTGGAGTACTGCCTCGTACATAACGCCACCGTAACGAGTTAGTTCCAGCTGCTAGCGGAATAACGGCACGCCCTTCGCCACGGCTAAAGGCCTTTACCACTCTGTTATTCACGAAGAACTGATAGCTATCATGCATGTAATCGGGGTTCTGCGCCGAGTAATCAAAGCTGATAAAACCCTTCTCGTTCGCGACCTTAACCACAACCTCTGAATAGCGTTGATTGACCGCTTCCGGATAGGAGCGCAACGACTGACTGCCTGAAATAGGAGTGTCCTGAGTCAATACCCAGCGGTTATAGCTTGAGTTAGGCCCCCAGTACATCGGCTTGGCGCCCGATTCAAAGTCCACCCGTGTGACTGCCGGACTGTTGTTGGGATCAGAAGGATCGGTTTCCGAATAAAACTCTTCTTCATTGGTAAAGCCGTCATTATCTCGATCCTGGACACCGTCAGAAGGATCTAACAGCGCAAAGCCATGCGTATGTTCCCAGCCATCCTGCATGCCATCGTTATCGGTATCCGCGTCAGTTGCATCCGTACCGAGCTGCCATTCTTCTAGATTACTCAGACCATCATTATCAGTGTCAACATCAGCGCTGGGCTCTACCGCTGTAATTACCACGTTATCGATGATGAAGGTACCATTAGGGTTATTACCACGATAGTAACGCCAACGAACTTTATTGACACCAGCTTCTAACGGAAAGACCGCACGCCCTTCGCCCTGGGAGAAACTCTTTACGTGGTTACCATTGATATAAAGGTTATATTGGTCGCAACAATAGTCTGGGTTCTGCGCCGAGTAATCAAAGCTGATAAAACCTTTTTCGGTGGTCACCTTAATCTCAACTTCTGAACTACGCTGGCTAACGGCCTGCGGGTAGGAGCGTAACGACTGGCTGCCTGAAATAGGAGTGTCCTGAGTCAAGACCCAACGATTAGAGTTCGAATAAGGCCCCCAGTACATCGGCTTGGCGCCCGATTCAAAGTCCACCCGTGTGACTGCCGGACTGTTGTTGGGATCAGAAGGATCGGTCTCCGCATAAAACTCTTCTTCATTGGTAAAGCCGTCATTATCTCGATCCTGAACACCGTCAGAAGGATCTAACAGCGCAAAGCCATGCGTATGTTCCCAGCCATCCTGCATGCCATCGTTATCGGTATCCGCGTCAGTTGCATCCGTACCGAGCTGCCATTCTTCCAGATTACTCAGACCATCATTATCAGTGTCAACATCAGCGCTGGGCTCTACCGCTGTAATTACCACGTTATCGATGATGAAGGTACCATTAGGGTTATTACCACGATAGTAACGCCAACGAACTTTATTGACGCCAGCTTCTAACGGAAAGACCGCACGCCCTTCGCCCTGGGAGAAACTCTTTACGTGGTTACCATTGATATAAAGGTTATATTGGTCGCAACAATAGTCTGGGTTCTGCGCTGAGTAATCAAAACTGATAAACCCTTTTTCGGTGGTCACCTTAATCTCAACTTCTGAACTACGCTGGCTAACGGCCTGCGGGTAGGAGCGTAACGACTGGCTACCCGATATGGGGTTGTCCTGAGTCAACGCCCAGCGGTTATAGCTTGAGTTAGGCCCCCAGTACATCGGCTTGGCGCCCGACTCAAAATCCACCCGTGTGACTGCCGGACTGTTGTTGGGATCAGAAGGATCGGTCTCCGCATAAGACTCTTCTTCATTGGTAAAGCCGTCATTATCTCGATCCTGGACACCGTCAGAAGGATCTAACAGCGCAAAGCCATGCGTATGTTCCCAGCCATCCTGCATGCCATCGTTATCGGTATCCGCGTCAGTTGCATCCGTACCGAGCTGCCATTCTGCTAGATTACTCAGACCATCATTATCAGTGTCAACATCAGCGCTGGGCTCTACCGCTGTAATTACCACGTTATCGATGATGAAGGTACCATTAGGGTTATTACCACGATAGTAACGCCAACGAACTTTATTGACGCCAGCTTCTAACGGAAAGACCGCACGCCCTTCGCCCTGGGAGAAACTCTTTACGTGGTTACCATTGATATAAAGGTTATATTGGTCGCAACAATAGTCTGGGTTCTGCGCCGAGTAATCAAAGCTGATAAAACCTTTTTCGGTGGTCACCTTAATCTCAACTTCTGAACTACGCTGGCTAACGGCCTGCGGGTAGGAGCGTAACGACTGGCTACCCGATATGGGGTTGTCCTGAGTCAACGCCCAGCGGTTATAGCTCGAATAAGGCCCCCAGTACACTGGCTTGGCACCCGACTCAAAGTCCACCCGTGTGACCGCTGGACTGCTGCTGTGATCGGACGGATCGGTCTCCGCGTAAAACTCTTCCAGGTTGGTAAAACCATCACCGTCTACTTCTCCCTCAGAGGTTTGGGTTAGGTTTCCAAAGTGCTCTATTTCCCAACTGTCGTCTAAGCCATCATTATCTGAGTCTACGATCTCGGCTGAAACTATCGAACAAATAGATAGAAGAATTGCAATGAATGCAATGCGGATAGAGTTGTCCATTTTTTCCCCAACAGCTAAATATTAAAAGATGGAAGGCTTATTTAAGATAAGAATTATTAAGGGAATCTTTAGCTTCCATGCAGGATATTAATTGATGTTTTAAAATTGTGAGCGATTTTATAGTTTTTGCCAAATCAATGCAATCTCGCATTTATCTACGGATATAACGAAGCCAAATAAGCTTATGTTTTAAAACAACTAATGGATACTTATATAATCTGTAGATCTTTGTATCCATTTGTATTCTTTTTTTATCTAAGATTTGCTAGAGCTGATTAATACCCATCCGAAAACAATACTCTTTGAACTCCTCTCACTGTCCAGGGCCCTTTCCCACCTCCGGCAAGTGGCATTAATCGGTAGCGTCTTTCACCGCTGGGCTTGGTTTCAGTATTAAGTATATGAACGATTTGGTTAGCCAATTTGCTGGCGGCTATTTGCGTTTTCCATGAGCGATAGCCTTTTGGCCATTCGAGGGTGTATTGGCGTGGTCTTGTGCCGCCCCAGCCGGGAACGGTGCCAATATTTTTGAAGCGACTGCCAAGTTCAGTGACACCTGCTTCGGCGAGCAGGAAATCGAGCCGGGATATGACCGAGCTGGCAACACGACTGTTCCAGCTTATCAGTGGCAAACGCCCTTGCTGGCCTTCCAGGTGTGCAGTGCATAACCCTGCTAAATAAGTCCAGCCGCTGTTCATTTTTGCATTGGAATTTGCATCAGCGTTAATGGCTGCCTTAATCACCTGTTTGACATTGTCGACGGTGACGTCTTTCTGTGGTGTACCGCTAACATTAAATAGCTCTGTCGCAGTTTTAACTGCCATCTCGCGCCACTCCTCATCCCAATCTTCGCCCCGTTCCAGGGTTTTAGCCAACTCATTGGCTCGGTAAGACAAGGGATCAACAGCAGCATAGTGCAAGGCATAACTGATGCGTGGCTTGGGCCAGAAGTAAGCAAGCAAGCGATCATGCCAGCCAGCGACAGCCTCTCCTGCTGGCTTCTTCAGGTAATAGGCCTGATAAGGTGCATCTTCAATCCAACGTACCAGCGCACGAACAAACTCTAAATCGTCCGCATCTTTTTCAGGTACATAAGGCGGATAAGTATCTTCACCAATCAATTCGATACCTTGATCGTCAAGTACCACCGGATCATCAGATTTTACTTCAATATCAGCCTGAACACGCGCTTCTGCGTAATTCATATAGGTATCTTGCTCGGCAAAACTCATGCTATCCCACAAGGCCAACGCATGATCACTGAGGCAAGCAGCCGGTTCTTCACTTCCGGAGTCATAGCCAATGGTGGTTTGCTGAAGAAATTCGATATGGTCGCGCAGGAAAGTATCACTGACTTGTGCATTATTACGATAAGCCCAGGGCACCATCATTCGGGCGAGAACTTCGAGGGTAAAGCGTCTATCTTCACGAATAAGATCACTCAGGCTGCTGTCGCTTAGCCCAATTGGCATCTTGCCGTATTTCCAGGCATGGCGCTGTGCATCATGGGTAGGCGAGAACCGTTTAAACCAAACTTTCCAGGCTGCTATAAAAAATCCAGCACTGATTTCGAAGTCTTCGGCCTGTTTGAATGTGACTCTCATACTTTCCCTAAGTGATTACTTTTTAGTAATAAATAAGATAGCTGTATTGCCGCACTTCTGCAAATATAAAGCGTAGCCAGCTTGGCAACAATAAACTTTAATTATTTGATGGGTTACGCTCTAAAGGCTAATCCATCCTATGATGAGCACAGAATTTGATAGGCGCTCGCCTATGTACCTGTCTAAACACAGGCTCGTTGGGATGTGCTCTTAATTGTAGGCTGGTGATGAGCGAAGCGAATCCCAGCTTTTTTGAATGTTCTAAAAGGCTTTGCTGGGATTCGCTTCGCTCATCACCAGCCTACGATAGCTATTAAAGTAACAGGAATATAGGATGGGTTAGCCAAAGGCGTAACCCATCAATCAGAACTTTCACCAATACCGCCGTGGGTTACACTTCGTTAACCCATCCTATGAAAGCATTCGCATTCCTGACACGAGTTATTGGATATATTCATGCCCACTATCAAGATCCGGTCAAGATCGCTATAATTCCGCGGCAATTCTAACAATTACTAGTCATTTGGCATGAAGCTCGATTTACCTCAGATCACTGATAAAACCAATTTTGTCCATTATCTGGATGGCCTGGCCGGCTCCAGCCGTGCGCTAGCTTTTGCCAAGCTCGCCGAACAACGCGATCAGCCGATTGTGGTCATCAGCGATGACACGCCTGCGTTATGGCAATTGCAAAAAGAAATTCGCTACTTTCTGGGTAAAGATTCGAACATTCCGGTATTAGTGTTCCCTGACTGGGAAACTCTGCCTTATGACAACTTTTCGCCGCATCAGGACATTGTTTCAGAGCGTTTGCTGACGCTTTATAACTTGCCGCGTTTAAAGCAAGGCATTGTGTTAATTGCCGTCAACACGCTTCTGCAACGTTTACCACCTCAGGAATACATCGAACAAAACAGTCTGATTGTCCACACCGGACAAAAACTGGATATGCACGAAGTGCGCAGACTGTTCGAAGAAAGTGGCTACCATGCCGTGAATCAGGTCTTTTCACACGGCGAATACGCCGTCAGAGGCTCGATCCTGGATGTCTTCCCAATGGGTTCAGAGCAGCCGTTACGATTGGATTTCTTTGATGATGAGATTGATAGCATTCGCTACTTTGATCCGGAAAGTCAGCTCTCTGATGAAAAGATTAACAAGTTCGAATTGCTGCCCGCTAAAGAATTTCCGCTGGATGAAGAAGGTATCGCCGCTTTTAGGCAGAATTTCCGCGCTGAATTTGAAGTTAATTTACAACGTGTCTGGCTCTATCAGGAAGTCAGCAATGGCAACTCTCCTGCCGGTATTGAATACTATTTGCCGCTGTTCTTTGCACAACTGGATACCTTCTTTGACTATCTGCCACAGCAATCACTGATCTGCACCTTGGGTGATCATCAGTTACATGCGGAACATTACTGGGACGAAATCACCGAGCGCTACGAACAACGTCGTCATGATATTGAGCGTCCAATTCTGGAACCCAAAAAGCTTTACCTTGAGGCTGACGAACTTAACTCACAGCTAAAACAACACATCCGTGTTCATATCAAGCAAGAACGTCCCGATGCTGATTATCAGGCCAGCCCGATGCCGATGATGGCGATTGATCACAAAGCCAAAGATCAGGTCAATCAGTTCAGGAGTTTTCTACAGCAATGGACTGGGCAATGTTTTATCGCTACCGAATCGCCCGGTCGTCGAGAAGCTTTAAAGGATTTGCTAGCACGAAATAACATTCAATCTTCTGTGGTTGAGGATTGGAATGAGGCCACAGCAGCCAAAGACCTGGTTATTGGTGTTGCGCCCTTAAGCAAAGGTTTCGCGCTCTCAGATTTGGCGGTCGTTACTGAAACCGAATTATTTGGCGAGCACATCATTAAAACTCGCCGTCGCGATACTAAAGCCGCCGATCAAGCGGAGGACATGATCCGCAATCTGGCCGAGCTTAAAGAAGGCGATCCGGTCGTTCATATTGAACAGGGCATTGGTCGTTATCGCGGGCTGGTTAAATTAGAAAGTGGCGACATCGAAGCGGAATACCTGATGATTGAGTATGCGGGCGGCGACAAGCTGTATATGCCGGTTCAGTCATTACACCTCATAGGCCGCTATTCAGGAACCAATCCAGAATTGGCACCGTGGCATAAACTGGGCACTGAACAGTGGGATAAGGCTCGCCAAAAAGCAGCCGAGAAAGCGCGAGATGTGGCGGCTGAGTTGCTCGATATTTATGCACGTCGTGCTGCTAAGGAAGGTATTCAATATCAACTGGACGAAACCGAGTATCGTAAGTTCTGTGCTGAGTTTGCATTTGAAGAAACGGTTGATCAAACCACTTCAATTAATGCTGTGATTCGAGATATGACCTCACACCTGCCGATGGATCGTCTGGTTTGCGGTGATGTTGGTTTTGGTAAAACTGAAGTGGCCTTGCGCGCTGCCTTCATCGCAGCTCAATCCGGCAAACAGGTTGCGGTATTAGTGCCAACCACCCTGCTCGCCCAACAACACTTCGAGACTTTCAGTGATCGATTTGCAGACTGGCCGATGAAAGTGGCCAGCTTGTCGCGCTTTGCGACTAATAAAGAAGTACAAGCCACCTTAAAAGGCCTTGAAGATGGCACTGTCGATATTGTTGTCGGCACTCATAAACTGATTCAGCAGGATGTTAAATTTAAACGTCTTGGCTTATTAATCATTGATGAAGAACATCGCTTTGGTGTGCGTCAAAAAGAACAGCTCAAAAAATTCCGTACCGAAGTGGATATTTTGACATTAACCGCTACACCGATTCCGCGAACCCTGAATATGTCAATGTCGGGTATGCGCGACCTGTCAATTATCGCCACCCCGCCTGCGCGACGTTTGTCAGTCAAAACTTTTGTTCGCGAATATCATAAGCCGCTTATCCGCGAAGCTATATTGCGTGAGGTTTTGCGTGGTGGCCAAGTTTACTTTCTGCACAACTCTGTCGATACCATTGAACGTACGGCGGAAGAGCTTCGAAAACTACTACCCGAAGCGCGCATTCAGTTAGCCCATGGCCAAATGCGCGAGCGCGAACTGGAACAGGTGATGCGTGACTTTTATCATCAGCGTTTTAATGTTCTGGTCTGCACCACCATTGTCGAAACCGGTATTGATAATCCTAATGCCAATACCATGATTATTGACCGTGCTGATAAATTTGGTTTAGCACAGCTGCATCAACTTCGTGGCCGCGTTGGTCGTTCGCATCACCAGGCCTACGCTTACCTGTTAACTCCTGCCGGACGCAAGATCACCAAAGACGCTGAGAAGCGCTTGGATGCCATCGCCTCCTTAGAAGACCTGGGCGCTGGTTTTACGCTGGCAACTCACGACTTAGAGATCCGCGGTGCCGGTGAGCTATTAGGCGATGAACAATCAGGACAGATGCAGGCGGTTGGTTTCAATCTTTATATGGATATGCTCGAAGATGCGGTTAAAGCACTTAAAGAAGGCAAAGAGCCTTCCTTGCAACAAAGTTTAAAGCAAAAAACCGAAATTGATCTGAGTGTTCCAGCCTTGATACCGGATGACTATATTGGTGATGTGGCTACGCGCTTATCGCTCTACAAAAGAATCGCCAGCGCCAAAACAAAAGAACAATTGGATGCTTTACAGGTCGAGTTTATTGACCGCTTTGGTTTATTGCCAGAACCGCTTAAAAACCTGTTCACCATTACTGAATTAGCCTTGAGGGTTCAACCACTCGGTATCAGTAAAATTGACTTAGTGCGCAGCGGTATCCGCATTCGTTTTGCCCAGGACTCTAAAATTGACCCGGCTAAGCTCATTCGCTTGATTCAGCTCAATCCATCGCGCTATCGATTTGAGCAAAATGTTATCCTGAAGATTCTGACTGATGAAGAAGAAATAGCGCCGCTGCTAAAAGAAATTGACAGTATTATTAACAATCTTTCATAGTTCGCTCATGCCTCTTCTAAAGACATTCAGATGAATTATCCCAAAGTTTGACGCCCTGCCCAGTCGCTAAAATTATGGCTGGGCTTTCCCTTTATTCATGGTAAACTCTAACCACTAAACGCATTAACCCATTAGACTTATGTGTAAAAAAATCATTACCTTAGCTCTCTTTTTGAGCTTAGCATTCAGCACTAATAGTTCCGTTGCTCAAAGTGTCTTTGATATTGAATTTGTCTTCTTTAAGCGTATTGACCAACAAGATAACTCCGCGCAGGTTAAAGAAACTGAGCTGCCCGATATTGAAACCGAGTATCTATTCAGTCAGCTACCGGAAGAATTTACCCTATTAACAGACTCCGAGTTAAAACTGCATGGCGTTTATGATCGCTTAAAGACCAGTCCAAATATCCGTCCGTTATTACATATCGGTTGGCGTCAACCGCTCCTGGATAAAGCTGAAACACCCTGGTTAGGCTACACAGCAACGGATAATCCAGACGAAAATGGATTAGATGAATTTAATGGTGTTATTCGTTTCAGTCGTAATCAAGGCTTACTGGTTGAACATAAAGTCATAGGCTTTAAGCCACTCAGTTTACCAACGGGCTATGACTATGGACAAAGCGAAGAAGCAGATCCATCGTATGACTATGATGCGGTTGAAGCATTCGCGTTTACTGAGAACCAGGAGCCCATGGTTGACCAGCAAATGCCAGAGCAACTGCACGGCTATTTTGTGCTATCGGAAAGTCGCAAAATCAAACTGGAAGAGTTACATTATTTTGACCACCCTAACATGGGGGTTTTACTTAAGGTCACCCCACATAAAGCAAGCCTGGAAGAACAAGAAGCATTACAAAACCCTTAAACTCACATGACACAGAACAAGAATTTAATCAGGAAGATCCATGAGTAATATTTTAGTCATTGGTGGTGGTATGGTCGGTAGCGTGATTGCACGTGACTTGTCAGAAAAGTTCGACGTTACTATTGCAGATGTTAGTAATACACGCTTGAAGCTTCTTAAAAAAAGACATCCTTCATTCACTACGATGGAGCTTGATGTTACTAATCTTGATGATGTGAAAAATGCGGTAAAGCCTTTTGATATAGTCGTTTGTGGCGTACCCGGGCACTTAGGTTTTAAAGCTCTTAAGAACATCATTGAATCCGGCAAAAATGTTGTCGATATATCTTTTTCCCCTGAAAACTGTTTAGAGTTGGACTACCTTGCCAAGAAACATAAGGTTACCGCTGTAATAGACGCAGGCGTTGCCCCAGGAATGGATAATCTGTTGTTGGGCTTCCACAATAAACGCATGCAGGTCAGTCACTTTGAATGTTTGGTCGGTGGCTTACCCAAAATTCGCAAAAAGCCGTTTGAGTACAAAGCCGCTTTCTCCCCTATTGATGTCATTGAAGAATATACTCGTCCTGCCCGCTTTTTTGAGCAAGGCCGCATGATGACTCGCGACGCATTAAGTGATCGTGAGTTGGTTGAGTTCGATAGGATAGGAACTCTCGAAGCCTTTAACACAGATGGTTTACGCTCTTTGATGTTCACCATGAATAATGTGCCAAACATGAAAGAGAAAACACTTCGCTATCCAGGACATGTCGATGCTATCAGAACCCTCAAAGCCAGTGGTTTTTTCAGCAGAGATAAAGTGTCCGTTCGTGGCCTTGAGGTTACGCCACTCGAAGTCACTTCTGAAATATTAATTAATGAGTGGAAGCTTAAACCGAAAGAAGAAGAGTTCACCATTATGCGTGTCACTATCCGCGGTCAGGAAGGTGAAAAACATAAAGAGTATGTTTACACCATGTATGACGAGTATGACAAGGTTAAACACGAAACCTCAATGGCGCGTACGACAGGCTTCACAGCCAACGCCGTTTGCCAATTGCTAGTGAAAGAAAAATTTGATAAAAGAGGTGTGTTCGCTCCTGAGCATATTGGTGGTCACACCGACTGCTGTAAAACGGTTTTGGATTATCTAGAAGAACGCAAGGTCCGCTACCGTTTAGAAGAAAATGTTTTATCAACCTGAGGCCATAGACGGCTTCATTTGTGAGACGACAACATGTCAACTAAAACGCAAAACATGCTTCACCTGCATATCGAACTGGAACACCTTAACCTTCCGGTTTGGCGGGATATCATCATTGATCCGAACGCTAACCTCGAAGACCTTCATTATGCCATTCAAGCCATTTTTGGTTGGGAAGATTATCAGCAACACGAATTTCTGATAAACGGAAAACGTTATGGATATATCGACCCGGAAGGAGATGGTGATGAAGAGTGGCAAAATGAGGCCAACATTACTATCACCGATGTTTTTAAAAACAAAGATGACAGTATTGAGTATACCTATGACTTTGCTGACCATTGGCATCATAAAATCACTCTCATCGAATTCTTAGAAGCTAAACCCGATACCTACGTTGAGTGCATTGGTGGTAAAAATAACTGCCCTCCTGAAGACGCAGGTGGTGTGGAAGGTTACGAGCACCTGCTCAATGTATTGCGCTCGCCTAACCATTTTGAGCATGAAGAAGTTAAAGAATGGTTCGGTGAAGGATTCTCCCCAAATCACTTTAGTGTCGCGGAGGCTAACGCCAATCTTCAAGACAGCTTTGCCTATGAAGACGAATAATTCAATTCATTCACATCCTGCTAACCCCAAATCGGCTAAGGAGACCCAATGAAGCCATTAACGGATCAATATATTCAAGACGTTAAAGAACATTTTGATTATTTCGATACGGATAATAACGGCCAAATCGATCTCAAGGAGTTCGAACGCCTGCTGAGGGTTTTGTCACCCGATGCAACGGTTGAACAGGTTAAGCGCGGTTTTGATTTGGTAGATAAAAACCACGATACCCATATTGAGTTCGATGAGTTCCTGGAGTGGTGGGAAACTTGCTGGTGGGAGTTCTAAGCTCCCAATCAACTCATCGAGCTAACCCCTTGAGCTATAAAGGCGTGTTTCAACAAAAATGCGCCTTTTCATTAATAAATCTAATCAATTAACAACCACCCATAACCCCAGCCGATATAACAGCTCTGACCAGCGCAATCATTGACTAATCTTTAACCAGCAAAACCAAAATTAACTGGCGAAAATTGCCCTCTGGTGGTATGGTAGCGCCGCAAAATTATTTATCGCTAAAGTAGTCTAAACTTAGTTACTTTAGTGTAGTTTTAACTGAATTTAGAGGTATTTATGGATTTTTTGAAAGAGCTAGGTATCGAAGCCGTCAACCAGTCAGCAAGTTGGGGCCAAGGTTACACCGACACTCAAGACGCAGGGGTAATTGAATCGATCAATCCTGCAACTGGCGAAGTAATTGCCAAAGTTAACGCCAGTTCTGCAACAGATTACGATAAAGTTATGCAAGAAGCTGAAGCTGCTTTTGACGAGTGGCGTAAAGTTCCAGCCCCTCTACGCGGTGAGCTTGTTCGCAAAATTGGTAATGCCTTACGCGACCACAAAGATGCTTTAGGTAGCCTGGTTTCTGCTGAAATGGGTAAAATCAAAGCCGAAGGTGATGGCGAAGTTCAGGAAATGATTGATATGGCAGATTTCGCCGTAGGTCAATCTCGTATGTTGTATGGTAAAACCATGCACTCTGAGCGCCCTGAGCACCGCATGTACGAGCAATGGCATCCACTAGGTATCACTGGTGTTATGTCGGCGTTTAACTTCCCGGTTGCCGTTTGGTCCTGGAACGCTTTCATCGCAGCTATCTGTGGTAATACAGTGGTTTGGAAACCATCTCCAAAGACTCCTCTTACAGGAATCGCTGTACAAAACATCTGTAACAAAGTTCTAGAAGAAGCAGGCCTTAAAGGCATCTTCTGTTTGTTCATCGATACTGAAGAGAATAAGTTATCACAGCGTTTCATTGAAGACGCTCGCGTTAAGAAAATGTCTTTCACAGGTTCAAGTGAAGTTGGTCGTATGGTTGGCGTTAAAGTCGCTGAGCGTATGGGTAAAAGCTTGCTTGAGCTTTCAGGTAACAACGCACTTATCCTTGATAAAACAGCAGATATGGACATTGCAGTTCCTGCAATCGTATTTGGTGCGGTTGGTACAGCCGGTCAACGTTGTACTTCAACGCGTCGCCTAATCGTACACAAAGATGTTGCGGATCAAGTTATCCCAGCAATCGTTAATGCATATAAGCAAGTTAAAATTGGCAACCCATTAGATACTAATACATTGATGGGCCCGCTAGTTGATGCTAATGCCGTTAAGAATTTCGAGAATGCAGTCGCTAAAGCTAAAGAAGCTGGCGGTGAAGTTCTAGTTGGTGGTAAAGCGATTGATGGCCCAGGTTTCTTCATCGAGCCTACGGTTATTCGCGCCGAAAACCACTGGGATGTTGTACAAACAGAAACTTTTGCTTCTATTCTTTACGTCATGACTTACGAAACGACTGAAGAAGCTATTGCGATGCAAAATCACTCTAAAGCTGGTCTTTCTTCAGCTATCTTCACACGTGATATGAAAGTTGCTGAGAAGTTCCTTTCTGCGCTAGGTTCTGACTGTGGTATCGCTAACGTCAATATCGGTACTTCTGGTGCTGAAATTGGTGGTGCCTTCGGTGGTGAAAAAGAAACTGGCGGTGGTCGTGAAGCTGGTTCTGATGCATGGAAAGCGTACATGCGTCGTCAAACTAACACCATCTTCTGGGGTGACCAACCCACTCTGGCTCAGGGCATCAAGTTCGACCTGGGTTAATCATTGTATTTAATTGAAGCCGCAATTTTTGCGGCTTCCCTTGTTTATATCCTTATTAAAGGAGTTCTTTATGGCAGTTTTTAATCTACGTGCATACGACGATCACGAACAAATCGTTTTTTGTCGTGATGTTGACTCTGGCTTGAAGGCCATTATCTGTGTTCACAACACCAACCTGGGTCCAGCGGTTGGCGGTTGTCGTATGTGGGATTATAACTCTGACGAAGGCGCACTGATTGATGCTTTACGCCTATCGCGCGGCATGACTTACAAAAATGCTATGGCTGGCCTGAAAATGGGTGGCGGCAAGTCTGTCATTATCGGTAACTCTAAGACCATGAAATCTGAAGAGCTATTCCGTGCATTCGGTCGCTTTGTTGAGAAGTTAAGCGGTAAGTACATTACTGCGGAAGATGTGGGTATCAATCCAAACGATATGGCCATCGTCAATAAAGAAACCAATTACGTTTTAGGTTTGGAAGGCAAGTCAGGTGACCCTTCTCCGGTAACTGCCTACGGCGTTTATAAAGGTATTAAAGCAGCAGCCAAACATAAATTTGGTAGCGATGATTTAAATGGTCGTAAAATCTCCGTACAGGGTTTAGGCCATGTAGGTTATTACCTGTGCAAACACTTGCATGAAGAAGGTGCCAAATTATTTGTTACCGATATCAGCAAAGAAAGCATTGAACGCGTAGTAAGCGAGTTTAATGCGACTGCAGTAGGTATTGATGATATCTATGGTTTAGATGTTGATATTTATGCACCCTGCGCTTTAGGTGCAGTCATTAATGACAACACTCTTCCACAGATTAAAGCATCAGTCATTGCCGGTGCCGCAAACAACCAGCTAGCCGAAGATCGTCATGGCGACATTCTGCTTAGCAAAGGTATCTTGTATGCACCTGATTATGTCATCAATGCTGGTGGTATCATTAACGTATCATTCGAAGAAAACTATAATCGTGATGCTGCGTTGACCAAAGTTGATGAGATTTATGGCACTCTAACTGAAGTGTTCGAAGCCTCGAAGCTTAGCGGACGCCCTACTAACGTGATTGCTGATGAATTAGCACGTCAACGTGTAGCAGATGCAAAAAACAAATAATTCAGACACTTTTAAAGAAGTTTGAATAAAAAAACGGGCTTTATAGCCCGTTTTTTTTATGCCTGTTAAAAATAGTCGCTAATCAATCGCATATTGGAAATAAATACGGTAAGCCGTCGACCAGATTGGATAATCCACTCTCACCAGATAAGCAGCGTAATCTTTGCGATCACATCCGGTCACGGTAAATAGCGTATCCACAAGCTCATTGGCCATTGGATACTTTAGCTTCTCTGAAAAATTTGTATCGTTGCTCGAAAGAACCAAATCAGCTTCATCATGAAAACGGTCATACCACAGAGCGTCAGGACTCGTAATCATTGTTGCCAGCTGAGTATTCATCGAATAAATACCCGCGTTAGCGACACTGCGCATGGCATAACTACGCTCCAGGAAGCACACCATATACAAACTCTTAACTGGCGTTCTTACTTGCACACTAACGCAGCTAGCTTTCTTACCGCCGTAAAAAGGACCCAATTGCTCTTCGGGATAATTTTTCATGGCTGCAATGTTAAAACCATCGGCTTGTTCTGGTGTTGCCGGAATAATGACTGAGTTTTCTCCACGAGTGAACTCATCGATGCTCTTAACGACACTGGGACTTGTCAGTTCTTCGATTAATGAGACGCTAGCCAGTTTATCCGCCACTTTATCATCCTGAGAAATAAGTTCTGGCTTTCCTAACTCAAGCTTTTGCTCAGAAGGACCAACCGGAATGACCAAAGGACGTGCAGTTTCAGTTTTTTCGCAATTATCAAAAAAGGTCAACGTATATTGCTGCAAGAACTTATGGTCTAGCTCATTCTCCTTAAGAATACAGGCAAAGAACAGATTTTCCATCTGCTCCCCTGTAACCGCTCGAGATGCTTCAAAAAGTGCTTTTCGTTGATCGGACTTATTACCCTGAGTTTGGGCACTCTTATCAGAAGATTTGATAAGTGCTTTCAGTGCTGAGTGACTTCGAGAGTATTCATAAATCAGGTTTTCAAAGCGAACCACCATAGCTCTGGCTTCTTCTACTAACTTGGCATTCACTTTATGTTCCTCTGCCAAATCAATAAAACCTCGTAAACCTGCGGGACCAGGGAGTGAGTGAATGACCTGAAGCCCATCCACTGCTTTATTGATAGTTTCTACCATTCTCTGACAGGTAGATTTGTTAGCATTGAGCCAATTAGCCATACCGGTGATGGTTTTGGCATGATTTGGAAAGTCATCGACTAAATTGGATAGGCCGTTTTTAATTCGCTCGCCTTCGCGGTCAATGAGAGCTAATTCTGAGCGGGATAATGTTTTACTCACAGTACTGCCTTCTTGTTTTGATACACTGTCATATAAATCGGTACATTATGACATAATCTATTGTTTATCTCATATACTATAAGATAAAAAACAGCAAATTTGCATTAATGTCTTTACATGACAAGTCGTACACGCATCATATCATTATTTATCCTTAACAACTTAGCCCTGATGAATAACATTCTGTCATGTCTAAATGCACCATATCTTCACGTTTAGCAAGGAACGGTGCAGAATAATGATGTGAAGAATATCAACAAAATACAAAAAGATATAGTACTGGATAAACATATGCTGCTCCCAAAATAGCTTGGAGTATCTGCCTATAAAACAGAACTATGCTTACGGCTGGAACGGAACCAAATACCAAGAATATTGGCAAAAATAATCAACCCAGCTCCAAATAGCTGTTGGGGTGATAGAAGCTCATCCAAAAAGACAAAACTGAACAGCATGGCGATAGGAACATAAAGATAATAAACCACCGAAGTGACTACATGATTCAACTCGGTACTTACCTTAATCCAAAGGCTATGAGCTACCAGCGTACAGACAACGCCCAACACTATTAGCCCTACCCAACTCTCTTTGGGAATCCCCCATTCAACCTGTGGTAGACCAAAGCTGAAAATAACCATAGCTACAAAGAACTGACCAAAAGTTCGTCGCTCACCATTAATATGACGATATTTCTGATGCATGAGGGGTAGCAAGGCATATAAGAAACCGGATATCACCGCAAGGATAAGTCCGATAGTCATGCCGTCATTAATATCGAATTCAGGCACAACCATATAAACGCCGACAAAAGCCAGTAATACACAGAAAAGCTCCAGCCAGTGTGGAGGTTGCTTATGTACAAGCCAGCCCAACAGCAGTAAATGCGCACCAAAGGTGGAAACGCCAATCGCAGCTATAGAAGCTGTTGAAAGTTGAATACTATAAAAATAAGTGAGCCAGTGGGTGGCGAACACTAAACCCAATAAAAAGATGAATATCCAGTTCTCACGACGTGCAATAAGAGGCTTTCGGGTTAACCCGGCAAGCAACACCAGGCCAACGACACTGACTGCAAGCCGAAAAGCTCCGATCAGCCACGGATCGACCTCAATATATTTGATAATAACCGGCACCATAGCCATCAAAAAGACAGCTAAAACAGCCAACAAAACCAAGCGCCAATAGTGCGTATTCATTCTTTTAAAATCAACTAGTTATTTAGATATCTTGATAAATGCATTTAAATTTTATCGGGATACAAAGGCTGCATTCTTTCACAACCAATTTATAACCGGTAGTTTTTTCATTATTTCCACTCGAATTTTCTTGCATTTTTCGCTAAACAAAGTATAAAGCACATTCCATTTTGTGCTGATTGATTATTTTTTGCGCATGATGAGCCCTTCGGGCCAACATGACATAGTCAGCACGCCTGGTAGGTCTGGGAAGTTTCTATCGTTACGCCCCCAGAAATTTGTAAATAAGCTTGTTTATGGCTTCCCTGTATAGGAGATTAAAGAAGTGTATAAAGACTTCGACTATAACCAAGAGATTGATCCTACTGGCGCAACAGAAACTCAGTGGCCTTCTTTTAAGAACGTCAACGAGAACGATGAGCGAAACGATCATTTCATACACAGAAACGGCAAAATTTTTGCGGGCACTCATTTGATCATTGATCTTTGGGGCGCGTCAAAGCTTGATAACCTACAACTGATGGAACAAGCTTTCCGTGAGTCTGTAGTTGAATGTGGCGCAACTTTGTTGCACATCCACATGCACCACTTCACACCTAATGGCGGAATTTCAGGTGTTGCCGTTTTAGCAGAATCACATATCAGTGTGCACACTTGGCCAGAGCGCGATTATGCTGCGTTCGATGTCTTTATGTGTGGTGACGCTGAACCTCATAAAGCGGTAGAAATCCTGCGCAAAGCATTCCACCCTTCGAAAATCGAAGTGAGTGAAATCTTGCGTGGACAAGTTGAGAAATAAAGCCTAAGGCAATTAATCGACATGGCAAAAAGATTTATCGAAACCCTGTACAGTACTTACGGGCAGAGCTTCATTGTTGATGAAGTTTTGTTCGAAAGTAAAACCGATCATCAGCACCTGATCATTTTTAAAAATGATCAGTTTGGCAATGTGATGGCGCTGGATGGGGTTATTCAAACCACTGAGAAAGACGAGTTCATTTATCACGAGATGCTGACTCATGTGCCGCTTTTTGCGCATGGCAATGCAAAACGAGTCTTGATTATCGGTGGCGGCGATGGCGGTATCCTACGCGAAGTATTGCGTCACCCTGAAGTTGAACAGGTCACGATGGTAGAGATTGATGCTGCCGTTGTGGATATGTGTAAGCAATACTTTCCGAAGCACTCTGACGGTGCTTTTGATGATCCGCGGGTTAATCTTGTGATTGCTGATGGCGTTGACTTTATTGTGAATAATGCTACTTCTGAGAACGGTGAAAAGTTTGATGTCATTATTTCTGACTCAACCGATCCGGAAGGCCCGGGCGAAGTGCTCTTTAGCTCACGTTTCTATCAAGGCTGTAAAAACAGCTTGAATGAAGGTGGCGTATTAGCAACCCAGAACGGTGTTAGCTTCATGCAGATTGATGAAGTCAAAACGACTTACAATCGCTTCCAGGGTATTTTCCAGGATCGCTGGTTCTATGTTACTGCGGTACCGACTTATATCGGTGGTAATATGACGCTTTCCTGGGGTAGTGATGATGCAACGTTACGTCAGCATTCGGTCGAGACCATTCGAGAGCGATTTAGTAAGGCTAACTTTAGTACCAGGTACTATAACCCTGAACTGCACGTCGCCAGCTTTGCCCTGCCCCAATATGTGATTGAGGCGCTCAAGTAAAGCGTGCAAGAAGACCAAAAGGCGAACTTAGACAGTTCGCCTTTTTTGTATCTGATGTATAGAAATGATAGTTTTATGTGCTAACAAGGTATATAAAGTTTATCTATTTTCACGGTATCGACAGCACTCTGTCGGACTTTAAGGAGATCGAAATCTAATGCCATTAGAGCTACAAGACGCATGGTCAATTGACAAAGCCCGCGCCCACTACAACCTTCCTTACTGGAGCGAAGGCTATTTCGACTTGAATGAGCAAGGAAATCTGGTGGTAAAGCCAAATCGCAACCGTCCAGAGTTTAACTTTGAGCTTTCAGATATCTGCAAAGAGTTGCAAAAGAAAGGCTTTCAGATGCCTGCCCTGCTTCGCTTTGGTGATATTTTGCATAATCGCGTCAATAGTTTGTGCGAAGCTTTTAATCAGGCGATCAAAGAATACGAGTTTCAGGGCCGCTATACCATCTGCTATCCGATAAAGGTCAATCAGCAGCGTCGCGTGGTCGAAGAAATTGTGCAAAGCCAGGCAGCAATTAACAATAACAACGACAAGCAGATTGGACTTGAAGCTGGTAGTAAACCAGAGTTGATGGCTGTTCTTGCTCTATCTGAGCACACCAACTCAACCATTGTCTGTAATGGCTATAAAGACCGTGAGTACATCCGTACTGCTTTAATTGGTACGCAACTTGGTCATAAGGTTTATATCGTCGTAGAAAAGCTGACAGAGCTTCAGTTAGTGCTGGAAGAAGCAGAAAGCATGGGCGTTAAGCCAACTATTGGCGTGCGCGCTCGTTTAGCCTCTAAGGGCGAATCGAAATGGCAAACCTCGGGCGGTGATCACTCAAAGTTTGGTTTATCCGCCAGCCAGATTTTGCGTTTGGTTGAGACGCTTCAAGCCAGCGACCAAGTGGACATATTCAAACTATTGCACTTCCACCTGGGTTCACAAATCACCTCAATTCGTGACATCCAGAATGCACTTAAGGAATGTGCTCGTTTTTATGCTGAGCTGCATGCGCTTGGCGTGCCTGTCGAAACCGTAGACGTTGGTGGTGGTCTTGGTGTTGATTATGAAGGTACTCGCAGCCAAAGCCATTGCTCAATCAACTATAGCTTGTCTGAATACGCCAATAACGTGGTGTGGGCTTTTTATGATGTTGCTAATGAGAATGACCTGCCGCATCCAAATATTATTACAGAATCTGGACGCGCTCTAACTGCACACCATGCGGTACTGATTGCCAATGTGATTGATTCTGAGGCTCCTGAAAAAGTCGAGTTAGAAGCCCCTTCCGAAGATGCGCCGTTGATTTTGCAGAATCTATGGGAAAGCTATCAAGAAGCACTTAACCCAAAAGATAATCGTAAGCTGATGGAAAGCTTCCATGATGCCGGATACTTGCTGACAGAAGCTCAAGGCATGTTCAGCCACCAGGTATTGTCCTTGGCCGAACGAGCGATGGCTGAGCGCCTGCACCGTATGATTTTAATGCTGGTGAAAGAAAAATTAGTGCCCGAAATTCAGGAGCATCAAAATACGTTAGACGAATTAAATGAAAAACTGGCGAGCAAATATTTCGTTAACTTTTCAATATTCCAGTCCTTGCCCGACGCTTGGGCGATTGATCAGATATTCCCAGTGATGCCGTTAGTCGGTCTGAAAGATGAGCCAAAAGAAAGCGTGATTATTCAGGATATCACCTGTGACAGTGATGGCGTATTGGAGCAGTATGTTAATGCACAGGGCATTACCCCTACTTTGCTACTGCCTACTTACACACCAGGCGATGAATATTTGCTCGGCTTCTTTATGGTCGGTGCCTATCAGGAAATTTTAGGTGACATGCATAATCTGTTCGGTGATACCCACACCATCGATCTGATACTTACTGAAAGTGGCGAAATCAAAATCACCGGCACTGACTACGGCTCTGGTGTTGATGAAATGCTCGAGTATGTCGATTTCGATGCAAAATCAATATTGGAATCTTACCGTCGCCAGCTCAAAGCAAGCAACCTTGAGCAAGCACAACAACGTCAATACCTGGCAGAATTACGTGAAGGTATTTATGGCTACAGCTATTTAGAGGATTAGACTGAAATGACTCAGTTGAATAGACGTTGGCCAGCAGAATGGGAAGCTCACCAAGCTACCTGGATGGCCTGGCCGTGTCGCACTGAAATTTGGACTAATGGTTTAGAGAAAGCACAATTAGCTTTTGCTGAAGTAGCTAATACAATTGCTGACTATGAGCCATTGTTTATGCTGGTTAAGCCTGAGCATAAAGCTTTTGCCACAAAAAAACTCAGTAGCTCCATTACTTTGGTGGAGATGGCAATTGATGATAGCTGGACGCGCGATACAGCTCCAATCTGGATTGCTGAAAACGGCAAACCATTGGCTTTAGATTTTCAATTTAACGCCTGGGGCAATAAGTTCTCACCTTATGATAATGATGCCAAAGTTGCTGACAAAATCATCAACTATAGCGGTAGCCAATCGCGTCAGCTGGATATGGTGTTAGAAGGCGGTGCGGTTCACTCAAATGGGCAAGGTATTATTTTGACGACCAAAGAGTGTTTGCTAAACCCTAACCGTAACCCATCAATGAACCAGCAACAGATTGAAGAGGTTTTACTGGAGCAGTTTGGTGCTGACCGGATCGTATGGTTGGAGAAAGGTGTTGCTGGCGATGTGGATACTGATGGGCATATCGACAATATTGCCTGCTTTATTGAGAGTGATTTAGTCATCAGTCAAAACTGTGACGCATCGAGCGAAAACTATAGTATCTACGAAGACAACCGCAGGATTCTTCGCGACAATAATTTGAAACTGATTGAGATCTCTGAGCCTGAAGCGCGTTATGAAGATGGGCTTCGCGCACCTCTTTCGTATATAAACTTTTATATTGCCAATGATGCAATCATTATGCCGTCTTTCGATTGCAAACAAGATGATGAAGCAAAATCTGTATTAACAGACTTGTTTCCTCATCGAAGTATTCATCAAATTAATGCCAACGAAATTCTAGTCGGTGGCGGTGGCATTCACTGCATAACTATGCAGCAACCCCAAATTTAATCAGCTCATACATTCGAGTCTTTATAGGTGAAAACACTATGAGAAAAGTAACTTTTGCAGCAACCCAGTTTGCGGTCAGTGCAGACTTTGATGAGAACATTGCTAAAGGCGAAACGCTAGTCAAGCAAGCAGCAGAACAAGGCGCAAACGCCATTCTTTTGCAGGAATTGTTTGCAGGCTATTACTGGTGCAAAGATCAGGACCCTAAATATTTCGATTGGGCTGAGCCATACCCTGGCAGCCGTGTACTACAGCATTTTTCTACGGTTGCTAAACAGTTAGGTGTCGTTTTACCAATCAGCTACTTTGAAAAAGCCGGTAATGCCCATTTTAATTCTCTGGCCATGATCGATGCTGACGGTACCATTATGGATAACTACCGCAAAATGCACATCCCAGATGGACACGGCTATCAGGAAAAGTTTTATTTCTCACCCGGTGATACAGGTTTTAAAGTGTGGGACACCAAGTTTGGCCGCATGGGCTCAGCTATCTGCTGGGATCAATGGTTCCCGGAAGCAGCTCGCATTCTTGCCTTGCAAGGTGCTGAAGTGATTTATTACCCCACTGCGATTGGCTCTGAACCACAAGACCCAAACTGGGATTCACGTGAGCACTGGCAACGCGTAATGCAAGGCCACAGTGGCGCCAACATGATTCCTGTAGTGGCTTCAAACCGTATAGGCACTGAACAGGGTGAAACCTGTGGCATCACTTTCTATGGCTCATCATTTATCACGGATCCATTTGGTGCCAAAGTCCAAGAAATGGATAAAACCAGTGAAGGAGTTCTTTGTCAGGAGTTTGACTTAGACCAGGTAGCGAAACAACGTGCTAGCTGGGGCTTATTCAGAGACCGTCGTCCGGAGTATTACGGACGTATTACTCAGTTCTGACACCCTACTTCAATAAAAAAGCCCAGCAACTCGCTGGGCTTTTTCGTAACACTTTCGTAACAAGAGGAGCTACTTATTGTTGCTCTGGCATTTGCCATAATTCAACTTTGTTTCCTTCCGGATCCATAAACCAGGCAAACTTACCAAAACCGTCCTCCACAGCAATATCGCCAACTTGCTTACCACCATTAGCGATAACCTGCTTAATACAGGCTGCCACATCATCGACCATTAGGTTAATCATGAAGTCTTTTTGCGACGGTGCAAAATAATCGGTATCCGATTTAAACGCTCCCCAAACGGTATAGCCCTCTTTAGGGATATTTGTCGCAGGAAAACTGGTACCGCCATAACTGGGATCGATCTTAAAACCCAAAGCTTTATCATACCATTCGCCTAGTGCTTCTCTATCTTTGCACTTAAAGAAAACACCACCGATACCTAATACTTTTCCATTCATAATCAATCCAATAACTTATCCAGGCTATCTTCATTAACACCATTTAAAACATCGGTGTAACCCAGTTCCTTTAAAGCGTCTTTAGCCTTACCGGCTCGATTCCCAGACCGACAATAAACAATTATGACTTGGTCTTTTTCTAAATCCAGCTCCGAAATTCGCTCAGCGACAGTATCCACCGGTAGGTTAACAGCTCCGGAGTAATGACTATTGTTATATTCACCTTCTGTGCGAACATCAATAATGGTCACATCATCCAAAGCCCCCTCTTCAAACACAATCAGACGCGTATCAAAATCTTGCGGATCAAGTTTGGCATCATCAGAAGGTTGCGGATCGAATGACACCAACCCGATGGTCACATCACCAAATTGACGAACGGAATCATCAGAAGTATTCACAGCGAAAGACTCCGCTGAGGTCGGTGTTGAGTAAATAAAATTAAGCGTTGCCTGTCCCTCCGTTACACACTGGGCTCCCTTGGGACATCTGGAATCATTGGCTATCTCTAAAAACTCTATCGAAGAATCTTTAAAAACAACCTTCTCACCAACTGAAACGATAAACTCTGCAGCTTGTAATTTAGTCTGTTCAGCATCCTCAGTTGGCCCAGAGGCACAGGATGCAAGAAAGTAGGTAATAGATAATAGTAAAGCTAACTTTAAATTTTGCATACTCGATCCTATGAATTTATGTCATCAATAAAAGTCATTGTGATACGAGAGATAAATAGAATCAAGGAAGAATGGCACCCCCGACAGGATTCGAACCTGTTACCTTCCCCTTAGGAGGGGGACGCTCTATCCAGATGAGCTACGGGGGTTAAGGGAACAAATGATTATAATGTATCTCAAACAAAAAAACGCCCCATAACGGGGCGTTTTTATCCTTCTTACCTATTAAAAATTATAAGTAGCTTCAAGATAAAGCTCTCTTCCAATACCAGCACCGGCATACACAAAGTGGTTATACCATGGGTAATCGAAGAATTGGAAAGTTTCATCTTTAGGCGGCTTAGCGTTAAACAAATTTCTAACTCTCAAGCCAGTTGAGAAACTATCAGACCAGTTATAATTAGCCGTGAAGTTATAGGTGATATAAGGACGCATACGATAATCACTGTCAGGATCACGTTGACTTGGTCGCCATGCTGTTACACCACCACGGCGGAACGCTGTAAGTGCCACTCGGTAGTCATCAGCTGCCCATGCCATAGTAGCAGTAACTCGAGAACGAGGATCCCACCCGCCAAGAAACTCATCGTCTCTTAGATCGACTTCAGGGCTATCCTCACTCGACTGATACTTGTTAGATAACATATGACTATAATCAACATTAAACTCAAGTCGTCCAGTATCAAAACTATGCCCCCAACGAAGGCTAGCATCTAAGCTATCAATCTCGGTTACAGCCGCGTTAAATGGCGTAACATTTAATCTTGAGATGTAAGAAATACCAGTATTTGGATCTACCTCACGATCAATTCTAGCATTGTTGTCTGCGCACTGTTCAGCTGGTACATCGCCAGTAATACAGTTCCACTCTTCTCTTAACAGACCAGAAGCACTTTCAGTTAAAACACGGTCCTCCAAACGAATACGGTTCAAAGTAGCCATAATAGTAAGATCGTCTGTCAAATCCGTTGAGAAACCAAACCATGCTGAGTAGCCTGTTTCATCTTTAAGTGGCTCACCGCCAAGCTCTTGGGCACCGACACGTTCAGCAAATATCGTTGATGAAGTACATCCACTGATATCAAAGTCTGATGGAGGAAGATCGCCTGGGGTTAAACCATTCTCAAATAGGAACGATTCATAACACTGCACTAAATCAGTGCCTCCGGTATAAAAACCTGTGGTTGTATACACCTGATTTAGGTCAGGCGCTCTGAAACTTCCGGTATAACCACCACGAAGCAAGAACTCATCTATTGGTCTCCAAGTAAAGCTCAAGGAAGGAGTCGTTCTTGTTCCAATTGATGATGACTGGCTATCATAACTATCAACACGAGCAGCTAAGTTCAGCTCAAAAGTATCGTGTAGCGGAATCAATAGCTCACCACCTACTGCATATCGACTTCTGTCACCGCCACCTTGATAACCTGTTAGCTTCCACCAACCAGAACCTGTTAGGTTGGGTAATGGCGGATCCTGTGAGATACGCTCATCAGGAACAAATTTGAAGTCCTGCTTTTCATACTCAAAAACTGCAGCATAACTTACCGTTCCAGCCCAGTTATCAAACCAATCACCCGTAATATTGAAGTTTGCACTGGTTGATGATGTTTCATTACCGTAAGTATGCGTACCGATAGCATTTTGAACTAAAGGACGAGTTGTGTCGTCTAGAGGCGCAAAAAGGTTATCACGCAAACCAAATGGAACCCCTGTTCCAGACCACCAGTCATCCCCAAAGAAGCCAGTTCCCAGGTAGTCGCCAAGGAATACATTTAACACCTCTTCAGCTTTCCACCAAGGGCTCGCTGAATTATATTCATAATCAGAACGATTAAGTGCAGCTTCCCACTGGTGCTCACCTAAGAAACCATTGGCACCGACAGTAAAGCTCAAAGACTCATCTTCGAACTGACTATCCAAATTCATACCTAATTCTTCTTCAGTAAATAAGCGCTGAGCAAGGAACCAATCGTAATAATTGAAACCAAACCCTGTATCTACAATAGTAGAAGTATCAAGAATATCTTCTGATATGAATAAGTAATGACTGTTATTAGCTGACTCACTTTGATAATACAAAATATCGGCAAATAGCTGCACATCATTATTTAATCGGTAATCGCCATGCACAAATAAAGAGTGAGACTCCTTGGCATTTCTGAAAGAAGATTGAGCGGCACCATCATCACCACAGAAGTAACCGGCAACTGGCCTAAAAGCTCGCTCCGTGCCATTTTCCATTGACTCACAAGTGCCCGCCTGAGGGTCGACGTAATACTCACGACCATTTAGGTTATCCCACCAGTTTAGGCCCAGTACATAGCGTGTAAGGACACCGTCTCCATATGGGTAGTCAAGATCTGAGTCGTAATCATCGAACTCCCCAGAAGTAATCAAGTCTCTATCGGTATACTGATAAGCAAGGGTTACATTACCATTATCAAAAGTCTTACCGGTAACAAGCTTGAATTGAGTATCCAATGGATTGGAATCTGCTTCTGTTGGGGTACCAACGATCAAGTTGACTGTAGTACTATCGACATCATCTCTAAGAATAATATCAACAACCCCTGCAACGGCGTCAGAACCATAAATAGCAGAAGCACCTGTGCTCAATACACGAATTTCTTTAACAGCTGCCGCCGGAATAGCACCAAAGTTAAATACAGATGTATCAGATTGATATGCAGCTGGATAAGAAGAAATGCGTCGCCCATTAAGTAGCAATAAGGTATTACCAACACCGATACCTCTTAAATTTAATGTTTGCACATCTGGAGTAAAGCCACTGGAGAACTCAGGCCCCTCAAATTGGAAACTGCTGTTTTGAGTTAAGTTTGTTAGAGCGTCAAAAACCGTAACATGCCCCTGCTCAGCCATGTCTTCGTTAGTAATGACGGTTACAGGCTGAGCCCCCTCAATCGCAGTTCTCTTAATACGAGAACCAATAACTGTTACTTTCTCGACCTTATCTTCCTCTGCTCCCTCTTCCTGCTCTTCCGCAGCATTAACTTGCACGCTGAAAGCTAAAGAGGCAGAAGCGGTTGCTAATAAAGCCATTTTGACAGCATTAGCAATGCGACTATTTTTAATTGTCATCAGAACCCTCTCTTTTTAATAAGTTATTAAAATCCTAAACAGCTTGTTTTTTCGCCACTAACCTAAAAAAACAAACTCCGACAGTCTAAGCAAATTAAATGCAAATGTGAATATAAAATAAGATAAATTCATGAAAACCATTAGATTTTTAAGGCATAAGTATCTAACTCTATGTTTTCATTGACTATCGAACTAAATTTTAAGGCGTTGGTATAAGATATCTACAAGATATTCAATTAGCCAAAGCATAAAAAAGCCCAGCAATGCTGGGCTTGGTAGTCGAGCTAATAGTAACTGTTAACGAATATAAGGCTTTAAAGCTTCTGGAACAGTAATACTCCCATCGGCATTTTGATTGTTTTCCAAAATCGCCACTAAAGTACGCCCCACAGCCAATCCCGAGCCATTTAAGGTGTGCAGCAGCTCTGGTTTGCCGGTTTCTGGGTTACGCCAGCGAGCTTGCATGCGTCTTGCCTGGAAGTCGCCGGTGTTACTGCAAGAGGATATCTCGCGGTAGGTATTCTGGCTTGGCAACCATACTTCGATATCGTAGGTTTTTGTAGCACCGAAGCCAATGTCTCCAGAACAAAGTGTCACTACTCGATATGGTAGTTCAAGTAACTGCAACACTTTCTCAGCATGGCTAATCAAGCGTTCCAGCGCATCCATTGAATCTTCAGGCTTAGTGATATGGACCAATTCAACCTTTTCGAACTGGTGAAGACGAATAAGACCGCGTACATCACGACCATAAGAACCGGCTTCACTGCGGAAACATGGCGTATGCGCCACAAACTGCAAAGGTAACTGGTCGGCTTCAACAATTTCATCACGAACCAGGTTAGTAACTGGCACTTCGGCGGTTGGGATCAGGTACAAAGGACGGTCATCCTGATTTTTGCCTTGTGCCTTAAATAAATCTTCTTCAAATTTAGGCAGCTGACCAGTACCGGTTAAGCTTTCGGCATTGACCATATAAGGAACGTATACTTCTTCATAACCATGCTCTTTGCTGTGTAAATCGAGCATAAACTGAATCAATGCTCTGTGTAACTTGGCTACCAGACCTTTTTTTACGATAAAACGGCTGGCAGCAATTTTTGCGGCACTGGCAAAATCCAAGCCGTTTAAGGCTTCGCCCACTTCAACGTGGTCTTTAGGCTCAAAATCAAACTGGCGCGGTTCGCCCCAACGACGAATCTCAAGGTTCTCACTCTCGTCTTTGCCTTCTGGGACTGAATCATCCAGCAGGTTTGGGATGCCGTAGTGAATCTCATCTAACTGAGTCATCACTTGATTGAGGCGTTCTTTAGCAGCATCAAGCTTGCTTCCTAAGTCGGCAACCTGATTTAACAAAGGCTGAATATCTTCACCACGCGCTTTGGCTTGCCCTATCGACTTGGAGCTTGAGTTACGCTCATTCTGCAATTCCTGAGTTTCAACCTGAATAGCTTTACGCTCTTCTTCAAGTTTATTGTATTGCTCCACATCAAGCTCAAAACCACGCTTTGCCAGATTCTTAGCAACAGCATCAATGTCGGTACGTAATAGTTTAGGGTCAAGCATTGTCTTTTTTGAATCCGTTATAGGTTTGCCGTAAATTTCAGGCGGCCATTCTACCACCAAGCCAAGCACCAAAAAACACGAAAAGCATGCAAAGTAGTAAATTGCCGCTAATATTAAGCCCAGCCTTGAGCCACAAGTGCTGTTGCATCAACTGGAAGGTTTCCACGGAAAAGGTTGAGAAAGTGGTCAAAGCACCAAGAAAACCAATAACAATGCCAAAACGTACGCTATTGGAAACTTGTGCTGCTTGCCAAAAGATTAATAGGAAACCAGCAATAAAACAACCAATGACATTGGCAAGCAAGGTTCCCCATAGATAATGTTCACCAAAGAGCCACTCGGCCAGATCACGGCACTTGAATCGAGCGATGGCTCCAAGAGCTCCGCCAAGACCTATGCTAGCAATTACGGCTATATTCATGAGTTCCCCTTGTTGTATTGAGCGCTTTTAGTTTTGAGCCAGGCCAGCTTTTCAGCGATCTTTTTCTCCAGCCCTCTATCCACGGGGTAATAATACCGAGTATCGCCCTTTTCTGCGGGCAAATAAGTTTGTCCGGCAGAGAAAGCATCAGGCTCATCATGGTCATAGCGATACTCAGTTCCGTAGTCCAATTCTTTCATCAGCTTGGTTGGAGCATTACGAATATGTAGCGGCACTTCATAGGTCGGTTCATTTCTGACATCACGCAACGCATTGTTATAAGCCTTATAGACTGCGTTACTCTTTGGAGCGCAGGCAAGATAGATAATCGCTTGCGCTATGGCTAACTCACCTTCTGGAGTACCTAAGCGCTCCTGAACATCCCAGGCATTCAGCGCTAGCGTCAGACCTCGCGGATCGGCATTACCAATATCTTCACTGGCCATACGCACAACACGACGCGCTACATACAATGGCTCGCAACCACCATCAATCATGCGGCAAAACCAATAAAGCGCCCCATCAGGATCACTACCACGCACTGACTTATGCAACGCTGAAATCTGGTCATAAAAGTGCTCACCACCTTTATCAAAACGACGTAACGATTGAGTCAGAGTTTCTTCTAAAACTTCATCATCAATAACTGGAGAGCTTTCGTTTTTGGCTAGGGCAAGTTCGCTGGCTAACTCCAAAAAATTTAGTAGGCGACGGCCGTCACCATCAGCAGCATCAATTAAATATTTTCGGCTGTCATCAGCAATTGATAGATGATATTTGCCAAGGCCAAGTTCCTCATCAGACAAAGCGCGACTGATCAGTTTGTCTAAAGCATCTTTGGACAGATCCTTTAGCACAAATACGCGTGCTCTGGACAGCAGTGCATTATTTAATTCAAAAGAAGGGTTCTCGGTTGTGGCACCAATAAAAGTCAGCGTCCCATCTTCTACATAAGGTAAAAAAGCATCCTGCTGTGCTTTATTGAAGCGATGCACCTCATCAACAAATAAAATAGTTGGCTTACCCTGTGACTGATATTGACGCGCTTCATCCACTGCCGCGCGTATATCTTTTACGCCAGCCAAAACTGCTGAAATAGTAATAAAATGGGCATTAGAACTTTGTGCAATTAAGCGCGCCAAGGTGGTTTTGCCGGTACCGGGAGGTCCCCAGAAAATCAAGGAAAATGGACGTTGTGTTTCAATGGCCTGGCGTAGAGGTTTTCCTGATGCAAGAAGATGCTCCTGCCCAACATAATCACTTAAAGATGTTGGACGTAGCCTGTCAGCCAATGGAGCATTGAGTGGAGAGTTTGAAAATAAGTTTGATTGCCCGCTCATGAGATATTAGAAAGTCTCTTCCTCAAGCTCTTGAGTTTCGGCTGATTCGCGACTGTCTATAACATCGATACCTTCCGGAATTTCAAACTCAAAATGGTTTTCTTCAAACTCAGGATTCATAACCACATTGGTGAAATCTACCAAGGTTGATTGGCCTAGATTGTCTTTAACCTGTAGCGCAACCAGATTATCGCCATTAAACTCAATGATTAATACTTCATATAAAGCATCAGGGTCGCGAGGCATAAGATGATAAATCATCACACCTTCCTGTTGGCCCTTAACTGCAGCCACTTCATAATTCGTTGCTACATCAAGTTGCGCCTGGCTTAATAAAGCAGCTGGTGAATTAGCTAAAGTTTGATCAAGACTCGACACATTAATCTGTTCAATATCAATATCAAACTGCCACAAGTTAACGCCATCAGCGATAATTTGCTGCTCGAATGGCTCTTTCACCACCCAGCGAAATAACTGAGGTCTTTGCAGTTCGAAATAACCTGAAGACTCATCAATCAAAGTACCGAACTCATCCGTGATGACCTGACTAAAGTCGGCCTTAAAGCTATCAATCGCAGTTAGCTTTTTTTCCAATTCCTGTGGCGCATCAGCAGCCGCCAAAGTACTAAAACATAATAAAGCACCCGCAGAAAAAAGTTGGGTTAATCGATTTTTTATACTTTTAATCATTATAGATACCATAATCTGGTCAAAGTTAACTACTTTATAGCCTAATCATACTGAATTAGGCCTTAACATCTTTCTCAATTATAGAAGGCTATGCGACATCCAGCGTCAGTGGTGCAGCCATCTGTGTTCTTTCGTGAGGAGTTTACGCTCTTGTAAATGACGACACTACATAATAAAGAACAACAAAGTATTGGCAAACAAACTAGCTGGATCAGTCTTTTGGTGGTGGAGGAGCCAAAACTTCCCTCCCCCCATTCGAACCCATCTCCGACACAATACCGGCAGCCTCCATCGCTTCCACCATTCGTGCAGCTCGGTTATAACCAATCTTTAAGCGACGCTGAATACCTGAAATAGAGGCACGACGTGTTTCTGTAACAATGGCAACTGCTTGATCAAAGAGCTCATCCTGTTCACTGTCTTCATCACCATCCATCCCTGGCATACCTGGAATGGGCACTTCGCT
The DNA here is from genome assembly GCF_054926195.1 of Kangiella sp. M94. Taxonomy (NCBI): domain Bacteria; kingdom Pseudomonadati; phylum Pseudomonadota; class Gammaproteobacteria; order Kangiellales; family Kangiellaceae; genus Kangiella; species Kangiella sp. M94. Next base: position 937,415 of record NZ_CM142903.1, on the reverse strand, counting down.
GCTTCCGGTGATAACTTCATCAATATAATCTGGCTCGCCACGCTGCTTCCAGTCTTCAACGACACGATGTACTTCATCATCATCAACAAAGGCACCATGAATCCGCGTTGGAATATTGGAGCCTCCGGGCAGGTATAACATGTCACCCATGCCTAATAATTGCTCGGCGCCCATTTGATCGAGAATGGTGCGTGAGTCAATTTTTGACGAAACCTGGAAGGCAATACGTGAAGGAATATTCGCTTTAATCAAGCCGGTGATAACATCAACTGACGGTCTTTGCGTTGCTAGAATCAGGTGGATACCAGCTGCACGCGCTTTCTGTGCAATACGGGCGATAAGCTCTTCGACCTTTTTACCGACAATCATCATCATGTCAGCAAGCTCATCAATAACAATAACAATCGATGGTAACTTTTCTAATGTTGGCGGCTCTTCTTCCAGCCCATCGGTTGGTTGCCATATCGGATCTTTAATTGGCTCACCAGCCTTAATGGCATCTAACACTTTCTTGTTATAGCCGGCAAGGTTACGCACGCCTAACGCTGACATCAAGCGATAGCGGCGTTCCATTTCACCCACCGACCAGCGCAAGGCATTGGCGGCGTCTTTCATATCAGTGACCACTTCGCATAATAGATGTGGAATACCTTCGTAGACACTGAGCTCAAGCATTTTGGGGTCAATCATAATCAGTCGTAAATCATCCGGGGATGATTTATACAACATACTGATGATCATGGCGTTAACACCGACCGATTTACCGGAGCCTGTAGTACCCGCTACTAACAAATGCGGCATCTTAGCCATATTCACGACAACTGGGTTACCCGCAATATCTTTTCCCAGCGCCATGCTTAGGGGTGATTTCACTTTTTCAAATTCATCACAGGCCAGGACTTCGCGTAAGCGCACAATTTCACGTGACTCATTAGGAATCTCGATCCCCACATAAGTTTTGCCGGGAATCACTTCAACCACACGAACCGAAATCGTTGATAGCGAACGTGCCAAATCTTTCGCCAGGTTGGAAATCTTACTAACTTTAACGCCCGGTGCTAACTCCAGCTCAAAACGGGTAATCACAGGACCTGGATGGACTTCCATAACCTGCGCCTCAACACCGAAGTCTTTTAGCTTCAATTCAACCAGGCGCGACATCGCTTCAAGCGCCTCTTCCGAGAAATGGTTCTTAGGTGGTTCAGGCTCGTCCAACAACTCCATGGCCGGCATTGGCCCAACAGGTACATCATCGAACAAACGCTTCTGCTTTGCTTTCGCCGCCGCTTTGGCTGGGGCTGGTGACGGCACTACTCTAGGCTCAACTCTGACTGGGCTTCGAGTCTCGCGTTTCACTTTCTCTTGTTTAAGCGCTTCCTGACGCTTAACCACTGACTCTTTGACTGACTTTTGTTCTTGTTTGCGATCCTTAAAATTTTCATACCAACCAACGAGCTTGCTCCAACTTTGTACAAACCATACACCAACCCTGTCCATGATACTTAACCATGAAATCCCGGTGAACAGAGTCAAGCCAGACAAAAACAACGCCAATAGAATAAGGGTGGTGCCATATAAACCCAGTCCGTCTATTGTCAAACTAATAATAAACTCGCCCAAAATACCGCCAGAGGTATAGCTTGGCTGAATCTCAGGATCAAAGAAATGTAAGCTGCATAGGCCTGCACCACCAATTACCGCCATCAAGAGCCCAAGACCTTTTACCGCCCAGAATGCATTGGGGTGCTCGTGCTCAATGTTGCGTTCGGTGTAGAGTATATAGCCAGAATAGGCGAAGATAATTGGGATTAAATAGGCTAAATAGCCAAACAAGTGCAAAAAGAAATCAGCAAACCAGGCTCCACCCTTACCGGCAGAATTCTGAATGGGACCGCCATTACCATTGGTAAATGAACCGGGGTCATTATGATTGTAAGTCAATAAAGCCAATAAAAAGAATAATGCTAAAGTGACCAACAGGATCATACCGCCTTCACTGAGACGTTTGCGCAGGATCGCTTTAGACTCCAACGCTTGCGGAGACTTTCGAGTAGCTGATTGTCTAGTTTTTGTTTTACTCAAAATACTTTCCTTTCATAATTTGCAGTTATTCTAAAGCATGTTTCAGCTATCTCAAGCAGTTAATTGTGGCGAATTCTGAACTGTGAACAATCCTTTAGCGCTTATCGGGATTAATAGGCAACAAGCTAGTTTCCTTCACCTCTTCCATCACCATATAGGATCGAGATGCGCTGACGCCCGGTAACATGAGCAGGGTTTCACCCAACAACTTACGATAGGCTTTCATATCCGCTACCCGAGCTTTCAATAGATAATCGAAATCACCGGACACCAGATGGCACTCTAAAATTGTTGGTAGCATGGTGACCGCCTGTTTGAACTCTTCGAACACATCAGGCGAGGTTCTAGATAAACGAATCTCAACGAAAACCAGTAATGAAGCGGCCAGTTTCATTGGGTTCAATTTAGCAGAATAGCCTTCAATAAACCCGTTCGTTTCAAGTCTTTTAACGCGCTCGAGACATGGCGTTGCACTTAGCCCTACTCGCTTTGCTAATTCAACGTTGGAGATCCGACCATTTTGCTGCAACTCATTCAGGATCCGCAGATCAATTCTGTCCAATATCTGCTTGCTATCACTCTGAACTTTCAAAGTATTTTCCTTGCTAAAAACATACTTATTTAGTGTTTTATACTACAAAATAACCAATAACAGCAAACAATTCTTTGATTTCGTCATTATAATAGCGCAACCCTCTTTCGAGGCAAACCTTGATTTATTGGAGCTAAAAATATGTTGATTGGGGTCCCTAAAGAAATTAAAAACCACGAATATCGCGTGGGAATGGTGCCAGCAAGCGTTCGAGAAGTGATTGCTCATGGGCATCAAGTTATCGTTGAAACCAATGCTGGTATCGGCATCGGTTTTACTGATGAAGATTATGAAGCAGTTGGCGCAACTATCGCATCATCTGCGGAAGACGTGTTTGCCAAAGCAGACATGATTGTGAAAGTAAAAGAACCTCTAGCCAATGAGCGTAAGCACTTACGCGACGGTCAGATTCTGTTTACATACCTTCATTTGGCTCCAGATATGCCACAAACAGAAGACCTGGTTAAGTCTGGTGCTGTGTGTATCGCCTATGAAACCGTGACAGGCGCAGCAGGCGGCCTTCCACTACTGGCTCCAATGTCAGAAGTTGCTGGACGTATGTCAATTCAGGCGGGTGCTGAATGTTTAGAGAAATCCAACGGTGGTCGTGGCATGTTGTTGGGCGGAGTACCCGGTGTTCAACCTGCCAAAGTGGTAGTCATTGGTGCTGGTGTTGTCGGCACTAACGCTATAAAAATGGCGGTTGGTTTGGGTGCACGCGTTATTGTGCTTGATCGTAATGTTAATGCATTACGTCGCATCGATGCTGAATTTGGCTCACAAGTGGAAACCGTTTACTCAAGCCACGACTCTTTAGAAAAGCATGTGCTTTCAGCGGATCTCGTTATTGGTGGCGTGCTTATTCCAGGAGCTGCAGCTCCAAAACTGGTAACCGAAGATATGGTGAAACGCATGCAACCTGGCGCAGTATTGGTTGACGTCGCAATTGACCAAGGCGGTTGCTTTGAGACATCTAAGGCAACGACTCATGCGGATCCAACTTATATTCTGCATGATGTGGTGCATTACTGTGTTGCTAATATGCCTGGCGCGGTGCCCCGCACATCGACCTTTGCACTAAACAATACAACTCTTCCGTTCATTATTAATATTGCTAACAAAGGCTATAAAAAAGCATTGGCGGATGATCCACATTTGTTAAACGGCCTGAATGTGTACCGTGGAAAAGTCACTGAGCGTTCCGTCGCTGAAAACTTGGGCTTTGAGTATGTCGAACCCACAACAGCACTAGGTATCAGTACTGACACCATGTAATGACTTTAGATTAAACTTTGAAGTCATAAACAAAGCCGCAGAAATCTGCGGCTTTGTTGTTATTAAAATCTATTTCTTTTTATGGCCCTTTATTTGAAACTCTACTGGCTTCTCAGCATCAGGCTTATGCCAAGCAGCCTTAGCCTCTAATTCACCCTTCTCGTTCACCGTCCCCTTCCAATTCATATTACCTTTGGTGTAACTTTTGGCATCGACCTCAAAATGAGTCACTCCATCTTTTTCATACGACAGATATTTAGACTGTGGGAAATCATGCTTAACACATACTGCGGATAAAAAGGTTCCGGACTTAAAAGTCAGCGTATTCTCTACAGGTTTATCACTGCCCTTTGCCAACATTTCGATCTCGAAGGCTTGCCCGTCAAGTAAATTGTCGTCAGCTGACACAGTCAGGGGTACAGCAAATAGAGAGGAGAAAAGGATGACCTTAAATAGTTTAGTGCTTGTATATAATGATTGAAACATAAGACCTCCTGCGCGTTATACAGCCACGCAAATATACGACGGCAATTGGATGTCTTGAACTTGCGTGGAAATGTCCGTTGAAAATGGACTCAAGACTCACAAATATGTCTTTAAATTTCAACTAAACAAATCACAAGCTGATCTGATTTTACAAATAGTTATTGAGTAGCATTAAAACTTAATGGTTGCGGCAATAAACAACAGAACAATAGCTACTGCGACACACACATCTCTGACCAGATGGCTTTCTGATTGTGCTGGCTCCTGATGATAATCGTCCTCTGCATTAAACAAGTCTGCATCGTCGGCAGTGAATTCTGCGGATTGCCAGCCATCAACAATTTCGCGAGCTTCAGCATAGTCTTCATCGTGAACCCAGACCTTAACATTATTCATAGCAGCTGCTTCACCAACGGCACCTTGTAGTCCTGCACCACGTACCTGCGCATAAATATTTGCAGAGGATAAGACTCCCGCCAGGATATTTGCGTCCATAGCATTTTCCGCATGATATACAATTTTCATAATGGTCTACCGTGTGTTTTCATCTAGCTTAATCAAATTCTGGACATAAAAAAACCGCGCCATTTGACGCGGTTTTTTAGATCTAAATATACAATTCTATAAAATTATACTTTAGTTACGTTAGCAGCTTGAGCGCCTTTAGGGCCTTGCTCGATATCGAACTCAACACGTTGGCCTTCTGCTAAAGTTTTGAAACCGTCACCTTGAATAGCACGGAAGTGTACAAACACATCTTCGCCTTGCTCTTGCTCGATGAAACCAAAACCTTTAGATTCGTTGAACCACTTAACGGTACCAGTGATCTTAGACATAATAAAACTCCAAAGCTAATTGCTTGAAAAAATAAAGTTGTTGCCAAAAACGGCGGTCTTACTGAGATAAAATTGACACTAACTTAGGTAACAAATAGCGAGGTACGACTTGAAGTTAATCCATGAAGCTAAGGCTCACTGATTTACTCGGTGTATCATCGAAAATGTATCCATTCGATAGCTGTTATTTTAACCAGCGATGAAAAGAATACTATATACACCGCAGAAGTAAAGATTTTTTTTAGCATTTAACTGAAAAGTCACACTTTTGTCATAGTCAGAAATATGCAATAGTTTCAGAAACCTAGCTACTTCCCCATTACTTTAATAAGGATAAATCATGGCCGGATCTGAGAACAAAGCCAAGCCAAACGAGCAAGATGTTGCCAGCTTTATAGAGCAAGTTGAACCAGCTCAAAAGCAACAAGACTGCCTGCAAATTCTTAGCATGATGCAAAAGGCCACAGGAGCAGAACCTAAAATGTGGGGCGGTAGCATCATAGGCTTTGGTCAGTACCATTATACGTATGCCAGCGGCCGTGAAGGCGATTGGTTCTTAACGGGCTTTGCTCCCCGCAAGCAAAACATCAGCCTTTATATCATGGCTGGCTTTAAGCGGTATGAGGAGTTAATGTGTAAGTTAGGTAAATATAAGACGGGCAAGTCCTGCCTGTATATCAATAAACTGGCCGATGTTGATGTGGCGGTACTTGAGAAACTGATCGAATTATCAGCAGCTTACGTAGAAGAAAACCAGTCAGGCTGTTAATGCGCCTGCTGGTTGTCTAGTTCGTTGTCGGCAACTTGTTGCAGCAGCGCTGAAAACCAGATTTTCTTTACTTTGTCAGCGTCTAAACCATATAGATTCACATCGCTAGCGATTTGTTGGATCGCAGCATCAATCTCTTTTTCTTCAATACGATGCTCTTCATTCATAAGAATCTCCAATGCAGTAAGCCTACTACCTAGACTAATGCCAATCTGACTCATTATCAATGCATATTTGCATTGACTGCATATTTATCTTGCCTAGCAAGCTGGCCCGGACTCTATGGAAACAATAGATTAAGATTATCGAATAAAGGTTTATTTTTAGCCTTTAAATCCCTACAATTTGCCCTTAAAAATTATTAATAGACAAGAATTTAGCGGAGATACCTGATGAGCGAAACTCGCCATATTAAGTGCCTGATTTTGGGTTCTGGACCAGCCGGATACAGCGCTGCGGTGTATGCAGCACGCGCCAATTTAAACCCTGCTATTATCACGGGAATACAACAAGGTGGCCAATTAACCACCACCACTGATGTTGATAACTGGCCCGGAGATAACGAAGGCGTTCAAGGTCCGGATCTTATGATCCGTATGCAAAAGCACGCAGAACGCTTTGGCACCGAAATGATATTCGATCATATTCATACGGTTGATCTGAAAAACCGCCCTTTCACTCTAACTGGCGATAGCGGCACCTATACCTGTGACGCGTTAATTATCTGTACTGGCGCCTCAGCCAAATATCTTGGCTTACCTTCCGAAGAATCTTTCATGGGCAAAGGTGTATCAGCCTGTGCAACCTGCGATGGCTTTTTCTATCGTGAACAAAAAGTCGCCGTTATCGGCGGTGGCAACACTGCGGTTGAAGAAGCGCTATATTTATCCAACATCGCTAGCGAAGTTCATTTGGTTCACCGTCGTGACGAGCTACGCTCTGAAAAAATACTTCAGGACAAGCTTTTCGAGAAGGCCAAAAATGGCAACGTCGTCTTACATTGGCACCGCACTCTTGAAGAAGTGGTTGGCGATGATATGGGCGTAACCGGTATCCGCATTAAAAGCACTAAAGATGACTCGATTGAAGAGTTAGAGCTACAAGGTGTCTTCATTGCCATCGGTCATAAACCAAACACCGATATCTTCGAAGGACAGCTTGAAATGAAGGATGGCTATATCGTGGTTAAAAGTGGTCTGGCAGGCAATGCAACAGCAACGTCAGTTGAAGGTGTCTTTGCTGCAGGCGATGTTTCTGACCATGTTTATCGCCAAGCTGTCACTTCTGCCGGTACAGGATGTATGGCAGCCTTAGATGCTGAAAAGTATCTTGATCAGTAACTCTGTTCTGAAGTGCTTTTAGCACGAAAAAAAAGGCCGTTCAATCGAACGGCCTTTTTATTGCTTACTTATAAACTCAGTAATACCTAAGCATACTGTTTTGCCAAAGTCACCCAGGATGCCTTCTGCTCTTCAAAACGCTTACGTAGCTGATGATAGTTCTCCATCAAAGCTGAACGCTCATAACTTTCTTTTAGTTCGCACTTTTTAGCTTCTAACCACTGCTTTTGCGCTTCGTACACCTCTGCTAAATGTTGAACGAGTTTTTCATACTCATCATGTAGCTTCTGCATGATTTCTTCAGCATTAGGCATATTAGCAACACGGTTTTGCGCTTTAAGCAACAAGGTTTCAGCTTTAGCTTTCTCTATCTTCTCGATCGGCACTTTTTTCAAGTTTGAAGTAATGCCAACCCAACTCAATGATTTAATCCACCACTTTGATGGATCAAAGTGCCACCAGCGCACACCATTACGGTAGTCATACTGAAACTTATGGTGATAGTTATGGTAACCTTCACCGCCAGTCAATACTGCCAATACAAGATTGTCGCGCGCTGAGTTTTCTTCTGTATAAGGACGCGTGCCCCACATGTGGGCTAACGAATTAATGAAGAAAGTTAAATGATGCGACCAAACCAGGCGTAGCACACCGGCGATCAGAATCATTTCCCAAAAGATGCCATAAGCTAAGCCTAAAACAACCGGAACCAGAACATTTAAACCAACACTTAATTTCCAGTAGTGCTTATGCTGGAACATTACAATCGGATCACGCTGCAAGTCTTTGCAACGATCATACTGCTCGTCATAACGACCATTATCACGGCGTACTAATAACCAACCGATATGTGAGTGCCAAAAACCTAAGCTGGCCGAATAAGGATCTTTTTCCTCATGGTCAACATGTTTGTGGTGGATGCGGTGATCAGAAGACCAATGCAAAGCGCTGTTTTGCAATGATAAGCAACCGCCGATTGCAAGAATAACGCGTAAAAGGGGATTGGCTTCATAAGCACGATGCGACCACAGGCGGTGATAGCCCATTGAAATGGCTGTGCTTGAGAATAACCATAGTCCTACTCCCCAAGCCCAGCTTGAGAAATGAAAACCGTATTGAAAACCATACCAGGGAACCAGGGTAATGGCTGCCAGGAAACTTAACCCGAAAAAGATAATGTTTGTCCAGATGGGCTGTGAATGTGTTTGGGTGGAATCTGTCATGTAATGCCTCTAACTATAAAATAGCGTACACTTGTACGCTAAGTCTTAGCCTAGTATAACTACCGATTGTGACAATTGCAATCCAGCGTACACCTGTACACTTAATCTATTGTTATCTATACTAGGCGAAACCACTGAGGAGAGCAGCATGGCCGGAGCGCGTGCTTTACAGAAAGAAAAGACCCGTCAGGCCATTATTGACGCGGCACTAATGCACCTGTCTGCGGAACACAGTTTCGCCAGCATGAGCTTACGAGAGGTGGCTCGCGAGGCAGGTATTGCCCCTACCTCTTTTTATCGACATTTCAATGACATGGATGAACTAGGTCTGACTTTAGTTGATGAGTCGGGTCTAACTTTGCGTGAATTAATGCGCAAAGCGCGTCAGCGAATCGAGATAAACGGCAGCGTGATCAATACCTCAGTAGAAACATTCATGGAGTTTGTCGAGCGCAATCCTAATATTTTTCGTTTATTGCTGCGAGAACGCAGTGGAACCTCGGTTAAGTTCCGCGAAGCAGTAGCCCGAGAGATTAATCATTTCAAAGAAGAGCTTACCGAATACTTAATGACCGAGTCCGAGTATTCGCAGGAATTTGCTTATACCTTGGCAGAGGGCCTGGTCACCTTAGTGTTTAATGCAGGTGCTGAAGCGCTGGATCTGAATCCCATAGAACGTGAAAAGCTCAAAGAGAGAACTATTCTGCAATTGCGCTTTATCACTTTCGGTGCAGCTGGTGTAAAAGAGATAGCCTGAAAGCTACCACTGCCAAGCTGTTAATCATTGAGAAAAGCCCCCCCCTATCCAACCAAGTCAATAACTAGGCAAAAAACGCCTTCACCTGCTCTTCGATATAATCCACATCTGAATCACTAACATTCAAGTGCATCACCCAACGCATGGTTTCTGCGGGGATAACGGTGATACCTTTATCGTTTAAAAATTTGGCTAGAGCTTCAGCAGTATTCATTGTCGTTTTTACAAACACCATATTGGTTTGTACCAAGTCCTGATTAATCGACAACTCTTCAATACCCTGCAATCGTTGCGCCAGTTGTTTGGCATGGCGATGATCTTCCGCTAAACGCTTTACATTGTTCTCTAAGGCATAGATACCCGCTGCGGCTAAGATGCCAGCTTGGCGCATACCGCCACCCACCATCTTACGCCAGCGTCTAGCCCATTTAATCAGCTCTTTACTGCCACATAGAACTGAGCCAACCGGCGCACCCAGCCCCTTAGATAAACAGATTGAAATTGAATCTGCATATTGAGCCAGATCCTTAAGCTCACAATTTAACTCAGTGATGGCATTGAAAGCGCGAGCACCATCAAGGTGCACCGACAAATTTTTAGACTTAGCAAACTCATAGGCAGACTTCATATATTCAAGGCTAATCACTTTACCGTTATGAGTATTTTCCAGGCACAGCAATTTGCTACGCGCGAAATGATAATCATCTTTTTTAATCACCGCCGCAATCTTGGCAAAATCTAAAGTGCCATCCTGCTCAACCGCAATCGGCTGTGGAATGATGCTACCCAAAACAGGCGCCCCGCCCGCTTCATACAGATAGGTATGATAGCCCTGACCAACGATATATTCCTCCCCACGTTGGCAATGCGCCATTAGCGCAACCAGATTCGACATGGTTCCGGACGGTACAAACAGCGCAGCTTCTTTACCCGCCATCTCCGCCATCATGGCTTCCAAGCGATTCACCGTCGGATCATCATGAAACACATCATCACCCACCGCCGCCGTCGACATGGCACGACGCATATCCTCAGACGGCACAGTCACCGTATCACTTCGTAAATCAATCATTGTTGCTACCCACTTCTGGTTCAACTTTCAAATATAGATCATGCAATATTTCAATAGTTTGAAACATTCCCTCAGGAATAAGCTCTTTTTTTTCGGAGAATAATGCATGAGGAATTTTTATATGTCTAAAGTATTTCATTGCCATACTCATGAAAAAACTGTCTTTCTTACCAAGTAATTTTTTATACTCAAGCAAAGAGGCATAAATCAAGCCAATATTCATTAGGACTTGGATTCTATCCCAATGAAATTTAGAGCTAAGCTCTACATCACTTTTAAAGAATTTACCTTCAAAAAACAAGTCATTAAGATTATTCCCACCTAGCTCCGGATACTCTTTCATAAAAAGTTCTGATTGCTCAGAGTCTATCCTTGTAATATGGTTAAACAAAGAGCTAAGTTTAACTTCCTTTATTTGCTCTTCTGCTAATAGGGATTGCTTAGCATTAAGTTGATTGGCTTTATCCAAAGACTCAATAGTTGCCTTATTACTTTGCTCTGTTAGCCTTAAAGCAACCCTTGTGTACCTCAATGTCATAAGGATTGCTATAAACGCTAAAAAAGCTACAAATGGATTAAGAACACCACCAAAAAAGTCACCCAGCTTTGCCCAATCATTAATATCACCAGAGACATTTCCATAGAAACTGAATACATAACTAAAAGCAACAGTGGTGAACCCAAGAACTCCAATAACTACCAATAGTATCTCAGATCTTGAAAAGTACTTTTCTTTATTTTTCTCAACCATACTTCCTCCTTCAACAGACACTTCCAAATCCCCTTATATTTAGCTGAGCCTATTAAGCGTTATAGCAATTCAAATCGTGGATGATTTGAATAATAAAATTCAGCACAGGGATGTGATGTATTTTATGGTGCGTTAAGTAACGTGTATAGGCGAAGGCAGTTATGCGGAGCATAACCTAAATATCGGGGCAGCCTTTCTTTTGGTTCGTTTTCTTTGGCTGCGCAAAGAAAATGAACAATGATTACTCAATAGGCTGAAGTATGCTGCCACCACAAATCTGAGTCAAATATAAAAAAGGCGCCCGTAGGCACCAATCACTCTCAAACTCTGAACATAAATAAAAACTATGCGACTTCTCTTTTATCTATACGGACGCTGTAGTCTCTTTGGGTAAATAAATCCAAGCCACACTCTAGCTTTGAAATCCAGTCGAGGAATTGTCGAATACATAACTTGCCCTTAAACGGCGAGCCATGTTGCGGCACAATCATCTCGACATCCATCTCTGCAACCATATTAGCCCACAGGCGACAGGCTTTATTGGCGACCATATAACGTTGGTGGAAGCCCTTCATGTATTTCATATGTTCGGCGAAATCTTTAACACCGCTAAAATCATCGTCATCAACAATAGAGGCGCCCATATCACCAGAGAATAAAATCTTGCTGACAGGATCATAGACCTGGAAGTTACCAACAGAGTGTAAGAAGTGCGCTGGAACCGCGTATAGAGGATTATCACCCAAACGTATCGCACCGCCCTCATCATCCAGACCAATAATGCGTTGTGATAATTCAGTTTCATTAACCTGGTTATAAAATGACGACGCAAAATGCGGCAGAAAACGCTCCCACAGCTTGGAGCATATGACTTTTGCTGGCGTTTGCATCATCCAGCGACCAATCGAAGCGATAATGTCCGGGTCTTGATGTGACGCGATGATGTAGTTTAATTGATGGGTTGGCGATAGCTTTTCAATTTCCAGCTTTAACTTGGCATAAGTCAGGTCGCCACCGGGATCGAGCAAGGCTGTTTTGTCGCCATCGATAATTAAAAACTGGTTAGCCTGTACCGCTTCACCAGTGACCAGATTATTGAAGGCATAACACTTATGATGCCCGTCATTGTATAACTCAATCGCCTTACTCTTGAACATGATAACAACCTTGCTTCTGCCCGATACTTTAAGTGGGTTTAATATAATCGAGCACAGACTTTTAAACTTGATCTGAATCAAGCCTATGATAACTAAGGTAATCTTTTGTATGAATTTTGCACGGCCATTTACTGCTGACTCAAGTTAGCCTGGTGTGCTAATCTAATTGGGTTATAAGCAGCGTTTTCAGTCTAATCATTATCAACACTAAGAGTCATTATGAGCAAAGTTTCCATCCTCAAACCAAGCGGCCAATATTCTGAGATTCCTTTATATTCGGGCAAGATTTCTGCTGGCTTTCCTGGGGTTGTTGATGAGCACATGGAAGATACGCTCAGCCTCGATCAGCTGTTAATTCAAAACCCTGCCACGACCTTTTTTGCCAAAGTAGAAGGCGACTCCATGATGGGGGCTGGAATTTTTCAGAATGATATTTTGGTTGTCGATCGTTCTTTGACCGCCAAGGATAAAGATGTGGTGGTAGCCATGCTGGATAATGAGTTCACGGTAAAGCGATTACGAACCAGCGGCCCTTTGCGTCTGCAAGCTGAAAACCCCGCCTATAAGGATATTCCCATTACCGGCGAAAGTGAGCTGGTAATTTGGGGCGTGGTCACAGGCCTGGCGAGGAGCTTGCGCTAATGAGTCAAGCTCAAGCGACTTACGCGCTATGTGACGTTAACAGCTTTTACGTGTCATGTGAGCGCATGTTCCGACCTGACCTCTATGGCAAGCCTGTCATTGTTCTGAGTAATAATGATGGCTGTATTATTGCTCTGTCCGATGAAGCCAAAGCACTCGGCATTCCCATGGCAGCGCCCTATCACGAAGCACGCTCAATTATTCAAAAACACAAAGTCACCTGCTTTTCATCGAACTACGGCCTGTATGGTGATATATCCAAGCGTTTTAACTGGATACTGGAGCAACATTGCGATCAGGTCTCACCTTATTCGGTGGATGAGTCTTTTATGCGTTTTGATGGTTTTCCCAATGATCTAATGCAACGCGCACAAGCTATTCGCTCAGAACTTTGGCACAGCTTATCTCTGCCCATTTGTGTTGGCCTGGGCCCTACCAAGACCTTAGCCAAAGTTGCCAACCATTTTGCTAAAAAACATAAAGCAACATCTCATGGTGTAGTCGATCTATCCATTCCTAAAATGCGCGAATGGGTTTTAAAAAAAATTGCTATACCTAAAATATGGGGCATTGGCCGACAGTTATCAAAGAAGCTAATCATGCAAGGAATTCACACTGCCTGGGATCTGCATAACGCTGACTATAAAACCTTGCAACGGATGTTCTCGGTCAATATGGAGCGTACTATTTTAGAATTACGCGGCCAGCCCTGTCTGAAATTTTCCGAGCTACCCGAGCCCAAGAAATCAATTCTGAATTCACGCTCCTTTGGCAAACCTCTCAGCACCTATTCTGATTTGAAAGAAGCTGTTGCACACCACACCAGTCGTTGCTGCGAAAAACTGCGCAACCAATCATCGCTGGCTTCCTCCATCACTGTCTTTCTTTACGGACAACGCAAAGAACAGGTTTACCACAACCGACCAAGCGTCACTCTTCAACTACCTGAGCCAACCGACGATACCAGCATTTTCTTACAGGCTGTTGAGCAAGGTTTGAGGCATATTGTGAAGACCGGTGAATCTTATAAAAAGGCAGGCATCATGCTCAATGGCATTGTCGATAGTCATGGTTTCCAACCCGATATTTTTGAAGGCGTACCGCAACGACCAGAGCTGATGCAAAGTCTTGATAAGATTAATCGTCGCTATGGACAAGACACCGTAAAATTCGGCAGTTTGGGATTCGCTAAAAACTGGGCGATGCGCGCCAACTCCTGTTCACCCCACTACACTTCACGTTGGCAAGATATATTAAAAGTCAGTTAGCCTATTGCTGTAGTCATAGAAAGTATTACAGGTATAAAAAAGGCGCCAATTGGCGCCTTTCGCTTTTGTTGCAGCTTAGATGATTAAATCAACTCTAAAGCTGTATTCAATGTTGCGCTTGGGCGCATCGCTTTAAAGCCGAGGTTATCATCAGGCTTGTAATAGCCACCGATATCCATTGGCTGACCTTGCACCTCATTAAGCTCCTCTACGATTTTTGCCTCATTGCTGGTCAATGCTTCAGATACTTTGGCAAAAAGCCCTTTCAACTCAGCATCGTCAGTTTGGCTAGCAAGCTCCTGTGCCCAATACATTGCCAGATAGAAGTGGCTTCCGCGATTATCAAGCTCGTTAACTTTACGTGATGGCGATTTGCCATTATCAAGGAACTTACCGGTTGCACGATCAAGCGTATCGGCCAGAACCTGAGCCTTCTTATTGTTAGTTGTCTGAGCCATATGCTCGAAAGAAACTGCCAATGCTAAAAACTCACCCAGCGAATCCCAACGCAAGTGATTCTCTTCCATAAACTGCTGAACATGCTTAGGCGCAGAACCACCGGCACCGGTTTCAAACAGACCACCGCCATTCATTAGTGGCACAATCGAAAGCATTTTTGCACTGGTGCCTAACTCAAGAATTGGGAATAAATCAGTTAAATAATCACGCAATACGTTACCGGTTACTGAAATCGTGTCTTTACCGTCTTTCATGCGTTGCAGCGTAAACTTGGTCGCTTCAACCGGAGACATGATATGGATTTCAAGACCGCTGGTATCATGATCTTTCAGGTAAGTTTCTACTTTCTGAATCAATTGCGCGTCATGAGCACGGTTTTTATCTAACCAGAACACTGCAGGCATGCCACTTAAGCGTGAGCGAGTTACCGCTAGTTTGACCCAATCACGGATTGGTGCGTCTTTAACCTGACACATGCGCCAGATATCGCCCTCTTCCACGGCATGCTCAAGAACCACATTACCGTCTTTATCGGTAACGCGAACATGACCATTGCCAGTCATTTCGAAAGTCTTATCATGTGAACCATACTCTTCGGCTTTTTGCGCCATCAAGCCAACATTGGGTACCGTCCCCATAGTGCGTGGGTCGAAAGCACCATGCTCTTTACAGAAATCGATCGTGGCACTATAAACACCTGAATAGCTGCTATCGGGAATAACCGCCTTAGTGTCTTTAGGTTGGCCATCAGGCCCCCACATTTTACCTGAGGTACGAATCATTGCCGGCATTGAAGCGTCAATAATCACGTCACTTGGAACGTGCAGGTTAGTAATGCCTTTGTCTGAGTTGACCATCGCCAGCTCTGGATTCTTAGCATAAACCGCTTCAATATCTGCTTTAATTTCATCGCGCTTTTCTGCTGGTAGAGACTCAATAGCAGATAAAACATTGCCAAAGCCATTATTAGGATTAGCACCAACCTGTGCTAATGCATCGGCATGCTTTTCAAACACTTCTTTGAAGAAGACCTTAACACCATGACCAAAAATGATCGGGTCAGAAACCTTCATCATAGTTGCTTTCATATGCAGTGAGAAAAGAACATCTTGCTTCTTCGCGTCTTCAACTTGCTCTTCCAGGAACTTAACCAATGCATTCTTATTCAACACCGTGGCATCAATCACTTCACCCGCTAATAAAGGCGTTGATTCTTTAAGTACCTGCTTGCTACCGTCATTACCAATGAATTCAATTTTTACATCATTGTTACCATCGACAGTAATTGATTTTTCGTTGGAGAAGAAATCACCGGACTGCATACTGGCAACGTGTGATTTAGAATCCTTAGACCATTCGCCCATTGAGTGTGGGTTCTTCTTTGCGTAATTTTTAACGGCATTTGGCGCGCGACGATCAGAGTTACCTTCACGCAATACTGGGTTTACCGCACTACCTTTAATTTTGTCATAACGGTTGCGAATGTCTTTTTCTTCATCATTAGATGGGCTGTCCGGATAATCTGGAAGTGCGTAGCCCTTCTCTTGCAATTCTTTGATTGTAGCTTTCAGCTGAGGAATTGAAGCGCTGATGTTAGGCAGCTTGATAATGTTAGCTTCAGGCTTTTTCACTAATTCGCCTAATTGAGCTAAGGCATCAGGAATGCGCTGTTCTTCTTTAAGATATTCAGGGAAACTGGCTATTACACGTCCTGCTAAAGAAATGTCACTGGTTTCTACTTCGATGCCAGCGGCTTTTGCAAACGCCTCAACAATGGGTAGCAAAGAATAAGTTGCTAATGCTGGGGCCTCATCAGTTTTTGTATAAATGATCTTTGAACTTGTCATGATGCATCCTAATTTATGTGCTGCGGATCAAAAGCTAGCACGTGATGAATTAAAGTCCTGGGCGCTATTTATCTGTACACCCTAACTGTTGGTGGCGCAAATTATACGCGAAAATTTCATTGCCTGCATGTAATGGCGACAAACTTAACAACGGCAATACTGATATTGGTCAAGATAATGGGTACAATCGATTGATATTCAAGCAAGGGTTGATTCAGCAGCTTCAACTTTGAACAAATTTTAAACAATCACAGTACTATTTATGAGCAAACTGGTTCTTTTCAATAAACCCTTTAATACCCTATGTCAGTTTACCGGAGAAGCTGGTGACAGCACCCTGGCAGATTATATCGACATCCCAAATGTCTACCCCGCTGGCAGGCTCGACAAAGACTCAGAAGGTTTGTTGTTGTTAACTGATGACGGTCAACTTCAGAACCAAATAGCCAGTCCCAAGCATAAAATGGAGAAAACCTACTGGGCGCAGGTTGAAGGTGCGCCGGAGGATAAGGAACTTGAGCCGCTCAGGCAGGGAGTTATCATACAAAATTATAAAACCAAGCCAGCGAAGGTTCGCTTACTGGAAACACCTGATGTATGGCCTAGAAACCCACCAATACGTGAACGCAAGAGTATTCCCACCTCATGGCTCGAAATCATTATCAGCGAAGGCAAAAATCGACAGGTGCGACGTATGACGGCAACCATTGGATACCCCACTTTACGCCTTATCAGAGTGCAAATCGGGCCCTGGCAACTTGGCTCTCTCAATGTAGGTGAGTACGCCATCACTGAAGTAGTTACACCTAAAGCCCCCGTTGGACCAAGAAACAAGGCCGCTCGATCAAAAAGGTTTAGCCAACGCCATAAATAAGCTAAAATACGCGCTCATTTCAATCCTGTATTTAATAGGCTTGCATGCTACCTGTTCACGTCACTGTCGCAGCTGTTATTGAGCATAATAATCGCTTTCTTATGGTTGAAGAGAAAACCTCTAGAGGCGAGATAGTCTTTAATCAACCTGCTGGGCACTTAGAGTCCGACGAAAGCCTGGTCGACGCCATTATTCGAGAAGTAAAAGAAGAGACAGGCCTGCTGTTCAAGCCGACAGAGCTAGTCGGTACCTATACATTAAATCCAGCTTCTAATAATCAGTATTATCAGCGTTTCTGCTTTACCGGAACATTTGAACAACCCTTTGAGCTGGCTCCAGAGGATGATGATATTATTGCCGCGCACTGGATGACCATTGACGATATTTTAGCCATTGTGCCCCAACATAGAACTGGATTGATCGTGCAGTGTCTGAAGGATTATCTCAAAGGCCAAAGGTACTCTCTTGATTCGCTACTATGCAGCCAGAATGAGTTGGCTTTGCAAAGAGCTGGTATTAACTTCTTAAAACAGCTTCAAACTAAGTAATTTTATAATGACTGAAAAAGCACCAGAAAACACACACGTTATCGTCGGCATGTCCGGCGGAGTAGATTCTTCGGTTTCGGCATACCTTCTGCAAGAACAGGGCTATCAGGTAGAAGGCCTGTTTATGAAAAACTGGGAAGAAGATGACTCTGATGAGTATTGCTCTGCGGCAGAAGATTTAGCCGACGCGCAAGCCGTATGTGATAAGCTTGGCATCAGGTTACGGACAGTCAATTTTGCAGCAGAGTATTGGGATCGAGTCTTCGAATATTTCTTAGAAGAATATAAGGCCGGGCGTACACCAAATCCGGACATCATGTGTAACAAAGAAATTAAATTCAAAGCTTTTCTCGATTACGCACAGTTATTAGGTGCTAACTATATCGCTACTGGACACTATGTGCGACGCGGTGAGGCCAATGGCAAGACAACCTTATTAAGAGGGCTTGATCCTAATAAAGATCAGTCCTATTTCTTGTATGCCGTTAACCATGAAAAAATAGCAAAGACTCTGTTCCCTGTTGGCAATATTGAAAAACCAGAAGTCAGAAAGATTGCAGAAGAACAAGGTTTGGTAACAGCGAAGAAAAAAGACAGCACCGGAATCTGCTTTATCGGAGAGCGAAAGTTTACCGATTTTCTACAGCAATATTTACCTGCTCAACCGGGTAATATAGAAACACCTGAAGGTGAAGTTGTTGGAAAGCATAATGGCCTGATGTATCACACCCTTGGGCAGCGTAAAGGTTTAGGTATTGGTGGCAGACAGGATGCATCTGAAGAGCCTTGGTTTACTTTAGACAAAGATCTTGAACGTAACGTATTAATTGTCGGCCAAGGTCATGAGCACCCGCTATTAATGAGTCACGGCTTAGTTGCAGATAAGCTGGATTGGATTGCGACAGAAGCGCCTTCTAATGAGTTTAGATGTACGGCAAAAACTCGCTATCGCCAAGAAGATGTTCCATGTCAGGTTAAATGCTTGAATGACACCGAATGGCTGGTAGAATTTGACGACAAACAACGTGCAGTAACTCCTGGGCAATCAGTAGTCTTCTATCAGGACGAAGTCTGTCTCGGTGGCGGCATAATTAAAGAAATAAGACGATAATATGAATCAACCGAATTACCCTAATATTGTTCTAGCCCTGGCTGGTATTTGCCAGGCGTTAGAATGTGTCCGCAGTATTGCTAGAACAGGTGAAGTAGATCCAACTGACCTTGAAATCATGCTTGAAAGTGTTTTAAAAACGAACTCTGACAATGCTGAAGACATTTATAAAAACCATAAATATTTACATACTGGGTTTAAAGTACTTACTGAGCAATTATCAGGCAATCAAGCAGACGCTGATTTTGGACGCTATTTGGTTGGGGTTCTTAATTTAGCAAAACGTTTTTTATCCGATAGCAAAATGCAGGAAGTGATGGCGGCCAGAATTAAACAAGCCAATCGACTACATGAGTATCACGAAAGTATTAACCACGATTTGATTGAGCAGTTGGCTAATATTTATAAAGACACCATTTCAACCTACTCAGCAAAAATTCAAGTCACCGGAAATGGACGCTACCTTGAACAGGCTGCCAATCAAGCAAAAATTCGTGCTTTATTGCTGGCAGCGATCCGTAGCGCTGTGCTTTGGGATCAGGTTGGTGGCAAAAAAAGACAATTCCTTTTTAGCAAAAATAAGATCTTAGAAACTGCAAAAGCCTACTTAGTATAAGTAGGCTTTTTGCTCTTTCGTGGGTTTAGCTTGCTACGGCTTACACTTTGAGTCAGACACTTTCCAAACAATTGGCTTCCAGTAATCCTCCTTAATAACGCTTAACCGCTTTTCTGGTTCGAACTGTGCCGCAATATGATAGGTTTTGTTCGGCTTTACGACCAATTCTAATTCTTTTGCTTTTTCAATACTCGGCTTACGACGGGACATCATGTTGTCAGGAATATACTCATGAACTTTAAGAGAATGAGAGCCTGCTGGCAGCTTTATAGTCTCTCTTAAATGAAAGCCACTTTCCCCGTCCACTTCAAATACTTTAGCAGGATATTGGTATTTAGTGGTTGGCGGACTAAAGAAGACAGAAATATAGCCGCAGCCAGTCAACTCAGGTCCCGTGTGAGCTGAACCATTGGAGGAAACTTGTAAACTCCAAGCAGGAATCGTTTTGCTTTGGGCGATAGTATCTAATGTTAAAGAGTTGTCCCCTCTTTTAACCTGCGCTTCAATTAGACTGCCAGGTTTTAATTGAAGGCCTTCAGATAAACTCGTTACAACAGTCCCATCAACACTCAATCTTGCAATAACATCACCAGCCTTGAGCCCTAGAGATTCAGCATTTGAATATGGTGTAACAGAAAGGACAGTATCAACGTCGGGATCAATAACCACACCGAAGTTAATGACATTATAGGCCGGCTGGGATAACACTATGGATAAAGAGTTTCTGTCGGGATTTTGCTGCTTTTCTAAGCGGCCAATTTCTGCAAGCGTGCTACTGATTTCTCGCTTCAGATCATCAGCGAGGATCTGGGCCTCAGTACTTTTAAGCTCATTAGCTTGGCCTAATGCACTCAAAGAACCGCACAAGCAGATTGATATCAAAATAAATTTTATCAACATTAAGTAGACTCCTATATATGAGTGGCAGCTGTATTCTTAACAGTTGTCATAAGTGCATTCAATTGAGAAAGCTTTTGGTTTTTTTGATGCCAAAGTTGCAACTTGTCTTGCACATTATCTTGACTGTTATAGGCTTCAGCTAGCTTATGATTAATTAGCAAAAGTTCTTTTTCCAATTGGAATTTTTGAACATAGACAAACTCACTAAGAGATTGACTTTTCAGCTCTTCAAGCGAAGCTTCGAGCTGTTTCGACTCGGCAATAGCTGATAGCAACAGCTTATTTGGTTGTGATAACTCATTGTTCGATAACTGATCCTGGAATACAAATTGCCAAGACATAATCGCAATAAACAGGCTAGCAGCAATAGCATAAAGCCAACCATGACTAGCTTTATCTTGAGCGTAGTCGGCATTGGAGTGATGCTTGTCAAAAGCCTCCAAGATGGACTTCTCTATGGATTGATCAGTAGTCTCAGGCAAAGGTAATTCCTTGGCCTGATGCCATTTAGAAACAAATTGATGTTCGGTTGATGAATTTTTACTCATAAGAATTAACCTTGTTACCGCTGTAACGCTCTAATTGAGCCAACTGGGATAACTTTTGTAATGAACGACTATAAATCTGTTTGGAATTACTCTCACTGATATCCAATTTGGAGGCGATTTCCCGATGGGTATATTCTTCAATAGCAAACAAAACCAACACTGCTCGCTCCCTTTCGCACAAGGTCGTTAAAAGGCTATCAAGATCAAAACCAGCTAAAGAATCATTCCGACTCTTAAAAGCATCGTCCGCAAAATGGTCATCATCGAAGCCCGTTGTATCACGCTCATTTGCCCTGATGAAATCAATGACGCAGTTATAAGTTATACGTTTAAGCCATGAACCAAACTTTGAATAATCTTTAACATCACTTAAACGAGTCATTACTTTCAGAAACACCTGCTGTAATATATCTGATGCAGCTTCGGGGTTTTGCAACATCCTATACGCCAGACTGTATACAGCTTGCTTATAGGTATTATAAATTTGACCATAAGCATTTCTGTCTCCAGCTAGAGCTTTTCTTATGACTTGTTTAGAGCAGGGTGTTGCGAACGACACAAAGAATAAATCCTTTATTAAACTAATACCTAAGACGGGATAGTCTTTTTAAACGTGACAAAACTTTCTTAAAGGATGTCGTAAAAATCAACAAAGCACAATAAATTCAAGCTGCAGAAATGAAAAAGGCCACATAAGTGGCCTGTTTTAACTGATGCACTGAGTATAATAAGTGCCCTCGGGTTCGTTCCACCAACTTGTTGACTGCCCACTACCGATAGCCTCCTCCTTGATGACTCGTTTTCTACTATCCATCAAGCGGCACTTTCTTGTAAAGCTAGCATTGTTTTGAATTCGAACTTTCCAATTTCCACTTGATAGCAAACTATAAACTGCGTAACGGGTTTCACTATATCTATCTTGCAACTTTTCAGCTCTATCCCAATATTTACAGGTAGCTTGTAAATAGCCATTACCCATCTGTGCAATAAACCTCTCGTCAGCTGTTTGTCTAGGCCCAGCATATACACTATTAACAGGTTTACCGTCTAAAGTATGAGAGCACTTGATCGTATACTCAGAATTATTCGTGAGTGTCCCCAACCATTGATTACAATAACCACCAAACTCGTAGGTGTAACCATCACCGTAAATTGTTTGGTAGTCGGCTTCGTATTGACACGTTCTCTGTCCCCCCATTCCAGCATTAAATTCATCAAGTGATCGCAAGAACAGGTCGCCACAACCAGCAATCAATAAAGAAGAAGCCAGAATTAACATGCATTTAAACATCTTTAATATCCCCAATTAAATGATTTCCCATGCAAATATTAATGTGAAGTCCGTCACAATTCAAGTTGGATAAACAAGAAAAGAAGTAACCAGCAGGGAGGGATGCTAAAGCTAAAAACAACAGTAGCGGTTTCTGGTCAACCAATCAGCACTATTTTTTTCACTTTATTTAAAGCAATAAAAAACCCCGACCATGCGGACGGGGTTTTGATTAAGCTCTCGCGTGCCCTAGGGGTATGGCGATAATCGACAAGGATGTCGTGAATGCCGACGACCTTTGGAAGTGCCCTTGGTGAAACGCTAGGAGCATTTTCGGTGATACCTAAAGGTATTCCCTCCAGCCTTGTAAAACAAGACTGTCGGTCGCCTACAGGGAGCAAGCTTAAAAATGAGACGTTATTTGCAATATACGTGCATATCACCAGCACCTTGTCCTATTGATGTAAAAAAGATTATCTCAACCCTATAACAAAAAAGCCCTAGCATTGCTGCTAGGGCTTTTTCATTATAAGCGCTTGGCGATGACCTACTCTCACATGGGGAAGCCCCACACTACCATCGGCGATGAGT
Organism: Kangiella sp. M94; assembly: GCF_054926195.1. Lineage (NCBI taxonomy): Bacteria > Pseudomonadati > Pseudomonadota > Gammaproteobacteria > Kangiellales > Kangiellaceae > Kangiella > Kangiella sp. M94. The sequence goes on along the minus strand of NZ_CM142903.1, from coordinate 914,401 downwards.
CGTTTCACTTCTGAGTTCGGGATGGGATCAGGTGGTTCCAACTCTCTATTGTCGCCAAGCATAAAACGTTGAGTATTTATGCTTGCTACAAGTCTTTCAATTTGGCAGAAGTAGTATTCAATTCGTATGCAGTATTCACCATATCCGGTGTTAATAATTGTTTCTAAGTTGGTGCCTACATAACAAACCACTTGGGTGTTATATAGTCAAGTCTCTCGAGCAATTAGTATCAGTTAGCTTAACGTCTCGCAACGCTTCCACACCTGACCTATCAACGTCGTAGTCTACAACGGCTCTTCAGGAGACTTAAAGTCTCAGGGAGATCTCATCTTGAGGGGGGCTTCCCGCTTAGATGCTTTCAGCGGTTATCCTGTCCGAACATAGCTACCCGGCAATGCCACTGGCGTGACAACCGGAACACCAGAGGTTCGTCCACTCCGGTCCTCTCGTACTAGGAGCAGCTCCTCTCAAATCTCCAACGCCCACGGCAGATAGGGACCGAACTGTCTCACGACGTTCTGAACCCAGCTCGCGTACCTCTTTAAATGGCGAACAGCCATACCCTTGGGACCGGCTACAGCCCCAGGATGAGATGAGCCGACATCGAGGTGCCAAACACTACCGTCGATATGAACTCTTGGGTAGTATCAGCCTGTTATCCCCGGAGTACCTTTTATCCGTTGAGCGATGGCCCTTCCATACAGAACCACCGGATCACTATGACCTACTTTCGTACCTGCTCGACGTGTCAGTCTCGCAGTTAAGCTGGCTTGTGCCATTACACTAACCTCATGATTTCCGACCATGATTAGCCAACCTTCGTGCTCCTCCGTTACTCTTTGGGAGGAGACCGCCCCAGTCAAACTACCCACCACACACTGTCCTCGATCCGGATAACGGACCTGAGTTAGAACTCAAAACATACCAGGCTGGTATTTCAAGGGCGACTCCACACACACTGGCGTGCATGCTTCAAAGTCTCCCAGCTATCCTACACAAGCAGGTTCTAAGTCCAGTGTGAAGCTGTAGTAAAGGTTCACGGGGTCTTTCCGTCTAGCCGCGGGTACACAGCATCTTCACTGCGATTTCAATTTCACTGAGTCTCGGGTGGAGACAGTGTGGCCGTCGTTACGCCATTCGTGCAGGTCGGAACTTACCCGACAAGGAATTTCGCTACCTTAGGACCGTTATAGTTACGGCCGCCGTTTACCGGGGCTTCGATCAAGAGCTTCTTCCGAAGAATAACCCCATCAATTAACCTTCCGGCACCGGGCAGGCGTCACACCCTATACGTCCACTTTCGTGTTTGCAGAGTGCTGTGTTTTTGATAAACAGTCGCAGCCACCTGGTATCTTCGACCGGTCTCAGCTCAAGGAGCAAGTCCTATCACCAAAACCGGCGCACCTTCTCCCGAAGTTACGGTGCCATTTTGCCTAGTTCCTTCACCCGAGTTCTCTCAAGCGCCTTAGTATTCTCTACCTGACCACCAGTGTTGGTTTGGGGTACGATCGGTGTATATCTGAAGTTTAGAAGATTTTCCTGGAAGCCTGGCATCAACCACTTCAGTCCCGTGGGACTTCGTCATCAGCTCTCGGCCTTAAAGGGACCCGGATTTTCCTAAGTCCCAAGCCTACCACCTTAAACGCGGACAACCGTCGCCGCGCTGGCCTAGCCTTCTCCGTCTCTCCATCACAATATACACCGGTACAGGAATATTAACCTGTTTCCCATCGACTACGCATCTCTGCCTCGCCTTAGGGGTCGACTCACCCTGCTCCGATTAACGTCGAACAGGAACCCTTGGTCTTCCGGCGTGCGGGTTTTTCACCCGCATTAACGTTACTCATGTCAGCATTCGCACTTCTGATACCTCCAGCAACCTTCTCAAGTCACCTTCAACGGCTTACAGAACGCTCCTCTACCAATATACTAAAAGTATATTCCGCAGCTTCGGTGTATCGCTTAGCCCCGTTACATCTTCCGCGCAGGCCGACTCGACTAGTGAGCTATTACGCTTTCTTTAAAGGGTGGCTGCTTCTAAGCCAACCTCCTAGCTGTCTAAGCCTTCCCACATCGTTTCCCACTTAGCGATAACTTTGGGACCTTAGCTGGCGGTCTGGGTTGTTTCCCTTTCCACGACGGACGTTAGCACCCGCCGTGTGTCTCCCACGCTGTACTCCTAGGTATTCGGAGTTTGCATCGGGTTGGTAAGTCGGGATGACCCCCTAGCCGAAACAGTGCTCTACCCCCTAGGGTAATACGTGAGGCTCTACCTAAATAGATTTCGAGGAGAACCAGCTATCTCCCGGTTTGATTAGCCTTTCACTCCGATCCACAGTTCATCCCCTCATTTTGCAACATAAGTGGGTTCGGTCCTCCAGTTGGTGTTACCCAACCTTCAACCTGACCATGGATAGATCACCGGGTTTCGGGTCTACCTCCAGCAACTGAGCGCCCTATTAAGACTCGGTTTCCCTACGGCTCCCCTATTCGGTTAACCTCGCTACTGAAGAGTAAGTCGCTGACCCATTATACAAAAGGTACGCAGTCACACGACTAAATCGTGCTTCCACTGCTTGTAAGCATGCGGTTTCAGGGTCTATTTCACTCCCCTCACTGGGGTTCTTTTCGCCTTTCCCTCACGGTACTGGTTCACTATCGGTCGACAGAGAGTATTTAGCCTTGGAGGATGGTCCCCCCATGTTCAGTCAAGATAACACGTGTCCCGACCTACTCGTTTTCACTTCCAATTCGCTTTCGTGTACGGGGCTATCACCCTGTATCGCCAGACTTTCCAGACTGTTCCACTAACTCATTAGAAGCTTAAGGGCTAATCCGCGTTCGCTCGCCGCTACTAACGGAATCTCGGTTGATTTCTGTTCCTACGGGTACTTAGATGTTTCAGTTCCCCGCGTTCGCCTCAATAACCTATGTATTCAGTTATTGATAACCAGCTTATACTGGCTGGGTTTCCCCATTCGGAAATCCTCGGATATAACGTTTGTTGTCAACTCCCCGAGGCTTATCGCAGACTACCACGTCCTTCATCGCCTTCTGTCGCCTAGGCATCCACCGCATGCTCTTAGTCACTTGACTATATAACCCCAAATAGTTTGAGATCACATAATGCAAACAACCTAGTTATTACTTCGATATCTATCCGACTTATGATAAATATCGCTAACATGATGAATACAAATTTGCTTACAAATTTTTTTACTAGCTTCTACCAAATTGTTAAAGAACTTGTTCTGGCCATAAATACCCAGATGAATAAGTCTACTCATTCATCTTGATACTTCTAACCCTTGATCGGAAATGGTGGAGCTAAGCGGGATCGAACCGCTGACCTCCTGCGTGCAAGGCAGGCGCTCTCCCAGCTGAGCTATAGCCCCATTGATATCGGTGATTTCGGCTTCGCAGCCTAAATTGGTAGGTCTGGGCAGACTTGAACTGCCGACCTCACCCTTATCAGGGGTGCGCTCTAACCAGCTGAGCTACAGACCTATTATTTATAGTAGGTTGTGCTCAACGCTGGTCGGCATGCCGACCTCACCGCTCTTACCCTAAAGCAAGGGGTGTTCTGTAACCTGCTGAGCTACAGACCTATTATCTGTCTTGTTACAGACACTTATGGTCTGCACAACCGATCAAGTTTCTTGGATAAGACAATTTGTGTGAACACTTATGAGATTTACGTAATCTTAGTCTGTAAGGAGGTGATCCAGCCGCAGGTTCCCCTACGGCTACCTTGTTACGACTTCACCCCAGTCATTGACCACACCGTGGTAACCGCCCAATGTTAAGCTAGCTACTTCTGGTGCAAACAACTCCCATGGTGTGACGGGCGGTGTGTACAAGGCCCGGGAACGTATTCACCGTGGCATTCTGATCCACGATTACTAGCGATTCCGACTTCATGTTCTCGAGTTGCAGAGAACAATCCGGACTACGAACAGCTTTGTGAGATTAGCTCCCCCTCGCGGGTTGGCAACCCTCTGTACTGCCCATTGTAGCACGTGTGTAGCCCAGGTCGTAAGGGCCATGATGACTTGACGTCGTCCCCACCTTCCTCCGGTTTGTCACCGGCAGTCTCCTTAGAGTTCTCAACTTAATGTTAGCAACTAAGGACAAGGGTTGCGCTCGTTACGGGACTTAACCCAACATCTCACGACACGAGCTGACGACAGCCATGCAGCACCTGTCTCAGAGTTCCCGAAGGCACCAATCCATCTCTGGAAAGTTCTCTGGATGTCAAGACCTGGTAAGGTTCTTCGCGTTGCATCGAATTAAACCACATGCTCCACCGCTTGTGCGGGCCCCCGTCAATTCATTTGAGTTTTAACCTTGCGGCCGTACTCCCCAGGCGGTCTATTTATCGCGTTAGCTGCGCCACTAAGTATTTTAATATACCCAACAGCTAATAGACATCGTTTACGGCGTGGACTACCAGGGTATCTAATCCTGTTCGCTACCCACGCTTTCGCACCTCAGCGTCAGTATCAGCCCAGGGGGTCGCCTTCGCCACTGATGTTCCTCCAGATCTCTACGCATTTCACCGCTACACCTGGAATTCCACCCCCCTCTTCTGTACTCTAGACGACCAGTCTCAAATGCAGTTCCCAGGTTGAGCCCGGGGCTTTCACATCTGACTTAATCATCCGCCTACGCGCGCTTTACGCCCAGTAATTCCGATTAACGCTTGCACCCTCCGTATTACCGCGGCTGCTGGCACGGAGTTAGCCGGTGCTTCTTCTATAGGTAACGTCAATCTCAATGGGTATTAACCATTAAGCCTTCCTCCCTATTGAAAGTGCTTTACAACCCGAAGGCCTTCTTCACACACGCGGTATTGCTGGATCAGGCTTGCGCCCATTGTCCAATATTCCCCACTGCTGCCTCCCGTAGGAGTCTGGGCCGTGTCTCAGTCCCAGTGTGGCTGATCATCCTCTCAGACCAGCTACAGATCGTCGCCTTGGTAGGCCATTACCCCACCAACAAGCTAATCTGACGCAGGCTCATCGAATAGTGAGAGCGTTCAAGAAGAGGCCCTCTTTACACCGAAGTGCACATGCGGTATTAATCCGGATTTCTCCGGGCTATCCCCCGCTACTCGGTAGATTCCTACGTGTTACTCACCCGTCCGCCACTCGTCATCAAAAAAGCAAGCTTTTTCATGTTACCGTTCGACTTGCATGTGTTAAGCATACCGCCAGCGTTCAATCTGAGCCATGATCAAACTCTTCAGTTTAAGTTTTCTTGAAGGCCGAAACCTTCGGTATATCTTGACTCGACGAATCACCAACTTTGAATTACATCTTTGTCCTATAAATAGAACGAATTGTCTTTCAGGGTGTTGGTCACTCAATCGATAAATGGATTACATCATCGACATAAGTGCCCACACAAATTGTCTTATCTATCTGTTAAAGAACGTCTTGACGAAGAACTTGCTCCGCTCAAGTGGGCGCACATTATATATCGCCCTAACCTCCTGTCAACTGCTTTTGATAATCTTTTTTAACTTTCTGTTAAACAAACAATTATCAACCATTTCTCTCCCTGGAAATGCCTCCGAGTTTCCTCAGAGCCGGCGCGCATTATAGTGCGCCTCAACTTCCTGTCAACACCTTTTCAAAAACATTTTTTTAACGCCTTTGAAACCGCCCTTCCTGGACTTGCCTTCCGCGACTTATGCCTCGAAAGTGGTGCGCATTATAAGCGCCCTTTTCCACTTCGCAAGCTCTTTTTGAAAGTTTTCAAAAGATTTTTGCGAGCTGGTTATTATAACGCCAAAGCGGGCAAAATTTAAACAGAAATAAGACCATTTTGATTAAAATTACTAATAGGTGGGTATAAGTTTAGTGAGTTTTTACATTTAGATACGCAGAGCCACTAAAGAAGTGGCACTACTCTCAACGATTATTCGTCACTTTTCACTATCTTCTGAACTGGCCTGCTCATCTGGTGATTCAGTTTCTTGCTGTTTTCGCTGTCTTCTTTCTTCTTTTATGTCCTTAATCCGCCACAAAGTCATAATCGGGCCAGAAAGAGCATAGATGGCAAAGCCACTAAAGAGTACCAGTGGCGGCTCTGAAGCAATTAATACAAAAATAAGCACAATAATTAAAACCCCAATAAATGGAATTTTGCCTTTCCAGTCTACTTCTTTAAAACTCGAGTACCGGAAATTACTCACCATCAATAAGCCAACGACCATTGTCATCACAGCAATATAGATACCCCAAGGCTGTGATTGCCACTGATACTCGGTACCAAGCCAGACCAGCCCTGCAATAATCGCCGCTGCCGATGGGCTTGCTAAACCTTGAAAGTATCGTTTATCGGCAGTTGTTACTTGCGTATTGAAACGAGCCAGACGCAAAGCGGCACCGACAACATAAACAAAAGCAGCCAACCAACCAATTTTACCCAGATCAAAGAGTGCCCAGTTATAGATGACAAGAGCCGGCGCTATACCAAAAGAGATCATGTCCGCCATTGAGTCGTACTCTGCACCAAAGTCACTTTGGGTATTGGTCATTCTAGCAATACGACCATCCAGACCATCCATAATCATAGCTATAAATATCGCAATAGCGGCAGCGGCGAACGCACCTTGCATTGAAGCAACGACCGCATAAAAGCCTGCAAACAGACCTGCTGTTGTCAATAAATTGGGAAGAAGATAAATACCGCGTTTTTGTGCAACTTGCTTATTGGCTTTCATTGAAATTATTACCTAGTGAACCTAAATCGTTGATGTCATTACATTAACACACTCAAGAACAGCTGGAGAAGTGTTTTGTAGAGTGTTACTTTATAGCTTCAAACCCACTGCATTGATGTGGGTATATTGACAGCGACAAGGATTCTGTCAATATACGCGCAACTTATCAAGTAAAAGCCAGACATGAGCGAATCGCAAACCAGCAAACGCTTTATTATTAAGGGCCGCACAGAAACGGGGAGTGTTTTCAGACCCAGTGACTGGGCGGAGCGCATGTGTGGGAATTTATGTACCTTCCGTAATCGAAGGATGGTTTACTCTCCACTCCTAAGACCCGCCGTTATTGATGGGGTCAAGTGCGTGATAATTTCTAACCAGTTATCATTAGAACACCCCAATTTATTCAAACAGTTGCTAGATTTTGCTAAAACGAATAAATTAGAGGTTATTGAAGAAGAAGCTTGAGTCATATTTATTACGTGTCTCAACTCTTTTAACCAACCAGTCAAGAGAACGGAAAGTTATGGCTAACATCAAATGTATCGTTTTGACCGCCATTTTAGGGTTAGGAATTTCTGCAATAGCTAGTGCCAGCCAGCCTATATATAAATGGAAGGACGACAAGGGAAATATTAAGTATACACAAACGAAACCTCCTTATGGCGTAAGCTATGAAACCATCAATCAGCGAGTCAGTGATCCAAAGCCCGCAGCCGAAAGCGGTAATGATGAGAGTGAAGCAGCATCAAACAGCATGACCGACGCTCAAGATGAAGTTATTGCCAGACAGGAAGCGCAAAAGAAAGGTATGGATGCTCAGAACAAAGAGATTGCACGTAAAAATTGTACTATTGCAAAAAATAATCTGGAAGTTTTAGAAAATAGAGCTCGCGTACAGATTGAAGAAAATGGTGAGCGTAGAATGCTAACTGATACAGAGCGTGAAGAACGCTTAAAGCAAGCTCGAGAAAATGTAAAAAAATATTGTAAGGACAGTCAGTAGATTACAAATCTAATACCTTGCGAATGCAATAAAAAAAGCCCTCGATTATGAGGGCTTTTTTATACGTAATAAATGATCACATTGGGTAAGCCGAGACCCACAAGATCCAACTGTACCAAGTCTTCTCATTCTTTTGCTGGCTGTAATTATGAGACCAACGTTTTGACTCTGTCCAATTCATGTATTCAAAAGTAACAGAAGTATTACCCGCCCGGGCATGTTGAATTTTATCCTCAGCAATTTTAATCATATAGGAGCGTGAGGCTGGGCCATGCGCAGCTTGAATTGCTTGATTTAAAGCCAGCACTCCGTATAAAGGCTCAGGGTTGTTACCATAATAAACCTTAACTTTTTTAGCACCACATAGAAGAACATCGTTAGCTTTAGTTAGTACGTCTTTATCACTAAAGTTATTACAGCCATAACCCCACAAATCTGACTGGAAAGGTGAAGTAAAGCGCTGCCCTCCTTTCAGTTCAAAAGAACCATCCTCAGCAACGATGCGCATACCCTCTTGTACAACGCCATATTGAATCGGCACTTTAGATTTATTTGTCTGATCAATCAAACGGGCAGGTGGATCTTCCGATCCCATTGCAAGTAATAACATTACCGCCAAGGCACTAACACTCGTTATAGTTTTTGCCCAAATTTTCATGAGTCACTCCTATTTAGAATTTTAATAAAATTGTTTTGCCATCTCTTTCATAACCTGAAAAGCTCAGTCCGTTATTCACCAAAATACTTTCTTGCCCCAGGAAGCCAGAAACAACCACTCTTTTAATATTTTGAATTTTTAGGCAACGGAATTGGCTCGTAACTTCTCCGAACTGACGACTTTCTGCATCATCGCCAAAGTTGCGCGACTCAGCATCGTCACCGAACTTGCGGTTATCGGCCATATCTCCGTATTGACGTTTCTCAGCATCATCACCGAACTGACGGCTCTCTGCGTCATCCCCAAAATTACGCGACTCAGCATCATCACCGAACTTGCGATTATCGGCCATATCTCCGTATTGACGTTTCTCAGCATCATCACCAAATTGGCGTTTCTCAGCATCATCACCGAACTGACGGCTCTCTGTGTCATCCCCAAAATTACGTGATTCCACCTGGTCACCGAACTTACGATTATCAGCCACCTCTCCGTATTGACGTTTCTCTGCATCATCACCAAATTGACGGTTATCAGCCATATCCCCATAGGATCGGGTTAGCAAACATTCTTCAGGAAGCAGATAATAAGAGCCATTAATGGTAAGGTAGGTCAAGCTAGTTTCTGGTTGTTCTTGTGTCAGAATAAGTGGATGCACACCTTTATATTCGGTTTTTTGAGGAACAGTTACAGTGTTATAAGTTGGCATGCAACCAGATAACAAGAGCCCCCCCACGAAGCTCCCCGCAATCAATATTTTTTTCATTGCCCTTCCTTTTAATGTCACAAGCGATAAGATATTCAGACAAGCGTTAAGAGCCATTTCTTGGCATTTTTAACAGCAAATACGTTATAAATGTACTCAAGGCCCCACTTAATAATGAATACATCATATCAAGCCAGTCGAAGGTGCCACCCGTAAAACTAAGCCCCTGCAGCGTTTCATAAAAAATAGCACAGCCCAAACCTAGTAGCAATAATTTTGAAACTGTTAACTGGCTCACCCAGATACCCACCAAAAGTGAGGCGCAAGCACTTGACCACAAGATGTCAGGAAGATGATCTGCTATCCATCCTTTCTGATACAATTCTGGCAACTTGCTAACCAGACTAGATAACCAATGGGATTGGGCTGGCAACTGCTGTTCAAACCAGACAAAACCCACCAAATCTTTACCAGACTGAAGGTAAATGATAATTCCAATTGCAAGTTGCAACCCAATAAATAACAACCAGAGAAAATAGCGAATGAGCATATTGATAGGTTTACTAATTTTATTCATTGTATCCATTCTTCTTTTGCAGAACAGATATTTTTAAAACAAATAAAGATGTATTTTTTATGCATCTTTATTTTATAATAACGTCAAGATTCACAAGAAACCGGTACTGAGAAAATTATGCAAATCTTAGATGCAAAAAAAGAAAACGCTATCTGGCCATTGTTCAGACTTGGTTTCAGGGTATTCTTTTTAGGGGGAAGTCTAGTCGCAGCACTGTCCATGATTATTTGGATTGCTCAATTATCAGGACATACCCTATTGCCAGGTATCCACAATACTATCTGGTGGCATGCCCATGAAATGCTGTTCGGTTTTACACTGGCTATCATTGCGGGGTTTGTTCTCACAGCTATGCAAAACTGGACTGGCATTCCCGGGGTTCGCGGCTGGCCACTAGCGATAACATCATGTTTATGGTTTCTGCCCAGAGTGCTACTACCCTTTTTGGGAGAAAAAAACTGGCTGGTTATGATTTTAGATATTGCCTGGTTACCCTTGGTTGCCATCTTTCTGGCAAGCCCAGTAATTCAGGTGAAGCAATGGCGTAATCTGTTCTTTGTTCCTTTGATGTTACTGTTCACGATTCTAAATGCGCTGAGTTATTACGCTGCCTATATAAATGACTGGTTATTCGCAGAGCGTATATTTATTACTACAGTACTGGCGATTACCGCTCTTATCACAGTAATGGGCGGTCGCGTTATACCATTCTTCACATCCAGAGCTACTAACACTGACAAACCAATGCCAATCCTTGCTTTAGAGTGGGTATGCTTAGGATCGATTTGGCTGGCTACTTTTTCATGGCTGCTACTACCAAGAACTGAAACCATCAATCTGCTTGTTGCAGCCCTGATGATTCTGGCCGCTGTCGCTAACATTCTGCGCATTTTACGCTGGAAAACCATACTCGCCCTTAAAGTACCCCTGCTATGGATATTGCATCTGGGCTACTGGTTTATTCCTATTGGTTTGCTGGTGTTTGCCAGCGCTCTATTGGAGCAAACCACTACCTATTCAAATGCTTCACACCTATTAACTGCTGGTGCACTAGGTTCTGTGGTTCTGGGCATGATTGCTCGAGTGTCATTGGGCCACTCAGGACGCCCGCTACAACCCAGCAAGTGGATGACAGTAGCCTTCGCAATCGTGCTTTTGGCGGGTGTCATTCGAGGCTTTACCGCTTTAGTCGCACCAGCCTATTTGGCCGATAGCTACCAGGTTAGTGGTATTTTGTGGATTCTCGCTTACGGCCTATTCGTCATCTTTTACTGGCCAGTACTGACCAAGGCAAGAATTGATGGACGACCAGGTTAAAGCTAAGCACGCATAAAAAAAGCTCTAGAATATGAAAACTCTAGAGCTTTTTTCATTGGGCGAGCCTTACTGCTTGATTAACAGCTTATCGCCCTCGACATCCAATGTTAGAGTCTTAGCCACATCGACTGTGCCCGCCAATATGGCTTGAGCCAATGGGTCTTCAACCTTATGTTGGATTGCTCGTTTTAACGGACGTGCACCGAACACCGGATCAAAACCTGATTCTGAAAGCAGTTCAAGTAGACCATCGGTAACCTTAACTTCAAAGCCCTGCTCGCGCAGCCTTTGCAGTAAACGTTCCATTTGAATCGCAGCAATCGACTTGATTTGCTCCTTAGCCAATGGATGGAATACCACAATTTCATCGATACGGTTGATAAACTCTGGTCGGAAATGCTTGCCAATTACATCCATCAGCATCGACTTCATATCCTCATAGTCTTTGTCACCGCCTTCGGTATTGGCACTATGAGTCTGAATCAGATCGGAACCCATATTAGAGGTCATGACAATCACGGTATTTTTAAAATCTACAGTTCGCCCTTGGCTGTCAGTCAGACGCCCATCTTCCAACACTTGCAGCAGGACGTTAAACACATCAGGATGCGCTTTTTCCACCTCATCAAACAGAATTACAGAATAAGGTTTGCGACGCACAGCTTCAGTTAGATAACCACCCTGCTCATAACCCACATAGCCTGGAGGCGCGCCGATTAAGCGAGCAACCGCGTGCTTTTCCATAAACTCCGACATGTCGATACGAACCATATTGTCTTCGCTGTCGAAAAGGAACTTGGCCAGCGTTTTGCACAATTCCGTTTTACCAACGCCCGTTGGCCCAAGGAATAGGAAAGACCCATTCGGACGATTAGGATCAGACAGCCCTGCACGTGAACGACGAATGGCATTCGATACAGCGGTAACGGCTTCATCCTGACCAATCACATTGTTGTGCAATACATCTTCCATGCGTAGTAACTTTTCACGCTCACCTTCAAGCATTTTTGATACTGGAATACCGGTCCATTTGGAAACGACTTCGGCAATTTCAATGTCAGTAACTTTATTCCGCAACAGTTGCATTTCCACTGTATCCTGCTCAGAGACTTTAGCCAGTTTTGCTTCAAGCTCAGGGATAGTGCCATATTGCAACTCTGACATGCGCGTTAAGTCACCGGTGCGCTGCGCAGCTTCCAGCTCCACTCGTGCTTTATCCAGGTCGGCTTTAATATTCTGAGCACCATGCACTGAGGCTTTTTCTGATGACCAAATCTCATCAAGTTCAGCAAACTCTTTTTCAAGCTCAGTAATTTGTTGCTCTAAATCCAACAGGCGTTTCTTAGAGCTTTCATCCTCTTCTTTTTTCAAAGCTTCGCGCTGAATTTTTAATTGAATCAAGCGACGTTCAAGCTTATCCATTACTTCGGGTTTAGAGTCGATCTCCATGCGTATACGACTGGCTGCCTCATCAATCAAGTCAATGGCTTTATCGGGCAATTGACGATCAGTAATGTAGCGTTGCGACAAAGTGGTCGCAGCAACAATCGCGGGATCAGTAATTTCTACGCCATGGTGCACTTCATAGCGCTCTTTTAAGCCACGCAGAATTGCAATGGTATCTTCAGTGGTTGGCTCATCAACCAATACTTTCTGGAAGCGACGTTCCAACGCCGCATCTTTTTCAACATATTGACGATACTCGTCTAAAGTTGTGGCGCCAACACAGTGCAGTTCACCGCGAGCCAGTGCTGGCTTAAGCATATTACCAGCGTCCATAGCGCCTTCTGCTTTACCGGCACCGACCATGGTATGCAGCTCGTCAATGAACAGGATGACCCGTCCTTCTTCTTTGGCCAGATCATTTAAAACAGCTTTCAGGCGCTCTTCAAATTCACCGCGAAACTTTGCGCCGGCAATTAACGAGCCCATATCCAACGACAAGACACGTTTGTTTTTCAGTCCTTCAGGTACTTCGCCGTTAACGATGCGTTGCGCCAAACCTTCGACAATGGCAGTTTTACCGACACCGGGCGCACCAATTAACACCGGATTATTTTTACTACGACGCTGCAAAACCTGAATGCAGCGACGGATCTCATCATCGCGGCCAATCACCGGATCAAGCTTACCGCTTTCAGCGCCAGCATTCAGATCGATGGTGTATTTTTCTAAGGCTTGACGATTATCTTCAGCATTGGGGTCATTGACGTTTTGTCCACCGCGAATCTGAGCAATAGCATCTTCGACCATTTTGGTCGTAACGCCCTGAGCCTTGAGTAACTTGCCTAAAGCGCCTTTATCTTCAAGCGCAGCCAGCAAAAACAGTTCGGATGAAATGTATTGATCCTGACGTTGCTGTGAAATCTTGTCACAAACATTCAGTAGCTTGCCAAGATCGGGGGAAATATGAACTTCGCCACCGGTACCACTGACTTGTGGTAATTTGGCCAATTCAGAATCAATGGCGTTCATCAGTTGACCCGCAGGCGCGCCTATCTGGTTTAGGATCGCTGCCACACTGTTGCCTTGCTGTTGTAGCATGGCCAACATTAAATGCAATGGCTCAATATATTGATGATCCTTTCCCAGCGCTAACGACTGAGCGTCAGCTAGCGCTGATTGAAACTTGCTGGTGAATTTATCCATTCTCATGCAGAAACCTCTCTGGAGTCATTGTCACTGTCAGTGCGCAAACTCAAAATAAAACTCTATATGCTTTACAAAATGTGGGTTTGTGGCCGATTTTCAAGAGCTTGCCTTCTTATTTTGCTCATTTATTGCTCAAAGCGGTTGATTTAAATCAAGAGTTACCAGACTAAATGTAAAAGATGGGAGTTTTGTTTAGCGCAACTTGAACAATAGCCACTTTACTTATAGATATGAGCTTTAAGTCATTTATTGCGAGCTTTCTTTGCCTGAGGATTCTTTGACTGAGGATTCTTTGGTAAACGGATTGCGATGGCCGAGCAGCACTTCGCCTAAATGAAGCAGGCTATTCTCGTGTGAAAAGAAATGATGGTTGATGGTGGGAAATTGTAGAAGTCTGGATCTGGAGCGTAGAATTAGCGATGACAATATGGTGCCTTGTCCGCGAACTCCCACAATCCGGCAGACAAAAATTGAATGCTTAGTCAATTCCGCTAACCTCTTAATGCCCGGCTTAACGCGAAACGGTTCTTCATGATCCAGATGGATTTTTCCGTGTGGAAATAAAGCAATAATTTCACCTTGATCTAGAGCCCTTCGAGCCTGACGAAAAGCAATATCAGCGCGGCCACTTCGGTTAACCGGAATACAACCTGCGCGCTTGAACAACCAGTTTAGACCGAACCGGTTGTACTCTTCAGTGGCAATCATAAAACGAATCGGGCGATCACTGGCAGCAATGAGTAATAAAGGATCAAGGCCGGAGATGTGGTTTGATATGAGTATGGCGCCACCTTCCGTTGGCAACGAAAAACGTTCAAAATCCAAACGGTGAAAGCGGATGCAGTAATATCGGATCAGACCATCGATAAAGTTCAGAAATGGTGAACCCCAGTCAATGTGGTTATACTTTTTGGCACCTTTGATTAATTTGACGATGACAAAGCTCAAAATTAATACCACAGCCAGCATTACCCACCAAAATGTTGTCATTCGCTTCTCACTAACCTATATCTCAATGTGTAACTCAATCATTCTGCTATCCAAATCATGCAGGCCTGGCGACCGGTTTGACCATCTCTGCGGTACGAATAAAATTGATGTTCATTCTTAAAAGTACATAGCTGACTGAGGTAGACAGCAACACCCATAGCTTCTAACTGCATTTTCGCCAAACCCACCAAGTCCGCTTGCCAGCGTCCTCGGTTATTTTGCATAAAATAGGGTTGATTACTATCATCCAGCTCAATAAAAGCTTGTCTCACATCATCACCTACCTCAAAACAATCCTGACTAATGGCTGGGCCGATCCAGGCCATTAATGAGTCAGACTTGTGGTGCTGATTGACCGTGTTTATAAGAATTCCATCAGCCAAACCACGCCATCCAGCATGTGCTGCTGCAACCCAGTCTCCACTAATATTAGTTAAGAGAACCGGTAAACAGTCAGCTGTCATCACCGCACAGGAGGCATTAGGCTTGTCTGTGACGATTGCATCAGCCTGTAACAAAGCTTCTGCATCAGAATACTCAACAACTCTGTTACTGTGAATCTGATTGAGCCATTGCAACGGAGGGTGATTTAGTTTTTTTTTAAGCAATTCTCGGTTAGTTATGACGTTTTTATCATCATCCCCAACATGTAATCCCAGATTTAAGCTGTCGAACGGTAACCCACTAACCCCACCTTTGCGCGTCGTCGCCAAAGCTTTAACATGGTTCGGTGCTGGCCAGTTTGGTTTGATGAACTCGATCATTCTTCTGCTTCGAAGGTGTCTCTGTTTTCACGCAGGTCATCAAGCAGTTGAGCCATATCCTGCGGCATGGGCGCGCGCCACTCAATGTATTCCCCAGTTTCCGGATGCTTAAGTCCGAGCAGACTGGCATGTAACGCCTGACGTTTAAAACTATCAACCGTTTTACGCAGTTCAGGTGTAATACGTGTGGGCACTCGATAACGACCACTGTATAAAGGATCGCCAATGAGCGGAAACTTCAAATAAGCCATATGAACGCGGATTTGGTGAGTACGACCAGTTTCAAGTCGAAGCTTCAGATGAGTATGGTCCAAGAATTTTTCGACCACTCGATAATGTGTTATAGCTCTCTTACCATCGGCAACGACAGCCATTGAAGTTCGTTTTGTCGGATGACGCCCAATCGGCCTATCAACAGTTCCGCCGGATACCATCACTCGATTGACCACTGCGTCATATTCACGGGTGAAAGCGCGATTCTGCAACTGTTCAACGAGACTGGTATGCGCCGCAATCGTTTTAGCAACGACTAACAACCCGGTAGTCTCTTTATCAATACGGTGAATAATGCCGGCTCTTGGCAAATTGGCTAGATCGGGACAATGATGTAATAGAGCATTAACCATTGTGCCATCCTGATTACCAGCACCAGGATGAACTACAAGGCCTGCAGGCTTGTTTATGACTAATAAAGCGTCATCTTCATAAACAATATCAAGATCAATCGCCTCAGGCTTCCATGCGCCTGCAACCTCGATCTCAGCATTAATTTCGATATCCTCGAAACCCGCCATTTTATGTTTATTGGAAGTTATGACTTCGCCATTAACTTTAACGAAGCCATTTTGGATCCATTCTTGAATTCGAGAGCGGGAATAATCACTAAATTGCTGAGATAAAGCAGAATCGAGTCTTTTTCCGTAAACTTTTTCGTCGAATATGTGTCTGAGTGCAATAGATTGGGTGGTCATTGTAAAATCACGTAAAAAGATTGGCCTATAACTGATGGTCAGTTAGAATGAGCCACATTGTATCAGGCTGAACACAAACAGAAAGAATTAAATATGCAAAAACACAGTATTATCATCCTTGTTCTATTCATCTTCACGCTAGCTGGATGCTCTAGCACTCCCAAAGAACCCAACTTAAACACCACCAAAGTTGAGTCAATGACCGCACAAGAACTATTCGACGGAGCTAAACGCTCAATGCGGGCCAGTAATTATATGCGCGCTATTGAACTGCTTGAAGAAATAGACACACGTTATCCTTTTGGCCGCATTTCTGAGCAGGCTAAACTTGAATTGATGTATGCTTACTTCAAAAAAGGTGACTATGAGTCCGGCCAAGCTTTAGCAGATCGCTTCTTAAGACAACATCCGCAGCATGAAAATGCAGATTACGTCTACTATATGAAAGGTGTTATGCACTATGAGCAGGAAGTCGGCTCTTTCAAAGAGTTTTTTACTGCCGATATTGAAAAGCGTGACACTACCAACATCAAAGCAGCTTTTGATAACTACAAAACACTTGTTGAAGTTTATCCAGAAAGCAAATATGCGCCCGATGCTCGTCAACGCATGGTACAGATTCGCAACCTTTTAGCAGACTACGAATTGCATGTAGCTCGCTACTATATGAAACGTGACATCTATATCGCAGCAGCTAATCGAGCGAAGTATATTGTTGAAAACTTTCCAAAAACACCAGCAGTTCCAGGTGCGCTTGAGATCTTAATCAATTCATACAAAATTTTAGAGTTGCCTGAGATTGCCGAAGAGTATCGTAGAACTCTTCTGTTGAATTATCCGGATCATAAACTAGCCGACTTTTAAGAAGGCTAAGCTGATTTATTTTAGACATAAAAAAGCGGGCATAAAGCCCGCTTTTTTATTTGTTTATAATCTAACTAAATAGCATCCTCGCCTTCTTCACCTGTACGAATCCGTACAACCCGATCTACATCAGTAACGAAAATCTTACCATCACCAATTTTCCCTGTACGCGCCACTTCAATGATCGTCTCTACACATTTGTCGACAAGGTCATCATCAATCACTACTTCAACTTTGGCTTTCGGCAAAAAGTCCACCATATATTCAGCACCGCGATACAATTCCGTATGCCCCTTTTGGCGGCCAAAGCCTTTGACTTCAGTAACGGTCATACCGTTAACGCCCAAGTCAGTTAAAGCTTCCCGAATATCATCAAGTTTAAATGGTTTGATGATAGCTTCTATTTTCTTCATCAGTCTTTCCTTCTCGTACAACCTGTGTCTATTTAGATTTAAACTGTCGCCCAAAACCTGAGGTTATAGGATAACGACGATCACGTCCAAAAGCTCTTTGGGTAATTCGAATGCCTGGAGGAGCCTGACGACGTTTATGCTCATTAACATCAACTAACCAGATAACTCGTCTGACATCCGCTTCGTCATAGCCCATGGCAATAATATCATCGATACCTTTATCTTGTTCGACATAAGCTTCCAATATGGCATCAAGGATATCATACGGTGGCAAATTGTCTTCATCCTTTTGATCCGGTGCAAGCTCGGCAGATGGAGGACGCGTTATGACCCGCTCAGGAATCACTTGTGAAACAGTATTTCTATATCGAGCCAGACGATAAACCATAGTTTTAGACACGTCTTTAAGCACATCCAATCCACCAGCCATGTCGCCATATAAAGTACAGTAGCCCACAGCCACTTCCGATTTATTGCCCGTGGTTAGCACCAGGCGCCCAAATTTATTCGACAAGGCCATCAACAAGGTACCCCGACAACGGGCCTGAATGTTTTGTTCGGTCACATCAGTCTCTGTCCCTTCAAACTGATGCGACAACTGAGTCATAAAGGCTTCATACATGGGCTCAATTGATATCACATCAAACTCAATTCCTAAAGCCTTGGCCTCTTCTTCTGCATCCTCAATGCTCATACTGGCAGTATACCGAAACGGCATCATGACAGCGTTAACGTTCTCTTTGCCCAGTGCATCCACTGCAACCGCTAATGTCACCGCCGAATCTATTCCTCCAGATAAACCTAGCAACGCGCCTTTGAAGCCATTTTTATGTGCATAATCACGAACCCCTAAAACTAGCGCTTGCCAAATTTCTTCTTCATCATGAAACTGATTCAGGTACTCCTTACTTGCCTTGATAGAGCCTGTTTTACTGTCAAAATCAATATACGCAAAGTCTTCAGCCATCTCCGCCATTTGGAAAATACGCTGCCCTTCTTCATTATAAACAGCCGAACAGCCATCAAAGATCAATTCGTCCTGACCACCGATTTGATTGACGTAAACAATAGGGAGTTCATTTTCACGGGCGCGAGCGCCCATTTCAGCGCTACGTAGGGTTCCCTTACCAAAACAATAAGGTGATGCATTGGGGCTTAGTAAGATGTCTGCTCCCAGAGCTTTTACTCGAGCGGTTGGCTCTGGATACCATAAGTCTTCACACACCAGTACGCCCAACTTGATACCTTTAAATTCAAAGACACAGTCTTCTGAACCTGACTCAAAATACCGTTTTTCATCAAAAACAGAATAATTGGGCAATAATTGCTTTTTGTACTGAACCAGAACTCGTCTTTGATGAATCACCGTAGCCACATTAAACAGACCCTGAGCCTCTTTGATAGGATGCCCAATGACCATTGCTACGGGCGAATCAAGAGCAATCAACTCCTCAATGGCATTATCAATAATAGTGTAAAGATCTGGGCGTAACAGCAGGTCTTCAGGTGGGTAACCGCATAGGGAAAGTTCCGAGAACACCACAATATCAGCATTATCTGACTCTGCTTGTTTCAATGAGGACTTAATAAGTTCAAGGTTTCGCTGAATGTCACCAACGGTGTAGTTGTTTTGTGCAATTGCAATTCGCATCGCCAGGCTCACGTTATAATTTGTCCTATATTTTCCAACAATTTCAATTTTTTTCAATGAGTTATACAGGCAATGCTTGAAATCAATGCAAACACAACATAATCTAAGTGACACACATCGACAGTTCAGGACGCTTAGTGTTTGATAACAATAAAAAAATAGACTTCGGATGGCAATTTTTACGCTACTATTCTGTGGCGCGGCTAATTATTGCCTTACTACTCTTTTTACTGCCATTCATCGCGAAGTCACAAAGTGCCCTATTCGATCAGGACGTTTATACCACAGTAGCCATCAGCTATGTCATTTTAGCCAGTTTATTACTTTTTCTTTCCTTCGTAGAACACCAGTTTCATATACAAGCTTACACCCAACCCTTTACCGACATTTTAATGCTCAGCTTGCTAGCTTATGCAGGGCAGTCTGACAGCGCAGGTTACATAGTGCTGATGGCCTTAGTCGCTATCTTCGCCCTGCTATTAGTGCGCAACCGACTGGGGATGCTTTATGGAATATTTGTTAGCGTCAGCCTGGTTCTGGTTTACCGCTTTCGCGAAGGTGCATTTGATCAGGCCTTCTACTCCGAAGTCAGCCTACAAATAGCTGGTATTCTTGTTGTTACTTTGCTGGGGAATATTTTAGCCCGGCGGCTGACTTACTATGAAGAAGAAACAGCCGAACAGCAGCGCTCAATCGCCCACATGCATCGCCTCAACAGCCAAATTATAGAGAAAATGAATCGAGGCATTATCGTTGTGGATGAGCAGTGTCGTATTCGCCACATTAACCAGACAGCCTGGTATGGTCTGGGGCTTCCGGATACCCCGATTGGTAAACCGCTAGCCGCAATCACTGATGATTTGGACTATCAGATGAAAAGGGCCTCCCGCTCATCACAAGAAGGATTGCCTTTCCGAGCCACCAATACAGGCCCACAACTGTTACCACGCTTCATACCCCTCAACACCAATGAGATGACATTAATTTTGTTGGACAACTATTCAGACGTCATTAAAAAAGCACAACAGTTAAAACTCGCATCATTGGGTCAATTGACAGCCAGCATTGCCCACGAAATACGCAATCCACTGAGTGCCATTAATCAATCCATTCAAATCCTTTTGGAAAATGCTAACGAGGAACAACAAGATCAGCAACTGATGGAAATTATTGAGCGTCAATCAAAGCGTATCAACGAAATTATCGACAATATTCAAAAGGTGTCTAAGCGCAAACCACCAGAACGGCAAGTATTGCTGCTGGATCGCTTCTTGCCAAGCTTTATAAAAGAATACCAACAAGGCCTACAGGAAGAAGCTGTAATAACAACCGAGGGCGTTGAGCCGAGCTTAAAAGTTGCTTTTGACCAATCCCAGTTAAAGCAGGTTCTGTCTAATCTGTTTGATAACGCACTAAAGTACAGCTTCCTCAATACCAACAAATATCAGCTTCATCTGACCGCTGGGCGCGACCCCCTGAGTGGTGACTTGTTCCTTGACGTGATCGATGAAGGCGCAGGTGTATCACTAGAAGAAAAAGATAAAATCTTTGAACCGTTTTACACTACTAATCACAATGGTACTGGTTTAGGTCTGTATATATCAAAAGAGCTCTGCGAAGCGAACCAGGCACGACTAGACTGTGTCCCAGTCGCTTTTGGTGGCGCCTGCTTTAGAATCAGCTTTGACACCAGTAGTTTTGTTATTGATGCAGATTTAGCTGAGCAACTCGCAGAAATCGAAGCGGAGAATGGTAGCGATACAAGCAAGACCAGCTTTAAAGATCGCCGTCGTTAAGAAAAGTAAAATAAACTATTCGAGAAAAAGCATGAGCCAGAACAAACCAAAAGTTCTCATTATAGACGATGAAGCAGACATCAGACACTTACTGACGATGACATTAATCCAAATGGGCCTTGACGTATCCAGCAGTAAAGACCTCACCGACGCAAAAAAACAACTCACTGAAGAGCCATTCCATTTTTGTTTAACCGACTTAAAACTACCTGATGGTAACGGACTGGATTTTGTAAAATTCGTTCGCAAACAATATCCACATATGCCAATTGCTGTGATTACAGCATTTGGCAGTACCGACAATGCCATTGAAGCAATGAAACTTGGTGCCTTTGACTTTTTAGCTAAGCCAATTGATCTTGCGCACTTACGCCAGCTCTTAAAGCATGCTTTTAAATACGTCAACGGTAAGCAGACAGAGCCTCAAGCTCCTTTCACTTTTCTGGCTGGTAGTAGCGAGGCCATCACTAAGCTTAGAGAAAAGATGGTCAAAATCCGAGGCTCTCAAGCGCCCATTATTATTCAAGGCGAACGAGGTACAGAGAAAGAACGCCTTGCACAAATTTTGCATGAACAGAGCTCTCGCTCCGACCAAACTGAAGTATTTCTTGATTGCTCCAGTCAAAGCCAGGAAGCATTAGAGCAACTCTTTTTCCATAAACACGAACAACAGGAGTGTTTGCTCTATCAAGCCAATAACAGCACATTGATACTAAGTAACATCCATATGCTGTCAATTATTACACAGAAGAAGCTTCTCCATGCCATTGAGCAAAAGAAGCTTCCAATAGAATCCGAGCACTCGGATGAGCCTTTAGATCTTAGGCTCATTGTTTGCACCGAAAAAGCCTTAATTGACTATGTACATACGCACCAACTGCGAGATGATCTTTACTTCCGTTTAAATGTCATACAGATTAAGGTTCCATCAATAACCCAGCGACTGTCAGATCTGGATATGTTGATTGACAGCTACCTTGATGAGCTGTCAGAAGGTAAAAAAATCAGCACAAAAGCTCGAAAGATTTTGCATAACTATGAGTTCCCTTTTAACTATCGTGAGCTTGAGAATATTCTAGAAAAAGCATGCGCCTTATCTGAGACAGATACTATTGATGTGCCTGATTTGCTACTCGCGCAAAGCGAAGAGCTAGAGCCAGAAAAAATGCGCCAGAACAATACAGTCACTGGGCTTAATCGAGGTGACTTACCTCTCGACCAATTTATCGAGAAGATTGAAAAGGCTGAAATAGAGAAAGCCTTGAATGAAACGCGTTGGAACAGGACCGAGGCAGCCAAGTTGTTAGGAATCACCTTTAGAACTATTCGTTATAAGATGAAAAAACTCGGTATCGAATAGCAGTCTTCAGACACATTCAACAGATAAGTCGTACACACTTAACAGCCTTATCTCATATCAGTAGATAACTAATCTCTTTAGGATTTGCTCCTGCTTTATTAACAGGAGTTAATCACATGAACACAAAAGTTAAAGGACTAACTTTAATAGAACTTATTGTTACTCTCGCCTTGATGGCAATTATGTCAGCGATAGCCTTGCCATCTATGCAAAAGTTTATTGCTAAGCAGCAACTAAGCTCAGATTTGTTAAAAATAAAAAGCGTTATTGAAACGGGTCGAAACAAAGCCATCACTAACAAAGAGAAAATACAGATTTGTGGCATCGATACCAGCCATATGACATCTAGTAGTGATGAATTAAAGTGCATCTCCGACTGGGGTAACCTGAGTGTTATCATCAACAGAAATGATAATACAGAGCTACTTTATACTGAGTGGCTGGGGGATCACTATAAGCGTGTACAGTGGAGTGCTTTTCAACGCAAAGCTTATCTTGAGCTAACACCTAATGGGTTTACCAATCATCAAAATGGCACCCTATATCTCTGTCACGAACGTTATGCCAGTTTCCATAGAGCTGTGGTGATAAGTAAAACAGCTCGTGTGACTATAATCAAAAACAGCAAAGCGCTTATAGAAAAATGCAAGCAGTAACACACCTCATAAATAAGTCATTTCTATACTAGCAGCAGTTGTTGTATGCTGAGAGTTAATTGCCTCGATCTAAATATTCTGATTATTATCAGCTAACAAGGTAGACCATACATAACATGAATCAAGTTACTAAAACCGAATATATTGATGCAGAGATCACTGCTGAGTCAGGCTTAGAGCTATTAACAAATGATGAAATCCAAAGGCTCAGTGAGCATACCACCGGCAATGATTATGAGCTTTTTAAAAAATGTACTTTAGCCGTCCTGAATAGTACTAATATTACTGACGATATCAGCGTCATTCAGCAACAACTGGATCACTTCAATATCGAAGTTTTACAACTCAATAAAGGCGTAAAGCTAAAAATTAAAAATGCACCTTCCGGGGCTTTTGTTGATGGTGTCATGATCCAGGGTCTTAAGGAACAAGTTTTCAGTGTGTTACGAGACGTCGTCTTTTTAAAGCAGGAGCTTGAGAACAACTCTCGAATTGATTTTAATTCGGGGCTAGGCTGTACCAATGCAATTTTCCATATTTTGCGTAATGCCAAAGCCCTAAAACCTGGAGTTGACCCGAATATGATCGTTTGCTGGGGTGGCCATGCAATCCCTCATCACGAATATGAGTACACAAAAGAGGTCGGTTATCGTTTAGGCCTTCGTGGTCATGACATCATTACAGGATGCGGCATAGGCGCCATGAAGGGTCCAATGAAAGGCGCGCTGATTGGTCATTCCAAACAGCGTATTACCAAGGGGCGATATGTTGGCGTTACTGAGCCTGGTATTATTGCCGCTGAGTCTCCAAACCCCATTGTTAATGAACTGATTATTATGCCCGATATTGAAAAAAGGCTTGAGACCTTTGTTCGTATGGGGCATAGCTTTGTTGTGTTCCCCGGTGGCGTTGGCACAGCGGAAGAAATTTTGTACATTTTAGGGATTTTGTTGCATCCTGCGAATCAACATATCCCCTTCCCTTTAATATTTACCGGGCCATCCGAATCAGCTGACTACTTTAAGAAAATTGATCAATTCATTGGCAAAACACTGGGACCTTCAGCCCAGGCTAAATATCAAATCATTATCGACGACCCCGTGAAAGTAGCGCGTAACATACAGGCCGGAGTTACCAAGGTTAGGGAGTACCGAAAGAAAGTCCAGGATGCGTACCACTTCAATTGGCAACTACACATAGATTGGGATTTTCAGGAGAGCTTTGACCCGACACATCAAAATATGACCAGTCTCAACTTACACCCTGAACAACCGATTCATCTTTTAGCTGCCAATCTACGTAAGGCATTTTCAGGGATTGTTGCCGGTAATGTTAAAGAAAAAGGGATTGCAGAAGTCAAAGAACATGGCCCATACCAGCTCGACGGTAATAAAGAGATAATGCGTGAGCTCGACGAGTTGTTGAAATCCTTTGTCGCACAAAAACGCATGAAGCTGGACTACGAACGTTATGTTCCCTGCTACGAACTTAAAAAATAGTCCATCAGCAGACAGAATAGGCTCTTTATCACAGTTTATTTTTTAAGCAGGTTATTCACTCATTGCTTGTATCAATTTCAGGGGCTGCGATAGAATACAGCCCCTTTTAGAACACTCACTTGAGCATTTTGTCAGTTATGACCACAAACTCTGCAACAAGCAACCAACATCCCTCCAATAGAGTCGGCTTCATCAGTCTCGGCTGTCCTAAGGCCCTGGTAGACTCTGAACGTATTCTGACGCAGCTTAGAACTGAAGGGTATGACATTGTCCCCACTTATGAAGACGCGGATATCGTCGTGGTCAATACTTGTGGATTTATTGATGCGGCCAAGCAAGAGTCATTGGAAGCCATTGGTGAGGCTTTGAACGAAAACGGAAAAGTGATTGTCACTGGTTGTTTAGGTGCCCAAGAGAGCGACATTAGAGAAATTCATCCTGGCGTTTTAAGCGTTAGCGGTCCAGCTCAATATGAGCAGGTCTTAACTGCCGTTCACGAACACTTACCGCCCAAGACAGAGCATGATCCTTTTATTGACCTCGTACCGCCACAAGGCATTAAACTAACACCTCGTCATTACGCCTATTTAAAAATTTCCGAAGGCTGTAACCACAAATGCAGTTTCTGCATAATTCCATCAATGCGTGGCAAGCTTGATAGTCGCCCAGTGGGTCAGGTGCTTGATGAAGCCGAACGATTGGTAAAAGCTGGCGTTAAGGAATTGTTAGTTGTGTCTCAAGACACCAGCGCATATGGTGTCGACAAAAAATATGCAATGGATTTCTGGCAGGGGCAACCCGTAAAAACACGTATGAAAGATATGTGTGAAGCTCTAGGTCAGCTGGATAACGTATGGGTGCGATTACACTATGTTTATCCTTACCCACATGTTGATGACATTATTCCTCTGATGGCAGAAGGCAAAATCCTACCTTATCTGGATATTCCGTTTCAGCATGCCAGCCCGCGAATTTTAAAGTTAATGAAGCGTCCCGGTGATATCAACAATGTCCTTGAGCGGATTCAAAAGTGGCGCGATATATGCCCAGACATTACTATTCGCAGCACCTTCATTGTTGGTTTTCCGGGTGAAACCGAGGAAGAATTTCAGGAGTTGCTAGACTTTCTTAAAGTAGCGCAGCTTGATCGTGTAGGTTGCTTTAAATACTCTCCCGTTGAGGGCGCAAGTGCAAACGAGCTTCCTGACCCAGTGCCTGAAAAAGTAAAGGAAGAACGTCTTGCGCGGTTCATGGCAGTGCAAGAAGCAATCAGTGCTGAAAAGTTACAGCAAAAAATTGGCAAAGTAATGACAGTACTAGTAGATGAGCTTTACGAAGACTGCGCTTTGGCTCGTTCTGCTGCCGATGCGCCTGAAATTGATGGTAAAGTTATCATTGATGAAGGATTTGAAAGCTTAACAGAAGGTCAATTTGTTGAAGTGACGATTGAAGCCGCCGATCAACATGATCTATTCGCTTCGGTAAACAAAAAAGACGAGAGCTAAGTTCATAGTCGATAAAAGGAGGTTCTCACCTCCTTTTTCGCATCCAATAAGAGCTTACTTTTTATAAACTCCTAGATATCTTAGCTCCTCTCCCGGCTCTTTTTCGCCATATTCAATCGTAGGCCGGTCGGGCTTGGCAATATAGACCACCCAATAATTAACATGAGGGCTAAACCACTCTTCAGCATAGCCAACACCAATTTCATACTGCTCTAAATAAAAGGGATGCTCTCCAAACAAATGGATTCTGTGAGCATAGGAACTTCTCAAGTAGTCTAGAGCTTCTTCCGCGCTAGCAGCCCCACCCATAATAGACTCTACATGATTAGTACCCACAACTGAGCTTGGTAGGGATAGAGGATAACCGGCCTTAGTAAGCCTGTAATCCGGAGTGCCTCCAGGACCGTTGTGGCTGACTTTACCTTCTTTAGCCATCTCCCTGGCTTTGTTGGCAGCTATTTCGGACAATAAAGCATTACATGTAAGGCTTGGTCGCTTTTGATCTTTGTCTGTGATGATCATGCGAGCAAGCTCTTGTGCTTTGCTGTTCTGACCGCATGATAGGTACTCATTACCTCTGGCTTGAGCACAAGAAAATACAAGCAGCAGCAGACTAATCCTTAGCAACAGGCATCTCCTTAAGATATAAATCGTGTTTTGAGTATGGAATCTCAATTCCTTGCTCTCTGAAGGTTTTGTGGATATCCATAATCAGCTTATGAGTAATAAGGCCTTTTTGTTCTGGATAGTTGATCCATGCCATTAATTGAAGATCAATACTGGAACCACCAAATGCCCGGTAACGAACCCTAGGCGCGGGATTACTGGCAATATCATCACGCTCTTTAACCAAATCCATGAGCACATCGTGAACGAACTCCAGATCGGAATCATAAGAGACTCCAACATCGACTCGAATACGTGTTTTCTCCCAGGGACCACCACTTTCATTAACAATTTTAGCATTGCCAATCACTGAATTAGGGATCGTGATTTCAACATCATCCCGTGTCAGCAACCGGGTACTACGAATGCCAACATGAGTCACCCGCCCCCGTTCAGCTGCGTCTAAAATAATGTAATCACCTAATTTATAAGGAGAGTCTGCAACAATGAAAAAGCCGGAAAATAGATTGGCCAAAGTATCTTTTGCCGCAAAACCTACTGCGATACCGATAATACCTGCTGAAGCGAGCCAGGCTGTTGGGTCTATTCCCCAGGAAAGAATCAGGAAATACAGGGCTGCACCGACAATCAGAATCTTTGATGATATATCAAGAATGGGGATGGTTCTTTCTTCTACAAATTTAAACCTGTTTTTACTATTGGCTAGAGCATTGAGTACCATCTTTGTTGCTTTCAATAATTTAGACATTAGAGACAGTATCAAAATAGAAACAACAAAGCGCTTCAGGAAAGTATCAACTGGCTCAGACAGGTCTAAGGCCTCGATTGCAATAATCAGGGTTAAAAAGAAAATAAAGGTAAAGGCTGTCTTACTGAGAAGAGGAGCTAGTTTGTCATCAAAGTCACCCGGTGTTTTTTCCGCGATTTTCCCTATTAATGATTTAATGAACCACTGCACGCCCTTAGCAATAAAAAAGCCTAGAACCAATACAATAATCGACAAAATCCAGGGGTTGGTCTGCAACTTATCCCATAGTGGAATAATCGAATCTGGAAGGTAAGCTTCAATGTTACCAAGAGTTTTATCGGCAAGCGTACTGGTGGTATCAGTTTCTTTGGGTTGATTTGATTGTTCAGCCATCACAAAGCATCATCCTTATATAAAAAAACGGCTTAGAATTAACTCTAAGCCGTTTTAATATAAAAGAAAGTGCTACTAATAACAATTATAGTGCATCAAACTCCTCACCTTCTTTCTCAATTTCAGGCGGCATCAAGTCTTCTTTAGTAATACCTAAAGCGAGCGCTGTTGGGCTTGCAATATAAATCGATGAATAGGTACCAATTAACACGCCAACAATCAATGCTTCTGCAAATGAGTGAATCGTTTGCCCACCGAAGAAGAATAATGCTAATAGAACAAGCATCGTCGTCAAGGAGGTCATGACGGTACGAGACAGTGTTTGATTCAATGATGTATTGATGACATCTTCAGAGCTGCCTTTTCGCATCAAGAGGAAATTTTCACGAATACGGTCAAAAACAACGATGGTGTCGTTCAATGAATAACCAATAACTGCAAGTAGTGCCGCTAAAACGGTTAAATCAAATTCAACCGACGTGATGGAGAAAAAGCCTACCACCAGTATTACGTCATGCGCCAAAGCAGCAACGGCACCCACCGAAAACTTCCACTCAAAGCGCAGCGCTACATAAATCATGATACAGATAAGTGCCACGATCATGGCCAGGCCGCCCTGCTCTTTAAGCTCCTCTCCAACTACCGGACCTACAAATGACTGATCTCGCTTGGTTACCTTGGTACCGCCTTTAGCCAGCGTTTCAAGAACAAGGTCACTTACTTTGGCATTTTCAATATTATCTTGTTGTGGCATGCGAATTTGTACAATCTTGGATGAGCCAAAGTTCTGTACCACCGCTCCATTGATTCCCACATCATCCAGTTGCTGACGAATTTTAGATAAGTCTGCATCTTGCTCATAACCAACTTCAACCAAGGTACCGCCGGTGAAATCGAGACCATAGTTAAGTCCCTTTGTGAAGAAAGACACTATAGAAGCAATAATCAGTACTGCTGATAATGCAAACGCAAATTTTCTTAAACTGAGGAAACCGTAGTTTGTATCTTCATTTAAAAAGCTCATATTTTCCTCCACCTAAATCCACAATTTGCTTGGTTTCTTACCACGACCATAAACCAGGTTTATGATGCCGCGGCTAACCAGGATTGCAGTAAACATTGACGTTAGAATACCGATGAATAGTGTGATAGCAAATCCTTTGATAGCTCCGGTACCTACCGCATAAAGAATAATTGCCGCAATCGCAGTCGTGATGTTGGCATCAGCAATGGTTGAAAGCGCTTGCGAATAACCCTTATCAATTGCTTGTGCCGCGTTAGTACCATGACGAATCTCTTCACGAATCCGCTCAAAGATAATCACGTTAGCATCTACCGCCATACCAACCGTTAATACAATACCTGCGATACCAGGCAGAGTCAGGGTTGCCCCTAGAATAGACATCACGGCAACGATCGTAACCACATTAAAAATCAAAGCAATATTAGCGACCACACCAAATGCTTTGTAGTAAAACAACATAAAGAGCACGACTAAGGAGAAACCGATAATGACCGAGTTAATGCCCTTCTCAATATTCTCGGCACCTAGTGAGGCACCAATGGTACGCTCCTCAACAATAAAGGTTGGAGCAATTAATGCACCTGAGCGCAACTGAGTGGCTAAATCTTTAGTCTTAGCTGGAGTGAAGTCCGGACCTTCGATATAAAAATCAGTACTGAATGCGCCATTAATATTTGGTGCACTGACCAAAGTTTCAACCACATTGGATTTCACTAATACACGCTTGCCGTCTTTAATGTCAAAAACTGGCACTGACTCTTTAAGAATCATAGCCAGGGAATTACCTCGATTAGCGGTAGTAGTACGTAACATACGTGCTCCACCCTCTCCATCAAGTCTTACCGACACAATCGGTTGATTATTTTGTGGGTGCAAACCTGGAAATGCATCGGTTAAATGTTCTCCAGAAACTTCCACCTCATCATAAACTACAATAGGACCACGTTCTGACTCGAATAAAGTACTGCCAGCAGGAACCCGTCCTTGTTGTGCTGCAACAATATCTGCTTCATGATTAACCAGGCGGAACTCAAGTGTCGCTGTCGCGCCAAGAATTCGCTTTGCTAACGCCGAGTCTTGAACACCCGGTAATTGAACAACGATACGGTCACTGCCCTGACGCTGGATTAATGGTTCAGCAACGCCTAAAGAATTAACACGATTACTTAGAATCAGGCGGTTTTGATCAATGGCATTATCTTGAATGGCTTTTAATTTCGTCTGATTAAAAGTAGCACGTACAACCGGACGACCACCTTGTGTCGCTAAGTTGATATCAATACGATCAATATAATTCTTATATAAGGCGGCAAAGGCTCGCTCAGCATCTTCTTCACTTCTAAAGCTGATCAACAAACCATTTTCAATAGTTTCAACACGCCCACGAATGGATGGTTTTTCAGCAGTTAAAGTCTCAATGAAATCTCGACGTAACTGCTCCTGTTGACGGGCCATTGCCTGCTCCATATCAACCTGCATCAGGAAGTGGATACCACCCCGCAAGTCGAGTCCAAGCTTCATCGGCTTACCACCAAGCGAGGATAACCAGTCAGGCGTAGCTGGAGCCAAATTTAATGCCACCACATACTCTTGGTTATCAAGAGACGGGTTCAGTATTCCATTGGCAATCTCGCGTGCCCGCAACTGCTCTTCATTGGACTGGAATCGAGCTATGAGCTGCTTGTCGCCATCACGCTCGACAGATATAGGTGCTAAATCCGCTTCTTGCCAGGCAGCTTCAATCTGCTCAACTTGTTGTTCTGAAATAGTTGCATCACGTAACGCTGATAACTGAACCGCAGGGTCCTCACCATAAATGTTTGGCGCAGCGTATAAAAGAGAGATAGCGATAACGAAAAGAATCAACACATATTTCCATTTGGGATAAGTGTTGATCGGTAATAACCTTTGATTGGATTGATCAGTAAACATAGTGTATGCCCGGATATAAAAACAAACCGCCCGAGCAAGCTAGTAACAGGTCGGGCGGCTAAATATTATTCGTCGATTGACTTTATTGTGCCTTTTGGCAAAGTTTGTGCAATGGCTGCTTTTTGGAATTTGATTTCAATACCATCAGCAATGCTTACAACAATAAAATCATCTTTAATCTTGCTTATGCGACCTAAGATGCCACCAGTGGTCATGACTTCGTCGCCTTTTTCCAGGCTTGAAACCATTTCTTTATGTTGCTTCATCTTCTTTTGTTGAGGACGAATCATCATAAAGTACATGATAAGAATCAAAGGGACGAACATCACAAGGAAGCTCATTAAACCACCACCTTGTGGTGCAGCAGTTGCTAGAAACATCTGGAATTACCTCTATAGTTTAATATTATCAATTAGTTAATTATTAATTTAATGACGGAACAGGCTTGCCCTGTTTCGTATAAAAATCTTCAACAAAGTCGCACAATGTACCTGTTTCAATCGCCTTTCGCAATCCGCTCATCAGATTTTGATAGTAGCGCAAATTGTGGATGGTATTGAGCTTAGCGCCCAATATCTCATTACACTTATCCAGATGATGCAGGTAAGCGCGACTATAGTTGGTGCAGGTATAACAATCACAAGCCTCATCTAGTGGGCCAGTATCGGTTTTATTGTGGCTATTACGCAGTTTTACAACCCCTGTGCTGGTGAAAAGGTGACCGTTTCGCGCATTACGGGTTGGCATCACACAATCAAACATATCGACACCACGACGCACTGCTTCTACGATATCCTCAGGCTTTCCAACGCCCATGAGATAGCGTGGCTTGTCTTGCGGCATATCACCCGTTAGATTATCCAGCACTTTAAGCATTTCATCTTTGGGCTCGCCCACCGAGAGGCCACCAATGGCATAACCGTCAAAACCAATTTCAGTAAGACCCGCCAGAGACTCTTTGCGTAAGTGCGGATACATGCCACCCTGCACGATTCCAAACAACGCGGCTTTATTACTGGCTTCATGAGCAACTTTACTGCGCTTGGCCCAACGTAAAGAAAGCTCCATTGAATCCCGAGCTTCGGATTCAGTCGCCGGATAAGGCGTGCACTCGTCAAAAATCATCACGATATCCGAACCCAGTTTACGCTGAACTTCCATTGCCTCTTCAGGGCCTAAAAACACTTTGGAGCCATTGACTGGCGATCTAAACTCGACGCCCTGTTCAGTAATTTTGCGCAAATTACCCAGACTAAACACCTGAAAGCCACCAGAATCGGTCAGGATAGGCTTATCCCAATGCATAAAGTCATGCAAGTCACCATGCATCTCAATGATGTCAGTGCCCGGGCGAAGCATCAGATGAAAAGTATTGCCTAAAATAATTTCCGCCCCAATCTCTTTTATCTCTTCAGGCGTCATCGACTTAACAGTGCCGTAGGTTCCAACCGGCATGAAAGCAGGAGTTTGAATGGTACCTCGCTCGAAGGTGATTTCACCGCGGCGCGCCATACCATCCCTTGCGTTTAATTTAAATTGCATCTTGAGTCTCTCTTGAGCTGTCTCCATTGACAGCAAATTTAGATTCGTCTTGAATTTGGTGAATAAACATTGAATCGCCATAGCTGAAAAAGCGATAACGCTCTTTAACTGCTTCGGCGTACGCATTCATAATATGATTCTTACCGGCAAAAGCGCTAACAAGCATCATCAACGTCGATTCAGGCAAGTGGAAGTTAGTAATCAGTGCATCCACTGAACGGAATTGATAACCAGGATAGATGAAAATATCGGTTTCGCCCATATGCGGCTTGATAGCGCCGTCGCTCGAAGCAGACTCCAAACAGCGCACCGAAGTGGTACCAACCGCTATCACTCGTCCGCCTTTTGCGCGGGTAGCATTGACCTTATCGCAAACCTCTTGCGAAACCTCGAACCATTCTGAATGCATCTTATGTTCAGTGATATTCTCAACCCGAACAGGGCTGAAGGTTCCAGCGCCAACATGCAAAGTGACAAAGGCCGAGTCCACTCCCTTGCTACGAATCTTCTCAAGCAGCTCATCATCAAAGTGCAGCCCGGCAGTCGGTGCAGCAACTGCACCGTCGACCTTACTGTAAACCGTCTGGTAGCGCTCGTTGTCGGAAAGCTCATCCGCACGGTCGATATAAGGTGGTAATGGCATATGGCCGACAGCAGTCATAGCCGTCTGCCAATCGCCTTCCTGCAACTGCAAAGAAAAAAGTGCTTCTTTTCGCCCTGTAATCAACACCTTAAAGCCATTTTCTAAGACAAACTCTGAACCAGGCTTTGGTGTACGATTAGAGCGGACATGAGCAATCGCTTCTACATCTGAATCCAGACGCTCAATCAAAATCTCAAGTTTTCCGCCCGTAGTTTTTTGACCAAACAAGCGGGCCGGAATGACTCGTGTATCATTGAATACCAACAAGTCATCAGGGTTAAGCAGAACGACCAGCTCATAGAAGTGCTTATGCTCGACAGCACCACTTTGACCATCAAGGCATAATAAACGACTGGCAGAACGTTGTTCGGTAGGATAACGAGCAATCAGCTCATCGGGTAAATCGAAATGAAAATCTTCTAAACGCATAAAAACTCTGACCTTACGGGGTCATAAGTAAAAGTGCGCATAGTTTAACCACTGAACGAGAAAAGACAAGCTTAACAGGCAGAAAGACCTAATGATTCATCGCAAACAACTTACTGTTCCACGCTGAAAACCAGCTCGGAAAAGGCTCCAGTTTCATCCACTACTATCACCTCATAATCACCGCTGGATAAATCTTTCAAGGCAATACGATGCTCTGACTCAAGTTGAGACTCCAATAAGCGTCCATTTAAAAACCAATAGGGCTCACCGGTCACTCCCTCTGCCCGTAACTGCACTTCAGGTAGCTTCTGCTTTTGCGGTTCTGCATAAATTATAGCTTCAGGATCCAGCCCAACAATTCTAAGTTTGTTTGAACTGACATTAACCTGACAGCTTTCGGCAAACTCGGGCAACAAGCTATCACTACGCAATGGCTTGGCAATCCATGGTTCAAGACTTTTCGGCCATAGCGCAACTTCCTTGATATCTACAGGACCGTCAAAACATTGATTATTGACTCGCTTCCCTGTTTCAGCATCAAGTTGCACCCTCATCAAGCCGTTATGCCAGTCACTGCTCAAGGGGTCAGTAAAGGTCGCAGGAGCAGTATCATCGATCAGATAGGCGGAACGCTTTTTATGACAGTTCTCATCTGACTGCAACGAAGCCAGCATGCCCAGTGGCCAACAAATATCGGCCATGGTTACCGTCGCCGGCCGCTCGATAGGTTCCAGCCAATCACTTGGCATGGTCATTAAAATCCTCTCCAGCAGAGGTACTGCTGTTGTTCGCCCACTATTATCAACACTGAATGAGCCATCAGGCATTCCGACCCAAACTCCAATGGTAACCTTTTCATTTGAGGCCAACACCCAGGCATCGCGTGAGCCATAACTGGTTCCGGTTTTATAGGCGATTTGTTTAGTTGGTTGAAGGTACCGATTTCTCAGCTGATTATTAAGCGGAATTTGACTTAAAATATTCTGCACCACCCAGCTAGCTTCCTGACTCAACAGGGGCAATTTTTTTTGTGGCTGTTCTGGAGTTAATCTCAACTCTGTTGCAACGCCCTTATTCCCCAAAGCTGAAAAAGCACCAACCAACTGCTGCAAAGTAGCGCTACCTCCTCCTAAAGCCAAGCTCAAGTTAGGAGTGGCGGCTTCGGGCAATGATAATTTCAGTCCGGCATTGGTCAGTTGAGTATAAAAATACTCTGGCGATAATTCATTCAATACTTGAACAGCCGGCATATTTAGCGAACGGCCAAGCGACTGGGAAACACTGACTGCACCATTAAAGTTTTCGCTGAAGTTTTTGGGCTTATAACCTTCGAACGACTGTGGCACATCAAACAATAAAGACTCAGAATGAATCAATCCCTTATCTAACGCCAATCCATAAATAAAGGGTTTAAGAGTTGAGCCAGGCGAGCGAGTTGCTTTGGTCATATCGACATAACCAGCACGATCGGGATTTGCAAAATCAGCACTGCCAATATATGCCAGAGGCATTGAGGTTACGTTATCCATTACAATCACCGCGGCTGATAAGCCTTCTTCTTTGCCTCGAATATAGTCGGAAACACTTAACTCAAGTTCTGTTTGCAGGTTGCGATCAATGGCTGTTTTAATCAATCGCTGTTGTGGATAGCGACTCATTAACTCACGACTTAATAAAGGCGCTAAAATAGGTTGCGTATTGTATTGTGCCCAGACCTCTTCTTGTTTAATCTCATCAATCAGATCAGAAGGCCAGACCTCAAACTCTGCTAAACGATCAAGCAGTTTATTTCTTTGGGCTTTGGCTCGTTCGGGATACAGATCCGGCCGGTTCCATGAAGGTGCCTGTGGTAACACCGCCAGCATGGCTGCTTCTGAAGCGGTTAAATCTTTGGATGACTTTCCAAGATAAGTAAAGCTGGCTGCTTCAACACCTTCGATAGTGCCACCAAAAGGCGCATAGTTCAGGTAATAAGTCAGGATCTCATCTTTTGAATAATGCCACTCCAATTGCAACGCCCGAAACATCTGCTGCATTTTGCCGCTAATACTCTTCTCATGCGGCTCCAGTATTCGTGCCACCTGCATAGTCAAAGTAGAGCCACCCGAAACGATTTCGCCATGATAAACCGCCTGAGCTAAGGCCCTCATTAAAGCAAAAGGATTAACCCCGGGGTGCTGATAGAAATAACGATCTTCGTAATTGACCAAAGCTTCAAGGTATAACGGAGAGACCTCATTCAATGTCACCGGATAGCGCCAGACACCTTGCGAATCCGGAAAAGCCCGCAAAGGCTTACCCTCCGCATCAACCACAAGCTGCGCGAAACTTCGCTGTTCAAAGTCTTCGATAGGTAGAGGAAAGAGCTTGTCTAAGACCCAGAAGGAAAGAAAAAATAGCAGTAACACAAACAGTAAGCGCTTCAGACTTTTCAGCCAGAAGCGCTTACTGAATACACTTTTAGATTGAGCCACCGAAAAACCTGCTATTGAGCATCTGGTTTGCTAATGGTGATTGCTTTTTCAGGTTCACTGATGCCGCGAATTTCAGGACGGTACATATCTTCCACAAAACTCGACGGTACCGTGTAAGTACCCGGAGTTACCGCACGAACCATATAGAACAAATGAGTAGTCTGATAACTTCTCAACTCGAGAGCCGCCATGAAACGATCATCCCAGAAATCTTGGTGAGCAATTTGAGTATTTTGGGTCAGCTCTTTAATGCTTTTACCGTCAATATTAATATCATCAATCTTGAATGAGTGCTCGAGATTTTGATTCTCTAGTTCAAAACCTGCCGGTAGTAAATCTATGATCATGGCATTGCGTAACTTATTATGTTCGCGCGCCAGGTCGATTGACAGTCCCACAATAATCCGGTCGCCAGCAGTCAAATTCTGAATGGAGATGGGATCGCCTTGTAGATTAAAGTAGCGACGCTTTATGGCAATATCGTCAAACAAGCCCTCTGGTGCTGTTTTCGGATAACCTTGAGCTTTGTAATCCACAAATACAGTTTTCTCACCCAAGTTTTTCACAACTAACGGCTGTTTTACTTCGGCATTTTTCGACACTGCAATATAGTCTGCGGTTTGCTTAAATGACTCCGTCTCACCACCCCGCCCTAATTCCAGGCTCAATTCAGATTGCTCCGAATTCATATCATTCAACTGTTTTGCTAAACGTGCCAATGCGCCTTTTTCCTGCGTCGATAACCAACTACGTGATTCTAGTTCGCCTTTTAAGTCATAAACCAAATCCAGCCCATTGAGATCAAGAGCTTCCACAACTTTACTATTCAGGCTTAGGCTTGCTACCTGACTCATATCACGAATCGGTGAACCATAATCGCCATAATACCAATAAGGTTTATGTTTAAACTTGGTGGTAAAGGCTTGTCCCCACGCCAGTTTGGCACGGCGTTGATCGCCGAGCTTTTCAAGGGCAAAGGCTAAGTGAGCCAGCGGTAATGAGCGCTCAGCGTCGGCTGCATTCTTGTCATAAAGCGCACGGACATCTTGCAAACTGGCGCTACCAATTTTGGTCAACACATAAGCGGAGTAAGCACGATAAGCTAATTCAAAATGCTCTCTATCATCATAGTAACTCCAGTTATCCGTTCTGAAGGCGCTGGAACGAACATAACGCTGCAAACGGCGCACGGCTCGATTCAAATTGTCTTCCGGAACCTGATAACCCAACTGCTTCGCTTCAATCAAAAAGTCAGTGACATACGCAGTCATCCAAGGTTCTTCCGGCGAATTATTTGACCATAGACCAAAACTGCCGTCATAACGTTGCATCGAAAGCGTTCGACTGATAGCAGCATCGATCAACTGTTGCCTCTCTTCAAACAACTTAGCTGTGCGCTCCGACTCCAGTGTGTTTAAGTCGTCCCTTTCGATATTCAGCCAAGGCCAGGCGCGCGATGTGGTTTGTTCCAGACAACCATAAGGGTACTGCAACAAACCATTAATGTAAGAGCCAGCATCCAAAGGCGGTGTGCTGGACACTGTTAATACCGACTTCAAACCATAATTATCGTACTGGCTGGCAAAGTCATCGCTAACCGTAAATTGACTACCGGCATTAACAGCGGCTTGCTTGCTAATAATTGAAGCGGCATAGGCAGGGCGCAAACCCAGCGACCAGCTACGATTCATAGTTAAATCGGGGTTATCACTTTCTACGGCCAGCGACACTTTTCCGGAGCCGGTAAACTGAGAAGCCTTCACATCAAGGGCTAGTAGAACCTTGCCTTTTGGCTCAAGCGTTAAGCTCTTTGAAACAGTGCCACTACCTAAAGCTTCATCGGCTACAAGGGTCACGGTAAAGGTTTGCTCAGTCTCTTCCATGTTTTTAACATCAAACATCACTTGTGACTGATCACCTTTGGCCAAAAAGCGTGGAATTGAAGCCTGAACCACCAAGGGAGCCGCGACCTTAGCTTTGGACTCAGCGGAACCATAACGATTTTTACTGAAAGCTACAGCCATCAGTCGTAGCTCGCCATTAAAGTATGGCAGCTCAACATTGAGTTTAGCTCGGCCTTTCTCGTCCAGCTGCACTTTGTCCTTAACAATGGATACAATTTGCACATCAGAAACCGGTGCATCACCACCGCGACTTAAATCCGCATCACCACCGAAGCGCTGCCTGGCCATGCTGCCATCAGTGAGCTCAACAAAGCTGCCATAATTATCTTTTAATGCAGCCTCATAAGAGCGCTGACCAAAGAACCAGTCAATCGGTTTTGGTGACTCAAAGTTGCTAATGCTGAGTACGCCGCTATCAACTAATGCCAAGGTAGCAAATACTGTTTCGTCAGCTTTCTGATTGTTGACTTGCAGGTCAACTGCAACAGTCTGTAGCGGACGCAATTTCTCACTATGAGTAAGCTCAACATCGAGCTTTTTTGCGTCACGCTTTAGAGGCAAATGCATCACCCCAAAAGCGCGATTCGGCAAGTTTTTCCGCTTAATATCGCCAGGCTTAAGCACCATCACCGACACATAAAGGTTATGAGTATTCCAGCTGCTGTTCATCGGAATAGTGACAGTTGATTCAGCCGAATCAAGTTCTATCGCACGCTTCCACAGAAGCTGATCGCTTTCTACAGTAACCAGCGCCTGCCCTGCATAAGGCGAAGTAATATTGACCTGAAGATCGTTACCCAGCTCTACAAAGTCTTGCTCAATAGACAACTTAACCTGATCGGGCCGCTCACCATTTTGTTGGTTATTGTCAGACCAATACCAACCAGCAAAGAAATGATAGCTGGTGAGCAACTGATTCTTTTGATTATGAATTTCTAATCGGTAATTACCATACTCCAATGGTAAAGACAGTTGCGGTCTTTGCGCTGACTCAAATTTAATGGTCTTGGCATAAACCGGAACATTCGCTTCCGATGAACGATACTCCCAACCACTGTTGCCATACTGCCAATAGAGGCGACTGTCTTCACGTATCAGTGTCACCTGATATTGCTGTCCGGTAGTTAATGGTTCACCTTGCGTATTAACAGCAGCTAATTCAACCAGGTTATTTTCGTTAGGTGCTGCGAACTCACGCTCGGAAGTCCATAACGGTCTAACACCGACTAACTCCTCATGCGGGAAAGCATACTGAGTCACTCGACGAGTAATCGGGCGTCCACCACTTTCATAAACATTAACGCTGCTTAATAAACGCATTGGGAACTGACTACCGGACCATTGATTGTTTAACTTCAAAGTCGCGCGCCCTTCCTCATCCAAGTTACCGGCAGGAACATCCATAACCTGATCAAAGTCACGGTATTTGTTTGAGCCAAAATGAAAGCCTTCATAATCATCGAAAGGATTTTTAGCGCTTGATACAGTTACCGTTGCATCAAAACGATTACCACTGGCTGGCGCACCATAAAGGTAATCAGACTGAACACTAATAGCAGGCACTGCCGCAATATCAAGCCACTCGTCATTATCAGGACTCAACTCAAGCTTCAGACGTTCGGGCAAAAAGTCTTCGACGGCCAATTCATATTTAAAAGTGGTTTTATTGGCAAGAGTTGCTTCGAAGATCCAGCTGCCACGCATGGCGTCTGCAGGAAGCGTAAAGTCAGCCTGGTAATAGCCAACCTCATCACCTTTCCATTGCAGCGTAGTAAAGACTTTATTGTCAGGTCGTAACACACGCACAGAAATTGGCGTTGGCTCTAACCAGTTAGCCTGATAGTCACGCAAGATCCCTTGCATGCGTACTGTTTCACCGGGACGATACAAATCACGAGGGCCATACAAAAATAATTCGATAGGATGTTGCTGTCGCTTGGTTAGCTTAAACTCTGACAAGTCCAGTTTCGGGCTATTTAAGCGAATGAGGTTAGTATTTTGTCCTTTGCTAGCAATTAAAAATCGGGCATTTTCAACCGTAGCAGCATCAAACTCTGCAAAACCTTCTGCATTCGTCTTCTGCTCTGCTAAACGCACGCCTTTGTTATTAAGCAAAGCAAGTTCAACATCTTGATAAGATTGAGTTGATGGCAACTGATGGGCAAACACCACCAGTGTATCTGCGTATTGACGGGTATGCAGGCCAATATCACTCAGCACAAACCAGCTGAACTCATACTGATAGGGATAATCGTCTGCAGGCTGCATAGTCACGGCATAAACACCATTATCCTTAAGTGCCTTAATATCTTTTAACTGTATATGATGAGTCAGACGCTGGTTGTCTTTAGCTTCAAGCTCAAAACGACCGGTATGTACCAGCTCGGCCATCTCTTTTAGGTTTTGCAGCTGGTAGTATCGACGATAATCGCCACTGGCAAAAAAGTTATCATAATAACGGGCCTTTAAGCGCCAGAACTTGATGTCGACCTCTTTTACGTTGACCGCTTCAATCGGCAAGATACCGCTATCACGTAAAATGGTTGAGCCCTGACTCAAAAAGCGTAACTGACGTTCAAGCGCGCTGGTTTTAACCCGCTTTTTAAAAGCGCTACCTAATGAGCGACCATTATCAGCCATCAGGTCACTGGAAAAAGTAACCTCATAAACCTGCTCAGGCTCAATATAAGGGTAATAAATACGGCGGTTATCATCACTGATGACCCAGCCGCCATCTTGAGGAGTATTGTTGAGGGAGATTTGAATTAACTGCTCTAAATCTTGATCACGCCTTATCGGTCGACTGAAATTAATCTGTAAAGCTGGCGCATTATCATAGGTTCCCTGATAGACGCTCAATACATTGAAAGGTGTTAGTGTATCGGGTTGAGAAACAGTCTCTGTTTGTGAAGACTCCTGACCCGCCTTCTTCTGAGAACTCGCCTCAGAGGTCTTCGAATCATCAGACTCATCACCACACCCCGTCAACAATAAAACCAGACAAAAACCAACCCCAGCTACCAATGAGCGCAAACGACAAGACATAATACTCCCCTGTAATGATTTTTAATCGCTATTATATTAACGCCACTATAACCAGAATGGGTTAAGAATGTGGCGAATTATGAATAATTTATGCTTTATTATTTCAAAGGGAAAGGAAATAGGCTAGTAATAAGAACCTTGTAAGTCAGTACAGCAATAAATTAAGCAGCTTCTCTTTGGCGATCTAAAGTAAGGGTAAAAAAAAGCCCCTTTGTTATTTAGGAGCTTTTTATAATATTGATATTTAAAAAATAGCGTGACTAACTTTTAGAGTTTTCCCTTTTGGCTTGATACTCATCAAGCTTTTCTCGCATTCTTAAGGGAACATTGGCAATCCTTTTCAGAGCCATGTTAGCCTTAAATTGATATTTTGCTGCAGATTCATAGTCCCCCAATCTTGCTGAGACATCTGCGAAATATTCATAAAACCTAATGGGGCTAACCTTAGCATTGACCTCAGCCTGCTGTAATACTCGACTAACCACCTCCAGTGGATACTGCTCACTACCAAGATCGTCAATATATTTAGCCAATTCAAAGGCAATCTCTGGATCATTTGCATCTATTGCTTTACCAAGCCAGAAGTGTGCCCGTTCCTTATCATCTAATTGTAGGAAAAGTTTGGCCAGCTTAAAATGAGAACGTCCTAAATTGCCTGAGGCAGATTTTATTAACCAGGCTATAGCCTTTTCTTTATCTTCCTCACACCCTTCTCCATCTAATAGATTATTGGCAAGTTCATATTGAGCGTTAGCAATGCCCTGCTCGGCTGCTTTGTAGTACCAAACGGTAGGATTAAAATTTTCTTCAATTAGCATCTCAGAACCAAACTTAGCATATAGGTACTGTGATTTAGCATCCCCTTCTTCTGCTTTTTCTTTTAGACTCTTTAATGCATTTTTATATGCAGCTCCGCCATTCAATTGATACTCTAATTTATATTTATATTGTTTCTTAGTATCGTAATCTTGTGGAACTTCAAATTGCCAGTCTTCAATTGAGTTTAAAGTATTTTTAACAAAAGTATCTCCTGGAAACGCTTTATCTACGGCAATATCACTTGGAAATCCATTTTCATTCAAATAAAAGGAAACGATTACCCAGCCCTCAACTCCTTTCATCGCTGCGTCTCGTGGGTATGATGGAGATCTTTGCTTAATCGGCTTAAGACTTGGTGATTTATCTTTATTTGAAGTTAACTCAATGGGTTTATAAACAGGTGTAAGAGCAATTCTTAGAGCTTCCGGGCTATAAGTCTTATGGAGAGTCTCGTAAAAAAAATCAGCTTCCTTTTGCTTCTCATCTGTGAAGTGCTGACTGATTTCGTTCAAAAGCTCTGTTTCTTTGCCTTTATCTTCATCAGACAGTTTTATCCAACTAAAAGCTTTCACAAGATCCTGCTGAGTACCTGAACCTTCCAGATACAAAATTCCCAGATTGAATTGCGCGCCTTGATGGCCAACTTCGGCAAGTGATTGGAATTCTTTATAGGCTTTCTCGAATTGCCCTTCCTCATAATGCTTTACCGCATCTTCAAAGGTTGCGTGGGATAAAATAGAAGTCGTAAATAAAATTAATAGACAGGCTATCTTTGTAGCTATTTTCATAGTTAATCCTTTTTTATCTTTAATAATCCGCTTGGAAGTATATTAATTAAATTCCTTATATTCAACCCGATTGCAGACCATTAAAAAGCCCGGTCTGAGCCGGGCTTGTGTATTTTATATTATGATGTATTGATAAACTATTTACCAAAGGGTACTAGATGTAAGCTTTCATTCCATTGGTAGTAAACGCCTCTCGGCCCTCTCGCCAACCGCCTAACCATTCCTCTCGCGCATTCAGTTCTTCAAATGGACAGTTTTCTTTAGACTGACCTTGAAGTGCGGCATTAAAACCTTTTGTGTGGGCTCTTTGAAGTTTATCTCTTTTCTGACGTTTCATAGATGTCGTCCCCTTTGCTGTTAACGATGTTTACTTGATGTATTAAACGCATAAAAAAAGCCGACGGCTCTTGCGAGCGATCGGCTTTATTCTAAAATTCTGTTGTTTACTGTCATTAAACGTCTAGTCACTGTCTATTTTTTTACTCTATGGGTTTAACTTACACCTAACTTAGAGCGCTTGGCAATTGATAAGTTTCACACTTTGATCATATTTTCTTCATATCAATCAGTTAGCTTATAAAGTTATTTTTTATTGAAGATACAAACTCAATTGATTGTTTTTTAATCACACCAATCAAATATCAAATACTTAGTCGAATTTTCCTTCAAGCAGACCGACCATGACTGGTCTGATCTGAACAGGACGCGACCTCATCAAGTTTACGTTTGCGTAAAGGTAAGGTATCATTTTATCTTATTTGTCAGAATAAGCAGGCTTATGTCAGGCCAGACAGCAAAAACCATCAGCGAAAGAGAATACAGTATTAGCGATCTCGCTAAAGAGTTCGGTATTACCGCGCGTTCGATTCGCCATTATGAAGATGAAAAACTGATTTGCCCTGAGCGTCGCGGTGTTCATCGCATCTATAGCGCCAGAGACAGAGTCCGCCTGCAACTGATTCTTCGCGGTAAACGCCTTGGCTTTTCACTGGCCGAAATCCGCGAAATTATCGATTTATATGATTTGCCTGAAGGTAAGCAAAAGCAGGCAAAACTTCTCGTAGAACTCATCCAGAAACGTCGGGATGCCCTGCTCCAACAGCGTAAAGACATTGAACATATGCTGAAAGAGCTGGATATGCTCGAACAGAAGCTGGACTGAACTGATTACTATTGATTTGTTGATATTTAAGATAGAGGAACAAGCATGTATCCATCGTTGAACTTTGATTTAGGCGAAACCGCCGACATGATCCGCGAAATGGTTCGTGGGTTTGCAGAAAAAGAGATCGCTCCAATTGCTGAAAAAACGGATCACGACAACCTGTTCCCGCACCATTTATGGCAGAAGTTCGGTGAACTGGGTCTTTTAGGCATCACCGTCGAAGAAGATTACGGTGGTTCAGGCATGGGCTATCTTGAGCACGTTGTGGCGATGGAAGAAATCAGCCGCGCCAGTGCCTCGATTGGCTTAAGCTATGGTGCCCACTCTAATTTGTGTGTCAATCAGATTCGTCGCAATGGCTCAGAAGAGCAAAAGCAGAAATACTTACCAAAACTATGTTCCGGCGAACACGTTGGTGCTTTGGCCATGTCTGAGCCAGGTGCTGGTTCCGACGTTGTCGGCATGAAACTACGTGCTGAGCTTAAAGGCGATAAATACATCCTTAACGGCAATAAAATGTGGATCACCAATGGTCCAGAAGCCGATGTATTGGTTGTTTACGCCAAAACTGAGCCAGAAGCCGGTTCAAAAGGTATTACTGCCTTTATTATCGAGAAAGGCTTCAAAGGTTTCTCTACAGCGCAGAAACTCGACAAATTGGGTATGCGCGGTTCAAACACCTGTGAATTAGTTTTTGAAGATTGTGAAGTCCCTGCTGAAAACGTCATGGGGCCAATCAACGAAGGTGTTAAAATTCTGATGAGTGGCCTTGATTATGAACGCGCAGTACTGTCTGCCGGCCCACTGGGTATCATGCGTGCCTGTATGGACGCAGTAGTCCCTTATGTGCATGAGCGTAAACAGTTCGGCAAGCCGATCGGTACTT
This sequence comes from Kangiella sp. M94, assembly GCF_054926195.1. NCBI lineage: Bacteria > Pseudomonadati > Pseudomonadota > Gammaproteobacteria > Kangiellales > Kangiellaceae > Kangiella > Kangiella sp. M94. The sequence goes on along the minus strand of NZ_CM142903.1, from coordinate 869,870 downwards.
TCCAATTAGTCCAAGGCAAAGTGGCCGATATGTACACCACTATGAACGCCAGCCGCGCCTACGTTTATGCAGTTGCTAAAGCGTGCGATCGTAGCGAAACCACTCGCAAAGACGCCGCCGCAGCGATTTTGTTTGCAGCAGAAAATGCTACTAAATTAGCATTGGATGCGATTCAGGTACTAGGCGGTAATGGTTACATCAATGAATACCCTACAGGCCGTTTGCTACGTGACGCCAAATTGTATGAAATCGGCGCAGGTACTTCAGAGATTAGAAGGATGCTAATCGGTCGTGAGCTGTTTAACGAAACAGCCTAAACCTGCTCTATTAAAGCAAAAAATTAAATAAGAGAAGTGAGCGAGCTTCTCTCAACACAATTAAGCAAGAGAAGTTATCGAGCAACGCAAGAACAAGGCAAATGATAACTTCTCGAAAAAGTTAAATTCACTTTGGAGTAGAAGCGAGCGAGCTTCTCTCGATAAATTGGTAATAGAAATTATTGAGCGATGCTAGAACGAGGCAAGTGACTTTTTAGATTCGGAGGTGACCTAGCTGGCCATTGGAGAAGATAAAAAGTCACTTAACAAAGTTATAGTAAGCCCAGAAATTTCGAACAGGAGAAACATGTATGTCAGATCCAATCGTAATTGTAAGCGCTGCAAGAACGCCAATGGGCGGCTTCGGCGGTTCACTATCAACCGTAAAATCAACTGAGCTTGGCGCTACAGCAATCAAAGCTGCAGTTGAGCGCGCAGGCATCAAAGCCGATGATGTACAAGAAGTCATCATGGGCTGCGTGCTTCCTGCCGGCGTTGGTCAAGCTCCTGCACGTCAGGCTTCTTTGGGTGCAGGCCTTCCTCAATCTACTGGCGCCACTACTGTAAATAAGGTTTGTGGCTCAGGCATGAAAACCATCATGCTGGCTCATGACCTATTAAAAGCAGGAACTAATGAGGTGATGGTTGCTGGCGGTATGGAGAGCATGAGTCTTGCTCCTTACCTATTACCTACAGGTCGCTTTGGTCAGCGTTTTGGTCATGGCAAAACCTTAGACCATATGGCTTTTGATGGCCTGGAAGATGCCTACGAAGGTCAGGCTATGGGTGTTTACGCTGAGCAAACGGTTGAAAAATACGGTTTTACGCGTGAAGACCAGGATGCTTTTGCCATTGAATCTCTAGCTCGTGCCAACAAAGCAATTGAAGAGGGTTCGTTCAAAAACGAAATTACACCGGTAACGGTTAAATCTCGTAAAGGTGATGTTGAAGTCGATACTGACGAACAGCCTTTAAAAGCTCGTCCTGACAAGATTCCTTCACTACGCCCTGCTTTCAAAAAAGACGGTACTGTCACTGCGGCTAACGCCAGCTCTATTTCTGATGGTGCAGCAGCTGTTGTATTGATGCGTCAGTCAGAAGCTGAAAAGCGTGGTTTGAAACCACTGGCTAAAATTGTTGCACAATCAACTAACGCTCGCATTCCTGCTGAGTTCACGATCGCTCCTGTGGGCGCTATTGAAAAAGTACTGGCCAAAGCGGGCTGGTCAAAAGATGACGTTGACTTGTTTGAAATTAACGAAGCTTTTGCCGTAGTTACCATGGCGGCGATGAAAGACCTTGAACTTGACCACGCTAAAGTGAATGTTCACGGCGGTGCCTGTGCCCTGGGCCACCCTATCGGTTGTTCTGGTACCCGTATTGTTGTTACCTTGATTGAAGCTTTACGCAAGTATGGCAAGTCGAAAGGTGTTGCATCGCTATGCATTGGTGGTGGTGAGGCAACAGCATTGGCCATCGAGCTTATTTAAAAAATTATCTTTTTACTTTAGTGCTTTGTTGGTTGTGTACTCGAAGAGCATCATGGACAAGAAGTCCACTCAGCCTTCTCCGTGCACAACCGCCGCGCTCTAAAGCAAAAATCTTAATTTTCGTGTAGATAGTAAGATGAATTTTTATAAATCGGAAAGATAACCTTATGATTCTGACTGAAGAACAAACAATGATTCAGGATATGGCAAGGGGCTATGTGCAAGAGCGCATTGCCCCTTTCGCCGAAGAATGGGATAAGAATAAGACCTTCCCTGCCAAAGCGCTACAAGGCCTGGCTGAGTTAGGTTTTTACGGCATGTTAGTGCCGGAGCAATGGGGTGGCTGTGAAATTGGTTATGTGGCCGCGGCTTTGGTATTAGAAGAAATCGCTGCTGGCGATGGCGCCTGCTCAACCATTATTTCGGTTACAAACTCTGTTGGCTGTATGCCGATCTTGAATTTCGGTACCGATGAGCAAAAAGAGAAGTTCTTAAAGCCTTTGGCCTCTGGCGAAAAGCTCGGCGCTTTTTGCTTAACCGAACCACATGCTGGCAGTGATGCATCCGACCTCAAGACTAAAGCTGTTCTTGAAAAGGGTCCAGATGGTGACCATTACATTATTAATGGTTCAAAGCAGTTCATCACTTCCGGTAAAAATGGCGACACAGCGATTGTCTTTGCTGTCACCGACCCAAGCGCAGGAAAGAAAGGCATCAGTGCCTTTATCGTGCCGACTGATACGCCAGGATATATTGTTGCCAACATCGAAGATAAGATGGGGCAGAATGCTTCGGATACTGCTTCAATCGTTTTTGAAGACTGCAAAATTCCAGCCGAGAATCTACTGGGTAAGGAAGGTGAAGGTTACAAAATCGCCCTTTCCGGTTTAGAGGGTGGTCGTATCGGTATTGCCGCACAAGCGGTGGGTATGGCCCGAGCCGCTTATGAGTATGCTCTTGAATATTCCAAAGAGCGAAAATCATTCGGCAAGCCAATTAACAAACACCAGGCGGTGCAATTCAAATTGGCTGACATGGCCACTCAAGTTGAGGCGGCACGTCAGATGGTGTTACACGCTGCACAGTTACGCGACAATAACCTACCCTGCTTAAAAGAAGCCTGCATGGCAAAATTGTTCGCATCTGAGATCGCTGAAAAAGTGTGCTCAGAAGCGATTCAAATTTTAGGTGGCTATGGTTATTTACGTGACTACCCTGTGGAAAGAATTTATCGCGACGTTCGCATCGCACAGATTTACGAAGGTACAAGCGAAGTTCAGCGCATGGTGATTGGCCGTGCGATCGCATCAGAATAAGAGTAGGACAGACATATGCCTGTAATTAAATCGTCATTGAATCCGCGTAGCGCAAGTTTTACTGAAAATGCCGAAGCAATGACCGCTTTGGTGGACGACTTACGCGACAAAATGGAATACATCACCCAAGGTGGTGGCCCCAAGTATCAGGAGAAGCACTTATCACGCGGTAAATTGCTGCCTCGAGAACGTGTTCGCAAACTTCTTGACGTTGGTTCACCTTTCCTTGAAATTTCTCAAATGGCCGCCTGGGACTTATACGACAATAAGGTTCCAGCTGCTGGCTTGATTGCTGGCATTGGCCGTGTTTCAGGCGTCGAGTGCATGATCGTTGCCAACGATGCCACCGTTAAAGGCGGTACCTATTTTCCTGAAACGGTTAAAAAGCATTTGCGTGCTCAAGAAATTGCAGAAGAAAATAATCTGCCGTGTATTTACCTGGTCGATTCAGGCGGTGCAAATTTGCCACAGCAAGACGAAGTATTCCCGGACAAAGACCACTTCGGTCGTATTTTCTATAACCAGGCCAATATGTCCGCCAAAGGCATTCCGCAAATTGCGGTGGTGATGGGTTCCTGTACAGCTGGCGGAGCTTATGTTCCAGCAATGGCTGACGAATCAATCATCGTTAAAGAACAAGGCACGATTTTCTTAGGTGGCCCGCCGCTAGTTAAAGCAGCAACTGGTGAAGTGGTTTCCAGCGAAGATTTGGGTGGTGCAGACGTTCACTGTAAAACCTCTGGTGTTACCGACCATTACGCGCTGAATGACGAACACGCTTTGAAATTAGCTCGTCAGGTTGTGTCTAACCTCAACCGCAAGAAAACGCCTTCGGTAACTTTGAAAAAGCCCGTTGACCCGCTCTACCCTGCTGAAGAATTGTACGGCGTCATCAACAAAGATCCGCGCAAACCATTTGATATTCGCGAAATTATTGCACGAGTCGTTGACGGTTCAGAGCTGGATGAATTCAAACCTCTATATGGCAATACATTGATTTGTGGTTTTGCCCGCATTCATGGTTATCCGGTAGGCATCGTTGCCAATAACGGTATTCTGTTCTCTGAGTCAGCACTAAAGGGCGCTCACTTTATTGAGTTGTGTTCACAGCGCGGTATTCCTCTTGTGTTCCTGCAAAACATTACTGGCTTTATGGTCGGTCGCAAATACGAAAACGAAGGTATTGCTAAAAACGGCGCCAAGATGGTGACGGCTGTTGCCTGTGCCAAAGTGCCCAAGTTTACGATTATTGTTGGCGGCAGTTTTGGTGCCGGTAACTACGGCATGTGTGGTCGCGCTTATAGTCCTAAGTTCTTATGGATGTGGCCGAACGCTCGTATCTCTGTGATGGGTGGCGAACAAGCTGCCAACGTGTTGGCACAGATTAAGCGTGACAATTTCGAGCGCACCGATCAGCCGATGTGGTCCGAAGAGGAAGAAAAAGAATTTAAGCGTCCGATTGAAGAGCAATATGAAAAGCAAGGCCACCCTTACTATTCAAGTGCTCGCTTATGGGATGACGGTATTATTGATCCTGCCGATACCCGTATGGTGCTAGGTCTGGGATTATCTGTTGCCATGAACAAAGAAGCCGAAGAAACCAAATTCGGCGTCTTCAGAATGTAAGGCAGGGAGAATCTCTTATGAGTATAAGTGAAGCATTAAATATCAGTATCGATCAGAGTGAGCTCGGTAAAGCCGACCGCGGTGTTGGCTATATCACCCTCACCCGCCCTGAAATTCACAATGCCTTTGATGACAAATTAATTGGCGAGCTTACAGAAGCTTTCACTGCGATGGAAAACAACGCTGAAGTGGAAGTGGTTGTGTTACGCGCGGAAGGCAAAAGCTTTTCAGCCGGCGCAGACTTAAACTGGATGCGTCGCATGGCGGATTATTCCTGGGAAGAAAATTACCAGGACTCGCAAGCTCTGGCCACCTTAATGAACACCATTTACAGCATGAGCAAAACCACCATCTGTCAGGTACAGGGCGCAGCCTTTGGTGGCGGCGTTGGTCTGGTAGCCTGTTGCGATATTGTCATTGCATCTGAACGTGCCAGCTTTTGTTTATCGGAAGTAAAGCTTGGACTTATTCCTGCCGTGATCAGCCCTTATGTCGTTAAAGCTATGGGCGAGCGTCAGGCACAGCGCTACTTTACTACGGCTGAGCGTTTCAAAGCAGATAAAGCCGCTGAGTATGGTCTGGTCCATGAAGTGGTTGCCGAAGAATCATTGGTTGAGAAAATCAATGAAATGATCACCACTTTGTTGAGCAATGGCCCGCAAGCTGTTAAAGCAGCAAAAAGTTTAATTAGAGCTGTAGCGAATCAAACCATTGATCAATCCTTGATGGATGAAACGGCACGTCGCATTGCGGATATTCGTGCCAGCGAACAAGGTAAAGAAGGTTTGAACGCTTTCCTCGAAAAACGTACTGCTGATTGGTCGGTTGGCCAATCTAAAAGCAGCTCACAATAATTGGTTAAGGAAACAGCGAACATGTTTACAAAAATATTGATTGCTAACCGTGGTGAGATTGCTTGCCGCGTGATTAAAACGGCGAAGAAACTCGGCATTAAAACCGTTGCAGTTTATTCAGAAGCCGATAAAGACGCAATGCATGTAGCAATGGCCGACGAAGCAGTATATTTAGGCCCTGCTCCAGCTCGTGAATCTTATCTAAAAGGTGAACTGATTATTGAGGCATGCAAAAAGACTGGTGCTCAAGCAGTTCATCCCGGCTATGGCTTTTTATCTGAAAATGCTGATTTTGCCAAAGCACTTGCGGAAAATGACATTGAATTTATAGGCCCGCCAGAAGGCGCGATTATCGCCATGGGCTCAAAGTCTGCGGCTAAAGAAATCATGGAAGAAGCCAAAGTTCCTTTAGTCAAAGGCTATCATGGTGACAATCAGGACGGAGACTTCCTGAAGTCGCAAGCAGACGACATTGGTTACCCGGTTATCATCAAAGCAACGGCTGGCGGTGGTGGTAAAGGTATGCGCATCGTCTGGAAAGAAGAAGACTTTGCTTCAAGCCTGGCTTCCTGTAAGCGCGAATCTGCAGCTTCATTTAGCGACGACAAAGTGTTGGTAGAGAAATACATCACCAAACCTCGCCACGTTGAGATTCAAGTGTTTGCAGATAAGCATGGTAATGCGGTACACCTGTTTGAGCGCGATTGTTCAGTGCAACGTCGCCATCAAAAAGTTATTGAAGAAGCTCCGGCTCCAGGTTTAAGTGAAGACACTCGTTCGAAGATGGGTCAGGTAGCCATCCGTGCAGCACAAGCGATTGGTTATGTAGGCGCAGGTACGGTTGAGTTCTTGTACGATGAAGACGAGTCTTTCTATTTCATGGAAATGAATACTCGTTTGCAGGTTGAGCACCCGGTTACTGAAAAAATTACTGGTCAGGATTTAGTTGAGTGGCAATTGAAAGTTGCTGCTGGCCAAGAACTGCCAATGCAGCAAGATGAACTAAGCATCAATGGTCATGCATTCGAAGTACGTATTTATGCAGAAGATCCAAATCAGGACTTCCTGCCAGCAACAGGTACCTTGTTACACCTCAACACGCCAGAAGAGTCTGAGCATGTTCGTATTGATACGGGTGTGACTCAGGGCGATTCGGTTTCAGTTCACTATGATCCAATGATTGCCAAGCTAATTGTCTGGGATCAGGATCGTAACGCTGCACTCGCACGGTTACGTGGCGCCTTAGCTCAGTATCAGGTTGTCGGTTTAACCACCAACGTTCCTTTCCTTTCTGCACTGGCTCACAGTCAAGGTTTCGAAGATCTGGATTTAGATACTAATTTCATTGAACGTTACAAAGACGACTTGATCTTAGACGAAGAAGCGGCTGACGATGACACTCTGGTTGCAGCAGCGGTCTATCAGTTATTAAAACGCGAACAAACTGCAGCAGAAAATGCAGCGCACAGTGACGACCCTTATTCACCTTGGCACACAGTTAACGGCTGGCGTCTCAATACTGACAATCATCATAATTTTGAATACCTCGATAAAGTTGATGGCATCGCTAACGATGTAGAAGTCATTGTCCATTTCCGTGATACAGGTTATTTACTCGATTTGCCGAGCGGTGAACTACCGGTTCATAGCGCAACCCTCAATGATCATATTTTACGTCTGGATGCTAACGGCAAACGTTTCAACGCCACCGTGGTTGATGATGGTGCTAATCTGCACATCTTTATTCATGGTCATTATAAAGTGCTTGAGAAAGTTGAACGTGGTTTGGCTGGCGATTCAGAAGATGCTGGCGGTAGTTTAACCGCACCAATGCCAGGCACTGTAATTGAAGTACTAGTCAGTGAAGGCGATCACGTTGAGTCAGGTCAGCCATTGGTGATTCTTGAAGCGATGAAAATGGAGCACACCATCAACGCGCCTACTGCAGGTGTGGTCAGTGAAATCCATTATGCGGCTGGCGACCTGGTAGATGATGGCGCAGAACTGCTTTCACTGGAGGTTGCTGAATAATGGTTATGGTATCGGACAATCCTGCCCTGCCCACTCACGTTAAAATCGTTGAGATGGGACCGCGTGATGGATTACAAAATGAAAAGCAGCCAGTTTCAACTGAGGTTAAACTTGAGTTGATTCGTCGTTTGATTGATGCCGGTGAAAAACACATTGAAGCGACCGCATTTGTATCACCCAAATGGGTGCCGCAAATGGCCGATCATCACGACATCATGGCAGGCCTGAAAAATTTCCCCGAAGCTCAAGATGGCAGCGTCTGGTTTCCAGTGCTAACACCAAACCTGAAAGGTTTTGAGGGTGCGTTAGCCGGTGGTGCCAAAGAAGTTGCCGTTTTTGCCGCCGCTTCAGAAAGCTTTTCGCAGAAAAATATCAACTGTTCAATTACTGAGTCGATTGAACGTTTCAAGCCAGTTATTGAAGCTGCCAAAGAGCAAGGCGTTAAAGTTCGCGGCTATGTTTCCTGTGTGTTAGGCTGCCCTTTCGAAGGTGATATCGCACCGGAAAAAGTCGCTGAAGTAGCCAAAGCATTGTATGAGCTGGGCTGCTACGAAATTTCTCTTGGCGATACTATTGGTGTTGGCACACCGAACAAGGCGCGCGCTATGATAGCAGCGGTTGCCGAGTATGTTCCTACCAACAAACTAGCTTGCCATTTCCATGATACTTATGGCCAGGCATTGGCCAATATCTACGCTTGCCTGGAGCTAGGAGTGGCAACCATTGACAGTTCGGTTGCTGGTTTAGGCGGCTGCCCTTACGCACCGGGAGCAACCGGCAATGTAGCAACAGAGGATGTGGTTTATATGCTCAATGGTTTAGGGATTGAAACCGGTATCGATTTAACTAAACTGGTTGACGCCGGTGCTTATATCTCTGAGCAACTGGGCCGTCGTCCTGTATCCCGAGCAGCCAATGCGTTGCTCGCTAAAAAATAATATACAATCAATTCATTCGATTTGACGAGGAATTAAAATGTCAGGTTTTGATAAAGTCGTAGACAGCTACGAAAAAGCTTTAGAAGGCTTTACCGATAACATGACCGTAATGGTCGGCGGTTTTGGCCTTTGCGGTATTCCAGAAGGTTTAATTGAGCAAGTCTACAAAATGGGCTGCAGCGGATTGACCGCAATTTCAAATAATGCAGGCGTAGACGGTTTTGGTTTGGGTAAATGGTTAGAAAAACGCCAAATCAGCACCATGATCGGTTCTTATGTAGGCGAAAATGAACTATTCGAAAAGTTACTTCTATCCGGTGAGATGGAAGTGATTTTGACACCTCAAGGCACGCTGGCCGAAAAGATTCGTGCGGGCGGTGCCGGTATCCCAGCTTTCTTCACAGCAACCGGTTTCGGTACTCAGGTAGCTGAAGGTAAAGAAACTCGCAATATTGATGGTCGCGACTATGTGCTTGAACCATCATTAACTGCTGACTTTGCTCTAATCAAAGCATGGAAAGCGGACACCATGGGTAATTTGATTTTCAACAAAACAGCGATGAACTTTAACCCAATGATGGCAACCGCTGGCAAAATTACAGTTGCTGAAGTGGAAGAAATTGTTGAGCCTGGTGAGCTGGATCCAAACTATATTCATACCCCAGGTATTTACGTCCAGCGCGTGATCAAAGGTAATAGCTTTGAAAAACGTATCGAACAACGAACAGTGAGAGCATAAGGAGCGCATCATGGCATTAACACGTGAACAAATCGCCATGCGAGTGGCGCAAGAACTTGAAGACGGTTTCTACGTTAACCTGGGTATTGGTATCCCTACATTAGTCGCAAACTATATCCCAGAAGGCGTTAAAGTCATGCTTCAGTCTGAGAATGGTTTGTTAGGCATGGGGCAGTTTCCAACCGAAGAAACCATCGACCCGGATTTGATCAATGCTGGCAAACAAACAGTAACAGCAGTAACAGGTGCAGCTTTCTTCTCATCAGCAGAAAGCTTCGCCATGATTCGTGGCGGTCATGTTGACCTTACCGTTCTTGGCGCATTCGAAGTCGATCAGGAAGGCAACATTGCTTCCTGGATGATTCCCGGCAAGCTGGTTAAAGGCATGGGCGGTGCAATGGACCTGGTAGCTGGCGCTGAAAATATCATCGTTACCATGACACATGCTAACAAGCACGGTGTTTCGAAAATTCTGAAACAATGTACTCTTCCACTGACTGGCGCACAGTGTATTAAGCGCGTCATCACTGAACTAGCCTTAATGGAGATTAAAGATGGAGCTTTCCACCTCATTGAGCGTGCACCAGGCGTTTCAATTGAAGAAATTCAAGAGAAAACTGAAGCTAATTTAGTGGTTCCGACTCATGTTCCAGAGATGAAGTTAAACTAGAAAGGTTTGCTATGGCGCTCTCTCATGACCAGTTGAGCGCCATTAGTAATACTCTTGTCATTCCCGCGAAGGCGGGAATCCATGCTCTTTCCGAACACTCCTTCATTATAGGTTTCGCCCCTCGGCGAGATCCTTTTCTTTGCTTGTCCAAAGAAAAGGAACCAAAAGAAACGACACCCCGATATTGAGGTCACACAGAGCGTGACTTCCTGCGCCACTTCCAAAATACTTAACGCACCAGAATTTACATCACATCCTTGTGCTGAAAATTCTTATCAAAATCATCCACGATTTTGATTGCTATATTTTGTGTGTGTCTTAGCTCAATATAAGGGGGGATTGGTGCAATAATTTAAACATCAACATATTAATTGTAGATAGAATTCAGCTTTACCAAGCCAGCAGTATACTTTTAAATGAAAGACCTGTTAGGCCCGTAGGAATTTTGTAATATTTATTAACACTTTTCCGTAAATTGCCATTAGAAATATATCGCTAATGCTTTAGGATTAATCGGTTATTCTTTTAACAACAAAGTAGAGAGTCCAATGAAGAAATTATTAATCACGGCTGCTTTGGCCCTTGCCGTCTCGCCTTTAATGGCGGATGAAGGCATGTGGCAGCCTCATCAATTACCCACTATCAAAAAACAGCTAAAAAAAGCTGGTATCAAGATTAACCCTAACAAGTTGACTGAACTGACTGAGTTCCCTATGGGTGCCGTCATCAGTCTTGGTGGCTGTACCGCATCTTTCCTTTCACCACAAGGCTTAGTGGCGACTAATCACCACTGTGCTTACGGTAGTATTCAGTTTAACTCAACTGCTGAAAATAACCTGTTAGACAAAGGTTTTTTAGCTGAAGACTTGAGTCAGGAACTTCCTGCTGCGCCAGGTTCTCGTGTTTATGTCACGATTAATGTCAGTGATGTCACCTCAGACGTTAACACTGCCAGCAATGAGCTTTCAGGCCTTGAGCGCTATAAAGCGATTGAAAACACTGAGAAAGCCTTGGTCGCGGAGTGCGAACAAGACACCGGACACCGTTGTAACGTCGTGTCATTCCACGGTGGCTTAGAATATTACCTTATCAAGCAACTGGAAATTAAGGACGTGCGTCTAGTCTATGCTCCATCTTCTCACATTGGTAAATACGGTGGCGATGTAGACAACTGGATGTGGCCACGCCATACCGGTGACTTTGCCTTTTACCGCGCCTATGTCGATAAAGACGGCAATCCGGCCGAATATTCAGAGGACAATGTTCCTTATGAGCCTGAGCACTACTTGAAAGTGAATAAAGATGGTGTTGATAAAGGCGATTTCGTGATGGTTGCAGGCTACCCTGGCAGCACCAATCGTTACCGCACCAGTGCAGAAGTGAAGAACCAGTTCGAGTGGTGGTACCCCACATTCCGCACGACCTTGAATGAATACATTGAGTTAATTAAAGATACAGCACCTGAAGGTACTGATGCTCGTGTGAAATACGCAAGCACATTGGCAGGATTAAACAATGCTGAAAAAAACTGGGGCAGCATGATTGAAAGCTATGCTAAAGGTGATCTTCATGAGCGCAAAATCGCCCTTGAAAACAATCTGAAAGAGTGGCTTGAAGCAAACCCTGAAATGCAGAAAAAGCATGGTGATGCTATTGATGCGTTGAATGCTTTAATCCTTGAAAACATCGCTGAACAAGAACGTACTCTCCGCTCATGGGCGATTAATCGCGACACTTTAACCGGCACAGCTGCTCGCTTATACCGACTTGCGCTTGAAAAGCAGAAGCCTGATGCGGAGCGAGAGCCAGGTTACCAAGAGCGCGATATGGTTCGTTTCAAAGAAGGGCTGAAGAGCATGGAGCGCCGTTGGGATGCCGAAGTGGAGAAAGCCTTATTGAAACACTTTGCACCTATGTATGCTGAGCTTCCAGCTGACCAGCTTTTGAAGTCTTACGATGAGTTTATGGGTATTGGTGAAGCTTTTAATTCAGAGGCCTTCGGCAAGAAAGTTGATTCAATGTACGCAAAGACTAAGCTTAATGAGCTAGAAACCCGCCTGGCGTGGATGGACAAGTCTGTAGAAGACTTTAAACAGTCAAACGACCCATACATTCAGCTTGCAGTAGCAACTTATGAAGAAAAGTATGAGCGCGAACTGGAAAGCAAAGATCGTGGTGGTAAGTTTCAGGAACTTCGTCCTCAGTACATGTCAGCAATCATCGATTATTACAAATCGATGGATAAGCCTATATATGCAGATGCCAATAGCACGCTTCGCGTAACTTACGGTAATGTCAAAGGCTATTCGCCAAAAGACGGTCTGTATGCAACACCATTCACTACCTTAGAAGGTATTGCGGCGAAGCATACTGATGAAGATCCATTTAACTCACCTCAAAAGCAACTTGATTTAATCAAAGCTAAAGAGTTCGGCGATTATCTGGATAAAGATCTGGGTAGTGTACAGGTCAACTTCCTGACCACATTGGACGTTACCGGTGGTAACTCAGGTTCACCGACTCTCAATGCCGAAGCCGAGTTTGTAGGCCTTATCTTTGACGGCGTATACGAGTCAATTATAGCTGACTGGGATTATAACGATGAATTAAATCGTTCAATCCACGTAAGTAGCGCCTATATGCTTTGGGTTATGGAACATGTCGATAATGCTCACAATTTAATTGAAGAAATGAAAATCGTTGATTAAGAACTTGTAGCAAGCACTTCTAAGCCGGCTCATCTAGCCGGCTTTTTATTGCCCATCATGTACAATTAATAAACTATAATAGTTTCAACAAGTTACTTAATTATTTTCAACAATTATATTGCACAATTTGGCATTTAAAGCTAAGGTGGATACGTCTATCAGGAGGGCAATTCTTGTTGTTGAAAAAACTGCACCTATACACGCTCATTGTTGCTGTGCTTGTAGTTTTACTGGCCCAGGCTTCTAATGCAGCCAATACCCAGCCAACCAAGACATTAAGAGTCGCAATTCTTGATGCTCCTCCTGCACTTATACCGAGCGACAGCGGAAACCACACTGGCTTCCTGGTCGATTTCTTAGAACAAATTGCCGAACGTGAAAATTGGCGTATTCAATGGCTCTATCTTAAGTGGCCTGAAATCATCAATACCGCTAAGCGCGCAGAGTTAGATCTAATCCCTTTCGTCGCCTACTCCCGCGAGCGCGCGGAATACCTGGATTATAATTCAATAAGCTATATCACAGGTTGGGGACAAGTTTATATTCATCCTGATGAGCAACTTCTCGAAAACATTTTCGACTTTGAAGGTAAAACTATCGCTGTCGTCAAAGACGAAATATACGCTATTCAGTTCGCTAATCTTTGTGCGCAATTTGACATTATATGTAACTTGAAAGAGGTACAGGATTACAAAGCAGCTTTCTCTTTGCTGGACAAACGCCTGGTTGATGGAGCGGTTAGCGGCAACCTCGTTGGCTACAGTTTTGAAAAACGCTTTAATATTGAACGTACCCCCATTGTTTTCAACCCATCAAAAGTATTATTTGCCAGTCCCAAAGGAAAAAATTCAGAAATATTGCAAACAATTGATGGGTACCTTGAGGAATGGAAGAATGATCCCTCCTCTCCCTATTATGAAATAAATGATCGATGGCTTGGAAAAGACAATGGCATAACCTTTTTACCAAAATGGTTGTTATACAGTTTAGCCATTCTCTTCATATTGCTCATTATTAGTGGGCTTATTGTCCTAATATTACGCAAACAAGTACGCAGGAAAACAGCTGATTTGGCCGACAAAACGGACCAGATCAAGCAAATCATCAACTTGATACCCCATATGATTTATGCAACCAATGCGAATGGTGAAGTCATTCTGGTGAATCGTTACGCAGCAGACTTTTTTGGCTTGCCTCTTAAAGATTTTGACAATATCAACATTGAACAACTTAAAAATCAAAGCCCTCAGTCTAATATACTATTTGAAGATGAAGATTATTTGCTACGCAGAGATGCGGTTGCAGTTAACAAGCAGCTAAAAGTAAAAGACAGTAACCAAAGAAACACTTATTTGGATGTTTCAAAAGTTCCTTTCGTCGGACGCTACAGTCGCATTCCTGCGATCGTTACTGTCGGTGTTGATATCACTGAAGCAAAAGAGTTTGAGCAGCAGATTCAACATATGGCACAACATGACTCCTTAACTGGCTTGCCAAACCGACTGCTACTTAACGATCGTATTTCTCAGTCTTTAGCCATTTCACTTCGCCACCATCATAATGGTGCCATACTGTTTATTGATCTCGATTTCTTCAAAAATATTAATGATTCTCTCGGCCACATGACTGGCGACAAGTTATTGATTGAAGTGGCCAAGCGTTTAGAAAGTAACGTTCGTTCAGGGGACACAGTTGCCCGCTTGGGAGGTGATGAGTTTATCATTCAACTCAGCGAGTTAAGCGATAACCCGGAAGATGCCGAAGCTGATGCTATTGTCGTTGCTAAAAAGTTATTGCAGGCACTAACGGAAGGCTTTTCGATACAAGGTAAGCAACTTCATGTCACAGCAAGCATTGGTATTCTAGTCTATCCAAGAGATGCTGACAGTCATGAGCTAATCATGCAACGAGCTGATACTGCTATGTACCATGCAAAAGCTAAAGGTCGCAATGGTTTTGCTATTTTCAAGCCAGACATGGAAGCTATTATCATGCGTCGCCAGACTCTTGAAAATGACTTGCATAAGGCCATGTCTAATAGTGAGTTTTTCCTCCTGTATCAGCCTCAGCTTAATGCTGCAGATGGTAAGCTACTTGGTGTCGAGGCACTTATCCGCTGGAATCATCCGGTCGAGGGAATAATATCACCGCTGGAGTTTATTCCGGTCGCTGAAGACAATGGAACTATTGTTCAAATAGGCAACTGGGTTCTCGAAAAAGCCTGTCAACAAATAAAGTACTGGATACAAGAGTATGGTCATTCCCCAGTCATAGCAGTTAATTTATCTGCTGTTCAACTAAGCGACAGCGATCTGGTTAAGACTATTTCTAAGTTATTAAAACAGGAAAAGATTCCCGCAGAGTTGCTTGAGCTTGAAGTAACAGAAACTTTGATCTTGCATGAAGAAAAGCGCTCAATAGAATTACTGAAATCTTTAAAAAAGCTGGGTATTCGAATTTCCATTGATGACTTTGGTACAGGTTACTCTTCCCTTAACCAGTTAAAGAAGCTGCCACTGGATAAGTTAAAAATTGACCGAACGTTTGTTAGTGATATCCCAGGCGATCCTGATAGTGAAACTATCGTAAGAACCATCATTAAGATGAGTAAGGATTTGGGATTAGAAGTCACTGCCGAGGGTGTGGAAACTGAAGATCAGTTGGAGTTTTTAAGAAAGGAAAATTGCCCTCAATTCCAAGGGTACTATTTCGATAGGCCAATCAGTCCTATGGTTATTCAAGATAAATACTTTGATAAGCAATAGACTAACGGTACCTAAGATACAGCTGGTCTATTGCCGTATTTCACTTATTAAACGTAATTTCCAATAAAGTAACCAACCAAATAACCCGACAAGACCAGCATAACTGCCCAGGTTAGTAACACTCCGTAAAAGCGTCCAAACGATTTACCTACTGATTTTGACAAGCCCCAAGCGTGTATTATTCGAGCAATCAGAAGCGCAATTCCGGTTCCATGCATAAGCCAGACGGAAGCCTGCTGCATTTCAGCAAATGCCATTAACAGTAAACACATGGGAATATACTCAACAGCGTTGCCATGCACTCGAATTGCACGCGCCAACACTTTCTCACCATGCGCACCTATCCCTACCTGAAACTTCCTGCGAAGCATTACTACTCGATAAGAAAGCAGTAAAATCAAAACTGTTAAAAGCCCAGCATACAATGAAGTAATAGCAATACTCATAATAATATTTCACCCCAGTCAGTTATTATTGTTTAAGAGAGCTACAATCTAGCAGACAGTCGGGCATAAAAAAAGCCCACCGAAGTGAGCTTTTTTATGCTGATAGATCCTAAGAAGAGGAACTTAAGCACCTACGGTAACTTTATTAGCAACAGGTATGGTTACTTTTGCAGCCTTTTCTTTGTACTCTTCCATTTGGTGGAAGTTCATATACTTGTAGATGTCTTTAGATAAAGAGTCCAGCTTGCTAGCGTAACCCATATACTCTTCAACATTTGGTAGGCGCCCCATAACGGCTGCAACTGCAGCCAGTTCAGCTGATGCCAGATAAACGTTAGCACCTTGCCCTAAGCGGTTCGGAAAGTTACGAGTTGAAGTAGAAACCACTGTCGATTTTGGAGCTACACGCGCCTGGTTACCCATGCACAATGAACAGCCTGGCATTTCAAGACGAGCGCCTGAACGGCCGAAGATATTGTAATGCCCTTCTTCCATCAGTTGATGCTCATCCATACGTGTTGGTGGCGCAATCCACAAACGCGTTTCCAAAGTACCTGCTTCAACACTTTCCAGCAACTTAGAGGCGGCACGGAAATGTCCAATGTTAGTCATACAGGAACCGATGAATACTTCATCAATCTTGTCACCAGCCACTTCGCTTAGAAGACGAGCGTCATCTGGATCATTTGGTGCACAAAGAACTGGCTCTTTCAGGTTATCCATGTCAATTTCAATAACCGCTGAGTAGTCTGCGTCTTTATCGGCTTCCATCAAGGATGGATTAGCTAACCACTCTTCCATCTTCTCAATACGACGTCCGATAGTACGCTCATCACCATAACCGTTCGAAATCATCCACTTCAACAATACGATGTTTGATTGCAAATATTCGGCAACAGACTCTTCGCTCAACTTAATCGTACAACCAGCAGCTGAACGCTCAGCAGAAGCATCAGAAAGCTCGAACGCCTGCTCAGCAGTCAAATGCTCAAGACCTTCAATCTCAAGAATACGACCTGAGAAAATGTTCTTCTTGCCTGCTTTTTCAACTGTCAACAAACCATCTTTAATCGCTTGGTAAGGAATCGCATGAACCAGATCACGCAAGGTAATACCTGGCTGCATTTTACCTTTGAAACGAACCAATACTGATTCAGGCATATCCAATGGCATAACGCCTGTCGCAGCTGCAAAAGCAACCAGACCAGAACCAGCCGGGAAAGAAATACCCAATGGGAAACGGGTGTGCGAATCACCACCAGTACCAACAGTATCTGGCAATAACATACGATTTAGCCAGCTGTGAATAATGCCGTCACCAGGTCGCAATGAAACGCCACCACGGTTCATAATAAAGTCAGGAAGCGTATGTTGCGTATCAACGTCAACAGGCTTTGGATAAGCTGCTGTGTGGCAGAATGACTGCATAACCAGATCAGTCTGGAATCCTAAACAAGCCAGGTCTTTCAACTCATCACGAGTCATAGGGCCGGTAGTATCTTGTGAACCGACCGTTGTCATCAATGGCTCGCAATATTGTCCAGGACGAACGCCTTCCAAGCCACAAGCTTTGCCCACCATCTTTTGAGCAAGAGTGAAGCCCTTGTTTGACTCTACAACATCTTCCGGTAGACGGAAGAAATCAGCTGCTGCCATGCCCATGTATTCACGTGCTCGCGCTGTTAAACCGCGACCAATGATTAGTGGAATACGACCACCAGCCTGAACTTCGTCAAGCACCACACCTGAGCCAAAATCGAAAGTAGAAATCACTTCACCATTTTTCTCAACTTTACCTTCATACGGGTACACATCGATCACGTCACCAGTGTTCATTTTTGAAACATCCAGTTCAATCGGTAATGCACCTGCGTCTTTCATGGTGTTGTAGAAAATTGGCGCAATTTTACTGCCAAAACAGAAACCACCGGCACGCTTATTCGGTACATGAGGAATGTCTGCGCCCATGTGCCATAACACCGAGTTTGTTGCTGATTTACGTGACGAACCAGTACCCACAACATCGCCGACATATGCTAACGGGTGACCTTTTTTCTTTAATTCTTCAATAACAGAGATAGGGCCAATTTCGCCTTCTTTATCAGGCGTAATACCTTCGCGCTCATTTTTCAACATCGCCAAAGCATGCAAAGGGATATCAGGACGTGACCAGGCGTCTTGCGCTGGTGATAAATCATCAGTATTGGTTTCGCCCGGAACTTTAAATACAGTTAAAGTGATTTTCTCTGCCAAAGCTGGCTTCTCTTTGAACCATTCTGCATTTGCCCATGACTCGATAACAGCCTTAGCCACCGCATTACCTTTATCGGCTTTTTCGGCAACATCGTGAAAAGCATCAAACATCAACAAAGTATGCTTTAATTTCTCACCGGCCAGTTCAGCAAGCTCAGAATCGTCTAAAAGCTCAACTAAAGTAGCAATGTTGTAACCACCCAACATAGTACCCAACAACTTGGTTGCATGAGCCTTATCAATCAGAGGAGACTCTGCTTCACCTTTAGCGATAGCGGCCAAGAAAGCAGCTTTAACATAAGCAGCTTCGTCAACCCCCGGCGGCACACGGTGAGTTAGTAACTCAACTAAAAACTCTTCTTCACCGGCTGGAGGGCTTTTTAATAACTCAACCAATTGGCTGACTTGTTCTGCATTTAAAGGTAAAGGCGGAATGCCTTGTTCGGCGCGTTCTGCAACATGACTTCTGTAAGCTTCTAACACTTAGGATTCCTCGTTGTTCGATGTTTATTGTACCGCTGATGTCACCCGCGTATTGGTACGCAAATGGCTCAGGGAGTCTCTCTGAAAAGGTGGCCGATTATAACACAGGCTTTATAGAATGTGAGCCATATCTTATTTAACTAAAGCAGAGCAGCAATATAGGTGTATGTTTAATAACAATAGGCCTATGCTATTGGAGTATATTGAGCGTTAAACGGAGTTCCAAGATGAAACGATTACAATCTATTATTACAGTAACAGCTTTAGGGCTGACTTTTGTATTTTCAAATAGTTACGCTATGGATAGAGCGCCGAAAAGCGATCGAGTTGACGATAAAGAGCGAGTCGAACTCAAGGCAAGTCCTGACGGCCTATTCCATAAAGATGAGGCGCAAATCATCCGTGACTATTATCGCAATCAGGAGCGCGACCACGAGTATGAGCGTGAGCGAGGCGATGGCAAGAAAAAACAGCTTCCACCAGGCTTGGAAAAGAAATACCAAAGAACGGGAGAACTACCTCCTGGCTGGGAAAAGAAATTACAACGTGGAGAGGTGTTGTCGGAGGATGTATACCGATATGGACAACCTCTACCACTGGATTTGCGTAAGCAATTGCCAGTTGCCCCAGTAGGCAGCGAAATCATCGAAGTTGAAGGAAAAATTATACGAGTCCTGGAGAACTCTCGGGAAATTATTGATATCCTGAATTTAGAGACTCGATAACCTCGAAGCTATTAAACAAAAAAGCCAGCAAAAGCTGGCTTTTCCTTTTAAATCAAATAATTAAGTATTCAATTTAATTAAATCTATTAATTTCTTATTATATGTTGCAGCGAAATCACGAGTCTTTACTCTAAGCTCAGCATGCCGCGAGTTATAGACGATTTCAGACATGCCGGGTAATATTTCATAATCCCCATTATTAACAACTAATTCGCACACATCTTTCGGAAGACCTGGAATTAAGATTTCACCATCAGCTTCAACAGCTAAGAACCGACGAGACGCTTTTAACTTTTGTTGAACCAGGGTTTCAACATTCGCATTTTCAACCCATTCCATTTGCTGAATCAGTTCTCTGGTTTGACTATTTGTAGACTTACCTTCACCGCTTACCGATTGCCCGTCACCACATCCAGCCAGTGAAAATATCAATATACTTATAACTATCAAAAACTTACTCATGGTGACTGTACTCAACTCTTAGCTTTACTAAGTTCTAAAACATCTAATGGCGCGGATAATGACAAAAATGCTGATAGATTAAAACCGATCTTTTCCATATTTTTGTAAAGAATTGTCGCATTAGCCGATCAAAAGCTCTCATACCCTGTTTTATAGATGCCAAAAAGCGCCAGTTGCGGTATGATCCGCGTTTCGAAAAATGCCTTTATTTAATCAGGCTAAGTGATGGCTCTAACTGCTCGCTAGTTACTATTGAGCGAGTCACGAACATCGCTTAACTCCACAGTTTTTCTTATAGTTTGGAAACCAGTAACGGGAAACGTCTCATGCAACTTTCAGCTCTTACCGCAATTTCACCTGTCGACGGCCGCTATGGCTCAAAAGTCACTGATTTACGCAGCATCTTTAGTGAGTTTGGCTTACTCAAATACCGTGTTACGGTTGAGGTTCGCTGGCTGCAAGCGCTTTCAAAAGCAAGTAACATTAAAGAAGTCCCTGCTTTTTCTGACGAAGCCAATCAGTTGCTAGACAGTATCGTTGAATTCTTTGCTGAGAGTGATGCTGAAAAAATCAAGGAAATCGAGCGCACCACCAACCATGATGTAAAAGCGGTTGAGTATTTCCTCAAAGAGAAAATTCGCCATAGCGACGAATTAGATAACGTCAGCGAATTCATCCACTTCGCCTGCACCTCTGAAGACATCAACAACCTGTCTTATGCTTTGATGCTTAAAGAAGGCACTGAAGCACTCGTCAAGTACCAGCAGGAGGTTTGCCAATCGATTCGGAGCCTGGCTGATCAGTTTGCAGAAATTCCAATGATGGCCCGCACCCACGGTCAGCCAGCTTCGCCATCAACAATGGGCAAAGAAATGGCCAACGTGGTTTACCGCTTAGAGCGCCAGTTAAAACAGATTCAAAATCAGGAAATTCTTGGCAAAATTAATGGTGCTGTTGGTAACTATAATGCACACCTTTCTGCCTACCCTGAATTTGACTGGCAATCCTTCGCTGAAGAGTTCGTAACTTCATTAGGTTTGAGCTGGAATCCTTATACCACTCAAATCGAACCACATGATTACATGGCAGAACTGTTCGACGCTATTGCACGCTTCAACACGGTGATCATTGATTTTGATCGTGATGTGTGGGGCTACATTGCGCTTGGTCACTTTAAACAGAAAACTGTTGCTGGCGAAATTGGCTCATCCACTATGCCGCATAAAGTTAACCCGATTGATTTTGAAAACTCGGAAGGCAACCTTGGTATTGCCAATGCCTTATTCGATCATCTGGCAATGAAACTTCCTATTTCTCGTTGGCAGCGTGACTTATCAGACTCTACTGTGCAGCGTGTTTTAGGTGTTGGCTACGCCCATAGTGTGATTGCCTATCAAGCAACATTAAAAGGCATTTCCAAGCTTGAAGTGAACGAGCAAGCGCTTCTCGATGAACTCGATGCAAACTGGGAATTACTGGCAGAACCGATCCAAACGGTTATGCGCCGTTATGGTATTCCTAACCCGTACGAGAAATTGAAAGAGCTCACTCGTGGTAAACGCGTAACGCGTGAGGGTATGCAGGCCTTTATTGACTCGCTGGAATTGCCTGAAGACGAAAAGAAACGTCTTAAGCAGTTAACACCTGCGAATTACATTGGTAATGCTGTAAGTCAGGCGAAAAATATCTAATTTTGAAAGGCAGAGTATGAATAACATCCTCGGTGACATCAGTCCTGAGCAATTCCTGAAGGAATACTGGCAGAAGCGCCCCTTGTTAATCCGAGGGGCGTTTTCATCTGAGCGAGTATCAGGAGAAGATGCATTCATTACAGCAGAAGAACTGGCCGGCTATAGCTTAGAGAGTGATATTGAATCTCGACTGATTCAGTGTGTCGGTGAGACGTGGCAGCTTGAACATGGTCCTATTGAAGAATCCAAATTTGCTGAATTAGGCGATGAGAACTGGACTTTACTGGTTCAGTCACTGGATTATTTTCACCCTCCACTATGCGGCTTAATTAAAGTATGTAGCTTCATTCCACGCTGGCGGCTCGATGATGTCATGGTGTCTTATGCAACTCATGGCGGCGGTGTTGGCCCACACCTGGATAAATACGATGTTTTTTTGATTCAGGGGGACGGTAAAAGACGTTGGCGAGTAGGACATAAAGGCCAAAGCACAAAGACATTTAATCCTATCCCCCAAATTGCTCAGATAGAGCCCTTTAATGCGGACATGGATGTTATCGTCAATCCGGGCGACATGCTTTATATACCACCCAATACACCACACTGGGGTGAGTCAATCGGCAATAGCATGTGTTACTCGGTTGGCTTCAGGGCACCCAACATCGGCGGTATTGTGCAAAAATTAATGCAGCTTCCGCATACAGACCTGGACAAACTGTGGAGCGATCAGGATAGCCTCAGTATGGAATCAACGAGGGGCGAGCTGACTCAGGATATGAGCCAGTGGGCGGAGCAGGAACTCAAACAGCTTTGGACATCGGACGATTATCTGATGGCCTTTGGCAAAGAAGTCACTGAGCTTAAATATCCTGAAATGTTAGAGGTGCCCTCGGATGATGAGCTTCAGGACTGGATCCAGCTTGCCCTGGCTGAAGGCGTTAAAGCTGAGCCCCTTGCGCGAATCACTTATGTTGAAAAAAACAACCAGCTCTGGTTATTCATTAATGGTGAGTGGCAAGCTATAAATTCCTGCGTTAAAACCTTAGTTGAACAATTCAATCTAACCTTTGAATGCTCGGCTGATGAGTTAGCGGTGCTCGATAGAGATGTCTCCAAACAACTTCTTACTTTCGGACTAAGTTTAGGCGCACTAAAACCAGCTTCGTTCGATATATAATGACTTTTGCGGCCTACTCGAAACATAGAACTCAGGCTTAATAACAGAAGATTACAAGACAGGTTACTCATGGCAGATTCTGCTAACAAACATTCTTCACAAGGCAGCAGCCACTCATGGCAAGACATACGCCATGAAACCAGCGCGATCATTCGTATCGCCATACCTGCAATCCTGGCTCAGTTGGCTCAAATGTCACTAGGTGTTATTGATACCCTGATGGCAGGTAATTACAGCAGTAATGCCCTGGCCGCTGTCGGTACAGGCTTCAACACCTTTATCATCATCTTTTCCTTATTTATGGGACTCATGATGGCCATCAACCCGATGGTGGCCCACTTTAATGGCCAGGGGAAAATGGACAGTATTGGCAAAACCTTCCAGATGGGCATGTTTTTGGCAGTCATCTTTGGCATCCTTACTTTTATTTTATTACGCAATGTTGATCCAATTCTTTATCTGCTCGGTGTCGAAGAAGCGATTGTTGAAACCACCAGTGGCTACTTAAAAGCAATGAGCTGGGGTTGCATTTTTGCCTTCTTGTTTATAGCTCTACGCTCAGGAAATGAAGGTTTGTTTTCCACCAAGATCATCATGGTTTGTTCTTTTATGGTGATTCCCTTCAACCTACTATTCAATACCTGGTTTATTTATGGTGGATTAGGTGTGCCCGCAATGGGTGCCGTCGGCGTCGGATATGCAACCAGCCTGGTCTGGACCTTAATGTTTATTTTCTTGTTATTTTTCACGTGGCGCAACCCTTCTTACGCCAACCTTAATATTTTTAAAAAAGTGCGCTGGCCAACATGGGCGCTACTTAAAGAATTCTTTTCCATTGGTATACCCATGTCGCTTGGCCTGCTGTTGGAAGTCAGTATGTTTGGCATGATTGGTATTCTGGTCGCTCGCTATGGCGTTGATTTAACCGGTGCGCACCAGATTGCCATGAACATAGCAACTGTTGCCTTTATGGTACCCTGGGGGCTTTCCATTGCCATTACTGCGCGGGTTGGTTATTGGATGGGGAGACAGGATTATCGACAAATGCGCTTATCGGGATTCTGCGGAATCGGCGCTAGCCTGTTCTTCCAGGCAGTCTCGGTAGCTGTTATGTTGTTATTCCGCTACCAGCTGGTGGGGATCTACACCGATGACCAGGCGATCATTGAAATATCTGCATCTCTGATTTTCCTTGCTGCCATCTTCCAGTTCTCCGATGGCTTACAGGTTAATAGCGCCGGTGCATTACGCGGGATGAAAGACACCAAGATACCGACCGCTTACATGGCAGTTGCCTATTGGCTCATTGGCTTCCCGGTTGGAATATACCTGGCGGATTATATGGATCTTAAGGTCAAAGGTTTCTGGATTGGCATTCTATTCGGACTGACCGTTGCGGCAATTCTATTGCTCGGTCGCTTTATCCATCGTTCTAAACAAACGCTGGCTTTTTCTGTGGCTTCTAAAATTTAATTTTTGAGACTCTCCGTAGGTTGGTGATGTACCCACAAAAAACCGCTTACACTGTCATGTAAGTTTTATAGGATGGGTTAGCAGGCAGACCTGCGTAACCCATCAATGCTCGCCGACGGACAAAAAAACCGCTCACACTTTCATGCGAGCGGTTTTCTCAAAAGTTACTAAAGATGTAATTACTTCTGCTTTATAAAACCATCACCTAATTTTGGGTTGGCTCTTGGTTTGCTGGCAGGCCTCGGGCTAGATGTAGGTCGAACCCTTACTTCAGGCTCCGGGCTCCGTTGCTCAACTCGCGGCTTTGGCATCGGTGGATCATTAGGTTGATTTTTCAAGTTCGGATCCACACGTGGCTCATAATCACGAATCACACGGTAGCGATAATAGTAAGGCCAGTGGTAAGGACGATGATAGAACCAATACGGATCCCACATTGAATAAACTTCAACATATTCCCGTTTTGGGCGTTCTTTCCACAAGTAATGGTTACGAGTATCGACCACAGGGAAGTTGATCTCATGTTTTCCAACCTTACCTGGCATTGGATCACCCAACATACCGACTAAGGTAATTTCTTTACCTTTTTGATAAATCATAGGGTCAAGGAAACCAGGTACACGAGCAATAAAGCGGCCACCAGTTTGGCTGTCCTGAACAGGTCTTGCCTGGCGATCCAGTGGCAAGTTCACTACTTCTATCAGAGTGTCTTTTTCCAGATTTTCAACTCGAGCAACGATACCGCCCCAGCGAACTTCTTGCCCTGCATAACTTGAGGGGCTTTGCGCTACCTGAGCAAAATCGACGCTTTGCTTCTCAAACTCGACTGACTCTGGAACATTAGCGCAAGCTGCCAGAAAACCAGCCATGATGCTGATCGAAACTAATCTTAAATAATGTCGCATTAAATGCCTCCCTTTATTTGGCCTGATTAAACTCCTAACAGGCAATTAAAATCAAGCACTTAAACTATATTGCTTTATATGTAACACAAAGTCTATGAACACTTCCTGAATTTCAGAGATTCAGCCTGGCTTACCCTGCTCAGCGACTTTCTTCGCTACATTGTTACGCAAATACACCGGTTGTGCCTGTTCAGCATCCATCGCTAAGCCATCGGCAAGCTGCTTGGCGACCCACGGCAACATAAACTCTGCGCTGGGGAAGCTAACTTCTTGCTCGATAACCAGTGATACATTACTACGTTGCGCCAACTGTTCAGGATAAGTCTGCCAGCCGCTTCCAACCGCTCTATAGATAATAGACGAATCCAGCTGGTCAATGGTGACAGTTTCTGGCTCAGCGACCTCCTCCTGCCCCACTAACGTCATCAATCCATTCTGTAGCTGGTAAACAGCCCAATAGACCTCGCCCATCCGAGCATCGATGGCGCTCAAGATATGCTCTTCACCAGTACTTTGATAAGTCGCTTGTGCCATGGCCTGTAAGCTGGAAACGCCAACCACTGGCACGCCAGCTCCATAAGCGAGGCCTTGCACAATACTGATACAAATACGTAGACCGGTAAAGGCTCCTGGTCCCTGCCCATAACCAATCACATCCAGATCGGTTAATTGGATTTTCGCCTGCTCTAATAGTGCATCAACCATCGGCAGTACCAGCTCACCATGTTGACGCGGCGCAACTTTATAGTCGCTATAGACCGCATCGCCTACTTGCAAGGCAACAGAACAGGCTTCAGTAGAAGTATCAATGACAAGAATATTAGACATGAATAATGATTAGTCTTGAGTTAGGTTTTGCAGAAATTCTAACACAGTCTTTTGTTCGCGCGTACGACGCATTGGCGGCAAGCTTCGCAGGAATCGTTTGCCATAGGCATTGGCAATTAAGCGAGGATCGCACAACACCAGAACACCTCGATCAGTTTGGTCACGAATCAAGCGTCCCGCGCCCTGCTTTAAGGCAATAATGGCCTCAGGAATTTGCAGGTCAAAAAATGGATTTTTACCCGACTTACGCATCGCCTGAATCTTAGCTTCGATAAGCGGTTCATCTGGCGCCGCAAAGGGCAGTTTATCAATGATGACGCAGCTTAGCGCCAAACCTTTAACGTCAACGCCTTCCCAGAAACTGGAGGTTGCCAACAATACCGCATTGCCCTCTTCCCGAAAATCTTCAATTAACTGATTCTTTGGCTTTTCACCCTGCATCAATACCGTTTTATCCAGCAGCTTATCTTTCCACAGCTCCTGCACCTGATGCATCGCGGAATAACTGGTGAAGAGCACGAAAGTACCACCAGGATTGGCCTCAACAATCGGTAACACGGCTTTTTGCCAACTGTTGATGAAATCTTTTGAACGAGGATCTGCGAGTCCACGAGGGATATGCAAGATCGCTTGCGAGGCGTAATCAAAAGGGCTTGGCAGCTCAAGCTCACGAGCCTCATCCAGTCCCAAGCGTTCTTTGAAGTGTTTAAAATCGCTAGTGCCTTTACTGCTTGCCTGCGTAATCGTTGCCGAAGTAAAAACCCAACTACGCGTCGACTGTTCGCGACAACTTTGCGCAAATGCTTTGGACACATCAAGAGGCGTCTCCATCATGGCAAAACCCTGCCGATAAGTTTCCACCCAACGTACTGCGGTCAGCTCCTGATCCTTATCGCTAAAAAAGGCCAGCGTATGCAAACATTCTTCTGCGCGTTTATGGCAAGAATCCAAACCTTTGGATCGCGAAGCATGACGCTCTAACCGACTGTGTAGTGCACCCAGTTCTTTTTTTAATTCGGCCAATAATTGTTTACGTTGAGGATTAACAATCTGCTGCCAGTTTTTCTTCTGTCCTGATTCACCAAGACTTAAACGGATTTCATTAACCGCACCCTCAACACGACGAACCGCCACCGATAACTGGCGATCGTCTTTGGCATTGGTTAAAGCTTCTAACTCAGTATCGCGACAAATTTCCATGAGCTGTCTGCTAGTGAGTCGGCGTCCATAAAAGCTATGTGCGATATCTGCTAATTGATGTCCTTCATCAACCACCACAATATCGGCATCGGGTAAGAGCTCACCAAAACCGTCTTCTTTAAGCACCATGTCAGCGAGTAACAAGTGATGATTAACGACTACAACGTCAGCTGTCACTGCTCGTTGACGTGCTTTAGCAACAAAACACTCTGCATAATCTGGGCACTCAGCGCCAAGGCAATTTTCATTGGTCGAGGTCACATAGGACCAAAGGGGATCGTTGTCAGCAAGGTCAGTACACTGCGTCAGATCGCCGCTGGCTGTTTTCACAGACCATTCATTGACTCGACTTAAAGTATCGACCATGGAGCGACTTTGGAACCGTCCACTTTCCAGACTCTGTTGCAGTCTGTATTGGCATAAATAATTATTGCGCCCTTTGAGCAAAGCAATTTTAGGCGAGATAGAAAGAGCCTTACAGATATCAGGTAGGTCGCGGAAATAGAGTTGGTCTTGCAGATTTTTAGTTCCGGTAGAAACAATAATTTTACTGTCTTGTTCGTACCAGCTTTTTAAGGCAGGAACGAGATAAGCAAAGGTTTTGCCGGTTCCTGTTCCTGCTTCAATACAAATCGAGGCTTCATCTTTGATGGCCGACTCAATAGACTGAGCCATCTGTTCCTGCTCGGAGCGTCGGACAAAGCCTTCGAAATAATCGGCCAACAGACCATCAGCAGAAAAGAGTTCTTCTAAAGATGCTAATGATGCCATTGGTCAGAGCTACTATTACAACAATTACTTGAGAAAACGTTGTTCAAGCAACGTTATCATCATTTCAATATGAGCATCATCATCATTCAAAGCAGGAATATATTCGTAACGTTTGCCACCGCTCTCAACAAATATGTCTTTGTTTTCTTCGGCAATTTCCTCAAGAGTTTCTAGGCAGTCGGCACTAAAGGCTGGACAAACGACCTGTACCGATTCAACGCCCTCTTTACCCCAGCTTTCCAGAGTTGCATCAGTATAAGGCTTGATCCACTCTTCTTTGCCAAAACGGGATTGGAATGAAGTCAGGTAATCTCCTTCTTGCAAACCCAGTTCTTTGATAACAAGCTCTGTAGTTTTATGGCATTGCTTTTCGTAAGGGTCACCGCTTTTACTGAAACGCTCCGGCACACCGTGATAGGAAAAAAGTAACTTGTCTGCTTTACCTTGGTTATTCCAGTGGCGCTTAATCGAATCAGCAAGCGCTTTGATATAAAGAGGATCATCATGATAATCGCCAACAAAAGAAAACTCAGGAACAAAGAACTCTTTTTTCATGGCTTTAGCAACCCGATCAAAAATCGAGGCAGTTGAAGCAGAACTGTATTGAGGATAAAGCGGTAACACGATAATGCGTTCGCAGCCCTGATTTTTAAGTGCTTTTAACGCTTTGGGAATTGAGGGGTTGCCATAGGCCATCGCGATTTCAACTGGAATATGCTTGCCATATTCCTGCTCAACAAAGCGATCATTCATCATGATTTGTAACTTCTTGCGCTGGCGCTGAGTAATAGCCAGCAATGGCGAGCCTTCGCGAGTCCAGATGGATTTATACAGTTTGGCGACTCTGGCAGGACGAATACGCAAAATAATACCGTGTAGTATTAAGCACCAGACCCATCGGGTCAGCGACACTACACGGTAATCATGAAGAAACTCAGCAAGATAGCGCCTAACCGCTTTAGGAGTCGGCTCGTCAGGCGTTCCAAGATTACAGAGGAGAACTCCTTGTTTTTTCAAAAACAGCCTCTCTTTTAAGCAATGAATAAAGGTGCGCGGATTATGACTCTAAACCTGTGAAGATTGCGTCACGAATATCTTCAACAGAACCCACACCTTCAACTCTTACGTATTCTGGCGCAGCATCCGCATCTTTTTCAGCCCAATCAGAATAGTACTCAATCAAAGGCTTGGTCTGCTCAACATAAACCGCCAAACGACGACGGATAGTATCTTCTTTATCATCATCACGCTGAATCAAAGGTTCACCAGTAACATCATCTTTTCCGGCCTCTTTAGGCGGATTGTAAGTCACATGATAAACACGGCCCGAAGCAGGATGAACGCGACGACCGCTTAGACGCTTAACAATCTCTTCGTGATCAACGTCGATTTCAACAACATAGTCCACATTAATATTGTTCTCACGCATAGCGTCAGCCTGAGGAATAGTACGTGGAAAGCCGTCCAGCAAGTAACCATTAGCACAATCGGCTTCTTTCACACGCTCTTTGACGATACCAATGATAATGTCGTCCGACACCAACTCACCAGCATCCATCTTTTGTTTGGCCTGTATACCAAGCTCAGTACCGGCTTTAACCGCCGCACGTAACATATCCCCGGTAGAAATCTGAGGAATATCATACTTTTCTTTAATGAATTGAGCCTGTGTACCCTTACCAGCACCTGGCGCGCCAAGCAAAATAATGCGCATCTGCGGAATCTCCTACAAGTAGTCGCAATGTATGAGTTATAAGGCGCTAAAGATACTTGGATCAGCAGGCTATCTCAAGTAAAAAATCCGGCAATTTCATGTAAGTGAGGCCTGAATGGCACTCGACAACCTATTTCCTTTCAAAATAGGCAAAAATGGGCAAATTACCTATAGAACAACTAACAAAGTCGCACAGGCTCCTAAGACATAATCTATATGTGGTCATTAACCGATTGATTACAATTGGACTGTTTTTGGGGTAAACAACACTAAGGAAGGAACCAATGAAAACACTAATAGTACTACTCTTCTCTCTAATACCACTAACCAGCTTCGCAATCACACCAGTTTCAGGTGATGCAGGTAATATTCAGTCAGATCATCAAAACCCAGGCTTCACCAACAACATGACCTCATTCTGGGTCAAAGAGAAATACGATAAACCCTGCTGGGTTAGAGTGGGGTTCAGAACGACTTGGCCAGATACCATTGAACGGTGCATTGGCTCAGCCCCATCAGGTTCTAAAGGAAAAGTTGAGGTTGGCTTGTACATCACAGGAATTCGAGTATGTCACTCAAGTTCGGGAAGAGTCAAAGGTTATACGCTATTTGGCAAAGACGGTAATGGCAATACTCAGGTAGAAACCTTCAAGCGTCCGAATTGCGACAGCTGGCAACAGCGCGTAAACTGCCCAACCGGAGAAATGGCCACCGGTGTTCGATTACACTTCGATGCAGGCTCAGGCAATAAATCTGATATCCTGACCGGTGTTCAGCTTCATTGCGGTTCAGCACCCTTCGTAGAGTAAGCTCTACTGCTTTAGGTAAGGTTTCATAACCTTACCTAATAGCACTCCAGTCAAAACTCCTAATGTATTCGCCATCAGATCAAGCCACTCAAAGCCACGATTCGGAATAAACTGCTGTAGAAACTCAATCAACAGCGAAAAAGCAATACAGCCAATCACTATCTGCCAGCTTGGATGCTTCTTTGAACCCATCCGCGCCAAAAAAGCCAACCCTGCGTAACCAATAAAGTGCAACGCCTTATCCCAAGGTAACCCCTTCGGCAACTGCTTACCAGGCATCAGAGACATGGTAAAAATTGCCAAACAAGCTATGACGAATAAAACTTTAAATAATCGACTGTTTAAAAACTGAACCATAAAAAAACCGCCAGAGGCGGTGAATCCAAATAAAGTTAGCAAGATTCTAGCAATTAGACTGGTACCAAGCTAGCAGTATGTTGCCATAGAGTGCGTTACTAAACATCCTAATGCACAGTAGGGTGCGTCGTGACGCACCGCTTGAGCTAAAGGGTTTCTGCGTTCTAAAAACCTCGCATGAAAAATTTGGTGTGCCACGTTTTACGTTTCTAGTGTTCCGCTAAGGGCCATTTGTTTAATATGATTTTAAAAGCATCCTTTGCTTGATTTACTGTTTCAGGATGATATTCAACTGAAAAATCCACATCCAAGTTACCATTATGCCAAAACTCCTTAAAGGTCCAGTCACCAACGTAATTAACCTGTTGCGCTTCTACTGAAAAGAAATAATTTATATGCCTAAGGCTAGGTCTCAAACTTGTATACAACTTATACTTTGAAAGACGATAAATCCCAGGAGTCAATTTAAATACTACCGGATTTCCGCGGTTCCCCTCACGGATCATGTCACGCAAATCAACCTTCTCACCAGTATCAATATTTTCTACTTGGATTTGGGCTGATAATGCAGCATTTTGATTATCAGCTTTAACCAATATAACCCCATAAGAGGGGTCAGAAATCATTTCATTATGTTTATCTTCAATCGATATACATCCCAACATACTTACGGATAATATAGTAACAATTAAATATCTCATACTAACCCTCTATCAGTCATGTTCACACAGTTTGTGCCTACCCTAAAATTTATAATTCTATTATTCATAATCCTTAAACAACCAGTTCATACCTTCACGATAACTGTCTGTACTGTTGGCAGCGTGAGTTCCACCTTCGATGCTAATCACTCTGACAGCCCACGGTAAAGACTTCTGTGCTTCCACAAAATCACGCCACTCAAACGCAGATTCCCTTAAGTTTGGTCGGTCATTAGAGCCACTAGTCACTACTAATCCTAAGTCTGTTCGTATAGCAGGCTCTCCGGCTGAAAAGAACAAGTCGTGGCCAGGAGTGAATGATGGATTACTGGCAATACGTCCCCAGAACAAATCTGGGTCAGTAAAAGCAGAATAAAGCACCATGGTTCCGCCATAGCTTTGACCGAAAAGCACTCGCCTGGTCGGGTCAGCACGGAAGCGACTCTCGACATCAGGGATTAACTCATTTTGCAAAAAATGATGGAAATTTGCCGCCCCACCTTGCCCTTCTTTAGCGTCGGGTGAGTTCGGAGTAAAGTCATAACCACGTTTATTAATAGCAGGATCAAAAAAACCGTAAGCAATCCCCACAATAATCGCTTCAGGCAGCTTATCGTCATAAGTCAGGAACAAATGGTTGGATGCAAGAATTGGAAACAAGGAATCCCCATCGAGCAAGTAAACGATGGGATATTGAGTAGAGTTCTCATCATAACCCTGCGGTAGACGCACATAAATATGCATCGAACGCTCTAAAACATCCGACTGGAATTCAAAATAATCACCCTGCAACGCAGGAAGGTGTTGTATTGAATCCACAGCATTATCATTACCCGAAGGCGGTAACTGGGCTTGGCAGGCTGATAGAAGTATCGCGATGATTAAATAACTAATTCGATGGAGCTTCATTAATTCTCTCTTATGGTTTGGTCTATAAAACAGTAGGGATGATGTAGGCTTAATTTACTCTGACACCATTAATTTTGGCAGTTTTCACTGCATCAATCTCAGCCTGCAATTGAACAAGGGATGCTGCAACAGGAAAGTTAACACCAGCGATTCTAATCAACTTGAAAAACCAATCCATCTTTATACTCCCTGTATGCCTAACGCAGAGTGCAGCGGCAGTTTATGGAGTGGCGTTTTGTGCTAGCGTAGCGGCCAGCGCAAAAAGAGCCACGGAATAAACTGTCCGACTGACACGTATTGTTAGCTTTATGATGCGCTTTCAATCTCCAGCTCCAAATTTGGATGCTTTAACTACACCGGATTCCAGTTCAATAAAGCAAGCCATACGAAAAAATGGCGACGCATGGTTATTTATAACTGCTCTATTCGTATTCTCTGTGAGTGCTCGATGTAAATAAAGCTCATTTTTTGACACATCGCTGTTCACTTGCAAATATGTTTGACCTACAACTCCCGAAGTACAATATCGTTTAAGAGAAGCTGAATCGTAATATAGATATCCGGCTATGGATGCCAATACAACAAGAATTGCAACAGCTGTTTTTAAAACACTTAATACAATTTTCACCTTCAAATTCTCGCAGCTGAAACCAAAAGCTAACATTTTATTATACGAATTCGTTTGTAAGACTCTAATATCATTAGTCTTTTTTTACAAGTGTCGATTTTCTGGATATCTCGGGGATTAGAGGATCTCCTAATCTCAAAAGGGATAATCTTAATTTCTTTATAAAACAAAGAGTAAGCTTTATTACAACCAACAAAAGTAGCATCGAGATACTGGTATTCGATATTAATGAGGACACTTAGGCTCAATATCGATATCTTGTCCAATCTATCGATTACAAAAAAGCCCGCGTAATGCGGGCTTCTAAGTTTCAACGACTATGAAATCAATTAGCCAGTTTTAGCAGCAGTTTGTTGAGTTTTGTTGCGAAGCTGGCTGGGTCTTCTAGCTGGCCGGCTTCGGCAAGTTGGGCCTGATCAAATAGTACGTCGACCCATTCGTTGAATTGGTCTTGGTCCTGTTCTTTTTCAACTAGCTGAATCAAGGCGTGTTCTGGGTTGAGTTCGAACACTGGTTTTACATCTGGTACTGGCTGACCGGCGGCTTGCATCATCTTGACGATCTGCAATGGCATGTCGCCCTCGCCTGCGACGATGCATGCTGGTGTGTTGGTTAGACGCAATGTGACTCGAACATCGGCTACTTTGTCGCCGAGCACCTCTTTGACGCGCTTGACCAGGTCTTCGTGTTCTTTTGAAGCCTGTTCCTGGGCTTTTTTGTCGTCAGCATCTTCAAGGTTACCAAGATCTAATGAGCCTTGTGTGACCGATACAAATTGCTTGCCTTTGTATTCCTGTAGGTGCGATACCGTCCATTCGTCGATGCGGTCGTGCATCAAGAGAACTTCGATGCCTTTCTTGCGGAAAATTTCCAGATGCGGGCTGTTTTTCGCAGCAAGGAAACTGTCGGTAGCGATGTAGTAGATTTTGTCCTGTTCTGGCTTCATGCGCTCAATGTAATCATCCAGCGACACAGTTTGTTCTTTGGTGTCGTTATGGGTTGAGCTGAAACGGAACAGGCTGGCAATTTTTTCTTTGTTAGCAAAATCTTCGCCGGGACCTTCTTTCAAGACCTGACCAAATTCGTTCCAGAACTGCTGGTACTTTTCTTGGTCTTTCTTGGCCAGTTGCTCAAGCATTTTTAACACACGGCTAACAGTTGCAGAGCGCAATGATTGCGTTACTGAGCTGTCTTGTAAAATCTCACGCGAGACATTCAGCGGCAAATCATTAGAATCAATTAAGCCACGCACGAAACGCAAATAAACTGGCAGAAATTGCTCAGCATCATCCATGATGAAAACACGCTGCACGTAAAGCTTTACGCCACGGACGCGATCACGGTTCCACATATCGAATGGCGCTTTGGCTGGAATGTAGAGCAAGCTGGTGTATTCCTGTTTGCCTTCAACTTGGTTATGACTCCAGCTTAAAGCGTCTTGGAAGTCATGAGCAACATGCTTATAAAACTCTTGATATTCTTCGTCAGTAATTTCTGTCTTAGGACGAGTCCACAAGGCGGTCGCTTTGTTAACGACTTCGAACTCAGGTTGTTCTGGTTTATCTTTGTCTTCGCCTTGATGCACTTTATGCATTTCAACTGGCAATGAAATGTGGTCAGAGTATTTGCCGATAATGGTGCGCAGGCGATAGTCCTCCAGGAACTCTTCTTCGCCATCTTTAAGATGTAACGTAATGTCTGTTCCACGAGTGCTTTTAGTAGTTGGCTCAATGGTAAACTCACCATCACCCGCTGATTCCCAGATCACGGCCTGGTCTTCTGCCAGTCCAGCACCACGTGTCACAACAGTCACTTTGTCGGCGACGATAAAGGCTGAGTAGAAACCTACACCAAACTGCCCAATCAACTTTGAGTCTTTTTTCTTGTCGCCGGTCAGCTGGCTCAAAAAGTCGGCCGTACCCGATTTAGCGATAGTGCCAAGATGGGCAATGACCTCTTCTTCGGTCATACCGATGCCGTTATCAGAGATGGTTAAAGTTTTGGCGTCTTTATCGGTGGTAATACGAATACGCAATTCAGGGTCATCTGCTAACAGGCTGGCATCATCCAATGCCTTGAAGCGGAGTTTATCCGCTGCATCAGCTGCGTTTGAGATTAGCTCACGCAGGAAGATTTCTTTATTGGAATATAAAGAATGCACCATCAAGTGCAATAGTTGTTTAACTTCAGTTTGAAATGAATGTGTTTGTTTTTCAGCCGCTACCGACATAACAAATCTCCGTTATCTGTTCAGTAAGAAATTTACAAAGAAAGGTTGAAACGTGGATAGGATGTGGGGATCTGCTGGGGTAATTTCAAGGCTCTAGCAGACAATTAAAACCCGTCTGATTGCTAATGGCTAGGGTAGCTCAATAGGCTCACACTCAACGGTTTGCAAAGGATAGAGGGTGTCGTTTTGTGAATCAAACAGATAGCAACCCTCTTCATGCTTGAGCAGCTGAAATTGACGTGGCATTTCCTCAATCCGCCCCATCACTGGCAGGCCATCCTTTTTATGCTCTGCAATTTGAATGGTCAGGATGTTGGTATCGGTTAGCACATCTTGCGCCAGAGTCACTGGTCGGTCATTGAAAATAGTTGAAACCACTTCGGTTAGTTCCGCAGTGGTTTCAGCTGAAGGATTGGTAATCTTGGCCGGTTCTGCATGAGCAGGGTCAATGGTCTTGCAGGCCGAAGCCAACAAGACCGTTGAAACCGTTGCTAATATCAGCCTACAACTCATGACTATTTCGGTTCAGTCAGAATCAGGTTCTGTTTTAAGAACATCCGATCACGCAGAATTTGTGAGTTATAGAGCGAGTTCTCGCCATAAACATCAGAAGGCTTATAAGGTGCCTGATGTAATGATTTTGCAGTCGGAGCCGGACAGGTTCCTGTATCACGGAAGCTTAAAGCTGCCGCTAGTCTGGCTTCCTGCTCATCGCCTAATGCATTATTAAAATCATCTGCAACCAGGCAACCACGAACGACATCTTGACCATTATCGCTGCCGCCTATAACAAAACCGTCAGCATAATCTCCAAAGCCTTTGTCATTCTCACCACGGAACTGAATAGTGAAATAAGTGATACCACAGTTATCGGTAGCATAGAAGCCATAAGGTTTACCGCAAGTATCACTGCCGATCAGAATGACTTCGACATCGATACCACGCAGGCCATTGATGAATGCTTCACTAGCCGAGCAAGTGCCACCATCTGATAGTACAAAAATGCGCGACAGATTCAGTTGCGGCAAAGCTTGTCCTTGGTTCACTGAGAAGCCTAGCGATGTGCTGTAAAAAGGTGTGGGTGACAAAGTCTGCCCAGTTACCGGATTGGTGGTTGGGTGCTTATCGTTAAACACCGTTTGGCTATAGGTTTGTCCGCTAGTAGCGGCACTTCCGGCCACCATATAAGCAAGCTGACTCGATATCGCCAGGAAGCCACCGCCATTGTATCGAAGGTCAATAATCAGGTCGCTGACGCCTTGGGTTTCAAAGGTGGTAAAGGCATCAATTAACTCAGCTTCTGCATCGACAATACCGAAGGTATTAAAGGTCAGGTAACCAACGTCACCACTGGCAGTTGCAATGATTTTTTCATTTTGCACCGGATCGGTAGTCACGATTGCCGAAGTCATTGTGATGGTACGTGTAGCTCCACCGATTTCTTCAATCAAGAACTCATGATTTTCGCCGGCACTGTCTGGAAATAAACCTGCATTTAAGGTATCAACATCACTACCATTGATCATATCAACGCCATCAATCTCAAGGATTTTTACACCACGGGTTAAGTTGGCAGTAGTCGCTGGTGAGTTGGGTTCAGTAAAGGCAACGCGGACATCTCGTGGTGGGGAAGATTGGAGCAGCACCCATTCAGCACCATATCCGGCAGAAGCACCCGATGATACCAGTTGCTCATAAACATCAGTGTCATAAGTGTAATGGAAACGGTCTTTAGGATTGCCTGATGGTGTTAAGGCAGTGGTTTTCAACAATGCAAAGTAATCGACGGGGTCATTATAGTTAGCGGGGTTTCGATCCTGAATTTCGTCATACCAAAGGTAAGTGTTATTGCTCCAGGAACGAAGCCAATGGTTTTCATGTAAAGTTGAACCGGGCTTGTCTGGCCATGGATTACCGTCAATATCCGTATCATT
Organism: Kangiella sp. M94; assembly: GCF_054926195.1. Lineage (NCBI taxonomy): Bacteria > Pseudomonadati > Pseudomonadota > Gammaproteobacteria > Kangiellales > Kangiellaceae > Kangiella > Kangiella sp. M94. The sequence goes on along the minus strand of NZ_CM142903.1, from coordinate 832,720 downwards.
TCTTGGTATCTCACAATAATCCTTAAAGAGATCCTCGTCTTCAAAAACCCCTTGGGTCCACGATAACTGTTCCTCTGTTGGTGGGCTTGAATCCGAGTCTGAGTCACAGCTGACTAAGAAAAGAGAAAGAGAAGCAAGACCAAGAAGCTTGAGTCGATTCGACCATTTGCTGTTTTGTGTGTTCATGCGCACCTACCTGAACTTAAGTGATAAGTAATGAAATAACTGCTGAATAGCATTTCTCAGAGTGATAAAAATACATTACCAGCTTTACATCAATCTGTGTAGTTTTTAAACCACACTCTGGTTAAGTTATTGATTTTACAGCTTACGGACCAAGTTAATACCATCGCGTACTGTTAGTACGACGTTTTCAACACGAGGATCGGTGACAATTAGTTGGTTGAGCTTATGGATGGCGATATCCGTTTTCGCTTCAGGCTCTAAGACCTTTCCTGACCAAAGGCAGTTATCAATCACCAATAAGCCATTAGATTTTAACTTTGGGATAATCGCTTGATAGTATTCCACATAGTTTTCTTTATCAGCATCAAGAAAAGCCAGATCAAAGGTTTGATTAAGTTTGGAAAGAGTTTCTAGAGCTGGGGCAAGTTCTATAGATATTTTTGAACCGTGAGGACTACGAGAGAAATAGTCTTTGGCCAGCTTGGCGACTTCTTCATCAATATCACAGGTGATTAACTGGCCCTCATCAGGCAAAGCTTCTGCCATAGAAAGTGCCGAGTAGCCGGTGAACATACCAATTTCGAGAACCTTTTGCGCACCGGTCAAAGCGACCAACATCTTCAACAAACGCCCTTCTATCTTGCCGGTCAGCATCTGTGCCATCGGCATGTTGGTTTCGGTGAATTCAGCCAGTTCTTTTAACAGCACTGGCTCGTTGCTGGTATAGAGTTTTACGTACTCTTCAATCTCCTTATCGATAAAGTTCATCCCAACTCCTTATTTAAGTTTTCAGAATTAAAGCTAACGTCGATAGGGTTGCCGTCCCGAAAGAGAGTGCATTAAGGTTCCGCCATCGATGTATTCAAGCTCACCGCCAAGCGGCACACCCGAAGCAATACGTGACAGGACAACCTCGTTCTTTTTTAACATTTCTGAAATAAAATGTGCAGTGGCCTCGCCCTCAACTGTCGAGTTAGTCGCCAAAATAATTTCCGCAGGTTTTTCCTCATCCACCAAACGTTTCAATTGATCGAGCCCCAAATCTTCCGGGCCAATTCCATCAAGTGGCGATAAGTGCCCCATCAATACAAAATATTTCCCTTTAAAGCTCGCGGTGGATTCAATGGCAAACACATCGGCGGGACTTTCCACAATACACAGCAAACTGTTATCTCGTGCCTGAGAATTACAGATACCGCACAAGTCATCTTCGGTAAAATCGCGGCAACGTTTGCAGTGCTTAACACCATCCATTGCAGCAACTAATGCTTCGGCCAACTGCTCGCCACCCTCGCGGTTACGCTCCAATAAAAAATAAGCCATACGTTGCGCGGATTTATTACCCACTCCCGGCAAACAAGTAAAAGCTTCAATTAATTTTTTAATCAACGGTGATTGCATTTAGGTGCCAGTAAAAGATTTATGATGCATCAAATTTATGTTGGGATTCACTTCGTTCATCACCAACCTACAAACGGCAATTAATTAAACCATACCTAGGAATTTATCATAGGATTTTTCTTTCTGGGCGAGGAAGCGCTGCGCACAAAAAACCGAATAGTACACGAAGTACATGAGGTTTTTGAGCACAGCGCTGACAAAGCACAGGAAGAAAAAGACCAGTTAAAATGGGAGGTTCATGCCGGGAGGAAGATTCATCCCCTTCGTCACCTCCGCCATACGCGCTTTAGTAGTCTCTTCAACTTTGCGCACTGCGGCGTTTACTGCTGCGGCGACCAGGTCTTCGAGAAGATCTTTATCATCTTCCATCAGGCTTGGATCAATTTCGACACGCTTCACATCATGACGGCCAGTCATGGTAACTTTGACCATGCCTGCGCCTGCTTCTGCAGTTACTTCAAGATTGCCGATTTCTTCTTGAGCCTGTTGCATTTTTTCCTGCATTTGTTGGGCTTGTTTCATCATGTTGCCCAAACCACCTTTACCAAACATAGTGACCTCTACTAATCAGTTAAATTATTGCTGAGTATCCAGGTATTGGATACTGCTTTTATCCAGTTTTGCGGCAAACTTTTGCGCCAATTGCTGCGCAAAAGGGTGCTGGGTAATCGTTTCGCAAGCTTTGCGATGTTTTGCTTTAGCCGCTCGTTGCCAGATCATGGCTGGGGTTGCCACTTCCGGTTCAGCAAATTGCCATTCTACCTTAATAGGCTTGCTGAAATATTGCGCCAAAGCTTCTTCTATCGCTTGCTTTGCGGTGTCGGTACTCAGAATATCCTGAGCTGGCTCGACAGTGAGCTGTATTTTATCATCAGATAGCCAGTGAACTGTACTGCATTGTGCAATTTGGTGATAGGTACCCGTTAAATCCATTTTTTTAACGTGCTGTGCCCATTGTTTTGCTTCTTCTGTGGCTGGCGGATCATTCTCTAATGGATCATCCTCTAATGGATCAGTCTCTTCTAGAGCAGCCTCTTGTAGATCAAGCTTACTCTCTCTCAACTCTATTGTTTCAGGCTTATGAGATTCCGAAGAAACTGCAGAAACCCTTTCCTGCTTTTGGGATAATTCAGCTGGTTGAGGTTCTTCCTCGATTGGCTGAACCGGTTGCAACATAAAGTCTTCATCGTTCGATTGCTCAGGTTCCGCTGCTTTTACTGTTTCAGTTTGTGCTGTCTCAACAACGTTATGCTGAGCTGGCTGAACTGTTTTTTCAGATGATGCGCCATCATTGTCCCCTTCATCTGAGAAGCTAAGTCCTAGTGCTGAGTGCAGGCTGGCCAGTGCGGCTTGTTCATTATCAGAAGACTGTTCTGTGTTTTCTTTGATGCTGTTAGACGATGCTTCAACCACCGGTTCTTCTGGTTTTGACGGTGCAGGAGCTTGATATTGATCGACAATCGAATCTTCAGTTTTTTCATCATCACTGAATGAGGCGTAATCATCGGGATTGAATGGTGGTTCTTCTGGGCCATCGGCAATAGCCTGAGCTGGTTCATTTTCACGACTCTTTGCAGCAGCGGGCTCAGGTTTGTGTTCTGTTTTATGTTCTGTTTTTGTTTTTTGCTCTGGCTCAGCTTTGGGAGCAGATACTTTCTCTACAGGATCATTCTCTACAGGATCATTCTCAGCAGGCTCTTTCTTAACAGAAACTTCTTGCGTTGCAGGCTCTGATTCTTTTAGGCTAGCTTTTTTTTTTGCCTCTGAATCTAATGAGGTTTGGCTTGAGCTGTTTTGAACGACTTGCGAGGGTTCAAGCCGAAACGCCAACATCCGCAACAGCGCCATTTCAAGGCCCTGGCGTGGTGAAGGTGCCCACTCTAGGTCACGGCGAGCATGTAAACCCATCTGGTAATAAAGCTGTAAGTCATCACTGGCAATTCTTTGCGCAAAGTCTTCGACATAAGGTGCTGCTTGATCCAATAACACACCAGTGCTCTGGACAATGGCAATCTGATGAATGCGAGATAACAGCTCTTTCAGAGCATCGGCAAAATCTACCGGATAATGACTCATTTCAGCAACCGCATTGATTGCTTCTGCCGAGTCTTTGTTAGCCAGTGCCTCGAGCAGTTTGACCATGAACTGATGGTCAATAGTACCAAGCATGGTGCGAATATCTTCTTCCTGTACTTTACCCTGACCAAAGGCAATCGCCTGGTCAAGCAAGCTTAATGCATCGCGCATGCTCCCTTCCGCTGAACGAGAAATCAGTTCGAGCGCAGGCGTTTCAAAATCAATCGTTTCTTGTTGCAGAATATAGGCGAGATGCTTAGAAATGGTGTGCTCTTCCATATGCTTTAAATGGAACTGCAAACAGCGCGATAATACTGTGACCGGAAGTTTTTGCGGATCAGTAGTCGCTAATAAAAATATGACATGCTCGGGCGGCTCTTCCAGAGTTTTCAACAGCGCATTGAATGAGCTGTTAGAGAGCATGTGCACCTCATCGATAAGGTAAACCTTATAACGACCACGTGTCGGCTTGTATTGCACATTTTCTAAAAGCTCACGGGTGTCATCGACTTTGGTTCGCGATGCAGCATCCACTTCAATTAAATCAACAAAACGCCCCTCATCGATCTCAACACAGCTTCCACATTCACCGCAGGGTTTGGATGTTAAGCCGTTGGTTTCACAGTTAAGACATTTGGAGAGAATGCGCGCTATAGTGGTTTTACCCACCCCACGCGTACCGGTGAATAAATAAGCATGATGCAAACGACCACTTTCAATAGCATTGACCAGCGCACGACTGACGTGTTCCTGACCTTGTAATTCATCGAAATTCTTTGGACGCCATTTACGGGCGAGCACCTGATAGCTCATTTTTTAGTCGATTATATTTGAGTGATTGGTAAGTGGGCAAACAATAGCACAATTAGCCTTATCGAGAAAATAGAATAATCCTTCTCTATCACTCAGCATCAGTAATGAAAAGCACCAACTGATTTAATATCAGTCACTTAAGGTGCATATTTTACCAAAAGCTCCCCTGCTTGCCCTCTTTTGCCTGCTGTTTTGATCTACAAAGACTAAGTCATCATTTATGGTGAGTTTGTCATTTAGACAGAGCCACAAAGCTCGTTTAATCCATAAACTTATTTTTTGAGGTACACAATGAAAACGTTAAGCAAAGCCCTGTTTATTTCTGGATTTATTGCCGCATCAGGTGTGATCGCACCTGCCGATGCTGCTGGAACCTGTACCACCTGCGGTGGATATTTCTACACAGCCATCTCGTATGTTAATAACAATGGCATCACTAATCACCAATATATGTCAGTAGGCCCATTCGCGGATCAGGACTCTTGCTGGCAAGCAGTGAATGATGACTATGGTAATAATGACAATTGGCTACCCTTTGAAGGCAGCCCTAAGTGTGTATGGCGTTATGAAACAAATTATGAAGTTTATGATGATATCATTGAGGACTGGAATACAGTCAGTAACCCAACAAATCCTGGCGTTATAGCTGACAAAGAGGCTATTGCTAAAATTGTTGAGCTTCGCAAAGTGTATAGAGTGAAAGAATATGAAGCACAGCTTCACAGTGTCATCACAGATCCAAACAATGATCCAGATGGAAATACTGTAGCTAGGTAATAAGAGTTTAATAAAAGCTAAAACAAAAAAACCGCCTGATTGGCGGTTTTTTTAATTTCTAGAACGTTAATAAGAACTAGAAATTAAAGACTCTGCTAGCCACACCTCGGCACACGAGACAGTTGCTACCGTTGCTCCCTTCCGGGCCTGGCGGGATTCACAACCTTACGTTGCGAGGGGACCAGCAGAGCCGGGCGCATTATCCCCCAACTAAAAAAAATTATAAACCCTTAATCTTAAAAATTTGATACAAACCTTGATGAATAAGGCGCGCCAGCTCCGGAACAGCTTCATTGTCACCAATATCAGCATAATCATAAGTTGCAAACTCTGACCAGCGGTTAATAGAGTTAGCAACGTCTGCCCCTTCCTCTATAACACTCAAATGTGATTCTCTCGGTGCCGCCCCTTTTAACTCAACACTTTCTAGCAGCTGGTCTTGCGCCACCAATGACTTGAGCTGCACCAAAAGTTCATTCTGTCGCTGGCTTTCCATTCTTGAAAACTCTATACGAAAAGATTTTTGAGGATAGACCTGATAAAAGGTTGGATTCTTAGAGTTCCAATTCTGCCAGACGCCTATGACATCCTGGTGATTAAATGACACCGCGAAATATTGATTCGATTTCCAGATCGTCACCACTTGCGGGGACTTACCTTCTCCTATTATCACATAATCGGCCCTAATAGCAGTTTGATTCGACTCTTTTGCCCACAAGCGATCAAAAAAACCGAAAGATCCTATTATCACGATTACCGCTATCACAGATAGTTTCACTATTTTGCTCATTACTAACCTCTTACTAGCCACCCATTGTCAACTCAGCATACGAAAAATACTGCGCCCTATAACAGAGCGCAGTATTAACAGTATTACTGAACAGCGCTGGCTTCGGCCTGATTGATTAAATCAGCAGCGAAATCAATCGCATGGAAGACCATGCTTTGCTCGTTAACGCCGCGCAACAACTGTGCACCTGGGCCAATCGCATAGACACCCACATCTTCACCAGCATGCGTCTCGGAGCCAAGAGGTACTAACGTTTCCTGATGGAAGCCTGATGTTTCAGTGTCTTCGTCGCCATGAATATGACGGCCTGCATTGTTCGGCTCGCTATAGCGCTGATCACCGAATGAAGCGTCGCCATAGTTGGCATAACCCAATCCATTGGTATAGCCCAAAGTGGTGTAAGGCATATCGTCGCCAGCCAGGACCGGTTCTGATTCAGGATTACCGGCACTGTCGTTAGTTTTTACCAGACCCAGAATTGGATTACCGCGCGTCGGGTAGCCTGCCAGAGTCAGTACGTGGCTGTGGTCCGCAGTAACAACAATCAATGTTTCATTTAAATCCACCGAATCCACCGCAACTTGAATTGCTTTGGCAAATTCAACCGCATCCAATAAAGCACGATGAGCGTTACCAGCATGATGCGCATGGTCGACACGACCTGACTCAACCGTCAGGAAAAAACCTTGGTCATTTTGCGACAGAATCTGCAATGACTTCTCGGTCATTTGGCTCAGCGAAGGTTCACCCGCAACGTCATTAGCGCGGTCAGCCTCATATTCCATATGCGACGAATTAAATAGACCCAGTAATTTATTGGTTGCTGTGGCATCTACAGCGTCAAAACCCGCCTGGTCATAAACGTACTGCCCATTGCTGTATTTGTTTTGCCACACATCCACCAAGTTTTGACCATCCTGACGCTTACCATTCTTTCCTTCTTCGTCAGTCAAAGTGTTAGGAATAAAGTGACGGCGACCGCCACCTAAGACCACATCAATACCATCCCCATAATTAAAATCGATGAGCTGCTGGGCAATGTCTTTACAGCCATTCGTTTTCGCTTCGTCTGACAGTCCGCCATCACTCTCCCAGTTTCGCTCCGCCGATTTTGCGTACATTGCTGCTGGTGTAGCATGGGTAATTCGGGCAGTTGAAACGATACCGGTGGATTTTCCTGCGATTTCAGCCAGTTCTATGGCCGTGACCATTTCCTTTCCCTGTCCTGAAGCACAATCTGCACGTAAGGCTGCTTCAGACAAACCGATAACGCCGGCTTTCGTTTTCACGCCGCTGATCATGGCAGTCATGGTTCCCGCTGAGTCCGGAGTTTGCTGATTGGTGTTATAAGTTTTCAATAAACCTGCAACCGGGAACTTATCAAAGCTTAGCTGATATTCTTCGCCAGTCTGCCCTTCCATCTGACCAGCCAAGATTCGCGCTGCAGTAACGGTTGAGATACCCATGCCATCACCTACAAACAGGATGACGTTTTTCGCTGAACCGCGAGTTAAATTTATCTCCGTTTCGTTAGCAGTGGTTACTGTGTTTTGACCAGCCTCAAACCATGCGTTAGTTTTAGTCCAGTCAGCAGATGGCTCTGGTGAAGGTGTATCGTCATCGTCACTTGGACATGCCGTCAACAAGGCGGTAGCCATCAGAATAGGTAATAATTTCAACGTATGTTTCATCTTAATTTCCTCAATTCGATTCTTAATGCTTAATAGCGGTTATTGGTACTTATTACCGCCAAGTTCGGCAGCCTGATTGATAACGTGGAAAATGACATTCTGTTCGATGACGCCTTGTAACCATTGCGCGCCCGGGCCTTGCGCATGAACGGTAATGTCTTCACCGGCATGAGTTTCAGAACTTAAAGGAACTAAAGCCTCCTGATGGAAACCACTTTGTGTAGTATCAACGGTGATTAAATCAACACGACCGCTTAAACCAGCGTCACCATAACGTTGATCACCACCATTACCCTGCCCATAATCTGCAAAACCTAAACCATTGGCATAACCCACTGTGGTATAAGGCATACCATCAGCTGCCAGGCTTGGTTCGGATAGTGGAGCTCCATTACCGTCAGTACTTTTAACGACACCGAGGATCGGGTTGCCGCGTTGAGGGTAGCCGGCAATTGTGAACACGTGGCTGTGATCCGCAGTGACCAGAATTAAAGTTTCATCCGGGTTAGTATTTGCAACAGCGGCTTGAACCGCCTTAGCAAACTCTTCGGTATCTTGCAGTGCTCGATAAGCATTACCGGCATGATGGGCATGATCGATACGACCTGATTCCACCATCAGGAAATAACCATTATCGTTTTTATTCAACAACTCAATTGCCTTACCGGTCATGTCACTTAAGGAAGGCTCGCCGCCAATATCGTTTTGACGATCCGTTTCATATTCCATATGTGACGAATTGAAAAGCCCTAAGACTTTACTAGTGTTAGCAACGTCTAATGCATCAAATTCGGTTAAATTTTCAATGTAGGCAACAGCCTCATTTTGATAGCGTTCCTGCCATTCAGCAGTTAAATTTCGCCCGTCCTTGCGCTTACCATTTTTGCCTTCACTATCCACGGCATCTTCCGGCAAGAAATGACGACGACCACCACCAAAAGCCACATCAATACCATCGCCTGCTTCCAGTTCAACCATTTGAGCAGCAATGTCTTTACAACCTGCAGCTATAGCTTCTTCTGGCAAGCTATCATCACTTTCCCAATTACGCTCCGGTACTTTGGCATAAGTCGCAGCAGGTGTAGCGTGAGTAATCCGAGCGGTGGAAACGACTCCCGTTGATAAACCCTTTTCTTCTGCCAGCTCCAACGCCGTCGTCAACTCATAACCAAGCGAGCTTTCGCAATTGCCTCGCTCTGCGTCTGGCGCGATATTAATAACGCCAGCTTTCGTTTTAACGCCAGCCATCATGGCCGTCATGGTGCCCGCTGAATCAGGTGTTTGCTGATTGGTGTTGTAAGTTTTAACTTGTGCGCTATAGGGAAGCTTTTCGAATGACAATTGATATTCTTCACCCGTACCACCCAACTTTTGTCCTGCGAAAATACGGCCGGCTGTAATGGTTGAAACTCCCATGCCATCGGCGACAAATAGAATCACATTTTTAGCCTTAGTCTGTGGCGTTAAAGCCAGTTGCTTTTGAATCGCAGTTTGCCCTTGATTAAACCAGCTACTGTTTTTTTGTGCATCTGGAACAACCGCAGCATGTAATGAGCCAACAACTAGCGTGCTCATAACTGCCAGCCCACACTTCTTACTAAAGTTTTTCATCCTGTACCCCATCATCTTGGTTAATTAACTCGGTTACATAACCCAGAAAGACACAGTGCCTTTCTTTCATCTGGGGCAACTATAGAAAAGCAATGTGACGAATCAGTGACCGTTGATTGACAGAAAATAGACAACTAGATGACAACCTGACAAAACATGAATCAATTGGCAAAAGTTTTACTTGCAACATATATAGTGGTCTTTAAGCACTAGGGGCTTACTGTTGGTGACCATTTAGTTGTGTAGCCCCGACAGAAATCTATGGTATATTGGCCAGCAATTGGTCAATCGACCATTCAATTTATTGACATCACTCTAAGCACAATCTGGAAGACACATGAAAATAGGTATTTTATCGCGCAATCCTCGCCTTTATTCCACCAAGAGACTGGTTGAAGCTGCAGAAGAACGCGGCCATGAAGCGCAAGTAGTTGATGTGCTCAAATGCTTCATGAACATCACATCGAATCGTCCTACCGTACACAGTAAAGTCCAAGGCAAAGTTCGCCAGCTGGAGTTTGAAGCGGTCATTCCACGTATTGGTGCGTCGGTAACGGCTTACGGTACTGCAGTATTGCGACAATTTGAGGTGGGCGGCGTTTACTCAGTCAATGAGTCAATCGCCATTACCCGTTCGCGCGATAAGCTACGCGCGCATCAATTGCTGGCCCGTAAAGGTGTTGGCATGCCCATCACCAGTTATGCGCACTCAGTTGAAGCGACCGATGAACTCATTGAATCAGTTGGCGGTGCACCGCTAATTGTAAAAGTCATCGAAAGCACTCATGGCAACGGTGTGGTTTTGGCTGAAACCAACAAAGCAGCAGAAAGTTTGATTAACGCTTTTCGCAGTTTAAATGCTGACTTCCTGGTGCAAGAGTTCATCAAAGAAGCTGGTGGTTCGGACATTCGTTGTTTTGTAGTTGGCGAGAAAGTGATTGCCGCTATGCAGCGCAGCGCCAAAGAAGGAGAGTTCCGCTCTAACCTGCATCGTGGTGGTAGCGCTCAAGTAATCAAGCTTAAGCCAGAAGAACGCGCTCTAGCCGTTCGTGCTGCCAAAGTGATGGGCCTGGACGTTGCTGGTGTCGATCTGATTCGTTCTGCACACGGCCCATTAGTGATTGAAGTGAATTCATCACCTGGTCTTGAAGGTATAGAAAAAGCCACTGGTAAAGACGTTGCTGGCGCTATTATTCAGTTCATCGAAAAAGACGCTTTGAAAGGCCCGAACAAGCCAAAAGGCCGTGGCTGATTGTAGGTGAACAGCATGAGCAAAATCAGAGTCGGATGGAAAGAAAAAGCCAAGCTATCAGGGCTTGGCATTTCAAGTATTAAAATCAAAGTTGATACAGGTGCCAAAACATCAAGCCTGCACGCTTTTGATATCAAAACCTTTGACAAAGACGGCAATACTTACGTGTCATTCAAAACCTGTCCTCTTCGCCGTCACCCCAAACGAGTCTTCACCTGCGAAGCCGAAATGATCGACTACCGCAAAGTCACCAGCTCCAATGGGCAAACCCAATCGCGTTATGTGATACGAACCCCGATCACCATCGGTGATCAGACCTGGAATATTGATATCAGCCTGGCCAACCGCGAGAAAATGCGCTACAAAATGTTGCTTGGTCGCGAGGCAATGGAAAACATATTGGTATCGCCAACAGAAGCCTATTTGCAGAGTCCAAAGGACTAGTTACTCCCAGCAACCTTGCTCGAACCCTAGGGTTCTCACCCTGCTACAGATACAAAAATACCCGCACGACGCGGGTATTTATTGTATGGCGGTGAAGGAGGGATTCGAACCCTCGATACGCTATTAACGTATACACACTTTCCAGGCGTGCTCCTTCAGCCACTCGGACACTTCACCGTAAAAATTATAAGACTTCTCTGCAATCTAGGCGGCGTAAGATATATGAATTGCCTTAAAAAGGCAATCCCCGATAGGAATTTGCCTATTTTTATGGGCGGTGAGCTTCCCTCTTCCCCAACCAATACTTCTGAATCTGCCAATAGCTGAGGAATAAGACACCACTAAATAACAAATCCCCCATCATGCTACGTTGCAGGAATGGCAGTGCCATGGTGTAACACTCGATAAGTCCTGCCCAGCTTTTACTGTAATAACCTGAAACTAGCCAAACGCCGAAGTTGCTGATCAGAAAGAAGACTAGCGAGCTACCGATGGTCGCACCGATAACTTTTAGGCTGCTCACACGATTGTGCAACCAGAAACCAATAACAACGGCGACTGCCATGGCTCCATAAACAAAAATGATAGTGTTGTGCAGTCCTAAAAACAGATCTGCCAAAAACATGGAAGCCAATGGCACGCCGAAGGCCATCCACTTTTTATCAAAGTAGGTACCGGCGAATAAGGCCAGCGCCATCACTGGAGTGATGTTATGTGGGTGCGGAAAAATACGGTAGAGTGACACTGCTACAATCAGTGCGATTAAGGTATAAACTTTAGGGGTTATTTTTTGCATTCCAGTTTCCTTTAACGTTGCCACTGAGCTTCTTTAGCTGACTCACTTCGGGCAATCATACGACTTATAATGAATAACAAATCCGATAATCGATTGAGATAAATAATGCTCAACTCAGTCACATCTTCTTGCTCAATGAGTGCAACTAATCGCCGCTCTGCTCTACGCGCAACACAGCGCGCAAAGTGGGCATTGGCCGAAGCAACACAAGCGCCTGGAATCACAAACTCTTTTAACGGCGGTAGCTTCTGATTCCAGGTTTTTATCCATGCTTCCAGTTGCGCTATATCGGATGGCTTCAAGTAGGCTTGTGGTGGACTTGCTAATTCACCGCCCAGACTAAACAGCTGATTCTGAATGCTCTTGAGAGCGCTGACTATCGCCTCATGTTGCGGCTTTTTAATGGATGCCACTAACATGCCCAAAACAGCATTTAGCTCATCCACCGTACCAATTGCCTCAATACGCGGATGACTTTTTTTCACTTGTTCTTTGTTAGCAAGGCGAGTCATTCCTTTGTCGCCCTGCCCTGTTGTGATGCGAGTTAATCGATTACTCATTGACTCTCCGTTGTGTAAAGTCACTTTAGAAAACCAGATCAAAAGTCAGCGTTAAATCACGACCTTTTGCTGGGTAATAACCATTAAATTGTGCGTAATCAATATACTCCTTATCCAACAAATTATCGACTCTTAAGCCGATGCGGGCATTATCTAAACGCCAGTATAAAGCACTATTCCACAAGGTATAATCATCAACCTTGGCCAATGAATTAGTTGTATCTCCATCTTGATAACGATCGCCACGGTAATGTGCTTCAAGGTACCAACTCACATCATTCGTCACTTGCCAGTTATACCAGCTGGTGATGGTGTTTTTTGATACGCCGGGCACTGTGTTATCAGTAGGTTCAGTTTCGGCATCAACCCAATGATAGGAAACACCCAGCTCGTCTTCATCAATGAAGATCCGGTAATCAAGTATCAAACCCAAGCGAGTTGATTCCGCGCCATTCACATTTGCTCCGGGGAAAAAAGCACCCGCTGGTGGTGTCGCTGAGGGGTCAAAAAAGATCTCATCTTTCAGCTTCAACTGATAGACAGAAGCCTGTAATGAGCTTGAATCGAACTGACTGGTGATACCTGCTTCAATGGAGCGACCTTTTTGTGGCTCAAGGCCCAACACAGTTTCTGAGGTGTACGCCTGCTCATCTACTTTAGCAAAACGATAGTTGTTGCTGTAGCGAATAAAGCCATCCAGCGAATGACTAAACTCATAACTCAATCCAAGATCATAAGCCGTTGCAGAATTGTTTAATACAACACCATTAGGATATAAGGCAGCATCAATTAAATCATCTTCCACCTCTGCCACGCGACCTGCTATCTCCAGTGTGGTCTGCTTTGAGAGTGGCCAATATAACTGACTATAAACACTTTCCATGGTTTGTTGATTACTGCGAGCCAATAACGAAAACGCGTACTCGGCTTCATCATAATCAATACCGCTGATCCAGCGTGCAACCTCCTGCTCCAGCTCCCATTGACCTTTCACTCTGGGATAAATGCTACTTTGAGTTCGATGAGTCTGGTTCACATTAGTGGTGGCAAAATTGATAAAACTATTAACGCTATTAATGTCTGCTTCCTGATGATTAAGGTCCACTGCAAACTGCCAATTTGAACTCAACTCAACTTGCCCTAATAGGCGGCTGAAATACTCATCAGTACTCACATAGTCATTAGCAAACTCAGCTCGTGACCGTCTCCGCTCAGCCAGATCTTCTTCTAGCAATGCACCCGGTATTTGTTGTGTTTCATTACGTGAACGATAAGAAAAGCGCCATTGCTGCTGGTTGTCCTGGTAATGCAACTCAGCGCCGAGTTGATTATTGTCCAGCTCATTATGCTCGCGATAATTGTCGCTAGATTTTTTGTTACCCTTCAAAATCAGCGACCATTGCTCATCAAGCTCAAACGCAAGATTAACGGCTGCCTGTTTATGATCAAAACGGCCTTGAGAGTAACGAACAATATTCGATTGGCGGTTTCCAGACTTGGTGATGATATTAATCACTCCGGCAACAGCTTGATCCCCATAAAGACTGCTGGCTGCTCCTTGAATAATTTCAATACGTTCAATATCAATAATGTTGATGGTATCTAAATCCGGAGAGGCTAAATCTGTTTTATTAAGCCTCTGACCATCAACCAGAACCAGTACATTGCTGCTGGCCTGCTCTGCCGAAATACCACGCATGGAGACGCTGGTTTTGCCATTGGTATAAGAAACCTGCAAACCTGGTACGCGACGCAATACCTGACTAAGATCGGTTGCAGCAATGCGATCGATTTCCTCTTGAGTAATAAGGGTGACATGGCTTGGAAGCTCAACTGTGTCACTTTCAAAGCGACTGGTTGTAATAACCATATTATTAATATCAGAAGATTTGTCTTCTTCAGCTTTTAGTGCAGGCTGGGATATAGCTCCCAGAATTAGAAGGGATACTAAACTCGATTTAAATAGGTGTCTCATTGTAGTCTCGTAAATTACGAGCGGGCATTAAAAGATAAGATTCATCTACCATCTTGATGCAGAGCCCACCGATCCGCGCGATGTACTGTTCAGGCCGGTCTCCGGGCTTATGATCATCTAGCTACTTACCTTCCCAAGTTTTTACAAATTCTTAAATCAACTCAGTGGTCTATCAAGTAGCGCTATCAATTACCGTTGCGGGGGCAGCATCAGATTTAAACTGATTTCCCGATTATCTTCGCAGTCAATTGACTTTGAAGACCTGATCAGTGGATGAATCTCAATTTAATTGCCAAGCATAAAACTTTCTTTAAAAGGTTCACGATTGGCAAAAGCGGTGCTATTATAACAAAAATCATTTGGACGTCTATACGTCTTTTTATATTACCATGAGTTATATCGTGTTCATGGCGTTGAGATATTAATTTAATGAGTAAAAGCAAACAGTTACAAGATGTACTAAAACAGCGTATTTTATTGCTTGATGGCGCAATGGGCACCATGATTCAGCAATATGAGTTAACCGAAGCAGACTACCGTGGCCAACGCTTTAGCGATTGGCCCAGCGATCTTAAAGGCAATAATGATCTGCTCAGTTTAAGCCAGCCTCAGATCATTTCGGATATTAACAAGGCCTATCTTGAGGCAGGGTCCGACATCATCGAAACCAACACTTTCAATGCAACTCGCGTAGCCATGGCTGACTACGGCATGCAGGATTTGTCAGCGGAAATTAACCGTGAGTCAGCACGACTAGCCAGAGCTATTGCCGATCAATACTCAACGCCGGACAAGCCGCGATTTGTGGCTGGCGTCATTGGGCCGACCAATCGAACCTGTAGTATTTCTCCGGACGTTAACGATCCTGGCTTTCGCAATATCTACTTTGAAGAACTGGCCGAAGCCTACTACGAATCAACGCAGGCCTTGATTGAAGGTGGCGCAGATATCATTCTGATCGAAACCGTATTCGATACTCTCAACGCTAAAGCTGCGATTTTTGCAGTCAAAAAATACTTGAATGATCACCAACTTGATTATCCCATCATGCTTTCTGGCACCATTACTGATGCCTCCGGCAGAACCTTAACCGGCCAAACCACCGAAGCTTTCTACAATTCTATTCGTCATGCCAATCCTGTCAGTGTCGGCTTGAACTGTGCACTAGGTCCGAAGGATTTGCGCTCCTACATTGAAGAGTTATCCCGCATCAGTGAGTTTGCGGTTTCAGCCCACCCTAACGCCGGCTTGCCGAATGAATTCGGTGGTTACGATGAAACGCCAGATGACATGGCCAACGAAATGTCAGAATGGATTGAAAGAGGCTTCATTAATATTATTGGTGGCTGTTGTGGTACCACTCCGGATCACATTGCTCGATTTAATGAAATGATTGCAGGCGCCAAACCAAGATCAACATTCAACCAAGAACCTAAATGTCGCCTATCCGGTTTGGAAGCTTTGAACCTCGACGATTCAAGCCTGTTCGTCAATGTTGGTGAGCGAACTAATGTCACTGGCTCAGCCAAGTTTCTGCGATTGATTAAAGAGGATGATTTTGAAACCGCCATCGAGGTCGCCTTAGACCAAGTCGAGAATGGCGCTCAGGTTATCGACATCAATATGGATGAAGGCATGTTGGACTCTAAGGAGGCCATGCAGCGTTTTTTGAATCTGATCGCTTCCGAACCTGACATCAGCCGTGTGCCGATCATGCTTGATTCATCCAAGTGGGAAATCATTGAAGCTGGCCTGCAATGTATCCAGGGCAAGGGCATCGTCAATTCAATTTCATTAAAGGAAGGTGAAGCACAGTTTCTCGAACAGGCGCAGCTGGTTCAACGCTACGGCGCAGCGGTAATTATCATGGCCTTTGATGAAGAAGGTCAGGCCGATACGTTGGAACGCAAAACATCAATCTGTCAGCGTGCCTATAACTTGCTTATCGAAAAACTCAACTTCGATCCGCAAGACATTATTTTCGACCCCAATATTTTCGCCATTGCCACCGGCATTGAAGAACACAATAACTATGCGGTGGACTTTATCGAAGCCACTCGCTGGATAAAACAGAATTTACCTGGCGCGCGCGTTTCGGGCGGTGTGTCCAACGTTTCTTTCTCCTTCCGTGGTAATAACACCGTTCGCGAAGCCATTCACGCCGTCTTCCTTTACCATGCTATCAACGTTGGTATGGACATGGGCATCGTCAATGCTGGGCAACTTGAAGTCTATAGCGCCATCCCGCAAGACCTTAAAGACGCGGTTGAAGACGTGGTGCTTAATCGCTCACCCGAGGCGACAGAAAAATTACTCGATCTGGCAGAGCAATATCGTGGCTCAGGTCAGGAAGTTAAAGAAAAAGAAACTCAAGAGTGGCGACAATGGCCTGTTAATAAGCGCCTGGAACATTCATTAGTTAAAGGCATTACTGAGTTTATTGATGACGACGTTGAAGAAGCGCGCCAACAGGCTGAGCGTCCTTTGCATGTTATTGAAGGGCCATTGATGGATGGAATGAATGTGGTGGGTGATTTATTTGGCTCCGGTCAGATGTTCCTACCGCAGGTGGTTAAATCTGCTCGAGTGATGAAAAAAGCGGTGGCCTACCTGTTTCCCTACATGGAAGAAGAAAAGAAACGACTAAAGCTTGCTGACAAGCCAAAAGGCAAAATTGTGCTCGCAACCGTTAAAGGCGATGTACATGACATTGGTAAGAATATTGTCGGCGTTGTATTGCAATGCAATGGCTACGAAGTCATTGACTTAGGCGTGATGGTGCCCTGCGATAAAATTCTGGATACAGCGATTGAACAGAACTGCAATATTGTTGGTCTGTCCGGTTTGATCACGCCTTCGCTGGAAGAAATGGTCCATGTGGCCAAAGAAATGCAGCGTCGTGGACTCGATTTACCCTTACTGATTGGTGGCGCTACCACCTCGAAAATTCACACCGCCGTTAAAATTGAGCCTCATTATGAGCATCCTGCCATGTATGTGATGGATGCTTCGCGCGTGGTCGGTGTGGTAAATAAGTTGCTAGGCGAACACAAGGATGAGTTTGTTAGCGAAATCAAAGACGAATACCACAAGCTAAGAACAGAGCGTGAAAAGCGTCAGAAGAAATCCAGTCTGGCTAATCTTCAGCAAGCAAGACAGTTTGCAGCAAAAATCGATTGGTCTCAGGCCAATATTACCAAACCCACTTTTCTCGGTACCAAAGTGTTTAGTGACTATCCTTTGCAAGATCTGCTGCCGCGTATTGACTGGACGCCGTTCTTCCGTTCCTGGCAGCTGGCTGGCAAGTTCCCCAAGATACTGGATGATGAAGTGGTTGGCGAAACAGCGACCAAGCTTTATGCGGATGCACAAGCCATGTTAAAAACTATTGTCGAAGAAAAGTGGTTAACGGCTCGAGCCGTTATCGGCTTCTACCCTGCAAACGCTCAAGGTGATGATATTGAAATCTATGCCGATGATTCGCGACAAGAGGTAGTCCATACACTGCACCATCTTCGCCAGCAAAAACAAACTCGCAATGGAAAATTTAACTATTGCCTGTCTGACTTTATTGCCCCAAAAGAAACTGGACTTAAAGATTATATTGGTGGATTTGCGGTAACCTCCGGTATTGGTATTGATGAGCATGTTCAAGCCTTTGAAGCGAAGCACGATGACTATAATGCCATTCTGTTAAAGGCCTTGGCAGATCGACTTGCAGAAGCCTTAGCAGAAAGAATGCATGAGCTGGTGCGCAAAGACTATTGGGGTTATGTCCCGGATGAGAACCTTGATAATTCAGAGCTAATTTCTGAGCAATATCAGGGGATTCGCCCTGCCCCTGGCTATCCGGCCTGCCCCGATCATACTGAGAAAGGAACACTATGGGCCATGCTCAAACCCGATAGTGAAATTGAGCTCAATATAACCGAACACTTTGCCATGTACCCTACCGCAGCAGTGTCCGGCTGGTATTTCGCACACCCTGAATCTCGCTACTTTGGTGTCGGTAAAATCGAAAAGGATCAGGTTACAGATTATGCACAGCGCAAGGGTTGGGACCTTAAAAATGCCGAAAAATGGCTGGCACCCACCTTAAACTATGATGCTTAGGCGATTGTGCTCAGCATGGTCCTAAGCATTGTTATCATGAATGTTAACTTTGAACTTTTGCTAAAATAAGCTATCCTATTAACGTTCATGGTTATTAACAGGTAAGTCCGTGCACCATAAATTCATACATACATTGACCATCATATTAGTATTACTGGCGTTTATCGGCCAGTCGAATGCTATGGTTGATATGCCTTGTATGGACTCGCATGAACAGCCTGCTCATCAAATGGCCAGCTCCATAGACGACTCTCAAATAGAGAATTCTCAAATGGATCACTCTAAGATGAACCATACTGATATGGCTCATTCAATGGAGCAGTCAATGAATGAAAGCATGGACTGTTGCGAAGATGGTGGCAACTGCAATATGACCACCTGTTCAACTCTGGCGCTGGTATTCGAACCACATTCCAATTCTCACGCAGCCCAATATAACCAATCCATCGACCTGTATTCTGATCAGGCGATAACCTCAATTTCCAGCTCACTCTATCGCCCACCGATAAACTGCTAACACAGCCTCAATCCGTCTTGAGTTTGCGTTTTTATTAAACGCCCAGGACTAAAGTCTGAGTTAGTGGTGTTATTCCAGCACTCTACTCATAAGCATTAGGTTTAAAACCAACCTTGTTGGTTCATCGCTCTGCTGGAGGAGTGATATGTTTAATTTATTTTTAAGTCGTAACTTGTCGCTGAAATTTATAGTTGGAGTGCTGGTTTTTGGCGCTACGTGCCTAAACATGTCTGCACAAGCAAACTCAGAACAGGCCGCCAAAAACTTAACTCTTGAGCAGGCAATAAGCCTCGCTCAAAATAACGACCCATGGTTGCAAAGCAATCAATACCGTCAGCAGGCGGTTGAAGCGCAAAGTATTTCTGCAAATACGTATGCCGATCCAATGATTTCTATTTCCGCAGCTAACCTTCCGGTAGATAGCTTTGACTTTTCTCAGGAAGCCATGACCCAATTGAAAGTTGGAGTCACTCAAGCATTACCACGCGGTGACAGTTTGGAATTGGCACAAAAAAAACTGCAGCAACTTGGTCGAGAATTTCCCTTACAGCGCCAGGACCGTAAAGCGAAAGTCAAAACAACTATTACCCAGTTATGGCTTGATATTTACCTGACAGAGCAAACCATCAACTTAATCGAGCGTGATCGACAGCTCTTTGAACAGCTTGCAGAAACAGTTTCACTCAACTACTCCAGTGCGTTGGGGCAAACTCGACAACAAGATGTAATCCGTTCCCAGGTGGAACTGACTCGACTCGATGATCGTTTAAGTAAACTGCATCAAGAACTGGCGACAAAAAAATCGATGCTTAAAGAATGGCTCATCAATGATAGTCATTTGGCCTTTGCCCACAACGATTTTTCACTTCCCGCTGCCATGCCGATGCTTTCGTTAGATCATGAGCAAGTAATTTCACTTGAGTCATCCAACGATAAACAAACACTCATTCAACACCTGCAACAACACCCTCAGGTATTAGCGTTTGAGCAAAAAGTAAAAGCCAGCGAAACCAGCATCGACCTTGCTAAGCAAAAATACAAGACTCAATGGAGTGTTAATGCCAGTTATGGTCACCGCGATGATGACCCAATGGGCAACAGTCGCTCAGATTTCTTTTCGGTTGGGGTGAGCTTTGATTTGCCGATATTTACCAGTAACCGCCAAGACCAGGAGGTAACAGCCAGCGTTAAAGAAAGAGAAGCCATGAAAGCTGATAAATGGTTATTACTGCGTAGCCTGTTATCAGCCACAATAAACTATCACGGTCAACTGAACGAGCTAAATAAGCGTCGTGCACTGTATAAAGATAGTTTATTAGAAGAAATGAATCAGCAATCCGAAGCAACGCTTAATGCCTATACCAATGACAGCGGTGACTTCACCGAAGTAATGCGTTCCAGAATAGATGAGCTCAACACCAAAATAGAAGCGCTAAGCGTTGAGATCAGTTATCTCAAAACCGTTGCACAATTAAACTACCTTTTAACTCAAGCTAAACAGTAAATTCCAGGGTGAAACTATGAATAACAAATCTCTAGTAAGCATTATCATTGCCGGTTTAGTCGGTGCCATCCTGGGCGTAGCTGCAATGGTATTGTTCAATGGTTCCAGTGATTCAACCGAACAGACCTCAGGCAAAAAAGAACCTTTGTATTGGGTAGCACCAATGGATGACAATTACCGACGTGACAAACCGGGAAAGTCACCAATGGGCATGGATCTGGTACCGGTTTATGAACAAGACACAGGTTCAGATGCGCCAGGCACCATCAAGATATCGTCTGCTGTCGAAAATAACATATCCGTCCGAACTGCTGAGGTTAAGGAAGGTTATATTTCTCATGAGATTAATACCGTCGGTTATGTGCAATTTGATGAAGACAAGCTTATCCACATTCACCCGAGAGTCGAAGGCTGGATCGAAAAGCTGCATGTCAAAGCTACTGGTAATCCGGTAAACAAAGGTCAACCACTCTATGAGCTTTACTCGCCACAACTAGTTAATGCACAAGAAGAGTTATTGCTTGCATTAAAGCGTAATAATCGCGAATTAATTCGCGCTTCCGAAAGCCGCCTAAGAGCATTGCAACTTTCAGACTCAGTTATTAAGGAAATAAAAACAAAAGGCACCATACATCAGAATGTGGTTTTTTATGCTCCAGCCGATGGTTTTATTAATGAGCTGAATATCCGCGAAGGCTTCTTTGTTAAACCTGGCACTACCATGATGTCGGTTGGTGCCTTAGATCAAGTGTGGGTTGAAGCAGAGGTTTTTGAACGCCAAATTGAGCTGGTTAAGACAGGACTTCCAGTAACCATGTCGCTAGGTAATGGAAGCAATGATATCTGGAAAGGAAACGTTGACTACGTCTACCCTACTCTTAATGCTGAGAATCGCACTGGACGTGTTCGTATTCGTTTTGATAACTCAGATTATCAGCTGAAGCCAAACATGTTCAGCAACATCACGATCCATGTTAATAGCGCTGAGCCGTCTATTGTGATTCCACGTGAGGCTGTCATTCGCACTGAAAAACAAGATAGAGTCGTATTGGCTCTTGGCGATGGTAAATTCAAATCGATTAAAGTTAAGCTGGGAGCTTTTGGTAACGACTCAGTGGAAGTTATAGAAGGATTACAAGCTGGAGAGCAAATTGTTACGTCTGCGCAGTTCCTTATTGATTCCGAATCGAGCAAAAACTCAGACTTCAAACGCATAAGCCAAAAAAGCTCAACTGATACCAATAACATTAATGAGGCTGACACAGAATCAGTATGGGTTGAAGCAACCATCAATAGCGTAATGGCTCATCACAATATGTTAAACGTCAGTCATGACCCCATAGAGCAATGGGGATGGCCGTCAATGACTATGGATCTGGATACCGCTGAGAATCTAGATTTGTCGTCAGTCAAAGAAGGCATGACAGTTCATATTCAAATCACCAAGTATCCGGATAACAGTTACCTGATTACTGAGATTCACATTCCCAACCAAACTGAAGAAGAACAACCTGAGGTGGACCATTCAAACATGGACCATTCAAACATGGACCATTCAAACATGGACCATTCAAACATGGACCATTCAAACATGGACCATTCAAACATGGACCATTCAAACATGGACCATTCGAACATGGACCATTCAAACATGGACCATTCGAACATGGACCATTCGAACATGGACCATTCGAACATGGACCATTCGAACATGGACCACTCGAACATGGACCACTCGAACATGAATCATGAGGAGAATGACCAATGATTGCTGCTATTATTCGTTGGTCGATCCATAATCGCTTTTTTGTTTTATTGGCGACCTTAGTTCTAATTAGTGTAGGCATCTATTCGCTTAAGAAAACGCCGGTGGATGCTATTCCAGATTTATCGGATGTGCAGGTGATCATTAAAACCAGTTATCCGGGTCAGGCACCTCAAGTGGTGGAAGATCAAGTCACTTACCCACTAACCACCGCCATGCTTTCAGTGCCAGGCGCAGAAACGGTACGTGGTTTTTCGTTTTTTGGTGACTCTTATGTCTATATTATTTTTGATGAAGACACTGACATGTATTGGGCTCGCTCACGGGTGTTGGAGTACCTAAGCCAAGTTACGCCCTCATTACCCGAAACTGCTAAGCCACAATTAGGACCTGATGCCACTGGCGTTGGTTGGGTTTATTTGTATGCACTGGTTGATAAAACTGGGCAACATGACATCAGCCAACTTCGTAGTCTGCAAGATTGGTTTTTAAAGTATGAACTGCAAACCGTATCTGGCGTGTCTGAAGTGGCGACGGTGGGCGGTATGGTCAAGCAATATCAGGTCAAGGTTGATCCTGAAAAGCTACGAGCTTACTCCATTCCACTGGATCTTATTCAACGAGCCATCAAGCAAAGCAATCAGGAAGTCGGTGCCTCCGTGGTAGAAATGGCCGAAGCGGAATACATGGTTCGTGCCAGTGGTTACCTGGAGAACCAACAAGATATAGGTAATATCCCACTAGGGGTAAATGAGCAAGGCACTCCCCTACTGTTGAAAGATATTGCTGATATTAGTATTGGCCCACAAATGCGCCGAGGCATTGCTGAACTAAATGGCGAAGGTGAGACTGTAGGTGGCATTATTGTAATGCGCTATGGCGAAAACGCACAGCAGACCATCAATGCTGTAAAAGATAAACTAACGCAGTTAAAGTCAAGTCTGCCGGAAGGCGTTGAACTGGTTACCGTCTATGATCGTAGCGGCTTGATTGAGCGCGCAGTCGATAATTTATGGCAAAAATTATTTCAAGAGCTGCTCATTGTTGCCTTGGTCTGCATGATATTTCTGTTTCATATTCGCTCTTCAATAGTCGCAGTCATCAGTTTGCCAGTGGGCATTCTTACTGCCTTTATCATCATGCATTGGCAAGGTTTGAATGCTAATATCATGTCACTGGGCGGTATCGCTATCGCCATTGGCACCATGGTAGATGGGGCCATTGTAATGATCGAAAATATGCATAAACATCTGGAAAGGGAAGACACATCGCATCAACCGATAAGCCGAGAAAGACGCTGGCAGATTGTCGCTCAATCAGCTACCGAAGTTGGGCCGGCATTATTTTTCAGCCTACTCATTATCACCGCAAGCTTTATCCCTGTATTCACTCTGGAAGCGCAAGAGGGCCGAATGTTTTCCCCTCTGGCCTTTACAAAAACTTATGCTATGGCCGCTTCCGCAGCTTTAGCGATTACATTAGTACCTGTGTTAATGGGTTACTTTGTGCGCGGAAAAATCAAATCAGAAAACAATAACCCCATTAATCGCGGCCTCATTGCAATCTATAAACCTTTGCTAAAAACTGTTCTGCATTACCCCAAAACGACATTGGGAATAACTCTGGTAGTATTTATCATTGGCCTATGGCCAGCGACCAAGATCGGCAGTGAGTTCATGCCCAACCTTGACGAAGGTGACCTCATGTATATGCCAACAACCTACCCGGGGTTATCGATTGGTAAAGCAAGGGAAATTCTGCAACAGACTGATAAGCTGATTAAAACAATTCCTGAAGTGGAAACGGTCTTTGGGAAAATTGGACGTGCTGATACCGCAACCGATCCAGCACCACTGACCATGATAGAAACCTTTATTCAATTAAAGCCCAAAGACCAATGGCGAGAAGGTGTTACAACTGAAAGTCTGAAACAGGAAATGGATCGATTAGTAACCATACCGGGTTTAAGTAATGCTTGGGTCATGCCTATCAAAACCCGCATTGATATGTTGGCAACAGGAATAAAAACTCCAGTTGGTATTAAAATATCAGGGCCTGATTTAAGTGTCATTCAAGAAATTGGTGGGCAATTAGAAACCATAATTAGCGCTGTGCCGGGCACAGCATCGGTCTACTCAGAACGTGTTGCTGGTGGTCGCTATCTTGATATTAATATCAAGCGCGAGCAAGCCGCCCGTTATGGTTTGACGATTGCAAAGATTCAACAAGTGATCGCCACTGCAGTAGGGGGTATGAATGTAACCAGGACTGTCGAAGGCCTTGAACGTTATCCCGTCAACTTACGCTATCCTCAGGAATACCGAGACTCACCCGAGCAATTAAAACTGTTACCTATAATAACCCCTTCCGGTCAGCGAATTGCGTTAGCTGATGTAGCAGATATTAATATCATTGACGGCCCTCCCGCTATCAAAAGTGAAAATGCTCGAATAAATGGCACTATGTTTATTGATATCGAGGATATTGATATCGGGCACTATGTAGCACAAGCTCAGGAAGCAGTGAATCAACATTTAAAACTACCTGCAGGCTATTCATTAACCTGGGCAGGTCAATATGAATACATGCTACGTGCCGAAGAAAAACTCAGTTATGTATTACCTTTGACCTTAGCAATCATAATGGTGCTTTTATACTTGAGTTTTAGAAACATCATAGAAGTAGTCATCATTATGGGGACATTACCTTTAGCTATTATTGGTAGCTTGTGGCTTACCTATTTAATGGGCTTTAATTTCTCGGTGGCAATCTGGGTTGGCTTTATCGCTCTTGCTGGAGTAGCCGTTGAAATTGGGGTCATTATGCTAGTCTATCTAAATCAAGCATACCAAAAGCTTATGCTTGAGAACCCCGGGCAAGTTAACAGGCAGATGTTAAGACAATCGATTATTGAGGGGGCCTCTATGAGGGTACGTCCTATCATGATGACTGCCGCATCTATCATCCTGGGCTTACTACCCATTTTATTTGGCGGTGGGTCAGGATCAGAGCTAATGAGCGGTATTGCCACACCAATGGTTGGCGGTATGGTAAGCGCCTTAATATTAACTCTGATTGTCTTGCCATTGGTATACTTCCTTTGGCGTTCAGCAAGAATTAGAAGCCATTAATAGGGAATAAGCTATTGCCACCGGCACACCAAGTGCCGGTGGTCTTAACTTGCTGCTGCAAAGCAATCTCTTCGTCCTAAACTGTGGCATATTGCATAGGTCAAATCTGCTCGATTTAAAGTGTAAAAATGAAAGTTTTTAATGCCCTCTTTAGACAGTAGTTTCACCTGTTCAATGGCAATGTGCGAAGCAATTAACTGTCGAGTAATCAGGTCTTGATCAAGCCCTTGATAAAGCTTATGCATCCAACCGGGAATCTCCACCTGAGTAAAACGGGCAAATTTTAAAAGCTGTATAAAATTAGTTACCGGCAAAATACCAGGCACTAAATCAACATCGATATTGTTTTGTGCACACTGATCTCTAAATCTCAAGAAGCTTTCGGTATTAAAAAAGAACTGAGTAATAGCACGGTTAGCACCAGCATCGACTTTACGCTTTAGATTATCAAGATCAGCCTGAGCACTTAAGGCTTCAGGATGCACTTCAGGGTAAGCAGCCACACTGATATCGAAGTCATACAAACTTTTCAGTTTATAAATCAGGTCTGTGGCATAGTTAAAATCACCGGCATGGGAGCCCTCATGAGAGCCCTCATCGGGTTTATCGCCACGCAATGCTACGATGTGGCGAACCCCTAGCTCCCAATAGCGGTGAGCAATAGTCTCAATCTCCGGCTCAGTTGCATCAATGCAGGTTAAATGAGGTACCGCATTAAGACTGGTTTCGGTAAGAATTTTCTCAATGACACTATGGGTTCTTTCGCGAGTACTGGCCCCTGCTCCGTAAGTCACCGATACAAAGTCAGGTTGCAATGGCTCTAATTTTTTTACACTACTCCACAGTATTGAGTTCATCGCATTGCTGTTGGGTGGGAAAAATTCAAACGAAAGGTTTACATTACCCGACAAACTGGCAAAGTCATGATTAATACGCTCCAGTTCTTTCGCATGAACATATTGGCGCTCCACTCTGCTCATTAGGCACTCCTTAGCAAATCGCATAAATCATTCAGGACACCCGCAGCGGTAACCTCTCTACCTGCGCCAGGCCCCTGTAATATAAGAGGATTGTCGTTGTACCATTGGCTACGAATGGCAAATACATTGTCACAAGGATTTAGGTTGGCAAATGGGTGGCTTGGCTCAATAATCTCCAACTTTAAAGTGAGCTCATCTTTGGTGAGGTTAGCAATGTATCGTAGCAAACCACCCTGCTCTTCTGCCTGCTGATACAACTTCTCATAGTGCTCATCAATTTTAGATGAATACTTCCAAAAACTTTCCAAGCTACCCGTCAATAAGGTTTTGTCCAATGCTGGCTCAAAATTTTCAATCGCATCGGTGAAACCAGCATCACGCGCTAAAATACGAATTTTACGAATAACATCATTTCCTGAAAGGTCGTCTCTTGGGTCAGGCTCTGTAAATGCATTGGCCTTGGCTTGCAGCAATAAGTCGCTGAACTTTTGCTGGCCATTAAATTGTCCAAACAACCAGGAAAGTGAACCTGAAAAAATTCCAGAGATGCTGATAATCTTATCACCAGACTCTTTAAGTTTTTTCACACTTGACTGGATAGGTATACCCGCCCCTGCTGTGGTATTTCGGAACCAGTATCTTTTATTATCTTGCAGTAACTTTTCAACCTGATTTGCAAGCTGATGATTCGATGCCGCAATCTTGTTAGCTGAAATCAAATGCCAGCCATTAGCCGCAAAACGAGGATATAAGTCGGCAATATCATTACTGGCAGTTAGATCAATAATCACCAACTCTTTGTGAATATAATCGTTAAGCACATCAAGGATTTCATTGCTGTGATTACCGCTTACAACGGCTTCAGACTCAGAGTTTTGAAGGCTCTCATCTTGCTCAAGCAAGTCAATGGCATCAGTGTTATCAAGCAGACAGGACTTTGACCATGTATAGTTGCGACTATTAGCAACTCCTAGTAACGATAAGGATCGATTTAAGGAAGTCTCAATCTCAGTTTTGTTTTCCTGCAATATTCGAATGAACTGCTTACCGATATTGCCATAGCCTAAAACCACAATTGGCATTGAAGGCTCTAAGACGAAGAAAGTATCATGCAAGTCATGTAGTAAAGTGACCGCCTGCTGGTCCTCAATCAGAACACATAATGTATGCGCATTTGCAGGATAGTGAATTTCTTCAACGGTAAAGCGCTCTAGTCTGTGAACAAACTTGCTAATAATTTTTTGATTCTGACGAATACTTTGTCCCACCAGACTGATCAAAGACAAATTGTTTTTCTCAACAATTGGATAAAATTGAGCCGCCTGGATAATTGAAACAGTATTAAAGCGATCGGATTCAGCTACATATAAAGTCAGACGATCTAGAGTTCTATCAAAGTTATTGGCATAACTGGCAATCTGATTAAGCAGGACTCTTTGCTGAATAGTTCGGGCGCTAAGTTCGTTAATATTGTTCACAACAATGCGTGTGAGAGATTGCTTAATGGCAATAGTTTTAACATGTCCCGATGAAACAGGATGCTGTCTGATCTGTGTTCCTGACGACTCTTCAATAAAGGAACTTTTTATACAAGCTTCTGTTTTGTAGGTTAACAAAGGCGTTACTGTCTTTTG
Organism: Kangiella sp. M94; assembly: GCF_054926195.1. Taxonomy (NCBI): domain Bacteria; kingdom Pseudomonadati; phylum Pseudomonadota; class Gammaproteobacteria; order Kangiellales; family Kangiellaceae; genus Kangiella; species Kangiella sp. M94. The sequence goes on along the minus strand of NZ_CM142903.1, from coordinate 804,704 downwards.
GTGCAGAACATTAGCGCCGAGCTCAGAAATGGCTTGCGCTTCACACAATGATAAATGCTCTACTCTTTTGGCATTATGTACGATATTAGGATCAGCCGTAAAAATACCATCCACATCGGTCCAAATGGTTACAGATTTAGCTTTAACTAACTGGGCAATGATAGTTGCACTGTAATCACTCCCATTCCTACCCAAGGTAATTAACAGGTCGTTATTGTCGCGAGCAATAAATCCAGTGAAAACATAACGTTTCAACTGATTCTTGTGACCGTCCCACAACGCTTGATATAGACTGGAGAAGTTATCATCAGCAAACTGTTCATCAAACTGATTGTATTCATGCAAAGAAGTTAATTTGAGGTAATTGCTCGCATCAACTGCCTGTGCTTCGCATTGATAATAAGCTAATAGTTGGGTAAGTAGATTTGCTGACCACTTCTCGCCGAAAGATAGAATTTCATCGTTATGCGCAGGACAATGCCGACACAATTCTCGCACCACTTCAATATCATTGTTAATCAGCGCAATAAAATGTTCAGTATCAATGTTCAGGCCTGACACTAATCCCTCATAGAACGTCTTTATATCTGACAATGAATTGACTCGACCATGAATAACATCCAGCAAAATGTCTGTAACATTACCATTGGCTGAGACAACGATAATATCACCTGGTCTGGTTTGCTTGCTCACTAGCTCACATACTTTTAACAGCTGTTCAGAAGTTGCCAAACTTGAGCCACCAAACTTATGGACATTAATGCCTAAGTTTTTATAGCTCTTGGTACTAGCAACATTGTTAATGCTTTCAGTTGAACTTATATGCGCTTGTTCAGCCATGTTGCTCACCCTTTAGTACCTTAAGTTGACATCGTTGGAAGGCGCTCTCTAAGTCTTTAACTAAATCGACGCCATCTTCGATACCAACAGACAACCTCAATAAACAGTCTGAAATTCCAGCCGTTGCTCGCGCTTCCGGCTCCATGGCAGCATGGGTCATGGTTGCAGGATGACAAATCAGACTTTCTACGCCACCAAGTGATTCTGCTAACGAGAAAAGACTCAGGCTGTTCACAAAAGTCCGCAAATTTGCATGCTCAAGATCAAGCTCAAAGGACAGCATGGCGCCAAAGCCTTTCTGTTGTTGCTTAGCAATCTGGTGAGTGGGATGTGAATCAAGTCCCGGATAATGGATATTCTTAACCAGCGGCTGTTGATGTAAATAGCTAACAACTTTCTCAGTATTCTCCTGATGTTGACGAATGCGCACAGACAGCGTTCTTAGTCCACGGCTGGTAATAAAACTATCGAATGGAGAGCCTGTCACGCCAATACAGTTTGCCCACCAGGAAATCTGTTCAAACAGTTCCTGTTCTTTAGCAATCACCGCGCCGCCGACAACATCACTATGACCATTAATATATTTAGTAGTTGAATGAACGACGATATCCGCACCAAGCGTTAATGGCTGTTGCAGTACTGGCGATAAAAAAGTGTTATCTACGACTTTGATAACTTCCTTACCAGCAAGCTCACAAATTTGTCGAATGTCCACCACTCGCAACAATGGGTTGCTCGGGGTTTCTATCCAGATTAATTTTGGTTTACCTTGCAGTGCTTGCTGCAAACTTTTTTCACAGCCCTGATCTACAAAGTCGACCTTGAAATGCCCCTTTTCGGCTAAACTATTAAGCAGTCGATAAGTGCCGCCATAACAGTCATGCGGTGCCAAAATAAGATCATCTTTGTCCAGCAAGTGTGTCACCAGGTAGATCGCAGACATGCCGCTCGAAGTGATAACCCCACCACAACCCGCTTCCAACTCAGCCAAAGTATCGGCTAAAGTATCGCGAGTTGGGTTGCCGGAACGACTGTAGTCATAACGCCTCGGCTGATCTAAGTCAGCAAACGTATAATTAGATGATAAATAGAGTGGCGGCGTTACCGCCCCAAACTGCTGATCCGATTCAATACCGGAGCGGACAGCAATCGTTTGATTACTAGTGGTCATTATGAATTCCTCAGAAATGGTGTTATGCATTCAGCTAACTGTGTGGTTTCGAGAAGAAACCCGTCATGGCCAAATTGCGAATGAATTAGTTTAAAGTCTGTTTGTCCTTTGCATGATCGTGCACACTCTTCCACCAATTGCGGAGGCACCAATCGATCACTGTCAATGGCAATGAACAAGCCTCTTGTATGTATCTCTTTGGGATTAATTTTATGCAGATCGATTGATTGAGAAAGTGAGCGATACTTTTCAATATTGAAAGAGTTTGCGAATTTTTTGCCTTGATGTTTAAGGTAATTAACTACGTCAAAAGTTACTGTCTGATCTTCAATATAACGCAATGAGTCGAAGCGACTTTCAATTTCAAATTCACTTCTATAAGTTATGACTCCAAGCTGTCTAGCAATAGATACTGCTTCCTTTATTTCACCGGTACGCAATCCTAAACCTAATATTTGCTGTTGAACCTGGCGCTGCGCGATAGATTGCTGGGTGTTGCGATGAGCTGCGGCAACACAGATAAATTTATTAATTTTTGTCGGAAACAAGTAAGCGTATGTCAAAGCCACCATGCCACCGTAAGAACCACCAATAATCGCTTCAACCTTATTATTGGTTAGCTTATCAATAACCTGCTCTATAACCCGAGCCTGATCAAAAGTAGAAATAAGCTTGGGACTTTGTGCATCTAAATTGGAGATATAATCAACACCAATCACATAGTACTGATCAATATCTAATGGGCGCTCCCCACCAAATAATGCACCCCACCATTCATGTATATTGCGTGATGCTGATATCCCACCCAACACAACAATTGCTGGCTTTGATGGTGACCCATAACAGTTATAGTTAATTTCAAGGTCCGTAAGATAACTACCGTGTAAGAGCTCCAAACGCGATATTGTGATCGAGCCTGTATTAATAAATCCCAAACTTTTCTCATGTTTGGTTTCAGTGACTGATAACCAATCACCTGAATACTCTTCTGAAATAGCCTCAATAGCTTGACCAGACATATGACCACCCACTTGCAAAAGTTCATTAACTTACAAAAGACGTTTAGACGTCTAAATGGCTAATATATTATTTTATAAGTTTAAAAGTCAAGATGTTTAGAGGGCTGAAAAGGATGTATAATAACTACATCGAATAAGACACGAGGTAGTTATGGCAAAAGATTGGGATGGAAACTTTATCAATCCATACGTTGAACACGGTGAGAAAAAAGACAAAGTAAAAAAAATAACGGTATCAATACCCTTTTCGGTACTGAAGATATTAACCGACGAAAGAACACGTCGGCAGGTGAATAATTTGCGCCATGCCACTAATAGCGAATTATTGTGTGAAGCATTTTTGCACGCTTACACAGGGCAGCCATTACCATCAGATGATGATTTACGGAAAGATCGTGATGATTATGTTCTGGATATGGAAGCTAAAGGTGACAAAATTAAGAAGTAGTTATACTGGGGCTTGGAAAAAAAGAAGCAGGAATATCCTGCTTCTTTTGTTTTTAGGTTAAGGCTATTATATCTAGCTTAAAAGCTCATCATCACTTCCCTCGTTAATACCCTCAAACAAAAATGTGCTCATGTAGCGTTCCCCTGTGTCCGGTAGCATCACCAGGATTGCGGCCCCTTCGTCAGCATCTTTTGCCACTTCCAAAGCAGCAGCGAAGGTTGCGCCAGCAGAAATACCACAGAAAATTCCTTCCTTCTGGGCTAAAGCAATAGCAGTATCCCGAGCCAACTCATCAACAATAGGTATGACCCGATCATAAATGTCTTGATTCATCACTTCAGCGATAAAGTCAGGCGTCCAGCCCTGAATCTTATGAGGTTGCCATTCTTTACCAGCAAGCAAGGATGCACCGGCAGGCTCTGTAGCAATAATTTTTGTTTCAGGTCGTGCCACCCTAAGTACTTCACCCACTCCTGTAATCGTGCCGCCTGTTCCGTAACCGCTGACAAAATAATCCAATCGTTTACCAGCAAAATCTTTCAAAATCTCAGGAGCAGTAGTATTGCGGTGGTATGCTGGGTTAGCCTCATTTTCAAACTGACGCGCTAAAAACCAACCATGCTTCTCTGATAACTCCTTAGCGACACGGACCATACCAGTGCCACGCTCGGCTGCTGGCGTCAGCACAACCTTGGCACCGAGTGCGCGCATAATTTTTCGTCGTTCTACAGAAAAAGTTTCAGTCATCACTGCCACGAACGGATACCCTTTTGCTGCACACACCATTGCTAACGCAATACCCGTATTACCTGAAGTTGCCTCAACCACTGTTTGACCAGGTTTTAACAAGCCTCTTTGCTCCGCATCGTTAATGATTGCGTACGCTAACCGATCTTTAACCGACGATAGTGGGTTAAAAAACTCTGCTTTGACGAACATTTTTACATGGCTTGGAGCCAATCGATTTATTCTGATAACCGGCGTATTGCCGATAGTGTCCAAGATGGAATCATGAATCATTAGTACAACCTCTGGTTTATAACCTCAAGCTATTTATCTCAATTAAAACCAACAGTTAGCTGGCTTTATTGATAAGAAACTTTATATCGTATATGGCAAATTGAAACGCGAATATAAGCATACTCAATGGCTCATGCTAAATTATTAAATATTATCCCCTTATAACCAAAAGCTATAACAAAGGACTGAATACTCGTGTAATATATCTCAAGGATATATAAGATATTGTCTTTGTGCATAAACCATGCTATTTTCAGTAGCCATTTAACCATTTAGACGTCCAAAATGAAACTGCAACAACTAAAATATTTGATCGCGATTGCTGATAATAACCTCAGCATTACTAACGCGGCCCAAAAAATATTTACATCACAGCCCGGGATTAGCAAACAACTAAGACTGCTAGAAGATGAGTTACAAACTAAAATCTTCGAGCGCAATGGTAAGCAATTGGTTGGGATCACTCAGGTTGGTAATGAAATACTTGGCAGAGCGCGTAAAGTGATGCAAGAAATCAATAACATCAAAAGACTTTCCAGCGAGCTTAGTCGAGACGATTCCGGCTGCTTTTCCATCGGAACAACGCAAACACAGGCTCAATATGTCCTGCCGAGAACTTTTGCAGCATTCCACAAAGAGTATCCCAATCTCAAAATTGATCTACAGCAAGGCACTACTGAGCAGATCATTGAACAGCTGCGTAAACAGGAGATTGACTTTGTGATTGCCTCTGGGGCAGCGGAACTCGGTCCAGATATCGTTCAAATCCCCTGCTACCAATGGGATCGGTCGATTCTATTTCCACAGGACCATGAGCTTGGCGACTTAAGAAAAATCACTCTGGAGGACGTGGTTAAATACCCTCTCGTTACTTATAACTTTAGTGATAAAAATTCGTCAAGCTTGATGCGCGCCTGTAAAAAGGAAAAACTGGAGCCAAATTTCGTCTTCACGGCTCGTGATGCCGATATCATCAAGACTTATGTTAGGAAGGGCTTTGGGGTTGGTATCATTGCCAATATGGCCTATGACCCACAGGCAGATAAAGATCTTATCAGCTACTCAACGTCTGAGATGTTGCCACAATGCACAACATGGTTGGCGTTCCATAAAAACTTGTTCTTAAAGCAGTACATGAAAGATTTTATTGCAATGTTTGCACCCCACATCTCGCAGCAAGAGCTCATTCGCTATTTATACAGCGAACACACCTCATCCAAGGAGTTGCTGAACCGTTTTGAAACAAAAACACATAACCCTGCAAGCTTTCAATCCAGAGTAGCTACAGCATAACACTGCACCTAATATAAGGTGCAGTGTTACCTTTTCAAAGATTGTTACTTGATAAGTCTATTCGGTAGCAGGTTTCACGAACTTGAGAGTCATACGATCACTCTCACCAATTTCCAAATAAGTTTCACGATTTTCATCACCTAATCTTAAGCTAGGGGGCAAGGTCCACACGCCTTTGGGGTGGTCAGTTGTATCTTTAGGGTTGGCGTTAATCTGTGAACGCTCCAGAAGCTTAAATCCGGCCTCTTCCGCAAGATCAATCACAAACTTCTCATGCATATAACCTGAACTCGCCTGCTCATCCTGCTTTAAACCAGTAGCTAAACGATGCTCAACGACTCCAAGGTAACCACCAGGTTTAACCGCATCATGCATTAATTTAAAAGCGTTCAATGCATCATCACGACCACCACGCATCCAGTTATGGACATTACGGAAAGTGACAACGACATCAGCACTATTGGCAGGTGCAATTGGCGTACTTGAAGTCGCATCAAAAACAGTTAACTCAACATTCGAATAAATGTCAGGATTTGCGGCAATTTTCTCTTTAAAGCCATTGAGACTATTTTGATAATACTCAACTTCGGTATCCGGATCGAAATGGGCAGCATAAAGTTTACCTTCAGCACCCAGCCAAGGAGCAAGCACCTCTGTATACCAACCTCCACCCGGCGAAACTTCCACAACCGTCATACCTGGTTTAATACCAAAAAACTTAAGTGTCTCTGCTGGGTTTCGATACTGATTACGAGCTTTGTTAGCCTCGCTTCTATGTTCACCCTCGATAATCGCGAGCAAACTACTACCTGTTGTTGCCTTCTTCTCTGCTTTGGTTTCTTGTTCAGCATTGCTATCATTTTCTACAGCAACAAGCTGACTGGCTTCTTGCTTAGACTCAGCCGCTTCTTTCTGATCACTACAGGCTGTAATGCCTAAAGTGGTTAAAACCGCTAAGCTTAATACTGTAATTTTGGTCTTCATAATTCCCCTTTGGTCTCTATTAGATATTGCTTTTAACGTTTATATTAATATCGTTAGCAAAATTTACCATCTTCTGTAATGGGATCAATGCTTTTTCAGCCAAACCGTGATCAACAAAGATTTCATTATCATCACGATCAAAGACTTGTGACAAAAGCTGCAAAACATTCATCTTCATCCAGGGACAGTGCGCACAACTACGACAGGTCGCTCCCTCACCTGCAGTCGGTGCAATAATCAGTTCTTTTTCCGGTGCTGCCTGCTGCATTTTGTAGAAAATACCTTTATCCGTTGCAACGATAACCTGTTTATTTGGTAACTCTTTAGCGGCTTTAATCAGTTGCGAGGTTGAACCGACAAAATCAGCCAGGTCGACAATGTTCTGTGGCGACTCGGGATGCACCAATACCGCAGCTTCTGGATATAAAGCCATGGATTGCTCTAGCGCTTTCAACTTAAACTCATCGTGTACGATACAAGCACCTTGCCATAACAGCATATCGGCGCCCGTTTTCTGCTGAATATAGCGGCCGAGATGCTTATCAGGCCCCCAAATAATCTTCTTCCCCTGTTCGGACAAATGCTCAAGAACGTCAACCGCAATACTTGACGTAACTACCCAGTCAGCACGTGCTTTGACTGCTGCAGAGGTATTGGCATAAACCACTACTTCTCGATCAGGGTGCTGGTCGCAAAACTCGCTGAATGTTTCGATTGGGCAACCCAAATCAAGCGAACAGGTCGCCTCTAATGTTGGCATCAAAACTCGTTTCTCAGGGCTTAGAATTTTGGCTGTTTCTCCCATAAACTTAACCCCAGCAATAATCAGGGTTTCAGCTGGGTGACGTGCTCCAAATTTGGCCATTTCGAGTGAGTCACCAACAAAGCCCCCCGTTTCCTCTGCCAAAGCCTGAATCTCTGGGTCGGTATAATAATGAGCTATTAAAACAGCATTGTGCTGTTTAAGTTGCTCTATAATCAGCTTTTGATGATGTTCTTTCTCATCAGCAGAAAGTTCAACAGGTGGCTTGGGAAAGGGAACATCAATTTCAATGGGCGCTACAATAGAATTCATCGCCATATCAAGAATTACAGAGTGGTCCGAGTATTATATAACAGTTGGCAACCAACTGATAAATGTTTTATGGCTATTTGGTTTTGCATTAATTTTGCCTATTGGTACAATCAAATCAATTTTCCAACTCTTCCTTTCAAGGATTCTATGCTTTCCCACCCGTCAATAAGCGACTTTAATCAAACGATAACACCGCACATGAAGCGTCTGAAAGCTATTACCCTGAAAATCATAACAGCAATTCTTATCCTTCTGCTGGCCAGTTCGTGTTCTGATGACAAAGAAAGTGATCCGACTCCTGTCAGCAAAGTATCGTTACCCAAGAATCCGACCCAAGACTACGACTATCAGCTCAATGGTGTTCAAATTAAAGACCACTACATGTGGTTAAATCAAAAAACACCACAACGAACACAATGGTTCCAGCAGCAATCGGAGCTCTCAAGCGAATATTTTTCCAGGCTCAACCAAGCTATTTCGGATAGCAGACAGGGCGACACTATCTTCAATCATCGCTTTCCGCAACAGTATTTGAGTAAGTACTTCTATATCAAAGAAAACCCCACTGACCAACAAGGCCATATAGTCGTTTATGATTCGATTAAAGAAATTGAAACAGAACTAGGAGCTCTGCCTGACGGGCTTACAGCAGTTTCCACTTCCCTATCTCCCCAAGGAAGGTTACTGGCTATCCAGACAGAGAACCGCCAGAATCAGTTCAGATGGCTCATCTTTGATTTAGCAACTCAGCAATTCAATAGTTACCGATTACCAGCCACAACGCTTGTAACCGAGTTTATCTGGTTAACCGGATATAATCGCTTTGTATATCAAACCGATCATCAGGTCTACTATCAAAACCTCGCTCAGGGTCCAGATTTCAGTCAACTGTTATTCGATTTAAGTGACCATGTCAAAGAAGCCGAGCAGTGGCACATTAACTCAACGCTATCATTGGATAGTCGTTACTTAGTGGTTACCGCAAAGCATCTTGTAGAAACCTCTGACTTGGTTTGGGTTATTCCCATCAAGCAATCTGGTGAAATAGGTCAGCCGGTCAATATTGCAAAAAATACTCGCGCCAGCTTGAACTTTATTGGCAACATCAATGACACATTCTATTTTCACACTAATCTTGTGGCTCCACGCTGGAGGATTATTTCAATCAATCTGAAGCAACCTTCTCGTCGGGACTGGAAAGAAGTGGTTCCTCAGCAAAATGAGCTGTTAATTTCTGCGCGGTTAATCGAAAATCGATGGTTATTACAATACCTTGATAATACTCAACAAAAACTCTATCTCACGCAATTAAATGGTGCCACTAAACAGGCCATTAAGGTAACACCGAACAGTGAACTACAAATACAAGAACCAGCCTATATGCCAAACCAGCAGTTAAGTTTACTGCTCACTGTTAATACTTTTGAACATCCCGCTAGAATTTTTTCACTGGACCTGAATAGCAGGAAGCTATCGGACAGCTTGCAGCCAATGGACAAGATTCCTGACATTGTCACAGAAACGGTTTTTTATCGCTCCGCTGATGGAAGTCGCATTCCGCTAACCATTGCCCATCATGAAGACCTGTCTAAGGATGGAGAAAACCCTGTTCTTCTGATAACTAACCAAGGGTTTGGTCATAGCCAATTACCCTATTACACACCTTTATTTGATGATTGGTTGGCTAGAGGTGGAATTGTTGCTATCGCACATATTCGGGGCGGCGGTGTTTATGGTGAAAGTTGGCGACAGTCGGTGAGTGGCCAAAAGCATGCTAGAGCAGTAGAAGATATCGTTGCTGCTATTGATTGGTTAACCGAGAAGAATTACACCACCAGAAAACATGTGTCAGCCTATGGTGAAGGCTTTGCAGCCAGTCTTATAATGGAAGCCGCCATTCATGCACCGCAAAATTTTAAAGCCTTGGTTTTAAAAAATATCGAAGCCGATTATTTAAGCTTTTTGGAAACAGAGGATCCATTTTGGTCAAAAGAATTTATGTTGAATAATGATCAAGCTTCAACGGAGTGGTTTCTGGCAGTCAGTCCCTACCATCGCTTAACCTTTAAAAACTATCCAGCAGCCCTGATTATTAGCGACCACAAGGAACCGAACGTGAGCCATTACAAAACTTTGGCAAAATGGCAGAATTTACAATTATCAAAAAGACCTATATTGCTCCTGAACAGAGATATTGCAAATCAGATCAGCGATGAGAAAGATTTTGATCTCATTACTCAGGAAGCTATTAAGTACTTCCTGAGTAATGAATTACGAGCTACTGATAACGGACAAGAACTTAACCCGAATCAAGCTCAGCCCTAGATTTTTACTGCCACTAGTCAAGCTCGCTTAAAAAGCCAGGTTCTAGGTCCCTAACTTCTTCTTCACAAGTAATCTCTTCTTTTTCCAACAACTCAAGAATTGGATTGTAAATATCCTTGGTCATGGGCAGGATAATTCCTTTACGGTCAATCTTACCATCAGCAATCAATTGACTTGCAATTGCAGCAGGATAGCCCACTGTTTTTGACATTGCTGTATAGCCACCGACTTGACCAAACTCTTGTAAAGTTGAAGCGATGTGGTAACGACTACCATCAGCTTTTTCAATTTCAAATTTATGCTGCAGCAACACCATATCAACTTGACCATCTCGATAGCTCAACCTCTGTACCAGCAAGCTGCAAAACGCATCAATTGGTCCAGCAAAATCTCCAACCGGCTGTTCAGAAAAACAACCAATCCAGCCCAAGCCACGCCACGCTGACTCAGATACTCGTGTTTTAAGAGCATCGAAGTCCTGAACACCGTTTATCTGGCAGATATAATCTTGCCAAATAATGTCAGGGCTTGCTCCATCAGACTTTGCTTCTAATAAATTTAGCTCTTTAGCGGCCTGAATAATTTCACAAAATCCTGAGTAACGGAAAGTACCACGGATGATATTCTGAGCTTCGGGAATACCGTAAATTTCCTGGTAGCCCGTCGAGTCACGATTAGGGTAACCCTCAAGATTTAAACCATTTGCCTGCAAAGGTTTAGCCCACTTGAGAAGTTCTTTTGCAACAACACGCTCAACCTTACCGTTATGTAAAAATAAAGCATCATTAAGCAACGCCAGCAATACGCCTTTGGGAGCCCAGGAAAACTTATAGCCCAGCGGATTATCGTTATCTTGGGGTGACGGCAAACCACCACACCAAGACACAAAACTAATTACCTTCTCGTTTTTTGCATGAACTTGGTCAATAATTTTCATGGCACTCAAATGATCTATGCCTGGATCCAAGCCAATTTCATTTAGAATAGTAACACCTGCGTCCAAAGCCTCCTGTTTCAACTCACGCATCGCAGGGGATTCATAACTGGCTGTCACCATATTCTTTTTCTGTGCGATAGATGCTTTTGCAATCACCGTATGAAGGGTCGCTGGAACTAAGCTCACGACCAAATCATACTTAGCAATTAATGGCTCAATTTGTGATTGGTTGGTTACATCAGCCTGGACTGCCTCAACACCCGGGAACTTCTTAGCCAACGCCTGAGCTTCTTCAAGAATATGGCTAACAACAGTGACTGAGTTATCTGAACGACGTAATAAATACTCTACTAAAGGTTCGGCGACAAATCCCGCGCCAAATACTAAATACTTTGCCATGCTGCTACCTTAATTTTCTAATTAATTGATAGAGTGGGTTTAATAGGGTTTGCCCCAACAAGTAACTGCGGTCTCCAGACCATCCTGTTTCTTTATTAGGGATGTTAGCGTTATCCTTGAAAGGCATTTCCAGAGTCAGCGATAAACATTTAAACTCTTCTCCAACCCAAGCATTAGCAACGGTTAAGTTAGCCTGGCCAGGCTCATCTTTGTCGTAACCATATTCAGACTGGAAGTCCGGATTTACGGTTTTGAGGATCTCACTAAACTCCAGTTCCAATTGCTTTAAGCGCTCATCATAACTTGGAATCCCTTCACAGCCAGCCACGAACACATAAGGTAAAGCTTCGTCACCATGCATATCAATAAAGGCATCAACCCCGATTTCCTGCATTTTGTTACGTACATGATAAACTTCAGGGCTTTTAGCAAGGCTTGGGGTTTGCCACTCACGATTCAAGTTTGCACCAGCAGCATTGGAACGCAAATTACCTCGAATGCTGCCGTCAATATTCATATTAGGCACAATATAGAAAACCGCTTCTTGTAACAGACTTTGAGCTAGGCCGTCATCTTCGTTTAATAGGCGCTCAATGAAACCTTCGGCACACCACTCAGCCATCGTTTCTCCTGGATGTTGGCGAGCCGTAACCCAAATTTTACGCGCTCGACTTTCGTCACCGATTACCAACAGATCAATGTCGTGACCATCAACTGTTTGACCCAGAATATGATGTTGACACAGCTCCGAGTGTTGAGCCTGATGGATTAAGCTTAAATGACGTTGATATGAATAGGGTTCAAAGTAAGCAAAGAAGATTGTTGAGTGTTCTAGCTGGTGTGAAAAGGTTAGCCTTTTTTCCTCATCAAATTTAGTATGTACCCGAAACCAATACTCGCCGTCATAAGATGCTGCTACTTGGTAATCTTTCCAACCATCGGCATAAGAAGTATCTTTAGCATTGGCAATTTCGAAATGATAAGTCTTACCAATCTCACCATGCCCACGAAAATGGAACCATTGTTTAAATTCAGAGTTAGAATCGTTTCTGATAGCTAGCTTTATTGCTTTACTGTCACTAGCATCAATCACCTCAATATTGCCACTGTCAAATAAGCAATTGATATTCATTGATTTTCTACCTTAAATTATTCAAAAAAAACCACACGAAAAACTGCGTAGCCTAAAATACTAGAAAGGGGCCATAAGAGGCCCCTTTGCAAATAATGTAGCGAATTCTACATTTGTGGCGCTGGAATTGAAATAGGCAATGTTGTCTTAAATGTTTGCTCCGGTAAATCTTCAGGCATCGCTGGATATGGTACCGCATCAAACAATGCGCTCATCACCGCATCATCAAGAATTTTCTCTCCAGAACTAGAGACTAGACTACCTCCGACCAGCTCACCAGTTCGATCAACCTCAAGCTGAATAGTGACTTCACCATGAGTACGCCCTTTACGTGGATTAAGCAAAGCCGATTTACCATGACGGCGCATGATTTCCTGAACCGGATACTCGAAAAATGGTACATAATGTGAACGAATAGCAGAGTTATAGCTAGATCTCATAGACTCCAGCTCAGCTTCTGTGGGCCCTGCAGGAACCTCCTCAACAACTGGCTGCTTAACCTCAGGCTCAGGCTGCTTAACTGGCTCCTGAGTCTGTTGCTCTTGCTGTTGACGCTGACGTTCTACCTCAGCTTCAGCCTGACGTGCTCTTTCTTCTTCCTTCTGTTGTTGTTCTAGAGCCCGACGCTCTTCTTCTGCTCGACGCTCTTCCGCTTCACGCTTTAAGCGTTCCTCTTCTTCTTTCGCTGCTTGAGCAGCTTGATCGAATAAGGAGACACGTGAAGGTGCTGGATTAATAGTTGAGTATTTAGCCAACAGATCGGAGTAACTAACAGCTGATTGATTACCTAAAATGGCATCTTTAAACTCAGATGAAGGCGGTCTATCTCCCACCCAGGTATTCAGCATTAACGGGAAAACCTCTTGGCCCACCCGGCTCACCACCGCACCATTAATCTGAATCACAGTACCTTCGCCTGGCACATAATCAATATTAATAGTATCACCAGCTTTTAGGTCCTGACCTAAAGCATCTGCCAAATCACGGACACCTTTAGCATTTTCTAATACCAAAGCGGCTTCATTGTTATTTTTTATACGCTCAATCCAGAAACGCTTTAGACGACGCCCCGGCAATTCATCAGCTAACACCTTGATCTGCATCCTCTTAATCATCGGAGAATTAAGTATTTCAGCAGGGTCATCTGATTTATTGGTTAAATACAAGCCATTCAGAAACCATTCTTGGCGCAATTCGCTGTGAACGGCAATACCATTCAACTGCAAGTTTGCACCTTGAACATTGACCTGCTCAGCAGCCTTTACCGAGCTGCCAACACCCGAAAGTGCAACTAAACATAGTGATAATAAGAATAATGTTACTTTTTTCATGAGCATACAGCCGTAATTCGTGAAAAGTTAATTGGATATATGACGTGCCAATAATGTTAAATTTTATGACACAGTTCATACTGTAAAAGATTAGCAGTTAAATGCAAGCATGACAATAATAAGGGAGTACTGACCTCTACCTGTCGGCATATAACGAAATAACCATTTGATTTATAATAATTTTTTTTTGATGTAGCGCTTATAGTGTAAAACTATGCTACTATTTGAACATAAAAATCTAAAAATAATTTAGATATTTAAGCTGAGGCATTGACCTGACAGATTAAATCAGGCAATTTAATGCCTACTTTTACTGGGTGTACACTAAAAAACTATAAATAATGTCGCAAACTATTTTACTTGTAGAAGATGATGACAAGCTAGCGTCGCTGGTGGCTGAGTTCCTTGAAAGCAATGACTATCAAGTGCAAATTGAAGCCAATGGTACCAAGGCTATTGACCTTATCGTCAATCAACAGCCACGTGCCGTCATCCTTGACGTGATGCTGCCTGGAGCAGACGGTCTGACCGTCTGTCGTACTGTGCGTCCTAATTACAGCGGACCGATTCTTATGCTGACCTCTATGAGCGATGATATTGATGAAGTTGCCGGCCTTGAAACAGGAGCAGATGACTATCTTTCTAAGCCTGTTAAATCTCGCGTTTTATTAGCACATCTTCGCGCACTCCTGAGGCGTGTTGAAGTTTCAGAAGCTATTGAAAATAACGCTGACTTTATTCAGGCTGGGAAGGTTAAAATTAACCCGCAAAATCGCACTGTCATTTCTGACGGTGAAGTTGTTCATCTCACTACTGCTGAATATAACCTGTTATGGTTGTTAGCAGAGCGCTCAGGTGAAGTTGTTAGCAGAGAAGAGCTGCATCGCAAGACCTTCCGCCTTGAATATGATGGCACTGACCGAAGCATCGACCTACGAATCTCACGACTTCGCAAAAAGCTAGGGGATGATCCTAAGTTGCCGTATATGATCAAAACTATTCGTGGCGAAGGCTATCTACTGACCAAATGATTCGCAAAATAATTGCTCCACTGTTGATTTTTGTTGTAGCCAACATATTAGGTGGAACCTTTGTTTATTATGTTTACTTCCCATGGGTTTTTGATATCGGTGAGCAAGAAGTAAGAGAGAGCATCACCTCTGATGCTCGCGAACTCAATTTCAGGTTATCCATCCTCGATTACAACCACTCTCCACAGACTATTGCTCGAGCAGAATACGAACTGGAAGCTAAAATCACTTCTGAAAAACTATCCGACCTGAATTTAGACAAAAACATCAAAGACGAGCTGAAACAAAACCGTTATCTGGTCTATATGGATGGAAAAGATGGACCAATTGGCCTTGTAATCTTGAATGATAACGAGTCAATTCTGGTACTTGGGCCTTATGATGCACCCTATTATTATGTCACTGTAAAAGACTGGTTAGTCTATACTTTTGTGCTTCTTCTTTTGAATGGTTCAATCCTGTACGGACTTTATTACTTTAACCAAAGAAATCTCCGTCCTGCCAGCTTTGCGCTGGACAAAATTCAATTTGATGGACTGGCTCTGGAAAGACAAGACTATGCCGTTCAGGATTTAGCAACTAACATTCCGAAATTAATCGAACATATCAACGATTTGCGCAAAGAGCACCAACAAAGCCTCTACAACCAACGAGACTTAATGCATGCAGTAGCCCATGAATTCCGCGGCCCTATGGCACGTCTAAGTTTTGCCCTTGATCTCTTTAACGATAAGACTTCTGACTCCCGTAAAGAAAAACTAACGGATGATATGCATGATGCTTTAGATGAGCTAGATGCCTTAGTTCGTGAAGTATTGGGTTACTCAAGGTTAAAACATGGTCAACACCCTCTGCAACTGTCTGAATTTAATATCAAAGAACTAACCCAAGATGTGTGTGATAAGGTCAAGACTATCCACAACAATAAGCAATTTGTGATCTATAGCCAACCTAACCAGGGTAGCACACTCTATGCCGACAAGAACTTGATTGAACGGGCGCTGATCAACCTGGTTCGAAACGCAGCACGTTTTTCTATCTCTACCGTACAAATTAATCTGACTGAGTATAACGATACGATTGATATTCAAGTAGAAGATGATGGTCCCGGCATCCCGCCCGGTAAACGCAAAAGAATTTTTGAGCCATTTACACGTCTTGATTTTAGCCGAAACAGAGACTCTGGCGGTGCAGGTTTAGGCTTAGCAATCGCTAAAGGAATTATTTCACGGCATCACGGAAAGATTTGGGCAGAAGATAGTCGCATACTAAACGGCGCCCTATTCACCATTACCATGCCACTAACACAGCTGGATGACACCGAGAGCAAAGACAATCCTCCTCAAGGTGAGCCAAGCTAATTGAAAAATTAATAGATAGTTTTTATCGGACAGGACTTATACTATTTGTAAACTCTAGTCGAAGGTTTAAGACTCAGCTCCTGCCAATCAAAGCCCAGGTCCTGCTCCGCAATTTTTAATTGCTCTATCGGCCAACTCAAAGTTTCTGCCAATAATTCACTAACCAGCTTAGGACAGTTATTTTGCTCGCTTAAATGTGTTGCGATAACCAGTTGTAAAGAGTCACAATCCATCTGCTGCAAAAGCTCTATCGCCTGCCGATTACTCATATGCCCCATTCTGCCAGCCACTCGTTGTTTTAGTCGCTCAGGATAAGGGCCATTCCACAGCATTTCTTCGTCATGATTACATTCCAGTAAAATGCCGTGACATGGCGTAAGCTGCTCAACAATTTTGGGAGTAAAGCAGCCCAGGTCAGTGAGTATAGCAAGTCGCAACTCATCTTGACTAAACAGGAACTGGCATGGCTCACGTGCGTCATGTGGAACTGACAAAGGTGTCACATGCAAGCTCCCCACTGAAAAAGGTTCAAACCCCTCAATCAGATTGAACTCAGGTAAATTACCGCATTTCCCTGATAATAAACTCCCCTTAGTGGCCCATACCGGAATCGAAAAGCGACGGCTTAAAGCACCAACACCACTAATGTGATCCTGATGCTCGTGGGTAACTAAAATTCCATCGATCTGTTGGGGGGCTAGATTCAAACGAGGTAAGCGCTTGAGGACTTCTTTGACAGTGAAGCCACAGTCAACCATGACCGTAACTTCACCATTTGATACTAGTGTTGCATTACCTTTGCTTCCTGATCCGAGCGATGCAACCTTGAGTCGATTACTGTTTTCCACGGCTTTTGAAACTTGCTGCAAACTCCGGATAGACTTTAGTAAGAACATTAGCGTCGAGCAAGTTACCTTCATCATCTTTGAAGGTCATGCTAGCACCAGATGCTGTAGTTTCGATCAAAATTTGATAATCGCCGGGCTCCATATCAACTTTAGGATTAGCTTCATCATCATTCCATAACCATGCCCAGAAACCAGTTTCCGGTTCTTTCACATTAAAGTAATAAATGCCCGCAGATTGGTCACGATCAGAAACGGTAAGATTAAGATCCTCAAGTACTCTCGGTAACTGATCCCAAACCGACATCAAGTCGCGTTCAGTCGTCAATGCAATATTTCCACGCTGATTGGTGCCGAGATTAACGTTGATTGTTCCCTCTTCCAGGATACGCTCGCGAGCTTCTTTAGTGCGTTCTGAATCATAAAATCCTAAAAAGGCATTTAGGAACTGGCTGGCAACAGTCTTGGAAGGTGTCATTGCCACCCATTTTTCGTTGACCAGACGCTGGCTTTGAGTGTTACGTACCTGAACAGCCACTTCATTTGAGTTCTGATCAATAATCTCTAATGTTATACGGTGGCGCTGACCATCTAAATTATAAGAACCAATATAATTTGCCAAGTCAGTTTCATCGTCATCCGTGATCCAGTCTGTACTAATCTGCTTCTCACCGGAGCTTTGTACAGGAACATTTTTTTTCGTCACAAAGCGCGAAACATAGTCCATGAACGGAGCGTCTTGATGACGAACCCATACTGTTGGGTGCAGTTGCTCAGAATCTTCACGCACACCATCACCACCGATTAATAGTAATTGTGGTGGGTCAAGACTTAGTTTTTTGCCTTGGGCATCACGGCTGGTAATAATCACACCTTCCGGAACACGGTAGCGATCATCCACGCTGATATGCTTTGCAGTAGGGGGTACCTGCAACTCAGGGCCTTGCTGACTATCCATGTAGCGGTTATCAATATCTTCAGTGCCATCTTTGGCGGAGAACCAGCTGCATGAAGATACAGTGGCCAAAGAGCTCAAAATTATCAGTGTTTTATATTTATTTAATCTCGACATTCGCTTGTTCCAACGCTTTTAATACTTGTGAATGGTACTGTTCAGCTAACACGGTCAATGGCAATAAAATGGTTTCTTCACACTTGCCCATTTTCGCCAGGGCCCACTTAACAGGGATCGGGTTTGCTTCAAGGAACAAATCCTGGTGTAAGGCTGACAGTTTTTCATTAATAACAGTAGCTTGCTTCCACTGCTCTGACTTGGCTAACTCACACATTTTGCTCATTAGCGCCGGAGCGGCGTTTGCAGTAACAGAAATCACGCCATGACCGCCCTGCTTCATAAACTCTAAAGCTGTAGCATCATCACCGCTTAACAAGGTGATTGGAGTCTTGCACACCCGATTTAGTTCCTCTACTCGGGATAAATCACCTGTTGCTTCTTTGATCGCCACAATATTTTCAATATCTGCGAGGCGAGCAACTGTCTCAGGAAGTAAATCACACGCAGTGCGGCCCGGTACATTGTAGAGGATAATCGGTAGTTTGGTATTCTCTGCAACCGCTTTAAAGTGCTGAAATAATCCTTCTTGACTGGGTTTGCAATAATAAGGTGTAACCACCAAAGCTGCATCTACACCCATCGCTTCCGCTTGTTGTGTTAAAGCAATGGTTTTCCTGGTGCTGATTGAGCCAGTTCCCGCAATGACAGAGACACGCCCAGCCACTTGCTTGACCGTCAATTCAATCGCGGCCTCGTAATCTTTGCTATCAACTGTCGCAGACTCACCTGTAGTACCCATAATGACGATACCATCAGTACCTTCATTAATGTGCCACTCAATAAGCTCCTTCAATGCATTTTCATCAAGAGAGCCATCCGCCTTCAAAGGGCTGATAATCGCTACAATGCTACCTGAAAACATGAATAAATCCTTAAGGCTCGGCCTTGTTTGCGGGCTATGTTAGCCAGCGAGGCCAGTAAAAACAAGCAAAATCACAAAAAAGACAGGATTGCTTGCGACAAAAATTTTTCTGACGTAAAGTGATAATGAAAACGATAAAAAAGACTCAAGAAACAAAACCTAAAGGAGGCTGATTTGAGCCAACCACAGCTTAATAAAAAAGCACCTAGTTTTAAACTCCCCGCCACCGGCGACCAAACTCTTTCACTTACCGATTTCAAAGGCAAAAACCTCATCATCTACTTTTACCCTAAAGACAACACTCCAGGGTGCACCACAGAGGGGCAAAATTTTCGTGACCACTATAAACAGTTTCAGAAGCATAACACTGAAATCCTGGGCATATCTCGTGATAGTGTCAGAACACATGAAAACTTTCGCAAAAAACATGAGTTCCCGTTTGATTTACTGTCCGATGCCGACGAAGAAATGTGTAAAGCCTACGATGTTATCAAGCTGAAGAAACTCTATGGCCGTGAATATATGGGCATTGAGCGCAGTACCTTCTTAATTGATGCGGAAGGTAAACTCAAACAGGAATGGAGGAAGATTAAAGTCAAAGGCCACGTTGAAGAAGTATTAGAAGCCGTTAAAGCACTATAATAAACCACTTGAGAGGTGCCTCATGGTAAAAGAAAACCTGGACGGAAGACGTCTATTCGTATTGGACACGAATGTATTGATGCACGACCCCACTGCTCTGTTCCGCTTTGAAGAGCATGATATTTTAATCCCTATGGTTGTTCTCGAAGAACTCGATGCCGGAAAGAAAGGCGTTTCGGAAGTAGCTCGCAATGTTCGGCAAGTTACCCGCTATCTTGATGACCTGCTCTCCGCTGCTGAAGAAGGCGAAGATCCGATGGTCGAAGGCATTCACATTGGTCTTATCCCACAAATCCAGGATCGCAACAAACACGGCAAAATTTATTTCCAAACTAAAGAACACATCGATAGACTTCCCGACTCACTTCCAAGTAGTAAAGCTGATAACACCATTCTTAACGTAGCGCTGGCGTTGCAAGCTCGTGATGATGATCGCACTGTCACGCTGGTATCCAAAGATATTAACTTGCGCATCAAAGCCAATATCGTTGGTGTGCATGCCGAGGACTACTTCAACGACAAAGTACTGGACGACGTCGAGCAGCTTTATACAGGCTATTATGAACTGCCAGACAATTTCTGGGACACTCATAGCCGCGATATTGACTCATGGCAGGAGGAAGGCAAAACCTATTACCGTATTCAAGGACCTCTTGTGTCCGATTGGTCACTTAATCAATGCCTGTTTCAACCGCAAGACAATTTTGAAGCCATTGTGCGCGCAGTTGAAGAAGAAGATGGTCATCCGACAGCGACCATTGAACTCCTGGCAGATTATCGAAACGACAGCCACAACATCTGGGGAATCACCGCCAGAAATCGCGAACAAAGTTATGCTCTCAATCTCTTGATGGATCCCGAAATAGACTTTGTAACGCTGCAAGGTCCAGCAGGAACCGGTAAAACCCTGTTAGCACTTGCCGCAGCCTTGGAGCAAACCATAGAGCTTAAACGCTATAAAGAAATTATTGTAACTCGGGTAACTGTTTCTGTGGGTGAAGATATTGGTTTCTTACCCGGAACTGAGGAAGAAAAGATGACCCCCTGGATGGGAGCATTAATGGATAACCTTGAGGTACTCTCGCCTTCCGATAATGATGAATGGGGAACGGCCGTAACACATGATTTACTAAGAAAGTGGATCAAGGTCCGCTCATTAAACTTCATGCGCGGCAGAACCTTCCTCAACAAATTTATCATCATTGATGAAGCGCAAAACCTGACTTCAAAACAGATGAAGACCCTCATCACCCGCGCAGGTCCCGGCACTAAAGTTGTCTGTATGGGTAACGTGGCACAAATCGACACACCTTATCTGTCTGAAACAACCTCGGGGATCACCTTCGTCGTCGACCGGTTCAAAAATTGGCCACACTCAGGACACATGACGCTAAAACGTGGCGAACGCTCACGTTTGGCTGATTATGCCTCAGAGCTGTTATAACGACAGACACTCTAAACTAAAAAGCCCCGTTATTTTACGGGGCTTTTTTTATTAAGCATCAGTATCACTTTTCTCGTTAATACACCGGCTGTAACACTTTACAATACAAATTCATAGATGAGATTACATTCTCTTCACCGCCAGTTTTATCAAGATAGATAATCCTTATATTTCATAGGGTTAACACATAACAAAAAGAAACATCTCAGCGCTATTCTTGGTGTTTTCAGCTTCAAATAAACACTCTTTGCTTCTCCTTCCTGAATTGTCCTTTTCCCATGATTGACTTAGCAAAAATCGTGGCGTAAAACTCTTCGCAAACAACTGGCAAAACTGTTGCCGCATCTAATAATAGGAGAAAGGAAGGAATGAAGCCCTTAAAATCAATAACAACTGTGTGGGGAAGTGCCCTGCTGCTGAGCCTGGCGGCTTGTGCCAGCGTACCTGAGAAAGAAAGCTCACCCACAAAAGAAATGAGCGCCTTCCGGGCGGTGCTAGAAAAAACGTACCAAGAGGATGCTCCCGGAGCGACCGTGGTGGTTTCTAAAGATGGTAAAGTCATTTTCTCAGAGGCCTACGGTATGGCTGATCTTGAGATGGGCGTTGCCATGAGCGAAGACCATACTCTACGCCTGGCCTCAGTTACCAAACAATATGCCGCTGCAGCAATACTGTTGCTAGCCGAAGAGGGAAAACTATCACTGGATGATCCATTAACCCGCTTTCTACCGGATTTCCCCGCAGATGATGTCACCATTCATCATTTACTCAATCACACCTCAGGTATTGCCAGCTACACCAGCATTCCCGGTTACTTTACCGATGAGCGCATTCGCCGTGAAGTCAGTACGGAAGAATTGATCGCTGTGTTTGCAGAGATTGAGGACGACTTCGCTCCGGGTGAAAGCTGGCGCTACAACAATTCAGGCTACGTGTTACTTGGCGCGATCATTGAAAAAGTCAGTGGACAAAGCTGGAATGCCTACATAGAAGAAAAACTACTCAAACCTGCTGGCATCGAACACACAGGTTATTATCCCGATGAACAAGTTCTGGCCGGTCGTGCGCGTGGATATCAGATGGCTGACAACAAACCCATCAATGCGCCCTGGCTTAGCATGACCCAGCCTCATGCGGCTGGTGCGCTTTCAGCGACAGCACTGGACGTAGATCGCTGGCAGCGAGCCTTGCATGGCGGCGAGATCATCTCCAAAAAAATGTTGGAGCGGATGTATACGCCGGACGAAGCCGCGAGTGAAGCCGGATACGGTTACGGACTGATGCGCGGAAGCCTTCACGGTCAACTAATGCTTCATCACGGTGGCGGTATTCATGGCTTTAATACGCACGCACTCTGGTTACCGGAAGAAAAGCTATCGGTGGTTGTATTGAGCAACTATGCCGGTCTGGAACCACGCCCAGGTGATGTTGCCCAGCGCCTGGCTGCACTAGCCATAAATAAGCCCTTCCCGATTGAACTTCCGACCGTAAAGCTTTCGGATGAAGCACTCAAAGAAGTGGTCGGTGTCTACCGCATTAACGAGAACACCACTCGCAGCTTGCGTCTGGTAGATGGAGAAATTATCAGTCAACGCGACAGTGGCGCAGAATTCAAAGTACGCCCAGTAGGTGATGATCGCTTCGTCTTCTTAAACTCTCTAAGTTCATTCCAGCTTAAACGTGATGAACAGGGCAAAGTGACCGGACTTGATTTCTTTCAAGGTGGCGAAGCTAATCCAGAATATGCCGAGAAGATCAGCGACACTGTCGAAGTACTCGTAGAAATCGAACTGACTCCAGCGCAGATGGAACGCTTGGTGGGTGATTACCAAATTCAACCCAACTTCATCCTCAGCATCCGTCGCGGTGAAAAGGGCTTAACCGGCCAAGCTACCGGCCAACCAGCCATAGACTTTATCGCCTACAGCGAAAACATGCTACACAACAAACAAATTGGCGCCAAGCTAGAATTTGATTTGGAAGGAGATCAACCGGCCAGTGGTTTAACCTTGCATCAAGGCGGGCAGAAAATGCCGGCGCCTCGAGTAGGTGAGTAAGTTAATAAAGAATAAACGAATTGCTTGTTTATAATTTCCTAACAACATACTGCCGCACAAAAAAAGCCTCGCTTAGTCACGAGGCTTTTTTGTGTGCAATAGTCAAGATTAAAGTCTGTGCGAACATAAAGCTTTACATTAATTAACCAAAATGAGTTGGCTTACTTTGTCCCCACTCACTCCCTTGGCTCGCGTTCATTCTTATTCCTTGCATAATACTATCCGTAGTTACAAACTTGCTGATTTTGTAGTCATATTTCCTCAATAAGGCTAAACACGAGTCAAGCTCTGCATGTTGTGGATTTAGCGGTTTGAGAGAGCGAGTAACTTCCGAAAATAGTCTCTTGCGAAAAAATCGCTTTTGCTCCCCACGGAGTAAGACAATAGTTCCTATCAACCCAATAAGAAATAGACCGATAGCGAATTTAGTAACCCCTTCTTTAACCACATCCGAGAAAGACATTGACTGAATAGCAAAGCCAACAGATATAGGTATTACAAAGGTGGCTAGTAGAGTTAAACCGCTTAGCAGATCAAGCCTTGTTCCCCGGGCATAGCGATCAATTAAACTTTGATTAAAACGAAGAAAGGGATCTCGTAATTGAGAAAATCGTTGGAACGACTTAATGGCCACGATATTGTTTGGTAGAAGCTTGGGGTTAGTCTTTGCAACTAATGAATTAAGTTCTACTTTTCTCTTCTTTTCAAATGCAGGATAGTCCGTTGGTTGTATTTCAAACTCTCCAGAACATTGAGTACACTCCCCGGAAAAGCCTAAAAGACTTCCTCGGCTTAATGAAACAAAAAAGATATGCCCAGCCATGCCAATACGTTTAACTTTCACAGTTCGCACTTCACAACAACGAGGGCAAACTTCAGCGACAAAACCCAGCTTCCGTGCAACCCTTTTGGAACCCCATATCAAAAACATTACTTCCCCCCTACATTTTTCTTATTAAAGAATAATTATAATTACATTAACTTTTTTAACTATAGTTATCGAAAACGCTCATGCCATCGCCCATCGTTTTCAACGTTACAATTTTCTTCAGTATCAAATCTAACGTGCTGCCGAATATCTTTTAACTTTACGTCAATCGACTCCAATTTTTCTTTTATTAAGGAGCGAAGCCCCTCCTTATCTGTCTCCGCTAGCTGCTCGTTCGTATGATAAATACACACTACGGCAAGCGAGCCTGGGAAGCGACTATAGTTTACAAAATGGGTTAACCAGTCAAATCCTCCAAATTTCTCCCGTGCAACACAACAGACCTCAGTCAATGCCTCTCTGAGCATATTATCCATTTTCTTATCTGTCTTTCTCATTATTATTACTATCTGGAGTTTTTATTCTGCGAGCTCATCTCAAGGACTTTATTATCATCAGGATGTTTTTACAAGTTTCGACTTTTCATGAATGAGCTGGCGGAGTGAACTCCCGCTTACGCGGGAGTAACAGATGCACAGCTATTACAAGGCTTCTCTAACTCAATTCTATATTAAGGCTCTTCCGTAGGTTCTGGCGAACCAAGCACTTTTTGTTCACCGAGTTCTTCTTCTTGCTCTTCTTTTTCCAGTTGGATTTTATGGCCTTTTAAGGCTGATAAAACAGCGTTGACGAGTATTGCTAACGGAATGGCAAAGAAGACGCCCCAGAAGCCCCACAAGCCGCCGAACAGGAGAATTGAGCCGATGATGGCTACAGGATGCAGATTGACCGCTTCGGAGAAAATTAACGGCACTAGAAGGTTACCGTCTAAAATCTGAATAATGAGGTATATGACCAGCATGATATAAAAATCATGGGTGAAACCCCATTGGAAAAATGCAATCAGGGCCACGGGGATGGTCACTAATGCCGCACCTATGTATGGAATCAACACCGAAAGTCCCACGCACACGCCCAATAACAAGGCGTAATTGAGTCCCATAATCAGGAATGCGATATAGGAAGTAGTGCCTACGATAACAATTTCCAACACCTTGCCACGAATGTAGTTACCGATTTGTCGATTCACTTCACTCCACACAGACTCAGCCAGATGTCGCTCTTGAGGCAGCCATTGGGTACACCAGCCTATAATGGTATTGCGATCTTTCAGGAAGAAGAAGACTAGTAACGGCACCAAAATGATGTAGACCATCACTGTTGCAATACTCATCAATGATTCCACTGAAGCGCTTAAAATCGCTTCTCCCCAGTTAGCAAGCTCGCTGTTTAAGCTGGAGAATATAGCACTTACCTGTTCTGTACTGACAAAGTTAGGATACTTTTCAGGAAGTTCGAGAATGCTCTCTCGAACCTTGGTCATTATATTCGGTAGCTCAGCGACCAGCTTAACGCCCTGCTTCCAGACCAAAGGTATCAGGCCAAAAAACACAACCAATGCCATACCAATGAAACCTGCAAATACGATAATGACAGACCAGAGTCGGGGCACTCTTTTCTGCTGTAGCGCAGAGACCACCCATTCTAGCAGGTAGGCAAAAACCAGAGCCCACAGGATTGGGGCCAAAATATCGCCAACCGTTAAAATAACGAAGAAGCCCACGATCAACAACATGCTAAGCACAATCGTTGCAGGGCTTGAAAAATTACGTCTAAACCAACGAGTAAAAATGGTTGTCATGGAATATCCAATACAAGGTCAATGATTTAACTGCAAACATGATACACAGTTCAAGATTGAACTTTTACCACACAAGTCCCATCATATACAGTAACTTGCTTATGATTATATTGTGTGACATTTAATTGTTTATGAAAACATCCCGAAAGTTGATACGCCAAAAGGTCTCCTCCCTGCTCGCTTCATTGAGTTTTAGCACAGTCATTGCTCTGTCATCAATGTCCGCATTGGCGGCAACCAATGATCTACCTAAGCTCGGTGACACAGCCGGTTCAACGCTTTCAGTGGATGAAGAGCAGGCCATTGGCGACAGGATCATGAGCCAGATTAGGCGCAGCCAGTTTTTAATGAAAGACCCTCTAATAACCGACTATATTCAACAATTAGGGCATAAGCTAGTCGCAGCCAACCCTGATGCCTTAGGACGTCGTTTTCAGTTCTTCGTGATTCAGGAAGGCTCGATCAATGCCTTTGCGTTGCCGGGCGGATATATCGGAATACATTCAGGGCTGATTACAGCCTCACAAAGTGAAAGCGAGCTTGCTTCGGTGCTCGGACATGAAGTGGCACACGTTACCCAACGACACCTGGCCAGACGCCTGGAAAAACAACAAGACCTTTCCCTTCCAACCGTTTTGGGGCTGATAGCCTCAGTTATTGTAGCGACCCAGGATCCTGAAGCAGGCATGGCCGGTGTTGCAGCGACTCAAGCTGCAGCGCATCAAAGCATTATTACTCACACTCGTGATAACGAAAAAGAAGCCGATAGAATCGGCATCACCATGTTGTCCAGTGCAGGTTTTGATGTGCGAGCTGCCGCTGATTTTTTTGAAACCTTGCAACAGGCCAGCCGCTACTCGTTGAAGCCACCTGAAATTCTATTGACTCACCCTCTTTCCAGAAATCGTATCGCAGCAGCGCGAGAACGTGCCGAGCTATACCCACAAGTCGACCATCAAAACTCTGTTGATTACCAGCTGGTTAAGGCTCGCGTCCGTAGTATCGACCTGATCAATAGTGAGGATAGCTTCCGCTTATTAGAAAAGCGATATAAGGCGAAACAATTGACGTCAATCGAGGACCGCTACCTGTTTGCAGAGTTTTTGAAAGAGCGAGGGAAAACACAAGAAGCACTTTCAGTACTAGAGTCCTTGTATAAAGAATATCCTGATAACCATCTATTGTTGTTTAGTCTAGCTGAAACACACAGAGTCAATAATACTGCTTCAGCCATACTACCCGAGCTCAAGAACCAGCTGGATAAAACCCCCGGTTCGACAAAGCTGATTTTAGCCACCGCACAAATATATCTTGAAAATGATAAAGCCCAAGAAGCAGAAAAGTTACTCTTAAGATATGTAGATGTTAATCGCTACAATCCAAGTTATTTGTATGTTCTAGCCGAAGCTCAGGCAGAAGCTGGACACACACCGGAAATGCACGAAACAACTGGGCAGTATTTGCTATTACTGGGGGATTTAAGAACCGCGAAAAAACACTTCGAGCTAGCGCTCAACAGCACTTCAAAAGACCCTTATGCACAGACTCGCATTCAAGCACGGCTGGAAGAAGTTAATCAAAAGATTCGCGAGATTCTAACCGAAAACTCTCGCCGCTCCCGCTTTGACCATCAATGACTTGGTAAACTTAGGATTATTGAGCAGTGGAGGCTTGTGCAGATTTAATTTTTTCGATTAGCTCAACAATCTTGTGGCGATCGACTTTACCCATTAACGGCCCCATGACTTCTCCTTTCGGTGTCACAATATAACTCGCAGGCAGACTCAGTGGACGCTCCATCGGTAAATAGGGCATAGGTTCTGTTGCCACAACCGGATATTGAATATCCAGCTTTTCAACCAGCTCAATCAATTCCTGATTCGGCAATTTATCGAAACTAACTCCTAGGACATGAATGCTGTCATTCTCCTGTGCCAATAAATTTAACTCAGGAATCTCCTCTAGACAGGGTGGACACCACTCGGCCCAGAAATTCACCACCAGCCAACTTCCTCGGTAATCCGACAAGTTCTTCTGTTCGCCATTAAGCAGCGAAAAATCCTTACTGGTATCGCAAGCGGCGACAAACCCCAGAACAAAGCCAATGTAAATCAAGCGCAAACACAATTGTTTCATAATAATCATTTATAAATCATTGGGTTAGAAAGAATTAATTTGAATAGAATGGTGGAAATGCCACAAACTTTCGGGCATATTATACTGAGTGGACATTATAAATAATAGAACTATAACCAATTAGGCGCTATTAATGACTCAATTAAAGCTCACATATCCCTCCCTGCAGGCTGGCCAGGAATTTATGCTGGATACAGCACCCTCAGCTATTAACGCATGGTTTGAGCGACTGGCTTTTTCAAATATTGATCGAGCAATTGATGAGTTACTTAAAGTGACCAAAACACTCAACCGCTGTCAGCAAAAAATTGCCCATCGTGAGACTAACTTTATAACGCTTAGTAGAGCCTACCTGCAGGTTAGTAAGCACCTGCGAGAGCACAATGACCGCCGCACTATCAAAGTCAGCCATGAACAACTTAAAGCGCTGCATTCGCTAAGCACAGAAATGGCATTTGCCTTTAAACGAATCGTTGATGAATTATCAACCCAGAAGTTTGCACTGAATAAAAAACAAAGATTGGCAAAGGCCATCAATTATTCGCAACATTACCTGGGCATAATGTTAATTGAACATTATCAGCTCCATACACCAGTACCCGCCTATATCTGGCATGAACTTCATATGCTATATGAGTTTGCTGGCGACAACAAATTACATCGCCTGAAAGTCAACAACATTGATGACGCGCTGGAACCCATGGCCAGTATTGAGCAAAGTTATATTCGAAGCTGCTTAATGGCGATTGTTGACCCCTACCATCTTGGTGATAATCTGCATTGGCATTTATTTAAATATTTCGCACACTGGGGCAATAAAGCTGTTTTAGATAAAAACCTACAACACTTTAGCGAGAGTCGTTGCTTTATCATTAATTTAAGTGAAGGTAAGAAGCCTCTCTTTATCCGAAAAGAAACCGAATACGAAGATTCCGGCCATTTGCGATTACTACTGACCAACCAACTACTTGAAGTTGTCGAGCAACAGATGCTTAAGCTTGAAGAAAGCCAGGAAGTCCCTAAACCCGGCTTCTACAAAGCAATCGACACAAAGCTGGCCCTGAAATTATTGCATCGCATCTTTACCTATTGCGACCAGCACTTAAAGAGAAACTCCACCCGTTATCCTATGATGAGCCAAGTGAGCATAGTCTGGGGACCTAACGCAATTCAGAAAATTCTTTCTTCAAAAGGTAAGCTAACCATTGATGAGCATCTAGGTTATCAAATAAAGGAATTGCTAGGTGACGACTACAAGTTGGGCATTAACTGGCAGGCAGTCAATTATAGTGAAGGCGGTATGTGCATTCGTCATAACAAACAGCATGTCGCACAACTATCAGTGGGGAGTATTGCTCTAATCAGAATAGAGCACAATGAAGAAGAATCCCGACGCTGGCAACTTGCGGTTAGTCGCTGGCAAAACATTGACCATGCGCGCGGAACGACTATTGGTGTTGAGTATCTTCGCGGCGAGCCTCAACTAAATTATTATCTGACCAAGACCAAAGATGATGAAATCGTAAAACATCCTATCATCACACTAAAACAAAGCGGCGAATTCCCATCAACCATGATCGCCTCCCGGAGTCTTATTGGCGGACAGAAATTGCTACAGCTAGAAATCGATGGGAAACATTATCCAAGTTACGTTACCCACATTATTGAAAGTAGCTCTCAATTAGCTGTTTTCGGAATTCGTCGAGACTAAGTCCACATCCAGGGCTTTTCCTAACTCCAAGTTTGCCTGCTCTATTGGTGTGCTGAAGCCGTCGTTCTTATCCTCTGACAAAACCTGATTATCATTGGGCAAACGCCAGTTGCCTCGACGATACACCTCTTCAATAGTCAATGAGTGGCCTGTTAGCTTCAAGCAATATTGCTCCCCTTCCAACTTAGCTAAAAAATTAAGCCTTAACAATTGCTCAATGTAGCCACGTAAGGTCTGCTCGTGTAAGTAAATGAATTTACTCTTAAGCTGGTCGAGTGAGAGTGAGCTTTCTTTGTCCTGAGCCCGAATAAAAAACTGCAGGATTTTTAACACAGAAATAAATTCGTGCTCATGCTTCTCGCTTTCCACTTCAAAACGATGAAGCCCAAAGCAAATAATCACGCCCAATAGCAGAATGGACCAGGAAAGGTAAACCCATAGGAAGAAAATTGGGATCGCAGTAATGGCGCCATAAATCAGCTCGTAACTTGAAAACTTGGTGATAAAAATAGCAAAACCATATTTTGCTGTTTCGAACAATATTGCCGTAACTGTTGCGGCAATTAAGGCCTTATAGAAGCTAACTTGAGTATAGGGCACAACCATATATAAAGCTGAAAATGCTAATACAATGAGTATAAAAGGCAAGCCAAAGGTCAATATTCCACTCAAGTCTGAAACAATGGGCAAGGTGGCAAAATAAGACGAAGCCGCTAAGCTGGCAGCAATTAATATCGGCGCCATAGTCAGCATTGCCCAATAAGCCAATATTTTGTGGATTCCTTTACGTTGAGTCGGGGTTTCCCAAAGTGCATTAATAGAACGATCGATCGAACGCATGAGTAACAGCGAAGTTACAATTAAAAACCCAAAACCGATTGCAGAAAGATTTTTAGACTTTGAAACGTACTCATTAAGGTGTTCCTGTACCGCCAATCCTGTTTCTGGCAGCAGATTATCAAAAATTAAGGACTGGACTTGTGCGTTAACGCCCTCAAAGTTAGGAAAAACGGCCATTAAGCTGACAGCAACCGTCATTAATGGCACTAACGCCAACATATTGCTTAGCGTTAGTTCTGCCGCCATGGCGCTGGCCTGCTTTCGATTAAACTGGATAAAAACAAATTTAATAAAGGCTTTTAACCACTTCCATCTTTTTTCCATGCTCATTTATGCCTAAAATAGCCCTACGTCTGAACAAATTACATCATATTATGAGTGAAATTAATATCTTACATAATCCACGCTGTTCAAAATCACGCCAAACATTGGCTCTTTTACAAGAAAACGGTGTCGAACCTAATGTTATCGAGTATTTAAAGACTCCTCCCAGTAAAACAAAGCTCAAGCAAATCGTAAAGTTATTAGGCGTTTCGCCGCGTGACATCATTCGCACTAAGGAAGCAGAGTACAAAGAAGCTGGGTTAGATAACCCTGACTTAACCAAAGAGCAAGTCATTGAGCTCATGGTCAGCAATCCAAAGGTGATTGAGCGCCCTATCGTTTTTTCAAGCGATAAAGCTGCCGTAGGCCGCCCTCCTGAAAATGTGCTGACAGTCATTAAATAACAAGGAATAATTTTGCAGCAAATCCTGATTTTGTATTATTCGCGCCAGGGCCATACCCGCCAGATGGCGCGTCTTATTGCTCGTGGTGTCGAAACTGTCGATGGTTGCGAAGCTTTATTAAGAACTGTGCCCGCCATTGTCAGCGCTGAACAAGAACCAGCAGACACCCGCCCGCAAGAAGCAAGCGACCCGTTTGTGACACTGGACGAGCTTAAAGGGTGTGATGGACTTATTCTAGGTAGCCCAACTCGCTTTGGCCACATGGCATCACCGCTAAAGTATTTTCTGGAAACCACCTCAGCTATCTGGATGTCGGGCGCACTGGCAGGCAAACCAGCGGGAGTCTTCACTTCAACAGGAACTTTACATGGTGGACAAGAAGCAACTTTATTGAGCATGATGCTACCTTTGTTGCATCACGGCATGCTAATTACTGGTCTGCCCTACTCTGAAACTGAGCTGATTCATACAGAGACTGGCGGCACACCTTACGGTGCATCTCATACCGCTGGTAGTGATAATGATAGGTCAATTAGCGAATCAGAAAAAAAACTGTGCATTGCTCAAGGTAAGCGGATTGCAGGCATAAGTAAACAATTAGCAGCTGGCTAAGCTAATCGAATTAATTAATTTAAGATAAGAGATCTTCATGCAAAATAATTTAAACCCACACTTAGTCAGCGCAATCCGCTACCGTTTAATCGGGCTCGCGGTTTACCTGGCGCTCCTGATTATGATGCCTTTCTTTATTATTAAAAATCATGATAGTCAGGCCTTAGTCTATTTTTCATTAGCCATTTGGTGGGCGCCTTTATTGATCGCTCTTCCAGGGCTTTTTAAAGGCAAAACCTACACCTACGGATGGACAGGCTTTATTATTTTACTACCCTTCTTTTATGCTTTTTTCTACATTATTGAGCCGGACAAATTTCAATGGTCACTGATCATTTCAATACTCTGCGTAACCTATTTCTTTGCTTCAGTTTTATACGTTAAGAAAAACGCATTGGGACACGGCATAAAAACGAATCAAGATGCTAAAAAAGCAAAAGGGCTGGAATAAACCAGCCCTTTTTATTTCTAATGACTCAATGTGCACAGCTAAACATTGAATAAATCTTTATAAGCCCTGAATCGCAGGAAGTGGTCACACAGCACTAAGGCCGCCATCGCTTCAACAATCGGCACAGCTCTCGGCAACACGCAAGGATCATGACGACCACGTCCATGAAACACCGTTTCTTCACCTTCAAGGTTAACCGTTTCCTGCTCCTTAATGATGGTCGGCGTTGGCTTAAAAGCCACTCTAAATACGATCGGCATACCATTGGAAATTCCGCCTAATACTCCACCAGAATTATTAGTTCGAGTTTTGACTTTGCCATCCGGATTAATAAAGACATCATTGTGAGTTGTGCCACTCAATAAAGTCCCTGCGAAACCGGAACCAATTTCAAAAGCTTTTGAGGCGTTAATCGCCATCATGGCTTTAGCCAAATCAGCTTCTAATTTATCAAAGACCGGCTCGCCCAAACCTACCGGTACAGACTTGATTCGGCACTCAACAATACCACCCAGCGAGTCACCGTTTTTTCGAGCCTGTTCAATCTTGGCAATCATTTGTTCAGCCAGTTTTAAATCAGGACAACGTACAGGAGTCTGCTCTATCAGGCTGGCATCCACCGCATCAGAATCAAGAGTCATAGTTAAATCTTGGACGCTTTTAACATAGCCTACAATCTCAGTGCCTAGTGCTTGCTCAAGTACTTTGCGTGCAATAGCACCGGCCGCCACGTGTCCTGCTGTAATTCGCGCTGAACTACGACCACCGCCAGCTACATCACGTATGCCGTATTTTTTCTGGTAGGTGTAATCGGCGTGGCTCGGTCTAAAAATAGATTCAAGCTCAGAGTAATCTTTGCTGCGCTGATCCTGATTGGGGATCAACAGACTAATTGGCGTGCCGGTAGTGATTCCACCAACAACGCCGGAGAGGATCTGCACCTGATCCGATTCATCGCGCCGAGTGGTAATTGAGCTTTGGCCAGGACGACGACGGTCAAGAAAAACTTGAATATCTTCCTCAGACAGTTTCAAGCCTGCTGGGCAGCCCTCAACTACAGCACCAATAGCCTTGCCATGAGACTCACCCCAATTGGTCACTCTGAATAAAGTTCCGAAACTATCGCCTGCCATAAGGATTTCCTAATACTTTAATTTTCTGCTGAGACTTTTTCTGTAGAGACTGTTTCTGCTGAGACTGTCTCTATAGCTCACTCTAAGACTGGTTCAGTTACCATACCAATCTGCTCAAGATACTGCCAATAATCTGGGAATGACTTGGCTACTGCTTCCGATGATTCAACCGTCAGACCATTTAACTTGATACCGATTAAAGCTAAGCTCATGGCCAAACGATGATCATGACAACTGGA
This sequence comes from Kangiella sp. M94, assembly GCF_054926195.1. Lineage (NCBI taxonomy): Bacteria > Pseudomonadati > Pseudomonadota > Gammaproteobacteria > Kangiellales > Kangiellaceae > Kangiella > Kangiella sp. M94. Next base: position 770,933 of record NZ_CM142903.1, on the reverse strand, counting down.
AACTTTAGCAGCTATTAACTGTTTACCGCCGTGGATGGTGATACTGGATTCATCGAACTCACAATCTGCACCAAGCTTCTTCAGCTGCTCACATAAATCGACAATACGATTAGACTCTTTATAAGCTAAATGAGCAATGTTGGTTATACGAGTTTCGCCTTCCGCAAAACAGGCCAAAGCAGCTAGCGTTGGCACCACATCCGGCATATTCCCCATATCCACTTCGATGCCTTGAAGCGGAGAATCAAATTCAACTTTAAGATCATCCTGCTTAAGATAAACCTTGCCACCCATACGCTCCAGAACTTGAGGAAACTTTGATTCGCCCTGTGGCGAGTCAAAATGATAGTTATGGATAGTGCAACCTGACTCAGCCAGCAAGGCAGCAGCTAAAAAATAGCTGCTACTCACCACATCACCGGAAACATAAATATCTTGTGCAGCTAAAGTTTGCTGACCGGGGATAAAAAATTCACGACAGTTGATTCGCTTTACTTCGCCACCGAACAACTCTATAGCCCGCAAGGTTAACTCAACATAACTTTCGGAAACGGATTCTGATCTTAAATGAATTAAGGTATCTTTCTCGGACCTTAAACAGGCAATGAGTAGACCACTTAAAAATTGACTGCTTCGAGAAGCGTCCAGCTCACAAGAACCACCAGCAATTGGTCCTGAAACCTTTATCGGTAAATAACCATTATCACTGTCAATGCTGACACCAAGACCTTCAAGGCTGGCGACACTTTCTTGCATTGGTCGTGATTGCATCTGCTGGCTGCCAGTGATGGTAATTTTGTGCCCATCTGGCGAATAAAACAAACCGGTTAAGGCGGTAATAAAGCGCGCTAAAGTACCGCTATCATGACAATCGATGACAACGTCATCTGCCAGCTCAAAGCTTTCAATGCCTTGAATCTCAACGCAAGTTTGATCAAGCCATTCAACTCCAGCACCTAGCGCTTTAATAGCACTCAATGCAGCGAGTATATCGTCATTTCTAGGAACATTGCTCAGTCGGGTTGTTCCACTGCTGATGGCAGCCAATATCACATAGCGATTGGCCAAATATTTACTACCGGGCAACTTTAATTCGAAAGGCTTTACCGCACTTGAAATTATTATTCGATCAGTCAAAAGGTATCATCACTCTTATCATTAATTTAATCTTGAGGTTGCAACTCATCCAGTAGTTCAGATAACAGCTCAACATCACGATCGGCTAAACCATCCGCTTCTACAGCATCTTCAACGAATAGTGCAAATTCAGCAAACCATTCATCATCGGACAAATCATCGGCAGGTATTAAATCCACCATCGGAATCAGATATCCAATTAAAAACAATTTCTCTTCTTCAACCTGCTGTTCCATTTCCAGCAATTGTTGCTTGACTGTTTCTGCTATCGACATAGTGTGAGCCTTTTTCAATTGAGTCGGTCATGTTCAGTTCATGACGTGCATTATGTGCCGCATTAGACATAGTCTTGGCGTATTCCGCCACTAAATCTAACATTTTATCCGGCGTATTATAATGCTCATTGATCAAGTTAACTATGGCTGAGCCGGTAATAATTCCATCAACACCAGCCTGAGCTGCCTTTAACACATGCTCAGGCTTAGAAATACCAAAGCCCTGCACTAACGGCGGTGCTCCTAACTGCTTTAAGCTTTCAATTAAGCCAGTTCCTGTTTCCTGCTCACTGTTATCGGCACCAGTGATTCCTTTGCGACTCAGCACATAGGTGTAGCCCTGGCTGTAGGTGGCAATAAGCTCTAAACTGGATGAGCTCGCATCAGGCGGCGCAATATACACCGTATCGATACCCTTTGATTGTGCCGACGGAGCAAATAGGTCACGCTCCTCTACTGGACAGTCTGCAATCAGTACCGAATCAACCCCTGCATTTTGCGCATCATGATAGAACTGCTCAATGCCAGGAGCAAAGACCAGATTGGCATAAGTCAAAATGCCGATGGGTAAATCAGGATATTTAACGCGAATTTTAGCAACCAAATCAAAGGCTTTCCGCACACTGAAACCATTGGCTAAAGGTCTAAGACTGGCGGTTTGAATCACTGGTCCGTCGGCTACCGGATCGGAAAAGGCAAAGCCCAGCTCCAGTGCATCAGCCCCATTCTCAACCAATCTATCAATGAGTTGTAAAGACAACTCCTCTGTAGGGTCACCCAGCAGCACAAATGGAATATAAGCCAATTGATTCGAATCTTTGAGTCGTGCAAATAATTGTTGGTAACGCATAGTCACTCTCTTCTCTCTATATCAAAATTGGTGTGTTAGGCAGTCTCTTGCAGGAGACTCATGACATGAGCTAAATCTTTATCGCCGCGTCCAGACAGATTAACCAGAATATTCAGCGGTTCACTGGATTCAGCGGCCAGCTTTTTGGCATAAGCCAATGCATGCGATGATTCAAGTGCAGGAATAATCCCCTCGGTTTTTGATAACTCCTGAAATGCCTCTAACGCCTCTTCGTCGGTCACCGAAACATATTCAGCACGACCAGCAGTCATTAAATGAACATGCTCAGGTCCAATACCTGGATAATCAAGACCGGCAGAGACTGAATGCGACTCCTGGACTTGACCTTCGCCGTCCTGCAATACATACGTTCTTGAGCCATGCAAAATGCCCTCACGGCCTTTTAATAAAGTTGCACCATGTGCTTTGGTATCGAGTCCTTTACCAGCTGGCTCAACACCAATTAATCGAACATCCTCATCTTTAATGAAATCCGCGAAAATACCAATCGCATTAGAGCCTCCGCCAACACAGGCCACAACAGCATCGGGCAGCTTGCCAATCAACTTTTTCATTTGCTGCTTGGCTTCTTCGCCAATGATTTTCTGGAAAGTGCGCACCATTTTAGGGAACGGTGCTGGACCAGCTACTGTGCCCAACAAATAGTGAGTGCTTTCGTAGCTCGATGCCCAATCACGTAAAGCTTCATTGATGGCGTCTTTTAAGCTGGCACTACCATTGTCTACAGGAATGACTTCTGCGCCCATCAGCTGCATCCTGAAAACATTAGGAGCCTGACGGTCGCAATCCTTTTTGCCCATATAGATAGTCGCTTTTAAACCCAGTAAGGCACAGGCCAACGCTGTGGCCACGCCATGTTGACCAGCCCCGGTTTCCGCAATGATGCGGTGCTTACCCATTTTCTTGGCTAATAAAGCCTGAGCCAAAACCTGATTGGTTTTATGCGCACCGCCATGCAACAAATCTTCACGCTTGAGGAAAATACGTGACTGATTAATACGTGCATAAGATGTGCATTCGGTCACCGGGGTTGGGCGTCCTGCATACTCCTTCAGCAAACGGCTTAGCTCAGTTTGAAATTCATCATCAAGCAATGATGCCTCGAATGCCCGATCAAGTTGTTGCAATGCTGGCATTAATAACTGCGGGACGAATTGTCCGCCATATTGCCCGATATAAGCACCGTCAAACTCGAAGCTTGTAGGTGAATTAACTTTTTGATTCATGATGAAATACCTCCAACGGCCACTTGGGCTAAATTGCCATCTAATTTCGAATCTGTATCTTGTGATTTAAAACGTTCCGACTGTGCCCGACAATGACTAAAAAATTCTTTAAGCAAGGCTTCGCTCTTCATTCCCGGACTTGACTCAACTGAACTGGATAGATCTACTTTGACCACACCAAGTTTTTTAAGCTTTTGAATGTTTTCTGCATTGACGCCTCCTGCTATACGAAGCTTTGTTGCACGCAGGTCTGAATCCAGTTGGCTTAGTAGCGACCAATCGAAGGTAACACCGGTACCGCCCCGTTGACTTTGCGCCTCATTAGTCACCTCAGTATCCAGCAGCACCTCATCATAAGTTTCGAGTAGAGCCTTTAATTCTGAGGTAATATTTTCCGCTGATAGCTGCTCTCCAATGTGGAAAACCTTTGACACCTTAACAGAGGGCAATTGTTGCTTAATGTCTTGAGCAAATTCTATCGATTCATCACCATGCAGCTGTATAACTTGTAACTTGTATTGTTGCGCTACAGATACAACCTCATCAATCGACTGATCCTGGAAAACACCAACTAGAGGTTTGTTTGAATTAATTATTTTATTGGTAACAAAACGCTTTGAGTTGGGCGTAAAAATCAAACCTACATAGCTGGCAGGAGAAGTTTGCAAGAGGTCAGCATCAGACTGTTGTGTAATGCCGCATACTTTAATATCGCCATACACCAGTTGCCGAGCTGCTAACTCAAGGTCAACCTCCTTCATAAGGCTGGAACCGACCAGGCAAGCATCGGAAAACTGCGAAAGCTCTAATACATCTTGATGAGTATTGATACCGGACTCAGTGATAACCAAGCGGTCTGCCGGTACCTTTTGTACGAGCGCTTTTGTGTGTTCAAAACTGGTTGATAAATCTTTCAGGTTACGGTTATTAATACCAATGATTTTTGAACCCAACTTGATCGCTCGCTCCAGCTCAACATCAGTATGAACTTCAGTCAGCACATCCATATTTAAAGCTTCAGCCTGCTCCTGACAAATTTGATAGTCTTTATCAGTAAGCACAGACAACATTAACAATACTGCATCAGCTCCAAAGTAACGCGCCTGACGAATCTGTTTTGGTGATAAGATAAAGTCTTTGCACAATAACGGCTTATCAGTAAGCTCTCTTACTTTCTTCAGGTTAGAAAAACTGCCCCGAAAGAATCGCTCTTCAGTCAGTACAGAAATAGCATCCGCATATTGCTCATAAACAGGGACGATTTCGTTTAGGTCAAATTCAGCGCGAATAAGTCCTTTGGACGGCGAGGCTTTTTTGCATTCCATGATGAAGCCATAATGTGGCTTACTAAGAGCATCATAAAAACTTCGTTGGCTGGGTTTCAGATCATGGTAGTCAGGCGTGTTGCCAATAACATTGCGCTTATGTTCAAGGATGGTCTCTAATACATTAAGCATGGGAAGCCTCCTTAATCATTTGTAAGTGCTTATAGGCTTGGCCAGTTTTTAATAAATCCTTAGCCAACTGTGTTCCTGCTTTAAAGCTGTCCGCAAGATTATTTAGAACTAATAAGGCGCCACAGTTCACAGCCACCATATCAATGTGCGCATCACTGCCCTGCCCCTTCAATAATTGTTCGGCGGCAAGAAGGTTATCATCAATACTGTTGGCCTGAATACTGGCAATGCTGTGTCGTTCAATGCCAAAATCTTCTGGCGAAAGAGTGAACTCTTCAATGACGCCATTATTGAGCGAAACGGCAAAGGTGCTGTCATGCACTGCAATTTCATCCAAACCTGAACCATGAACTATCAATGCCTTTTGTGCGCCAAGAATTTTTAAAATTTCAGCAAAAGGTCGACAATACTTTTTGTCATAAACTCCAAGCAACTGAACCTCAGGTAACGCTGGGTTTGCCAGCGGCCCTATCAGATTAAAAATGGTTCTCGTTTTGAGTGATTGTCTGATTGGCATCACATGCTTAACGCCGGGATGATAGTCTGGTGCAAATAAAAATGAAAAATTCACCTCATCTAGCAACTGTTTGCTCTTTTCGGGAGTGACATGAATGTTAACCCCAAGCTGTTCCATTAAGTCCGCAGAGCCGCACTTTGACGAAACCGAACGATTACCGTGCTTAACCACTTTGATGCCAGCAGTCGCCGCTAACAAGCTGACAATGGTTGAAACATTGATAGTGTTGTGACCATCACCACCAGTGCCACAACAATCACTGACCAAATAGTCTCGTTGTGGGAACTGGACTGCTTCCTGCCGTAATGCAAAGGCTGCTCCGGCAATTTCTTCAACAGTTTCACCTTTAGTCTTCAGAGCTGCCAACATAGCAGCAACCACAGGAGCCTCGACCTGACCTTGTAAGACAGCCTGAAATGACTCCGTTGCCTGTAGGTAATTCAAATTCTCACCTTGGTAAATGGATTCAAGCAACTGCATCATGGCGAGTCTCCTTAGCCGTTTTGCCCGAATGACTTTCAACGATATGGATGAAGTTACGCAGTAACTTGTAGCCAGCAAAGCTCATAATGCTTTCGGGATGGAACTGAACGCCATAAATAGGCAATTCAGTATGCTGTACAGCCATGATTTCACTTTGTTCTGACTCAGCTGTAATTGCTAATGTGTCTGTCACCTGGGTTGCAACCAGTGAGTGGTAGCGTGCTACAGCAATACTTCCTTTGATATCAGAAAACAATCCTGAGCTGTCTTTTAATTTAAGCTGTGATACTTTTCCATGAACGACTTGTTGTGCTTTTTTAACCACACCGCCAAAGGCTTCAACAATCACCTGATGCCCCAAGCAAACACCCAAGACTGGCTTAGTTTTTTGAAAGTCTTGCAGCAGCTTCAGACAGCAACCTGCATTAGATGGCTTACCAGGGCCTGGAGACAAAACAATGCAATCTGCTTTATTGGCCAGATTAGAAACATAGCTATACTCAGCATCATTACGAACAACGCTGACTTCAAATCCAAGTAACTGCAACTCATAGTCGAGGTTATAAATAAAGGAGTCAAAGTTATCGATCAATAATGCTTTCATGCCGCACTCTCCTTACTCTTTTCTCTTAGGTTCTCATTAATGTCCTGCCCAGCAACAAGGCAAGCATTCAATACCGCCTTAGCTTTATGGAATGTTTCATTAGCTTCCAATTCTGGAACCGAGTCATACACTATGCCCGCACCAGCAGAAACCTTGGCAACTCCGTCAGCCACTTCTGCAGATCGGATAATAATGGCGCTATCAAACTCCTGATTGGCATTGTAGATACTGACAGCTCCACCATAATAGCCGCGTGGCTTCTGCTCTAATTGGCGGATAATTTCAACCGCTTTAATTTTAGGTGCACCCGTTAAAGTTCCCATATTGGCGCAGGCGCGGTAGGCATGCATTGGGTTAATATCATCTCGAAGTTCGCCGATAACTTCTGAAACCATGTGCATCACATTGGAGTACTTCACAATACGCTTTAACTGAGTGACTTGACGACTACCAGCTTTAATCACTTTAGCTAAATCATTTCGAGCCAGGTCGACCAACATCATATGTTCCGCACCTTCTTTTTCGTCACTGATAAGCTCGAATTCCGTTTTTGCATCCAGCTCAAAGTTAATGGCACCGTTTGCTGTAATGGCACGCTTGCGTGTTCCTGCTATGGGATACAGGGTTACTTTGTTGGTATCAAAAACTTTTAACGCACTTTCAGGACTGGAACCAAATAACTGACTATCACCAAAATTAATGTAGTACATGTATGGGCCTGGGTTGGACTTTCTCAGAACCTGATAGGCTTTAAAGGCATCATCGCACTCGGTTGAAAAAGTTCTCGACAACACCACCTGGAAAGCATCGCCTTCGATAATATGCTGTTTAACTTTCTCAACATTATTTTTAAACTCTTCATCCGAGACGTCGATCTTGAAATCACGACTTTGCAATGGGGTATGAGTTTGACTCGTTGGCGCTGCTATTAAAGACGGAGTTTTTGGTGAGGATGATAGCTTCGACTCTATTGACTCTATGGCAACGCCTAATCGGACAGTATTAGCAGCATTGTCACCAAAACCTTTAACAATAATCTTAGCGGACTGTGAATCGTCCTCTTGAATGACTAACTGGTCAGACAGATAAAACTTGAAGTCAGGCGTTGTTTTGTTAAGTTCTGGCAAGGATTCATACTGATCCACAAGGTCAAAACTCATGGCGCCAATCAAACAGGAACTGACATTATCCGTTTTTTGGTTACATTCAATCTGCTCGGTGATTAAAGTCAGCACATCTGAAATAGTCGGTTGAGTCAGGCGCTGGCTTTCATTTAGCACCTTGTCGTCACTCGCTTTATCGAGCGTATAAGTAATAGACTCATTTGATATTCTCCGAGTGAAACCTGCTAGAGATTCGTCAATTTTGGCAAGTGCACCTATAAAGCTTTTGCCATTATCATTCAGGCATTTAATGGTTACAATGCCATCAAGCCCTTCTATAACTGCTGCCGCTGAAACCATGCTAATACTACGCTTACTCTTCTGTGTGCCGGGCTCTGCCGTTTCCAACAATGCAGTGTGAGCCAAGTGACCATTCTCAGTTAAAAGACCAAACACTTCGCAGGGCAACAAAGAAAGCGGAAGCTTTTTGGTTAGCGTATTAACTTGCATACGCCACCTCTGCCAAGGTTCTTCCACTGGCTGTGACAAAAGGTGCAAGTTGTTGCATCAAGGTATGGAAATCTTGCGGAGAAAGTGCCTGAGCTGCATCGGATACGGACTCTTTGGGGCTTCTATGACATTCAATAATGACACCGTCAGCACCACATGCCACTGCTGCTTTGGCCATAGGCGCTACCAAGGTACGAACACCTGTGCCGTGTGATGGATCAACAATGACCGGCAAGTGGCTACGCTCTTTAATAAACGCAACCGCATTCAAATCGAGCGTGTTGCGAGTTGCGGTTTCAAAAGTCCTGATGCCACGCTCACAAATCATCACATTCGGATTACCGCTGGCAACAATGTATTCAGCGGCAAGCAACAACTCTTCGATCGTTGCCGACAATCCACGCTTTAGTAACACCGGTTTTTTGGTTTCACCCACCGCTTTGAGCAACGTGTAATTCTGCATATTTCTGGCACCAATTTGAATGGCAGAAATATAGCGCGCCACATCGTCCAGGTCGTTAACATCCATCAGTTCTGTAATGGTGTCTAAACCTGTTTCCTTGCCCACCTGATGCATAATCTTTAAACCTTCAACGCCTAATCCCTGAAAGGAATAAGGGCTGGTGCGCGGCTTGAAAGCACCGCCGCGTAATACTGTTGCACCTGCCTGTTTAACGTAACGTGCGGTTTCAAGCAGCTGATCTTCACTCTCAATGGCGCACGGACCAGCCATAATCGTAAATTGCTCGGAACCTACAGGCGTACCACCAACATGCACCACGGTATCCTGCGCATAAATCTCGCGGCTGACTAACTTGTATTTACTTAGCACAGGTTTGACTAAATCAACTTGCGGTAGGTTTTCCAGGTGCAACGACTCTAAAACACGTTCATCGCCAAGTGCACCGATTACAGTGCGTTCAACACCGGGTAAATGAAGTGGCTTTAGGCCAGCAGCATCAATTTTCTGTAATATTTCCTGCGCATCTTGCTCGGATGCGTCGTGTCGAAGAATAATAATCATAGTGTATTCCTTATCTTTAAATTGAAAATCTCTGTAATTGCTTAATCAGTTAACTCTTAATAAAAATAAAATCGTCAGACATAAAAAAAGCCCGCACAATGGCGGGCTTTATCGTCTTTCCTCAAGACAATACCCCGCCCTACTGGAACCACCACCAGCTAGCAATTAAAAATGTGTGTTGCAGAGTATCTATTGTCATGACTTGAATTCTCTTAATTTCTATTAGCTTAAAATTTCCTGGTTCTTTTACGCAGGCATAAAAAAAGCCCGCTTGTGCGGGCTTTTAAAATCTTTGTCTTGTATGAATATTTTACAAACAACAAAAGGCCCGCTACTTAAGCAACGTGCCACCACCAAATGTTTTGTGCGATATTCATATTCATGTGTTGCAATCTAAACCATCTTTTTTACACGGTCAACTACTTTCTGGTCTAATATATTTAAATGGAATAAGAACAGCTACTTACCTTTCGCAAATTTATCAACCTGAGACTCAGTCTTTAATCGTGACTTCGGCTGCTGAGACGCCAAACGCTCAATATTAGAGGTCAATGACCATATCTCCAGCTTAGCTGCTGGATCATGCCATTCAGCTACCGTTAGCCCTTCAGCAAAAGAATCGAGATAAGCAACACGGTTGCCTAATTTAGTTGGGAAATCATCGAGTGCAAGCTCCTGTTTAGCATTGGCAACCACATTATCCGCAGAATTAGTCCGAACCCGGTAACGATTCCAGCAAATACGCGCTTCCAGATTTGAATTGAGCTGCTTAGCTTCGTCAACAATTTCAGCTAAATGCTTGGTGGACCAAACTTCTATCGGAGATGGGCTTAAGGGAATTAGGGCAACATCGGATAATAAGACAACGGCTCTTGTTAGATTGGTAATCCTTGGGTGGCCATCAATCAGAATATAGTCGTATAAATCGGTGTTTTCGCGTACTTGTTTTTGCAGATGAGCAAGATTCTTGGCTGAAACAATATCCATATTTTCAATCAGATACTGCTCATCGCGAACTCTGTACCATGTTTCAAGTGAGCTTTGTGGATGATCGGTATCAATCATCAAAACTTTGCTTTTATCAGATAAAGTGGAGGCAATATTGGCACATAAAGTGGTTTTGCCTGCCCCACCTTTCATTTGAACAAAACTAATGACTTTTGCGCGCACAGAAAATCCCCGTATCCTGTAGTTTTACCTAATTCTACATGACACGGGGCAATTCGCAAGCTAGAGCTTTAATCTTTAATATCAAATAGTTAGTCGGTTTTTAACTGCTCTAACTCTTTTTTGGTTAATTCACGCCATTTGACTGTATTGAGCTGATTTAAAAAGTCACACTCAGCGCCACTACAAATCGTTTCCAAGCCGACCAATGAAATCGCTTCCCCGGCCTGCCCTTCTCCATCACTAGGGAACAGAACCGTTAATTCAGGTGCTATACCCACATAGCCAAGATCTCTTGAGCGCTCTAATTCACCGACTTCTCCAGGCGGAACCGCGTCACTATCATCTCGGAAGAATACAGGTTTACCATCAAGCACACTAACCGAGTAAAGCTTATTTAATCCCACTGATACGCTACAGCTATTGGGGTCATTTTGCGGAGAGTATGTAGTAAAGAATACTCGGTAATTGATAGTGCTGGCATCAGCAAGCACCTTCTCGCCCGACCCAAGGCGCAAATACCAACCATTATTTCGGGTTTCATGACTCAGAATATCGAAAATACCCGCGTAACGCTCTTTAGTCAGTCCAGTCGAGGGGTCCGCCACTGTTATTTTGTCTGTGACATCATACATATTAGCTTCAGTAATAACCTGTTCAGGAATTCCTTTTGACACAATCTTCTTATCGTAGAACACATAGAAACGGTCAGTAATGCCTTCCTCTAGCGGGTGCGCTCTATAACCCGAACCAATAGCTATCAGTGCCATCGTGTTACCACCAAGTTTCACGAAAGAAACGTCTGGGCGATTATAGAAACGACGGTTTCCAGCAACGCCAGAGCCTTGAATATCAGCAATTTTAGCGCCGAGTATTTGTGTATCACTATTTATTTGCTCTTGAGTGATATCGAAACGGAACAGCTGACCCGCTGTATCGGTTGCATAAATATGCTCAATGGTACCACTTCCAGTTAAATCACCTGCAGAAATATCAGAGGCAAAACTATTCGTCAGTAAGTTAGTGAAATCAGCACCACGATAGTCAATCGCATTATCTTTAGCGTTCCATAACATTTGTCCTGACACTGCATCTGCGATAAAGATATTGCGGCCAACTGCATCAGCACCACCAGCTTCGAGAGCTGCATTATCCTGTGTTGCAGCATCGTAACCGCCGCCAAAAATCATAACCAGCCTCTTACCGCCTCTCCACTTGATATGACCAATAACAGGTTTGGACCAAGTTTGGCCAAGGCCTTCATAGTAGTGAACTGAGTCCCAGCTAAGACCGCCAGTTATCTCTTCTGCAGTGGCTTTATCACCAGTAATGGTAAACATCAATTGAGGTCGCTCAGAATCTGAAATATCTATAGCATAATAATTTTTGCCACCTCGGCGCATACCCACGTATAGATACGCAAACTCACCATTATCTATTTTACCGTTCTTATTTCTATCCTGATGATAGACAGTAATATCACCATCAAGACCATACATGCGGCTAGATACAGCGCCTAAACTTTTATTTTTAACCAGTTCTGCAGTATTTTTTAATAATTGCCTTGGAATAAAGGACCACTCTTCTTTGCCACTATTATCGTCAGGATTAATAGCATGTAAAAAACCTTCATTATCCCCCATAAATAAGAGGCTCTTATCGGCATAGTTTACAATAACAGGCTTTGAATGAAGAGGATCACCGAAACGATTAATGGTTCTATCAAGAACTTTGTCATCGTTCGTATCAATATCAACCGTTCCCTTATAGAGCCAATCAATATGACTGGTTAACTGTGCATCACTAGCCAACTCACTTAACCCTAATAACGGCTTAGTGATCTTATTATTTGTTGTCTCTATCTGATTTTTCTTAGTCCATAAATTCTTCTCAAGGATATTGGAATAAACACTTCTAGGCATATCCATAGCCTGAGCAGCACCACCTAACGCTAATTCATTGCCATCAAACATGCTCCATGCACTTGAGGATGATTCAAGAAATTGACCGTACGCATCAACTGCATCAGCACCATTTCTATCAGTAACCTTTCCACCTTGAATGTAATATTTTTTTAAGTTGCCATGCCAGAATTGAGTCTGTGCAGGTTGAAACATTGCAAGAAAAAGTTCATTACTACTATTCAAACGATTACTTTGGCTTAATGGTACGCTGGGCGTAACCATCATGCTCTGCTCAATATCAGTTTGGATTGAGGATTTAAATGCATCAACCAAACCCTCGGTACTATCAGCAGTAAAACTTAAGCCTTTACCTGCTTCGGCAACACCCTCTAGAAAATCTCTTGCATCAGTATCTTCAAGGGCAAATGCAATAGTGTGAGTTTTGACGAGTGACGGCGTTATATCCGCTAGCTGATCAACTCCCGATAAATAACCAGCAAGTTTCTTAGAACACTCTTTACCATCATCATCCCAGGCGCAACTCTCTCCTGTCATATTTCTGATGCCATACCAGTACTTATAATTACTATACTCCAGACTATTTGGTTGACCATCTGTCAAGAACACAATATTACTGGCATTACCGCAACCAGGAGTAATCGGAGATGACAAGCCATCGTACTCTCCACGGAAGTAACTAGCAGCTTCGTATAACGCACCTGCGGTTAATGTTCCACCATTTGCTTCAAGACCATCGATCGATGTTAATAGTGTTGCTTTATGACTATTATCGCTTAATTGTTTTATTTCATGCAGAAGCTCAATATTATTACCAGCTGAATAGGTAAGAATTCCAACCTTCACATTATCAGGCAAATCGTCAAGAAAAAGCTCTAAAGCCTCTTTCATAATATCTAATCGTGATTGCTCCCCATTGCCTGGATAACAGCTTGGGTAGGGTTGTCCACGACGATTCAACTGACATGTACTAGTAGTCCATGCCATAGAGCCTGAAACATCCAGCACAAGCAATAAGTTAACAGGCTGAGATTTGCCAAAATATACTTCTGTGTCATCCGCATGCAACAGTACAGGCATCATGCCTGCAACAATCATTAGCGCTATTATTAAACTTTTTTTAATATACATAGACCCCTCACTCAAAGCGTTTTATTGCAACTGCGAACTACATTTACCCACTCTTCTATATGGGTCTGCGCCTCGCCAACATCTGCGACATCATTCTGATTTACATCAAGGTTGCCTTCCCCAATCAACTGAAAAGAGTGACATCCAAGGCCAGTGTTATCCCAAGAATTACCAAGACATTTTAGCGCTGCTGTTTCGCAATCATGGTAGAAAGCTTCTACCCTAGCTTTTAAAATTTTATCCGATTCCAAACGTGTATCGGCCCCACACTCAACTAAATCACCCGTGTAATCAACACATTGAACATAGCCAACTTTTGGAGCTGACAAGGTATCCCAATATGCATCCGTTGCTGTCGTTAAAACGTGTGAAGCATCATAATGATAAGTGCTGACGTAAGAACTATTGGCTGTTTGCGCTGCATGGAAAACCATGGTGTCTTCTTGCTTCACCACCGCAATTTTTTGTGATGAGATACCTGATGACATAATAGACACACCCAGCAATGCCATAATGGCCAATATGATCAGTCCCATTATTAAAGAAAAACCGTTTTGATTATTAGTCATAGAATTACTCCGAAACCAACAATGAATCTGGTGGTTGATGACCATTGTTATTCAGAACAATGGTACTAGTGAAAACTTTACGGTAACGTCCATCATTAAATTTATATGGGCCTTCATTCAAAACGCCACTTAACGTCACATTTTTGTCGATAACATTTTTCTCGTCTGAAGCAACTGAAAAAGCTATCTGTAAAGTTTGTAGTGATGAAACGTCTGTAAGAGCACTCGATGTTACGTATTGCAGACCATTTGCAGTCAAGACACCATATCTAAATTGTAAGCTTTCAACGTTTTTAATCAGACTAGCACCGTTACATCTCAACTCAGGCAAGCCATCAGCCGTTGCCACTAATTGATATTGGTTTTCCACTATACCGTCCGCAGGTTTATCACCTATACAGTTGGCCTCACCATAATAGCGTACCGTTAAACTATCAGATGGTTGCCCACCCTCTACATCTACATTATCTAATAACTTGTTAAATGGCATTGCCAAGCTATGACCGTCAACCGTTTCGATATCACTATCCACCCAACCGGCTTTTCGTAAATCACTCACGACATAACTCATTGCAAAGCGACCATTATCATGGACATGTGTCATACCGGTATTGAGCCGGTAAGTTTGCTTGCTTGAAACAAAAATCATCACAATCCCGGCAATGATGATCAAGCCAATTAACATGGCCACCATCATTTCTACTAAAGTGAATCCTTTACTATTCTTTTGGCTAATGTTTTTCATACTTATATTTCTCATGGGACAAGCTCCAGTTGCACACATGCATAGTCATCCGACAGGCCCAATTCACTTTGGCAGCGTGTATTTTGTTCATAGGTCCTTTTCCCGCTAACATCTTCACGCTCTGCTCCTTTCCACGCTAAAAATAGTGACATGCGCGATCCATAGCTGCAATTGTCTCCATCACTAACCTCTCTGTCATAACAACTTGCCCCAATAATTCCAGTTGGTATTTTCGTTCCTTGTAAGCTGGAACAAACTTCATAAATATCCTGCTTAGCCAAATCGCTCATGTAGCAATTGGAGTCCGCGCTGCAAGTTGCTTCCGGGACAATCCCTTTCTCAATATCACACCATGTGTGAACAGCATCCACTGCAAAATCTAAGTCACCAACATAAGCATTTACAGTGCCAACATCACTTTTGAGATACTCCGAGTTATTTCTGATTCGGGCAGCAGCATCTTCTAGAATGATAGTTGCCTGCGAGCGTGAGAAAGAATCAAGAGAACTATTTAATGCGCCAATTTGTAAGCCTGCATAGCCTAATAATCCAATACTGACCAAAAGAATAGTGATCAGTACTTCCATTAACGAAAAACCGGTTTGTTTATACATCGAGAACACCACAGCCTTGCTTAATATGGGTTATATGGACTTGCCCGGAAGCAATCATACTTAATTGGCGTCCTTTGCCACTTGCATTACAAAAAGTGAGTCCGTTCTCACCCAGCGGATTTAAATGAGAAGTCATTCCATTCGGATTAAATACAATAGATAACTCATCATGTTCAACAAACATAATAGCTTCCTTCAATTCCGCTTGTGTGAATAATACTTGTTGCTGCTCAATGGTTCTTTCCTGTTGAGAAGTAACACTCAAGACCTGCCAACCATTACTCCAGCTATTGTTAACGGGTTTAACGATTACTTTGGAGTTGGACTCTATAGCGGCTTGACGCGCAAGCTGGAATGAATCAACCAGCCTGACAGCTGTTTGATCTAATAAGTTTGAGGTGAGTAAATTTAATAATAGATGGCAGGCGCTTAATAAAAAGCCCGTCAGAAGCATTAAGCTAATGAAGGTTTCAGCTAAACCAAAACCAGATCGTCTTTCCAACCCTTTTTTACTAGCTGATGACCTATTAGATAATATACTGCTTTTCCAGTGCATAGCCCCCCCAAAATGGTACAAAAACCACCAATTGCTGAGCTATTCTAGAGTAACAAGGATTGTGTACTATCTTTGATGTGTATTAAAATTGTACTGTTTTGTATAAAAAACAACCCGTTCACAGAACGGGTTGGGATTAAAAAAGATTGTCAAATTATCGAGCTATTTTGGCCAGGGATCTGTTCCTTTATAGCGTTTCTGTCCTGATGAATTAATAGATAATGCACCATCACCGGCCATAGAATTTACAGGGGTGGCGGTAATGGTATAACTTGTAGTGTCGGCGACAATTGCCAAGGTATAATATGAAGTGCCGCCATCAACAGGTACTTTCGTTGCAAAAACACTACCCAAGTTTCCATTAAGACCTGCATAAGAAAAATTGGCAGCTTTATAACGTTCGGCTGCTTCAGATGCAGCTAACAATGCTTGCATCGCATCATTACGCTTACCTTTTTTCACCTGTTCTGCATACATAGGCACAGCAATAGCAGCCAAAATCGCAACAATCGCAACAACGATCATCACTTCCATCAAGGTAAAGGCTTTTATTTTACTTCTATTCAAAGCTAACATCCCCCAACATCAATTTTGCTTACAGTGACATTACCAGCCCCTGCAATATTAATAGAGCGTCCTGCGCCACGGTCATCACATAGAGTTAATGTACCCCAGCCACCAAGGTTACTCATAATTCCGCGCGAGGTGAATACGATATTACTACCAGGTGAAGCACTCTCACTCATTGAACTTGGATAAGCATCAATCTCTCGAACAACTTCTTCACCAGTATCAAAGGAACCATTTGCATTTGCATCCACAAACACTTGCCAGCCTTGAGACCAGTTACCGCCATTAGGCTCAATCGCCACCTGCTGACGCGAACCAATCGCCTCATTTCTTGCTGCAGAAACAGAGCTGACAATATCGTTACTGAATCCGACCAGACGATTATTCATTATCATGTTCCTCATGCTTGGAACTGCGATTGCGGCCATAATGGCCACAATCGCTACCGTTGTCATGAGTTCGATGATTGTAAATGCTTTTACTGTTTGCTTACTCATCATCAGGTTTCTTCCGCCAGTTAACACGTATAACTCCATCATAACCCTTGGTCAAGGCTTCAGTAAAGGCGTCATCTATGACCTCGTTACCAACTAGACCAATAAATGCAGCATCATCACCACCTGACGCATTTGCACCTGAGGTATAAAGTAGCTGGAACATTGGAGGGATACCGTCACTAATTAGATTGATAGTTCGATCACTATCACTAAAGAATGAAGTGCCGTCAATCAAGTTTACACCATACAGCTTACCGCTACCTACTACTGGCGAACAAATTACAGCACCGAAGTCATACGTTGGCACATATGAAGTGAATACAATTTTTCCGAATAAAATGCGAGCCTCGGAAATAACTTTTTCACCTTGGTAGTCCTTAGTAGTTGCCGTACCATCAGGATTCGTTGTAGCAACTTGCAACCCTGTCATACGAATATACCAACCCTTACTACCTGTCTCGGCGGGATCAGACGGTTCTTGAGCAGCGACAATATCTGGGCTATTAGTTGGATTAATCAAAGTAGTAACATCCAGCAAATCACCACTTGTTTCACCAGATCTGAAAGTTACCAAATCATATGTTGGTGTATCCTGAAGCACTCCCGTATCCCGCAACATGAAGAAGTTATCTTGTATTGTGGTGTTAAGCGGGTGAGCACGATAACCAGTGCCTACAGCCACCGCCACAAACGAATTACCATTAGGACGAGGTATAAATGCTACGGAAGGAGCATAGAAGAACCTACCCTTGTCTTCCTCATTGATTACACCATGGTTTGCGTCAAAGATTTTGCCGCCACTGATGGTGAATCCATTAGTGTCATCCTCGAAGATATCCAACCTGAATATTTGACCATCCACGTCACTTACGTATAAGTGGTCAACAGTAGTGTCATTATTCAACGAGATGGCACGAACATTAGCTGGTACTGCTGATAGCTCAGAATGCAGGGTTGGAAGCGCGTCTGATAACTTCCATAAGATAGATTGGCTATTGATGTCATAAATATAAACATCATTACCTCTACTTACTGTGCCGTCAAAAGCCGTTCCATCGAAAGCTGTTCCGGTTAAATCATGATCAATTTGACCATCATCATCATGGTCAAATAATTGATCTACAGCGGTATCATAACCACCACCAAAAATGACAACCGTACGGACACCACTTTCCTGGCTAGCATCTTCAATATTGGTCACCAAAGGAGTTGACCATGTTTGGCCCATAGTTTCAAAGCCTGTCGATCCACCCTCAATTTTAAACAGATATCGAGGCTGATTAGGAGTACTTATGTCCAGAACATAGTAACTATTTCCACCACGACGCATGCCAATAAACAGTAAGGCTTTTTCAGCGGTTTCCACTGTCTCTGTATCAGGATTATCGGCTAAGTCGACGCGAGTATTGCCATTAGAGTCAGCATGGGCAATGAAAATCTCGCCATCTAATCCATAGTTATGTAAAAATGAATTACCATCAATGGGAATATCTTTCAGGAAGTTCTTCATCTTCCCTAAGATGTCATAAGGAATGTAACTCCAAAGCTCTCCACCATCATTGATGTCAATAGCATGTAGATACCCTAAGTTGGTGCCCATAAACACAACTGACTTGTCATCTGTTGCATCATCATAATCATTGTATTGCACGACCTTAGGAACACTATGCAGTGGGTCACCCACAAGTCTTTCTGAGCGGGCGACATCTTGAATCACATACTGAGTTTCGGCAACCAGCACGCCATTACTATCATATAGCGGAGTATCAAGCTCAATAGCTACATCGTTACGGCTATAGCCTAAGGTTCTATCCTTAATATCTTGATAAGCCTCGTCTGTTTCAGCATCCATCAGAAAGTCTGACTTAGTCGTGGCATCTTTTACCGAACTCAAGCTTCCATCAATATCCGTATATAAATTTCTTGTCCAGCCTTGATAGACCTGATACTGAGGGAAGTACGGATCTGGAGAACTAACTAAGAAACGGTCAAGCTCTGCTGCAGCTCCTCCTAGCTCCACCTGATTACCATCAGCACCTGTGGACCAGATACTCCTAGAGGTTGTAATTTGGTTGGTATCGGGATCTCTAACTTCGTTAAACAATCCAGTATCAGGATTAACAGCCAGATCGCCGGGGGCATCTACTAAATTACCACCGCTAATTTTGTACTTTTTAAGGTTACCAGGCCAGCGAGCAATGTTATCAGCCTGGAACTGTGCGAAATACAAGTGGTTATCATGATTCAAACGGTTTTGTTGACTCACGGTCACACCTGCTTGCACGAAACTAGTACCTTGCGCAGCAACCTGCTCAATAATATCGCGCAAAATTTGGCACAAACCACCCTCTGCTTCACAAGCAACATTTTCGTTGTAATCAATAGCTTCCTGAGTACCGCCTTCTCTTGCCCAGTTATCTAAGTTAGCAGCATTTCTACCTGTCGCTCCTGGATCAATGGCATAGGTTTGTACATTTAGCACTTCACGCATATAGCGAACAAGATCTGAGTCATCACAATCCCCTCCGCAATAAGATGCAGGAACAAGACTGGCTACATCCCCAGGCCATTCGTTGCCGTTGATTTGTCCTCGTGAAAGAACAACCATGGCGTTGGTGCAGCCAGGATCGTTACTGCCTGCATATCTACCATCTAATATGGCTCTTGCGTGCGTTGCCCTGGTATCATACTTAGGAACGCTTCCCGTAAAATAACGAGCAACTTCAGACATACCTTGAACTGTCGGTGTATTACCCGAAATAGTATCTGCGAGAGTTAATGAATCGACCACTTCCTGGAAGGTGGGACTAGTTGCAGCATTAAATGCAATAGTAGGATAAACAACAGAAGCCTCAGGCCCTGCGTTACCCTGCCCTTTACCAATAAGAGTCAAGCCCAAGTCTACCTTCTCATTGACTGAAGGATCATTGGCTAATGTATTTAAAGCTGACTTCAATTGATCAAGTAACCCCCCACCGTTCATCGCAGAGGAATAATCCAAGCCAATCATAATTTTTGGCTTGGGTAGGGCTAACGAATTCCCATCAAGGAAATACACTTCCGTATCATCAGCCTGTGCCGACGTAAACGCAAAAGGCGAAGCTACGTAAAGTCCAAGTAGCGCACCTTTAAGCAATTGCGATATAAACTTTTTCATAGCAACACCTTATAGAGTTAATTCTAAATCTTTACCAGCTGTAAAGCAGCCACCTACTTTGGTGACCCAGCTTTGAACAGCAACATTGGTTTTTTCAGCAACAGTAGCATCACCAGTAATCTTCCAGGCATTACAACCGATGCTGGGCGACACACCTAACTCGAAATTAGGGCAGGTACCGCAGCCCAGATATTCCACTCGTGAATATGCGATGACATTTGCGTAACCTTCGAATGCTGTCGAACAACTTGTACCATCAGCAACTGGAGTCAGTACACCACTAGAACCTAAGCAATAATCTTGCCCAACGGCTGTTTCTGAAGTATCTGTACCATATAAAGCGTTATTGGCAATTTCATCCCAATATATCGTCGCGCTTACAGCACTTTCAGCCACGTGAAACGCTTCATTTTCGAGGTAAACATTGGTAGATGATTTCTGTTGAATCACCGAGTCAGACATGCTGGCTACACCAAGTACTGTCAGTATTAATAAGAATATGAGCACCATTGCTAGTGTCACACCCTGATTTTTAGATAACTGTTTTCTCATAACTTTTTCCATCACATTATGTGGTAATTACGAATTCTGGTTTGTTTGGAACTGAAATAGTTGTCGAAAAAATCTTTCGTGCTTTTTTATCAGTAACATCATAAGTATCTGCATGCCCCATGACACTGTAACTTTGTGCGCTATTGTCTGGGCGAATATTATTACTCGATGACAAGATCAGCATAACTTTTACAGCAGCGATAGATTCTCGTTCACTCGCTGCAATCTGATCTGCTCTAACAAACTTATTCGGCACTGTATCCCCATCGGTATCAACACCGTATAAAAAATGAAGCGCATCAACATTACTGATCAGAGGTTGCGGAGTACCAGCAACGCCTTCACACATCAACTGCCCACTATCTACATAATAGCGATTCTCAACGATGCCTCCGCTGGCATTACCTAAGCAGTCTGTTGGAGCCTCGTAGCGAATCTTTATCGAATCACTGGCCGCCGCACTACCGCCGTCGGCTGTCCCACTCGCAAAATCAAATGCTGGTGAAGTGTAAAAGCCGTAACCTTTTTCTTCGACATTTGCCCAACCCGCATATTGAATATCATTGGTCAGGTAATACATCGCAAAACGGCCACTTTCCTGCATTGCAGCAATACTGGACTGAGTTTCATTGGAGCGTTTCATACCAATAAATAGATAAGTTAAACCACCCAATAAAATAAGACCTAGAACAATAGCCACCATATACTCAATTAAGGTAAATGCCTGCTGTTTATTTCTTAGGGAGTTCATCATGTTATTCTTCATCATTCTGTCGCTCCTTTAAGGCATGATGTCAATGACAGTACAGTCATAATCATCACCAGGTGCCAGTGCATTACACCGTGTATTTCTAATGATAGCTTGTTGCTGTCCGACGTCCTCACGCAAAGCGCCCGTTTGCCAATAAGAAAAGATGCTTAAAGTCGAACCTGGCGAGCAAACATCGACATCCCCAGAGTCTCTATCTGCACAAGACACATAAACCTCTCCATTTATTAATGGATTGTTTTCAACGGTAGCCGCCGCCGATCCATCGAAACCGCTCAAGGTGGCACACACTTTCCACACATCAAACTCAGCTTGTTGCTCATTAGTACAATTGGAACCAGCCCCACCACAAGCCTGTGGTGGCTCGGTTGTGCAGCTGTTATATAAAGCATTCGTTAAATAGGCATTACCGACATTGGCAGAACCATCACCTTGATTGATGTACTTGCGATTTCCACGCATTGACGCAGCCAAGTCCTGGCCAATCAAGGTTGCCTGGGTACGCGCCAATCCTTCCTGGTTCGAATTGATTGATGCGAGCTGTAAAGAAAGGAAGCCGAGCAAACCAATTGCAATGATAATCATTGCAATCAAGACTTCCATTAAACTGAAACCCTGCTGTTTAGAGAAAGCAGGCTTCACTTTGGGGTATCCGGATGTTTTGAGTTTTTGCTTTAACATTAATCTGGTCCAAAATAATTTTTTCACCAGTATGTTATACGAAAATACAGGGGCAAGAGCACGAACTAATAGACAAACGGTAAGATCTAGCCGATAAACGGTAAATTTATCGGCTCAAAGACAGGAAAATGATAATAATCAGAGAGTTAAGAAGCTACTTCCTAACTACTCGGCTCTTGCTCAACTCTCAGTTCCGCCGGAAGGACAAATACGATATTCTCTTCTACGCCATCGAATTCGAGTGCAGTGGAGCCGCCTTGAGACTCAAGATAACGGATGACATCCTGTACCAGAATCTCAGGTGCCGAAGCCCCGGCAGTTACGCCGACTCTTTTGACGTCAGCCAACCACTCTGGATTGATCTCCTTAGCATTATTAATCAAATAAGAGCGGCAGCCTTGATTTTCAGCTAATTCTTGCAAGCGGCTGGAGTTGGAACTGTTTTGCGCACCAACCACTAAAATCAGATCACATTCAGCGGCCAATTGTTTCACTGCATCCTGCCTGTTTTGCGTGGCATAGCAGATATCGTCCTTTTTGGGGCCTTGGATATTAGGGAATTTATCTTTCAGGGCATTTACCAGTCGCTGAGTATCATCAACCGATAAAGTGGTTTGAGTCACATAGAAAAATGCATCTGGGTTTTTAACTTGGAGTTCTGCCACATCCTGCTCATCTTCAACCAGGTAGATACCAGCCTCTGAGTTGTCGTATTGTCCCATAGTACCTTCGACCTCTGGATGACCTTTATGGCCAATCAAAACACACTCTTCGTTGCGACGGCTATGGCGCGCGACTTCCATATGAACCTTGGTCACTAAGGGGCAAGTGGCGTCAAATACCTTCAAATTACGTTCTTTGGCTTCATGGCGAACCTGTTGCGACACCCCATGCGCACTGAAAATCAAGGTGGCATTTTCGGGCACATCATTCAAATCTTCGATAAAAACAGCGCCTTTTTCACGCAAGCCATCCACCACAAATTTATTATGGACAACTTCGTGTTTGACATAAATCGGTGCACCGAAGATCTCAATCGCACGATTAACGATTTCAATCGCGCGGTCTACACCGGCACAAAAGCCACGAGGATTAGCTAAAACAATATCCATCATTTATTCCTGGTGTCGAATATCGACAACTTCAATTTCTACAATAATATCCTGGTCGGCTAACGGATGATTGAAATCCACCTTAACCGAATGGCCTTTCACTTCACGAACCATACCAGGAATGGCGCCACCACCCATTTGTTCAAAGGCAATAATGGAACCCTCTTCCAACTTTAAATCCACCGGAAACTGGTTAATATCCATAAAGTGAACATTATCCGGGGTGGCTGGCCCAAAAAATTCCGAGCCATGAATGTCAAGCTTACAGGTTTCACCCTTTTCAGCGCCAATCAGTTTGGACTCTACTTTATCAGTCAAACTACCATCGCCAAAAATAAACCACACCGGTTTACCATCTACCCGCGTGCTATCCGCTGCTGAGCCATCCTTAAGCAAAATATTAAAATGCACTAAAGCCTTTGAATTTGCTTCAATTTTCATTGATTTTTCTCGTCTTTTTTTGCTTTGGATTTTTCCTCTGGATTAACGAATGAGTCAATCAACAAAAGTCCAACGCCTATCAGGATCACGCTATCAGCAATATTAAAAGTTGGCCAATGGTAACCGTCTATGGATACATACCAGTCAATAAAATCAATCACATAACCGTAAGCCATGCGGTCAATTAAATTACCAAAAGCGCCACTCAGGATCAGTGCCATGCCAACATTTGGTAATTTCTTCGTAGATTCAGTACTCCACATCCAGAACAACAATAGTAAACTGATACCAACTGCGACTGCAGTAAAGAACCAACGTTGCCAGCCTCCGGCATCACCAAGGAAACTAAACGCAGCGCCGTAATTGTAAGCAAGGTTTAAATTAAAATGCGGCATCACCTCGATGATGGGCCCACCATGAACTGGAGCCAATGCCGAATTAGCCCAAATTTTGGTTACCTGATCGATAATCAATAAAACCAGGGTCAACCACAACCACACCAAGCCTGACTGTTTAAATGGCAATCTTTTCATAATCGTTAATGGCCCTAAGCGTAATGACGAATTTCGCCATTACCGGCGACGTTTTCAACGCAACGAACACAGATGGTCGGGTGCTCAGGGTTCTCACCTACATCATGACGATGGTGCCAACAACGCTCGCACTTCTCTGCTTCAGATTTGGTAATGCTCAACTGCAAGCCTTTCATTTCTGTTGCTTCACCGCCCTCACCTTTTTCAAGACGAGCTTGTGAAGTAATAAAAACGAAGCGTAATTCATCTTCTAGCTTAGACAGAACGGCATACAGTTCATCATTCGCATAGAGCGTCACTTCGGCAGCTAATGAACCACCAATAGCGCCGTCTTTACGCTTATTTTCTAACGCACGGTTCACTTCATCTTTAACTTGTGAAATGAGCGCCCAGTCAGCTTGAGTAATCTTAGCCTGCTCCATCGGGAATAAGCCTTGGTACCACTCAGCAATAAACACATTGGACTCGCGCTTACCTTCAGCTGGCTCGGGTAATAGAGGCCAGATTTCGTTGGCAGTGAAGCTCAATACTGGTGCCATCCAACGCACTAACCCTTCGATGATATGGTACAGAGCGGTTTGGCAAGAGCGCTGCGCACGCGAACCTGTTTTGGCGGTGTATTGACGATCCTTTATGATGTCCAGATAGAAACTGCCCATATCAATTGAACAGAAGTGATGAATTTTCTGTGCGACTAACCAGAAGTTATAGTCATCGTAAGCCTTAATGATTTCCTGTTGCGCCTGATAAGCACAATCCACTGCCCAACGATCCAGCGGCAATAGATCGTCTTTAGCAACCAAGTCAGTAGCAGGATTAAAACCTTCAAGATTTGACAATAAAAAGCGCGAGGTATTACGCAAACGACGATAAGTATCACCGGTACGTTTCAAAATTTCATCGGAAACCGCCATCTCACCGCGATAGTCCGCAGAGGATACCCATAGACGCAACACGTCTGCACCAAGCTTGTTGATAACATCATTCGGTGCCATCACATTGCCTTTGGATTTTGACATTTTCTCACCTTTACCATCAACCACGAAGCCGTGCGTCAAACAGTGCTTATAAGGCGCATGACCATACATGCCGGTTGCAGTGAGTAGCGAAGACTGGAACCAGCCACGATGCTGATCCGAACCTTCTAAATATAAATCTGCTGGCTGGCGCAAATAATCACGCGCCTCAAGCACACAATAGTGCGTCACGCCAGAGTCAAACCAGACGTCCAAAGTGTCATCAATTTTTTCGTACTTATCGGCATCGACGAACTCAGAAGCATCTAAGTCATACCAGGCCTGAATACCTTTTTCTTCGATATAAAGCGAAACTTTTTCCATTAAGTCAGCCGAATCTGGGTGCGGTTCGCCAGTCTGCTTATCAATGAACAGACACAAAGGTACGCCCCAGGTACGCTGGCGTGAAATACACCAGTCAGGACGTGTGCCCACCATACTTTCGATGCGAGCTTCGCCCCACTCCGGAACCCACTTCACTTTTTTGATTTCGTCCATGGCCTGCGCCTGCAAACCATTCTGGCTCATGGAAATAAACCATTGTGGCGTAGCACGATAAATTAATGGCGTTTTCGTACGCCAGCAATGTGGATAGCTATGACGTAGTTTGTCTTGATGCAACAGGCTGCCTTTTTCTATCAGATGGTCAACAACCGGTTGATCAACTTTATAAACATGCTGACCGGCAAACACAGGTGTTTCGTCGGAGAAGACACCGTTAGCCATCACATAGTTTAATAAGCCAATGTCGTACTTTTTTCCCACCACAAAGTCATCGGGACCATGATCAGGAGCAGTATGTACAAGTCCAGTACCAGCATCAGTGGTGACGTGATCACCGATAATAACGGGCACTTTTTTGTCGTAGAAAGGATGGTTAAGCTCCAGCTTTTCAAGCCTGGAACCTTGGGTCGAAGCCAAAACTGAATAATCTTCAATTTCAGCTTCTTTCATCACGCTCTCAACCAACTCATTGGCCAGAACAAAGCGCTGCTTTTTACCTTCGCGCTCGACCTGTACTAATACATACTCCAAATCTTCGTGGACAGTAACAGCCTGACTCGAAGGTAGTGTCCAAGGTGTTGTGGTCCAGATCACAACAGATACTTCGCCTTCACCCTGTTCACCGGAAAAATCAAACGCCTGTAAAAATTTCTGTTCGTCGCTGACTGGGTAATTCACATAAATCGAGAACGAGGTTTTATCCTGATACTCAACTTCAGCTTCAGCTAAAGATGAACCACCGACCACACTCCAATAAACAGGTTTTTCACCTTTAAACAGGTGCCCATTTCGAACCAATTTAGATAAGGCACGAACAATATTGGCTTCAAATTTAAAGTCCATGGTCAAATAAGGATTATCCCACTCACCCAAGACACCAAGGCGGATGAAGTCGTTCCTTTGGCCATCAACCTGCTTAGCCGCATAGTCACGACATTTTTGGCGAAACTCGGCATGCGATACTTTTGCGCCTGCCTTGCCGACTTTCTTCTCGACATTATTTTCAATCGGCAAACCATGACAGTCCCAGCCCGGAACATAAGGGCTGTCAAAACCGCTCAAGGTTTTACTCTTAATGACGATATCTTTAAGAATTTTATTAACAGAGTGACCAATATGAATATTGCCATTCGCATACGGAGGACCATCGTGCAAAATAAATTGCTCACGGCCAGCACGCGCCTTACGAATTTCGCCGTAAAGATCGTTCTTGCTCCATTCGGCCAACATTTTTGGCTCTCGCTGTGGCAAATTTCCACGCATTTCAAAGCGTGTTTTCGGTAGGTTTAATGTGTCTTTATAATCGCTCATTTAAGCTACTACTCTGTTTTATGTAATGTGAAATTAAATTAATACTGTGTTAATAAGATTAAAGCTGATTGTTAAAAAGCATTCTCGCTTTTTCAATATCTCGGTTAATTTGTTCAATCAACTCATCTTTACCACTGAACTTCTGTTCGTCACGAATTTTCGTGATTGGTTCAATGGTTAGGTGCTGTCCGTAAACATCACCATTAAAATCTAACAAATGCACTTCTAAGCGTTCTTCGCGTTCATTCAACGTCGGCTTCTTACCAACATTAGCAACGCCATTCATGACCTTGCCGCCGACACCCAAGACCTTAACCGCGTAAACGCCCTGCAACGGACTTTTAACTCGCTTTAAGGCAATGTTTGCAGTTGGAATACCAATGGTTCGCCCTTGTTTATCGCCATGCGCCACTCGCCCACGGAATCGATAAGGACGGCCTAGCAACTTTTCAGCTCGTGCAAAATCACTGTTCGCAATAGCCTGTCGCACTAGACTACTGCTAATACGTACATCACCATCGTCAATCTCTTGCACAACCGTCTGATTTGCTTCAACCGGGAAATGACCAGCCTGCTTCAATAATGCAAAGTCACCCTGTCGCTGATAGCCAAACTTAAAGTCATCGCCAATAAACAAGTGCTTAACCTGCAAGGTTTCTACCAACACGCGACGAATAAAGTCCGGAGCGCTGAGTTCAGCCAGCTCTAGATTAAAGCGCAAGCACAACACGTAATCCACACCCATGTCTTTCAATGCAAGCAGCTTATCGGTCAGCTTAAACAAACGCGCTGGTGCAGCATCGGGGCGGAAAAACTCTTGCGGGTGCGGCTCAAAAACAATAACGACACTTGGCACGGATAAAGCTTTAGCCTTGACCGTCAAACGCTGGATGATCGCCTGATGGCCCAAGTGGACACCATCAAAGTTACCAATGGTCGCCACGCTCCCCTGTGCAAACAGGCTTGAGGGACAACTGTATAAACCACGAAATAAGCGCATGAACGCAATGTTCTCCAGGCGATAGGCAATAATGGCAAATACCGAGCCAATCAAAGCGGGCAATTATAGCGGACTATGGGTCAGGAATTAACCACCTTTCAATAAATTAGCTAATTTTCATGGGAATTGAATCCAGCCCGAGAAACTGCCAAGATATGAGTATCCCATAAAATGATACAACAACTCGGTAACCTCATGAAAAATCAACTAAAAATCACCAGTATGATGGCATCAGGGCTCTTGCTGACCAGCTGTGCCTGCTTTTTCTCGCCAGATTATGACTTAACCGATGAAGAACTGGCCTTCTTTGATAACCTTGCCCGCATGTGTGGCAGCCAGTTTGTTGGTGAGTCAACTTATCCTGATGACCCCAACCATGACTTTGCTGGCAAAAAACTGGTTGCCACCATTGATGGGTGTGGTCCACGTTACGTATCGCTCCCATTCCACGTAGGCGATGACAAGTCCAGAACCTGGCTCATCTACAAAACTGACAATGGCTTAAGGCTGCGTCACGACCATCGTCACGAAGATGGTACGCCTGATGAACAAACCCTATATGGCGGCTATTCAGCACCTTATAAAGGCGAGCAACCAACTCAATACAAACAGTTTTTCCACGCCGATGACTATACCTTTGAGATGATTCCAGAAGCGAAAAGTAACGTCTGGATGCTGGAATACAATCCCGAAACTCAGGAGCTAACCTATTATCTGGAGCGTCATCAACAGCCACGATATAAAACAGTGTTAAAGCTGGTTGAAGAGAAATAGTTTAAATTCAAGTGCGCTCTCTTCACTTAGAAAGTAGCTGATATAGGTCGAGTTAGAAGCTTGCTTCGTAACCCAACAAGTTGGTTTGATGGGTTACGACTTTGTCTAACCCACCCTATAATTATCCTGTCCAATTATTTAGATATTAGGAAATTTTTTTCTGCCGAGATCACTATGAAAAATAATCAACCTATCCTAAAATCCTTGCGCCTTAACCCTAAGATGACTAATAGAACCGCGTAGGACACTATAGTTGCAGTAATAATGAAACTGATCATGCCTATGGCTTCCATTCGTGACCAGGCCTGCCACTGCTCAACGCTAAAGTCTGTATACCAAAGCCCCAGCAACAATAAACCACTGGCCAGAACCAGCTTACCAATCCATAGCTTACTTTCTCGAGAGAGTTTCAAGTGATTGCCTTTGCTTAAGAAGTGATACAACAAGATGGCGTTGACGAAAGCTGAAACACTGGTTGCTGCAGCTAAGCCCACATGGCCAAAAGGTTTAAATAAGGCTAGATTCAAGACAATATTAGTGACCACCGCCACAACCGCAATTTTGACAGGGGTTTTAGTATCCTGACGTGAATAGAAACCTGTTAAAAAAACTTTAACCATCATAAAGGCGATCAACCCCGAAGAATAAGCCTGCAAACTCTGCCCGGCTTTAAATGAATCGTACTCAGTAAAAGCACCGTGCTGGAATACGGTAATCATAATCGGTTCAGCCAGCCAAAACAGACCAATGGCCGCTGGAATGCCAATCATAAGCACCATCCGCAAACCCCAGTCCAAAGTCCCTGAATAATGCTCCATATCCTTCTTCGAGAAGAACTTGGATAAGGTGGGCAGTAGCACTGTCGCAATGGCTATGCCGAAAATACCCAAAGGAAACTCCAGTAAACGATCAGAGTAATATAACCAGGAAATACTGCCTTCAACCAATAACGAAGCAATTTGAGTATCGATTAGCAGGTTTATTTGACTGACCGAGGCGCCAAAAATAACAGGGATCATGAGCTTGATAATGCGCTGTACCGCAGTGTCTTTCCAGGCCCATTGTGGTTTAGGCAAATAACCTGCTTTCCACAAAAATGGAAAATGCAAAAACAACTGCAGAGCGCCAGCGATAAATATGGCCCAGGCCAGAGCTACTGTTGGCTCTTCCATGGTCGGGGCATAGACTATCGCAGCTGCAATAATCGAAAGATTGAGCAGAATCGGTGCAAAAGCAGGTACGGCGAACTTATTCAGCGTATTCAGCACTGAGCTGTACATGGCCACTAACGAGATAAAGAAGATATAAGGGAACGTAATCTTCAACAAGTCACTGGCCAGGTTAAACTTTTCCGGTTCATCCAGAAAACCGATACCGAAGATAGCGATAACACCTTGTGAACCCAGCACACCAACAATGGTAACGATGGCCAAGACACCACCCAAGGTACCCGAAACCTTACTTAACAGCTGCACCGTTTCTTTTTGGCTTCGATTGGAATAATACTCGGAAAATACTGGTACAAAGGCTGTAGCAAAAGCGCCCTCACCAAACAACCGGCGTAAAAAGTTGGGGATTTTTTGCGCCACCAGAAACACATCCGCCTGGAATGAAGCGCCTAAAAGGTTTGCCAGAACCACATCACGCACTAAACCCATAACGCGCGAAATCATGGTCCAAAAACTGACGATGGTACTTGATTTTAGTAAGCCACCCATCGATTCCCCTAATCTGTTGTTTGTTGTAGAAATTGGCGCAAGTTTAAGTGATAATTAGACCTGCGACCAGACAATCGCTTTAAAAGCCTCCAAATTGCCAGAATTCTGCCGTTTTTGGTGGTTTTTACTTGATAAGGACGTGCAAAGACGGTATATTTCGCGACCTTAAATTTTGAATTAACTATTACGTTGTTAGGAGTTCACCTTGGCTAACATTAAATCTGCCAAAAAACGTGCTCGTCAAGCTGAAGCTCGTCGCCAGCACAACGCTAGCCGCCGCTCTATGTTGCGCAGCTACATTAAAAAAGTTGTTTATGCTATTGATGCAGGCAACAAAACTGACGCGCAAGCTGCTTTCGAGCGTGCTATCCCTGTGATTGATAAAGCCGCCAACAAAGGCATTATCCACAAAAATAAAGCTGCTCGTCATAAGAGCCGCCTTACCGCACGTATCCAGGCTCTATAATTGCCCGGGTGTTGCTAGAACTGGTTATTTAAGTTAATACAACAACCAGTAGCTAGACAGTAAGAATTATAAAAGCTGCTTCTCTCTTGAGTCGCAGCTTTTTTTGTTGCTTTATAAACAGTCTGCCAAACAATAACCAATTCCATTAATGGCTCACAAGCCCTTGTTTTTATTTGGCATTATCCACTATTTGCTTTTCCAGAATAGTAATTGCCGCCTTCAATTGCTTTAAGTCCTCATCGGCTGCCCCCTCTAACAAATGCTCGATTCTATCTAACCTCTTGCGCCGCGTTTCTTCCAATAACTGCTGACTTTTACGGGTTGGTGCAACATAGACAACTCTTTGATCAGTCTTTGAGCGGGACTTAATCACATAGCCCTGCTTATCAAGACTCTTTACGGTTCGAGTGATTGCCGGTGCTGATACCTGCTCCATATCAGCTAGACTATTTATGGTCTGTGGTCCTACGTAGACTAGAATTGACAGCAACGAGAGCCTTTCAGGAGTTAAACCGCTTTCCTGATCATGCTTTTTGGCATTTCTGAGCAAATGAACAGCTACACCATGCAACTTTTCAGCTATTTCCGTATAATTACTTTTCGAGTCAGACATTTGGCTTGCCATGGTTAAATATTAACATTCGTTAAATATATTAGCCTTAATATGTGTTTGCAAGAAATTGCTTAAAACAGATAGCAACCTTATCAAAAGCTAAAGCTACCGCACTCAGTCACAAATGTGGCTTATTTTTTGCCACTTATTGCTATGCTAAGTATAGTTTTAAAATCAGCGACACAAAAAAATTCCCAATAGAGGTTTTATATGAAAAGGATCTGTCTTGTACTCACCGGTACCCTGTTCGTCCTTTCAGCACACATATCTGAAGCAAAAAGTGATATAAAAATGGGGCCCATTCTTGAAGGTTATGGACCAACTTCAGCCATTGAGGATAGCGATATCCAATTACCCGAAGGCTTTGTTTATAAGGCTCTGTTTGATATCAACGCAACCAACGATAAGCCCGACCAATACAGCCGAAAAATAGAGTCGGTTGCCCGCTTCTTAAACATGCATGCCAGAAATGGCGTCAAACCTGAAAATATGAAGTTAGCGGTGGTAGTGCATGGCGCTGCGGTCAAAGACATCTTAACCGATGAAGCTTATGCCAAGCGGCATGGCTATAAAAATCCAAATACCGATCTGGTTCACCAATTAGCTGAAAATGGTGTTGAGTTCTACGTTTGCGGTCAGTCAGCTACGTTTTATGGGGTTAAAAAGACTGAGCTATCACCTGACGTGAAGTTGGCATTATCAGCCATGACCATGGCAGTATTGTTGCAGGAAGACGATTACCAGTTAATTCCGTTTTAAATAAAAAGCGAGCACACGGCTCGCTTTTTAATATTTCTAGATTAATATTACTATAGTTGAAGAAACACTAGGGCTTATCTTTTTCGTGCTCTACTGACTCATCAGCTTCGTCTGAAGTTTCATCAGTTTCTGAACCTTCACCCTCAAGCTCTTCTTCATCAGTCAATTCTTGATCAGAAAGCTCTTCATCCAGGCCCTCATCACTCTCTGCGTCATCTTCTTCGTCCCACTCGTCATCAAGGTCATCCCAGACTTCCTGTGGCACTTCATCAATCGCACCTGGCTCAGGCCAGTTAAATGACTGAGCTTGGGTTTCTGCTTCATACTCACGCATTTTAGGATGCTCAATCAGATAATCCATAATGTCATTGCAAATTTTTCGAGTACCTTCTTTCTGGATGGCAGACATACGATAAACCGGACCATCCCACTCCAGGCGTTCGAGCATATCAGCAATTTTTGCCTCAACCTCTTCTTCCGATAGCAAGTCGGTCTTATTGAACACTAACCAGACAGGCTTATCTTTTAAGGAGATGTCCTTACTTTCACTATACTTATACAGCTCATTCATGATCCCGTTAAAGTTCTTAACCGGATCGGATTCATCAAATGGCAACAAATCGACAATATGCAATAAGATTCGAGTACGCGCAAGGTGGCGCAGGAATCGAATACCAAGACCGGCACCTTCGGCCGCGCCTTCAATCACACCAGGGATATCAGCAACCACAAAGCTCGACTCGGTATCCACTCGAACCACACCCAGGTTAGGCACCAGGGTTGTGAACGGATAGTCAGCGACTTTAGGTTTAGCTGATGAAACAGCTCGAATGAAGGTTGATTTACCGGCATTAGGCAAACCCAGTAGCCCCACATCGGCTAATACTTTAAGCTCAAGGCGCAGTTCGCGGAACTCACCCGGAGTGCCATGAGTAGCTTTACGGGGAGCTCGGTTTATTGAGCTTTTGAAACGCGTATTTCCAAGACCATGGAAGCCGCCTTTAGCGACCAAAACAGCCTGGCCATCACGAACCAGGTCACCGACAACCTCACCGGTCTCTTTGTCAGTAATTTGCGTTCCAACCGGGGCTTTTAAGTAAAGCTCTTCACCTTTACTGCCGGTTTTATTACGTCCTTGTCCGTTCTCACCTCGTGTCGCCTGATAAAAACGCACAAAGCGATAATCAACCAAGGTATTAAGCTCAGCATCAGCAACAATATAGACGTTACCGCCGTTGCCACCGTCGCCGCCATCAGGGCCGCCACGTGCAACGTATTTCTCACGACGAAAACTGACAATGCCGTTACCGCCATCACCCGCTTTCACCTTTATGGATACTTCATCAACAAATTTCATTGCGCTATTCTGCCACTGTTACCCTGTTAGACCAAACGTCTATCATACCGTTAAAGCAACAATCCTAAAATTGTCGCTTACAAAAAAAAGCCCCAGCGATGGCTGAGGCTTTTTCTTCATCTGATTCGATTAAGCGTCGATAGAAACAAACTTGCGGTTGTTTTTACCTTTAACTTCGAATTTCACTTTGCCGTCAACCTTTGCGAACAAAGTGTGGTCGCGACCAAGACCAACACCGTTACCAGCGTGGAATTTAGTACCACGTTGACGAACAATGATGCTGCCTGCGCTTACTTCTTCACCGCCAAAGCGTTTTACACCAAGACGTTTACTTTCGGAATCGCGACCGTTACGAGTACTACCACCAGCTTTCTTGTGAGCCATCGTTTACTCTCCTTTTACCAATTCTTTAGCCTGCTCGATCCAGTTTTCACGTTCGATGCGGCCTTTAAAGTTTAATTCTTCGTCGAATTTAGCAACATCTTCTGCTGTCCATTCGGCGATTTGCTTAAATGTAGTGATACCAGCGTCGTTTAATTTACCAACGATAACTGGACCTACGCCTGAAAGTTGACTTAAATCGTCACCTTCAGCTTTAGCGGCTTTCTTAGCTGGAGCTTTCTTGGCCGCGGCTTTAGCAGGAGCTTTTTTAGCTGCTGGCTTAGCGCCATCTAGAGCGATACCGTTAATTTTAACTTCAGTGTACCACTGACGGTGGCCTTGACGCTTCATGTGGTGTTTACGACGCTTGAACTTAAGAATAGTTACTTTCTTAGCGCGACCGTGATCAACAACTTCTGCTGATACTACAGCACCTTCTACTAAAGGTGTTCCAAGTTGAATGTTATCACCATCTGCTACCATCAATACTTCGCTGAAGTCGATGTTAGCACCAGTTTCCGCTTCGATTTTCTCCAAGCGAACAACTTGGCCTTCTTTAACGCGGTGCTGTTTGCCACCACTTTTTATTACTGCGTACATATTTATTCTCCAGTTTTGACCCTCTCGTATATCTCAACGACAAGGTTAATATGCAATGCGATTACGAATTAAGGGCGCGAATTGTAAGCCAAAGCACGCATTGGATCAAGCGAAAAGCCGATGAAATCAGGCTTTTTTACTCTTTTTTCACCCATTCGAGGCTGGCATCCGGCTACAACTTGAAAAAACGTCGATAACACTTGACCGAAACGCGCTCCCTCACTAGGATTGCGGTGCATTTTATTGATTTTCCTACAGAATACAAACGCTTTTGACAATTATGATGACCTTAGATCAAATCAGAGACTTGGTTGCGGATGAGTTTGATGCTACCAACCAAATCATTATAGACAGACTGCAATCAGACGTGGTTCTAGTGAACCAGGTCGGTCATTATATTGTTGCGGCGGGTGGCAAGCGACTACGTCCTATGCTCCTTCTTTTAGCCGCTAAGTCATTAGATTATCAAGGTAAATTTCACCCAAATCTCGCCGCTGTGATTGAGCTTATCCATACCGCCACCTTGCTTCACGATGATGTAGTTGATGAGTCAGACTTACGTCGTGGTCGCCAAACTGCAAATGCCATGTTTGGTAATCAAGCCTCGGTACTGGTAGGAGACTATCTCTATAGCCGCTCCTTCCAAATGATGGTTGAGGTCGGTGAAATGCGGGTGATGGAAGTTCTCTCTGAAACCACTAACGAAGTGGCCGCTGGCGAAGTCCTGCAGCTGATGAACGTCAATGATCCTGATGTGGACGAAGCTTCTTATTATCAAGTGATTGAGCGCAAAACCGCAATTTTGTTTGCGGCTGCCACCCAATTGGCCGCTATCCTTGCTGGTGCCAGCAAAGATGTTGAAGAAGGATTGCGTGAATACGGCTTGCAACTCGGCAATGCTTTCCAGCTAGTGGATGATGCTTTGGACTATGCTGCTGACACCGAAGAGCTCGGTAAGAATGTCGGCGATGATTTGGCCGAAGGCAAGCCTACCTTACCTCTGATTTATGCGATGCAAAATGGTTCTGATAGCGATGCTCAAATGATACGTATAGCCATTGAGAAAGGTGGGCTTGATAATATGGATGCCATTCTTCGTATTATCGAAGAAACAGGCGCGATCGAATACACCTACCAATCAGCAGAAAAAGCGGTGGCGAAAGCAATTAGTGCTTTAAAGCCACTACCCGAGAGCCAGTATAAACAGGCGCTGATAGATATTGCCCAGCTGTCACTCAAGCGCAACTCCTAAGCACAACTTTCTAACACGACTCCTAAAAACGGAATCAATCAGCCCCTACCCCGATTTATACCTTGCCAGCAAGGGGGTAACAGGCAATGATTGAAGCCATCAATTTAAAAAGCCAATCATTGGCAAAAAAATTGACAATTGATAGCTTTTAGCTCTCGCAAGCGTTTTTAATTTCTGCGATAATAGCGCGCAATTTTAAGCATCCCGATCCGCTTAGCTTAACAGTTGCATTGCAAAGGTTTGAGAGCCTTTGTCCAAGAGGAGTACCCAATGTCTCGCAATCTTGATTTAAGCCAATATGGCATCCACTCAGTTTCAGAAATTGTCTATAACCCGTCTTACGAATTACTATTTGAAGAAGAAACCAAACCAGGCGCCGAAGGTTATGAGAAAGGCGTGGTCACTGACACTGGTGCAGTTGCGGTAGATACCGGTATTTTCACAGGTCGCTCACCGAAAGATAAGTACATCGTTATGGATGACACCTCTCGCGATACAGTGTGGTGGTCAAAAAATGGAGTGAATGATAATAAGCCTATTTCTCCAGAAGTCTGGTCAGACTTAAAGCAAGTGGTCACCAATCAACTCTCAGATAGTCGTCTATTTGTGGTTGATACTTTCTGCGGGGCCGATGAAGCAACTCGCCTGAAAGTACGCTTTATCACTCAGGTTGCATGGCAGGCACACTTCGTTAAGAACATGTTCATTCGTCCAAGCGACGAAGAACTGGAAGGTTTCGAACCTGACTTCGTGGTCATGAATGGTTCAAAAGCCACCAATCCTAAGTGGCAAGAACATGGCCTTAACTCGGAAAACTTTGTTGCTTTCAACCTGACTGAAAAAATCCAGTTAATCGGCGGCACCTGGTACGGCGGCGAAATGAAAAAAGGCATGTTCTCAATGATGAACTACCTATTACCGCTAAAAGGCATTGCTTCCATGCATTGCTCTGCCAACGTTGGCGAAAAAGGTGATGTAGCAATCTTCTTCGGTCTTTCCGGTACCGGTAAAACAACTCTCTCAACGGATCCAAAGCGTGCCTTGATTGGTGATGATGAGCACGGCTGGGATGACAATGGTGTTTTCAACTTCGAGGGTGGTTGTTATGCAAAGACCATCAATCTAACTGAAGAGAACGAACCTGATATTTACCGCGCCATTCGCCGTGATGCACTACTTGAAAACGTAGTGGTCGATGAAAACGGTAAAATTGATTTTGACGACGGCAGTAAAACTGAAAACACTCGCGTTTCTTATCCTATTTACCACATTGACAATATTGTTAAGCCAGTGTCTATGGCTGGCCACGCGCAAAAGGTAGTATTCCTGACCGCTGATGCATTTGGCGTACTTCCTCCGGTTGCCAAGCTTACCCCAGACCAAACTCAGTACTACTTCTTGTCTGGCTTCACAGCCAAGTTGGCTGGCACTGAGCGTGGAATTACAGAACCAACTCCAACCTTCTCCTCTTGCTTTGGCGAAGCCTTCCTATCGTTACATCCAACACAGTACGCTGAAGTATTAGAGAAGCGCGTTCAGGATGCAGGTGCTGAGGTGTATTTGGTTAATACTGGTTGGAACGGTACTGGTAAACGCATTTCAATCAAAGATACTCGCGGTATTATCGATGCGATTATGGATGGTTCTATTGAAGAATGTTCATTTGAGAACTTGCCTTATTTCAATCTAGCTATCCCGACTGAACTAAAAGGCGTCGATACCAACATCCTGAATCCACAAAATACTTACGAATCTGTTAGTGAGTGGGAAGCAAAAGCTAAAAATCTAGCAGCAATGTTCGTCAAAAACTTTGACCGATTTGCTGATAACGACAAAGCTAAAGCGCTAATTTCAGCAGGTCCATCGCTTTAATAGCAAGTTTAGAACTTAAAATAAAAGCCGCTTTAAGCGGCTTTTATTTTGTCTGTCTTCTTTTCAATGAGGCTGTAAATTTAGATCAGCTTGGGCTTATCAATATGATAGCCCTGACCATAATCGAAGCCCATTTCTATAATCTTATTTAAGACCTGCTCGGTCTCAACAAATTCAGCAATCGTTTTAATCCCTAGCTGTACGCTGATTTCACAAATACTTTTGACAATAGTTTGATCATAATCATTATCAATAATTTGTTTAATAAAGGAACCATCAACCTTAATAAAATCTACCGGTATGTTGCGCAAATAACCATATGAAGACATGCCGCTACCAAAGTCATCTAAAGCAAACTTACAACCAAACTGATTGAGACTATCTATAAAGTCTTTAACTAACTCATAATTATTAATCGCGGCAGTTTCTGTAATCTCGAATACAATATAACGCGCCAGCTCTTGGTTTTGTGAGATTTCATCAACCAGAGAATCTCTAAACTCCTCGCTGTTAAGGGAAACACCTGACAGATTAATACACCATAAATACTCAC
Organism: Kangiella sp. M94; assembly: GCF_054926195.1. Taxonomy (NCBI): domain Bacteria; kingdom Pseudomonadati; phylum Pseudomonadota; class Gammaproteobacteria; order Kangiellales; family Kangiellaceae; genus Kangiella; species Kangiella sp. M94. The sequence continues at coordinate 732,534 of NZ_CM142903.1, read as the reverse complement.
TAGCCTGTGAATTAGCTTCAAGGTATTCCAGTACTCGAGTAACAACCCAGCTATCCACCTGGGGCATCAAATTAAACCGCTCTGCTGCAGGGATGAACTCAATAGGTGGTATCATTCCACCCTCTTCATCAAGCATGACTATGAGGACTTCTTTTAAGTCATTTTCACCATGGAGATCTTTAATAGCTTGAACTCGCAGAGCAAATCGGTCTTCATCAAGAGCCTTGTTAATTCTGTTGACCCACAGTACTTGTTGGTGGAAATGAACACTCTCAGGGTCATTCTTATCGAAAATATGAACCCTGTTTCCACCTTTTTCTTTAGCTATCGTCCGTGCCGAGGCAAGCTCAGAAAGCACTTCACTTGCCCCTGTAGTATCAGAACTGATTATCGCTATTCCTGCGGTGGCGTTAACGTTAATATGCATTTCACTCCAGTCAAAGACTGTGTCATGAACTGTCGATAATATTTTTTGAACTACTTGGTAAGCTGCTTCTAAATTCAAGCGATCAAAAATAATTAAAAACTCATCCGCGCTTAATCTATAGGCACAGTCCTGTGTGCCTATATTATTCTGTATGATTTTTGCAAACTGTTTAAGCACAAAGTTACCAGCCTCATGTCCAAATGAGTCATTAACTAAGTTAAATTTGTCAATGTCTAACAAGCAGGCAACGTGCTTTCGTCCATCATCATTTTCGATTAGTTCATTCAAGAATTTATCCAAAGCAAATCGGTTCTCAAGATCAGTCAAGAAGTCATGATTAGCTTGGTAAACTAACTGGTTACGACTAGACTCCAGTTCAGTGATATTCTTACTCAACTCCCCTTTACTTTCTTGTAAAACCTGATTATTGCGATAAAGAATAAAAACCAGATACATAAAATAAAACAGGAAAACTGCCAGAAGCATTACCAATAAGATTAAGGAGTATCTTGCATTTGACAGTGGTAGATAAAACTCTTCAACATTGCCTGTTACCGTCATGCTCCACTGGCGACCACCAAAACTAACAGTTCTATCGAATGTAAAAGAATTTTGCTTATTAAATTGCTTTATCCCCCTTGAGTAATGCTCCAGTAACAAAGTCTTGCCATCAGTAACGTCATTAATCGTTAACGATAAGCCGAAACGAGCAAGCTCGTCTGACCTTTCTTCAATCAAATCTTCTATAACAAAAACGCCTTGTGCCAAGCCTTTTATATTTATGACCTTGCCTTCTTTACCATAACGATAGACCGGAGAATAAACCAAAGCCGCAGACTTACCAGGATGTTGATGCAACTCCATACGAGAGCTTACTGCTGCTGTATTATTGTTGATGGCGCGCTCAACAGCTTCTTGACGAGCCTCTATACGATAGGGATCATAACCAATTACTTCTTTATTTTCTTCATAAGGGTATGCGTATAGGATGGGGTAATAGACTTCACGATTAAGTTGTAATGGGATCAGAAAACCATCTTCCGCTTTCTCTGTTACAGTATAGTCAGGGTATTCCTCGCGAGCTATTTTAAGAAACCCATCCAGCTCACCGTGCTTAACAATTTGCACATATTCAAATGCTTGAATTCCGCCATACTTCACCAAGTTGCTCTTAGCAAATTGCTCAAACTCAAATCGAGTTACCTTCTCAGAAAGTGAGAAAAATGTTGCCAACTGATCAACATCATCAATAAAGCGTTCAATATCGCTGGTGACCTTGGAAATATAACGAGCAGAAACATCATTAAATCGCTCTTCTGCATATTGATGCTCAGTAGTTTCAAGCCAACGCCCCGCCAGAACTAGAAAAAGAAAACCCAATAACACTATGATTGCAATAGCAATCAGGTTCTTAACCAAAAAAGGTAATGGTTTTGCTCTCTTTGTCATTAACAATCTGCTCCTGGAGAGTTTACTCGTAGACTATGGCAAGCTTCTGTTTTTTAGAGTCAAGTGCAAGTCTGCTTATACTGCTAATCCCTAAAGCATCTAGATCTGCTATTATTTTTTTCTCTGTGCTACTTATATACCACAATTGACTGCCCTTACCAACAGCGACCCCCTCTGAGTCCAGCCAAACGTAATCCTGCACACCCTCAAGTAGAACAATGTCTGTGGCTTGAATGTCGCCATGTTGGTTAATCAAAAAAATATGATGCTGGCCATCTATTACCTGAGTAAAGCTCACTGTATTCTCTTCGACTCGTTGCAAACAACGTCCGATGTTTTCAGCCAGAGGCTCTGCTTTTCCTTCAGCTTTAATATCAAATAATTGCAGGGTCATCACCTCGCCCAATACAAAGGTAGCTGCCAACTCTGAGTTAAGCCATGCATGATAACCTACAGGTTCAATAGCCGGGTTAAGAACTTGTTGAGCTGCATCGTCAAGGTTCACCAGTCGCAGATGTTGCTGTCCCCCAGGATTAACACCAATAACACTTAATGTTTGATCATCATAAACAGTCGGAGAATATTCACTAACATCATTACTATGAGTAATATTGGTTAGTTTTTTGTCTGCAAAATCGTAAGCAAAGATATCCGTTTGCTCATCCACCATTCGCGTAAAATACAGCAGCCCACCGTCACTAGAAAAGTGAGGTTGATTATCGTAACCTACATGATTAAAAGCATTGAGTGCATTACCAGCATCCACTTTCATTGAGCTACCAAGAAAGCTGACAGGAATGACAACAATATCAGTGGAAGGAATAGAAGGAGTTTCTTCTTCTGCTCGTAAATCTGACATACAGACCAAATGTGCTGACAATACAATTGCCAGCCAAGAATATAGTTTCAATTATGACTCCGGTGGTTGTACGAATGCTAAAGGCTGTGCTGCATAACAAACTATCTTGTCCCCTGCCTGCTTATCTCCAACAGCTTTTTTTAGCGCCAGCCTTTGCTCTTTAAAAGTAAAAGCTGAGTCGGCCTGAATGGCATAATGCCGGACATTTTCAGACACCAACACTTCGCCAGGTTCCGCCATGGATTCCAAACGTGCAGCAAAATTAATCGCATCGCCTTCAATATCTAATTGCTCGGTAATTTCGTTATGGGTAATTTTGACTTCGCCAATATCCAAGCCAATGCGTAACGCAAAACCTGCTCCAGCTAAAACTTTTTGGATCATCGCGGCACAGCTTAAAGCACTCTCAACATTCTGGAAAGTTGCTCGTAAAGAATCACCTTCCATATTTGGATAGCTTGCTTGCCACTTTTTCAGAACAGGCTTTAATAAACCACGAAATAATGAAAGTTTTTCTGTACGGTCTTCTTCTGTCCAATGTGAAAAACCCTTTAGGTCAGTAAACAGTACTGCTAAACGACGAGTCTTTGCGTCGCTGTCAATTTCAGAAAGCTCAAGTAACTTGGGCCAGTATTTATCTTTAATAGCTTGTAGCGACTCACGAATTTCAAATTGCAGTTTGCGCTCGGATTGAAGACTGATTTGAATGGATTGTAGTTTCTCAGCTTCTTGTCTGAGGCTGGCTTCTAGCATCGTTGGATTCAAGCCACCGGTATCTTCCACCACAATAATAGCTCGTGTATCACCGGGTTCATTACGAATATCACGAATCCTTAATTTACATCCCCAGTAGCTCGCTTCTAAATGCTCAATCAAAAAAGGCAATGTTGCTAAATCTTGGTAAGACAACATCCGTTGATAGCGCAAGGTAAAAGTAATTTTATCGGCAAATAATTTTTCGAATTGGTTTTTTGCATAATGTGTATAGTCACGGCCGCGCTGATCCCAACTGGCATGACTGCACTCGATGTTACGAATCGACCATCCATTGGTTTGCACTTGCCACAATTTCGTAGCACTTAAAACACCATTATCAAGATTAGCTTTAGTTAAATTAGCACTTCGCAAATCTGCGCCTTTAAAATTGACGCCATTCAAATTAAAACCTGATAAGTCGAGCCCTGATAAATTAGCGTTGCTGAGATTAGCACCTTTTAAAGTGACGCCTTCAATACGGCAACTGGATAAATCAACATCTGATAAGTTAGCCTTATTTAGATTGGTATCTCGCAAGTTAACCTTATCCATTTTCGCGCCAATAAGCTTAGCGCCTTGCATATCTAGTCCTTCAAGATTCTGATTACGTAAATCTGCTCCACTTAAATTAGCTTCACGTAAATCCTGCCCGCGTAAATCATGATCGCGTAAATCAACACTGGATAAATCGGTGCGGAAACAAATTGCGGTTAATAAATTAGCATGAAGTAAGTTGGCGTGATTTAAGTTGGCTTGTTTTAAATTTGCAGCAATCAGTTTTGCTCCAGATAGATTGCAGTAACATAAATTCGCGTCGGTAAGATTGCTGGCAATTAGAGCCGAGCCCTGTAAATCTGAATAGGCCAGATTAGCACCAACAAAACTCATTTCTGAAAGATCGCAGCCAGACAAGTCGAGGCCTCGAAGATCTTGCCCGTCAAAATTGGCGTGAGTTTTAGGATTCTCTTTACGCCATTGATTCCAGACTTTCTCCCCTTGCATTAATATTTTTAATAATTCTGTATTGTCCTCTGATGTCAGAGACATGGGTTTTCCTCTTCAGCCAAGCCGTAGCAATCTATTTATACCATAGAAACTTTATATAAAACAGCACGTAACAGCAGTTTTACTTGAGCTAAATCTAACTGTAAGTACAATGGATTCCTTTACCGATTTGAGAATTATCATGACTCATCCATTTGAAGAGTTTCGCCACAAACGCGAACTGGGTAATGCCAAGGCATTAGAAACAGATAGTTTACTGATTAAACGATTCTTTGGGCTGGATAAAACTGCTTACGGAGAAGGCGCTCTTGACTCCAAAACCAAAGAGCTTCTTGGCCTGGTAGCCTCCATGGTTTTACGTTGTAACGATTGTATTGACTACCATTTAGAACAATGTGTTAAGCAGGGTTGGGATAAACAGGAATTGGATGAAGCGATGGGCGTTGCTATGTTGGTGGGCGGCTCAATCGTTATCCCTCATTTACGACACGCTAAGCTTAGCCTCGATTTCTTATTTGCAGAGCAATCTAAAGATAACTAGTCAATCCACCAGCTCTTATAAGCCAAGCACTTCTTTTACGAAAGGAATAGTCAATTTTCTTTTGGCCTGTAGAGATGCCTGATCTAACTTATCTAAAATCGCCAGCAATGTCGGCATATCGCGTTGCTGGCGAGCTAATAAATAGTGGCCAACTTCTGCACTAAGCTCAAGTCCTTTTTCCTCAGCCTTTTTTTGTAGGAGAGTCAGCTTTTCCTCATCATTTAAAGGCTTGATATTATAGATAAACATCGCTGACAGGCGTGACTTAAGGTCTTTAAGTTGAATGTTCAGTTGTGACGGAGCATTCACCCCTGTAATAAGCAGGCTTTTACCCTGTTCCTTCAATTGATTATAGAGGTTGAAAATTGCTATTTGCCACTCCTGATTAGCAATCACTTCTTCAATACCATCCAGCGATACACAATCAAAGGCAGCCAGGCCATCCAGCATTTGTGGCAAAACCATGCCATTTTCCAGTGGTATATAAGCAATTAGCTTGTCTGGATTTTGCTCGGAATAAGCATGAGTTAAGGCCTGTAATAAGTGACTTCGACCATGCCCTTTTTCGGAGTAAATATAGATAAATTCACTATCGCCTTGGCAAATCATCTGTAATTTTTGAAGCAATAGCTGGTTTTCGCCAATGACAAAATTAGCAAAGGTTGCATCGGAATGGAGCTCAATATCGAGTGGTAGCTGCTGCATGAGTTTTAATTTAAAGGTTATTCTTATTGGTGGCTAGAGTCAGTATGATTGACTTCTGAGTCATCATCTACTGTATCCTTGTTGTTTTCTGCTAATGCTCTATTTTTATTTTTGACAGTTTTGTAATTAACCACACCTAGCCAGATATAATGAAGTCCACTGATAACGCAGGTAACAATTACCGTGATTTCAAGAACTTGTAATACAATATCTGGAACTGAATACCAGTCAGCGACTGTCAGTAAAACCAATAGCACCAATAAAATGAGTAAGGCAGTATTCCATTTCGAGATCAAGGAGGGACGCATCTCATACGGCCCAACAAAATAATGATAACTGGTTGCCCCACCAACAATAATAATGTCTCTCGCCGTTGATACCCAGAAGAGTGTCCAGGAAATATGGCCTTTGACCACTAACAATAGCAAAGCCACCAGCAACAGTAACTTGTCAGCCAGAGGATCGGTAATTGAGCCGAAGCGACTTTGCCAACGAAAGCGCTTGGCCAGTAAGCCATCCAACCCATCAGATAAACCGGCAACCAAAAATATTACCAGTGCGAGCGCATATTGTTCTACCATCACATAATAAGCAAACGGAATAATAAGAATTATCCGTATCATAGTTATGACATTTGGCAGTATGCTTAAGCTCATGATTTTATAGTGTTTTCCCTGGTAAACTAATCCCGCCAACGAAAGCGATAGCGCCCTCCTAATCCTTGATCGTTAGGAATGCGATGCAGATTATTCCCTATATTGATAGCATCAATCAAGCTTTGCGGCGAAGTTAACACTTTAACTTCGAATAATACAGCATCCTGTTTAACCTGTAGTACGCTTACAGACTCAGTCATACCGAGTTTCGCCAAATAGTTTCGGGCACCTGCATAAGCCTCCAGATCATGTATATTTTCGATATAAATCTCGACCGCTAATACCTGATCTGAAAGTACAACGGCTAAGCGCCCAGCGAGTTTATTTGCTATTTGATCAACCAAATCAGCGACTACCTGCTGTTTGCTTGTGCCTGAGCTGGAAATATTGTCAACAGTTCCGCCCAGATCCAATGACCAGCGTCCAAACCACTGATCACCACTTTGTGACAATTGCCCAACCACAACATAATCCGCTTTGTATCGCTCCGACGCTCTATTGACCGGGCCCAGAAACCGTCCCCAAATATCACCAACGGCAACAGTAGCCTTATCTTCCAAATCCATCATCGGCAAAACTATCGGTAAACCACGACGATCTGCTGCTCGATGTAAAGCAATCGTTACCTGATCATTAGCATTGGTGGCAACTCGGCGATTACCATTCTCTTCAACTGCAATCCAATAAGCACCTGAAGGTCTATTCTCCGACCAAACTGGCAAAGATGCATCCTTCAATATTTTTTGTACCGCCAGGCTATCAAATGTTGCTACTAACAATAGTGGCCTTTCGTAAATCATCTGCTCGGCAGCACTTAAACGCTTATACGAATATTGGCGCATATAATTCTGTGCATTCGGTAAAGCTTCGCGTACCTGCGAGTTTTCTATAACAGAACGGCTTCCACTGACCCGAATCAATACCTCCGCAAAAGCATTTTGCATAGCCTTTTGACGCACTTCTGTGGATTGATTTTCTACCGGCCAGCTAGCGGAATATAGATTAGCGACTCGTTCAGCCTGAACAGGCACAGCAAACATACCCAGTACTAACAATAGGAAGAAAGAGCAATGTGTTAAAAGATGTTTCATGAATCTAAGTTCCTGTTTTAATTATCTTTTACTCGCTGATATTGCAACAGCCAATAATCTTTGCACAAGCAATAAGCAGTTACCAATAATTCGGGCATTTTAGCAGTTTTTAACAATCACGCCAGGCAATTAGCCCACATCCATCTAATGGCTCTCTAACTAACTGCACATTACAAAGGGGAAGTCACTTTTTTGCGATGGAATGCTCACTTACAGTTACCTATAATAAGCGAACCTTGCCCATCTGCTAGAAATAATAAAGGCACTTTTTAATGGCTAAAGACACTGCAACCCCACCTTCTCTTCCTCATCTGCAAAACGTATTGGATCTTACTGAAGTTATCGTACCAGAGCACACCGTTGACAGCGCTATTAATACGCTCGCGGAGCAAATCAACGCACAGGACTATTCAAGCCCCTTGCAACTCTTTTGCATCATGAATGGTGGCCTTTACTTTGCCGGCCAACTGCTACGCCTGTTAACAATACCGGTTTCCGTCAGCTACCTGCATGCCACTCGCTATGGTGACAAAGTGCAGGGGCAAGAGTTGCAGTGGCTGGTTAAGCCACAGGCAGAAGATATTCATAATCACCATGTAATGCTTTTAGACGATATTTTTGATGAAGGCATTACGCTCGAAGCGATAGTTAACGAGTGTCTGGCATTTAAGCCCAAAAGCCTGCAATGCGCCGTACTGGTAGACAAAGAACACCAGCGCAAACCTGAATCAGGTTTTAAGCCAGATTTTGTTGGCTTAACTGTGCCGGATCGATACATCTTTGGCTGTGGCATGGATTACAAAGGCTTATGGCGCAATTTGTCGGCAATTTATGCGATATAACGTTCATCTCCGCATAAAAGGCGTATACTGAGGAATAATTCACATTTACGTCTTTGTATTAACCTCAAAGCAAAGATACGCTAATAAGTCACTGTTAATTCAGTTAGTATTCATTCTAATGAACTATGATGAATTCAAGTTTTTGGGGAACCCGAGGAGAAACAATATGAAAATATCGACCCCTTTTATGAAAACCCTTACTGCAGCAGTTGTTGCTGGCGTGATGGGTGTTGGTTGTACAACGCTTAATCCATACACTGGTGAAGAACAAACCAGTAAAACGGTAAAATATGGAGCCATCGGAGCTATCACCTGCGGCCTGATTGGCGCAACCCGTGACAGTAAAAGTGCTCGTAATGCTGCTCTAGGTTGTGGTGCGATTGGTGCTGGTATCGGTGCCTACATGGACAGCCAGGAGAAAGAATTGCGTGAGGAACTAGCAGGTACTGGTGTTGGTGTTCAGCGAGAAGGTGATCAAATTCACTTGATCATGCCTGGCGACATTACTTTCCAGACTGACCGTTATGCGATTGATAGTGGTTTCTATCCAGTGCTAGATTCAGTTTCTAAAGTGCTCTACAAGTTTAAGGACACTAATCTGGAAGTAGCTGGCTTTACTGACTCTGTGGGTAGCGACTCATACAATCAGGAGCTATCGGAAAAACGTGCTAACAGCGTAGCTTCTTACCTTCGTCAACGCGAGATCCCAAGCAACCGTTTGCGTGTGGTTGGCTATGGCGAACGCTACCCGGTAGCACCCAATGAAACGGAAGCCGGTCGCTCTAAAAACCGTCGTGTAGAACTAACCATTACTCCAGATCCACAGAACTAAGTGGTTCTGACTTATTAAAAAGCGGCTTCGGCCGCTTTTTCTTTGCCTGTAAGCAATTTAGTTGATGCTTTTTTAGGGTCACTCCTTTCTATCAATAGCCGCATCTAGTAAAATTAGCGCAATTTTTGAAAGGGTCAGTTGACCCGAGCCCACTTTTATCTAGGAATTCAAATGAGCGACAAAAAATCCCTGAGCTACAAAGACGCAGGTGTGGACATTGATGCAGGTAACGCCTTAGTAGATCGAATCAAAGACGTCTGTAAGAAAACTTACCGTCCTGAAGTGATGGGGAATATCGGTGGCTTTGGCGCACTTTTCGATTTGCCTTCTGGTTATGAAGAGCCGGCGCTTGTTGCGGGTACTGATGGCGTAGGTACAAAACTGCGTCTTGCCTTGAATCTGAAAAAGCACGATACCGTTGGGATTGATTTAGTTGCCATGTGCGTCAACGATCTGGTTGTTCAAGGCGCTGAACCTCTATTCTTCCTGGACTATTACGCTACCGGCAAACTGGACGTCGACATAGCAGCTGACGTTGTCACTGGTATTGCCAAAGGTTGTGAAATCTCAGGTTGTTCATTGATTGGTGGCGAAACGGCTGAAATGCCTGGTATGTATGAAGGCGATGATTACGATTTGGCTGGTTTCTGCGTTGGTATCGTTGATAAGAAAAAGATTATTGACGGCAGCAAAGTGAAGTCAGGCGATGTACTGCTAGGACTTGCTTCAAGCGGCCCACACTCAAACGGTTACTCATTGATCCGTAAAATCCTTGAAGTCAGCGGTGCTGATGTTAATGCTGAGTTTGAGGATGGCAAAACCTTGGGCGAAACCCTGTTAGAACCGACCCGAATCTACGTTAAGCCACTACTTCGCCTGTTCAAAGAAGTGGAAGTTAAGGCTATTTCACACATCACTGGCGGCGGTCTCCAGGAAAACTTGCCACGTGTTATGCCTAAGACGTCCAAAGCCATGATTAACACTAGCGCCTGGCAACTGCCTAAAATATTCCAATGGCTCCAAACTGAAGGCAATGTCGACCGTCATGAAATGCACCGCACTTTCAACTGTGGGATCGGCATGGTTCTTGTCGTAAGCAAAGAGAATGCTGAAAGAGCCTCTGATTTATTACAAACCCTGGGTGAAACGGTCTATAACATTGGCTATATCGCTGCACGCGATGGCGATGAAGAACAAGTAGTTCTTTAAAGCTGCTCCAGTATGCCCAATATCGTTGTTCTCATCTCCGGCAACGGAAGCAACCTACAAGCCATCATTGATAGCGTCCAAAATGGCGCTATCAATGGTCGCGTATCGGCAGTAATTAGCAACAAGCCCAATGTATATGGGCTTGAACGCGCTGTAAAGGCAGGTATTCCGGCAGTAGCTGTCGACCATACCCAATTTGCCAGCCGCTCTGACTTTGAACAGGCTCTAATTCAAACCATCGACCAATACCAGCCAGACTTGGTTGTTTTGGCGGGTTTTATGCGTATCCTTAGTTCAGAGTTTGTTCAGCATTACTTAGGCACAATGCTTAACATCCATCCGTCTTTATTACCTAAATACCCTGGGCTCGACACACACAAGCGAGTACTGGAGAATGGTGATAAAGAACACGGAACCAGTGTACACTTTGTAACGGCCGAGCTGGATGGTGGCCCAATCATTGCACAACGGAGTATTCATGTTACAGCAGATGACACAGAGCAAACACTACAACAAAAAATTCAGCAACAAGAACACAAGCTATACCCCGAAGTGGTTAGCTGGTTCTGTAGCGGTCGACTGCAATTCAAGGATGGTCAAGCCTGGCTCGACCAGCAGGCAATCACAAGCCAGTAAAACAGTTGCGACTCTTTTCTCAAGCGCCCTGCTACTTTTATTGATTAACCTCTTCTCAGCGACTGTTATGGCTGAAGAGCCAACTCCAGCTGACCACGAAAGCACCACTCTCAAAGCTGTTAAACCTTACACTATAAAATACAAAGTCATGCACGATGGTGACAAACTGGGAACAGCAACCCGCAAACTCGAGCAACTTAGCAATGGCCAATGGCAAGCTTCGATGGAGTCAGATATCAGTTACTATTTGCTTTCCGACGAACGCCGCGAAACCAGCCGTTTCGAAGTGGTGAATGAAATCATTCGTCCGCTGCATTACCAAAGCCTCGCTGACACCAGCTTCCGTTCAGACAGAATCCTGATTCAAAACTTTGACTGGGATGGCATGCGTGAACAAGGATCATATGAAGACAAAAAGTGGAATATGCAACTCAAAGAAGGATTACTCGATCCGCTCACCGAGGTGCTAGCAGTCAGAGAAAATCTGATGGCACAAAAACCATTGCAACCAATTGATATTAGTTATCGCGGGGAAATTCGCCATCATGAATTTAAAGTAATGGGTGAAGAGGTCCTGAAAACCAAACAGGGAGAAGTTCGCACCGCAAAGTTACAGTTAGTGGAAAAAAATGGAACGCGCATAACCAATTTCTGGTTTGCCATAGACCATGAAATGTTGCTGGTACAGATACAACGAATTAAAGATGGTGAAGAAGAAGCAAAGCTAGTGGCAACAAGCTGGACACTTTAAGGAAGAGTTATGACGACAAAAAGAACAGTTATTTCAAGTTTATTATTGGCTTGGGCATCTCTGTCCGCGGTCGCTGGAAATCACTCTAAAGATAACGCTTTAAGTATTGATAAAGCCATTACTCAAGACATTCACTTTCAATTTCCCAATGATAATAACATCTACCCTGACACCAGTGATTTCGAGGTAGTTAATTACGTGACCATGAGTAATGAGCAGGGAGCAAGAAGAGTAACCGTCACCTTAACCAACAACTCCAGTGGCAACCGAATCTTTGTCAGCAAACAAGTTATGGCCTTGTTTGCGAATGGTGATCGATTAAGCCCTGTCGAAAAGAAAATTACTTTCAAAGGCAAAGAAACTCAAACCATCACTCTAAACTTTGGAACCCACCATTACCCGATATTAAGCGTCTATACTCGTCAGTAGGTTAAAATCCATCCAATAAAAAAGCCAAAGACACTAAACCTTTGGCTTTTTAGTATTTGGACTCGGTACTAAGTTTTCGGAAGAGTCACTCCACGTTGCCCCTGATATTTACCACCACGGTCTTTGTATGAGGTTTCACACACTTCGTCTGATTCGTAGAACAACATCTGAGCCACACCTTCATTGGCATAAATCTTTGCAGGAAGTGGCGTTGTGTTGGAAAACTCGAGGGTTACATGCCCTTCCCACTCAGGCTCAAGCGGCGTCACGTTAACGATAATACCGCAGCGCGCGTAAGTAGATTTACCCAAACAAATCGTTAAAACATTTCGTGGAATACGGAAATACTCAATCGTACGTGCTAATGCGAAGGAGTTTGGTGGAATAATACATACATCACTTTTCACATCAACAAAGCTGTTTTGATCGAAGGCTTTTGGATCAACAATTGCAGAGTTGATATTAGTGAAAATCTTAAACTCGTCCGAGCAACGCACGTCATAGCCATAGCTTGAAGTACCATAAGACACAATACGGTTATCCCCATTGTATCGAACCTGGCCAGGCTCAAAAGGTTCAATCATTCCATCACTCTCCGCCATTCTGCGGATCCACTTATCAGCTTTAATTGTCATAGTCGTTTCTCTTTAATATCTAATTATTGTTTAAGATTACTTTATCAATATTAAGTGTTATCTATTGTAATCGTCGGAAAGTCCGCTCTAAACTCTTTCTCTTGTAACGACAATTTAGCAGCAATGCGTTGCGCTATGTCAAGATACAAGTGACTTTCTGCACTCGATGGGTCTGCAACCACCGTTGGTTCGCCACTATCAGCCTGCTCACGAATGGATAAAGCTAATGGCAAGCTGCCCAAAAGCTCAACGCCAATCTCCTGCGCCAGCTTGTCGCCACCGCCAGCACCAAAAATATGCTCCTGATGACCACAATTTGAACAGGTATGCATGGCCATATTTTCCACCACACCCAGCACTGGCACGGATACCTTGTTAAACATGGTCACCGCTTTGCGCGCATCAGCCAACGCAATATCTTGCGGCGTCGTAACCACGACCGCGGCTGTGACTGGAATCTTCTGCGCCATAGTCAGCTGGATATCGCCCGTTCCTGGCGGTAAATCAATAATCAAGTAATCGAGACCACGCCATTGGGTGTCGTTAATTAACTGCTGAAGCGCCCCGCTGGCCATTGGCCCACGCCATACCATGGCCTGCTCCGGCTTGACCAGGTAGCCAATCGACATAGACTGCAAGCCATGATTTTCAACCGGCAGAATGGTCTTCTTGTCCGTGCTTTCAGGGTGCTTGCCCTGTAATCCAAGCATAATCGGAATGCTTGGCCCGTAAATATCTGCGTCTAAAATGCCGACATTAGCGCCTAAATGACTTAAAGCCAAGGCCAAGTTCACCGAAGTGGTCGACTTGCCCACACCACCTTTACCGGAAGCGACGGCAATAATATTCTTGATATCAGGCATAGCTTGTACTTTAGCTGGGTGAGCATGGGCTTCTACCCGCCAGGAAACCTTGGCTTGCACCTCAATCTCTGGAAACTGAGCTTTAAGGTATTCGGTTACCTCGCGCTCCAGTTCTTGCTGATAATCACCCATTGGAAAGCCAAATTTGATGGTCAAAGTCACCTTATCACCATCAATATCGGTCTTTTTAAGTGCTTTAGCGCTGATTAAATCGGTATTTAATTGACTGAGCTTCAGTTGGCTCAGAGCATCGTGGATCTGCTGTTCAGTGAGCATTCTGCTTATCTGTCCGGCTTATTTAAAAAAGTGGCTCAAAGTCTAAGTCTTTTAGGGCTGAAAACCAAGCCAGATCATGATATTTGAGCGAATTAGTTAATGAAAATTTGACCCAAAACAAGTAGTATTCACGGCTAAGTAAAAATCTCAAAACCAATTTCAGGACTCTATTTCAATATGAGCTCACAACGCAAAATTCTTGTTACCAGCGCCCTTCCCTATGCCAATGGCGATATCCACATTGGCCACCTGCTGGAATATGTGCAAACTGATATCTGGGTTCGCTTCCAGAAGTCCCGCGGGCACCAGTGTATTTATGTCTGCGCCGACGACACTCATGGCACCCCTGTAATGCTACGCGCACAAAAAGAAGGCAAAACACCCGAAGACTTCATCAAAGAAAGTCATCAGGCGCATGCCCAGGATTTTGCTGACTGTCTGATTGGTTTTGATAATTTTCACAGCACCCACAGCCCCGAATCCAAAGAACTGACTCAAGGCATTTACTTAAAACTGAAAGAAAATGGCCATATCAGTTCAAAAACCATTAATCAGTTGTTTGACCCTGAAAAAGAAATGTTCCTGCCGGATCGCTTCGTAAAAGGCACTTGCCCAAAGTGTGGTTCCGAAGATCAATACGGCGATAACTGCGACTCCTGTGGCGCAACCTATAGCCCGACGGAACTGAAGAATCCAAAGTCAGCAGTATCTGGCGCGACTCCAGTATTGAAAGAATCAGAACACTTTTTCTTTGACTTGAAGGGCTTCGAAGGATTCCTGCGTGAATGGTTAGGCGCCGATGGACACGTCCAATCCGAAGTTCAAAACAAAATGAACGAATGGCTGGATGATTTACGCCAATGGGATATTTCTCGTGATGCGCCTTATTTCGGTTGGGAAATCCCGGGCGAGAAAGGCAAATACTTCTATGTCTGGCTGGATGCGCCAATCGGCTATATGGCCAGCTTTAAAAACTTATGCGATAAGCGCGATGATCTGAACTTTGATGACTTCTGGGGCAAAAACAGCGACGCAGAGGTTTATCACTTCATCGGTAAAGACATTATTTACTTCCACACCCTGTTCTGGCCATCTGTATTAGAAGGTGCGGGATACCGCACACCAAGCGCAGTCTGGGCCCATGGTTTTGTGACCGTTAATGGTCAGAAGATGTCAAAATCCAAAGGCACCTTCATCAAGGCGCGCACTTACCTCAACCACTTCCGTCCTGAGTTCCTGCGCTATTACTATGCGGCAAAACTATCCAGCCGCATTGATGACTTCGATTTAAACCTTGAAGACTTTGTGCAACGCGTTAACTCAGACCTGGTCGGTAAACTGGTCAATATCGCCAGCCGCTGTGCAGGTTTCATTACCAAGCAGTTCGATGGCAAATTAAGCGACAGCATCATTGAGCCTGAGCTGATCAAACAGTTCACCGATGCCTCGGAAGAATTAGCCCAGCATTATGAAAACCGCGACTTTGGCCGTGCCGTAAAGCAAATTATGACACTGGCCGACAAAGCCAATGCATACATCGCAAACGAAGAGCCGTGGAATCTGGTCAAAAATGATGAAACCAAAGAACGCGCCCATCAGGTGTGTAGTTTGGGTATCAACATGTTCAAGATCCTGACCGCTTACCTTGCGCCAGTGCTGCCCGAATTAGCAGGCAAAGTGCAAGACTTCCTGAAGCTGGAGAACCTGGACTGGGCGAGCTCTCAGGATGTTTTAACCAATTATGAAATCAACAAATTCAAACCAATGATGCAACGCATTGATATGAAGCAGGTCGAAGCTATGATTGAAGACTCAAAAGAAGACTTAGAAGCTGAAGCAAAGCCTGAAGCACAACTGGATGATCCGATTAAAGACGAAATCCAGTTTGGTGACTTTGACAAGATTGATTTGCGCATCGCAAAAATTGCCAAAGCCGAACATGTTGAAGGCGCTGATAAATTACTGAAGTTACAATTGGACTTAGGTAACGGTGTCACCAAGCAAGTCTTTGCTGGCATCAAGGCCGCTTACGACCCTGCTGATTTAGAAGGCAAGCTGACCGTAATGGTTGCTAACCTTGCGCCCCGCAAGATGAAATTTGGTTTATCTGAAGGTATGGTATTAGCAGCTGGCCCCGGCGGTAAAGATCTCTGGATCATGAATCCAGATGAAGGTGCTCAGCCAGGCATGCGAGTAAAGTAGTGCGTTTAGAGTAGCAAGAGAACAATAACAGGACTTACCATGACAGTAGCAGCAACAGAAACATTGCAAACTGGGGAAACCCAAGAAGTGGTCACCACCTTTGCCAGCTATGGTTCAACCTGGGCCATTTATATCGGACTGGTTTTGCTAATGATTGCAATCATCTGGTACGCCATTCGTAAATGGCACTTCGCCATTAAGTGGTTTATGGCCTCCGTTATTTTAGCCGGCGCACTTACTCCCGGGCATCCAGTAGATTATGCCGAAACTTACTCACCGTTAGTGTTAAATTCCGTGGTGCTACTGTTTGATGGTGACAGCGCGGGCTTTATGGCAGGCATCAAAACCATTATCTGGGTATTCGTAACTATTTTTGTAGTAGGACTTGGCGCATGGTTTGGTTTTAAATTTTGGCGAAAGAAGCAAGGTCAAAACAACGACAAAGCGACGCCGAATAAATCAAAAGCAAAATCCAAAACCAAAAATATGGCAACACCTATTGAGCCATCGCTTGGTGACGAAACCACCAAGAACGAAGAAAGCTCTGGAAGCTCATCCCAGCAAGATAAACCATAAAGTTTTACCATAAAAAAGGGCGAACACAGTTCGCCCCTACTTCTAAATCAATCTACTTAAATCTTCGTACGGACAAGGGCCTGCCCCATAGGGTACTCGTGAATTGTCACTACGAGTCAGACTTATTCTCTTTTGCAAACCAGTGTGCAATCTTCTTATCCAGCTTTTTCTGCTTTGAAAGTTTCTTCACCGGCACCAATGACCACTCAAGCCAACCATTTTCAGGCTTTAACTCTTTAGGTATATCAGCCTCATGTTTCATGAATTGTTCAATGCAGTACAGAATATCTCGGTTGTGCGATAAGTCAGGTGGGATATAGCAACCGATACGAATTCGCATCCCACGCTTCAATTTTCCATCTTTGTCATAAACTTTGCCTGGGCGATATAAGCTCACGATCAACGGACCTCCCAGTTGCTCCAAGCTGGCCGAAAAGCTCTTACATTCTGGCTGCAATTGATCCAGCCGAGCAGCATAGAATCGAAACCACTGTCTTGTATAAACTAGACCATTCTTTCGGTCCACTCGAATAGGAGGACCTGCCGGCCAGAATAAAATTAACAACCAAGGCAAAGCTGTAATTGCCATACTGCCGTAGACAAAAGTAAATCTACTGTGATACCTCTTTAGCTGATCATTAAAAAATGTGCTGTATTCTGGAATTTCTTGATTTCGATATATTCTTCTAGCCTTCAATGAATCAAACTGTTCCTGAATACGTTGCTTATAAGAAAAAACTTCAGCCCTTTGCTGAATAAATTCCCTATCGAATGCGTTATACCAGATTGCGGGTATTAACAAGAAAATACCAATGATATAGAGGTTCAGTTTTTGAAATAGAATCGCAAAACGTTTAACGTCGAATGTATTGTGGTCATAGCGTTTAATTGACTTAATAATAAAATTAAAATAATTCATAGTACCTATCTTACTGATTCGATGAGAGCGAGGTGCTTGGCAGTTTTTTAGTAGTACCGTATGGATCGCGATACTCTACTGAAACAGACAGCCCTAAGTTTTTATTTCTGACCAGATGCGAGATATCCACTAAAGCTACAGGCTCATGGGCAGACATACGAAACGGGACATTAGAATAGTTATTGTATCTGAACCCTGGACTATAATTACCCGGCGTTCCCTGGTACCTCTCTCTTACAGAAATGTTAACTTCGGGCGAATTACCTTCTTCATGAAACCTAGGTAAAAATAATTGGAAAGATTTACCTTTATTATCCACACGCACCAGCCTTGGCTGAAGAAACAGGTCTTCAAAGGCCCGCATTTCTTTTTCATAAAAACCTTTTATGCTTGCATAATTTGGGTCATTAGGATCTGATAGAATTTCCGAATCTTTAATAAGTTCGTTAATTGAAAGCCTTTCTACTTTATCACCCCAGTAATAATCGGACTTCCCCCAGAAGCTTTTATAAGCCCATTCCTCTACCGGATTGAGTGCTCCAAACCATTCGGTAATTAGACCTGCAGCAATAAATAAAAGAGCGATACCGACACCAATAGGTCCAATAAGAGCACCCGCCATCAGCAACGCTGAGCCAAATGCTGCCAGACTGCTACCATAGCCTTGAGCTTTATTGCCTGTCTTAAAGCCTTCATAGGCTGTGAAGGCGGTGAGTACCACACCGATGCCACCCAAAGCTTTACCTGCTAGCTGAGACACTCGTGGTCCAGATATGGCACCTATTTTAATCTTCGAAGTAAAGTTACCGACCTGCTTTAAGGTTTGGTTCTTGCCAAGTTTTGAGTACAGCTTATTTGCAAGGCTTCTAGATGATGTTCTTACAAAGTTTCCATTCGCATAGGTTTGTCTGCACTCATAAATATCATTGATAAGTGACCCGGTTAAGACAATGGAATTAAGAACGGTATTTTGGGCGATTTTACCGAGCGTTGTTTTTGCATCATTATTTTTATGGTTCTCAACCAAAAAGAACAGGCCTGAGAAATTCAGAAATGCAGATAATCCAGTCAGACTCACTCTGGTATCAACCTGAGAAAGTGCTTTCTCTTGAAAACCGGTTGATGGATAAAACTCTCCATCAATTGTCACGTATTGAAGATCAATAGTACTCATGCCAGTAGTTTTGTTAACGGTTTTACCAAGACTCTGCTGAAACTCAACCGTATTAGAGCTTTGTTGCGATATATTCGTTTGCCCAGCATCGAAAGCATTATTCGTTGGTGACTGACCAAATGTTCCGGACTTAATTACCTCTTCAATCTCATCAATCTTAACCGGTCGCTGCGCAATATCATCTACACCATAAAGTTTATTCAGGATATCCATAAACTTTGGGTGGCTATACTGAAATTGCAATTTGCCAAGCTCAGAACCATTTACTCTTAAAAATGAATCAAAAGACTCTGCGGCGGCCAAAGCAAGCTTAAGGTTCTGCTGAACACCAGACTTTACGGTTCTGGCTATTTTCCACCATATATTCAAATAGTCATCAATTGTCCTAGATAGTGATGGATTGCCTCCGGCACCTGATAAGGTGTTCATTTGATACTCTGAACCAGAAACAGTATTTCCAACTCCTAAAAAGAGCTGATTTAAAATATTCGAGGCGTAAGTGATCAACTCACAATCATGTTCTTCAGAAGAGCCGGTTATCAATGAAACAGCTTTATTCATTTGGTGGTGTATAGAATAGTCGCCCTCAAAGGCAACAAGATCTTGGTGTGCTGCCAATAAATTTTGAGTGATCGAATCAAACATCTTCTCACTTTCGAACAGTTCCTCCCAAATGGTATCTTCAACGATGATATCGTCATAAATGAAGTCTTTGATCCAGTTAGCATCATCAATGGTATCTTTGATCTTGGTAATTGCTTTTGCAGTACTCAATGGATATTGATGAGCAAGACTGAAAGCTGTGCTCTCATTATCATTCTTATGAATGCGCTCATTAATATCTAACACGCGACCTATTGGGTCATGTAGCGCTACGATGCGTGCGCACTCCAGTTCTTTAATTCCACTGAGCACATCATCCGAGTCTTGCGGAAAGATGCCGGTGTGTGCGTCTGCATAATCAGGTAGGAATGAAAAGTCGGAGAATAAGTCCTTTTTAAAATCGACTACATGGTTTTCCAGCTCTGACATTGGCATGGAGAAGTCGGTTTGTTGTGGCGCTAAATCTATCGGCACCATCAAAGTTTTGCGAAAGCTGGCATCTACTTCTGCCTTTTCAAAAAACTTCGCTGGCCAGCGGTGCTCACTGTAGGCAATTTCTATTTTGGTGACCTGTTTAGGCACAGAAACATAAGGATAGATTTTTGAATCATTAAAGCCCCAACGCCCTGCCGCATAACCGTCTAACCAGCTGTACTGACGGAACGAATAATCAAGCCCCACATAAGGATCCGTGTCAGGGTTGCGGATTGAAAACGGAATCGAGCTATAATCTTCCAAGACAGGAGAATTAAAATCGTCGAGCTGTGTTTGATAACGGAAAACCATCCAGTAGCCATTGCCAGTTTCAGTTCGGCTGGCTTCGTCTTCAATTTGGTTGGGCACAAAAATATAGACGTAACCCTGACGAATTCGGCGAAGCTCGTGATCGCCGGTATTCGTAATACAGCTTTCCTGGCTGATAGGTCGTGGAGTCTTAGAAAGTTCATTCAGCACGCTAGGCTTTATAGCGAAACGCGCTGGGAATATCGGTCGAATACCTTTTTCACAAGGCAGTATTGGATCAGTTGCAGATTGCGTCGCAGAAAATTGTTCACGTCCCATGTTGATTATTCTTCCTGTTGGTTCATGCGATAGGTATTGATGGCGTTGAGTAAAATCTGGTGTAACTCTTTGGCTTTTTCTACATCTGAATCGTCCTTGGCAACCAGGCAGTCATTAACCTCAGCCAAATCCAGTTCAAAATGATATGCCAATGCGTGACTATAAGCGTAATCATAAACGGCTCTTTCTGTGGTGTAATCATGGCGCAATGCTTCTTCACACCAGCTTCCCACCAAGTTTCGCTCCAGCTTGCCCAAGTGGAAAGGCTCTTCGGATAGTTCTTGTTGCAGAGATTGATAGATTGCTCTTTTGGTACGCTGCCAGCGGCTTTGCTGCATCCAGCCAAGTTCTACCTCTGTCAGACCAATCGAACTATGATCATTAAGCTGCTCATAATTCCTTGGCTCAATCCTGGTGAAGCCCTGCCCTTCTTCAGCTTCTAGAATCAATGACTGAATCAACGGCTCGCCCTGCTTTATGCCAAACCATTTCGCAATTCGTGCGCTATCATTTTGCATCCAACCGAAATAGTCCTGCGCCACACGAGGGTCATAAAAGCGAAAGAAATACCACTGGTCATTATCATCTTTCAGTTTGATGAATTTTTTACAGTGGCGTGCCACAGTATTTAAATCCGCATAGCTGTGCAGAAAGATCCCGCAGTGCTTGCCCCAATAACGGATAAAGACATCGCGGTGGAAGCTTGGAATATCGTCTTCTTCTAACTGCTGCTGCAATAGAGTCAGGTTGATTAGATAGGGGGCATAATCTTTAAGGTCTTTTTGAGCCTCGCCTCCAAGCAAACATTGCACACCCAAGTCTTCGGCTTTGGCCAAACTGAAAACACCCTCAAGCGAAGTCACCTGGGCGGCATCGAGCAATAAATAGGTGTTTAGTTGATGGTTTGGTGACTCGTCATCCGAGAAAACGTTGAATAAAGTGTCTTTTAAGACAGGATCAATCCAGGGCTTGCTCCAGCTAGGGCCTTTGGATTCTTCTAATGCTATTTGGCTTAACGCTTGGGTTTCAATGCTCAAGGTTGCTGTTTGATTATCACTATCCTGTGAAACAGCAGTATTACTTATGTCATTGATTAAACAGGTAGAACATCCTTGTTTCATAAAATCCTTTCTAGATGGGTAGGCTTAACAAAAACAAGGCGCATTCTATAGATTTAGCGTTCTATAGGTAAGGTAAATCAGGCTTGGATAGTTCGCAGTGCGAACTGATTCTCATAATTTTTAGATATATCTTAGAGTTTCATTATGATGGGGAGTTTGAGAAAGGACAACTCATGAGTTGTCCCTACAGTTAATACGATCTTCAATCAGGAACTCAATACCCCGCTGCTTCGGCGTTTGGTCTGCGCGGATCGGCAGAACCGTAAATATAGTCTTCCACCTGTATGGATTGAGTGCTGCCCATGGTACTTGAGTCATACAACTCGTAGCCTCTCGCTTTTAAAAGATCTCGCGTATCTGGGCTTATTGCAGGCTCGACAAACAAGCGATCCGGCAGCCATTGATGATGGAAACGTGCGGTATGGGTGGCTTCAGCGACATTCATCTCATGATCGACGACGTTGACCACCATTTGCAGCACCGTCGTAATGATTCGACTACCGCCTGGACTTCCAGTAACCAGTTTCACTTTGCCGTCTTTGAAGACCATGGTTGGAGTCATCGAGCTTAAAGGACGCTTTTGAGGCTCAATGGCATTGGCTTCACCACCAATCAAACCATAGGCATTCGGAGTACCGGGCTTGGAGGAAAAATCATCCATTTCGTTGTTAAGCAATATCCCGGTGCCTTCGGCAACAATCCCTGAGCCATAGGAAAAGTTCAGGGTGTAGGTATTGGAAACTGCATTGCCCCATTGATCCACCACCGAAAAATGCGTGGTGTCTGGACTTTCGTATTTTGGTTTTGTACCAGCACTAATCTCGCTGGATGGCGTCACCTTATCCATTTCAATGGTCTTGGCCAGCTTCTTGGCATACACTTTGCTTGTCAGCCATTCTAAGGGCACGTCATAAAAATCGGTATCGCCAAGGTGCTTGCTTCGATCAGCATAAGCACGTTTCATGCTTTCGGTCATGACGTGGATAGAATTGGCAGAATTGACGCCCATCTCTTTAATCGGGAAATGCTCAAGAATATTGAGCATTTGAATCAGGTGTACACCACCAGAGCTTGATGGAGGCATGGTTACAATCTGGTGCCCACGATAATCGCCCGTTAATGGCTTGCGAACCACAGGCTTATAATTAGCAAGGTCTTCCAGCGTAATCAGGCCACCATGCTTTGCCATATCCGCAACCAGTCGCTTGGCAATCTCACCTTCATAAAATGCTTTTGAGCCGTGCTTCTGTAGTTGCTTAAGCGACCAGGCCAAATCAGGTTGCTTAAAGATTTCTCCAGCCTGATAGGTAGAGCCATCCTCTTTATAAAAAGCCTTACGAGTCGCCTCGTTTAGCATACGGCTACGACGGCGCTCCAGGTTATTGGACAAATCCCAGGTCACCTCAAATCCATTCTCCGCCAAATCAATGGCCGGCTGAATAACCTCTTCCCAGTCCATTGTTCCGTATTGCTCCAAGGCTAACTCCATGCCCGCAACGGTTCCCGGCACCCCTGCCGACAAATGACTAAAGCGTGCTTTAATAGGATTGACACTGCCATCAGCATTTAGAAACAGATTACGATGCGCTTTAGCGGGTGCCATTTCACGATAATCAATCGCCACCGTTTCGCCTTTCTCGGCAAGGTGAACCAGCATAAAACCGCCACCACCCAAGTTTCCAGCACGTGGCAGAACCACCGCCAAGGCTAGCGACGTCGCCACCGCAGCATCAACCGCATTACCGCCTTTACGCAAAATATCACGGCCGACACGACTGGCAATATACTGCTGCGACACCACCATGCCCTTTTCAGCCACCACCGGATGATGAATACTCAGGTAATCAATAATCGCTGGCGCTTCTTTGCCCTCCGAGCTGGCATAGGCAGCAAAGCTCAGCATAAGAGACAGCAGCAAGCCGATAAAGGTAAAGATAACTGTACGAATCATAGTCATAACAAACGTTAAGTCATTCAAAGATGCGGTCAGTGTAAACCATATCGATATAAAGTCGAAGACTCAGTAAAAAATCACGCAGCAGTGCCAATTATAGGATGGGTTAGCTCTTTGAGCGTAACCCATCGATTGCTTTCTTGATGGGTTACGGCTGAAGCCTAACCCATCCTATGAAAACACAAACATTATGGTAGGGGCGAGCTGCCGTCGCCCAGGATCCTAAATAAGTATCCGACGTATAGTGGGCTTTAGCCCACCGGATATATGGCGGGCCAAGGCCCGCCCTACGGACAAGTCATGAGCTGTCCCTACAATTCACTCTCAAAAACATCCTCACTTGTTTGATTCATATCAAGGGCTTTGCCAAAGGCTAGCCATAGAATGTGCTCATTGCTCTGACATGAAGAAAGATATGCAAACTGTTTGCATAAGTGCTATGGAGAATGAAACCATGATGCCACTTGACCAATTACGCTCACAAATCGATACCATTGATGAGCAGCTTTTAACGCTGTTGAAACAACGCTCTCAAGTGATTGACCAGATCTCAGATCTGAAAGGTGAGCTGGGCTTGCCATTACACTGCCCGGAACGCGAACGCCAAATCATCAACAATATCTGTTCGCAAAACCCTACGCTTTATCACCAGCTGGATCTGGTCTGTATTTTTCGTGCCGTTTTTAATGCCAGTTTGAATCTACAACTTCTAAAAAACACCAAACAAGCAGGTTAAATCAATTCATGGAATTAGTATGTCCAGCGGGCAATTACCCGTCATTAGTCAAAGCCGTTGATCAAGGCGCTGATGCCGTTTATATCGGCTTTAAAAATGCAACCAATGCGCGCCATTTTTCAGGTCTGAACTTTAGCGAAAAACATCTGCACAAAGGCATCGACTACGCTCATAAAAATAACTGCAAGGTATATTGCGCGATCAATACCTACCCCAGACAGGACGGCTGGCAAACATGGGCATCCAGTGTCGATATGGCTATGGGGATTGGGATTGATAGCCTGATTGTTGCTGACAGTGGCATCATGGACTATATCCGTTCGCGTTCAGGTGATTTCCCCATTCATTTATCAGTGCAGGCCTCGGCAACTAATCTTGAAGCGCTGAATTTTTATCATCAGAATTTTGGCATTAAGCGCGCAGTTTTACCGCGCGTTTTATCATTAAAGCAGGTCACTCAATTAGCACAAAAATCACCGGTAGAAATTGAGGTGTTTGGCTTTGGCAGTCTCTGCATCATGGCCGAAGGTCGCTGCTACTTATCGTCTTACTTAACCGGCGAATCACCGAATACCCAGGGCGTCTGCTCGCCCTCTTCTCATGTGCGCTGGGAAGAAAATGAAGGCGTGCTCAAGAGTCGATTAAACCACCTGCTGATTGACCAATTTGAAGAAGGCGAAAATGCAGGCTACCCGACGCTTTGCAAAGGCCGCTTTGAAGTTGAAGGTAATATCGAATACGCCCTGGAAGAACCCACCAGTCTGAACACCATGGACATTCTACCTGAACTGCACCAGGCCGGTGTGGTAGCGATCAAAATAGAAGGTCGCCAGCGCAGCCCTGCCTACATTGAAACAGTGGCCAACGTCTGGCGCAAAGCGATTGACTCAGTCCTCAAAAACTCAGTCAAACCCACCGAACAGGACAAACAGAAGCTCACAGCACTGTCAGAGGGCCGCCAAACGACCATTGGCGCCTATGAACGCAGCTGGCAATAAACACTATGAAAACAACACTCGCAGCCGTCCCTTATTTCTGGACCAAACAAGCCTATCAGGACTTTTACCAGCAAGTTGCTGACACCGATATTGATGCCGTCTATCTGGGTGAAACCGTTTGCTCAAAACGTCGCAGCATGACTCTGCAAGACTGGATTGAGATTGGCAAGCTGTTAGCCAGCAACGGCAAACAGGTAGTGCTTTCAGCCATGACCTTGCTCGAAGCCGAATCAGAGTTGAACTACCTGAAAAACATTGTCCAGCAAGGTGATTTCCTGATCGAAGCCAATGACATGTCAGCGATACAAGTTGCCAATCAAGCCAGCAGGCCGTTTGTTGCCGGCAATGCCATCAATATCTATAACAACCAGTCGCTAAGTCTGTTCAACAAATTAGGCATGACCCGCTGGAACATTCCGGTTGAACTTGGCCAGCAAGATCTTAAACCCGTCGTGCCCAAAGCACAGGAGCTTGGCGTAGAACTTGAATATCAGGTTTATGGGCGAATGCCACTGGCCTATTCAGCTCGCTGCTTCACCGCTCGCCATCATGATCTGCCCAAAGATCGCTGCCAGTTTAAATGCAAAGATGATGTGGAAGGTATTCCTGTCAAAACTCGCGAAGGCGATAGCTTTGCCCAGATTAATGGCATCCAGACTCAATCAGGAAAAGTCAGCAATTTACTCAATCACTGGCAGAAACTAGAAGCCGCTGGAATCGATTATGCGCGTATTGTGCCCGTAGCACCGGAAACAACCCTAGAGGTTATTCATGCATTGACTGATGCCATTAACAGCAACCAAGCAACCGTTAATTTTACAGACAACACTCGCGAATATTGCAACGGCTACTGGTTTCAGATGGCAGGCCTGGAAATGATCGCCTGATAGTGCTGCAACAGCGTCAGCACCACTTTTGGTATAGCCTCAGGGTCTAGCGTATCCAGCGTATTTTTAACATGATGCGCCAACTCCGTATCACCACCAATGGTTAACTTTCGCTGGAAAAATAACGTATCCGGATCAACCTTGTGCTGTACCATATCAATCGCATCAACCGTCATAACCGACAAATGAGCATTTGCCTCGCACGCCTGGCGCACAACCTCACGACAGACAAACTGACCATTACGAAAACCAAGCGTCACAAACAATCGCGCATCCCTGATTTCAACCTGCAACCACTTGTCGGTCAGATAATCGAAGTCGCCATCCGCAACCTGCTCCTGCAACACACGATTTAGCACTGACTCAATCACTTTCCGATTAATCACCTGTGGCACCCAGACCATACAAGAACCCAAATTATTCGGAGCCAGAACAGAAGCGAATTTAGGTAATAAAACAGACTTCACATTATCAGCAAAAGGAAGGTTTAGAACGCCATAGGATTCAGCCATAAAGATTCATCAATTGTTGGAGTTAGCTCATTATAAGAATTGCACAGCAAATAAAGCATGACCTTGATCATGCGCCTCCTTATTCACAGTGTAAGGCATAAGTACTATAGGATGGGTTAGCAAAGCGTAACCCATCAAATTAGAGCAGATTATGAAATACATTCCCTAAAGGGATTTCCTTTGGTCACCTTTATTTCACCAGAGGCCAGCTTCGCTGTTTAAAATCGTTCCAGACGACTTTAATCCGGGTCAAGCCCGGAATGACGAATATGAGGTACGGGCAAGGGTCCGCCCTTAGTACGGACAACTCATGAGTTGTCCCTACAACGCCGAACCAGCCCATGGGAGAAATGGTGTTCGCCCATACTCACCCAAAAACTCAACACCCAAGCAATGACAAGCATAATGTAGGGGCGACCTGCGGTCGCCCAAGATCCTGAATTACCTAGATGATGATAAGAATAATAGGCTTTTGCCAAAGATTGACCCTGGCAGACTTCTTAGAACACATTTAAGGAATGACACTTGCCAACAGAGAAATATCCCCCAAGGAATGTCATCCTGAATTTAATTCAGGCGACCGAAGGAAATCCCTTTAGGGAGTCTGCTCTTTAACATCACTGGATTCCGGAGCGAGCCCGGAATGACGAATATGAGGTACGGGCAAGAGTCCGCCCTTAGTACGGACAACTCATGAGTTGTCCTTAAAAAATGATATCCTCACATGATTATCCTCTTGATCCAGGTCATTTCCCCTAAACTTTCTGTGGTTGTTTAGAAACCGCCTATCCCTCATAATATGCAGTCTTTCGATGGCAAGATTTACTCATTGTCGCTTTCGATTCATTCCGTCGCGAAAATTGCGCAAAAACAAGGTGTTATCAGCTGATGGGCGAGTATCTGCTACTCTTTATCGGTACCGTTTTGGTCAATAATTTTGTTCTGGTGAAGTTCCTTGGGCTTTGTCCATTCATGGGCGTGTCCGGAAAACTGGAAACGGCCATAGGTATGTCAGTGGCAACCACTTTTGTTCTAACACTTGCTTCTGCGCTGAGTTACATCGTTAATACCTTTATCCTTGCCCCTCTTGGCATGGAGTACCTGCAAACCCTTTCCTTCATTTTGGTCATTGCCGTTATGGTGCAATTGACGGAAATGATTATTCATAAGACCAGCCCGATTCTGTATCGCTTGCTGGGTATTTTCCTGCCTTTAATTACTACCAACTGCGCGGTATTAGGCGTTGCGTTGCTTAACGTTAATGAAGCTCATAACTTTGTACAGTCAGTAATTTATGGTTTTGGCGCAGCGGTTGGTTTTTCACTGGTTCTGATTTTATTTGCGGCTATGCGTGAGCGTTTGGCTGCGGCAGATGTACCACTCCCTTTCAAGGGCGCTTCAATAGCAATGATCACTGCGGGGCTGATGTCGCTCGCTTTCATGGGCTTTTCTGGCCTCGTTAAGCTGTAAGGTTGTCCATGGATTTACTCGTAGCAGTTATTATTCTTGCTGTGCTTGGCCTGATTTTCGGCGCCATTCTTGGCTTCGCGTCGGTGAAGTTCAAGGTTGAAGGCGACCCGATTGTTGATCAGATCAATGATATATTGCCACAAACACAATGCGGCCAATGCGGTTATCCCGGCTGCAAGCCCTATGCCGAAGCCATCGCCAATGGTGATGAAATTAATAAGTGCCCTCCGGGCGGCGAAGCCGGCGTTAAGGCACTGGCAGATCTACTTGGTCGTGAAGTGATACCTCTCGATGAAGAGCGTGGCGAAGAACAACCACCGCGTGTTGCTTATATCCGCGAAGACGAGTGCATCGGTTGTACCAAATGTATTCAGGCCTGTCCTGTCGACGCCATTTTAGGCGCTCCAAAGCTAATGCATACCGTCATTATTGACGAGTGTACAGGCTGCGACTTATGTGTTGAACCCTGCCCAGTAGACTGCATCGACATGCTTGAAATTCCACAGACTGTTTCTACCTGGAAATGGCAACAGCCGGAACAGATGGAGTTAAATCAAATTCCTATCAAGCAGATTTTCAGTAAGGAGTCCCATTAATGGAACGCTCCAACTATAAATCTGAAATCCCCATTTTCGAGTTTCCCGGTGGTATTCATCCCAAGGAACACAAAGTCCAATCGAACCAGACATCGATTCAGGATATTCCACTACCCAAACAGCTAGTCATCAACCTTAAAGGGCAGGCTGGAAACCGCTCGCTACCCGTTGTGAATGTTGGTGACACTGTATTAAAAGGTCAGGTCATAGCTGAGAGTGATGGTATTTTCAGCACCCATCACCACGCTCCCAGTTCTGGTACTGTTGTGGCGATTGAAAAACGTCCCATCGCGCATCCTTCCGGCCTTGATGATTTATGCGTGGTCATCGAAACCGATGGCAAAGATCAGTGGTGCGATTTAAGTCCCAAGCCCAATACTCATAATTTACAACGTGCGGAAATCCTGGCGCACATTTGTGAAAGCGGTATTGTCGGTTTAGGTGGCGCCTCATTCCCGGCCCATATCAAACTCAAGCGAGAGTCAGGAATCGACACCCTGATTATCAATGCAGCCGAGTGCGAACCTTATATCACCTGCGATGATCGTTTGCTGCAAGAACATGCGGTAGAAGTTTTAAAAGGTGCGCAAATCATTAGCCAGCTCTACCAAAACTTAAAGATTATCATTGGCATTGAAGACAATAAACCTGATGCCATTGACGCTTTAGTAGCGGCACGAAAAGAGCTTGGAATGGACACAGTCAAAATTGCTGTAGTGCCGACCAAATATCCAAGCGGTGGCGAAAAGCAGCTCATCCAGTTGTTGACTGGTAAAGAGGTTCCGCATGGTGGATTACCGGCTGACTTAGGGCTGGTCATGCACAACGTTGGCACCTGCTTCGCGATTTACGAAGCCTTTGAGTTTGGTAAACCACTAGTGTCACGCATTGTCACCCTGACTGGTGAAGCATGCCAAAAGCCGGGCAACTATCGGATACCTTTTGGCACTCCGGTCGAGCATTTAATGTCGATCTGTGACGCTAATAATCCTGGCGTACTGGTGATGGGTGGCCCCATGATGGGTTTTGAATTACCGAACCCTAAAGTGGGCATTGTCAAAGCTACTAACTGTGTCATTATGGCCGCGCCTAAAGAGTTGAAACACGATCACTTAGCTCTGCCTTGTATTCGTTGTGGCGCCTGCATGGATGCCTGTCCCGCCTCTTTATTGCCTCAACAATTATATTGGCACGCCAAGTCTGATGAATTTGAAAAAGCCGAAGAGTACGATTTGTTTGATTGCATCGAGTGCGGTGCCTGTGCGTATGTGTGTCCAAGTGATATTCCACTAGTGCAATACTATCGCTACGCCAAGTCTACCATTCGCAACCAAAAAGTGGAAAAGACCAAAGCCGATAAAGCACGCTTACGCCATGAAGCTCGCCAGGAGCGACTGGAACGCGTGAAGCGTGAGAAAGCGGAGAAACATCGCAAGGCAGCAGAAGCAAGACGAAAAGCAGCCGAAGCAACCAATGAAGATGATGCAAAAAAATCAGCAGTTGCCGCAGCGCTTGCTCGAGTAAAAGCGAAAAAAGCACAGCAGGACGATGAACCTGGCACTGAATCGCCACATACAAAAACCGACAACAAGGATACTGACGCATGAGCCTGATCTCTTCGCCATTTGCCAAAAAGCCGACGTCAGTCACCGAGGTGATGCTGTGGGTTATTGGAGCAACTCTGCCAGGCTTATTCGCGCTAGTCTATTTCTTTGGTGTCGGAGTCATTATTAACATCATTCTCGCCAGCATCACAGCGCTGGCCACCGAAGCTCTCATTCTGAAAATTCGTCAACGTCCAGTGGCGCCCACTTTATTCGACGGTAGCGCGCTAGTTACCGGCTGGTTATTGGCTCTCGCTATCCCGCCCCTGCTTCCCTGGTGGATGACAGTTCTCGGCGTTTCATTCGCTATGGTGTTTGCCAAACATGTTTATGGCGGCTTGGGCAATAACCTGTTTAATCCTGCGATGGTTGGCTACGTACTACTGCTGATCTCCTTCCCGCTGGAAATGACCTCATGGCTTCCACCAGCTGATCTGGCTCAAAATCCAATTGGCTTTATGGATGCGGTATCCTACATTTTTACGGGCACCAGCATGAGTGGCGACTCGATAACAGCAGCGCGCATGGGAGTAGATGGATTTACCATGGCTACTCCTCTCGATCATGTTAAAACAGAGTTGGCTCAGGGTTATCGCCTGGCCGAAATTGAAACTCACGCAGTGATTAATGGCTTATCTGGTTCTGGTTGGCAGTGGGTTAACCTAGGCTTCCTTGGCGGTGGCTTGGTACTGATGTTCCGTAAAGTCATTGGCTGGCAGATTCCAGTAGGAATGCTTTTAGGGATGGTGCTCATGTCATTCGTAATGTTTGCCAGTAACAGCGACCACTACTTATCACCAAGCTTCCACCTATTCGCGGGCGCAACCATGCTTGGCGCATTCTTCATTGCGACCGATCCTGTGACCGCATCCACTACACCGAAAGGTCGCTGGATTTTTGGTTTAGGCATTGGCGTTATCACTATTCTTATCAGAACTTTTGGCGGTTACCCTGATGCTATCGCTTTTGCTGTGTTGCTGATGAACATGACCGTACCGATGCTCGACTATTACACCAAACCCAAAGTTTATGGCCACAAAGCAAAACGTCCACAAGGAGATACCGATGCTCACTAAAATGATTAGTAAGAACGGATTGATTCTGGCGATTTTTGCGGCAGTGTGCGTGGGCCTAATTGCGATAACCTACTACATTACGCGCGACACTATTGCTGGAGAGATGGAAGCGGCTCTGGCACGAACCTTAAATCAATTAGTAGAGCAAAGTGAATACAATAATGACGTCTATCATGACTGTACATTAATAGCCGATGCCGGTGACCTAGGTTCCAACAAACCGTTGAAAGCCTATCGCATGCGGCAGAATGGAGAGCCTGTTGCCGTGGTAATGGAGTCAATAGCTCCGAATGGCTACAGCGGAAAAATAAGCATGGTAGTGGGTATTTATGCAGACGGTACTATAACTGGCGTGCGCGTTACTGATCACAAAGAAACGCCAGGGCTTGGCGATAAAGTTGACGCTAAAAAAAGCGACTGGATATTAAAGTTTGAAGGTAAATCATTAAGCAATCCAAATATTGAAGAATGGACGGTCAGTAAAGATGGAGGCCAATTTGATGCCTTCACCGGAGCAACCATTACGCCGCGTGCCGTCATTCAGCAAGTCGCAAAAACATTGGTCTTCTTCGAAAACAACAAGCAACAGCTGTTCGAAGGACCACAAAACTGTGGAGGAAATAATGATTAATTCCGAACACAAGACCATCATCAAAAACGGCCTATGGGACAACAATCCAGCGCTGGTACAATTACTTGGCCTATGTCCATTACTGGCAGTCAGTAATACCTTTATTAATGGCCTGGCACTTGGTCTTGCCACCACCTGGGTGTTGGCCGGCTCGAACGGCTCTGTGTCGCTGGTTCGAAACTATATTCCCAAAGAAATACGTATCCCGATTTTCGTTATGATGATTGCCAGCTTTGTGACGAATGTTGGTCTGATCATGAATGCCTTCACTTACGATCTTTATTTAACACTCGGTATTTTCATTCCGTTGATCGTCACTAACTGCGCCATCATTGGCCGCGCCGAAGCTTTCGCATCTAAAAACAAATTCTTCCCATCACTGCTTGATGGCGTCATGCAAGGTTTAGGCTTTACAGCCGTATTATGTACGCTAGGGGCGTTACGCGAAATGATTGGTCAAGGCACTCTCTTCTCTGGTGCCGAACAACTGTTTGGTGAGTGGGCCAGTGACTTGACGATTTCTTTTTATCTGACCGACTCAACATTCCTCTTCGCAATATTGCCACCAGGTGCATTCGTTGGACTGGGAATTCTGATCGCTATAAAAAATGGTATTGATAACAAAAGAGCTGAACGTGCCAAAGCAACCAAAGCAGCACCCGTTCAAAGTGGCGAGGCTTTAAGTCATGAATAAAGCCAAGCGTCAGGAGATATTCGAGCGACTGCGTGACCATAATCCCAACCCAGAAACTGAACTGGAATACAGCTCCACTTTCGAGTTGCTGATTGCCGTCATTTTATCGGCGCAAGCAACCGACGTTGGAGTTAACAAAGCAACCCGTAAACTCTATCCGGTAGCCAATACACCCGAAGCTATTTATACCCTGGGAGAAGAAGGACTCAAGGAATACATCAAAACCATTGGCCTGTTTAACAGTAAAGCCAAAAACGTCATTTCATGCTGTAAGGACCTGATCGAAAAACATAATTCTATCGTTCCAGACAATCGCAAAGACCTCGAAGCACTGGCTGGCGTTGGCCGCAAAACCGCCAATGTGGTTCTCAACACCGCTTTCAGACAACCTGCCATGGCCGTAGATACACACATCTTCCGTGTATCTAACCGTACCAAAATCGCGCCCGGAAAAAACGTCCGCCAGGTCGAAGAAAAGCTACTTAAGTTTGTCCCTGAAGAATTCCTGCTTGATGCTCACCATTGGCTAATCCTGCACGGCCGCTACACCTGCCTCGCCAGAAAACCCCGCTGCGGCAGCTGCATAATTGAAGATCTGTGTGAATTTAAAGATAAGACTAGTGATTAAAGGTCATTGAACACAGGGCGTATCTAAGCCCCCAGCAACCACTCTCTCTAGGAATGTCATTCTGAATTTAATTCAGAATCCGCTCTTTAAATCTCTTAAAATCACTAGGTTCCAGATCAAGCCTGGAATGACATAGTTGATGGTGCTATGCCTCTCATAGATTGGAACAGCGCCGAAGCAACGCCATCCAACACCCAAACCGTAGTAACTTACAGCATCTGACGATTGATATTGTTAATGTCGGAAGACGACCTGAAAGGTCTTTTCCGACCTACATTTCCAGTAGCAAGTGGACTACTCGGGCTATCCTGCCCTCGCCCTTCGGGCCAGACTAAAGTCTGTTCAAAATTGCTCCTGGCAATTTTGTCAAACCACCTTCGGTGGTTCTCAGCCGTATCTTTCAAATATAAAAAAAGCCGTGACAAGCACGGCTTTTTTTATATTTGGTAGTCGCGAGTGGACTCGAACCACCGACCCCCACCATGTCAAGGTGGTGCTCTAACCAGCTGAGCTACGCGACTATTTTGAGAGCGGGAATTCTACCATAATCTTTTAGCGGTTCAAGCAATTATTTTAGGATATGAAGCCGTTACGGCGTAAATATTGCAGGACTTGCTGTGCCAACTCATCAATTGAGTGTTCGTTGGTTTTTAGGTGAATCTCAGGGGCTTGTGGAGCTTCATAGGGAGAATCAAGCCCGGTAAAGTTTTTAATATCACCTGCGCGAGCCTTTTTATACAGTCCCTTAGGATCTCGTTGCTCACAAATTTCCAAAGGTGTATCAACAAATACCTCAACGAACTGTCCTTCTTCAAGCAAATCACGAACTTGTTGACGGTCAGCTTTAAATGGTGAAATGAATGCAGACAATACGATCAAGCCCGAGTCAGTGAACAATTTACTAACTTCACCAATGCGACGGATATTTTCGACTCTATCAGAATCAGTAAAGGATAAATCTTTATTCAAACCATGCCTAACGTTATCACCGTCAAGCAGATAGCTGTGATTTCCATTCTGAAAAAGAAGAGCCTCAACAGCATTGGCTACCGTTGACTTACCCGAGCCAGACAAGCCGGTAAACCAAAGAACACAAGGCTTTTGACTTTTCTGCTGGCAACGATCTTCATGGGTTACATTATGATGATGCCAAACTATATTTTCTGTCATGAAAACAAACTCCAGTTTTACTAAAATGGAAACACAATGGGAATCATGATCAGTGCCACGGTAGTGAAGCACAGAGAAACCAGCCAGCCTACTTTAGCAAAATCTTTGAAACTATAGTTACCAGCATTCATGACCATTAAGTTGGTTTGATAGCCATAAGGGCTGATAAAGCTGGCCGAAGCACCGTATGCCACAGCCATGACAAACGGCATGTAACTAACTCCTATCGATTCAGCCAATCCGAATGCTATCGGAAACATCAGCGCAGCAGCCGCATTATTAGTTACCATCTCAGTGATAATCCAGGTCAAGAGATAGATGCTAATAAAGGACAGATAAATCCCTGTTACATCATTGCTTCCTTCAATATGAAATAAGCCGGTAACACCACTTGCTATTAAACTAGCAACCCCTACCTGATTAAAAACATCGGCTATAGCAAGGGCCGATGCTATAACCAACCATATATCCAGCGGCAACCGTCGACGAACTTCAGTAGCGCTTATAACCTTGGTCGCAAATATGAGTATCAAATATGCGATTAACGCAGTGAGTAGATCAACCAAACCAAATGCAGCACAGGTTATCGCCAGGAAGAACCCAGTAAATGTAATAATCTCTTGAGAAATTTTAAGAGGAGGATGTAACTTTACATTATCCAGAAAGATGAAATTACGTTCGATGTTAGGGCGCTTGTAAAAGTCACGGCCTGTTGCAATAACCAACTTATCACCAGCACGAATTTCGACTTCGCCAAGGGCTCCCGATAAGCGTCCACCATTACGTCCAATCGCGACTACTGCTGCATCAAAATGCGCGCGGAAGCTACTTTGCTTTAAAGTGCGTCCGATCAAAGTCGACATCGGGCTTACGATAACTTCTTTAAGATGTTTATCCAGTAATCCCGAATCTTCAGCAAAAACACTTAAGCCTTTTATGCTAGCGAGTTGTTTAGCTAATTTTACGTCACCACAGTAAATTAACAGATCACCCTCTTCCAGCTCAAAGTCATGTTCCACAGGGGCTATCACTTGTTCGCTTCGAACTATCTCGACCAAATCTAGATCGGTTATGGTTGTCAGTCCTGCCTGATGAACCGTTCGTCCTATCAGACTGCTGTCACTATCAACTTTGGCTTCAAGAAAGTACTCACGACTGACGGTACCGGCAATTTTACCTTCGGGGAGCCAATAACTGACAATAATAACTGCAATGCCGCAGACTAATAAAATAGCCAATCCAACTGGCAAAAAGTCAAAGAAATTAAAGCCTGCCTGACCAAAATCCACAAGAAAACTGTTCACAACCAGGTTGGTAGAAGTACCGATCAGGGTTAATGTCCCGCCAAGAATTGCAAAGTAAGATAGTGGTATTAGAAGGCGTTTTGCTGATTGACTGGAATTATTACGAACAGCGGCCATTAACGAAGCAACAATCGCTGTGTTATTCAAGAATGCAGAACTGGTGGCTACCAGCCCGCCCATCTTAGCCAAAGTAATAAATTGGCTTTTACTGAATAATTGCTTACTGACCCAGGCTAAAGCACGAGTTCGTTCAAGTGCAATAGAGCAGACTAATAACAATACTAAAGTTAATACTGCCGGGTTTACTGCATGACTAAAGAAGCGCTCAGCAGGGACAAAGCCCGGAAAATAAAGCGCTAAGGCTGCTAACGAAAAAAGCCACGCAGGCCGAGCCAGGTTAAAAACCAGCCCAGCCAGCATGGCTAGAATGACACTAAAAACGTAAGCTTGCTCTAGTAGCATACCGCTTCCAACAGTTGCTACTTAGTATTCGAAATATCTTTGGCACCCCAGTGTGGGAAATGCTTTCTGACAAATTGATTAAGCTCTAGTTCAAAAGCACTGACATCTGCAGGCTCACCCGGTTCTTCCGAATCAGATAATGGTTGTTCGATCATTCCCGCACCAACCGTCACATTACTCAAACGGTCGATAATGATAAAGGCGCCGGTTTTATGATTTGAGCGATAGTCGTCAAACATCACTTTTTCGCCCACCTCAAGATCAACCAAACCAATTTCATTCAGCTCTAATTGACCAGCGGGATGTTCCGCCATTGTATTCACATCAATCCGATGATGAATTTTATCGAACTCGCCCGAAGTTAATTTACTGTTGAACTTAATGTAATACTCTTTATGCTCCGTCAATGGTTGCTCATGCATCCAGACAATCTTTGCACGCATTCGCGAAGAAACGTGCGGTAAGTTATCCTTCTTAACAATCATATCACCGCGACTAATATCGATTTCGTCATTCAGCGTTATAGTCACAGCCATTGGTGCCGTTGCTTCTTCAAGTTCACCTTCAAAAGTGACTATTGACTTTATGGTGCTCAATTTTCCGGAAGGTAAAGCACGGATAGTATCACCCACGCTGATCGTTCCCGATGTAATGGTGCCGGCATAACCACGGAAATTTAAATTAGGCCGGTTCACATACTGAACAGGGAACCTAAAATCTTCAAGATTGATATCATGGGCTATCTCAGTAATCTCAAGATAGTGCATTAATGGCGAACCACGGAACCATTTCATATTCTCGCTAGGATTCACCACATTATCACCGTCTAGTGCTGAAATCGGTACAAAGCGGATATCCGGAATATCCAATGTACCGGCTAACTTCAGATAATCAGCCTGAATCGACTTGTAAACTTCTTGTGAATAGTCCACCAAGTCCATTTTATTAACCGCGACAATGACGTGCTTAATACCAAGTAATGAGCAAATAAAACTATGGCGACGTGTTTGTGTTTGTACACCGTAGCGAGCATCAATCAAGATAATGGCAAGATCCGAAGTCGAAGCCCCGGTAGCCATGTTACGTGTGTACTGCTCATGTCCAGGGGTATCAGCAATAATGAACTTTCGCTTATCCGTAGAAAAGTAGCGATAAGCAACATCAATAGTAATGCCCTGCTCACGCTCAGATTGCAAACCATCTACTAGTAAAGCCAAGTCAACCTTATCACCTGTTGTGCCAGACTTTTTGCTGTCTTCTGTAATCGCAGCAAGCTGATCTTCAAAAATCATTTTGCTGTCGTGTAGTAAGCGACCTATTAATGTACTCTTACCATCATCCACACTACCGCAGGTAATAAAACGCAGTAACTCTTTATTCTCATGTTGGTCAAGATAACTAAGGATATCTTCTTGAATCAAAGGTGAAGCGTGTGACATTAGAAGTACCCCTCAATTTTTTTCTTTTCCATTGAGCCGGTGCTGTCATGATCTATGACACGACCTTGACGCTCAGAAGTTTTAGTTAATAACATTTCTTGTATAATGGCTGGGAGAGTATCTGCTTCAGACTCCACAGCGCCCGTCAGTGGGTAACAACCTAAAGTACGGAATCGTACTTTCTTCATCATTGGTGTTTCACCCTCTTCCAGTGGCATGCGTTCATCATCAACCATAATCAAGGTGCCATCACGCTCAACGACCGGACGCTCTTTTGAAAAGTACAGTTCAGGAATTTGGATATTCTCCAAGTATATATACTGCCAAATATCCAACTCAGTCCAGTTGGATAAAGGGAACACTCGAATGCTTTCACCTTTGTGAACTTTACCGTTGTAGATATTCCACAACTCAGGTCTTTGATTCTTTGGATCCCACCTGTGCTTCTTGTCACGGAAAGAATAAACACGTTCTTTGGCTCGAGACTTCTCTTCATCACGGCGTGCGCCACCGAAAGCAGCATCAAATTGATACTGATCGAGTGCCTGTTTTAAGCCTTGAGTCTTCATAATGTCTGTATGTGTCGAGCTACCGTGTGTGAAGGGGCTAATATTCATAGCAAGCCCTTCTGGATTTTGATGAACTAAAAGTTCAAAGTCATAATCCTTGGCCATACGGTCACGAAACTCAATCATCTCGCGGAATTTCCATGTAGTATCAACATGCAATAATGGAAATGGGATTTTACCCGGCGCAAAAGCTTTGCGTGCCAGATGAAGAAGAACCGACGAATCCTTACCCACAGAATAAAGCATTACCGGTTTATCAAACTCGGCAACAACTTCCCGCATAATGTGGATTGACTCATACTCTAGCTGCTTGAGGTGTGTGAGTGATTGATTATTCATGTAATAAAACCTAAATTTGAGGTTTGTTCAAAAAAATTTCAAGAAAGAACCCTATCAATATTAATCGGGGCAGTCTAATGAAGTTGAGCAATAATAAATTAACCGTAAAGTCTACTTGATTAAAACTTACTGCTTGGGATATTCACAATATTATTGGAGGAAGCATCCTCCCCCACCCAAAGTAAGTCTGATATGCCATCAGACGGGCTGAAGTCAGCCGGCATTGAAATCAATATATTGCGAATCTTTTGTTGTGCATTGATGTCACATGCTACTAAAAGCTTATTTAAATAGTCTTCTATCTCGGTCCAAGGCAAAAACACTTCACTTGCAGTCATAATTCTTGGGTGCTTGGTACCTTGAACGTTATTACCAACCAATAACTCTTCATAAAGCTTCTCACCAGGTCGCAGCCCGGTGAAGCTGATTTCTACATCGCCTTCAGGATTATCTTCACTTTTAACATCAAGACCCATTAACAAAATCAGCTTTTCAGCCAGTTCTACAATTTTAACTGGCTCCCCCATATCAAGAACAAAGACATCTCCACCTTTGCCCATAGCTCCAGCTTGAATAACTAGCTGTGCTGCTTCTGGGATAGTCATAAAGTAACGAGTGATATCAGGGTGTGTGACAGTAATTGGCCCACCTTGCTTTATTTGCTTTTTAAATAAAGGGACAACGGATCCAGAGGAACCTAGCACATTACCAAAGCGAACCATTGAGAAACATGTATTAGAGTCTTTTGTCGCTAAGCCTTGTAAAACAAGCTCAGCGATGCGCTTCGATGCACCCATCACATTGGTTGGCCGAACAGCCTTATCAGTAGAAATTAATACAAAGCTCTCAACGTTTGCATCAATCGCCGCCATAGCAGTATTCATAGTTCCAAATACATTATTGGTAATACCTTCAATAACATTATGCTCTACCATTGGCACATGTTTATAAGCGGCAGCGTGATATAAAGTACTTACTTTAAAGTGCTTCATAACATGCCCGACTTTATCTTTATCAACAACAGAACCTAAAATTGGTTTTATCGCTATCTCAAAATTGCATTTATGGCAGACTTCATTCAGCTCCTTTTCAATTTGATAGAGAGCATATTCAGATATTTCGAAAAGTACTAAAGTGGTTGGCTGTAATTGAACGATTTGGCGGCAAAGCTCGGAACCAATAGAACCGCCCGCCCCCGTTACCATAACAACTTTGTTTCTAATATTTTTATCAAGTAAGTCCTGCATAGGAGGAACAGGATCACGCCCCAAAAGGTCTTCAATATCAACATCTTGAAATTCATCAATCTTCATTTTGCCAGAAATAATGTCTGCCATTCCCGGTATGGTTTGAACCGCAACACCAGCTCTTTCAATACGTCCGATAATAAGCTTTCTTTGAGCTCTGGAGATGCTAGGCAAAGCCAGTAGTACTTTTTCTGCATTATGTACTTTCACAATCTTTTTCAAGTTACTAGCGCTGTACACTCTTATACCTTGAATGACAACACCATCAAGCGACTCTTCATCATCTATGAAAGCAACTGGATAGTACTCGTTACCAGCAATTAAAGACGTAGCCAATTGACGACCCGCAGATCCAGCACCATAAATAACCACCCTTCCTTTCTGGGTGTTAAATCTCATGCTAAAGTATGAACGAACTAATAAGCGAGAGCCTCCTAATAAGATACACAGTACAGCACCGTATATCACTGTTGAAGATCCAACTACATAAGGGATTGATAAGCTCTTTCCAATAAAATAATACGCAAAGCTCGACAGAGAAGACCCTAGAGCTACCACTAATAATATTTTAAAACTAACAAAACGATTAACGGCTCGATAAAAACCTAATATAGCTAACAATACAATTGAGCTAATAATTGAAGTTACAGCATGAATGAAGAATCCATTACTTGCAGTTTCAATATCTAGACTTTGAAATGTTAAGTATAAAGCTAGCATATAGGCAAAAATATGAATGCCTAAATCTACTATATAAGTAATCATTCTTTTGATGATTCGTGGAGCGGATAACAGCTTCTCTAAAATAATATTCATTTTATTCCCTTTAAAGAACTCGTCTTTCGTCAACAGGTTAACATAACTGAAACGCCAACTAGCAACTTCTTACTTCTTTTGTGCCAAAGCAAAAACATCCTTTACTGCCAAACAAGTCTTATCTAATTGATCTTGAGTTAATGTCGGGTGCACAAGAAACATTAAACTTGTATCACCTAACAGTTGTGCATTTGTCAGTGCCTCTTTTGGCCGATAATCCGTTTTGTTAAATGCTTTTTCTAAATATACTTCTGAACAGGATCCCTGATAACAAGGTACACCTCTGCTCACAATTTCCTCAACGATTCGGTCACGGCTCCAACCTTCTTTCAGATTATCGGGATTCACAAAACAATAAAATTTATATTGAGCATGCTGCATATAGTCAGGCGTTTTTGGCACGCGCACAATAGAAAACTCAGAACAAACCTCTTCGAGCATTTGGGCATGCTCATTTCGTGCTTTAGTCCATGCCGACATTCTGGTCAATTGTATACGCCCAATGACAGCCTGCATTTCGGTCATACGCCAATTAGTGCCAAAGCTTTCATGAAGCCAACGAAACCCGGCAGGATGTTTGCGCTCATATACAGCCTCATAACTTTTACCATGATCTTTATAAGCCCACATTGTACGCCATAATGCTTCATCATTGGTGGTAACCATGCCACCTTCTCCACCAGTAGTCATGATCTTATCTTGACAGAATGACCATGCCCCGATATGACCTATTGAACCAACTGACGTACCTTTATACTTGGCTCCGTGTGCCTGGGCACAGTCTTCAATAACATATAAGTCGTGCTTAGCTGCCAACTCCATAATTGGATCCATATCCGCAGGTCTTCCTGCAAGGTGAACCACAACTATAGCCTTGGTTTTATCCGTAATTTTTGGTGCTATGGTATGCGCTTCTATATTCTGGCTATCAAGATCGACATCTGCAAAAACAGGTGTAGCGCCAATATTGACCACCGAAGAAACGGACGCCAAAAAAGTGCGAGGAGTAACTATAACTTCATCTCCGCTACCAATACCTAAAGCATGTAATGCAACATCAAGCGCGACAGTCCCATTCATCAAAGCAATAGCGAACTTTGAGTCTGCAAACTCTGCAAACTCCTTTTCAAACTCACGGCACTCTACACCAGTCCAATAGTTGACCTTATTTGATAATACAACTTTTGAAACGGCCTCAGCTTCTTCTTGAGTAAAGCTCGGCCACGGCGAAAAATCAGTATTTAACATGTTAACCTACAATCGTTTTCCAAATATAATACAAATCTCTTTTGAATGACCAATTACGCATATACTCCAAATTAATTTTCACTTTATCTGGGAAAATAACTTCTCGATTATATGTCTCAGGATCTTCAACAAAAGACAACAGTTCTTCTTCTTTACGGTATTTTAAAGTAGCAGGGCCTGTTATTCCTGGTCTAAGGTTTAAAATACACCTA
Organism: Kangiella sp. M94; assembly: GCF_054926195.1. Lineage (NCBI taxonomy): Bacteria > Pseudomonadati > Pseudomonadota > Gammaproteobacteria > Kangiellales > Kangiellaceae > Kangiella > Kangiella sp. M94. Next base: position 690,323 of record NZ_CM142903.1, on the reverse strand, counting down.
TCTTCTCCCTCTAAGATATCTACATACCCTGGAACATCTGGTCTTGGCCCAACAAAGCTCATCTGTCCTAATAATACATTCCACAATTGTGGCAATTCATCAATTTTTGTTTTCCGAAAAAACCGCCCAAGCGCTGAAATCCGAGGATCAGTACTCGCAGTTACGGTCGTAGCAGGCTCTGAACTACATAGAGGTCGCATTGTCTTTATTTTAACTACAGTAAACCTCTTACCTTTTAAACCAACCCTCTCTTGACGAAAGAAACCGTTACTTTTCATATCCAAACACGCAAGCAGCCAAGCCAACAGTATTAACCACCATAGAACCAACAAACCAAGTAATGCTAGCGTAAAGTCAAAGGTGCGTTTAATAAATGCCTGCTTACGCGATATCATTGCTTTACAGGTAGCCATAACGCTTTAGAGTATCTCCAACCAACGTTTCCAATTGTTTAACCTTTTCTATTCCCAGTAACTTTCTCCCTTTACCCAGACTTTTTGCTGATACAGCTGAAACTGCCTTTTTAACACTTTCATCAGCTACATCCTTATCGACAAATCTTAGAATGCGCTTCAACTCATCTTTAGGCGCTTGAACAAAACTCTCATACTTAACACGAATGACTTTGTCTTCAGGCATGCTAGCAAAAGCTTTTTCTGATAGCTCGACACAGCGCTGCCATTGTAGTGCACAAACCTCTTCAAGCGTATGCTTTTTCAGGATGTCACCCATATCTTTTAGAGCAGGCCCCCAAAATGCTAAGCGTTTTTCTTTAGAAAACAATCTATAAATGCGTGCCCAAAAATAGCGCAAAGCATAATAGGGCAAATCCGACTTTGGTACAAAGCGAACTTTCTCCAATACATATTCTAAATCAAACTTTGCAGTCCACCGTAGCTTCGCTGAGCCTGTTGCATCAACACCATCACGATAAATAAAAATATACTTCGCATCAGGTAGGACTCGATCAACAAAAGGAACTCGCAGAGAGTTTGCACAGGTTTTTTCTACTACTATGTCTGCATTGTTTTTCTTCGCAATTGAATCGAATTTCCGTCGTATATAGCTTTGCACCTTTGGCACTGCCATTTCTGCAGGAATTTCATCTGAAGGGTAACCTACATTTCCATGTCGCCAAATATAGTTAATCTCGTCGCAAGGCCACGTTTCTATACCTTCTAATGAGGTCAAAACATCTCTTAGCATATTTGTGCCTGAGCGTGGGGCACCTATTATAATAACGTCTTTTCTACTCATTCTATTCCCAGCTCTCGCTTAACAGATCACTCCAAACAGGTAAAACATTGGCCTCTGAATAATCAGATGAGCCAAGCACTAAAGCTTTGTCTTTCATATCTCGTAACTTAGTATCATCTTCAGCCATTTTAATAATCGCATTTTTTAGAGCATCAACGTCACCTGATGGAACAGCTAACCCTACCCCATTTCTTTCTACATCTTTTGCCAGACTACTTTGTGGCTCCACAGCCACCAGTAGAGGACAACCTTGCTCAAGGTATGTCATTGTCTTACTTGGGTAGGCGTATTTAATGATACCTGGTACTAAGCTTACAAATCCTACATCAGCTTTTTGCATAGCAAGCTTAGCAACAGCAACAGAGTGATGACCAACAAATTCGACATTAGCATTAAGCTCTCGTGCTTTCTGCTCTAGCTCTTTTCTGGCTGTGCCTTCACCCATCATAACAAGTCTAATACGAGGTAGCTGAGTAGCGAGTACTCCCATCGCTTCAATCAATACATTCAACCCTTGAAAGCGTCCAATATTCCCAGCAAACAATAGGTTGAAATCTTCGGTATGCATATTAAACGGCAAAGACTGACTTGGAGCATCTTCCGAGGGTAAGCTAAAGTTATTAATCACCCGGATCTGGTACCGGTTACTTCCTTTACGTTCCTCGAGCGCTCTCTTCATATCGTCAGACAAAACTACGGCTGGTCTAGCCTTACTGCAACTCCATCGATCCATTGCCTGTAACAGTCTGAATATAATTGGATTACGAAACTCACCTGATAAACGCCCTATCTCTGGATGAATATCCATACAGTGATAAATAAAGCGAGTTTTCCTAAGCTTGGCTACCAAAGCGCAAGTAAATCCCGCAAGCACAGGCGGAGCTGTAGAAACCATAATGACATCATATCGCCTACCAAATAATGCCTTACGCAATATAGTTAAGCTAAGCCTTACAGCATTCAACACTCGTACCAAAGGCTTTCCGGATTCATTGGGTAGCTTCATACGAGAAACTTTAGCCCCATCCAGAGTATCTCTTGCAGCTAGCTTCTGATTGTCGAGTGCAGCTTTATAGGAGGGCTGGGAAGTTAAAACTTCGACTGAGTGTCCATCAGATACCCAAGTCGATACGATCCGCCGGAGCATTGAAGCGTAGGGGGGAGTATCTGGCCAGTAATACCTATGGATTGCGAGTACACGTAGCGAGCCTTTTGCGCCCGCGTTACAACTACCAGTCATATCGGCTAAATAAGTCCATGTTTTTCCAGTGCCGGGTGAGCTTTGCTGTTCCTGAGATCAAGCGAACGACCCGCTCAGATGTATTCCGTATTTTATACTCCTCAGGAACTTCACGTTCAGTTCCGGAAAAAACGTCTCGACTCACTGTAGCGATGCGTACTCCTTCAATTAAAGTGTCTTTATCTAAACCAGTAAGTGCGATGGCTCCTGTATCCAGGGCTTCTGGTCGCTCAATCGAACGACGCAAAGTAACAGCGGGAAAATTCAGAATTGATGATTCTTCACTAATTGTCCCGCTATCCGATATGGCACAGAAAGCATCCATCTGTAATTTATTGTAATCAAAAAATCCGAAAGGCTTTAAGAAACTAATTCCTTGGGATGTATCAAGCAGGCCAAGCTTCTCTAATCGATTTCTGGTACGCGGATGGGTTGAGACAATTACTGGATAATCATACTCCTCATGCAGTGCTGTCAAAGCTTCAATGACCTTAACCAGATTTTCTTTACTATCAACATTCTCTTCACGATGTACGCTCACAATAAAAAACTTGCCTTTCTCAAGTTTGAGCTCACTCAATATATTAGATTGATTAATAGAAGATAAAGAATGTTCTAAAACTTCACGCATAGGTGAGCCCGTCAGGTATATAAAACGATGTGGTAGTCCTTCGCTTAGTAAATGACGACGAGCATGCTCGGTATAGACCAAATTAAAATCAGCAAGGTGATCGACTAGCTTGCGATTAATTTCTTCAGGTACGTTAGGATCGAAACTACGATTCCCTGCTTCCATATGATAGGTAGGAATTTTCATACGTTTTGCCATAATAGTGGCTGTGGCACTATTGGTATCACCCAGCACTAACACCGCATCAGGCTTCTCTTCCAGAAGTACTTGCTCTGTTTTAATTAGAATCTCACCCAAGCTGCGACCCAAGCTACTGGTATCAACATTTAAAAAATGATCAGGCTGGCGAACCCCAAGTTCTTCAAAAAAAACATCATTAAGTTCATAGTCGTAATTTTGCCCCGTATGCACAATTCGATGGTCAACAAGTTGATCCAACGCCGACATAACACGCGATAGACGTATGATCTCTGGTCGCGTACCTAAAATGGTCATTACTTTAAGTTTATTCATTGGGTTCCCACCGGGCTAGCGTAAGTGTCAGGGTTATCTCGATCAAATATCTCATTTGCCCATAACATAACAATCATTTCCTCATCACCAACATTGGTGATGTCATGACTCCAACCAGGAGCAGTTTCGACAATTTCAGGAGTCTCACCATTGGTAAAGAGCTCATAGAACTCGCCTGTTACCATGTGCTTGAAGCGAAAGCATGCCTTGCCTTTAATCACTAAAAACTTTTCATTCTTGGTGTGATGATAGTGACCGCCGCGTGTAATGCCCGGATGAGCAGTAAAATAAGAAAACTGTCCCGAGTCCTTAGTTTTCAGCATCTCTACAAATGCGCCACGCTCATCGCCATATTTTGGAATTTGGTAGGTAAACTGCTCTTTAGGCAAGTAACTGACGTAGGTTGCGTAAAGCTTTCTGGTAAAGCCACTACCAACGCGTTCGGTAACTAATGAGCTACGACTTTCTTTAAAGTCGTTAAGCTGCTTAGCGATATCGCCGACCGTCTCTTTATAAGTTGGTGAGACTTCCGAGAAATACAATTCATCTTCTGACGTTGCGCTAGCATGCAAATGCTTTGCTGTAGAAATGAACTCATTGACCACATCATCGACGTAAACAAGATTTACTTCGGCATCATGATTATGGATTTGAACAGGAAGATCTCGAGTAATATTGTGACAAAATGTAGCCACCATCGAATTATAGTTAGGTTTGCACCACTTTCCGAAAACATTGGCCAAACGATAAATCTTTACCTGACTACCTGTGTTACCCGAGTTTTCTATCAGCAGATCCTCTGCAGCTTTCTTGCTTCTTCCATAAGGGTTGTCCTGCTCTGCCTGAATAGATGAACTATATATAATGGGGATTTTTCTTTGTTGCTTTGCAATTGATTTTATAAGTGCTTCTGTTAAATCAACATTTCCTTGCTTGAACTCACTATCTTGCTGTGGCCGGTTAATACCAGCCAAATGAATGACTACGTCAACATCAGCAAGTAACTCATCAAGCTCTTCAATATCATTATCCCTAGTAAAACTAGTATAATTAATATCTTGTATTTCATTTAAATGAACTTGTAAGTTCTTGCCTACAAAACCATTTGCTCCAGTTATTAGTAACTTCATTGGTTAACCTTCTGGATTAATATATTGACCTTCCGCAAAAGCTTTAATAAACTCAAGCTTTAACAGCAGTTTCTTCATACCTTCAACGTCAAGACGCTCAGTATTGTGAGAGTTATAATCCTCAAAATGAGATATTTTATCATCGCCTTCTTCGACATACTTAGAGTAGTTTAAATCACGGAGATCTGGTGGCACACGATAATATTGACCCATATCCTCAGCGCAAGCCATTTCTTCTCGAGACAGCAGTGCTTCAAACAATTTCTCGCCGTGTCTGGTTCCCATCACTTCAATAGGATGGTTTTCTTGGTTCGCAATTGACAAAATTGACTTAGCCAATATTTCTATAGTCGCCGCTGGTGCTTTTTGCACAAAGATATCTCCATTAGTGCCGTGCTCAAAAGCATACAACACCAGATCAACAGCATCATCCAAAGTCATCATAAATCGGGTCATAGTGGGATCGGTAATGCTTAAGGGTTTTCCTTGTCTGATTTGCTCCACAAACAAAGGAATAACGGAACCACGTGACGCCATAACGTTACCATAACGAGTCCCGCAAATAACCGTCTTTGCTTCATCAACATTACGTGACTTTGCAACCATGACCTTTTCCATCATAGCTTTAGATATACCCATTGCGTTGATTGGATAAACAGCTTTGTCAGTACTCAAGCAAACCACACGTTTCACTTCATTCTGAATAGCCGCCTCTAAAACATTCTCCGTTCCAATCACATTCGTCTTTACCGCTTCCATAGGATGAAACTCACATGATGGGACTTGCTTCAATGCCGCAGCATGATAAATGTAATCAACGCCTCTCGTAGCATTCAAGACACTTTGATAGTCTCTAACATCACCAATATAAAACTTTAACTTAGGGTTGTTATAAGCCTTACGCATATCATCTTGCTTTTTTTCATCACGGCTAAATATGCGGACTTCTTTAATATCGGTCTCTAAAAAACGTTTAAGCACAGCATTACCAAACGAACCTGTTCCGCCGGTAATCAATAAAATTTTATTTGAAAAGCTCATAGTAGAACCCTGGTGTATAAAAGAGTTAAAAACTCTGACATTAAACCTTTATGCAACAGACTCAATAAATGCATACACATTTATCTGTTTAGCATCATGATCATTTATAACAAACAAGACATCTTCAGATATCGGACTCTTGTAGCTCAATAGAGAAAGTACTTGTGCTCCATCATCGTACTTAACGTTAGGCGTTTTTAATTTATTGCCTAATTGACTCCCTGACATCTTTCATTGATAGAAACTCAATTCGATAATTCTTTTGCAGTTCTAACAAATCACCAATGAATTTATAGAACTCTTCCAATACTAAACTAGACTCAGTTAAGTTAAATGGATGTAGCCATATGTGGTATAGCCCCGTCTCCGATTTCACCTGATTTTTCAGCTTATCAAGTGAAAGTAAAAGATTGAGTTTTTTTATCGTTTCATACTTCCCGCCAACCCAATTAAAGTACAATGACCCTACTTGTGCACACTCCATTTTCGAGCCTATATATACTTCACTCTGAGGTACACCAACAAAAAACGACTTTGCCCCTCGTAGCAACCGATTGACGGCACCTTTTTGCTTAAAGAAAGACGGGTTAATCCTATATTGCAGCTTTAAAGCTTCATAAATCTCACTGCGATAATCTATTTGATCCCTAGGATAGATGATTGACTTCATTTGGCGCTGAAATACATCTTGCAGGATATCCACCGATAACCGAGAGTCTTTTAGCTGGTGCTCAAGCTTTGTGCCTGGGTAAGAAGCGTATATATGAGAGTAAGTATGGCTAGCGACTTCAATACTTGATTTGTCCTTTAACATATCGACAATATCTAGTGCATTCCATGTTTTCTTATCAGCATTAGTTAAGAATGACTCAACATCCCTTCTATACTCGTCCGGTAAATGCTCTGTCTTGATATTTCCAGTGCCAGGCTCAAACATAGCCCCAACAGAAGCCCAGGTAGTGCGAACAGAATTCTCTTCAAAATAGCCGGTTAACTCTTTAATGACGGGTCTAAGCTTCTCGTAGACACCGGCATCTTGCCTACGACGCCATAACGGAGAGTCTAGAACACCCCACCCTAACTCAAAATCAAAACTGATAACTATCTTAGCGCTCATATAATACCTTCTCTTGTAGTTCCCTATACAGATTCTCAACCTTATCTGTCAGAGCAACATCAACCCCCTGAAAGTATGGGTTAATTAATTCCGATGCAGTTTTTGAAGCGAGAATCTCTAAGCGCTGATTATTATTGATAATACTTCGCTCACTAAATGACAAGCCATCACAGCTTTCACCCAGATGCTTTTTTATATGAGTAAGAACTAAGGCAGGATTTTCAATGAAATCTTCATAATTAACAAAGATAACATTGTTATCTCCATCACAATCTTCTAACAAAGCCTTATAAATATACAACCATTGATTTAATAAGAAATCGATAGGATATTCAGATGATTGCAGAAACTTGGATGCTTTCAGACCTGGCTTACTTCGCTTTCTTATTCCTCGAATTACACCTTCCGGCCTTCTAACGACCACAATAGATTTATAATTATCATGCAAACCGTGCAATTGCTTGACCTTTAGAGAATTGGCGATTGACTTCTCTATAAAAACCTCATTTTCACGCACCCAAGGCGCCCAGTCTTTGAAGAGCTTCTGTTTATCAATTACTCCCTCTCTACGATATAACTCAACTTCATACGCATTACCAAATAGTGCTCTTGGCCATTCTCCTTTCTCGAAGCTTGGCAAAGCATCAGTCAGTAAATCACCCTCAACAGGAATAGAAGCATAATTCGTTCCTAACGAAATCGCGTCTTTCAAAACAGTTGTACCGGAGTTATAACAACCGTAGACGAAGATACAGGCACTAGGTCTTCTATTACTATAAAAAAAGCTTACCAACCCTCTGACAAGCCTGTACTTATAAGTCCTAATAAAAAATTCATAACAAAGGGCTATTAACGTGTTTCTTTCGTGTCGTTTAGCTATTTTTCTCAACTTATTTAACATAGAATTTAATGCTTTATCAATTGCTTTAGTTTTGGATGCATAACATAGTACTGACGACCGTAAGCTGCATCATAGTACGAACATTCTATCTCTTTAGTTATATTGGTAAAAAAATTAATAATATTTTCAATCCCTTGATATAATACTCGACTGCGAATGACATTAATCGACCATGAAGGTTTCAACTCTAATGCCTTAAAATATACAACCGGGCCTGCATCTAACTCAGGGGTAAGTAGTTGAATACTGCTACCAATATGCATACTTTCATTTTGAATTAATGACCACTCTACACAATCCATTCCGCGATATAGCGGAATTCTTCCTGGATGGTTATGAACTATCCCTTTTTCAAATAACTCAATTGTTTTTTTCCTAACTATTTCTTTGCCTAGATATAATCCAAAGTGCGATGAAGAGCGAGTAAGTGCGGCATGACATTCGTCACTATTAAAACCTTCAACATAGACAAGAGGAATCTTATTGTCATGACATAGCTTACTGAGATCACTATTAATACCTTCTTCAGTAGCAACATTACGAATTTCTATGTAACCACTCTCCGGTTTTACTTTACGTATTATCTTCTCAATAAGTTTACCGAGCCTTCGCCTGAATGTACGATATTTCCCTAGCTGAAGTTCTTGTCTAATTGAGCTTTTTGAGAACCGCTTTTGGGTAACCAATAAATTGACGTTAACCCCATTTTTTACCAAGTGTGAAATAATATATGCTGCTACAACACTTCTATCATTCTGTGCAAATACAGTAACGGTAAAGTCACTGGGTATAACAACCGTATCATTTCTAATTAGACGCAGTTCAGAATGTTTGGTTCTAAGAGGATCCCTTTGCTTAATAATTTTTAGGCTTGAGGCGAGCTCACAATCAGCAGTACACATTATTCCAGAGTCGCTCTCATCCAGTTCTAGCTTTTTACACATATCTTGCAAGTTAAGACAGCAATTAACCATAGGAACATCTACAGTACTGTCTGACTCTATGGCTCTAACCAGTGTTATGTACAACTTGATAAGTAGTGCGGATGCTTCTCCAGAATAGCAATCATTCATTTCTTGAACAAAAGAAGGAAGCTTCCGTTCAACTAAGCATCGCATTGCCTCAACTTGTTGTTGTGACAGCTCTCCTTCAAGCAATGATTTTATTGTAGCAATAGTTACTTGCATTATCTTATCACCAACTTTTTATTATACTGCTTCCATACTGTTAATAGGTGCAAAGCAAAAATAACAGTCAGAACTCCCAAAGAAGCCACAGTATTATTAATATAAAATGAAACAATAATCATTGTCGTATATATAGCTGAAAACAATAATATCTCGTATATGTTAGAACCATACCGAGTTTTTGTTTTAAGTGAGTATTGCCAAGGAACAATGAAAAAATGAGAAGCAACCATACCTATAATAAAAACAACGCCAATCCAAAATATCGGTTGCTCTAACTTAAGGTAGTAAATCCCGAAAATTGATGCTGTAACCAAACTAGCTATTATAACAATTCTCCCGGTATACAAATTTGCGTGCCCAATCCCTGATAGAAAACCCATCCAGTGCTCTGATAAAGAACGGATGACAATACCAATCATAAATAGTGCGAATAGATAATGTATGTAATGCGATGGGGTATCAAATTTCTGTTCAGTAATAAAATTCAGTAAGAAAGGAAATACAATAACGACAAATGTACTAAAAGGAAGCATTATAAGCATATTTAGGCTTTCGATAATTTTAACAGCTTGTTTTGACTCCCCTTTATTCTTGTATGTTTTAGCAAAAAAGGAATCAATGCCAGTTACAAGCCCTGTAGCTACTTGTTTGATATAAGTTGCCAATTGAACTATCAATCCATACACAACCGATACCGAGCTACCAAATAGTATATTGATTAATACTAAAGTGGCACGATAGTAAAGCGCCATATTAATAATCAATAGCAGATTAGCCTTTAACTGTCTAAATAAATAAGTCCTTTCTTCTCTTGTATAGCGTTTCGGCCTCATCAAGCAGTTTGTATGACTTTTATGGAATATTGCAATAAAATAGACCGACTGAAAAATTGCCCAAGCAAGAAACACAGTGGCGTTAACCAACAAAGGCTCGTCATAATTCAAATATAGATTTGCTGGGATAATCAGCAATACACTTAAAAACTCTCCCACTCGCTCAAATAAGAACCAAAGATTATACCGAACCATCTGATTATTATAAGCAAGCACATTCAAAGCAGGAAAAGACAGAAGTAGAAGTGCGGCGCCAATTACTCGGGCCCAGTAGAAAGCATCAAAACTACTTTGATAGGCTGGCGAAATTTCTAAAAAGTCTTTTAACGAATACAGTACAAAGGAACATGCCAAGAAGAGAAGTATAACTTGTAGTGTGTAATATAAGGATTTAGAGTAGTTTTCATTTATACCTGCGTCACCTTTAAGAGAGAGGAAGGGGACGATTGATGCTCGCAATAGCTCACGGAACATTGCTCCCAAACCTAAGCCCATAGTAACCAGTACATATACAGAATAAAGCTCTTTGTCTTCAGTTATTAATAATTTTATTATTAATAACCCGATCAAAAATGTCAGTATCATTCTTGAGTAGTTAATAGCAATACGAATTACTTGCTGCTTAAACACTCTTCAGTACTCTTCTTAAGCTTTTTCCAAAATCCTTTACCGTAAATTTATTAGCATGCTCTATCCCTTTAGTAACCAGTGAGGTTCTATGTTCGGGAAGCCTATAAATTTTAACAATCTCATCTCCGAACCTTTTGTAATCACCAGCAGGAACAACAATGCCTGCACTACCTACTGATTCCGGCATTGATGTTAAATTTGTGACTAAAGCCGGACAGCCAGCTGCCATGGCTTCAACTGCAACCATGCAAAATGATTCTACCCTACTGGCTGTCATCAAACATAACACCTGATTTAACTTTTCATTTAATTGAAGTTTGTTTAATGGGCCTAATAATTCTATATGCTGATGAACACCTAGTTGAGTGGCATCCTTTATAAGCCCATCCCACTGGTCTTTCCTTTGCCCTCCTGCGATAGAAAGACGCCAGTTAACTTCCGGACATTGTTCAATTAAATATTTCAAGGTTAACAAGCAGGTATAGTTATCTTTATGCGGCTGTGGACTCGATACTACTAAAAGTTCATTCAATGCGGCGCTAGAATCCTTTTCTATAACATGAAAAGCCTCGTTAATACCTATGTATAAAATAGAGGGATTCGTAACTTTAAGACTCTGGTGAGATTTTGCCTCATCAAGTAAGTATTGTGATTCAAATGCATTATAGTCTGCCCTTCTGCACGCCAACTTTGCATCAAAGTCTTTTACTTTTTCCAACAGGGTCCGCACGTTACCTTTTTGAAAGTGTAATAAGTTAATATGATAAACAAATAACTTGCTGAATGTTGGTATATAGTAATTGAAGCTAATCAACAACTCATTCCGACGGAGTAGTGATGGTGCTAAAAATGACAGCTTAGATAAAAAGTAACGAATAGCGGAAGGGACTCTCGGAAAAAAACGCTTAAGTGTGACATTCTTATATTTCGAGATCACAGGCCATATTAGTGTTTCACTGTCTTGAGCGCCTACATATACCACAACTTCATTTGAAGCCTCTTTTGCAAGCTCATCTACAAAGTTACCCAATACCGTTAGCCCACCTCCAGGTCTTAAAGACCCAGCATAAATTCTAACTTTCAACTATTTCCTTGCCTCCTCCAAAAAATGAGAATAAAACAAGATACGGGATTAATAAACGAGCCATTTGTGACACAGCGCCAACAAAATCTGCTGCAAATAAGGTTATAAATGAAATTATAAAAATGGCATAAAGCCCTATTGCAAAGGTATCTTTTCGCGCTCTTACACAGCTTGTATAGACAATATTCGAGAAAAAGCCGAGACAAAGGCTACCTAAAAAAATTCCTACCCAAGAAAAATTCAGATAAAGCTCCCCTAAAAACCCAGGAGGAACACCTGAATCATTCGAGCGCTGATAAATTTCTTTTCCAACATATTGCCCAACCCTAACGTTCGGCTTATCGCGCCAAAGAGCTCTTGGAATAGGAGCAAGAAATACACTTATGAAACTTTGCCCATATAAGTAATTGCCCCCCGTTCTGACAATTACCAATGATGTTTTATCTAAAGAAAGTAAATATGGCTTTTCAAACATATGACTGAATAACAGCTGTGCTGAACTTGCAATAACTTCTGAATTTGCGGATAAATCTGTACCTGTTTGACTCGACTGCCTGAGCAGTCCCATTCCGCCTACTACAATTGAAAATATGAGCACTATTTTTATTATAGGAAGTTTGAAGGTTTCTTTATGCAACTCTCTATAGATAATCAAGATGGTAAACAAATAGAGTAAAATGGCCATCCTATTACTGGACGCAAATAAGACAAATATAGATAGCACCAAAAGTACTAGAGGAATCATGCCAACTTTCCGCACTTTTTTATTACGGAGCAAACTAATAATAAATATAACAAAAAGAATATCCGCGCCCCATGTCAGATAGGACAAAGAGGTTTTGGCCCCATCATCCAGTAATAAAAACCTTTTACTAGAGACATCTCCTGTTGAAATAGCGTAATACACTCCCATTTTAGAGAAATAAAGGTGGCACATGGTTAGCGCCATTACTGTAACGATTGTTATCAACAGGTAGTTGGGCTTTTTCTTATTATGCTTAACGGTTCTAATGAGTGTTCTTTTCCGATACTCGTAACCCACATAACCGACTACGAAGCTTATACTCGAAAAGATAATAGCAACAGCACCATAGAGCAATATACTAACGTTCTCACCACCTGTAACTTCATTGATTATGCTCGAATCAACAAAATACAGATAAATAACTTTGAAAAAGCCACCGAATAATACCAGTACAGCAAATATTGCAGGAGGAGAGAAATATTCAAGCCTATTGTTATTTATTGAAACCAATAAAAGAAAAAAAACACTCCCTACTGATGAAATCAATAATAGAAAGAATGTTAGTTTATCCATTATATTGTAGTATCAGCGCACTAATCTTGAGACATTCTTTTGAAGAATAAGCGTATTAGCAAATAAGCAGCCCCAACAAAAAAGCCAAAGAAGATTCCAATTAACACAATGAGGAATCTAGCGGGCTTACTTTTTTCCTCAGGTACTTTTGCAGGACTAACTGTCTTGAAAGTATATTCCTCAGAAACTTGTGCAAGCATTCTTGTCTTATGTTGCTCTTGGATGAGTTCGCTGAAAACTGTTCGTATTTCTGCTATTGAAGTTTGATCTATTTGTTCTTCAAGGTATTGGATACTTTCATTTGCTTCTTTTAACGCACGCTCTTTCATATGAAGATTGACATCTTCAACCAGCCAGTCAGTCCATTGTTTTGCAACAAATGGTGAGTAATGTGTTACAGAGATACTAATTAAGCCTGTTTCATTATCTTGGTTAATTGAGACCCGTTTTTTATACTCTTCATAAAGCTCCCAACTACTTGGCTCAACTTTCTTTCCCTTTGGGGCATCTCTGATCCATTTCTCTTCTTCTGCGTTATAAAGACTGTCATTAATAATCAATTGATTATTTGAACGTTCCCATCCCTTTGAAGCAAACAAGGTTACCGAAAGGTTATGTTTCTGAATAAAATCTTCTGCAAATCCCCAGCTTTTCAAAACCTCCATTGCAATTACAGAATCAGATGTCTCTGCTGAACCTAAGTCTATTCCAGCAAGAGATGCGAGGCCGCCAAATTGACCTGCTAAAGATGCTAACTTCCCACCACTTCCACTATCACTAGACTGGACAACAGTCGTAGCTTTATATTCATTGGGTAACCATAGCGCTATTGCAACTGCACCTATAGCAAAAATGAATGTGGTCGCTATTATTAGCCATTTCCCTTTCCAGATAGTGCAAAAAAGCGTCTTGAGATCGATTGCATTATCATGACTCTCAAGTGGTATGTTTTGTTGATTATTTTCTGTGTTCATAATTTGTGTTCACAATTAATGGTGCATGTCGATGTAGGGCCCACCCCAATAACGACCTTATCTAACTAATGCTTTTGTTTGTATTGCACGGCATATTTAACGCTCCAGCCGAACAGTCGATTTACAACTCCATAATCCAAGATAAGCCAATATTATATTTATTTTGTTGGTAACTGTATGAGTCTATGACTTTATCCTTTACATCGAGCTCCAAACTGAGTAAACCGTATTTTGTTGGGTGCTGGTACTCAATCTCAACTTGAGTAAAGCTTATACCTGTTTGATTAATTGTATGGGTGCCTGTGCTATCACTATTTAAGTCTACTTTAGCAATACGGAGTTTATATCTGTCGCCATTTTTGTGTGTCGCTAAAAAGCCCAGCGCAAGACTTTGAGTATCATTATCATAGGTCGAACCAATACTACGCCCTTCCGTTCGGTAACCGGTTTGATAAATTCCGTTGTTATAAGTGACGTTTGGGGCAAACTCATTCTCAGTATCTGCATATTCCAAATATCCGCTTACCGTAAAATTATTGGTAGAAAAGGTATTTTTATAACCTAACAGATAAAATTTCTTTGATGGTGCATATCCAGCTTCATCTTCGCCAATAAGCTGACCATATACAGAGCCAAAATATTTTTCAGTCGGTAATCTCCAGGCAAAATCTATCCCCGCCAACTGATTTCCAGGCTCATTACTTTGGCTCGCACAATCGAGGTCACCTTCATCGCAGTTATCTAAGCCTATGAGCATATCAAAAAAGGTGGATGCATTTTCCGGACGTCCTTGCCCTCCCCACTGTGCAGTTCTACGTAAACCCACTTCTAGCGAATCAATGGGCTTAAAACTAACGCTCATACCAAGCAACTTTGCATGAGGGACAAATCGGTCACTTTCTAACTGACCTGCAAATGCATTTAATGTCCAATGACCTAACCAAGACAGCCAAGGCGTCTCAAATGGATCGCTGTAATTCCTTTGAATTGAAACTGCTGGAACTGGGCGTGCATTATTGCTCAGAATCAGAGAGCTATCCCAGCCTGGTCCATACCATCGTTCTTGCGCACCAGCAGAAAGAATCCAGTTCCCCCAAATGGTTGCAACATAAGAATGATCCAGTCGCTGCTCTTCACCATCAAGAGGCTCATACACTTTTGCAGCTTCTATATTCCACGCAAAGCTTTGACTTACACCAGTTACACGAGTCGCAATTTCTGCTTTCTCACGGCGTTCATCACCAAAATGACGTAGCAACTTAGACTGATTTCCAGCCTTAGCCGATAAAAACTTATGGGTTTCAGTATCGGTTTCAAAACGCGCCTTGCGTTTAACCCTCAAGAAAACAGGAAGAACATGCTCATCTAACTCAGTTCTAGAAGCTGCTTCAAGATCTTTAACGATCGGAGCCCATGGCAACGGCCATGTGGTTGTTGGCGTTTTAATAATACCTTCACTAGCTAATAACTCAATATCAGCACGTAACCAAGCATCACGAGTGTCTATCCACGGTTCAGCTTTGCTTATTGACGCGCTAAGTATAAGTATTGTTATTAGTGTTTTATTCATTCGTATATCTACTATCTAGAAGCTATCAATCGTGGGCAGTTCATGAACTGCCCTACGGATTTATTAGTTTAGAAACTATTTACGGCAGCTGCACCAAGTGCTAACTGGTAAACAATCTGACTGACTTTCGTCCATAGATCTAAGCTGTTAACTCTATCAGTATCAAGTGGCACAACAATGGTATCACCAGGCTCCACTTGCGCCTCATTGTGTGTCAGCCATGCAGATTTATTCGGTAACACTACTGAACCATCCGCTTTTACGATATAAATTGCATCGCTGTTAGAAGTATCTTTTTCACCACCACTTCGGTCAATATAGTCTTCAAAATCTAAATTTTGATTATAAAGATGAGAAGTTGGTACCTGAACTTCTCCCACAACTGTCACTTCCTGCCTAAAGGCTGGAATGATGAGCCTGTCACCATCCTGTAAAACCACATCAGTTACGGTACCTTCTAGAACAGCATTTAAGTCCACCACTAAACGTCCCGTCGCTTCTGTCGTATCAAGTACATCAAGCAATGATTTAGCCTTGTTGACATCGGCAGACTTGCCTATATTTGATTGTTCAAGTTCGGTTGTAGCTATTTCTTGACGCAATCGATCTTGTAACGCTTTAATTTGCTCTTCTTCTCTTTCTCTTAATTCTTTTCTTGAAAAAACAGTCGCCTTGATATGAGCAAACTCACTGAAACCACCTACACGCTTCAATAACTGGGATAATGTTTCACCACGACGAATGGTGTATTGACCAGGGAATTTTACTTCTCCTTGCACCTCTACTCTCGCAATATCTCTATATTCAGGAGTTGCTTTGATAGTTAATCGATCATGTGGTTTTAAGCCAAATTTAACAGTACCGAGGAACTCTTGTTGCAAATCAATTGCCATGTGAGTAATGTCAGCCTGTTGAGGGTTGGAAAGATCTTGTCTGGTTATCTCTGCCTCCAATGTATATGCAGACTCAGAAAAGCCTCCTGCCAATTGGACCAAGTCAACAACCGTTAATCCATTGGATAAAGGATATTGGCCTGGGAATTTAACTGAACCATCGATCGCAACCACTTTTGCCGGAGACTCGAAGCTAGCTTGATTCTCTAACTCTTGATTAATTGAGGTTAAGACATTGTTTCTCAGTTCTAAAGTTAACTTCGACTTCAAATCTAACAACTCTTGCTCTTTTAAGTCTTTTTTCTTTTTCTCTTCTTTGCTTAAATACTCGTCAATCTCAGCATTCAACTCATCTGCATCAACAGTATTAGCTAATACCACTAATCTATCGCGAGGATGCAGTTTAATATTTTGTTCTGAAGATGGATTTTCAAGAACTTCTCTCAAACTGATCTTTAACGGCTGCAACTCGCCAAGAGAGCTTATTTCTCGAATAATTATTGCAGCATCGATATTGGCATTTTGCTTTAAATATTCAGTTCCTGGTATAACATCAGTTACACGCATACCATCTTTCCATGCCACCAACCCGGGGCGAAGTACATGACCTAACAGTTCAACAATATTTTCATTTCTCTCTGCTACGGGATAGACTTTAAGATGGTCACCACTTTTAATAGCTACAGACCTTCCTGCTGTTGTTAACAAGTTAATGTCTACAACGGTTTTTCGATTCTTATCATCAATTCGCTCAACTCGAACATCTTGGGCATAAGCGGTAGGCAGTAAACCTCCAGCCAGCTCGACCAATTCAGAAATTGTCTTCTCATGCTTAATTTCATAAATAGCCGGACGAACAACATCGCCCGCTACCGAGGCTGTCTTTTTAACAGAAGGAATAAAAATCACATCACCTGATTGCAAACGACGATCAGCTCTTGTATCGCCTCTCAATAGGAAGTCGTAAAGATCGATAGAACTAATCAGCTGACCGTTTCTTTTTAGCTGAATATTTCTTAATGAACCCACCTCTTTAACACCACCACTGACATACAAAGCATTCATCACGGTCGATAAAGATGACACCGTATAGGCGCCAGGCTTGTACGACTCACCTAGTACGAAAACTTGAATTGAGCGCAACTCTCCCAGACTGATGTTGGATTTAACGCCAATAAATTGCTCATTGATCTGTTGTGTTAGAGACTCTTTTAATTCGGTATAAGAAAGTCCTGCAACATTAATAGGGCCAAGTTGCGGGAACTGAATATCTCCACTACGAGAGACGGTGAGCTCGTAACTATTATTTTCTTTGCCGTAAAGCTGAACCTGTATTACGTCGCCAGGACCCACGACGTAATTGGAAGGAACTGGAATATCTGAAACTGGAGTATAAGTTGTTGGTAAGCCTGCAAAGAGATCATAGCCAAACTTTTCAAGTTCTTGATCCACTCGCGGAGTATCTTCTTTTTCTTTATCGCTTGCCTCTTTATCTTGACTACCATCATCAAGTGGGAACTGATCTAATTCTCTTGGAAGGATTGGGTTTACTGTAGGTTGCTGCTGATTACTAGCTGTGGTTTGGCTTTTTAATGAAGCACAAAGCGCATCGACATCATACCCAGCCGCACGTGCCATTTCTCTTTGTTGCGCGGAAGCATTCTCACATAATTGCTTGGCTTGTGATAAATCTTGTGCCGCCATGACAGATTGAGTGAGTAATACTCCTATACAAAGTATTAGACTAAATGATTTACCCAATAACTTATTCATTGATAACAGGCCCTTTAACAATAAAATACGGATTCAATAAAGACTCTTTTGCGTTATAAGTCAGTTCTTCGGTCTCTGAGTTTGTTGTTTCATCAAAAATGACGCAACGTCCACCTGCTGCATTCACTACGGCATGTGCCGCTGCGGTGTCCCACTCACAAGTGGGCCCTAACCGAGGGTACAAATCTGCTTTACCTTCTGCAACTGAGCACAACTTGAGAGAGCTACCCATTGGAATCATTTCATGATCAGGGTACCTCTTTAAATAGTCAGCCATAGCTGCAGACTGATGCGAACGACTGCCGACGACTCTTATAGATTTTTCTGCTCTAGAGGCTACGTTAATTTGCTCTAAACTTCCAGACTCAAGTTTCCAGGCGCCTAGCTCCTTTGAAGCATAATACAGAATATCGATAGCCGGGGCATAAACAACGCCTAAAACTGGTTCATTCTTATGTACCAAAGCAATGTTAACTGTGAACTCACCATTTTTCTTAATAAACTCTTTAGTACCATCAAGTGGATCAATCAGCCAATAAGTCTGCCATGATTGACGCTCATTCCAGGCAATATCAGCAGCCTCCTCAGACAGTACAGGGAAACCTGTATCTAATCTGGCAAGCTCGTTGATAATGTGATGATGCGAAGCCAGATCGGCTTCAGTGAGAGGGGATTGATCCGTTTTTTCGTAAATATCAAAGTCCTTTTCATAGATAACCATGATTTTTTTTCCTGCATCAATGGCTATCTTGTTAATTTTATTAATAAATTCTTGTTGTAAAAAAGTATTTGTATCCATATTATTCATGTTTTCCAAGCACGCTACCGCCCGTGGGTTTCGGTTCCCAAAGCACCTTCACGCTAGTCATACCAAGTCTGTTATACCCAGTTTTTTATGAATTTCTCGAAGCGCGCGCTATTATAGTCAATTGCTTGTTGAATGTAACCGCCAAATCTATATCAAATACCATTAACTTCGAAATACATTTTAAGCTTTTCTAAGCCTAGTGTTCTCAAGCTCCATTTCAGTCACTTTTCCTAAAATCGTCAATAGGACGATGGAGCGCTCTTCCCCGTTACTAATTTTAAAAATACCCTCGAGATCTTTAAACGGGCCTTCAGTGATAACCACCTTATCCCCTGTACTCGGCGCATTAGTTTCTGGCTGAGCATAGGTTGCATCAAGCAGTTTCAAATGCTCTAAAACTGAATCAGGAACTCTACCCGGCACCCCCCCAAAACGTACAAAATCGCGCACACCACGGGTGGAGCGGATCTTTACCCAATCCTGCCCGTTAGTTTGCAATTCAACGAATAAATAACCTGGGAATAATGCTTCTATAACTTTTTGCCTTTTGCCACGGATAATTTTCTCGACTTCTATGATTGGCAAAACACAGTTAATCTCTTGATTTTTAAGGTGTTCCTCGGCTCTTCGCTCTTGTTTCGGCTTTGAGTTAATTAAATACCAAGCCTTTTCGATACCACTCACTTTTTGGCGACCTTTATCTTTTTATTGAACTCTTCATTCTTATTGTTTAAATCCGTTAGAACCCCTTCAAACCCGACCTCATCAAAAGTAGATTGAAAATAATTCTGCTTCATTTTAATGAAGCTAATGCCTTGAAAACTAAAGTCATAAATCGTCCAGGCGGTGCCTTCCTTATAAATTTTTAGATCAATTGACAGGTCTGGAAGTGATGAACTGTTCAGAACAACGGTTAGCCACCCCTTGTTTTGCTTACTATTCAAGCGAATCGAGTCTACTGTTGCAATCTGGCCCTGATATTGACGCATCACTTCATATAAATAACGACGCATGGTTTCTTCGTAAGCTTTAATCAGCTCAGATTCTTGCTCAACCGTCAATTTGGACCAGCGCTCGGCACCTAACATGGCGCGAATCGTGTTCTTAGCTGACCAGACTGTGAGTAGCTCACTATCGACAAAAGTCATTAAGAGAGAGGGGGTTTGCAGGGCTTTTTTATGATTTTCCTGCATGAAGTCATTAATAGTGTCTAATTTATGCTGAAAGAACTGCTTTAAGCTCTGTTTATCCAGGCTCGCGTTTGCAGGCTGACTAAACAACCATAACAACACAAGCAGACTTAACTTGACTGTTTTTGCCATTTCCACTCCAGAAAACTCACTTGTTAAATCAACAAGTTAAACAATATTATTAGATATTCGAGCCACCATAGCCGAAACAAATGAACCTCGGCTTAATTTTCTTTTTCAGGTTGACTATACAACCTTGTACCAATCTCGGCATTGTAGCATCTGAGCAAGGAGTTAAACAAAGGTTCAATGACCTCTTTTGATTTGTGAAAAGGGTTTACTTTTTTGTACTCAAAGGGCTGAGGGCGAGCGCTGTTCGCCCCTATAGAAAAGGTGATAATTTAGATTTTAAGTTGATGATGCTCCCAAGAGGTAGAGAGCCAAACCTACTCTACAGTAGCTGTGACAAAGTAAATCCCAGCGAAACCTTCTCTCTGGGTGCAGCAAAAAACGAGATGGGTTACGGCCAGGGCCTAACCCATCCT
Source organism: Kangiella sp. M94 (assembly GCF_054926195.1). NCBI lineage: Bacteria > Pseudomonadati > Pseudomonadota > Gammaproteobacteria > Kangiellales > Kangiellaceae > Kangiella > Kangiella sp. M94. Next base: position 669,685 of record NZ_CM142903.1, on the reverse strand, counting down.
ATATTGATATTCCACCTATAAGCTCTGAACACAAAACAGGGCCACGTTGAGGGCGAACGCCATTCTCTATGCACTTGTCATTCCGTACTCCGATACGGAATCTGCTTTTGGCTCTTAACGAGCCCTAGGCTGGTGATGAACGGAGTGACTCCGAGTGAAGCCGACCCTCCTATAGGTACAACAAAGTAAGTCCCAGCAAGAAAATTCAGGTAGCCAAACTGGCTTCTCGCAGTTTTTGTATCTCGTCGCGCATTTTGGCTGCTTTTTCAAATTCGAGGTTTTTTGCGTACTGAAGCATTTCTTTTTCCATTTGAGCAATTTCCTTAACCGCATCGGCAAGAGATTTAACCTTATACTGACTGAGCTTTTCAGCCACTTTGCGACTTTTCTTGCTATGCCCGGTATCCATAACATCGGTAATTTTCTTACTGACACCAATAGGAGTAATGCCATGCTTTTCATTGTATTCTTTTTGAATCGTACGACGGCGATTGGTTTCACTTATAGCTCGCTCCATGGAACCAGTGATTCTGTCCGCATATAAAATGGCTTTACCACTCAAGTTCCGTGCGGCTCGACCAATAGTCTGAATAAGCGAACGCTCAGAGCGCAGGAAGCCTTCTTTATCGGCATCAAGTATTGCAACCAAGGATACTTCAGGCATATCCAGGCCTTCCCGTAACAGGTTGATGCCGACCAGTACATCAAACTCGCCCAAGCGTAAGTCACGAATGATCTCCATCCGCTCAACCGTGTCGATATCCGAATGAAGATATCGGACGCGAGCACCGTGCTCGGATAAATAGTCGGTTAAATCTTCCGCCATACGTTTAGTTAATGTTGTTACCAGGACGCGCTCATTTTTCTCAACACGAAGATGGATTTCCGACAGTAGATCATCCACCTGAGTTCCTACCGGGCGGATCTCCACTTCAGGATCAATCAAACCAGTCGGACGCACTACCTGCTCAACTATTTGTCCCGTATTTTCTTCTTCATACTTTCCCGGTGTTGCTGAAACAAATACGGTTTGCGGCGTAATCCGCTCGAATTCTTCGAACTTCAAGGGTCTGTTGTCCAACGCTGCTGGCAGTCGGAAGCCGTAATTAACAAGAGTTTCTTTACGCGAGCGATCACCTTTATACATGGCGCCAATCTGGGACACAGTCACGTGCGACTCATCGATAATCATCAACGCATCAGGCGGTAAATAATCCAATAAACAAGGTGGCGGTTCGCCGGGCTGTGCTCCAGACAGGTAACGTGAGTAGTTTTCGATGCCTGAGCAATAACCCAGCTCCTGCATCATCTCAATGTCAAACTTAACCCGCTGCTCAAGTCGCTGCGCCTCAACCAACTTATTCTGCTCGTAAAACTGAGCCAGCCGCTCTTTGAGGTCTACTTTAATCTGTTCAATAGCATCGAGTATGGTTTGGCGAGAAGTGACATAGTGGCTTTTCGGAAAAACGGTCACACGAGTCAGTCGCTTCAATACTTCACCCGTTAGCGGATCAAAGGTTTGAATGGTTTCCACTTCATCGTCAAACAGCTCAATCCGTATTGCATGTTTTTCCGATTCTGCAGGGTAAATATCAATCAGGTCACCGCGCACACGATAGGTAGCACGCTGCAGGTCAAATTCGTTACGAGTGTATTGAAGCTCGGCTAGACGTCTAAGAATGAATCGCTGGTCTACTGCATCGCCTACTTTCAGGTGCATCACCATGCTGTGGAAAGCTTTCGGATCACCCAGACCATAAATTGCAGATACCGAAGCCACGATGATGGTATCGCGTCGCTCTAATAAGGCTCGCGTTGCCGATAATCGCATCTGCTCAATATGCTCATTGATCGACGAGTCCTTTTCGATAAAGGTATCTGATGCTGCAACATAGGCTTCCGGTTGATAATAGTCGTAGTAAGAAACGAAGTACTCTACCGCGTTATTGGGGAAGAACTCCTTCATTTCTCCATAAAGCTGCGCCGCCAATGTCTTATTGGGCGCCATAATAATCGCGGGGCGACCACTCTGCGCAATTACATTGGCCATAGTATAGGTTTTACCTGAGCCAGTTACCCCAAGCAGAGTCTGGTGCGACAAACCGTCTTCTAGACCTTCCAGCAATTGCTTAATTGCTTTGGGCTGATCACCGGCTGGAGGGAACGGTGAATGAATATCAAATTGTTGGCTCATGACTTTTACTTATACACTCTTGTAAAACAACACTGCTAAAACTTGGGTGGGCGAAAAAGTTGGAGTATCATTGCCAGACATTCTCGCATACTCAACATCGATCAAACAAATTAAGGGGATACGGTGGCTATTCAACTTTCCGAACGTGTAAAACTTGTTAAACCATCACCAACGCTTGCGGTAGCTGCTAAAGCCAAAGAGCTTAAAGCTCTAGGTCGGCCTATCGTTGGATTGGGTACGGGTGAACCTGACTTTGATACACCGGACCATATTAAGCAAGCGGCTATTGATGCCATCAAAGCTGGCGCGACCAAGTATACACCGGTAGATGGTACTCCGGAGCTTAAACAAGCTGTTATCGACAAGTTCAAGCGTGATAATAACCTTGACTATCAAGCCAACCAGATCCTTGTATCATGTGGGGGCAAACAAAGTTTTTACAACCTTTGCCAAGCTCTAATCAATGATGGTGATGAGGTCATTATTCCTGCCCCATACTGGGTTTCCTATCCTGACATGGCCATCCTGGCAGGCGGCAAACCGGTCATCATTGAAACCACCATTGAGCAGCACCTGAAAATCACCCCGGAACAATTGCGAAACGCCATTACCGATAAAACTAAATTGTTTGTCATCAATAGCCCAAGCAATCCGACCGGCGTTGCCTATAGTAAAGAAGAGCTCAAAGCCCTTGCTGACGTACTGTTAGAGTACCCCAATATTGTAGTGGCCACTGACGATATGTATGAGCATATCCTTTGGACCGAACAGCCATTCGTCAACATTCTCAATGTCTGCCCGGAGCTTTACGATAGAACGATAGTATTGAATGGTGTATCCAAGGCCTACGCCATGACGGGCTGGCGCATTGGTTATGCAGGCGGCCCGGCTGACTTGATTGGCGCCATGAAAAAGATTCAATCACAAAGCACCTCGAATCCAGCGGCCCCGAGCCAGGCTGCAGCCACCGCTGCATTGGCTGGTGATCAGTCATGTATCAAGCCAATGCTAGAAGCTTTCAAGAAGCGACATGACTACCTGGTTCATGCCTTGAACAGTATCGAAGGAGTCACCTGTTTACCCAGCGACGGTACCTTCTATGCGTTCCCGAATATGCAGGGATTGATTGATAAGCATAATTGCGAATCCGATCTTGATTTTGCTGAACTGCTGATTGAAAAAGTGGATCTGGCACTAGTGCCTGGCTCAGCATTCGGAGCACCAGGCCACTTGCGCTTATCCTATGCCGCCAGCATGGAAACGCTTGAAGAAGCCATTCTAAGACTCAGTAAAATGGCCTAATTTTAAAAAAATCATCACTTGGGTGTTGACCGTAAAGCGAAATATGTCTATTATCTCGCCCCGTTCAGCACACAAAGTGACGGACGAATAATTCCCCCTTAGTTCAGTTGGTAGAACGGTGGACTGTTAATCCATATGTCGCTGGTTCGAGTCCAGCAGGGGGAGCCAAATTCAAAAGGCCTTACAGTAATGTAAGGCCTTTTTTATTGTCTGTCGAAAAAGTCTTCCTGATATCAAAATCATATAGGCACTATGTCACCAGTATGTCACCAGAGTTAGAATTTATATCTTATAGTAGATGAAAAATAATACGAACAACGCTACCTGCTTCTGCAAGTAGCGTTGTAAATGGAAAGGATTAACGCAACAAAATTAAAGGAATATTGCTGTTGCTGATCATGGTTTGAGTATTGCTGCCAAGGAAGAATTGGCGAACCCGTGAGTGACCATAAGCACCCATGATCATCATTTCAACACCAACTTTATGGCGATAGGCTTTTAATGCTTCGATAACTTCACCTTCAACTAACGCTGACTGAACCTTGTGGCCATGCTTTTTCAAAATATCAGTAGCCTGGTCTAGGGTTTGGTTGTTCTTGTCGTTATCGTCACCAACCATAACAATGTGCCCTTCCAATCCTTTCAGTAATGGACTGGCCGCGACACGGTCAATGGCCCTATTGGCAGTATCGCTACCATCATAAGCGATCAGGTAGTTCTTCGGTGCTTTGAACTCACCTACAGCGATGAGAATCGGCACATGCATTGCGCGGATGACGCTTTCCAGTTGCGAGCCGATAGTGTATGCAGAAACGTCATGATCTTCACCCAGCCGGCCTAACACCAACAACCGCATATCCGACTCAAGCTCGGTCAGTGACTCAAGCAGGCTACCATGGCGCTGTTGCATGAAAACATCATCAGCACCCTGTTCGACAGCTCGCTGGCGCGCATCTTCCAGCATATGCTTACCATGCTCCAATGCGATACGGCTTCGTTTCTCATCCAGTTCTGTAAGCTGCTCTAACAATGCTTCTCTTGCGCCTAATCCAATCGAACCTGACAGGTTTTCATTTTCAGGACTGACTGTTTTTTCTAGCACATGAAGCAGACTTAAAGGTGCTTCCAGTTTATTGCTCGCCCAAGCTGCTGCATCACACACTGAAGCCGACATGGCCGAACCGTCAATACAGGCAATTATATTTTTCATATCATTCTCCTTAAGTTCAGACTAATGCCCAGACATCAGCTTTTCAACTTCTTCAGGCTTATCATAAATACTAAACTTATCGACAACCGTTTTCGACGCTTCGTTCAAGCCAATGACATTGACCTGGGTACCTTCTCGGCGAAACTTTATCACCACACTATCTAACGCCCCGACCGCTGAGATATCCCAGAAGTGCGCGTGAGTTAAGTCGATGGTCACTTCCTCGATAGCTTCTTTAAAATCAAAGGAGTTAACAAACTTCTCAGCAGAAGCAAAAAATACCTGTCCTACCACTTCATAATAGCGCGAAATGGTACCTTGTTCACTTTGACGCTTGATAACCATAAAACGACTAATTTTATTAGCGAAGAACAGTGATGCCATCAAGACACCAACGAACACACCGATTGCAAGGTTGTGCGTAATAACAACTACCACAACGGTAGCGACCATCACCAGATTAGTCGACATTGGGTGCTTTTTCATATCTTTAATTGATGACCAGGAGAAGGTCCCGATAGACACCATCACCATCACAGCGACCAATGCCGCCATTGGGATTAAACTGATCCATTCATCAAGAAAGACCACTAATATAATTAAGACTATACCTGCAATAAAAGTAGATAGGCGGCCTCGGCCACCAGACTTAACATTAATCACTGACTGGCCAATCATGGCACAACCGGCCATGCCGCCCATCAAGCCTGCACCGATATTGGCAATACCCTGCCCTTTACACTCGCGGTTCTTGTTGCTTGGAGTATCGGTTAAATCATCAACAATACCTGCTGTCATCAATGACTCCAGCAAACCAACCACAGCCAGTGCAGCGGATGTTGGGAAGATAATCATTAACGTCTCGAGGTTGAGTGGCACATCAGGCCATAAGAAAATTGGCAAGGTGTCTGGCAGCTCACCCTTACTGCCAACATTTGGAATTTCCCAACCCAAAGCAACCACAGCGATGGTGAGCCCCACAATACAAATAAGTGGGGAAGGTATCACTTTGCCAACAACTGGAATCAACGGAAATAGGTAAATAATGGCCAATCCTACGGCAGCAACCAAATAAACATGCCAGGTGACATCAATCAACTCGGGAACTTGAGCCATGAAAATCAAAATGGCCAAGGCATTGACGAAACCTGTCACCACCGAACGAGAGACAAAGCGCATCAAGCCATCAAGGCGTAAATAACCTGCTGCAATCTGTAAAATACCGGTCAGCACTGTTGCCGCCAACAAGTATTGAAGTCCATGCTCTTTAACCAGCGTCACCATGAGTAGTGCCATAGCACCGGTGGCCGCCGATATCATCCCCGGACGACCGCCGACAAAGGCGATAATGACTGCAATGCAGAAAGAGGCGTATAAGCCAATTTTGGGGTCTACTTCAGCAAGAATAGAAAAGGCTATAGCCTCCGGAATCAAAGCTAGAGCAACCACTAAACCGGCGAGCAGATCGCCTCTGATGTTTGAGAACCAGTCTCTCTTGATAGTTTGTAGCATTGTAATAACCGTAAAATAAGAACAACAATAATGTCGTTATAAAAACTCAATAGGAAATACTCGCGGCCAGTGGCGAGTTGGAGTGATAACTAGAGCGTGTTGACCTTTGCTGTTCGTTTTTGCAGCTGTTTGTTTGGATTTTATACAAGGCATCGTGTGTGAGGTGTAGCCACTCTTCCATCCACACGCGATAACACAGTAGAAAAGCCAAACAAACGCTGCCCTTCGGGTTCAATCAAAAGCGCCCTGCTCTTTGTTGCTCGTCATTACCCTAGAATGACTAGGCTACATAACGAGCGTCGCGATCAGTACGCTTTTGTTTTAAACAAAAATTGAACCACAAAGGTCAACACGCTCTGGGATTGTTATCTTAGGAAAAAGTGTGCGCTATGGCGGACTAATGAGCATGGGAACTCGGTAACTGGCAAAAAAGAGCGCGGAGTTTACCAGCCCCTAGCATTGATTACAAATTGACTTGATGTGAGTCAAATATGAATAACGGGCATTTAACAGTAGATAATGAAGCAAATCTGACTTGAGAAGCACCTGATTAGCCTTCCCTACCCAATTCCAGCATCATGAAGTCTGTTTATAACATTTTAGAATACAATGACCTCTTACAATGCCCACTGAGCACATATAGCGCCTTAAGAGCATCTAACCCCTTAATTTCAGGCAAAAAAAAGCCGAGAACGTGTCTCGGCCAAATCCCACCATATAGCTGAAGGAAAACTGTTTACGGTCAAAACCGTATCTCTGAAATCGAAACTTATGCTTCACTACAATTCATTACTTTATTTGTGTTTCACTCTGTGATACAAATAGCTAACGAATGCATTTCAGAACTTGGTTTAAATAATAATGCATATATGCATACAAATCAAACCGAATTTGCATCTTTTTTAGGAAACCTCAATGAGCGAAATAATTGATCAACTAAAACAACTCATGCAAAGTCTGGGTGAAACAGACTATTCCATGCAGCACAAGGCTCACATTAGCCAATCGACTATTTATCGGATTTTGGAGGGGAAAACATCTGATCCAGGTGTTCACAAAATCGATGGTCTGGCTAGAGCTCTAGGATATCGTCTGTCTTTAGTACCGATGAGTGAATATTACACTCAGGTGGACTATGGGGCAGAAGTCGATACCTTAGGTAAAATCATTGCCTTAGTAGAGTCCCTCTCTCTTACTCGTGGCATCAACCTTTCTCCAGAAGAAAAAGCTGAACTGATCCTTTCCAACTACCGTGCTAATAGTAGTAAAGAAGAGCTTGGTGTTCGGATTGCAAATCTGAAATGAGGTAATCAATCGGGACAGTGCTTGAAATAACTTTACAGATAAGGTTATCGAAAGACAGACAAACCAAAGGCCTGCAGTTGCAGGCCTTTTTTATGCTTTGATATTAGGACGACTAAGTTCTGGTGAATCCAGCTGGACCAGGCGCTTTAGTGCTTTGTAATTGAACGGGCTTTAGAAAACCACGAGATTGAATGATTTTTCGATTGTTTACTTCAAACTCTTGTAGCTTTTGGTTCCACAATAGGATTTCGCGCAACTTGTCTTTCTCAGGCAGGCTGCTTGATTCTATCTGTGAATATTCCTGAAGCAGGCGCAAACCAATCATATCAGCTCTTTGAAAAGCCGATAAATCGATTACGTTACCATTAGACTCATATTCGCTATCAAGCGAATACTCATCATAAGGAACGTCTATTCGTCCGCGATAAGCTTTCAGGATTAGCCAAAACAGCGCTGCTGCGAACGCTGCTAACACTAAACCGTAGGCCAAAAATAGTAATGCCATTGATTTTTCTTCCTAATGTTACCACCAGCTGTTTAACCACCGGTGTTAATAAAGCTAATATGATGCAGAAATTCACTGAGTTAATTGCAAATGATTGTACGCTAACTATCACCTCTAAATCAGTGTAATGTCTTTCTATAAATCTTAGTATATTTATCAAAATAGCAATCGTAGTTACTATTGACACTGCAAACTCTTCTTTTAAAACTCTTCCCGTAGAAACGGCTTTATAAGCAACATAAAGCAATATGAAGATATCTGTAACCATCCATGAAATATACCAAATGTACTTGGCAAACTCGTGACTCCATAAGAACGAAGTTAGGTTCCAGTTTAAGAACTGAATTACTAAAAGAATAATAGAGAAAGTAAGGAGCCTATTATTTTTTGTGAAAAGTAAATGTAAAAAAACACAACCTAAGAGTGACATCATAAATATGTCACTCATTAAGTTGTTAAGATCAAAGTTGTTTATAATACTTTGTATCAATTCTCTTTCTCTTTAGTTGGGTCCTCACCAGGTTCTCCACCACCGCTACCAGTATATACGCTGGTAATTGGTGCTTGGTCAAACACAGGTGCTTCAAAATTTACTGGCTCTGAGATAGATAAATAGCAGATCATAGCGATAGTTTCAAACATAATATTTTCCTCTTTATTGGATGATTTCGTAAAAAAAAGCCTATAGAATTTACTCACATAGCATTAAGAAAAACAAATTACATAGGGAATACTCTGTAACTAATTGCTTTTTAAAGAAATTTTTTACAATTCTCATTTTTGCAATCTGTTTTACCTGTTCAAATTTTAGCCAGACTTGATAATTAAAAGTGTGAACTAAATTTTACATTTGATAAAAATATTTTATGACACAATTTATTAAAAGATACGCTTTTGCATTAGCTGCAAGTCATATTTGCATTATTAGCTACCTTCTTTTGCCTCAATCTAGCTTATGGATGGCTTATGATCGAGGTTTAGTTGAATCAGGCCAATGGTGGAGATTAATAACAGCAAATCTAGTTCACCTTGGCGGATGGCATACTCTGATGAATCTTGCCAGTCTTTGGCTGATTAGTTTTATCTTTCATCCCCTACTAAAACCTGGTTACTGGATCGCATGGGTGCTTCTTCTTTACTTCACTAACATTCTTGCCATGCACTTATGGACTCCGCACATTATTCACTATGTTGGCATGTCGGGCGCTTTATACGGCTTAATCGCTGCCTGCGCTACCGCAGAGTTGCGATTGGGGGTTAAGTTAAGTGGGTTACTACTTATCATCGTGGGAGTTAAAATCTTCTTACCACAAATTATCGGTGTCGAATCTGAGTATGATCAGTTTCTGGGTGGTGCTGTGGTAGAAGAGTCCCACATTATTGGTTTCATCGAAGGCATTATTCTGGGGCTGATCTGGCCGAAAAACTTGCTGAAAGGCCCCGCCTTGCAATCTATGTTGAAATCTAAACAGGCTTCTAAGTAGCCTAAAGCTTCCTGAATTACTTATTCGATGAGTTAGCAATCAAGTGCCAAACAATAAAAGTGAAACAAAAAAAGCCCAAAACAATTTGGGCTTTATACTCTGAACTACAGTTTAATCTTGCTTTTATTTTTATCGACCGTTTTCTGTCCAATCCCTTTTACAGCAGTTAATTCATTAGCTGACTTGAAAGGGCCGAACTTTTCCCGGTATTCGATTATAGCCTCAGCCTTTTTCGCTCCCACACCGACTAAAACTTTGGACAACTGCTTGGCATCTGCACTATTAATATTAACGGTACTTGAAACCTGTTGTCCTGATCCTTGGCTGTTAGCAGCAGATAGGCCACCTCTTTCCTTGGCGGCTAAAACTTGAGTATTGGCAGCTATTACTAATGATAGGATTAAAGCTAGTTTTTTCATGATTATCTCCTTGTTTTTAATATCCTTTTTGTCGTCATCTTGCGACAGACAGGAGAATAATCTCAGGAGGTACTATTTACAACTAGCTCACAATGCTTTCAGAAATCTCGTACAGGGCTTTTAGTGGATCGCTAGCCTTGGTTATTGGTCGACCTATGACCAGGTAGTCAGAACCCGCCACAATGGCTTGTTCAGGGGTCATAATGCGGCTTTGATCACCTATCTCACTGCCAGGAGGCCGAATTCCTGGAGTAACGAGCTTAAAGTCCTTACCCAGTTGTTCTTTTAGCCTTCTGGCTTCCCAGGCAGAGCATACAACACCGTCTAAACCTGCTGATTTGGATATGCTGGCTAAATGCTCCACCTGCTCTGGTAAATCACGCTTAAAGCCAATCTCACTATAAGCGACCTCGTCCATGCTGGTCAGCAAGGTAACAGCTATCAATAGTGGGCGATTATCACACTGTTCAATAGCCTGGCGGGCGGCATGCATCATCTTACTTCCACCAGAAGCGTGCACATTTACCATCCAAACTCCAAGCTCAGCGGCGGCTTTACAAGCCTTAGCAACTGTATTTGGAATATCGTGAAATTTGAGATCAAGAAAAACCTTAAAGTCCCTTCTAACTAGCTCCTTAACAAAGTCAGGCCCAAACAAGGTAAACATTTCTTTACCGACCTTTAAGCCACACAACTCGGGTTTTAATTTATCAACTAGTTCCAGTGCTTGCTGCTGATTATCATAATCCAGAGCGACCAGAATTTTAGGTTCGGACATACTCTTACTCGCCTTCTATACCTTTTATGGGTTTAACAGAACTCCACTCTTTACAGCTAGGACATTGCCAGTAAATCGCCTTGGCATGAAAACCACAGTTCTGACATTCATATCGGGGTTTTCTTGCAAGCAACTTCTCTACAATACCATCAAGCAGTTGTAGGCTTGGTTTAGCAGAGTCATGCGCATGCTCAATATGCAGGGAAATCAGTCTATGCAGACCTTTTAGGGAGGGTTTTTCTTGCAGATATTGCCCTATCAGTAGAGCTGCAGCTTTATCGCCCTGCTCCTTCTGCACAATCTTGGAAAGTTCGATGAGTAATGAAACGCCTGCGTTCTGTTCCAGGCTTTCATTCAGAAAGTGTTTGTATCCTTTGTGATCATTTTGCGCATTATAAGCCTCTGCAATTTTCGGCAAAGCTTCTGGCAGAAAGGCTATATCCTGCTTAAGAATGCGCTGGTAAGATTTAATCGCCTGTTTAAAATTCTTTTGCTGCAAATAAATATCGCCCTGCAGAATACTGGCTCTTACAGAGTCGGCATTAATGGATAGTGCTTTTTTTATATTAGTCAGGGCCGCTTTTACATCGCCTTCGGAGTGCTTTTGATCAGCAAGTTCACAATAAAAATGGGCAAGTGGCTTGGATTGCTCTTCACCCATAGTTGATTGCAGCTGCTCTGCAATTTTAGCAGCCTGATCCCAATCTTTAGTGAGCTGATAAATATTGAGGAGTTGATGCAAGGATTCTGATTTGTGCTCCGGGTCAGCTAACAACTCATTAAACAGACTGACAGCCCGGTCATACATACCCACAGCATTGTAATCCAGGCCTAACTGATACAAAGCCGTGTTACGGTCTTCTGTTTTCAATTGAGGTCTTGCGATTAGGTTCTGATGAAGTCTGATAGCGCGGTCAACCTCTCCTCGTTTACGGAAAAGGTTGCCAAGAGCCAGATGTGTTTCGACAGTATCGGTATCGACTGTGAGCAGGTCTATAAAAGTATCAACCGCTTTATCCGCCTGCTCATTTAAAAGATAATTAAGGCCTTTGATGTAATTACTGGATAGGCTGGAGGAAGAACCTTTTTGCTCTTTACGCTGCTTACGCCCTATACGGTAACCAGAATATGCGGCAATGGGAAGTAGCGCCAACACCCCATACAAAAACCATTCATTCATTTCAGAGTGAATCCTTGACCGGTGCAGTCCTCAAGTTCTTCAATTCTTGCTCAGCTTTATTCAACCTGCTCTGACAGCGTTTGAGTTTAACTCTTAGTTTAAGAATCGCAATGGTCATCGCCAAAATACCCAGTACCAGACCAATTAAGGCGACCCAGAAAATGAGAGTGGAAAGAGCTAACTCCGATTCACCAAACAAATAGTCAACCACAATAGGTTGATTATTGTTTAAAGCAAATACTGTGCTAACTATCAGTAAAGCGATGAAGAGTATTATCGCGAAGAGTTGTCGCAAAGGAATTCTCCGTTTTCTTCAGAAGTGATTATTTCACAAGCAATTATGTCAAAACAGGTTATGGCTTTATCGGTTTATCCTGACCATCGTTCACACGCTCACGCAACTCTTTGCCTGGCTTGAAGTGCGGAACATATTTGCCATCCAGTCTGACCGACTCTCCTGTTTTTGGATTACGGCCTACACGTGGTGCACGGTAGTGAAGCGAAAAGCTACCAAAACCACGGATCTCAATGCGGTCTCCATCAGCCAGAGATTCCGACATTTGATCTAACATGGATTTCACTACCAGTTCGACATCACGTACTGATAGCTGTGGATTTTTATCCACTAAGCGCTCTATCAATTGCGATTTTGTCATGGGCATTATCCTTACGTCGTTAAACCTTATGCTTACAGTATGGTGGATTTTACCTGAAAATGCACCTAACTGTTTTAATTATATGACCTTTTTTACACTTTTAATAGGTACAAAAAAGCCCGGCATATGCCGGGCTTGATTTGGATCATGCTACTAAAAGCAATCAATAAGCGATTATTCGTCGCCTAATTGCTCTTTCAACAAGTCACCTAGAGTTGATGGAGCAGAAGAATCGTTGCTGAATTCTTTAATTGCAGCAGCTTCTTCAGCCGCATCTTTCGCCTTAATAGAAAGGTTCAAGTTGCGGTTTTTCTTGTCAACGCCCATAAACTTGGCTTCAACTTCATCACCAACGCTTAGGTGTTTACTGGCATCTTCAACACGGTCAGTGCTGATATCTGAAGCACGTACATAACCGTCAATGCTGTCAGCTAATTCAATCAATGCACCTTTAGCATCAACTTCTTTAACCTTACCTTTAACAACAGTACCTTTTGGATGCTCAGACAAGTACTCAGCCAATGGATCTGAATCTACTTGTTTGATTCCTAAGGAAATACGCTCACGTTCCGCGTCAACTGCTAGTACAACAGCTTCAACTTCGTCGCCTTTCTTGAAGTCACGTACAGCTTCTTCGCCAGGAACTGTCCATGAAATATCAGACAAGTGAACCAAGCCGTCAATTCCGCCATCAAGACCAATGAAGATACCAAAGTCAGTAATAGACTTGATGCTACCCTTAACTTTGTCACCTTTGTTGTGAGTTGCAGCAAATTCATTCCAAGGATTAGGCACACACTGCTTAACACCTAGAGAAATACGACGACGCTCTTCATCGATATCAAGAACCATAACTTCCACTTCATCACCTAAGTTAACAACCTTAGATGGGTGGATGTTTTTGTTAGTCCAATCCATTTCAGAAACGTGAACCAAACCTTCAACACCGTCTTCAATTTCAACGAAACAACCATAATCAGTAAGGTTAGTGACACGACCTTGTAGGCGTGCGCCTTCTGGATAACGGTCATTGATATCAACCCATGGATCTGAACCCAATTGCTTGATACCTAATGATACACGGTTACGCTCACGGTCAAATTTAAGAACCTTAACGTCAATTTCGTCACCGACCTGAACTACTTCGCTTGGGTGCTTGATGCGCTTCCAAGCCATATCAGTGATGTGTAGCAAGCCATCAATACCGCCTAAGTCTACAAATGCACCGTAATCAGTAAGGTTCTTAACGATACCTTTAAGCTCTGAACCTTCTTCCAGGTTCTCAAGAAGCTCTTCACGCTCAGCACTGTTTTCAGACTCGATAACAGCACGACGAGAAACCACTACGTTGTTACGCTTTTGGTCTAGTTTGATAACTTTAAAGTCAAGCTCAACACCTTCAAGGTGTGTTGTATCACGTACTGGACGAACGTCTACCAATGAACCTGGCAAGAACGCACGAATCGATTGAACGTCAACTGTGAAACCACCTTTAACTTTACCAGTGATAACACCTTTAACTGTTTCATTCGCTTCATGGGCAGCTTCCAGAACACCCCAAGCCGCAAAACGCTTCGCGCGCTCACGTGATAGGCGTGTTTCACCAAAACCATCTTCAACCGCATCCAAAGCAACTTGTACTTCGTCGCCAACAGAAACTTCAAGCTCACCCGAATCATTCAAGAATTGATTACGTGGGATAACGCCTTCTGATTTCAAACCAGCGTTTACAACAACTACTTCGTTGTCAATATCAACCACCACACCAGTGATGATTGCACCTGGACGCATTTCTACGTTTGCTAAACTTTCTTCAAAAAGTTGTGCGAAATTTTCGCTCATTCGTTAGTACCTGATAATCTTTGCCGAAAAACCGAATACCGGGAAATCGAACAAAGGCTTGTTTAAATCACCACACTATGGTCCTATAGTCATGGGTCAGTTAGTTAAGCTAACTCATTCATCCGTGCAAGCTAGCGTAAAAAAATTATTCAGAAAACCCTATAAAATCAAGAATTTGCTGAACCACCTCATCGATGGTCAAGTCTGAGCTATCAATAACAAAAGCACCCTCTGCCGGCACCAATGGGGCCACAGTCCGAGTGCGATCACGCTCATCTCTATCGATGATGCTTTTTAAAAGGTGCGAAATGTTAGCATCTACGCCCTTTTCGATCAACTGTTTATAGCGTCTTTCCGCCCGTATTTCGGGGCTTGCGGTCAAGAAAACCTTGTGTTCGGCATCAGTAAAAACGACTGTGCCCATGTCTCGCCCATCTGCCACCAGGCCGGGCTCTTGTCTAAACTTACGCTGGCGCGTCAATAAGGCCTCTCTGACTTCGGGTATCGTTGCAATTTTAGAAGCCATGGCACTGGTTTCGTCCAATCGTAATTTGACACCCACGTCTTCGCCATTTAGTAAAACTTTCTGTTCGCCATCAGGTTGTGGCTCAAATACCACATCCAGCTCCAAAGCCGCCTGCGCAACCGCTTTGATGTCTTCAGGCTCTATCCCCTGCTGAATTACCGACAAAGCCGTTAAGCGGTACAAGGCGCCGCTATCCAATAAATGATAGCCGAGCTTTGTTGCAAGAATTTGACTAATGGTGCCTTTACCGGAACCACTGGGCCCATCAATGGCAATGACAGGCACATGTTTATTGTCTGCATTCATAGATGATTACTTAGTCATTTCGCGTAAGACACGGATAAACTTAGCATTTTCCTCTTCAAGGCCAATACTGATACGCAAATGATTCGGCATTTCATAATTGCCCACTGGACGAACAATCACCCCCTGCTCCAACATTTGCTGATACAAAGGACCCGCAGCCTGTTTCATATCAACTGTAATGAAGTTAGTTACTGAAGGAATATAGTCGTATCCAAGCTCATCAAACGCAGAGATCAATTGCTGCATGCCAGATTTATTGACATCCAACGCTTTTTGCAGATACGCATGGTCATCTAACACAGCTTCTGCCGCTGCTAATGCCAAAGAGTTCATATTGAATGGCTGACGTGGACGGTTAATCAGACCAGTAATTTCTTCATTGGCTACCGCATAACCGGCGCGAACTCCCGCCAGGCCGTAAGCCTTTGAGAAAGTACGGGTCACAATCAAGTTGGGATATTCTTTAATCCATGGGATCGTTTGAGGGTACTCGGCATCTTCGACATATTCGTAATAGGCTTCATCAACCACCACAATCACGTCTTGTGGAACCTTGTCCATAAAAGCTTTCAGGTCAGTTTTATTAACCCAGGTGCCGGTAGGATTATTTGGGTTGGCAATGAAAATCATGCGTGTGTTCGGTGTAATTGCCGCGGCGGTCGCTTCGAGGTCATGGCCCCAGTCTTTTGCCGGGATAACTACTTTCTTAGCGCCAATCGCTTGCGTCACAATCGGATAAACCACAAACGCGTGTTGCGAATAAATCACTTCATGCTCAGGAGCGACAAATACGCGCGCAATCAGCTCAAGTACATCATTCGAGCCATTGCCTAGCGTAATCTGACCAATGCCCACACCCAAGCGCTCAGCCAACTTGGCTTTCAGGTAATATCCATTGGCGTCAGGATAGCGAGCCAAATCGGAAAACTCTTTCTCCATGGCTGCTTTTGCTTTAGCGCTAATACCAATAGGGTTTTCATTACTTGCCAGCTTGACAATATTTGTAATGCCCAACTCTCTCTCCAACTCAGAAATAGGTTTTCCCGGTTGGTATGGGTGTAATTCCTGAACACCTTTATTGGCCAAAGCGATAAAATCACAACTCATAACTTACTCCAGTCTCTTAAACTTTAAATACACCCGAACCTTGGGCGTCTCGGTCAATTCTTAGAAATGGCCGCCATTATCCTTGAAACTCACCAGATTTTCACCCCTTAAGACTTAAAACATAACCACACTAGCTTGCGCTGGATTTTCGTTAATTTAATGGTATATAGTTAGTGCCTTCAAAATTTTTATAACCTGTTACCAAGGAAGACTTAAAATGAAGTACCTTCTTGTATTAATTAGTCTTATTTTAATTGGCGTCGGTATATATTTCGCCACCAGCGACAAAGAGCCTTCTCAAGTAGAACAGACCTCAATCACTGAAACCACTATGAATGACTCTCAAGCAGACGACGCATTAAAACCACCAGTAGCTAAGAAAGTACCTCATGAAATGACTATTCATGGTGATACCCGCGTGGATAACTATTATTGGATGCGCGACGATAGCCGAACAGATGTTGAGATGCTGGCGCATCTTGAAGCTGAAAATGATTATAAAGAAGCTATGTTGGCGGATACCAAGAGCTTGCAGGAAAAGCTTTACAACGAAATGGTGAGCCGTCTTGAGAAAGATAAATCGACGGTTCCTTATCGTTTAGGTAACTATTTCTACTATGTTCGTTTTGAGGAAGATAGTGAATATCCTATTTATGCACGTAAACAAGGTTCGCTGGAAGCCGATGAAGAAATTCTGCTTAATGTGAATGAGCTGGCTAAAGGCCATGATTACTTTAATGTAGCCTCCACTGAAGTCAGCCCCGATCACACTATCTTAGCTTATTCAGACGACAGTATTGGCCGCCGTGTCTACACTCTACGCTTTAAGGATCTCTCTACTGGTAAACTATTGCCAGACACACTGGAAGAGACTGACGGTGGAGTTGTTTGGGCCAATGATAACCAAACCATTTTTTATATCCGCAGAGACCCGCAAACACTATTGGGTTACCAAGTTTTCCGTCATAAACTAGGCACAGAGCAAACTGACGATGTTTTAGTTTACGAAGAAAGCGATACCAGTTATTACACTGGGCTAACCAAGTCATTGGATGGCAGCTTCATAAAGATTGGACACTACAGCACTGAAACCAAAGGTGAGAGTATTCTTGATGCTAACGCGCCTGAAGGTGAGTTCAAAAAATTCTACCCATTAGAAACCGGACATGAATATTCGACCTACAAATCGGGTGAACATTTTTATGTGCAAACCAATAAAGAGGCCAAGAATTTCCGTTTGATGAAAGTGCATCAAAGTAAACACAATGACTTTTCTGCCTGGGAAGAAGTGATTCCACATCGCGAGGACACACAAATTACCGGCGTTAAAGCCTTTAAAGATTTTATTGCCTTAACTGAACGCAGCAACGGCTTAACCAGTGTTCGTGTCATGAACATTGAAGATGGTAGCTTTAAATCTGTGAACTTTGATGATCCCGCCTACGCCGCACGTTTTTCTACTAACAAAAACTTTGATAGCGACACTTTACGTTATACCTACTCTAGCTTAGCCACCCCTGACTCGATCTATGACTTCAATATGGTCACTGGTGAAAGTACTTTGCTTAAACAGGACAAAGTGTTAGGGGACTTCGACAGTAACGACTATCAGAGTGAGCGCTTATTCATTGAAGCCAGGGACGGTGTGCAAGTTCCTGTGTCCTTGGTCTATCGTAAAGATATGTTTAAAAAGGATGGCACCAGTCCACTATATCAATACGGTTATGGTTCCTACGGCGCAACCATGGATGCCAACTTCCGCTCCAATTGGTTATCACTGCTTGATCGCGGCTTTGTGGTTGCCATTGCTCATATTCGTGGCAGTCAGATGCTTGGACGTCAATGGTATGAAGATGGGAAAATGTTCAATAAAATCAACACATTTAATGATTTTATTGATGTTACCGATGGTTTAGTTAATCAAAAGTATGCAGCCAAAGATAAAGTCTTTATCGCAGGTGGCAGTGCCGGTGGTTTATTGATGGGTGCCGTCATTAATATGGCTCCAGAAAAATACGCAGGTGTTGCTGCTCATGTGCCTTTCGTGGATGTGGTAACCACCATGCTTGACGAATCCATTCCGTTAACCACCAATGAGTATGACGAATGGGGCAACCCAAACAATAAAGACTCTTATGAATATATGTTGTCTTACTCACCCTACGATAACGTCACAGCCCAAGACTACCCACACATGTTAGTCACCACCGGATTACATGACTCACAGGTTCAATATTTTGAACCGATGAAATGGGTTGCTAAATTACGTGACTATAAAACGGATGACAACAAACTGCTTTTCCACACCAATATGGAAGCAGGTCATGGTGGAGCGTCAGGTCGATTTAAGAGACTTGAACAAACCGCAATGGAATATGCGTTCTTTTTTGACTTACTGGGAATTAATGATTAACACAATCATTATGCATCAACAGGGCGAACGCAGTTCGCCCCTACACAATAAGATATTTATGGGGTGACTGGCAGTCGCCCTTTTTTATGCTCAGTTGAATTTAAACTTTGCGCTCAAATTCTTTCATAAAATCTACCAGAGCCTGAGCTCCCTCTAATGGCATTGCATTGTAGATACTCGCTCGCATACCGCCAAAATCGCGATGCCCCTTCAGGGCAAGCAGACCTTGCTCTTGTGCCTGCTGTAAAAAGGCTGAATCCAAACTGTGATCCTTTAACGTAAAAGCCACATTCATTATCGAGCGCGAATCTTTTGCGACGGGCGAATGATAAAAATCAGAGGCATCAATCGCATCATAAAGTAGCTGGGCTTTCTGTTGATTTGATTTTTCAATCGCTTCGACTCCACCTCGCTCTAGTAACCATTCGAATACCAGGCCGGCCAGATAGATGCCAAAGCTTGGAGGTGTGTTGAACAAGGATTTATGCTTTGCCATCAATGGATATTGAAATAGCGAAGGCACACGATGGGTTTGCATTTGTTCGAATAAATCTTCACGCACAATCACCACCGTCATACCCGATGGTCCGATATTTTTTTGTGCACCAGCGTAAATTAAAGCGTACTTCTCGACATCAATCGGGCGAGACAGAATATCGGAACACATGTCACACACTAACTTTCCGGCAAATGCTTTGGGTTCCTTTTTGAACTGTACTCCGACAATGGTTTCATTAGAGGTAAAGTGAAGATATTTTCCAGCCTCATCCAATTGCCATTCGGACTCAGGGACAATCGCTAAGCCTTCTTCTGTTTGCTGAAAACCTTGCTGAACATGGATGTTGCCAAAGCCCTGAGCTTCTTTAATCGCTTTTTTAGACCAATGGGCTTGCTCCAGATAGTTTGCGGTATCATCCGGTGCCAGGAAGTTCATGGGAACCATAGCAAATTGGTGAGAAGCACTACCGTGCATAAATAATACGCGGTAGTGATTTGGGACATTGAGTAGCTTTCGAAGATCGGCTTCAGTTTGCTCAAGAAGCTGTTCAAACTCATGCGTGCGATGGCCAAATTCCATCACTGAACATCCATGACCATTCCAGTTTAAAAGCTCTTCTTGCGCACGCTCAAGCACTTCGGTCGGTATGGCGGCTGGGCCAGCACTAAAATTATAACCGCGATTCATATCGTTGAGATCTCTACTTCTTTGGAAAAGGGTGAGTAAGCTTTATCAGCTTACTCGTCTTCATCGGTCTCTTTTCGAGCAGCCTCTTGGCCATCAACTTCGTCAAGATTATCTGCATTGTCGGAGGCTTCAACAGCTTCAACGCCTTCAAGTTCATCTTCATCATCTTCGATTTCAACGATACGTTGTAGGCCGACTAATGTTTCACCATCATCTAACTTAATTAAGCGAACGCCCTGGGTATTTCGACCCATGATGCGAATATCATCAACACCGGTTCGAATCAGAGTTCCACCTTTACTGATCAGCATAACTTCGTCGCCATCAATCACTGGAACCGCACTGACAACTGCACCATTACGATCACTCATTTGAATTGAGATCACGCCTTGACCGCCACGACCACGCAGTGGATGGTCTTCCATCGCAGTACGTTTACCGTAACCATTTTCAGTAGCAGTTAATACCGAACCATTTTCCTCGGCAACAATCATCTGAATAACTTTGGCGCCTTCAGGTAATTTCATACCGCGCACACCGCGAGCCGTACGACCCATGCCACGCACGTTTGCTTCATCAAAACGAATCACTTTACCGGCATCACTGAACATCATGATGTGGTTAGTGCCATCAGTTTCTACTACGCCGATCAACTCATCATCAGCAGCAATTGTCAGCGCGATAATACCGTTCGAACGAGGACGCGAGAATTGTTCCAACGATGTTTTCTTAACGGTACCGTTCGCGGTTGCCATAAAGACAAACTTATCTTCAGAAAACTCACGAATTGGTAAGATAGCGTTAATTCTTTCATTCTCTTCCAATGGCAAGACGTTAACAATCGGCTTACCACGTGAGCCACGACCGGCATTCGGTAATTCAAACACTTTCAACCAGTAAACTTTACCGGTTGAGGAGAAACAAAGAATCGTGTCATGTGTCGAAGCGACTAATAATTTTTCAATGAAGTCTTCGTCTTTCATCTTGGTTGCAGACTTGCCACGACCACCGCGACGCTGCGCCTTGTATTCTGACAAGGCTTGATATTTCACATATCCTTCGTGCGATAAAGTCACCACAACATCTTCTTCGGTGATCAAGTCAGCAATGGTTAAATCTAATTTGCTATCAAGAATTTCTGAGCGACGCTCATCACCAAAGTTTTCTCTTACTTCTTCAAGCTCTTCGCGAATCACTTCAAGTAAACGTTCAGTGCTCATAAGAATACGCAACAACTCCTCGATAAGACCTAGTAAGTCTTTGTATTCACCTAGAATTTTGTCGTGCTCAAGACCAGTCAGCTTGTGTAAACGCAAATCAAGAATGGCTTGCGCCTGCGCATCAGAAAGCTTATAGAAACCATCGTGAAAACCAAACTCGGCAGCCAGCTCTTCGGGACGACAGGCTTCGGTACCTGCACGCGCTAACATAGTGCTAACCTGACCTGGCTCCCAGCCGCGAGCCATCAATCCTTCTTTCGCTTCTTTCGGTGTTGGTGACTCTTTGATTAGCTCAATAATTGCATCAATATTGGCTAGAGCAATCGCTAAACCTTCTAACACGTGAGCTTTTTCACGCGCTTTACGCAATTCAAAAATGGTACGTCTTGTGACCACTTCACGTCGGTGAGTGACGAAAGCATCGATAGCGTCTTTCAGGTTAAACAAGCGTGGCTGGTTGTTATCCAACGCCACCATGTTGATACCAAAAACATTCTGCATTTGCGATTGTGCATACAGGTTATTAAGTACCACTTCCGGCACTTCACCTTTACGCAACTCAATCACCATACGCATACCGTCTTTATCAGACTCGTCACGCAAACCGGTAATACCTTCAATCTTCTTTTCTTTGACCAGCTCAGCAATCTTCTCGATCAAACGCGCCTTGTTGACCTGATAAGGCAACTCCGTCACAACGATAGATTGTTTACCTGATTTATCATCGGTTTCGACGTGGCTACGTGAACGCAGGTAAATTTTACCGCGTCCAGTATGGTAAGCATCAATAATGCCAGCACGACCATTGATAATAGCGGCGGTTGGGAAATCTGGGCCTTTAATGTATTCCATCAGCTCAGGAATCGTAATATCAGGGTTATCAATCAATGCCAGACAACCGTCAATAACTTCCGTTAAGTTATGAGGGGGAATATTGGTCGCCATACCGACAGCGATACCGGAAGAGCCGTTGATCAATAAATTAGGAACGCGCGTGGGAAGAACCGTTGGCTCTGATTCGGAACCGTCATAGTTGTCTTCGAAATCTACGGTTTCTTTTTCCAGATCGGCCAATAACTGATGGGCCAATTTATCCATGCGGACTTCGGTATAACGCATTGCAGCTGCCGAGTCACCATCAATCGAACCGAAGTTACCCTGACCATCGACCAGCATGTAGCGTAAGGAGAAAGGTTGAGCCATACGCACGATAGTGTCGTAAACGGCGGTATCACCATGCGGGTGATATTTACCGATGACGTCACCCACTACACGAGCGGATTTTTTGTAGGCTTTATTATAGTCATTTCCAAGCACGTTCATGGCGTATAAAACACGGCGGTGAACCGGTTTTAAACCGTCGCGGACGTCTGGTAAAGCACGTCCGACGATGACACTCATTGCATAATCAAGGTAGGAAGTTTTTAGTTCATCTTCAATATTGATCGGGAGGATCTCTTTGGCAAGTTCACCCATTGTAAAAACCCTTTAAAATCTGATAGTTATAATTAATTATCACAAACAGTATGGTTTATGTTTTTAAGCGCAAAATTGTAACACAACGCCCTCTTTCAAGCTAATTTTATTCCACTAAATATCCAGCTAAAAGCCCCGCCATGGCTGGACTTTGACGTGCTTTTCACTCTCGATGAAACAAACTGACTAAAAGGTGAGCTTTTGTCACTTGTTAGGTATAATCATCAACCCTAAGTCATTGAAATATTGTAGAGCTGACTGTGAGTCAAACTGTTGAACAAATCATTAGCGCCAAATGGGTCATTCCCGTCAGTCGCGATGGTCAAAAATCAAACAAAATTCTCAACGATTATTCTGTTGTGGTGGACAAAGGCATCATTCTCGAGCTGATACCAACTACTGAAGTATTATCGAAATACGCGACTGATCATCACTATCAACTCACCGACCATGCTCTTATTCCCGGCTTAGTCAATATCCACACTCACGCAGCCATGAGCCTGTTCAAAGGTTTGGCCGATGACTTGCCGCTGATGATTTGGCTTGAAAACCATATCTGGCCCGCTGAACGAGAGTGGGTCAGTGATGAATTTTGTGAAGATGGCCTTAAGCTGGCAATTGCCGAAATGATTCGCTGCGGTACCACCACATTTAATGACATGTATTTCCAACCGAATATGACCGCCAAAGTCGCCCATAATCTGGGGATGCGTGCAACGGTAGGCATGTTGATGTTTGATTTCCCTTCAGTGTGGGGTAATGGCCCAGAGGATTATCTCAAAAAAGGCCTGCAACTGCGTGATGATTACAAGCATCACGATATGATTCAATTTGCCTTCGCCCCACATGCGCCCTACACCGTTTCGGATGAACCGCTCAAGAAAATCGCCACTTTAAGTAATGAACTGGGCATTCCTGTCCACATGCATGTGCATGAAACGGCGCACGAAGTTAAAGAAGCCTTAAAGGCCACTGGTAAGCGCCCTATCAAGCGTTTACAGGAGCTTGGGTTGATTACCCCAAACCTGATTGCAGTACATATGACACAAATGCAACGAGGTGAAATAGAGTTGCTGGTACAAAACGGTGTATCGGTAGCGCACTGCCCTCAATCCAATATGAAGCTCGCCAGCGGCATTTGCCCCGTGCAAGAGCTGATGACTGCTGGTGTCAATATAGCGATTGGCACCGATGGTAACGCCAGTAACAATGACTTAAATATGCTCGCAGAGATGAAATCCGCTGCCTTGCTGGGCAAAGTCTTTACTGGCTCGGCTCAGGCCTGCTCAGCGCACGATATTCTGCATGCGGCAACTTATGGCGGCGCTAAAGCGTTAGGACAGGAAGACACTATCGGTTCCATTGAAGTCGGCAAAGCAGCCGACTTAACCGCCATCAACTTAAACACCATTGAGTCACAACCGGTTTATGACCCCGTCTCACAAATCGTTTATACTGCTGGCCGAGAACAGGTCAGCCATGTCTGGATTAATGGCGAGATAAAACTCAACAATCAACAGCTAGTTGGAATCGATATTGATGAACTGATTCAACGAGCTAACCACTGGAAAAAAGCAATTCAAGGTCAAGCCTAATCATGAGTAAAACAACTGAACAGCAAGCCAACGTCGATCAACACGAAATTAACAAATTTGAACAGATGGCTTCGCGTTGGTGGGATAAAGAAGGCGACTTTAAGCCGCTGCACGATATTAACCCACTACGCTTACAGTTCATTCTAGATAACGCCAACGGCTTGCAGGGTAAGAAGGTGTTAGATATTGGTTGTGGCGGCGGCATTTTAACCGAAGCAATGGCCAAAGAAGGTGCTCAAGCTACCGGTATCGATATGGGCGATATGCCGCTTGAAGTCGCCAAACTACACATGCTTGAGTCAGGGCTGCAAATTGATTATCAAAAAATCACCGCCGAAGAGTTTGCTGAACAACATGCTGGCGAGTATGACGTGGTGACCTGTCTGGAAATGCTCGAACATGTTCCCGACCCATCCTCCATTATTAAAGCCTGCCGCAAGCTGGTTAAGCCAGATGGTCATGTGTTTTTCTCAACTATAAACCGTAACCCGAAAAGCTTCCTGTTTGCGATTGTTGGTGCTGAATATCTTTTACAAATGCTACCTAAGGGTACGCACGACTTTAAGAAGTTTATTCGTCCATCGGAACTAGAAGCATGGAGTCGTCCAGCAGGACTTCCTTTCCACAGCATTACTGGTATGCATTACAATCCGCTGACCAAAAAGTATTGGCTTAGCGATAATGTTGATGTGAACTACTTGGTTCATACTCGACCAGAGTAATAGTGAGCATATCAATGAGTACCCAACCGCGCGCAGTTTTCTTCGACTTAGATGGCACCTTATTAGATACTGCGCCAGATATGGCCTTGGCATTAAATATTCAGCGTGAGGTCCATGGCAAGCCGCCGCTCCCTTTTTCAGAAATTCGTCCATTTGTTTCGCATGGCGCTGCTGCCATGTTAAGAATTGGATTCGGCTTAGAACCACAGCACAAAGAGTTTGATGAGTTTCGAAAACAGTACCTGAATATTTATGCAGAAAATATCGCTGTGCACACTGTGCTTTTTAATGGCTTGCAAGAATTGCTCGAAGACCTCCACAAAGCCAATATTGCCTGGGGCATTGCTACCAACAAACCTGAATTTTTAACCATACCACTACTCGAAGCCTTGAACCTACGGCACTCTTGCAGTGCGCTGGTTTGTGGCGACACCGTCAAGCCCACCAAGCCTCATCCAAACCCGCTTTTTGCTGCTGCACAGCAAGCTGGGGTCAAGCCGGTTCAATCGGTTTATGTTGGTGATGCCTGGCGTGATATCGCGGCAGGTCGCGCTGCCGGAATGAAAACAGTAGTTGCCGAGTATGGTTATATTCAACCAGAAGATATAATTCTTGAATGGCTAGCAGACGCTACGGTGAAAGATTCAACTGATTTGAAAAGCCTGCTACTTAATCGTTAACGCTGGGTTTAGCGATTTTAAACATGTCCATGTCAATGTAACCCTTGCGCAACAGTGGCTCAATGTCTTTTGCTGACTTCGGCCTACTGAATAAAAAGCCCTGCCCTAAGTCACAATTATATTTTTGCAACAGACGACACTGCTCCATAGTTTCAATACCTTCCACTAAAGACACTAATTTGAAACTTTCCGCCAAGCGAATAATGTTTTTGATAATAAGCTGATTATCTTTAACAGCCTGAACCGATGCCTGTTTGAGGCCTTGAATAAAAGTCTGATCAATTTTCACTAAATCAACAGGTAAACTTGCCAGATAACTGATTGACGAATAACCAGTGCCAAAATCATCAAGACTAATGCCAATGCCAAGGTCAGATAACTGGCGTAATGTCTGTACTGAGTGCTCCATATCAGCCATCGCAGCACTCTCTGTAATTTCAATATCAAGCAAGGTACTATCGACCTGATATTTTTCCAGTGACTGCCGAATATCAGCTTCAAATCCTGCTCGCTGAATATCTCGTGCAGACAAGTTAACAGCAATTCGCGTATTCAATCCTTTTTGTGACCAATCTTTAATCTGCTTAATCGCATTTTCAACTACCCAACTGGTTAGTTTGTAGATCAAGCTATTAGCTTCAGCAATATTGACAATTGTCTGAGGAGAAATATAACCACTTTCGGGATGATTCCAACGCAACAAAGCCTCTACCGACTCAATAACACCAGTCCTTAAACACACTTTGGGCTGATAAAACAATTCCAGTGATTCATCATCAATAGCCTGTACCAACTCACGTTCCAGATTGATACGATAACGAATACTATCGCTATCTTGCGGTTGGAAAAAAGTATATTGGGTACTCAGACCCTTGACACGGCCAACAGCAATTTCAGCACGACTCAATAAATCCTCAGCGCTATCAGCGTCTTCCGGGAAGCGTGCAATGCCAGCCCTCAAGGAGACTTTTAAATCGAGATCGCCAATGCGTATGATATTTTCAAATGTTGAAAGTATCCGTTCAACAACCTGTGATATTTCGAATGGTTCCTGCTGAGTCAGAACTACAGCGAATTCATCATTACCAGAGCGGGCGATTAAATCAAACTCGTCCAGATTTTCTCGTATGATTCGTGCGACATAGTGTAAGACTTGATCACCGACCCAGTGCCCCATTGCATTATTAATGCTATTCAACTGAACAATATCAAAATACACCAGACTGATGGATTGCGGTTCTTTTTTAGACTTTTGTATCTGACGCTCAACTTGTTGGCGTAAAAAATGTCTATTAGGTAATTCAGTTAAGGTATCGTAATTGGAAATTTTATAAATCGATTGCTCAGCACTTTTCTTGTGGCTAATATCTCTGAAGTTACTAATCACGCCATTGACTACTGGATCATTGAGCAAATTAATTAACGTATTCTCAACCCAGATAATACCACCATCTTTCTTTACCAAACGATAATCAGGGATGCGATATATTTGATTAGGATGCGCCATTACCCAGCGCCAAGCCTTTCGAACAAGCTCCTGATCGCTAGGAAAAATAAAGTCTATACCAGTTTTTGTCGTGACATCTTCTGCTCTATAACCCAGGAGTTTTTCGACACTGTTTGAGAGAAACTGAACTCGTCCCTTTTCATCATAAAGAACGATGCCATCGAAAGCATTCTCTACCAATGCACGATAATACTCCTCTTTATTGATGAGCTGCTGCTCTATAGCTTTTCGGTGAGTAATATCGGTGATGGTACCAACTTCAATCAGGGGCTTACCCTGCTCGTTGCGCTTCACTACCTTACAATGGTTTTTAAGCCAGACCCACTCCCCTTGTGCATTCTTAAAGCGTGCTTCAGATTTGATCAACTCATCAGCTTGTGACTTGATGACATTATCAGCACGTTTTTGTATAAGACTCAGATCTTCAGGATGGACAATATGCAATACTTCAGTCCAACTATTGAAGATAGTGTCCTCGTAGCCAAGGTAGCGTGAAAAGCGATCAGCACCATCTATGATGACATCTTGTGCAAAATCAAATACATAAATCACATCAGGGGAGGTATTAATAATATCCTGCATGAACCTTTTCGAGGTATCCAGCTCTTTCATTACTTGTTGGCGCTTTGAAATATCGCGGACTACAGCAATAACATTATTATCGTTTAACAATCCTACTTTAACTTCAACCGGAAAAACGCTTCCATCTTTGCGCTGGTGTTTGCCTTCAACAATGACTGGTTCACCTGGTCGTAAACTTCTATAAAAATCAGCACCGCTAGTGCTTTTTAGTCCATTTTCAACATCAATATCTTTGACTCGCATCTGAAGCAACTCTTCACGAGAGTAACCTAAAGTTAAGACGGCTTGTTGATTAACATCCAAAAACCTTCCTGATTGATCATGGATGAATATACTATCACTGGCCTGCTCCATTAAATTGCGATAAAACAATTCATTATCACGCAATTTCTTCTCATCGAATTTCAATTTTTCGATAGTCAGGTGCAATTTTTCATTGGTTTGATGTTGCTTGATCAGATAGGCGATCATAGAGGTGATGGTTTCAACATAACGAGCATCATCCTCGGTGAAAAAAGCTTTATCAGGATGCTCCATATCAATCACCCCAATCAGCTCATCATCCAATAATATCGGCACGCACAACTCTGAATAGTTTTTCTGTAAGTCCTGAACGAATATATTACTTTGATCCGTATCATCAACCCGTATGGTTTGCTTCTTTTTGGCTGTATGGCCAATGATACCTGAACCGATTTTTACGGTTTTAAGTTTGAAGGACTCTTGCTCGCTTACCCCTCGTTTACGATAGGAATAGCAGATAAGCTCTTGATGGGAAGATTCATAAAGAAATAATGCACAATCAAAACTTTGTAACTGAGAAAATATATGCTCAACGATACCATCAAGCAACTCCTGTAAGTCAGCAGCTTTCGCTATACTTACTGCAAGCTGTTGAATTGATGTTAAATGATTGACTTTAATCGATTCAAATTCCATAACCTACCCTCATCCCCATCATAATACCTTAAGGAGATGCGGTAAAATGTTTATTTCTCCAGACGATATTAATGGAGACACCAGATTGGTCAAGCTCATTTTCAGCATACACTTTGGCAGCATGAAAACTGGCTATTAATCTTGCAACATATAAGCCCAAACCTAAATGCTGGTTGCTGTGCTTACGGCTTGAATGCATCAAACTGAACACATCATGCAGGTTCTTTTTGGCAATTAGTGGGCCAGCATTACTAACGCTTAGCACCAATTGGCGCTCTCTACGTCTAAGCGAGATAGTGATAGGTTTTGACTTATTATCAAAATCTACCGCATTAGAAATCAACTTATCCAACATCTGCACAAACAAATCTTTAGAGCCAAGTATACGAGCCTCCTCAAGTTCCTTTGTCAGCTCAAAAGTATGCTCTGGCCAGTTGATTCGGTACGCCACGATCAAGTCTTTCAAAACTGGAACCATATCAAAGGGTTCTTTGTCGGCACTCCGAACCGCCTGCTCCAATTTATTGGCCTCACTCAAACGACTAATGGTCTGGCTCATACGCTCTGCGCCCGATTGAGCATTATCAATCAATTGCAATTCGTCTACTGATAAATGTTCCCGATGGATATTATCCAATGAGCTTCGAATAATCGCGATAGGAGTTCTTAACTCATGATTCAGACGAGAAACGAGCTTTTCCTGATAATCATGATACTGCTTTAGACGGTTGGTCAAAATTGAAAAGCTATTGGTCATATCTGACACTTCATCATCAAATTGTTCATCCATATCAATGACATAGCGAATTTGTCCTTGTTCATTGATGGACCCTTCCGTCAAATCTCGCAACTCGATAATGCGCTGACTATAGCGCCGAGTTTGTTTGACCAGCCACCAGACGAAAAGACTCCAGACTAGCCCCAGCAACAATAAGAACCGTAACCAGAAGTCTCGTAGTTGTAGTTTTTCATTGATGGGTGAAGATTCTAGAATCATCACCCCCACCAGTTGCTGGCTATTGTATAGTGGCTTATACACTCTAGAGAAAGCAGACAGTTCAGTTGCATTGACCGTTTTGCTTTGTGTTCTACCGGTAAAAGCCAGATCAAGGCCCACGGTTGATACACTTTTTTTGCCAAGCAAGCTATCGGTAGTATTGCCATCAATTGCGGATGACCATATGCGATTACGCCAATTTTTTCGTATGTCTGTATGGAGCTGGCCAAACTGGTATAAAACTTCACCCTGTATGTTAGTTAGGGTTAAACGATATAACTCCGGCTCAAGTAAGCTCAGAACACCACTTTGTAAACGGCTATGCAAACTTACCGACTCAAAGTCAGTAAAAGAGTAAATCCCCTGAAGCTGCACACCACTTTGCGTATGATCTATATCGGTAATCTCAGCCGAGAGGGTCTTACCGACCAAGCTTTGTGGAATACGAAATTCCAACTGATAACCTTCGGTACGCTCCTGCCAAACCGCATAAACCGGAGTCACCTCTCGATAACCGTCGGCTGTTTGTCGTAACGCAGGGACCTTACCTGGAGCCTGTGGAATAAACTGCATTTGATAAGAGCCAAGCACCAAAGTTATTTTGTCCGAAAGGTCAGCGATATCCAGGCGCTGGCGATAGGCAATAGAATTATCCTCCACCTCAAACAACCCATATACGTAATCTTTATCTTCAATCAATGTCAGCTTGGCATCCTGACCAAAATTTCGGATTTTGCTGGTTGCCGACTGATAGGGATACCATTCATCCGCAAATCCATCGACTAAGACTGCGGTTTCTTTCAGCGCTATGGGAAACTGTTTTTGTTGGGTTGTATTGAGAAATTTTTGCTGAAGAGCTTTATCGGTTTGCAGCAATTGATTGACAAAGCCAGCAAGGATTTGCGCCTGCTCTTTACTTTGAGCCAAGGCATTACGCTCTATGTCTTTCTCAAACTTTACTAATAACAACCAGCTTATGAGCGGAATTAGGATAAAGACAAAACTCAGCAGTAGTAAACGACCTGTTAAAGACAATGAATTCATTAACGATGATTCCAGCGATACCCCATACCATAAACCGTTTCAATGGCATCAAACTCTTGATCAACTCGTTGGAACTTCTGACGAATACGCTTGATATGAGAAGTAATAGTGCTGTCATCGACGACTGCTTTAACCGCCTGCATCAGTTGATCTCGGTTCTTAACATGCCCGGGCTTTTGTGCCAATGCATTAACAATCCAAAACTCACTAACGGTCAAATCAACCGCAGAGCCTTTCCAACTAAGGCCTAGCCTTTCATTATCAATTTCCAGGTCACCCACCGTCTGTACATTATTGCCCGCACCAGGCGAGTTAATGCTGTCAAGACGCCTAAATAACGCTGATATTCTCGCTAATAAGTGCGGCATGCTGATGTCTTTGGTTAAATAATCATCAGCTCCCAAGCGTAAGCCCGAAATAATGTCGAAATCACTATCTAAAGCAGTCAGGAAAATAATTGGCAACTGCGATGATTGCTGACGCAAACTACGACAAACCTCAAAGCCCGCTTCAGGATCGTCCCCCAACCCTATATCCAGCAAAACCAGATCAGGAAGACGCGTACTAAAGGCTGTGTTGGCCTCTTTCTTGG
The DNA here is from genome assembly GCF_054926195.1 of Kangiella sp. M94. Classification (NCBI taxonomy): domain Bacteria; kingdom Pseudomonadati; phylum Pseudomonadota; class Gammaproteobacteria; order Kangiellales; family Kangiellaceae; genus Kangiella; species Kangiella sp. M94. Next base: position 638,406 of record NZ_CM142903.1, on the reverse strand, counting down.
TACCGTAAACCATGACCTCATAACCAGCCTTCTTCAAAGCCATGCTGTAATTTTGTTGTAAAATGGGTTCGTCTTCAACTAAAGCGATTCGTTTTGCCATAATGCATTAAGCCTTATTTTCGCCTGCTACTGTGGGCTATTCGTTAATCATTAAGTAAGGTAGAATACCTGAATTCCTTAAACCAATCTATCGTAAGAAGTTTTCATGCAAGATTATCAAGCCGCACCCGATTTGTTAAAAGATAAAGTGATTCTAGTCACTGGTGCAACTGCTGGTATTGGCAAAGAAATTGCCATGACCTATGCCAAATATGGGGCCACAGTCATTCTCCTGTCTCGTGACACGCGCAAATTGGAAAAGGTTTACGATGAAATTGAAGCTGCTGGCTACCCACAACCTGCTTTCCTTCCAGTGAACTTACAAAACAATGACCCGCAACAGTATCAACAGGTTGCTGAAGTTATTGAAAAAGAGTTTGGCCGTCTTGATGCTTTAGTGCACAACGCGGGTGATTTAGGTTTGTTGTCACCCATTGAACATTTTGATGAAGAAACCTGGTTTCGAGTCATGCAAGTCAACGTCAACGCAGAATTTTTATTAACCAAATACTGTATTCCATTACTTCGCAAATCTGACAATGCTTCGATTCTGTTTACTTCCTCCGGCGTTGGCCGCCAGGGCCGAGCCTATTGGGGAGCTTATGCGGTATCCAAGTTCGCAACCGAAGGCCTGATGCAAGTGCTAGCCGACGAACTGGAAAGCGCCAAAATTCGAGTAAACAGTATCAATCCGGGTGCAACCCGCACGAAAATGCGAGCCAATGCTTATCCTGGTGAAGATCCGAATACATTACCAACTCCAGCCGACCTGATGCCAGCTTATCTGTGGCTGATGGATCGTGAAGCGTGCCCCAAATCAGGACAAGCTATCAATGCTAGAGATTTTATAAAGTAATTAACAGGAAATCGTTAATTTGAATTACGCGGGATTGACAGAGAATGCTATCAAGGAACAGTTTGAGGCTGCAGAACTGGCACAAACCGTTCAATATGCCGCAATCGATCTAGGCTCAAATAGTTTCCATCTGGCCATTGCAGAATACGATGGCCATTCATTTCGTGTTATTGGCCGCCTGAAGGAAAAAGTTCAGCTCGCCAATGGTCTCGATGACAACGACTTTCTCTCGCAAGAAGCCATTGAGCGTGGTTTAAACTGCCTCAAGCTGTTTCAGGAACGAATAAAAAACATTCCAGCTCAATATACTAAAGTCGTAGCAACATACACACTGCGTGAGGCTAAAAATGCCAAAGCTTTTGTTGAGCCCGCAGAAGTCATTCTTAATAACCCCATTGAAATTTTGCCCGGCAAAGAAGAGGCTCGCTTGATTTATGAAGGGGTGTCTCATAACCATCCCGATATTGAAACAGCCTTGGTAGTCGACATCGGCGGCGGTAGTACCGAAATTATTTTAGGTGATAAATTCGAACCAATTAATCTGGATAGCTTATCTATCGGTTGTGTAACCTACCAACGCTACTTTCCTAATGGTGAGATCAACGAAAAACATTTCAATAATGCTATTCTCACCGCAGCGGCTGAAATCTCTCGCATCGAAAAACGTTACTTGTCCTCACGCTGGGAGCATTGCCTGGGTTCTTCCGGCAGTATTGAAGCGATCTATAAGGTCTTAGTTGAGTTAGGCTTTGATGAAGGTTTTATCAAGCCTACCCATTTGCAATTAATTAAAGACCAACTCATACAAATGGGTCATGTCGATCAGATAACTTTTAGTGGTTTATCGGTTAGTCGTCAAAACACCTTTGCTGTCGGATTGGCAATTCTTATTGCGCTATTTCAAGAACTCAATATTGATAAAATGTATGTAGCCAATGGCTCTTTACGTGAAGGGATTTTAATTGAGCTAGCAGAGGAGCTAAAAGGGAACGATAACAGACATCATACTGCACTATCACTGATGAGTCGTTTCAATGTTGATCAGGAGTACGCGATTCAGGTTAAAAATTCAGCCCAGCATATTTTTGATCAGATAGCTGATATATGGGAAATTAACCATCCGATTTATAAAAACTATCTGGACTGGGCTTGCCTATTGCATGAAATCGGTTTGTCGATCAGCTTTTCGAAATTACGACTGCATAGCGCCTATATTGTTCAATATGGCGACATGCCCGGATTTAGTGAGCAAACAAAAGAGTCCTTGGCAGCAATCATTGCTAACCAACGAAAGAAGCTATTTCTCGAACAATTTGATAATAAATACGATCCAGCCAAAGCATTACTCGCTATTACTCAAGTGTTACGCCTCGCCATTCTATTGAATATTAAACGCGATCATGTTGATATTTCTGGATTGAAGTTTGAAGCTAAAAGTAACAACCAACTGACCATTCATATACCAAAACAGTGGGCCTATAAACATCAACTGCTATTGGCTGAACTGTGTAAAGAGAAGGCCTATCTTGAGTACCATAACATTCAATTAAACTGGGCTATAGAAGAAACTAGTTAAGGTTAGCTTACGACAGTTTCTTTTAGTCAGGACAATTTTGCTAACAAAAGATCATGTAATTTTTTACTATTCTTGATATCACTAAAACGATACTCCCCATCAGCATGCAAATGCCAACTCTGAATTTTTTCTGACGTCATCAGCTTGAGCTCTTTTATCATTTGCTGCTTTGCTGACTTAGATAAAATTGGGAAGCAAGTTTCAACTCTATAATAAAGGTTACGCTCCATCCAATCAGCAGACGCTGCATATACATGCTCTTCTCCGTCTGCATAGAAATAATACACTCGAGAATGTTCTAAAAAACGTCCAATAATAGAAATCACTTCAATATTTTCTGAGACACTCTCAATACCTGGTCGCAGACAGCAGACACCTCGCACAATCAATTTAATAGTTACACCAGCAATTGATGCTCGGTAAAGCGCCTCGATTAATGACTGGTCGGTCAGTGAGTTAATTTTAATGATAATTGCTGCTTTCTTGCCAGCCAATGCATTCTCTGTTTCTGTCTGAATGGACTTCATAATATTGTCATGCAGTGTAAAAGGTGCATGCCACAATTTATGCAGCTGATATACCTTTCCCATTCCTGTGAGCTGCTGAAAAACTTTATGCACATCTTCGCAAATTTCAGGGTCACTGGTTAATAAACTGTAATCCGTATAAAGCCGTGCATTGCCCGCATGATAATTGCCGGTGCCAAGGTGAACAAAACGTGTTAAGTGCTTCTTATCTCGTTTCACTATCAACGTCATTTTGGCGTGTGTTTTATAACCCACAACCCCATAAACGACCAACACTCCAGCCTCTTGTAATTTCTGGGCCAGCTCAATATTAGAGGCTTCATCAAAACGAGCACGTAGTTCCACCACAGCAGTCACTTCTTTACCCGATTGAGCGGCCTCAATTAAAGCTTCGACAATCGCAGATTGGCTACCAGTTCGATACAATGTTTGCTTAATCGCAAGCACCTCTGGATCGCTAGCCGCCTGACGAACAAAGTCAATCACTGGCTGAAAGCTTTGATACGGATGATGTAAAAGTACATCTCGTTCTGATACCACATCAAAAACTCCACGACGGTGAATATCATCAGGAACCTTTGGCGTAAAACCAGCAAACTTTAAATCAGGCCGCTCCACCAAGTCAGGAAGCGATATTAATCGATTTAAATTAACAGGCCCATTAACACGATATAAATCGTCTGCCGTTAAATTACATTTTTGTAATAAAAAATTGACGATTTTGTTGGGGCAAGATTCTCCAACTTCCAGACGGACCGCAGCTCCGAAATTGCGAGACTGTAGTTCGCGTTTCAGCGCGCTAGCTAAATCTTCGATTCCCTTTTCCTCTAGTAGTAAATCACTATCACGAGTTAATCGAAATTGGTAACAGCCGCTTATCTCCATGCCAGGGAATAAGTCTTCTGCAAATTCGGAAATGATCGCCGATAAATAGACAAAGTTATGCCCATCACTACCACCGATTTTTTCAGGCAGTTCAATAATTCGAGGTAAAGAACGCGGCATGTGCAATACAGCAAACTCAAGATCGCGACCAAATGCATCATTGCCATGCAAGTGCAATAAGAAGTGCAAACTTTTATTAACCAGACGAGGAAATGGATGAGTCAGATCAAGACTGATCGGACTGATGACCGGGGTAACCTGTTGCTTAAAGTATTTCTTCAGCCATTTGTATTGTTCATCATCCCAATGCTTAGGCGATAAGAAGTGAATATCTTCTTCAGCAAGTCGCGGCAATAACTCTTGATTGAAGATTCGATACTGCTCTTCAACCAGTTTGTGAGCTTGCTCATTTACCTGACGTAGTACCTCTTCTGTCGAAAGACCATTGAGACCAAAACGGGCTTCACCTCGAGCCAGGCTATGTCGCAACCCAGCTACTCGCACTTCAAAAAACTCATCAAGGTTATTACTGCAAATGAAAATAAACCGCATCCGTTCCAGCAGAGGAATTGATTGGTCGAGTGCTTGCTGTAAAACCCGCCAATTAAAAGCCAGCAAGCTCAATTCGCGATTAAGATAATATTCCGGAAGGTTCAAAGACATTTTGTTCAAATCATCCATCGACAAAGCCGACTCTTGTGGCTTCTCGTCTAAAGTAACAGTAGATGACTTGTCTGCGGCGGATCCCATAGCTTTCCTTGAGTGGTCTAATTAGGCTCTAACCTCTCAATAATATCCTTTAAAAGCTATTAAGACTAGGGGACTCTATGACAATTTAATGGCGGTTGAATTCGTTCTGGCACAAGTCCAACCGCTAATATGATGAAAGGAAAATGCTAACGTTTCTTCCAGATGTTTTTTTTCTGACGCTTTTGGGTTTCTGGGTGAGCGCGACGAGGAGTAACCTCTAATTGAACCAATTGAGCCAAATCAATAATTTCCTGCTCCTCCAAATCCATCCAACGACCACGACTTAAACGCTGTGGCAGGGCGATAGGTCCATATTGGACCCGCATTAACCGCGAAACTTCCACGCCTTGAGACTCCCATAGCTTACGAACCTCACGGTTTTTACCCTCCGCAAGACCAACTTCGTACCAATGGTTGGCGCCTTCGCCACCCTTATCTTGAACATAAGTAAACTGACACATATCACCTTCAATCAAGACACCTTTTTTCAGGTTGGCAATCATTTCTGGGGTCACTTCGCCGTGCACACGAACCGCATATTTACGTTCGACTTGATAAGAAGGATGCATCAAGCGATGAGCCAGTTCACCGTTGTTGGTGAATAATAAGAGTCCTGTCGTGTTAATATCCAATCGCCCAATACTGATCCAGCGACCAAAACTGGTGTTCGGTAGATTATCAAAAACAGTAGCTCGCCCTTCCGGATCCTTCATAGTTGAAACCTCGCCCAATGGCTTATTATAGGCCAGAACTCGTGTATAGGTTTCTTCTGGAGATTTAATCGTGATGATACGACCATCAACGCGAATCGTATCGTTTGCAGTCGCTCGCTCGCCGAGCTTAGCGATCGACCCATTGACACTAACGCGCCCGTCTTCAATCCATTTCTCAAGCTCGCGACGAGAACCAAGACCGGCATTAGCAAGAATTTTCTGTAGCTTTTCAGACATGATGTTACCACTTCAAGAATATAGCCGCATTTTAAGGGCTAGAAAGGGATCAGTCGAGGAATATCAGGAAATCATTAAGAATAGCAGTTAAGATTTTAGCCCATAAACAAAAAAGCCGCTTAAACAGCGGCTTTTGCTCTAAATCCAGTGCGTCTTAAGACACAGTCTTCATCCAGCAATCGTTCTATTCGCTTGAATACTTCAAGGCGATTAAAGGGCTTGCGCATGAAATCATCAGCTCCGATGCGTTCTGCATAATAAGTTTCAGTTGCTTGAACATTTCCACTGATCATGATTACAGGAATATCACGGGTACGTGGATCTTTACGCAATTGACGTAATGCAGCAAAACCATTCATGCCAGGAAGGACGATATCCAGGAAGATAAGATCAGGCTTTTCACGTAATGCAACTTCCACTCCTTTCTCAGCATCCAATGCAGGGTGTACATCATAGTGATTTTGCAAAAGCATTTTGCGTAAAGCAACTTGAATGGTCTTTGAGTCATCAATGACAAGAATTTTACTGCCGGGAGCTGCGCTACGGCGACGCTTAGTGCGACGTTCAACGGTCAAACTGCCGTCAGAACCTTGCTTTAAAACTTGTTGATTATTGGAATCTTCACTGCGCCCTAAACCACTAATCTGGCGATGGTCTACCAATGTGCGCAATCTATTTATAATGTTCAATGTATCCCCCGACTTGGCTTACATGGCCACTAGCATCTTTGAAAGTGGCTGTAAAACTTTCGGTTATTATAATTTTTAGAAATATGAAAAACTTAGATCTAATTATCAGTTAGCCTAATTAATGAACCGGATAAGTTGCTTTTTGTTCTGAATTTGTGTCAGAGCTCTCATCTTCAAAGTCATCGTCATCTGTGTCTTCGAACTCAGTGCTATCCAGTTCAGTACCGTCAAAATCTGTTTGATCGTCTTCAACAGTCTCAATCCCTTCTGGATGACGATCATCTTCAATCGATTCATCAGCCTGTTCTATGCCTTCGTAGCCTTCTTCACCAGAGTCAGGATCGATAACCTCGGGATTGATAGCGTCTGGATCAACGGTCTCAGGATCGTCAGTGTCTGATTCAACAGTCTCTGGAGCGCTTGGCACTGATCCGTCAGTATTGGGATCTGACGATCTGTCATCACGCCCTTCAGATTCACTTGAATAGTCAGAAGAAGCTTCCGACTCATCATCACCATCAAACTTAAACTCTGGATTCAGGTTATCCAAGTCTTTCAACTCGGATAATGATGGCAGTTCATCAAGGCTTTTCAGGTTAAAGTAATCAAGAAACCCCTTAGTAGTGGCATAAAGCGCTGGCTTTCCGGGTACATCACGATGCCCTACAACACGAATCCACTCTCGCTCAAGTAAAGTCTTAACAATTGACGAACTCACGCTAACGCCACGCACTTGCTCAATGTCGCTTCGCGTAGTTGGTTGGCGGTAAGCAATCAGTGAAAGAGTTTCCAGTAATGCACGCGAATAACGGGCAGGGCGTTCTTCCCAAAGACGAGCAATCCACTCAGCATAGTCCTGGCGAGCCTGATACCGGAAACCACTAGCCACTTCCACCAATTCGATACCTCTACCCTCCGCTTCCTGCTGTAGCTGCTCAAGCGCAGACTTTATTTGGTCCGGCTTAATTTTTTCATCTTCAGCAAAAAGCTCCAGTATCTTATCTTTCGACAAGGCGCTACCGGCAGCTAAAAGCGAAGCTTCAACAATACGAACGATTTTTTCTTGATTCATACTCACAATTAATCCAATTAATCGACCGTTGGTTCTATATCAGCCAACTTGTCCTCAACAGATTCCGAAGCATCCTCGCCTTCTAGCCCAGAGCTAATCTTAGCTCTGACATGAATAGGTCCGTAACCTTCGGTTTGAATAATTTCCAGTAAAGATTCTTTCGCCAGCTCCATAATCGCCAGGAAAGTCACCACCACACCCATGCGGCCTTCTTCAACATTAAAGAGCTGCGAAAAGTCACAAAAGCTCTGTGCCGATAAACGCTCTAGAACAAAGCCCATTTTCTCTCTGACTGACAGGGCCTCAAACTGAATATGATGGCTGGTAAACATTTCGGCGCGGCGTAAAACATCGCGCAAAGCCAATAAAAGTTCTTTCATATCCACATCAGGATCAGGTCTGACAATATTCAATTCTGGCTTTTTAGCACTGACCGCGTAGTTGTCGCGCCCCATGCGCGGTAACTCATCAATATCTTCAGCGGCCTGCTTAAACTGCTCGTATTCCTGCAAACGGCGAATGAGGTCAGCTCTAGGATCATCTTCATCATCGTCCTCATCTTTGGGACGAGGCAATAGCACCCGACTTTTAATTTCAGCCAGCATAGCTGCCATCACCAGATATTCGGCAGCCAGCTCAAGATGCAGAACCTTCATTAACTCAACATATTCCATGTATTGCTCAGTGATATGAGCAATCGGAATATTAAGAATATCCACATTTTGACGCTTGATAAGATAAAGCAATAAATCGAGCGGCCCTTCAAAAGCCTCTAAGAAGACTTCGAGCGCATCGGGAGGAATATAAAGATCCTTTGGAAAATCTGCGAGTTGCTCACCATCAATCAGCGCAAAAGGCATTTCTTCCTGCAAATGCCCTGCTTCGGCTGAATGCTCATTGGCATTCGAAAGCTGTTCGCTGCTTGGTTCGCTCATAGATTCTTCTCAATTACCTTATTTATCATGTTATTCACAAGACTATTTATACGCCTATTTATAGGACAAACCCATGGCTTGGCGCACATCATCCATGGTTTCTCGCGCCACGTCACGCGCTCGCTCCGAACCCTCAGAAACAATGTTACGGACGATTTCAGGGCTTTCCTGGTATTCTTTGGCACGTTCAACAAAAGCCTGCTGCTCAGCACACACGGCATCAATCACTGGGCCTTTACAATCAATACAACCAATACCCGCAGTTGTACAACCTTTCTGCACCCAGTCTTTAACTTCATCGGAAGAATATATCTTATGGAACTCCCATACCGGACATTTTTCTGGAGTGCCAGGGTCGGTACGACGCACTCGCGCAGGATCTGTCGGCATGGTCTTAATTTTCTTTTCCACTGATTCACGAGGTTCGCGCATGGCAATAGCATTGCCATACGACTTGGACATTTTTTGACCATCCAGGCCGGGCATTTTTGACACAGGGGTTAGTAACGCCTGAGGCTCTGGTAAGATAACTTTACCCTCACCATCCAGGTAACCGTATAAACGCTCGCGATCATTAATCGATATATTGGCCTGTGACTCGACCAAGGCTTGTGCTGTTTCAAGCGCCGACTGCTCTCCTTCTTCCTGGAATTTTTTTCGCAAGCTATTGTATAGCTTAGCGTTTTTCTTACCCATCTTCTTAATGGCTTCAGTTACCTTCTCTTCAAAGCCAGGCTCTTTACCATAGAAATGATTAAAACGTCGAGCTGCCTCACGGGTCATTTCAACATGCGGCACCTGATCCGCGCCAACCGGCACATTACCAGCACGGTAAACCAGAATATCAGCGGCCTGCAGTAATGGATAGCCAAGAAAGCCATAAGTGGATAAGTCTTTGTTTTGTAACTTTTCTTGCTGCTCTTTGTAGGTCGGAACACGTTCCAGCCACCCCAAAGGCGTCACCATCGACAATAATAAGTGTAATTCAGCATGCTCAGGAACTTTTGACTGCACAAAGATCGTCGCAGCTGTTGGGCTGATACCCGCAGCCAACCAATCCAACACGGTATCCCACACATATTCTTCAATGCTAGCAGTATCATCATAATTGGTAGTAAGAGCGTGCCAATCGGCAACCATAAAAAAGCACTCATACTCATGCTGCATTTGCGCCCAATTCTTTAAAACCCCGTGATAATGTCCCAAATGCAAAGGGCCGGTAGGTCGCATCCCAGACAGAACGCGCTTCTGGCCAACAGTAATAGAACTCAATGAAATACCCTTATAATTATGTCGAAATAGTAAAAATAATAAGACTGCCCATTATAACTATATCGAATCAAAACGCTATGCCTGAATACACCGAGCGAGGCTAATTCTAGCTGTCTTTATTGCTATAAACGCTCAACAAGCATCGCTACTTTATGTATACTTCCACATTTTGGGTATACCAATATAATAAAATGGAGGGGATAATAATGAAGCGAATTATCGCTATTTCTACACTACTACTTACGTTATTGATAACAAGCTGCGCAACCAAACTAGAGCAATTTAAAGACAACTCAACTCTAAATCCTGCCGAAGGCAAAGGAATTGTTGTCATCGCTTATGAATCTGACACTGCAATCCATAGCTTAATATTTAACGGCCCAACAAAGGTCGCTATTGAGCATAAATTATATGATGAAAAGCATAACTTTGTTGTAACCACAATGCCTGCAGGAACTTACGATATTATTCGCACAAAAATCTATAACCGCCATAACTACATCAACCTGGGAAGTGATAGGGACGAAAACTGGAAAGTAAATATAGTGCCTAATAAAATCAATTACATAGGGCACTTCAATATTGATAGAATCGGTTCTGGATATAAAGTTCAAACTAAAAACGAGTCAACAGAGGCCTTAATTTTTCTACAAGAAAATTACCCTTCTCTCATGAGCAGGTATCCTGTCGTCTATGCCAAAGACGGTCCTAGAGATGACTTTTTTGATTATATAAAAAACATTCAGGGAGAAGAATAATGATATATAAGTCCATATTAAATTTCATCGCACTTTGTTTGTTCACAGTAAGTGCAAATGCCCAATTAGTTAAAAGCAACGAAATATTCACTAATAGTCAGTTTAATAACTTTGTCATATCACCATCCGGGGAAACCTTCATTGGAAAGAGCTACCTCGACAGCTACCATCAGTTATTTGCTTTCAAAACAACCACAAATGAAGCTGCTGAAATATTCAAATTGCAAAATTCAGGCTCTCTGGAAATTATCGATTATGACTGGATAGACTCTAATACAGCCTATGTGACATTTAAAGGAAATTTCAACAGGTACTATACTCGCTTTATAGATTTCAAGTTTGAAGATAATGACTTCGACATTGATTATTTTGATGTTGAAGTCATTGGTTTTGTCATAAACTCTATGTCCAATAAAGAAGATAAGGCTCTTTTTGCAAAGCTAAACTTAGACGATGAAAAGTTCGATTTGTTGGAAATTGATATTGATAAATTAAGAAACGTAAAGGCTACCAAAAAGAATCATGATAAAGTTTTTGATACTTTCAAAAATCTTAATGACGACCTTGATAACACCTTCGAGTTTTATGTATCCAATGAAAGCTATCGCTTAGAAATGATTGGACAACATCTGGAAGATTATAATTCTTACTCAATTTATGACTCTAAAACAGACACTTGGCGAGAATTTTATAGACTTAACACAGATACAAGTGAAGATAAAAACTATTCAAAACTAGACGTTTTCGAGCCTGTTGGTGCTCTTGATGAGCGCTATATTGTTGCATTATCAAATATTGGCAGAGATAAAACCTCTGTTATTAAGTATGACACTCTTAAAAAAATGGAAGTGGATGTTTTATATGAGTCCCCTAGTTACGATATCCAGTCTGCCACTTTTGATACTGTCAAAAATATCCTCACTTCAGTTACTTATGTCGACCGTGGGGTAAGAAAACAAAAGTTCTTAGACAAGCCAAGTCAGGCACTATTAAAAAGTTTGCATGACCAGATTGGACTTGATTCTATTTTTATCATTGATAGCTCACTGGATAAAAATGATTTAGTTATTTATGCCTATGACGCTACTCATCCTGGAAAATTCTTCCACTACAACCAACAGCTTTCAAAGCTCCGTTTTCTGCAAAATGAAATCCCTGATTTGCATCCTTATACTTTTGTAAAGGGACAGCTTATCACTGGAAAGAACGAACTAAAGAAAACCGTTGAGAGTTTCCTTTTCTTACCTGATACAACTTCAAAACATCCACTGGTTGTTATGCCTCATGGAGGTCCCATAGGTGTACAGGATCGTAATGAATTTGATCGAGCCACACAATTTCTGGTTAACAGAGGTTATGCAGTGCTAACGATTAATTTTCGTGGTAGCGCTGGTTACGGCAAAGAGTATATGAATGCCGGCCGTGAACAGTTTGGTCAAGGTATCGAGTCAGATATCAACCTGTTAACTCAAAAAGCCTTTAAGCATCCCAACATCGATAAAAGCAATGCCTGTATTTATGGAACAAGCTATGGGGGTTACTCAGCAGTTGCCTCAACAATCATCTACCCCAACAACTTTAAATGTGCAGTTACCGCCTTTGGAGTTTTTGATTTACCGCTATTATTTAGTGCAACCAATCTCAATCAAACTCAGAGTCGTAAAGATGCAATAAGCTTTATGGTTGGTGATATTGATGCTGATTATGACAAGTTGAAGTCTAACTCACCGCTTTATAAAGCTACTGAAATTAAAGTTCCAACGCTTATTTTTTCAGGATTGCGTGACGAAGTTGCTCACCCCGAACACAGTAGACGTCTCAACTATGTACTTGAAAAAATGGGCGACACAGAAGTCCAATATCATGAGTACATCCGCTCCGGCCATGGGCACAGGAATTGGCGTGGAGATATCCACCAATACGTCACTATTGTTGAATTCTTAGATAATCACATAGGCGATAATAAATCCTATAAACAAGAGGACCTAAAAGTATTAGGTAATGATAACTTTTATGTGGGTATGGTTTATTATAATGGTAACTTTGTTGAAAAGGATACTAAACAAGCAGAACACTACCTTAGACTAGCTCATAAATATGGAGATGATCGAGCCGCACAATACCTAAGGCGATTAGGTGTATATGACTTTTAACTTTCAGTAAACAAAAAAGGAGCTTCAAGCTCCTTTTTTTATGCTCCCCCAATTCTGACCACCGCCCGCCACGAATCCCCTCACACTGAAATCCTCAGTCACTGTAACTTGCGTGAACCAGCCAGCAATAATGAGCATCAATCTTGACACAAGCCAATAGGTGTATATACACTTAATTATGATGATACCTGAATTTATTGAAGCAAAAGACTGCTTTTGTCTTGAAGCTCGGCGTAAAGCCAGAGCGATCACTCGACTCTACGAAGAAAAACTGAGACCTCATGGTCTCCGTGCTACTCAATTTTCGGTATTAGCCGTCCTAAAGTTAAAGGGACAAACATCGACCACAGAACTCGCTGATTTTTTAGTTCTAGAGCGAACCACAATGACCAGAGGGGCTGCGGTGATGGCAAAACACGGATGGATTGAGCCCGCCCCAACTGAAGATAAGCGGGTTAAAGCATGGCAACTGACGCCATCTGGCGCGCAAAAACTTAAAGAAGCATTTCCTGCCTGGCAGGAAGTGCAGCATCAACTGAAGAAAGAGATGGAGACCCAGCACAACGATAAGGAGTAACAATGAAGCTTTACTATGCGGAAACAGCCAATTGCTATAAAACCTGCGCAGTTGCGCACTATTTAAAATCCCCAGTCGAATTTGTTCGGGTTAATCTTGGAGAGCTTGAACATAAGCAGCCGGATTTCCTGGCCAAGAACCCTAATGGCAAAGTCCCCGTTCTTGATACAGGACATGGATACCTTTGGGAATCGGTGGCCATCATGTGCCATCTGGCACGTCAGGCTGATTCAGACTTGTGGCCAAATGACGAAAGGCAGATTGAAGTATTACGATGGATCAGTTGGGATTTTGACTGCTTTTTGCCCAGTGCGGGTGTCTATTATTACGAGAACATTATTAAACCTCAGTTCAGTATCGGTAAACCTGACTCTGATGCACTGCAGAAAATTGAACCACAGTTTAAGCAGCATGCAGAACTTCTAAACAACCACCTATCTGGGAAAAACTTTGTGGTTGGTGACAGACTGACATTAGCCGACTTTTCACTTGCAGTTATGCTGCCCTATGCACAACAGGCGCAGATCCCGATCGATCATTTCCCCGAAATTCAACGCTGGCACCATAAGTTAATGCAACTTCCGGCCTGGCGCTCCCCCTTCCCCACCAACCATAAGTAAGGAGTTTATTATGTCATTCTATATTGATGGATATGTTTTACCCGTACCCAAAGATAAGCTTGATGAATACATCGAAATGGCCAAGATGGCTGGCAGCGTCTGGAAAGAATATGGCGCGTTAAAGGTCATTGAGGCTGTTGCAGATGACGTGCAACCGGGCAAAGTGACCTCCTTTCCGCAAAGTGTGCACCTGAAGGATAACGAAACGGTTATTTTCTCTTATATTCTTTATGAATCACGCGAGGCTCGCGACGAAATCAATGAAAAAGTCATGAAGGATCCACGCCTTGCTGATATGAAGCCCGAAAACATGCCCTTCGATGGGATGAGAATGTTTTGGGGCGGATTCAAACCTATCGTCGAACTGTAAGCTCTGTTGATCTTAATTAAAGGAGTAAATTATGAGTAACAACAATAATCAACCCAAAGCACCCATCGCTCACCTGGTCTGCAGCCCTTGCAATGAAGCCATTGAATTTTATAAAAAAGCATTTGATGCAGAAGAAGTGCAAAAAGTGCCCTCGCCAGATGGAAAAAAAGTCATGCATGCCTGCTTGAAATTGGATGGCGGATTTATTTTTCTGGTCGATGACTTCCCAGAGTTTAACCCTGACGGCAAGTCACTGTCTCCGCAATCACTAGGTGGAAGTTGTGTCACCATTCATCGTCAAGTTAAAGACTGTGATGCTGCCTTTAAACAAGCCATCGAGTCGGGTGCAAAGTCACGAATGGATCCCGAAGATACATTCTGGGGTGACCGTTACGGCGTGCTGGTAGATCCTTTTGGTCATTACTGGTCGATTGCCCATCACATCAAAGATGTTTCCGAAGACGAAATTGAACAGTACATGAAAAATGAATTTACCGAGAAGTGCTAACACATCTACCGGCAGTTCATAGAAATTAACTCAAACAATAAAAGGAGCAGTAATATGTCCAAAATTACTACCAATTTATGGTTTGATAACCAGGCCGAAGAAGCAGCCAATTTTTATACCTCTATTTTCAAGGACTCTTCCATTACAGACATCACACGATACGGCAAAGCCGGCTATGAGTTTCATGGCCGGCCTGAAGGCAGCGTAATGACCGTAGCATTTGAGCTGGATGGCGATTCATTTGTTGCGCTAAACGGCGGGCCGATGTTTCAGTTCAACGAAGCCATATCGCTCATTATCAACTGTGATGACCAGAATGAAGTGGATTATTTTTGGCAAAAGTTGACTGCCGATGGCGGAGAGCCAAGCCAGTGTGGTTGGCTAAAGGACAAGTATGGTGTTTCATGGCAAGTCGTACCCAAAGGGCTGCAAACGCTATTGGCCAATAGCGACCCAGAACGACAGGAGCGTGTGATGTCGGTTCTGATGACCATGATTAAACTCGATTTGAATCGGTTAGAACAAGCTTAGGAGTGAAATAATGAGTGGTATTTACTTTGAAATTCAAGCAAGCGAACCTTCTAGAGCAATATCCTTTTATGAAAAAACCTTTGGTTGGACATTCACCAAAATGGATATGCTGCCTATCGACTATTGGCGCATTGAAGGCGGCGACCTTACTGGAGGCTTATTACAAAGCCCGGCGCCACTTCCACCACTGGAATGCGGAACCAATGCGTTTGTCTGTTCTTTTGAGGTCGATAGCTTTGACAAAGTGGCACAAATAATTGAGGCCGAAGGTGGCCAGATAGCGATGCCTAAATTTGCAGTACCAGGAATCTGTTGGCAGGGATACTTCATCGATACTGAAAATAATACCTTTGGTATTTTCCAGCCAGATGAAAGTGCTAAGTAACTATTTGTCTTACTTATACCAGCTTACTCGAACACCGTCGCATCGCCTGCGCCATAACGTACGATTTCAGGATAGCCGCTAGTCATGTCCACTACCGTGGTTTCTTCGTGACCACAATAGCCACCGTCGATCACAGCATCAACACGGCCATTTAGTTCATCAAAAATTTCGTATGGCGCCAAAACCTCACCTGCCTCTTGGCCGGGCAAGATCAGGCTGGTATTCATCATGGGCTCTCCAAGCGCTTCTAAAATCGCTTGTGCAATAGCGTTATCAGGAACACGAATACCGATGGTTTTTTTCTTTGGATGTTTCAGGCGATTAGGCACTTCTGCTGTTGCGCGCAGGATAAAGGTGTAGGGCCCGGGAGTGTTATTTTTAATCAGCCGAAATGCCGTGTTATCCACTCGTGCATAAAAGGCCAATTCTGATAAATCACGACACACTAAAGTAAAGTTATGATCTTTTTCCAGGTCACGTATCTGACGAATACGATCCAGCGCTTTTTTATCACCGATGTGGCAGCCGAGCGCATAGCCAGAATCTGTTGGATAGACGACCACACCACCATTACGAATGATGGCAACGATCTGGCTGACTAATCGTGGCTGAGGATTTTCTGGATGTATTTCAATCAGTTGCGTCATAATTTATCTTTAGGGTCTGCTGACCTTTGGTGTTCGAATTACTGCCATGCCGTCCATACAGGTGTGACGTCGGCAGGCATCGGTGGAAACTTTCCAAGCAAGGCCCAAGGTTTATCCGGAGAGTGGAAGTCTGAGCCTTGTGAGCCAAGCAGGTTATACTTTTGCGCCCAGTTTGCCAATAGGTTTTTCTTGCCAGGATGGATATTAGGATAACATACCTCAATACCCTCTCCGCCCATCGTTTGGAATGACTGAATCAGCTCATGCAACTGGTTAGAGCCCATTTTATAGCGTGTAGGATGTGCTAATACCGGAACGCCGCCCGCTTGCTTGATAATGGCTATGGCGTCCTCCAGCTCAAACCAGTCGTCTTTAACAAACGCCTTGCCACCTTTAGCCAGATACTTTTTAAAAGCATTTGCAAAATTGTTCACCACTCCATTATCTAAAAGATATTGAGCCAAATGGGTACGACAAACCATGTTCTGTTCTTGCAACATAACTTCCACATCGGCTACCGCCTGTTCGACACCTGCTTTCTGCATCTTATGTGCCATTTCTAACGCGCGGGTATGCCGTTTCTGTTGTTGAAGCTTTAAAAATGATGATAAACCTGCATGCTCAGGATCAATATTTAAACCCAAAATATGCAGGGTATGTTTACCCCAACCCGCCGAAATCTCCACACCTTCTATAAGGTTAATGGCGAAATCATCCGATTGTTCACGCAATGCTAATACGCCAGCCACTGAATCGTGATCGGTAATCGCCAGCTCATCCACGCCGCGTTCAATGGCTAGCTCAATCAGTTCTATCGGTGACAAACTACCGTCTGAGGCATGGGTGTGGTTGTGTAAATCTCTAAGCACTTCAATCCTGCTTGGTTTTGGGTATCAAATGAAACGGTTACCAGTTTGCCTATCTTTTGCATTCAGGTAAACTTGGCGGGCACTTTTTTGGAGTCTAATATGACCTTTTTGAAAGAAAATTATCCTTTAGTCGCATTTATCGCGGTTTACCTCATCACTAAAAACTTAATTCTCGCCGCGGCAGTTTGGAGCGCAGGTTCTTTAGTGCAAATTTTAACCAGCGTATTCACCAAGCAACCGATTAAGAAAAGTCACATCGCCTATTTTGTTCTCGGCGTGCTATTAGTGGCTTCAGCCTATTACTTCGATGACGAAAACTTCATAAAATGGAAAACCAGCATCATTTTATGGGCTGGCTCATTGTTTATCTTGTTCCGCCAAATTTTCAGCAAAAAGTACATCATTCAGGATTTGCTGAAAGCCAATGACATCCTAAAAGATACAGCGCCACGCAGTCTGCTAACAAAGATCAACTGGCTATGGATTCTGTATTTAACTGGCTTCGGCTTCTTAAATTTATATGTCGCCTATACCTTTAGCACCGACGTCTGGTTCTGGTTTAAAATAATTGGCCTCTTTGCATCAACCATGTTGCTGTTTATCATCAGCATTATCATGCTAAAAGAACATGTTGATCTCGAAGAGCCACATAAAGCTGATGCTGGAAAAACTGATTCAGATAAGAACGATCCCCAAGATAAAGAGTCTCAGGAATAAATTATGTTGTATGTTATCTTCTCGCAAGACGTAGAAAACTCATTACCAAAGCGTGCTCAAGCACGCGCGGCACACATCGAACGCCTTCAAACACTAAAAGAAGAAGGACGACTAATACTTGCCGGCCCCTGCCCTGCCATCGACGCAGAAGATCCCGGCGAAGCAGGCTTCACAGGTAGCATGATCGTCGCCGAGTTCGATTCGCTTGAAAACGCACAAGCCTGGGCCGATGCCGATCCCTACATCGAAGCTGGTGTTTACCAATCGGTTATCGTAAAACCGTATAAAAAAGTACTGCCTTAACTAGTTATAAACGGAGTCCACAATGGATAATTCTCAACGCCTTGAACGCATGCAACAAATGATTCAAGACGCACTAAATCCGACACAACTTGAAGTCATTGACGACAGCCATAAACACATCGGCCACGCCGGAGCAAAGGAAGGCAAGGGACACTTCACCGTAGTCATAAAAAGTGAAGCTTTAGAAGGGAAGCGAATGCTGCAACAGCATCGAATGATCTATGAAGCTCTAGGCGGCATGATGGAAACCGATATTCATGCCTTGGCGATAAAAGTCATTAAATAACACAATGGTACCCCTAGGGCAGGATCTGCGTCACGACGCACCCTAGGGTTCAGGTGAATAAAACTCACAATCTGAGCAACCTAAAAGATACTCTTTATCTCCACACTGCAATTCAGCAGTTGCACCTGCCCAAATTGTAAAGTCACAAGAAGCATTTTTATAACTGGTATGCCCTTTGATGTAACAGCCTATATGTTCGTATTCATTATGATACTCGGAGGAAGTGAGTTCTATTGCATCTTCGAAAAATGTCTGAGCCTCTTGCTCAGTCAAATTAAAATCACTACACCATTCACTACCTTTATCGAAACCATTACCAGTAACAACAGTTTCCTGCGCGCTTTCATTGGTAGTACATGCTGCAAGTAAAATTGCAGTAAATAAAATAACACTAAAATTTTTAAACATAATAACCTATGACCCACCTACTACTTTTATGAAATAAGCCTGCTTATGCTTGCTCTTTTCGAATCTTAACTTAACAGCTTGCGCACTCGCCTCATCAAGAAACCTATATATCTCAAACTCATTACCATTATCATCAAGCCTGAATAATCCGTATTTAGGCGGTGATAAAGACTCTGTAGTCCATGTGGGCTCAGTGGAAAACACTTCACGAAGTTTTTCTACAAGTATTAAAGGGTTTCTTTCAGTACTGTTACACATTACCAAGATTCCCAAATCAAGAGAGTTTTTACAGAAAAATCCTTGGAGGGAAGCCTGAGAATCATCAATTTCCAAATAGGCCCCAAAACACTTTCCAAGCCCATCTTCCAAATATTCAAAGAACTCGACGTTTAAAATCCTTTCAGCTTCAAACACTGTTAATGGAAAAGTACATAGAGGAAAAGGATTTGCTAGTTCACCCCACTGCTCTTTTGAAATTACCTTTATCAACCTATAACCTCGAAATTGATCAACTACCGCTTCGGCAAATAACGCATGGGATCAACCGGCTTACCTTTGAAGCGGATTTCAAAGTGCAGTTTGGGGACATCGCTGTCGGTGTTGCCGACTTCGGCGATTTTCTGGCCAGCTTTGATGATTTCGTTTTCCTTGACCAACAAGATACGGTTGTGGGCGTAGGCGCTGATGAAGTCGTTGTTGTGTTTGACGATGACGAGGTTGCCATAGCCACGTAATCCTCGGCCGGCATACACCACTCGACCTGCGGCGGAGGCTCGTACTGGGTCGCCTAAGTTTCCGGCAATATCAATCCCTTTGGAGCTTTTGCTGGCGCCAGAGAAACCTTGCAGGATTTGGCCCATGGTTGGCCACATCCAGTATTTGACTGGTGAGTTAGGTGTATAGGCGATTGGCTCCTTGCTACCAGAAGTTGTATTAGAGCTGCTTGTTGGCTCTTTCTTGGGTTCTTTTTTGGGTTCCTGCCGCGCCACTGGTTGCGTTGGCTGGGTGCTTGTCTGGGTTTGATTACCGGTAGGTGTTCTTGGAACTTCGGATACCGGTCTCCTGGCTACTGTGACCGGGGTACGACGTGACGCGTCGGTTGCCTGCTGAGTACCTGGAGGCTCTGTGCCAGCCACTTCATACTCTTCAGCTGGCGTTATATCGCGGGCTTTTTGAAGATTAAGCCGCTGACCTGCATGAATGGTGTAATTGCTATCAATATCGTTGGCCTGCGCCAGGATGTTGTAATCAAGGCCGTAACGGAAGGCAATAGAGTATAGAGTGTCTCCGGGACGCACATGATAGAACTGCTGGCTGTTATCCACTTCGGAAGGCGGGTAGAAGCTGTGCAACTGTGCTTTATAGTTATTGGCTTCGCGCTCTTCAACGGGAGCTAACCGCTCATTACCGCAGCCCTGCAACCAAAAAACCACTAGTACGATAGCGACGATCCAGAGTGAGCGGATGGCCGAACGTTTTAGTATGTCTTTGGTTTGCTGTCGCATGCCCTAATTAAAAATCCTTGTTTTTACAATGAGTTATTGATTATAAATGCTTACACGTACTTATAAATAATATAAGCGATGACCGCAAGGATTAAAAAGCCCCAGCCAATCCAGTCTACATATTGACGCAATTTATGCTGCATTGGTTCCCCGCCCCACTTCACTAATCCGCCAATTAAGTAAAATTGAGCAGCGCGAGCGATGATAGAGGCCAGTACAAAGGGCAAAAACGCCATACTGAGTGCGCCAGCGGTTAAAGTAAATATTTTGTAGGGTACAGGAGAAAAGCCGGCGATTAACACCACCCAGACCCCAAAGTCAGCAAACCAGACGACTGCTTTTTCATAGGTTGCTAAATAACCGAACTTTTCAATCGCAGGCAACACCCAGGACTCAAAAGCAAAAGCACCCACCAGATAACCGACAATCCCGCCTAAAACTGAAGTCACAGTGGCAAGTCCAGCTAGACTCAAGGCACGATGCGGAGTCGACAAAGCCATCGGCGCCAGCATGGCAGCGGTTGGGATCGGAAAAAAGATGGATTCGATGAAACTGACAAAGCCTAAAATATAAACGGCGTACTTATGACGAGCCCAACGCATGCAAGCGTCGTACATCTTGGTAAATATATTCATCGAGCAACGCCACTGACTAACGGTACAAATTTAACCTTCTCTACGACAGTTTGCTTAAACTCATTGCCTTGGCGTTCAACTAGAATTAACTCCTGAGCCGTTTCTGTTTGTCCAACAGGGATAATCATGCGTCCACCGTCCGCTAATTGTCCCATTAGTTTTTCAGGGATTTGCGAAGGGGCAGCAGTGACGATGATAGCGTCGAAAGGCGCGTTCTGTTGCCAGCCGTTAAAACCATCGGCAAACAGATATTGCACATTGTGAATACCCAGCTGGCCCAGCGTCTTACGAGCTTGCATATGAAGCGCGCGGATACGCTCGACGGTAAATACGGTTTTGCACAGTTTGGATAAAATAGCGGTTTGATAACCGCAGCCAGTGCCAATTTCGAGAACCTTATTCATGGAGCCGGATTCAAGCAAAGCCTGAGTCATGCGCGCGACAATATAAGGCTGAGAGATAGTTTGTCCCATACCAATCGGTAAAGCAGTGTCTTCATAGGCACGGTGGGATAAGCCCTCATCAATAAATACATGACGAGGCGTGTCTTCAATAGCTTTTAAAACCTGTTGATTGGAGATGCCTTCGGCAATCAAGCGTTGCACCAAACGGCCACGCGTTCTCGCTGAAGTCATACCAATGCCAGAAAAATGAGCTGCATTCATAGTTATCTATCTGTTCTGTATTGTTGTTATTGCTTGAGCCTATCAGCTTTTAGTTAATGGGCTGTCGTAAGTACTCAAAAAATCTTCCACTTCATCAAAGCTGTTATACGCGGTCAGATCCACATTGACGGGCGTGATCGAAACGTAGCCATTCTCAACGGCATGAAAATCCGTTCCTTCCCCAATATCCTGCCCGCTCGGTAAAGGCCCCAGCCAATAAACCTGGCGCCCTTTTGGATCCTTGTCCGGAATAATAGTATCAGCACGGTGGCGATTTCCCAAGCGTGTTAGCTTAATTCCTTTTAATTCTTCATAGGGCAAGTCAGGAACATTGATATTCAACACTCTATCTTTACCCAGCGGGTGCTCAATCAACCCTTCAATGATCTCTACGGCTACTCGTGCGGCGGTATCGTAATGCTGGCAGTGATGGCCTACCAATGACACGGCAACGGCAGTATAACCCAGCGCGCGCCCTTCCATTGCAGCAGCTACCGTGCCCGAATATAGGGTGTCATCGCCCAAATTGGCACCGGTATTAATACCGGCCACCACCATATCCGGTGCCGCGCCCATCAGATGATGCGTGCCCAGGTGAACACAATCGGTGGGTGTACCGGTTACCGCAAAAAATCCGCGCTCTGTTTGCCAGGCGCGAATCGGATGATCCAAGGTTAATGAATTACTGGCTCCACTGCGATTACGGTCTGGCGCAACCACGGTGACCTGCGCGATACGTTGCAAATGGTCGTATAAGGCGTTAATTCCCGGCGCAAAAAAGCCGTCATCATTACTCAGCAGTATTTTCATAAATATTTTTTATATGTGGTTAAAGATTCTTGTTAAAGATTGGTTTTAAGCTCAAATAATTCACGCAACAAACTGGTCGCGAAAGCTCCTTTGGGCAAACTAAAGCGCATTTCCAGCGTTTGCTCATTATGCCATTTCAGCATGACATTTTGTGGAAAAACACGAATCGCACGGCGCTCGCCATTAAGCCCTTTGCGCTCCAAAGCAGCAATCAGCTCATGATAAGGCTCAAGCACTTCTGCTTCAAATGCAGCGGCTTCCGCTAACAGCTGTGAACGACCACGTCCCGGCATAGGTGCTGTGGGATGTATGTCTTTTGCAACAAAGCGCGGCAGCTCCTGCGCCATATCCTGAACCGTAAAACCACTTTCCGAGCCATCAAGCTGTACATAGTCGCCATCCAGCAATTCTATAAACTTATTGGCTTCGATGCGCTTGGCCAGTACCTGATTAAACAGAAAGGAGCGTACTGCAGAAAATAACAGCCCCTGCAAATTACGATTTTTCAGTTTTTTATTGGCCATTAATAGATCAACACCACGAGTGAGGTTGTCACCATTATGACCAAAACGCTGCTCACCAAAATAATTGGCGAAACCGTGCTCCTGAATCTGTTCAAGCCTTTGCTCTAGGGCTTGCTTATCAAAACCCTGGCTAAAATTCAGATCCCGCAAGGTGATAGCAAAATGATTTTGTTTAACCGCACCAATGCGTAACTTTTTATCATGTCGAGTGGCTTTTAGGACTGTCACTTCGTCATCGTTAAACTCAGACCAATCAATCTCTCTCAGCAATGGCAACTGCACGCTGAACCATTGTCGAGCAATGGCAAAGCGATCTTTCTTACCAGCATAGCCAATATCGGTTGGATTGACTTCAGCAAAGCGACGCAGTTTGTGACACACAATATCAGTATTGATATTGCGCTTTTCGATCAGCAGCAAATGATGCGCACCTTCGCCCGAAGGTTCAAAACGTAAATCTTCATCAACGCAGAAGTCGCTTAACTGCTGGCGAAAAATGGCGGTTGCTAATGGAGTACCGTAGGCTCTTGGCCAATCCTGAACTTGTATCTCCATCTTAATTTTCGATGGATTCAAGTAAACAAACAGAATGCACCGCAATCCCCTCTTTGCGACCAACAAAACCCAGTTTTTCTGTGGTGGTTGCTTTGACATTAATGCGGTTCAGCTCCGCTTTGCAGATATCAGCAATGACCTGTCGCATGTCTGGAATTCTAGAGGCCACTTTTGGAGCCTGCGCCACAATAGTGACATCCAGATTACTTAGGCGATAACCTTCTTCATCTACTTGCTGCATAACTGCTACTAACAGTCCTCGGCTATCAGCGCCGGCAAATTTTTCATCAGTGTCAGGAAAATGATGACCAATATCGCCTTTGGCAATAGCACCCAACAGCGCATCACAAACTGCATGCAGCACCACATCACCATCAGAATGAGCAAGCAAACCTTGCTCACCGGGAAATTCAACGCCACCTAAAATCAGTGGGCTGTCGCCACCAAATTTATGTACGTCATAACCATGACCAATACGAAACATAGAAATCCTAACACTCGCGCTTAAAAACTGATTGCTAGGATCTTACCTGCATACTGCGTTCATGCCAAACCAATTGCTCCGCCTCGGCCAATGGACGCCCTATTTCCGCCAATTGCTTGCATCCTGCATCAGTCACCTGCTGGTACGACTGAATATTCATAAAGCTTTGCACACATAAACCACTGGAGCGATTAGCGCTGCCCATGGTTGGTAAGGTGTGGTTAGGCCCGGCACAATAATCACCAAAGGCCACCGCGCTGTTCTGGCCAATAAAGAGTGAACCATAGTGCTTCAACTGTTCTGCTTGAATCCGCTCATCGGCCAGCAACAAGTGCTCTGGTGCATAACGGTTACTGAACTTAATCATGTCGTCGACGTGGCGAGCCTGTAACAGCACAATCTGCTCGCCATCAAGCAAAGCACGTAACTCATCATTAGCCAACAACTGCTGCTCGACCGACTGCAAGAAGGAAGCATCATCACTGACCAGCACGCTTTGCGCCTGCGGATCGTGCTCCGCCTGAGCCGCCATGTCCGCAATCAACCATTCCTTATTCGCCTCAGCATTGGCCAGGATCAGCAATTCGCTTGGTCCGGCTGCCACATCAATCTTGATTCGACTTTGCAGCAACTGCTTAGCCACATTGACATATTGATTGCCGGGTCCCACTACCATCTGCACCGGCAACATGTTCTGATAACCAAATGCCATGGCAGCAACGGCCTGCGCGCCACCGACCTGCCAAAACTCTGTTGCGCCAGCCAGCGATGCCGCAGCCAAAATTGCAGGGTGTATTGATGGCGAACAGGCTATTCGACGTTCGCAACCCGCAACTTGTGCCGGAATTAATGTCATCAGGGCTGTAGAGATTAGCGGAAAGCGCCCACCCGGAATATAAGCACCAATCGCTTCAATCGGACTGTACTGAAATCCAAAGATGCCATTTTCTTCTTCAATCTGCTGCGGTTGCAAAGTGCCTTTCTGTAAAGTACAAAAGGCTTCGATTCGCTTCGCAGCTTGCTCGATAGAGTTCAGCAGCAGTGGGGCGAGCTCATAATCACGATAAGGTTTCAGATCAATTTTGCGCGGCTGATAACCATCAAAACGTTTACTCAAACTATCAACCGCTAAATCACCGCCGGTTTCAATTTCTTTCAACAGCTTTGCAACCTGCTGAAACAATTCTGGTGACTGGGCGAGATTTGGACGCTTCCAGTTAGTGGAGCACTCTATATAAGATTTATCCGCCATTACGTGCTCCTAGTTCATTGATAATATCGTTCGATGACACACCTTTTGATTTGGCACGAGCCAATGCAAAGAAGATCAAATCAGCCGCTTCCCAGCGTACTTCATCTTGTGCATCAGCCTCGATTAACTCTTCGCATTCTTCGCGTAACTTCTCTTGCTGCAGCGCATCGCTAGCTAATAGCTTTTGACTAAAGGTTTTGATTTCCTGAGTTTGCATGCGCTGTTCAAAAATGCGGTCCAAAGTGTCCAGCTCAAAAGAAGCTGATTGACCTGCAAAACAACTATAGCGTTCGAAGTGACAGGCATTACCTGTTTGTCTGACTTTGAATAATAAAGTATCGCCATCGCAGTCATAATCGACATTCACCAATTGCTGTTGATTGCCACTGGTTAAACCTTTCTCCCACAGCTCGTTGCGCGAGCGACTGAAATAGATACCTGCACGCTTGCTGATGGCGGCTTCTAACGACTCCTGATTAGAGTAGGCCAACATCAACACTTTACTGGTTTCCACATCTTGCACAATGGTTGGAATCAAGGGCGCTTTTTCAAAATCAAGACAAGCCATAACTGCCTCATCCAGTTTTAACTTACCCGTGTAAATTGACATACCTAACTGGCTGTTAGCACCAAGCTTATTGATAAACTGAATGTCATCCAGATCGGTTATACCACCAGCAACGGTTACCGGAATTTTTGATTGCTTGATGACCTGTTCTATTCGCTCACGATCAATGCCTTGCATCATGCCTTCTTTTTCCACCTGGGTATAAAGAAACTCTGAGCAGTTTTGTTGCAGCTCATCAATCATGGCTGCAACTTTGCTATTTGAAGAGGACTGCCAGCCGTGAGTTACCCAGTCATCACCTTTTGCATCAATGGCAAATATCAGCTGTGACTTTGGCAACTTCTTAACAAATTCTTCGCGGCAACAAGTCCCTAAAATAATCTTTTTAGCACCACTGGCAAGATAATCTCTGGCAGTATCGTAATCACGAATCCCACCACCCACACGACAGGGAAATTTTTTGATTAGTTGCTTGATTAACGTTTTATTGTCGCCCTTCCCCAAAGCAGCATTTAAATCAATAATGGCGACTTCGCCAAACAAAGAAAACTCTTCCAACAATTCGAACAAATTGTCTTTTTCTACAATCTTTCGACTGGCATCACCTTGCTGCAATTGCACAGCTTTGCCATCTAATAAATCAATACTTGGAATCAACATAATTTTTACCTTAATCTTTTAAGTATTCGTTTCGAACGGCAACACCGTTTCTCAATAATTCGTCTTTCACCTGACCAACCGTAAATTCGCCACGATGGAACATGCCTGCTGCCAGCGCTGCATCGCTGCCTGCAAGAAAGGTTTCGGTAAAGTGCTCAGGTTTGCAAGCGCCTCCGGAAGCGATCACTTGAATGGCAAGTTGCTCACTAACTTTGCTCATCAACTCATTATCAAAGCCAAGGCCAGTGCCATCGCGATGCATCGCTGTCAGCAAGACTTCGCCAGCACCACGCTGCTCGACTTCCGCGAGCCACTGCATGGCATCTAAATCAGTCGAAGTATTACCACCATTGATGAAGACCTGATAATTGCCGCCCTCTAGCTGCTGGTCTTTCTCTTGATTTAAGTCCACAGCCACCACTACACACTGCGAACCAAAGCCCTTTGCAATCTGATCAATCAAATCAGGGTGCTTCACTGCAGCACTATTCAGCGCCACCTTGTCGGCTCCGGCATTTAGAAACTGCGCCACATCGTTGTAACTATTGAGTCCGCCACCAACGGTGAATGGAATCGATAGATTTTCGGCTACCCGGGTTACCGTTTCTAAAGCATTAGCGCGCTGCTCAAGAGTCGCTTTGATATCAAGAAACACAATCTCATCAGCACCCTGCTCCTGATAACGAACCGCCAACTCAACCGGGTCTCCCATATCCTGCAAGCCTTTAAAATTGACCCCCTTGACCACACGGCCGTGTGCCACATCAAGACACACAATGACGCGCGACTTGAGGCCTTTTTCAGTTTTCTTCATTAACTCAGAGCTGTTTAACTCAGACATTGCTTTAATACCTCTTCGCCCGCTTTACCGGATTTTTCTGGATGGCATTGAAATGCAATCATGTTCTTGCTCGCGATGGCCGCAACAAACGTTTGACCATAGGTCACTGCGGCAATGGATTTATCACTATTGCTAACACCATAACTATTCACAAAATACAGCGTCTGGTTATTAAGCCAGTCTTCACTCGACTGAACATCAGCCCAGCCAACCATCGGTTGCTTTGGACTTTTCAGACGTGTCACTTTGCCCTGCAATAATCCCAACCCAGCAACACCGAGATCTTCTTCAGATTCTTCAAACATAATCTGCAAGCCGACACAGATGCCTATCAGTTTTTTATTGTCGCGATACCAGTTCTTTATAGCCTGATCCAAGCCACTAACTTTCAGATTGGTCATTACAGTTCCAAAACGACCTTGACCAGGAATCACCAACGCGGAAAGCTCGCAGCGCTCCAGATCGCTCATTTGATTGATAGTGACCGGGTAAAAACCTATACGACGCAAGCAACCATTTAAGCTATACAGGTTGCCAGCGCCAGTATTGATAATGCCGATCTTTTTTGCGCATTCTTTTATGATAGCTTCACTCATAAACTCCCCTTGGAGCTGTTTACCCCCTGCTTAGGAATCAATGCTTCACGCAATGCAAAAGCGAGCCCTTTAAAACTGGCTTCGATCAAGTGGTGATTGTTATCAAAATACTCCGCTTTAATGTGCAGACTAATCTGCGCGTTGATCGCGAAAGTGTAGAAAAAGTGTTTCCACATCTCAGTAGCGATATTGCCAATCATCTCACGCGTAAAAGGTAAATCCGTTATCCCATAACCACGGCCACACACATCCACCGCGACCATGATCAGGCTGGCATCCATCGGCAACAGACGTTGACCATAGCGAGTAATTGATTCCTGCTGACGCCACGCCTGTTGCAAAGCCTGGCCTAAACAAATCGCCACGTCCTCGATCAAGTGGTGATCATCAACCTCTAAATCACCTTTTGCTTCAAGCTGCAAATCCCAACCCGCATGTAACGCTAATTGAGTCAGCATGTGGTCGAAAAAAGGTAAACCTGTATTAATTTTGAGTTGCTGTGTGCCATAAATATTCAACTCCAGTCGAATCGCCGTTTCTTTGGTTTGACGGACGATTGAAACTATCGACTTACTTTTAGTTTGTTCTGTCATAACAACCTCTCTAATTCATTGACAGACGCCACTACAAGATCTGCACCCGCCTGGTATAAATTTTCTGCGCTCTCGCTTTGAGCAATACCTATGGCCAATGCGCCCGCTGCTTTAGCTGCCTGAATATCATCCGGTGTATCACCCAGCATCCAGCAATAAGTAGCGCCATAATAGGTTTTACATTGATTGATGCCCTCTGGCGCAGGCTTTGATTCAATAACGTCACAATCACTGACCAGATAAGTATTTCGAATACCCAATAGCTCCAGACCAATTTCTGCTTCTCCACGAGGACGCCCCGTGACCACAGCTGTTTTAAATTGCTTGCTATTCTGTACAAATAACTGAGTGCAAAGATTTGTATTTAATAAAGCCTCTTCTAATTGATTGAGGCCTGCCTGCTCACCGTTACCCAGATAAAACAACTGAAACTGTTCAACCACTGAAACGTAGCCTGGCAATGACTCTTCCAATTGCTGCTTTATTAATTCATAAGTCAGTACCCAGTCATTATTGAAGCCACCGCGTGAACGTAACCTATCGATTGCTTCCTGATCAGTTTTTGTTTTGGTAAAAAACTCTACAGTTTGCTTAATTGCAGCGTCATAACTCTTGCTTGTATCGATCAAGACACCATCCATATCAAAGCAAATCAACTCAGGTTTAAGCGCCAAAATCAGAGCCTTTCTAAGCGGCTCATAGTCATAAGGAATGGCAATGCGAATAGCTGACTGCTCTTGTGAATCCGGACTGTTTAATTCCGCCTCCTGTAAATCCAGTCCAACCAAATCAGTTTTAATCTGGATATTGCTTTGTTCACAAGCTGCTTTAATCAGCTGCAATCGTTGCGAGTTATCAACAATCAGAATAAAGTTGGCCTCGCTATCTAGCACATTCAAACCACGCTGGCGCAAAAACTGCACTAACAGATCACGGTTCTCTGCGATGCGTTGGGTAAAGTCCGCCACATCACGCTGTGCGGCTTGAGTGAATGCCTGAAGTGCAATTTCAAGAGTTGGCTGTGGAACATTGAATGGCATCTTGCGCGCAGCAAATCGCTGGATGAAAGCTTCGCAACCCAATAGATAACCGCATCGAATGCCAGCCAGTCCATAAGCTTTAGATAAAGTGCGAAGCAATAGCAGATTATCGAACTCTTCAAGCAAGGAAAGTGACGCTTCTGCCTGCCCTGTAAATTCAATATAAGCCTGATCAAGAAAGACCTCCGCTCCTTTGTTCTTGGCCTTTTGACAAGCATCTCTAATGACATCCAAAGAAAGCGTTTCACCGGTTGGGTTATTCGGGCTGGTCAATACCAGAATCGACTTCTCTGTTAGTGCTTGCAGGCTTGCCTCAAGATCAATTGATAAATCTGGTTTAGCAGGAATCAACTGAGCTTTACTGTTCCAAACTTTGATGCCTGATAAATATTGACTAAAAGCAGGCATAGGAATGATCAACTCGCGCTGCTCTAGCGTTGCCAGTTTGAACATCAGTTCAATCGCCTCGTCGCCGCCGTTGGTTACTAAGATCTGTTCAGATTTCAAACCCAGCGGCTCACTCATAGTTGATTTTAACTGAGACTGATCGGGATAACGCCAATAATTCTGCGGCGATAGTTTGCTGATATCCAGCCACTCAGGAAAACGATCCGCCCGCTCATTAAAATCGAGCTTTAAAGGCTCAGTTCTAATTTCTTTCATATTCATCACACTTATCCTTTTTTTCAGCTATCTTTTCAACTATCACTACAGCACTTTGCGAATCGGCGTTTCTAAAATATCCGTCGCCCCAGCAGTAATCAGCTTCGGCAGCAAGTCTTTGATCAGCTTGCGCTCAATGGCCGCTTTAATGGCAAAACCGTCTGCGTTATATAATCGACTTACTGTGGGCGCACGCATTGCTGGTAGCAAATCAACCACTCGGTCAATACTTTCTTCCGAACAGTTCATCTCCAACAAGACACGCTTACGACCATTCAAAACACCGCGCATTAACAACAACAAATCATCAATCTGCTGGCGCTTCTCTGAATCATTAAGCACGTTTTTATTGGCAATCAGTTGGGTTGAACTTTCCATGACGGTATCAACAATTTTTAAACGGTTAGCACGAATGGTTGAGCCTGTGCTGGTATTGTCGATCACCATATCCGCATCTTCTGGAGGGAATACTTCAGTCGCGCCATAAGCACGAAGCAACTGATATTGAACGCCTAATTTATCGAGATACTTAACTGAAATCTTTTTATACTCGGAAGCGACAATGATTTTCCGTTGTTGCACTTCATTCCAATCCCAATCTTCAGGAATGCAGGAAACCAGTCTGACCGGGTTAAAACCTAAATCCTCAAGAACCTCAACGTCTGCTTCCTGCTCCAGCACCCAGTCCATACCGGCGAAGCCAATATCATGTTGCCCCAGCGCCACCATTTCTGGAATATTCTGGCTTTTCAGCAACTTAACCTCGATATCACAGCCAAATAGCTGAGGCCGATAATTACGACTGTCCCCAACCAGCGTCAGGCCAATATCAGAAAGTAGCTCAGCCACCTTGTCGTACAACTTCCCTTTTGGGATTACCATTTTTAAAGCCATGTCATTTCTCCTAAAGTTTAAAAATTTTAAAGTTTCAAAATCATCATTTATTAAAGCCAATAAAAAACCCCGTTGACCTTTCGGAGCAACGGGGTTCTTAAACCTGTGTGTCTTAACTGTTTAACTGAGTCTTAAAAAAGCCTTAAACATAAGCACCACCACCGTCGCTCGCGCAGTGTATGATGATGGTGATGATGTAAGCTCTTGTTTAAAAACATCTTTTTATCTCGTTTAATTAGTTTAATAGTCAGTTATAAATAATCGGTAAAAGTTACAGGCATAAAAAAAGCCCCGCTTTTGGCGGGGCTTTTAGAAATTCCTAATCAGTAAATTTCACACATAAAGCAACACCGCCAATCGGTCAGAATGGTGGTGATGGTGGTGAATTTGAGTCATTACTGTATTCATGAGGCCGATTAAAACCTATCCGATGAGAGGTGTCAACAGTGTCATTAATATTTAATACTTATATTAGATAAGTTGCTTGTAAGGGCTCACCCAACAGGCTTGCTCCAATTACCCCTTAGATTGAGCTGAGGTACGTACAAAATATAGTAATCAAAATCTGTGACCGAAGGAAATCCCTTTAGGGAGATGATTTTGATAAGAATTTTCAGCACATGGATGTGATGTAAATTCTGTTACGTTAAGTATTTTGGGAGAACCGAAGACAGTTGAGCAAAGCGAGACCTCAATCTCGGGGTGTCCTTTCTTTTGGTTCCTTTTCTTTGGACAAGCAAAGAAAAGGGGCTCGCTGAAGAGCGAAACACTCAATTAAACTAACGTAAAATAGGAGCAACGTTTGTATAATTTAATCAGGCTCACGCTCAGACTCTTCACAGATGGTGGGCCAAGGCCCACCCTACAACGATCAATTACCCGCCAACCAAACCGACGCTAGCATCATATCTTCGGGTTCGGTGACTTTAATATTTTTGCGAGTTCCTATGACCAGAGCTGGATGTTGGCCTTGTGCTTCGATAGCGGAGGCTTCATCGGTTATGGGCAATCCTTGCTGTAAGCCTGTCTCAATTGCTGTCGCTAAGGCTTCAACGGGAAAGTATTGCGGTGTTTGGGCTAACCAGATTTGTTCGCGGTTAAGCGTTTTATCAATCGTTTGATTGGCATTTGCGAGTTTGACGGTGTCCACTGAGGGAATAGCCAGAATGGCGCCGTGTTTTGAGTCTTTGCCTGCCTGGATCAGCGCATCGATGCTGCCTGCATCAAGGCATGGCCTGGCGGCGTCGTGCACCATCACCCAGTCGTCGCCACCCTTCTGCTGCTTAATGACTTGCAGCCCATTAAGCACTGACTCGGCACGCGTTTCACCACCTTCTACGGTAATAATTTTAGGATGCTTGGCGATTTTGAGCTTTATCCAATAGTTGTCATTCGGATGCAAGGCAATAACAACTTTATCAATGGAAGGATGTTCGAGAAACTTGGAGAGGCTATGTTCAAGAATGGTTTTGCCGTCTATTTCGAGATATTGCTTGGGCAGTTCGGCTTTCATGCGACTGCCAATTCCAGCTGCTGGAATCAGTGCCCAAATCTTGGTTTTATTTTCAGTCATATTTTTTACTTAAGAAAGTCTTAGCGCTACTCTTGAGAAGAGCCCTGACGAGACTCTTGTCGAGAATCCTCTCTCGAGTCGAGAATACGGAAGAAAGTTTCACCTTCTTTGATCATGCCTAGTTGATAACGCGCACGCTCTTCAATGGCGTCCGTCCCTTCTCTCAGGTCATGTATTTCAGCAAGAATTTTTTGATTGCGTAGCGCCAGTTCAGCATTTTCGGATTTGACTAATTCGACTCTGGCTTCTTGTTGCTTTATTTCGCGAAAAGAAGATTGCCCGAACCAGATTCGGTATTGAAGGCTGGTCAAAACGACCAGTAATGTCAGGGCAACCCATTTCATAATCGTAACAATGCCAGAAAACAGGGGGCAAATAAAGCAAATATGATAGTACTTACTTGCCCCATACGGCTATATTTCACTAGAACTTGAAGGCTTTCTTGCCAGGATAAGGTGCTTTTTCACCTAGTGCTGACTCAATACGCAACAATTGATTGTATTTGGCAACACGGTCAGAACGGCACAATGAACCCGTTTTAATCTGACCAGCAGCTGTTGCAACAGCCAAATCAGCAATCGTGGTATCTTCTGTTTCACCGGAGCGATGTGAAATCACAGCGGTGTAACCAGCCTTATGCGCCATATCAATTGCTGCCAAGGTTTCAGTCAAAGTACCAATCTGGTTCACTTTGATCAGAATCGAGTTAGCAACACCCTGCTCAATCCCTTTTGACAGGATCTTAGTGTTAGTAACGAATAAATCGTCACCAACCAGCTGACATTTGCTACCGATTTTGTCAGTCAACAATTTCCAGCCTTCCCAGTCACTTTCGTCCATACCGTCTTCGATAGATACGATTGGGTAACGCTCAACCCAGTCTGCTAAATAATCGGTAAACTCAGCTGAGCTTAAGACTTTACCTTCGCCAGACAAGTGATATTTGCCGTCTTTGTAGAATTCGCTGGAAGCAATATCTAAGGCTAACGCAACGTCATCACCCAACTTATAGCCAGCACGGTCAACCGCTTCAACGATGGCCTGAATCGCTTCTTCATTTGAACCTAAATCTGGAGCAAAACCACCTTCATCACCCACAGCGGTATTCAAACCTTTTTCCTGCAACACTTTACGTAAGTTGTGGAAGATTTCCGCACCCATGCGCAACGCTTCAGAGAATGTTGGTGCGCCAACAGGCATAACCATAAACTCTTGAATATCCACGTTATTATCCGCGTGCTCACCACCATTGATGATGTTCATCATCGGTACTGGCATTGAGAAGTTACCATCGCGATTGATGTGCTCATACAAAGGTTTGCCCAATGCTTGCGCTGCCGCTTTTGCATTCGCTAAAGACACGGCAAGAATGGCGTTGGCACCGAGTTTTTCTTTATTTTCTGTGCCATCCAGATCAAGCATAACTTGGTCAATGGCAGCCTGATCAGTGGCATCTTTGCCAATAAGTGCTGACTTGATTTCATTATTAACGTGGCCAACGGCTTTTAATACGCCTTTGCCCAGGTAACGAGATTTATCACCATCACGCAATTCCAATGCTTCGCGTGAACCGGTTGATGCACCTGATGGTGAACATGCCATAGCGCGTACGCCATTCTCTAACACCACTTCTGCTTCAACTGTTGGATTGCCGCGTGAGTCCAATACTTCGCGACCGATGATATCTGTAATTTTCAAGCCATTACCCTCTTAAATTGTTTTAACCAAAACTTAATTTTGAATAAAGAAACCCAAATTCAAAAAAATCAAAATACAATAGACATAAAAAAACACTCCTGAGAACAGGAGTGTTAGAAACTTAGAGCAAGTCGCCCTTACCAAATTCGTGTATAGAGTCCTCAATATAGCCGGCCTTTTTGACCACATCGTCCAGCTCTTTCATGACACGCAGCATTTCTTCGATGCGGTACATGGGGAAAGAGTTTGGGCCGTCGCACTTGGCCACTTCGGGGTTCGGGTGTGATTCCATGAAAACACCAGAAACACCGGCCGCAATCGCAGCACGGGCTAACACAGGGATCACATCACGCAAGCCACCAGAAGAAGAACCTTGTCCACCCGGTAACTGCGCAGAATGGGTCGCGTCATAAACCACGGGACAACCTGTATCACGCATAATCGACAGCGAACGCATATCCGATACCAGATTGTTGTAACCAAAGGAAACACCGCGTTCGCATACCATAATGTTCTGGTTGCCAGTTTCGCGCGCCTTATCAACTACGTTCTTCATGTCCCATGGCGACAGGAACTGACCTTTTTTGATGTTTACCGGAATGCCGGGCTCACACGCTTTACGAATAAAGTTAGTCTGGCGGCATAAAAATGCTGGAGTTTGTAACACATCGGCCACATCCGCCACTTCGTGCATCGGTGTGTCTTCGTGTACATCGGTTAAGACCGGAACGCCCACCTGATCTTTGACTTTTTGCAGAATACGCAGACCTTCTTCAAGCCCTGGCCCACGAAAGCTTTTACTGGATGAGCGGTTCGCTTTATCAAACGATGACTTGTATATATAGGGGATGCCCAGTCTGTCAGTCATTTCCTTCATGAAGCCTGCAGTATCAATCGCCAGCTGCTCGCTTTCGATGACGCAGGGACCACATATCAAGAAAAATGGTTGATCCAGACCAACTTCCCAATCCAGTAATTTCATATTCTTACCTTAATAACTAATCTCACCTTAAATAACCAGTCTTACCTTAATAACTTGTCTAACCTTAATAACTATTTGATTAACCGGAGATTTTCTTCTCATGGCAATCTTTCGCCGCATTCACGAATGCACTGAATAATGGGTGCCCGTCGCGAGGGGTCGAAGTGAACTCCGGGTGGAACTGACAAGCCACATACCAAGGATGATCGTTCAGTTCGACCATTTCTACCAAATGCTTTTCAGTAGAGGTACATGATACCACAAGGCCAGCTTCTTCGAGCTTTGGCAGTAAGTTATTGTTAACTTCGTAACGGTGGCGGTGGCGTTCGTTTATCACTTCACTTTGGTAGATATCGAAGGCTTTAGTTCCCTTCTTGATGTCGGCTGGCTGTGCACCAAGTCGCATAGTTCCACCTAAATCCGAATCATCCGCTCGTTCTTCTTTAGAACCATCACGGTTGATCCACTCGGTGATGAGGCCGATAACAGGATACGGGCTTTCAGGATTAAACTCTGAGCTGTTTGCATTTTCCATGCCAGCTTTATGGCGAGCATACTCAATCACCGCCACTTGCATACCTAAGCAAATGCCGAGATAAGGTATTTTGTTTTCACGGGCATACTGTGCGGTGGCAATTTTACCTTCAACGCCACGCTCGCCGAAACCACCGGGAATCAAGATAGCATCCATGTCTTTTAGCAGGACAGTGCCTTTCTTTTCGATATCCTGAGAATCGATATAATGAATTTTTACCGATTGACGTGTATGCAAACCAGCGTGTTTTAAAGCTTCGGTCAAGGATTTGTAGGCTTCAGTCAGATCCATGTACTTGCCGACCATGGCGATATTAACCTCGCCTTTTGGATTGGCTTCGCGGTACAGGACTTCTTCCCACTCAGACAAATTCGCTTCAGGCACTTTGATTTCAAAGCGCTCACAAATGAAGTCATCAACGTGCTGATTCAACAAAATTGCAGGAATACGATAAATGCTATCAACGTCTTGCAGAGAAATTACCGCACGCTCTTTAACGTTCGTGAACAAGGCAATCTTTCCGCGCTCACTGGCTGGGATTGAACGGTCCGAACGACAAATCAACATGTCTGGCTGAATACCAATCGAGCGTAATTCTTTTACTGAGTGCTGGGTAGGCTTGGTTTTTAGTTCGCCGGCTGTGGCGATATAAGGCAATAAGGTCAAATGCACAAACATGGCATTTTCTTTGCCTACTTCAAAGCGCAACTGACGAATCGCTTCCATGAAAGGCAATGACTCGATATCACCTACGGTACCACCGATCTCAACCATCGCGATATCAGCACCCTTGGCGCCTTCGATGATTTTATGCTTAATTTCGTCAGTGATATGAGGAATAACCTGAACGGTGCCGCCCAGATAGTCGCCGCGACGTTCTTTTTTCAAAACATCCGAATAGACACGGCCGGTGGTAAAGTTGTTGCGTTGATGCATGCGAGTACGCACGAATCGCTCATAGTGGCCCAAATCCATATCGGTTTCTGCGCCATCTTCAGTCACAAACACTTCACCGTGCTGGAATGGGCTCATAGTGCCGGGGTCCACGTTAATATAAGGGTCCAGTTTCAACATGGTCACTTTCAAACCACGCGACTCTAGAAGTGCAGCAATCGAAGCCGCCGCAATACCCTTACCCAAAGAAGAAACAACACCACCGGTAACAAATACGTACTTGGTCATAAGCCTAACCCAACTTAAATAATTGCGAGCAGCTAGCTCTGCTCAAAAACACCATAAACAACAATATATAAATTTTGCCAATGCAAAAATCGGCCTGAAGGCCTTATATATCGTAGCTTTTCGAATTCTGACACACTTAAAATCGGCCAAGGAGCTCGGCCAAATGTCGATGAGAAGAAAGGGTCTCAAGACGGGAAGGCAGTATATCAAAAAGGTCGGAGCATTGGCGAGGAGTTTTTGTAAATTTACTTGGCCCGAAGTTTGAGAGTCTAGAGATTAGGAGTGAGAAGGCCATTAAGGTGACAATGGCCTTTCTTAAATCAGGGCTTCAAGGTCGCGCCTTCCTCACCAGCAGTCTCCTGCTCTTGATATTCACTTTTCATAGCTAACATAATAAACACCGGCACAAAGCCGAAAGGCACTAAAAACAACAGCTGACACCAACCACTGTGGCCGATGTCATTAAAACGCCGAGTACCAGCAGCTAACAGCGGTAATAGGGTTAAAATACCGATGATCAGGTACAGCTTCTCATGCAGAACTTTCGAAATGGCGGCAATGAGCAAAACAAACAGGAAAAACCACCAATACTCCGCCCTTGAAGCTTTGCCCTCAAAATTCGCATAATTGATAAAACAATGTTTAGCCGCAGTAAATAGAGACATGGAAGCCTCACCGGTTTCGGGCTTGTCGCTTTCAGGCTGCCCGCTTTCGGCAAAAGTTAAATCATCCGCCGAGACCTCAAATACTGCGGCCAAAGCCCGTACAGTCTCGATGGATGCTTTGCCCGAGCTTTCTAGGCGCTGAATGGTTC
This sequence comes from Kangiella sp. M94, assembly GCF_054926195.1. Taxonomy (NCBI): domain Bacteria; kingdom Pseudomonadati; phylum Pseudomonadota; class Gammaproteobacteria; order Kangiellales; family Kangiellaceae; genus Kangiella; species Kangiella sp. M94. Next base: position 600,594 of record NZ_CM142903.1, on the reverse strand, counting down.
TTAAATTAAGACCACAAGCATCACTTAATTGTTGCTGCGACCAATGTTTACCCGCACGTAGTTGTTTTACCAATTCTGAGTTAATTCTCATCTAACTAGCTCTTATTCCCTGAATGAGGCTCTAATATAAAGAAAATTGAGCAAAGTAGTTACGACATTTTTACGCCTTTCTTTACGACACTAAACGGCAGAGATATTTTTTTGCTCAATAAAACAGTGACTTGGCATTAAATGGTGTAAAATAGAGCAAATATTGAATTGCTGGAATCATCATGAAAATCTGGGTTGATGCCGACGCCTGCCCCGTAGTCATCAAAGATATTCTGTTTCGCGCGGCGGAGCGTACCAAAACACCTTTAACGCTGGTCGCCAACCAGTTTATTCGCACGCCACCCTCGCCCTACCTCAAAGCAATCCAGGTCAGTTCTGGCTTTGACGTGGCTGATGATGAAATCGTACAACGTGCAGAAAAAGACGATTTGGTCATTACTTCGGATATTCCGTTGGCTGCCGAGGTCATTGAAAAAGGCTGCCAGGCATTGAGTCCACGCGGTGAGTTATTCACAAAGGATAATATTCGAGGGAGGCTCAATATGCGTGACTTTATGGATACCATGCGCTCAAGCGGCATTCACACCGGTGGCCCACCACCACTAAGCCATAATGACCGGATGAATTTCGCCAATCATCTAGATAGGATTTTAGCGAAGGGGTGATGGTTTGTTTGAATCAATTTGTACTTATAATCTTAAAAGATATGTGGCTTGAGTAAAAATGCATGGTTGCCTTGATATCACGCAAGAAATAGTTTAATTTACATTTCGATTGAGGGGCGAAAAGAGAATGTCGTAAAAATTTAAATAAAAAAAAGAGGGATTAAATGGAGAAATCAAAAAAAAAATACGCAGTAGCAGTCTGCTTATCAGGAATATTCGGAATTTTAGGAATTCATCACTTTTACCTAAATCGCTGGCTTCATGGCTTTCTTGATTTAGGTTTATCGATTTTCGGTTTTTATTTTATAGCAACCGGAAGACCTGACCTAGGATGGTTATTATTGGGGATAGATATCCTTCACACAATCGTTGTTACCATTATGCTATTAATTGGCACATATAAAGATGGTGAGGGCAATATTGTTACCTATCCAGGTCAGACATTAGCAAACCAACAACAATTTTAACGGGAGACAACAATGACAACTAGCGAAATTCGTAGCGAAAAAGGCTTCGTGCCAACTTTATTACTTTGCTTCTTCTTGGGTGGCTTGGGTATACATCGTTTTTACGTAGGAAAAGTTGGTACAGGTATCTTAATGCTTCTAACACTTGGTGGCTTGGGTATCTGGACATTAGTAGACTTTATTATGATTGCCGTAGGATCCTTTAAAGATAAGTATGGCCACATAATTAAAAACTAAAACACTACAGCAAGGCTTGGCAACAGGCCTTGCTTTATACCCTACTTTAACTTTCAGCCGTCTTTAAATTTTTAATATACTTCCAGCCCCTATCCAGCTGTTCCAGCGGCGCGCTATCTACCGTTAAATTACTTTCTGCTAAATAATCTTCCAGCATTCTGAATCGGGTCTCAAACTTGCGGGCACTTTTGCGCAGAGCCGCTTCGGCGTCTACTTTAAGATGGCGCGACAAGTTCACGCAAGAAAATAGCAAGTCGCCAATCTCTTCTTCAATGTTTTGCTGGTCATTGTTAGCGATAGCCTGTTTGAGTTCTTGAATCTCTTCTTCAATTTTATCAATCACACCACTAATTTCGGGCCAGTCAAAACCATGACGGCCAACGCGCTTTTGCATTTTCTGTGCTAGCGACAAAGCCGGGAAATGTTTGGGCAAATCATCCAGCAAGCTGGTATTGGACTCATCTTTGCCCTGGCGCTCTTGATGCTTCTGTTGTTCCCAGTTCTTTTTCAGTTCTTCATCGGTGGTAAATTCTTTATCGCCAAACACATGCGGATGACGGCTGACTAATTTGTCGGAAACCTTTTCGGCAATCGATTCAAAATCAAAGCGTCCTTCTTCCTGGCCGATTTGTGCATAGAATATAACCTGAAACAATAAATCACCCAGTTCCCCATGTAATTCCTCAAAATCGCCACGCTCGATGGCATCTGCCACTTCGTAGGCTTCTTCCAGCGTATAGGGAACTATGGTTTCATAAGTTTGTTTACGATCCCAGGGACAGCCTGACACAGGGTCACGCAAAGCCTGCATGATGGTCATCAGTCGTTGCGTTTGTGGCAGTGCAGTAAGAACAGTTTTATCACTCATAAGTTAACTATTTATCCGCGTCGTCTTTCAACTGTGAAAATATTAGGTAACTGTTTAAGCAGTGTAATGATGCGCTGCAAATCTTCGAGTTGCGACAACTCGATTTCAATCGAAATCTGCACCTGTTCATTGCGCTTGCTGGTGGACAAATCGGTAACGCCAGCGTTTTCGTTTGCAAGAACAGTGGTGATATCTTTGAGCAAGCTTTTCCGATCCATGGCGGTAATCACTAAATCCACCGCATAAGCATTGGTTGATTCAGCCTCCCATTGCACCGGAATAATCCGCTCGGGTTTATCACGCAACGCCTTTCTGGCGTGGGTACAGTCTTTCAGGTGAATAACGATACCTCGTCCTTGCGTAACGTAACCGATAATATCTTCACCCGGTACCGGTTTGCAGCACTTAGCAATACTGGTCAGCAGATCGCCGACTCCTGACACTGATACATCGCTGAAAGATTTACGCTTTGATTTTTTGCGCAGGGTCGGCTGAATATCTCGTTGCGGCTGCTTGGATTCGAGCAGCTCTTTAGCACGATTGATAGCCTGTGTAATACCCAGATTGCCTGTGCCAATCTTGGTGTACATTTCCACATCACTGGCTAAATGCAATTTTTGCGCCAGTTCTTGATGCGGCACATTGGTCAAATGATTACGCGCTAGTTCTTTCTCCAATAACTGACGGCCAGCATTGGCATTATCTTCCTGATCCAGTTTATTAAAAAACTGCTGAATTTTATGGCGGGTACGGCTGCTATTGATGTAACCATTATGTGGAATCAACCAGTCACGACTCGGCGATTCTTCTTTCTGCGTCATGATTTCAATCACTTCGCCAGTCTGCACCTGATAAGTTAATGGTACGATTCGACCATTAATTTTAGCGCCCACGCAACGATGACCAATCGAGCTGTGAATCCGGTAAGCAAAATCAATCGGCGTGCTGCCAGCCGGTAAATCGATAACCTTGCCCTGCGGCGTAAACACAAATACACGATCTTCGGAAACCGAGCTTTGGAACTCATGCATCAATTCATCGGCATTCACATCCGCCAGCTCACTTTGCCATTCCAGCAATTGACGCATCCAGGCAATCTTATCGTCAACGCCCACCTTGGCTAAATTGGCACCTTCTTTATAAGCCCAGTGCGCAGCAATCCCTTTTTCAGATTCCTCATGCATTTGGAATGTACGGATCTGAATTTCAAGGATTTTGCCTTCCGGCCCAACCACCGCCGTATGAATCGAGCGATAACCATTTTCTTTTGGGGTTGCTACATAATCATCAAATTCTTTGGGGATGTGTTGCCATTCGCCATGCACAATGCCTAGCGCCCCATAACAATCCTGAACCCGCTCAACCAGAATTCGTACAGCACGAACATCATAAATTTCCTCAAAGCCCACCTTCTTACGGGTCATCTTTTTCCAGATGCTATAAATATGCTTTACGCGACCACTGACTTCGCCCTTAATATTTTCTTCTTTGAGTTTTTGCTCAAGCAGCTGAGTAACATCGTCAATATACCGCTCACGATCCACCCGCTTTTCTTTAAGGTTTTTAGCAATCGACAGGTAAGCTTCAGGTTCTAAGTAGCGAAACGCCAGATCTTCAAGTTCCCACTTAAGCTGACCAATACCTAAACGATTAGCTAATGGGGCAAAAATATTTTTCGTTTCGCGAGCAAAAGTTAACTGGGTCTCGCGACTGGAGTCTTTGATATGACGGAGTGAGACAACCCGGTCAGCCAGCTTTAACAAGACGACTCGCGCATCATTCACCATGCCCAGCAGCATCTTACGCAGACTTTCCACCTGCTGATGGTCATTTTCAGCACCGGTTTCCTGCTGTAAGCTACGCATAGCCTCCATTTGGCCAGCACCTTCCACCAAGCCGGCAATGGTAGAGCCCACCTTATCTTTAATGGTTTCGATTTTGATAGAACCGGCAATCACCGAAGGCAACAAAACCGCCGCCGTCAAAGTATCCGGATCCGCATTGAAATGCGTCAACACCTCAGCCAACTCAAGCCCAGCCGCCAAAGTATTCAGCTTTAAAACAGGCGTCACCGATACATTCTGCTGCGCCATCGTCACCGCCTTCTGCAGCTTAGACTTAGGCTTACCATCAACCGTCAGTTGATTCAGCTCAAGCCATGGCTCAAACGAAAACTGCGAATTATCAACCAGCTCAAATATATCGTGATCTTTACGTTTCATAATCTGGGTTCTTATTCTGTCCTTGGAAGGGTTTTAATTTAGACTCGTCTACAATAACGAAAAGCCTATATTAGCAGTATTGGTTTTTATTGGAAGTGGAGAAAAGTAACCAGGGTGTAAGCAAGTGTTTTGATGCTTACTGGATCGCAAAGAGATGCTGTCATACTCCTTTCTACTGTTTTATAGGCTTAGCAATGATGATGTATTAAGATGTTGGATTGGAAAAGCTATCCTAATTAACAAATAAAACCACAAGTCACAACGATATAACCCAGAGAAGCTAGGAATGCGTGATTACAGAATTACAAAGTATAACCCTAAAAACCGTAATGAAAGCGGCCACTACTTAAAAGACGAATGGACTGAGCCTGAGCAAATAGGACAAGTTTTCAATGGAGTTAAAGCAAAAAACTCAGACTATTTTGCAGCTGAAGAGAAATATGTCCTATCGATTATTGAAGTTCTTAAATCTTTATCAATAAACCACCTGAGGGTTATCGACCTAGATAATAACTACACAGAATGGCTTTTATCACAAAGGGAAAAAGCATGGCTAAGAGAAGATGTGTTCTCTGAAATTGAGGTGTTTGAGGATAAGTCTGTTGGACTATCCGAAATCGAAACAATAATAAGAATGAACTTAAGACACTTCCTGTCTTGTAGATTAGAAATTAACAATGAATTTAGTTTGAGATTTGGGTTTGACTTTTATATGTATGTGCTTTGTCAGGAATTATCTGCTGAAGTACAGGATAAGATCCATCAAATAGGTCTTTTCGTTGAAGAGATAGAGCCAATGTACTTAATGGATAGATGCGATTTTTATATACAAGTATCAAAAAAAGGGGATGAGTTTGTTGATCATGAAATACTTCTAAAGAAAATGACCAGAAAAAAAATCAAAATAGGACTAGGTTTATCAGCAGAACATCCCGGCAACCATAGTTTTACAATCACACCCGAAAATTCAGTGATTTTTATCGACGAATTCCAGTTTGACTTTGATAAGTATGAATATTATCTAAACTGCGACAAAATATATTGTTAGTTCTTTTGTTGGTTGGGATGAAGGATGAATCAGAGCGAAGCCTGCCCTCGCGTGCAACATTATTAATAAAAGTCACTGGATCCCGCGGTCAAGCCGCGGGATGACAAAGGTGGATTCCCGCCTTCGCGGGAATGACAAGATAATAGAGGTATTACAAAAGTTTTAGCTGCATATTTACCATTAACTTTACAGGCCAGAAAGAACTAAAATGCTTAAGTTCGCGGCAAAGAGTTGCGAAAGAGCGGAGGTGACCTAGTAGGTCATTGAGCATCTTGAGCAACTCTTTAACAAAGCATAAAAAGCCACCGACACTCTTTCCGACATGGTTTTAAAACAGGGTTTTTCTTTCAAGACAAGGCATAAGAGTTTTTGAGGCGCGGAGCACCGACAAAGCCCCCAAATCATAAGTGAAACTGAAAGAGAGATAAAATGGCTTTAGGCGAGGCAAAGAGTTGCGAAAGAGCGGAGGTGACCTAGTAGGTCATTGAGCATCTTGAGCAACTCTTTAACAAAGCATAAAGTTATTTTAGCCCCTTTCAAACAGAGCGATAGATTCTGTATGGGAGGTATGCGGAAACATATCCATAACCCCCGCCTTCACCAACTTATACCCTTTCTCTTTTAACTCGCCGGCATCGCGCGCCAGGGTCGCTGGGTTACAGGATACATAGACGATGCGTTCTGGGTTGAAGCGCGTAATGTTTTGCACTACATCCAATGCGCCACTGCGTGGTGGGTCGATTAGGATTTTATTGAAACCCTGTTGTGCCCACTCCTCTTGAGTGAAGTCATCCTGCAGGTTTGTCGCGTAAAATTCTACGTTGCTGAGGCCGTTATGCTTGGCGTTCATTTGCCCACGCTCGACCATGGCTTCGCTGCCTTCGACACCGACTACGTTCTGCACTTGTGTTGCCAGGGGAATGGTGAAATTCCCTAAACCACAGAACAAATCAAGAATTCGGTCGTCGGCTTTTGGCTCTAGCCATTCGATGGCGCGTTTGACCATTTTCGAATTAATACTGGCATTAACCTGGGTGAAGTCCATGGGGTGGAATAGCATTTCCACATCATAGTCTTCCAATTGATAGGACAACCAGTCTCTCGTGTCTGGGCCATAGAGCAAATGAACCGTATCCGGGCCTTTCGGTTGCAGGTAAATATAAATGCCGTGTTCTTTACCGAATTCGCTCCACAGGTTTTGATCTTTTTCGGTTAATGGCACTAGATGACGTACCACTAAGGCCACCTGATCATCGCCCATGGCGACTTCAAGTTGTGCGGTTTTGTCATTACTGTCGAGTTCACTGATCATGTTTTTCAGTGGCGTGATTAACTGCCCTACTCGCGGATCAAGTACCACACAGGAATCAATAGTGGCCAAGAAGCTGCTGCGCTTTTCACGGAAGCCGACCAAGGCTCCGCCTTTCTTGGGTACAAATTTCACGCCCAGACGTGCTTTGCGGCGATAGCCTAAAACGTCTGCCTGCAGCGGTTCAACCAGCTCATAGTCACCATCTTTATGGGAGTGATCACCGAAATGATCCAGCTGCTCGACCAATACATTTTGCTTGTGGGCTATCTGTGCTGAGTTACTCATGTGTTGCAAGCTGCAGCCACCACAAATATCGGCGTGTTCGCAAGGCGGTGTTACGCGGTCTTCCGAGGCACTGTGAATTTCGATGGCCACGCCTTCGTCAAACTTGCCACGCTTTTCGGTGTACTGGAATGACACCTCTTCACCCTTAAGGGCATTGTCTACAAAAACCGTTTTGCCTTCTACGCTACAAATCCCGCGACCTTCGTGCGAGAACGCATGAATGGTTGCATTGACGGGTTCGGTCGGTAACGGCTTTCTACGACGTCTTCTTGCCATGATTAACTCTCAGATAAAATTCAGTAAAGGGAAAGCCCGAGCCTGGGTCTAGGTCTAGATCAGCTCCAGGCTTCGAGGAATTCAGTAAAGTGCGGTTGATTTTCGCTGGCTAAATACTCTTTCAATTTTTGCTCTTCTGCTTCCAGATCTTGCTGGCTTAAATTGCCGCGCATCACTTCAAAGCGCAGGTACACCAGATAAGTATTGAGCACATCGGTTTCGCAATAATCGCGGATAGCCTTGAGATTGCCCTGATGATAGGTTTCCCACACTTTGGCGCCGCTCATGCCCATTTTGCCGGGGTAACCCAGCATACTGGCGATTTTATCCAGCGGTGCATTGGCGCGCGGATTATAGGAGGCAATCACGTCCATCAAGTCCAGGTGGCGACTGTGGTAACGGCTAATATAGTTGTTCCACTTGAACTGGCTGTCCATTTCGCCGGTGTCCCAATATTTTGGAGCCGAGATATTATGTTTCATGGCGCGATAATGTAAGACCGGCAAATCAAAGCCAGAACCATTCCAGGACACGATAGTTGGCGTGAAACGATCAATGCCATCGAAAAAGCGCTGAATGATTTCTTTCTCATCTGCCTGCTCGTCGCCCAAAGACCAGACGCTTAGCTTATCGCCATGGCGAAATACTGCTGAAATCGCAACCACTTTTTGTAAATACAAAGGCTGAAAAGTATTGCCGGTTTGCTGATAGCGCAAATGCTCCATCGCAGTGACCACATCTTCATCGGACAAGCCTTCAAATTCGTTCAGCAAGCGACCTGCTTCAATGTCAGGTATTGTTTCGATATCAAATACAAATATATTCATAAAGTCTATCTGGCTCCGGCCTTTACTTGCCTATATCCATGGGGCAAGGTAGATTATGCAACGAAAGCCCCACATTATAACGACTTTGCCAAAAAAAGCTTGGAGAATTCATCTTTGAAACCCATGCAGTGGTTCTATACAGTGACTTTGATTATCGCCCTGTTATCATTGGGCCAATCGGCTGTGGCTGAACACCCTACACGCAAAGTCATTTCAGTGGATGTTTTAGGCCCCTATTCAAGCCCCCAAGAGCAAGAATTACTGTTCGGCCTCAAGCAAAGCTTACTAGATAAATATGATCTGGGGCTCAAGCAAAACCTGCTGTTCTGGCAAAAACAACCAAACTGGGCTAGTTATATCAGCGACTCCGAATCTGATTACATTATTACGGTGGGTCAGGAAGCCTTAGACCATGTTATGAAGGTACAAACGGAACGGCCTGTTATTGCCTTGATGAATACCGCCGACAGCCTCGAAATACTACGTCGTCATCCGCATGATGATTTTTATGCCATCACCCATGAACAACCCCTAATTCGCTATTTTGCACTCATCAAAAGCCTTAATATCTATCAGGCACAAACTGGCACCTTTTTCAGCCACCAAAACGGTTATATGAAAGATCGCTATCAGGATTTGGCGCAGTTTTTCAATTTGCCCTACAAGCCATTGGTGGTTAATACGCAATTGAAAACTCTGGATGCCATCAATATGTTGGTCAGCTGCTGTCGGATTATGTTGCACGACACAGATCGCGTTTACCCGCCAGGACGCTCGCGAAAATCCTTATTGGTCAACAGCTTCCGTAACCGCGTGATTGTCATAGGCAACTCTCCCAATATGCTACGCGAAGGTGCTATGCTGGCTTTATTTAGCAAGCCTTATACAATAGGCGAACAAACAGCTGATTTAATTTATCAGATTGAAAAGGGGCTGGTAAAAGAACCCTATCAATATCCAGACAAGTTTGTGCTGGATGCAAACCGACGGATTGCCAAGTTACTCGGTTTTTCAGAATTGACTTTAGGCGAGTTAATTGGTCAGATCGAGAAGTTAGAAAATGTATATTATGAGATGGAACAATAGATGAAAGAGTGGGGAATCAATAAACGAATCATGACCTTGGCGTTAACGCCAACTATTTTAGTTGCCTTATTGCTGGGCACCCTCTTCATCAGTAACCACATCAATGACAGCAAATACTCCTTAACGGCTCGTGGTAAAACCATTGCTACCCACCTTGCTCTGGCCAGCGAGTATGGCTTAATTACTCTCGACGAAAAAAATCTGGCGGAGATGGCTCAGGCAGCGCGCGATAACGACAAAGATCTGATGGCAGTGGCAATTTACGACCAGAATAATCGCGTATTGGCATCCGTAGGTTCCGCCGAAACGCTCAGCACAATGAGCATTGAAAATCCTTACTCTTTAGCCAAATCTGGCTCATCCAATAACTTGATGCGTTTCGCTCGCACTACCGACAGCGAGCATGGCAAACTGTTCTACGCACCTATTATTTCGAAATTCCCGGAAACTTATGAATCATGGCAAAATTACAGCCAGGCCAATGCACAATTGCTCGGCTATGTCGCTGTAATGATGACCAATGAATTTTCCGTTATAAGTCGCTATAACACGGTTCTCACCACCTTATTCATTACCTTGATTGGTCTATTAATTGGCGGTTTCCTGGCGCGGAAAATGTCTATGAGCGTGACCACCCCCATTGAGAAAATGGTTGAAGGCATTAACCGTATTAAAGATGGTCGACTCGATACCCGTATTCAATCTGAAGCAAGCGCCGAACTCTTGACCCTGCAAGAAGGTATTAACCTGATGGCAGAGAATATGGAGCAGAATCAGGATGAATTGCAACTGTCTGTTGATCAGGCAACCGAAGATTTACGTGAAACTCTCGAAACGCTCGAAGTCAATAACCTTGAACTTGATATAGCTCGTCGTCAGGCGCTCGAAGCAAGCAGAGTCAAAACCGAATTCCTGGCCAATATGAGCCATGAAATACGAACTCCAATGAATGGCGTTATCGGCTTCACTGAACTCCTGTTGAAAACCGAACTAAACAATAAACAAAAAGACTTCTTGTTTGATATAAAACGCTCTGCCACCAGCTTGCTTTCGATCATTGATGACATTCTTGATTATTCGAAAATTGAAGCAGGCAAGATGTCCTTTGAGCGTTATCCATTCGACCTGCGCGAATGTGTCGATGATATTTTCCGCATGTTAGGACCTAATGCCAATAAGAAAGGCATTGAACTGGTTTCCTTGATTTTTTCTGACGTACCTAAGGCATTGCTCGGCGACCCCATTCGTATTAAACAAATCATTACTAACCTGGTAAACAACGCCATTAAATTTACCAAGTCAGGTAGTGTCGAACTCTATGCTGAAGTCGAGTCGGAGAATAAGAAAGGACTTAAGCTTAAAATTCAGGTTAAAGATTCAGGTATTGGCCTGACACAGGAGCAGCAACGCAATTTATTCAAAGCCTTCAGTCAGGCGGATAGTTCTACCAAGCGTGAGTTCGGTGGAACAGGTTTAGGTCTGGTAATATCTAAATCTCTGGTTGAGAAAATGGGTGGTAATATTGGTGTTAATAGTACTGCCGGTGAAGGCTCTTCCTTCTGGTTCACTCTACAATGCGAGCGTACAGACTCACTTCCTGAAGATGGATTAAGTGGTGAATTCCTGGCCAATAAATCAGTGCTGGTTTTTGACCCACACCCATCCACCCGCTTATCAATTACCCAAATTCTGGAAGATTGGGGCATGCTGGTACGCTCCTTTGACAAGATTGATGACCTGATGACAGAGATCGATCTTTATAGCCAAAGCGGCAAAAGCATTGAATTGATTATCATTGGTGGCCAGCGTTTCCGACGTCGTCAGCAACAACTTGAGTACATCTGCAACAAAACACAAACCCAGTTATATTGCCCAGTGATTACTTTTACTACCGCTGGCAATGCAGACTTCTTGGAGCACTTGCACTCAATTGGTGTCAGTCGAGCCCTAACCAAGCCTGTTACTCACAGAGCACTCTATAATTCACTGATAGAATTATTAAAAACACCTTCGGCATCTTCTGGCAAGGAGCCGGCTCCCACGGTTGTTGGCGACGCCAGCTTACTCAAGGACATTTATGTATTGGCAGTGGATGATAATCCTTCCAACCTCCGTCTGGTAACTACGCTATTGCAGGATTTAAATATCAAAGTCGATGCTGCAGAAAGTGGTATGCAAGCCGTGTCACTTAGTAAGAGCAAAGCCTATGATGCGATCCTGATGGATATTCAAATGCCGGAAATGGACGGCCTGGAAGCCACTCGTACCATTCGTGCAAACCGTACCAACTTAACAACACCCATCATCGCCTTAACTGCGCATGCCATGGCTAATGAACGTGAACAGTTGTTAGAAGCTGGTATGGATGACTACATGACCAAACCTGTTTCAGAACAGGCACTAATCAATCTACTGCTAAAATGGACTCAATCTGCCACCGATTTAACCCCAGTCAATACAGAAGAACAAGAAGTCGAAGGCAATGGACAGGGACAGGAGCAGTCATTGGACTGGAGCTTGAGCTTAAAACTTGCCAATAACAATGAACAACTGGCCATTGATATGCTGACCATGTTAGTTGAATCCAACTTTGAAACCGGACAGAACATCCATGCTGCTTACCAGTCCCAGGACTTCGATCAGCTATTACAGCACGTGCATAAATTACATGGCGCCAGCTGCTATGTTGGCACACCAAGACTCAAACACCTGAGCAACGTATACGAAACTCGAATAAAGAAAGAACAGTACAATAAACTCGAAGAACTGCATGAGCAATTATTAATAGAGTTAGAGGTTGTCAATAAAGAAGCAGAACGCTTCTTAAATCCAGAAGAACCAGAAGCGGCAGATAGTTAAACGTTAAAATCACACAATAGAAATAACTTTAAATATAAAAAGGGCTGCTATCAGCCTTTTTTTATTGTCATAACAGCAATCATCAACCAATCGTTTTAACCTGAATCGCCGATGATTCCTGCTGCGGAATATCCTCAACAATGACACCTTGTAAGTAACCATGCTCAGCATCAACTCCGTCAATTCTGGTATTTAGTACCAGTCGCTCAGGATTAAGTGTGGCAGGAACTTCAACCGCAATTTTATGATAGTTCGGAGTATATCCAAAGTAACGTTGTTGGCCTTCTTCAGTGAACTGATTCGAACTTTCCCAGAGCACAGGAACAGTTAGCCCCACTTGGCGCTCCAGCTCCTCGGCTTTCAATCGAGCAGCTAGTTCGTGCAACTGATGACTACGTTCTTTTTTTACATCCTTGCTGATTTTGCCTGGCAAGCGAGCAGCTTTGGTGCCCTCACGATCCGAGTAGGTAAAAATATGGATATGGCCAAAACCAACTTCTTCAATGTACTGCATAGTCTGTTTAAATTCTTCTTCAGTTTCGCCAGGGAAACCGACAATAACATCGGTCGTCACATTAAAACCTGGAACTTGAGTCCTTGCTTGTTGCACCAGCTCGCTAAACGTCGAAGTTTTGCAGCGACGAGACATTCTTCGTAACACTGTATCAGCACCACTTTGAATGGGTAGATGCATGTGCGGCATCAAACGCGGATTAGCAAACAGCTCAAAAAAGTTTTCGCCCAGATCCCATGGCTCAACAGAAGCGAAGCGAATGCGCGGCATCTGCGTTTCCCGAAGTATGGTTTCCACCAGCTCGTATAAACTCGAATCAATATCGGATCCATAGCCACCAACATGGACTCCAGCCAGAACAATTTCTTGCACACCTTCAAGGTGCAGCTGGTTAATTTCGTCCACTAAATCCTGAACGCTCCGGCTGCGTTCTTCGCCACGTGCAACTGTGACAATGCAATAAGTACAGCGATAACGACAGCCGTCCTGGATTTTAATAAAAGCTCGCTCACGGTTACGAGCGAATAAGGCACTCTCGCCCGGTTCAGTAGCAAACTCAGGCATCGCTGGAATTTCTAATAACTGTTTAGCTTTTTCAACCAGCGCATCTTTATCCTCATTGGCTACCACCAGGTCAACACCCATGATTTTAGCCACTTCTTCTGGCTCCAATGAAGCATAGCAGCCGGTTACAACCTTTCGGGCCTGGGGGTTGGCGCGATGGAAACGTCGAACTGTTTGACGGGATTTCCGTGCCGCCTCGGCGGTCACCGCACAGGTGTTTAACACAATTAAATCGGCAGTATCGGCTTCTGAAGTCAATGACAAGCCCAGACGCTGGAACGAATTCGCCCAGTTCTGAAGCTCCGCCTCATTCAATCGACACCCTAACGCGCTTAAATGTACCTGCATAACCACCTGACTCGTATAACTGACCTAAGTAAAGTCTGTTACTTTACTCAATAAAAATTGGGCGCTAATTGTACAGTTTCTAGCCTTTATTGGCATCACCTTTTGCAATTGATTTTCGTAACAGCACAAAAAAAGGCGCTTGAAGGCGCCTTTAATAATCGCTGAAACTTCTTATTTTTCAACAGTGTGCAAATGTACATCTCGCTGAGGATATGGGATGCTGATGTTGTTGGCATCTAAGGCCTTTTTTATGGCTTCGAGGTTTTCAAAATAGACTCCCCAGTAATCGCCACTATCTGCCCAGACTCTTAATACAAAATTAACCGAGCTATCCGCTAGTGCAGACACTGCTATAAAAGGAGCCGGATCTTGATGGATGCGGTCATCTTTGGCGATAACAGCAAGAATCACATCTCGAGCAGTATCAATATCATCGTCATAGCCAATCCCAATCGTAAAGTCGACGCGGCGCTTTGGTTGAGTGCTGTAATTAATCATTGAGCCGGTAGAAATAGGCGAATTAGGAATGATGATGGTTTTATTGTCTGGAGTAGTCAGAATAGTATTGAAAATCTGAATCTCTTTTACCGTTCCTGAGTGCCCCTGCATTTCAACAAAGTCACCGACTCGATAAGGACGTATAATCAATAAAATAACGCCGCCCGCAAAGTTTTGCAGAGTACCAGACAAAGCCAGACCAATCGCTAAACCGGCGGCACCCAACATGGCAACAAAGGTGGTCATTTGTATGCCAAGCATTCCAATCACCGTAATGGCCAGCGCTGCCTTAAGTAAGATACTAATCATGCTTACCAAGAAACGTTGCAAGGTAATGTCAAAATTCTTTTTTGCGAAGGCTTTTCTTACACCATTGAGTATCATCCGAATAAGGATTAAACCAACGAGCAGGACCACCAATGCAGATATCAGCTTGGGAGTATAATCGAGCATCACTTGCCAGCTACTCTCAGCAAAACTGGTCAGTTGTTCTGTATCCACAGGTAATTGCATTGTTAACCTCTTGATTTTAATCTTGTTAATTTCTGCACAACATTCTAGCGAAGGAGTCTACAAGTTGCGAACTTACTGGCCAAAATTTACAAAAAGGTCACGTAATTAGCCTTAATTGCCAAGCAAATACTGGTAAGTTCCCACATCTCATGTAACACTCTTCTTAATCAAGAGCAACAAACAGGAAGCTTGTATGATTAAAAACTCCTTCATTAAGTTAACCCTTGTCAGTATCACCATGGGCCTATTCTTAGCGGGATGTAGCACAGTTCAACCTGCGGAAGTTGATAGTAAGTTAACGTCTTGGCAAGGTGCAGACATAGAAACTTTAGTCCAAACCTGGGGGCTGCCCACGGCTGAGCAGCAAGTTAATGATCTGACTTATGCAGAGTGGAATACCAGAGACATAAAAAACAAACCATCAATGCGCGTTGGTGTTGGTGGATTTGGTGGAAACTTCTTTGGCAGTATTGGCACTACTCTGTTTGGTGGGCGCAAGGAAGTTCACTGTAGAGTTCAGGTCGGTTACAACCAGGAAGGGCGTGTGGTCAGCACCAACTGGACAGGCGACGCCGAAGCTTGCGATGCAGCAATTCCTGAGCGGGCATCTTAATAAGAATAAGCCTCTATTTAGAGGCTTTGCACGCTCAAGTCAGCCGCTCAAAATATTGAATCAGCAATTGTAATTCTGCCACGTTGAAATAATCATTAACGTCAGGCTTATACACTGCTCGTATTTTTTGCGCCGGTTGTGACAACCACTCTTCCACATCTATTCTAAAAGCAATGGCCTGAACGGGCGTTGTTTCATTGTCTTTTCGCAGGGTTAATTTCAAATGATTCTCACCAACAATGCGATGCTTTAACACTTGGAATTCACCCTCAAAAGCTGGCTCAGGAAAGCCCTGCCCAAATGGTCCTGCCTGAGCTAACTCAAGTGCCGTATCAATGGTCAACTCCTCTGCTGTGAGCTCACCGTCCGTTTCAATAACATCCTCTATTGCTTTGCCGCTCAATAAATCAGTGACGGCCTGTTCAAAAGCCTGCTGAAACTGCTCCAAATTCTCCAGGGCTAACGATAAGCCCGCAGCCATGGCATGCCCACCAAACTTCTCTATCAATCGAGGATGGCGACTGTCTACCAGTGCCAGCGCGTCACGGATATGTACTTCTTTCACTGAGCGCGCAGAACCCTTAACACTGATTTCATCGGCATTGGCAAAAACGATACAGGGCTTGTTCACTTTCTCTTTAATTCTCGAGGCTAATAAACCCACAACACCTTGATGCCAGTGTGGTTCGTATAAACAAACGGAATGAGCAAATTCACTTGCCTGCCAATCAACATCATCCAGCTTAGATAATGCTTCATCTTGCATTTCCTGTTCAACCTGCTGCCTGTCGCTGTTTAAGCTATGCAACATATCAGCAAGCTCTCGAGCCCTGACTTCATCCTCCGCCAACAAACACTCTATGCCTATCGACATGTCATCCAGGCGTCCTGCGGCATTCAGTCGCGGTCCTACAGCAAACCCTAAATCAGTGGCAGTTACTTTTGCCAGCTGCCGTTTTGCCAACTGCAGTAAGGCACTGATACCAGGTCGACAGCGACCTGCTCGAATTAATCGCAAGCCGTTATGAACCAGCAAACGATTATTGCTATCAAGAGGCACCACGTCAGCAACAGTTCCCAGCGCTACAATATCAAGATAATGCGCTAAATTGGGCTCATCAATTCCTTGTGACTCAAACCAGTTGCATGCTCTTAAATTCGCTCTCAAAGCCAGTAAAACATAAAAAACCACCCCCACTCCTGCCAGATTTTTGCTGGAGAAGGCATCGCCAGGCTGGTTGGGGTTCACAATGGCATCCGCTTGCGGTAATTCTTCGCCAGCCAAGTGGTGATCAGTAACCAACACTTTAATACCCGCTCGTCGTGCGGCTTTAACACCAGCGAGACTGGAAATGCCGTTATCCACTGTGACTATTAAGTCTGGCTTTAGACCCTTAGCAACTTCTACCAGCTCGGGTGATAGTCCATAGCCAAACTCAAATCGGTTTGGCACCAAATAATCCACTTGTTTTGTCCCAAAAGCCGACAGCACCAGTTTCGCTAAGGCACTGCTAGTTGCGCCATCAGCATCAAAATCACCGACAATTAATATATGCTTTTGCTCTTTAATGGCATCAGCCAGTAAATCGACAGCAACATCAATACCTTTAAGATCATGATAAGGAAGCAATTGAGTCAGGTTATAGTCGAGTTCGGCTGGATCTTGTATGCCGCGGTTAGAATAAATTCGATTAAGAACCGCGCTGGGGGTTAAGGCTTTAATCTTGTCTTTGGATTGTCGTTGTCGGATAAGTTTATTCATAAATTTATTAACGGTCGTCTTATTCTGTCTTTGATCCAGCAGCCGATGAGTTGCTATTATAGAGATACCCTTCAATAGATTAAAAGCACCTATGGATTTTTCTCTGGACAAATCATCTGGCCGTTATGTTATTCGTTCCTATAGCACAGGTACTATTATCATTAATAATGCGTCATATGAGGACCCCATTATTTTAGGGCTTGAAGAGTTGCATGAAAATCGATTACCCACTGATTTAAATGAACTGAATAAAGAATTGCTCGATGAATTGAAAGTCGCTGATTATGAAGTGGTAATTTTAGGTACTGGTCAGAGTCAGCAATTCCCTTCCTGGGATTTATTAGAGCAAGCACAGATGATAGGGACACCGCTCGAAGTGATGGCAACTGATGCAGCTTGCCGCACTTTCACAGTCCTGGCCAGCGAAGGGCGTAAGGTGCTGGCATTACTCTATCCTTAAGTAACCACTAATTTGTAGATATAAAAAAGCCTGTTTTATCGTATGATAAAACAGGCTTTTTAAATTGAGTCGGTAATAACTTACTTGCTTTCTTCTTTCAATTTATCAAGGCGTTGGCGCATAACTTCACCTGGCTCGTAGCCACCAATTACGTCACCATTTTCCAGAACAATGCCCGGAGTGCCACGAATACCAAATTTACGCACTAAGCTCATGTGCTGTGCAAAAGGGGTTTCACACCGACCTTCGCGGTACTTACGCTCCAGTTTAGCTTCCGTCATGGCAGTTTGGCGATCGCTGGCACACCAGATACCTTTCAGCTTTTCAGCTGACGATGAATTAATTCCGGCCCGCGGGTACGCCAGATAACGGATTGTAATACCCCGGCTTAAATAGTCATTCCGCTCACGATGCATCTTCTGGCAATAGCCACAGTCAATGTCTGTAAAGACGCTGATAACATGCTCCTCATTAGGAGCTTTGAAAACTACCATGTCTTCTTCTTTTAATTTGGCCATTTCTCGCTTACGCATCGGTGATTTCATCTTATCAAGCTGTGAAAGTCGTTCCTGCGAAACATTACGGATTTTTTCCGTTGTAATATCCAACATTTTGCCATCAATCAGATATTTACCGTCATCGGAGATATAATAAAGATTGCCTTCCAACAAGAATGAATACAGAGAATCCACGTCAGATGGAGCCACATGCTCAATTGATGCACCTGGAAAGCGAGCCTCTAACATCATTCTGATTTGATCTTCATTGAGCGCTTTAGTGGCTGCTGAAGCTAAAGGTATCGATAGGCTTAGCATCAATATAACAAACAGTTTTTTCATCTTGATATGGACTCCACTCAGATGCTTAGTTGATAAAAAGAAGGCGCTTACACAAATTATAAACAGTGTTAATGGTGCTATTCTAGCTAGCCACTGGCTATCTTTTAAGCCGATTTACAAACATTTACACCCTAAATAAGCCTGCCGACCCGCTTATCCACGAGGATGATGCTCGCTGTGCAACTTCTTGAGTCGCTCTTTAGCGACATGAGTATAGATTTGTGTAGTTGATAAGTCACTATGCCCTAGTAACATTTGCAAAGTCCTCAAGTCTGCACCATGATTCAGGAGATGAGTGGCAAAAGCATGGCGCAAGGTGTGTGGAGAGAGATGCGTGTTAATTCCTGCAGTTTTTGCATAGTACTTAATCCGGTGCCAAAAAGTCTGCCGTGTCATCCTTTGCCCCCGGGTGCTCAAAAACAGCCAGTCACTCACTTTACCATTAGCCAGCTCTGCACGACCATGTCGGAGATATTGGGTTATAGTCTCTAGTGCCTGTTCACCGATCGGTACCAGTCGCTCTTTATTGCCCTTACCAATGACCCTCATAACGCCCTGCTGAAAGCCAATCTGGTTCATCTCTACAGAAATCAGCTCAGTAATACGCAAACCGCTGCTATACAAAAGCTCAAGCATCGCCCCGTCACGTAAGCCTAAGGCTGTATCGGGGTCGGGCTGACTCAATAAGTTATCGACCTCGTCTTCACTTAATGATTTAGGAACCGGTGGCTGAATTTTAGGGCTTTCGATTTGCTGAGTAGGGTCAACTTTGATTTGATTGTTCTGCAAAAGATAGCGGTAAAACTTTCGAGCAGAGGATAAAAAGCGGGCGGTAGAACGACTACTATATTGCTTGCTATATCGCTCGGCTAAATATTGCTGAATATCATAAGCAGAGCTGCCAATGAGATCTTTTCCTTGTTTTTGTAGCCACTGGTTAAACAATTTGAGATCGCTACGATAGCTGGAAAGTGTGGCATCGGATAATCCCTGCTCCATCCAGATCTGATCACAAAACTGTTCAATAATCGATTCGCTCATATCGCCACAACTAACGCTCAAAGAGCTTTAACTTTACCAGAATAAAGCTTTAGGGCATAAAAAAGCAGCCTGATGGCTGCTTTTTTTAGTTAATCATTTGATTAGAAATCAAAACGAGCTGTAAGGCTGTAGATTTCCATATCATCTTCAATACTTGCTTTAGCGCCTAAAGAAAATGTATCGGTTAAGAAAAAACGACCTTCAAGATTTAAGAAAGTCAGGGAGTCATCGAAGTCCATATGATTAACATTCGCACCCCACTCAAATACATCTCCTGCTTTGCCACGGAAACCAATTACTGCATTTGCTGCGTTGTCATCATCGGAGCCAGAGCCAAAACCTGCTAGAGAAACAGTAACGTCATAACGCGCAGCACCAAGCTCAGCAATAAAATCGACGCTGTTACTGATAGAAGTATTAAAACCTACATTTAAAGTACTGAAGTCAATATCGGAGCTTAAACCGCTTTCGCTACCCGATGTCATGACCGTATCTGCACTGATATACCAGTTAGGAGTGAAACTGATTGTTAAGTCAGCATTCAAGCCATCCATATCAATAAAGTCATCCATTTCCAATTGGCTATAGCCTAGCTCAATTGAATCATAACTTAAGTCCGAAGCTAACGCCGAACCAGAAAATAAGCCTGCTAGGGCTATTGCAACAAGTTTTGTTTTCATCTATGAAAATCCTCTGTATTTGTAATTTGAGTTGCTATAAAAAGCAGGGGAATGGTAGGAGAAAAGCTTAATACACACAAGTGTCACTTTGTAACAAAAAAAGCAGCCCAGAGGCTGCTTTTTTGGAGGAAAATTGCTATTACTTTCTGTTAGCCAATTTCTCTTTAATACGTGCAGATTTACCTGAACGCTCACGCAAGTAGTAGATTTTCGCTTTACGAACATCACCACGACGTTTCACTTCGATGCTGTCAATCATTGGGCTGTAAGTTTGGAATGTACGCTCAACGCCTACACCAGAAGAAATCTTACGCACTGTGAATGCAGAATTAAGACCGCGATTACGCTTTGCGATTACAACGCCTTCAAAAGCCTGCAAACGCTCACGACTTCCTTCTTTTACTTTAACTTGAACAATAACTGTATCACCGGCACCGAAAGTTGGTACTTCTTTAGTCATTTGCTCAGCTTCTAATTGCTGGATGATGTTACTCATGGCTGTGTGCTCCTCATTCGAGCTCTCGCTCGTTCAAAATTAATCGGTCGAAGACTACTTGCTACTTTTTGCTTCGTATTCTTCAATAAATTCCTGTAAGAGTTTCTGCTGCTCATCATTCAGCTGAATAATGTCCAACAAATCCTTACGTCTCAACCAGGTTCTCCCCAGAGATTGCTTCAGCCTCCAGCGACGAATGTTATCATGATCGCCACTGAGCAATATGGGCGGGACCTGCTGGCCCTCAAAAACTTCAGGCCTTGTATAATGCGGATGGTCCAATAAACCTTCCGCAAAAGAGTCCTCACTTGCAGAGTCTTCATGTCCGAGCACGCCCGGCTGCATTCTGACCACTGCATCGATCACAGCCATAGCTGCAATCTCACCACCACTAAGAACAAAGTCGCCTAGCGAGATTTCATCGTCAATTTCTGACTCAATCACCCGCTCATCAATCCCTTCATAACGCCCTGCTACGAATAGCAGGTTTGGCTTTCCGGCCAACTCCTTAACCACCTGATGATTCAAGCGGCGTCCTTGTGGGGACAAATACACTTTGTAAACAGGTTCTGATGGAGTCTCAAGACTCATGCGAGTCTCCGCATAGCGGATGGCTTCGGCTAGCGGTTCAGTCATCATCAACATGCCTGGCCCACCACCATAAGGTCTGTCATCAACGGTTCTATGCTTATCCGTTGTGAAATCCCGCGGATTAGTCACGGCAAAGTGTATTTTGCCTTGCTTGACCGCTCTGCCAACTACGCCTTGTTCCATAACTCCATCAAACATGGATGGAAACAAAGAAATCACATGAATGTTCATGCGCTGAACCTCATGTCATTCATGACTGGTCATCAAACTCCCAGTCAACCGTAATCTGCTTAGACTTCAGATCGACCTTCATCACGCTATACTCGGGGACATAAGGTATTAGCAATTCTTCTTTCGAAGCGGTTTTGACCACTAATACATCATTTGCACCCGTTTCCATCATTTTTTCGACTGTTCCCATCTCGTCTCCAGCGACATTCACTACCGTCAACCCAATCAGGTCACGCCAATAATACTCGCCTTCGTCAAGCTGAGGCAGTTGAGATTCATCAATTGCAATCTCAACGCCACGGTAACTCTCTGCCGTATTGCGGTCATTACAACCTTCAAGCTGAGCCACCACAGTCTTACCCTGTTCACGTCCATTGATAATTGAAACCTGTTGCCATTGGCCATCCAGCTTCAAATACCAGGGACTATAATTCAGGATATTTTCCTTCGGGTCGGTATAAGAAAAAACTTTTACCCACCCTTTGATGCCAGAAGCTCCGTTCAATTTACCGACAATAAGCGGCTTAAAAGCTTGTGACATAGAAAACCCTATTAAATCAGTCTGTTAGAACGATTTAATTAAGCTTTTGCAGCTTGTTTCATTAAAGTAGCTACGCGGGTACTAGTTTGCGCGCCTTCACCGATCCAATGTTGGATACGGTCATTATCAAGGCGTAAACGCTCTTCATTACCACGAGCTACCGGGTTGAAGAAACCTACACGCTCAATGAAACGGCCGTCGCGACGAGCGCGAACATCAGCAACTACAACGTGGTAAAATGGGCGTTTTTTAGAACCACCACGAGCTAAACGAATGGTTACCATATCGTTCAAATCCTCTGTTTTAAGTACAAAACAGCCCTAAAAGCGCCATAAATCGAGGCTTTTGAAGGCTTTCAAAATTTTAAGAGCGCGAATTTTACATTAAATACACGGCATTTGGAAACGATTTTACCTAAAAAGTCCTTATATTTACTACCTTATTCACCTAATTCGGCAAAACCTCACCTTTTATATTTACTAAGGCCATAAATAGCCTTCACTCTCATGCATTAACCCTTCCGCCGATCATTCAACACAGTAACATTTGCTGACGAAACTTTATTATTGATTGATACTCAAGCGCATCTAATATTGATATAAATAAACTGTCAGTTATTCAATTATCTATCTTAAAGGAGTTACTTCTATGCAATGCCCTGTTTGTGATGGTGTCGATTTAGCTATGACCACTCGCGAAGGAATCGAGATTGACTATTGTCCGAAATGCCGTGGTGTTTGGCTGGATCGTGGTGAACTGGACAAAATTATTGAGCGTTCAGCGCCAGTGCCGGAAGTTGCCCCTCCGCAACCGCAAAAGCCTCGAGAAGACAAGTATCCCGACCAGCCACGTGCACACCATGGCTACGGCGACCGCGATAATTACAAACGAAAAAAGAAGAAAAGCTTACTCGGTGAGCTGTTCGACTTCTAGTTGTTATTCAAGTCCAGATTAGGCAAGTAACGGCCTAATCTGGGCTTGTGCTCCAGCAAAGTAAGCTCTCAGCTACTGACATATTATATTGTTTTAATATCTTCAAATTAAGAGATACATACAATTTTGTCACCTTCTCAATATGACTAACGTCTAATGAGAGATAATAAATTTAAGCAAAGGAAAAATGGACTATGCTAATCAAACAACTATTCTTACTGATCACAATATTATGTTTCTCCTCTGGTGCTCTTAGTAACGACAAAGAGTTTTACGTTATTAATGAGCTTGATAAAACACAAGCGGATAAGCTATTCAAAGAAGAAAAATTCGAAGAGTCCAAGCAGTTATACTTGCAGCTAGCAGGGGCTGGCGACAAATATGCTCAGTATGTCTTATCCGTTATATACTTAAATGGACTTACCGGAGAGCAAAGCCTAGAAAAAGCTTATGGCTGGGCAAGAGTCGCAAAAGAAGACAATAGCAAGCCACTTTCTGAGCATTTTGAGCATGTGAAGTCACTTATCCCTCCCGAAAAAAAGGAGGAAATCATAAAAGCATCCTCTAATATTTATAAAAAATACAGCAATCTTGCGGTTGCAGAAAGTTATCTTTCATATCTTAAAAAAGAATTTCCAAAATGTACCGGTAGCAGACTTCGTGTCAATATTAATGCATGCGAAAAGGTACAAGTGACATGCAATTTAAATAGTGTTTGGGGTGGCAACACGATTCCAGATCTTGCAAGTAGCTTTGGTAAAGCCTGTCTAGAGTTTGCCACCAAAATTCAGCCTGAAAACCTCAAAAAAATGAAGGCTAACATCGATCTTATGGAAGAATACATTCAAGAAGAAAGGAAAAAAGGGACAGTAATTATTACAGAAGAAAAGTAATCACTAACTTAAATTGGCTAGTTCGCCTTAAATTACCGAGACAAGTTTCACTGTGAGATAAAGTCGCTTAGTACGAGGCGAAAATCCTTTTCAAAATGGGCGCTTACATCAGTAAGTAACCAGGTTGAAAAGGATTTTTAACAAAGTATTCAGTGATTTTAGGTACTACAAGAATTAAAAAAGCTTCTAGAGCGAGGCAAATGCCTTAACTTTTTGCCGTGGTTTACTAAAAGTAAATGAGTCAAAAAGTTAAGGATATTTAACGAAGCTATTAGAAGCTTTTATCGGCCGAATGGAGGCATTCCACCGGGTCCACCACCCATCCCTCCTCCCGGAGGCATCATTCCTTTCATGCCACGCATCATCTTCATCATGCCACCTGGCCCTTTCATCTTTTTCATCATCTTTTGCATTTGATTGAATTGCTTAAGCAGTCGATTGACGTCTTGAATCTGGGTTCCGGAACCATTGGCGATACGCTTTTTACGAGAACCTTTGATCAGCTCTGGGCGCGCGCGCTCTTTGGGAGTCATTGAATTGATCATGGCGATCATACGGTCCGTCATTTTGTTATTCATAGCTTTTTTCTTGGCTGCTTCGGGGATTTGCCCCATGCCAGGTAGCTTATCCATTAAGCCGGCCATACCGCCCATATTGTTCATTTGCAAAAGCTGATCGCGGAAGTCACCAAGATCGAAGCCTTTGCCTTTCATGATTTTCTTGGCGACTTTCTCGGCTTTTTTCTTGTCGACTTTACGCTCGACTTCTTCAATCAAGCTTAAGACATCGCCCATGCCAAGAATTCTTGAAGCAACACGCTCTGGGTGGAAAGGCTCCAGCTGGTCGATTTTCTCGCCCATACCGATAAACTTGATTGGTTTACCTGTAATGTGACGGATTGATAGGGCCGCACCACCACGTGCATCACCATCTGCTTTAGTCAAAATGACACCGGTTAACGGTAGAGCATCATTAAAGGCCTTGGCCGTATTTGCCGCATCCTGACCGGTCATTGAGTCAACTACAAACAAGGTTTCGGTTGGCTCGATAGCGGCATGAAGCGCTTTGATTTCATCCATCATGGCTTCATCAATCGCTAAACGACCTGCGGTATCGATAATGACCACGTCGATGAATTGCTTTTTCGCCTCTTTGATGGCGTTTTTGCCAATATCAATCGGTTTCTGATCAGTTGAGCTGGGGAAGAAGGTAGCGCCTACTTCGCCAGCAACTGTTTCAAGCTGTTTAATCGCCGCAGGACGATAGACATCGGCACTGGCAACCATCACGGATTTCTTTTCGCGGGTTTGCAGCAAATGGGCCAACTTACCGGCACTGGTGGTTTTACCCGCACCTTGCAAACCTGCCATTAAAATAACAACGGGTGGCTTAGCACTCAGATTTAAGCCATCGTTGGCCTCGCCCATCGCTTTAACCAGCTCATCATTAACAATTTTGATGAAAGCCTGGCCAGGATCGAGAGCTTTGCCCACTTCAGCGCCTAACGCACGCTCTTTCACGTCAGCTATAAAGGCTTTAACAACCGGCAATGCAACATCAGCCTCCAACAAGGCCATGCGCACTTCACGTAACGTATCCTTAATATTGTCTTCACTGATTTTGCCCTTTCCTTTTAGCGTTTTCAGGGCACCGGAGAGACGATCACTTAAACTGTCAAACATTGTTGCTTATCTCAAATTAATGGCTTTTATTAAATTAGGGGCATTATAACGAAAAGCAAGTGGCTTTGTTGTAGTATTTCTCATAGATAGCGCTTGTTTCAGTGTTAATTTGCTCTAAAATGGCGGATTAAGAAAACTCTAACAAACTAAAGGCCTTAAGGCAGTGTTAATCGATATAATTACCGGGCTTTCTTATCTTGTATTGGCGGTATTTTTTATTCTCCGTCTTAACCACCCGGCCAAAGAAGTACCAGAATGGGGAAAATGGTTGCCGTTGGCACCCATTGCTTTGCATCTGTACGCACTTTATTTGGCAATAGAAACCGGCGCTGGTCAGAATTTATCGCTACTTAATACCTTATCGTTGATTTCACTCATCATGGTGTTGTTGATAGCCGTTTATCGATTAAGCCACCAAACGCCACACTTGATGCTTTATGCCTGCTTATTTGCTGGTGTGGTGTCACTTCTTAATATTTTGCCTGAGAAACCCAATATTCTAATGCTCAAAGGTAACGTACTGGCTTTCTGGCATATCTGGCTTTCAGTCATTGGGTTTAGCTTACTTCTGGTAGCGACATTTCAGAGTATTTTGGTCTTGTTCCTACACAAAAAACTGCGTAGCAGGCCAGCGTCCATTCACCCGCTTTTGCCACCACTAATGCAAATGGAACAGTTTCTGTCCGCTCTGGTGCTTTCGGGAATTATCAGTTTAGGCATTGCCTTGGTGCTTGGCTTTATGCAACCGGATGACGCATTAAAAGCCCAGTCACTGCACAAAATCATTCTTTCAGCATTAGCCTGGTTCAGCTTCTGTACATTTTACCTCGGGTATAAGTTATCCCGTTTAAGTGGTATTCGCTTTGCTCGGCTTTGCATTATTGCCTTTATCGTTCTGGCAATTGGATTCGTTGGCAGTAAGCTGGTGCTAGACTACATTCTTCAGCGAGGTTAGTGTTTGGAAACCCTGTCGACCAGCACCCTGTTTATCATTCTTGGCTTACTGATCCTTCTCTCAGCCTTTTTCTCCAGCTCAGAAACGGGAATGATGTCGCTCAATCGTTATCGATTGAAACACCGAGCAAAAAATGGAGACCACAGTGCCAAACGGGTCTACAACATGCTCAAGCGTCCGGATAAACTTCTCGGGCTTATATTGCTCGGAAATAACATTGTTAATATTTTAGCTTCGGCCATTGCCACTGTCATCGCCATTCGCTTTTGGGGTGAAGGCGGCATATTTGCGGCAACTTTAATGTTAACCGTTGTTGTTCTAATCTTCGCTGAAGTAACCCCAAAGACTCTAGCCGCCCTCTATCCTGAACGTATTGCTTTTTTTGCAGCACCCATTCTAAAACCTCTTTCAGCCATTTTTTCGCCGGTCATTAAATTAATTAGTTTTCTGGCAAATGGCTTATTAAAACTGTTTGGCGTCAATGCCGGCAAAGAAGGCGAGGATCACCTTAGCCAGGATGAGTTGAGAACGGTGGTTAATGAGGCTGGTGCGATGATTCCACGTCGCCACCAGAAAATGCTGTTGAGTATTTTAGATCTGGAGACCGTCTCTGTAGACGACATTATGGTGCCTCGCAATGAAATTGCCGGTATCGATTTAACGGATGACATGGATTATATCTTTGAACAAATCCGCAACAGTATCCACACCAGACTACTCGTGTTTAAAGAAGAAATTGATCAGGTGCAGGGCTTTTTACACGCACGCAACTTTGGCCGTATTTTAGAACTTGAAGAACCTACTCCTGAAGCGATTCTTGATTTTCTGGATCCTATTTATTATGTGCCGGAAGGTACACCGCTACACACGCAGCTAATGAAATTTCAGCGTAAGCGCGACCGTATCGGTTTAGTGGTTGATGAGTATGGCGATATTGAAGGATTAGTCACACTTGACGATATTCTGGAAGAAATTGTCGGCGACTTCACCACAGAAATGTCCAACATCAATAAAGAAATTCAAGCACAACACGATGGGACATATTTAGTGGACGGCACCATCACTATTCGTGAATTGAATCGAGCCATGAAATGGTACTTACCTCTTGATGGTCCAAAAACATTAAACGGACTGATTACTGAATATCTGGAAACCATTCCCGAAGCTTCGACGGGCTTGCGCTTGCATGGTTACCCGATGGAAATTTTGCAAGTCAAAGACAACCTTATTAAAACTGTGCGGATTATGCCTAAGTTATACCGCGCACCAGACACTGATATTTAAACTTGGAACTCATCCATGACTCAAAATAAAGAAAATTTCTTTTTTAAGCTTTATCAGAAATTAATTTTAAACCATCCGATAATTACCCTGAGCTTGGTAATTATTCTATCAGTGGTTGCTGCAACTCAGTTGCCTAAGTTTCGTCTGGATGCCTCCGGTGAATCACTCACTCTCGAAAATGATGAATCATTAAATTTTTATCGCCAGGTGAATGAACGCTATGGCTCGGATGATTTCCTGATTATTACCTGGAAGCCTGACGCTGGCTTAATGGATGAAGAGGCTCTGGCGTCATTGCAAGATCTGGTCAGCCGTTTAGAGCAGATCCCAACTGTCGCCAATATCAACAGTATTCTTAATGTTCCTTTGCTTGATGGCATTAAGCTTGATGCTGAAGCCCTATCTGCTGAAATTCCAACATTAATGGACAAAGGTGTTGATAAGCAAAAAGCACTCGAAGAATTCACCAGCAGTCCGCTTTATACCAATCTGTTAGTTGGAGAAAACGGTGAAACCAGTGCCATTCAAGTTAACTTTGAGCGCGATGAACGTTATTTCGAACTACTTGATGCTCGCGACCAGCTACGCTTAAAACGTAGCCAGCAAGAGCTCTCTGCTGAAGAATCTGACCGACTTGAACGACTGGAAGAGGAGTTCGATGCTTATAGCAAGCAAGTTTCCGAGCGCACCAGCCAGATCATTGAAGACGTTAGAATCATTATGGATGATTACCGAGACGTGGCCGAAATGTACCTCGGTGGTATATCAATGATTACCAATGACATGCTTGATTTTATTCAGCATGACATCACCGTATTTGGTATCGGCATATTACTCTTTATCATGGTTGCGCTATTTGTCTTCTTTGGCAAACTGCGCTGGGTTGTAGTCCCTCTGTTTTCTTGCTTGGTTACCGTGCTTATTTTAGCGGGTCTATTGAGTTATCTCGATTGGCGAATAACCGTCATTTCATCCAACTTTCCGTCGATTTTGCTGATAACCGTATTAGCATTGAATGTGCACCTGGTTGTTTTTTATCGAGACTTTATTTCTGACAACCCCAGTAGTTCACAAATGGAGCGCGTCAAAGCCACTATAAAAACCATGTATTGGCCTTGCCTCTATACGGCTCTCACCACCATTGTCGCCTTTATTTCATTGCTAATCAGCGGTATTCGTCCGGTTATTGATTTTGGCTGGATCATGACTATTGGCTTAGCGTTAGGTTTCATTATTACTTTCATTGTATTCCCAAGCTTTATTCAATTGCTCAGTACTGAAAAGCATCAAAGTGGCTCCAGCATCACTTACAAAATCACTCACTGGATCTACAACATCAGCGTAAAATTCAAACCGGCTATTTTTGTTTTAGCAATACTATTAGTGCTCTTCAGTGCTTATGGAATTTCTCAGCTGAAAGTCGAAAACCGGTTTATTGATTATTTCAAACCAACCACCGAAATTTATCGGGGTATGACCGTTATCGACCAACAGCTTGGTGGTACAACCCCGTTAGACATCGTTATCGACGCTGATCCGGATGAGAAATCACTGTTTGCCGAGGATGAGTTTGAAGACGAATTTTCCGATGAATTTGATAGTGGCAGTTACGATGCCGGTTATTGGTTTACCCGCAGTAAACTGGAAACGCTAGAAAAGATTCATGATTACATTGATAGTCTCGAAGTCACCGGCAAAGTCCAGTCACTGACTACTACGGCAAAAGTTCTGAAAGGAATGAACGACGGTGAGTATCCTGATGAACTGACTTTAACCTTGGTGCATCAAAAGATGCCTGATGATGTCCGAAAAACATTATTAGACCCATACCTTTCTGATGATGGCGACCAGGTTCGTATCAATATTCGAGTCGAAGAAACTAACCCAGATTTAAAGCGCTCAGAGCTAATTGATACCATCAATACTTTTATTGTTAATGAAACCGGTATTAAACCGGAACATGTTCATTTTACCGGTATGTTGGTGCTCTATAACAATATGCTACAAAGCCTGTTTGATTCGCAGATCATGACCATTGGCGTAGTCTACCTCGCTATCCTGCTAATGTTCCTGGTGCTGTTCCGTTCATTTGTTCTTGCTATCCTCGCAACCATCCCTAATGCTCTCTCAGCAGCGCTGGTGCTCGGTATTATGGGCTGGATGGGCGTGCCGATGGATATGATGACCATTACCATTGCCGCCATTGTGATAGGTATCGCAGTAGATAACTCGATTCACTATGTGCATCGCTTTAAACGTGAGTTCACTAAGGATAATAATTATCTGGCAACCATGGAGCGTTGCCACGGTAGTATTGGTAAAGCGATTTATTACACTGGTGTAACCATTATTGTAGGTTTTGCCATCTTGGCACTGTCTGAATTTATTCCATCAATCTACTTTGGTTTACTGACTGGCTTTGCAATGGCGGTAGCACTGTTCCTTAATTTAACCTTGTTACCACTCATGCTGATTACCTTTAAGCCACTTAAAGACAAATAAAGGATAATCACAGTTAAAAAAAAGGAGCTCAATGAGCTCCTTTTTTGGTATTAAATTACTCTTTCGGTTTACGCATCTGGACACATAACACATCACAAGGTGCGCCATGTAGAACGCCATTAGCTGTCGAGCCTAACAGTAGTTCCCAACCATGCTGTCCATGAGTTCCGATAACGATCATATCGCAGTGTTGTTCTTCAGCATATTTCTTGATTTCGCGTGATGGCTTACCGATTTTGATATGACAATGATCATCAGCAACACCATATTTTTTGGCAAACTCATTGATACGCTTAGTCTTAGCTTTAATCGCTTCCTGCTCAATATCATCAGTATTGACGATAACAGCTCCAAACGGTGCACCCGCCCAGAGTCCTGCTTCGATGGGTTCTGCGACATGGAGCAGGTGCAAGTCTCCACCATCTGCCAGAATATTTTGTGCTTTTTGGATAATGGCTTCCCCTTCTTTGC
This sequence comes from Kangiella sp. M94, assembly GCF_054926195.1. Lineage (NCBI taxonomy): Bacteria > Pseudomonadati > Pseudomonadota > Gammaproteobacteria > Kangiellales > Kangiellaceae > Kangiella > Kangiella sp. M94. The sequence goes on along the minus strand of NZ_CM142903.1, from coordinate 569,980 downwards.
GAAGGTCTAATGCCACTAGAACCTGTTTATATGAACCCATAACTCTCTCCTTTGTCTAACAGGTGTTTCTAATAGGTATACGTGATAGATACGTTAGTTATACCCTTTCAACCTAACATTATTTTGATCTGGATCAAAATGACATGAGGTTGATAGGTTTAGTCTAGCATAGCAAACTACATAATTTGGAGGTGTATTATGCAACTATCAAAGTGGAAACCCTTTTCCAATATCGAATCTTATCTTAACTTCCCTGTGTCAGGCTTATTTGACGAAATGTCGAATGGGATTGGTAATGAGTGGCGTCCAGCTGTCGACTTTATCGAAAAAGCTGATGAGTTTCTGGTCAAAGCAGAACTACCGGAGGTTAAAAAGGAAGACGTCAAAATCAATATCGAGAATAATATCCTCAGTGTTCAGGGCGAACGTCGCTATGAAGAAAAGGACGAAAAACAACATAGGCTGGAGCGATTCTATGGCAGCTTCACTCGCAGCTTTACCTTGCCTGATAATGTTGACACGGATCAATGCAAAGCTGAGTTCAAAGATGGCATGCTAAACATCCACCTGCCTAAAAAAGCTGGCAGTGAAAAGCCAACAAAATCAATCCAAATCAACTAGTGGCTTGTAAATAGGTAGGTCACACTTGACTCTCTTGGGTATCACTCGCTACGAGTAATGACACTTAAGCCCAAGAGAGTTCTTTTTTACCGTCCGAAAAAACTGTCCTTAGTAAACCTTAAAGCTTAATAGTGACTTTAGCAGCACTATTACGTGCTTTAGCTCTAGCTTGCTCTACCGAATCTGCCTTAGCCAGGGCAACCCCCATCCGTCGCTTGCCACTAACCTCAGGCTTACCAAACAGTCGTAGTTCAGTATCAACCTCAGATAGAGCTGCTTCAAGATTACCAAATTCCACCTCCTGTGATTCACCTTCAACCAATATCACTGCTGAAGCAGACGGACCTAGCTGACGAATAGCAGGAATCGGCAAGCCAAGAATCGCTCGGGCATGCAGTGCAAACTCAGACAAATCCTGAGAAATCAAAGTAACCAGGCCGGTGTCGTGTGGTCTTGGTGATACCTCACTGAAAATCGCTTTATCACCCTTAATAAAAATCTCTACACCAAAAAGTCCATAACCGCCCAAATCATCAGTCACAGCTTTAGCCATGTGTTGTGCTTCAGCTAACGCTTTTTCTGACATCGCCTGTGGTTGCCACGACTCGCGGTAATCACCATCTTCCTGAATATGGCCAATGGGTGCACAAAACTGAGTTCCTTTAACCGATCGGACGGTTAACAGGGTGATTTCATAATCAAAATCCACAAAACCTTCAACAATTACGCGTCCTTCCCCGGTACGCCCGCCCGCCTGCGAGTATTTCCAGGCCGCATCAACTTGCTCCTCAGTTTTCACCGTTGATTGTCCTTTACCGGAACTGCTCATGACTGGCTTAATCACGAAAGGCAAACCAATCTCTGCTACAGCCTGCTTATATTCTTCATAGGTATCGGCAAAACGATAAGGAGAAGTCACAAGACCAAGGTCCTCTGCCGCTAAACGTCGAATGCCTTCGCGATCCATCGTCAAGCGAGTCGCACGCGCGGTTGGTATGACGGTGAAACCTTCTTTCTCGACTTCTAACAAAGTCTCCGTCGCAATAGCCTCAATTTCAGGCACAATTAAATCCGGTTTTTCTTCTACAATTAAACGCTTTAGCGCATCGCCATTGAGCATATTGACCACATGACTACGATGCGCCACCTGCATCGCAGGCGCGTTGGCATAACGGTCAACTGCAATCACCTCCACCCCAAAGCGTTGCAACTCAATAACCACCTCTTTGCCCAACTCACCCGAGCCGAGCATCATGACCTTTTTAGCCGTATTCGATAAAGGAGTGCCGATCTTAGACATAACAAATTCCAACTGAAGACTGATTTAAAAATTAAAGTGCCGATAGAGTAGCAACTGGGGTAGGTTCAGGCAATAAAGAATGGTCATAAAAAAAGCCTCTCTAGGAGGCTTTAACAGGAAGTCATAGGATGGGTTAGCATTTATGCGTAACCCATCGCTTTTGTAATTGATGGGTTACGGCTATCGCCTAACCCATCCTATAATAATCCTAGACTGTAACTTTCGGAATCTATCTAGAGAAATAACCAGAAGCAAATTGAGTTATGACTTATCCGCAAAATCACCCAACGCATCACCGGTTAAACGGAACACGGTCCATTCGTCCATTGGCTTGGCGCCGATGCTATTATAGAAATCGATTGCAGGTTGGTTCCAGTCTAAAACAGACCAGTCTACACGTGCACAATCTTTCTCAACGGCGATTTTTGCCAGTTTCTGCAAAAGGCTATAACCAATTTTTTTGCTGCGGAACTCTGGTTTAACGTAAAGATCTTCCAGGTAAATACCGTATTTACCTAAAAAGGTTGAGTAGTTGAAAAAGTACAAGGCGAAGCCGGCTGGCTTCCCCTCGTACTCAGCAATCAGGCAGTGCGCTCTGGCGTCATCAGCAAACACGGTCTGCTCGATATCAGCGACACTAGCCACCACTTCATGCGACAGCTTTTCATATTCTGCTAGCTCTCTGATGAAGCCAAGAATTTGCGGCGCGTCTTGACGCACCGCTTCTCGAATAACCAGGTTGCTCATTAGCTTTTGTACTTCTTAAATTCGTTGCGATACCAGTCAAACTGATTGTAAGTGGTTTCAGCAACCTTAGTTAACTTACTCACAATAACGATTGCTAAACTGGCCAATACAAAGCCTGGTAACATTTCGTACAGCTTGAATAATGCAATATCGGTATTGTTACCCAACCAGTCCCAAACCAATACGGTCACCGCACCCGTTGCAATACCTGCTAATGCACCATGACGAGTCATACGTTGCCATAATAGAGAGAAAATAATAACCGGACCAAAGGCGGCACCAAAACCTGCCCAAGCTTGACCGACTAGATTAAGGACATTTCTAGATTCTCCCATCGCAACTGCAATACCAATCCCGGCAACCAGAATCACCACAAAACGGTTAACCCAAACCAGTTCTTTTTCAGAAGCATCTGGACGCATGTATGGTTTATAAACGTCTTCGGTAACTGAGCTTGAAACTGCTAATAATTGCGAGTCGATAGTACTCATAACCGCTGCCAGAATTGCTGCTAACAGGAAGCCCGCTAACCATGGATTAAACAGTGCCTGCGTCAATAACAGGAACACTTTCTCGCTCCCTGGCTTAGTGCTTAGTACTGCAACATCTTCCGCACTTAGCAATACATAGGCTTTGGCATTAAAGTCGCCACCGAAGTAAGCAATACCGGCGAAACCAATAAATACTGCACCCAGCACACAGATAATCATCCAGCTCATACCAATACGACGAGCCTGCGGTACGGTGTTTACACTCTTTATCGCCATAAAACGTGCCAAGATATGTGGCTGACCGAAATAACCTAAACCCCAGGCAGCCAGTGATAAAAAGGCAATCCATTTGAAAGAGTCGTTATTATCAAAGAAACCTTGTGTAAAGCTCACAGCCTCTGGCTTAATTTCACGCGTGGCTTCAACAATACCGCTAAGACCGTTGTACTCAACCAGTAGCACAATCGGCGCTACTATTAGAGCGATCATAATGATTAAACCCTGGAAAAAATCAGTCCAGGAAACCGCCAGGAAACCACCAAGGAAAGTATACGAAATAATAACAATGGAACTGATCAATAACGCCGTATTGTAATCATAACCAAAGCTTGATTCGAACAGCTTGCTGCCCGCAACAAGACCAGAACCGATGTAATAGCCGAAGAACACAATCATAACCAATACGGCAACGATACGTAGCGACTTACCAGCATCGTGGAAACGGCCAGCAAAATAATCAGGAAGGGTTAATGCATTGTCGGCAATTTCAGTATAGGAACGCAAACGACCGGCAATAAACTTCCAGTTTATGTAGGCACCGATAATTAAAAACAGCGCTAACCAAGAGTCAGAGAGCCCTGAAAAATAAATCGCACCAGGCAAGCCCATCAAAATCCAGCCGCTCATATCCGATGCGCCAGCACTTAATGCAGTTACCGCACCACCCAGGCCGCGACCACCCAGCATATAATCGCTGGAATCATTAGTGCGCATGTAAGCCCAGATACCGATACCAATCATGAACACCAGATAGATCAAAAACGCGATCTCAACCGGCCCTACTGTCATCCCCAAAAAATCGAACTTGGTATAGTTCATAACACCTCACTAGGTTAAATAAATGTGTCTAAGCAAAATATTGCTTGAGATATTCTTCAAAAGATAAGGAGTCACTCTCCTCAATCTGCTTTTGCTTCTCAATCGACTGAGCCGCTTCACGCTCAAACAGAGCCTCAACCTCAGGGCTGATGTGCTCAGATAGAAAGTGCTGACGCGTTTTCTTCGAAAGGTCCATGGTGTATCCATAGTAACCCTTACCGTACGCCAACATATTATTGAGAAACTGACCCGACAACGTCTTCTCCGGATCCTTGGCCATTTCAATGGCCTCACCAAGCGCTTGCGTATAAGCCTTGGTCTGGTTGCTCTTATCCAGCAACACTGCAACCGGTCGCATTTCCTCGAAAATAGCCAATGCCGCCTCTTTTAGTGGGATTGCTCGATTAAATCTCAAGAGCCCGAGGTCAGGTTTTCGGCCGTAATACACCGTACGACGGAAGTTTTCGTCGTTTTCAGCATTCTCACGATCCGATTGATTGCAGCTCTCCTGCAACAGGCAAAAGAGCAAAAAGACGTCTAAAAAGTCAATTTGTGACTGACTTATACCAAGGGGATCGAAAGGATTCAAGTCAAGTGACCTAACTTCCACATACTGAACCCCGCCTCTTTTCAAAGCCTGGGTCGGTCTTTCCCCTGGATTAATGACCCGCTTGGGACGGATTTTCGCGTAATATTCGTTCTCAATTTGTAGTAAGTTAGCGTTCAACTGACGGTATTCACCGTCAACCTTAACCCCAAGCTCTTCATAGAACTCATCCTTGGTCCGAATGGCCCGCTCCAGTTCCCCCACATACTCGTCTAAGTCATTGTGGCGTATAGAGAATTTCGACTGAGCATTATTTTGATAACCAAGATCACTCATACGCAAAGAAGTCGCATATTGACCGTATAAACTACCGTCACCACAATCCTCTAACAAAGAACCGCCCTTACCTTTGGTAAACGAACGACAAATCGCAGGCGAAGCACCAAACAAATATGGAAGTAACCAACAGTAGCGCAAGTAATTGCGAATAAGACCTAAATATTGATTGGAGATAAAATCTTTTAAATTGCCGCTATCTTGCTTGAAATGTTGATATTTAGGCCAAAAATCTTCAGGAAGGGAGAAATTATAATGAACCCCGGCAATCACCTGCATATAACGGCCATAGCGATAACCCAAACCACGACGATAGATATGCTTCATCATGCCCACATTAGAGCTGCCGTAATTGGCCAAGGGCACATCCTCTTCCTTAGTCAAAATACACGGCATACTACCAATCCATAGAATCTCATCATCCATGTGCTGATAGATAAACTGATGAATATCTTGCAACCACTGACGAGGCTTTAAGCGGTCATTCGAAACCGGCGTAATCAACTCAGGCAAAGCCTCAGAATAGTCAGTCGTCACATACTCATTAGTCAGCGCCGAACCCCAAGACTTAGGGTGAGGTTTGGTCGAAAGATAGCCATCCTCCGTAACACGCAAACTCTCTTTTTCAATGCCACGGTTTAAACGAGTCAAACAATCCGCCAACTCGCCTTCCACAAACGCCAAAGCGTCACGATCCAGTTTCGGGTCACGCATAAAATAGATTCAGTAAGAATTGAGCAGCCAATACTATGCCACAGGGAAAACCTATTTTGAAGTTAAGTCTTTGTTCCTCAATGCATACCAACTATCAATGAATTGGAAATAACAATCGTCAGATGCCATAATTCAAATCGGATAAATAACCATAACAACAGTTTGGAGACACCATGGAAACATTAATTAACCTACTCATAGTCGTATTATTATTAGTCCTACCACTAAAATTTGCCGCCAAATTTATCGGCGCCAGAAACACAGGCTTCTTCTCCTGCCTGTTCGCCTTAATCGTATCCGCATTATTCCAGTTTGGCGTAGACTACTACTTCCCCGGTTTAGACGACACCTACGGCTGGCTAGTCACCGTTCCCGTAGCCGCCCTCGCCTATATGCTGGTATTGGGTACAACCTTTTTGAAAGCTATTTTAATTGGAATCGTACAGGTGATTTTGATGGTGTTGCTGACGGCTTTAGTGGCCAGCTTGATGGCGGGGATTTAGTCTCATAACTTAGAATTGAATTTACGTAATAATATTTATTGATATAAGAGTAGCTATGGAAATTAATTTAAAAATCTTTTTTACGATATTAATAGTGCTACTAGCTTTAGCGGTTATTATTATTAACCCCAACAAAATTGTCCCATTTCGTGCAAATTTCTGGAGAGGGGGTGAGAAGGACTCGCTGCGGAACTTGTTCTATAAAAGAAGTGGGGAGCCTCGGAAGTATTTAAAGCACATAACAATTCTTTGGTTCGCAACAGTTTTATTAGTTATCTGGTTACTACTATAATTTGATACACAACCAAGGATTCAAATAATACTAGTGATACTGTTGACAGTGTTTTCAGCTAGTTTGATGGCGAGTATTTAGGATTCTTTGTAGCCTCGAAGGAGTGGAAACGACTTCGAGGTTTTGATTCTTATTTTGACTTATGGTTTCGCCACTCGGCGAGCCACTTAACGCAGGGTCTGCCCCCTTGGGTGCCGCAAAATACGTTCCATCTCCCTAAAGGGATTCCTTTGAGTCACAGATTTTGATTACTATATTTTGTACGTACCTCAGCTCAATCTAAGGGGTAATGGGAGCAAGCCTCAATTTTAGAAGCAAACCAAACTTGTATTGTGAGTGGTTTGAAAATAATATGTTGCAACCAATTCGAATTATAAAATATCTGGAGTAGTATGAAGTATCTGATGTTCGCATTAATCATTATCATTTTAAACATACAAACTGCAACTGCAGGAGACAATATCGCCAGGGTAAGTGTTCTCTCTTCAGGAGAGTTATTACTCAATGGAAAGCCATCCGATATATCAATAATAGAGTCGGCGTTTAAGTTCCTGAAAAATAATAATGGTGCGGTTTATTACTACAGGGAAAACCCAGGCTCTGCAAAAGCACCTGATGGAGCAATACAGGTAATTGATTTAGTAATTAAATATAATTTGCCGATCAGTTTTTTTAGAGAGCCTGATTTCTCGGATGACTTCGATCCAGAAAATCACTACCTACCGACCAAACACTAGAACAGTAGTCGCCATCGCCAACTTGCTGGTATTAGACACCATCTTTTTGAAAGGAATATTAATAGCCATTATTCATAACCTCAATTTTCTACACTTAATAAAGGCTTTATTTAATAATGTAAGGCTAAATTACTTTATAGATATATAGCAGGAGCTAATATGAAAACACTAGCAGGTAGCACCCAATTCTTAATAAAGTTCACTCCTGAACAGTGGAGCTCTGCGACTAAACTAAGACACTTTACGTACGCTCCGTTAAAAGATAATAAATACTATAACCGAAGTATTATGACTGCTCTAGATCATTTTCAAAAGTATAAGACTCTTGCCGATTTATTAAATGAAAGTCTTTTAAAAATGGATATTGATCATCAAGAAGTAAATGAAACAGGGCATTCTCCAGCCATCTTTTCTAAGCGTGCAGCAGCTCTAATAGAGTGCTGCCTAAACGAGCTTTATGCATCTCTTGATGGTATAAGAGACTTTATGTACTGGGTCTTAAAAGATCGAAAGATACAAGGAATGCAGAAGAAAAGCACATCCAAACTATTTACAAAAGCTAAGGAAGGAAAATATTGCTCAAATTTTCCTAAAGAGTTAACAATACTGCTTGTTGATGCTCATGATGAATGGTTTCAACAACTTAATAAATATAGAACAGAATTTACACACGGGAGTTTAGGTTTTTGTTCAAAAGATCAGAAAACTAAGAAAATTTGTTATATACATCCCGGATTAGGTAACCCTTCAAGAGCTTTAGTTATTAACGATGTTATTGGGTATTTAAATAAGACATACCAATACTGTTTTAACTTGCAAGAAAGTGTATTTAGTTATTTTTACCAAAACCTTTCTTTAGAGCCCGCTACAGTGGTTTGTGGTTTCTTTCAAGGTTTAACTTACCAAAGAAAAATTGAGCCTAATAAAGACCTATCTTTCAATAGCGGTGAGTGCTTGTCTATAAATTACCAAACGAAATGCCCATTAAGTGATAATTGTGAGGCATACTTGAGAGCAAAGAAGTAAGCCTCCTAATAAACCCTTTTCCACTCTGGAAATTCGCGTCTTCGTGGGAATGACAAGCCCGAAAGTCGCTGGATACCGCGGTCAAGCCGCGGTATGACAGAGCTAGGTCGACAGCCACACCCACTTCAAAAGGTAGCACTTTTTTAAAGCAGGATTTTTCTTTCAAGACAAGGCATAACCCTTTTTGAGGCGGGCGGAGCGGACTAGTTGTCCGTGAGCACCTAAAAAAGGGTTATAACGCAGTATTGGAATAATACCAGCACTGTTCCCGACTGTGCTGGCATTCCCGCCATCCATGGCAGTCGAAAGACAGTTTTACTTAATATTTTTTCAATCAGGTGAAAACTTAGATTTTTTGCCTAAAACAAGGCTTGAAGCTTTTTAGCTCGCGGAGTGGACTAGTTGTCCATGAGCAAGATAAAAAGCTTCGTAACGCAGTGTTAGGCAAAAAAGATAGTTTTAACCGATTGAAAGGCGAGCGTTGTAAAAGATTCTCTGCCAAGCCCCATCCTCTCTCCACTCATCCGGTCTCCAGGAGTTTTGCACGGTGCGTGCTACGCGCTCTGGGTGCGGCATCATGATGGTGACGCGGCCGTCGTTCGTGGTGAGACCGGTGATGCCGAATGGTGAGCCGTTTGGATTGGCTGGATAGGTATCTGCGATGTCGCCGTAGTTGTTGATGTAGCGCGCTGTGATTAAACCTGATTCGTTAACTTGTTTTGCCAGGTCGTCTGATTTGAATTCTGCGCGGCCTTCGCCATGCGAGACGGCGATTGGCAGGCGTGAACCTTCCATGCCGGTCATGAATAGCGATGGTGATTTTGCAACTTCAACCATGGCGAAACGTGCTTCGAACTGCGCTGATTGATTGCGCACGAAGTGTGGCCAGTGGTCGGCGCCTGGGATCAGTTCTTTGAGGTTTGACATCATCTGGCAACCATTACAGATACCTAAGCTGAAAGTATCCTGACGGTTGAAGAAGGCTTCAAACTCGTCACGTGCGCGTGAGTTGAATAGAATCGATTTTGCCCAACCTTCGCCTGCACCAAGCACGTCACCGTATGAGAAGCCACCACAGGCGACTGCACCTATGAAGTCTTGCAAGCTAACGCGGCCGGTTAAAATATCGCTCATATGAACGTCGATACATTCAAAGCCAGCTTTGGTCAGCGCGGCTGCCATTTCGAGCTGACTGTTGACGCCCTGCTCTCTTAAAACGGCTACACGTGGACGTGCACCGGTTGAGATTAATGGTTTGGCGATGTTTTCATCGACATTGTATGTGGCAAATGGCTTGATGCCTGGATTATCCAGATCAAGCCTGCTATCAAATTCCTGTTGTGCGCACTCTGGGTTGTCGCGCATGGCTTGCATACGGAAGGTTAATTCTGACCAGATGGCGCGCAAGTCTTTCATGTCGCGCGAGATAACGTCATTACCATCTTTGGTGACGCTGAAAGTTTTGGTTTCTGCTGGTTCACCAATGAAGTGAGCAAATTCGTTGACCTTATGTTCGGCCAAAATCGCTTCAACTTGATCGCGTTTATCCGCAGGGACTTGCAATACTGCACCAAGTTCTTCGTTGAACAGAATCTCTTCGGCTGTGCCATTCAGTTCTGACAAATCAACGCTAACGCCGCAGTTTCCGGCAAAGCCCATTTCAACCAGGGTTGCTAATAGACCACCGTCTGAACGGTCATGATAAGCGTGAACTAAATCATTATGATTAAGCGCCTGCACGGCATTAAAAAAGTTACGTAAGTCATCGCTTGAGTCAACGTTGGCTGGCTCCGTACCTAGCAATTTATAGACTTGAGTGAAGGCTGTTGCACCGAGGCGGTTTTTACCACGGCCAAGATCTAGCAATAATAATTCAGTCTCTAATGAAGAGCCGCCATTCTCTTGAGACAAATCTGTTCTCAATTGTGGCGTCAAACTCTTGCGCACATCGGTCACTGGCGCAAAGGCAGTAATCACTAATGACAAAGGTGCAGTAACGCTTTTCTTTTCGCCATTGTCTTCCCAGACGGTTTTCATTGACATCGAGTCTTTACCAACCGGAATGGTAATGCCTAATTCTGGGCACAATTGCATACCAACGGCTTCAACCGCTTTATAAAGATTCACATCTTCGCCCGGTGCGCCTGCGGCGGCCATCCAGTTTGCTGATAGACGAATCTTTTTGATGTCATCAATTTTCGCTGCGGCAATATTGGTCACAGCTTCACCCACCGCCATACGCGCAGAGGCAGCGCTATCCAGCAATGCAGCAGGAGTACGTTCACCCATCGCCATCGCTTCGCCAGTGTAGCTGTTATGAGTCGATGTGGTTACCGCGCAATCGGCTACCGGAACCTGCCACGGACCAACCATCTGGTCACGCGATACCATACCGCCGACGGTACGGTCGCCAATGGTAATCAGAAACGTTTTATCGGCTACAGCCGGTAAAGCTAGAATTCGGTCAACCGCTTCGTTTATATCATCAACTTGAGGAAGTGCCGTTGATGGAGCTGCTAAAGTCTCTGCTTCACGATGCATTTTAGGCGGCTTGCCGAACAGAATATCCATTGGCAGATCAACAGGCTTATTATCAAAGTGCTCATCGGCCAGCTCTAGGTGCAACTCTTCTGTCGCTTCGCCAACTACTGCAAATGGGCAGCGCTCACGGCCACAAATTTCTTCGAATTTGGCTAAGCTGTCAGGAGAGACCGCTAATACATAACGCTCCTGCGCTTCGTTACACCAGATTTCAACTGGCGCCATGCCTTTTTCTGCATTGGGTACACGGCGAAGCTCAAACTTACCGCCACGCTCACCATCATGCACTAGCTCTGGAATGGCGTTCGAAAGGCCACCCGCGCCAACGTCATGAATAAACTCAATTGGGTTTTTCTGACCCATCTCCCAACAACGGTCAATCACTTCCTGGCAGCGACGTTCCATCTCTGGGTTATCACGCTGAACTGAAGCAAAATCTAAATCTTCCTGGCTGGTTCCTGAGGTCATGGATGAAGCAGCACCGCCACCTAAACCAATCAACATTGCTGGGCCGCCAAGGACAATCACTTTGTAGCCCGGTTTGATTTCTTTTTTCTCGACATGCTGCTCGCGAATGTTACCCATACCGCCTGCAATCATGATGGGCTTGTGGTAACCACGAACTTCTTTACGCTTCTCTGAACCAAAGTCGAAATCGAATTCTTCTTCAAAAGTACGGAAATAACCGTTCACTGCCGGACGACCAAATTCGTTATTAAAGCTGGCGCCGCCAATCGGGCCTTCTAGCATAATGTCCAATGCAGTGACAATACGCTCAGGCTTGCCATAATCCGTTTCCCAGGGCTGAACATAGCCCGGCACTTTCAGGTTCGATACCGTAAAGCCAGTCAAACCAACTTTTGGTTTGCCACCAATACCGGTTGCGCCTTCGTCACGAATCTCACCACCAGAACCAGTAGAAGCGCCAGGGTATGGCGAAATACAGGTTGGGTGGTTATGAGTTTCGACCTTACACAAAACATGTACCGGCTCTAAATGGTATTGGTATTCATGGGTTTCTGCGTTGGCAAAAAAACGATGGGCCGTGAAGCCCTCGAAAACTGCCGCGTTATCTTTATAAGCCGATAGGACACCTTCGGAATTGACCTGATAGGTGTTTTTAATCATCTTGAACAATGACATCTCTTTCTCGATGCCATCGATGGTCCATGATGCGTTGAAAATTTTGTGCCGACAATGCTCAGAATTGGCCTGCGCAAACATCATCAGTTCAACGTCCGATGGATTACGGCCAAGCTTGATAAAGCTTTCAACCAAATAATCAATTTCATCTTCTGCCAAGGCCAAGCCAATATCAGTGTTAGCTTTAACTAAGGCTTCACGGCCTCCGCCGAGAATATCGACATGGGCGAGTGGTTTAGGCTGATGTTGCTCAAAAAGAACTTCCGCCTGACTGTGCTCGGTGAAAACCGACTGCGTCATGCGGTCATGAATCAATGGCTTTAATTGAGCAACTACATCGGCGCTCAATTCGGCACCATCGCTGGTCTTAAAATAAACCGCAACAGCACGTTCAATTCGCTCGATTTTATCCAGACTACAGTTTTGCGCGATATTGGTCGCTTTCGAAGACCAGGGTGAAATCGTGCCGGGGCGAGGCACCACAATCAGGCGCTGACCCGAATGCTCGCTGGCTGGACGGCTTGGCCCATATTCCAATAATCTTTCGAGAATCTTCAGTTCTGCATCATCCAACTCATTGTTGGTATCAACGTAATGAACATATTCACCATAAATATCAATGACTTGAGAGCTAACTGCTGACGCTTCTTTGAGTAAATATGACTTTTGAAAGTTAGAAAAGGCAGGGTTACCGCGTAATATGAGCATACCGATCTCGACTGTAAATCTGGAGGAATTGCGAAAGCGCAAATTTTACTCTAATTGGCTGTTATTGATAAGTCCTAAAGGAGAAATTGAATGCTTTAATTTGCACTTTTCGGCTTGAAGCAGTCATAATGTTGGCAAACAACCGCTAAGATTATAATTTCTTAAATGAATCAAGGCCTTAGAAAAAGCTTCATTGGTTTTGCGCTACTGATAACATCACTTGTGTTGCTGACAAGTTGCGGCAAAGAGCCCAAAAACCAGCTCGAGCGTGTACAGGAACAAGGGTACATCAAAGTTTATACCCGTATTTCACCGACCACCATGTATGTTGGCGAAGACGGTTTTAGTGGCTTTGAATACGACCTGGTCAAGCTGTTTGCCGATGAGTTGGGTGTTCGTGTCCAGATCGTCACCGAGAACGATATTGCGAAAATCCTTCGTGAAGTCGCCAGTGGACGCGCTGATTTTGCTGCGGCCGGCTTAACCATAACTCGGCAGCGTGAAGAGTATTTGCGTTTCGGGCCGCCCTATCAGGAAATCACCAGTAAGATGGTTTATAAGCAAGGCAATGACCGTCCACGTGATTTTAGCCAGGTGGATAAAAACCTGACCGTTGTCGCCAACAGCTCACATTCCGAAGCTTTGTTAAAATCACAACAAGATTACCCTGCATTAAGCTGGACAGAGCGCTCGGATTTAACACCGCAAGATTTACTGGATGGTGTATTAGATGGTCGATTTGATTACACCATTGTTGATTCCAATGAACTGCAACTGGCTCGCCAGGTTCAACCCGAACTGGCTGTCGCTTTTAGCGTTTCAGAACCTGAACAGTTAGCCTGGGCTTTTCGCAAGGAAAATGACAACAGCCTCTATGTAAAAGCGATTGAGTTTTTCTCCAAAATCCGTGAAGACGGTACCTTGGGCTATTTGACGGAGCGCTACTATGGTCACCTTTCCAAATTTGATTACGTCGGTAGCCGAGAGTTTTTACGCGCCATAGATAATAAGCTGGATCAATATCGCCCCTACTTTTACGAAGCGGCCGGTAATGATCTCGATTGGCGTTTGTTGGCAGCAATGGGGTATCAGGAGTCACACTGGGAACCTCATGCACGCTCCCCTACCGGTGTTAGGGGTCTTATGATGTTGACCTTAAATACAGCCAAGCAGCTGGGTGTTAAAAATCGACTTGATGCAGAGCAAAGTATCTTAGGCGGTGCTGATTATTTAAGATTAGTCAAAGAAAAAATTCCCGAGCGCATTGGTGAGCCAGATCGAACCTGGTTTGCAATGGCTGCTTATAATGTAGGGTTTGGTCACCTGGAAGACGCTCGTCGTTTGGCTGAAGCAGATGGCGCTAATCCTGATAAATGGCTGTCTGTTAAAGAGTACTTACCATTGCTGCGTCAGAAAAAATGGTATTCAAGAACTCGTTATGGTTATGCACGTGGTGACGAACCCGTTAAATATGTTAACAATATTCGACGTTACTATCAGGTACTCAAGCAGGTTGCAGAGGCTAAAGCGGGTGGATCCGAATTACTGGATACAGAAACGGAATCGCTTCCCGATGTTGATATTGAAAATACCGATACAGAAAGTGACGAAGTGTTAGGAACCAGCGAAGAAACTACAGAACCCGTTAACAACTAGACTGGTGTAAAAAATAAGCCTGATGAGACTTTCATCAGGCTTATTGTTTTTTTGATACCTTTCAATAATTATTTAGTATCGCGTGGCGCCACTCGCAACACCTCATCAATAGTCGTCACTCCAGCAGCAACTTTATAAGCACCGCTCACTCGTAACAGGTTCATACCATCTTTAATCCCTTGTCGTCTTAATTGACGCATTTCTGCACCTTCATAAACCAATGTTTTAAGTTCATCTGTTACCCGAATTAGTTCATAAATACCCTGACGCCCCTGATACCCAGTATGGCGACAACGATCACAACCGACTGGGTGGCAGATTTTTTCTGGCATCGGAACTTTCTGGTTACCGCCAACTAACGCTTCCCAGGCTAATGGATCGGTTGGCTTTTCTTCCTTACAAAATTTACACAAGGTTCTGACCAGACGTTGCGCCATGACACCTAACATGGTGGCATTCAATAAATAGGGCTCAATGCCAATCTCAATCAGTCGAGTAATTGCTGAAGGCGCATCATTGGTGTGCAGTGTTGAAATAACCAAGTGGCCAGTTAACGCTGCCTGTACTGCCATTTGCGCCGTTTCTTTGTCTCGAATCTCGCCAACCATAATAATATCTGGATCCTGCCGTAACAGAGCTCGAATGCCTGCCGCAAAATCTAGATCAATATCGTGATGGACCTGCATCTGATTGAGATTTGGATCGACCATTTCAATCGGATCTTCAACGGTACAGATGTTAACATCCGGAGTGGCCAACAGTTTCAATGAGGTATACAAGGTTGTCGTTTTGCCTGAGCCTGTCGGGCCGGTTAGCAATACAATTCCAGTAGGTTGACTAATTAAATCGCGCCAAGTTGCTTCTGTTTCCGGCTCCAGACCTAACTCATCAAAGTTACGAGTTAATACCGTGGGATCAAAAATACGTCCGACAAACTTTTCTCCAAACGCAGTAGGTAACGTAGATAGTCGTAATTCAATTTCAGTTCCATCAGGGCTTTTGGTTTTCACACGACCATCGAGCGGTTTACGTCGTTCAGCTAAGTCCATTCGACCTAAAATCTTTAAGCGAGAAATCACAGCATGCGTAATCGAAATGGGTAGCTCATAAACCTTATGCAGAACCCCATCAATACGAAAGCGAATTCGTCCCACCTCACGACGTGGCTCAATATGAATATCACTGGCGCGTTCTTTAAAGGCGTACTGCAACAGCCAGTCGACGATTTGCACAATGTGCTGATCATTAGCGTCAGCTTCTTCTGCGCCTTTCAGCTCAATCAGCTGCTCTAGGTTAGTAACCGAACTGTCTTTTTGTAGCTTGACCTCATTGGCGCCTTTAACCGAAGCAGACAATAAATAGAATTCTTTTTGATAACGCTTGATGAGTGCTGGATTTCCCATAACCGGCACAATCTTCATGCGCAAAACCTGCTCAAGACTTTCACGCCACGCCAGGTCTTCTGGGTTCATTACCGCGACTTTGACTACTTCACTTTGTTTATCAACGTTAATTACTAAGATGTTGTGTCGCTTAGCGTAAGCCATCGACATTATTTTAGTCACGCCTTCTACATCAATTTTTAAGGGATCGATTTTTTCATAGGGCAGCTTATAAAGCTTCGCTACAAACTGAGTCAGCAATTCCTCATCGATCATACTTCGATGATCATCGTGACGCATTAAGGAAAGGTCGGCAACTTGTTCAATAGGATGTAACTTGGGATTCACCTGGCGTAAGTGGATACGTGACGCCTGGAACTGCTCCTCTGAAATCCAGTTTGCTTTTTTTAATAAGTCCAATAATTGAAACGAGGATAGGCTTGTTGACATAGTGCCAATAACTATTGCTGTAGGATTCACTCAGGTTAAACCAAACAGTCTGATTTTCCAAATATTCAAGCTAATCAAACCACAAAAAATGGGGCTGAAGCCCCATTTCTAAATAAAGTCTAATTAGACTCTTAAAAGAGCAGATTAGAACTTCATTTTTATTGCAACATAACTAAAGCTACCTTCAGGATCATACACTGATGGGTCATAACCATTCAACGAACAGCTATAACATGCTGGTGGATGGGCATTAAAGGCGTTATTAATACCAAAGGTTAGCTCCATATCCACACCATCAACGTCTGCGAAGTAGCTCACTTGAATATCACTGTAAGTAGTTGCATCAAGCTTGTTAGTTGATTGTGACTCATCAGCAGTGTTTGGGTTAGAACATAAACCCAGTGCTGTTAAGCTGTCAGGTGTTCCATCAAGGAAATCAGTACAAGGCTCTGTCAGGCTATCCACATGACGGACCGTCCAGTTAACAGACCAATCCTCAAGACTCCAGCCAATATTCATAGAAGACTTCCACTCTGGAATACCAGTGTCGTTTCGCTCTAATCCTGCCAGATCTACACGCTGCCCTAAAGATTCTTCAACATACTCATTAACAAAAGTATTGGTCCAATTAATACTCAATCGGCCCCAATTATATTGAGGACTTGAATAATTGATGCCAACGTCATAACCAGAGGTCTCAATGCCGCCGATGTTAACCAGACGATTATTGAAACCATTAATGGCACCACCAGCAGTACGACTAATACCATCACAGAACTGAGGGTCTAAGGTATTAACACACAAATCAAGTTGCGTTTGAGCATCAATCGCTTCGATTGCACCTTCAAGCTCATGCTCATAATAAGTGCCTTTAATATCGAAACTATTCATCCAATCAATACTGTCAACCCAAGTTGGACTATACACAAAGCCAAAAGTAGTACTATCAGAAGTTTCTGGTACTAGATCTATATTTCCGCCAGTGGTAATAGAAATTTGACTATTTAACTGGGAATAAGTATCTGGCACGCCTAAAGCCTGACAGTTCGCTTCATACTGAGTGCCAGTGTAATCGCTACAGCGGTCAGCTAATTCTGCATCAAAACGAGAACCACTTGAATACAGCTCACCAATACTGGGTGCACGGAAGCCCTCAGAAACAGAGCCCCGTAGCAAGAACTGTTCATTAACTCTCCACAGCAAACCAAACTTAGTTGTGTCATTAGAGCCGTATGTTGAATAGTCAGAGTTTCTGAATGCCACACTTGCAGTCAGCTCTTCGGCAGCAGCCATTCCTGACAATAACGGCACTTTAAACTCTGTGTAATACTCATCAACTTCATAGGAACCGCTGGTTGGTGAAGATGGCACGCCGTTACTATCACCTGCTACCACGATAGCATCTGGCTGGTAATAACCGCTGTATTCGCGGGACTCAATACCTGCAGCGAAGGAGAAATAACCGGCAGGCATTTCAAACAAGTCACCTGAGATATTAGCCGACAAAGTATCAATAACATTCTCGCTCTGGTCGGTCAGGATAGGTTGAATATAATCCAGCATTTCCTGTGTGATTGAGCCTGAGCCATCACCTTGGCCACCAAAAATATTCAGCGGTACACAGCCCTCAGTTGCCTGACAGTCAGCTAAAGGACCAAGCGCATTTTTGATATGGCGAATGTTGTAACTTCCCAAAGTAGTTTGTTTAGCTTCGTTTTTACCGTGAGTATAATTGACATCCCAGTAATAGCTGTTATCTCCAGCAAAAAAATCACCGTTCAAACCGAAGCCGACATAGACCGTATCCACATTTTGCTTAAAGATACGAGGCCCACCTTCAATCGGACGACGACCAATAAAGATCAGGTTGTTTTCATCCAAAGTGAATCCGAAAGGATTATAAGGGTTAGTTTCATGGATACTTACTGTATCTGCTAAACCACCGGTACCTGCATCCGGACCTAAAAATAATGGTTCAGGTGCTGCACGATTCACTGATTCACGATTGTTAAAAAGTGCTTTGGTATAGAAGTTAACATTATCCGTCAACTGATAGTCAGCTTGACCAAAGATAGAGGTACGCTTGCTTGGCGTTACATAAAGGTTATATTCAGCATAGTTATAACGATCGCTATTACTAAAGACATGGAAGTCATCATTCGGTCCACCTGGATTACTGAGATCATAAGTTGGTGTACCTGTTACTCCATTATTAATGGTCAAATCGTTGACCTGATCGTTAGGATCTATAAAGACAAAACGACCTTGAGGTGTACCGGAACTACCACGCGTTAACCCAGTGTTTGGTTTAGGCAGAGCTGAAAGTTCGCGCTCAATCGAATCGACAGCTTTTTGATCATAATGGCTCAAACTAAAAAAGATTCTATGCTTATCGCCACTGGCTCCAAACGCTAAATCGAACTGAGATGTCTCACCATCACCTTCGTCAAACATGCCGTTATATGCATTGAACTCCATACCGTCAAAATCTTTACGAGTAATGACGTTAACAACACCAGCAATCGCATCGGAACCATAAATTGACGATGCACCATCTTCCAGAATTTCAATGCGGTCAATCATACTGATTGGAATGGTGTTTAAGTCAACTGAGTTAGCAACGCCTGATGCTGAAGAGCCATTGACCCAACGGATACCATCAACCAGAACCAGGGTGCGCTTTGATTTCATGTGTCGTAAAGATACTTCAGCTGCACCGGCTCCGACACCACCACCATCTGGCGGAAAACCGAAGTTACCACTACTATTAAAACGTGTATTTAAGGCAGAGCCTGCTGCTGGCAAACGTGCCAAGATATCACCGATTGATTTTGCCCCAGTATTTTCGAGATAATCTCTATCTAGTACAGTGACTGGATTAGCACCTTCAGCTTGTGCCTGACGAATACGAGAGCCGGTAATAACAATGCTCTCCGCTTCTGTCGCTTCTTCCTCTTCTGCCGCCAAAACAGCACTATTAAAGCTGACTGCAGAAAATACCGCAGTAGCAATCATTAACTTTTTGGCAGGCGGGAAAATAGATTTTTTATCCATTTTAAACCCCATTATTGTTAGTTAATTGTATGTTTATTAAATATTCAGCTATAGGACGGTTAGCCTTCTAAAAGGCACACCGCGGCCTGTTATAGCTTAAAACATAATCAATAACAACAGGGTTTTTAGATAAATGTGAAATAACCAGATATTAGCTAAGAAATACCTAATACCTGCTTACTATTGCGAGTAGTCGCCTCAGCAATCTCATGGGCAGGCTCATCCCTTAATTCAACTAAGCTATTGAAATTCTGGAATATATTAAGCGGAGTATTGTGTTCTTTATTATAATTATAAGGCTTCATATCTGGCGCATCGGTTTCCAGAACTATATCAGATAAAGGTAATTCTGCAGCAAGAGAGCGTAACTTCACCGCTCGTGGGTAGGTAACTGCACCGCCAAACCCAAACTTAAAGCCAAAATCTCGATAGCGTTTGGCCTGCTCCATACTGCCATTAAACGCATGCACAATTCCACCATGTTCAAAATGCAATGTTTTCAGGTATAGCAGGATATCTTCGTGGGATTTTCTAACGTGGAGAATTACAGGCAGTTTGGCGGACTTGGCAATTTCAACTTGCGCTTTGAATAACGCAATCTGGGTTTTACGATCAGCCTCTTTTTCATAATAATCAAGACCAATCTCTCCAATGGCTGACAGATTATTAACAGTAACCGCTAACTCAAGGTCATGCAGATGCTGTTTCTTGTGTTCTTTGAGAAACATTGGATGCAACCCAAGAGCCACATGAACATCCGGTCTTAGTGCTGCTAATTGGCGCAAGTTTCGCCACTTATCTTGAGTGACGCCTGGAATCAAAACTCCTTCGATCCCAACCTTATGCATATTGCTGAGGATAACTTCCCGATCCTTATCAAAAACCGGGAAATCGAGATGACAGTGGCTGTCAAAAAGTTTAATTTCTGGCTCTTTGTGCTTTGGTTTGAACATCCTATATTCTCTACCCTTTCCGTTGGAGCACCTGATTGTAGAACTTGACTGATTTAGTGCTCACGCGTTTCAAAGAATCGAACATCTGGCCAACGCTCTATGGCTAAATTCAGATTAACCATGGTTGGTGCTAAATAAGTCCAGTTGTCCCCTCCATCTAAGGCCAGGTTATCGGCATTCTTACGCTTGAATTCCTCAAACTTCTTTTCATCGTCACACTCAACCCAACGGGCCGTTGCAACATTAACCTGATCATAGATACATTCCACTTTATATTCGTTTTTCAAGCGATGTGCAACCACATCAAACTGTAGTACCCCCACCGCACCCAGCACTAAATCATTAGACGTTTGTGGGCGGAACACCTGAGTGGCTCCTTCCTCAGACAATTGGACAAGGCCCTTAATCAGTGCCTTGTTCTTCAAGGGATCGCGTAGTCGGACGCGGCGGAACAGCTCCGGTGCAAAGTTAGGAATACCTTTGAACTTAATCACTTCACCTTCTGTGAAGGTGTCACCAATCTGGATAGTACCGTGATTATGCAAACCAATGATGTCACCGGCATAGGCTTCTTCAAGGTGCTCACGGTCGCCAGCCAGAAACGTCAACGCATTACTAATCGTCATATCACGATTAAGTCGCACATGGCGCATTTTCATGCCTTTAGTGTATTTACCACTACAAATTCTAGCAAAAGCAATACGATCGCGATGCTGCGGATCCATATTGGCCTGAATCTTAAATACGAATGCAGAAAATGTTGGTTCAGTCGCTTCAACCTGACGCTCATCAGATTCACGCGCCAATGGCGATGGCGCCCATTCCACGAGACCATCCAGCATATGGTTAACCCCGAAATTACCCAGTGCTGTACCGAAAAATACTGGTGTCAATTTTCCTTCTAAAAACTCCTGCAGATCGAACTCATGACTAGCGCCTTTCACCAGCTCCAGCTCTTCTCGCAAATCCTTTGCCAGATAACCTACCGCCTCATCAAGAGCCGGATTATCCAGCCCTTCAATAATACGCACGTCCTGAATTTTATGACCGAGCCCAGATTGGTAAAGGTAAGTCTTGTCTTCCAGAATATGGTAAACACCTTTAAATTGCTTACCCATACCAATTGGCCAGGTGACTGGCGAGCAATTGATTTTTAATACGTCTTCGACTTCATCCAGTAGCTCAATTGGCTCACGAATATCACGGTCCATCTTATTCATGAAAGTGATAATCGGTGTATCACGCAAACGACAGACTTCCATTAGCTTAATAGTTCTGGCTTCTACACCCTTTGCGGCATCAATCACCATCAACGCAGAGTCCACCGCCGTCAATGTACGATAAGTATCCTCAGAGAAATCTTCGTGGCCAGGAGTATCAAGTAAGTTTACGGTGCGTCCACCATAAGGGAATTGCATCACCGAGGTGGTCACCGAAATACCACGCTGTTTTTCTAGATCCATCCAGTCTGAAGTCGCATGTTTGCCGCCACGACCTTTAACCACACCCGCTTCCTGGATCTGATTACCGAATAACAATACCTTTTCGGTAATGGTAGTTTTACCCGCATCAGGGTGCGAAATAATGGCAAAAGTACGGCGATTCTCAATTTGAGACACTAGCTTTGAATCAGTTTTGGACATGCGACTCTCTTAAGTAAAACGTGTGCGGAAGCAATAAGGCGGCAATTATAAGCGTTTGCCGCCCATTGTCATAGGCTGTAAGGCGATTAGCTGGATTTATTTTGTTCAGTAACAGGCTTTGATTCCGACTGATTTGGTGAGCCTGCCTCCCTCGACAGACTCAGTGATCGCACATCATAACCGGTCGGCGCCTGATGTACTCTTAATCCAAACTCAGGCAATACAGCGAAAATATGGTCAAAGATATCCGACTGGATGCCTTCGTAGACAGCCCAGTCAGTGGTCTTAGTGAAAGCATAAATCTCCACCGGAATACCATTGGCAGAAGCTTCTAACTGACGAACCATTAGCGTCAGTTCCTGATGAATTTGCGGGTGATTTTTCAAGTAATTCCCCAAATAGGCTCTAAATGTCCCCAAATTTGTCAGGCGACGGCCATTAATGCGCAAAGACATATCTAAGTCATGCTCTTTATTGTACTTCTCCACCTCTTCCAGTTTTTGTTGGAAATAAGGTGCTAACAGTTTGGACTGATTCAGTCTCTTAATATCTTCATCAGACATAAACTCAACGCTGGTCGAGTCAATCAGAACGGTACGCTTAATTCGACGACCACCTGTTTCCATCATCCCGCGCCAGTTCTTAAAGGAGTTTGATATCAGGGCATAGGTTGGGATGGTAGTGATCGTTTTATCCCAGTTCCGGACTTTAACGGTAGTCAATCCAATTTCAATCACGTCACCATCAGCACCGTATTGAGGCATTTCCAGCCAGTCACCAACTTCCAGCATGTCATTAGCTGATAACTGAATTCCTGCCACTAAACCAAGAATTGGATCCTTGAACACCAGCATCACAACTGCCGTCATGGCGCCTAAGCCGCTGAGAATCAGTAGTGGAGACTTTCCTACTAAAATGGATACCGCGAAAATAGTGACGACCAGAACAGCAACTATCTTGATACTCTGAAAAATGCCTTTAAGTGGCAAGGCTCTTGCATCCTTATTTTTCTGGCCCATTAGATAGATAGCATCGAGGAACGAGAAAGTAGTCAGCAGAGCATACAACTGAATCCAGAGTACCGACAAAGTTTGAACCCAGTTCAGTACCGCAGAATCAGGGGTCAGCCAAAGTTCGGCCTGAATATAAATAATCAGCCCCTGGATCATCAGAGCAAAACGATTGAATAATTTATTCTCGAACAGCGAGCGTTTCCAAAGTTTCTTCGATTGCCGCGCCCTGTTTTCTACAAACCGTAAAACAACTCGATGGAGTATCAAATGGACAGCTACCGATATCAGGACAATTAACCCCAGTACCGAGGCCAGCCCCGTCATATCTGAAAATTCCACACCATGATTTTTTAGCCAATCAGAAAATTGTTTTTGCATAGGTTCACTGTTATGAGAAGAATGTTACTAAGGCTAGTTGTTTCCGTGCATCTGTCAAGTTGGGATGCAAAATTAATAGTTTTAAACATAGCAATCAGATAAAAGCTTGCTGCTCTCAAATCTTATCTGCTTTTATATTACCTTTGCAATTAACAAGATTAGTTGAGCGTTTGCTAATTTACTGCTATAAACAGTGATAGGGTTAGTTATCTCCTGCGAGTATTTGGGCGATCTTAACTCTAATAGATAGTACCCACCTCTAAAAAATGGGGAGATAGCCAGCAAACATGCTTTCAGAACAAAGAAAGTCTCAAAACTCAGACAGATCCGTGTCTATTTGGGTTATTGCTTTAGTTATTTCTTTAGGCATTGTTCTTATTTTACCAACTCCCGATGTCAGTCAAGGCCTTGCCTCCTACTTGCCACTGCATACTGCGCTTGAAGTCGTTTCTATTGCCGTAGCGGCCATGGTCTTCGGCATAGCCTGGGTAACCCAAAAGTTCCAACCAACCACCAAGGTTATCATTCTAGGCTCAGGAGCATTAGGAGCTGCACTCCTGGACCTGACCCATATTGTCTCCTACCAAGGAATGCCTGACTTAATCACACCGAGTGGCCCCGAAAAAGCGATTAACTTCTGGTTAGCAGCACGATTTACCATAGCCTTAGCTTTGCTCCTAGTATCCTGCATCACAATAAAGATAGAACAGAAGCTGGCAAAGCTGCCTCGTTATTTTTGGCTCCTTATAATTTTGGCATTAGTCAGCTTATTTCACTTCTGGTTTCTTTTTTACCCGGAACTTGTTCCAGATACTTACTCCAATGAGCTAGGTTTAACCCAGTTTAAGGTCATATCGGAGTACATCTTAATTGGTCTCTATCTATTGAGTGCTTTTTTGCTTATTAAACAACTCAATGATATTCGTGAATTTGGTGCAAACTGGCTCGTTGCAGCAGCTATTACAATGGCTATGAGTGAGTTCTTTTTTACGCTTTATGCCAATGTAGCCGATATGTATAACCTGACTGGTCATGTTTATAAAATTTTTGCTTTTGGTTTTTTATATCGCGCCTTATTTGTTGAAGCGGTACAGAGTCCTTTCCTAAACATGCTTCAGCTGCAAGCTAAACTTTCTGCAACGATAGAAACACTTCCTGACATTCTGGTCGAGGTCGATGCTAAAGGAAACCATTTAGACATCCACTCCAGTGATCCCGATCTGCTTCTCGATAAACCCGAAAATCTGATCGGCAAAAACATCAAAGATGTAATGAGTAAAGAAGCTGCAAATGAGTGTCTTCAAGCCATGGCAGTTGCCGATAAGATAGGACTTTCAAGGGGGACTCGTATAACACTTAATGTTCCATCTGGCGAGCGCACCTTTGAACTGTCAATCGCACGTAAGACTGGGCGATCTGGGGAGGAGCCAACCTTTCTAATACTGTCACGAGACATTAGCGGCACGATAGAAAATGAACAAAAGATTGCGCATGAAGCAAAGCTCAATAGATACTTGTTGGAGTTACAGAGTCACCTGCACATTGGGGGGGAACGCCACTTCATGCAGCATAGTGTCGATATTGCAGAGAAGTTGACCGACAGTTCTATAGCATTTATTCATTTTATCGATGAGTCACAAAAAAATATAGAAATCGTAACCTGGTCAACCAACACTCTAGCCCATCACTGCACCGCAAATTTTGAAAGTCACTACCCAATTGATCAGGCAGGAGTCTGGGCTGATGCTATACGTAATAAATGTCCTATAGTCGTCAACGACTATCAAAACTCCAGTGCTAAAAAAGAACTACCAGAGGGACACGCCCACCTCAAAAGGTTTATCAGCCTACCCGTTATTGAAAACAACAAAGTAACTATGATGGTTGGCGTTGGCAATAAAGCGACCGATTACACCGCACAAGATACAGAAACCTTACAAGTGCTTGCTAATACTATCTGGAACCTGATTAAGCAACGCTGGCAAGATACTACCATACGTCGCCTATCTACCGGTATTGACCAAAACCCCTATCCTGTTCTTATTACCAATACTGACGGCAAGATTCAGTATGTCAACCAAGCATTCACTACAACTACTGGTTTTACTGAAAAAGAGTCTATTGGCAAAAGTCCCATTGACTTTAGCGCTGAGGATAATCCTGATAAAACCTTTAAAACAATTTGGCGACAACTGGCACGTGGTGAAGCATGGCGCGGCGAACTAATCAGTCGACGAAAAGATGGTTCTCATTACACCGAATTTGCCATGATTTATCCGGTACGCAATGAACAAGGTAAAATCATTAACTATGTCGCACACAAAGAAGATATTACCCTTAAAAAAGTTGCAGAAGAGAAAATACATCAACTGTCTAATTATGATCAGCTGACAGGCCTATTAAAGCGCGAAATACTGGAAGAGCGATTACAACAGCTGTTAGATGACAGCTTCAAGCAGAAACAAACCATGACGGTTATGTGGCTTGGTCTGGACAACTTTAAAACAATCAATGACTCGCTTGGCCATCAGGTCGGCGATTTGATTCTAGTAGAAATTGCCAATCGGCTACGCTTTGGACTGGGTAAAAAATCCATCCTTGCCCGCATCGCAGGAGACACATTTGCCGCTATTCTCCCAGAAACCAATGAGCACGCCGCAGTAGTTATCGCTAAAGATATTCTTGAAGTCACCCAGCGCAAAATAAAATTTAACTCTCATGCGCTATCGGTAAGCGCCTCAATAGGACTGTCTATTTCACCAAATGACGGTAAAAGTGCCGATAAGCTTATTATGAATGCTGAAACGGCCATGTATAGAGCAAAGCGTGACGGCCGTAATATTTTCAGGTTCTTTGCTCAAGAGATGCAGGAGCATTCATTACGATCTCTACAATTGTCAGCAGCTCTTAAAGAGGCATTACTTAATAACCAGTTCCACCTGGTCTATCAGCCACAAATGAGTCTCAGTAGTAATACTATGGTTGGTGCTGAAGCATTATTACGTTGGGAGCATCCCGAATGGGGCAATATATCACCTAGCGAATTTATTCCACTGGCAGAGCAAAATGGTTTAATCGTGAAGATTGGTGAATGGGT
Organism: Kangiella sp. M94; assembly: GCF_054926195.1. Lineage (NCBI taxonomy): Bacteria > Pseudomonadati > Pseudomonadota > Gammaproteobacteria > Kangiellales > Kangiellaceae > Kangiella > Kangiella sp. M94. The sequence goes on along the minus strand of NZ_CM142903.1, from coordinate 543,550 downwards.
CATTCAACAAGTCGCCGAGCAGCAAAAACAATGGCTTGATAAAGGATTATCCGAAATTATTATCGCTGTAAATATTTCGGCTCTTCAATTTCATCAACCAAATCTGATAGAAAGAATCACCGAGCTGGTGGATGCCGCCGGAGTGAGCCCGAGTAATATTGAAATTGAGCTGACAGAGGCCGTAGCACTAAAAGATCCTGAAGTCGCCGGCAAAACAATAGATACATTGAGCCAGGCAGGTTTTAAAGTATCGATCGATGATTTTGGAACAGGTTACTCGTCAATGAGTTATCTCAAGCGTTTCGCGGTTAATAAACTTAAAATTGACCAATCATTTATTAAAGATATTGTGACCGACATCGACGACCAGGCCATAGTGACAGCTATTATTCAGATGGCTCACAGTCTACATAAAACCACCATTGCAGAAGGAGTTGAAACACAACAGCAGCTGGACTTTTTACGCACAAAAGGCTGTGAAGAAATCCAGGGCTATTGGTACAGTCATCCATTAGTAGCAGAACAGTTCGAGACATTCCTCGTCCCTAATAAACCCGAGGATACCGAAGAAACGGCAAGCACCTAAAGTATGCGCTCCATAACTAAAGCATCTTCTCTGCCTTCAGCAGTTTTATAATAGCCTTCGCGTAAACCAATCTCTGCAAAGCCTTGCTTATGATAAAACTCAATGGCAACCTGATTCGAAGCTCGCACCTCAAGGATAACCTTTGCCATCCCCGACTCTTTTGCCCTGTCATACATGGCTTTCATCAATAATGTTGCAATGCCCAAGCCCTGAAAGCTTGGGTCAGTAACTATATTCATCAAATGGCATTCATCATACAGATAATTAAAAATGACATAGCCCACTATCGCTTCGCCTTGCTCCAGTACCAAGCTGGGATAGTCCGACTCAACACAATCGGCATGAACCTTATCCGTCCATGCAATGGTATAAGCATTTTTTTCAATCGTACAAACTTGCTGAAGATCAGCTTTAACTAGCTGACGAATATGGTATTCATTATCAGGATAAAACATATTGGTTTGCTATCAAGGCATCCATTTGATGAAGGGAGTCGGAGGGGTGCAAGACTAGGATTACTAAGCGAGCTTCTGCAACAAATGCCACCAAGCCTTCTTATCACTGGCAGACTGCCAGTCTAGACCCGGAACCTGTTCATAATTAAGATCTGAGAACTGGCTCGGCTGATTCGTCACAATTAACAATGGGTGATCTTTCAAGCTATCGATTGATTCAGCCCTTACTGCTGAGTCATCCAGCTCAACTAGTTGCAACAAAACTAACGGTAGCTCCGTGCTTTGCCATGATTGCCATGCGTGCGAGAGCGATTGAAAGTTACTTTTGACTAGCTGCAAATCTTGTTCGGGTGTCACCAGTAAATACGCTTTAGGTTGCGGATTGCTCACCACTGAAACATAACCAAAAGTCGCTTTAGGTTCTACTTGCGTTTCCACTCCAGCTTTTTCGGTAACAGTATCCACAACGGCCGCCTGTCTGGAAACCCAGACAGGCACACCCATTGCTTCAAGATACGAACGATTCCAGGTCGACATTATTAATAATGACCTAAATTAGCGCTTGATCAGCGATAACAAATCTTCATCAAGAATGTCATGCTTTTGGTCAGCCAATTTTTTGAAGGCAACGAAAGCATCGTGCAAGTCATCATTATTTTCAAACTGCACACCCAGTTGTGCTAAATGGCTTTTGAAAGCATTACGACCGGAGTGTTTACCCAACACCATACGGTTGTTAGCCCAGCCCACATCTTCAGCGCGCATAATTTCATAAGTTTCACGATGCTTCAGTACGCCATCCTGATGGATGCCAGATTCGTGTGCAAAGGCGTTATCACCAACAATCGCTTTGTTCGGTTGTACCGCGAAGCCAGTAATTTTAGAAACCAATTGTGAAGTTGGTACTATGTGACGCGTATCAATATCGACTTCCACATCAAAGTAATCAGGACGCGTTTTAATCGCCATAACGACTTCTTCCAAAGAAGCGTTACCGGCACGTTCACCAAGGCCATTAATCGTACACTCAACCTGACGCGCACCTTTCTGAACTGCTGCTAGAGAGTTCGCAACAGCTAATCCAAGGTCGTTATGGCAATGCACTGAGAAAATAGCTTTGTCCGAATTAGGAATACGTTCGATTAATTGCTGAATGGTATTAGCGTATTGGTCAGGCAGGTTATAACCCACGGTATCAGGGATATTGATAGTGCGAGCACCAGCGTTAATCACCTGTTCAATGATCTTGCACATAAAGTCCAAATCAGAGCGGCCAGCATCTTCGCACGAAAACTCAACGTCATCACACAGGCCGCGCGCGAATTTAACCGATCTCACCGCATGCTCAATCACCTGCTCAGGCTCCATCTGTAACTTATGCTTCATGTGCAACGGCGAAGTAGCAATAAAAGTATGAATACGTGCTGAGTTAGCGCCTTTAAGCGCATCCCCCGCAGCCTGAATATCTTTTTCCATAGCTCGAGAAAGTGAGCAGATGGTGCTGTCTTTGATATTGTCAGCAACCAACTTGACGGCCTCGAAATCACCCGGGCTTGCAATGGCGAAACCTGCCTCGATCACGTCAACTTTCATTAATTCTAATTGTTTAGCGATTTCCAGTTTTTCTTCTTTGTCCATTGACGCGCCGGGGCTTTGCTCACCATCGCGCAAGGTGGTATCGAAAATCACTAATTTATCTTTCTGACTCATATAATATCTACTCCAATAAGGCCCAATCAGCATCAAGCGCTCACAGGCCAACTTTATTCATCCGCTAAGGATACCAAATATTAAGGGGCTAAGATAAGGTTTGATGACAGGTTAGACCAACATTTTCTCTATCACTTCATAGATTGTTGATAAAGATCAAGCATAAAAAAAGCAGGGACTATGCCCTGCTTCTTTAACACACCACTAAAACTAAGCTGATTTGCTCTTTTTCTTCTTAGGCTTGTCTTCAACTACGCCAGAGATTTCTTCATGGGAATAGTCATCCACCTGAATCACATCCATGCGAGCTTCTTCGGCATCCACCAGGATTTGCTGCTCATCCTTATCAATAATGCCTTTTTCTATTGCTTGCTCAATGCGCTCCATATTGGTGGCGTGTTTATCCAAGTCACCGGCCTTCATTGCTTTACGCAGCTTGCGTCGGACTTCATCAGCTGCCAGGACTTTCATGAACGCCAGCTCAACACGCCCCGTAACATCATCGGCGGTTTTACCTACGTAAGCATATTGAGTAATGCGGTCACGAATTTCACAATTCTGCGTCATCGGCCTAACAATTTCCTGTTCCAGCTTATCCGATGGCATGTGATAGCTTTTACCATAAGGGAAAGCAATAAACCGTAATACTTTGCCGACAGCCTTAAGCGGGAAGTTTTCATAAAATTCATAAAAGGCTTCCTGAGTTTTATACAAGCCATACTCCATGTTCCACTGCACATAAGGTAAGTCGGCTAATGGGCGATCATTATCTTGATAGTATTTCAATACCGCGGAGCACATATAAAGATGGCTTAACACATCGGCCAGGCGCGCTGACAAACGTTCTTTGCGCTTCAAATCACCACCCAAAATACCCATAGCGATATCCGAAGTTAAAGCTAAGGCCGAACTCATACGAGTTAAGTGCTGGTAATATTTCCCGGTTTGCCCACCGACGGGCTTGTTAGCCAATTTAGCGGCACTCAAACCTAATGCAAAAGTACGCGCAAAGTTACTAACCCCATAGCCAATATGGCGGAATAACAAGCTATCGAAACGCTTAACGCCTTCTTCGGTATCTTCCAGCTGTGCCGCCATCATTTCACGCAACACATAAGGGTGACAACGAATCGCCCCCTGACCGAAAATCATCAGGTTTCGAGTCAAAATGTTAGCACCTTCAACGGTAATCCCGATCGGCTGGCTCATATAGCCATTCGCCAGATAATTACGTTCGCCCATAATAATGGCTCGACCACCATGAATATCCATTGAGTGATTCATGATCTCACGACCCATTTCAGTCATGTGATATTTCGCAATGGCGGATACAACAGACGGTTTGATGCCTAAGTCCACCGCGCCCGCAGTCATTACTCGACTTGCTTCGGTTCGGTAAGCAAGCCCCGCAATACGAGCCATCGCTTCTTCAACACCTTCGAAACGACCGATTGGCGTTTTGAACTGTTCACGCACTAACGAATAAGCACCTGTCATGCGGTAGGATAACTTAGCAACAGCAGTACCCATTGCCGGTAATGAAATCGAGCGACCGGCTGCCAGACTTTCCATCAACATTCTCCAGCCTTGACCGGCATACTCTTGACCACCAATCAGCATGTCCATTGGAATAAAAACGTCTTTACCGGTTGTGGTGCCGTTCATGAATGCCTGGTTCATAGGCAAGTGACGCTGACCAATTTCAACGCCTGGATGGTCCGCGGGAATTAAGGCACAGGTAATACCGTAATCTTCCCTATCGCCGATTAAATTGTCAGGGTCATATAATTTAAAAGCTAAACCAACAATAGTCGCCACTGGTGCCAGGGTAATGTAGCGCTTATTCCAGGTAAGCTTGATTCCTAAAACTTCTTTACCTTTGTATTTACCTTTGCAGACGATACCTTTGTCGGGAATCGCACCCGCATCAGAGCCTGCAACAGGAGAGGTCAAAGCAAAACACGGAATTTCGTCGCCTTTAGCCAGACGAGGCAGGTAATGATCTTTTTGTTCCTGGGTGCCGTAATGCAGTAGCAGTTCACCAGGCCCTAATGAGTTAGGAACCATCACAGTTACTGCCGCACTACCACTTCGAGTTGCGATTTTGGTTACAATCGTTGAATGAGCAAGTGCTGAAAAACCTTTACCGCCGTATTCTTTCGGAATAATCATTCCTAAGAAACCTTTGTCTTTAATGAACTTCCATACTTCAGGCGGTAAATCTTTACGCTTATGCACAATGTCCCAATCATCCAGCATGCCACATAATTCTTCTACTTCATTATCAACGAAGGATTGCTCTTCTTCAGTTAGTACTGGTTTGGCAATAGTTAACATCTTGTTCCAGTCTGGATTACCACGGAACAGATCGCCTTCCCACCAGACGTCACCAGCTTCTAGAGCCGTTTTTTCGGTTTCATTCATTGGCGGCAGGACTTTCTGCATAAAGAGGTATGCTTTACGAGAAATCCAATCGATGCGTAAATCAGGAAGTAGATAGAAAGTTGCCACTACAGCAAAAATCAGTAGCGAAATGAATAATCCCCAGGTAAAACCACCGTGAATCCATAAAACAACCAAAGCCACTGCATTAATGATCATTGCTTTCTTCATTGCCAAACGTTGATAGGCGCAAAAGCCCACCACCAGCAACATCACAACAATCTGTAATAAACCCATCATTTCAAATTACCTCAAATATTATTCAATATTACGCTTTCATACCTGCTGCGAGGAACGGCAACATTTCTTTGATGACATCCTCTACACCCAAATCTCGATTAAAGTCAGCTTGCGAAATCTGACGTAATGCATCGCTACCACCTAAAGTAAAAATCATACTTCCGAGCATGTAGTGCAAACGCCAGAAAATTTGGTCAATACTTAAGTTTGGATAGCCTTTTTGAAACAGATGTGTAAAGCGTACTAAAACATGACCGTACTTGTCTGTGACATAACGACGTAAATGCCCTTGTGTTTCGGCATAGGCGCGACCTAACAGACGCATAAAAATGGAAATCGCGTTATTACGACGAGTATTAAGACTTAATAAAGGTCTTATCAAAGCATTCAAAAGCTTTTCAGCCTCAAGCTGATCGGGCGATAACTGCTCTAAGGTCATCAGTTCAAGACTTAACTCTTTAGTAAAGTCCTGTAAGAAGCGGTCAAATACGGCCTGAATCAAAGACTTCTTGGAACCAAAATGATAATTAACACTGGCTAAATTGACTCTAGCCCGCGTAGTAATGGTTCTAAGGCTGGTCTCGGCAAAGCCTCTCTCAGCAAAGAGTTGCTCTGCGGCATCCAGTATTCGACTCTTGGTCGATTCGGTTTTAGTCATGCTTACACTATCCTGCCCAATCAATTCCAAACAACTGTTTGAAACATACGTTCAAAAGCAAAATTTGTCAAGCACGCAAACTAATCTACACAGAAGTAATAGTGATACAAAAGAGGCAACAAAGATTCGAAACCTATAAGGAGGGAAGAATCCAAAACTGTGTTATCAAGAAAATTCCAGGAACAAAACTACAATTTAAAGTCAGTCTGAGTGATTATGGAATTAATAAAGCTGTTCTAATGAAACAATTAAACCCTAACGCTATTTGAACAGACAAAATATCAATGAAAAAATTAACTGAGTTCGAGCCAATCACATAATTGTTGATAGTCAAATGGCCAACCTAACTCTTCAACATCTTTTTCTTTCTTCAAAACGGGAATTGAGTAACGATATTGCGCAAATATTTCATCATCATCAATGATGTCAAAAGGAATGATTTGGTAATGAAATTTATCCTTAAATTGATGCGAAATTTCAATTAACATAGCTTCGACTTTTTCGCACAAATGACAACCAAAAGTTGTGTAAAAAAATATTTTTTGCTCTTTATCATTCATTTTTGTTAAAAAACATTAAAAAAGGTTCGTTATTTGCAACTTTAGCATAATTAATTATTAACTTTCTAAAATTATTTACGTATACTTTGATTGAATTTTAATCAAAACATCTCGCAACACAGGGGAAATGACCATGGCTAAAAAACCAGTAAAAAAATCTGCTTCTAAAGGTACAACTTTGAAGCAACTCGAGGCAGCTGAAAAGAAAGCCGCAGCCGCAGTAAAGAAAGCTCGTGAAGCTGCTAAGAAAGCAGGTGATAAAGCTAAGACTGCTTCTGCTAAAGCTAAAGGCAAATCTACAAAAGCTGCTAAAGCTACTGCCAAAAAAGCTAAAGAGGCTCTTCGTAAAGCTAAGACAGCTGTTAATCAGGCCGTTAAAGCTCACGATTCAGCTAAATCTTCACTAGCTACTGCAAAAGCAACGGCTACTAAAGAAGCTGCTTTACAAAAAGCAATTGCCAAATTCGAAAAAGATTGGGCTGCTAAAGAAGCTAAGAAGAAAGCTGCTGCTGACAAGAGAGCCGCTGCTAAAGCTAAGAAGAAAGCTGCTGCTGACAAGAAAAAAGCTGCCGCTAAAGCTAAAGCCGCTGCTGCTAAAGCTAAAGCAAAAGCTAAGAAAAAGGCTCCTGCTAAGAAAAAAGCACCAGCTAAGAAGAAAGCTCCAGCCAAGAAAAAGGCCCCTGCAAAGAAAAAAGCTCCTGCTAAGAAAAAAGCACCAGCCAAGAAAAAGGCTCCTGCTAAAAAGCGTGTAGCTAAAAAGAAAAAGTAAGTCTTAGGACTTATTCAATAAAAAACCCAGCTTAGGCTGGGTTTTTTATTGTTCTAACTTTAGCGTAAAAAAAGAATAATCAACTTTTATGCTGAATTAACCAACATCTGTGATGATTTCGGCTCTTCTGAAAATCACTTGGCAAGGTTCTTGCTGTTATCTCCTGAACATCAAAGTGCTCTAAAAGCTCCTTTTCCATCTCAAACTTCTTAAAATTGTTTGAGAAGTACAACTTACCCGCTTTATCCAACAGATTCATCGTTTGATTGATTAACTCAACCTGATCTCGTTGCACATCAAAAGTCGCATCCATTCTTTTAGAGTTGGAAAAGGTCGGTGGATCAAGAAAAATCAAGTCATAGACCCTTTGCCCCTGAGCTTCATCAAGCCACTGCAAACAATCCGACTGTACAAATTCATGTCCATAAATTGGGATACTGTTTAAACCAAAATTCTTAATCGCCCAGTTTAAATAGGTTCTGGACATATCAACGGTAGTAGTTTTTGCCCCACCCTTTGCTGCATAAACGCTGACAGAGCCCGTATAAGCAAACAAATTCAAGAATCGCTTGCCATTAGCTTCAGCCATGATCATTTTGCGAGTTTTACGGTGATCCAGGAACAAGCCAGTATCTAAATAACGGTTCAAGTTTACATAAAACTGTAAACCTTGCTCATGAACTACCTGAAACTGTTCTTCGTCGCTTTGTTTTTGATATTGCCAGTCTCCTTTTTGACGTTGCCTTTGTTTTAAGGCGATTTCCGATTCAGGGATCTGCAAGAGACCGGATGTAACTCGCACAATCTCATTCAACCGGCGTTGCGCCACTTTCGGTGGAATATCTTTTGGTGGCGCATACTCCTGGATATGAACCATCTCATCATAAACATCAATCGCAGCAGAATACTCTGGCAGATCGGCATCATAGAGTCGATAACAGGTTACATCATTTTGCTTAAGATAGGATTTTAGGCGTTGCTGATTCTTAATGATGCGATTTTTAAGCATTACTGCACCTTCTGAAAGGTTTTTATCCCAGTCGGGATTAACCACGGTCGGATCGAAGGGCTTATAGAAATTCTCTTCGCGAACATCAAACAGGTATAACTGGCAGTCAATGGCGCCGTTTTTGAATTTGTACTGCTTATGAGAACGCATCCCCATGGCTTTGGCAAAAGACACTTCATTGGTAATGATGGCCGCCTGCCAACCTATGCAATGGCTTTTAATGTAATCACCGAAGTCACGGTATAACTGAATGACATCATCTTCTTCACCCAGGCGCTCGGCATAAGGAGGATTGGATACCAAAAGGCCAGGCTCTTTAAATGCTTCAAGCTTAGGCCGTCTAATATCCTGCTCACTGAGTTCAATTAGCTCATCGAAGTCAGCGTTTGCTATTACTTCTTTAGCCAGCTCAAGGCTCTTACGATGGCTGTCAGAGCCAACAAAGCGATTGGTTAAGGCCAATTTGTTCTTATTAAACTGACGATTCGCTGTTGCAATGGTGGTTTGCCACAGTTCTGCATCGTGCTGTTTCCAGTTTTCGAAAGAATAGGTTGGATTAAACAAGCCCGGAGCCATATCGCAGGCAATCATGACCGCTTCGACTAATAAGGTGCCAGTACCGCACATAGGATCATGAAAACTGTAGCCCTGCTTGGATAACGCAGGCCAGCCAGCACGAATGAGCAGCGCAGCTGCGAGGTTCTCTTTGATTGGAGCACGACCTGAAATCGGTCGGTAGCCACGTTGATGCAAGCTGCGTCCGGCTAAATCGATACCAATTTTAAGTTGTCGGCCATTAATAATGGCATGTATTCGATAATCAGGATTGTCTTTATCCACCGAAGGACGTTGTTCAAATCGTTCTTGATAATAATCCACTACCGCATCTTTGACTTTTTGTGCGGCAAACCCCGAATGACGAATGTCATCATTTTTACGAGCGATGGCATCAACCACGAAGGTTTGCTGCATATCAAAATGCCAGCTCCACTCGATGTTATTAACCTTCTGATACATATCATCGACAGAGGTAAACTCCTCGTCGAGAAGGCACAAATAAATACGGTTGGCTAAACGGGAATGAAGGCAAGCCTTATAGGCGAGCTCTAAATCGCCTTCAAAAACGATATGGGAAGGATGTTCTTTAAGATTAGTAGCGCCGAGCGAGGTCAACTCATCAATTAAGAGAGCTTCAACGCCTTTTGGGCAGCTGGCATAAAATTGCATGATCACGAACGATAAATGAAATAGCCGTCATTATAACGGCTATTAGTTTGCTTTGCTTTGAAAGTTTGTATTACTGAGCCTGTTGGTGCTCTTTTAATGCTTTCGCCACTTCATACACAAGCTGTGGGCCATGATAAATAAACCCCGAATAGATCTGAACCAATTTAGCGCCTGCCTCAATCTTATCAATGGCACTTTGTTCATCGGTGATACCACCGACACCGATCACTGGAATCGAATCATCCAGAGCTTCCACCAGTCGTTTAATGACTTTGGTTGACTGGCTGGCCAGCGGCTTACCGCTCAAACCGCCCTGCTCTTCAGCATGCTTCATACCCTCAACCTTGCTGCGGTCAAAAGTAGTGTTGGTTGCAATAATGCCATCCAGCTCATACTGCCTGAAGGTTTGTGCCAACTCCTCAATATCGTTAGAAGAGAGATCAGGAGCAATTTTAATGGCCAGAGGTTTATAAACCATATGTTCCTGATGTAATGCTTGCTGTTTCTTTTTCAGACTCTCTAATAGACTTTTGAGAGTCTCACCAAACTGCAGGTCGCGCAAACCTGGCGTGTTTGGTGAAGAGATATTAACCACCATATAATCGGCACGACGATAAATCTTCTCCATACCAATCAGGTAGTCATCAACCGCCTTTTCAACCGGTGTATCAAAGTTCTTGCCAATATTTATCCCAAGAACACTGTTGGTATTGGCTTCGGCAACATTTTTTAACAAAGCATCAACACCATCATTATTAAATCCCATACGATTAATAATGGCTTCTGCATCTTCAATTCTGAAAAGGCGGGGCTTTGGATTACCGGGCTGTGGGCGCGGAGTGACAGTGCCAACCTCAATAAAACCAAAACCGAAATGGCTTAATGCATCAACATATTCACCATTTTTATCTAAACCAGCAGCAAGACCGACTCGGTTGGGGAACTTTATGCCCATCACTTCAACGGGGTCATCTACTTGTGGCTGAGACAGTAAACCCGATAGCTTTAACTTATTAAGTATTTTTAGGCTGCTCAATGACAAGTGATGCGAGCGTTCGCCATCCAGCATAAACAAAAGTGATCGAAGTAATGAGTACATGCAGTTGCCCCAACTGATTGAATAAAGGGTTTGGTACAAAAAAGCCTGCCATCAACTTGATGACAGGCTGTATTTTAACAAACAAAGTGCTAGAGCGTGCTTATTTTTGCGGAACCCACTTTCCATTTTCATAAAAAGCTGCCCAGCCACTGGCTTTACCATCTTCTTTGACACCAGCCACATACTGCTGGCCAGTCTTACGGCTAAACTTAACAAACGTCCGATTACCATCGGGATCCTTAAGTGGAGCTTCGGCCAAAAACTGATACTTTGGATCCAGCTGATCTTTTACTGTGATTAGTTCATCCACTGCCGGCGCACGCGTTTCGCGATTGCGTGGAAACTTGCTGGCGGCCAGGAAAATACCCGCAGCACCATCACGTAACACATAGTGATCTTCCACTTTTTCGCACTGCAAGTCAGGCATCGGAATCGGATCCGCTTTTGGCGGCGCAGGCTGTCCGCTCTTAAGCAACTTCCGAGTATTCTTACAATCGTCATTGGTACAATCGAAATATTTTCCGAAACGTCCTGTTTTCAACTGCATCTCGCTACCACATTTGTCGCACTCAAGAATCGGGCCATCATAACCCTTAATCTTGAACTCGCCTTTTTCGATTTCGTAGCCATCACAATCTGGGTTATTACCACAGATATACAACTTGGTACTTTCATCAACCAAGTAATCGTCCATGGTTGAATTACATTTTTTACAACGCTTCTTGTCGTGCAGATAACGCGCTTCTTCTTCCTCATCCGCCGCGATGAACTCTTCACCAGGGATAAGGTTAACGGTATTTTTACAGCGCTCCTTAGGTGGCAATGAATAGCCCATACACCCTAAGAAGACACCAGTGCTGGCATTCCGAATCGCCATAGGGTGCTTTTTACATTTGTCGCATAAAATATCCGTTTCAACGGCCTCATTGCGACGCATGCCGCCTTCACCCTCTGCTTCGTCGGCTTTTTTCAGTTGCTTTGAAAATTCATCATAGAAGTCATCAAGGGTCACTTTCCAGTTCTGACGACCGGATGCAATATCATCCAGATGTTTTTCCATGGTTGCTGTAAAGGAAAAATCGAGCAAATCATTGAAGCTTTCAACCAGGCGGTCAGTAACAATTTCACCAATCTTCTGTGCATAGAAGCGACGATTCTCTAAGCGCACGTAACCACGATCCTGAATGGTCGAGATGATCGAAGCGTAGGTTGATGGGCGACCGATACCGCGCTTTTCTAATTCTTTAACCAGAGCCGCTTCAGAGAAGCGTGCTGGTGGTTTTGTGAAATGCTGCTTAGGATCAAGCTTCTTCAGCTCAAGCATTTCACCTTCTTTCACATTTGGCAGCTCTTCATCTTCTGCGTTTTTCTTTTGCATTGGTAGCACTTGAGTCCAACCATCAAAACGCATCACTCGGCCACGAGCTTTCAGCTCGTAATCGTCTGCTTGAACTTTCAGACTGGTCACATCAAATTCTGCCGGTAGCATCTGGCAGGCCACAAACTGACGCCAAATGAGGTCATACAAACGTTCGGCATCTTTTTCCATGCCGTTTAAATGACCGACTTTTTTAGCCACATCTGAAGGACGGATCGCTTCGTGCGCTTCTTGCGCGCCCTCTTTACTACTGTAGCTATTGGCTTCTTTGGGTAAATACTCAGCGCCAATATTAGTCTTGATGTAGTCACGGCAAGCCTCCACCGCATCAGCACTCAAATTGGTCGAGTCGGTACGCATGTAGGTGATATAACCGGCTTCATACAAACGCTGCGCCATCATCATGGTCTTCTTAACGCCATAGCCCAGTCGTGTGCTGGCGGCTTGTTGTAGCGTTGATGTGATGAATGGTTTGGGAGCTTTGCTTTTTTGTGGCTTGTCTTCGCGAGTAACCACTTTGTAATTCGAAGACTTAAGGGCTTCAACCGCTTTATTGGTTTCCTGCTCGCTATTCGGACGGAAGTTTTTACCCTGGTACTTATTGACCTGTAAACGTAAATCATCTTTTGACTGGGTCAGGGTATTGGCATGAATATCCCAATATTCTTCAGGGATAAATGCCCGGATTTCACGCTCGCGCTCGACTAACAGTCGCACCGCAACTGATTGAACTCGACCAGCGGAAAGCCCACGCGAAATTTTGCGCCATAACAAGGGCGAGACCATAAAACCAACCACACGATCCAGAAAGCGGCGCGCTTGCTGGGCGTTTACATAGTTCATGTCCAGATCGCCAGGTTTTGAGAATGCCTGCTGGATAGCCTTTTTAGTGATTTCGTTAAATACTACGCGCTTAAACTTACTTTCATCACCATCTAACAGCTCACGCAGATGCCAGGCAATAGCCTCTCCTTCTCTATCCAAATCCGTCGCGAGGTAAATGGTGTCAGCATCTTTGGCGATCTTCTTTAATTCATTTAATACTTTCTCTTTGCCCGGCAACACTTCATAGCGAGCTTCCCAGTTCTGTTCGGGATTAATGCCCATACGCGCAAAAAGCGCCGTTTTTTCTTTAAGCGCTTTTTGTTTAGCTTTTTGTTCTGGAGAGAGCTTGCGCGTCGCGGCAGCCTTGCGGGCTCTTTCTTTGGCATCCACTGGTTTTTTATTTTGCGACCCAGTGGGCAAATCACGAATGTGACCGATACTTGATTTGACGATAAAGTCTTTTCCAAGGTATTTATTAATGGTTTTCGCTTTTGCTGGCGACTCCACTATAACCAAAGATTTTCCCATAAAAGTTCCCAAACTCTTTTGTTATCAATGAGTTGTTTGTGTTGATTGGTCAAAGGGCAGAGATAAACCCTGCCCTTTCCTTTTTTATTATTAACAATCTTTAATGGTCGCTGTCTAGACTTTTTTATACAACGACTCGAAAAAGATGATTTTCTCGGTTTATTTTACAATTGTCTTAACACCTGATGTGCGGGCTGGTTTAGGAGACTCTTCAAGCCCCACCAGCCTGCAATGCAAATGAATGCGACAGCCAGTAATGGCACCCATAACCAGAACCATGGGTGCAACACAGGTTCAATATTCATCGCTTCCTGATAAAGAACGGAGACTAACACTTCGCCACCAATCACACCAAGAATTCCCGAGAATACTCCTAACAAAGCTAACTCTGACAGCAGGGTCATTCGGATGAATTTTTTCTGCGCCCCCAAAGTTTTCAATAAAGTTGCTGACAACACACGCTCTTCTTTGCTCGCCTGCAACACCGCATATAAGACTGCCACGCCCGCCAACAGTACAAACAGCATAATAAACTCAACAGCCGTGGTGACCTGATCAAGAATGGTCTGCACCTGCTCCATGATGACATCCAGTTCTATAATGGTGACTGTCGGCATCTCACGCAGAATAGTATTTAAAGCAGCTTTCTTATCCAGCGGCAAATGGAAACTGGTGATATAGGTCGCCATGTTTTCATCCAGCGCACCAGGCTCAAAAATCATAAAGAAATTCGGCTGGAATGAGTCCCATTGAATTTCACGGAAGCTGGTAATTTTGCCTTTAACATCAACACCACCAATCGAAAACTCGAACACATCGCCAATGTCTACGCCAAGCCGACCGGCAAGGTTTTGGTCAATGGATAATTGATAAACGCCATTCTCATCAGGTTGATGCTCTGCGCTGTCCCACCACTCCCCTTTAACTACCTCGTTGGCTTTCGGCACATCCTCGACCCAGGTCAAATTTAGCTCACGGCGCAGTGACCCATCATTCTTCGCTTCTTCTGACACAGCCTCTTCAATCGGCTTACCATTCAAACCGGTAACACGACCGCGAACCATTGGGTAAATACCTGCCGTTTCAACGTTCTGTTCAGCAAGAATATTCTCCAGATTGGGTACTTCACTTGGCTGAACATTAATTAGAAAGTGATTCGGTGCATCATCCGGCAATTGGCTTTGCCATTCGCTTAACAGCTCGCTTCGAATCAATACTGTCGACAGCATGATGATAAAGGCCAAACCAAATGCCGTGATCTGGCTGATGGTAAATGCAGGATAACGTTTTAATTGGCCAAGCCCATAACGAACGGCTGTGGAGCCTCGTTTGCCAAGCCAGATGCCCACTTTAAAGATAAGCCAGGCCATCAGGCGGATCACAATAAAGGCAACCAGTGCTACACCCAGCAAAATACCGACCAATTTCAAGGAACCACTTTGCCACCACATCAGTAGCGCCATGGTGAATATCGCTAACAGATAAATCAGCCAGCTCGAAACAGGTTGCGGCACCATTTCTTTACGCAAAACTCGCAAGGGCGATACTCGCGCAATCTGGAAAAAGGCTGGTAAGGCAAAACCAATCAGCACCACCAGACCACTTAAGCCACCCGCTATAACCGGCGCCCAATTAATCGGCACCATCGGTTTTGGCAAGAAATCAGCAAACTGCACGATAATGGCTTGTTGAATGGCCAAACCCAGGACAACGCCAATGGCAGAACCAATCAAACCCATGATCAGCAATTGCGAAATATATAGTCTATGCACCTGAGCAATCTGCATACCCAGGCAACGATAAATTGCCGCATAATCATAATGACGACGACTGAAACGCCCAGCTGCAACTGCAATGGCAACACCCGCCAAAACTACCGAAATCAAGCTTGCCAAACGCAGAAACGTTTCCGCACGCTCTATTGAAGCCTGTAATGCTGGCGTACCTTCTTTACCACCGGTTAAGCGCTGTGTTTTGTTCATCTGTGGCTTAAGCCAATCGATAAAGTTTTCGCGCGGTTGAATATCGCCAGCAATGAATAAAGTATAAGAAACTCGGCTGCCCGGTTGGATAATATTAGCGCGTTCCACATCCGTCTGATTGATATAAACTTTCGGTGCGACATTGAACATCTCGCTGGCTTGCCCCGGACCACCAACAATTACGCCTGCTATGGTTAGTTGAATCGATCCGAAATCAACTTCATCGCCTTTTTCAGCTCCTAAAGATGCTAACACTCGCGGTTCGACCCAAACCGAACCTGCTTCCGGTTGAGCCTGCATGCTTTGTCCGCGGGTAAAGGGCTTGTCAGCAATTTCGAACTCACCTTTAAGCGGGAACTTGCCGCCTAATGCTGTCACGCTGACCAACTGAAATTCATCGCCTTTCGCCAAGACCGTTGAAAAGCCGGTTGACTCTGTGAGCTGTAACCCCTCATCTCGGCCTTTTTCTAACCATTCTGGCTCAATGGGTCTAGGTGTTCTTAAGGTATAGTCAGCACCTAAAAACTCACTACTTTGTTCGCCCATGGCACGATGAGTTCGATCAGTAATAGTACCAATCGCCACCATTGCCATCACCGCAATCATCAGCGCAAAAAATAAAACCTTAACCTCGCCCGATTGCCAGTCGCGTCGGAATAAACGCCATGCCATACCGCGCATCAGGCTGTCTCCACTTTGTCTGCTTGCGCTGTATCAGTCTTGACTACTTGAGCTTGATTTACCGAATCTTCAACCACTTTACCCGCTTCAAGACGCACCAAACGCTGGCAACGCTCAGCCAAACGATCATCGTGAGTTACCAACACTAAAGTGGTTCCAAGTTGCTGGTTTAACTCAAAAATCAAATCAATAATCTTTTCACCGTTGCCGGTATCTAGATTTCCCGTCGGCTCATCGGCAAATAGAATTTTCGGCTCCGAAGCAAAAGCACGCGCAATCGCTACACGCTGCTGCTCTCCGCCTGACAATTGATGAGGATAATGATTAAGACGCTCAGCCAAGCCTACTTTGATCAAAAGCTCTTTCGCTTTCTTTTGTGGATTTTTTTCTTCCTTCAGCTCAATCGGCAGCATCACATTTTCCAGCGCCGTCAAACCCGGAAGCAGATGAAATGACTGGAACACAAAACCCACATACTGAGCACGAACTGCTGCTCGCTCATCTTCGGATAATTTATGGATTGGGTGGCCCGCAAGCTCTACTTCACCTTCGGAAGGAGTATCCAAACCAGCCAGTAAAGACAGTAACGTTGACTTACCCGAACCGGAAGCACCAACAATCGCTACACTATCGTGTTCATTTACGGTTAAACTTACCTCCGATAAAATGGTCAGAGATTGTTCAGGCAGCTTGACTGTTTTCGTTAAATTGCGTGTTGTTAACATCATATTCATCTTAAATTGATACCATTGAGTCAAATATACTCATTAAAAAATTAACCTAAGCATATCATTATGAAGAAAAAATTGGCGTGGATTTTGTTTCTAGTTGTTGCGGTCTTTAATGTTGCAATAACTGCAAAAGCACAAGAAAAACCCACCATTTTAGTTCTCGGCGATAGCCTGAGCGCTGGCTACAACATCGAGGTTGAGCAAGGCTGGGTTGAGTTACTCAACCAAAAGCTTAAGCAAGAAGGCTACCCGCATACTGTCATCAACGGCAGCATCAGTGGCGACACCACCACCCAGGGATTATTGCGCCTACCTACTCTGCTCAAGCAACATGCTCCAGAAGTTGTCATCATTGAGCTTGGCGGCAACGATGCACTACGTGGTACATCCCCTACCGCCATTAAACGCAACCTCGGTAAACTCATCGACACCAGCAAACGCTCAGGTGCCGAAGTCCTGTTGTTAGGAATCCAAATCCCACCCAACTACGGTCAACGCTATGCTCAAGCATTCTTCGACAATTATGCCCAGTTAGCCAATGAAAAAAAGGTGAAACTGGTACCTGTATTTTTAGAAAATGTGGGAGGAGTTGATGAGTTGATGCAGAAAGACGGCATTCACCCCAATGCAAAAGCACAGCCACTTTTACTAGAAAATGTGTATACTAGCCTGAAAAACATACTATAAAAATGAATATTCACCACCATGCTGAAAAGAATCCTTGGACTACTGTTTTTAAGTACAGTAGTCACCCAGGCTATTGCCAACATTCATTTTAATAATTTTACTCAAGAAGAAGGTCTTCCCGACAATAGAGTATGGGCAATAACTCAAGATAAACAGGGCGCCATGTGGATAGGTACCGCCAATGGCCTGGCAAAATATGAAGGGTACAATTTTACAAACTATAATCTGAGGGATACTGAAACTCTATCCTTGGAAACCGACCATGTTAAATCCCTTTATGTGGATGACGCAAACACTCTCTGGATCGGTACGCTTGGCGACGGATTAGTCCAACACAACAATGGAGAGTTCTCCGCTTTCAGTCTTTCATCCAGTAATCCACCAAAGAACATCCTAACCCTATTTGGAACTACAGATTATATTGGCGCGGGTTCCGATCAAGGACTTTATACTATCCACTTACCCTCAAATAGAATCTCACACATAAAACTAAGCGATTTACCCGTAACTACTCAATCAACCTCCAATCGAATAAACTCAATTATCGCTACCCCCAATGAAATTTTGGTAGCGGCTGACCATCACATCTTAGCTTTTGATAAAAGCTTTCAGTTTAAGAAGTCTTTACCTATAAAATTTCCCGATAATAAACTTAGATTGAGGAAGCTCGTCAAAGAGTCAGACAATTCAATACTAATTGCAACCAACGAAAATCTATACCGGTATCACTTAGATAAAGATATCCTTCAAACAGTTTCAGACTCATTACAAGGAAATGTGGTACTTGATGCTCTGGTCATAAATGAAAAAGTTCTCGTCGCTACCTTCGATCAAGGACTCCAGGTGGTCGGTGAAAAAACTGAGTCTTATAAAAGTTCCTCTAGTCAAGAAAACTCTCTACCAAACGATACTCTTATTAGTCTTTATAAGTCGGGGGACGGAGTTGTTTGGATAGGAACCTTTAATGGACTGGCAAAGGTTAATCCCGCTTTAAATAACTTTAAGCTAATTAGTCACAAAACAAATCATCTTCGCTGCCTAAATAGCAACGAAATCATATCCATTAACGTGTTACCGGACAATAACCTGCTTATTTCAACTACTGATCAAGTCGCGACCTACAATATGAAAAGCAAGCATTGCCATGAAATCAGCCCTCCGACAGGAAGCACAGATAGCTTATACAAGTTTACGGTTTATCAATCCTTGCAAGAAGACAGCGATCACATTTGGCTGGCGTCGTCTTTTGGCTTGCTGTTACTGGATAGTCAGGGTTCCATCAAAACTATTTCTCAAATAAGCGACTCAAAACCTCGTGTCTACTCAATAGATAACCACAGCGATAATAAGCTGGTTGTAGGTACAACTGAAGGCGCCTATTTAGTGAATAAAAGTACATTCAAAATAGAGAAGCTATCTCAGGAAGGTCAAAGGTTAAAGCAGTTTGTTAATACAGTAAAATCTAAAGGAAACCTTATTTACATAGGTACCCACGATAACCTATATAAATACAATGGTCGTACCGTCACTCAGATTAATCCAAAATCACAAATACCCATCGGCAGAGTTAATGATATTCTTTTGTCTGACAGCTCCTATTTTGTCGCCTCGAGCCGCGGAGCTATTTACGAGTTAGACTATGACAACGATATTCTAATCAATGAGTATTATATTGACCCACCCAGCCATACAAATAGCATTCAAGCAATTAAGTTTGGCGGTAAAAACACACTGTGGATTTCATCGCTGGATGGGTTATATAGCTTAGATATCGTAACTGGAAATATTCATCGTTTCACCAAAGAGAGCGGACTTCAGGGTAATAGATTTAATCTTGGAGCAGCAGCAAATTCGAATCAAACTCTCTACTTTGCTGGCAACCAAGGCATCAGTTACTTCAACCCTGCGAAGATAGATTTAAAAACAATAGAACCCAAAGTCATAGCAACCAGGATAAACATATTTTCTAATCAGGGCTTAGATCCTCAAACAGATAACTCAACCAGCAACCATCAAGAAATCAGCCACGATGAAAACCTTGTGCTATCCCATCATGAGAATGACTTTAGTATTGAATTTGCAGGTATGCACTATATTTCATCTAAAAATATAAAGTATGCCTACAAATTGGATGGCGTCCATTCTGACTGGATACCGACCGCCGCAAATAATCGAATGACCACATTCAGTAACCTTTCCCCAGGAAAGTATGAATTTAAAGTAAGGGCAAAGTCAGATAATAGTGACTGGAGCTCCGAGCAAAACTCTTTATCTCTTCCTATTACTATTCTGCCTCCTATATGGCTCACCTGGTGGGCAAAGTTAGCATATGCTGTTTGCTTCATATTGCTAATATTGCTCTACATTAACCTACGTACAAGAAACGCTGTGAAGCAGGCTAGGAAGCTTCAACTTGAAGTTCAAGAAAGAACCCATCAAATTGCAAACCAAAAAGCTGTTATTGAGAGCCTTCTTGAAAAGAAGAATGAGCTGTTCGCTAATATCTCCCATGAATTCAGGACACCATTAACCTTAATCCTTGGTCCTATTCAAAAAGAATTGAACTCTCTCGAACAACCCAAAAGTGAAAAAAGCCTACAAATGATTCAGCGCAATGCTAATAGGTTATTAGTAATGGTTGAACAAATACTCAAATTAGCAGAGTTAAAAAAAGAAAGTCCAGCTTCAAAGTCGGCGCTAGACGTAAACACTCTATTGCCTCAAATAATCGAATTGTTTAAGCCTCTAGCTCAGAAAAAAGAAATTTCCATACGCTACCGTTTGGGGCCTTCCAGTAAGGTCTTAATTGCGGGTGACTCTCTTGAGGTCATGGTCGGAAATTTGCTATCCAATGCCATTAAATATACCCCTCACAAAGGCTGCATAACCGTTGAAACCAGAGCTGAAGGCTCTAATGTCATCATAAAAGTTATCGATAATGGCTTTGGTATGGAAGCCAATAAGACAAATGAAATTTTTGAGAGATTTGTCAGGCTTGAGCATACTTCAGATATATCAGGCACCGGTATCGGATTATCTATCGTAAAAGAGCTGGTCATGGCTCATGGTGGTAATATCAATGTCGATAGCCAATTGGGAAAAGGCTCTACGTTCCAGATTAGATTACCTCTAACTGATCTCCCAGCTAAACAAAGTCAACCATCACATTCTAATTCTATTGCTTACTTAACCCACGATGACTTCTTATCATGTGAAACAAAAAATAATTTGGAAGTCGTTGAACCTATTGATAACAAAGAATGCCTTCTTATCATCGAAGATAACCCCGATATGAGGGAATATCTTGAGATAGTATTGGGGGGTGACTACCAGTGCTACTCATCTCCCCGAGGTGAGTCAGGAATTGAATTGGCTATGGAGATTATTCCTGATCTCGTGTTATGTGATGTGATGATGCCTGGAATTGACGGTTACGAGGTAGCTACTCAGTTGCGTACGGATAATAGAACTTCACATATACCTATCGTCCTGCTCACTGCAAAAGGGGATAAGAACAGTCGCATTAAAGGATGGGATAATGACATAGATGGGTACATGACCAAACCGTTTGATGAACAAGAGTTACTACTCAGAATAAAGAATATTCTATCGATAAGAAACATCCTTAAAGAAAAGGCCTCAAATACACTCTCCTCGAGCCCTTCAGGAAAGCAGTCGGGATTAAACCAACGTGAGCAAGATTTCTTGAATAAACTCTTTAGAGTATTTGAAAAACATTATAATGACCCGTCTATTACAAGAGCAGAAATAGCGGGTAACATGGCCGTCAGCGAAAGACAGTTACAGCGCAAAGTTAAAGGATTAGTTAATAGAAACCCTATGGACTTGTTCAGAGATTATCGATTGGATAAGGCTAAAGAGTTACTTTCAACAGGTAAACAGATCAACCTTATATCTGACTTATGTGGCTTCAGCTCAGCTTCATACTTTAGCCAATGCTTTAAGGCTAAATTTGGTGTTAGCCCAAAAGAACTTCAACGCTAATTCATATTGAATAAGGCAGCTTAATAAAAAGCCACCTTATTCTTATCAAACGCCTTAGAAGACTCGGTAGTTTGCTACTGCATCTAAAACAACACTTTGGCCAGTATAGTTATCAATTACTCTAACTCTTTGAGTTAGCTTCTGACCTGGGCTAATTG
Source organism: Kangiella sp. M94 (assembly GCF_054926195.1). Taxonomy (NCBI): domain Bacteria; kingdom Pseudomonadati; phylum Pseudomonadota; class Gammaproteobacteria; order Kangiellales; family Kangiellaceae; genus Kangiella; species Kangiella sp. M94. Next base: position 521,820 of record NZ_CM142903.1, on the reverse strand, counting down.
CTCTAAGGCAAACTTTTCCTTCCTGGGTAGTATTCATAATTGAATCACAGCTATTGTCCAAGTATTGGACATTGAATTGTCCAGATGATTGATTGATACCCAGTACAGAGAAAACTGCTGTTGAATCTCCGTTGATAGTATAGGTAGAACCAAAACAACGATCAGCAGTTGCCTCATCCCAGGCAGGTGTATCAATGTAACAAGCAGCCGCAGCATTACTTAAGCTTGATGATGATTGAACAGAATAATTATTTGCCATTGCTGATACTGACAGACCTAATGTCAACGCTGAAACAGATGCTATACCTGTCAATAAATTTAGTTTCATTTTTTAATCCTCTTAATTAAGTAATTGTTATTGCGTCACTAACGAGCTATTCATTTGTGACGCCACATAGAATAGAGGATTCTTAAAGCTGTATGTGTTACTCAAAGGACCAAAAAAACCAATTTAAGGACATGCTTAACCTATTGTTTTATCAGTAATTATTACCCACTTTATAAATTAGGACTGGTTCTATTAAATTAAGGACAAATCCCTGTATAGTCGTTGACTCATTAGTGTTTCATATAATATCTTCTGCAAACTTTAAATAATAAAGGAACCTTCATTTTGAAAAAATCATACTTAGCTTTAGCAGCAATCCTTACCACTACTCTTTGTTCCACATTATTCACAACATCCCCTGTATCTGCAGAAACTATAGGCTGGAAAAATTGCTATCACACAGATCTCGCTACTGGTAAGACAGCAAGGTTAGGATTCATCTATTTATGGGAAACATGTGAGGGCAGCTCTAAAATTATGGATAAAATTCATGAGCAACATTCCACTGGTATAGTAAGAGACAAATATGGCACCGAGTCTTACGTGTCTGAATTAATGCATCGTGTAGACGATCCAAATTGTGTGATTGATACAAATACACACACTGAGCCAGACTATTAAATTTAGTTTTGCCGATTGGCTATCAATTAATCTTGGCAATCTGATTCAAATAACATAGCAATTAATAACATCAAAGGAGCATGTAATGTTAAACACCAAGCTGAAGCTTTCAAAAATTACTTTCATTCTAGTATCCGTTCTATGCCTTACAATTAATGCACCAACAGAAGCTGGACATAATTCTACTCCAACTTCTGGCAGTTGTTATCATTATCATGTTAATGATTGGGGATTGCGGGTTATTGAGTCATACTTGGGGCCAAAACATGTATTTTACAGCTGTGCCGACCTTTATATGAGTCAAGTTGTGCATGAACATGAAACTGGTGAAGTTGTGGCAGAAAGTGGCCAAAAAGCTTATCACCCACAATATCAACAACATCAAAAAACAAGACCTGATGACCCTAACTGTGTCATTGATACGTACGCTCCTATGGAACCCAATTATTGAGTTTAATTAAGATGTCACCGCAACTAGTTTCCTAGGGACGGTGACATCAATTACGAACTACCTAGAATTGCCAGGCAAAGCCAACCATCACAACCCAAGGGTCGATTTGTACATCAACGGTGGTAGCCGTTGCGCCATCAACTTTAACCGTTGCTTCAGTGTCAATATCAACATACCAAACCCCTGTGTTGAAGTAGAAGCCGTCGCTGATTTTCCAGTCGGCACCCATTTGACCAGCCAATCCAAACGAATCGTCAAGCTCAAGCTGAACGTCGTTTGTACCCAACGCAGTTTTTAATTCAGAGGAAGCTTTCTCATCAAAGAATTTGGTGTAATTAACGCCAAGACCAAAGTAAGGGCTGAAATCATCAGTGCCAAACTCTGGGTAGTACTGGAACGAAACAGTAGGTGGTAAGTGTTTAGTTTCACCAATCGGTAAACCCGCTAAATCTCCAGAACCATTAATATCATGCTTGAAGGGTAATGCCGCTAAAACTTCCAAACCCCAGTTATCGCTCAGCATCCAGGTGCCGCTAAAACCGACTCCAATTGCCGAATCAACGGTGACGCCATCATTCGCACCCAACACGTTAGAGCTGTCATCATTAGGGCTAACATGCGCCGCACCGAGGCGCACAATGAAATCGCCTTCTTTGTGGGCCAAAGCACCAACAGCCGTTAAAGACAATACCGCGCCAACCGCTAAAGCAGTTGCTGATTTGATAAGTTGTTTCATGGTGAATTTCCTTCTTTGTTTAAGACGCAACAAAGATAATCCACTTACGATATGAAAGCTTGACCTGGATCAATGGTTACAACCCAGCAACTCATCAGTTTGCTTTTTATTGATCGGGATCAATTTGTTGTGGTTACAACCCAAGGTGTATGTGTATGATTAGCTAATCTAACAAATATGATCTGTCAACGACTTACTGCTAGTATTGTACGAAGGATTATAAAATCTGAAGCTTGGGAGAAAAGAATGAAAAGAATTGTAGTATTAGTTTTGTGCACGCTTTCCTTTGGATGTGACATGAGCAAAACCGACGAAAAATATTCTAGAAGCCAATGCATTGTTTTATTAGAGATAGAAGGTAACGTCGATGACAGAAATGCCCTAATTGATGCCACTGGGCAAGCAATACTAGATGGGGCAATAGGCTTGGCCGCAACTGCACCCAAATACAAGAATAATGAAATTGCTGGTTTGTACCTGCAATATAAATCTTCTTGTGAGGAAAAAGTAAATTTAACAGAAACATTAATTCGAGAATATCTAGAAACGGAACAGCTAAAAAACTTAAGCTTTAATATTTCTAAAGAAATAGTTAATCCCGGTGTCGATACTATCGATGTTAAAGGCCAATATTGGCTCGATTAATGGAAAACATGCCAATGCCTCAGCTCTTTTTAGTTTTCAATAAGGAGCTGTCTCATCCATGAGAATACTAGTATATCTTTTATCTGTCCTTTTAGTTTCGTGTAGTGATTATGATGCTTTTGCTTATTTATCACCCGAATCGTCAACAATTCAATACAACCAAACAAATCAGTATGAATTGATATTAAAGTCAGAGGAAAATATCAGCATAAAAATCCCAAATAGACTAAGTGATTTTGTATTCCCAATTTCTGATCATGATACCTGCAGCAGGCCATTCATTTCGCCTAAATTAGATCAAGTTTCTTATAGAGAAGTAGTGATTTCACCCCAACAACCTTACAAGATTAAGGTCAACATAGAATATACAACGACGAAAGAGCACAAACCGATTTTAATACTTGATGAAGATATAGTTATTTGTATTAATAATACAGAACAAGTTGAATTTAAATTGGCACTTAATCCATTATTGAGTTTCTATGACTACCACTTCACGTCACTTAATGAAGGTTATACCAGCAATGAAATAAGTATAAATTTACAAAGGCTGGGAAAGTTTTAAAGCTTCAAGTAAATACAAAAAAGCCCCGACTGTTCGGGGCTTCTTCTTTAGAGGTTTGTCTATAGAGCTTTTTAATTAAGCAATTGAGGCGACTGCTTTTTCAAAGCGGTTTAAGCCGTCTTCAATTTCTTCGTCAGTGATGTTCAGTGCTGGCGCGAAACGTACTACGTTCATGCCTGCTACCAATACCATAACACCATGCTGCCAACCGGCTTCGATGAATTGACGGGCTTTGCCTTGCCATTTTTCGTTAAGCACTGCACCTAACAATAAACCGCGGCCACGCACACTTGAGAAGACGTCGTATTTCTTGCCGATTTCTTCAAGGCGGGCAACGATTTTGGCTGATTTATCGAGTACTGATTGCAACATTTCAGGTGTGTTGATGGTATCGAAAACCGCATTGGATACGGCACAACCTAATGGGTTACCACCATAAGTACTGCCGTGTGTTCCAGGCATGAAGCTAGCTGCAATTTTGCTAGTCGTTAGCATGGCACCGATTGGGAAGCCGCCGCCCATTGCTTTAGCAGTAGTTAAAATGTCTGGAGTCACGCCCATGCCCATGTAAGCATACAACTGACCGGTACGGCCTACACCAGTTTGCACTTCATCAAACACTAGCAATGCATTGTGTTTATCGCATAGCGCGCGCACGCCTTTAACGAATTCTTCAGTGGCAGGAACGATACCGCCCTCGCCTTGCACTGGCTCCATCACAACGGCACAGGTTTTGTCTGAAATAATCGCTTCTAACGATTGCAGGTTGTTGTATTCCGCATGTGAAATGCCACCTGGCAATGGTTCAAAACCTTCGGTGTATTTCGGTTGACCGCCGACACAGACGGTAAATAAGGTACGACCATGGAAGGATTGTTTGAATGAAATGATTTCACTTTTTTCTGGGCCAAAGTTGTCATGCGCGTATTTACGCACTAATTTAAATGCCGCTTCGTTGGCTTCGCCGCCAGAGTTAGCAAAGAAAACTTTATCGGCAAATGTCGCTTTGGTCAGTTTGTCTGCCAGTTCCAACGCTGGTTTGTTGGTAAAAACGTTACTCAAATGCCAGATCTTATCGGCCTGGTCTTTAAGAGCTTTGACTAACGCAGGATGATTATGACCCAGGGCGGTTACCGCAATACCACCAGCAAAATCCACATAATCATTACCGTCTTGATCCCAGACACGCGAACCATCGCCACGCTCCGGAATGATAGTCGCTGGGTTGTAGTTAGGCACCATCACCTCATCAAAGGTCGCGCGAGTATAATTTGAATGTGCAGAATTGTCAGACATAAATCACCTTAGCTTGTGACAGGGCCAGGGTCTGTTGGCCAACCTGGTTCCCTGTGAATATGAGTCAAATGAAATAGGTCGGTATCATGTCCTTTTTTCTGCTAAAATTCCACCCCTGTACCAGTGTTTGGCTCAACTTTCGCTTGATTTCAAAGGGCTGACAGGTCGTACAAGTCTCTTATATTACAAACTGGCACTTCCTTTCTGTGGTGAGATTTCCTATTATCATCAACCGCTTAGGCTTCAGTGTCGCCAGTCAAAGCTACATTTTAAGGAATTCAGGACTTTCAATCATGGTTATCAGACCAGCTCAACATACTGATTTACAAGATATTTTAGCATTGGCTGCCAGCGCCGGAACCGGCCTGACAACCTTGCCCAATGACCCGGTTCGCATCGAAGACAAGATTAAGAACTCAGTGGATGCCATTAGCCGCGATATTGTTGAGCCTGGGCCAGAATATTACTTCTTTGTGCTGGAAGACGAGACTACCGGCAAGGTCGTCGGTACTTGTGCGTTAGTGGCAGCCGTCGGTATGGACGAAGCCTTTTATACCTACAAGTTAAGTACCGTTGTGAATACCAGCCATGATCTGGGTATTTATAACAAGCATAAAATTTTAGTGCTCTGTAATGACTACACGGGCGCAACTGAAATTGCCACCCTCTACCTTTCTCCTGATTATCGCGGCGGCATTAATGGCCGTCTGCTGGCGAAGTCTCGCTTTTTATTCATGGCAGATTTTCCGCAACGATTTTCCGATAAGGTCATTGCCGAGATGCGTGGTTTCAGTGATGGCCAGGGTCGCTCGCCATTCTGGGAGTCATTAGGGCGTCGTTTTTTCACCATGGATTTTGCTAAGGCGGATGCCATAAGCGGATTAGGCAGTAACCAGTTCATCGCTGAACTGATGCCGCAACACCCCATTTATGTGGACATGTTGTCGGAAGATGCCCGCCAGGTAATCGGTCAGGTACATCCGGATACTCGCCCTGCGCTTGCCATGCTCAAGCGCGAAGGTTTCCGTTATCAAAATTATGTGGATATTTTTGATGCTGGCCCCACCATTGAAGTACCCAAAGATCAAATTAAGACTTATCGCGCCAGTCGCCTAATGCCCATCCGTGTGGGCAAACCTGAAGGCGAAACTGAATCCATCATGATCAGCAATCGTCGTCTGCAAGAGTTCCGCACTACCGTGTTTGAAACCCGCATTGATACGGACGAACTCATAGTCGGTCAGGACGTTCTCGATCAATTACAGGTCAAAGAAGGCGATACCGTTCGCGCAGCAAGCTTACGCAACAAACGTTAATCGAATTTACAACAGGTGTTTTTTACTATGACTCAAAAAGCTCACAAGAACTTAATGATCAACAATCAATGGCTCGCAGGTCAAGGCGACAACTTTAGCTCAATTAACCCAGCCAATGGCGAAGCCATCTGGCAAGGTAACGCAGCCACTGAAGAACAAGTGGGCCAAGCGATTGAAGCCGCACAGAAAGCTGGCTGGGACTGGAGCCAGAAGTCATTGGATGAGCGTATTGCCATCATGAAAAGTTTTGAGCAGCAACTAAAAGATCATAAAGAAGAGCTTGCTGAGCTGATTGCTAAAGAAACGGGCAAACCTTTTTGGGAAACGTTAACCGAAGCCGGCGCTATGGCCGGTAAAATTGATATTTCGATTCGCGCCTACCATGAGCGTACCGGCGTGAAAGAAGCCGAGATGGGCGCTGGTATTGCTGCCACTCGCCATAAACCACACGGTGTGTTAGCAGTTTTCGGTCCATACAATTTCCCCGGTCATTTACCGAATGGCCACATTGTTCCAGCGCTGATTGCTGGTAACACTATTGTATTTAAACCAAGTGAGTTAACCCCAGCAGTTGCCGAGTTAACGGTGAAATTATGGCAAAAAGCTGGCTTACCTGAAGGCGTTATTAATTTAGTGCAAGGCGAAGTCAATACCGGTATTGCACTTGCCAGCCACCCACATGTGGACGGCCTTTTATTCACCGGCAGCGAAACGGTCGGCAAGCTATTGCATAAACAGGTTGGTGGACAACCTGGGAAGGTTATGGCACTGGAAATGGGTGGCAACAACCCACTCATTCTGGGCGATGTTAAAGACTTGAAAGCTGCCGTTTATCACACCATTCAATCGGCTTATATATCTGCAGGCCAACGTTGTACTTGTGCGCGTCGCCTGTTTGTCCCCAAAACAGCACAAGGCGATCAGTTCATCGAAATGCTCACCGAAGCAGTCAAAAACATTCGCGTCAGTCATTATAACGATGAAAATAAACCGTTCATGGGACCCGTGGTTTCGGAAAAAGCCGCCAAAGATTTAGTGCGCGCTCAGCAAAACCTGCTCGATAAAGGCGCCAAAGCTCTGGTCAAAATGGAGCACATAAAAGAAGGTACCGGTTTTGTCAGTCCGGCTCTATTGGAAGTCACTGACGTACCACACGAAGACGAAGAATTCTTCGGGCCGATTCTACAGGTCTATCGTTACGATGATTTCGAAAGCGCCATTGCAGAAGCCAATAACACTCGCTTTGGTCTATCAGCCGGTTTATTCAGCGATGACCAAGCACAGTACGATACATTCTATCGTCGCATCCGCGCCGGCATCGTTAACTGGAATAACCAATTAACCGGTGCATCAAGCGCCGCGCCATTTGGCGGTATCGGTAACTCAGGCAACCATCGTCCGAGCGCATACTATGCTGCTGATTACTGCGCCTACCCGGTGGCTTCGATTGAAAACCCTGCCTGTGTCATGCCTGAAGCGCTAACGCCTGGAGTATCTCTATAAATGAGCACTAATAAGAATATGGCTTACGAATTTAATTTTGATGGACTGGTTGGCCCAACTCATAACTATGCCGGTTTATCAGTGGGCAACGTTGCCTCGACTTCCAACGCAAACTTGATTGCCAAGCCAAAAGAAGCGGCTAAGCAAGGTTTGCAGAAAATGAAGGCGCTGCATGACCTGGGCTTAAAGCAAGGCGTCATTGCACCGATGGAGCGCCCAGATATGGCTACACTACGCCAATTAGGTTTTACCGGTACCGATGCGCAGGTCATCATCAAAGCCGCCAAACAGGCTCCTAAAATACTGGCAGCCTGTAGCTCGGCGTCCAGCATGTGGACAGCTAATGCCTGCACCATGGCTCCTTCAAGCGATACTGCCGATGAGAAGGTTCATTTTACCCCGGCTAATCTAGCCAATAAATTTCATCGTTCGATTGAACACTCAACCACTGGTCGAGTATTGCAGGCCATGTTCAAAGACGAGAATCATTTTGTACACCACCCTGCTCTGCCAATGGGCGATCACTTCGGTGATGAAGGCGCTGCGAATCATACAAGATTTGTAGATGTAAACAGCGACAAGGGCTATGGCAAAAAAGGGTTACACTTCTTCGTTTATGGTAAGTACGCTTTTGATGACAGCAAGCCTGCTCCACATAAGTATCCAGCACGCCAAACTTTTGAGGCTTCGCAGGCCGTTGCACGCCTTCATATGCTAGACAGCGACAATGTAGTCTTCGCTCAACAGAACCCGCATGTTATTGACAAAGGCGTGTTCCATAATGACGTGATTTCCGTGGGCAATGGCAATGTATTGTTCGCGCACCAGAAAGCCTTCTTAAATCAGATGCAGGTCTACACTGATCTTGAACGTGCATTCGATGGTGAAGAGTTCCATGTGGTTGAAGTGGGCAACAATGACGTGTCAGTTGAAGATGCGGTTAAGTCATATCTCTTTAACAGCCAACTGGTGACTTTGCCGGATGGTAAAATGGCGATTATCGCCCCCGGAGAATGCGAGTCCGTTCCTGCGGTTAAAGAATACCTGGATTGGTTAGTCGATCAGGATACGCCTATTAGCGAAGTTAAAATCTTTGATGTAAAACAATCCATGCAAAATGGTGGCGGCCCTGCCTGTTTACGTCAGCGCATCGTGCTGAATGAAACTGAAGTTAGCGCCATGAATCAGAATGTCATTATGAATGATGATCTGTTCGCCACACTTAACGCCTGGGTTGAAAAACATTATCGCGATACGCTAACCGAAGATGATTTAGCAGATCCAAGCCTGTTAAACGAGTCACGTATGGCGTTGGACGAATTAACCAAGATTTTAAATCTGGGCTCGGTTTATCCTTTCCAGATGGTTTAAAAAGCCTCAAACACAAAAAAGCCCGCAAATCGCGGGCTTTTTTATGGACTACTCTTACTTTTTAATTAGCAACCTTGAACTTCATCCTTCACAAGCTTATCAAGTGCACTTTCAGACTTTGAGTTAACATGAAGTTTAAAAGTTAATAGCTGCTCAAGTTTATTGCTAGCTTCATTCTTGGCTGCTTTTGATTGCTCAGGCTTTTGTGGCTGAGGTGGCTTGGTCGCTTCACTTTGCCCTAGATCAAACTTAATCATATACTTCAGATCTTTCTTACCATGATTTCTTTCTACAAACTCCCATTGCTGAATAGCATTCATCGCCACTTCATCAAAAATACCTTCCGGAACTGATTCATGAACACGAATATTTAATGGTTTACCATTTTTATCGACATCAAATTTAAATGTTACATGCCCTTCAATTCCCTTTTCTGCTGCTACTTTGGGATACTGTGGCGGTACAGTGAAAACCGCAACTTCTGCCTCTTTTGCTTTTGCAGCACTTTTTGGTGGCGGTGGTTCTTTAGGCTGCGGTGGGATACGTGGCATCTCTGGTTTTGGAATAGTGCGCATTTTCTTCTCAAATAACACCTTTTCCTCTTTCGTCATTTCACGTTCTTTTCCATCCTCAAGAACCATGAAGTTTCCGTTTTTGGTTGAAAAAACCTTACCATCATCATTTGTCCATTTCATCACTCGGATTTGTTTATTCTCTTCGTCAACTATTTCTTTATCACCTATCCTGAATACTCTATGAGAACCTTTCTCAGCATCCGATGACTCTCGCATAATAATGATTTCCTGTCGTTGACTCTCGATATCAGCACGCGCTTTTTCCATCTCGGCTCTAGCTCGCTCCATGTCAACTTGGATGCTCTTCTTCATCTTGTCGCTAGACATTTCTTCCTTGGCTTTCATGATGGCGTTTCTAGCCTGCTCCATTTCTTCTTTGGAAATCTCCCCTTTGTTGAATTCTACTTCAATTTCTTTTTGGGCTTTCTCCAAAGCCTCATGGGCTTTTTCGATTTCGAGATGGACATTCTCGATCTCATCTTCGTGCATTACTAATACTCTATGAGCATTCTCAAGCTCTTTCTCGACAAGAATTAATTCTTGCTCTGTTTCCATTAAGTGCTTTTGAGCTTCTTGATGTTTTTGTTCAAACTCTTTGCGCTCCTTTTCAGTCATTGGTCGTTTATTGGCACCTTCAAGGATGTAGTAGTTGTCATTTTCCTGTAGATAGGTAATACCATCACCTTCACTAAATTCGATAACAACTTTTTTGTTTCCTTCATCATCAATGACTATGTTTTCAGTGGTTACAATACGCTCTTGTTTTGGCTCCTTATTCGCAGCATAGACGGCACAGCAGCTCAAAACAAAGGCTGCGCCTAATGTCATGATTACCTTACCGGTTTTGTTTAACGGTTCTGTTATATTCATAATTCTTTCCTCAAGTTGGTTAAAAACCTTCCATGAGCAAAGTAGACTTACAGAGTGAGTGGCAGAAACTGTTGATAGTAGCGCATGACCATAATCTTTAGTTCGTGATTGATTGCCTTTATTGAGCACCAAGTAGTCACAAAATAATTCCTGATCATGCCTGAAATTTTTTCGAGCAATATAAATGAGTGGATTAAACCAACCAATACAGACCAGCACATCCCACAGCAAATTTAGCCATAAGTGCTTTTGTTTGATGTGTTGCTCTTCATGCTCAATAATTAATTGAATCTGCTGCACGGAGAGCTTATGTGCAACATGAATCGGAAAATATATGGTAGGTTTGACGAAGCCATAAACTGCTGGCGACATTTCTTTATGTTCTACGGCAATTACACGGTATCTATTACTTATTAAATGAATACCTGGCAGCTCATCAAGCGGTCTTTCAATTTTTCTTAGATCTTTTCTCAGTTCTATGTGCTGAATAATCAGCCTTAATAGCAATAGCGTTGTACCGGATAACCATAATGCTCCAAGCCACCAATAGTTCTGCAGGGTTTCCACAGGCCGCGCAATCATGACTGATACGGCCTGTCCAATGTAATCGGAGCTTGCGCCACTAAAATCAATGGATGCAATGATTTTGGCGACAACAAAACCAACCGGAATCGCTAGCCAGAGCAAATATGAATTATAACTTTTAGTGGTTTTTCGAATAAAAAATCGAACGATCAGGACAGTTAGGACAATAACACTTAAGTCGAGATTAAAATGCCAGAAAGCATCCAGCCAACTGTTCATTTTAAGATCACTTAACATCGCCACTCTCCTTGTCATTGAGCAAGCCTTTTAAATAATCCAGCTCATCCTTTGATAACTGTTTATTATCAACGAAAGTAGCAAGCAATTCTTTCATATTGCCCTTAAACATTTTATCCAGAAAACTCTCACTTTCGTCAGCCAGGAACTCATCACGCTCTATGGCGGGAGAATACAAATAGCGACGACCGTCTTTCTGGAAAGTCACAACTCCCTTCTTAACCAAACGATTAAGAAAGGTTTTAACTGTCTTTTCACTCCAGTCCTGTGATTGAAGTCTTTCAACCACTTCGGTACTGGTTAATGGAGATTCCTGCCACAGAATATCCATAACATTCTTTTCTGCTTCACTCACTCTGATCGACATACTTTACTCACATCAGTCTGTGTTATTTATGATTACACCTGTAATCTAAAATCAAGATTACACCTGTAATCATAAGCAGTCAACACTAAATTTGCAGTTTTTATGCCAATCGCTTAGAGTTCCACTATTCGAAAATCGGGCTAATAATTATGAATCTTAGTTTAAAGATCCTTATCTTTATGGTTGCCGGTGCGCTGGTTGGTGTACTCTTCCTACAGTTTGGCGACTATCAATGCGCAAAAGATGTTTCTAAAGATGCTTGCTCTGCTATCCAGAATGATAGCTGGGCTTACACTTATTTTGTGAATGGAATCTTTGAAGTTGGCGGAAGCTGGTTTATCAATGCCTTAAAAATGCTTATGGTTCCGCTGGTACTGGTGTCACTGGTATGCGGTGTTAGTTCCCTGGCTGACCCTTCAAAGCTGGGAAAGCTCAGTTTGAAATCTATCGGCCTTTATCTACTTACAACCTCAATTGCTTTAACAGGAGCTTTAACACTAGCCTCAATATTCAAACCCGGTGTTGGTATGCCGGTAGGTGATGCAAACTTTGACGCCAGCGATAAGCCACCACTTATAGAAGTACTAATAAACATCATCCCAACCAATGCATTTGAAGCCATGGTTACTGCCAACATGCTACAAATCATTATATTTGCCATCTTAATTGGTTTAGCAATAACTATGTCCGGCGAAAAAGGTAAGCGTATCGGAAACTGGTTTAACGATGTCAATAAGGTGGTGATGGAGCTAGTTAATATCATTATGCGCTTCGCGCCATATGGTGTGTTCTGTCTAATAGCTGAAACCTTTGCAACGTTCCCATTCGAGAAGTTGATAGGTGGACTTGGATACTATTTCGGACTAGTTATTGCTGGATTAATAATCCATGCACTATTCACTTACGGGATATTAGTAACTTTTCTGGCTCGCCTCAATCCCATTAACTTTTTCAAAGGTATGTGGCCAGCGATGCTTACCGCCTTCGGTACTTCCAGCAGTAACGCTACCCTGCCGGTTACCATGCGTTGCGTTGAAAAAAACCTCGGTGTCCACCGCAATACTTATTCCTTCACTTTACCGCTTGGTGCGACCATCAATATGGATGGCACCGCCATTATGCAAGGCATAGCCACTTTATTTATTGCGCAGGCCTACAGTGTCGATTTGAGTATGGCTCAATTGCTCACAGTTGTTCTTACCGCGACTCTAGCTTCAATCGGTACAGCTGGAGTACCTGGAGTAGGTTTAGTTCTACTCCAAGGGGTACTGTTACAGGTTAACTTGCCTGTTGAAGCGATCGGTATGATCCTGGGTATTGACCGACTACTCGATATGACGCGTACCGCTGTCAATATTACTGGTGACGCCGCAGTCAGTGTTATCGTTGCCAAAAGTGAAAATGAGCTGGATAAGGATGTTTATAATCATCCAAAAATTCACACCGAGTTTGACGATTAATTGATCATTCATTAAGAATATCTATAATTCAGAGGTGGCACTTGCCACCTCTTTTTTTTATCAAACAATACAATAATCAACCTCACAAGGAATAATGATGAAGAAAATAATTACCGCCATCATTCAAAGTTTAGTTTTAATCTTTCTTCTGCAGGGCTGCTCCAGCATTCCTATATCCACCATGATGAAAATGTCTGGCTTTAATGAGCATAGTTTCGCAGAACTTACTGCTGAGGAAGTTCGCGTTAAGGTTCGCAGCAATACTCAACATAACGCAATAACGAAGAATGTTCTGCGCTACCAATACCAGGGACCCGAAGGCGTTCTTGATGAAAGTTTTTCATTGCAGCTGATAGAAGAAAATGTAGACACTATAGAGCACTGGTTTTCTGAGGACAGTTTTGAGCATGCCAGTCTGTATCAGCTTGATGAAGAAGGAGTAGAGAAATTTAAAATACTTCAACAACACCCTCTAATGACAACGAAGAACCGCGAAGGGAAATTTAAAGTCACCGTCAACTTTGAGTTTAGTGATCAAGTCCCTGAGCAAATCTTAATGAGTGTTGATCTGCTTTTAACTCCGGAAGATGGTTTCTTTACCTTGCTTGATGAGCATGAATTTGACATTGGAAAAGCACAAAAAGAAGGCGCAAAGTAAAGCTAAAGTCTCAAGACTGCAATATACTGGCTTTAGAAGTAAAAATCACAAGGGAGTCATAGTGGATAAAAAGTTAAGCGCGCTATTAATTGTTACTATCCATATTCTGCTCCTGCAGGCATGCTCTAATGTGCCTTTATCCACTATGCTTAAAATGTCGAGTTTTGATGAGGAAGATTTTATTCAGCTTAACCCTGAAGAGGTCCGAGTCAGAGTTCGTAGCAATACCAAAACTAACGTTATAGAGGCAAACCAACTCACATATAGTTACAAGGACACTGAAACTTACATTGACCAATACTTATCTCTGGAGAAGCTTGAGGAAGAAAAGATAAGGACTGTTAAACACTGGTTCAAGGACGACAGTGTTGAGCATATTAGCTGGTATCGACTTGATGAGGAAGGAGTCGAACAGTTCAAGGCGCTACAAAAACACCCTGTTTTGCAGGATAAAGACCGAGAAGGAATGTTTGAGCTATCCGTTCAAACTGTTTACACCGAAGATTCACCGCTACAATTTCTCTTAAGTGTCGACTTGCTACTTGAGCCCGAGGATGGCTATTTCACTCTATTCTATGATCTTGAAATTGACCAAACCTCGTCAGTCCCCCACGAGACTCAATAACTATCCTTCCCTAATTATTAAAGCAGATACTTCTGATAAAACTCAAGCTCAGCAGTAAAGGCTTTAATGATAGTTTCAGGCTTTCTGAAACCATGCCCTTCCCCTTCAAAGGTAATGTACTCATAAGGCAAGCTTTTTTCTTCAAGTGCTTTGACCATTGCTTCCGCCTGATTAGGCGGAACGACCTTATCTTCTAAGCCTTGCAATATCAGAATTGGGCAAGAAAGTAGTTCTGTATGGTTGACGGGCGAACGCTCGTGATAGAGGTCTGCGTACTCGGGGTAAGGCCCGACGACCGAATCCAGATAGCGAATTTCGAACTTATGACTGTCCTGCGACAGTGAAACCAGCTCAGCAACGCCGTAACGGCTCATGCCGGCTTTGAAAACGTCATGGAAGGTTAGCGCACACAAAGTGGTGTAACCGCCCGCTGAGCCACCCCTAATCGCCATTCTTGAACCATCTACCAAGCCTTGCTTTGCCAGATACTGCCCCATGGCAATGCAGTCATCCACATCCAGAATTCCCCATTGCCCTTTCAGGCTATCGCGATAGGCACGACCATAGCCGGTGCTGCCACGATAATTGACATCTGCTACTGCAAAGCCACGGCTGGTCCAATATTGAATGGTCAGATTTAAACCGTTATCGGTCATGCCGGTTGGCCCGCCATGACTCATAACAATCAAGGGTGGCTTTTCACCTTCAGATGACTGGTACTCAGGATTTTTCGGCGGATAAAAATAACCATAGCCCTTTTGATCGCCAGTAGTTGGAAATTCGATATGTTTCGGCACAGAGAGATATTCTGAAAGCTGGTCACTATCACTGTCAGTCAATTGCTCAGCTTTACGACTGTGCATATTTACCTGATAAACCGCTTCTCCAGTCTGCGGATTGGCTGCCATAAAATACAGCGCATCACCGCCAGTAACCATCTGGCCATTAAACGCCGTCCAGTTATCGCTAAACAGCTCGACGGAACCTGTTTCAAGACTGATTTGATACAGTGCCTGCTGGCCCTTTCTGGTGCCAATAGCCACCAAAGATTTGTCATCAAGCCATTGCACCGTATGGCAACCAAACACCCACTGTGGCAAACCAAACTCAATATCCAGTTTGTCATGCACCGGCTGCTCAGAACCTAAACGGTAAATATGCCACCAGCCCTCTGGATCAGCTACGTAGTACAGCTGATTGTCCGCCGACCAGAAAGGGTGATAGACCGAAACATTGTCACCACCAGCAACTTTGCATTGATTAGAAATGTCGCCGGAGTCAGAAATGTCAGCTAACCACAGCTCAGTTTGATCCCATGGCATATTCGGGTGATTCCAGCTAATCCAGCACAACTGTTTGCCGTCGGGACTAATTCGTGGATTGGAGTAAAAGTCAGCACCCTGGGCAATGACGTGCTTGGTAAAAGGTGCTGACAACGAAATCATAATCAGCTCATTAATGACCTCATCCACTTCATGTCGTTCATGCACACAAACGGTATACGCCATGTTGGGAGCCACTTCGCCATCACAGTAACGCAAACTACGCTTAATGGGAGGCTCTGGCGTAATAAACTCAACGCTGTTTGTGGTCAGGTTTTGCAGACACAGCTGTTGATTAGCATCATCGGCGAAAAGTAAATGCTCACCCCTACCCCAGAAATCACCACCGGCATATTCGTGTACGCGAGTACGCACATTAAAACCCTCTGGTGTCACATCCTCTCGCTCTCCATTGTGAGAACGCACTATGACGCCACGTCCCTGTTCGTGCGGACGTGACTCCAGCCAATAAACAGCATCGTTGATATACTGCATCTGGCCATAGCGTGTTGATTTGCTGGCTAACATTTCGGGAGAGATGGGTGACTGCCAAAGTCCGTAAGGGGTAGTATTTTTCATAATCATTAAAAAGTAATTTTGTATAACACTTCGTCTAAACGACTTAGCTCAAGTTCTTTCCAGCGCGGGTGACTGTCTAGCAGGCTGCAACGACACAGCTCTTCAACTTTCCCTTCTGGAAACTGCTGTTTGATTTCATTCGAAGTGACGAGAAATGGGGGGCCTGACATCTCATCAGGCTGATAATCCATGGTGACCAGAAGGATAGTCGCATTCTCTGCCAATAAGCTTTTTAAATGCCTGGCGTATGGTTGGCGCATACTTTCTGGCAAAGCAATAAATGCCGCTCTGTCATAGACTTGCTTAAAGTTTCCTATATGATTTTGCGTAACTTCGAAAAAATCCGCCAGCCACACTTCGATGGTGTCATTATGATAACGGACTAATTGATGATCTTTGGCGGCAGGAAAAGATTGCGACACAAATTCCAGTTGGTTTTCTTGAATAAATCGATTGACTGCTTTGGGGTTAAACTCAATACCGATCGGATAATAGCCTTGTTCAGCTAGGAACACTAAATCCAGGGATTTGCCGGAAAGTGGTACTAGGATTTTTTCATCCCTGGAAAAATACTGCTGCACATACTTGACCAGAAAAGTATGCGCCTCAGCCAAGTGAAATGGCTGAGACTCACGCTCCCAGCAATTATCCCAAAAATCAAACTCCATAAAAGCGTCGCAACTTATTTGAAGATATTAGTTTGTGATGAACGCTGAACCCAGCGCAGAACGAACTTATCCATAGCTTGATATAAATTAACCGATAAACGCTCTGTAAGAGGCTTGCGGACTTCATATTTAATGGCATACACATCCATGCTATTCAAAGCGTCAAGAATAACATCGTCACTGGTTTGAATTTTATCCACCAATCCAAGTTCCAAGGCTTGTCGACCATACCAGTGTTCGCCAGTTGCCACTTTATCCAGATCCAGATCTGGACGATTTTCATGGATAAAGGTTTTAAACAACTGATGCGTTTCTTCAAGCTCCTGCTTAAACTTCTCGCGTGCAACGGTAGTATTCTGACCGAACATGGTTAGCGTACGCTTGTGCTGGCCAGCAGTGTGTTGCTCATAATCAATATTGGCTTTTTGCAATAAACGGTTAAAGTTTGGAATTTCTGCAACCACGCCAATAGAGCCTAATACCGCAAAAGGGGCGGCAATCAATTCATCAGCCACACAGGCCATCATATAGCCACCACTGGCGGCAACCTCATCGACGCTAATGGTCAACTTTAAACCCGCGTCCCGAATACGTTTCAACTGCGAAGCAGCAAGGCCATAGCTGTGCACCAGACCGCCAGGGCTTTCCAGACGAATCATAACCTGATCATTTTTATTGGCAGTCGCTAAAATAGCGGTAACTTCTTCACGCAATGACTCGACACCCGAAGCATGAATATCACCTTCAAAGTCAATGACATACATCCTTTGCGGGCTCTCGCTAGCGCCATCAACTGCAACCACATCACCCTCTTCGCTTGCTGGTTTATCATCAGAGGCCTCAATAGCAACAACAGGTTCGTCTGCTACCTTACCTGCCGATTTCTTAGCATGTTTAAGCTTCTGCTTTGCGTCCTTTTCCTGCTTCTTATCACGCTCCTTCTCTTCTTTAAGAAGTTGCTTATACTCAGCATTTGTCAGGATTTCATTCTTTATCGACTGGCTATTATCTTTAATAGCTTCGCCAAGATTAACTACCTTGATATCGCCTTTACTGGATGAACGCTGTCTTTGACCTGCGCTAATCAGCAAGCTGATAATAATGATAATAACCACTGCAATAGTGGCTGTTTTTAATAAAAATAAACCGTATTCACTTAAAAATTCCAAGTCATTCTCCGAATGTCAGACTGTCAATTCTTGCCCTATCAAGGTTCATTATGCCTTGAGGCGCAAAATAGCTGGCTATTTTAACACCGACTTGGCTAAAGGTATAACAGTTAGCTTCTTATCGATAAAGTGCTTTGAGTCATTTCCAGCAGCCACAAAAAAGCCCTCTTGCGAGGGCTTTACTGGAAAACCATTATTTTGGCTTATGGTTCTACCAAGTTTGGATCAGATACTACAACCTGTGTACCGCCCGAGGCGATGAAGTTAGCAATCGCAGTTTGCATGGAAACTGTTACTGCTGCATCAGCTGCAGGGCTTAAAGGCGAAGCATGGTCACCTGAAACATATTTCAAGAACGCGCGATCTGTTGCCGTCGACTCGGTAACTGTTGGCAAGCCAAATACTGCAGCATGTGGAATACTGCCAGCAAGCGGTGCGCCTGCAACAGCGTTAGGTACCACTTGATCGTTTTGAACTTGCAAAGCAAGTGTTGGAATATCCAAAGCACGCGCTAACACTGCATAGTTAACAGGGTCGCCAGAGTCAACAACGGTTTGCGCCGCAAACAAGAATGGAGCTAACACTTGCGATTCAAATGCAGGGTCATCCGCCGGAACGCCAGAAGCCGCCGCCAGTCCAGCACGAATACGCGGACTAAATGACGCTGAGCCGTCTAACATTTGAGCGATACTTCCTGAAGTAGTCGCCTGTACGCTAACTTTGACTTTATCGCTCAAACCGATAAATTTAGAACCTGCAATACCACCTAATGAATGACCCATAAAGCTCACATTATCAGGATCAAAGTCTGGAACAGTGTCACCATCCACATCCATCGCCGGTATAGCTTCTTCAAGAACCAATAAGTCCAATGCTGCTTGACGCAAGTTGTCACGAGAGACGACTAAATTGGTCAGGTTAATAGTATGTGCGCCTGAAGGATCTGGAATACCATCTGGACCTGGAGCGGAAGTAGCATTGTTAATGTAATCAACGCCAAAGGTACGCTCACGAACATCTCCGGCAGCATAATCTTCAAAAATACCTATAGCGCCGCCACTTGCTAGTTGAAGCCCTTGATGAACCTGATTATCAGCGGCAATACCATGTAATGGCAAGTCCATTGAAACAACAGCTGTACAGGTACTGGCCATAGTATCAGCAATACCAAGCATTGCCGTGCGATTACTGGTAATTCCGTGTTGGAAGATCATCACAGGATAAGGTTTAGGGCAGTTAACATTTTTAGGTAAGGACACTAATAGAGGAACTACCTCATCACCTGTTTTTTGCGCTAGAGGATTAGCATAAGTAATCGGCGCACCTGCTAATGGGTTAGCAATAGGGCCTTGCGGAGTTGGAATTTGTTGCGCTCCAACCCACGGGCTGTTCAATATTGCTGTTGGGTTGCCCGCCGTAGGAGCGGATAGTAAATAAGGTAAGGTTACTTCACCTTTGTAAAGGTTGGCAGCACCTATTCCAGTGAATGGCGTGGTATCAGTCATCAAACTTGAGAAACTTGATGCTGGACGTAAACCAGCATCCGCGGCAACCTGAACATAGGCATTATTGGCAGTTACCAATGCATTAGCAACTGACTGCACAGTGAACTGGTAAGCCAGAACAATATTGGCACGATCCATGCCTTCTGCTTCTACCGCAACAAGCATCGTATTAACCAACTGGCGTAGCGGCTCAAGAGCAGCTGTTGGTGCATCCGGAGCAATGGCATCAGGTGATTTAACCACTGCAAACTGGGTATCAGAAGTTAAAGGGTTACCGTTAGCATCTAAAATTCCATCAGTAACAATTACCACATAACTCGCTTGTGGTTCTAAAGGAACTAGTGGAATGATAGCAACTGAAGTGGGACTATTTTGTGTCGCAACAAACTCCACACCAGGTTCAAGTTCAGCTTCCACGCCAGTCACTGGGCCTGTTGGTGCTGGAATGCCGGTACCTTCTATAGCTTCGGGACGATTAACCGATACTTTAAACACACGAACACTTTGCCCTGGGGTTACCGTTGAGCCATCGATTTCACCACGAATTGAAAAGCTAAAGGGCGCATGAGTCGACCAACCATCTAATGCACTGATGGCATTTTGCGGGTTAGACATGTCCGTTGGATCAGCTGTTGGGATATTAAGAGTTAAATCTTGTGTGCCGCTAAATAATAGATCGTTTGGAACTGGTATTTGACCATCACCGGGCGCATAAACAGGAGCAATAAGTTTAGTGCTACCGTCACTAACACCTGGAATTTTTGGTTCTTCTGGACCGTCAGTACAAGCCGTCAAAATCATGCTGCTCAACAGCGCGACTCCGTATAAAGCTTTTTTCATCTCTTAACTCCCATTCGGTATAAAACGGCTTATAAAGCCGTTATTCGTTTTGTTTATATGCAGAATTACCCCAATCCTACTCTTTTACAGTGCTTTTATGCAAGTGGACTTACCAGTATTTTATGCACCCAATTCACTAAAACTTTTCAACTCTGATTTGGCTTTATTCCAAAGCTCACCGCTTTCATGGCCATAATCCCAAAGGATTTTAACCACTTGATCAGCATCGCCTTTACCAATAGCCTCTTCCAGATCTTTGTAATATTGGTAAGCCAACTTACGCGTCTGCTCCCAGCCAAAATAAAAGCGACCAAGCTTATAATAAATGGCTTCGAAGCCGTTTAACATTAAGGTGTAAATCGGATTCCCGGAAGCTCGGGTTGCGGTATGATGGAAATGCCAGTCAAAATCTATATAACCGTCAGTATCGTTTTCCACATCATCCAGCTCTTTAAGCACATCTAAAAGCTGTTGCGGGTCATTTTTGACGGCTTGACGAAGGAAAATACTGGCAATTGAAGTTCTGGCTTGTAACAAATCATCAGCCAGTTTCATGGAGCCTTCATCATCTAATGTAATCAACGTATCCAGCACGTTCAGCGTAGCCGACTGCCAAATATCATTCACCTTGGTTGGCTTGCCGTGCTGGATCGTTAACCAGCCATCTCTAGCCAAACGTTGTAATACTTCACGCAATGTGGTGCGCGTTACCCCAATAATCTCCGCCAGCTCACGTTCGGCAGGCAAAATAGTACCGGCGGCAAATTTGCCATTCCAAATTGATTCAACGATATATTGTTCTGCGAAAGCAGCTGGCGTTAACGCCTTAGCTGTTGAAACCATCAGCTATCCCCGTAATTTAAGAATTCTTGTAACTGGTAAGAGGTCAATTGTCACAGACTTTTTAGCACATAGTAAGAGCCATTTCCAGCTGTAACGCTAACCACCTTGAGAAATATCACCGCTCCTGACAAGGCTTGAAATAAAATCAACCACTTCTAGTATCATGCCAGCGCAGTAAAATACCTTAAAACCCTTAAAAGATAAACCTGCCGAGTGAGTAGGCTCATGCTTACGCTGCCTGGCAATAATCCTGAAATATTATGCTGCTTAACTTTTCATTAAATAAACATTAACCAATCCGACTGGCTAATAAAGTCAGGGCAAACTAAGATTTAGTCCGCCTCACCATGGGGCTCAACCTGATTAATAACGGCAATAATGCTGAAGGAGAAGTTACATGAAATCACTCTATGTCTTACTAATAATGATAATGATTGGTTCTGGCTATGGGTTAACCCACGAGAACTCACACTACACCACTGCTTCCCCACTAAAATACCAAGCTGATGAGCCAGGAACCGGTAACGATGGCGAAGACACCACAGAGCGCGGCTTTATGTGTAGGCTGTTTAATGTTTTCTGTAGTGCTAATTAATCTCATGATCTTGCCTTGAGTTTCACCAGCTCAAGGCTTCAACAACACTAACGATGATTGTGTTTGCGTATGGCGCTGGTAAAGAATCTTATCAGCTTCATGCGACACGGACAGCAACCATGGTGAACCATAATAGTTTTGCACAAATGAGTTGGTTCTCTCAGCCAGGTCATAACGATAGATACTCATCTTAGGATAGTCGTTGGACAAATAATAAATACTATTCTGTCTTAAGTAGATACTGTTCCAGCTAAAAACATCGATATTGTCTACTACGCGAGCCTCTTCTACAGAACCATAACTCTTAAACCACAACCCTTTGGTGTGATACTTTAAATAGAAAATTCCATTTGCATCAGCAGACTCGAAAGCAGCATAACCGCCTTTCTGAGTTAATTGCTTAGGAACTGGCTCAATGCTTTCTTCGTCTAATAACAGTTTATAGACTTGCCAGTCGCCATCGCGATCTGAAGAAAATAACACTGAATGACCATTATTCGTCCAGGACTCCCCTTCTATAGATTCACTGCCTTGTGCTTCATACAGAACTTTTAACCGAAAGTTATTCAGGGTTAATTGGTAAATGAATTTATTATGAATAAACAGCAATGATTCATCACTTGGAGACCATCGTATTCTCCTAATATCGAAGCTAGTCTCGAAGTCAGTCAGCTGCTTCTCACTTCCATCAGTACCTCTTAACCATATCTGCGGCTCGCCCGTTCTTCTTGAAACAAAAGCAATACGATCCGACGTATTCGCATACTCCGCATAATTATCAATTGAGCTGGAGGATATAATGGTAAGTGGCTTTTGTTCAGCTGTAGAGCTTACCCCTAATGGCTCTGCGACAATATTAACCACTTTACGACCAGTTACCACCGCCAGCTCATGCTTGATAGGTGAGTGAGTGGGAAAAGAGATAGGCTCAACACTTTTAGCAATGTTTTTTTCAACACTCATAAAAACATTATAAGCATCGATTTCAGCAGAGTTGCGGTTATAAATAATGGTTTCCCCATCCATCGCCCAATCAAAGTATCGATTCCAACCAACCAGCTTACGCATTGTTTCGACGCTATTCGTGGTTAAATCCAACAAATCTATTCGGCTATTACGCCAATTGATATCCTTCAAAATGGCAAGCTTATTATTATCAGGAGAAATTTTTATTCCGAGAGCACCTCTGGTTTCTCCTTGGGTATAGTTAGTTAATTGTTCTGTCTTGCCGGTCGATATAGTGAGACGAAAAACCTGCAGCGGAGAAACCTTTGAGCTAGCACTAGTGTAGTAGAGATATTTACCTTCTTTCCCCCACACAACATCATTATGCTGTAACACCCCAAAACAATTGACCATAGTGGTTGCAACCGATTCCTTTAAAGAAGCAGGTAATGGAACAGCAACCGAGTCAACCATGCAACGTTGATTGTCATAACGTAAAATAGCAACTCTGGTTCCGTCCGGTGACCATGAGGGGCTGAGTTCATCCGTTATGTCATCAGTTATCTGATAGAGACGGCCATCGACCAGTGACTCCACATAAACATCCCAATCATCCTCGACACTTTTTCGGTAACTAAAAGCTATAAATTGTCCATCCGGAGAAAAGCTGGGATCTTTAATAGCCCCTTCTAACGTAATCAGTGGTGTTGAGCGATCATAAGTAGTCAATGAGTAGTAGTAATAGACCTTTACTGTAAAAAGCCCAACACTAATTCCTATCAATAATAGCAACAACCAACGAAAGCCTGTTCGCCACGTTCTTTTCTTGCCAAGCTTCTCCGGCTTAAACATTTCACCACTGTTGGATGCTTCAGGTTTTGTTACGTTAGATTCTGTTAGCGTCTTATGCTCTTTCGAAACTGAACGACTATCCGACGCATGCGTGAATTCTTCAGATGAATCCTTAAGCGAGGCATATTGGTTAACATCACATACCAGCTGATAGCCTTTTTTCCTTATGGTTTTGATGTATTCCTGATGAGAGTCCTTAGCTAAAATCTGCCGTAATCTATTAATGATGCGATAAACGGCATGGTCACCAACAACTCTCCCTCCCCACACGGCTTCAATGAGCTCATTCCTACTAACTACTCGCTGTGGGTGCTGGGCAAAATAAACCAGTACATCCATAGCTAACGGTTCAATATTATGGTCTTCATTTTGGAAACAGAGTTTATTGTAATCGGGGTAAACTAACCAACTCCCCATTTTTATAGTTTTAGGCATGACTCTTAAAGAACTCTCTTTGCTATATGGTTATCAAATATAAATTATTGATATATAAAGTATATTACTATTTTTCTAATTCTAGAATTACGTTGCCATTAAATTATAATCAACTAAATATCACAACGTCATCAGCCTACTTTTTCTGATTTATGCCACTGTTTTGAAGCTTAATTCACAAACAGAGAAAGGTCATTAAATCATGAAAAGTTGTAAATATCTCACCATGGCGTGTCTATTGCCAATATTGTGGTCAGGTTCACCTGAACTGCATGCAAAAGACAAAGAAACACTCAACCAGAAAGCTTCTCCCCAACTCATAGAGCCCTGCTTAGAGCCTGTCAGTGTCGAGAGCCCAAGCATCAATCAAATTGAACCGATTGATGATTGTGATGGCGGCGGCGGCACCACAGGCCCCTACTCTCCTCCTGGAACACCCAGCTCTATTAAAACACCCGTTTATACCAATGGCAGTAATTATCGAGTCAACTGGTCTAGTGGTTATGGGTACGGCTATCCGGTTCGTAACGAGCTCTACCAACAAACAAACAACGGTAGCTGGTCAAAAATTTATGACGGCTATGGTACCAGCAAATACTTCAGTTCACCTTCAAGCAAACAAGTTAAGCGTTACAGAGTTCGTTCATGTAACAGCAAAGGGTGTAGTGGTTATAAATACAGTGACAAAATGATTGTCAACTATAAGCCAAAACCTAACCTGTATTCGAAGTACAGTTTCCTTAGTACGCTCGACCAAAAGAATGCTAACCACCACTCAACAGCACAAAGTTTTAAAACAGTCATTCCAAGGGACCAGCCTGTTGGACAAAGTACTGTCTCAATACAGGGGAGTATGGGAACTACCACTAGCAGCGACCGATTTTATCTAGGAGATGGTTATGATTTGGTTCGAGGTGCACTAAAAGAAACCTGTCTTGATGTCGAACACCCTGATTTCCAAATCACTCAAACTGCGCCATTGCAGCCAAGCACATTCAGCATTGATTATGTCAATGATAATAGGCACTTAGCTCAGTTACTCGAAGTGTCAGCATCAGCTAAAATTGGCGTAACTGGCGACGACTTTAGTCTCGGACTGTCAGGTGAAAAAGAACGCTATGTTAAATCGGTAACTGATGACCAGCATGTCCGTTTCGTGGTTAAGGTCAAGAATCGCCGTGAATTCTGGAAGCTAAACACTCCGACCGATGCGATTTATCCGGAGCTGGTCAATCAAGTGCTTTCTCCAAATGATGATGAGGCAAAAGCTGATTTTCGTGAGCGTTGTGGTGATAACTTCATAAGTAATGCAAACCTGGGGTCTGCTTTATACTTAGTTTTTGTATTCGATGCTAAAAAGTATAGCTACGAAGAGCGTGAATCTAAAAAAGCCGAGCTGGGCCTGAAAATTTCAGACTACTTCTCTATAGGTGGTGCAGCAGGTTCGTCAACAGCATTTAAGCAAACTCTGGATAACCTGCAAGTTTCCATTAATGCTGATCAAGTCGGCGGTCCTCAAGGCTTGGCAGCAAGCATAACAACATCAAATGTCATGGAGAAATATAACCAATTTGTACAAGATACCTCAGAAAGCAACTGGGCAGCCGTTGATTTCAGTACCAACAATTACCAACGCCCAACGGTTTATAATAACTACAGCCACAGCCAAATCTTCGCAGATTATCGTGGCAATCAAGGCACCTTAGCTCAAATGCGTCGCTGGTTAGATATTAGCGTTCAACATAAAGAGCGTTGCGATCCATGGGGCGAATATGGCCGATCAGCACCAAGCCAATGTAGCGCTTCTCAAGCTGAGCTGCTTACAGCAATGGATGCCTGCCGTGATACCCGCGAGTGGAGTAACTGTAAACATCCTTCGGTCTATAATACTGGTAGCATATCCACCACTCCTGGTGTCAATCTCCTAAGCTGGTTAAATAGCAATGTTAAGAAACTTAACCGTGAAGAGACCTCTAAGTACTATGATCACCATGTTTACAAAGGTACGCTGTATGTTAATGATCAGACGTGCTTATCAAGTAATGCCTGTTTCGCCAATAAATATCGCGGCAGTGGCCCCGGTGCCGGCAACGGCTTTAAGATCACCAACTTTTATTGGGACAATCCTAAAGGAAGTGGTAGAAGCTATAGCATTTCCCCGCAACACTGTGTGCGCTCAGAGGCACGCCTGGAAACTCGTAACTGGTTCGGTGGCGATACAACAGCCGACTGGGAGTACCGAGTTGATTTCGAAGGTGTTTGCCCAGAAACTGAAAACTTCGTGATTGTTCAATAATTACTGATGATTTTCAGAGTAAATAGTTTACGCTAGCAATTAGCATGAATTATAAAGAAGCCGGCGAGAGCCGGCTTTTTTCATGTCTGACATTAATGTTCAAAAACTACCAGAAGCTTAATATCAGGAAAGTCGCTAACAGTATAGTGACCCAGATGACCATGCTTCCTGAAAGCTGAGTTCTTGATAAGACACCATCCGGCGCATGACGCGACAACATACCAAGCGCTCCATTTAAGCGACTCATAAACCAGCCTCTGAAAGCATCATCCAGACGCCACATGCCGTTAAGTAATGGCTTCAAGGTTGCAGGGAACAAACGGCGATAGAGCCAATCTGCGTCCAAGTTCACCGATGGCAGCTCTGGCGGATACATGCCACGTAAATTCAACCAGATAAACGCCAATGCAGAGAAGAACAGTAGCTGCATTTGAGTGAGCACGTGTGTAGCATCATAAGGATTGTAGCCGGTTTCAAATGGCAACAATTGATACAGAGCGTTCGGATAGACACCAATTGCAATACATAACACCGCTGAAATGGTCATCGCCATCAGCATATTCTTCGGTGGTTCGGTGGTGCGAATCCCTGAGTCATGTGCGAAGAAAGCAAAGTATGGGATCTTGATACCGGCATGGTGGAATACACCGGCTGCCGAGAATAACAACAACAACCAGGCCCAGCCATAACCGTTTTCAATCGCCGCCGACATCACCATCGACTTACTGACAAAACCGCTAAACAGTGGGAAGGCAGAAATCGAAGCGGCGCCGACCATGCACAAAATAGCGGTTTTGGGCATACTTTTATAGAGACCACCGAGCCTTGAGCCGTCTATTTTTCCGGTCATGTGTAACACAGCACCCATCGACATGAAGAGCAGGCCTTTAAACAAAATATCGTTGAACGCATGCGATACAGCACCGTTTACCGCCAATGCAGTACCAATACCAATACCAACCACCATAAAGCCAATCTGGTTGATCATGCTGTAGGCCAGTACGCGACGAAGATCGTTCTCGATGACGGCAAAGAAAATCGGGAAACAGGCCATGGTGACGCCAATGTAGATCAACAATTCGGTGCCAGGATAGGCGCGCGCCAAGGCGTACACGGCAACCTTTGTGGTAAAGGCACTTAAAAAAACGGTACCGGTAGGTGTGGCTTCCGGATAGGCATCGGTTAACCAGTTGTGCAACATTGGGAAGGCGCACTTGATGCCAAAGGCAATAAATATCAGCCAGCCCGCAGTGCCTTCAAGGCCAATCAGACTAAAGCTGATGCTTTGTTTGTGATAAGCGTAGAAAATAATGCCCACCAATAGAATAACACCGGAGAGCACCTGAATGATCAGATAACGCATACCGGCCACATAGGAGCGTTCAGTGCCTCTGGCCCAGATCAAAAATACAGAGGTTATGGCCAACAGCTCCCAGAAAACAAATAACGTTAGCAAGTCACCGGCAAAAACCGCACCTATCGCACTGCCTGCGTACAACAGCCCGCTGATTTGTTGCAGCGTATCTTTAACGTGAATGGAGAATAAAATAGCCAGGAAAGCAGCAATATGGAAAATATAACCGAACAGCAGGCTGAGCTTATCGACACGATAGATTTCCAAAGAGAATCCCGCCAGATCAAAACCAACGCTGGTGCCAACCGGTACTGTTAATAAGTGAAGGCCACTTAAAACCGGCGTGATCAGCAATATCGCTTGACGCACACGCCCTTGAGTCAATAAAGCTATCAGCGCACCAATAAAGAACGGAGCGAAGGCTGGCATCTCAATCATCCACATGCTCGCCTCCTGCTTCTTTCTCTTGATTCTGGTTGCCAGTTTTATACTGTTTCAATTCTCGACGGTCATAATAATCTTCATCACGCATCAAAAAAGTTCGCATCCACTTGGCTACCAATACTAGGACTACACAGCCCACAAAACCATAGATCGCGTAAAAGCCAAATAATGATTCCCATGAATGATAAATATGGCGATGAATGACAAAGTCTAATAGAACCAAGACAATACAAATGGCGTACACCACATAGAGAAGGCGCTTAACATTTTTCGGGTTATCAAATAAATACTGTTTCTCAGTATTATCTTGCTTAGCCATTAATACCTCCGGACAAACCTGCTACAGAAGCGGCCAGCTCGTAAAACACATGAGGCCAGAAAAATAACACCATGGTCATTATTGCCGTCAATGATAAGGCAACCAATGATGGCCACGGAGCCTCTTTAATCTGAGCTCTTTCAATTCGTATAACTTTTGCATTCTCACGGAAATCTGCCGCTTGAGGGCCAGCCCCCGGGAAGAAAGCTCGCAATGGGATTGGTAACAGATAGGCGATATTCAGTAAAGAACTGACCATCAAAACACTCATCACAACCCACTGGTGAGTGTCTAAGGTTCCCATCAATAAATACCACTTACTCCAGACACCACCAGCTGGGGGCAAGCCAATAATGCTCAAGCTCCCGATGAAGAATGCAATCATGGTAATCGGCATGGCTTTACCAAGCCCTCTCATGTCACTGATCTCTGTTTTATGGGCCGCCACCATAATCGCGCCCGCACAGAAGAATAAAGTAATCTTCCCGAATGCATGGGCAACAATGTGCAAAGCGCCACCGAGAATACCGGCCTGCGATGCGAGCAAAGCACCAATCGTGATGTAGCCTAATTGACTCACCGTGGAGTAAGCCAATCG
Source organism: Kangiella sp. M94 (assembly GCF_054926195.1). NCBI lineage: Bacteria > Pseudomonadati > Pseudomonadota > Gammaproteobacteria > Kangiellales > Kangiellaceae > Kangiella > Kangiella sp. M94. The sequence goes on along the minus strand of NZ_CM142903.1, from coordinate 492,847 downwards.
CTTCTTAAGATTATCCTGGCGCATGGCGACCAACGAAGCAAGCAGCACCGAAGCGGCCGCTAAATAAAGTAACCATTGAGTGACCGGAATATCGCGTAGCAAATCAATGCCAAAGATATAAACACAGACTTTTAAGACGGTGAAGACACCGGCTTTAACTACCGCAACCGCATGTAGCAAAGCACTGACTGGCGTTGGCGCCACCATTGCCGCCGGTAACCAACGGTGGAATGGCATAATGGCCGCTTTACCAATGCCAAAGATGAACAGCACCAGCAATACACTGGCTGCTACCTTAGAGGTACTATCGTCAAATACACCACCTTGAGTAAAGGTTAATGTACCAGCCTGCCACCAGGTGCCGACAATCGCCAGCAACAAGAAGCCGATAGAGGTCGCCAGTAGTATGGATAAATAAGTACGGCCGCCCTGCCTAGCCTTATTGGTACCCGCATGGGTCACCAGAGGATAAGTGGACAGAGTCAGGACTTCATAAAAGATAAATAAAGTGAACAGGTTGTCAGCGAAAGCCAAGCCCATAACGGCTGAAATAGCCACAGCAAAACACGCATAAAAGCGGGTTTGGTTCACTTCATTATGACCACGCATATAACCGATTGCGTAAATCGAAGTAACCACCCATAAGGAGCCAGCCACCAGGCTAAATAAAACCCCTAATGGTTCAGCTCGAAACGAAATATTTAAACCTGGCAGCAACTCAATCCACTGAACATAAGCTGCCTGCCCTGCATCAAAGTTCTGATAAAAAATAATGACAGCTATCAGCAATAAGCCGCCAGCGATCAAGGTCACTGCTTCACGCAAGTTAGGCCACTTGCCGAAAATAATAATGCCCGGAATTGCCAATAACGGCAAAATGATGATCAACTGCATTAGAACACTTTGCTCAATCATTTTGCCCCCTCAAACAAGATTGCAGAAATCTGCTCGGACAGGCCAACGGTAAAGCCAGTGTCGATGCCGAAATAAATATTGGCTAATACCAGAATCCAGGTTGGAATCAAAATCATCAAAGGTGCTTCTTTGTAAGGTGCAGTGTCTTGCATGGCTTTACGGAAATAAGCAACCTCAACAATTCGCCATACGTAAATCACTGCCAGCAATGAACCGATTAAGACTAATACAGCAATCGGCCACCAGTTCGACTCTAATAAAGCTAAAACCAAGTACCACTTGCTTACAAAGCCAACCGTTAACGGCACACCAATTAAACTCAAACCACCAACTACAATGGCAGCCATGGTCCACGGCATTTGCTTACCGAGACCCGAGAATGCTCGAAGATGGACACTTCCCACCCGATAAACCAATCCCGCCAAAGCGAGGAATATGGCGCCTTTCATCAAAGCATGATTAAACAGATGCAGCAGAGTGGCGGTTAAACCTGTTTTTGAGCCAACGCCTAATCCTAAAATCATGTAACCAATTTGAGCCACACTTGAATAGGCGAAAAGTCGCTTCACATTATCTTGGTAAATTGCCACGATTGATGCGGCAAAGACTCCCATCAAACCAAGAGCAACTAAAATTTCCTGTAATGGCAAGTGCGAGAAGGAGAACTCAAAGCCATAGACGCTAAAAATAAATCTTAGCAAGACATAGATAGCCACTTTGGTTGCCGTAGCAGCCAGAAAAACTGTAGCAATTGATGGTGCATAAGCATAAGCGTTAGGCAACCATAAATGGAGTGGGAATAGTGCCAGCTTTAAGCAAACGCCAACCACGAAAAACGCAAAAGCGGTGAATACGGTTTTAGTCTGCTGCACTTCTGGCAGACGCTCTGCCAAATCGTACATATTCAAGGTGCCGGTCATCATGTACATCAAACCGATACCGATCAGAATAAATGTCGCGCCGATAGTACCCATGATCAGATATTGATAGGACGCCCATAATGCTCGGCGGTCTCGCCCCATGGCAATCATGGTATAAGAAGCAAGCGATGATATTTCTAAAAAGACGAAAACGTTAAAAGCATCACCGGTGGCCAAGATGCCCAACAAACCGGTTAAGCACAAAAGATAAGCCACATAAAAGTAGGTTTCTTTTCGTTCACTTAAGTCTTTACCTAGACTGGGACCAGCAGCCAATAACACAATTGAGCTGATTGAAGTCACCAGGATCAACAAATAAGCATTTAGCAAATCGATACGATATTCAATGCCAATAGGCGCATCCCAACCGCCCAACGAATAGCTTAAAGTACCGTGAGTCTGCACCTGTTGTAGCAACAAGATACTGATCACAAGTGCTAAAACACTGGCAATAAAAGTGAACCAACGAACGAGTTGTGCCTCTCGCAAAATCAAACAAATAGGGGCTGCAAGTAAAGGAACAATCACTTGCAGTATCGGTAAATGTTCTATCACTCCTGAGAACCCTCTTGCAGCAAGTCTTTTTCTTGAATGATATCTTCTTCAACTGAGCCGTAAGCTTCTTTAATTCTAACCACCAATGATAAGCCCAATGCTGTGGTTGCTATCCCTACCACAATCGCTGTCAGAATTAACACGTGCGGCAATGGGTTTGAATAAACCTTATAAGCTTCATTTAAGATTGGTGCAGTACCACCAGCCACCTTACTCATACTGATATAAAGAATAAAAACCGAAGTCTGGAAAACGGTCAGTCCTATTAATTTTTTTATTAGGTTGCCATGGGCAATGACAATATAAAAACCGCTCATCATCAAAATGATGACAATCCAGTAATTGTATTGTTCTAGAAAATTCATGCGCTCTCTCCGCTGGTTTTACCAACTCGACGGGCAAAAGTTAAAAAGATCAACATCATGGCAGTCGCTACTGTGATGCCAACCCCAAGCTCAATGATAATAATTCCCACATGCTGACCTGTGACCGGATTCTCCGCTAAGGTATTGTATTCTAGGAAACGTCCACCATTTAGCATGGCAACCACACCCGTGCTGCCATAAATTAGCACACCAAGCGCTGCCAACACCTTAACAACAGGCATTGAAACTACTTTGCGCGTTGTTTCAACCCCAAAAAGCATGGCATGTAAAATGATGGCCGCTGCAAAAATCACACCAGCCTGAAAGCCTCCACCTGGGCCATATTCACCGTGAAATTGAACGTACAGTGCAAACAACATAATGGGCGGAATCAGAATTTTACCAACGATGCGCAAAATTTTATGTTGATACATAGGAGCTGGCGTACCACTCTCAGTTTCGGCTTTGCTCGAAAACTCAAGCATTGCTAAGACACCAATCACAGCCGTAAACACCACCACCACTTCACCAAAGGTATCAAATCCACGATAGCTGGCTAACACTGAAGTGACCACATTGGGGATATCAATATCCTGAGCCGACTGTTGTAGATAGTAAGGAGCAACATGTGTTTGCACCGGTGCATTCGGATCACCAAAAGCAGGCATATCAAAAGTGCCGTAAACCAACATGACGCCTGTAATCAAAACAACGAATAAAGCAATCCGCGGGTGATGAAGCTGCCTATTTTCAAAGCGTCCCGCCATAGATAGAACAGTCACCATCAAGATGGTTGAAATACCAGCACCGACAGCAGCTTCGGTAAAAGCAACATCTACTGCATCCATCAACACGAAAAAACTTGCAGACAACAAGCTGTATACGCCCATCAACATGACGGAAGCAAACAAGTCTTTTGTAAACGCCAAAGACAATGCAGTTAACGTTAACAGTGCCAGAAGGATGACATTAATGGTAATTTCGATGACTCTGCTCCTTTAACTTCTCAAGATTGACCGTCGGTTTCTGAGCGTGCTTTCCCAAACTTGTCGGAAATAGCACTGTTATCAGATGATTTACCCAGCAAAGGTCGCAAGCCACCATGTAAAGCAGCTTTTGCTAGAGCATGGCTTGATGTGGGACTGGTCAATAAGATAAATAATAAAATCAGTAGAAGCTTAACCAGCACCGTAACTTCCCAGCCGGCTTGTAGCATTAAGCCGATCAGTATTAAGGCGCTGCCTAAGGTATCAGTTACGCCTGCCGCATGCATACGGCTGAAAAAATCAGGAAATCGGTGAATGCCAATACCACCGGAGAAGCACATAAAACCGCCAGTAATTAACAGCGCCCAACTGACGCCATCAAGAAACATGCTCATTGCGCATCCTCCTTAGAGTCTGTCACCTGCTTATATTCGAAAAAGCGTAACACTCCAATCACTGCAATAAAGTTGATCAGCGCATACACCAGAGCCACGTCAAGAAACTCAGGGCGCCCCATTAAAAAGCCTAATACAGCAATAAATAAAACGGTTTTTGTACCGAACATATTCACCGCTAAAATACGGTCATAGATCGTAGGCCCAACAAATGCACGCACTATCGCGAGCATCATGGCAGCCATGATTGCAATTGCAGCAGCAAGAAACATTAATCCTCCAGTCGCTTAACTCTTCGATTCATCTCTCCACCCTGAAGGTATTCGATTGAATCATAAGTCAGTGCATAAACTGTCATTACGCTGTCTTCAATGTCCAACGTTACCGTTCCCGGCGTTAAAGTGACTGAGTTACCATAGATGGTTTTGCCCATATCGGTTTTTTGACTCATTTGCAGTTGCATAACCACAGGGCTAATAGACTTGGGGCCAAGCCAGATTCGCTTAATCACAAGAATGTTTGATTGAACAATTTCTTTAAGCAACCACAACCAGTAGCCAAAAATTCGACTATTCAGGTTTAAGGGTTGCGACTCTTCATCAACAATATTCAGACGATGAGCAACAAACACAACAAACAATACTGACACCGCTCCCAATGACAACAGGAGGCCATTATAGAAACCCGAGTTGCCGATCCAGATCAACGCCAGAACAACAATAAGACTTAAGGTGTATCGAAAACTGTTTTTGGTCATTAATTACTCACACTAAAGTGTTCAAAGCAAACCAATCTCTCACCGATGAAAGCATCGGCTCAAGTCGAGAAATCCCATCGATTGTAGCAACCCCCCAAAACCCGCGCAAGCAAAGCTCATGCGTGCTATTAGCTAAAATTATCGTTCGTTTAACTACATAAATAAGTAGTAAGAAAGGCGTGTTTTTTTACACTTTTTAACAAATTGGATGAAAAACAAACAGTGCACACCCAAAAAAAGACGCGCTCTTAGGCGCGCCTTTTAATGCCAATAAAATCCTAATGCTTACTCAAGACCGAAACCAAAGTCACCTTCCATCTGCGCAGTTAGATAAGCAAACACCACATAAGCTGCTGTATTTTGATCCAGCGACTCCTTGTCTACTTTGTCAAAAGTATCATCTGGAGTGTGATGGTAGTCAAAATAGTCGGTGCCATCTTGGCGTAATGAAAATACTGAAATGCCATAGCCACGCAAAGGAATCAGATCTGGGCCACCGCCAGCGCGGTTGTTACCATAAGTGATGCCTAGTGGCTCCATGACCTTAACCATCTTTTCCACCACTGGAATCGCTTCCTGCTTAACACGAGAATCAAGGCGCCATATTTTGCCTGCACCAAAATCGGACTCAGCAGCCGTAATAATTCTATTCAACTCGTCTTTGTGCGCTTCCGCATAAAACTTACCACCAACCAGACCTTGCTCCTCATTGGCGAACATAATGACTCGAATCGACCGCTTAGGGCGTTCAGGTAGACGTGCAATCAACTCTGCTGCAGCTACTGTAATACCGATACCTGCGCCATCATCCAAGGCACCAGTACCCAAATCCCATGAGTCCAGATGTGCCCCCAAAATGACATATTCATCAGGCTTTTCTGAACCACGAATTTCACCAATCACATTGTGCGAAGTATAATCAGGGCCGTCTTGCGCATCGATATCAAGCTTGACAGTTATCGGCTTACCACGACGAACCATATTCTCAAGCAGATCAGCATCCGGTGCAGACAATGCCACCGCAGGAATTCGCTTTACACCCTCTTCATAGCGCATCATGCCGGTATGCGCCATACGGTGACTGTCGGTGCCTATGGAACGAATCATAATCGCAACAGCGCCCTTTTTGGCAGCTTCTACGGCTCCGCGACCACGCGCCGATACTGCAGGACCATAACCTGAACCATCACGGGCACGCTTCATGCGATTCTTGATGAAAACAATTTTGCCCTCTGCGACTCCCTCTGGCGCGTTAACCAAATCTTCTAACGTATCAAACTCAACAATTTCTGCACTCAAGCCACCTTCTGGCGTACCCATGCTGAAGCCTAGTGCGGTAATCACCAAAGGCTGCGGATAGGGAGCGATAACTTCGGCTTTTTCAGTACCACGCTTCCAGGTTGGGAAAGTCACTGGTTCAGTCCATACCTTGTCAAAACCAAGTTCTTCTAACTTAGCAACGCCCCATTTGACTGCCGCAGCATCACCCGGAGTGCCAGCCATACGTGGACCAACTTCAGTGGTTAATGATTCAACCACGTTATAGCCAATAGAGCTTTTCAGAGCCTCATCGCGCAATTCAGCCGCTATTTTTAAATGCTTATCATCAATAGAAGGCACTTGTGCGAATGCAGAAGCGCCAACTAACAAGCAAGCCGACAAACCAATTAATGCTTTCATCTTGTTACCTATGCGTCTTGTTAACTGTTTCGATTGACAGAGCAGACCAGTCGTAGCTAGAGTGTTTAATTGGGTCTAATGAGCTTTATGGTTCAACCAACCTTAAGCCAATCGAGGACAAAAGATGAATACCATATACGAATACTCAGCTATTTTGAACAATGGCCAGGAAGTTTCACTGGAGCAATACAAAGGAAAAGTGTTACTGATTGTAAATACCGCCAGCGCCTGTGGCTTCACCCCTCAATATGAAGGGCTGCAAAAACTGTATGAACAGTACAAGAACCAAGGTTTGGAAATCTTAGCCTTCCCCTGTAACCAGTTTAAAAGTCAGGAAAAAGGTACAGATGAAGAGATTAAGCAGTTTTGCGATTTAAACTTTAATATCAGCTTTCCGCTGTTCAAAAAAATTGATGTGAATGGTGACGATGCTCATCCGCTCTATCAATACTTAAAAAATGAAGCACCCGGCCTACTTGGTAGCAAAGCGGTCAAATGGAACTTTACTAAATTTTTAGTCGGTAAAGACGGCCAGGTGATCACTCGATTTGCCACCGCAACCAAACCTGAAGCTTTAGAAGAACCTATTAAGGAAGCGCTTAATGCCTAGCTTAAAAGATAAAGTCATTATCATCACCGGAGCCAGTCGTGGCATCGGTCGTGCCATGGCGATTCGCTTCGCTCAAGAAGGGGCAACCATCGTTATTGCCGCCAAATCGGACCAACCTCATCCCAAGCTACCCGGCACCATTCATACCGTGGCTAAGGAAGTCGAAGAAGCTGGTGGCAAAGCCATTCCAGTGCAATTAGATGTCAGAAAAGAATTAGCCATTAAAAAGCTGTGCGATCAAATTGGTGAACAATTTGGCCGAATAGATGCGGTAGTCAATAACGCTGGTGCTATCAGCTTAACGACTGTTGAAGATACATCTCCCAAGCGTTATGACCTGATGCAACAGGTTAACTCGCGCGCAGTATATTGCTTCGCCCACTATGCTTTGCCCTATTTGAAAAAATCCGAAAACCCGCACATTTTGAGCCTGTCTCCACCCGTCAATTTAGACGTAAAATGGCTCAAAGACTACAGCCCATATAGCTTGTCAAAATACGGTATGAGTATTCTCAGTCGCGGTATAGCAGAAGAGTTTAAACCTTACGGCATTGCAGTAAATACGCTCTGGCCAGAGACTTATATTGCAACAGCGGCCATCGAGTTTGCGGTAGGAAACAAAGAGACTCTTAACTATGCAAGAAAGCCCGAAATAATGGCTGATGCAGCGCAAATTGTCCTCACACATCCGAGCAAAAATTACACGGGCTTATGGTTGATTGATGAGCAGGTTTTGAAAGCCGCCAAAGTCAGTGACTTTAGCCAGTATGCTTACAATCCAGACTTTGAAGACCAGATTCAAAAAGATTTGTTTTTAGACTAACAACCATAGTATTCAGAAATAAAAAAGCGAGCACAAGGCTCGCTTTATTTTTTTGCTGACATCGATTAGAAATTGAACTTAAGGCCCAACCCAATACCGTCAATTTCGCCACCATCTTTATCAAGGTAACGCATATATTCAACACTAAGATCCATGTCGTTAGTCAAAGCAAAGTCAGCGCCAAAACCATAAGAGAAATCAGACTCTGAATCACTACCGCCGCCTGACACTCCAACTTTCACATTAGAATAACCAGCGATTGCATAAGGATAGAAAGCATCAGTAACAGGAATACCTGCTCTTAAGTAAGCACCGTAATAATTCTCAACTTCGATATCCGAGCCGAAAACATTATCATCAGTAATACCTAAACCAAGTCTAAATTCACCCGAGAAGTTCTCGTTGAAATATGTACCGATTTTACCATCTAGCGTCATCACATCAGCGTCAAAGAAACCGCCATCAAGATTGTGCTGAGTTGCACCAAATCCAAAGTAACTACCTTCTTTAGCTGATACGGCTGTTGCCATGGTCATTGATGCAATAATTGCACCGGCTATCATTGTTTTTTTCATCACAAATTTCCTTCTGTTGTTTTTAAGAAAAAAGGTTCTTTTACCCGCGCTAGTTAAGCACGCTAAAACTGAACACAGTCTGAATTGTATGGCTAGTTTTTAAACAAAATCAATGAGGTGATGTTAAGGATGTGACTCTGCTATCGCAAAAGCTATGGCGTGTTGCTTTTCATCGGAAATGGATAGATGAATTTTTGTAATCTTATTCTGTTCTGACCAAGCTTGTGCTTTGCCCTCTAAAATAACCTGAGGCTTACCAACTTCATCATTAGTGATGACCAGCTGCACAAAGTCTATACCATTTCGCATGCCAGTACCAAGCGCCTTGCTGACCGCTTCTTTAGCTGCAAACCGCTTGGCCAGATAGTTAATTTTATTTTTGGTTTTTTTGTAAATTGCTTTTTCTTCAGAGGAAAGGATACGTTCGGCAAATTTATCACCATGACGCTCAACTGACCGTGCTATGCGCTCAATATCGACAATGTCAGTTCCCACTCCAAATATCATTAGCTTTCCTTATGAGTTAAAGGGCCACTGCCGTGCTTCGACCATCAGCTTCTTCATATCTGAAACAGCCTTATCTAAACCGCTAAAGAGTGCCCTACCAATGATTGCATGCCCAATATTTAACTCAACAATCTCAGGAATTGCAGCAATTGGCTGAACATTATGATATTGAAGTCCGTGTCCAGCATTGACCTGTAGTCCCTCTGATACAGCATGTTCAACACCATGTTTGACTTTGACTAGCTCTATCTCTTGCTGTTCAGTACTTTTCGCATCGGCATAGGCACCTGTATGAATTTCAATTAATGGTGCTCCAGTTCTAGCTGCTGCATTAATTTGCTCTTCATCGGCATCAATAAACAAAGATACCTGAATGCCTGCTTTAGCCATGCGATAACAAGCCTCCTTGATTTTGCTCTCCTGTCCTTTTACATCCAGGCCGCCTTCTGTGGTCAGCTCTTCCCGCTTTTCAGGAACCAGGCACACATAATGCGGCTTAATTCGCTCGGCAATAGATAACATTTCTTCAGTTACCGCCATTTCAAGATTCATTCTTGTTTGAATGGTGCGTGCCAACACTTCAACATCTCTATCAGTAATATGACGGCGGTCTTCGCGCAGATGAACAGTAATGCCATCTGCACCATGCTGTTCAGATACAAATGCAGCCTGAACCGGATCAGGATAGTCTGTGCCACGTGCGTTGCGTACTGTGGCAATATGATCGATATTTACACCAAGAAGAATGGGTTTTTTCATAATTGTGCCATTGGTTAAATGCTGTTGAATTGCTCTATCGTGTAATTACAATTGTAGTAAAGGACTGCCCTAACAACAATCAATTAAAGGTTATGTGGCTAACACCAGCAATGCTAAGAGACCTAAGATTGCATAGCAAGGGTCTGCTGTAAGAGTTTGCGGCTATTAAGCTCTTTTCCATTTAACAGCTGGTCAATGTTCAAACGACAGACTTTCCGCGCTAATGCTGGAGCACCGTTTACATCCCATTGGTGATCAGCCACTGCTAATATAATACTTCCTTGAGCTAACCAGGTTTCGCTAGGAGCCTGTAACTGAGGAATAAAGCCCTGCTCTGCTATAAAGCCATAGGTCATGTTTTCTTCAATCGCATCGCCATAAATATCATGCTGCCAGTCAATAGCGTAGCCAAGAACGTCCAGCAACTCCAGTTCAAACTCACGTAGAATCAGGTTAGGTTTATCACCCAGTTGTAAATGCTGCAGGCTGGTTTTATAAAGATGGAAAATATCTGGATGAGGATCCCATTGAATAAACAGACGTAATAAAAGCTCATTAAGGTACAAAGCCGAAAGACTGGCGATGCCATTTAAACGATGAGAAAATCCATCTGCTTCAATTTGTTTTAAGGTTTTAAGCTCACTTCGCCCCAACCAGCTAACTTTAATTGGCTGAAAAGGTTGTAACAAAGCACGGTTAGAACTCTTTCGATTTCCACGAACGCCTTTTGCTAAGAGATTAACGCGACCATGATCTTCCGTGAACAACTCAACAATCAGGCTGGTTTCCTTAAACGGTCTGGAATGTAAAACAAACGCTGCAGTGAGTTCTGAATCTGCCATTAATTATCATCATAGCCCAAAGAACGTAATGCTCGCTCGTCATCGGCCCAACCGTCTTTGACCTTAACCCAAAGCTGTAGGAATACCTTGGCACCAAATAACTCTTCCATCTCAATTCGAGCATCCTGACCGATCTGCTTCAAACGCTGCCCCTGTTTACCTATAATAATCGCCTTCTGCCCCGATCTTTCAACCAGAATTAAACCATTGATATGTAAGATTCCTTTTTCATCGGTTTTGAATTGCTCTATTTCAACAGTCGATGAATAGGGAATTTCTTCGCCCAAGGAACGCATCAATTTCTCACGGATTAACTCAGCAGCCATAAAGCGTTGACTACGGTCAGTAACGTAATCCTCTGGGAAGAATAAATCACCTTTCGGTAACCATTCTTTAATCTTGTTGACAAGTTCCTCCAGATTATCTCCTCTTAAAGCCGAGCCGGGAAATACTGCATCAAAATCATAGCGCTCGGTTATTTTAGCAAGGTGTGGTAATAACTGATTTTTATCCTGAATTTTATCAACCTTGTTGACGAACAGAATGGTTTTACAATTAGTCTGCTGAAGCTTGTCTAACACCAACTCATCATCTTCAGTCCACTGAGTACCATCAACCACAAAAATAACCACGTCCACATCAACCATTGAGCTTGAAGCAGCGCGGTTCATATAGCGATTAATTGAACGCGCTTCATTTTTATGGATACCGGGGGTATCTACAAATAATATTTGCGCGTCATCATCAGTATGGATTCCTAAAATTCGATGCCGTGTCGTCTGTGGTTTGCGCGAAGTAATGCTTACCTTTTGGCCCAGAATATGGTTCATCAAAGTTGATTTACCTACATTCGGACGCCCTAAAACAGCGACATAACCACAACGAAAATTTTCATGCATAACTATTTACCATCTAATATGATTGCTAACGCTTTTTCAGCTGCCTGCTGTTCAGCATTGCGTCGGCTCGAACCGGAGCCATGAGTTTTCACTTCTTTCTCTGCTAACACACACGCCACATCAAAAGTTTGCTTATGTGGCTCACCTGTTACCTTAAGTAACTCATAGTCCGGCAGAGGAAGCTTCCGTGACTGAAGCCACTCTTGTAACTGTGTCTTGGGATCTTTTTGTACCGACTTCAGATCAATACGCTCGAAGCGCTCTTTATAGAGACTCAAGATAACATGCTTAGCTACATCAAAGCCCGAATCTTGATAGATTGCCCCCATTATTGCCTCTAAAGCATCTGCTAAAATTGACGCTCGTCGAAAGCCACCACTTTTCAGCTCACCTTCACCTAAGTATAAACACTCGCCTAGCTCTAATTCTTTAGCTATCTCGGCTAAAGTTTTACCTTTAACCAGGCTGGCTCTTAAGCGGGTTAATTGACCTTCATCAGCTTTTTTCAGGTGAGAAAATAGGTATTCGGCAATCACCATTCCGAGAATGGAGTCACCCAAAAATTCCAGTCGTTCGTTGTGCTTATTGGCGCCACTGCGATGAGTTAACGCCAGCTTTAGGAGAGAGGGGTCTTTAAATTGGTAGCCAAGACGATGACAGAATCGTTCTATTAACAACTTTTTTTGACTCATCTTAGCACTAGAAACCTTACGGATTATTTAAGTTGTACTTCATTTTCAAATTCAAGTAATGCGCTGATATTACCGAACAAAGGAATACGTCGTTCATATTTAACGTAAAGCGCACGGCCACCGGTAACATCTTTGACCTGCGCATCCGAAGCCTTAATCGATTTCACTTCATTGATATTTAAGCGCCCTTCGAGTAAACGTCTGATTTCACCCGTAGAGCTATTAGATACATTCTGCTCTGCTACTGAAGACATTGAGCTTTTGATGCTGAAAAACTCCAAATAAGCTGGCGTCAATTTGATCAGCATAAACATAAAAAACAGGACAATAGCCAATACAATGACCCAACCAGCGCCTGTCATACCATCTTGATATTTTCTGTTCAGCATTTACCCATTCTCCTTTGTCCTTCTTGCCATTATCTTATTATTTGGCAAGATACGCGTTAAATCGCTGATTTAACTTACTCAATAGAACCTACTCTACCAAAAGATACGCCTTTTGGTAACTTTTTGCCAAATATTACTGGCTCATCTGTGAACTCTAAAAACAACCACTTATAAGCTGCACGGCCAATTAAAGCCTCTTCGTCAACAAACTCCCAGAAACGTGAGTCCATACTTGAATCCCGGTTATCGCCCATCACAAAATATTTGTTCTCAGGTACTACCGTTGACCATGATTGCTCGAGACTCTGTCGTGCACGTGCTCGTGGGTCAAGGTAGAGAACTTGGTAACTATTGTTGCCAAGGCTTTCGTCATATAAATCAAAAACATCCGCCTGCGGTACCAACTCTGGCACTTCGTCAGACACGAACTCAGGGCGAACCACCATGGGCTCACAGGACTCTTCGCCTCCGCACTTTGGTGTAATGGTTAAAACGCCCCGATTCCACTCTAATCGGTCACCCGGTTCGCCAATAATACGTTTGATGTAGGCAGTTTGAGGTTCATGCGGAGGATGAAACACAGCCACCTCACCACGCTTAGGTGAGCCTGTGGGAATAATGGTAGTGTTAAAACCAGGCATGCGAATACCATAAGAGAATTTATTAACCAGAATAAAATCACCATCGTAAAGGCCGGGATTCATACTGCCTGATGGAATGCGGTAAGGTTCAAACAAAAAGGAGCGCAGTAAAAAAACCACTAAAATGATTGGGAAGAAAGACCGACTGATATCAATATACATCGGCATTTTTTCGTTACCTTTCTCATCATACTCAATGCCTTTCTCTACACGCTCTTTGCGCCACTTTAGCTTATCAATCAAAGTAACAACACCTGTAATCAGGGTTGCTAATAGCAGGTAAAATCCGAAATCGTAATAAATCATCAGGGCCTTCTTTTGTTATTTATTGTCTTTGCCGACATGCAGTACCGCAAGAAAAGCTTCCTGTGGAATTTCCACTTTGCCTACTTGCTTCATACGCTTTTTACCGGCCTTTTGTTTTTCCAATAGTTTACGCTTACGCGACACGTCACCACCATAACACTTTGCCAGTACATTTTTACGCAAAGCTTTGACTGTTGAACGCGCGATGACATGATTACCAATCGCAGCCTGAATCGCGACCTCAAACATTTGACGAGGAATAATTTCCTTCATCTTTTCGACCAGCTCTCGTCCTTTGTAAGGCGCCTGGTCTTTATGAACGATCAACGCCAGCGCATCAACCGTCTCACCATTAATGAGGATATCCAGACGTACCAACTTATCAGACTGGAATCTTTTGAAGCTGTAGTCCAGCGATGCATAACCACGACTGACCGACTTGAGTCTGTCGAAAAAGTCGAGCACCACCTCATTCATCGGCATCTCATAAGTTAAAGCAACCTGGTTTCCAGCATAGTGCATTTTCGTTTGCACACCACGCTTTTCAACACATAAGGTAATCACGCTACCTAGATGCTCTTGTGGTACTAAGATGTTGGCTTCGCAAATAGGTTCACGAATTTCGTCAATATTCGAAAGCGGCGGTAATTTGGAAGGATTATCCACATAAAGCGTTTCGCTATCCGTAGTCGTCACTTCGTAAACAACCGTAGGTGCCGTGGTAATCAAATCAAGATTGTATTCACGCTCTAGCCGTTCTTGAACGATCTCCATGTGTAGCATGCCAAGGAAACCACAACGGAAACCAAAGCCTAGCGCGGTTGAGTTTTCCGGCTCATAAAACAATGAGGCATCATTCAAACTTAATTTAGCTAATGCATCGCGGAATGACTCATAATCATCAGAGCTGACCGGGAACAGGCCAGCATAAACCTGCGGTTTAACTTTCTTAAAGCCTGGCAGTGGTTTTTCAGCTGGGGCTTTGGTCAGAGTGATGGTATCACCCACTGGTGCCCCTTGAATTTCCTTAATGCCAGCAATAATAAAACCTACTTCACCAGCACGTAAAATCTCGGTGTCGTTACGTTTTGGGGTAAAAATACCGACATGATCAACTACATGGGATTTACCTGTCGACATCACCTGCATCTTGTCGTTTTTGCGAATGGTACCCTGCATTACTCGCACCAGCGACACCACACCAAGATAGTTATCAAACCAGGAATCCACAATTAATGCCTGTAAGGGTGCATCTGGATCACCCTCTGCTGGCGGAATATCGCGAACAATACGCTCCAGCAACTCTTCAATACCAACCCCAGTTTTAGCACTACATTGCACTGCATCCATCGCTTCGATACCAACAATGTCTTCAATCTCTTGAATCACACGATCACAGTCAGCGGCTGGTAAATCAATTTTATTCAGTACAGGCACCACTTCCAGATCTTGCTCAATTGCGGTATAGCAGTTAGCTAGAGTTTGTGCCTCAACCCCTTGAGCAGCATCCACCACCAACAAGGCGCCTTCACAGGCCGCCAATGAGCGCGACACTTCATAAGAAAAGTCAACGTGCCCGGGCGTATCAATGAAGTTCAGTTGGTAGGTATGACCGTCTTTGGCGGTATAATTCAAAGTTACGCTTTGCGCTTTAATGGTAATTCCGCGCTCACGCTCTATATCCATAGAATCCAGTACTTGCTCCGCCATTTCTCTGTCAGTTAAACCGCCACAAGCATGGATCAAACGATCTGACAAGGTAGATTTACCATGGTCAATATGGGCAATAATAGAGAAGTTACGAATATAATCGGTGTAGGGCATAGATGTTCCGCTGAATTCCTTCGATTGTTGATGAATTTGCCATTTAAGAGAAGCGATTTACACGACTCCACTTAAAATAGCTTGTACAGGTAGACCAGAGTCGACAGACCCTCGGAATTTAGCGGCCTATTGTAGCTGAAACAACTGAAAAGGCCAGCACTAGAAGTGCTGGCCTGTAAGAGTTTTTACCTGAGTTCAAGCACAAAGAAGTCACTACCACGCCCCGGTCTGGCAACCAACACAGCTATTTTGCCTTTTTCCGGCAAATCGGCCAGCGCAGCCTGGTAATCATCAATCGAACGGATTGGAGTGCGGTGGATCTTTTGGATAATATCGCCAGCTTGAATCCCCGCTGCAGCGGCTGGACTTTTTTCCATCACTTCACTGACTACTACACCATGGCGAATACCATAAGCATCCTGTAAATCATTGCGTAGCTCCTGCACTCGAATTCCCAGCTGATCGCTGCCGCTTCCTACTAATGCAGTTCGGCCAGCACTATCCGTCAGAACAGCATCAACAGCAATCTCATCACCATTTCTGATCACTTTGAGCTTTACCTTATCGCCTGGCATCTTTTGCCCAACGTAATATGGCAGGTCTTGTGCTTTGCGTACTGGTTTGCCATCAACAGCCACCACCACATCACCTGCTTGCAAACCGGCCTCAGCTGCAGCTGAGTTGGGGTGAATACGTCTAATCAATGAACCACTCACATCCTTTAAGCCAAAAGCGTCAGCCCTATCCTGGTCGATTGGGCTAAACATGACACCAAGATAACCGCGATTAACAACTCCTGACTCCATCAGCTGTTCGCGAATATTATTGGCTAAGTCAATCGGAATCGAGAAAGACAAGCCCGAGCTGATCATAGGGTTGAAAACCATTGAATTAATACCGACAACTTCCCCACTGAGATTTATTAGTGGGCCGCCTGAGTTGCCACGATTAATAGCAACATCGGTTTGAATAAAGGGTACATATTGCGAGCCCACTTCACCACGACCTTTGGCACTAACGATTCCCGCAGTGACTGTCTGCTCAAGATTAAAGGGTGCACCGAAAGCCAGTACCCACTCACCAACTTTAAGTACATCTGAAGTGCCCAATTTCAGCGCTTTCAATTTTTGCTTGCCGGGTTCAATTTTTAACAAAGCCACATCGGTATTGGCATCGCTACCCACCACTTCAGCTTCAAACTCACGACCATTGAACAGTTTGACGATGACCTTGCTACCATTATCAATAACATGATGGTTGGTTAGAATATAACCCTCATCATCAACAATAAAACCGGAACCGCCAGAACGCCCGGCCATTCGCCCCCAACGCACCACGTCGACCTGAATACTCACAATACTGGGTTGTACCTTTTCAACCAGTTCGGTGAACTCAGGGAAGGAAGACTTGGCGGTTACACTAAAAGTAGCGGCTAATACAAAAAATACAAAGGCTAAACCACTCGAATAAAAACGCTTCAGCATAATTAAATAACTCCCGCAACGTGTTATATCAGCACTTGTTTCAAAGTATTGGCCTGATAACAGAAAGCCACAGCAAAGGCTCAATGACAGACTGATTGAATCAGGCTTTTCACAGATTGGAAAATTTATAAGGTAAACAGTTCCGACAGAGTCGTCAGTGGTTAGTCGAGGGTTGTTTCGATTTGTTTCACCGCAATCGGTCTCTTTACAATTCTTAACAGTACCGGTTCTGTTTGACCTTTTTGGGCCGCCGACTTACTGTAAAAGTGAGTAATCACAAAACCAATTGCCAGGCCAACTACAGCAGCGAGAATAGAGCTCAGCTCAGAAGGGTTAGCGAGCCAGAACTGCCAAACCAGCAAAGCAATGATCATGCTAATCAGCGGCACCAGATACACCATAAAAGAAGCTCGAACCACCAGATCCTCTGGAATTCCAACTTCTACTTCATCATCTATATTGGCACTTAAACGATTTTTCAAGGGGGTGATAAAGACCTTATGAGAAAAAGCCTTGCTGACAATACCACTGCCACACACTGTGTTGACCTGGCAGCTTGAACAACCGGTTTTACTCTGAGTTTGCACCCAGACGGTATCATTTTCTTTAGCCACCACGCGGCCAACTTCGGTCAACATATTGCTTTCGGTCATAAGGAATGAGTCTTCTAGACTTAGTATTACCATTTTACTGGAAATCAAGTATAAAAGCAGTGACTCATGTGCTTTTGGAAATAACTTGATTGACTCTCATAAACAAAAAAACCGAAGTCAGACTTCGGCTTTCTTGCATAGGTTGGATTCATACACATTTAAAAGTTTTTACTGAACGCCTTCCTGCTCACTTTCACTTTTCATAGGAACTGGTAGTGCTTGCAAACTAGACTCTTGAGGAGTCTGCTCAGCCAACATTGGCACACTGACCGGAATCACTTTCTGATTGCTCACCACCTGTACGCTCGGCAACAAGCTTGATTGCGACAAAGCTTCATGCTTTAAGAACATGTCATGAATCGTTTGTAGTTCCTGACGCTCTACTCTGCTGAGGTTTGCTGTGTTCGAGCTGGAAGTAGCAGTATCGGTGCTGGCGACCGTCGCTAAAGGCGTTACCGGTGAGTCAAACTGTGATTGTGTGCCCACGTTGAAAAGCACCACCAAAGCTACCGAAGCAGCAATCGCATAACCTGTTAGTTGCTTGAAGGGTTTGGTTGGGAATCTAATGACATTGGATTTGGGTTTAGCTGGATTCATTGTGTGAGCTGGTTCATCGGCAATTTGCTCATTAATGCGGCCGGAAATATCGATATCCAAATGTTGAGCCTCATCACGCATAACCTGACCGATTAAATGATAACGACTCCACAGTTGCATTTCTTCAGATTCAAGGGCGAAGCTGCTTTCAGTTGCAAAAGCTTCCAGCTCGTTATCCACGCAAGCGGATACATTCTGCTTATTGAAGCTTCCAGCTGCGCCTTTTTCTAAACCGTTTTTATCCAACATTAACATCCAACCTCTTATTCCAACCACAAGCCTTAATGATGCCGTTTAAATATGCCGTTTAAATATGTGAAAATCGGCATAACCGACGACTTACAATCCGTGCGTCAAATGGTCTTTAGAGTGAGAATTGATAGGCTTTCGCTTAAACTATAAGCATTACCCTTTGTTTCCAATCCTATCTTTAAGACCTCAAGCAAAACTCTATCCGCTTGATTTCAAAAGAAATTTTTGATTTGAGTTATGATTCAGTAATAATTCAGCTTACTTCTTTCAGTTCAAATCCTATACACATTGACTAGACCCTGTGTAAAAAGTTCAGCAGAAATGTAAAAAAGTTTGTATTTCCACTGTTAACTTGATCCCGCTAGGATCGCCAACCCTGTTCCAAAAGCGGGGCAATCTTTTGATCAACCGCGTCCCGTGCACGGAAAATACGCGAACGCACCGTTCCTACTGGGCAGTCCATAACCTCAGCAATTTCCTCGTAACTCAAACCATCCATCTCCCTCAACGTAATCGCGGTTCTCAGATCTTCCGGCAATTCGTCAATGGTTCTGAAAATAATGGTCCGAATCTCATCCCGAAACATAATTCGCTCAGGGCTTCCAGTGTCGCGCAAGGCGTCGCCACCTTCGTACTGTTCTGCATCAACTGAGTCAATGTCACTGCCAGGAGGTCTACGCCCTTGAGATACCAGATAATTTTTCGCGGTATTGATCGCAATCCGATACAACCAGGTATAAAAAGCACTATCGCCACGAAACCCCGGCAGGGCACGGTAAGCTTTAATAAAAGCTTCCTGTGAAATATCCGCTACCTCATGACTGTCTCTGACATAACGGGATATTAAGTTCATAATTTTATGCTGATACTTCTTCACCAGCATATCGAAAGCAGTTTTATCGCCTTCCTGAACACGCTTAACTAACTCTGAGTCTAAATCAGCCCCAGACATATAATCCCCTTTTAATTGTTATCTTCTTGACGAAGTCGCTTGCAGGGCAAACATTGATTGATCAGGGTCATTCAACCCTTCGCTAACCAGCAAAAAAACTAACTGGCTATCGTGCGGTTATGATAAAGTCCGCCAATATTAAACGGTATTCTGCTAGGAAAAAACTAAAGTTTCCAGTGACTTTCTAACAGATAGCGACAAACACAGACTCGCTTAACAGTAGAAAAGTTCCCAACTTTTATCATGGATATCATGAAAAACAAAATTAATCCTACTCAGCACACTACAGATGTGCTGGTTATTGGCAGCGGCGCGGCCGGTTTGTCAGTCGCTTTGCGGCTGGCTCACCTGGGCAAAATCACCGTGCTCAGCAAAGCTGAAGTCACCGAAGGCTCAACCTTCTATGCCCAAGGCGGCATTGCCGCTGTATTAGATGAAAGCGACAGTGTTGACTCTCATGTAGAGGATACCCTAATTGCCGGTGCTGGTCTGTGCGATGAAAAAGCTGTTCGCTATACCGTCGAACATTCGCGCGAAGCCATTGAGTGGCTCATTGAACGCGGTGTTATGTTCAGTAAAGAAGATGAAGCTTATCACCTGACTCGCGAAGGTGGCCACAGTAAACGCCGCATCATCCATTCTGACGACGCTACTGGTAAAGCCGTTTCCACCACGTTAGTTTCCGCAGTGCTCAATGAGCCCAATATTCATATCCTCGAACACTATATCGCAGTGGATATGATCACCAGTCAAAAGCTTGGAAAAACCGATAATCGCTGCCATGGCGCTTATGTACTCAATCTTAAAGAAGATCGCGTCGAAACTATCAGTGCCCGTTTTGTGGTATTAGCGACCGGCGGCGCTAGCAAGGTTTATCTTTACACCTCCAACCCGGACGTCGCCAGCGGCGATGGCATTGCCATGGCGTGGCGAGCTGGTTGCAGCGTGGCCAATCTCGAGTTTAATCAGTTCCACCCAACCTGCCTTTACCACCCACAAGCCCGTAGCTTTCTGATCAGCGAGGCTTTACGTGGTGAAGGCGCCGTATTATTGCGTCCTAATGGTGAGCGCTTTATGCCGGAATATGATGCGCGCGCAGAACTGGCACCTCGAGACATTGTCGCGCGCACAATTGACCATGAAATTAAAAAGCATGGTATCGAATGCGTCTATCTCGATATTTCACATAAAGACCAAGACTTTATCAAAAGTCATTTCCCAACCATTTATTCGCGCTGTCTGGAGTTTGGACTGGATATTACTAAAGATGCCATTCCTGTGGTTCCGGCCGCTCACTACACCTGCGGTGGCGTCAAGGTGGATCTCAACAGCCGTACTGATGTGGAAGGTCTTTATGCTGTTGGCGAGGTAGCCTGCACCGGTCTGCATGGCGCCAATCGCATGGCCAGCAACTCATTACTCGAATGCCTGGTATTTGCTCAGGCTGCAGCCAATGACATTGAGGCACAATGGGATCCCAGCCAGTCACCACCGGCTTTGCCACCGTGGGATGAAAGCCAGGTCACTGACTCTGATGAAGAAGTAGTGCTGAGCCATAACTGGCACGAGCTGCGTCAATTGATGTGGGACTATGTGGGCATTGTACGCACCGATAAACGCCTGCAAAGAGCGCTTAGACGCATCGAACTGCTAAAACAGGAAATTCACGAATATTATAGTAATTTCAAGGTAAGCAATGACCTCATTGAGCTGAGAAACCTGGTCGTGGTCGCCGAGCTTATCGTACGCTGCGCCATGCAACGCAAAGAAAGTCGCGGCCTGCATTATACGTTAGACTACCCAGAACTTGCTGACAAAGCGATAGATTCCAGCTTAAAGCCACCAGTTCAGGACTGATTCTGATCCACTGCCTCATCATGATCGGTGCGGTAATAGCGTAACACTCGAGATAGATGCCTGAAGTCTGTCTCGCTTACGGCATCACGACAAATCAGTAGTTGTTTTTTCTGTGGAGTAAATCTATTCATGAACGGTTGCTCTACATCGTCTTGCTCCAGTTTATAATTCAACCGAATCCACCAGGGCCAAACTACATTATCACTGGCCAGCTCAATGGAATGCTTATCAGTTCCTGAACTATGCGACATGATCAGATACCAACAGCCATCAACAAACTGAAGCTGTTGTACCCTCTCGTTTAGATAATTAACCTTCTTCTGCTGCCACAGCGCACAAGGTGCAAAAACCAACGTCGCCACTAGCAACAGGAGAAAGCTGGTCAACAAGGCGTATTGTGAAATAACGAAAAGAGCAAAGCTGAGGATGAGCAAGACCCACAGTGCTACAAACACTCGAGGCAGCGCTTTGGATGCTTGTATATCGATAAATAAATTCATGTCACTCTTATGTCACTCCCTGACATTAACGCAGTATAGATTGGGCTCTATTACTTTATCTGCTTATTAATAAACTCTCTGATCGCAAGGACAAAACTCTCAAATTCGGGTTTAGGCGTTTCATAGCCCATAATCCAGGAATACAGATCTGGATCATCCTGCTCTAGAAAAGTAGCGTATTCGGCAGACTTGCTATCATCAAAGTGGCAAGCTTCTTGCTCCAGATAAGGAATCAGAACCACATCCAATTCCAACATGCCTCGGCGGCTAGCCCAGTGTAATTTTTTTAGCTGTTCATCAGTCATTGGCACAAACCTAAAATTGTTTCGCGAAATTATAACGGTAACGGTGCAAAACCGCTAAGAATCAGAGTAAAATTATGCACGTTATGAAGCAAAATAAGCATTCAACTATGAATTTTACCAATCAAGACGCAATGCAACACATCACACAACTTCAAAATATTGCTTGCGAGCTCGGCCACTACGGCATTATTCGAGTGCATGGTGAGGAAGCCAAAAAATTCCTACAGGGCCAATTAACCTGTGACCTGGAAAAAATCACTAATGAGCAAGCCACTCTTGGTGGTTTCTGCAATGTTCAGGGACGTTTGCATGGCATCTTTTTCACCCTTAAATACGGTGATGACTACTTATTGTTAGTGCCCAAAGAAGGGCTTGAGCACTTGCTGAACAAGCTCAAAATGTACGCCGTATTCTTCAAAGCGGAATTAACCGATGCCAGCCTCGACTTTCAAATTTGGGGGCATACTCAAAAGGGAGCTACCGCCAACTTCGCTGAAGATATGAGTCTGGTGGTCACCCGCGATAATAGCGTCACCGAAGTTCACCTGAACAGCCTGTTCAATGCTTCCTTTATGATTGCCGAGAAAGAGCATGCCAACGCCATAATTAAGGCATTGGAAGGAACCACGCTAGCTGACGTCAACGCCTGGGAATATATTGAAATTCAAGCTCATATTCCGCTGATCTACGAAGAAACCCTTGAAGAGTTATTGCCGCATTTCATTGGCTTGCCTCAAGTTGGCGGCGTCAGTTTCGACAAAGGTTGCTATACCGGTCAAGAAATCGTCGCACGCATGCATTATCGTGGAAAGCTGAAAATACATGCCCTACTCGCTTATTCAAAAGATACCGCAACTTTAACACCTGGTGATAAGGTACTTAGCGAAGAAGAAAAGGCGGTTGGTGACGTTATCCGTTCAACTGTTTTTGATGGCAAAACTTATGCCTTAATCAGCCTTGCCGATAAAGCTTTAGAAAGCCAACTGAGTATCAATGGAGCTAAGTTTGAAGTGCTAGATTAAATTGCAAACTTGATACTAAACCACAAAAAAGCCCTTAAGGAATTAAGGGCTTTTTTTATGTATTCAGATCAAGTCAATTATGCCTGTGACTTTTTCTGCTCTTTAATCCAGCGATGGATCTTATCTTCGAGAATATTCAAAGGAATCGCACCATCTTTTAGGACTTCATGATGGAATTCACGAATATCAAACTTATCACCTAATTCCTTCTCAGCTAAAGTTCGCAGTTCGCGAATTTTCATTTGACCAATTTTGTAGGCAAGCGCCTGACTTGGAATGGCCATAAAACGCTCTGCTTCAGACACCATACGCGCTTCTGCTGCAGGTGAGTTCTGCTCCATGTACGCCAACACTTCTTCACGCGTCCAACCCTTAGCGTGTAAGCCAGTGTCGGTTACCAAACGAATCGCTCGCCACAGTTCAGCACCTAAGGCTCCAAAGTACTGGTATGGATCCGTATAAACCCCCATTTCCTTACCCAGTGACTCGGAATACAAACCCCAGCCCTCAGTGTAGGCGGTATTACCACCAAAGCGACGGAAGTTCGGAACATCCTTTAACTCAATCTGAGTCGAACGTTGGAAATGGTGACCAGGCACAGCTTCATGTAAATATAATGATTCAACGGTCCAAGTTGGACGAGCAGTCAAATCATAAGTATTGACGTAGAAAATACCCGGACGTGAGCCGTCTGGTGCAGGACTTTGATAAGAGGCTGCTGACGAAGACTGTTCACGATATGCCTCAACTGCACGAATCTCAAACTCAGCTTTCGGAATGACTTTGAACAAATCAGGAGCTGTTTTATCAAGCTTTCCTCTCAGATTCTCATAGGCCTGTAACATATCCTCTTTAGTATCAAACTGGAACTGAGGATCGGTTTTAGTAAATTCAAAGAACTCCTGTAGATTACCTTCAAAACCAACCTCTTTCATAACGCCCTTCATTTCTTCATGAATGCGAGCCACTTCATCAAGGCCAATCTGATGGATTTGCTCAGGCGTTAAATCAGTGCTGGTCGTTTCCTTGACTTTAAAGGCATACCACTCTTTACCGTTCGGAAGTGCAACCATACCCGAGGTCTCACGTGCCGCAGGAATATACTCTTTCTCAATGAAGTCATGCATTTTTTGGTAAGTAGGCACAACCCAGCCTTTAATCGCTTTAACGTACTCTTGAGTTAAGCGCTTTTTGTCTTCATCAGAGAATGATTCGGGCATATTTTTTATAGGACCGTAAAACAGACTGGTCTCAACATCATCAACAACATGTGCTTTAAGTTGTGGCAAGACTTTAACCATCAAA
Source organism: Kangiella sp. M94 (assembly GCF_054926195.1). NCBI lineage: Bacteria > Pseudomonadati > Pseudomonadota > Gammaproteobacteria > Kangiellales > Kangiellaceae > Kangiella > Kangiella sp. M94. The sequence continues at coordinate 468,480 of NZ_CM142903.1, read as the reverse complement.
GCCTTAGGTTGCACCACGCCCTGCTCCATCCCTTCACGCATGTTACCAATTATCACATCGACACCACCGGCGGCCTGCTCAAGACGGCTGAGCCAGTTTTCATAGTCTTTAACCGTGTTAAAAGGTTGCGCGCTATTGCCTGAACCTAGCATCGCGATGAAGTTAAAGGGGTTATAGAATTGTTGGATTGGCTGCAGATGATCAGGGTATTGGTGTCCCTCAATTTCCGCCTCACGCTCACCCTTAAAAACTTTATAACTCAGTAGATCCTGGCCTTGAAGTTTTGAAGCATCAATAGTATTGATCTTGGCAAGAAACTCTTTGCTAAAAGCCAAATCTTTGGCAATGCCCTCTTCGGTACCCCAGTCACCCAATTGATCATTGAAACGATTGTCGCCCATAAAGGTTGCCATGATGGGGTTCATTTCAAGGCTGCGTTCCCAATGTTCTGCATATATGGCTGCGGCTTTTTCGGCTTCAGTTTGCTGTTGTGCTGCAACCACTTTGTCGCTGCTTGAAAAGCTCACTGAGGAAGGACTTGCTATAACAGCTGCACTGGAAACCGCCATTGCGATTGAAAAAGATAAAGCTGTTACTTTGTGGATTCTCGAACTACTCATTGAATACTCCCACTGGTTTATATTTAGACTGATTTAGTGGAAATCACTATAACTGTGGGCAAATCACAACTCAAAAGTAACTGGTAACAAAGTGTAAACAAATGGCGAGGTTTGAAGTAATTATTCGCTCGTTTTAGACTTTCTAAGCGCATCAATTTTAGCAATCTTTTCAAAGAAAGCGTCTTTATCCAGTTGATTTTTATAGTCCAAATCAAACCTGCTGTGAAAATAGATGCTCAGAGTCACCTTCTCATCCGTCAACTCAACATCATAACCATCAAAACCCGAAGTGGCGTAGATACCTTTAAAGTAATGACGGTTACCGCGCTGCTCACCTTGCTCAGCAATGATCTGAAACACTCTTAACGCTTGGCGAATATCTATATCAGTTGACATAATTATTTAACTCGATAGTTTTGAATCATCATAAAGGAAGTGACGTGAATTCTAAATAAAAAAAGGGCGACTCATTAGTCGCCCTTACAACATCAATAATAAACGCAGAAAATTTACTCTGGTCGCATGTGTGGGAACAGCAGTACATCTCGAATGCTTGGGCTATCCGTTAGCAGCATCACTAGACGATCAATACCAATACCCTCACCAGCAGTTGGTGGCAGACCATACTCTAATGCGCGAATGTAGTCGGCATCATAGTGCATGGCTTCGTCATCGCCGGCGTCTTTGGCTTCAACCTGTGCTTTGAAGCGCTCGGCCTGATCTTCTGCGTCGTTAAGCTCTGAGAAGCCATTGGCTAACTCACGACCACCGGCAAAGAACTCAAAACGGTCAGTGACGAATGGATCTTCATCATTGCGACGCGCTAATGGCGAAACTTCTGCTGGGTAAGCGGTAATAAAGGTTGGTTGAATTAATTTGTGTTCAGCTACTTCTTCAAAGATTTCAATTTGAACTTTACCCAGGCCCCATGATTTCTCAGTTTTGATTTTCAAACGTTTGGCAACTTCAAGCGCTTTATCTAAATCGCTCAGTTGCTCAAGAGTAATCTCTGGCTGATACTTCATGATAGCTTCAAGAACGGTCATACGCGCGAATGGCTTACCAAAATCATAGGTCTCACCGCTACTTTCAAATACCGTTTTACCTAGAACCGTTTCAACGGTAAAGCGCAACATAGCTTCAGTTAAATCCATCAGGTCATTATAATCGGCATATCCCCAATAGAATTCCAACATGGTAAATTCTGGGTTATGGCGCGTTGATAAACCTTCGTTACGGAAATTACGATTAATCTCGTAGACTTTTTCCAAACCACCAACAACCAACCGCTTCAAGTACAACTCTGGGGCTACGCGCAAATAAAGCGGCATATCCAATGCATTATGATGGGTTTCGAAAGGACGTGCAGATGCACCGCCTGGAATCACATGCATCATCGGCGTTTCTACTTCCAGGAAGTCGCGCGACTCCAAAAAGTCACGTATCGCCTTAATCACTTTTGAGCGAATGATAAAAGTTTCGCGTGATTGCTGATTAACAATCAGGTCAACATATCTTTGGCGATAACGAGTTTCCTGATCCGACAAACCACTCCACTTATCAGGTAATGGACGCAAAGATTTCGTTAGTAGGCGAATGTTAGATGCCTTAACTGACAGTTCGCCTTTATTGGTTTTAAAAACAGTACCTTCAATACCAACAATATCGCCGATATCCCAGGTTTTGAAATCTTCATAAACTTCATCACCTACAGCATCTTTACGAACATAGGACTGAATTCGGCCAGACATATCCTGGATGGTAATAAAACTCGCTTTGCCCATATTGCGGAACAACATGATACGACCTGCAACCGTTACCTGTTTACCCAATTCTTCTAGCTCAGCCTTATCTTTATCGCCATATTCATTGGCGATATTCTCAGCTAAAGAATCACGACGAAAGTCGTTCGGGAAGGCAATCCCCTGTTTTCGTTTGTCTGCCAACTTCTGCTTACGTAAAGTAATCTGCTCGTTGACATCAACTACTGGGGTTTCTTGATTGCTCATTTTCGTTTATTACCTCAATTTACCGTTAAATTTACCATTACAAAAAATACATTGTTACTACTATTAAATTGTTGCTGTGATAAAAATGTCAAAATACATTTTTATCGTAAGTCATGCCTGGGTGAAACAGACCTCGAAATCACATTGCTCCTTCAAGGCTACAAGTTATTCTATCGAGCGAGCGCCGCTCGCCCCTACACCATCATCTAAAGCTCTTGTAGGGTGTGCCTTGGCACACCAATAAACTTTAACTGAAACTAGCGACTAGCGCGATGAAAGTTTATTCTAAACCTCAAAGCACCTGCTCCAAATCGGGCGACCGCAGGTCGCCCCTACAAACCTTCTCAGCCCTTTTGCTAAGTAAGTGCGAGGCAAAACTTCTTAGCGAGGGCCGGAGCCTACTTTTAGTAGGTGACTGCTCCGCTTAAAAAGTTTTAACAAAGCAATTACAACGCACAAAGCGCTGAAGTTAAACGCCTGCTTTTAGCGAAGCCTCTATAAAGCTATCCAAATCCCCATCAAGCACAGCTGTTGTATTCGATGACTCATGTCCCGTGCGTAAATCTTTAATTCGCGACTGGTCTAAGACGTAAGAACGAATCTGACTGCCCCAGCCAATATCGGACTTTGTATCTTCCAATGCTTGCTGCTCTTCGCGTTGCTTCTGCATCTCCAGCTCGTACAGCTTAGCTTTCATCATGCTCATCGCCTGCGCACGATTTTTGTGCTGCGAACGATCATTTTGACATTGCACCACTATCCCAGTCGGGATATGCGTTAAGCGGATGGCGGAGTCAGTTTTGTTTACGTGCTGACCACCTGCTCCACTAGCGCGATACGTGTCCACCCGCAAATCTGCAGGATTCACTTCAATGTCGATACTGTCATCGACTTCCGGATATACAAACACCGATGCGAATGATGTATGGCGACGATTGCCAGAATCGAAGGGTGATTTGCGCACTAATCGATGAACACCTGTTTCAGTTCTCAACCAACCGTAGGCATATTCGCCTTCAACTCTTATGGTAGCGCTTTTGATACCGGCCACATCACCATCAGACTCTTCGGTCACTTCAGCCTTAAAGCCTCGGCTTTCGCACCAGCGAAGGTACATCCTTAATAGGATGCTGGCCCAATCTTGTGCCTCGGTGCCACCAGAACCCGCCTGAATATCAAGATAGGCATTATTCTCGTCCATATCACCAGAAAACATACGACGGAACTCTAGTTTTTCGAGACTGGTGTTTAGTTGCTTTACTTCCTTTTCAATCTCGGTAACGCTCTCAGCATCATCTTCCTCAACTGAAAGCTCTAATAATTCCTGATTATCTTCAATACCTGATTCTAGGTCTTTGATGGTGTTAACGACTGTTTCCAGTTTCGCTCGCTCCTGACCTAAGGCTTGCGCGCGTTCCTGATCGTTCCAGACATCTGGCTGCTCAAGCTCTCGCTCGACTTCTACCAGCCGTTCTTGTTTGCTATCAAAGTCAAAGATACCCCCTAAGCGTTTCGACACGCTCAGACATATCTTTTAGTTGTTCGCGGATTGGGTTTACTTCCAGCATAGTACGTCAGTCACTTCTCATTTGTGGATTTTGCGCCAGAGACGATTATTTATGGCCATCAGCGCATCACGCAAAAGGGACACATTTTAACCAATCTGATGCTCACTGCATACCTTAAATATGAAGCCTGGCCTCTTTTCTTATACCTATCGCGTCATATGTGATGCTGTATTAGCGTCGCTTTGGTGTCCAGGCCCAGATCATGGTGCATGCGATAGGCTCTTTGCCCTCTTCGTCAATGACACTGACAGCAACATTCACTTCACCTTTATCTTCATTGAGGATTGCCAGGCGCTGCGCTTCACTCAGTTTTGCAGTGGCCGTTAAGCTACCCACGGCTCTTTTCAGGAAATCGACTTTCAGGGTTTTGATCACCAGATACTTATCGTCTGGCACATTCATACCGACGACCATGCCGGTAGCCGTTTCTGCGATAAGTGCCATCGCCGCTGCATGGATGGTGCCTATATGATTTTGCACTTTTTTGCGATTCTGAATACGAAACTGGGACTCTTCTTTAGTCAGTTTTAAGACTTCAACTTTGGCCGTACCCACCAGTTTAACGGTTCTTCTGATGACAAAATTCAGTAAAAAGCTCTGCATAAATGTCGGATAACCCTCAATGGTCTTGACCACTTTGGCGAGTCGATTGTTCGCCAGTAATATACTGGACGAGCTTGTTTCATTCATATTAATTCCTTATGAGCAGGGCTTGACCCTATTTGTAAACAGATATTACAAATCATATCCTCTTCAATAATTTAGTGCTAATGTTCTTAGCTCGGTAGGAATTTTCAGGAACCCAAGTATGACCAAAATGACCTTAGTGAGCCTTAGTTTGGCTTTGGCTTTATACGGCTGTAACAGTGAACAAGAACAAGCAAACCCCACAGCTAATTCGACAGCTGCAGAAGTGACGCAAAGCCAGCAACAGCAAGGCATGACCAAAGAAGAAGCGTCAAAGGCTTTAAATGAAATATTTGAGCAGCAATTTCAGGCAAGCCTGGCACTCAACCCTATTCAGGCCACGGCCATTGGCATTCCAGGTTATAACGATAAACTGCCTAATATGCTGTCGCCAGAGTTTCGCAAGAAGAGCCATGATTTTACTGTTGAATGGCTGGATAAAGTCAAACAAATCGATCGCAGCCTGTTATCCGGTCAGGATCGTCTTAGTTACGATATTTTCGTCTATCAATCAGAGCACAGCCTTAAAGGTGAACAGTTTCCTGGCCACCTGATTCCAATCAATCAATCCAGCAATATTGCCAACTTCTTTGCGCAGCTGGGTTCCGGCCAAAGTTTCCAACCATTCAAAACGGTTGAGGACTATGAAAATTGGTTGAAGCGGATTGATGGTGGTGTTGCCATTATGGAGCAAGCGATCATTAATATGGATCAGGGAATCGAAAAGAAAGTCGTTCAACCTAAAGCTCTGATGGAAAAAGTAATTCCACAACTGGCAGCGCATGTAGTTGAAGATCCTACCGCGAGTATTTTCTATACGCCAATCAAAGATATGCCTGAAAACTTTTCAGAAGAAGACAAGAAGCGTTTAACAGAAGCTTATCGCACAGCCATTGTTGAGAAACTGGTTCCTGCTTATAAAGATCTGCATGATTATATTAAAGACGATTACATGCAACATGCTCGCGATACCTTTGGTTTAAGTGAGCAACCTAATGGCGAAGCCTGGTATAACTATCAGCTAAAAACTTACACCACCACAGATCTGACTGCCGAAGAAATTCACCAGTTTGGTTTAGATGAAGTTGCAAGAATCCATTCTGAAATGAAGGAAGTGATGGCAAAAGTAGGTTTTGAAGGCACGCTGGAAGAATGGTTCAAGTACGTACAAACCAATCCTGAGTTCTATTACGACAACGAAGAAGACTTGTTGCAGGGCTATCGTGACTTACAAGCCAAAGTTAATAAGTTATTGCCGAGCATGTTCGACATAGCTCCCGAAACTGACTATGAAGTTCGAGCAGTAGAAGCATTCCGAGCTGAGTCAGCAGCAGGTGCATCCTACATGTCCGGATCGCCGGATGGTTCTCGCCCAGGTATTTTCTACGTTAATACTTTCAACCTGAAAGGTCAGCCTAAGTTTGGTATGGAAACGCTATCCATTCACGAAGCAGCCCCAGGCCATCACTTCCAGATTTCATTACAGCAGGAAATCGAAGGATTGCCCATGTTCCGCCGCTTTGGTGGCTTGAGTGTTTTCAGCGAAGGCTGGGCGCTTTATGCTGAATCAATTGGCAAGGAAATGGGTATGTTCACAGACCCAATGCAATATTATGGTCGCCTCAGCGACGAGATGTTACGCGCCATGCGCCTAGTGGTTGATACCGGGTTGCACGCCAAGGGTTGGTCGCGCCAGGAAACCATCGATTACATGGTAGCCAATTCATCAATGGCCTATACGGATGTAGTTTCCGAAGTAGAGCGCTACATTGCGTGGCCAGGTCAGGCGGTTTCCTACAAAGTTGGCCAGCGCGTGATCAGCAACCTAAGAGCTGAAGCCGAAGAAAAACTTGGTGATAAGTTTGATATCAGAGCTTTCCACCGAGAAGTATTAGTGGACGGTGCCGTGCCAATGCCGGTACTGGAAACTAAAATCCGCGAATGGATAGATTCACAGTTAGACGAATCCTGATTCTCTTCTAACAACTATCCTCTAACAAATTTATCATCCAACAAAAAAAGGAGCTTCGGCTCCTTTTTTTGTTCTTAAATGAATAACTTACAACTTTATATTTCTTCTCAAAACTCCGTAAGCCACTTCATTTTGCCAGCGCCCATCAAAGTTGAAATTTTCCTGAAAATAACCTTCTCGTTGCATACCTAGTTTTTCCATTAACTTCCAGGAAGCAATATTTCTAGGTTCACAATAAGCGACGAGTTTATGAAATGGCCAGTCTCTAACAATCAACTTGACCATAGTTTTAATCGCTTCAGTACCGTAACCGTGTCCTTGAAAGTGACGATTAAATTTATAACCTATTTCAATTTGTTGATGCTGTTTACTTTTGTAACGAAACCCAACATCACCAATCATTTTATTTGTTTCTTTAAGCACTACCGCAGCGCCCATCCACTTGCCTTCTTCGCCATCCCACTCTCCGGCGTGACTTAAGAATAATTCTCTAGCTTCCTTCGGATCACCAACGGGACGGATATATTTCATCACTTCAGGATCAAGTGCGTAATCAAGATAATCATCTACATCTGACTCCTGGAAAGGTCTTAAAATCAAACGTTCGGTTTCTATAGTGTTTTTCATCGAGCTATAATTCCTCAAACCGTTTCATCATCGGGAAGTACAAGGCCAGTTTAATAGGGCGATCATCAATCTGAGCCATCAGTGTTTTGTATTGCTCTAACTGGCCTTGGTAGCGTTCTTTCTCGGACTGAATAAATTCAGCCACATCATCGCCAAGATGACTACCGGTTTTGTAATCAACGATCCAACGAGTGCCCTCTTCATCGACAAAAGTTCTGTCAATCACAAAAGCTTTGTACTCCCCATCAACAACACCTGTCAACGCTAATTCGCAAGCTGACTCCTGGTGCTGTGAAGATAGAATCCACTGCGCTTTAGGATCATTTAGTACGTTGCCTAATCCTTCTTCGATTCGTTGCTGAGCATAGCGAGCATTCTTTTCATTGTAACCTGAACTCAATAACAGCTCGTACATAGCTACTGCGTAATCACTAATCGATTGTTGGTTAAGTTGCCACTGCCCTTTGCTTATAAGTTCTAACTGCCGATGCATCAAGACACCAATTGTTTTAGCCACATCGGTCGCCCAATCAAACTCAATCGTTGCTTGCTCAGCAATGACCGAATTCTTCTCAAGAATTGATTTAACACCTTTAAATGAATCATTTAATTCTGAATAACTCCAGTCAGCCTTAAGCCGTTGCCAGCTGTGATCCAACATCTGCTCAGAACCCTGCTCCATTTCTTGATTCGATTCCAGTCGCAATACTTCTGAATCAATATAGGTTTCATAAATTGGCTTTAATAAATTCATCAAACTGTCATTGCCAAATGAACCTAACTTCAATCGCTCTTCTTTCTGATTAAAAGAAACTGACCCGCAACAAGTTAAAAAGAGTCGGCGCTTGGCGCGAGTTGAAGCTACATACAATAAACGGCCACTCTCCAAGCGATTCTTTTGTCGCGAAAAGTCATTCACAAACTTATACAGCGAGTTGCTTTCACCGACCTGATCAACCGGTGCCATTAAATACTGACTGGAGTCATCTTGTGCCGGAAACTCTTCCCACACCATCAACTGCTTATCATTATTGCCACTGCCTTTATTAAGCTGCGGTAAAAAAACCGTATCGAACTCAAGACCTTTCGATTTGTGCATGGTCATGACCGAGACGCGGCAGCCATCTTCACGGCTCGGCGGAGCATGCAGTTTACTCATTGCAGAAAGCAAAGGCTTGTAATCCGTAATGATCTGGTTCTGCTCGTAACTACTGACAAAGTCGAGGAAGGTGTAAACCTGTTCAATTTCATTAGGCTGGCAGCTCAAAGCACCCCCGAGGTGTAGCCATAATGCCTCCAACTGAATGGCTAAGGGTTGCTGATACAACTGCCAACGATACTTTTCAACAATGCTCCCCTGTTTTTCCAAAGCAGAAACTGCCGACTCTGATAAGCTATCCACTAACTTGTGCTCTGTTAAAACACGATAAACCTCATCCCCAAACATAGACTCAATCAAAGTCATATCTGTTAAGGTCAAACCAAACCAGGGAGACTTCAATAAAGCCATCCAGGCCAATTTATCATGCGGATGAATTAATACCCGTAACAACGTCAGCACATCAAGCACACTTTGCTTTTCAGCCAGCTCTTCGAACTCTTCAGCCACATAGGCAATCGAACCTTGCTGTAATGCTTCGATGATGGCAATGCCATGGTTGCGCGCTCTGACCAATACCGCGATATCTTGTTCGGGGTGCTTTTCTAATAGCACGCTAATCTGCTCAGCGATGTAGTTTGCTTCCTGCGTCGCTGCATCAGTGATAATTTCATTAGTGTCATAATCAGAACTAGAAGAATTAGAATCTTCGCCAAAGAATATCTTAAACTCAACATTATCATCTTCGGTAGTATCTTTTGTGGCGGTTGCTTCCGCCAGACTCACCGCTCCTAACACAGCATCGTCATAACTCGGAAAAATACTGGCAAAACTTTTGTTGACCCAGCTGACTACTTTTTCACTGGAGCGGAAGTTACTGGTCAGTTGCAAAAACTCTAACTTAATATCACCAATTCCATGATCGCGAGCCTGAATAAATAAACCAACATTAGCTTCACGGAAACGATAAATCGATTGCATCGGATCGCCAACCACAAAGAGCGTGCGTCCATCATCGGCTTGCCACCCTGCGGTTAACTTTTCGATCAGCTGATACTGCCCATAGGAAGTATCCTGGAATTCATCCACCAGAATATGGGAAATACCATAATCCAGTTTAAGCGCCAATTCAGACGGAGCATCAATATTGCCCAGCGCACGATCCGCAGCCATAGAGATTTCAGAAAAATCAACCACGCCTTGTCGTTTAAACTCTATAGTGAGATGAGCAGTGGCAATACGCATCAACTGGGTTAAAGACTCAATCACTTCCCACTCATTATCCTGATAATGGATATTGGGGAAGTTTCGAATAATAGCCATGTGCTCCACAAAAGCGGAATATTCAGCCAGCTCCACCATAATTTCTGTCGCTTCATCTTTCTTTAATTTGATGACAGCTTTTTCATCTTTGGTTTCGCCCAGTTTTTGTGGCGGCATTGGCCCTGTTTTTAACAGCTCGGTTTTGTTTTTACTCATACAGAAATTGGCAATGCCCTGCCAATAAACCAAATGCCCAGCTTTCGGCTCTGGCCATTCAACCAAAGTTTTGAGCGCAAACAATGGATGGGTATCCTCAAAATAATTTGCCGCAAAAATAATGCAAGAAAGCAATCGGTGTTTTAATGCCTGCGGGATTGATGCATCAAGTTGTTTAAGCTCAGCTTCAAGCACATCAATAAACCCCTGCTCCAATATGTCACGCTCCGCAGTGCCCTCCTGTTCTAACCGCAACCATTGGTCACGTTTTGCCAACTGTTGCGCCAGCAGCTCTTGCAGTTGCTCGACCTTATTGTCGGTATGCGCCAGAACGCGATGAACATGCGCAGCCCAGGGTTCCTGTGTCTTGACTCCGTCCACCACTGATTTAGCAGCCTGATAATAAAGCTCGTAAGGATTTTCGGTGGGACTTAATTGACCACCAAATTTTGCCAGAACCGGCATCTGATTAGCGATAGTCGCACACAATGAGTCAAAAGTTTTAATGCGTAAGCGATGCGGACTGTGCATAAGTCCCCAGTCCAGTTCCTGGTCTCGCTGTAATACACTTTTAGCCAGTTCCCAGGTTAATACTTTGTGTGGTTCATCAGGCTTTGAACCTTGCGCAGAGTACAGCGATTGCAGAATCCGGTTCTGCATTTCACGAGCGGCTTTATTGGTGAAGGTAATCGCCACCACTTCTTCTGGATTTTGTACCACGGCTAACAGTTTCAATACCCGTTGGGTCAGCAACTCTGTTTTGCCTGATCCTGCTGGCGCCTGCACAATAAAGGAACGAGTATGATCAATCGCCTCTTGGCGAGCTTTCAGATCCTGAATCATAAAGCGCCTCCACTATTGATGACATTCTTGTTTGTCTGCTGCGGTAAGCTTTTGCGCTGATTAATTCTGCAAGCAGAGGCAAAGTCACAATAATCACAGCTTCTAGGATCCACAATTGCTGTGCCTGCTTTTATATCGCGCGCGACTTCTGACATCTGTAATTGCCAGCGCTCAATAATATCGGACATGTCTTCTTTAATAGCGCTTCGTTTATCCAATGCTAAATGCTCGATAGTATCCGCAATGCCTTGATAGCGAACTTCCTTGGCATTGATATTAAAAAAGCTTACACCTGCAATAGGCGTATCACCCTGATTAATCGCATACAGTGCCAGTTGTGGCTCCTCAGGTGCTAATTCTTTATCTCTGGGATACAGTTTTGCGCGAGTAGGTGATCCGGTTTTATAGTCAATAATTAAAAGGCCATCTTCAACTTCATCAATTCGATCGACTTTCAAATTAAAGGTTAAGCCTTCAATGGTGATTGATTGATTCTGTTCTGGTGGTAACGATGTAAACGGTAAGCGCCTAGCATCAACTTGTAGTGCCTGTACTAACTGTTTCAGCAATCGTTGGAATTCATTGTCTGCAAAGTCAGCAAGCTGCAGGTAATAAAACTGTTCCCTATATTCGTCAAGCACGCTGCTTAGATAAGGCTCTATGAGCGAGGATAATTGTGACTCGCTTTTACCAATCAGTATCTCGTTACTATCATGCTCTTTCCAGAATGCTTCCAGAACACTGTGCACCAGACTTCCTCGCTCCATGGCATTTAAACCCTGCTCCACTTCTTCAAACTCTTTGACCTTCAAGCGATAGCTCATATAGGCTTTGAATGGGCAGTTAATCTGATCTCTAAAGAAGCCTGTTCCCCCTTTCACGACACCTGCAGCTAGTGGCTGACCATGCGTGTCCTGGTAATGTTCAACAAACTCTTCACGCTTCGCATTTGCTGTGATTTCGTTAATAAAGCCAGGTGCCAAACTGGCATTCGCCTCAATGGTCTGCTGCGGGAAATCGGTTATAAAAGGACTGGGCAGTAACTCACTGCTACCGTCGAAACGGGGGTATGACATGGTGACGTTCTGGCTGCTTGCCAACAGGCTTTTGAATAGCTGCTGAGCATACTCATATTCGCGCTGCGCAGAACTTCCCGGCATCTGATGCTGTTTGAGCGTTTGTTTATCAATGAACGGATTAGGATTGGGTTGGTCAGGCAACACCTGATAAGTTGCACCCGTTAGCCACAGCTGATCAAATTCCAGGCCTAAAGTCTCCAGCAGCCCCATAATTTGAATGGGGGCTTTCGGCAACTCCTGATGGAATTGCTTCTCAGCAATCAATTGTGACAGAAGTTCTAACAAGCTGGAGAAACTGATAGCGTCTGGATAGAACACCTGAAATTGTCGCAGCTGATTGAAGCAATCATATAACGTTTGTTGCACTTGATACTCGCGACTTTGAAGGGTGCGCATCCCCGGCCACTCAGCAGTATCCAAAATTGAAGTCAGTCGCTTTACCCAATCCGCCAAGGTCAGTTTGGATTTAACTAACTGTTGAGCAGACTGCAAACTTTCAATTAAGCCAGCAAAGGACGAGCCTGAGATCTTGGCCTGTTGAGCCAGGTCACCAAGCTCGCTGATCGCGAAGCGCTGCTTATGGCTTTTACGTAAAAACTTCTCGAGCCTGGCTCTGTCACTGATCAGTTGAACATGGTCAGTATCGGCAGTCTTGTGCTTACCCAAATAAGGGCTTAATAATAGCTGTTGCAATACTTGAGTTTCAATACTGCCATTGAGAAACTTTAACAGGTTCAAGGCAGTAACCACTAACGGCTGCTTATTGAGTGACTCACCCAGAGAAATATCATAGATGCCCACAACTGGCGGCTGCTCTGGACTCAAGCTCGGAGTTAATTCCTGCCACAACAATCGTTCAATCAGTGCCTTATGCTTTTCAAGTTCTGGGACAGCTATGGCGCAACGAAAGGTTTTGTCCGGATTGCTTTTTAGCGCCTCGATTACAGAGTCTTTTGCCTGATGAATAGCAGCCTTAAATTCTTCACGGGTAGAATTAAAACTAAGAACCTGTGGCGTCGCAGCCTGATTAGACGAGATTAAAACTTCAAGCTTAGAAGATTGGCTGAGTCGCTCAAACACTTTCTGTTGCTGCGGGGTAATCTGTTCAAAACCTGCAGTGAAGATATTGTCGGCAACGGGCAGCTGATGTTGTGACATCAACTCTAAAAGAAGATTAATACTTGATGCGCTGTCTATCCAATGATTTTCTTCAAGTCGTTGCGCAAACTCATTCGCCCAATCTTTAAATGCCTGAGTGTCTTTATCCCAGGCTAAACTTTGTGTGATATCCAGTTGCCATTGTTGATATTGCTGCCAGGCCTGCCAGGCTTTACTGCTGGTAGCATTAATGTTTAATAGAAAGTCATTCCACTCGGATCGCTCAATAATGTCCTGCCAGATGAACTGACTTTGCTGATCGGATAACAAATGTGGCAGCTTTTCGGAAGAAGCTCCTTTGACCTTCTCTCTCACCAGCTCCCACAAGGTCGCAGTAAATGCTCCCCAGGGCATAACCTGCAAAGTTGGCCATACCGTGTTTCCCTGAGCAGCCTGCCAACGGTTATATTCTTCGCGCAAATGGCGCGCCAAACGCTGACTTGCCGTAATGACAATGCTGTGTTCCGGATCAATTGCTTCGAAGCGATATCCTGTTTGCATAATATTGTTTTTTCTTATGAATGAGTTTCGATTAATTATTGGCAGTTTACGATAAGTCGACCATGATGTTTTTTATCGATCAGCTCATCAAAATATGGAGAGACATCTTCCAGCGCGATTTCTTTGCTGACAATTTTTTCAAAGTCCGGCAATGGTAATTCTTTACCAAATTGATGCCAGATTTTAATGCGCAACGGCATCGGACAATTGGTAGAACTGATGCCGAGCAAACTCACCCCGCGCAAAATAAAGGGGAACACTTTTGCTTCCAAATCAGGACTTTGTGCCAAACCGATTGACCCCACATTCCCCCATAACTGAGTGTGTGCGATGATTTTGCTTAAGGTTTTGCCACCAATGTTGTCGATAGCACCACCGAACAAGGCTTTGCCCAATGGTTTATCGCTCATGCCAAGCTCATCTTCGCTGACTACTTTCTGTGCGCCCAATTCATATAGATAGTCATGCATGCTTTTTCGGCTGGTCAGCGCAATCACTTCATAGCCTAATTTGCTCAGCAAGTTAACCGCGATACTGCCGACACCACCACTGGCACCCGTCACTACGATAGGCCCCATATCTGGATGCTGATCATTGACCTGCATTCGATAAATGGCCAATGCAGCGGTAAAGCCTGCGGTTCCAATGATCATCGCCTGTCGCGCATCATAACTTTCGGGAATTTTAATAACCCACTCAGATTTCACTCGTGCATATTGCGCCAGACCGCCATCAAACTGCTCGCCAATACCGCAACCATTGACCAGTACTTTATCTCCCGCCTGATAGGCGTCATTATCCGACTCGACAATCACACCGGCCAAATCAATACCTGCATTAAGCGGAAACTGCTTCATAATTTTGCCACGGCCTGATGCCGCCAGGGCATCTTTGTAATTGATGCTGGAATAATCGACCCGGATCAGCACATCACCATCAGTTAGCTCATCGGTTTCCATCTGAACCAGTTGGTGATTAACCTTGGATTCTTTTCCTTCATTCTCAAAGACGCGACAGGCAAGAAATGACACAGTGACTCCTTATTGATTATGATTGGTAATAATGTTCCGAAAAGTGATATTAATTCGTGGTTCAGTAATGGCAGGCTCTTTCGGCACCTGATGCAGCCAACACTGCTGAGTATCTCCACGCATGACCAATAGACTACCAGAAGTTAACGTCAGTTTGTGACGTAAATGTTTGTGTTTTTTATGCTTGAGCTGAAAGCTCCTGGGCGCCCCTAAACTCAGCGACGCAATAATTGGGCGCGCTCCCAGCTCCGGCTCGTCATCACTGTGCCAGGCGACACTGTCTTTTCCATCACGATAGAGGTTAAACAAGGCGCTGTTAAATTGAGTATGACAGGCAACTTCTATTTGTTTTTTTAATGCCAGTAACCTTTGGCTCCATTGAACAGGATGATGCACTACCCCAGAATAGCTATAGCTGGCCCCTTTATCACCGTACCAGGCGGTCAATCTTGGCACTAACCGCTCAACGCCCGCAATTCGAATGGTTTCCGTTTGCCAGGCAACGGTTTTGTGCAATTGCTGCAACAGGTCATGTGCCTGCTCTGAGGTCAGGAACTGAGGAAAAAGTTCCAATTCAGCATCTTCAAGATGAATATTTTCTAAAGACTGGCCAAAGAACAAACTGGATTGTTGCATCTATATCACCCACCAACTGTATAATTTTTAATCAAATTTAAGCTAAAAAGGCCATTTCCCCTTGCTTTCAGGTGACTCCTAGCTAAACTAACGTGATCGTTTTATCGCTGATACCAGCGAAGAACATATAAAACTATAAATTTCGACAACATTAAGTTCAAATCCATTTTTTATAGGAGTCCGCCGACAATGACGGCCGAAACAAACCCAATACCAGAAAGCGAAAAAACCATATTAGGTCATCCTCGTGGTTTAGTAGTGCTCTTCTTTACAGAAATGTGGGAGCGCTTTTCTTATTATGGCATGCGCGCCCTTCTTATCATTTACTTAACGCAGCACTTCTTATTTTCAGATGAACGATCTTCTGTTCTCTATGGTGCCTATACTGCGCTAGTTTACGTCATGACCATCATTGGTGGCTCACTGGCAGATAAATATTTAGGGGCAAGAAAAGCAGTAACCTTTGGTGCTATTTTACTTGTGCTTGGCCATACCGGTATGGCATTTGAAGGCAGTGGTTCCAAAGAAATCATGACCTACAATAATGCCGAGTATCAATTAACCTTAGATGGCAGAGGTGGAGACGCAACGCCTATCATTGTAAGTGAAAGTGGTCGCTCACCAATCACCTATGGCGAAAACCGCTCCTTTACCATTGAGAATCCTGAAGCAGTTGGTTTACCGGCAAATATCAGCGGTAGCGATTATGAAACACGAATTGTTCATCAGCCTTTATATCTGAACATTCTCTACTTATCGCTAGCGTTAATTATTGCTGGTGTGGGCTTCCTCAAAGCCAACATCTCAACCATTGTTGGTTCTTTATATGGTTTCGGTGATACCCGCCGTGATTCAGGCTTCACGCTGTTCTATATGGGTATTAACCTAGGTTCATTTTTGTCTTCAATTACCTGCGGTATTATAGGTATCGTCTATGGTTGGGCATACGGTTTTGGTCTTGCAGGCATTGGTATGCTACTAGGGTTAGTAACTTTCCTTTGGAAGCAAGACTGGCTACAAGGCAAAGCTGATCCACCAAACCCTGCCAAGCTAAAAGAAAAAGCTTTCGCATTTATTAATTTCGAGTGGATGTGTTACTTGATAGGTGTAGGCATCATTGCCTTATCGATGTTCTTTGTTATGAACCCTGACATCATGGGTGGCATCCTGGGCCCAATCGGCTTGTTAATGTTTGTCTACCTGATTGCATATGCCTTGATTAAACTTAGTGGTGATGAGCAGAAACGTATGTTTGCGGCCATCTACTTCATCTTGGCACAGATTCCGTTCTGGGCATTGTTCGAGCAAGCTGGCTCATCGTTAAATCTTTTCACCGACCGCTTAGTTGATCGTGAACTATTAGGCTGGTCAGTTCCAGCACCGGTGTTCCAGGCGCTAAATGCATTCTTTATTTTCACCTTTGCACCACTTCTGGCATGGCTTTGGATTTGGCTTGCGAGAAAGAAAATGAATCCATCGACACCTGTTAAATTTGCCATGGGTGTTTTCTTGGCAGGTGCAGGTTATTTGGTACTAGTACTGGGTATGAAAGCTACAGGAAGCGCAGGCATGACTGCGGTCATCTTTATCTTCCTTATCTACTTCATCCACACCATGGGTGAATTAATGGTTTCGCCAGTGGGTTTATCTGCGGTGACGAAGCTCGCACCAGTGCAAGCAGTTGGTATGAGTATGGGAGCCTGGTTCCTGTATAGCGGCCTTTCAAATTACTTGGCTGGTATCATTGCACGCACTACAGGTGCTGAAACTATCGGTGGTCAATTGACTGACGTATCAGCAGCAAAAGCGACTTACATTGAGGTCTACTCCAATGTAGGTTATGTTGCTATGCTTATCGCAGTATTCATGCTACTGATATCACCACTGATCAAAAAGCTAATGGCTGGTGCCGACTAATCAGTCTCGCCAACCACAAAAAACCCGACTCAAACGTCGGGTTTTTTATGCCTATAGATTTCGTTTCAACTGACTTTTCGTAACACTAAGTCTTCATCATTCTGGCTAAGTTTAACCTGGGCACCGAGCAGAGTGCTATGTTGATACCAACCTAACCTGTCCGCTAATACAGTGACTTCTCCGATCACAATAAGTGCTGGCGAAACGATCTGATATTGCTCAACAAGACCCGGCAGTTGTTGCAAAGTACCTCGCACCACTCTTTGCTCAGGTAAAGTACCGTTCTCAATAATAGCAATGGGGGTTGCCCCATCTCGGCCATGTTCCATTAAATTGCTGACCAGAGTTTCATTGCGCAGTAATCCCATATAGATAGCAACAGTCTGTTTTTCTCTGGCCAAACTCTGCCAATTGAGTTTATCAATGGAGTTGGCGCAATGAGCAGTGATAAACATGACGGTTTGCGCATAATCTCTGTGAGTCAGCGGAATTCCGGCATAGCTGGCGCAACCTGAAGCAGCCGTTATCCCCGGCACGACTTCGTAATCAATGGCAGCACTCACTAATACTTCCAGTTCCTCACCACCACGGCCAAAGATAAAGGGATCGCCGCCCTTAAGCCTGACAACCGAGAGCCCCTGCTTGGCATACTCAACCAGCAGTCGATTGGTTTCATCCTGAGTTACGCTGTGATTTTGCGCTCTTTTGCCGACATGGACCAAAGTAGCATCCCGTCGCACCTGCTCCAGAATCTGTTCCGAAACCAAGGCATCGTGCAGCACAACATCAGCTGTCTGTAACACCTTAAGTGCCTTGACCGTTAACAATTCAGCATCACCGGGACCCGCTCCCACCAGATACACTTTACCCTTCTTGTTACCTGAATTTATTGACTGATAGGTTTCGAGGTTTGCATCAAAGCCATTCTCGATAACAGTAGGATCCGCTATAGCCTGTTCGATATACCATTCCGAAAAATCACGCTTACTTTTTAGATCCTGGAACTTTTTTTTTATCCGCGGCCGATAGGCTTTTAGTTTACTCAGCAGTTGACCTAAATTTGTCGGCAACAACCACTCTATCTTTTCACGGATTTTGCGCGCGAGCACCGGCGAGACGCCACCCGTCGATATGGCAACCAACAAGGGGGAGCGGTCAATAATGGCAGGCATGATAAAAGTGCTCAAATCCAAATCATCCACCACATTAACCCAGACTCTGCGTTGTCGTGCGGCGACACTGACCTGCTGATTAAGCTCACGGTTGTCGGTTGCGGCAATCACTAAGTAGGCTTCATCTAGCAGTTGTTCACTGAGTTTTTCATTAAATGCCTGCTGATAAAGAGGCAACTGATACTGTTCTGCCAAAGCCGTAACATCCGGTGAAAAATCCAAGGCAATTAAGCTGACCCTTGCTTTGGCCTTGAGCAGGCTTTTTAGCTTGCGATGAGCAATCTCACCACCACCAACAATGATGCACTGCTGATCCTGGAGACGCACTGTAATAGGAAAGTATTCCATAAGATGACACTTGATTAACCGTTTAGATGGCTATATCTAATCATCCTCGTGTGCTAAGCAAAAATAATCTTTAGGCAGGCGTATATACCTAAATAGAATATAACGTCTAATCAAGGGGTTGAATGATCTCTTGCGCAACTTTGCTTTGCTCCAATGTTAAAATGCCCTTCTCGTGGAGAACAGTTTGCTGGGATTCACTATGTTGATCCTGCCCTAGGGGTACATCACCAGCCTACGAATCATTCGTATCTTGTCATCCCGTGGTTTAACCACGGGATCCAGTGACTTTAAACAACATGTAACCAGCACCGTGCATCAACCAGCTCGTCCCTTCCAGAAGATTAAGGTGTACTCGGTACCAAGCTTTATAAACCTGAAAGAGTATCAACGTGCAAACCACACTCGCGCACCACTCCACCAAAACGTGTTTCTTCTTCAGTCATATCACCACTGAGTGGGCGTGTGCTATGAGTATCGCCAATCGAGACGTAACCCTTATGCCATAATGGATGATAAGGAAGCTTGTGTTTTTTCAGATACTCATGAATGGTTTTATTGCTCCAATCAATGATTGGATGAACTTTTAAGCGTCCTTTAAATCCTTGCACTACGGGAAGTTGCTCACGACTTTTTGCCTGCTGACGACGCAAACCTGAAAACCAGATATCGGTCCTTAACTCATTGAAGGCTCTATCCATCGGCTCGACTTTGTTGCGAAGATTATAAGCCTCAATGCCGGATTTACCCTGTTGCCACTGCTGACCGTAGCGCGCCTCCTGCCAGGCAGGACTCAGCTCACTACGATACACCTTTAAATTGAGATTCAACTTCGACTGCAGCTCATCAATGAACTGATAGGTTTCCGAGAATAAATAACCGGTATCAATCAGGATTACCGGAATATCAGGTACAACTTGCGTGACCATGTGCAGGCTAACCGCGGACTGAGCACCAAAACTTGAGGCCAATGCGGCATTACCTGGCACCTGTTCCAGCATAAACCCAATCCGCTCAACGGCACTAGAGGTTTCTAATCGACGATTAACCTGCTCTAACCAGTCTGTACTTGCTAAGCCCATATCAATGCCAACCTCTGTCCGCTTTCTGACTAAGCATGGAAATCACGACCATTGTGTACCGCCGAGACGTACCCTTGGCGAATCACAAAATCGCCGAACGACTCTGTTAATTTACGTAGTTCGGCAAAGCTGGCAAATAGTGACTCAAGTTCTTTCAGGATCTCGGCCTCATTAATATTTTCACGGTACAGTTTATTTACTCTGTCGCCGGTGTGGCTGGCGCCCAGATACAGGTTGTACTTACCCGGTGCTTTACCGACGAAACCAATTTCTCCAAGATAAGGTCGCGCACAACCATTGGGGCAACCAGTCATACGGATATTAATCGGCACATCAGCAATACCATGTCGCTCAAGCTGTTCTTCAATCTTATCCAGCAGCGTGGGCAAATAACGTTCTGCTTCAGCCATTGCCAATGCACAGGTAGGAAATGCTACACAAGCTAAACTGTTTAACCGGGTAGGCGTTTCTGTTTGCCCTATACTGATGTTGTGCTGCTTTAAAATTTTCTCTATTGCAGCTTTATTGTCTTCACTGACATTACTGATAATCAGGTTTTGATTAGGAGAACAGCGGAACTCTCCATTTTGACCTCCATCGCTTTCTCCAACAAGAAGATCAGCAACTTTAAGCAGTCCGGTAAACACTTGAGACTGTTCAGTATCCTTAATTCTGCCGCTGTGAATATAGAGGGTTAGATGCCACTTTCCATCATCGGATTTTATCCAACCATAGCGATCACCATTATGCTCAAAGCTGAAAGACTGTGCCGGAGCTAACGACCACCCAAGATAATCGGCTAAAACCTCTTTAAAACCTTCAACCGTCAAACCATCAACGGTGTACTTCAAACGGGCCAACTTCCTCACTTCACGATTGCCGTAATCACGTTGCACTTTCAATATCGACTCAACCACCTTTAGTGCTTCTTCGGGCTTACAAAAACCAATGACGCTGGCAACCCGTGGATAGGTTTCCGGATCATTATGACTACTGCCCATGCCACCGCCGACTAGAATATTAAAGCCCTTTAATTTTTCACCATCTGGTATGGCAATTAAACCAATGTCGTTTGCATAAATATCCACATCGTTATTAGGCGGTACCGCAATGGCGATTTTAAATTTACGCGGCAAATAGGTTTTGCCATAAATTGGCTCTTCGGTGCTGTCAACTTTTTCACCATCTAACCATATTTCATGATAAGCATTGGTATTGGGTAGTAAATGTTCGCTGATTTTTTTTGACCATGCATAAACTTCTGTATGAAGTTTAGATTGCTCAAATAAAGGATTAGCCATTACATTACGATTAACATCGCCACAGGCTGCAATTGAGTCCACCAGGGCTTTATTGATCCCTGCAATTGTTTTCTTGAGATCACGCTTAACAACGCCATGCCATTGATAGGTTTGTCGCGTAGTTAACCGCAAACTACTATGTCCATAGTCTTGAGCGACTTTGGCCAGCACCTTGTATTGCGCAGCCGATGCAACTCCACCGGGTAACCGTGCGCGAATCATAAATGAATACAGCGGCTCCAATTTTTGCTTGCGTCGCTCTGCACGCAAATCTCGATCATCCTGTTGATAGGATCCGTGGAACTTGATGATCATCTGATCGTCATCAGCAATTGCACCGGTGATCTCACTCCGCAAACTTTGCAGCAAAGTGCCGCGCAAATAATTGCTGTTTACTTTTATGCCTTCAACAGCAGTATGCTTTTTGGGGTCATAAATGGTTGGCTTTACTTTACTCATTAGTACACATCCCGCTGGTATCTTTGATTAACTTTTAGCGCTTTCAAATACTGTTTGGCTGCTTCTTCGTCACGTTGACCCTGCTCTTGAATAATGGTCAACAAAGCTTGCTCAACATCTTTTGCCATTTTGTGCATATCGCCACACACATAAAAATAGGCGCCCTGCTCTAGCCATTGCCATACTTCGGCGGCATTCTCCAGCAACTTATGTTGCACATAGACCTTTTGCTCATTGTCACGAGAAAAAGCCAGGTCCAGTTTGTTTAATAAACCAGAACTGACATATTTTTGTATTTCAACCTGATACAAAAAATCAGTGTCGAAGTGAGGATTGCCAAATATCAGCCAGTTTTTTCCGCTTGCTTTATTAGCCGCCCGTTCTTGTAGAAATGCCCGAAAAGGTGCAACGCCAGTACCCGGCCCAACCATAATGATCGGTGCATCGGCAGCCGGTAATTTGAACTTTGGATTATGTTCAACAAAGATACTGATCGTCTCACCCTCGCTTAAGGTTTGCGTTAAATGATGACTGGCCAGTCCATAGCGTTGACCAAAAGTGTTATTAACTGAGACATGATTTAAAGTCAGATGCACTTCATCTTCGAATTCTTGCTGACTCGACGCAATTGAATACAGACGTGGTTTTATCGGTTTTAGACTACCAACCAACTGTTGCGCCGTGATGGCTGGTTGTGCAATGTGCAACAGGTCAATGAACTGATGGTTGGCTATAAACTCACTGTAGTCACTGTCATAAACTGTCTGTAACTCATCGTTGGCTTCCAATTCTAACAAAGCTTTAATGGTTGTTTTGCTAACCAGAGTCAGCTCGGCATATTCTGTTAAATATTTCTTTAGAGTTAATGTCTGACTTTGATAGTTAACAGCTACTTCTCCATCAAGAGCTAACAGAGAAATAATGTCATCCACTAACGACTCCCGGTTATGGGCAACAATTCCTAAAGCATCACCGGGTTGGTAGCTTATGCCTGAATCTTCTATGTCGATTTCAAGATGATAGGTTTCTTTGGGTGAACTTCTACCGGTAATTTTCTGAATGGTGGCAATGGGTGCATGGAAGGGATTATCCTTGCTGTACAGGTTTTGTCTTAACTGAGCATTAACGCCTGCTATAGGGCTGTTTGATGAACTCAGGTCTGTAGAAGGCTGCGCAATTAACGCTGTTACTGCAGTGGCGACCTGCCCAATCCACTCTGCTGCTGGTTCTTGGTAATCTACATCACAGAAGACGGCTTCGATTAACTCCTGCGCGCCCAGCTTCGTAAAACTCTCAGCAAAATCTTTGGCGGTCTGGCAGAAAAACTCATAGCTTGAATCGCCGAGACCAAGCACAGCGAAGCTGGCATCCTGTAACAATGAGCCTTTCGACAATAGTTTCTTGCTGGTTAACGCCTCATACAAATCAATGGCATCATCAGGCGGCTCACCCTCACCATGCGTCGAAGCAACCAGCAATATTGCTGAATAGTCCGCAAGTTCTTTCGCAGCGATTTCCAATGTCGACTTAATTTCAGCGGCAACAGACCTTGAGTGCAATTGCTCAACAAGCTGTTCAGCAACAGATTGTGCATTACCGGTCTGCGAAGCATAGAGCACCAGAACGGGTTGCGCTGACACTGAACCTGATTTTGCATCAGGCCCTGAAACAGGATCTGCAACAGGAAGATTGGCCACCACGGGAGCAGTAATATTGTCAGACTGATACTCAAGCAGCCCGGCACAGTAGCCGCTCAGCCAACTGATCTCCTGGGTACTTAAATTGCGGATTTGATGAAGCAACTCCTCATTAAGAGGTTTTCCTCTGAAGCTGCTTAACTGGTGTTCTTTTACGGTCACGTCGATACATCAATGGGTCACTGGGAGACACATTATTGACGTATAGACGTCTATCCTCTACGAATTAACGACCATAACCGTATGACCTAAAGTTATATCAGGCCCATACTGGCGTCATTTTATTGACGCCTCTCTATTGACGCCTCTCTACTGACGAGAGTGGCGCTGATTGTGGCAGATCTTACCGCTGACGTTAGAACGCCATGGATTGATATCCAAGCCACCACGGCGAGTATATCGCGCGTATACGGTCAATTCCAAAGGTTTGCAGTGGCTCATGATATCGGTGAAGACACGCTCCACACACTGCTCATGAAATTCGTTATGGTTGCGGAAGGAAATTAAATACTTGAGCAGCGATTCTTGATCAATTTTCGGGCCTTTATAGTCAATTAAGATACTGGCCCAGTCTGGCTGCAAGGTGATAAGGCAGTTGCTTTTCAATAAATGGCTGTATAAAGATTCAGTAACCACTTCGTTAGATTCAAGTGCCAATAACTCAGGCTGATACTGGTAGCTATCAATTTCAATATCCAGCTCATCCAGCAAAACACCCTGCCACTCTTTAACTGGCACGCTCTGATTGTATGCCTCAACTGTAAACAGCTTTACCGAAACACTGGTCTCTGCAGCTTTGGATAAACCATCGGTTAATACGTTTTCAACTGCTTGCCAGTCAGCAAACCGGCTTTGGTTTAATGAGTTGAGATAGAGCTTGAAAGATTTCGACTCGATGATATTGGTACTGGTGCAATCAAACTCAAATACCGCGATGGCAACTTGTGGTTTACCTTTGGCATTGAGCCATGACAATTCATAAGCGTTCCAGATATCAGTGCCGTGAAAAGGTAACTGCCCCTGAATATCGATCTCATCACGTTTCAGCTGGCGCGCAACTGGAAACAGCAGCTCTGGCTGATACTGTGACGGATACTCAACCTGCTTGCCTAGTGGGATCTGATTTGGTGTGTCTTGATTCTGCATACTGTTTACTGCGGCTGGTTTTTAATCTTACGTCGGAAATAAACCGTGATCTCTTCGCGGTCATGATATAAATGCTTAGCCTGCCAGAAATAATCGATATCCGCTTCTTCCAGATCGTCGCAAATCAGGCCAATGCACTCATTCACTTCCTGAAAGCGTTTTTTCATCGGCAGTTTTAAGTTAAAGATAGCATGTTCGGTTTTGCCCGCTACCAACCACTTAGCCATTAATCGAGCGACCAGCGAAGGCTTTTCCACCATATCGCAGACCAGAATCTTCACCGGTTTTTCCGACATCCAGGCCAGAGCATTCTCTTTAAGGTGAATGACATGCTCAGTCTGCATTAACTTTTTATCCATGTTGCCATTATCAATCGCCGTGACCTGCAAGCCATGCTGCACCAGCTGATAAGTCCAACCACCGGGAGCTGCGCCCAGGTCTACGGCTGTATTGCCTAAACGCAGAACTGCTTTTTGCTGCTTGCCGGACATGAGCGTTTGGATCGCTTCTTCCAGCTTCAATGTCGAACGACTGGGCGCATCTTTCGGTAACTTAAGACGCAAAATACCGCCTTTCAGCTCAGAGGCACGCCCAACCGGAGAAAAGCCTATCAGGCAATGATCGGTTGCCAAAAACAGCAGATGTAACTGAAACTCGCTTTCGTCATGGATCAATCCTTGCTTCTCGAGTGCAATCGTTACCGGAGTAGAAAACTTTTTACAAAACTTAGAAAGCTCACGACCTTCATCGCTATCTAAGTGCTCAACTAATACCCTTTTCGCCATAGCTATCTGGCTACAGACTTCCAGAATTGGCGTAATCCGATCCTCAACCGGCAGATCCATCAACTCCGCTTTGGCCCAGAACCATTGACGCACAAAGATCAACTCATGGATATCCAACTCTTCAAAAAACGCCTGCTCACTCGCCTCATCAAACAGGAAAAAACGAACATAGCCAGAATTAGGCGTGGTATTGGCATAGCCCGCCAAATCACAGGCATTAGCAAAAGACTGCACCTCAGCGGCACAGTCCGACTCAAAACCCGGACGACAGAAAAAGACAAAAGGCGTTTGATTCATGCAACCTAACTATTTAAGACGAAAATATGCGGTGCATTCTATCACAGCGATATAGCTACTAAATACATCTTCAGGATATCTATTTGGTAGGTGTGGTAGGGGCTTCATACAATCCTAGCCATATTCTTAGTATCTTTTCGCCCCTCGGCGAGTTACTTTTACGGAATACATCCCTGTATTCCGCTGAAGCCAGCGTCGTTTCACTCCGCTGTTCAAATTTGTTCCGGACAAATTTGTCTTGTAATAAGTAACCACAAAATCGTCAGGAACGATTTTGAATAGCGAAGCTAGCCCGAAGGGTGAAGTACAGGATGTACTTCATAAAAGAAGACCACCCCGTGATTGAGGTTTCGCTTCGCTCAACTGCCTTCGTTTCCGCCAAGCCACTTAACGCACCGTAAAATACGTTCCATCCCTGGCCCGAATTTTACTATTCAAATCATCTCCCTAAAGGGATTCCTTTCAGTCACAGATTTGAATTGCTATGTCTTGGCTACTACTCAGCTCAATCAAAAGGGGCATTTTGCAAGCCTGAAAAATGCTTACTAATATGTTGAAGCCTTGAGTTCTCCTTAAGAAATGCCCTTAGTTAAATAAGAGCAAATTATCTTCACCTAGTTACCGAATATTCTTAGCCGCCTGTCAACCATTAGGGATTCTTACTACATAGTGATAAAATCGCGCCAACTTAAACCATTACAATCGACATCATGGCTCATTACACTAAATCTGATATTCCTGGACTGAAAAAAGACCTTCAATTCGAAGAGTCTTTGTGTGGCTTCCCATTGCAGTTTAAAACGACCTGGGGCTTGTTTTCGCCACGCAATATTGATGACGGTACTATCATGTTGCTGAAGTACATGGATATTGAACCAACTGATAACTGTCTTGATCTGGGCTGTGGTTATGGCGCTTTGGGTATCGCGATGGCCAAACAAGCTCCGCAAGGTAAGACATTGATGGTGGATAAAGATTTTGTGGCAGTGGATTACGCCAATAAGAACTGTGAGTTAAACGGAGTGGTCAATGCAACCGCTCGTCTGAGTAATGGTTTTAGCGATGTGACTGAGAAACACTTCAATGTTATTTGCTCCAATATCCCGGCCAAGGTTGGTAATGAACTGCTCTACATATTCCTGCAAGACGCCTGGGATCGCCTCGAACCTGGTGGCACTTTCTATGTGGTAACCATTACTGGGTTACGAGAGTTCATGAAAAAGGCTTTTAAGGAAATCTTCGGCAACTACAAAAAACACAAGCAAGGTCCCGCCTATACGGTTGCCAGTGGCACCAAAGAATAGCAATAAACAGTCTACAATCCCCTGTTTATATGAGATGTGGTGCTTTGAGATAAATGAAGTGTCACATTGTCATGTCAGCGTCAAAATTCTGTAAACATTTTTTCACAATTTCTGTGGATAACTTTGGGGAAAAGTTGCAGGAAACTTTGCCTAAGCCCGAAAACACTGGACACCCAAACAGATTGTACACTTTTTAACCAGCAGAGGTGTTTTTCCTTATATATCAACCACTTAACATGTTTGCAATAGGCTATTTCCACTCTGAATACTTTCTATACAGGCGCAAACCCTTGTCAAATCTAGCTTTAGCCCAGCTTGTGGATTTCTCATGGCAGGACTGTCACATTTTAGGGAGTTTTTTAGCTAAATATTCTGAAAAATATTCAAGATAATTAGTCGGAGTTGTATAAATTTTCGGCAGTTAGTAACCACTTAAAGCCTAACCCTAAAGACTCTTATACGAAGAACCAATAGGTCAACAAAATAGCGGCGACGATACCCGCAAGATCGGCTATCAGACCACAAGCCAGAGCGTGCCTGATGCGTTTGATTCCAACTGCACCAAAATAAACCGTCAAAACATAGAAGGTGGTTTCGGTGCTACCCTGAATGGTCGCCACCATATAACCCACCAATGAATCGACCCCCTGACTTTGCATGGTTTCTAACATCATGGCTCGCGCGCCGCTACCACTGAATGGTTTCATCAAAGCGGTTGGCAATGCCTCCACAAAGCGAGTATCCAGTCCTAAACTACCGAACAGCCAGCCAAGACCATCAGCAAAAGCATCCAGTGCTCCAGACGCTCGTAGCGCACCGATAGCGGTTAACATAGCAACTAGGTATGGAATGATGGTAACAGCGACCTTAAAGCCTTCCTTAGCACCTTCAACGAAGTCCTCATAGACAGCAATCTTCTTGTGCCAGCCGTACAACAGAATCGTCACGATGGCAGCCATCAGCAAGAAGTTTCCCAACGCTGAACTCATCTCAGCCATCTCGTCCGCGGGTAAGCTGATCAGACTCCATACCAGGGCACCAATCAGCCCAGCAAACACCAAGAAATAAGCAGCAATGACGCGGTTGAAAATATCGATTTTTTGCACAATGGACACTGCCAACAAGCCAAAGAAAGTGGATGCACAGGTTGCTAATAGTAACGGTAGGAACACTGCGGCAGGATCAGCAGCGCCCATCTGCGCGCGATAGAGCAAAATGGTGATAGGAATAACAGTGACTGCTGAAGTGTTTAGTACTAGAAACAGAATCTGTGCATTACTGGCTTCTTCTTTGCGTGGATTAATCTCCTGTAGTTGCTCCATAGCGCGAATGCCCATCGGTGTTGCTGCATTGTCCAGTCCCAACATGTTAGCGGCCATATTCATGCTGACACTGCCTAAAGCTGGGTGTCCAGATGGCACCTCAGGCATCAACTTGCGAAATAATGGTGCCAATGCCTTAGACAACAAGTTGACCAGCCCACTCCTCTCAGCGATTTTTAACAGCCCCAGCCAAAACGCCAGTATGCCAATCAGGCCAATTGCGATAGTGACGCTGAGCTTTGCCATTTCAAAAATCGACTGTACCAACTCTGGAAAAGCCTCCGCATTGCCTTGCACCAACCATTGAAAAAGCGCTAACACAAAAGCAACTACAAAAAAGAATAGCCAAAGAATGTTTAACACACCGTCTCCTTATTATGGCGGCTATAGGTCTGTTGCCGCTATCTTGCCACTGATAATACACAAAATTGACGATTAAAGTGTATAATGAACGCCTTTTATTCGCTGGACTGTTTCAGGTTAGTTCAGACTGTTTCGGACAATTTCTGGCTAAAAGAAACCCAAGCGAGCAGCCCTATTAATTCGGTTTTCAAGATGAGCACAGACACACTCAATAAAGACCAGCTGGCCAAACAAGCCAAGACCCGCTTTAACAAACTGCAAAAGCGCTTGCGCCGAAATGTCGGCGAAGCAATTGCCGACTTCAACATGATTGAAGAAGGCGACAAGATCATGGTCTGCCTGTCTGGCGGCAAAGATTCCTATACTTTGCTCGACATTTTGATGGGCTTACAAAAAAGTGCACCTGTGAATTTTGAGTTGATTGCGGTAAACCTTGACCAGAAACAACCGGGCTTTCCTGAGGAAGTTTTACCCAACTACCTCAAGTCAGTTGGTGTGCCTTATGAAATCATAGAAGAAGACACCTACAGCGTGGTTAAGAGCATAATCCCTGAAGGTAAAACCACCTGTAGTTTATGTTCGCGCCTGCGTCGAGGCATTATTTATAGCTGGGCAGAGCAAAATGGCATCACCAAAATAGCCCTGGGCCATCACCGCGATGACATCATTGAAACCTTATTCCTGAACATGTTCTTCGGTGGCAAGATGAAATCCATGCCGCCAAAACTGAAAAGCGATAACGGCAAGCATATCGTGATCCGTCCACTTGCTTACTGCAAAGAAAAAGATATTGCCCAGTTTGCCAAGCTCAAAGCATTCCCCATCATTCCGTGCAATCTGTGCGGCTCGCAGGAAAATTTGCAACGCAAAAATATTAAGATGATGCTACAGGACTGGGATCGCAAATACCCTGGTCGCATTGAAACTATTTTCAAGTCGATCAGCAATGTGGCACCATCTCATTTAACCGATACCAACCTGTTTGACTTTGTGAGCCTAAGCCAGGAATCAACGGAGCAAGATACCTTATTCGATGCGCCCGATATTCAGACTCCTGATATTGAGCGTGATGACGACGATGACAACCAAAGCATTAACATAATTAAGGTAGGCTAATGTCTGATACACAAGCGTTAACTGAATTTAAACAACAATTCCCCGTGATATTACCCATTACAGTGGCATGGGGTGAAATGGATGCCTTCCAGCACGTTAACAATGTTAGCTATATACGCTACTTTGAGAGTGCCCGTATCGCATACCTGGAAGCTTTAGGCCAGGAAGCCAAAATTACCAACAACACCGTTGGCCCTATTCTGGCGGATATCTACACTCGCTACCGCCGTCCGGTGGTTTATCCGGATACTTTAATCACTGGTACTCGCATCAGTGAGCTGGAAGAGTTCGGTTTTATCATGGAATATCAAGCATTTAGCGAACAACAGCAAACAGTCACCACACTCGGCAAAAGCCGGATTGTGATGATTGATTACAGCACTAACCAGAAAGTTGCCCTCAAAGACTGCGTTTTAGACGAGATCTTGAAATTGCAGCCGGAACTTAAGTCAGCAAGCTAAGACTAGTCCTGTAATCACAATGCAGCAGGGGCGGACCTATATGTCCGCCTTCTTAATGACCGAAACCCCGACTTACCCTCTCTTTGTCACACTCTGTTACTTTTACCCCCTGCTAAAACTTTTCTTTATCTGCTGATCTGGGTAGTATGTTGAGCGGAAATTTTTAAATAGCGCCCTTAGCGCTCAATAACAGATTATTATCAGTCTTACACTATTTAGTCTTAAACAAAGGTGTCCCAATGAAAAAACTACTCATTAGCTCCGTTTGTTTAGCTGTGTTAGCGGCCTGTAATTCCGGCACGGAAGAACAAAAAGCAAACCAAGAAGCAGCTAAACAGGAGGTTACCGAGCAAACCTCAACGACCACTACTCAAGCCGAACAAGAGCTAGTATCTGGTATCGATAAACAACACTTTGATCATTCAGTTCGCCCACAAGATGATTTATTCCTTCACGTGAACGGCAAATGGTTGAAAGAATTTGAAATCCCTGCTGACAAATCAAATTACGGCGCATTCACTATGCTGGCAGAACAGGCTCGTGAAGATGTTCAAGCAATCATTGAAGAAGCGGCCAACAGCAAAGCTGAGAAAGGTTCTGATGCACAGAAAGTCGGTGACTTATACCAAAGTTATATGGATGAAGAGTTGCTAGAAGAACTCGGAACAAAACCGCTTCAGCCTGAGCTTGACAAAATTGCAGCCATTAAAGACCTTTCCGATCTGTCTGAATACATCGCCTACGCACAAATGGTTAGCGAAGCACCGTTCAGCACTTATGTCTATATTGATGCTCGTCAACCAGATACTTATATCACGCAAATGAGCCAAAACGGTTTAGGTTTACCTAGCCGTGACTTCTATCTTAAAGAGGACGAAAAGAGCGAAGAAATCCGCCAGAAATATGTTGAGCATGTAGCCAAAATGTTTGAACTTGCTGGCGTAGAAAGTGGCGAAGAAAAAGCCAAAGCAGTGATGGCCATTGAAATGCAAATTGCTGAAAAACATTGGCCAAAAGAAAAACTTCGTAACCCAGTGGCTCGTTACAATAAAATGAGCTTCGAAGAGTTGCAAAACACCATCCCAAATCTTGACTGGGATCGTTGGAGCAAAACCGCTATGTTGGAAGGCATTGATAACGTTATCGTTGGTCAGCCTGACTATTTTGCAGCGGTAAACGATATGCTTAAAGAGATTTCTATTGATGATTGGAAAACCTATTATCAATGGCACCTGATCAGTGACTCAGCGTCATTCTTGAATAAAGCTCTAGCAGAAGAGAACTTCCGTTTCTTCCAAGGCGTATTAAGCGGTGTTGAAGAACAAGAACCACGTTGGAAACGCGGTGTAAACGTGATTAACGGAACACTAGGCGAAGTGGTTGGTAAAATCTATGTTGAAAAACACTTCAAGCCAGAAGCAAAACAACGCATGAAAGAGTTGGTTGAAAATCTACGCACAGCCTACGCTCAAGGTATTAAAGAGCTAGACTGGATGGGTGAAGACACCAAGAAACAAGCGTTAGACAAATTGGCAAAATTCACGCCTAAAGTAGGTTACCCAGACAAGTGGAAAGATTACTCCAAACTTGAAATTAAAGCGGATGATTTATTTGGTAATATGAAGCGTGCCACTATGGTTGAAGTTAAACGTAACCGTGAAAAACTGGGCCAACCAATCGATCGCACAGAATGGTTCATGACCCCACAAACCGTTAACGCTTATTACAACCCTGTCATGAACGAAATCGTATTCCCGGCAGCAATCCTACAACCTCCATTCTTCAATCTGGAAGCAGATGATGCAGTGAACTACGGTGGTATTGGTGCGGTAATTGGTCATGAAATGGGTCACGGTTTTGATGACTCAGGTTCACAATACGATGGTGACGGTAAACTTCGTAACTGGTGGACTGAAGAAGACCTGGCTGAATTCACCAAGCGTACTGACAAACTGGTTGCTCAATACAATGACTTCACAGTACTTGACGGAGTACATGTTAACGGTGAATTCACTCAAGGTGAAAACATCGGTGACTTGGGTGGTCTTACTATCGCATATAAAGCGTATCAGCTTTCTAAAGACGGTAAACCAGCTCCAGTCATTGACGGCATGACAGGCGACCAACGTGTATTCTACGGTTGGGCACAAGTATGGCGTCGTAAATACCGTGACGAAGAACTTCGCAAGCGTATCGATACCGACCCACATTCACCTAGTGAATTCCGTGCTAACGGTACCGTTATGAACATGCCTGAATTTCACGAGGCATTCGACGTTAAACCTGGTGATGATATGTATTTAGAGCCAGAAGAACGCGTGAAAATTTGGTAATTATATTTATCATTTCTTTTGCCGAAAACCAAAAAGCCGACTTTATAGTCGGCTTTTTTTGTTCTTATTCACTAATCTTGCTTTGCACATTTTATTATTAGAGCTATACCTAATGGTTAGCACCAATACCCCCTTATATTGAGCTGAGAAACGTACAAAATATAGCAATTAAAATCGTGGATGATTTTGATAAGAATTTTCAGCACAAGGATGTGATGTAAATTCTGGTGCGTTAAGTATTTTGGGAGTGACGAAGATAGTCAGGCAAAGCGTGACCTCAATATCGGGGTGTCGTTTCTTTTGGTACCTTTTCTTTGGACAAGCAAAGAAAAGGTACTCGCTGAGGAGCGAAAACTCGCCACCCATGCATATTGACAATTGAAACAAAACCTCACGCCACAAAAACATTAAAATAATTACTCCCCTTCCTGATACGACACTCGATAAACCTTGCTAAAACCATCATCAGAAACCAGGATCGAACCGTCAGGCAGCATAATGATGTCATTAGGACGGCCCAATACTTCATCACCTTCAAGCCAACCGGTCACAAAATCATCTTCGGATAAAACCTGATTACCATCGAGTGGCATATGCACGACTTTGTAACCCACTTTCGTACTGCGATTCCAGGAACCGTGCAGCGTCACCAGTGGCGTATTTTTGTATTCTTCGGGAAACATATCTCCGGTGTAGAACATCATTCCCAGTGGCGCGACATGTGCCTGGTACTCCCATGCTGGCTTTTGATATTGGCGGTCATCTAATCCATCACCATATTCAGGATCCATAACATCGTTACCATGCACGTAAGGGAATCCAAAGAACTGACCTTTCTCAGTCACAATATTGAGCTCACAAGGGGGTAAATCATCGCCCATCCAGTCACGACCATTATCCGTAAACCACAGTTCTTTGGTTTCAGGGTGCCAATCGAAACCAACACTGTTGCGGACACCGGTTGCAGTCAGCTCAAACTCTTTAGTTTCGATATTTAAACGACCAATGGTACCAAAGCGTTCATCTTCTTCATTACAGATATTGCACGGCACGCCAATCGGAATATATAGATGCCCATCCGGCCCAAATTTTATATATTTCCAACCATGATGACTTTCACTTGGTAACTTATCGAAAACCACTTCAGGCTCGGGCTTTTTGTCATAGGTTTTGTCGATATCTTTAAAGCGTAAAATCTTATCCACTTCCGCCACATACAAGTCACCATCTTTGTAGGCGACCCCACTGGGCAGATACAAACCATCGGCAATTAAGACCACTTCATCAACTTTGAAGTCATTGTCCTTATCGACCATGGCATGGACTTTGCCGGGCTTACGTGAGCCAGCGTAAACAATGCCACTATCAGACAGAGCCATCTGGCGCGCACCATCCACATTATCGGCAAATAGTTCGATTTTGAATCCTTCTGGAACTTCCGCAGCCTGTGTACTCCAGGCTGACAATGACAGCAATACAATACTCGTTAGAATGGGAATGAACCTGGTCATGTTGATTTCCTATTGATTAAGGTTATTACAGACTAATACTTCTTGAATAGGTTTCGCAAGGGATGGGAGGACAAGATATAGGATGGGTTAGCATTTATACGTAACCCATCGTTTAATGATTAAACTATTGATGGGTTACGGCCGCGGCCTAACCCATCCTGTACACTTTTCAAATAGGTTAATTACTTCAAGTTCTCATCAAAGTAATTACTAATGGTATTAAACACATGGGTACGTACTTTTTGTCCCCAGATTGAGTGCTTACTACCCGGGTAGTTCATCATGTCAAAAGGCTTGTTTGCATCCTGCAAGGCTTTAAATAATTTAGTGCTGTTGGTAAACAACACATTATCGTCCGCCATGCCATGAATAATCATCAGATCGCCATTTAAACCTTCTAGATAAGGGAAAACATTACTGGCTTCATAACCTTCTTTATTGGAATCAGGGTGACCTAAATAACGCTCGGTATAATGAGTATCATACAAATACCAGTCAGTAACTGGCGCCACTGACACACCCACCTTGAAAATATCAGGTTGCTTGAACATGCTCATGATGGTCATATAGCCGCCATAGCTCCAACCAAACATACCAATTTTATCCTCATCTACATAAGGCAGGCTTTTCAGAAATTCGACGCCCGCGACCTGATCCTTCACTTCTACATCGCCCAGTTCTTTATAAATCGGATCTTCAAACTTCTTACCACGGTTCCAGGAGCCACGGTTATCGAGTGAGAAAATGATATAGCCCTTACTCGCCATCAAGTGATGCCAATAGGTATTACGCGCACCCCATTGATTACGAACTCGTTGTGCATGAGGGCCGCCATAAACATCGACAATCACCGGGTATTTTTTAGAGCTGTCAAAAGGTACCGGCTTATAGATTCGGTAATGCATCTCCTGCCCATCTTCAGCTTTAATAGTGCCAAACTCAGGCTTCGAGGCTTTTTGATAGTAGTGATAGTAAGGATGATTTTTATCCAGCTTATTTTCTTCAAGCCAAGTAATTAGGCTGCCGTCAGCATTGCGCAAACTAACCTGTTGCGGTTGCGATACTGAAGAGAAGTAATCAACAAAAATTTGCATGTTTTTGGCAAAACTGACTTCGTGCACGCCATCTTTTTCAGTAATCTTTTTGGGTTCACTCGTTTCAGTCAAAGACACTGAATAGAGATCTTGCTGCAAAGGACTTTCTTTATTGGCATCAAAGTAAACAACCCCTGCCTCTTCATCGACACCATAGACTTTGTCGATAACCCAATCCCCACCCGTTAACTGACGAAGCAAGTTGCCCTTCAAGTCATACAGGTATAAATGACGGAAGCCACTTCGCTCTGAAGTCCAAACAAAAGCCTGCTGTTCTTTCAGGAACCTTAAATCTTTTGTTAGATTAATCCAGGTGTCAGAAGTTTCAGTCAAAACAGTCTGCGATTTGCCTGTTTCAATATCGGCAAAACGTAATTCCAGAGTTTGTTGATCACGAGTCTGCCATTGATAAGAAACTTTAGAGGAATCTGTTAGCCATTTGACTCGAGGAATATAGATATCGGTTTCTTTGCCAGTATCAATCCATTGAGTTTTATCGGTTTCCAGATCAAGCACAGCAAGTTTAATCAGAACATTCTCGGTACCGGTACTTGGATAGCGCTGTTCAAACACGGTAAAATCTTCGGCATTAATTTCATAACGCTTCTCGATATTAACCGGTGATTCATCAACCTGCAGGTAAGCGATTTTTTTACTGTCTGGCGACCACCAGTAGCCCGTCAAGCGCCCCATTTCTTCCTGCGCCACAAATTCAGCCATACCGTTTTTGATAGTGCCTTCGCCATCAAAGGTTAACTGTGTTTCCTCGCCAGTAGCTATTTCAACTTTAAAAATATCCTGATCACGGATAAAGGAGACAAATCTACCGTCTGGAGACATCTTGATATCGGTTTCGTACGCTTCCGTATCAGTAAGCTGTTTGGTGGCCTCTTTGGGGGCTTTGCTTAAGTCGTAAACAAAAATATCACCCGCCAAAGGAAACAATAATGTCTGGCTATCATCGCCCCAGTAATAATCTATGATCCCCTTTGCGAATAAACGCATGCGCTCACGGCGGGCTTTCTCTTCATCAGAGAGCTGTTCTTCGCCAGGACTCAGGTCATTAGAGTCAACCAACAGCCGAGACTCGCCATCAGCAAGATTGTATTCCCACAAGTCTAAACGTTCCTGCTCCTCAGCTTTACCCTTAAGAAACGTCACTCGCTTACCGTCTGGAGACAATTTAACGGTACGGACTTCAGGGCCATCCAGAGAGGGATCTGCATAAATCCGCTCAACGGTTAATTCTAAATTTTTGCTGCTTGCTTGCGCTGTTTGCATAGTGAGAAAGGTTCCTGCCATCAATGAAATCACTGGAAATAGAGGTATTAAATATTTAGTTTTCATAGCCATCACTAATTTTTTACGAACCCGCATCATAGTTACTCAAAGGCCAATGATCAATCTCTACAAATATAGCTCCGCTATGCTAGTCAATGACTAAGGTTTGCTGCATAATCCGAACTTTGTCGCATAGTTTGAGTCCACCATGCATACAGTATCCGGTCGTTGGCAACTTGGCTTATTATTATCCTTAACTACTGCCCTGCTCTGGGGTCTGTTGCCTATCGCATTAAAAACTTTACTCGACCAGATGGATGCGGTCACCGTGACCTGGTATCGCTTTTTCAGCGCTGCCGCCATTTTATTTATCTTTCTGATTTATAAGCGAAAATCACCTAATATCAAATTGCTCAAAGGCAATATTTTGTGGTTAATGGTGATATCCGTTATTGGCTTATGCCTGAACTATGTGTTCTATCTATTTGGGGTCAACCTGATTACTCCGAGCAGTGCTCAAGTCATGATTCAAACCGCGCCCATGTTCATGTTATTAGGCGGATTGCTGATTTTTAAAGAATCATTTAACAGGCAACAATGGTTTGGCTTTGCCTGTTTTGTCATTGGATTAATTTTGTTTTTTAATCTTCGTTTTGAAGAGATTTTCGAACAAATTACTGGGGATTATGCAATTGGTCTAGGCTGGATGTTTTTAGCGGCTATTGTTTGGGCCGCCTACGCCCTGGCGCAAAAACAGCTATTAAACAATTACCGTTCCGACCAGGTCATGTTCATGATTTATCTGGCCTGCGTTCCTTTATTGAGCCCCTGGTCATCTCCCGGACAGGCGCTGGAACTTGATACTGCGGGCTGGTGGTTATTAATTTTCTGCTGTTTGAATACTTTAATTGCCTATGGCGCTTTCGCCGAAGCACTGGCTCACTGGGAAGCCTCTCGTGTTAGCGCCATTCTAGCAATTACACCACTGGTTACCATCGCCAGCATGAAAGTGCTCGAATACTTCTATCCAGATACGCTATTGTCCGAACCCATCAACCTGTTCAGCATAGCCGGTGCATTATTAGTCGTCATCGGCTCAATGATTACCGCCTTATCCGGCAGAAAAGTTGTGGCACCGATAGCAGAGTAGCCCGTACATATCACATTCTTTCGTACGGACAAGTCATGACTTGTCCCTACTTACCATCACTGCCTGTAGTTGCGGGCCAATGTGCCCGCCCGAGCTCCTGAAACGGGCGACCGCATCAGATTACTATAAGGCAAGTTCCGCTCGGCCTTAGCCAAAAAACTTCCCAAAGGGTAATATGGCACAGTCAAAGCTTCATCCTGTCATTCCGCGGTACCGCGGGCACTCCCTTCGGTCGCTTACCGCGGGATCCAGTGACTTTTTAACCATACTAGAAGGTTATGCCGCCATCTTGCCACCAGAAACGCTGATTAGGGCGACCGCAGGTCGCCCCTACATAAACATCTCTAATCAATGTAGTG
Organism: Kangiella sp. M94; assembly: GCF_054926195.1. NCBI lineage: Bacteria > Pseudomonadati > Pseudomonadota > Gammaproteobacteria > Kangiellales > Kangiellaceae > Kangiella > Kangiella sp. M94. Next base: position 430,676 of record NZ_CM142903.1, on the reverse strand, counting down.
ATGGCTAGCGCTCAAAAGACCTTCTTACGGAAGCCTTTAATGTCTAATAAATTAGGATTTTTTGCTTAGAGCAAGGAAGCATCATTCAGCCTGACATAAAAAAGCTTCCCGAAGGAAGCTTTTTAAATCACTCTAAGAAAGCTGAATTTGTTGTTCTGAGCGTGGCATAAACCTTTGTAGGGGCGAGTTGCGCTCGCCCTGCTGACAAAGCTCAGGGCAAAAAAGATGCTTTCTTATTTTTTCTTACGCTGCGCAGGCAAATCAGTACAAACACCCTCATAAACCTCAGCCGCAAAGCTCACTGACTCAGAAAGTGTTGGGTGCGCATGAATCGTTAAACCGATATCTTCTGCATCACAACCCATTTCGATAGCCAAGCCAACTTCTGCAATAAGCTCACCAGCATTAACACCGACAATGGCACCACCGATGACACGGTTGTTTTTCTTGTCGAATAATAATTTGGTGAAGCCTTCTTTGCGGTTTACGCCAATGGCACGACCTGATGCTGCCCATGGGAATTTACCCACGCCATAGTCGATGCCTTGTTCTTTGGCTTCTTTTTCAGTTAGACCTACCCATGCTAATTCAGGATCGGTGTAAGCTACTGATGGAATAGTTAGTGGGTCGAAGTAATGCTTCTTGCCTGCAATCACTTCTGCCACAACGTGTGATTCTGCGGAGGCTTTGTGAGCCAGCATTGGTTGACCAACGATATCACCAATTGCATAGATGTGTGGCACATTGGTGCGCATCTGCTTATCCACTTCGATGAAGCCACGGTCTGTGACTTTAACACCGGCTTTATCTGCATCGATTAAGTCACCGTTTGGACGACGACCAACTGCTGATAAAATCATGTCGAATTTTTGTGGTTTTTCTGGAGCATTTTTACCTTCAAAGGTGACATATAAGCCATCTTTTTTTGCTTCAACTTTAGTCACACTGGTTTCAAGCATGATATTTTCATATTTGCTAGAAACGTATTTTTCCAAGACTTTAACGACGTCTTTGTCAGCTGCTGGAACTAGCTGGTCAGCCATTTCCACTACAGTGATTTTCGCACCCAGTGCGCGATAGACAGTCGCCATTTCCAAACCGATAATGCCGCCACCAATCACCAACATATGTTTTGGTACCTGGCGAAGTTCCAGTGCACCGGTAGAGTCTACGATACGGTCATCTTCTGGTAAGAAAGGCAGTTGTACAACGCGCGAGCCAGCAGCAATAATGGCATTGTCGAAAGTCACTTTTTGCTTTTTGCCATCATTATCAACTTCAATTTCGTTAGCGCCCGTAAATTTGCCGTAACCTTCGACGACTTTAACTTTACGACCTTTGGCCATACCCGCAAGACCGCCAGTCAATTGCTTCACTACGCCATCTTTATATTCGCGAATTTTATCGATATCAAACTTAGGCTTGCCAAAGTTAACACCATGAGCCGACACTTCTTCGGCTTCATCGATAACTTTTGCGGTATGAAGTAATGCTTTAGAAGGAATACAACCTACGTTTAAGCAAACACCGCCCAACACAGAATATTTTTCAATCAAAATAACGTCCATGCCTAAATCTGCGGCACGGAAAGCAGCGTTGTAGCCGCCTGGGCCACTACCTAAAACAACGACTTGAGCGTGTAAATTACTCATAGGATCCTCTTTTTGTATCTGAATTCGGAGCTAACAGCTCGCTAAATTACTAAAAGTTAGTTGCTTAAAATTTATGGCCACTCCAAAAGAGTGGCGTATTTTACCTGAACTGACCGAAAAATCATCAATCAATTAGCGGTTTTCAGGCTATTACAATATCACTCGTCTAATATCAGCCAACATCTTCGACAGATGTACAATAAAGCGCGCCGCCACAGCACCATCAATCACACGATGATCATAGGACAGCGACATTGGCAACATCATGCGAGGCTCAAACTCTTTGCCATTCCAGACAGGTTTCATTTGATTACGAGACAAGCCCAATATGGCTACATCTGGCCAGTTCACAATGGGGGTAAAGGATGTACCACCGATGCCACCTAATGAGGAAATGGTAAAACAACCACCCTGCATATCTGCGGCGCCCAGTTTCTTGTTACGGGCTTTTTCAGACATTTCACCCAGCTCATTGGCCAGTTCATAGACTGACTTTTTGTCCACATCACGAATCACAGGAACCACCAGGCCATCCGGTGTATCTACTGCCACACCAATATTGTAGTACTTCTTCAATATCAGATTTTCGCCGTCATTGGCCAGTGATGCATTAAAGCTCGGGAAGGCTTTCAAACTGGCAACCAGCGCTTTCATAATAAAGGCCAGCGGAGTCAGACGAACACCATCTTTGGCAGCTTCCTCTTTCATACTCTTACGGAAAGCATCCAGCTCAGTAATATCGGCATCTTCGTGCTGGGTCACATGTGGAATCATGGTCCAGTTACGATGCAGGTTCACACTACTGATTTTCTGGATACGGCTGAGTGGTTTTTGCTCCACCTCACCATACTTTGAGAAGTCGATTTCAGGAAGATCTGGAGTACCCACAGCTCCCGAGCTGGCCGTCGCTTTTGGACGCGATAATTCAAACTTAATAAAAGACTGCACATCCTCTTTCACAACCCGTGATTTAGGGCCAGTGCCTTTCACTTTGCTCAGGTCAACACCAAACTCACGTGCCAAACGACGCACTGCCGGGCTAGCATGTACTAACTTACCTTCTTGCGGCGACTGTACCGGATAGTCGGAAACAGGAGCTGGCTTTGGACTATCCGAGCTTTTAGCTGTCTGCTTCGGCGCATCTTGAGATGACTTAGCGTCCGACTTTGAATCGGCTTTCTGCTCATCTTTTTCCTCTTTAGATGGCTTACTGGAGACAGTCTTGATGACACCAATCTTATCGCCCTGACTGACCTTGTCACCGGCTTTAACGCTCATGGAAACAATAGTGCCCGCCGAAGGTGACGGCACTTCCATGGTCGCTTTCTCTGTTTCCAGCACAATCAAACTATCATCTTTTTCGATGCTGTCGCCGGCCTGAACACTGACCTCAATCACATCCACATCACTGGCATCACCAATGTCTGGAACGATTAAAGGTTCTTCTTTTTCTTCGCCTGCTTGCTCTTCATCATCCGAGGAATCGTCCTCTTCCGCCTCCTGTGGAGAAGTCTCCTGTTCAGTAGCCTGCTGTTTTGAGCCATCTTTAGATTCTTCGTCAGCATCATCTTTGCTTGCTTCTGACTGACTGTCTTTTGAATTACTCTCTTTAGAACTAGTCTCGCTCGAGTCGTCACCAGAACCACTTTCAGACGCCTCTATAGACAAAATGACATCGCCTTCGGAAACCTTATCTCCAACTTTAACTTCGATGGATTTGACCACACCAGCATGACTGGAAGGCACTTCCATAGTTGCTTTATCGGTTTCAAGAACAATCAAACCATCTTCAAGCTCGATGGTATCACCGACCTTGACCAATACTTCAATAACATCAACCCCACTGGCATCACCAATATCGGGGACTTTTACTTGTGTAATATCTGCCACGATGTGTCCTCCAGTTTATAGGGTTGCCGGATCGGCTTTATCAGTATCAATGTTGTAGCGCTTGATAGCCTTGGTGACTTCTTTAACATCAATGTCACCTTGATCCGCCAAAGTTTTAAGTGCTGCTAATACAATATAATAACGGTCCACCTCAAAGAAGCGACGCAAGTTCTCTCTGCTATCAGAGCGACCAAAACCGTCCGTACCTAACACCGTAAATTTCTGCGGTACGAAGTTTCGAATCTGATCAGCATAAGATTTCATGTGATCAGTCGATGCAACGACTGGTCCTTTCTGCTTAGCCAAACATTGCTCAATATAGGACTGCTTAGGCTTCTTGGTTGGATTCAACATATTTTCACGCTCAACAGCCATACCTTCACGACGCAATTCGGTAAAGCTAGTTACTGACCAGACATCTGACAAAACACCAAAATCTTTTTCCAACAGCTCTGCTGCATATTCAACTTCGCGCAAAATAGAACCTGAGCCCATCAATTGAACTCGTGGTGCTTTCTTGCGAGATTTGTTTTCATGCAACAGGTACATCCCTTTGATAATGCCCTCTTCTGAACCTTCAGGCATTTCTGGGTGCGGATAGTTTTCGTTGAGTGTCGTAATGTAATAGAACACATTTTCCTGTTCGCGATACATGCGACGCATACCTTCGCGAATAATCACTGCAACTTCATGTGCGTAAGTCGGGTCATAGCTGATACAGTTTGGAATGGTCGCCGAAATCATATGACTGTGACCATCCTGATGCTGCAGGCCTTCGCCATTCAAAGTTGTGCGACCTGAGGTAGCACCAATCAGGAAGCCTCGCGCCTGCATATCACCCGCTGCCCAGGCCAAATCGCCAATGCGCTGAAAACCAAACATTGAGTAATAGACATAGAAAGGAATCATCGGCAGGTTATTACTCGAATAACTGGTCGCAGCCGCCATCCATGATGACATAGCACCAGCTTCGTTAATGCCTTCTTCTAAAATCTGACCTTTCTTATCTTCGCGATAATACATAATTTGGTCAGAATCGACCGGCTCATAAAGCTGGCCTGATGATGAATAAATACCAATTTGACGGAATAAACCTTCCATGCCGAAAGTACGAGCTTCGTCTGGAATAATCGGCACCACACGGTCTTTTAAAGACTTATTTTTCAATAAGATATTTAAGGCACGCACAAATGCCATGGTAGTCGAAATCTCACGGTCACCGGTAGCCTTAAGCAATGGTTCAAAATCTGACAGCGGTGGAATATCCAAAGAATCAGAATGCGGGCGTCGTGCAGGCAGGTAACCACCTAATTTCGAACGACGCTCGTGTAAATATTTAATTTCAGGACTATCACCACCCGGATGATAGAAAGGAACCTCTTCCAACTCATCATCAGGAATCGGCACATTGAAGCGATCACGGAAATGTTTCAGCGCTTCAAGATTCATCTTCTTAACCTGGTGCGAAATATTTTTACCTTCGCCCGATGAACCCATGCCATAACCTTTAACGGTTTTAGCTAGAATCACAGTCGGCTGACCCTCGGTATTCACCGCTCGATGGTAGGCCGCGTACACTTTATGTGGATCATGGCCACCACGGTTCAAGCGCCAAATGTCCTCGTCAGACATATTGGCAACCATCTCCAATAACTTAGGATCTTTGCCAAAGAATTTTTCACGCGTATAAGCACCACCTTTGGCTTTGCAATTTTGATATTCGCCATCCACGGTTTCGTTCATTACTTTCAACAAACGACCTTCAGTATCGCGAGCAATCAATGGATCCCAATAACGGCCCCAGATTACTTTGAGCACGCTCCAACCTGCACCACGGAATTCACCTTCCAGCTCTTGAATAATTTTGCCATTACCACGTACTGGGCCATCAAGGCGTTGTAGATTACAGTTAACCACGAAGATCAGGTTGTCCAGTTTTTCACGACCAGCCAGGCTAATTGCCCCCATTGATTCAGGCTCATCCATTTCACCGTCACCCAGGAACGCCCATACCTTACGACCTTTGGTTTTAGCCAAGCCGCGATCTTCAAGATATTTTAAGAAACGCGCCTGATAGATAGCCTGAATTGGACCCAAGCCCATAGAAACGGTCGGGAACTGCCAAAATTCAGGCATTAGCCAAGGGTGCGGATAAGAAGATAGGCCCTCGCCATCAACTTCCTGACGGAAATTGGCCAATTGGTCTTTGCTTAATCGTCCCTCTAAGAACGCCCGCGCATAAATACCCGGAGAGCAATGGCCTTGGTAATAAATCAAATCACCGCCGTGCTCATCATTTGCGGCATGAAAGAAGTGGTTAAAGCCCACATCATATAAGGTCGCGCTAGAAGCAAAGCTGGATAAGTGACCACCTAAATCCAAGTCCTTTTTAGAAGCCTGTAACACAATGGCGATCGCATTCCATCGGATAATAGCTCGCAAACGGCGCTCCATTTCCTGATCCCCAGGCATGTGTGCTTCTTGAGAAGGGGGAATTGTATTTAGATACGCTGTGGTTAAATCAAATGGCAAATTAGCGCCGGCGCGACGCGCCTTAGCAACTAATTTTTCAAGCAGGTAGTGAGCGCGATCAACACCCTCTTCAGCCATCACCGCGTCAAGTGCATCGATCCACTCCTGCGTTTCAATCGGATCAACGTCTTCTATCGACGCATCATTTTTTTGCTCTTCTGTCATATTCTTGCCTTTCATTTGGCCTCGGTGCTGCTTATTCAATACTAATGTCAGTACCGATGGTCTTTACAAGAGAGTTGCCCGACAAATGATTAACAGCTGTTAAGCAACTTAACTAAAATTCGTAAAGTTCACATCATAGACAAAACGAAGAAAAAAAGATACTTTCGGCAGTGCTTTTTGCCTGATATATGAGCTAGGTCAAACCAGAGCCAATAATTAACAACTGTTAATTATCTAAACCCAAGTCCAGCCCAATAATGACATAACCGCTACGAAAGCAAATAGAATAACGCCGGTTCTTTCGGTTAGCTTTAACGCACAAAGATTCTCTGCAACCTTTTGTTTTTGCTCAGTTTCGCAATCAAGTACCGGCCCTATCGCCGCTACGCCCGCCTCTTCAATCAACTCCATACCATCAATATTCAAGTTGAAGAACTTCCTTTTAATCTTGGAGACACCTGATGCCATATCACCTGCAAGCAAATAGGCTAATACTGAAATACGACCTGCAACCCAGTCCATTATCGACTTTAGAGGTGCAGACAAGCTACCTTCTGGATTATTGGCCAAATACCAGTCCAGAAGACGGTAGAGCAATGCACCCGCTGGCCCTAACAGCACAAACCAGATGACCACAGCAGCATAGCGGCGCTGAGTTTCAGTAAAGATGGCCTCACTGACCATACGCTGAGTCTGAGCCCAATCATCGGCTTCTTTGCCTGTAAACGTCACAGCATGCTCATAAGCACCCTGCTCATCATCGTTAGCAATATCCGAAAAATAGGTACGAAGCGACTTTCTTGGAGATTCAGGCCCTAGACAATGAACCAGGATAACAACCGCCAGGGCTAGCATAATTAATGAAGAAAAAAATCCATTATCAAAGGCTTGGAATAATAAGAAAATCAAGATGACAGGAACAAGAATTAAGACGGCTTCCGCTAACCACCCTTTGAACCAGGACTGGCCGCCGAATGATTGGCCCAATCGTTTTTGATACGAAACAAACCAGTTAGCGTTGCTATATTTCTGACGCTCCTCGCTATTTCCTGTATGGAAATAACGCTCGAACAGTAATGCGATAATGAGTGTTAAAAGAGCCATGTTGAAACCTTATTAAATCCGTTCAGGTTTATAGTACCAAATGAAAAAATAGAATGCGCCTTTTAATTAAATACAGAGCATCGCTGTAGGGGAGACCTGCGGTCACCCGATTCATCTTGTAGATTGGATACCCCAAGAGAAGCCCTACCGAAAAATATCAACAAATCGCCACCTGGAATTTAGTGTCGTCTGACAACACCTTCTGCTCCTGCTCTCCCGGCTGTATAAAACGAATCGTAAAACAATATTTTGAGCCGCTGATTTCAGGATAGACACTGGTGGCAATGGGCATTTTGACACGTATCAGATGGGGGTTCTCTCGCTTATCAAAATTATGCTGATAAGCACCATTCTTGGTTTCTGCATCGACAAACTGACCGTTTTCACGATACAACCGCAACAGTACCCTAAGACACTTATTCAGCCCATCAAAATGCTCAAACCACTCCGCAAACTTTTGTTGTCGAAAATTAACTGGCTGTTGCAAAAACTGGTGTAACTCGGGTAAGTCGAAACTACAGGAAGCTCCTGGAATTCGGATCCGATGCTTTATTAAATCGATAAAACGATCTTGGCGTAAGGTTGCACCGAACTTCCCCTGATAATTAGCTACCCATAGATAAAGCTGTTGCAGTTGTTCTAAAAAACGCTTGAGTTTAACGTCATCTATATAGGGACTGGCTTCTAGCTGCTTGAAATGGTTCTTCTGTTGCTCCAGCTCTTTAAGAAGCTCAGCCTTAAGATCACCTCGATCAAGACAGTCCAAAATCTCCCACAAGTTATGCAGCGCCGCAATATGAGAAGCTACAGAATCAATGGACTGGAGATCTTGCTGAATGTTAAATAAGTTTTCCAAGCGCAGATAAGTGCGTATCTGCTCATTGAGCGGATGCTCATACAAGATATAACTGGCAGCTTCGGGCATCAATTGCCTAATTCCTTGCTAATTGCCTGTATTGGTTATCAAGCTTTATAACGCTTTGTTTGAGGGAATGCAAATCTGAGTTATTCACAATAACATCGTCAGCAATCGACAGTCGTTGTTCTCGTGTCGCCTGCTTGTCTAGAATAGCTTGCGCCTGATTAAGGGTTGATTGATCCCGCTCCATCAAACGCTTAAGCTGTATCTCAGCAGGGCAATCCACGGTTAAGACACGATCATAGTTTCGATATTGACCGCTTTCATACAGTAAAGGAATAACACTTATCGAATAGGCTGATTGCGCCAGCTCTTGTCGTTGCTTCATTTCCTCCCGAATCAGCGGGTGAAGTAGATTGTTAAGCCACAGCCTTTGCTGGTCATCGGAAAATACTTTGCTGCGGAGCTTTTGACGGTCAAGCTCACCGGTTTCGGTTAAAACCTCTTTGCCAAAATGCTCAGTAATAACCTGCAAAGCTTTTGAGCCTTTGGCGACCACCTCACGCGCAATAACATCTGCATCAATGACCGTCACTCCAAGCTCAGCAAACATATCACTGACAGCAGTTTTACCGCTTGCGATACCGCCTGTTAATGCAACTTTATAGGTCATGGTTTATATTTGTGGTTGAAGCAACCCCTACTGTAGGGGCGACCTGCGGTCGCCCTTTATCATTCTATCCCAAGTTCGAATAGCCACCATAAGACAGTTTATCGGGCGAGCGCAGCTCGCCCCTACAACATTACTTAAACTTTAATCAAGGCTGTAGCATCTGAATATAAGTATTGGTAATAGCCTCGCCCCAAATTAAAGCTATCCAGCCAGCTATCGCCAAGAAAGGACCAAACGGAATTTTATAGTCTCGTCCTTTCTTACTGACTACCATCGCCACAATACCTAAAACCGCCCCAGTGACCGTCGATAACAGTATCACCAAAGGTAGCATCTGCCATCCAAGGAAAGCTCCTAACGCGGCAAGCAGTTTGAAATCACCATGCCCCATGCCTTCTTTGCCGGTTAGTAGCTTAAATAGCCAATAAATCGACCACAGTGACAAGTAGCCCGCTAAAGCACCGATAACAGCCGATGGTAGATCTTTAGCAAAGCTTGGTTGTGCAAGCTCCGGTGCCAGCCACAATGCAGCCGCTAAGCCAATCCAGATCAGAGGTAACGTTAATTGGTCCGGCAGAATCTTATGATCATAATCAATGAAGCTACCGGCAATCAGAAAACAAGTGAAGATCAAGGCAAATGCCAGTGACCAGGACCAACCAAAAGCAATGGCACACATCATGAAAGTCGCAGCGGTCAACAACTCGACAAAAGGATAACGACCACTGATTTTAGCCTTGCAGTTTGAACATTTACCTCGCAAAACCAACCAGCTGATAACCGGAATATTTTCCAGAGCGGTAATCTTATGATGACACTTGGGACAAGCCGAAGCAGGAGTCATCAGGTTATATTTTTCCGGAAGCCCATCTTTAGGGCAAGAAACGGTACAATTGGCTTCGGTTAAGATTTCAGTCGCAGTAGCACGCCATTCACGATTCAAAATTAAAGGCAAACGGTGGATAACCACATTCAGAAAACTGCCCGTTAATAACCCCAGTATAAAAATCAAACCTGCCAACAAGGGCAGGTTTGTCGAAAGTATCTCAATCATATTATTCGTCTTTTAGATTATGTGATGTATATAAACTCGTCGTTAGAATGCATCGCCCAACTTGAAGATTGGCAAGTACATGGCAACGATAATGGTTCCTACAACACCACCAATAAATACAATAACGAATGGCTCAATCAGGGAACTAAGACCGTCCACCGCATCGTCAACTTCCTGCTCATAGATGTCAGCCACCTTCGCCAACATGGTATCAACAGCACCAGACTCTTCACCAATTGCTACCATCTGATTAACCATGTTTGGGAAAACCCCAGTCGATATCATCGCCAAGTTTATTTGTAAGCCTGTAGTAACATCTTCTTTAATTTTCATGATGGCTTTGCGGTATACAGAGTTACCCGATGCACCAGCAGCAGAATCCAAAGCGTCAACTAAAGGAACACCCGCAGCAAATGTAGTCGCTAGAGTACGGGCATAACGGGCAACAGCGGCTTTTTGAATTAATGGCCCAAAAATAGGGAGCTTGAGTAACAATGCGTCCTTTGAATCCCTAAACTTCTCCGACCTATTGTTAAGTTGAACGTAGCCGACCACAATTAACACCAGTCCGATGAAATATAAATACCAATTAGCCTGCATATTTTCAGACATGGAAACAACCATGCCCGTTAGAGCAGGCAAGTCAGCTCCAGCGCCTGAAAATAAATCCTTAAACATCGGTACAACGTAAATCAACAGAACTGCAGTAACGGCGATAGATACCGTAATTACCGCTGCCGGATACATCATGGCTGATTTAATTTTGGATTTTAACGCTTCTGTTTTCTCTTTGTAGGTGGCGATTCTATCCAGCATTTGCTCTAAAGTACCTGATTGCTCACCAGCATGAATCAAATCACAGACTAAATCATCAAAGTACTTTGGGTGATGACGTAAGGAATCTGCAAAAGGATTACCTGACTCAACATCGTTTTTAATGTCCATAACTAAGTCTTGAACACTGGGGTTTTCGTGGCCTTTACCGATGATATCGAATGACTGTACCAGTGGCACACCAGCCTTCATCATAATCGCTAACTGTCGCAAGAAGACCGCAATATCAATCGGCTTAATTGGCTTTTTACTAGCGCCAAAAGAAAATAATTCAGCATTAACTGTTTTTGGCTTGATCCCTTGTTTTACGAGTTGCTGCTTTACAGCATCAGCATTTTCAGCAGGCATTTTCCCTTTGATTTTGTTGCCCTGCTTATTGACTCCAACCCACTGGAAGTTTTTCAACTTAGTCTTCTTTGATTTAGCTGTTTTCCGTTTAACTGCTGTTGCCATTTTGATTACCTTTCTAATGTTCTAATATGGCTAAAGTATTCAAAATGAAATTAAGAATACTCCACCCCATTAATACTAAACCAAGTCTTGAGCTTGCTTTAACTTATATTCCGGCTCATGGCCTATTCCTGAGTTACGCGGTTAACTTCCGCCAAACTGGTCAGTCCAGCTTTCACCTTATTTAGGCCCGCCCTGCGTAAATCAGGAATCCCCTCTTTTTTTGCCTGGTCAGCAATATTAATCGCATTACCGCCTTCCATAATAATGCGTCCACTTTCTTCAGAAACTGGCATCACCTGGAACAAACCCACACGACCTTTATAGCCCATTGTGCATTTATCGCAACCTACCGGCTCATAAATTGTGAGTTCGTTCAGCTCTTCTTCGCCAAAACCCTCTTCAATCAGTGCTTCCTTAGGTAAATCAGACGCTTTTTTACAATGCTCACACAGGCGTCTAGTCAGACGCTGCGCCACAACCAGATTGACGGTTGTTGCAATATTAAATGGAGCAACCCCCATATTGACCAAGCGAGTCAAGGTTTCAGGAGCAGAGTTGGTGTGCAGAGTCGATAGTACCAAGTGACCCGTCTGCGCAGCTTTAATCGCTATTTCAGCGGTTTCAAGGTCTCGAATCTCACCGACCAGCACGATGTCCGGATCCTGACGCAAGAATGCTCTGAGCGCTGAGGCAAAGGTCAAGCCAGCTTTAACATTAACGTTGACCTGATTTACACCATGTAAATTAATCTCCACAGGGTCTTCTGCAGTAGAAATATTCTTATATTCATCGTTAAGGATATTCACACCTGTATAGAGAGTAACTGTTTTACCAGAGCCGGTAGGGCCAGTTACCAACACCATTCCCTGTGGCTTCTCAATAGCACCCATAAAATCTTTTTTCTGCTTGGGATCAAATCCTAGTGCGTCAATACCTAACATTGCCTGAGCAGGATCAAGAATACGCATTACAATTTTTTCACCGAACAAAGTAGGTAGCGTATTAACACGAAAATCAATCGCTTTTGTTTTTGAAATTTTAAGCTTTACACGACCATCCTGAGGAACACGACGTTCGGAAATATCGAGACCCGAAAGAACTTTTAATCGAGCTGAAATACGGCTGGCAAGTTGGATCGGCGGCGAGGCAATTTCATGCAAAATCCCGTCAATCCGGAAACGAACACGATATTTCTTTTCGTAGGGCTCAAAGTGTAAGTCCGAAGCACCTTTACGAATCGCTGAAATAAGCATCTGTTTTACGAACTTAACTACTGGCGCATCTTCACCGGCAGCTTTATCATCCATTTCCTGCTCGGCTTCAGGATCCACTGCATCTAAATCAATATTATCCAGATCAGAGTCGTCAAAATCAGACAGTGACTCATTTTCTTTTTCTTCAATCAGCTTACCGACTACCGATTCCAGCTTATTGGGCTCAACCAGCACGGCCTCAACGGAACAACCCGTCTGGAAACGAATTTCTTCTAAACTTTTCAGATTAGTCGCATCGGATACTGCGACAAATAGACGGGAGCCCCTTTTATAGAGCGGAACTGCTCTGTGCGCCTGCATCAACTTTAGGTCTATAACGTCTTTGGGAATATTTTCGAATGCTATACTGGAAAGATCAAAATAAGGATAACCAAAATTGAGAGCTTGAGCTTTAGCTGCCTGCTTACCTTCCAGCCAACCAGCAGAAACCAACCAGTCTATCAGTCCAACCTTTTCTTCCTTGGCATTTTTAACGGCCTGCTGAACCTTCTCTTTTGTCAAAAGTCCTTCAGCCACCAATAAATGCGCTAATCCAGAAAGCCCCGTATCCGCTAAAGTCATGATATTCAGTATAAAGTTTAAAAGACGAGTCTATATCCTTGAATAAAAAGCGCAAAATGTCAATCATTGACACTTGATTTGAAGATCTCAGTCTTTAGTATTTTTATGCATTTCTAACCAATTTTCTGCTTCCCGAACCCCAACAAACAGTCTTTTAATTTCATTATAATAAAACTGTGCTTTGACACTGTTCCCAAGATAGCGATTGACTGCATAAAGATTAAAGTAATAATTTAGCCTCGGGCTTATTTCGATTTGTTGCTCTAGCCATTGTAAGTATTCAATTAAAGGCTCAAGCATACCCAGCCTTACGGCCCTATTGGCTTCATGGCGTAATTTAAGTGACTGATAAGTATCCTCCCAACCTAAAGTCAGTATAACCTTATCTAAGTCTCTCAAGTCTGGGTTCAAAGCTTTTTCAAACTTAACCGCCTTAGACAGCGAATAGCTATTGACCAACAGAGCAGCCATCAATGCACAAGCGAGCAAACCACTTACGACTTTAGGGATGACTACGTGTTTAATGCTGAAATGATGGCTTTTGCTACCTCCGAGTGAAGCAATAACATATGCCACTAAAAGCACATAAACCATTAAGTGGAGTGTCGAAATATAAAAGGGCAACTCCACCATTAGATGCAAACTAATGGGGAGCAATAATGCAATATAAGCTAATGATTTTGTTAAATTATTATGCCTGAAAAGACTTAAGACACTCAAAACAGTAAGTAGTAATCCCAATATAGAAACAAGCCCGCCTTGGACGCCCCAATAAAGGAGCTCATTATGCGGATGAGTAATGTTTTGCTGTCGTCCTTCAACTTCTTCGCGCCTAATCTTCTCTTTGGATATTAGCTCACCTAACTTTTCTAAATACACTTTTTCAAAGCTGCCCAGCCCATGTCCCAAAACAGGTTTGCCCTTAATTGCTTCCAAGCTGGTGAAATAAATCAGCTCTCTATTACCTGTTTCTGAGAAGTCTTTGGTTTTATTGTCATAAATAACGTTAATTACTATTTGCGACAAAATCACCCCAATAATAATTAACGCCGTCGGCTTTACTAGCTTTTCTTTCCACAAACTACGGTACGAGACAAAGAGTAAAGTAAGACCCGCTATAAAAGAATAAATCCCTACTCTAGAGTCTGTCAGGAACAAGGTAAAGCTCGCAGCAAGAACAAAACATAATAAAAAGCTATTCTGTTTTACTGGATCTACTAGCTTATTATCTATCACTAATGCTTTCTTAATAGGAAAAATATAAAGAGCACAAATCAATCCAGTAGCAATAAAGCTGGCATATAAATTTCGTTGATTAAAGGTTCCTTTAACCTCGGGTAACTGATGCTCAATTATATCGCCTGTAGCTTCCATCATGTAGCTATGGAACAATTGCCAAAGGGCAGTCAAAACTTGGAGTGAGCCAATAATGATGATAAGAAGTAACAAAACATTCTTGTCTTTTAGGAATGAAGGACTATTTAGAAGAGTTAAAAGAAACACCCAGGATATTAGCAAACCCAAAGGTAACCACAAACTATTTGGAACAAATTGAAAGGTATTAAAAGCAAACGGAATACATGCAATAAAGCAACCAACTAACCCAACCAACCAGAACTGAGGTAGAGAATAGCGCTTCCGACCCAAGACGGGCCAGCTGAAAAAAAGGATCAGCGCAATAAAGATCAACCAGCCGACATTATTTCGGATAAAGCCCAAACCACCAGCTGTAGCTAGCTCCTGCCAAGGATAAATACAAAAGATAATCGTTATTGCAGTGAGCAGTAAAGTTGCTTTATTAATCATTTCTAAATGATATACACAGAAAAAAAGCGAGCAAAAGCTCGCTTTTTTATACTACTAACTATTAACGACAGCTTGATGGTAGGTACTGATTACCGATACTATTTGCTGAACAATCCCAGCGATCAATAATATCACCAGTTACGTTTGGAGTTAGGGTTAGAGTACCATTGTCAACACCGGTACCAATATTAGTTGCGGTTACTGAAATCGCTCCACTGGTTACTGCTAGTGTCGACATGTATTGTGTTGCAGTGGTATTACAACCAGAAGCAGCTGTGTCGATTGAGGCCATGACATTACCGTTAGAGGCAAAAGTTTCCGCAACTGAGGTTTTACAGGCAGCTAATGCTCCTAATAGCTCAGACACTTTAGAACGCTTGATGTAATCCTGATATGCAGGAATTGCTACTGCTGCCAAGATACCTACAATCGCTACAACGATCATTAATTCGATAAGGGTGAAACCCGCTTGCTTTTTAGTTTGCATAAGACTCTCTCCTATTCTTTATAAAGAATTTGCAAATTGTTTAAAGTTAAATCTGTTCACAGAGAATTCCGTATAATCTGATCAAAACTACACGGGCCATTACGATATGTAACTAGCGCTTCCCTGTGTGAACAAATCTGTCATCAAATATATCCTTTGCAGGTAAGCAATAGCAACAGCTTATAGTTAAATATCCTGACACTGAGCAAAAACAATGACTTACGTCACAGTTATATGCGAATTTGCTTTTCAAAAAGCGTACAAACTGCTGTTTTTTTGACCACACGAAGGAAAAAGTGACATTTTTTGTCAGTTTTGTAACGATTTGTAGAAGCGATTGTAAGTAAAAATGTCCTTAGTAAGTTGAAAAGACCAAGGTTTACCCTCGGATTCAGTGCTTACGACAAAAAAAAAAAAAATAAAGCCAAATCAGGGCTTACAGTTCTCGACAAACACAGTTCACCTTGCACGTTTTTTCTCTGATTTTACCCGATGACACTATATGGGGCTATCCTATCTACGACTACTAACGCTTTTTAATCGCCAGCAGCTCGCCGGAAAGATCTTTCCATTCTGGGTTAAAACGCTCAATTAACCCCTCTTTTGTTAATCTACACCCGGACCTTATTTCTTTCTCGCGCCTTTGTGCCGTTTCCAGTGTTTCCGCTATTTCGTAGTAGACTAGATCATTGCAGTTATAGCGTCTGGTGAAACCTTCTGCGATTTGGTTTTTATGCTCAAAAACCTGTTTACCTAAGTTACTGGTTATTCCTGTGTAAAAGACAGTTTTCCTTGGATTAGTCAGTATGTAGACGTAGACTTTTTTCATACTCTTTTTTTGCTATATGGCGGTTTGGTAGGCTGGTGATGTACCCAAAGGGGCAGACCCAACGGAGCTGTTTTTTATTTATAATGACAGAAACAGCAGCAAGCCTACCATATTAGGAAAAAGAGCTGTAATAACCGTGAGTTATAACTCCAACCTTAATGAAAGATCAATCGCTTGAATATGTTTGGTGAGTGCCCCTACCGAAATAAAATCAACCCCAGTATCGGCTATATCACGTAAGGTTTCGATACTGACATTGCCGGAAGCTTCTATCCGAGCAGTATGAGAGTGAACTTGGTTGATGGCGACGCCTGTCCGCATATCATCAATGGAAAAATTATCCAGCATGATAACATCAGCGCCCGCATCAAGAGCCTGATCAAGCTGTGCAAAGGTTTCAACTTCCACTTCGACCATAATGTTAGGATCAAGTCTACGTGCATTCCTCACCGCATTCTCAATAGAGCCCGCTGAAATAATATGATTTTCTTTAATCAGGAAGGCATCAAATAAGCCAATTCGATGATTATGTCCACCACCACAGTAAACGGCGTATTTTTGTGCAAGACGTAACATGGGGATGGTTTTTCGAGTATCGAGCAGCTTACATGAGGTACCTTTCAGCTCTGCGGTGTAACGTGCCGTAGTCGTTGCTGTCCCTGACAATGTTTGAAGAAAGTTCATAGCAGTACGTTCGCCGGTCAGGATCTTTCTTGCATTACCACGAAGCTCGCATAACTTATCTTTAGCACGGACCTTATCACCATCCTGACAAAACCACTTAATCTCAATAGTCGGGTCAAGCTTATGAAATACTGCATTAAACCAGTCAATGCCACAAATCACCGCATCTTCACGAGTCATCAGTTTGCCTGTTGCGACTTTATCTCCGCTGATGAGTTCCGCAGTCACATCCTTCCCATCAATGCCCCCTAAATCTTCTTGTAATGCAAGACTTACCTGGTGGGGAATTTCTGCTTGTAGTTGTTCCTGATATGGCGTGTCGATCATAGTGAATCCTGTGCTGGTCTTTACAGCGGTATTTAATAGACCTAGTTTGGTTGAGTATTTTAAAGCTTGCGGGCAAGGACTCAAAGTCTTTTTACTTATTATCAGCCTTCAAGCAATTTCTTGAAGTAATCCCAGTCGAAAGCTGGTCCTGGGTCTGTTTTTCGGCCTGGTGCTATATCGGAATGACCAGTAATACGCTCAGGGGTAATCTGGGGATAAGCCTTTAGAATAACCATGGTAATTTTGGCTAAGACCTGATACTGAATGTTCTCGTATGGAATATCATCGGCACCTTCCAATTCAATGCCAATCGAATAGTCATTGCACTTTTCCCGACCTTCAAAACTTGAAACCCCAGCATGCCACGCGCGCTTGTTAAAAGGTACATATTGAACTAGCTCACCGTTACGGCGTATTAATAAATGACTGGATACACGCAGAGTAGCAATGTCTTCAAAATAGGGATGCTCATTGGGATTTAATGTGCCGGTGAAAAGCTGATCAATATAGGGGCCACCAAACTGCTTGGGAGGCAGGCTGATGTTATGGATGACCAACAAGCTGATGTCACGGGGACTTTCCCGTTCATCATAATGCTCAGTCGGCACAGAGCGGGCTGGATGGATCAGGCCTGTGGCAAGGTTAATGTAAAAAGGTTGTGGCACAGCATTCTCTTTGTTTGTAGATTTGATTGCCTTTTATAAGGACAAGTCATGACTTGTCCTTATGTTTGTTTTGCCTAATGATGTTCTTTAGATCGAGCCATCGCAACTCGCCGCTACAGACCGGGTAATATTCCCGCCTATACGACAAATAAGCATCTTTTCCGTTATAATAACGCCAATTTACGCTATTGAATATGTATGAGTGTTATGAGTAAAGCATTAATTGTAAAGTGTCCAACCTGCAAAAAGGCTGTGGCCTGGAAAGATGATAATTCGTTTAAACCCTTCTGTAGCCAACGTTGTAAGCTGATTGATTTGGGTGAGTGGGCTAGCGAGGGACACCGTATTGCCGGTAAACCTTTGGATCCTGAAACCGTAGACCAACTCAGTCGTGACAAAGATTAATTCCGAGCCAACCCTTTCTACTTGATCGCTTCAGATTGTATGGCTGAAATAATGGCTAAGTTAGCTTCCGGAAACTGATAACCGTCTAAATCCTGAATCGGGCACCAAAATAATGGCTGCCCTTCAACGCCCTGAGGTACTCCCAAATAATCAGTCACTTTCCAAACATCCAAAAGAACTGATTTTTCAGTGTAGTGATGTTCTATCTGAATCAGGGGGGAAAAAACTGAAGGGATGATCGCCAGCTCTTCAAAACACTCACGAATCAGGGCTTGCTCAATAGCTTCACCTTGTTCCTGCTTGCCGCCCGGAAATTCCCAGTAACCACCTTTGTGCAAATGTTGCGGACGTTTGGCAATTAAAACTCGGTCGCGACGCTGAATGACAGCAACCGCGACCCGAATCATACTATGCATAACAGTTAATGAAACAATTCAGGTTTAAACTTCAACCTTGCCGTGACAGTGCTTGAACTTTTTACCTGAACCACACGGACATGGTTCGTTACGGCCAACTTTGGGTTGCTCACGGACAAAGGTATCTGCCTGGCGCGCAGTTTCGCTCTGCGGTAATGCAGAAGCTGAATCATGCTTAGCTGTCATACCAGCTTGATTCACTTCCTTGCGCTTCATAGCTTCCACTTCTTCTGGCATTTGGAAACGAACTTTAGCTAATAAAGTGACAACATCTTCCTTGAGGTTATCCAGCATTCCTGAAAACAGATCAAAAGCTTCACGCTTATATTCCTGCTTTGGATTTTTCTGGGCATGACTGCGCATCCAAATTCCTTGACGCAAATGATCCATGTTAGCCAAATGTTCTTTCCAATGACGATCCAGCTCTTGCAACATGACTTGTTTTTCAAGCTGACGCATCATTTTTGGATCAGGCAGTAACGCTTCTTTTTCCTGGTAAGCTTTGATAACTTCTTCAAGAATTCGCTGGCGCAAACCATCTTCGGCAAGCTTGTCATCTTCATCCAACCACTGCTGAAGTGGTAACTCAATTGCAAAGTCCTGCTCTAAACGTTGCTCAAGGCCTTTGACATCCCACATTTCTTCGATCGACTGCGGCGGGATATATTCACTGGTAATGCTATAAACCACATCCTCACGCAAATCTTCGATAGTGTCGGAGATATCATCCACGTCCATCAATTCGTTACGCTGCTCGTAAATGACACGGCGCTGATCATTGGCCACATCATCGTATTCAAGTAAGTTCTTACGAATATCAAAGTTACGCTGTTCCACTTTACGCTGGGCATTCTCAATCGCACGCGAAACCATTTTATGTTCTAACGCTTCGCCCTCATCCCAACCAAGACGCTGCATCATCATTCCTAAACGCTCAGAAGCGAAAATTCGCATCAAATCATCTTCTAATGATAAGTAGAAGCGGCTCATGCCCGGATCGCCCTGACGACCGGAACGACCACGCAGCTGGTTATCAATACGACGAGACTCATGACGCTCAGTACCAATAATCGCTAAACCACCTGCATCAATAACGGCCTGATGACGCTTATCCCACTCTTCTTTTGCTTTGGCAATTTGTTCTGCGGTCGGGTTTTCGCCCAATGCATCAATATCAGCCTGCAAATTACCACCCAAAACAATATCAGTACCACGACCAGCCATGTTGGTAGCAATAGTTACCGCACCAGGGCGGCCTGCCTGAGCAATAATATCTGCTTCTTTAGCGTGGAACTTAGCGTTAAGAACCTGATGCTTAATCTTGGCATTCTTAAGCTCTTTAGAAATCAGCTCAGAAGACTCAATTGAAACTGTACCGACTAACACCGGTTGACCTTTAGCTTGCAGCTCTTTTATCTCTTCAATGATCGCATCGTATTTTTCCTGCTTAGTCAGGAAAATCAAATCACCTCTATCATCACGCAGCATGGGTTTGTTGGTAGGAATCACAACTACATCCAACCCATAAATCATGTGTAACTCTGTTGCTTCAGTATCCGCAGTACCAGTCATACCGGACAGCTTGTTATACAAACGGAAGTAATTCTGGAAAGTGATAGACGCTAAGGTCTGGTTTTCATTTTGAATCTGAACACCTTCTTTGGCTTCAATCGCCTGGTGCAAACCATCTGACCAACGGCGACCCGGCATAGTTCGCCCAGTATGCTCGTCAACAATAACCACCTGGTCATCTTTAACCACATAATCCACATCTCTTTT
The DNA here is from genome assembly GCF_054926195.1 of Kangiella sp. M94. Lineage (NCBI taxonomy): Bacteria > Pseudomonadati > Pseudomonadota > Gammaproteobacteria > Kangiellales > Kangiellaceae > Kangiella > Kangiella sp. M94. The sequence goes on along the minus strand of NZ_CM142903.1, from coordinate 410,227 downwards.
AAACAACTTATGTGCTCTTAATGCGGCGTTAACATGGTGCAGGAGTGCAATACTTGAGGGGCTATAGAGGCTTTGCTCATGAGGCAGCAGGTTGTTTTGACGAAGTAACTCTTCAATATACTCCTGGCCTTTCTCAGTTAAATGGGCCTGTTTCGATTTTTCATCGACTGTGTAATCGCCCGTATCTTCTTCGTCTTCTTTTGACTCGTGATCCTGTAACTGAAGTTTCGGGATTAACTTATCAATAGCACGGTACATTTCTGAGCTGTCATCGGTTGGACCGGAAATAATCAGTGGCGTCCGCGCTTCATCAATCAGGATCGAATCGACCTCATCGATAACTGCAAAATTCAAATCACGCTGCACACGGTGCTCTTTCTGGAAAGCCATGTTATCGCGTAAATAATCGAAACCATATTCATTATTAGTTCCGTAAGTGATATCTGCCCCATAGGCTTTTTGTTTTTCTTCGTGTGACTGTCCAGATAAAATGACACCTACTTCCATGCCCAGGAAATTGTAAACCGGCTTCATCCAGTCTGCATCACGCTCTGCAAGGTAATCATTGACGGTAATAACATGAACACCTTTGCCAGACAATGCATTAAGGTATACTGGCAAGGTCGCAACCAACGTCTTACCTTCACCAGTACGCATTTCAGCAACTCTGCCGTTGTGTAATACCATGCCACCAATTAATTGCACATCAAAGTGGCGTAAACCCAAAGCTCGTTTACTTGCCTCACGCACCGTTGCAAAGGCTTCCGGAAGTATTTGATCCAGGGTTTCACCTTTCTCTATACGCTCTTTATACTCAGTCGTTTTTGCTTTCAGCTGTTCATCTGTAAGAGCCTCCATTTCAGGCTCTAACTGATTAATCAAATCGACTGTCTTACGTAGTTTTTTAAGCGTTCGCTCGTTACGACTTCCGAAAATTTTGTTTAAGAAACTCATATTATTCTTTCTTGTGTCTATGTTGTATTAACTATGGATCGCGGGATATATCACCCCTTAGAAGCGTGGCCATAGCAGATAATTAATCTTAGAAGCACTCGATTGTACCCATATTCTGGTCGCTGTAAACGTCTGAGCGGGCTTTTCGAGCAGTATTTTCAACTTATGGGGGCATACGACTGGCATTTCAATGTTGGTATCAGAATTTAACTACCATATAAGTAAAAGCCCCAATTTATGGGGCTTTTATCATTTAATGCTTCAGGTATTTATATGGATTGAGCTTTTTACCATTCTTAGTGATTTCGTAATGGACATGTGGCCCCGTTGAGCGCCCGGTACTACCGACTTTTGCGATAACCTGTCCTTTCTTAACAATATCACCCTTCTTTACGGTCACAGCCTTATTGTGGCCATAACGTGTGGTGTAACCGCCACCATGGCTCACTTCAACGAAAACACCATAGCCAGGTTTGCGATCGACGGTAGTCACAACACCGGCTGCAGTGACAATCACATCAGAGCCTTCCAGAGATGAGAAATCAATCCCTGAATGCCAGGCACGTTTACCAGAGAAAGGATCGGCACGGTAGCCATACGGAGAAGATAGCCAACCAGAGGTAATAGGTCGGCCAGATATTTGTTGTTCAACGCTAATTTCTTTATCCAGTATTAATGATTCCAGTGCGGATAGTTCCTGCTCTTTAGCATTAATATTACTTTCAAGTTGATCGAGGAATACGACTACATCGTTATAACTGGAGGTGGTTGCAGAAACATCTTCACTTGGACCACCGATTGCAGGGTCTTCGCCAAAGCCAAATTCATCCTGTATACCTGCTGAAGCCACTAATCGCGCTCCGGCTGCATCAAGGCGCAGTAAATAAGCCTGCATCGTTGCTAAACGTGTAGATAAAGCTTGAATCTGGCTTTCTGAAGTACGCTTGGCTTGTTCAAGCTGCTCTTTTTGAGTGATTAATTCTTGTTGCCACTTTTTAATAGCGGCCTCACTGACTAAATCCTGTTGCAATGACCAACGAGTAGTGAAATGTGTTAAGGCTACTACCGCGGTTAACGCCATAGCACCAAGAAAACTAAATACCACCAGTTTAGAACGTCCAAATTCCAAAGCCTTAATCCCTTTTTGATCACTCTTAATTATGGTTATACGCATAATCACCCACATTCGTTAGCGTCATCACAAGCAACCTTGCAAGATGACAATCTTACCCCGTCAGCATACAATAAATGCTAACTCTAAATTTAGCCCAGAAATATTGAGCTTATGAAGCGTCCTTTCCGAGCCAAATCCGTGGCTGATGTGCTTAACTCACCCGAAAGCGAGTTAAAAAGTTTGCTAGATAAAGCAAACTCCTTGAAGTCCATTACTGATAGCATCCATCAGCATTTACCGAAAGACCTACAAAAACATTGTAGCGTCTCCGAATACAATAAAACCAGTCTGGTTATTACTGCCGATAGCCCTGTATGGGCAACTCGCCTTCGCTATCAATCTTCTGAGTTACTTGCGCAACTCAGGAAAGCTGGTTTTTTAGGGCTTGCAAACATTCAAATTAAAATTGCACCAAGCAAATAAACGCTTAAAAAACCCTACTTTTTATCAGTCTTCCAAAACCACTAAACGCCAGCTTTAATCCTGGCGTTTATGTGTATGTGACTTTCTTGTCTGAAAAACCGGATAAAAATACTATAAAATCTATTCTTAATTCAATCCTTAATTTTAACCTAAGCGATAAAAACCAGCGTTAAAGCGATAACGCTGGATTCATGATATAGGAAATTGGGGCAGCATTAGCATCTTCATAAGTGGCTAACTCCCACGCTGTTTCATCCGCCATTAAGGTACGAATCAATTGATTATTTAACGCATGACCTGATTTATAACCTGAGAAAGCGCCGATTAAACTGTGCCCTAAAAGGAATAAATCACCAATAGCGTCTAATATTTTATGTTTTACAAATTCATCATCATAGCGAAGGCCGTCTTCGTTCAGCACACGGAAATCATCCATCACGATTGCGTTATCCTGACTACCACCTAACGCTAAGTTGTGGGCACGCAAATACTCTATATCTTTCATAAAACCAAAAGTACGAGCACGGCTGACTTCTTTCACAAACGAAGTGCTAGAGAAATCGATCACAGCAGTTTGACGACTTTTCTTGAATACTGGATGGTCAAAATCGATAGTAAAGGCTACTTTAAAACCATCAAATGGTTCAAATACAGCTGTTTTGCCTTCATCTTCAACTTCAACACGCTTTTTAATTTTGATGAACTTCTTCGGCGCATTCTGCTCGGTGATACCGGCAGACTGCAACAAGAATACGAATGGACTGGCACTACCGTCCATAATAGGAACTTCTGGAGCCGAAACATCAATATAGGCATTATCAAGGCCTAAACCAGCCATAGCTGATAGCAAATGTTCAACCGTAGAAATACGAACATCATCTTTTACTAAGCAGGTTGATAACGTTGTATCACCTACATTTTCTGGTTTAGCTTCAATCTCAACAGCTGGGTCCAGATCAACGCGACGGAACACAATCCCTGTATCCACTGGTGCTGGTCGTAGGGTTAGATACACTTTTTCTCCTGTGTGTAAACCTACGCCAGTAGCGCGAATGGTTGTCTTCAACGTACGTTGTCTTATCATTCATTTTCTCCAACACCTTGAAAATCAAGACTTTAGGTGTAATTTTCTCAAATTCTAGCGCATATTATCACAATATGTCAGTTCTTTGAACAATTTTTGACCGTTTTTTAGACAGTTGTTTGAAATATTTGTTTAACCTTTGATTTTATTTGCTACAAACAGATACAAAGATTCTAAAACTATGCGCTAGCTCACACTTTGTGCCGTGGCTAACTTCCCTGATTAGCCTGATGACTCATCGTTAAATAATTGAGAAGGCAATATAGCGGCTTGAAAAGTATTTATATCACCCGTCAGCTAAGCAAATATAAGCAGAGCAGTACGAAGACGCTCGAAGGGAGTGCCTCTTCGTACTGTTCATAGTATGAAAGCAACTTTCTCAATAAGTTTCACCTTGTCACCGATATTATCGCAAGACGATAAAATCAGTAGCTCGATTTAACGGCTGATTAGTCCGCCTGCTTTCTCAGGAAAGCTGGAATATCCAGGAAGTTATCCACATCACTGCCTACCGCCATTTTTGAACTTTGCTCTGGCACCGAGTTGGTACCCGCTTGTTTACGGATTGATGGTGGCAAATCCAGCTGTCCGTAATCCAGGTCACCATTGGCTTTACGTACATCTTTCTGGTTACTTCGGCTGTCACTAACCAAACGCATATTAGCTTCCTGGCCTAAACCTGTTGCCACAACAGTTACTCTGATTTCATCACCCATTGAGGCATCAATGGCGGTACCCACAACCACAGTCGCATCTTCATGAGCAATATCTTCAATGACTTCACACACTTCAGAGAACTCGTCGATTGTGAAATCTTCATTCGCTGTAATGTTAACCAAGATACCTCGAGCGCCAGATAGATCCACATCTTCAAGCAATGGACTGGCAACTGCCATATCAGCAGCAATTTGTGCACGACCTTCACCGGCAGCAATACCGGTTCCCATCATTGCCTGTCCTTGCTCAGCCATGACAGTGCGTACGTCAGCAAAATCAACGTTGATTAAGCCAGGGCAGGTAATCAGCTCAGCAATACCTTGTACTGCACCATGCAGAACAGAGTTAGCTGATGCAAAGGCTTCTGTTAAACGAAGACCAGCAAATTGAGCCACCAATTTATCATTTGGAATGATAATTAATGAATCAACTGAGGCGCGTAGTTCATCAATGCCCTTTTCAGCAAGCGCCATGCGTTTTTTACGCTCAAATTTAAACGGTTTGGTCACAACGGCAACAGTTAAGATACCCATCTCTTTTGCTATCTCAGCAATCACTGGTGCTGCGCCCGTACCTGTGCCACCACCCATGCCGGCAGTGATGAACACCATGTCAGATCCTTGCAGAACTTCCATGATGCGCTCGCGATCTTCATGAGCTGCCTGACGTCCAACATCTGGGTTTGCGCCTGCGCCAAGACCGCGCGTAATGTTCTGACCAATCTGGATAGTGGTTTTAGCAGTTGAAGATTCCAACGCCTGAGCATCCGTATTCGCACAGATGAACTCAACACCATCAATATTGGCTTTCACCATATGTTCGACGGCGTTGCCACCGCCACCACCTACACCGATCACCTTAATGATCGCGCTGTTTTGACAGCTATCTACTAATTCAAACATGTTAGCCATGATAATTTCCCCTTCGATTTACTTTAAAAAATTGCTTTAACAAATAACTTGCTATGAAAACAAATAATTTGCCGTATACAATAGTTACTTCCACTTTTTTAACAAAGCGATCCTCGCTTTATCAAAAACCACTAAACCACTTTTTCATACGGTCAAATAGACCTGAAAAACCGGTTACATCTCTTTCACGATGATGACCTTGATCCTGTTTTCCATAGATCAATAAACCTACACCTGTTGCATAAATTGGATTTCGCACCACATCCACCAAACCTTTGATGTGCTGTGGCATACCTTGACGAACTGGCATATGGAACACTTCTTCAGCAAGTTCCATCAAACCTTCCATCTTTGAACCACCACCGGTAATGACAATGCCGGCAGCAATTAAATTCTCAAAACCACTGCGTCGAATTTCTGCCTGCACCAGTTCAAACAATTCGCTATAGCGCGGCTCAACTACATCAGCCAAAATTTGACGAGACAAGCGGCGCGGTTGTCTATCACCGACACTGGGTACTTCGATTGTTTCGTCCAAATTTGTCAGCTGACGCAAAGCGCAGGCATATTTAATTTTGATTTCTTCAGCAAACTGAGTCGGTGTGCGTAACGCCACGGCGATATCATTGGTCACCTGATCGCCAGCAATAGGTATTACAGCGGTATGACGAATAGCACCACCGGTGAAAATGGCAATATCGGTTGTGCCACCACCGATATCAATCAAGCAAATGCCAAGCTCTCTCTCATCTTCTGTCAGCACGGCATAACTTGATGCCAATTGCTCAAGAATCACGTCTTCAGGCTCAAGTCCGCAACGTGCGACGCACTTGGTAATATTTTGCGCGGCACTGACAGCACCCGTTACCATATGTACTTTCGCTTCGAGGCGAACACCAGACATACCCACTGGCTCACGAATGCCTTCCTGGTTATCAATTACAAACTCTTGCGGTAGCACATGCAGAATTTTCTGATCAGCCGGAATCGCCACCGCTTTAGCCGCATCAATCACACGATCTACATCACTTTGTGTGACCTCATGATCCTTAATCGCAACAATGCCATGTGAATTTAAGCTTTTAATATGACTTCCAGCGATACCGGTATAGACCGAGTGGATCTGACAACCCGCCATCAACTCCGCTTCCTCAATTGCTCGCTGAATTGACGCCACGGTAGACTCAATATTGACTACCACACCCTTTTTCATGCCTCGCGAAGGATGCGAACCAATACCGATAATATCGACGATATTATCCGCTCCCACTTCTCCGACAATGGCCACGACTTTCGACGTACCAATATCCAATCCAACAATTAATCTCTTCTCTGATGATTTCGACATAGCTTTACCTGTTGCCCCCACCGTTTTCTAGCGGCGTTGTATTGCTAACCCATTTAGCTGCAAAACCGTTTTGATATCTCAAATCAACATAAGCCAATGGATCTGACTTATGAGTTTTCAACACATCTATGTGATTCAAAAGGCGCTCAATTCTTTCTTCCACATGCACCTTACCTAATTGAACTCTTAAGCCATCACTTAGCGTCAAGCTAATGGCTCCTCTCTCACTTAATTGCATCGCCTCAATAAATAATGATTTCTTCATCAACTGTTCTTGATAACTTTGCAACAAAACTGTTAAATCCTTAGCCATTTCATCGGGACCCTGTAGTTTCACCCAGCTCATTTCAGGTAACTGTTCGGGATAGAATACTTTTCCCTCAGTTGAAACGACGCCATTCATTCCCCAGTAGGCTAACGGCTCATATTCTTCCACCGTGACTTGTAATGTATCTGGCCACACTTTGCGTAACTGCACTGCTTTGACCCATGGCAGGGATACAAACTTCTCTTCCGCTACTTCCATGTTCATAGTGAAAAACCCTCGATCATCAATCGATTTAATGGCGATTTTCACCTCATCTGCAGAGGTATATTGTTGTTTAAATACTTCCACACGATTGATTGGAAAAACGTTATCGGTATTGATGCTGAATACCCATATCGCTGCGAACACAAAAGCAATCACAGCAGCACTGGCAGAAGCAATCGCAAGCACCCATTTCAAAGGCTTCAACCAGCCTTTAAAACTGTTAGCTTGTTTGCGTTCTTCACGTGTCGCCATCTTTGCCATTTCAAATAATTCCTTGGGTCACTACTTTCGTTCAACAAAACTGGTTTCAAGTACCGCAACTACTAACTCTTCGAAGCTCATTCCAGCCTGCTTTGCCGCTTTCGGTACTAATGATGTTTCGGTCATTCCCGGCACCGTATTTACTTCCAATAGCAACCAGTTACCTGTGCTTCGTTCACGCATTAGATCAACACGTCCCCAGCCTTCGCAACCTAGCGCATAAAACGCTGCCTGTGATAACTCCGCAAGTTCCGCTTCATCTTCATCGTTTAAACCACTTGGACATATATACTCAGTACTTTTACTCTGATACTTCGCTTGAAAGTCGTAAAAAGTATTCGGCGTTTTGACACGAATACTCGGCAATGCTTTACCGTTTAAAATACTAACGGTGTATTCATCCCCATCAATCCACTGTTCCAACATCACTTCGCGATCATATTGCTTAGCATTCTCTACAGCCTCTACTAATGCTTTCGCATTATCCGCCTTGGCCATGCCCACACTGGAACCTTCACGAATAGGCTTAACCATTACGCACCCATTCATATCTTCGAGAACTGTTTTCGCCTGTTCTACACTCAAACTACCGGTATTGAGCATGCGATGTTTCGCTACGGGATAACCCATAGCTTGCCAAATTAACTTGGTTCGTAATTTATCCATCGCAATCGCAGAAGCCATCACACCACTTCCAGTGTAAGGAATTTCCAACAACTGCAGATGCGCCTGAATCACACCATCCTCTCCACCACGTCCGTGTAATGCATTCCAGGCCCGGTCACACTTACTCCCTTGAATTGCTGCCAGACCATCAGCTGCTGGGTCGATTAGAACTGCATCAATTCCCACTTTGGTCAGAGCGTCATGCACCGCCTGACCACTTCGTAATGAAATTTCCTTTTCTGCAGAATGCCCGCCATAAAGGACTGCAGCTTTGCCGAATTTATCGATACTCATGACTCGGCCTCCACGCTCAACTTAGATAAGTCCATGTTGACTGCAACCCATGCCGGCGCCAGAGAACCAACGTTACCGGCTCCTTGTGTCACCACCACATCACCATCCTGCAAAATGTTGCTTAACAACTCTGGGAGTTGTGCTATTTTTTCCACATGAATCGGTTCAATTTTTCCACGCTGACGAATGCTGCGACATAATGAGCGGCTATCGGCACCTGGAATAGGTTCTTCCCCTGCTGAGTAAACTTCAAGCAACAAGAGCGCATCCACCTCTGATAAAACTTTACTGAAGTCTTCGTACAGATCACGTGTTCTGCTATAGCGGTGCGGTTGATAAACCATCACTAAGCGACGATCAGGCCAGCTACGACGCATTGCTTCAATGGTGGCCATCACTTCACTTGGATGATGACCATAATCATCCATAAGCGTGATCGTTTTACCATCCACTTTAAAGTCGCCATACATCTGGAAGCGACGGCCGATACCGCCAAATTCCGCCAATGCTTTTTGAATAGCTGCATCTGATACACCATCTTCAGTCGCAACAGCAATCGCAGCCAGAGCATTTTGTACATTATGTCGGCCTGGTAAATTCAAAGTGATTTCTAACTCGCCTTCATGATCACGACGCATAACTTTGAAATGACTTTTTGTGCCTGACTGTGTGAAATCAATAGCGCGTACGTCCGCATTTTCACTGAAGCCATAAGTGACTGTTGGTCGTGTCACACGCGGCATAATCTCTTGTACCGTTTCATCATCGATACACATCACCGCCAACCCGTAAAAAGGAAGGTTGTGCAAGAAATCGATAAAGTTGTTTTCTAAATTTTTAAAATCACCACCGTAAGTATCCATATGGTCTGCTTCAATATTAGTAACCACTGCTACCATCGGTTGAATGTGCAGGAATGAAGCATCACTTTCGTCGGCTTCAGCAATAAAGAAGCGACTGGTACCCAGTCGTGCATTACTCCCAGCACTATTTAACAAACCACCAATCACGAACGTAGGATCTAATCCCCCTTCGGCAAATATGCTGGCGATCAAACTGGTCGTGGTTGTTTTGCCGTGCGTACCTGCAACAGCCACTCCGTGCCGGAATCTCATTAATTCAGCGAGCATCTCTGCACGTGGAACTACTGGCACGCGATGCTCACGAGCTGCTTCTAACTCCGGATTTGTTTTTGGAATCGCCGTTGATGCCACCACCACATTAACGTTCTTAATATTGTCTCTGCGATGGCCAATAAATACTTCGGCGCCTAAACTTTTGAGTCGCTCTGTGACTTTGCTCTCACGCATATCCGAACCTGAAACTTCATAGCCAAGATTAAGCAACACTTCGGCAATTCCGCTCATCCCTGCACCACCAATACCAATAAAATGGACACGACGAATCCGACGCATCTCTGGCACTTGTTGTATTAACGGACTGTTAGGGTTGATGCCATTACTCATACTTGTTCTCTCGCTTTGTTGCCTGCTTTTTCTTCAGCAGCTTTCTTGCAATATTCTGCAACGACTTGCGTTGCTTCAGGTCTTGCCAATTCTTTTGCTTTTCGTGCCATCTCAATCAAATGTTCTTTGTCATTAGCCAACGCTGTGATTTCCTGTGCCAGTCTTTTTTTACTTAAATCATGCTGCTGTATAATCAATGCCGCGCCCTGGTCAGCCAGGTACCTTGCGTTATAAGTTTGATGGTCATCAACCGCATGTGGATATGGGACAAAAATTGCAACGCAACCGGCCATTGCAATCTCTGCAACGGTCAAGGCTCCTGCCCGGCAAACTACTAAATCAGCCCATTCATATGCCTCTGCCATATCGTTAATGAACTCACTCACTTCAACTGATATCTGTTTAGTATTTTGTTTATAACGCTCTAGAACAGAGTCATGATGTCCTTTTCCACATTGATGCTTAACATGTACGCTGAGACCACTATTCACCAGGCTAAATGTTTCGGGTAACTCTTCATTAAACACAGCCGCACCACGACTTCCTCCAACCACTAAAATGTGAACACTTTTATCATCAGACTCAATGCGCGTGGCCGGATCTTTATCACTACCAATATTTTCTCTTACTGGATTACCGACCGTATGTACCTTACTGCTTTCTGGGAAGGCGCCCGGATAGGCCTGCAAAGTCCAACGACTAAAGCGACTTAGCTGTGTATTGGTCATCCCTGCTATTGCATTTTGCTCATGTATGACTAATGGTACTCCGCATAATTTTGCCGCAATTCCACCCGGACCACTGGCAAAACCACCCATACCAAGAACCACATCAGGTTTAAATTGCTTGATTGCTTTGCGAGCTAGCCAGACACTTTTCACCAGTTGAAATGGCGCCTTAACCAGAGACCAAACTCCCTTATTACGAACGCCTTTGACGGGCAACAAGGTCATTGAAATACCATGTTGTGTCACCAAATCTTGCTCCATGCCCCCCTCGGAACCGAGCCAATGTAATTCCCAACCCTCTCGATGCAATGCCTGACCTACCGCTAACGCAGGAAAAATATGACCTCCTGTTCCACCAGCCATCAACAGAATACGTTTACTCCTCATTCTGCCCTCCTTTAGCGGAGCGATAAGCGCGTTTAACTTTGGCATATTCGTGCTCGCGACGTCGCACTTCAAAATCGACCCGTAATATGACGGCTACAGCCACACAAGCTATGATGAGTGAATTACCGCCGTAGCTAATAAATGGAAGCGTCAATCCTTTTGTTGGCAAGCTTCCGCTGGAAACACCAATATTGATAAGTGCCTGCAAACTCAACCAGAAGCCGAAGCCATAGGTCAGATAGGCTGCAAAATACTTTTCCATTTTCAACGCACGACGGCCAATGCTTAAACTGCGTAGTAAGATAATGACAAATAGGATTATGACTAACAGCACACCAGCAAAGCCAAACTCTTCCGCAAACACCGCAAAAACAAAGTCGGTATGCGCTTCAGGTAAGTAGGATAATTTTTGCACGCTGTTACCAAGTCCGACGCCAAACCAATCGCCACGACCGAAAGCAATGAGTGACTGCACTAACTGATAGCCACTGCCGAACTGATCGGCCCATGGATCCAGGAAGCTTGTAAGTCGCTTCATCCGATACGGTTCTTTCCATGCGACCAATGCCATCACAATGCTGACAAATGCGGTTAATGAGATAAACTGCCACAATCTTGCTCCTGCCAAAAACAGCATCGCAAGCGCCGTTGCTACAATCACCGCTGACGATCCAAAGTCTGGTTGCAACAGTAAGAAAGCAACTACTAAGCCAATCACCAGCAATGGTTTGGTAAAGCCTTTAATTTGTGTTTGTAATTCGTCGCTACGGCGGACCAGGTAACCGGCCAAATAAGTCACAATGAAGAACTTCATCAGTTCAGCCGGTTGCACCGTTAAGGGGCCTAAACCAATCCAGCGTTTACTGCCATTAACTTCTCTACCTATCACTAGTACTAACATCAACAATACGATGCCGAACAGTAGCATGTAGATGCCATTGACCTGCCAGAACCGCGTATCCAGTTGCAGCACTAACATTGAAGCGACTAACGCAATCGATAAATAAATAATGTGACGAATGAGGAAATGGAATTCATTGCCATTCATATGATATTCGGCGTAAGGCATTGAACTGGATGCCACCATCATTACGCCAATAGCTAACAGAATCATTACTGGGCCCAACAACCATGGATCCAGCTGCGTTCGAGGATCAGATAGCTTCAGCTGCTCCATAAAATCAGTAACTCTTAATGTATTGAGGATACTAGTCATAGCGCCTCCACACATTGAGTAAACTGCTCGCCGCGTTGCATATAGTTGGCAAACATATCTAAGCTAGCGCAAGCTGGTGATAACAGCACTAAATCACCGCTTTGAGCTTGACCATTTGCAAATCGAACCGCTTCTTGTAAGTTACTCACTAACTGTGTTTTTTCTGGCGCTAACTTTGCAATAGCCGGAGCATCTTTGCCGAAGCAGACAACAGCTTTAACTGTTTCTTTAATAATGTTTTCTAAACTGGATAAATCAGCACCCTTGGCATCACCACCGGCGATTAAAATAATATTACTGCCAAATTGCGGTTCGAAGCTTTGAATAGCTGCAACGGTAGCACCGACATTAGTCGCCTTAGAATCATTAATGAAAGTGACACCATTTTTCACGCCAACTAGCTGGCTGCGATGCGGCAAACCTTGATAGGACATAGCTTTGTCCAGTACAGGCTTGGTTAATTCGATACCGGCGGTCGTTATCAACGCCAGGGCAACTGCGACATTGAGCGCATTATGGATACCCTGCAATCTTAATTGGTCTAGCTGTAAAATCTGTTTGCCATGATATTTAATCGAGTTATGGTCGATATCTACCGTCCAGTCCAAGGGTTGGTCAGAGCTGATTCCAAAACTGAGAACTTTCTGTTCCGAATCAGTCGTCTCATACCAGGTATTCTTATCATCAGCATTGATCAGACAGGTTGCAGCTTTTTTATAAATACTTCTCTTGGCTTCTACATACTCTTGATAATGGTTGTAGCGGTCTAAATGATCTTCACTAACATTCAATACCGTTGCTGCAACGGGCTGTAAACTTTTTGTGGTTTCTAACTGGAAGCTGGATAATTCCAATACCACATAATCACCTTCCTGTTCCAAAAGTTCTAAAGCTGGCACGCCGATATTGCCACCGACCAATGCTTTCCTTCCGCTGGCGTTAATTAATTCGCCAACCAAATCAGTGACGGTACTTTTACCATTGGAGCCTGTGATAGCGATAACGGGTAATGTGTTGGCTTGTGCAAATAACTCGATATCACCAATAACACTGATACCAGCTTCATGCGCTGCCTGAATGTCATTACGCGTGATCGCAATACCTGGGCTAACAACCAACTCATCATATTGTTTAAACTGTTCACCGTTCCATTTCAGTAAAGAACCGGGCGCTAATTTTTCTAATGCTTCATACCCAGGAGCAATGTCGCGCGTATCCATAACGTTGAACGGTTGATGCAACGCAGATAAATAACGCGCAACCGCAAGCCCGGTCTGACCCAGACCAAGTATCAAGCGATTTTTATACGCGATATCTCTTTGTTGCATTTCTAACATTTCCTTTACCTTGTTTAGCGAATTTTTAAGGTTGCTAAACCAATCAGTACTAATATCAATGAAATAATCCAGAAGCGCACAATCACGCGAGGCTCTGGCCAACCTTTTAATTCATAATGATGATGCAGCGGTGCCATTCTAAAAATTCGTTTGCCAGTTAATTTGTATGAACCAACCTGCAATATGACTGACAGGGTTTCGATTACGAACACGCCACCCATAATAAATAGCACCAGCTCTTGGCGAACCATTACTGCTACTGCACCTAATGCAGCACCTAAACCCAGCGCACCTACATCGCCCATAAAAACTTGCGCTGGGTAAGTGTTGAACCATAGAAAACCCAATCCAGCACCAATTATTGCCGCGCAGAAAACCACCAGCTCCCCAACTCCTTGCACATAAGGAATCGCTAGATACTCAGAAAACACCTGGTTGCCTGTGACGTAAGCAAATATGCCCAAACCACCAGCCACTAACACCGTTGGCAAAATAGCGAGTCCATCCAGTCCATCAGTAAGGTTCACCGCATTACTGGTACCCACAATGACGAAATAGGCCATAAAGATGAACAGGATGCCCAGTTGTGGCATCACATCTTTTAAAAAGGGAACCAATAATTGAGTTTCAACAGGCGAGGCTGTATAGAATAAATAGAGCGCAATACCGGCACCGATTAATGACTGCCAAAAATACTTCCAGCGTGCCACTAACCCTTTTGGATCTTTGCGCACTAACTTGATGTAATCATCAGCTAGCCCTACCATCCCAAAACCGACCAGCGCAATCAGCGCTACCCATAAATAGCGGCTACTTAACTCACCCCACATTAATGAGCTGAAAACAATGGCGAAAATAATCAGCGCTCCACCCATAGTTGGTGTACCAGCTTTGACTAAATGAGTTTGTGGCCCATCATCACGGACGGTCTGTCCAATCTGATATTTACTCAAGCGACGAATCATAGTTGGACCTACCAACAGTGAAATGCCTAACGCGGTAATAACACTAACAATTGAACGAAATGTTAAGTATTGGAACAGGTTAAAACCTGAGTAATATTGTGATAAGTAATCTGCTAACCAGGTCAGCATATTAGTTCCCCCCCAAATTTAAATTGTGCTCGTCGGCGGCAGGTGCTACCAACTCGTCAACGACCTGTTCCATCTGGGCGCTACGTGAGCCTTTTACTAATATTTTATAATCTGGCTGAATAATGTTTCTTAGATAAGACACCAGTAAATCTTTACTATCAAAATACTTCGCATTCTGACCAAAAACCTCAGCGCTATGTTTTACCCATCGTCCACAGACCAATAAGCGTTCAATATTTTTTTCTTTTGCATACTCGCCGACTTCACGATGGTATTGAGCACTCTCATCACCTAGTTCAGCCATATCACCAAGTACTAACACTTTGGTACCAGACAGACTGGCTAGGTAATCAATTGCAGCTTTTACAGAAGCCACACTCGCGTTATAGGTATCATCAATAATCAATGCACCCTGAAGTGCTTTAAACTGATTAAGACGACCTTTCACTGCAACCATGGCTTCCAGGCCAACTTTAATCATTTCCATATCCGCACCAACAGCTGAAGCTAAAGCTGCTGCAACTAAGGCATTGGAAACATTGTGCATTCCAGGAACTGGAAGTTGCAC
Source organism: Kangiella sp. M94 (assembly GCF_054926195.1). Lineage (NCBI taxonomy): Bacteria > Pseudomonadati > Pseudomonadota > Gammaproteobacteria > Kangiellales > Kangiellaceae > Kangiella > Kangiella sp. M94. The sequence goes on along the minus strand of NZ_CM142903.1, from coordinate 395,067 downwards.
AGAAACGGTTTGGGCACTGCCATCATGTGTATGCTGCATATTAAAGGTCACATTGCCGTTATCTTGTATCTGGCAATTATCCGCAGTAAAGTTGGCATCTTTATGGCGCGAAACTGTTATTTTCTGCAGTGATGTAAGTTGCTCAATCCACTCATCTGAAAATGCACTATCAAGGTTAATTACCGCCTTTCCATTGCTGGTCAATGCTTGATAAATTTCTGACTTGGCTTTGGCAACGCCTTCTACTGAACCAAAACCTTCAATATGCGCTGCTTCAACATTGTTTATAACGCTCACATCTGGCTTAGCAATGGAAGCGCAATATTCGATCTCACCAATATGATTAGCGCCCATTTCAATGACAGCAAATTGATCGGTCTCTTCTAAACGAAGCAGTGTCAATGGCACCCCAATGTGATTGTTGAAATTACCTTGTGTTGCTAACACCTTGCCCTTTTGACGTAGAATGCTGGCAACCATTTCTTTGACTGTGGTTTTACCCGCACTACCCGTAATACCAATCACTAAGGGGTTCACTTTATCGCGAACATATCCCGCAATTTTACCCAATGACTTTACTGTATCGCCGACAATGACTTGAGGTAAATCAGTTGCCACAGAATGCTCTACCAACAATGCTTTAGCACCTTTATTTTTAGCATTCTCTACAAATTTATGGGCATCAAAATTCTCACCTTTCAATGCAATAAATAATGCTTCGCGACAATCCACACGTGTATCAGTGACTACTCTACTAATCTCAATATCCTGCCCCTGTAACCGACCTCCGGTTACCTCAACAATAGTTTGAAGATTTAATGGGATCATAAGTTCACCCCCATTAAACTCGCCACCGTTTCTAAATCAGAATAATGAACTTTTTTCTTGCCGATTTGTTGATAGTCTTCATGGCCTTTTCCTGCCACTAAAATGATATCGTTAGCTGTGCTGTTCTTAAGTGCAAACTCAATCGCCTCTTTTCTTTTTGCAATATATTGAGTTGTTTTGTTTTTCATACCGTCGCGAATCATCGATACAATCGCCTCAGCATTTTCGGTGCGTGGGTTATCATCTGTAAGGATTACTTGATTTGCTTTTTGTTCTGCCACAGCACCCATTAATGGACGCTTGCTGTTATCACGATCGCCACCACAGCCAAAAATACACCATAGCTCACCTGCACAATGTTCACGCAAGCTGGTTAACGTTTTATCTAAGGCGTCAGGTGTATGTGCATAATCAACTACTACAGTTGCCTTTCCGCTTGCGGTAAAGTTTTGCATACGACCCGGAACGGCTTTGGCTGCATTTAGCGCAACAATCCATTTGTTGATATCACCAAATAGTTCACCTAGCGCTCCGGACACTGCTAATAGGTTTGCAAGATTGTAATGACCTAATAAGCCTGAACGTAATTTACTGGTGCCCCAAGGCGTGTGCAGCTCTGCCTGAATACCCCTCATATTAAAGGTCTGATTTTTCGCAACAATCCAACTTTCAATATTTAATTCTTCATTCTTTTTTTCACAGCTGTATGCAATTTTTCGGCATACAATGGCATCATCCGCCAACAATCGACGTCCATACTCATCATCCGCATTAATGACAGCGGCTTCTAACTCTTCACTTAAAAACAGCTGCCTTTTAGCCTCGAAATAAGACTCCATATCACTGTGATAATCGAGGTGATCTTGTGAAAGATTGGTAAAGACAGCGATCTTGTATTGCACTGCAGCCACACGCGATTGCACTAAACCATGCGAGGAAACTTCCATCGTCAAATGGTAATTCTTACGGGCAAGATATTCTGCAGCTAGACGCTGAATAGCGATTGCATCAGGCGTTGTGTTTTCAGTCGCCTTCAACTTCGATGGATTACCATTACCAACCGTGCTTAGCATCAATGTTGGATATTGTAAAAACTCAAGTGCTTGCGCTAACAGATAGGCGCAACTGGTTTTACCGTTCGTTCCAGTCACACCAATGACCGACATTTTCTTGGTTGGACTACCATAAAAACGTGCGGCAATCTGGCTCACTTTGCTGCTTAAGTTTTCAACAGGAATTAAAACAGCCTCCTTATAGTTATAAAGCTCCAAAGGAGCCACCCCGGAGAGAGTCTTGGCGGAGGCTGTCACTTGCTGGTTGTCATTGAGCAAGGTTTTTAAAATCGTCTCACTGTCTTTCTTTTCTAACAATATTACAGTTGCGCCAGCTTCAACTGCTTGTTCAATATATTCTCGACCATCGGTTGCATGTCCAGGGTAAGCCATAAAGATTTCACCTGACTTCACTTGACGACTATCCAGCTGTAAACCTTTCACCTCAGTAGTCGCAACTTGGGGAAATTGTGCCCAAAACTGCTCACTTACTAATGGCTTTATCAGTTTTTTCAGATTGATGGTATGTTGTACGGAATTAGTCATGCTGGCCACCTCGTACAACAGCAGTAGCTGTTGCTACTGCTGGTTTGTTAGGCTTGCTATCCGGCGAAATATTCATTAAATGCAAAGCCTTATCGGCTACTTTGGCAAATACTGGTGCCGACACAGTTCCGCCGTAATAGCTGTCACCGGCGGGTTCATCAACCATTACCACAATCGCAAATTTAGGATTACTTGCAGGCACTAGACCCGCAAATACGGTGACGTATTCATCACCGTAACCGCCACGCACCGCTTTCCGCGAAGTTCCGGTTTTACCGGCAACTCGATACCCTTCAACTTTTGCCTGGGTGCCGGTTCCGCCTTCAGATACAACCTCTTCCATCATGTGCACGACAGAACGTGCCACTTCAGGCTCTAATACCTGTTCCCGAGGATACTCCACCCCATCTGTCCGCTTAATCAACGTCAACTGATTACGCACACCGTCAGCCCCAAGAATGGCATAAGCTTGAGCCAGCTGAATCGGGCTCACCATAAAGCCATAGCCATAGGACATAGATGCTTTTTCATGTTCGGACCAATTGGCACGCGGCGCCAAAATACCGTCTGACTCACCTTGAATTCCTAAGCCGGTTTCCATTCCAAAGCCAACTTTATAGTAAGTGCTCATAAATTCTTCGTCGGAGAGTTCCAATGCGATTTTCGCAACCCCCATATTGCTGGATTTTTTTATAATTCCGTCCAAATCCAGTACACCATAATTTCTAGGATCGCGAACCCAGGCATAACCCAACTTCATGCGCCCAGGTGAGGTATCAATTTTTGAGTTGGTTGAAAATTTACCACTGGATAGCGCACTGACAACCGTTAAAGGTTTAACCGTAGAGCCCGGCTCGAACAAATCCGCAATGGATCGATTACGAGTGAACTCCGGAAAGCGACTGTCAGAACGATTTGGATTGAAGGAAGGCTGGCTGGCCATAGCTAATACTTCGCCTGTTTCCACATCCACCACCACAACCGAGCCACCTTTGGCACCGTTTTGTAAAACGGCTTTCTTTAATTCTTTATAAGCGGTCGCTTGAATCCGAGAATCGATGCTCAGTTGTAAATCATTACCCTGCTCAGCTTGTGCCAAAACACCGCGCTCTTCTACAACACGACGATATAGGTCCACGACCACTTTTTTGCTACCAGGCTGCCCAGTCAGGAAACTATCAAAAGCACGTTCAACACCTTCTAAGCCTTTGTCATCTATACCAGTAAAGCCCACAAGGTGGGCAGTTACTTCAGCACTCGGATAATATCGGCGATATTCAGTTTTAAATTCGACCCCCGGAATGTTCAGTCGCTTAATATAAAGTCCCACGTTGGGATCAATATGCCGTTCAAGCCAAACAAATCTTTTGCTGGATTTGCTTTTAACCCATTGATTTAACTCTTTTTCGTCACGTTTTAAGGCTGCTGCAAATGCTTTCCACTCTTTGCTGACTAATACGCTTTCGTCGGCTAACAATATTTTTGGATCGAGCCATACTGACTCAGTGGGTACTGAGCGAGCTAACTCAACACCATTGCGATCAACTATCAAACCACGGTGACTTGAAATACCTTTAACCCGTACCGACCGCGAGTCACCAGCTTGTGCCAACTCATCAGAGCTAACTACTTGCAGATAGGCCGCACGTGTTACCAATGCTCCAAAACCGCACAACAATACCGCAATCATGGCGTAATAACGCCATGTACAGAGCGGTACTGTTTTTAATTTACGGTTTTGTACTTTCTTCATTCTCTACCTCTAACCGAGGGCGTAATTAATACTTCATTTCTTGAGTCTAACTGCTTCATCTTTAAACGCTTTTCAGCCAGCGACTCGACGCGACTATGCTCTGCCAAAGAGCTTTGTTCTAAACTCAACTTTTGCCACTGTAGCTCTAATGCTGTCTGTTCATCTTCCAGTTGCTTCAATGCAATGGTCGTCTGGCGCATCTTGTGAGTTTGGTGGGCAACCACTATTCCTGAAACCACCACCAGAATACCCACAAAAATAACTCCGAAGCGGCGTAACACAGTTGCCATCAGGCTATAAAAAGGCCATAAGCTATTGGTTTCTCTAACCTTTTCTTTTATTCTGGCCGGGCTCATGACAACTTCTCCGCCACCCGCATCACAGCGCTTCTCGCTCTAATGTTGCGTTCTAACTCGCTGTCGCCTGCCTTTGTAAATTTGCCGACTTTCTTCATGCGACGATTAATCATGTCTTCCGTAATCGGCAAGCCAGCAGGAAAATTCTGACCTTCCGCTTGTTTCTGGATAAACTGTTTCACGATACGGTCTTCCAGAGAATGGAAGCTGATCGCTACTAAACGACCACCCACTTTTAATACGTTCAACACCTGTTCCAGGGTATCCTTCAAATCATCTAACTCACGATTCACCGCAATACGAATTGCCTGAAAACAGCGAGTCGCTGGATGCTTATGCTTTTCCCAGCGTGGATGTGCCTCAGAAATAATGTCTGCCAATTGTTTAGTGCGCGTAATGGGCGCTTTGGCTCTTTTCTCTACGATGGCGCGTGCAATCCGTTTCGCATAACGCTCTTCGCCAAAAGACTTAAAGGTCCAGACCATGTCTTCTTCATCGGTAGTCGCAATCCATTGTTCAGCGGTTTGCCCGCGTGTGGTATCCATACGCATATCCAACGGTCCATCCTGCATAAAGCTAAAGCCACGCTCTGCCTGATCAAGCTGTGGTGATGAGACACCTAAATCCATCAAAACACCAGTTACTTCACCAAACCAACCACGCTTGCTAACCTCTTGTTCTAAAAGAGAAAAGCTTTCGTGCACAATACTGAATCGGTCATCTTCCAATTGCAGCTGTTCACCCACTGCAATGGCCTGTAAATCTTTATCAAATCCAATCAAGCGTCCCTCTTCCGACAGACGTGACAAAATGGCACGGCTGTGTCCGCCGCGACCAAATGTACAATCGATATAGATGCCGTTCGGGTCGATCACTAAAGCCTCCACTGCCTCATTTAGCAGGACTGCATCGTGTTCTTGTTCGGTGCTCATAACTAGAACGCCAGTTCAGGTAAACTTTCTGGATCCAGTGGCCCCTCAGCCAACGCTTCAACATCCTGCTCAATCTTCTTGTGCCAATTCTCTTCATTCCAGATCTGGAAAGTTTTGCCTTGGCCGGCTAGAAGTAATTGTTTTTCCAATTGCGCGTATTCACGCAGGACAGGAGGCAGTAGAATACGTCCATTACCATCGATTTCATGCTCTGATGCATGACCGAGTAACATACGTTTAATACGGCGTTGGTTAGGGTCTGTGTTAGAAAAAGTGTCGAGCTTTGCTTCGAGTTGTTCCCAGTGGGGGAGCGGGAAAAGTAATAAACACGGGTCAAACAGGTCAATAGTCACCACAATTTGATTGGAGCAAACATCTTCAAAACGCGAGCGGTACTTCGCCGGAATGGCGATACGACCTTTCGCGTCCATATTGATTGCAGTTGCTCCACGGAACATGGCTCTATGTAAACCCCACTTTTGACTCGTTATGCTAAAACCGAAATTGCTACCCGGTTTTCAGCTGTTTTAAGCAAATTGGTCGTTGATCTTCACTGATCCTCTACGATCCACTTTGCGACACTTTTCTCCACTTCTCTACACTATATGAACTTTGCTTGAGTTTTGCAAGGCAAATTTGCATGGAAAATGTGAAAAATGTCCTTATTTGACAAACACTTAGCGAAGTTAGTCAGCACTAACAAACAAGCAGAAATAAACTGCTTATTTTTCAGAAAATTAGGTAGAGAAGTTAGAATTTACTTTAAGTTAGAGGGAGCTATTCACTAAATTGATGGTACTGAGGCTAAAAAATGTCTGGTTTCTTTCAATCTAAGGTTCAAAACTCTATTCATAAGCAGGGTGAAACCCACTTAATTAATATAACCTATTGATATATTGGAAATCCATGCTAGCCAGAAAGCCTGGTGTTCAATAGACTGGAGGGAATAAACACCAAACCCTACCAAGTATGAAGTACAACGAGATATTCGAAAAAATCGCTGCTGAGCTTAAAACTTATGACCAAATAGGTCAGGTAGCGACTTATATTCCAGCCTTGGCCAAGGCAAATCCCAATAAGTTTGGTATGTACCTGGTGACGGAAGAGGGACACAGCTACTTCCATGGAGATACCGACGAGACATTTTCCATTCAGAGTATATCCAAGGTTCTGTCACTGGTTTATGCATTTAAGCTAGTCGGGACCGATTTATGGAAGCGCGTTGGAGTAGAGCCCTCAGGCAGCCCCTTTAATTCTTTAGTGCAGCTTGAATACGAACAAGGCATCCCACGCAACCCGTTAATCAACGCCGGCGCCATAGTTATTTGCGATATCCTGATCAGCGAGTTGGCAAACCCTTATCAGGACTTCATCAAATTTCTGCGCTCACTGGCGGGTAACCCCGATATTGATTACTGCAAAACCACCGCAGAATCGGAAAAGGAATGCGGTTTTAAAAATAATGCCCACATCAATCTGATGAAATCCTATGGAAATATCGAAAACGACGCTGAAGAAGTATTGGATTTCTACTTTCATCTTTGCTCGATTGAAATGTCATGCAAAGATCTTGCCCAAACCTTTATGTTCCTCGCCAATGGAGGTAAAAACCCGCTCAACAACAAGAGAATAATAACCGCTCAGGAAACCAAACGTATCAATTCCATCATGCTGCTTTGTGGATTCTATGATGAGGCAGGCGAATTTGCCTTTAGAGTTGGGTTACCCGGTAAAAGCGGTGTCGGCGGCGGTATCGTAGCCATCTATCCAGACCAATACAGTATTGCAGTATGGAGCCCCGGACTAAATAGCAAAGGCAATTCAAGCAAGGGCATCAAAGCACTTGAGCTCTTTACTACTATTACTCAATCAAATGTTTTTGGCCCCTCGCCTATTTTTGATGAGCTGGAGTATGAGTAGTAAATGTCTTATACACTAGCTCTTTTATCTCAATGGTCTGGATCTAAATGAACTGGTTCTAAATGATCTGGGCCTCACCCAAAACCAGCTTACCAATACCAAAGCACCGAACAGAGTATAAGCAACGACAAACACCCATTGTGGGAATTGATAATACAGAAGGTTTTCCAGCCAGTGGGATATAAAGGTGTCTTGATAGCCAACCTCACCCGCCTTTTGCCTCAACGTGTTCTCCCAAATGGTCAAAGGGCAAATAGCACCAAACCACGATTGAATAACTACAAAACCAATCGCAATTAAGTGCAGCAGGCGAAACCATGGATTGCGCACCCATGACCATGAGCAAGCGCCACCAATTAGAATCAATATCAATCCCACTACTACAAACACTACGAATAACGCATGAGTGATAAGAATCAGATCGGCTAATAAAATGTAGAAGTCAGCAGAGTTCATAGAATCAGTATAACGCTAGCTGGTTGAATGCTGTAGCTTTGGAAAAGGAAAGCTCGGCAATAGAGGTAGGGGCAGGCCAATGTGCCTGCCCAGAAAGTTATTCAACTGAAAAGTATTATTTTAGTATTCTCCAACAATGACCGTAGGAAATACCTTTGACTATAAAGGTGATTCCAATAGCCCCTTAAAGTCACTGGATTATGAAATACATCCTGTATTTCACCCGTTGGGCCAGCAAAGCTGTTTAAAATCGTTCCCTACGATTTCATCCGCGGTTAGCGACCGAGGGAAGCACCTTTAGGTACCGCGGGATGACAACTTCAACCTAAGTTGATCGGAGTTAGTCCGGTAAGCCGCGTCTCTTGTGAAGAGTGCGTCTTGGACAGTCATTTCCTACGAATGACAAATACGTTTACTTTAAAGATTAAAACTCAAATGAAAAAAAAGCTGGCCGGTGAGCCGCGTCTCTTGTGAAAAGTGTGTCTTGGACAGTCATTTTGTACGAATGACAAATACGTTTACTTTAAAGATTAAAACTCAGATAAAAAAATAAGCTGGCCGGTAAGTCGCGGCTCTTGTGAAGAGTGCGTCTTGGACAGTCATTTCCTACGAATGACAAATACGTTTACTTTAAAGATTAAAACTCAGGTAAAAAAATTAAGCTGGCCGGTAAGCCGCGTCTCTTGTGAAGAGTGCGTCTTGGACAGTCATTTCCTACGAATGACAAATACGTTTACTTTAAAGATTAAAACTCAGGTAAAAAAATTAAGCTGGCCGGTAAGCCGCGTCTCTTGTGAAGAGTGCGTCTTGGACAGTCATTTCCTACGAATGACAAATACGTTTACTTTAAAGATTAAAACTCAGGTAAAAAAATTAAGCTGGCCGGTAAGCCGGATTCTGTCTTGGACAGTCATTCGTCTAGGCCATGGATCACTCTATGGCTCAAGCAACCTACCCGGTTCCAACGCGAGCCACGCCATACGGAACCCTATTTGGTCTTGCTTCGGGTGGGGTTTACCTCGCCACATACTGTTGCCAGCAGTGCGGTGCGCTCTTACCGCACCATTTCAACCTTACCTGTGAATCTTGCGATTCCATCGGCGGTATACTTTCTGTTGCACTTGCCGTCGGCTTGCGCCGCCCAGGCGTTACCTGGCACCCTGCTCTGTGAAGTCCGGACTTTCCTCTCCCCACCAAATGGTGAGCAGCGACTGTCTGGCCAGCTTGTGGGCAAGTTTAGTCTTCAACGGTGAAAAAGCAAGCAAAAATGCAAAAGGCAGGCTCATTGGCCTGCCCTTTCTACGCCTAGAACAATTCTGATTATTTAAACTGGCTTTCGATATTATCTTTAAACCAATCCTCGAACATACGCTTCTCGTAATAGAAGCCTTCATTTCTATACTGGGCAGGCGTTCTGATTCTGTCTAAAAACTTCATGTCTTTTAACAATTCCGAACCTTCCTTTAAAGTCTTTCCTTCGTCATTTATTAACTGGTAATCAAACTTCATTTTTGGGAAATAAAGCCTTTCAACCAATCGATACTCTTGAATGCCGCCATAACGAACATCACCAGCTAGATCGAGATCCGTGATTCGCATCTCGAACACAGCCCCTTCTGGAAGCTTCTCACCAAGCGCGATAAATGATTTGTCTAAGCTTGTCTTAACCCGCTTATAAAAAGCCGATTTAGTTTCTGTAGCAGGTCTCACGTCTATAAAATCATCAAACTCGCCCCAGCTTACTTTAACCTCACCGGCGAAAGCCATAAGTGGGAGCGTTAGTAGAGCGGCAACTGCTGATTTTAAAAATTTCATATATAACTCCAATTGCATTAATTTCATTTGGATGACTTTCTTACTTATATAGACTGAATTCATAGGTTAAAAGTGACATAAATCTCTATTAAGCTTTTTGCTCTAATGCCCACTGGTATAATACCTTTTTCTTCAAGCCCGACACTTGTGCGGCAATTTTGGCGGCTTTATTGGGCGGCAATTCCTGCAATAAGGCGGTCATCAGTTTTTCAGTAGCTAAATCCATTGCCTCCGGCTTCTCGCCGCAACCAGAAACCATTAGCACAAACTCACCTTTTTGCTGATCCAGGTCTGCAGCCACCTTTTCCACCAAATTAGAGACTCCGCCCGATAAAATAGTTTCAAACGTTTTAGTCAGTTCGCGAGCAATCACTAACTCTCTATCGCCCATGACTTCTTGAAGATCTTTTAAACAATCCAGAATCCTGTGTGATGACTCATAAAAAACCAAGGTTTCACTATGGTGCGACAAGTCATTAAAAACCTGCTTACGGCCCGATGACTTTGCGGGTAGAAAGCCCCAGAAACTAAAGCTATCAGTCGCCAAACCGGCAATGCTTAGCGCTGTAATGATGGCACTAGGCCCAGGAATCGGACTAATTCGATGCCCCTGCTGACGGAGCTCTCGCACTAGCTTAAACCCTGGATCACTAATCAGTGGCGTACCAGCATCCGATATCAAGGCAATGCTCTGTCCCTCTTGCAACCGCTTTGCGATCTGGTCTATCCGTGCAACCTCATTATGCTCATGCAAGGACATCATAGGAGTATCAATCTGGTAGTGCTGTACCAGACGCTGACTGTGACGCGTATCTTCGGCACAGATCAAATTAACCTCCTTGAGAGTACGAATGGCACGGGCGGAAATATCTTCAATATTGCCAATCGGCGTGGCAACCACAAATAAAGTGCCCAATTGTGCCGATGCGGTATCAGTTTGTGCGAAATTTGCCATAGCTTTTTTGCCTTGCTGCGCCTAAGCGCCTAAAATACCGGTAATTATTTGATGAGTATGGAATTATGACAAAAAAGCTTATGCATAAGAACCTCATATTAGTATTCTCGGCAATTTTCAGCGTATTGATGGTTTCGGCCTGTACAACAACGTCTAAGAAACCAGAATCACCGCTGACTGCTGACTACGACATGCAGCCTGCCGAATTCTACCTGCAACAAGCAGAAGCAGCTGAAGAGGCTGACAAAGCACCTTTTTTGTTGCAGGCAGCAAAAGCACATGTGCAAAGAGAACAGTTTGCCGAGGCCTACGAAATACTAAATAGTTTTTATCCGACCCAGCTGCCGGTTGAACTACGATCGGAATGGTATTTGCTGGTAGGGGAAGTTGCCCTGACACAAGAACAACCCTTCGACTCAATACGCGCACTGCAAACTATTCGTAATCCAGAAGAATTCAGTATTGAATGGCAATCCCATTATTACCGATTATTGGCCGATAGCCTGGCCGCCAACCAGCGCCACGCCGATGCAGCTATGACACGCATTGAAGCAATGCACTTATTTACTGACCCAAGTTTACGCGAAGAGCAGGAGCGTAAAGTCTGGATAGAACTAATGACTTCACCGACCGGTGCGCTAGAAATTACGCGAAATCGAGCTACTGAACATGATGAGCTTGGCTGGCTGGATATGGCAATTATTCAACAGCAGTTCAGCGGTAATCCAGCGGCACTTTCCGAGGCCATGCAAGAGTGGAATATCCTTTACCCAAACCACCCAGCCCTATACTACATAGATATTGAGGTCCAGCGTGAAACCGTTATGGTTGATTTTGGTGCGCCAACTAAAATTGGCCTATTCTTACCTACCAGTGGCCGTTTAGAAACGGTTGGTAAGGTGATTCTCGATGGCTTCATGACATCCTTTTACGATACCCAGATGATGGGCAGCGAAAAACCTGAAGTTGTCATTTACGATACCGCTAAAGAACCTATCGAATTGCTGTACCAACAAGCTCTTGCAGATGGCGTTGAGTTTATCATTGGCCCTTTACTGAAAAATAAGGCAGACGACATAGCTCAATTCCAGAAACTTCCCATTCCTACTCTGATACTTAATCGACTCGATGATGCCTACACTCCAGCAGGTATGTTTCAGTTTGGTTTACCGATAGAAGATGAAGCAGAACAGGTTGCACGTTACGCTATCGATAAAGGCCAAACTCGTGCCTTTATTATTAACGCGGAAAAAACCGTCGGTCAGCGTGCAGTAGAAACATTTAGCGATATATTTCAACGCTTAGGAGGTACCATCGTCCGAACAGCTGATTTATCTCGTACGCCTGATCCTAAAGTTGCCGTAATGCAAATGTTAGGCGCTGACCAAGCGGAAAAACGCAAGCGTGAACTGCAGAATTTATTGAATCTCCCCATTGAATCATCAAGCCAAATTTCAACAACGGCAGATTTCATTTTTATGATTGCCGAAACGAAAGAAGCTCGCACCATTAAGCCTTATTTAAATTACTACTACGCATACAACCTGCCAGTGTATGCAACATCAACTTTATACAATGGTAATAATAATCGCGAAAATGATCTTAACGGCATTCAGTTTCTTGATGCGCCATGGATGATCCCGCAGAATAATGAGCAGGCTACTAACAAGCAAAAGATTGTGCGCATGTTTCCGGCAGCAAACGGAACCTTGGGACGTTTTTTTGCTTTGGGCTATGACTCTTTCTTGTTGATCCCGGAAATCCCTCAGTTGTCCGCACTCTCAGACTATACTGTTGAGGGCTTGTCAGGTGAACTTTCCCTGGATTACTACGGCCGCATTATTCGCAAGTTAGCTTGGGCAAAGTATGAAAGAGGGTATTGGGTACCTGTCACCCCTTAATACTACGATTTACAGATCAACAAAGAATTGTGTGATTAATGAGTACAAGACAACGCGGTGAAAAAGTTGAACTCTTTGCTGAGAACCATCTCAAACAACAGGGATTAAAGTTAATTGAGAAGAATTACAATTCTCGATACGGTGAGATTGACTTAATCATGATGGAACACAGGACATTGGTATTTTGCGAAGTACGTTTTCGAGCAAACACCAGTTATGGCAGTGGCGCAGAAACGGTCAACCTTAAAAAACAGCAGAAGATCATCAAGACCGCACAGCTGTATCTGCAAGCCCATAAAAAAATGCAACAACACGATTGTCGTTTTGATGTTGTTTCCGTAACATTAGCAGCACAAGAGCCATTGATTGAATGGCATAAAAATGCTTTTCAGGCTTCACCCTGGTAAGTATAAAATTACCGACTCGATTAGGTAGATTATGATAGAACGTATTCGTGATATTTTTACAGAAAGTATTCAAACTAAAATTGCTGCTGCAGATGCGCTTCCTGAGTCAATCGACAAGGCGGGTCAAATTCTGGTTAATAGTCTACTCAATGGCCATAAAGTTTTGAGTTGTGGTAATGGAGGTTCTGCCGGTGATGCACAGCACTTTTCCTCTGAGATGCTTAATCGTTTTGAGCGTGAACGTCCAAGTTTGCCAGCCATAGCATTAACCACCGATACAGGTACCTTAACCTCCATCTCTAATGACTATAGCTATAATGATGTTTTTGCCAAGCAGCTGCGCGCTCTTGGTCAACCCGGCGATGTATTGCTGGCTATTTCCACCAGCGGTAATTCACGAAATGTGATTAATGCCATGGAAACTGCGCTCAGTAAAGATATGCTAATCGTCGCGCTAACTGGTAAAGACGGTGGCGAAATGGCCGGCCTGATTGGCCCTAATGATATTGAAATTCGCGTTCCATCAAACTCAACAGCCCGTATTCAAGAGGTACACCTGGTCATCATTCATGCCCTATGTGACTTCATCGATAACAGTTTATTCGGCACAGAGGCTTAGAAATGTTTACGAAACAATTACTCCGTTTACTTATATTACTGCCCGTCCTTATGATTGGGCTATCCGCTTGCACTACATTTGGTACCGCTTCCACAGATCAAAGTATCCAATGGCAAGCTAAAGACTTAATTCAACCTATCACTGAAAAACATCAACCTGCTGCTGTGGATGTAGTTAGCCATAACCTATATGTTCTGGTTTATGGGCAATTGCCGTCTCAAGCAGCTATTGATGAGGTCTCTCTTGCCATAAAAGACATCCCTCGCATGAAAAAAGCATTTAACGAAGTGCGTGTCGGTAACCCTGAAGAGGTTAGCACTGCTTCTGATGTTTGGATTACTACCAAAGTCAAATCTAGCTTAGCCGCTGAGAAAGGCCTGGACTCAAATCGCATTAAAGTTATTACAGAAGATAAAGAAGTTTTCTTAATGGGTATGGTCACTCGTGAAGAAGGTGACAAAGCTGCTCTTGTCGCCCGTAATATTTCTGGTGTCGATAGAGTTGTGAAGATTTTTGAGTATATCGACTGATAGTAATCAATATATTCAGAATAGAAAAAGGCGAGTCTAGACTCGCCTTTGTATTTGGTTGATAAACTAATCTGCTATATCTCAAGTCAATTTTAGCTTTAAACTTTACTTAACCACTTTTAATTTGGGCTTACCCTTGGGTGGTTTAGGTGGCTCATCATCAGGTCCGTCATCATCCTGGCCTTTTGTTTCCGCAGGGCCTATAGAGTCCGACGTTGTTTCCATATCATCAGCGCCATACATATTGGCTGAAAACATAATACCTTGATCATTTTCTCTGGCATAAATAGCAATGATCGAACCCGTCGGTATATAAAGACTAAGTGAGCGTCCTGAAAACCTGGCATTAAAACTTACATAGTCATGATTAAGCTCAAAATTTGCTACTGCCGTGGGAGCGATATTTAATACAATTTTGCCATCGTTAGCAAACTGCAAGGGCACGTCAACCTGCGGATGGGAAGCATCCACCAGAATCTGTGGAGTCCACTCGTTATCGAGTATCCACTCATAATAAGCGATTAATAAATAGGGTTGTAATGGCGAACTACCCGCCATTACATCAGACCCATTTTGATTTCGCGCTCTTCCTCAGTCAGGCTGACTTTAAATGATTCGCGCTCAAAAATACGCTCCATATAATCATGGATTGCTTTACTACCACGCCCTGAGATCTCGATGCCTAATTGCTCTGCTCGCCATAACAATGGTGCAATAACGCAATCAACCAATGAGAATTCATCGCTCATAAAGTAAGGGTTACTCGCAAATACCGGTGCAAGAGCCATGATACTTTCCTGTAATTCCTTACGGGCTTTTTTAGCTTTTACTTCGGTACCGTTAACGATAATTTCATACTGGCTGTACCATTCTTTTTGAATGCGATGCATCATCAAACGACTACGGCCACGAGTCACCGGATAAACCGGCATCAATGGCGGATGCGGGAATCGCTCATCTAGATACTCCATGACAATGCTTGCTTCGTACAATACCAAGTCACGATCGATTAATGTTGGAACGGAGCCATACGGATTCAAATCTAATAAATCCTCAGGAACATTGTCAGAGGTCACTTCGACCACTTCATAATTTACCCCTTTCTCCGCTAACACGATACGAGCCTGATGGCTGTATACATCGTTACCAGAAAAAAGTGTCATAACTGAACGTTTGGCAACTACTGCCATACTGTTTTCTCCTGCAAACAACAAGAAAGCCTCAGCCAAGATAGGCTAAGGCTTGGGATGCTAATTAATGTACGTCTTTCCAGAATTCTTTCTTCAAGAAATACGCAAATATCAGTAGCACTAATAAGAACAACAAGACCCAGACACCCATGCGCTTACTTTCCAGTTTTACTGGATTAGCTGTATAAGCCATAAACGCAGTCAGATCACGAATACTTTCATCATATTCTTCTGGAGTCATTTGCCCTTCTTTAATCTGAACAAACATTTTTCCTTCGGCAGCCAGCTTAGCCATTGCCGCTTCTGCTTCGTGCTGCTTTTCTTCTGCTTTAGCTTTTGCTTCATCACTAGCTTCAGAATCATTTAGCACAGCTTTGGCCTGAGCAATTTGCTCTTCAACAGACAATAGCTCGTCGCTTTTTGCCTGTAAGCCTTGCAAGTCAGCAAGAATATGCGGCATACCTACCGATGGGAATACTGTATTGTTCACACCAAATGGACGCGATGGATCCACGTAGAAAGAACGCAAATAATTGTAAACCCAGTCTTCACCACGAACACGTGCTGCTAGCGTTAAATCCAGTGGATTTACACCAAAATATTTCTTCTCCGCTTGCACAGGGTCCATGGCTTTATCTAGTGTGTCACCAATTCGCTGTTCACCTAAGACAAGGTTATCCATGACCTGCTCTTCGGTTAACTCTAAGTCCTGAGCAATACGCGAGTAACGCACGTATTCCATCGAATGACAACCTAAGCAATAGTTAACGTATAACTTGGCACCATTCTGCAATGATGTTTTATCCGACAAATCAATGTTTGCCGGATCATTTGGATAGGTTGTACCACCACCTGCAGCGAATACAGATACAGGTAGCAGGAATAAAATAGCTGTCATTAACTTTTTCATTTGTCTGTTACCCTCTCTGGTACTGGTTTAGTTTTCTCGAACATGGGCAAGAACCACAAGGCGATAAAGAAGAAGAAGTAATAGACCGTACAAATTCGACCTAGCCACTTAGTAAAGTCTGTTACAGGAACAACACCCAAAATTCCCAGGATGATGAACGATATTACAAACAAGGCTAAAAGGATTTTGTAAGAAGCACCACGGTAACGGATAGACTTCACTTTTTGACGATCAAGCCAAGGCAATAGGAACAATATAACGATTGCCAATGCCATTACGATAAAGCCACCAAAAGGATCCGGAACAGCACGCAACATGGTATAGAATGGCGTGAAATACCAAACTGGAGCAATATGCGGTGGTGTTTTCAGCGGATTAGCTGGTTCAAAATTCGGGCGCTCAAGGAAATAGCCGCCGAAATCAGGAGCAAAGAAGACCACACCTAAGAAGATCATCAAGAACACCACCACACCCACAATGTCTTTCACTGTGTAGTATGGGTGGAATGGGATACCGTCCAGCGGAATACCATTTTCATCTTTTTTCTCTTTGATTTCTACGCCATCTGGGTTGTTTGAGCCCACTTTATGCAACGCAACTATGTGCAAGAAGACCATAGCCACCAACGCTAATGGCACTGCAACAACGTGTAATGCAAAGAAGCGATTCAAAGTAGCTAATGACAAAGTAAAGTCACCACGAATCCACTCTACCAAGTCTGGGCCGACAACTGGAATGGTACCAAACAGGTTAACAATCACCTGAGCTCCCCAAAATGACATTTGTCCCCATGGTAGCAAGTAGCCCATAAAGGCTTCTGCCATCAATAGTACAAAAATGATCATGCCGAAGATCCAGATCAACTCGCGAGGCTTCTTGAACGAACCGTACATAATGCCACGGAACATATGTAGATAAACAACTACAAAGAAAGCAGAGGCGCCAGTAGAATGGAGGTAACGAAGGAGCCAACCATATTCAACATCACGCATGATGTATTCTACAGAAGCGAATGGTTCACTTGGGCTGTAGAACATGGTCAACCAGATACCGGTTAGCAACTGATTAACAAGAACCAGCATTGCTAGAGAGCCAAAGAAATACCAGAAGTTGAAATTCTTCGGTGCGTAATATTCTGCTAAATGCTCATTCCACACTTTAGTTGCTGGGAAACGGGCATCAAACCAAGTCATAAAATTCTTAAACATTAGGCACCTCCCTCTTCACCAATCACAATCACTTTGGTTGCTGTGTCTATGGTATAAGGGGGAACTTCTAAGTTAGCATTAGCCGGAACACCGCTATAAACACGGCCAGCCAGGTCAAACTTAGAGCCATGACATGGGCAGTAGTAACCACCTAACCAACCACCTTCTAAAGAACCCGCATCAGCGAATAATTTAGGCGAGCAACCTAAGTGAGTACAAATACCGACCGCGACAAAAATATCGGGTTCAATAGAGCGATATTCGTTCTTACAATACTCCGGTTGCTGAGGTTCGGTTGATTCTGGATCGGCTACAAGCTCTTCACTTTTAGTGATGCTTTGCAACATTTTCTCATCGCGACGCATAACCCATACAGGCTTACCGCGCCACTCAACTGTGATTTGCTGCCCTATCTCTAGTTTGGTGTAGTCATACGAAACTGGAGCACCCGCAGATTGCGCCTTTGCGCTTGGTGCCCAGGAACGAACAAAAGGCACTGCCGCACCAATCACACCAACCGCACCTACTACAGAAGTAGCACCGATTAGCAGATTTCTGCGTCCTTTGTTGACGCCCTGATTACTCATTCGTTTAGTCTCCCCACGAAAAAAATAACACCATCCACCAATGGATAGTGTTGGAAAATCATGATTAAAAACGATCCTGCAATGAAGCCAGTCTTATCAATAACCTGATAAAACACTTATCCGCACTTCTACGGCAGAATACTGCGCAGGGATCATATAGGAAATCACTAACAATAACAATGTGGTCAGACCAGCAAGCCACTTGTAACTAATTGAAAGTTGAAAAATTTCAGAGAATGACAGACAAAAAAACACCCGCGAGGTGCGGGTGTAAAGAATGCCAGAGTTCCTCTCCGGCAATTTTGCTTCGAAACTTAACGTTTCGAGAATTGAGGGCGCTTACGAGCTTTATGTAGACCCACTTTCTTACGCTCAACTGCACGAGCGTCACGGGTAACAAAGCCAGCTTTACGCAATGAAGCACGTAATTCTTCGTCGTACTCCATCAATGCACGTGTGATACCGTGACGAATTGCACCGGCTTGACCAGTGCCACCGCCGCCAGAGACAGTTACGTACACATCAAACTTTTCAAGAGTTTCAGTTAACTCTAGTGGTTGACGAACCACCATGCGTGATGTTTCACGACCAAAATACTCGTCAAGACTACGCTGGTTAACAGTAATCGCACCATTCCCAGGACGCAGGAAAACGCGAGCTGTAGAGCTTTTACGACGACCTGTTCCGTAATATTGTTCAGCCATTGTTCTCACCTTAGATTTCTAATGGGATTGGTTGCTGAGCTGTATGGGTATGCTCAGTACCAGCGTAAACTTTCAACTTGCGGAACATAGCACGTCCAAGAGGATTCTTTGGAAGCATGCCTTTAACCGCTTTCTCGATGATCATTTCAGGTTTAGAGGCCTGTAACTTCTCGAAGTTGGTTTCTTTAATACCGCCCGGATACCCAGAATGACGGTAGTACATTTTGTCCTGCGCCTTGTTACCAGTCACAGTTACTTTCTCAGCGTTAATAACGATGATGTAATCACCTGTATCAACATGAGGTGTATATTCTGCTTTGTGTTTGCCTTTTAAACGGCGAGCAATCTCAGTCGCCAGGCGACCTAACGTTTTGCCGCTAGCGTCGACTACAAACCAGTCACGCTTAACAGTTTCAGGCTTTGCACTGTATGTTTTCATATTCTTTAAGCTCCAAAAAGCCATTTGCACCCGCAATAGGTTGCCGATCACGGCCCTAAAAAAGAGAGCGCGAATTCTACAGAAATCCCCTCTATAAAACAAGAGGCGACACCAGGATTTTCAAAAATTATCAAATGTCTCGGCCAAATAAATGAATTTTAAGTAAAATCCTGCGAAAAAGACTTTATTTACGGGGCTTTTAGCGCTATAAAAAGCGCTGATGGGGAGTCAATTTTGCAACACTCGCCAAGACGACACCTATTTTAACAGTCAACTAACATAAGAGGCAAAGGAAAAATGGCAGATAATAAAGCCCGCAAGATTACAGCGGTTCAAGAAAAGTTCACAAAAACTCAAATCCTTAACGAAATTTCAGCACAAACAGGCCTAACCAAGAAAGACGTTTCAGCTGTCATTGACGAGCTTGGTGTGGTAATTGAGCGACATGTCAAAAAGCGTGCAGTTGGTGAATTCACCTTACCTGGCCTATTGAAAATCAGCACCGTTAAGAAGCCAGCGGTTAAAGCTCGTAAAGGAATTAACCCATTCACTGGCGAAGAAACTATGTTCAAAGCCAAACCCGCAAGCATAGCGGTTAAAGTTCGCCCACTGAAAAAATTAAAGGATATGGTTAAGTAATTGCTAACCACTTTTTGATCTTAAAAGCCGACAACAATGTCGGCTTTTTATTAACATAACAAAATCAAAAATGTCCCGAATTAATATACCCGAGCCCACAAAGCATCGTATAGTAAAGCATCAATTTGCCAGCAAATATGGTCCTTTAGTAAAAACTACCTTTGCCGTGCTAGGTTTATTTTTTGCAGCCTTTCTTCCCTATTTGATATATGCAATCTTTACCGGACAGACCGTTGATGAGTTCCAACCCCATGAGGCAATTCTATTTTCTATCATTATATTGGTATTGATGTTTTGGATTGTTATATCGACCTTTAAGGCAGCTTTCTACCGATACACTGTTACGATCGATAAGAAGTTCGGCTTGATAATCCATGAAAGGTCTTTCTTGCTCTGGTCTAAAACTAATGTCTATCATTTTAGGGACATTCAGTACCTTGTTACCTCTGACAGAAAATATGTTAATAAATTTGTAGCCATCAATGTCACCTACGGTGGTCGTCAAAATAAAACTCACGTTTACTACCTCTACCTGAAACCTCATGGTAGAAAGCCCATTCTTTTCCAGGAAAGCACAGCTTGGCCTAAAATAAAGCAAAAAGGGAAAGATTTAGCGAAACTAATGGGATGCAGGACTTATACCTCTCCACCTGGCAGTTTCCTGAGAGGTTATTGGTAATAATCACTTACTGAGTCAGCGATTTTAAGCCAAATGCTCTTTCGCGAGGTACTCCTTGCTTTGCATCTCCTGCAACCGACTGACAGTTCTTTCGAACTCGAAGGCCAAGCCTTTTCCAATATATACTTCTTCCAAAGCCACTTCCGCAGACAAGATCAGCTTGACATGTCGCTCATAAAATTCGTCCACCAACGCAATAAATCGTCGAGCCGCATCATTAACTGCATCGGTAAGTTGAGGGATTTTACTGATAAATACCGTATGATAATTGCGTGATAGTTCTATATAGTCATTTGCTGATCGTTCCGTTTTACAGATAGCATCAAAAGTAAACCAGACGACATTATCAGACAAACGCACCGCATCAATTAAACGCCCCTCTACTTTGAGCTTGCAATGCTCCTGACCCTCCTCACCTGATAACTGGAAGAAATACTGCCGCATATTCTTATCGGCAGACTCATCCAGCGGATAATGGTAGATTTCAGCCTTTTCCAAAGTTCGCATCCTGTAATCAGTGCCACCATCTACATTTAACACCCGACAATGTTGCTGAATCAATTCAATCGCCGGCAAAAAGCGTTCGCGTTGCAGACCATTCCAATACAACCGCTCAGGAGGAATATTGGATGTTGCCACCAGCACGATATTGCGTTCAAACAGTTCTTTAAATAAGCCTCCCAGAATCATCGCATCGGTAATGTCAGTGACGAAAAACTCGTCAAAACAAATGACTCGAGCACGCTGGGACAACTGATCGGCAATTTTAACCAAAGGATTTTTCTCACCGGCCAAGACTTTGAGTTCGTGGTGAACTTCATGCATAAAACGGTGAAAATGGAGGCGGATTTTGCCTTTAATTGGCAAACAGTTGAAGAAGGTATCCATCAACCAGGTCTTGCCGCGACCAACACCGCCCCACATATAGAGGCCTTGCACCGGCTCAAGGTCGGAAGATAGCCAGCGTTTGATCACATCCATAAAGCCACTACTGGGCCGGCTATTTAAAAGCTCATCGTAAACTTGCTGTAACGCTGCGACGGCTTCGGCTTGCGCGGGGTCTTTAGAAAAGCCGCTAGCTAAATCCTGCTCATATTTTTGTTGGGGTGTTAAATCGATTGCACGCATAGGAGTAACTTCTACAGCTCTTCAGGCAAATGTTGCCCCAGATTTTCTTCGATCCGCTCTCGAAGCTCGACCAGGCGTCCATGAAAAAAGTGGCCAGCGCCTTCCATTCGAATCACATCAGGCTTAGCCGATAAGTTATCGAGCCATTTAAATACAGCTTCAGGCTCAACCACGTCATCGGCATCCCCTTGCACCACCAACCAAGGACAATCGGGAACTTGAAACTCATCGAAACTGAAACGATTAACAGGCGGTGCGATGCTGATCAACTGCTTAGCATTGAGTGACTTGGCCTGAAGCGCTGCAATCCAGGAACCGAAACTAAAACCAGCCAGCCATAAAGGACGTTCTGGATATTTTTCTTTCATCCACTCAACTGCTTTAATCAGATCTTGCTGCTCACCTTTACCTTCATCATATTCTCCTTGAGACTCGCCAGTGCCTCGAAAGTTAAAACGAAGCGATGGTATACCAAGTCCCGCCAAAGTTCTGGATACGGTATGAATGACTTTATTGGTCATAGCACCGCCGTGTAACGGATGAGGATGGCAACATACTGCAATAGCATTACGTTCTGGTGAATCAGGCTCATCCAGGGTTGCCTCAAGATGGCCGACAGCGCCTTCTATCAAGAAATGATTTTTATTCACTTGTTCTCTGAAGTTAATCAATATTGAGCGACATTTTCGCACGTTTTATCACTTGTTGGAAACAATGCACAATCAATAGCAAAGAGCTAAGCTGAATAGTTAGCAAACCAGACATAGCAAAAAAGAGGCCGAAGCCTCTTTTCATTTCAAACCTGCTACTTAATCAGCGGAAGCTAGTATTTACTGTACTCATCGCGCTTGTTACCAGCTTCAATTTGCTGCTTGCGTAGCTCTTTGTCTAGCTCCATTTGCTCCTTTTGCGATTCACGCTCAGACTCAGCAAGTTCTTTTTCCTGTTCTCTACGTAACTCTTCGTAAGCCTTCCGATCTTCGCGCTCAAGCTCGCGTAAATCTTTTTCACGCTCCTTCTCTAACTTCTCACGCTCTTTCAAAAGCTCAGCACGCTCTTTTAGTAACTCTTCTCGCTTTTTGTCATCATCAAAGGCAGCAGCCTGATTCATTAAACCAGCTGCCGTTAATAGACTCACTAATACCAATAATCTCATCACTATCACCTTGAGCTTGCATCAATTTATAGCCATTATTTTGCATTGCGGCTCACTTGAGAAGTGATGGCTTCAAATTTCTCAGAGAAATGTTAAACGGTTTACTTTTTACAGAACGACCCGCTCACAAGCTTTCAGGATTGATCGACTTTGGAGTCAGGCTTTCATTCCACTCTCTGGCGAAATCTCGTTGCCAGCGCCAATTGATGAAAGCTAATATGCAAACGGTAATAAAAGCCCCAAGTCCAGCTAATGCCATATCCTTATGCGCATCCCACACATCCCCTTGAGTTCCTAGATATGCCATTCCCAGGTCGCCACCAAAGTACATCGCTGCACCCCATTCAATCAATTCATAAATGACGGATGTGGACAAGGTCAGATCCAAAGGTAGGAAATATCCCCAAAAACCTTTTACTCTGACAATGCGCAGAAAAACCTCGCGTATAGGGTATGCAAACAGTAGACCGTAAGCTAAATGCAAAAAGCGGTCATAATGATTGCGCTCCCAGCCAAACCACTCATTTAAAGGTGTTCCGAACACCAGTTCCGTCCAGCTATTGTACGGAACCTTTGAATAAGTATAGTGGGAACCAATTTCGTGAAAACATAAGAACAGAAAAATGCAGAAATAGGAGATTCTCGATAAGCGAAACTTCTTATAAGTGGCGAAAAGCCCAATAATCAATAAAAACATCAATACGTTTTCAAGAATCCAGGCTGAGCGGTCAACAGGATTAATGGCACATAAAGCAAACACAACCAAAAAAATTCCAGTCAATGTCAGTAAGAATTTTGTGTTATAGGTCATGAATCTACTCGAACTTTTACTGTGTTATTGTGTATCATAAGATCACTTCAAGGATTTAGGCAATTCTTTGCCTAGACGTCATTGGCAGATTGAGGAATATAGATTCATGTCCAGTCCACTCATTATCTTCTTACTTCTTCTTATTGCAGTCGGCGCCTTCTTCTTTGGTCGTTGGTTCGGCATGTCTCAGCATAGCAAAGCATTATCCGAAGAGCTAAAGGCTAAAGATGATGAGCTAAGTTCATTGAGAGCAGACGTTAACCAGCACTTCGATGAAACCGCACGTCTTTTTAGTAATGTAACCGAAGAATACAAAGCGCTGTACCAACACCTGGCAGCAAGTTCCAATAAGTTGAGTAACCGTAAGTTTGATTTAAAGCTGAGTAGTAATACCTCCGGGCTGCCTGGCTTAGGTAATGCCATCAATAAGGAGCTTGATGACTCGATTATTGATAGTGAGGCCAAAGAGATCTCAGACCATAATGCTGGTCCCCAGCAACCGAGAGATTACGCAGAGGATGATATCGATGATGATTACCATCCTAAACATTCAGCTGACAAAGAAGAAAATAAAGATATTCAGCCAGCTGATATTTTTAAACCTGATACAAAGGGGAACCCATCGCAAAAAAAACAATCAGAAGATTCCGGTGACGTTGCAAATGATTCTTCTGATGACTCTTCTGAGCAGAAAAAAACCGGGCAGAAACCTTCTAGCAAAAAAGCAACATCCGACAAATCAGCAAGCTGACACCTTTCAATGGCTTGCACTATTAAGAAACGTTGAGGATCTCCATGCAATTTTTTACCTTTATAGGTTATATCGTGAAATACCTGCTGGTAGGCTTAGGAATAGCAGCTCTATTTATTGTATTCATGCCAGGTCGGTTTTCCATTAACAACCCGGCTCAAGATACGGCACAGGCTGTTATCCAAACGCCCCAACAAGCCACACCATTCTCAGGCTATGCTGATATGCTGGATAAAGCTAGACCTGCGGTGGTCAGTATTCAAGCACGCTCAAAGCTGATCCCCCTCAATGATCCCGACTGCCACTCCAATCTACGCAGTGTGCCAGCCGGAACCAACGCCTGTGCATTTTTAAACAACGGATCGGGCGTATTTATTGATAAAGAGGGCCATATCGTGACCAATGCACATGTTCTCGATAAAGCCGAATCGATCATCGTTGAACAAATTAACGGCCCCAAATTAACGGCTCAGGTCATTGGACTCGACAAAGACTCCGACTTAGCATTGATTAAAGTAAACCACCGACCCGAGCATATCTTGCCATTGCATGCAGAAGATACCAGTCGCGTAGGAGATATTGTATTTGCTATTGGCACCCCATATATGGCCTTTGAACAAACCGTCACCCAGGGCATTATTAGTGCCAAATTCTTTTCTCGCGTTTCACACTACATCCAAACTGATGCCGCCCTCCGCTCAGGCAACTCAGGCGGTGCGTTGGTAAACAGTGCTGGAGAACTGGTGGGAATAACAGCATTAAGCTCGCATGATGACTCTGGCGAAAAAACCTATCAGAATTTCGCCATCGCTGCTGCCGATGTGCACCACATTGTGCAAGAACTGCTTGAAAATGGCGAAGTACAGCGTGGTTGGCTTGGATTAAATGGGGATATGACCATCAATTTCCGCTCAATCGTTCAGGAAATGAATTTATCGCCGCAACAGCAACAAACATTGGCATCACATATTGAACAACTACCTTACGGACAGGGTATCGTTATCACTGCAATTAATGGGAATGGCCCAGCTGACAAGGCAGGTTTACAGGCCTTAGACATCATTACCGAGGTCAATGGACAAGCCATCAACAGTACAGCGGATATGATGGCTGCGATCTGGAACTTCCCACCGAAAACGACGGTTGAAATTGAATATTATCGAAATGGCCAAAAAGACGAAACCGAAGTCATATTAGGCTATCGAGATTAGAGCAGACATATCGGCACATAAAAAAAGGGCTAATCAGCCCTTTTTCTTTTCCTGTACAGGCAAGAGCCCTAGGCAATTCGTTTAATCGACGCGCCCAGATTTTGTAGCTTCTCTTCAATGGTTTCATAACCACGATCAATGTGGTAAATCCGATCCACTAAAGTTTCACCATCGGCACATAAGCCTGCTAAAACCAGACTTGCCGAGGCACGTAAGTCAGTCGCCATCACTTGCGCACCAGACAGCTTTTCAACCCCGCGACAAATCGCTGTGTTGCCTTCGATGGCAATATCCGCACCCATTCGCTGCATTTCAAGAACGTGCATAAAACGATTTTCAAAAATGGTTTCGGTGATAGTACCGGTACCTTCTGCAACTGCATTCATAGCACAAAACTGTGCCTGCATGTCAGTTGGGAAGCCCGGATAAGGTGCTGTCTTGATATTAACGGCCTTTGGACGCTTACCTTTCATATCAAGCTCGATCCAGTCTTCTCCGGTAGAGACTTCTGCGCCCGCCTCTCTCAATTTGACTAAAACAGCGTCCAGAATACTCGGATCAGTATTACGACAACGGATACGACCGCCGGTCATAGCCGCGGCAACCAGATAAGTGCCTGTTTCAATACGATCAGGCAACACATCATGGTGACCGCCATGCATACGCTCAACACCTTCAATGGTGATAACAGAGGTGCCTGCACCGCTAATCTTCGCTCCCATGCTATTCAAGAAATTAGCAAGATCGACCACTTCAGGCTCGCGAGCGGCATTTTCAATCACCGAGGTTCCATCAGCCAGTGCCGCTGCCATGATCAAGTTTTCGGTCGCACCGACACTCACCATTTCCATGACAATTTTAGCGCCTTTCAGACGACCATTCGATTTAGCCTTAACGTAACCTGCTTCAACTTCAATATCAGCGCCCATCTCACGCATACCTTCAATATGCAGATTTACAGGACGCGAACCAATGGCACAACCACCCGGTAACGAAACCACCGCCTCACCGAAGCGAGCAAGCAAAGGCCCCAATACCAGAATCGAAGCACGCATGGTTTTAACTAACTCATATGGAGCTTCATGACTGTGAATGTCACGACTGTCAATCTCAACATTAAACTTGTCGTCAATGGTCAACTTGGCACCCAAACGTCCCATCAACTCTAACGTTGTAGTGACATCATTTAAGTGCGGCAGATTGCCAATCGTCGTCACACCGTCCACTAGTAGAGCACCCATCAGAATTGGCAAGGCAGCATTTTTAGCGCCTGAAATTTTAATGGCACCATCTAATGAGCCAGCATCTTTAATTAATAATTTATCCATCGTTAAGGACTCGATACTTATAGGAAGTGCTTAGCTTTAGACCATTCTTCAGGCGTGTAAGCCTTAATGGTCAGAGCATGAATTTCACCGCTGGCAATATGCTCATTAACAGTGGCGTACACCATTTGTTGCCTTTTGACACTGCGTAGACCGTCGAAGGCCTTACTGACGATAATCACCTGAAAATGGCTACCATCGCCATCAACACGTAACTCTTCGCACTCAATCTCTTTCTCAATCAGGGACTTAATCTGTTCAATCATTTTTTAATTACTTACGTTAATCGAAGTTATGGCCAAGCATGATAACGCCAAAAACTGCGTCAAAACAGACGCAAAAATATGAATCATTAGCAAAGTTGGCACTAAAGTGGCGTGATTTTACCCGAATTCCCCTTGATAAACACCTGTGAATGACATTAAAAGCCAGAGCCTGTACAATGGCGCGCTGATTTGTAGCAACCACTCGTCGCTCAGGGCAACGCTTTGAAACAATTTCAATTTGTCAGTCAAAGCCATACTTATTTTATAATAAGCATAGCCTGTTTATTGAACACTCACTATTTATAGAAGACAGTCTCTAAGGTTTCCATGATAGAACACATTGCCTATATTCTGGTTGGTATTACACTGCTAGTTTGGAGCGCGGATCGCTTTACTGATGGCGCAGCAGCGGTTGCACAAAACTTTGGTGTATCACGTCTGATCGTAGGTTTAACCATTGTCGCGATAGGTTCTTCCGCACCAGAAATCTTTGTGTCGATTCTTGATTCATTTAAAACCTGTCCGCGCGATGTTGAGAATTGTGGCCCAGAGGTAGCAATTGGTAATGCGATAGGCTCAAATATCACTAATGTGGCATTAGTACTGGGGATCACCGCATTAGTGAGACCTTTAATGATTAATTCAGGGATGATTAAGCGTGAAATCCCTATCCTATTTATCGTGTCGTTCGCAGTACTCTACTTTTTTTGGGATCTGCGCCTGTCACACCTTGAAGGCATTATCCTGCTAAGCACTCTGGTCGGCTACTTTATATGGCTAGTGCATATGGGCATTAAATCTCGCTCAAGTAATGACCGGATGCTCGAAGAGATTGTTGATGAGCTACCTGAAAAGATGTCGAGCCCCAAAGCAATCTTCTGGTTAGTGCTGGGCTTAGTACTGCTGGTTGCCAGTTCCAAGATACTCATCGTAGGTGCAAGTGGCTTTGCTTTGCAGATGGGCGTCTCAGAAACTCTGATTGGCTTGACCATTGTTGCTCTCGGCACCAGTTTGCCAGAACTGGCAGCTTCGATTTCTGCAGTGTTGAAAAATGAACACGAGATTGCGATCGGTAATGTTGTCGGCTCCAATATCTTTAACTTGCTGGGTGTTTTGGGCATTCCTGCACTTATCGCCGCCCCAATGGTCGAAAGAGAGATACTGACCATTGATTACCCTGTAATGCTAAGCTTAAGCGTCCTTCTGGCAGCACTGGCTTATGGAATTCGTGGGCCAGGAAAAATTAACAGGTTCGCTGGTGCTATTTTACTTACCGCCTTCATTGGGTATTATATAGTTCGCGTCTTCTAACTGGTTGAAAATATTAAAACCACCAACGGTACCGTCAATGAATGACTCAAATCTGGAACAGCAAATTCTGACAAGCGCCGAGCGCGTAATTGATATAGAAACTCTTGCTGTTACCAATCTTAAACAACAGTTGGACGAAACCTTTGTTGCCGCCTGTCATAAACTACTCAACTGTCAGGGCAAAGTGGTCGTCATTGGCATGGGGAAATCAGGCCATATAGGCAGCAAAATGGCAGCCACATTAGCCAGCACAGGTACCCCGGCATTTTTCGTTCATCCAGCAGAAGCCAGCCACGGCGATCTGGGGATGATCGGTGAACTGGACGTTGTTATCGCACTGTCTAATTCTGGGGAAACCCACGAAGTAACAGCTTTACTTCCTGTTATAAAACGTCGCGGCATTGAACTGATATCAATCACAGGTAATGACAAATCAAGTTTAGCCAAAGCCAGCAATATACACATTAAGGTTCAGGTAGAGAAGGAAGCCTGCCCACACAACTTGGCTCCTACCGCTTCAACCACCGCCGTATTGGCACTCGGCGACGCCATCGCCGTGAGCTTATTGGAAGCCAGAGGCTTTACGCCTGACGACTTTGCTTTGTCTCATCCCGGCGGTAGCTTAGGTAAACGTCTTATTTTGCAAGTCGATGACCTGATGCACAGCGGCAACTCTTTTCCTTCAGTAAAACCCAACATATCCATTCGCAACGCCCTGTTTGAAATGACCGATAAGCGTATGGGTATGACTACCGTGATAGATAAACAAGGTAATCTTTTGGGCATTTTCACCGATGGCGATTTACGCCGCGCTTTTGAGCGCGATGTAGATATTGACGCCCCCATTGAAGATGTAATGACCAAAGGATGCAAAACTGTTAAGAGTCAAACCTTGGCGGTAGACGCTGTCAATTTGATGGAGGAAAGTAGTATTACTTCCTTAATCGTGACCGATAATAATGACAAACCACTAGGTGTCATTCACATGCACGACTTACTTAAAGCCGGAGTGGTTTAATGCACCACATAACGCAAAAACCAACCTACCCGGAACAGCTTTTAAATAAAGCTAATAATATCAAGCTGTTGATTTGTGATGTTGATGGTGTGCTGAGTAATGGTCAGGTCATTATTGGCAACAACGGCGAAGAATTGAAGACCTTCAATATCAAAGATGGCTTTGGCATAAAATGTCTACAAAAATCAGGCATTGCTGTTGCCATTATTACCGGCCGTAATTCTAAAATTGTCGAAAAGCGCTGCCAAGAGCTGGGTATTCAACATTACTATCAAGGTCAATCAAACAAACAGGAAGCTTTTGATAGGCTTTGCCAAAACTTGTCGATAAAGCCAGAGCAAGTTTGCCACATTGGTGATGACTTACCCGATCTCCCTTTATTGATTCAGTCGGGTTTAGGAATTACCGTTGCCGATGGCCACTGGCTGATGCAACAGCATGCTGATTGGGTTACTCAAAACAATGGTGGCTTTGGTGCCGTTCGCGAGGTCTGTGATTTAATTCTTCACAGCCAGAACAAACTGGAAGCCATTCATCAAGAATATCTCACCAAAGCTCAACCATCGGGAGTTAAGCAGTGACCTTTTTAAAAGGTCGCTCCATGCTGTGGCTATTAGTCCCGGCAACTTTTGCTATTGCTTATTGGTGGGATCGTTCCACTGAACCCAAACCAGACTTTGTCGAGATTTCCAGCAATCCAGATTATTATTTATCGAATACTGAAACTATTGAATTTGATACAAACGGGCAACCCGAACGCTCTTTCACTACCGTAAAAACCCTGCATTACAAAGACATCATGCAAACTCATCTGTTAAAACCCGTGATGCGCTTCAATGATGACCAAAATCCAAGCTGGACGGTCAGCTCTGAGAAAGCTATCAGTAATGAACTAAGTGAACAGCTGGTTCTCGAAGGTAATGTGACCGTTGAATTGGAACGACAGCCTGCTCAGTCTAATGTATTGTTAACCATGCCAGTCCTAACAATTGACTTTGCATCGGAAACTGCTTTTACTGATGAGCCAATTGAATTAGTCGATGGACGTTTTAGAATGACTGCAAAAGGCATGCAGGCTGATTTGCGTACCAATAATATAGAATTTAAATCCGAGGTCTTTACAGAAGAATTATGAAGTCCCGCCTTCTTACGTATGCTTTACCCCTAAGCTCGCTCTTAGCCATGTCACTTGTCCAGGCTGCGACTCTGGAAAAGTCACGGTTGCGTTCAGATAAATCGAACCTTGACGTACAAAAGAATATTATTGTTTATCGCGATAACGTGATTTATGAACATGGCAACATGACGATTCATGCCGACTCGTTAACCAAGCAGGGTGAAAATGCCGGCACCATTACTGCGCTGGGTAACCCTGTAAAAATTCACTATGTGGATGAAACCGGTGAAACTACCGAGATTGATGCTCCCCAAATTATTTATCGCCAACAAAGTGGCGAACTATCAGCCAGTGGGGATATAAAAATTGTGCAGTCATCCGGTATTGATACCTTAACTTTGTTAGGTCAGCAGCTTAATGCTAACCAAGGCACTACCGAAGGTTTTGGCTTCGTGTTGAGCGGGACTCCGACGGAGTTTAGAATAGAGCAACCTAACCAGCCAGCTATTTACGCCACCGCGGATCAGCTTCGTTCAAACGGCAGAGAGAAGCAGACCGAACTGGTTGGTAACGTTAAACTGCAGCAAGGTGATTCAAATATGACAGCTGCCTTTTTAACCTACGATGGAACCAGCAAAGTGATATCAGCGGGTAAAAGTGATTCTGGTGAACAAAGAGTTGAAACCGAATTCTTCTGGGCACAGGATGGACAGGCAGAAGAAAAGAATTCACAACAAACTGCCGATGATACCGAACAGTCCGAACAAGAGAAGCAGCAATGATTTCGCTACAAGCCCGCCGTCTCGCCAAAAGTTACAAAGACCGCAAAGTGGTCGAAAATGTGTCGCTGGAAGTCAGTCAAGGGCAAATTGTCGGCTTGCTGGGCCCCAATGGTGCAGGTAAAACAACGTCATTTTATATGATCGTTGGTCTGGTTCCGTCCGATGGCGGACAAATTTTCTTAGGTGACGACAACATCACTAGCGACCCTATGCACACCCGTGCTAAAAAAGGGATAGGATACTTGCCGCAAGAAGCTTCGATTTTCCGCAAGTTATCCGTCGAAGACAACATCATGGCCATTCTTCAGTTGCGCAATGATCTTAATAATAAGCAGCGCGAAGAAAAGCTCGATCAGCTCTTGTCTGAGTTTCATATTGAGCACATACGCCTGAGTCATGGCATGAGTTTATCCGGCGGTGAACGCCGTCGTGTTGAAATCGCCAGAGCATTAGCCAATGATCCCAAATTTATTTTACTGGATGAGCCTTTCGCAGGGGTTGATCCGATTTCGGTTCTGGACATTAAAACGATTATCAGACAACTGAAAGAACGTGGTATCGGCGTATTAATTACAGACCACAACGTAAGAGAAACACTCGACGTCTGTGAGCAAGCTTATATCGTCGACTCAGGCAACATTATCGCATCAGGAACACCCGCCGAAGTATTGGCCAATGAACTGGTGAAAAAGCGTTATTTAGGCGAGCATTTCAAAATGTAAGCTAAGCTCTTGAAATTACGTTTACCGATCCCAAGAACATTAATAAGCCCTTGCAACCCTCCTTCACTAGGAGTAATTTGTAGTTAATGGAAATATAAAAAGGCAAAGATTGGTAACTCTATTTCAATGAATCTAACTCTCCAGTTAAACCTTAGCCAGCAACTCAAACTGAACCCTCAGTTACAACAGTCCATAAAGCTGTTACAACTTTCACAAATGGCTTTGCAACAAGAGATCCAGTATCAACTAGACAGCAATCCACTGCTCACTTTATTGGATGACAGTTATCAGGAAAGTAGCGTCAGTCGCCTTGACTCAGTTAACGATAAAATCCAAAACTCTAAATCTGAGAACTCTTATTCTGAAAGCAATAGCCGTAACACCTTTAGTCAGTCTCAGACAAATCAATTAAGTCATCAAAACCTTGACCCGGATCAAGCCTCATACCCACACGACACATCTACAATAGCTAACTCCCCTCTGGAAAACCTGATGCAGGATCGCGTGGGATTACGCGAACATCTCGAATGGCAGATTCAGATGTCGCCATTGAGTAAAGTGGATATGGAAATAGCGTATTACATTATTGAAAACATTGATGATTCAGGTTTCTTAAAGGCCTCAGCCGATGAAATTGCTGAACAAATTGAGCGAGACTTTAGCCACTCGGTCAAAACCGAGGATGTCTATAGCATCATCCATCAGGTGCAACAACTGGAGCCATTTGGTTGTGCAAGCAAAGACCTGCCAGAATTTTTACTGCTACAACTGGTTGCTATGCAGCAAAACACCTCACAAAACACTGTATCCGATCCATTAAACGCTAAAATCCAACTTGCCAGTAAGCTCATCAAATATCACTTTGATAAGCTATGCAAGCATCACTATAGTGACTTAATGCATCGCCTCTCATTAACCCAGCAAGAACTCGACGATGCCCTGGATCTTATCCGGCACTTACGTAGCCAGCCAAATTACCAGTACATAGGCGAGACAACAGAATACATTCGCCCTGACATTATCATTTATAAGCTGAATGATAAGTGGCAGGCTCAACTGGCCGGACAAAGCATTCCTCAGCTTGATATTAATCATCAATATGCTGAGACTTTGCGCAGTTCCCAAAAACCTGCCGACCAACAATACCTGAATGAACATTTCCAGCGGGCTCGCAGGCTGATACAGAGTCTTGAAGCGCGTAACGATACTTTGAAACGTGTCGCTGACTGGATTGTTAATCATCAGCAGAACTTTTTTGAACAAGGCGAGTCAGCACTAAGACCTATGCGATTAAAAGATCTGGCTGAAGCGCTTAACTTACATGAGTCAACCATTTCTCGCGCCTGCAGTGACAAATATATGCAGTCCCCTAAAGGTATTTATGAATTAAAGTACTTTTTTTCAAACGCAATTCCATCAACCCAAGGAGGTGAATGGTCATCCACGGCTATTAAAAACAAAATTAAGCAGTTTGTTAACGCGGAACCTTCCCGCAACCCTTTGAGTGATATTAAACTTGCTAAATTACTCCAGAAGGATGGTATTACAATTGCTCGTCGCACAGTTTCAAAATATCGCGAAGCATTGAATATCCCGACTGCCAATCGACGCAAGACATTCACAAATTCTTAAACTATTCGATAGAAGGAATACGTATTATGCAAATCAATCTAACTGGTCGTCACCTTGAAATCACTGATGCGTTGAAAGAT
The DNA here is from genome assembly GCF_054926195.1 of Kangiella sp. M94. Taxonomy (NCBI): domain Bacteria; kingdom Pseudomonadati; phylum Pseudomonadota; class Gammaproteobacteria; order Kangiellales; family Kangiellaceae; genus Kangiella; species Kangiella sp. M94. The sequence continues at coordinate 361,331 of NZ_CM142903.1, read as the reverse complement.
TTCGTTAACGAAAAGTTTGCTAAACTCGAACGCCATTTTGATCATATTAATAATGTTTACGTCACGCTTAGCGTTGAAAAAGTTCGTCAGATTGCCGAAGCAACCCTTAATGTCAACGGTGGGGAGATTTTTGCAAACAGTGAATCAGAGGATATGTATGCCGCGATTGATTTATTGATTGATAAACTAGACAGACAAGTGATAAAACATAAGGAAAAGATGACTCGTCACTAACTTATGCACATTGAAGATGTTATTGTCCCCGAGCTTTGCGTGCTCGGGGCACAAGCCACAAGCCGGAAAAAAGCGTTACAGTTTATAGCTAACCTTTTGGCTGAACACAATACACACTATGAACCATTCCTGTTATTAAAAGCTCTAGTTGCTCGAGAACAACTGGGCACTACAGCAATTGGTAATGGTGTTGCCTTGCCACATGGCCGGCTTGATAATTGCGAGAAACCAGTGGCTGCTTTTGTTACCCTTGACCAATCGATTGATTTTGATGCTCCCGACGAGGAACCAATTGATATCATTTTCGCTTTAATAGTTCCAACAGAATTTGATTTTCAGGAGCTCAAGGGCCTAGATGGATTAATTGAGACCTTAAAAGACAAGAAAGTCTGCGCACAAATTCGTCATGCTCACAATAACCAGGCATTGTATGACATAATTGAAGCAGCTCTGACTCAACACGAGAAAGCACAAGATAAAATCAAAGCTAGAGACAAGAAAACTGAGAAAGAAGTTAGCACATGAAATTATTGATAGTCAGTGGTCGCTCAGGTTCAGGCAAGTCAGTCGCACTCAAAGCGCTCGAAGATATGGGTTATTATTGTATTGATAATCTTCCTTTGAGTTTGACCTTGAACGTCATTAATGATCATATACTGCGCAATGAAGATATTGCCATTGGTGTTGATGCTCGCAACCGCCATGATCTTGAACACTTCTCAGAAGAAATCAGCCGAATAAAAAAAGAAGCACCACAAGCTAAAACCTTATTTCTAGATGCGGATGAAAGCACTCTGCTTAAACGTTTTAGTGAAACACGTCGCCGCCACCCGTTAACCAGTCGTGGACTTTCCCTGCGCGATGCCATTAAAGAAGAAAAGAAGCTCCTGGAACCGGTTCGTGCTTCTGCTGATTTGGTGGTTAACACCTCCGAATTGTCTCCACACGAATTACGTGAGCGCTTACGTGAGAGGGTAAGCAGCGATAAAGGCCAATCGATGGATATCCGGCTGATATCGTTCGGTTTTAAGCATGGAGCTCCCAAAGATGCCGATTTTGTATTCGATGTGCGCTGTCTCCCCAACCCTTATTGGGATCCTGAGCTTAGAGACTTTAGCGGTACTGACCAGCCAATTCAGCAGTTTCTTGAGCAAAGCTCCCTGGTCATGGAATACACCTGGCAACTAAAAGTATTCTTTTCAACCTGGATCCCTGAGTTCAGCAAACAGGACCGCAGTTACTTCACCTGTGCTATTGGCTGCACCGGAGGACGCCATCGCTCAGTTTATATGGTGGAAACACTGGCTAATGCTCTTAAACCGCTCTATCCCAATATTTCAATCGAACACCGGCAGCTCGATAAAAAACTGTAAATTCACACAGTGTCATAGCCAGCAATGGTAGTTCTGCGTTAGAATACCAACAAAATCAACCAGTAAGATGCACCTATGGCGGAGACACAAGCAACACAAACACGTCAGGAACAGCTTCAGCTCTTAAATAATGCGCTGGACAGCGGGCATCTTATCCCGGTTAGAAACCTGCTGGAAGAACTTCGCTCAGCAGATATTGCTCACCTCCTTGAATCCACACCACCTCGCGTTCGTAATGTCATCTGGCAATTGCTGGATAAAGAGCGTGAAGGTGATGTTTTACAGCATCTCAACGATGAAATCCGCCAGTCCTTTATCGAGCAAATGCAACCACAGGAATTGGCCAATGCGCTGGCCGACCTGGATACCGATGATGTCGTAGATATTCTGGGCGATCTTTCGAAGAACGTCAGTAATCAGGTTCTTCGTTTACTCGACGAGCAAAATCGGGCCCAGATTGAGCACGCTCTCTCCTATCCGGAAGACTCTGCTGGTGGTCTGATGAATATCGATACCATCATGATCCGTCCTCGAGTGTCGGTGGAAGTGGTACTTCGATATTTAAGAATTCGCGGCAACATGCCACCTAACACTGACCACCTGTACGTAGTGGATTCGCGTGATGTTTTAATCGGCTCGGTGCCTATCAGTTCTATACTGACCTGCGACCCCGATACGCCCATTACCCAGATCGTCGATCAGGAAACTTTTACCATTCCAGTAGATATGCCTGAGACTGAAGTCGCCCAAATTTTCGAACGTCACGACTTGGTATCTGCACCAGTACTGGATGAAAACGGCCGCTTATTAGGTCGTATCACCATTGATGACGTAGTTGACGTTATCCGCGAAGAAGCCGATCACTCACTGATGTCAATGGCCGGTCTGGATGAGCTTGAAGACACTTTTGGTAAAATTGCTGCAACCGCCAAAAAACGTGCCATCTGGTTAGGTATCAATTTACTGACAGTCATTCTAGCTGCACTGGTTATTGGTTTATTTGAAAAAACTATTGCTCAAGTGACGTTATTAGCAGTGCTCCTGCCGATCGTTCCCAGCATGGGAGGCATTGCTGGAACCCAGACTCTGACACTAGTCATTCGCGGTATGTCGCTAGGACATATTGGCGAAGGTAACAAAGGCTACCTGCTCAAGAAAGAGTTGGCCGTCAGTATTATTAACGGTGTTTTGTGGGCGTTAGTTATAGCCGCGTTAGTTTATGGTTATTCCTATTATAAAGTATCTGGCGTCAACCACTTTCACTTAGCTATCACCATCGGTGGCGCCATGCTGTTCAACCTGGTCACAGGGGTTGTCAGCGGCGCTGTATTGCCGCTATTCCTTAAGAAAATCAACATTGACCCAGCGATAGCCGGTGGTGTGGTACTAACCACCGTGACTGACGTTGCCGGCTTCTTTGCACTGCTTGGTTTAGCAACGCTGTTCTTTGCCTAAAATCCCTTAATTAGCAACTCACTGCCCAGGTTAGTTAGTTTGCCACCATCATTTCTTTTATCGCAACCGAACCAGTCAAGATACTTGAGCGCTTATCCACATCATTAGAGATCGCAACGATATTTTTAAGCATCTGTTCCAGGTTTCCGGCAATCGTTAATTCTTGAGCAAAAAATTGAATCTCGCCATTTTCAAACCAGAAGCCACTGGCGCCTCGAGAATAATTGCCGGTTACCGTATTAACCCCTTGCCCCATCACTTCGGTTAGTAACAATCCAGACCCTAACTGCTGCATCATATCTTGCAGAGAGATATCCGATGATTTAACTATAATATTATGAATACCACCCGCGTTACCGGTAGTCTGCAGCCCTAAGCGACGTGCCGAGTAACCGCTCAGGAAGTAATCTTTCAACACCCCGTCTACCACAATATCACGCCTTTTGGTGGCGACCCCATCGCTGTCATAATTACCGCTACCAAACCCCTTGAGTATGAACGGATCTTCTTCTATCTGAACAAATTCGGGGAGAATCAGCTGATCCTTTTTATCCAGTAAAAAAGAGGCTCTTTGATATAAAGCCGCCCCTTTTAAGGCCGACAGCATGTGTGACCACAATCCTCGTGCCAGTTCTGCTGTAAAAATAACGGGGTAATTACCCGAAGGCATCTTCCCTTGCTTTAGCTTACTGATAACGCGATTCGCTGCCTTCTCACCAACGGTTTCTGATGCTAATAAATCGTCCACATCGCGACCAATAGTGTAATAACCATCTCGAATCATGCCATTATCCGTTTCGGCAATAACCGAATTGGACAAGCTGAATCGGGTAGTATGATTGGTACCGATGAAGCCATGACTATTCGCGTATAAAGACACCGAACGATGGCTGTAACTGGAAGCCCCTTCTGATTGCTTAATCCGGGCATCCGCTAAAGCTGCAGCTTCGCACTGCCTGGCAGATTCAACCATTTGCGGAATTGTCAGCTCATTGGGGTGATCCAGTTGCAAATCTTTAGATTCCGTTGCCATCAATGCCTTATCGACAAGCCCCGAATACGGATCAGGCTCCGTAAAACTGGCAATCTCACAAGCTGCCTGCACACCTTTATGTACTGCAGCTTCTGTCAGGTCATTAATCGAAACTGTCCCCTTGCGCTGATCAAAATACACATTGATGCCAAAATGACTGTCCTGATTAAACTCAAGAGTCTCAAGCTCTCCCTGCCGCACTTCAATACTATTACCCACAGTGTTATAGCACCAGATTTCGGACTGCTCTGCTCCGGCTTCAGCAGCTTGCTGAAGTGCAATTTGCACCATCAAACGTAATTGCTGCTCAGTTGCAGCCTGTTGCTCTGCGATTTGGCTTAAAGTTAAGTGTTTGTCAGCTACCACACGGCGCTCCCAATCTAGAGTCGAAAAGAACAGCCATTATAAGTGTTTGTTGGACAAGGACAAAACTTGACTTAACCTATTAGATTGTAAAGAATGAGAACTGGTTTTATTTAAGAATAAATCATGACCTTTTCGAAGTTGCTAGTGACAATCACAGCATTACTGTTGACGTCCAACAGCTATGCAGATGAAACGCCCCAAAGCACCGACTTGTTCGATGACGAACTGCCTACGGTTCTGTCTGCAACTCGATTAAAACAACCTCAGTCTGAAACTCCTGCATCCGTTACCATCATTGACCGTGAGCTGATCGAATCGTCTGGCGCGCGCAATATAGCCGAGGTGTTACGCCTGGTTCCGGGCATGAATGTCGGATACGTCAGCGGCAACACCCCAGAAGTCAGTATTCATGGCTTACATACGGATTTTTCTCGTCGCTTGCAGGTGTTGGTTGACGGTCGCTCAGTTTTTAAGCCCGGTCTGTCTCGCGTGTTATGGGGAAGTTTGACACTGTCCCTCGACGATGTAGAAAGAATTGAAGTGGTTCGCGGCCCGAATACCGCAGTATATGGCGCCAACTCATTTTTGGGCATTATTAACATCATTAGTCGACACCCATCGGATATCGCAAGCCACAAAGCCACTGCAACCATTGGCAATAAAGGGATTGCAGACGGCTCTTTACGTATCGCCAAGCAGTCAGAAGATTTTAGTTACCGCGTAACCGTTGGTCACCACAGTGATGATGGCTTTGATTTACAGCGTAATGGCAGTGAGCGTCATGATGACCATAAAACGGATTATTTTAGGGGTGATATGGTTTTTACCCCCACGCATGATGAGCAGTGGCGATTTATTTTTGGCTATAGCCAGGCAGATGAACAGCAAGACTTGCTTGATGTGTATCAAGTCAATCCCTATCACACCAAAACTACAGATGACGGCTTTGCCCAATTAATCTGGGATCGCCAACTGTCGACAGACCACGAAATCAAAATTAATGCACATTTCAGTCAGGATTCGATAGAAGAAGAGTGGCAAACTTGCCCTCCGGCAATATTTTTAACCAATGAACTGGGCTCACTTTACGATTATGACCCTACTTACACTGAGCAGTTAATCAGTGCCCTCTCCAACGGCACCCCCGCTCCGACTCCAGATAGTCCCGAAGCAGCCCTACTCACGCAACAAGTTTACGCACGCTTTCTGGAGCTTGGCAGTAGCCAAACTTGCGGTATAGCCAATCAGAATTTCGATGAAAGCAAGTGGGAAGTAGAACTACAGGATACCTACACCTTTGGTCAGGAGTTACGTCTGGTTTCAGGCTTTAGCTCTCGTCGTGACACTATTCAGGGAGAATCATTCTTTGAGCAAAAATTAACTAACGACATTTATCGGGTCTTTGCCAATATGGAATGGCGCTTCACTGACAACGCCTTACTGAATCTAGGCAGTATGTATGAGCACGATAAGTTTGTCGGTGGCGAATTTTCTCCACGAATTGCTTTGAACTACCTTGCCAACTCACGCTCCTCCTGGCGCTTTATCCTTGCTAAAGGCACCCGCTACCCTGATTTTTATGAGCAATCTGGCCATCGCCGTTATACGGTTCGCAACCTGACCACTCCCGTCAATGGCACAGATAGTTTCGCCACCTTTTATCAAACTCCACAATCAATGGGTAACCTCAAGTCTGAAACTATTTTATCTCGAGAAATCGGCTGGTATTATCGTCTGGGTAGCGATTTTAACTTTGACATGAAGCTGTTCTATGATGATTTAAGCCACACTATCGACGGCTTATTTGGACTTGAGGGTTATGACCCTCGTAATGCCAATGACTTCCAGACCAAAGGGGTTGATTTACAATTGGATTATCGGCTGACAGCTGATAGCAGACTATGGTTCAGTTACAGTTACCTTGAACTGGAAATGCAGAAAGGTCGCGATCTTCGTCATATTACTCCTAAGCAAACTTTAGCTTTGATGTATCAGCAAAACTTAACTGAACAGCTTGAGTTCAGTACCGCTTACTACTTACAGGACATGGATAACCGGGCAGACTTTAAACGATTAGATGCACGAATCAGTCATCGTTGGCCAATTGACGATAAAGAGCTTTCCTTATCCCTGGTATTACAGCACAATATCAACGAAGACTCCTTCTTTGATAGCAGCACAATTTGGGACTCCAAAAACATTGTTTTCGTCAAAGCAAGTTTGCAATTTTAAAATGGCACCAAGCAACCGCTAAACAAACCAATCACTCGATGACATAACGATATGACACCTCAAGACCAGCAAGACTCTACTGAAAAGTCCAAAAGCCAGGTTAAAAAAGAACTACTCGAAATCACCGAGCTTGGCGAGCATCTGTTAGAAATTCCTGCATCACTGTTAGCTAAACTCCCTTTGTCCGAAAACTGCTTGAAAGCAATAAAAGAAGGTCAAAAAATCAATCACCACACTGGGAAAAAGCGCCAGATAAAATACATTGGCAAGATCTTACGTGATGAGGACCTTGATGGTATTAGAGAAGAGCTTGCAATTGCTGATCAATATCACCAGCTTGAAGTCCGCAAGCAACACCTGCTTGAACAATGGCGTGACCGATTGATGGCTGAAGGTGACACAGCAACATTTGAGTTATTACAACTTGAGCCAAGCCTTGACCGCCAGCAGTTACGACAAATGGTGCGCAATGCGAAAAAAGAAAAGGAGCTCAATAAAGCTCCTAAATTCCAACGCGAGTTGTTTCGATACCTACGCGACAATATGCAGTTTAGTGAAGAGGGATAATATTTTTCAGGAAATATTCTTCGATGTGGTTTTAAAAGCATTTTCCCAGACCAAATATATCTTGCAAAACTAATACCTTTCAGTCTTCCTTAGCTACTTTTTCGCTACTCAGCGAGTTTCTTTTCTTTGCTTGTCCAAAGAAAAGAAACCAAAAGAAACGACACCCCGATATTGAGGCCTCGCTACGCGAGGCTCCCCGCGCCACTCCCAAAATATTTAACGCACCAGAATTTACATCACATCCATGTGCTGAAAATTCTTATCAAAATCATCCACGATTTTGATTGCTATATTTTGTACGTGCCTTAGCTCAATATAAGGGGAATTATTGGCACTATCCATAAGCAGTATAACCCTCTTATAAGGTCTATTTCATATTATGAGTGATAACGCATCGATGCTTTTAAAAGCATTATAAACTAAACATCAAGCCTGAGTTCCACCTACCGTCATTTGATCAACTTTCAACGTTGGCTGCCCAACGCAGACGGGAACACTTTGCCCATCTTTACCGCAAACTCCAATACCTGGGTCAAGTGAACTATCGTTGCCAACCATACTAACCCGCTTTAAGACTTCCGGACCATTACCCGTTAAAGTCGCTCCCTTTATAGGCGCGGTAATTTTTCCATCTTCAATCAAATATGCCTCGCTAGCGCTGAAAACAAAATTGCCCGAGGTTATGTCGACTTGCCCTCCTGCAAAATTGGGGGCATAAATGCCTTTCTTAACACTGCGAATGATCTCTTCAGGATCGGATTCTCCAGAAACCATGTAAGTGTTGGTCATACGTGGCATCGGCAAGTGTGCATAAGACTCTCGACGTCCATTTCCCGTTGGGTTTTGACCCATTAAGCGAGCATTTTGCTTGTCTTGCATGTAACCTTTAAGAATACCTTTTTCGATGAGCACGTTAGACTGACTGAGCGTTCCTTCATCATCTACGCTCAAAGAGCCTCGGTGATTAGGTAAAGTACCGTCATCAATAACCGTGCATAAACTGGACGCGACTTGTTGACCAATTTTATTGGCATAAGCGGATGAACCCTTTCGGTTAAAATCACCTTCCAGCCCGTGACCAACAGCCTCATGCAATAGAACCCCTGGCCAACCACTACCTAGAACCACCGGCATCATACCCGCTGGCGCATCAATCGCCTGCAGGTTGATCAATGCTTGTGTGACGGCCGTTTTAGCCAGTCCATCAAGATCGGCCTGCATTAATTCATGCCAATCGTAACGTCCACCCAAACCTGCGCTACCCCGTTCGCGACGACCCTGATGTTCGACGATAACTGAAACGTTTAAACGAATCATCGGACGTATGTCAGCAGCAATAGCTCCATCACTTGCGATCACCATCATTTGTTCATCAACCGCTGATAAGCTAACGATAACCTGCTGAACCTTTTCATCAAGCTGTCTTGCGTAGGCATCAACTCTTCTCAACAATTCGATCTTTTGCTGTTGTTCAATTTCAAATAAAACCGGACTGCTGGTATACAACTGCTTAGCGGCAACATGCTCAAATGCAATACTTTTTGCCTGACCAGATCGGCTCATACTGGAGGCTGCGCTGATCGCATTATCAAGCGCCTGCAATTGCAACTGGTTAGCATAGGCAAAACTGGTTTTTTCGCCCTCAATAGCACGCACACCGAGTCCTTTATTCAAATTAAAACTCGCATCTTTGACTATGCCATCTTCTAATTGCCAGTACTGATGCTGTACTTCCTGAATAAAAATATCTGAGTAGTCAATATCGTAGCGCTGTAATTTCCCAATAGCATCCTGGAGCCTGTCCAAGTTGAGATCGGATTCTTCGAATAAATTACGCTCAACTTTCTCTAATAATATGTTCATTCAGTTTTAACTCATTAATTTGCGGTGTTGATGTACAGGAAATTTCGCTTTTATTTGTGAGATTTTATCAATCTTTAACTCGCTCAGAAGAACACCTTCACGATCATCTAACTCACCAATAACCTCGCCCCAGGGATCGACCACCATACTATGACCAAAGGTCTTACGTTGATTATCATGAGTACCGGTTTGATTCGGAGCCACAATAAAGGCCAAGTTTTCTACAGCGCGTGCCTGCAATAATAGTTTCCAGTGAACCTTACCCGTTGCTAAAGTAAAAGCAGATGGTGCCAATATCACCTCAACATTAGAGGACTGATACAAGCGATACAATTCCGGGAAGCGCAAGTCATAACAAACAGAACAACCAAAGATCACATCATTCCACTCAAAAACAACGGGCTCAGTTCCCGCTAGTGTATTGGCTGACTCTAAATAGCTTTCGCCGTCTTTAACCGACACATCAAACATGTGGATCTTGTCATAATGCGTCAGTTTTAATCCTTCCTCATTATAAATATAGCAACGGGCGTACGGCCTTTTTTCTACATCAGACTCAATAGCAATGGTGCCACCAACCAGTAGCACTCCCAACTCTTTTGCCATTGCAGACATCCAGTCTTGAATCTTACCTTGACCATCTTGTTCAAGATAATCAAGTTTCTGTCCGTTATATTTTTCCATTAGGGCAAAGCTTTCTGGTAGAACAATTACTTGGGCACCTTGGTCTGCCGCTTGTTTGAGCAAGCCTTGTGCTTTGCGAAGGTTATCCTCGATACAACTGGATGAAGTCATTTGCACTAAGCCGACAACTAATCGTTTATTCATTTCCATCATCCTCCAGCTGTTCGTTTACTTCACCTTGCTCATCTTCTTCTGTGCTTTCTTGCTCTTCTATCAAGTCGGTTTCCCGAATTGGTTTATCCTCTATTTCGTCTAGAACTTCTTCATCAGGAACAACAATCTCTTTCGATTTTTTATCGAGTTCTATTACTTCCGGATTCGCCAAATCACCCTTAATCTTATATTCGATCCTTACCACTACATCCAAAACAGGCTCAAAAATTTTATTAATAAGCAGCATGATCAAGCCGGTAGTTGGTTCAATGGCCCATCCTGCTAATACTGGCAAGCTAGACCCTAGCTTAGGAATCACCACTACATTCTGATCAACGGTCTCATTCACCAGATTAGTATACCCAGTAATGGTCACATCTGCCGTTGCGCCATTGATGGATACTCTCTCACTGGTCACGACTCCTTCTTTAATAGTGAAGCGGCCATTGATCGTGTCATAAAAGAAACCGTCCTCAAACAAATCTCTGAAATCCAACGACAGGCGGCGACGCAAACTTTGTAGTGAGAACAAACTAAACACCCGAGCTTGTCGATCACTGAGTTCCCTGACCACTCCCTGGCCAGTATCCACAGTCAAGTTTCCATTGCTATTAACCAACTCAAACTGATGCCAACCACCACTCCAGCTTAGATTTAAACTGCCGTTTGTACGAGTATCTTTAATACCATCACCATAACCCCATCGCTCTAATAGACGCCCCGCATTAGGCGAATTAAACGTTATCTTGATGTTACTCGTATCACCAATCCAGCTACCTTCAAGGTACGCAGCCAGTAAACCCTCTATTTTACTATCGCCTTGTAACGCTACTCCTTCTGGTGTTTGCTGAGTTACCAGCGTTAAGACACCCGTATCAATACCATTAATGCGACAAGAAGCACATTCCAGCTGCCAGTTATATAAAGCCTCTTTTTCTAGATCAATATCTGTGTCAGATAACTTACTAAATGGTTCTAATGTAATATCCAACTTATCTATCACTACATGCTTACGACCATCGTCATAAAAAGTCAGGCTGCCCTGACCTTCTTGTGCTGTCACTTTAAAGCGTAGGTATTGACCTGCCAACAATTCATCAACCAGATGCACATCGTGCAACTTTTGACCTGCCACATCTAACTGTGGTGTTTTTATGTCGATATGATTGATCCATTGTGGCCAGGCAAAGGATCCGCCACTTTTAAACTGCAAACTATTAATCCAGTCATAGCTTTTAATTTCATTAAATTCACCACGAATGGCCACTCCGTTATCTGGTGATGGAATCTTGGTTGTTGCCAAATTACCGAGTGCTATGACACCCTTTACATCGTTTGGATTATTGCTACTAAATTGCAGTTGTGAAGATATCGTATTGCGATAAATGGCACGGGATAGAACATTCCCTTCAGACTCAAATAAAGTCACTAACACATCAGCAATGTCTTGCTCATTTTTGCTTAACCAATCTGGGCCAGCGATTGTGGTGCCCTTTAAATCTGTTCGCACGATTAACGACTGCTTAGTGTCTTCATCTACTCGATAACGAACCACTAATTCGCTGGAACCTGTGATGCTTAGAGGTGATTGAATATTATTTGCATCAAAAACCTTTCCCACAGAAAAGTTCGATACAGCATCTAACTTGACCAGGTCGTTGTTCTCGGTAAAGTCATCAATTTTCACATCAATAGCAAACACATTCCCCCACAAGCGACCTTGCAGGTTTTGTGAATAAGCCCCGTCATCAGTAAAATGCATGGTGCCTTTAACTCGGCTCAACTCCAGCGGGTAATCTTTCAATCCAATTTTGTGACCGTTAAGTGGAATAGTACCAACAACGCTGGCAGGAACATCGTTACCTAAAGGAACGGTAATCTCGAGAGTTGGATTAATCGACCGATCAATCGTAAAGTCAGTTACTGCATCGCCAAGATCATCCTTTAATGGCGATTGATTATGCAATGCTAAATAACTTTCATTGGTAGCGACTGCATCAACATTGATCACTAACATCGAAATTTCGTTGCTGAAAGAATCAATCGTCGCTGTCGCTTTATTGACGGTAGTGCCCAACAAATTTCCAGAGTTGGAAGTGATTAACATTTCATCATTACTAAAGATGGCTTTAGCATTAATCTGTTCGGCTTGTGGCCAGTCTGGATCAAATTTAAAAATAGCATCACTAACATCGGCTTCAACGTAAAACTGCCCATCTCCATTTTGATAAGGGAAAGCTTCCAGTCCGCCTCTTAAAATGAGCTTAGCCTTGTCAACCTTACCGCCAACCAAACTCATATCAAGAAACTCAAGCGCTTTCTGCTTCATGCCCTTTCTTGGCCAGTATTGGTGAAGCTGAGCTATATTGATATCGGAAGCTTCGGCATACATCGCAACCTCAGCATCAAGAGCGCCCTGTTCAGTCTCGAACAACTCAACCAAACCTTCAGCTTTGAGTTTGAAGTCTGCATTAGTAGCAAATAGCTCATCAACTTGAATAACCCTCGTTTGATCAAAGGTTAGCAGGCCATCAAATAAAACCGAGTCAAGTTCAACAGGGTTCGTTAACCATTGAGTCATCGCAAGTTGTGTATTATTAGCTGCAAGCTTCAGCCTCCACTTCCCCTCTTCATCTTTAATGGATAGATGATCAATAACAATACCCGGGATCTGTTCGTGCTCGCGTAAGCTTACGTCACTCAGAATAATATCGGCTTTTACTGGCTTGAATGACTGCTCCGTTTGCTCTGCTATCAGTTGAAACTGATTAATGTGACCATCAGGCTCTATGCTATTGATAATTGCTAGATGCTCGGCTGTTAAGAAAGGTTTTACTGAAGTAACTAAATAGCCTATTGGAAAGTTATCCGCTGATATCGTCCAGTTGGCAACAGAGTCATTTTTTGTCATATCCACAAAAAAATCACTTTTGAATTCAACCAACTCTTTTTCAACGAACTCTTGTTCCACTAGCTCTTGCTCAATCGACTCTTGAATGGGACCCGGCGCTTCTGACTCTACAGCTCTTCTTTCCACTAAATGAAACTGATCGCTTGATAAGTGAAAACTCTTTTCATCAGAGATAAACCGAATCGCACCCTTCAGTTCTGCAATACGGGACTGATCACCGGACGCTATAAACTGACTATAGCCAGCTACCGGCACATCACCGTGATAAGTTAACCACAAGTTCAGATCGATTAAGTCAACGGGAAATTCCTGATCCAGGTTTAGAAACTGAGCAAGCGACTTCACATCGGTATCTTCAAGTGCGGTATAAATACCTATTTCGCTATTATCGGCCAATGGCTGGCCTTGTGACTCAAGGATGAAACGCCCTCTGGAGAATAGTTCGCTACGAGTATCCACAATCAGCTGGCGCTCATTGCCTAACTTTTCGAAACGAATCAGGGGAGCGATAAGAGTTCGGCTATTTCCCTGATGTCTTAGAGTTAGCGTCAAGTCTCGCACTAAAATCTTACGCTGCTCTAATACTTCAGGACGCATTCTTAATGCTAACTTTAAAGAATCAATCGAAAATGCTGGTTCATTTTCTGATTCAAATTCATTTATGGCGTAGCTTAATTGAACGCCATTAATCTCTACCGATTCCGTCTGTAGATAACCATCCAGTAAACTTTTCCATAAATTAAGTTCAATGGTATTACGAGAACTTATTAGCTCAATTCTATGGTCGTCACTCTTCCATCTCATCTCTTCCAGATAAACTGTTGGTCTAAATCGCGTCCAGTCTACAACCAGTTCATCATAGTCAAATTCACCACCAATATACTCTTCAACCAGTTCAACAACGGTTTCTTTGTCATCGAGCCAGTAAGGTAGAATCAGCTTAACGACAGAGATTAACAGCACAAAAACAATGACCACAAGTGAAACCAACCAGAGCAATTTGGTTAGCCACTTTCGAACTGTCGTAATGATGTTTTTAGCCATTCAAAGTTCGTCTACATTAACACTACATCAAACTGATCAGGCGAGTATAAACTTTCAACCTGAAGACGGATTGGTTTATCAATTTCAACTTCAAGCTCAGCCAAGCTACTCGCTTCCTCGTCCAATAAACAGTCAACTACTTCCTGATTTGCTAGCACTAAAAACTTTTGCGCATCATAGGCACGCGCAGATCTACTGAGTTCGCGGAAAATTTCGTAGCATACGGTAACCGGTGTTTTGACAAAGCCTCTACCGTTACATTGCTGGCAGGGCTCACACATTAATCGCTCCAGACTTTCCCTTGAGCGCTTACGCGTCATCTCAACCAGCCCCAAAGTAGACACTTCAGATATTGAAGTTTTGACATGATCGCGCTCAACCATTTTCTCTAAGGTGCGCAAAACTTGCCGCTTGTGCTCCTCATCCTGCATATCAATAAAATCAACAATAATAATGCCGCCAAGGTTACGTAAACGAAGTTGACGCGCTAATGCTGTTGCAGCTTCAAGGTTGGTTCTAAAAATCGTTTCTTCTAAGTTTTTATGGCCAATAAAAGCACCGGTATTCACATCTACGGTCGTCATCGCTTCCGTTTGATCGATGATCAGGTAGCCACCTGACTTTAATGGTACCTTTCGTTCCAGTGCTTTTTTAATTTCTTCTTCAATATTGTACAAATCAAAAATCGGACGTTCTCCATCATAAAGTTCTATGCGGTTTTTAATATCCGGCAGGAACTCCATGATAAAAGCATAAATCCGTTTGTAGCTTTCCTGATTATCTACCCGCACACGCTCTATATCATCTTCAATAATGTCACGCATGATCCGAAGTTCCAGAGCTAAATCTTCATGGATCAGTTGTGGTGCTTTAGCTGTCTTGGATTTCTCGCTTATGCCACCCCATAGCTTGGACAGAAACTTTACATCACGATCCAGTTCAATATCGCTCGCCCCTTCGGCAGCAGTACGAATGATATATCCGGTATCACTACCGAAATCAGTATCGGCTAATAAGTCTTTCAATCGAGTGCGCTCATCGATATCTTCAATCCGTTGCGAAACACCCACATGCGGATTGTCGGGCATCAGGACCAGAAAGCGAGAGGGTATAGTGATATGAGTGGTTAAGCGTGCACCTTTACTGCCGATAGGATCTTTAATGACCTGGACAATGATTTTCTGCCCTTCTCGAAGAAGAGTTGTAATATCCGCTTCATGCGCTTCCTGTTTATCTAGAAGCTCCGAGCCTTCAACAGCCAATTTATTCTCATCGCTCTTAATCGCAATAATGTCAGCCACATGCAAAAAAGCGGCACGCTCATGTCCGATATCGACAAAAGCAGCCTGCATTCCTGGCATCACACGACGTACCGTTCCTTTATAAATATTTCCGACAATACCACGGTTACTGATGCGCTCCAGATGCACTTCCTGCAACACACCATTTTCCACCAAGGCAACGCGTGTTTCCTGGGGTGTGACATTAATTAAAATTTCATCACGCATTATTTTGGCGACCTCCTGCTTGAGGTAAGAGCTGAGGTGAAAGACGAGCTGAGAGCAAATGCTTGATCTGCATCTGCTCTAACAGAATTCTGGTTTCATACAATGGTAACCCAACAATCCCGCTGTAACTACCATTGATACCAGTTACCAAGCTACCAGCTACGCCCTGAATCGCGTATGAACCGGCTTTGCCTAACGGTTCTTCAGTCGCACAATAAGCGTCTATTGTGTGCTCGTCTAATTGACTGAAAGTCACTTCGCTTTTAGACACTTGGCAAATTTCTTTTTCCTGCCAACAAAGACTAACTCCACTATAAACCTGGTGAGTTTGCCCCGACAGTTGTTTGAGCATCGATTTTGCTTCGTTCAGATCCGTAGGTTTGCCGAGAAATTGACCATTCAATACCACAATAGTATCAGCACCTAGAATAGGCAGGGGTTTATCAGGATCACAAAAGGGTTGAGCAGAACGCGCTTTACCAATCGCCAACCTCGTAACATAGTCTTCCGGCGATTCACTGTTTAACGGAGTCTCATCGAAATCGTTAGCCACCTGAATAAAGGATACTCCGAGCTGGGCTAATAATTCCTTACGCCGTGGCGAAGCGGAAGCCAAATAGATTTGTTCAAACATCAAGCCTCCTTAAAAATACTGCATAGACTAGGTGCTTACACCACATGCTTATACCACATGGAAATAACGACGAATATCACGTAGTAGAATAAACAACCAGGGCCATAGCAAGCCGTTAGTAATGGTAGCCATCCAGTACCAGCTGTCACTTTCTGGCTTACCGGTAAGACGTGCCAACCATAAGATTATGGCAAAATAAATAATGCTTAAAAGTATCAGTGTCAGAGCCTGCTTCCATAAAGGGAATAAGCGGAGTCTTTGGTGATTAAGTTGCAAAATAAAGGTCACAAAAGCCAACGCAAAACTGTGCAGGCCCAGCGTAGTACCAAGCAATGCATCAAGTGCTAAGCCAGTAATGAAAGCCCAAAGCAAGCCAATACGATGAGGTAAAGCAATGACCCAGTAGCCCAAAACTAAAAAAGTAAAACTTGGCCTAAAAGATTGCCAACTTTCTGGCAAAGGAAAAATATCCAGAATCATACCAATGATGAGACTCAGGATAATGACCCAGGTTCCATGCTTAGCTTGATTGTTCATCGTTTTCATACCACTAATTCTCCGATGACTTTACTTCGGCTTCATCAACCGAATCATTCACTGGCTCGTAAGGCCATAACAACAAGACATGGTTGGAAGTATTAATGTTAGCCGTTGGCTCAGCAACTATCTGTGCATAAGGTTGAGCGGATTGCTTAACCACTGAAATCACTTTAGCAACCGGATAGCCATCAGGAAATTTTTCACCCAGCCCTGAACTCAATAATAAGTCACCTTCGCGAATATCGGTGGTATTGGGCAAATGCCGCAAGAATAACAATTGCCCATCGCCTTGCGCGATAGCTCGAACTCCATTGCGATCATTACGAACAGGAATGGCATGCTTTTGATCGTTCAGAAGAATCATTCGACTGGTGGTTAAAGACACTTCAACAATCTGCCCCATGACACCATCCGAATCGACCACAGGCTGCCCCATAAAAACATCATCCGCCGAACCTTTATTTAACAGCAGCTCGTTTGAAAAACGCTGGCTATCAATATTCAAGACCTCGGCAATTAAACGTTTTCCACGAAAGGAACGCGACGACCCCAGCAAAGAACGTAAGCGAGCATTTTCAGACTCAAGACCAATCAAGCGTTGATTTTGTGCCTTTAAGATCAAAACCTCATCTTTAAGCTGGCGGTTTTCATCAATTAAGTCATTACGACTAACAATATTATTGTCAGCCCATGCTGCAATTTCATTGGGTAAATTAGCAAGATAATACAAGGGGGAGAGAAAGGTCGCAGTCGCTTTTCGCGCACTGGTCAAATAACCATAGCGGTAGTCCAGAACCATCAGGACGCACGCAAGCAACAGCGTGATAATCAGCTGTAAAACTAACGATGGTCCCCGTGTAAATAGGTTTTTAATAACTGGACTCCTGAAGCAGATACAAAAAACGGGCCTGTAAGAGCCCGATTTTCGTCAATATTTCTATAAAAATCAATCGTATGAGAATAAATCGCCGCCATGCTCATCGATTGTTTCAAGAACTTTACCACCACCACGAGCAACGCAGGTCAATGGATCTTCAGCGACAATCACTGGCAAACCGGTTTCTTCCATCAATAAACGATCGATATCGCGAATCAAGGCACCACCGCCGGTTAATACCATACCACGCTCAGAAATATCAGCTGCCAACTCAGGAGGTGATTGCTCCAATACCGCTTTAACTGCACGTACAATGCCGTGCAATGGATTTTGTAGCGCCTCTAATACTTCGTTACTGTTAATCGTAAAGCTTCTTGGAATGCCTTCGGCCAGGTTTCGACCGCGAACATCTAATTCACGAACTTCCGTACCGGGATAAGCCGTGCCAATTTCATGTTTAATACGCTCAGCAGTTGCTTCACCAATAATGGTTCCATAATTGCGGCGAATGTATTCGATGATAGCTTCATCAAAACGGTCACCACCAATACGCACCGAATCAGAATAAACCACGCCATTCAGCGACAGGATCGCAATCTCGGTAGTACCACCACCAATATCAACGACCATGGAACCACGCGCTTCACCAACTGGCAAACCTGCACCAACCGCAGCTGCAACCGGCTCTTCAATCAGGAATACGTCACGTGCACCAGCACCTATCGCTGACTCTTTAATAGCACGACGCTCAACCTGAGTAGAACCGCAGGGAACACAGATAAGAACACGAGGGCTTGGACGGAAGAAGGTGTTGTCGTGAACTTTACGAATAAAATGCTGAAGCATTTTTTCTGTCACTTCAAAATCCGCAATCACACCATCTTTTAAAGGACGGATAGCAACTATATTGCCCGGTGTACGACCCAACATGCGCTTAGCAGCTTCACCTACTGCCGCAATTGATTTTGCCCCGCCAGCACGTTCCTGACGAATAGCAACCACTGAAGGCTCGTTCAAAACGATGCCCTGGTCACGAACATAAATCAAAGTGTTGGCTGTCCCCAAATCAATCGACAGGTCGGTTGAAAATAAACCACGTAATTTATTAAACATCTAAGGAAATTTCTCGCTAATTTCAAAATAAGGATGATTATAGGATTCGGGCTCAGGTTATTGTAGTCACAAAACTCGAGCCAAGCGTTGCTATTCGAATTGGCTCAAACGCCAGTAATAGCAAGGCTTATATGCTTTTCTACCCAATCGGGCTACTCTAACAATACTGACCTGTGTGAGCAAGCTAAAAACCCATCGCTCACTGATTTTTTGTGAAGCGGTAATGGCTTTTGGCTGGAATGATACTAATGCGCATAAAATCCCCATATACATGGACACTTTCCCAGGGGTTTGGTTCAACAGCACAGCACCGATATTCTTTATCATTGTTGGTCGAGTTTTTAGTTCTTTGAGTACAAATGCGGTGAACCAAGTGACAAACCTTAACAACGCATCATTCCCCACAGACATGTCATCCTATGCTTTAAACGCTGTCTATTCGGAAGGAGAATGAATGGATGGCAGAGAGAGGAAAAAGCTCAAGATTGTCATTAGTCTAAAAGACCGCTCAGAATGATGAGCCCCTCTCTCGCTTTGTCAACCTCGAACAGTTCATGGGGCTAAGAGCCCGTATTCAGGATAGCGGAGTGTCGACAAAGTTGCCATGTTCAAAAGATAGCATAGCTTGAGGATTTTTGTCATGACGTATATTGGTGTGGATGTCTCTAAGTTAACGATAGACTGTGCCTGTTTTTTTGAAGGTCGCTGGCACCATCATCGTTACGCTAATTCCCTAAAAGGTTTCAAAGAAGCATTGTCAGCAGCCCCTGATGGTTCCCATTGGGTGATGGAAGCCACAGGAACCTATCATCAGCGCCTGTCTTATTTTCTGCATGAGCAGCAGTGTCGCCTGAGTGTTGTTAATCCACTGTCGATAAAGCGCTATGGTCAGATGAAACTAAGACGAGCTAAAACCGATAAGGCGGATGCGAAGCTGATTGCAGAATACGGCATGTCGGAAGCGCCGAAAGTGTGGCGACCAACGTCCCCCGAGATAGCGAAACTCAAGCAGTTAGAGCACTGGCGGCAAGAGCTGATGACAACGCACACACGACTCACGAATCAACTTGAAGCCATGAACCACAGCGTTTACTGCTCAGAGAGCGTCGTCGGTTTGATAGGCGAACAGTTAAAACTTTGTGAGCAACAGATTAAAGCCTGTGAACAGGAGCTTCAGCAGAGTGTTCAAAAATGGGAAGGTGAGTTGTACCAGAGGTTGTTGTCGATCCCCGGGATAGGGCCTAAAACAGCGTGTCATTTAATTATACTCACTGACGGCTTCAGGCGGTTTGATACCGTTAAGCAGTTGATAGCCTATGTGGGGTTGGCTTCCAGAGCGCATAGCTCTGGAACCAGTATTGCAGGCTCCAGAGCTATCGTGAAATCAGGAACCAATGTATTACGAAAACTGTTGTACCTATGCAGTTAGACCGCTTCTAAAGCAAACCCAGGTTGCCGGCAGTTATCAGAGCGATTGTTAGCCAAAGGCAAGCCAGGAAAACTGGTCTGTGTGGCAGTTGCCAGTAAATTATTGCGCCAAGCTTTTGCGGTAGCAAAATCACAGAAAAGCTTTGACGCTGAACTATGTATGGGTTGACATAAAGCACAGTTCATTCTGAACTAGATTCAGAATCTGCTCTTTCTCTCAATAATTCATGGTTTACCGCTATGCACACCCAGGGTCACTCGATCCTGTCCCGCATAATCTTTGATGGTTTCGATATGCTCAAAGCCTGCTTGCTGTAATATCTCTCGAACTGCCTGCCCCTGATCATAGCCATGCTCAAATAATAAATAGCCACCAAGCTTTAAATGATCGGCTGCCTGCTGGGTAATCTGGCGAATATCGGACAAACCTTTATCTTCGGCAACCAATGCAGTTACCGGCTCATAAACTAAATCCGCCAGGTGCGGATCATTAGGAGCAACGTACGGAGGATTACTAACGATCATATCCAGCAAGCCATGTTGCCAGTCGCTTAACCAACTGCCCTGCTCAAAGGCAACATTATCAATCTTGTTGCTTTGCGCATTGGCTTCAGCAACGGTTAAAGCAGGCTCGCTCATATCCAAAGCCCACACGGTTGCTTGCGGTCGCTCGCTGGCAATCGCCAAAGCAATCGCTCCGCTACCAGTGCCGAGGTCAGCCACGTTAAAATGTTCTTTTTCAGGAATTCTTTGTAACGCCTGCTCAACTAACATTTCGGTTTCCGGGCGCGGAATCAAGGTATCGCGAGTGACTTTAAAAGTCAGCGACCAGAATTCTTGTTGACCAATAATATAAGCGATTGGCTCACCCTGACGGCGGCGACTAACGAAGTCTTCGAAACGGGATATCTGATCTTCGGAAAGGAAATACTCTGGCCAGGTTTTCAGCCAGGTTCGATTTTTGTCGATGGCATCAGCCAATAAAATCTCAACGTCTAACGCAGCCTCACCCATTGCTTCAAGTTGCTGCCTGGCCCAAGCCAATGCTTGAGCAACGCTTAGCGCTTTCATCGCAGTTATGAACTCTGCCCCGAAAGTGCCGCCAGCTGATCAGCCTGATGTTCTTGAATGAGCGGGCCAACAATCTGATCGATATCGCCTTCCATGATTTCATCAAGTTTGTATAACGTCAGATTAATACGATGATCAGTCATGCGACCTTGCGGAAAGTTATAGGTGCGAATTCGATCCGAACGATCACCAGTACCCACCAAATTACGGCGCATTTCAGTCTGTTCCGATTGCGCTTTGGCCTGTTCGGCAGCATTCAATCGTGCTTGCAATACTGACATCGCTTTGGCTTTGTTTTTATGCTGAGAGCGCTCGTCCTGACATTCCACTACAACCCCTGTAGGCAAGTGAGTAATACGAATGGCTGAGTCAGTTTTGTTGACGTGCTGACCACCAGCGCCCGATGCACGGAAGGTATCAATTTTCAAATCAGACGGGTTAATTTCAATCGCATCTAATTCGTCAGCTTCCGGCATCACCGCAACGGTACAGGCGGAAGTATGGATACGACCTTGTGATTCAGTTTCTGGAACCCGTTGCACACGATGAGCGCCTGATTCGAATTTCAGGTGCGAGTAAACGCTATCGCCAATAATGCGCACAATGATTTCTTTATAGCCACCATGTTCGCCTTCGCTCTCGCTGATCACTTCAACCTGCCAGCGTTTTTTCTCGGCGTATTTACTGTACATACGGAACAAGTCACCAGCAAAGATAGCCGCTTCATCACCACCGGTTCCAGCACGAATTTCCAGGAAAGTATTTTTGTCGTCATTGGGATCGCGAGGCAGCAGAAGCTTTTGCATTTCTACTTCCAGTTTTTCGATCTGTGCTTTGGCGTCTTTCA
This sequence comes from Kangiella sp. M94, assembly GCF_054926195.1. Classification (NCBI taxonomy): domain Bacteria; kingdom Pseudomonadati; phylum Pseudomonadota; class Gammaproteobacteria; order Kangiellales; family Kangiellaceae; genus Kangiella; species Kangiella sp. M94. The sequence continues at coordinate 339,398 of NZ_CM142903.1, read as the reverse complement.
ATTCTTCCTGCGCCATTTCTCGCATATCCGGATCTTCGTCTTTCAACATCTCTTCAGCAGCCTTGAGACTTGCTTCAGCTTCTTCATAGCGCTGAAAAGTATTCACCACTTCTTCAAGCTGCGAATATTCTTTTGACAGATCGCGGAATTTATTCTGATCGCCGATCACATCCGGATCGCCCAACAAAGCACTAATCTCTTCGTGGCGATCGACCAGCCCTTGTAATTTTTCAATAATCGAATCTTGTAACATATAAACCTTGTTATTGTATGCTGTCGCCCGGAACTAGCAGGCTCAATCGATAGTTAATGATCGTCATCCAAATCGAATAACTTGCGGATCACCTCATGGGTATCCACTTCATCATCTTCATTACGTAACCAGACCAAAGGCTGGTGCAAAAACTTTTTCGTCAGGCGATGGGTCAACTGTTCCATCACCTGCTCAGGATCACCATCATTGGCTAACTGTGCTCTGGCACGCTGCAATTCATTCTGTGCAACATCCGAATATTTTTGCTGCAACTCACGCACCGTATCGTGCTTTTGTCGCCCCAGTTGCCATTGACGAAATTCATCACTGAAATCTCGCAAAATATGCTCTGCTTCTTCGGCAGCCTGCTGCCGTGCCTGCATATTTTCCTGAATCACACCTTCCAGGTCATCAACCGTGTACAGGTAAACATCATCCAGCTTGCCCACCGAACTTTCAATATCGCGCGGCACCGCTAAATCGACCATAAACATGCTTTTGCGGCGGCGTTCTTTAACTGCCTGCTCAACCATGCCTTTACCAATAATCGGTAACATACTGCCGGTTGAGGAAATCACGATGTCAGCTTGCGATAAATAGTGTGGAATCGCTTCAAGGCCAATCGCCTTGCCTTCGAATTCTTTGGCCAGTTTTTGTGCGTTGGCCAGCGTTCGGTTAGCCATGATCATCTTACCGACGCCCTGCTGCTGCAAATGGCGCGCAGCTAATTCAATGGTTTCACCAGCGCCAACATACATCACCGTCAACTTGGAAAATTCTGCAAAAACGTGTTTCGCCAAACTGACCGCGGCATAGGCCACCGACACTGGATTAGTGCCGATATCGGTTTCGTGACGAACCCGTTTGGCTGCCGAAAAAGTCTTCTGGAACAAACGCTCCATCACCTGATTAATGGTGCCGGCGCGACGCGCTTTTTGATAACTGGCTTTGAGCTGGCCTAAAATTTGTGGCTCGCCGAGCACCATCGAATCCAGACCGCTGGCAACGCGCATTAAGTGCAACACCGCTTGATCTTCATCGTGGCAATAAACGGCCGAATGCAAATCTTCCTGCAAGTGCTTCTTGACCTGTAGCCAATGCAACAACTGTTCTTTTAGCTGCTCAGGAGTTTGCTCATCGCTCGACACATAAAATTCGACTCGATTACAGGTCGACAAAACCGCCACTTCACTTTGATGCAGAGCTTCCGCCAACTCAGCCATGATTTCGCCCAGCTCATGATCAGCGAACGCGACTTTCTCGCGCACAGCTAAGGAGGCAGTTTTATGGTTAATTCCTAATGCAATCAATGACATAGATAAGAAACGGTTGAGTTGTTGCAGCCCAGCTTAAAAATTACGGGAAATCAAAGGCTTATAATTGGCGCGAATTATAACACTGAGCCGTCATGTCCGCTAATCGAAAAATAGGGTCTGTTACTCTTTCTGGTTCAACGCACCTTAAGCAAATAGATTAAGTATTTACTTATTATGACAAATTATTCCTACCTCTTGTCATAAAGAGATTGTAGGATTGGGGCATGAATAAGCGTTTTTATATCCTCCTTTTACAATGGCTCGCCGCCCTGCTCCTGTTAGCCGCCTGCTCCAGCAAGCAGCCAATGTTAGCTGAAACAGAACCGGAAGCTGTCCATGACTATGCGACCTATCCTGATATTTCTCACATGTCAGCGGATCAGCGCAGCCAACTGTATTTCAGCATTCTGCTGGCCAATATTGCCAGTCAGCAGAATCTTGAGGATATTGCGCAAAGCAACTTTTTAGACTCAGCCGAGCGCACCGGCAGTATCGCTCTAGCTCGCCGCGCAGCCGTGGTCGCCTTAGAAAAGCATAACTATGATCAGGTCAAACATGCACTTTCTATCTGGCTCAAACAGTCTCCAGACGATCCCAATGCGCATAAAGTCAAGCTACTGACCGCTGTGGCAACGGAAGACTACCCCACTGCTAACGATGAATTCCACCGCTTACTGAAACTCTTGCCACCTTCGCAAGACGAGCAGCTCCATCAACTGATTCAAGTGACCAGTTACCAGGATAACGCCGACTTTATCCACTACTTCAATCAGGAGACGGAAAGACTCAATCATCCCGTTTTAAAAACACTGGAAGCCTATCAACTGCTCAACAGCCACAACCCCGAGTTCTACCAGGAACGCATCCATCGCCTGCTGGATAAAGTGTTATCGCAAAACGATACATTCCTGTCAGCAATCGAAATTAAAGGGCAAGCTCTGGCGCTCGAGTCGAATGAAAAACGCGCAGACTATTTGAATCAGGTAGTGGAAAGCCGCCGCCTGGACATGGAAAAAACCTTCAAATTGGGAGAACTGCTTTATACCCAAAAGAATTACCAGGGAGCGATTCAGGCATTTCAACAGGTATTAGACGAACAACCCAAAAACCATCAAGCGCAATTTTTGATGGCAGGTAGCCAGTACGCACTAGAAGCTTACAAGCAAAGTTCTGATAACTTCTGGCAGCTGGCACGCAACAACTTCAAAAAAGACACCACCAGTTACTACTGCGCGGACTCAGCCTTACGCAGCAAAAACCCCGTCCGCGCCATCAGTTGTTATGAAATGGTGCCACCGGGCAACTACTTTTATACCGCACGTACCCGCCTGGCTCATCTACTGAACGAGCAAGGCCAATGGCAAGCTGCCATGAAAAGCCTACAGCAAGCCCAGCAAATGGTCAGCCTGCAAGAAAAGCAGCGCCTACTGCAATTTGAAATCAGCTTTTTAACTCAAATTAAACAATATGAGCTGGCTGCTCAGCGAATTGAAAGTGCGCTTCAGGTCGAGCCCAATAAAACGTCACTGTATTTTCAGAAATTACAACTGCTCAACCAGATTCAATCCGTCGATGAAATGATTGAGTCAATCAACCAACTTCGAGCTCAGGCAGACAGCGATCAGCTGCACAAAGAAATCACCATTATTGGCGCCCGCATGTTACAAGGTCGGCATAGTCATCTGTCAGCTTATCTGTTGCTGGAAAAAGAAGTCGAACGCTTCCCTGATGACATGGACCTCCTGTATGTCAAAGCACTCGCCAGTGAACCTTTAGGCTACTTTCAACAAATGGAACTGGACCTTCGCACCATTCTATCGATCCAGCCGGATCATTATGACGCCATGAATGCACTAGGCTATACGCTAGCGGATATGAACCGCTCACTGGACGAAGCACAACGTTTAGTTGAAACCGCCTATCAACATGACCCCGAAAACAGCGCCGTACTCGACTCCATGGGCTGGGTACAATACCGCCTCGGCAACCTGCAAAAAGCCCTCGAATACCTAAAAATGGCTTACCAGAAACAACCATTACCCGAAGTCGCCGCCCACTTAGGTGAAGTTTTGTGGGTCATGAACGAAAAAGAAAAAGCCACAGAAATCTGGCAAAGAGCCCTGCGCCAGAATCCGAATAACCGCTATTTGATGGAAATCCTACAACGCTTCCCCGAAGCCCAAAACGCAGGGTAATCATTTTTTATTTCGGCGGGCCAAGGCCCGCCCTACTAATAACATGAACATCTAACTCGTTTATAGGATGGGTTAGGCATTAGCCGTAACCCATCAGACAAAAGCAGATTCCGGGTCAAGCCCGGAATGACAAGATGGTACGGGCGGCACCAATGTACCCGCCTCACCTACAACGTCAGGCTAGCTCCTAGTTCTTATAGGATGGGTTAGCAAAGCGTAACCCATCAGATAAAAGCAGATTCCGGGTCAAGCCAGGAATGACAAGATGGTAGGGCGGTGCCAATGTACCCGCCCCACCTACAACGTCAGGCTAGCTCCTAGTTCTTATAGGATGGGTTAGGCATTAGCCGTAACCCATCAGACAAAAGCAGATTCCAAATCTAGTTTGGAATGACAAAACTTGCGGATAATGCAAATCCCCAACAACCTGCCCTATGAAATCCCCCAAAGATGCAAGCCGCCCCAAAAACAGGCATAATCTCGCCAATTGGAACTGAATAACATTCCCTCAGTCCTATCTATTTAACGGTCTATTAAATATCAACAATACAAGAATGAGAGCCATTGAATGAGTTTATCGCTGCGCACACTATTAATCAGCTTCGCTTTATTACTGACCGCTTGCGAAACCCTGCCCGAAAAACAGGACACCACCGTCTGGGACGATCCGCTGTGGCAAAAACAATACCAGGCGCTGAAAACCATCAAAGGCTTCACCACTCAGGGGCGCATCGGCATCACCCAGCCCGACGACAGCTTCTCCAGCAGCATCATGTGGAAGCAACAATCGCGCGACACCTTAACCATTCGCATGTACGGCACTTTCGGCACCACCTACGCGCTACTGGATATCACGCCGTATCTAACCACCCTCAAAACCGGCGACGAGCAACACTTCGAAGGCTACAACGCCGAACAACTGTTGCATGATGTACTCGGTTGGAATTTACCCATCCACTATTTGCAGGACTGGGTACTGGGCTTACCGACAGGCATCCACCGTGACGATCTGAAAATCAACGCCGACGGCACCTTGCAGGAAATCAATTATCAGGACTATCAGGTTCTATTCCAAAGATACGACAGCCACCCCTGGCAACATGGCCACACCATATCCCTGCCGCAAAAAATCAGAATCACGCAAGGCGAGAACAAAATCATATTGTCGCTGCGCAGCTGGGATCTGACCTTATGAGTTTCACCGTTGCAACCGGCAGTCTCGATGAGCAGGGCTACAGCTATTGGCCCTCGCCAGCCAAGCTCAATTTAGAGTTGCGCGTACTCGGCCAACGCCCGGACGGCTATCACGAACTGCAAACCCTGTTTCAACTGCTAGACTTTGGCGACGACCTCTGGATAAAGCCGAACACAAGCGGCGAGCTAACTCTGCATAGCGAATACAACGAAGTGCCCAGCGAACAGAACCTGGTCATTAAAGCCGCCCGAATCTTGCAGCGTTTTTGCACAGCGCAATCTGGCGCCGATATCAAACTGACCAAGCGCCTACCTTCTGGTGCCGGTCTTGGCGGCGGCAGCTCCAATGCGGCAACCACATTAGTCGCCCTCAATCATCTCTGGGACTTGAAGCTTAAGCAGCAACAGCTCATCGACCTCGGTCGCCAATTAGGTGCCGATGTCCCCGTTTTCGTGAATGGTCATAGCGCCTGGGCGGAAGGGATTGGCGAACTTTTAACCAACACCGACATCCCCGAAAAGTGGTATCTCATTGTCTATCCAAACGTTCATGTGAACACCGGCAAAATTTTTTCACATTCAGCGTTGACAAGAAACGACAAACCCATTAAATTACGCGCCACTCGCGAAGGGAGTTTGCCTGAAGTTGGTTACAACGCCATGCAAACACTGGTTCTCGAACTTTATCCGGAGATAAAAGAAGCCTTTGAGCATCTGTCTCAATACGGAAAAGTGATGTTAACCGGAACCGGAAGTTGTCTCTTCTTAACCTTTGACAACGAGCGAGAAGTCCGTAAAATAGCCGCTCTGTGCAAGCAGCGCTGGCTAACTTTAGAAGCTAGAGGTATCAACGCCTCCCCGCTGATAAAGTAAAAAATTGCAGGGGTATCGCCAAGCGGTAAGGCAGCGGCTTTTGATGCCGCCATTCGTTGGTTCAAATCCAGCTACCCCTGCCACTTTCTCTTCCCAGTTTTTTCCTGCTTGCTGTAACTTTTGGGGCTAATGTTACAGGGCTTTTCGATGTCTGATTTAATGCTTTTCAGTGGTAATGCCACACCCGATCTCGCCAAACGAATTTCTAATTATTTAAACGTGCCACTTGGTAAAGCGCATACTGAACGCTTTAGTGATGGCGAATGCAGCGTCGAAATTTTAGAAAATGTTCGTGGTAAAGACGTATTTATTATTCAATCTACCTGCGCACCGACTAACGACAACCTGATGGAACTCATCATCATGGCCGACGCACTAAAGCGTGCATCCGCCAAGCGTATCACCGCAGTAATTCCTTACTATGGTTACGCTCGTCAAGATCGTCGCGTACGCTCAGCGCGAGTTCCAATTAGCGCCAAAGTCGTAGCCGACATGATCAGCGGCGTAGGTTTCGACCGAGTACTCACCGTCGACCTACACGCAGACCAGATTCAAGGCTTCTTCAATATTCCAGTAGACAACGTCTACGCCACACCAGTACTTCTCGAACACATCCAATCCAACATCGCCGGCCAAAACCTGATGGTTGTTTCGCCAGACGTTGGTGGTGTGGTTCGTGCACGCGCTATCGCAAAACGCCTCGACGACGCCGACTTATCGATTATCGATAAACGTCGCCCACGCGCCAACGAAGTCAGCGTCATGAACATCATCGGTGATGTATCTGGTCGTGATTGCGTCATTGTTGATGACATGGTCGACACCGCCGGCACACTCTGCCAGGCAGCGCAGGCGCTAAAAGACCACGGCGCCAAAAGCGTCTTCGCATACGCCACCCACGCAGTCCTATCCGGCAAAGCCATCAGCAACATCAACGGCTCAAGCCTCGATCGCCTGGTAGTCACCAACACCATCCCGCTATCGAAAGAAGCGCAGGAATGTGACCGTATAGAAATCCTCGACCTGGCACCACTCATGGGCGAATCGATTCGACGCGTCAACACCGAAGAATCCATCTCAACCATGTTCCTCGACTAAGATTCTCGGTTCAGCAACATCCCAAAAGCAGGCCCCGGCCTGCTTTTTTATTGCCTGAAATAAAAGATTAATCGTAGGGTGGGCCTTGGCCCACCATTCCTGTGGATGCTCGCCCTATTATCCTGTCATCCCGCGGCTTGACCGCGGGATCCAGTGACTTTGTACGGACAACTCATGAGTTGTCCCTACGCTCGGGCAGGCACACAGGCACTGCCCCTACCAATAAACGGCATCATCTATACGAAATAGCACCAACCCAGAGTTTTGTCATTCCGTGCTACGACACGGACAAAATCGCATGGAGCGATTTTGAACAGCGGAGCTGGCCTTTGGTGAAATACAAGGATGTATTTCATAATCTGCTCTTTTCTCTCAAAGAAATGACCATATTCTTTCGGCGGGCCAAGGCCCGCCCTACAAAACCCAACCTTAAACCCAATGTAGGGTGGGCCTTGGCCCACCATTCCCGTAGGCTGGCGATGAGTGAAACGAATCCCAGCATCTCAGAATCATCTCTCTGGCACACAGCCATCCCCCCTACCAGCACTATTGACCAAAAAACCCACATTTCCCCTAGCTTCTGCAACCCTTGCTGTTGTATAATTTCGCACCATTTTTGGGCCTGCACGGTCAAATTGACCTCAGACCAAAAATTCATGCCTGTCTTTGGTCGCGAAGTACAGGTTTATACTAACCCTCAACTTGTGGAGTAACACAATGAGCGATTATACTTTTAACGCTGAATTGCGTAGCGATATGGGGAAAGGTGCGAGCCGCCGCCTACGTCGTGAAGCAGATCTAATTCCTGCTATCGTGTACGGTGGTAAGGAAGAACCTAAATCTATTTCTTTAAATCACAACCAGATCATCAATATGCTTGATGAAGAAGCAGTTTATTCTTCAATCATCAAATTGGATATCGCTGGTTCTGTTGAAGAAGTCGTGATCAAGGACATTCAGCGTCACCCTTTTAAACCAAAAGTTCTACACATGGATCTTAAGCGCATCGTTCGTGGCGAAATCATGAACGCGACGGTTCCATTGCACTTCCTTAACGAGAAATCAGCTCCTGGCGTTAAAGCTGGCGGCATCGTTTCTCACCAGGTCACTAGCGTAGAAGTAGCGTGTCGTCCACGTAACCTACCTGAGTACATCGAAGTTGACCTAGGCGCGCTGGAAATCGGCGAAACTATTCACATGTCTGATCTTGTATTGCCAGAAGGTGTTGAACTAACAGAACTTCAAGGCGAAGAGCATGACTTGTCAGTAGCTAACATCGTTCGTCCAAGTGGCCCATCTGAAGATGAAGAAGCTGAAGCAGAAGCGGAAGCGGCTGATGAAGCAGCAGCAGAAGTTCCAGCATCTGAACAGAAAGGCGATGACGAAGGCGAAGACAAAGAATAATTCTTTGACTGCTTAGCGAAATCGGCCTTTTCTGGCTATGATAAGACCTCGAAATCCTTTTTAAGGGCAACCATTTCGGGGTCTTTTCTTTAAAGCCCTTTTTTAAATTTTAACGTTTCTTAACTTTGGGGAAATTGCGCAGTGTCCAGCATCAAGTTAATTGTCGGTCTGGCTAACCCAGGCACACAATACGATGGCACCCGCCACAATGCCGGAGCATGGTATGTGGAGGAACTCGCGCGCGCCTATTCGATTTCGCTCAAAGTTGAAAGCAAATTCCACGGTTTGTTCGGCAAAGGATTCATCGATGGCCACGAGGTCATGCTGTTAATCCCAACCACCTTTATGAACCTTAGCGGCAAAGCCATTCAGGCAGTCGCCAACTTCTATAAAGTCGAACCGGAACAGATTTTAGTCGCCCACGATGAGCTGGATATCGATCCTGGCACATTGAAACTGAAAAAAGGCGGTGGCCATGGCGGCCACAATGGTCTGCGCGACACCATCAGCAGCCTTGGTAACAATAAAGAATTCATGCGCTTACGAGTCGGCATTGGCCATCCGGGCCATAAAAGCCAGGTCACCGGCTACGTGCTCAGTAAGCCCAGTCCGGACGACCGCAACGCCATCATCCTCGCGATTGATGAAGCGGTACGCGAAACCGGCACCCTATTGAATGGCGACTGGGACAAAGCCGTGCATCGTCTGCACAGCGTCACCCCGCCCGCCAGTTAACACGCAACACAACTCAAAGAGATTGACGTCATGGCATTAAATTGCGGTATTGTAGGACTTCCTAACGTTGGTAAATCAACACTCTTCAACGCATTGACCGATGCGGGTATTGACGCAGCTAACTATCCATTCTGCACCATCGAACCCAACACCGGCGTGGTACCGATTCCTGATCCGCGCCTTGATGCCCTGGCCAAAATCGTTAATCCACAGCGCGTATTACCCGCGACTATGGAATTCGTTGATATCGCTGGTCTCGTTGCTGGCGCCTCGAAAGGCGAAGGCCTCGGCAACAAGTTCCTCGCCAACATTCGCGAAACGCACGCGATTGCCCACGTGGTTCGCTGCTTCGCCAATGACGACGTTGTCCACGTTGCCGGTAAAGTTGACCCAATCGCCGATATCGAAACCATTAACACCGAATTAGCGCTAGCTGACCTTGAAGCGGTTGAAAAACGTATTCTGAAAACTGCCAAAATCGCCAAGAGCGGCGACAAAGACGCTAAAGCAGAATTGGTCATCCTTGAAAAAGCAAAAGCCTGCCTCGACGAAGGCAATGCCCTGCGCTCTCTGGACTTGGACAAAGATGAGCAAAAGATCATGCGTAAATTCCAGCTCATCACCAACAAACCAACCATGTATATCGCCAACGTCAGCGAAGATGGTTTTGAAAACAACCCATTGCTCGACCAGGTGCGCGAATTCGCCGCCGGCGAAAACTCAGAAGTAGTGCCAATCTGCGCGGCAATCGAATCTGAAATCGCCGCCTTGGACGACGAAGACAAAGCAGACTTCCTCGCCGACCTAGGGCAAGACGAGCCAGGCCTCAACCGCGTTATCCGCGCCGGCTACAGCCTACTCAACCTACAGACCTACTTCACCGCAGGCGTTAAAGAAGTTCGCGCATGGCAAGTTAAAATCGGCGCCACAGCCCCACAGGCCGCCGCCGTCATCCACACCGACTTCGAAAAAGGCTTCATCCGCGCCGAAGTCATCGCCTACGACGACTTCATCGCAGGAAACGGCGAAGCAGGCGCAAAAGAAGCCGGTAAATGGAGACTGGAAGGCAAAGAGTATATCGTCCAGGATGGCGACGTCATGCACTTCCGATTCAACGTCTAAGACAGTCTATATTGATGGGTAGGGGCAGCGCCAATGTGCCTGCCCTATTACCCTGTCATCCCGCGGTTTAACCGCGGGATCCAGTGACTTTGTAGGGGCGAACTGCGTTCGCCCAGATTCCAAATTACCTAAACGTATTCAGGCGGCCGGAGGGAATCTGCTCTTTGCTCTTTCTATTGGATAAGCATTGCCATGACCGAAGGAAGTGCCCATGGGATGACCAAAGGAAGCCTTTTTAGGGAGAATGCCATAGGTACAATCCCAGCCCAGAATTTTCGCGATACTTTTTAAAGACAAAGGCTTGACAACAAGCCCCCAAATCACGAAAATACGCGCCACTGAATTATGGCTATGTAGCTCAGCTGGTTAGAGCACAGCATTCATAATGCTGGGGTCGGTGGTTCAAGTCCACCCATAGCTACCATATAAAAGAAAGGCTTACAGAGAAATCTGTAAGCCTTTTTTGTTGGTTGCTCCAAACAAGAAGCCTAACTATACAATTTATAGATAAAGTCCCTAGTGTGCTGGAAGATAATTATTAACGCTTAAACACATATTGACTATGAAAAACGAGATAAGGTTTATTCTCAGGATACAGCTTAATAAACATATTTTTATTAATACCTAACATCTCGGGTGAATTAAGCGATGATGAAATAAGAATCAGCCCATTCTGTTGAAAGGTGATCATTCCCATATCAAATGCATGATCAATATTGGGTAAAAGTAAAAAACCATTATATTTATCAAGCTTTTCTTTCGAAGAAGATTTTGCCCATGGCTTTATATGTGAAGCTCTAAGCATTGATACTTCTGAATAACCAGTCACAGCACAACTTTTCCATAAGTCTACTAAATCATTTCTGTATTTACCCTGGCCAATTCGAGTGTTAATTAGTGTCTTACGTTCTGTCTCACCAATTTCTCTATTCGCAAGAATGTCTTCAAGGTCTGCTTTTATATCTGGTTGAAAAGTATGTCTTAGATATTCGGAAAAATAATTTAGTGATGAGGAATACATCTTATTTCCAACATCGTCACGAGCTTGGAAAATGGGAAGCTTTACTATGTCCTCAACAATTTTGGAAAACTCTTCGAAATCAGTTATCTCTAAAAGAGGTTTATCTACAATGCCTGCTTCTAATGACCACTTAGATATAACACCTTTAATTGCAGTGTAATACTTTGAAACAGAAGCTTTTGATAAACTTTGTTCCAGCAACCATTGTCTAAAATCCACTGTGTTATCCCTGCCTATAATACTAACTCGGCAATTCCAAGTCTGTTTACGTGATTCGAGAGCTTTGAAATTATATCTGCATGTACTTCTTGTCGCAGTCTAAACAGGAGAGCATCTTTCATTCCATCCATATGCTCATGGTCTACAGATTTAAATAGCCTGAAATCAAATAATAGTTGATAGTTTTTGTTGTTATACTTGATGATCGGAAGAGAGTATATGTAATCTTTCTTTTTGTTAGCGCTACCGCTATAGGAATAGTTAAAAAATTCTTCTGGAATCAGTATGCCTGGTAATACGCGGGATTTTAACCATTTGCGTTGAGCATAATCGCAAGGAGGCGTCACCTCTAACTCTATGAAATGGATTTTTTTTAGTGACAAGATATTTTTTTTATATCCTTTTTTGTCTGAATATAGGTGTGAATTCCCTTCACCTTCATGAAAGTAATTTTTTAATAGCTCTTTTCTTCTATCATCTGAGATGTCTCTAACTTCATATAAGTTACCTGGTTTTAAGTAAGTTATTAGGGCATTATCGATATGTAATTTACTATTGATTTCAGGTTTTACTTCTTCATAGAGTTTAACGATCTTGTCGAAGGCTTTGATACCATCATTATCATTCTTACTTTTAAAATATTTGTCTAGAGTTTTCCTCAGATTGATGAAGTTTTGTGAACCTGGATGACCTGGTGGAATTAACTCAGTTCCTTTATAAAATTGATATTTACCATTAGTGGTGTTCATTCTGAGCCTATAATCGACTTTCTTAAATGAACCGGTATAGTAAATATCATTATTGCTTATAGATATATTTGCAGAGAAATGACCTACTTCGTGAATGCAATTTTCAACATCGTCCATAAAGGTTTGATTGAGTGTTCTTAGTGCATTTTCCATTAGGCCTGAATTATCTAAGCCAAAAGAAGACTGTGCTGCTTGAGCATGAGCCATTCTATATATAGTATATTTAATGTTTTCATTCCAATATGGTGTATTTGAATGAGGTTCGGAATATGCTGAAACGGTTTTTCCTGAGGCTTTTTTTACATGGGACTCCCAAAGTGTGAATAATTGAAAACAATTAACTTTTGCGAGCAACTCAGTTTGTAGCTTTTCCAAAATTCTAGAAAATGCATCTTCTTTAAGTTCCCATTGTGTACTTGGAGGAAAAATACGTTTAACTAAGTCAACAACATTGCTTGTTTGGTCATCAGGGAAAATAGTATGTAAGTCATTAGTCAGCTCAGAAATATCATCATCATATGAAGGGTGCTCAGTTGATTCAAAATAATCTGACTTGTCCAATTCAATAATAGCAAGAGGTCTTCTAACTTGGTTATTTGCGTTGACCTGCCTTTTCACCTCAGCTGCATGAAGTTCTAGTCTTTGACTCCACAAAACCATTACGTATGGCCCATTGTCCTCTGGAATTAATCTTTCTAATATTCCTAGAATGATTTGTGCGTATTGGTGGGAGCTGCTCATTTGAATAAGTTGTATATCGAAAAATGCAAGGCGGACTTTTTGAACTGCCTGCTGCGGGTACTCGTCATCATTTCCTGAATAATAGGTGTATGATATTCCTCTAGAAGATAGCATTTTTAGAAGAGGTTTTGCCTCTTCAATGTTGTCGTCGATGACTAGAACTGAGCCATCCGTGGGTAAATGAAAGTCTTTCATAGCATTTTCCTAAACGAAAGAAGCAGTTTTGCACCATTCTGAAACTCTTCTGGCATATCAAAATCATATGGCTCAGGAAAAATCAGTTGTCCTTTCTGCCCCTTCATCACTTCATCTGCCAGGTGTAATCCAAGCCCCATCCCTCCATCCTTATCGGATATGAAAGGTTTCACTGCTTGTTCGGGAGGAATGCTAAAACCAGGTCCATTATCTGCAATAAGCAATGAAATATGTTTTTCGGGATATTCTACGATGTCTACAAGTATTCTCTTATTTTTTACCCTTGCGTATTGTTGCCACCAAATTGAGTTATCAACTAGGTTGATAATCGTACTGGTAACTAAATTCTTGGCGCAAGAAATAGTCGTGTTCAGATTTTTCCGCTCCAAATATTGGTCAATAATTTCAACATCGTGAGCTTTAATTCTGAATTTGATTGTTGATAGGGCATGACGAGTTACGGTTATTAAGTCTACTCTATTTTTATTTGATTGCTTAATTACGTCCGCATAATCCCCTGCAGTTCTTTGTAACATTCTTACTAATTGCTTCACGTGAGGATCTGTTGGTTGTTTTTCAATAGCAGATGCTAATTCTGAGATCATATGAATGATCTCATGAATAACTATGCTCAGACTAAGGCCTGCACTTGAACTTCTCATATAGATCTTAGCTATTGACTCGTAGTCCTTTTCGATTTTGGAAATAGATTTAAGCAAGTCTGTCTTTAAATCTTGATCCTTTACACCTTCATTAATTTTTTCTTGAATTATTTTGATTTGCGAGAGGACGGGTTCATTTGAAGCTGAAGTACCATAATATTTCCTTACTAAATCTTTATCTAAATTTCTTTGCGTAAGAACCTTACCGATCGTAAATAACACCGATGAAGTGAATTTTAAGTAAGCTTCATTCTCAATAAATCCCTCTCTGTTTGTCTTTTCTATTAAGTCCTTACTTTCTGAGCGATTAAGCAATATAGCCCCGATGATTTGGTTATTACTGATTTTGCTGCCAGGCTGATTTACCCTCGCGATATCTAAGTTCAACCAGTCATTTTCGGGTTCGCCGTAGTCATAGACTCTTATATTATCTCTAAAAACTCTCACACCTCCATTTGTATTTAAATACTCACGAAGGCCTTTTTTGTCGCTGACACCGAGAGATAATACTTTTGGTGACAAGTCAAAAATTAAGAATTTTATTTTAACTTCCCCGATCTCATAGTTTGAGAGGTCAACATCAACCATTTCTTTCTTCTTGGAAGTTTCATTAACTTGTCTTTCAACTATTCTGATGTTGTTATATGTCTCCGAACGACCTGTTAACTTTGACATTGTATCCCATGGTCTAAAGTCATATTTTAGCTTTGTAATTTCATTGCCTTTTAGGGTTGCTTCAGCATAATAAAGCGCATACTCTTTAAACTCTTTGAAGTTTTTTAAGCCTTGCAGCCAGTCCTGATTATCTAGTACAAAATATGTGTTAAAAGAATCCTTTGTTTCAAAAGGAGAGTTCAAAGAATTGACAGCTCTGTATAAGTCCCGCACACTTCCTCTCGTCCACTTGTTTTTGAGCTCGTGTACTATAATCTTGGTTCCTGTTTTATTACCTGTGAAATGTGTTGGGGAATCATGCTCAAGCAACTCTATTTTAATGTCGCTAAGAAACTTGTCTTGCTCAAAATCTCTCCAATCCACTTTAAGTGAAACTTCTTTCCCCCCCTCCATCTTACTTATAAGCTGAATCTTATAACCTAGTTTATGCACACCAAATCGTCCTATCCCTTTACCACCAATTGGTGGTCGACCTTTATCTTTAGGTTTTCGTCTTGCTAATAATTTTTCTTTATGCTCACTGCCTGGCTGCATCCATACATCTCTAATGATATCTAGATTCATACCATCACCGTCATCCTCAATAACAATTTGTCCTTTTTCAGGATCTTCTAGGTTTTTCATGTAAACACGGGCGTGTGTCGCATTAGCATCATAGGCATTCTTTACAATTTCAAGTAAAGCAATGCTGTCACTTTTGATTAACTGATCCCCAAGTTGGAGAAGCAATCTTGCTCTTGGCTTAAATTCAATTTTTTCACTCATTACAGCATCTCTTTCATTTTTTCAGCGATTCGTTGAGCCATTAAAGGTGGAACAGCATTACCTATTTGTCTATAGGCAGCAGACCTACTCGCATTTTCTTTATTGCCCTCAAAGTAATAATCATCAGGGAATGACTGAATTCGAGCAGCTTCTCTAACCGAGATAGATCGTAATTGCTTAGCATCGGGGTGAATAAAATGATGCCCATCTTTTGCTATATGTGCTATGAGAGTGTGTGGAATGTTATCAACTACTTTAAATCGGTCTAAAAAAGATGAAGTATTTTTTTGAGTTCTCATGCTCACTGGAATATCACTATTTTTAAGGCGCTTACCTTGATTCAACTGGTTAATTGCTAACTCGTATATTTTTAAATCTCTTTCATTGTGGGGACGTGTTATATGTTGGCTTACATAGTTAACGCAGTTACGAATTTCAGTTTGAGATAAATACTTGTTAATTGGAGAAGAATATTTTTGGATTCTTGCATTTTCTCCACAGCCGACTTTGGGTAAATCATAAAAAATATGGTTTCTATTATAAGTCGGCTCTGTTTTGACAATTTCTGGGTAAGACCAATTTAATGTTTTGTCCCAACCGATGATTATTACACGCTTCCTATTCTGAATTACATTGTAATCTATAGCATTTAATAAACGAGCTTCTACGTGGTAACCGAGACGTCTATAATATGATTGAAGGTTTTTGTAATATTCACCATCACCCGCTGTAAGAATGCCGGGAACATTCTCAAATAAAAACGCTTTAGGTTTATACCTGCTTAGAAAGCGACCATAATGAAGGTATAGTTTAGTACGCTCATCATCCTTTTTATGCTTTAAAGGAGCTCTACCGACTACAGAGTATGCCTGACATGGGGGGCCGCCAATGATCAAATCAACCTTCTTGCTGCCAACAAGAGTATCGATTTTTTCGAATATATGCCGATTATCACCACCAATTTTTCCATTTATTACTGTATCAAGAACGGAAGAAGGGATTTGCTGGTAAAAACTGTCCCTATCTATATTACCTTTAATGTAACTCTGATAGATGCCAGCTTGGTCTGTATTGTTTAGATAATGGTATGCCGAACGTGTTTTTAGAGTATATGCGGCTGATTTGTCAGCCTCAACATGAGCCAACGGAACAAAGCCTGATTTTATGAATCCCTCGGACAAGCCGCCAGCGCCTGCAAAAAGATCGATGTAGTGAAGGTCTGTCATTGCTTATTCTTTATGTTTATCAATAACTTAAGTGATATTCCCTTTATGACATTACATTCTAACCCACACTTCCAAATAATAATAGCCCCCTGAACAATCCCTTTAAACACAGTCTCTTCCGATGATATCACTAATTATTTTCGTCAACCACTCAGTATTATGGAATTAATGGAGTCAGAAAACATTTAGAGAATAAACATAAAAAAGCCGTGCTAAGCACGGCTTTTTCGTTAAGTGGAAAAGCTTTAAATCTTTCTCGCTCTAAATTTCTTGCCTTTCATTTTGCCGTTGTTGAGCAGTTGGACGGCGGTTTCTAGTACGTCGGTTTTTACGGCGACGTAGGCCCAGCTGTTGGCGACTTGGATTTTGCCGACGTCGCTGCCTTCGATTCGGTAGTCTGCGGTTAGTGCGCCGAGGATGTCGCCGGGGCGGAGTTTCTGTTTTTTACCGCCGTCGATCTGGATGGTGGACATCGGTGGTCTGAATGTGGGTTCTTTCAATAACTTGGTGTCGGGCAATGGTTGCGTGGTGATTTCCTGTTCGAGGTATTCGGCCAGGCGCGCGAGTTTGTGGCTTTCTTTGTTGATGACGATTGAGCAGGCGTGGCCTTTGTTGCCGGCGCGGCCGGTTCTGCCGACGCGGTGGACATGCACTTCGGGATCGCTGGCGATGTGGTAGTTGATGACCAGATCGAGCGAGTCGATGTCGAGGCCGCGGGCGGCGACGTCGGTGGCGACCATGATGGATACGCTGTTGTTGGAGAAGCGGATTAAGGCCTGGTCACGTTCTTTCTGCTCCAGATCGCCATGCAGCGCCAGTACGCTGAAGCCGTAGTTTTTCAGTTCCTGGGTCAGTTCTTTAACGTGGCGTTTGGTGTTGCAGAAAATCACGGTTGAGTCGGGGCGATGTTTGAGTAACAACAATCGAACCGCAACGGTACGCTCACCTTCGTCGCTGATTTTATAGAAGTCCTGCGCGATGCTGGAGTTGTCGTGTTTGGCCAGCGCCTGCACCAATACCGGTTGCGTCATCACGCGCTCGGCGATGGATTGAATCTGTTTCGGGTAGGTGGCGCTGAATAATAAGGTTTGGCGCTTAGGCGGCAACTCTTCGATGATGGTGTCCAGCGCTGGCTGGAAGCCCATGTCTAACATGCGGTCGGCTTCGTCGAGAACAAAGGTGGTCATGCTCGATAAATCGATGGTCTGTTTTTCCAGATGGTCCACTACCCTGCCCGGCGTTCCGACCACGATATGCGCACCGAATTTTAATGAATCCGCTTGTGGGCGCAATGGCGTTCCACCGCACACGGTCAATACTTTAACGTTAGCGATAGGACGCGCTAGACGACGAATTTCTTCGGCAACCTGCTCCGCCAGTTCACGCGTCGGACACAAGACCAGCGATTGCACCGAGAAGTTTTTGATGTCCAGTTTTTCCAGAATGCCCAAACCAAAGACCGCCGTTTTACCCGAACCGGTTTTCGCCTGCGCGATCACATCCTTGCCTTCGAGAACCTGCGGCAAAGCCTCCGCTTGAATCGGCGTCATTTGTTCAAAGTTCAAATCAGCAAGATTCGCGATTAAGGCTGGTTGTAAAGCAAGGGTCGAAAAAGCAGCGTGGCTCATGGGTATATCCTAGAGTAATGAAGATGGTAATAGTTAAGCGAACACATTCAGCAGCGCTGAGAATGTACTTTAACATGATAGAGCTGTGTGATCTGTCGGAACTGAATTTGGATGAAGCAGTTTGGGAAAGAAGCAAGGCTCTTAAGCTGTGCGAATTATATACAGCTGAAGGGAGATGATAAAGGGATATCTTGTGGGATGGGGTTAAAGTTGCGGGATTTGAGAAAGAGAAAAGAGCAGATTCCGTGTCGTAGCACGGAATGACAATCCTTAAATATAGTGCAAAACCCGAAAGACTTGTCATCCTGAACTCGATTCAGGCGACCGAAGGGAATCCCTTTAGGGAATCTGCTCTTGTTTGATGGGTTACGCTACGCTAACCCATCCTATACGGCTTTGCATTTTGGTATTGTCGTCAACATATCTTGGTAGGAGCAGTGCCTGTGCGCCTGCCCGAACGTAGGGACAACTCATGAGCACCCAACGGGGCAGACCCTTGTCCGTACAAAAGATGGAAACGCCTTTGGGGTGTGCACTTCCCTTAAAAGCTTGTCATCCCGCGGCTTGACCGCGGGATCCAGTGACTTTTGTTTTTAATACAACGCTGGGATTCATTACATTCATCACCAGCCTACGGAAGAATTTATCAGGCTAAGGCTCGCCCCTACATAATTTATCCTGACAGAAAGAGCAGATCCTGACTTTCGTCAGGATGACATGTCTTTATGGTTGTGCACTTCTTTTTACTCCATCAGCTCAGGGTGCTCTTTCTTTAAATAAGCTCTGACCATTTCCATTAATTCTTCGGCGCGTGTTAAGCAGGCTAACATCGAACTTTCTGGCACTAAATCCCCAGAGTAATCCGCGACATTTCTTTGCTTGCGCAAGGCGTCTAATTCAATGATCAAACCACTGTCCAAGCCAATCGTTTTACCCAGACTTTGTAGCATTGTTTGGTGATGACCTGGCACTGAAGTCAGGGTGCGGAAACCATTTGCCTGCAACGCGGCATTAGCTAGCTGCATAATCGCTTTGTAACCCATGTCAAAACGGTTTTCATCACTCAAGGTTTCGGTATGAGCATCATTAATATTTCGCTTGGCCGCTGCCAATAAGCGCTGAATCATGGCCTTATCTGGCTCTATCGCTTCTAGACTACGTCCCACTAGATTTCTTAAGGTCATCCCTGTCTCCTATGATATTGATTACGTCTTTTTCTAAAATCTCTTTAATAAAAACACTGTTTTCCTGCATGGCTTCTTGCCATTGTGCAGGGGTGAAGCACTTTGGATTAATTTCTCTTGCGAGCGTTTCCTGAGCAGGATAAACGGCTTTAACCACCTCTAAAAATGTCACCTTCCCCACCACACACAAATCAATGTCGCTATGCTGGCTGGCTTTTCCGCTGGCCATCGAACCGAACACGAAAGCTACGTCGATCTTGCCTGATAGAGGTGCCAAAACGCCACGCAACACATCCGCAAGCCCAGAGGTTTTTCGCAAAATAGAAGATAACTCTTCAAATATCAAGTTGTTTCGATTGGCTTGATAGAGCAACTGATTGCCTTGTTCGGTAGCGATTAATAATTCCGCTTCCGCTAGCTTCTTTAACTCACGTTGAGTCGAACCGGCATTAAGGTTAGTCAAACGCGCAATCTCACGCACATGGTAACGTGCCTCTGGTTTCAACAATAAGAGGCCCAAAATTCTTCGGCGTTGTTCTTTAAACAGTAAATCAGCGAGTTGCGACATAGAGAGTCAGTGGCTTCCATCATCCGTTGCAATAATGGCAACGATTGTAGCTAAAAATGCAACAGTTAGCAATTAAGAAGTACTTGGTGCGAGTTTGGATAACAGCTGTTTGCCAGCCCAATCGTAGGGACAACTCGGTTGCCGTTATTCGGTGGGCCAAGGCCCACCCTGCTTCCAGGTTCCATTTAGCACCGTGTAGGGCGGGCCTTGGCCCGCCGAGAGAGTTGAGTCATATCTTCGAGAGAAAAGAGAACAAAGCAGAACCTGAATCAAGTTCAGGATGACATACCTTTTAATTGTGTGTTGTCCTTAATGGCTTGTCATTTGACCCACAGGGATGTGGGAAATGCAGTGGCAACTCTGGGAGAGTTGCCTGTCCAAACTAGATTTGGAATCTGCTCTTTTTTGATGGGTTACGCTACGCTAACCCATCCTATAAGAGTTTCTTATTCTGGTGTAGTGGATAAATTATCCTGGAATGGGCAGGCACATTAGCACTGCCCCTACCGAAGGATTACTGAGTTCAGGGTCGGGCGAGCGCAGCTCGCCCCTACGGTTTGTTACGACTTATTGATTCAATGACTTCATATCAATGACGAAGCGGTATTTAACATCGGATTCGATGATACTTTCATAGGCGTTGTTGATGTTTTGGATGTCGATCATTTCAACATCGGAGACGATGTTGTGTTCGGCGCAGAAGTCGAGCATTTCCTGGGTTTCTTTGATGCCGCCGATGAGTGATCCTGCGATGCGTTTACGTTTCATGATCAGGCCACCACCGTGGATGTCGGGCAATGGTGCAATGGCGCCGACGATGACCATGGTTGAGTCGCGTTTGAGGAGTGCGACGTAGGGATTGACGTCGTGCGGTACCGGTACTGTGTTGAGCAGGAAGTCGAAGCTGTTGGCCTGTTGTTTCATGGCGTCTTTATCTTTGGAGATGAGGACTTCATCGGCGCCGAGGCGTTTGGCGTCTTTGCCTTTGTCGGGCGAGGTTGTGATCATGACGACATGCGCGCCCATGGCTTTGGCCAGTTTGACGCCCATGTGGCCGAGGCCGCCTAAACCGATGACGCCGACTTTATCGCCTTTTTTGACGTTCCATTGGCGTAGCGGTGAATAGGTTGTGATGCCTGCGCATAAGAGAGGCGCGACGGCTTTGGTATCGAGTTTTTCGGAGACGCTTAGGACGAAGTCTTTGTCGACCACGATTTTGTCGGAGTAGCCGCCCTGGGTGATGCCGCCGGAAACAGGATCTTCGCTGTTGTAGGTGGCGATCATGCCGTTTTCGCAATACTGCTCCAGGCCTTCGTCACAGGAATGGCAATGACGACAGGAATCAACCATGCAGCCGACACCAACCAATTGACCGGCTTTGAATTCTGACACACCCTTACCCACTTCGAGAACGCGACCAATGATTTCGTGGCCGGGAACAATGGGGTATTGAGTGCCGCCCCAGTCGTCGCGGGCAACGTGGATGTCGCTGTGGCAGACGCCGCAATATTCAATATCGATGAGCACATCGTTGTCGCCAACGGCGCGGCGTTCGATGTCTAAGGGAGCGAGATCTTCGGTTGCTGAGGGAGCTGCATAAGCGGCTACTTTCATGACTGTCTCCTTGGAGTAATTTGTTAACCGTCAGAGCATAACACTTTCGAATGAAAGGCGTGTGAAATTGATGGGGGTTTTAGATCCGTAGGGTGGTCCTTGGCCCACCAAAGAATAAAGTCACTGGATTATGAAATACGTCCTGTATTTCACCAGAGGCCAGCTTCGCTGTTCAAAATCGCTCCCTGCGATTTTGTCCGCGGTAAACGACCATAGGAAGTACCTTTAGGTGCCGCGGGATGACAGAGTTTAGTGATAGGCAAGCTATCTTGGTAGGGGCAGCGCCAATGTGCCTGCCCGAAAGACAATACCGACTCGCTTGTCGTTATTTGGTGGGCCAAGGCCCACCCTACTTCTGGGTTTCATTTAGTACCGTGTAGGGCGGGCCTTGGCCCGCCGAGAAAATGTAGTCATTTCTTCGAGAGAAAAGAGCAGATTCCCTAAAGGTACTTCCTTCGGTCGTCTGAATTACCTAAAGGTATTCCCTTTGGTCACAGTTTGGAATGACAAACCTTAAAGAGAAGTGACAATCCAAAAAGCGTGTCATTCCGTGCTACGACACGGAATCTGCTCTTGTTTGATGGGTTACGCTACGCTGGGTCTGCCCCCTTGGGTAAACCCATCCTATAATGACCTTCGGACTTTGGTATTGTCGCCAACCTATCTTGGTAGGGGCAGGCCAATGTGCCTGCCCGATCGTAGGGACAACTCATGAGTTGTCCGTACAAAGAATGGAAGGGCCTACAAAACAGGCAAGCACATCTCTCCCCTTCAATGCAGTTTATGATCTACTCACTTGCATCTTCAATTCGCCTTACGTTAATGTATTCAAGGGGTCAGCTTGATAGGAGGTCATTGTGAACGATGTATCGAGTCATTCGCGCGCTCAGGTGGAGCCACCGGCGATTCTGGTGGATATAGCAGCTGAGGCTGGCGTTGGTTTTAATGGTTCTAACCCTTGGGATATTCAGGTTTTAGACTCGCAGGTCTATCGCCGTATTCTGACCCAGGGTTCGTTGGGGCTGGGCGAGGCATACATGGATGGTATGTGGGAGTGTGCTGCTCTGGATGAGCTGTTTACCCGTTTGCTCAGTGCCGATATCGAGCAAAAGTTGACGGGGATGGCGCGTATCAGGCTGATTGGCGAGGCGCTGCTTCAGAAGCTCGTTAATCGCCAGAAGCGGGCGCGCGCTTATGAGGTCGGCGAAAAGCATTACGATACCGGCAACGATATTTTCGAGGCGATGCTCGACCCGACCATGAACTATTCCTGCGGTTACTGGGCGAAAGCCGATAACCTTGCGCAAGCGCAAATCAATAAACTGGATCTGATCTGCCGTAAGCTGGAATTACAACCCGGTGAAAAAGTGTTGGATATTGGCTGTGGCTGGGGCGGCTTCGCGCAATATGCTGCTGAACATTATGGCGTTTCGGTGCACGGTGTTACCGTTTCCAAGGAGCAACAAAAATTAGCGCGCCAACGCTGCGAGGGTTTGCCAGTTACTATCGAGCTCAAGGATTATCGCGAACTTGAGGGCGAGTTCGATAAGATTGTGTCCATCGGCATGTTTGAACACGTCGGCCCGAAAAATTATCCCACTTATTTCGATACCGCTTTACGATTATTAAAAGACGACGGCCTCTTTTTATTACACACCATTGGTCTGCATCGCACGATTTCGAGAGTCGACCCCTGGATCAATAAATACATCTTCCCCAACGGCAAAATCCCTTCCGCGTTACAAATGACCAAAGCGTTAGATGACCGCTTCGTTATTGAAGACTGGCATAATTTTGGCCCTGATTACGATAAGACGGTAATGGCCTGGTGGCAGAATTTCAACAATGCCTGGGACAAGCTGTCTGATAAATATGATCAGCGCTTTTATCGAATGTGGAAATATTACCTGCATTGTAGTGCGGGATTTTTCCGCTCTAAGAATGGTCAGTTGTGGCAACTGGTTCTATCGAAGCGTGAGCGGCCGGGACGTTACTATTCGGTTCGCTAGGTTTGGGGGTTGCCTGTATGCCTGCCCGCGAACGTAGGGACAACTCATGAGCACCCAACGGGGCAGACCCTTGTCCGTACAAAAGATGGAAGCGCCTTTGAGATGAGCGAGCCGAGCTCTAACCAACACGGTTTAACCTGATAGAAAGAGCAAAGTCACTGGATCCCGCGGTTAAACCGCGGGATGACAGAGTTTAGTGATAGACAACCTATCATCTTGGCAGAGGCAGTGCCGGTGTCCCTACAATAGATTATGGCGCACTCCTACCCCATAAAGTCTTCGAAGAACCAGGCGGCGAATGCGTGGCGGCCGGGTAGGTTGGCTTTTTGGTAAATTTGCGAGGCTTGCTGGCGGACGGATTTTTCTTTGATACCTCTAACTTCGGCAATTTCGTTGAAGCTGAGGCCTTTAAGAAGAAGATAAGCGGTATCGATTTCGCTGCCAGTCAGATTCCATTCGTCAAATTGCTTGCGAATCACTTCGCTGTATTCTTTACGCGCTTCCTGCATTTGCGATTTCTGTTCCTGAAGTAGCTGTTTACTTTCCCGAAGTTCTGTTTCAAGGCCCGCCACAGCAGTTCGCTGGCGAACGACCTGCATGATGAGGTAGATGATGACCAGCGCTGTGACCAAAATCATGAAGGCTTCGACGTATAAATGATCAACTTTCGCTTTGAGAGTGATATCGGTATAGAGATCGGAAATATCGAATGCAATGATGATCGTCAAAAACGCGATTAAGAACCAAATCTTGCTACTTTTCAATGTGATACCTTAGCTTGTTTATTTTCATAAAAGACGCTGTATAGACAAATGTACCCCATTTAAGTTCCTATCTCCAATAGCGGTTGTCTGGGCCATGGTCTTTTGTCCATTGTTGCAATCTTGCTAAGCCCCATGATTGACCTATATCAATTTAGGTTTAATCACATGACGCTATTTATTCGTAAACAGCTTGGCTTTTTAGGGCAGTTCTTTTTGCTTGCCCTAACCCTTTTGACGATTTCTCGTTTAGCTATTGTGTTATGGCAATGGCCACGAATTGAGGGGGCTGATGAAATTCTGGCTATTTTTATCGGTGGCTTACGCGTTGATCTGGCGACTTTATCGCAACTGCTATTCCTGCCGCTATTGGCCTTAGCTCTCCATGCACTGACTCCATTCAATGGTCACTGGCTTTCGCGAGCTATAAAAGTCTACAGCTGGGTGGTTCTGTTGCTGCTGGTTTTGATGGAGCTATCGACACCGACCTTCATTAGCGAGTACGACACACGCCCCAATCGTTTATTCTTCGAATATCTCAGCAGTCCTAATGAGGTATTTGGGATGCTCTTCAATGGCTACCTGCTTGAGCTGGTCATTGGCACACTTCTGTTAGTCGCAACTGGCTGGCTCACTCGTCAATGGCTGAAACGCCAACGCGGTGAGGTTGCTGTATTCAGCCCAGCCAGCTTTTTATTTCTATTACCATTATTGGTTTTGCTATTGCTTGGTGCTCGCTCGGGTATTCAGCACCGCCCAATTAACCCCGCAATGGTCGCCTTTTCCAATGACCGCATGCTTAATACCTTGCCTCTGAATTCAACCTACAGTGTCATGTATGCCTTATATCAAATGGGCAATGAGACTTCTGCTGCCAAACTTTACGGCGAAATCCCTGAAGCAACCATGTTGCAAATTATTGGCCAGCAATCGCAGGAACTAGGTCAACTGGTGCCTTCGGATATGCCGAGCCTGCATCAACTGACGCCAAGCCAGTCTTTTCAGAAGCGCAACCTGATTATTGTGGTTGAAGAAAGCCTCGGCGCTCAGTTTGTGGGTTCGCTCGGTGGGAAGTCTTTAACCCCTAATATCGATCAATGGCGCGACAAAAGCTGGTTCTTCGAAAACCTTTACGCAACAGGCACTCGTTCTGCGCGTGGCTTAGAAGCCATTACCACTGGCTTTTTGCCCTCGCCTGCTCGCCCAGTATTGAAGCTACCTAAAGCACAGGGTAATTTTTTTAGCCTGGCCGGGCTTCTTTCAGAGTACGGTTACGAAAGTAGTTTTATTTATGGCGGCGAAAGTCACTTCGATAATATGAAGGGATTTTTTCTGAACAATGGTTTTGATTTGACTATCGATCAAAATGATTATGCCAATCCGTCTTTTGTCGGCAACTGGGGTGTCAGTGATGAAGATCTTTTTGATCAGGCACTAAACTATCTTCAATCAGAGACGGGACAGCCTAAATTCAGTTTGATTTTCACATCAACAAACCACACGCCGTTTGAGTTTCCGGATGACAAAATTGAGCTTTATGAAGAACCTAAGCAGACGGTAAATAACGCAGTTAAATATGCAGACTATGCTTTGGGAAAATTCCTACAAGAACTCGAAGCGAAAGGCATGATGGAAAACTCTGTGGTTATGGTGGTTGCTGATCATGATGCCAGAGTATGGGGCGATTCCCTGGTGCCTATCAATCATTTCCACATTCCAGGATTTATTATCAGCCCGGATATAGAGCCTAAAATTGACAGCACACTGGTCAGTCAAATTGATTTGGCACCAACCCTGTTATCGCTACTGGGCATTGGTCATCAGGTACCCATGTTAGGACATGACTTAACTCAGCTCCCCGTCAACTATCAAGGGCGAGCGATTATGCAGTATGGTGATAATCAGGCGTATTGGGATGGGCAGGAAGTGGTTATTTTGCGTCCTAATCAACAGCCAATAACTTATCCATACACGGATGGACATTTTGGCAAAGAGTCGGCTCATGACACTGAGCAAGAATTGCTGGCACTGGCTTACGCACAATTTGCCAGCTGGGCTTATGATAAACAGAAGTACCGGTTGAATTGATACCAAGAGCTATTGGTAGGGGCTGTGGCTGCGTGACTCGAACGTAGGGACAAGTCATGACTTGTCCCTACAAAAGATAGAAGCGCCTTCGGATGGGCGAGCACAACTCGCCCCTACAGTAAGATTATTACTCGTACTAGTCCTGCCTTATACCTATTTCATTTTTTATTTTTTCAATAAAGGATTCCACATCACTGCGCATCAATAAGTTTTTGGCCAGCACAAGTTTGCTGCCATCGGTTAGAGCTGCAGTAACATGAAAGACCTGCTTGCTGCCAACGCTCATATTGCTGTTAGCGGTAATACTTTCAATTTCATTTCGTTGGATGATTTTTGGCGCAGACATTAAGAGATGGCCTGATGCGACTTGCAACTGCCCTGCACTGACCGTTACTTCACTTTTATAAGTTAATTGCCTTAAACCCAGTATCAAAAATAAAACACCGAAACCGCCAAAAGCGATTAAGAAAATGATTGGTGCATCGCCGAATACATTAACCCCTATGCCAATCGAGCCGAAAATCAAACCAAAAAAGATTAAGCTAACAGCAAAGCTCAGGTTACGAAAGGCAGAGAAATAATAGCGATTACCTTGTGAGGTGACTGAGTCTTCGAGGCCTAAGTTTTTCCAGCTTCCTAAATGATTTGGACCACCTGACCCTGCATCATTTGAGCTATCAAAGCCTGAAGCAAAGAGATCCGTTTCAGCTGCTTCTAGCGCGACGCGGTGCGCAACCACATACCCCGGAACGATAAACTGCAACTTAAGATCGATACCCGGTTGTTCTCGTTCTATTTGCAACACCCACTCAACACGATTGTTTTGATTAGAGTCATCCGATTGCGGAAGCTCTTCCGGGACTTTAAATTCAAATTCGTAGCTTGAGGTGTTGTGCCCTTTAATAGTAGAGCGAACACGGCGATCATCTTGCCAAAGAATGGTTGTTTTAGTGCTACGATTCTTGCCGCTTCCCGTTGTGATTTTACGTTGGCAAGTGAGCGTAACAACTGCCTCTAACGGCTTACCAAAGGACTGATTATTAGCCTGGTCATTTGGTACTTCGATGGTTCCGCGATTGATGCCACCGATGGCGATCGGTGTTTGCTGCAAAACCAGCTCGCTGGTGCCGTATTTTTTATGACGCATAAATGCGATATAGGCTGCGACTAATAAGCCAACTCCCACCAAAGGGAATAGCAGAACAAACAGTATTGGATAATCGAAGGTTTTAAAAAATTCAATCATCGCCATTACTGAAGCGGGTATGGCGATCAGGTTCCAGAAAATGGCGAAGCCAAGCAAGACTTTAAAACCAGTTCCCGTAGTAGCTTTGAATCGATTGGTTTGCCATTCATCCTTCCAGTTCCAGGGTTCATCGGGGAACAGTTGTTGCAACTCTTGTTCTTTGCTGGCTTTCTTTTTGGCATAGCGCCCAAACAGCATGATGCCAAGCCCTACTCCACCAAACACAAACAGGAATATAGACTGGAATCCCAGCATGCCCCAACGGATAGACTTGTCGATGACTGCTTGATTGGGATTATCAGGGTTCACATAGGCAGTTATGGTTTTTTTATTATTTTTGACTCGAGAAAGTTTGTAATAAAAGTCTTGTTGATAACTGCCTATATTATCGGTGCCGGTATAGAAGTTGAGTTGATTTGAGCTGTAGCGCTGACCATTGAATTCATATTGAAAGCTACCCTTGACGCCATAAGTGGTACTGTCGTCGCCGCGCGATATGACCTGCTCAACATGGGTTATGGTTGCTTCGACTGGTTGCCAACCGCGGGCTTCATAAGCGTCATAAATAGAGACCAGGCCCCATAAGAAAATACCCACTCCAGCAAAGAAAAATATCGCTCCAAAAGCGGTCAAACAGCCTGAACCAGCTTTATTGGCACCCTTTTTTATCGTTTGTCTTCCGTCTGTCATTGTTAAACCCCAATTATTTATATTTTTTAATCATGAATTCAATGAGTTATCGAAGAATAGCATAGATTTGAACTTTGTCTCATATTAGCCAAGACCGATGCACTTTGGTAGTACCTCTTTGCCCTCAAAAAACGGTACAATACCGCCATATTTTTGTCCGGAGATTAGATTTTATGGTTATTAAGCCTAAAGTTCGTGGTTTCGTATGTACCACAGCACACCCACATGGCTGCGTTGCCCATGTTAATGAACAGATTGAATACGTTAAGAATAATATGCCAGTGGACGCTGAAGCTGGCCCAAAAAATGTATTAGTGATTGGCTCATCAACCGGTTATGGCCTGGCCTCACGAATTGTGTCGGCTTTTGGCTATGGCGCGAAAACATTAGGTTTGTTCTTTGAAAAAGAGCCCACTGAATCCAGGACAGGTACTGCGGGCTGGTATAACAACCGTGGTTTTGAAATCGCAGCCGACAAAGCAGGTTTATGGAACAAGAGTATCAATGGTGATGCATTCTCCAATCAAGCCAAAGAAGACGCGATTAAAATCATCAAAGAAGAAATGGGTAAAATCGATATGGTGGTTTACTCATTGGCTTCTCCTCGTCGTCAGGACCCAGAAACCGGTGAAGTTTATAAGTCAGTATTGAAGCCTATCGGCGAAGCAGTGACCGAAAAAACCTTGAACACTGATAAAGGTATTGTGCACGACATCAGCATTGACCCTGCAACCGACGATGATATTCAGAACACCATCAAGGTCATGGGCGGCGAAGATTGGGAGCTTTGGATGAAAGCTCTTGATGAAGCTGGCGTTCTGGCTGATGGCGTTAAGACAGTTGCTTACACTTACATCGGTAAGAAACTGACCTGGCCTATTTATGGTCACGCCACTATCGGTAAAGCGAAAGAAGATCTCGATCGCGCATCTCATGCGATTCATGCCAACTTGCAGGACAAATACAATGGTACAGCCAACGTTGCTGTTCTTAAAGCCGTTGTCACGCAGGCAAGCTCGGCTATTCCTGTGATGCCTTTATACATTTCACTGCTATACAAAGTGATGAAAGAAAATGGCGTACATGAAGATCCGATTCATCAGATTAAAGGTTTAATCATGGATCAGATGTATGGCGATGATGAGATTTATGATGATACTCGTCGCTACCGTCTGGATCTGAAAGAGCTTGATGATTCGATTCAAAACAAAGTTGAAGACTTGTGGCAAATTGCGTCGACTGAAAACATCAATGAGATTTCAGACTACAAAGGTTATCAGCATGAATTTTTCAAACTGTTTGGCTTTGAAGTAGATGGCGTTGACTATGACGCGGATGTTGATCCTCGTATTTAAATCCTGCTAATCATCTGATTGTTTAAAAAACCGGTAGCTTTGCCGGTTTTTTTATTTAGATGTATATAAAAGTTAAATTCTCTTCAAAGCCCCGCCACATGGTGGCTGTAGCGAATTAAACACTCTGCAAGTCAAGAAAAATACCCAGTTAATACCTCATTTTTATAAAAAATTCTGAACTCTGAAATTTAGACCTGTCGGACATCAGGAGGGCGCGTTTGCCCAAAGTTTGAAATTTATTGTTATGTGCATGAGGAGAATTTATGAGACTTACAACAAAACTATTAACCCTACCATTAGCTAGTTTATTCGCAATTGCATCGGTACAGGCGAACCAGCCGCCAGCGAACCAAGTTCCAGCGGCTCAACAGCCAGCACAGGTTCAGTCGCAACAAAAGGCCATGGAGATACAGGCTAAGTTAGCCAATGTTCAGAAACAGGTTATTGAAGAAAATACCGAACTTAAAAAGCAGCAGGATGAGCTGCAAAAAAGCTTTAATGATGTAGCTGCCGAAGCAGGCTTCCCTAAGGAAAAGGAAGAGAAGTTTGTCCAACTACAGCAGAAATTACAAAAAGCGGATCCAGCTTCCGAAGAAGCCAAGAAGATGCAACAAACGTTAGCTAAATACCAGCAAGACTTCATTAAAGCTCGCACAGCGATCATGAATGATCCTGAATTACAGAAAAAACAAAAGGACTACCAATCAAGCTTAATTGCTGCGATGACGGAAAAAGAACCTAAAGTACAAACATGGATTCAGGAATTGAATAGCATGCGTAGTAGTGTTCAGTAATTTGGATGAGCTTAT
This sequence comes from Kangiella sp. M94, assembly GCF_054926195.1. NCBI lineage: Bacteria > Pseudomonadati > Pseudomonadota > Gammaproteobacteria > Kangiellales > Kangiellaceae > Kangiella > Kangiella sp. M94. The sequence continues at coordinate 309,003 of NZ_CM142903.1, read as the reverse complement.
AATATCGATGTAAGCATCGATTAGGTTAGGCAAATTAAAAGCCGTTTACTACAAAGTAAGCGGCTTTTTTATTTCTGGTAGAGGTAGGGCGTGCCTCTGTGCCTGCCTGAACGTAGGGACAACTCATGAGTTGTCCGTACAAACGACTTAGCACACGATGAGTTCTGGTAGAGGCAACCTGCCAAAGAGAAAAGAGCAGATTCCAAATCAAGTTTGGAATGACAGCCCTTAAGCCATGTCATCTGACCCACAAGGATGTGGGGAATGTTCCAAAGGGAATCCCTTTAGGGAATCTGCTTTTTATGATTGATAAGAGTATATTGGAGGGGCAGGCCAATGTGCCTGCCCGAATGGTTATTACAATGGATTGATAGTGTTTGGTGCAAAGGAAATAATCGTAGGTTGGTGATGAGCGAAGCGAATGCGAGCGTAGCCTGCCCTTGGGTGCAACAATGGGTGTATTAAAAGCTGTTGGGATTCGCTTCGCTCATCACCAACCTACATAAGAATTGAAAAAATCCCGTAAGATCAAATTCTGATGTAGCTTATCTTTCAACATCCAATCGGGCGAGCGCAACTCGCCCCTACAGTTTGACGCGTATTATTTTGTTGGATGGCATTTCTTTGATCCAACCTACGATTACTGCCTCTACGCCATACAAATAAAAACGTAGGGTGGGCCTTGGCCCACCGATACAAATTTCACAATGACTTTCCAACACCAGAAGATTTCTTGCAGACAAAAAAAGAGCCCACCTTTCGGTGGGCTAATGGCTTGCGCATTGATAAGCTGCTTTCTATTCAGCTTCTAGCAGAATGCTAGTCTCAATAGAATTTAGCTGGGGATAAAACACAATTGCTGTGTTCATCTATATAGTAAGCATAAACCGTGCCAAAATTTTTATCTATTTGATTTGGTTGAGAAATGTTAACTAGTCGATCCGTTTTTTTATGACTTATTATGTTTTTTGTAAAAGATTCTGACGTTTTCTATTGTTGCTTCAAACCAAGCTCATTTATCAAAGCTAAAAAAAAGCCTGCTTCATTAAGCAGGCTCTTCTCTGTGCTTTTAATTAGTAGTTCGTTCTAAAATAAAAGTTAATATCTTCAATCACTCTATTTAGTACCTTATTGTCAGCTCCCCAACCTGACCAGGCGCTGGCATCTGCATAGAACTCAGGGTTTCCAATCGACTTATTAGCATTAATGTCATCCATTGAAACCTCCATTAACACAGCTGAACCTCCCGCTATTGCACCAGCAAAAATTCGAGCGGCTGTATTAACGAACTTAATTTCTTTTATGTGCGGCTGAATAACCAATGTTCTCTTGCCATTAGGTACAACTTTAGATGCATCACCAACCATTTCAAACTCCACGTCTTTAAATGTTGACGCCATCAATTGCTTTAAATAGTTATCCATTTTATCTCTGGCTGATTGGTTAGAACTATGTTCTGCAAAATCTGGAGAAATGGTGATTGGAGCTAATATGACCCTTTCATAGGCCCTAAATGCAGTTTCTGGTGCCTCAGCCGGACCTTCAGGTTTCGTTAATCGTGTAGCACATGCGCTTAGCGTAATTACCATTGAGATAATTAGTAAATTTCTTATTGTCTTCATAAGTTCCCTCGGTTTAATAGTTATAAAAAACCTTGGGATTCTCTCAGAAAGTTACGAAATTGACAATATTAGGCCAACCAACCCAACATCTGATACAACATAGCAATGCGGGTATCCAGATCTGACTCTTCGAGTACTGCCTGTTTTTGTTTTTCGGTGATGGGCATGTATTCGGTTAACCGCTCCAACACAAAACCAAGTTCAGTCCAGCGCTCAGGCACATCCAGAATATCCACTTGCGGATGCTTAGACAGATCGCTGAGTAAATGAAGTAGCTCCGATTGATCGTCAGTTATTGCCCGTTGTTTTAAAGGGTCAAGCCAGGACACATTGGCGGTGATGAGTTTGTCCGGCATGACGGTTTGACTGTTGATACGGAATCGCTTTTGGCCAAGACAGGTGATCAGCAATAAGCCATTATCTTTCTGGTCGAAGTCGACGATTTCGACATAGGTACCAAATTCAAAGGGGGTTGCAGGAATACCTGCTTCATTGCCTTTCTTAATCAAGGTTACGCCGAAGCCTTGTTGTTGCGATAATTGCCTGGCGATCATATCCAGATAGCGTTGCTCAAATATTTGTAATCTGAGCACGCTATCAGGAAAGACTACCCGCTGCAGCGGAAAGATAGGGATGACACGATTGCCTTCTTGCTCAGGCACGAAGTCCGGTACCTCGGTTCAACAAGTAAATCGATAGACTGGTTAATGCCACGATGAAGACCAGAATAAGGACAAATGCTATTTCGATGCCAATATCAGAAGCGCCCAAAAAGCCATAGCGGAAAGCATTAACCATATAAATAATAGGGTTCGCTTTTGAAACGGCCTGCCAAAACTCTGGCAATAAGCTGATTGAGTAAAAGACACCACCGAGATAGGTTAGTGGCGTCAGAATAAAGGTTGGTACAATTGCCACGTCATCAAACTTGCGAGCAAATAGCGCGTTGAGGAAACCACCAATCGCGAACAAGACTGAGGTCAAAAAGACCACGCTGACGACCACAAAGGCATTATAGACTTTTAACTCGACGAAAAATGAAGCAATGATGGTGACGATAAGACCGGTCAGTAAACCGCGTAAGACACCACCGCCGACAAAACCAAACAGGATCACCCAGTTTGACACTGGCGAAACCATCATCTCTTCAATCGAACGCTGATATTTCGCGCTGAAAAATGAGGACACCACGTTGCCGTAGGAACTGGTGATTACTGACATCATAATCAAGCCCGGTACGATATATTCCATGTAACCAAAGCCGTCCATTTCACCGACGCGTGAGCCGATAAGATTACCGAAAATCACAAAATACAAGGTCATGGTAATCGCTGGCGGAAGCAAGGTTTGCGACCAGATACGAGTCCAGCGGATAATTTCTTTGGTGACAATGGTTTTGAAAGCGACATAATTCATGAGGTCTGCCCTCCCGCTTGATCTTCTGTCAGTCTCACAAACAACTCCTCTAAGCGGTTGGCTTTGTTACGCATACTCAATACAGTAATCTCCTGTTGGCTCAGAGCTGCAAAAACGCCATTCACGCCAGCGCCTTTATGTACATCTACTTCCATGGTTGTTTCGTCTCGACGACGCACTTCATAACCATCAATTTTTGGCAGTTGTTCTGGCAAACCGGTGGTATCCAACACAAAAGTTTCCATGTCCAATTTTGCTAACAAGGATTTCATGTTGGTGTTTTCAACAATCTCACCATGATTGATAATCGCGATATTACGACACAGACTTTCCGCCTCTTCCAGATAGTGGGTGGTCAGAACAATAGTCGTGCCCTTTTCATTCAAATCCTGCATGAACTCCCACATCGAGCGACGAATTTCGATATCCACGCCTGCAGTTGGCTCATCCAGAATTAATAGTTTCGGATCATGAATTAAGCCGCGCGCAATCATCAGGCGACGCTTCATACCGCCTGATAATTCTCTTGCTGGGCTGTTGCGTTTGTCCCACAAACCGAGTTGCTCCAGCAATGGCTGGGCGCGTTTTTTGGCTTCTTTGCGGCCAATACCGTAATAGCCTGCCTGCTGCCAGATAATTTGTTCAACACCTTCAAAGATGTTGAAGTTAAACTCCTGTGGCACCAGCCCCAGCATTTTCTTGGCGTTAGTTAAGTCACTATCAATATCATGACCAAACACTTGCACATTGCCGCCGGACTTATTAATCAGTGAACTGATAATACCGATAGTGGTTGATTTACCAGCACCATTCGGGCCAAGCAATGCAAAGAAATCACCCTGCTCTACTTCCAGGTCAATCCCCTTCAAAGCCTGCACGCCGTTTTTATAGGTTTTGCTTAAATTCGAAATAGATAATGCTTTTGTCATTTAATTACCATGCTTATGTTTGTTTCGGTGGGCCAAGGCACACCCTACAAATTTGTATGATTCTAAAGCTTGGGCAGACACATTGGTCTGCCCCTACCAAGAGCGAGAATCTGCGGCCCTGAAAAAAAGTAGGGACAAGTCATGACTTGTCCGTACACAATACTTGATGCCTCAGCACAAACATCTAGAACTAATCTTTGGAATAACCCCATCTATGACCTAAGGTGTGGGCAATATCCAAATGATCAAGGATCCGCGCCACTACGAAATCGACCAGGTCTTCAATGGTCTTGGGTTCATTATAAAAACCCGGCGAGGCTGGCATAATGGTCACGCCCATTTCCGATAGCTTGGTCATGTTCTGCAGATGGATAGTGTTATAGGGCATTTCGCGTGGCACCAATAACAATTGTCCGCGTTCTTTCAGCACTACATCGGCGGCACGTTCAATCAAATTATCGGAGGCGCCATGCGCAATCGCACTCAGGGTGCCGGTGCTGCAGGGGCAAATAATCATCTGCTTAGGTGCGCTGGAACCGCTGGCCACTGGTGCCATCCAGTTGTCGCTGGAAAATGCTTTGATCTTTCCTTCGGCAATGCCTAAATGTTGTGACAGCTCTTTCTCAATAACACTTGGGGCCTTGCTGACCTGCACCTCGACCTCAGTGGCAAATACCACGCGGGCTGCGCTGGATAGCATTAAATAGACAGTGTCATAATGCTGTGCAAGTTGTTCCAGCAAACGCAACGCATAGGGCGCGCCGGAAGCACCGGTCACCGCCAGCGTGATTGCTTTGCCTGTTTGCTTTAAACCCGTGTGCATTAAAGAAGATTCGCTCATTAAGCCGCCAATTGTTGCAATAGTTTCTGATGAATGGCACCAAAGCCGCCATTGCTCATCACAAGAATGTTGTCGCCCGATTGTACCATTTCCTTCAATGAATTCAGTATTGAATCCACATCGGGCAATATTTGCAGACTATCGAACTGATTGACCTGCTCTACTGGAAATTGCCAGTCAAATTCAGCTGGCTTATGAATAATCACTCGATCAGCACCTTTCAGCGAAGCCAGCAAGGTATCTTTATGAATCCCGGAGCGCATGGTCGCCGAACGCAAGTCAACAATCGCAATCACGCGCTGTTCGCCGACTTTGGCGCGGAAGCCGTCGAGCGTGGTTTTTACCGCAGTCGGATGATGCGCAAAATCATCATAGACCTTCACCCCACCAGCCTCGCCTTTGAGTTCCATACGACGTTTAACGTTTTTAAACTCAGCCAGCGCATCGCAACAATGACTGGCAGGAACACCTGCATGACGGGCTGCAGCAATTGCGGCCAAGGCATTGTTCACATTATGCAGGCCAATCAAAGGCCAGTTCACTGCACCTTGCTTTTGTCCGGCGAAATACACCTCAAAATGACTGCCGTCATCTTGCAGCAACTTATATTGCCAGCCCTGTTCGTCGCCAATCAGCTCTTTGCCCGACCATAGTCCACGGTCAGCCACATCCTGCAAATTGGCATCTGCTTTAGGATATATGACCAGACCATTACCCGGCACAATGCGCAACAGATGATGGAATTGAGTTTTAATCGCCTCAAGATTCGGGAAGATATCCGCATGATCATATTCAAGATTGTTCATGACCAAAGTACGCGGGCGATAGTGAACAAATTTGGAACGTTTATCGAAAAAGGCAGTGTCATATTCATCGGCCTCGACCACAAAGAATGGTGATTCGGTCACTCGTGCCGACAAACCAAAATTCTCTGGCACACCGCCAATTAAAAAACCTGGATTAAGATTGGCATATTCTAATATCCAGGCCAGCATACTGGCTGTGGTGGTTTTGCCGTGGGTTCCTGACGCGGCCAGCACCCACTTATCATGAAGAATATTCTCGGACAGCCATTGCGGGCCTGAGCGGTACTTTAAGCCCTGCTCCAGGACGTATTCCACCGAAGGATTACCGCGCGACATGGCATTACCCACCACCACACAATCGGTGTGCTCAGGGATATGCTCAGGGTCAAAGCCCTGAATCAGCTCAATCCCCTGCTCTTCCAGCTGCGTGCTCATTGGCGGATAAACATTCTGGTCACTACCACTGACCGAAATACCGCGCTGTTTCGCCAGCAAAGCAATCCCGCCCATGAAAGTACCGCAAATGCCAAGAATATGAATATGCATGTTATCGATGTTGTTTCTAAGATGTGGGGATAATCATAAGCGAAGCAGAAAAATCCGTCATCTATTCATTAGAATTAATATTATTTAACTTACAGAGCATACTTTAGCGCCCTGCTTGCATCTGAATACATAACATCCCTTAAATATTGGTTTCGCTTCTCAGCGAGTTACTTTTCTTACGTGGATAAGAAAAGTAACCAAAAGAAGTCCACCCCGTATATTGAGGTCGTCTAAACGACTACCTTCACCCCCATCAAGTCACTTAACGCACCGTAAAATACGTTCCATCCCTGTCCCGAATTTTACTATTCAAAACGTCCTGTTTTGAATTGCTATGACTGGCTGGAGGTTCAGCTCAATATAAATGGGGTAATTGGTAATCGCTGAACATGCGTGCTCACAAGCATCTTTTCTTTAAACTCGGTACTTTGTAGATAAAAAACCACTATCTATTGAAGCGATAATTCTCGAAATAAGGTAAAATCGCGTCAATTTTGTGGGTCTTGATACCCAATATCTAAAAATTCTGCTGAGGACATTCCATGGCTAAGAAAAAATACAACGCATTCTACGCCCAATCCGGTGGCGTAACTGCAGTGATCAATGCTACCGCGTGTGGCGTGATTGAAGCGGCTCGCGCTTCTAAGAACATCGGCAAAGTGTATGCCGGAAAAAACGGTATTATCGGTGCACTTCGCGAAGAGTTGATCGATACCAGCAAAGAGTCGAAAAAAGATATTGCTGGCCTTAAGTTCACGCCATCTGGTGCTTTCGGTTCCTGTCGCCATAAATTGAAAAGCATTGAAGAAAACAAAGCTGAGTACGAGCGACTAATCGAAGTATTCAAGGCGCATGATATTCGCTATTTCTTCTACAATGGTGGCGGCGATTCGCAGGATACCGCACACAAGGTATCTCAGTTAAGTGAAACCATGGGTTACCCGATTACCTGTATCGGCATTCCTAAAACCGTTGATAACGATCTGCCGATTACTGACAACTGCCCAGGCTTCGGCTCAGTGGCCAAATATGTTGCTGTGTCCATTCGCGAAGCGGCTTTCGATGTTAAGTCGATGGCCGAAACTTCGACTAAGGTGTTCGTGATGGAAGTCATGGGCCGTCACGCTGGTTGGATTGCAGCGGCTGGTGGTTTAGCTTGCGAAAAGGAAGGCGACGCACCGCACATCATCCTGTTCCCGGAAATTGCTTTCAACAAAGAGAAATTCCTCAAGAAAGTAGATCGGACCGTTAAGAAATTCGGTTACTGCGCGATTGTGGTTTCAGAAGGTACAGCTTATAAAGACGGGACTTTCCTGGCTGATTCTGGCACCACCGATGCCTTTGGCCATAAGCAATTGGGCGGTGTTGCGCCGGTTGTTGCCAATATGATTAAAGATGCGCTTGGCTACAAATATCACTGGGCAGTATCCGACTATTTACAGCGCGCTGCGCGCCATATTGCTTCTGCCACCGATGTTGACCAGGCGTATGCCGTGGGTAAAGCCGCGGTTGAATTTGCTGATGCCGGTAAAAACGCTGTGATGCCAACCATTGTTCGCAAGAAAACCAAGAAATACAGCTGGACGATTGGCGAAGCCAAATTGGCCGATGTTGCCAATGTCGAAAAGATGATGCCTCGCAGCTACATTACACGCGACGGTTTTGGTATCACCGAAGAATGCCGCCAATACCTGCAGCCATTGATTCAGGGCGAATCATACCCGCCGTACAAAAATGGCTTGCCGCAGTATGTTGAGCTTAAAAATGAATTGGTAAAAAAGAAGCTGAAAACTAAGTTCAAAATTTAAATTTTAATTAGTATTGATGGGTTACGCTTTTCAAGCTAACCCATCCTATGATCAAGCTTTTTCTTTTTATAGGTTGGGTTAGAGGCGAAGCCTCGTAACCCAACACTCTGATTCTTCACTCCTGCTCTAAATTAAACTCAATCTTCACCGTCTGACCTTTAACAGACACTGGGTTCCCGTTATCCATAGCCGGTCGGAACTTCCATTTTTTTAATGCAGCTATCGCTTCGCGGTCAAATGTCCTTCTTGGTTGCGCATCCACCACTTTTATATTCGACAGGCTGCCGCTGCTGTCCACGTCGTACTGCAACAATACCCAGCCCTCGATGCCCTGACTTGCCGGGCCCACCGGATAATTCGGCTGTGCTTGATATAAAGGCAGCGCACTTCTGCTGTCTAAGAACTCTGGAGTTCCTGGAGCGCCAATCGGTGTCGTAAAATTGGTTTCAACTGGTTCAAAGTCTACTGTCGGTATCTCAACTGTATCGACCGTCGAAGGACGTATTGGCACTGCATCCCCAGCAGATGGAGCTACCGCCGGAGGCTGTGGTTCCTGTGGCCGTGGCCTGGGATCCGTTTTTTCTGGTGGTAGTGGTGTATTATCAATTGCAACCCTATCTGGTCTTTCTTGAACCTCGTGCTCACTGCTAATCAACTGGCTCATCAACAGTAATAACACTGCCGTTACGATTAAACCGATAAAGCTGGCGGTTATAATTTTCATACCCTTCTCCTTTGGTTCTTGTTGGGCTTGTTGTTCACTAATACAAACGACCACTTTGAGGAAAAGGGTTAATTTATTTTAAACAAGGGAAGTGTTGTGGTGAATTGTCGGCCAAACACTGACTAAAACTTACTGGCCATAATTTGCTGGTAAAGCCTCTAAGGAAAGACAAACTCTACCCGAATACCGGTTTGGGCATTACCTTTACAAATGCCGCCAGGGGCATCTGTAATCGGCAGGTCATCACAGGTTGCATCTTTCCACGGTAACTTCCTGCACTCAACGCCATGACTGACCGCCGCACCACCGCTGGCCATATAGCAATACTCGCTTTCCTTTCGACAATACAAAGTCTGGTGGGGCTGACCATCGGCTCTAACCATGGTGTCAGAACAACTGAAGAACTCAGACTCAGCTTGTGATGTGTCTATAACAGTTTGCTGCTCTGGCACTTTATAACCACTATCATTCCATTGCCGCAAGAACAGCAACAACACGGTTGCCACTATTAAAACTGCAAAACTAGCATTGATGACTTTCATACCCATCTCCTGAGGCTCTGTTGAGCTATGTTGCTCGGAGCTACAAACGGCTGCATTTATGGAAAGGGTTAATTTATTTTTAACAATACCTATAAAATCAGTTAGAGTAAGGCCTTTGAGGGATATACATAACTATAAACAATGCTACTGATACCAGCCGAAAACCGAATTTCTAAAAAAAATCCGCCGATTTTGACGATTCTGATCATTCTCGTAAACGTTATTGCTTTTTTTTCATTGCAATCAAATGACGATGATATTTTTTATCAAGGTATAGAATTTTATCTTGAGGAAGACATGATGAGCCTTGAGCGACAAGCACTCAAGGATTACTCATTGGAAGAGAGAGGCGATCTTTATGACGCATTAAATAACCCCAATATCCCCGAAGAGTACTTAGTTCAATCGGTCTTATTGGATCAGAAATTTGCAAAATACATTAAATCGCGGACAGATTATTCGATTGAATGGCGTAAGAAGCGAGAAGAGCTTGAATCCATTCTCGGCGAGGCATCGATTTTCCAATACGCATTTTTTCCCTCTGATCCGAGCCTATTTACTGCCTTTACCCATATGTTTATGCATGGCGATATAGGCCACCTGATAGGCAACATGATCTTTCTGTTTTTGTTTGGCTACAACCTCGAATTATTAATGGGTCGAACCAAAATGTTCACCACTTACATCCTGTCAGGTTTGGTAGCTGTAACTTTCTTTGCCATCACAACAGATGATAAATTCGTCCCTCTGGTCGGTGCATCAGGTGCTATTGCTGGCCTGATGGGTGGATTTGCCGCCTGGTATGGATTAAAGAGTATCCGCTATTTCTACTGGGTTTTTGTGATTTTTAACTATGTTCGATTACCGGCTGCATTAGTCTTATTTTATTGGCTGGCAAAAGAATTAGTACAAGACAGTATGAGCAATGACAATGTTGCCTATATGGCTCACTTTGGCGGATTGTTGGGTGGCGCAATTTGTGTCTGGTTACTTAAACTGATCAAGTTCAATCCCCAGGCAGCAAGTGCAGAAAACACCACTGAGTTTATTGATGTGCCAGTAAAAGATGATACGGCGGAACGCATTGACGATCATTACCGCAAAGGTCTGGCCGCTACACAGAACCTGAACTTCGAGCAGGCAAAAACTCATTTCTATAGCATTTTGCGCGATCAGCCTCACAATAAAGATGTTTTAAATCGTTTATATAATTTAGAGAAGGCATCACCAGGTTCTACAAACTATGCGTCTTTATGTGCTGAGATTATGCAAGGTTCAGTTCATAACGAGTCGCTGGCATCGCTCGCTGATCAGTGCCTGAACGATTTGAAACATAACGGCATTGGCTTTAAGCCGATTCCAGCCAATATTTTGCTGGATTATGCACGTAAACAAGTTCGACATAAAAAGACTGAACCAATCAAGCCGATTATCACGCTACTGGTTCAACACTATCATAATTTAGAAAAGCTTCCTGATTTGTTGCTGCATTTTGCTTTTGCCGCAGGACAAAATGGCGACTGGCAGGGCAAACAAAAAGTATTGGGATTATTAAGCCAAAAATACCCCGATACCTTTGCCGGACAAGAAGCAAAAAAAGCGCTACAAGAGGAATAATCCTGTAGCGCTTTTAACGTTTATTCGATGATTGATTTATGTATTAGGACTCAGTGTCTGCTTCATGTTCGTACAAACGCCTAACAGTCTTTCTGCTTCTATTTTATGACTGCCGTGTGGGAACTTAGCGAGTAACTTTTTTAGCAAATCAATCGCCTTGTCATCATCGTTCATGACTTCAGCATAAAACTTGGCTTCTGCAGACAGAGCTTTAGCCAAGTCTGGATCCTGCTCAAATTTTTCCTGCATATCGGTAGTCAGTTTTTCTACCACCGGTAATAGCTTCGGATTACGTATCGCACCAATAAGCACAGCGCGAGCACTGGCATTCATCGGCTTAAAGCGTGGCTCAAAAGAGTCAATTTCCTGATACAGGGCCAAAGCTTTAGGCGCATGTCTGAATAAGTCTTTCTGATCAAAATAGGCACGCGCCGCTTTAACCGTTGCAACTGGATTATTGCGAGCAATATTGAGCTTAATTAAACGCTCCAATGCTTGCGCGCTATACTGAGGATTTTTAGCAGTCTCATACAACACAGCCTCGGCATCATCAAATCGCCCTTCCTGAATATATACATCAGCATGCGCCAGCTTTCTAAGCTCTTCGACTTGCTGAACATTCTCATTATTCATGATTTGCTCTGCATCAATGCCGTAGCCAAGTTCCGCATGATACTGATAGACAACATAGCCGAACATGCTAAACATCATGATATAAAAGAATGCCAAAGCACCATAGATAAGCGGGTATGAAATAAACTCCGGTAACCAGAAGTAAATCGTGCTTTGTGCGAACTGTAGACCCAAGCCGATTAAATAGACAAATAAAACCAGCAACAGATAGGGCCAGCCAATACCAGTGACAGTTCTAAGCAAATCAGATGGGTTAATTGCTGCACCTATATCTTTTATCATTCCCAGGTTGATCATCATGGCAGGGAAGAAGAAACCTATAGCTGTCGCAAAGATCAATAAGCCCATGCCTCCCGCAGAAAGAGTGATCAGAAAGCCCATGCCAATAAGCACTAAATAAAGGCCAATGACTTTTCCAGTCATATCATTCGAATTGTTGAGCGTCACTTCATCATTGCTCGGCGCATCAAACTCCCCTCTCGCCACCTTAGTTAACACACTGAATACATAAGTAATGCCCACAGAAAACAACATCACCTTGAGTACTACATTAATCAGCCAAACAGGAATAGCACTATTTATAATCCCTACTACAAAGGCAATTGCCATGAAAATGCCCAGAAAGCTCATAGCATTCTTTTGGAATGGATAACCATTAAATAGGCTCAGTTTATTCCAGAACGGTTCGACATGGTCGCTAATACCATAAGAATCCATGTTATTACGGCACAATAAACAGCGGGGAGCATGCATGCCAGGTTCAACATCGCAACAGTCAATACAAAAGGGGGTATCGCAGTGATTACAATGCCACAAAGCTTTTTTATGTAGATGATATTTACAGTTCATACCTAATCCTTGAACAATAATTTATAAGAATAATTGGTTTTTTATGATTATTTTTTTGGATGCATTTAGCACTTTAGCAAAGGTTGGGGAAAATATGAATTTTCTGCGTGTATCGAATTGTAGTTAGTGCGGTAAAGCAAACCCAAAACACCAGGTAGGGGCAGACCGATGTGTCTGCCCTATATAAAGCCAAGAGCAGATCCTGACTTTCGTCAGGATGACCAACTCTGGACTAGTGCCAAAGTTCAAATAAAGAAAATAGCTGTAGCCTCGAAGGAACTTCGAGGGCCAATGAGTCAGCAATCGCAGTATCTCGCAGAAGAAATCGGCCAGGCACATTGGCCTGCCCCTACCGCCCCTCACACATCGTTAGCGCTGGTTTTTTTAACAAATTGAGTTAATTGAAGTACAAGATCGGAGAAGCGAAATAAATTCGTCCTCTGGCGCGGCAATGCACTCACCCTAAAATGAGGAAAATAGCTGTAGCCTCGATGGAGCATCAAGGACCAGTGGATCAGAATCCGGAGTATGTCACAGAAGAAATCGGGCAGACACATCGGTCTGCCCCTACCGCCCCTCACACATCGTTAGCGCTGAGGGCATTGCCAAAGCCAAAGGTAATTTTAAACGCTTTCTACAATAATGGGGCGATGACCAAGGACACAATCGCCATAACATTAATCAAAATGTTCATCGATGGCCCTGAGGTATCCTTGAAGGGATCGCCTACGGTGTCACCGACCACTGTCGCTGCGTGAACATCTGAACCTTTGCCGCCATGATTACCTTTTTCCACGTATTTCTTGGCGTTGTCCCATGCACCACCGGCGTTGGCCATCATCAATGCTAACAAGACTGCACTGACCAGGGCGCCACCCAACATGCCACCTAATGCTTCGGCTCCAAGCAGGAAGCCCACTAATGGCGGTGCTGCAACAGCTATTACGCCTGGTAGGATCATTTTCTTGAGAGCTGCATCGGTTGCGATGGCGACACATTTTTCGGTGTCTGGCTCGGCTTTACCTTCTAGCAGACCTGTAATCTCTCTAAACTGCCTGCGGATTTCATGAATCATCTCAAAGGCTGCGTCACCCACTGCGGTCATGGTTATTGACGCAATCAGGAACGGAATCAAGCCGCCGATAAATAAGCCCATCAATACTTGTGGATCACCGATGTGCAAAATAAACTCTTCCGCACCGTATTTGGCGTTCACGGTTTCAACGAAGGCTACGATAATCGCCAGAGCCGCCAATGCAGCTGCACCGATGGCAAAACCTTTACCGATTGCTGCAGTGGTATTACCCAGTTCATCTAGCGAGTCGGTAATATCACGCGTTTCTTTGCCGAGGCCACCCATTTCAGCGATTCCGCCAGCGTTATCGGCTACTGGCCCGTAAGCATCAATGGCCATGGTGATACCAACCGTTGCCAACATACCCACCGCAGCAATACCAACACCATAGACTCCGGCTAGCTCGGTGGAAATAAAGATAATGGCTGCCAAGGTCAAGACTGGCACAACAACCGATTGCATACCGACCGCAAGCCCTGAAATCATCACAGTTGCAGCGCCGGTTTCGCCTGATTTAGCAATATGACGAATTGGTGCACCTGAGGTGTAATACTCTGTGACCAGGCCAATAATGATCCCACCCACAGCACCGCACAGTACTGCCAGCCATACATTATTGGAGATTTCCATGTTTTGCAGTAAGAAATAGGCAGCTATAACAAACAACACCGCCGCGCCAATCGTGCCCACTCGCAGTGCCACTTCGGGCTTATTACTGGACATTAATTTGACCAACATGATGCCTAATATGGAACAGATCAGGCCAACTGAAGCTAATGCCAGCGGTGCTGCCATTAACACATTTTGCGCGCCCAAATCGGAAGTAGCCATGGTTGCTGCAATCGCTATCGATGCGATCATGGCGCCACAGTAGGATTCGAAAATATCCGAGCCCATACCGGCTACATCACCCACATTGTCACCTACGTTATCAGCTATAACGCCAGGGTTGCGCGGATCATCTTCCGGAATACCGGCTTCGAGCTTACCCACCAGATCGGCGCCAACATCCGCTGACTTGGTGAAAATACCACCACCAACACGACTGAACAGAGCCACTGACGAGGCACCCATACCGAAGCCATGAATATAGTGTGCGGTCTCGGGGTCACCGCCGAAATACCAGTAAAGACCACCCAAGCCCATCAAGCCTAGCGAGGCTACGCACAGCCCCATAATGGAACCACCGAAGAAGGCTACGCTTAATGCTTCGGCAGCGCCTTTGGTATGTGCGGCAGTTGTAGTTCTGACGTTAGCTTTAGTGGCAGTGTACATGCCGATATAGCCAGCCAATGCTGAAGAGATCGCGCCCACCGCAAATGCCAGAGCAGTATTACCGCCCAACGGCGAAAGCCACAGTATAATAAACAAAATGCCCGCAAATAGTGCGAGCATTCGGTATTCTCGGTGCATGAAAACCATGGCGCCAGAGTGAATGGCGTTGCCGATTTTCTTAATCTTGTCGTCACCTTCTGGATATCTTTTAACGACGAAATAAATGATAAATGCAAAAGCCAAACCTATTAAGCCTAATAGTGGTGGCAATATCATGTTGTCTGTCATACATCCCCCATGCGTGTATTGATTACTGTTTATATCTTTGATTGTTATCGGTTTTTTACAAACCTCGAATTCAGTCTATAGCAGTTTTTCGCTTTGTACAATTTTTACGCAAGATGTTCACCGATTATTCAATTTATTTTGTGAACAAAGGCCGTTATAATACGCGCCCTTCGAACAATGAACGGTTTGAACGCCACTTTGGCGCATCGTTCTTTTGGGTAAAACTCCTAACACTGAAAGGTAAAATAATGAGCTTGGACAATGTAGGCCCGGGTAAAAACGCACCGGATGAAATTAACGTCATTATCGAAATTCCAGCACACAGCGACCCGATCAAATACGAAGTCGATAAAGAAACCGGCGCTTTGTTTGTTGACCGCTTCATGGCAACTTGTATGCACTACCCGACCAACTACGGTTATGTAAACAAAACCTTATCAAAAGATGGCGACCCGGTTGACGTATTGGTACCAACACCTTTCCCATTACTTCCAGGTTGTGTGATTTCTTGTCGTCCAGTTGGCGTTTTGAAAATGAGTGACGAATCTGGCGAAGATGCCAAACTTGTTGCCATCCCAACAGGCAAACTAAGCTCAATGTATCAAGGCATTCACGAAATTGAAGAAATTCCAGAGTTGTTACGCAACCAGATCGAACACTTCTTCGAACATTACAAAGATCTTGAGCCAGGCAAATGGGTCAAGATTGATGGCTGGGAAGGCTCAGAAGCCGCCAAGCAAGAAATCCTTGAAGGTATCGAAGCTTTTAAAAACAGCTAATCGGTAGATATTAAGTTACCAGGTCGTCCTGCTGACTTTTTATATATCCGATATATAGAAATGCCGTTGACTACAATTAGTTAACGGCATTTTTTTGTCCTTTACCGCAGGGAATACCCTCGGGTAAATCCATGTTTTGTTCCTTCATTCCTATACTGAGTGTTTCGCCCTCTCCGGCGAGTCCCTTTTTCTTAACGCCTAAGAAAAAGGAACCAAAAAGAACGGCGCCCCGAGATTGAGGTTTCGCTTCGCTCAACTGCCTTCGTCTCCGCCAAGCCACTGAACGCACCGTAAAATACGTTCCATCCATGGCCCGAATTTTACTATTCAAATCATCCAAGATTTGAATTGCTATGTCTTGGCTACTACTCAGCTCAATCTAAGGGGGATCTTGGTGCTATTGGTTACAACTCTGTAATTCATTAAGCATCATCATGAATTTTAACTATCCATACCATCAGGCAATAATCTTTTGTAGAAGATGTCTTTCTTTCTGGTACATCTCGATTAACTGCTGTTGTAGTTTTAAGTCTTTAGGCTGTTGCTCAAGTGCTGCGGCATATTGTTCTTGCGCGCTTCGCAGGTCTTTTAGAGATTGACGTACTGCGGGGTCGAGGCCAGCTTGTGACTGTTCGAGTTGATAGCCTAGTTTGGCGTAATATTGGCTGTTGGCCAACTCAAGGCTAGCCAGAGTCATGCCAAAACTAGCAACATGGTTTGTGCTCGATTGCGAGACAGTAGAGTTATTGGCAATCGTTGTTGAAGACGATTGATTCTGTTGCCATGGCGAAATGGTATAGAAGGTCACCGCTAACACTAAAGCTGCTGCAACCGCCATGGGTTGCCAGAATTTTCGATGCGTTGTTTGCTTTACCTGATCATTGTCGGCATTTGCTGAAGACTCAGCCGAAGCTTCTGCTTCGAGTTTTGCCTTAATCTGGCTCCAGCGATCAGGCGCTTCAATGGCATCGGGCAACTGCTGCAGACGCTCGACAAGCGCTTTAGTCTCTTGCTCTGTTAATTGTTTATCTGTCATACCATTACCTATTCAAATTACCTATCTACACTGCCTAATCAAATGATCGAATCACTGATCCACTATCGATCTAGCTGCTCTTTGAGTAATACTCGTGCGCGGCTTAAATGCGCCTTGCAGGTTCCGCTGGCGATGCCTAGTGTATCGCCTACTTCTTCGTGGGTCATGCCCATAAGATCATGCAGCAATAACACATTTCTGGCTTGCGCCGGCAATTTCACAATCGCTTTTTCCAAATCAATCTGTTGCGGATGGTGCGTTTGCGACAGTTCATCTTCAAAAGCCTGTTGCCAGTCCTGGTCCGCATAAATCTCGATGTGATTCTTGCGCTGTTCATTGAGCACCACATTGACCGCAATGCGGTAAACCCAGGTGCTGAATTTACTATTGCCTTCAAAGCTTGGCAGCGCTTGCCAGGCTTTGATAAAAGCATCCTGCATATGCTCTTCGGCCAGCGCCGGACGTCCTGTCATCCGCACACACAGCAAATAAATCTTGTGGCTGAACAACCGATATAGACTTTCAAACGCCTGCATATCTCCCTGCTTCGCTAAAGCGACCAGCTGGGCCTGGTTATCTGCGTCCTGTTGTTCTATGGGCTGTGCTTGCAAGGTTTTCATTTTCGCTGTGTTTAACCTTTAGACGCCCAGTTTAGCAAAAGGGTTTAGTCACAGCCTATTAATATGCAGCAAAATCCAAAATAGTATTAGCTCTAAACATAGGATGGGGTAACGCCAGTGTAACCCATCGCTATACTCTACACTGTGTTGATTGATGGGTTACGCCTACGGCTAACCCATCCTATAACTTGCAACATCCTATGTTTCTTATTGCTTACACCCAATATAGCTTGTGTACACCAAACAAGTAAAACGCCATTGCTGGCAAGCAAAGAGTAAGTAAGCAAGGAAAGATAAGCGCTGAAAGAAAAAAAGGCCCTTGGGGAAGGGCCTAAATGGGGATGTCATGTTCTCTAATATACAGCTCTCTAATAGAGAAAGAAGTTAGAGAATGACTTCACTTTCTACAGGGGTAAAACCTGAGCAATACAAACAGCTTCGAAGTGTTAGGAGGGCAACTCCTGAAACCATCTGTATTTGCTCGTTTCAGGAGTTATTATGCTGCTTCAGTGGTTATTAATAAAATTGATTGTTTTTATAAACCTAATAGCTTCCAACTATAAATCATAGCTCAAGCCTATACTTAACCGCCTTTCAATAGATCAATCAAATCAATTGTTGCGGCATTGGCGCGGGAAATATAAGAAGACATCACCAGCGAATGATTAGAAAAGAAACCAAACTCATCACCATTCAGGATCATTGGGCTCCAAATAGGCTCCTGAGTCGCTTCCAGCTCCATAATAATCTGCTGAAAACTGGTACGCGCATTCTTATCTTCCAATACATGGGCAAAGTCTTTCTCGATCGCTTTGAGTAATTGAATCTGCGCCCAGGTTGCACCACGCGCTTCCCAGAATACATCGTCGATCTCCATCCACGGCGTTGTCACCGTAACAATCGAGCTTGTGGGTGTGGACTGTTCTGCTGAGGCATCATTAGCCAAGTCAGTGTTAATTCGGGAACGACCAACGCTGGCACTTAATCGTTGCGATAAGCCACCAAGACGTTTGCTGACTAAGTATAACCAGGAACGAAGATTGTCCGAGCGTGCATAAAACTGAGTATTGGAGTCCTGCGGGTCAGCCAAGCGATCACGGTATTCTCTTAATAACTTAACACCTTTGCGATATTCACGTTCCGCCCGTGGGAACATCCACTTTCTATGGTCAATGTTAAAAGCCGGCTCGGCGAATTTTAGTGCTTCATCTTCAAGCGACTGTGATTGAGAACGGCTGATATCATTACGAAGCACCTGAGCTATATCGCGAATCTGCACCAGAGCACCAAATTCAAAGGCTGGCATATTGTCCATAAAAACACTCGGCGGCATAATGTCATTACTTAAAAAGCCACCGCTTTTATTCAGTAGATTTTCGACAATTTGCGCTGTCGTTTCTACCGTTACATAACCTCGTGGCGGCTCTCCGGCGTAACTCTGCTCAATAGCATTGATATCAACAGGGTCAGGCTCTGAACTCCAGATAAAGATAAACACTAACATCAGTACCAGCAGTACAATAATAGTGGCCAAGGCTGCAGACCATTTTTTCCGTCCGCGGCCTTTACCGGTCACTTCATCAATCTCAATATTAGATTCACTCATGTTTATCTTTCCCTATTAATTAATCGATACGACTGCTTCTATCAGTTAGCTTGGCGAACTTTGAAAGCAACCTCAAGAGGTTCTCTATCCTTAAAATGTAAACGAATATTATAACTTTCACCTTCAATCAGCGTTTCTTTTACGCCCATAATCATGATGTGTTTAGCTCCTGGTTGAAAAACCAGTTCATTCTCGATTTCCAGCTCGTCCAGATGTTGCATTTTGGCCATGCCATCGACCACTTTCGACTCATGTAGCATGGCATGCTTGGCCCAATCTAAGGACACATCTTCTAACACAATCGGCGAGTCGGTATTATTTTTAATGGTCACAAACCCAGCGGTGCTTTTAACACCTTCCGGCATCAGCCGTAACCATGGGTCTTGAATTTCAATATCTGGCTTAGGCGAACATCCGGATAAAATGCCGAGAGTGAGCAATGCTAATAACAATAAAATCTTAAAAGAGTTCATAATTCTGCTTTAATTGGAAAATTTGACGCGATACGAGTATTGTACTGACAAACTCTTTCTAACTCTATGACCAACTTATGAAGAACATTATCGAACCCGCTCCAATTCCGATGATTCCTGTTATCAATGTTATCGACTCCGACAGTGATGAAGGTTTTTCTACTGGTTCAGAACCTATTTACGATAGTCAGTTTCCGGTTAGAAGAATCTATTGCGTTGGCCGCAATTACGCTGCTCATGCACGCGAAATGGGCTTTGATGACAGAGAGCCGCCTTTTTTCTTCAGCAAACCGGCAGATTCGATTGTCGTTAACCCGAAAAGGCTTCCCTACCCTAAAATGACCAATGATTTACATCACGAAGTAGAGTTGGTTGTTGCTATTGGTGAGCCAGCAGAATCGGTAACCGCCGAGGAAGCCGAACAGTGTATTTTAGGTTATGCATTAGGCATTGACCTGACAAAACGTGATTTACAGACAGAAGCCAAGAAGAAAGGACTGCCGTGGGAATTAGCGAAAGGTTTTGATCAGTGCGCTCCTATTAGCTCCATTATTCTCAAAGAAGAGTTGGGGCTGGTCAGCTCGGGCAATATTTCATTATCGGTAGACAACGAACCAAGGCAGTCCGCCGACATCAGCAATATGATCTGGTCAATTCCTGAGATCATCAGCGAACTGTCAAAGCATATAGCGATACAACCCGGAGATTTAATTTTTACTGGAACGCCAGAAGGGGTTGGCCCCATTAAAAAAGGTCAGCTAGTTCAGGCGGAAATGCTAAATCGATTGAAGTTAGCGTTTACGGTTGTTTGACCTTTATTTGTTACTCTAAAAGTAACCTGAATAACTCATAAGCGCGTCATCCCCGCGAAGGCGGGGATCCATAATATCTATAAGACATTCCTTGAACTACTATTTCGCTACTCAGCGAGTTACTTTTCTTGCGTGGTCAAGAAAAGTAACCAAAAGAAGACCACCCCGTGATTGAGGTTTCGCTTTGCTCAACTCCCTTCGCATCCGCCAAGACACTTAACGCACCGTAAAATACGTTCCTTCCCTGGCCCGAATTTTACTATTCAAAACATCCTGTTTTGAATTGCTATGTCTTGGCTACTACTCAGCTCAATCAAAGGGGCTAATTGGAGCAAGCCTGAAGAGTGGTTGATTTATAAATGAGCACCTAAGATCATAAGACCTCTTAACCACATCACAACGTCTGATAAATAAAGGTGACGATCTGATCAGGCTTAATGAAATTCTTACCATTCTCTTCGTCATATTTAGCGCTTGGCTTTGCAGCTAATACTTGTTCCAGACTCATGCCTTTGTCTTTCAACTTTGCAATAGAGCTGCGTAGTTCTTTGAGCATGGCTACAAATTCAGACAGTTCTTTTTTATTCGACATTGGCCCGTGGCCTGGAATAATTTGTGTGTCGTCATTCGCTAACGATAATCCTTTTTCTACCGCTGCAATGTAACCACCAATGGTTCCGCCGCTGCTGACATCAATAAAGGGATAACCAATATTAAAGTAGGTATCGCCCATGTGTAAGACGTTGTCTTTGGCGAAGTAGATGATTGCATCACCGTCAGTGTGTGCTTTAGCAACATGGTACACGCGCATTTCATCATCGTTCAGATGTAATGTGATTTCACTGTCAAAAGTAATCACAGGTAAAGCGGCTTCTGGTGAAGGATCCACTTTACGGCCGAGAGCTGACATCTCCAAGCCTGTACTCATGCGCTGTCTAACATTGTCGTGCGCCACAATCACTGTGCCACTTTTGGCAAAGTTTTCATTACCGCCGATATGATCACCATGCCAGTGAGTATTGATTAAGTAGCTAACAGGCTGGTCTGTGATTTCCGCAACAGTCGCCTTGATTTTGTCTGACAGCGGTGCAAACTGATCGTCAATCATGTAGACGCCATCATCACCGACTGACAGGCCTATGTTGCCACCCTGACCAAAAAGGACATAAATCCCATCTGTTAATTTCTGTGCTTTGATTTCTACTTCAGGGCCACTATCCGCATGAGCAAAAGCCTGTCCACTAAACGCCAGCATCAAACTTAACGCAGTAAGTGTCTGTTTCAACATTGTTCTTTTAAGCATGTTTCCCTTAATCATAGTCTTACCCCATATTTGTTTACATTCGTGGTCTACAGTTTAACCGAAACTTATGTAAAATAATTGTGAATAGGCCCAACAAACACTAAGAGACTTTTATGGATACCCAACTGGCACAAGAGTTTATCGATAAAAAATGGGACGAGGAGATTGTTCCAGAGTTAATTGAATACATCAAAATCCCCAACAAATCGCCCCACTTCGATCCTAAATGGGATGAACACGGTTACATGGAGCAGGCGGTTCAACAGATTGCCAACTGGTGCGATGCTCAGGATATTCCGAACAAGACACTGGAAATTGTGCGCATTGAGGGCAGAACCCCGATTATATTTATGGAAATTGCTGCCAGCGACGGCACCAATAACCCAGATGATGACACGATTTTGATGTATGGCCACTTGGATAAACAGCCTGAGATGTCTGGCTGGGAAGAAGGCCTAGGCCCATGGATTCCAGTGATGCGTGATGACAAATTATATGGTCGTGGCGGTGCCGATGATGGTTACGCAGCTTATGCATCATTAACTGCTTTAATGGCCATTCAAAAGCAGGGACTGCCGCATGCTCGCACCGTGGTGATTATTGAAGCTTGTGAAGAGTCCGGCAGTTATGATCTGCCCTACTACATCGACCAGCTGCGTGACCGTATTGGCGAGCCGTCATTAGTCATCTGTTTAGATTCTGGGGCAGGTAATTATGAGCAACTATGGTGCACCATGAGTTTGCGCGGCATGACCAGCGGCACCTTAAAAGTTGATGTTCTGCGTGAAGGCATTCACTCAGGCATGGGCAGCGGCGTTGTTCCTTCATCCTTCCGCATTATTCGCCAACTGCTCAATCGTCTCGAAGATGATAAAAGCGGCAGACTGTTGCCTAAAGAATTTTATGCAGATATCCCTCACCAACGATTAGAGCAAACGCTCAAAGTTGCCGAAGTGTTAGGAGATGGCATAGTCGAAGCTTACCCTTTTGTCGAAGGCGTTGAGCCGATGGCAGAAAATAACTTCGAACGCTTACTCAATCGTAATTGGCGACCAGCTCTATCCTATACCGGTGCTTCAGGTATGCCAGAAATCGAAAACGCCGGTAATGTTCTGCGCCCAACCACGTCTCTGAAATTATCACTTCGACTGCCACCCACAGCCAACAGTAAAAAAGCTACAGAAGCATTAACCAAAATTCTAACCGAGACTCCGCCGAGTGGCGCCAAAGTGAGTTTTGAATCGGATCAGGATGGCGATGGATGGAATGCGCCAGACGTTGCGCCATGGTTAGCAGAGTCCTTAGAGCGTGGTTCGCAAGAGGTTTATGGCAAACCAGCCATGTACATGGGCGAAGGCGGCACCATTCCATTCATGGGAATGTTAGGCGAAAAGTTCCCCAAAGCTCAATTTATGATTACCGGAGTATTAGGACCTAATTCGAATGCGCATGGCCCGAATGAGTTTCTGCATATTCCCTTTGCCAAGAAGTTAACCACCTGCGTGTCACAAGTAATCGTTGATCATTATAAAAGGAATTAATATATAGCTTGAGGGGTTCAGTATTAAGATTGAAACTCTCAGTCTCGCACCCTAAATCCCCTTTTGATTGAGCTGAGTAGTAACCAATTCATAGCAATTCAAAACAGGAAGTTTTGAATAGTAAAATTCGGGCCAAGGATGGAACGTATTTTACGGTGCGTTAAGTGGATTGGTGAATACGAAGGGAGTTTCGCAAAGCGAAACCTCAATCACGGGGTGTCCTTTCTTTTCGTTCCTTTTCTTTAGACAAGTAAAGAAAAGGAACTCGCCGAGTGGCGAAAAACAAAATAGAGGAATGATATTAAGAAGAGCATGGATTTACCCGAGGGCATTCCCTTTGGTCACCCGCCTTCGCGAGAATGACGCATGCAACAAATTAAGCCACCTACAACCAATCCGTCAGCACAAACCCAACCCCTAAACGGTTCACATGGCGATTGTAGTCAATCAGACTTTCACCATAGCCATTAAAGTACTGAACATAACCACGTAGTTTTCCGTCGTCATCTAATGGGAATGTCCAATCAAGCTGGACTGCGCCTTTATTATCACTGCGTAAATTATTGCGCAAGGTAACACCGAAATTTTGCTCGCCCCATTTATAAGCCGTATAAAGCTCAAAATACCCCATATAATCATCGATATCTGGATTATCATCACCATCCGGTTGCAAAGGGTCTTCTTTGCGCTCTTCTGGAATCCGCCACCAAGGTTTAAATAGTATTACCCAACGATCTTTTTCAAAAGCCATTTCAGTATAGATACGATTCCAACTACGGGATCTTAATCCGGACTGGCCATTGGATTGGTGTGACACCCCTGCGGTAAATAATGGCACTTGCCAGCCCCCCACTTTCCAGTCGGTGGCCCAAGCGGCAAAAATTTCTGGTTCATGATTGGTTTCGCGGAATGGGCTGGACACATCTGAGTTATAGGCTTGCCAGTATGACTGTCCGGTATAAGCAAAAAAGAGAGCTGTATTTTCGCCAAATGGCTTTTCCCAGAAAGGTGTTTTAAAACTGACCTGGAATTTCACTTCAACATTATCAACATCAGCACTCTGGTTGCCTGAGTTTAACCCCTCTTGATTAGGCCGGTTATTAAAGGTCAAAGGTAACAAGTAATTAGGTTTATGCGGCAAAATTGCAAAACGATTGTCACTGGCACGATATTCCAGTCTTAAACGTTTTTTAATGACATCAGAGTCTTCTTTCTTTGGTTGGTCTGAACCATCTTCAGATGCTTCTGTAAAACTATCATCAGGTAGCAGTTCTTTGCTTGGGCGATAAATGGCTAGATTACTGGCTTTTGAACAATATGCCCGAATTTCAGAGATGGGTGTATCGTTATCACGCTGATCAAACTCCTGTAATATACAGCGGTCATAATCATCCTTAACATTCTGAAGCGTCTCTTTTGAATGCTCAAAGATATCCTTTTTCTCTTCAGTAGCCCCTGTTTTTGCGCCTGGGTTTTCTTCAGAACTAGCGCCCTGTGACTCATCCTGGCTGGCTGCAAAGCTAGGAACAGAAATGAAAATTAAGGGTAATGCGCAAACTAAAAACAAAGTCTTAGACTTCATATCATCACTGACTAGTTAGAGTTATATTGCAGAAAATTGTAGCAGAAAAAAATGAAGACAACATGAATAGTTGTGCTAAGTGATAACAAAGACAATAAGTTAAATAGGCAGCCTCAAAACGAAGCTACCTACCTAACCTATCATCTACCCCTCCACCACATCTTTGAGGTTTTTAAGTCCCTTCTCATACTGTGCGCCCACGGCACCATCCATCATCAAGCCTAAATAGCGGCCAATTAAATTATTGCCAAAATCAATATCAAGAGTCCAAGTTACGCGAGTTTCCTCATAGGAGATTTCTTCAAGAATAAATGAACTCTCAGCAGGCATTTGCTCCTGTCCTAACTTCATTTCGAACTTCACAAGATTAGGATAATTACTTTCAATAATTTTATAGGTGCCAGATCCAACTTCGGCCACCTGACTATCCCATGCCATCGTCGCACCTACGCCACTTTGGGGACCGGTAAAAGTATAGGAAGCATTAGGATCAAGATCAGCCCATGGAGACCAATTATTAAAATTTTGAAGGTTATTGACTTGATTGAAAACGGTATCTTTGGTTGCTGAAACAGTAATGGAGCGTTCAACATGTTGTTGTTGCGGTATCATAAAACCGACCGCTACTAAAATCACTGCAAGAGCTACAATAATGATTAGTAACCATTTAAGAAACTTCATAGGACCTCCAACATTCAGGGAGAGTTACTACTTTAGCGTAAATTAATGCAGATATGCAAATTTAGTGACGTAGTTCACGTTTTAGCGAACAGCTGTGCGCTGGTTGATACCATTATAAATGACATTCCAGATAGGCATTTGCATACTCTTCCAACTCACCGTGAAGGTAATCGGGATAGAGCTCGAATCCATAATACTCGCGATCATGCTCCCATCGCACCTTAACCTCTTTATAGATATTCTCTGCGTCAGACTCAATTTGTTTTCTAATCTCAGCATAGTCTTCCCGATCGGCAAAGAGTCGTTGGATACTATCTCTCCAACCTACGGAATCTAAAAACATGCCCTTTAGAGCAGGATCGCTCTGATGAATATCAACCTGCAATTTTTCATAGGCTAAACTTTTTGCAATCAGCTCCCGAATAACATCTTCGTCACCGGAATTTGCATCCAATCGCTTTGCTGCCATATCAAGCAGCAAAGTCATCTCAAAAATAGCCCCGACCTTGCCAAAGATCGCAGCTTTATAAAGATAACTCTCTCCTTCATTAATGCCATCAAGATCGACTTTATGACTATTCACAATATCTTTGGTTTGCTCCGAACTGCGATAGCGACTATCTGGTCCTGAGAGTCTAACCCCTAAAGCCGAATACCAAATTTTCTCCGAACCGTAAATGATCATAGCCTTGGAGTTATTTGAATCAGCCAACACTTTCAGAGTTTCAAAAGGCATTCCTTGATAGACACCCTCACCTGCAAGCTCGTCTTCACTAAGATAAAAATCCTGAATCGTTTGATTAAACTGTTTATCAAGCTCTGGATACTGCTCAGCAAGTTGCTCTTTGCAAACATTCGACGGAGGTTTTGCTTTAGTTCCCTCAGAGTTCACGGCCTCATGATTAGCTGTAACCGTTTCTATAACTGGTTCACTTTGAGTATTAGTGACCTCAGTTGGTTGTGGAGTAGTTACTTGAGAAGTCTGATCGAATTCAACTGTTTGAATATCAGGCTCACCCTTCATCCAGAACAATAATAAGAAAGCTGTAAACAAACCAAACAAGAGCACCAGCGTCTTTTTCATAACAGTCCTAACCTTCGCTACATCCCCTGCCCATCAATTCAATAGCTTATGACAGGCTTCCATTGCTTCGCTATATTCAACCAAATCACCCGTGATGAATTTTGGGTGAACGGGTAAACCATGATAATTACGATGCTCTTTCCAGCGCTTAAATAACTCTTCAAACTCGTAATCAGCTCTTTCCTGAACATTGGCCTTAAACAATTTGAAGTCATCATTTTCAACAAAGGGCTCAAAAGCTCTGCGCTCCACAGACTCCAGTTGACTTTTCATGATTTCTTGCATGATTCCATCTTCACGGTGAACTTCGCGAGCCAGTTCAGAGTAGGCCAAAATTTTTGCGATAAGTTTCTGAACCTTCTTTTCATCAGCGTCTTCACTTAATCGACTCATTCCAACACTCGCCATAGACGCATACTCAGCTAAACCTCCTAATCTTCCAAGAGTGGCGGCGCGAAACAAATACTCTTCGCCTTGCTCTAAAAGTTCGAAATCAAGCTTGTGATTTTTTGTTATTTCACCTCTTTCTTCACTACTTAGTCTTGGAACATCGCTATGATTATTGATCGGTAAACCAGTTGAAGCTAACCACATTGTTTCGGTACCAAGAACAAACAAGGCATCAACGTCATTAGCTTCCGCCAGAGACTTTAAACTCTCCGTTGGCATGGTTTGATAGGGACTAATACCGGCAGCCATTTCACCATCGGAATATACCTTTGACATGACTTTATATAATTCAATATTCATCCCAGGGTATTGTTGATCGACCTGCTCAGAGCAATCCCTGAAAGCTGGATAAATATTTGTAACCTGCTTCTTCTCTGTAACTGGTTTTTCTTCTTTAGCAGCACCCTTCTCTACCGAGACTGTTAAATCACTGGCACTTGCAACTTCTTGCGTAACTTCTTGTGCAGGCTCCTGAAGTGCTTCTTTCTTCTTTTGTGGTGTTGGATCTGATTGTTGCCAAAAATATACTATTGAAATAATGACTAGCAGACTAACTAACAGTATTAAGATCTTCTTCATAAATTGCTAAAGCTCCTTCAAGCACTTCTAATCCTGCGCCTTTTTTGTAGGCGTTTTCACTTAAATATCGGCGCCATAATTTGCCTTTGGGTTGGGCAAAAAACAGGCCTAGAATGTGGCGCGTCATGTGGCCTAGATAAACATCCTGATCGAGCTGGCTTTGCACATAGTCCATGTATTCACGAGCGATTTCAAAGCGGGTTGGGAT
This sequence comes from Kangiella sp. M94, assembly GCF_054926195.1. Taxonomy (NCBI): domain Bacteria; kingdom Pseudomonadati; phylum Pseudomonadota; class Gammaproteobacteria; order Kangiellales; family Kangiellaceae; genus Kangiella; species Kangiella sp. M94. The sequence continues at coordinate 281,278 of NZ_CM142903.1, read as the reverse complement.
GTCGTAATGTGTTCCGTAATACCGATTATCAGCTTCAGCCAGGAAATAAGGATTGTGGTAAGCCTCGCGACCGATCATGACGCCATCAGTATGTTGCAAATGTTCATCTGCTTGATCAAGTGTGGTGACACCACCATTCACAATAATCTCTAAATCAGGGAAATCTTTTTTCACCTGATAAGCAATGTCATACCTTAATGGAGGAATTTCGCGATTTTCTTTGGGACTTAAGCCACTAAGCCAGGCTTTGCGCGCATGGATAATAAAGGTTTTTACGCCAGCTGACTGTACGGTGTTGATAAAATGATGCAGGTGTTCATAAGAGTCCAAATCATCAATACCAATACGGCTTTTAACTGTAACCGGCACATCCACCGCGCTAGCCATGGTAGACATACATTCCGCCACCAGCTCAGGCTCAGCCATCAAGCAAGCACCGAAGCGGCCATTTTGCACGCGGTCGCTGGGACAGCCGACATTCAAATTAATTTCATCGTATCCAAAGTCTTCGCAGACTTTAGCGCAATGAGCCAAGTCCTTTGGATCGCTGCCACCGAGCTGCACCGCAACTGGATGCTCTTCCTGATTAAATTTCAGGTGGCGTTCAGCCCCACCATGAATAATGGCACCAGTGGTAATCATTTCAGTGTAAAGCACCGCATGTTTGGTGATCAGACGCATGAATCGTCGCTGATGACGATCAGTCCAATCCAACATGGGAGCAATACAAATTTTTCTTGAATTCATCAGGTTTGGGGCTTAGCTGTTGGTTATTAAGGCACCGGAAGTACCACGAAAAGCGATTATAAAGGAAATAGCAGGGCGACAAAACAACATCCCCTTATTTTCATCCAACTGGAAAGTGAACGACATCAAGCAGGATAGTGCATCTCGTATCATTTCGCAGAACCTCCTTATTTTGCTTATATATTGACCACTTCTGCCCATATTTGTCGCTTTACAACCTAAATGGCTTAAATTAGATTTTTAACTATAATTAGCTGTTCTATAAAAAAAACTAATCAGGAGGAAGTAGTGTCACGTCATATCACTTTAGTATTAATCTTATCCCTTTTCGCTTTACAGGGTTGTGCAACCCTATCCGAGTCTGAGTGCCTGTCAGGTAACTGGTATCAACTAGGTTATCAAGATGGTAAATATGGTCGCGATGCCGACTATATACTAAAGCACGAAGAAGCCTGTATAGAGTATTCTGTTTCTATTAATCGCGATGACTATGAAAGTGGCCGTCAGAAAGGCATTGAGTTGTATTGTAACTCGCATAATGGATACCAATTCGGTAATGGCGGCAGACACCCAAATCCGAACTGTGGCACACATTTTACGGAGTATTACGACAACTACAAACGAGGCCTGGATACTCGATACTCCCGTATCGCAAGAAAACTGTCTGAATTGCAGCGTGAATATGATGCATTAACCATCGCTATTAGCCGCATCAAGAATCAAGAAGAGCGTGATCGCATTGAAGCAGAACTTGAAGAGTTAAGCCATCAAATTGATGAAGCTGAAGTTGATCTGGATAAAGTTGAAGCACTGCTGAGACAATATTCGTAACGACTGAATAAGAACGCATGTCATACCGCGGTGTGGCAGAATAAAAAAGCCCCTTGCTATCAAGTAGCAAGGGGCTTTTTTATTAGACATATAGAATGGGTTATACCCAACGGGGCAGACCCGACCAAGTACGTAACCCATCAATCGAATAAGCTTGTTGGGTTACGAAGCAAGCTTCTAACCCAACCTATAGCACTGGATGATATTGATGAAGAAATAAAGGATACCAATAACCAGATCAGCCGAGTCAATTACCTGTTGGATGTGTATCGGTAAGAAGGCAATACAAGTTAGGCACACAATGTTTCCAGGATCTTTAATATCTACCATTGGATTAATAGACACTCCAAGACCAAACCAAAGCACGTCATACCGCGGCTTGACCGCGGTATCCAGTGTCTTTCTAGAATTGGTTTGCTTCACCCAGAACGAGTTAAGCAATAAGTCTTTATAAATTAGTTAAAGAGCAAAGTCGCTAGATACCGCGGTGAGCGACCGAAGGAAGTGCCTTTGGTACCGCGGTATGACAAAAGAAAACTTAAAAACGATTACGCAATGCTTCGATTCGCTTATCCAATGGTGGGTGCGATAAGAACAGACTACCAAACTTTTCCTGGAACGAACCTGTACGACCATTCTTCAAACCAAAAGCGGTAAAGGTTTCGCCCATATCCGACGGCATATCATATTCAACTTTGAGCTTTTCTAGTGCTGAAATCATGGCGCCGGTGCCGGCCAATTGAGCACCCGCTTCATCCGCTCGGAACTCACGACGGCGCGAGAACCACATCACTATGGTGCTGGCCAAAATAGTCAAAACAATTTGCGCAACCATCACCGACACAAAGTAGCCAATACCAAAGCCACGTTCGTTCTTAAGAATCACACGGTCAACAAAATGACCAATGACTCGTGAGAAGAATAATACAAAGGTATTCACCACACCCTGAATCAGGGTCAATGTAATCATGTCGCCATTGGCAACGTGGCCAATTTCGTGCGCCAACACAGCGCGTACTTCATCGCGGTTCATGCGCTGCATCAAACCCTGGCTGACTGCAACCAAGGCTTTATTTTTGTTCGAGCCGGTAGCAAAAGCATTCGACTGCGGTGATGGGAAGATACCCACCTCAGGCATACCAACTTTAGCATCACGCGCCAGATCCGACACAGTATTGATTAACCACTGCTCCGTTTCGTTAGTGGGCTTATCAATCACTTTGACATGCATGAAACGCTTAGCCATCCATTTCGACATCAGCAAGGAAACAAAAGAACCGCCGAAACCGAAAATAGCGCAGAAAATCAATAGTGCTGTCAGGTTCAGGTCAACACCATTTTCAGCCATCAGGCTATTAAAGCCAATGAGGTTTAAAACCACACCGGCCAAAATCAAAACGGCAAAGTTGGTTAATATGAACAAACCGAGTCTTAACATTTGTTTCTCCGTAAGATAAATAAGGTGCTCAATGCGAGCTAGAACTACTGACTAATATATTGGGATTATACGCCGATAGACAAGTCAATTAAGGGTCAGCAAAGCATTAAAATTTGTAACCAAGTATAAGCCTATAACAAATAATTAAATATCAATAACTTAATCAGCCAATATAAGCCCAGCCCAATCACCAGAATGAGCAGTATGAGCTTAGTGTTAGTCTTTAATTTTGCCATAAATGGAGATTAGGCTTTCGTTACCTTAGCTCGCTTAGGTTTTAAAAATACCATCTTAATAACCAGATACAAGCCACTTAAGGTCATAAATAAGGCTAGCAAAGCTGCGAATACGACTAACGGATGGTTGAAGTCAGTGCGGTTCTTATAATCCATGATGTGCAGCATCCAGAAGAAATCAAACACTCGCCAGGTGTCATTACGGCGGGCAACCACTTCTCCGTTTTGTGGCGAGATATAAAGGCGCGTATTGTCACTATCATTGAATTGAGCCTGCCAGATGGGTAAGCCTTTACCACGCACCTCGCCCAACTCTTCGGAAAGCAACTGCAGCTCAACCAACTCACCCTCACCGCTAAAATCAGCCAGAGCTATTTGCCCTGCCCGGAGCTCGTCCAAAGGCGAAAGTAACTGGCCTGTCTGTGCATCAATAATGGCTTGTTGTTCCTGATGAGTCGCAATCCAAACCGGCTCTCCTAAAAGTCCTTTCAGAGTTATAGTTTCTGGTTCAAAATCGATCTGACTAATGGCTTGTTGAGCCGTCACAGCAACAGGCTGATTGATAGTAAAAGGTTCCTGTTCGGCCATGGTATGTTCGCCACGCACTTCTTCGATATCGAAAAAAGTCATGACAAAGCCGCCAGCGGCCCAGAACAAAACCTGGATGCCAATAATCAAACCAAGCCATTTATGGAATTTACGGAAGAAAACAATCGGTTTCATAATGAATCACTTTTAAAGAAGAAATTTAATTGCTGATATGAACGATCAGCTGTCGATTATGACTACCGTGTCTATGTTCCCAAAGATAAGTACCCTGCCAGGTACCAAGTGCAAGTTTTCCATCAACAATAGGAATACTTAAAGTCGTCGCAGTTAACACTGCTTTGATATGCGCAGGCATGTCGTCCGCGCCTTCGTAGATGTGAGTATAGAGAGGATCATTCTCAGGTACCAGCCGATTAAGCCAATGTTCCAAATCGCGTTTGGCGCTCGGGTCCGCATTTTCCTGAATAATTAAACTGCATGAAGTATGGCGCACGAATACATGGCAGATGCCAATCTGTTTATCGGCTTGGCGAACCAGCTGTTCCAGCTGATGAGTAAACTCATGCAAAGCCTGGCCTTGAGTCTTGATATGCAGTGTTTCAGAAAAACTCATCTCAGAACTCATACGACTTGTCTTTATAATAAAAACGAACGCGACGTGTTACACCGCAGAACAAAGTATAAGGAATCGTATCGGCGTAAGGTGCGACTCGCTCGGCAGGAAGCTCTTCTCCCCACAGCACCACGCGATCACCCATCACATCCTGACAATCAGGCCCTAAATCTACCGCCAGCATATCCATCGATACCCGCCCAACCAACGGTACGATACGACCATTGACCCAAATCGGTGTTCCATTTTTGGCATGACGCGGATAACCATCGCCATAACCAATTGCTACAAGTCCTAAATTGGTGTCTCGATCAGCAAACCAATGCCGGCCATAGCCCGTGGACTCGCCTTTCTTAATCGGTTTAACCGCTAGAATTTGTGACTCCAATGACATCACTGGCTTTAAATCATATTCGGATGCTTCGGTGCCTACTAAAGGCGAACAACCGTAAAGCAACAGGCCGGGGCGCACCCAATCATAATGAGCACCTTTCTGCGTTAAGATTCCGGCAGAGTTGGCCATCGATTTTTCAGTAGTAATATGCTTGGTGGCTTGGTCAAAGGCTTCCAGCTGAATGGTCGAAAAGTCATCTTCTGGATCGTCTGCCGAAGCGAAATGCGACATCAATCGAATCGGATTTGCCACTGAAGGGATTTTCGATAATGTGGTCTCAAGCAGTGCCAAATCCTGCAAGGCAAAACCCAGACGATTCATACCTGAGTCCAGCTTGATCCAGACTTTAATCTGCTTATCGGTTTTGAAATTTTGCAGCGCTTCGATTTGTGGCCAATGATGCAACACTACCTGTAAGTCATGCTCAACCACCAACTCCAGATCCTTGGCATTGAATATACCTTCCAGCAACAGGATCGGCGTTTTAATGTCTGCTTTACGCAGTGACAGAGCTTCCTGAACCGTTGCTACCGCAAACATGTCAGCGCCCTCAGTCAGCGCCTTGGTAATTTGCACCAGACCATGCCCATAAGCATCGGCCTTAACAACAGCCATTACACGACTACCGCTGGCAATCTTTTTAATCGTCTTCAGGTTATGGCGCAGGGCCGCCAGATTGATAATTGCTTTAGTTGAGCGCATAAGTATGACTCGCTACTAGTAACCTTGCGCTTCATAGTCTTGATGCGCCAGATTATCAAATCGACAGAACTGCCCCTGGAAGCTCAATTCAACACTACCGATAGGACCGTTACGCTGTTTACCAATTTTGATTTCAGCAATGCCTTTGCGTTCTGTTTCCGGATGGTATACCTCGTCACGGTAGATAAACAGAATCAAATCCGCATCCTGCTCAATCGCACCCGACTCACGCAAATCCGACATCACCGGACGGCGATCGCTTCGTTGCTCCAAAGAACGGTTAAGCTGCGATAAGGCAATCACTGGAACTTCCAGCTCTTTGGCTAGAGCTTTCAAAGATCGTGAAATCTCACTGACCTCAAGGGTACGGTTATCGCTCATGCCCGGAACCGTCATTAGCTGCAAGTAATCAACCATGATTAACCCAACACTGCCGTATTCGCGAGCAACGCGGCGCGAACGCGAACGCATCTCAGCAGGCGATAAACCACCCGCATCATCAATGAGTAATTTGGTGTGGTTTTTCAGCTGTAGAACACCGCTGTTAAACTTATCCCAGTCTTCGCTGGATTGAATCTGACCGGAACGAATCTTGTTTTGCTCAAGACGACCCAATGACGAAATCGAACGCATAATGATCGACTCGCTCGGCATCTCAAGACTGAATACTAAAACTGGCTTTTCCTGATTCAGGGCAACATTTTCAACGATGTTCATGGCAAAAGTAGTTTTACCCATCGACGGACGCGCCGCCACAATCACCAGATCCCCCGCCTGCAAACCAGAGGTCATTTTATCCAGATCGGTAAATCCGGTCGCCAAACCCGTAATACCGCCTTTGGTCTTTTGAATGGTCTCAATCCGTTGAATGGTACTCTTAAGAATATCTTCGACCTTGCTCGGGCCTTCGCCGCTGGCTTCGCGAGCCTGGGAAATGGCGAATACCTTACGCTCAGCCATATCCATCAGTTCAGCCAAGCCGCGCCCTTTCGGATTAAAGCTGGCATCAGCAATCTCATTCGACGCCGAAATCAATTGGCGCATAATCGCTTTTTCACGAACGATCTCAGCATAAGCGCGAATATTAGCGATACTTGGCGTGTTTTGAGCTAAATCACCCAGAAATGCCATGCTAATATCAGTATCGCCTTTATGCTCCAGATGCTCCGACAGCGTAATCACATCCATCGGCTTCGCCGTATTGGCCAACTCCTCCATCGCCTTGAAAATCTCACGATGGTTTTTCACATAGAAGTCCGTGGACAACAGCATCTCAGACACCATCTCCCACACTTCATTATCCAGCATCACACCGCCCAACACCGACTGCTCGGCCTCGATAGAATGCGGAGGAATCTTTAAGTCTCTGATTTTATTATCTGATTGATTGGCTGTAAGCATTTTTTGTCACTAGCGTTAACAATAAGTTATGGCCGTATTCAAAATACTGAACACAAACCCATTTATAAACCACAAGAGTTTACCACGTAAGCCATTTTAACTCTTATGCAGTCAACAGCAATACAATAAACCTATGGATGACTTGAGGATAAGTTGTGGATAAGTATTGTGTCTAAGAGCATTTCTTAATCTTGTCATTCCACCCGCGTGACCGCAGGGAATACCTTTAGGTAAAAGTGGGCGACCGAAGGAAGTGCCTGTGGTGAATCCACAAAAAGCTTAAAGAAATAGACTCCCGCCTTGGCAGGAGTGACGCTGGTTGGTAGCTTGCAGTTCTGTAGGGTGCACCTTGGCGCACCACTCGCTCTATACGTCTATTACGGTGGGCAAGGCCCACCCTACCTCCAATCCTTTTTGCCTTATGCTCAACTGACAATACTGATAAAGAATGTAGGCTGGCGATGAATGAAATGAATCCCAGCTCTTATAAACTCCAGCCCCCCTTTTAGACAAACAATAAAATCGTTACTTGTTTCAAAAGACCAATAATAATAAAGTCTTACCAACCGAATTCGTTTAATAAAATGTTAGGTTCACAAGGAGAAAGCATGAGAAACAGAATATTTGGAGCCATCGGCGCATTGTGGGGCGGAGCTATTTTGCTTTATGGGCTTTGGGGGCAACTCTCACAAGGCTCTGAAGCATACCAAGCAGGCCAAACTACTGGTCTCGTATTTGGTGGCCTTATGTTTCTAGTGGGCATCTACTATTTCTTTAAAAAGCCCAAAGAAAAAGGCGTTGAGTCTGAAAGTGATCAAAACAAGCAATCGTAGCCTCGAAAGAACAGAGTAACTTCGAGGTTTTAATTGAACATCGCTCGATTACGAGCATCGATAGTGCCTTTGGTGTGCTAACCCTAATCGAGGCTACTGGCTAAACTCAGTATCACCCTCATGGTCATTTGGAGAGAAAGATCCATGCTACCCTACTTATTAATACCTTTTTTAGCATTGATGACTAACACTACATCAGCTAACTCAGAGTGCTCTATTGGTAAGAAGTGTACTTTAGTGGGTGACATAACAATTTATTTCACACCACCAGCAACTACAGCAATATTAGATGTAGGGGAGCACTGCGTATCTCTAGCCCTTAATGAGGAGCAGCTTGAAGAGTTCAAGGAAATTAAAGGCAAGGTCAAAGTGGTGGGTAAAGCTCTGAAAAATTATAACATGCCACCTGAGGTAATAACCTTCAAAATAGAAGGTCGTAATTTGAGTACAATGTGTTCAAGCTACTACATACTATGGGCTTCAAGTATAGAGAAAGGTTAAAGAAGTGTGGGCGCTTTAAAAAAGTTAATGGGTTAAGAAATAAGCTAGCCACACACACAACTGACGACCATTATCCTCACAAGCAACTACAAAAATCACCACTTGTATAATAACCCCCATGATAATAAAGTCCTACCAACAAATTGATATAATCAAATGTTAACCCAATATAGAGAAATAGAATGAATATAAACAAACTATCAATATTTATATATCTCTGCGCTCTTATCTCATTAAAAGCAAATGGAGAAGACAACGCAACAATAAAAGAAACCCTAATTGCTTCAAAACATGCTGTTATGATTAGCGAAGTGTTAAAGAGCTATAGTGTTAATTGGGAAAGTGACGTACTAAAAGCACATTTTGCTTTTGACTGGATGTTTTCTGAACATGAAGAACGCTATACCGCAATCTCTAAAAAGTATGTTGGTATTGGCAGTTTTAAAAAGTGTGACTTTTACCAATTAGCTGACATGTCTAAAGAACTCATAGAAGGTGCCATGTTTTATAAGGCAAAATGTACATTTGGAGAGACAGTGTTAAAGTCCGAATTTATTGTTCTTGAGTTGGAAGGGAAATTGAAATTAGCCCATTTAAACTTAACAGATGAATAGATAACCGCTATTAGTGATGACGTTAATTACCTAATCTCATGGATTTTTTTGAATGAAACGAATATGCCCTAGTTGTGAAAAGAAAGAGCTTTATTATAAACCTTTCTTCTCTCACCCATATATGCTTTGCCTTTCGTGCAACTCAGTTTTCACTCACACTAAATTAATGGGGTTTAGTTTCTTATTAGTCTGTTTATTAATCGCCCCGATGCCGGTATATCTTCATTACCACTTCAATCTTTCTATTTATCATATTGCGCCAGTAGCACTTATCATTTCTTTCTATATCATTTACTTCATAAAGCAGTACTTTCCCATAAAACCAGTAAAGAAGAACGAAATAAGTCTAGTGCCTCCAACGTTTTTAGAGTTTGAGAAAACGAATAACGTTAACGAAAACATTCGTCGCTACAAAGAGGCTCAAAACAAAGCCATTTATAACAAACTAAAAAAATAACCAATGCCCACTAACCCAATCATACTCTTTGACGGTGAATGTAAGCTCTGCTCTGCCTGGGTGCCTTTTGTGATTAAGCGTGATCCTGATGCGGTTTTTAAGTTCTGTTCAGTTCAGTCACCCAAAGGACAAGATCTGTTATCAATGCATGGGCTTGATACTGATAATTTTGAGACTATGGTTTTGATTGTGGATGGTGAGGCTTACTTCCGATCAGAAGCTTTTTTCGAAATTATCAAACACCTTAAAAAGCCATGGCCGTGGCTTAGGGCTTTCCAAATTTTTCCTTTAAGGTTTCGCGACTGGTGCTATGACCGGATAGCTTTAAACCGTTACAAGCTTTTTGGTAAACACAATTACTGCATGATACCCAGCAAAGAGATTATGGATCGGTTTTTATGGTGACTCTACAAACAGCCAAACGTTGGTTACAAGTCTTAGCCATTATTCATATCATCGGCGGTTTACTGTTACCCATCATGGTTTATACACCACTGGCAGCGCCCTACTTCCAGCACCTAAAAATCGCGTTCCCTGACAGCAACCCTGAATCTCTACGATTTTTGATTGGCGTCTTTGGCCCAACCGTCACCAGCTGGGGCTTGTTATTTTTCTACGCGATTGGAAAAGCATTTGAAGGTAGGACAATGAAAGACTGGTGGCTGTTAGTTAGCGCGGTTTTAATATGGAGTGTCTTGGATACCACCTTCTCCATCGCTCATAATGTTTTTGCACATTTTTATCTTAATGGGATAGTATTGGTTTTGTTTTTAGTGCCGTTGATTCTCACAAGAAAGCATTTTAATAACATATAGCACCTTGTAGGCTGGTGATGCACCCTAGGGGCAGACCCAATGAAATGAATCCCAGCAATTAATACACTTTGGTGCAACGAATTAAAACAGCTGGGATTCACGCAGTTCATCCCAGCCTACGGCCATTGACTAAGAATCCTTTCAAAAGTCAAATGACCTAGAGTACTTTGTAAGGCAGGAAGTCAGGCACTTAGTCTAAGAGGTTACTATGCAAATTACAGGTTCATGTCTTTGCGGCGAAGTTCAGTTTGATATCAGTGATAATTTTGAAAGCTTTTATCTTTGCCATTGCTCCAGATGCAGAAAAGCAACTGGAACTGTTCACGGGGCAAACTTATTTAATACTAAAGCTACTTTAAACTGGCTCCAAGGCAAGCAACTGGTAAAAAGATATAATTTGCCAAGCACTCTCTTTACCAAAAGCTTTTGCTCAGAGTGCGGCTCACCAGTACCTACAGAAATCCGTGAAAAAATTGTCATTGTTCCTGCGGGAAGTTTGAACTCATCACCAAACATCAATCCTACTGCACATATCTTTTGTGAACATAGGTCTAGCTGGGAGGATTTGTTGGGAAATTCCAAACGATTTCCCGGCCTTCCCAAACAATAAAACTTAATAAGGATCTTACAATGAAAAAACTATTAATTACTGTGCTCGTACTTGTGACTTGTGGCTGCCAAACAAACTCGAAGCAAAGTAGTGACAATATGAATAATGTCACTACGTCTGAGGAGTCGCAAAAGCCCCTGTTCTACACACCTGAACAAATTCAAAAACTCCAGTTCAGTGAGCAAGCCGGTTATTTCATCTGGATAAAAGACTCTCTTGCTTGGACGGCAACAGATAAGGTGCGTGAAGAAATCGATCTAAGTAAGATTGAAAACCCACAAGGCTGGCTTGTACATCTTGATCCTGAAGGAAACCATCGAGTCAGTTTTTATCGCTCCACTATAGACGGACAAATCCTGTCATTCGCCGATGTATTCTATAATGACAGCTATGAAATTTCTGACTTTGAAACCAATCCCAAGCGAACGGTTACAGAAGAAGAAAAGACCATGCTTAAAGCACTCTCTAGCGCTGGAAACAGTATTACCGAAGCTTGCTCAGAAAACCTTAACAGCGTAGTAGTAGAAGATGATGCTGGCTGGAATGTTTTCTTTTTGACACCGCCGACAGAGCCCGGCGTTATTCCGATTGGTGGAGCGCAAAGAATTTTAGTATCACGAGATGGCATGACAGTTTTAGAGCAAGAGTCTTACTCGAAAAGCTGTATGCATTTACAACCACAGGGGGAAGATGTACACGCGCTTATGATGACTCATATTGTTGATGAAATCCCTTCTCCGGTTCATGTCTTTACCAGTCTGAGTTATGACTACCCACTTTATATAGCTACCTCACTGGGCTTGTGGCGAGTTGTTGATGGTGATATCGAAGAAGTAAAAGATAAGAAGTAATGTTTTAACAATCCTTTGCGTTTTAACAAAGCAAAGCAGAGGAATAATGATTTGAGAAAGCAGAGTGTTATGAAGATTTAGATTGATTGGGTACGGCTATCGGCTACCCATTTTATAAATCTAAAAAGAGTTGGGACTCGTTTTACTCATCCCAACCTACAAGTTTCTGCTCTGATGTTGGTTAGGTATCCCCGAAATAAAGGCTCGAGAAACACCATCCATAAAAAAAGGCACCCGAAGGTGCCTTTCTTATATTACTTACAAACTTAAACTTAAGCTTGTTCTTCGCCAACAACGATAACTTTGATGCTAGCTTCAACTTCTGGGTGCAAGTGCACTTCAAAAGTGAATTCGCCAGTTTGACGAATTGCGCCTTCTGGCATACGAACTTCTTTCTTCTGAAGTTCAACGCCTTGAGCTGTAACTGCGTCAGCGATGTCAGCTGTGCCAACAGAACCGAACAATTTGCCTTCGTCACCAGCGTTTGCTGTGATAGTCACAGATAAGCCAGCTAGTTGCTCTGCACGAGCTTGTGCTTTAGCAAATTTCTCGTCAGCGGCAGCTTGTAATTCAGCACGACGCTCTTCGAAATGTTTGAGGTTATCCTTAGTTGCAGGAACCGCTTTACCTTGTGGAATCAGGAAGTTACGACCATAGCCAGCTGCTACAGTTACGCTATCACCTAAGTCACCAAGATTGCGGATTTTTTCAAGTAGAATGACGTTCATCGTTATTTCCTCTTAAAAATGCCGCTTATTCGTGGCTGTCAGTGTAAGGCAACAAAGCCAAGAAACGAGCGCGTTTAACAGCAGACGCCAATTGACGTTGATATTTTGCGCTTGTGCCTGTGATACGGCTAGGTACAATTTTGCCTGTTTCAGTGATGTAGTTTTTCAATGTTGCGGTATCTTTGTAATCGATCTCAACAACACCTTCAGCCGAGAAACGGCAGAACTTACGACGACGATTAAAACGTGCCATGATATGTCTCCTTATTACTCAGCCGAAGCTTCTTCAGTTGATTCAGATTTCTCTTCTTTAACTTCTGCTTCACGGCGAGGTTTTTCATCTCTCTCGTCTTTCTTAGCAGCAGCCATAGGAGAGGCTTCGGTAACAGCTTCTTTACGACGCATTACCATGTTACGCAAGATTGCGTCATTGAAGCGGAATGCATCTTCAAGCTCTTCGATAATTTCGCCAGTAGTTTCAACATTCATCAAAACGTAGTGTGCTTTATGAAGTTTGTTGATTGGGTAGGCTAGTTGACGACGACCCCAGTCTTCTAGGCGGTGAACTGTGCCAGCACCGTCTGTGATCATCTTTGTGTAACGTTCGATCATGCCAGGCACCTGATCAGATTGGTCAGGGTGCACTAGGAATACGATTTCGTAGTGTCTCATTAAAGTCTCCTTTCGGTTTCCAGCCACCAGTAACTCTTTGATTTATTTAAAAGTTAATGGCAACAAGGAGTAAACCAGATTGTCAAAAAATTAGTGGATAGCCACTAAGGGCGCGTATTTTAGTCGCAAAGAGTCTAAAAATCAACCAGAACAAATGGTTATATCGCAGTCTCTCCATGACGTTGACAGTCCTGTCATTTACCCTTAATCTGCGCTCATGCATAAATTCTATACAACAACTACCACCACAACGATCTTCCCTTCGGAGGTCGCCGGCTAGTTATTGTGTAATAGAAGTACCCATTACCAAGCCCGAGGCCTCAAAACCTCGGGCTTTTTTTTGCTTTTTTGAAACACACGGGAATAGATACTATGAAAGTACTCAAGTTTGGTGGATCATCGCTGGCAGATGCGCAAAGCATGCTGCAAGTTGCTGATATTATTGGTCAGGAAAGAAGTCAGACCCTGGTTGTATTATCAGCTGTCGCTGACACAACTAATGCATTACAGCTTCTCTGCAATAGCCAAAAATCAACGACTACAGAGTCTATTCTACAATCCATTGCCCGCCACCATAAACAGATCGCTGAGGAACTGGGGCTGTCTGAGGACTCATCCCTTTTGCAAAAAATGGATTTTGTTTTTCAGCAACTTGCCGATTTAACAAAAACAGAATCACTGAATAACTCAAATATCGCTGTAATCATGTCCACAGGTGAATACCTCAGCTGTTATCTTTTGCAGGCTTTATTGCAACAACAGGCTATGTCCGTTGCCTTGATTGATAGTCAGGACTATATCGTTGCGGAAGGTGTCATTCTGGACTCGCGAGCCGATTTAGCCCGCTCTATGAGGAAATGGCAAGAAGCATCCCCTTCTCTTTCCCAGATTAGTCTCGCACCGGGTTTTATCGCTGCCACTCAACCGGGCGATGCCTGCCTGCTGGGTCGCAATGGTTCGGATTACTCGGCAGCTCTTTTTTCTTACCTGGCTGACGCCCAATCGTGTGAGATTTGGACTGATGTCTCTGGAATCCACGCAGCAGATCCACGGATTGTTGAGAATGCGAAATTAATGCCGTCCATGACTTATCAGGAAGCAATGGAGCTTGCCCACCATGGCGCTAAAGTGCTTCACCCTAAAACCATCTTTCCACTACAGCTCAAAGGTATTCCTTTGCGCATCAAAAATACCTTCGCACCCGCAGACAGTGGAACTTTAATTCAGCCATCACACCTTGGTCAGGACACCATTAAAGGAGTTTCATTCCAGCCCGATATTTGCCTGCTTAACGTCAGTGGTGCTTATTTGAGAAACTCTTATGGTTCTGCTGCGCGAATTTTTGAAATGTTGGCCGCCAAGCATATTTCGATTATTCTGATCAGCCAGTCATCTTCCGAATACAGTATCTGCTTCGCAATTCGCAACAGTGAGTGTAAACGTGCCCTGCAAATTTTGAACTCTGAATTCGACAGCGAAATCAGGCAAGGGCAACTCAACCCGATTCAGGTTGATAAGACCCGAGCCATCGTCTCGCTGGTAGGTCAGGGACTAAAAAACAGAAGAGGTATTGCCTCGAAATTTTTACAGGCAATTTCCCATGGCAATATTAATATCGAAGCGATTGCCCAAGGCTCTTCTGAAAGTTCTATTTCTGTAGTCATCAAGGGTGAACAGGCCAAGCAGGCATGCCAATTAGTCTATGCCGAATTTTTCAATCGTAGACAGCGGCTCGATCTTTTTATTTTAGGCTGCGGCAATGTTGGTCAGGAACTGATTCGACAGATTTATGCTCAACAGAACTTTTTACAGGAAAAAAATATCGCGTTACGAATTTGCCTGGTCGCTAACTCTAGACATTACGTTAACTGTAAGAATGGCTTGCTTGAGTCTGAGTGGCAGACGAATTTGCAGAAAAGTCCTGGTACTTTATCAAAAGAAATTTTAAGTCAGTTATTGGCTTCAGGTGATTATATTAATCCAACACTGGTCGACTGCACCTGCTCCGAGGTTGTGAGTGAGCAGTATGCTGATTATATTGAGATGGGGTTTAATTTGGTGACCGCTAATAAAAAAGCCAACTCAGGCCCATACTCTTACTATCAGCAATTGAAAAAGCTTGCTCACCATAAATTTCGCAAGTATCTATATGAAACCAATGTTGGGGCTGGCCTGCCAGTGTTAAAAACCATGTATTCGTTAATGTGTTCAGGTGATGCAATTCATCATGTTGAAGGCATTCTGTCCGGCTCATTGTCATTCATTTTGGGACAAATGGAAGAAGGCAAGTCGTTTTCAGAAGCCGTACTGGAAGCCAAGTCTTTAGGTTTTACTGAGCCGGATCCACGCGACGATTTAGGCGGTATGGATGTTGCCCGTAAACTGCTTATTCTGGCACGGGAGGTTGGCGCACAATATGAGCTCTCTGATATCGCCATTGAAGGTCTGTTACCGGCGAACTTTAATCTCGATGGCAGCTCCGAAGAGTTTATCGCAAGATTGCCGCAGGCCAACCACTACTTTTCTGAACTATTTGCCCAAGCCAAGAGTAACCATGAGACACTGAAATACATCGCATCTTTTAATGACGGCAAGCTACAGGTTTCATTACAATCGGTTGGTCAGGATAATCCTTTATACTCGGTTAAAAATGGTGAGAATGCCATTGCCATCTACAGCCACTATTACTCACCCATTCCTCTGGTACTAAAAGGGTATGGTGCTGGCGCAAAGGTTACCGCAGCAGGCTTATTTGCCGATATTTTACAGAACATTCCACATCGAGAGCAGGAGATCATGTCATGAAAATTAAAGTATTCGCCCCGGCCTCGATTGGCAACTTCTCGGTAGGCTACGATCTACTGGGCGCAGCTTTACAACCCGTTAATGATTATTTGTTGGGTGACATCATTGAAGTGTCTCGTCACTGCTACGGTAAATGGAACGTTAAAGGCCCTTTTCATGAACAGCTGCCAGCAAATCCTGAGGATAATATTATCTATCATTGTCTGCAGTTTTTTAATCAACAACTTGAATCAAAGAACGCAGCGACTGGCCGAGAACCCCCCATTGAAAACCTGTCAGTAACTTTGGATAAAAGATTACCCGTTGGAAGCGGACTCGGCTCCAGCAGCAGTTCAATCGTTGCGATGATGGTTGCACTGAACCATTGGTACAAGCAGCCCTTTACTGAGCATGAACTATTACAGATGATGGGTAAGATGGAAGCGCAAATCAGCGGTAGCTTACATTACGATAACATTGCCCCCTGCTATTTAGGCGGTCTGCAATTAATGGGTAATGATGGTGTTCTCAGTCGACAGCTGCCCTGGAATTTCTCAGGTTACTTTGTGGTGGCTAATCCGGGCACTCGTCTCATGACGAAACAGGCCAGGGAAGTTCTGCCGAAACAATTACCCATGCAAACGACCATTGCACATGCAGCCAATCTTGCAAACTTTATACAGAGCCTTTACGAGCAGGATGAGCAGCAACTGTATGCTCATTTTAATGACCTGATTGCTGAACCCTATCGGCAGGATTTACTGCCCGACTATGTCACCCATAAAACCGAGTTACTAAAACTTGGGGCCAAAGTGGTCGGGATATCTGGCTCAGGACCTACCCTATTTACGGTTGCTAATACTCTGGCCAGTGCCGAAGCGTTAGAGCGTTATTTAGCTTCCAACTATCGCTCTAATGATCAGGCCTTTTGTTATATCTGCCAGCTGTCGTCATCTGGTGCTAGAATTATTGCCGAGGAATAACCATGCCATTCATTAACATTAAAGATTCTGCAGATAGAGTCAGCTTTGAGCAGGCTGTTTTAAAGCCGCTGGGTAACCACCAGGGGTTGTACCTGCCTGAACAGATACCGGCGCTATCGCAAGACCAGTTGTCACCAGGCTGCTTCTCCCGCTCTGCTTTCAGCAATGACAACTTTCAACAAGTCGCCTTTGAAGTGTTGCGATCTTTCACCAGCGACTCACTCAATGAAGCAGAGTTAGAAGGTATTGTGCAACGAGCTTTTAATTTCCCGTTAAAACTGCACTCACTTTCAGATTCGCAGCATATTCTGGAATTATTTCATGGGCCGACGCTGGCTTTTAAAGATTTCGGTGCGCGCTTTCTTGCTGAATGCCTAAGCCAGTTTACTCATGAACCGATTACTATCCTCACCGCCACCTCTGGCGATACCGGCGCGGCTGTAGCTCATGCTTTTCATAAGAAGGAACATATCAATGTCGTGATTCTTTATCCCAAAGGGAAAATATCCATTGAACAAGAACAGCTGTTTTGCACGCTGGGCAACAATATTCACACCATAGCAGTAGAGGCCGACTTTGATACTTGTCAGGCTCTGGTTAAGCAGGCTTTTGATGATCAGGAGATTAACCAGAAGCATCGCCTGAATTCAGCTAACTCTATCAATATTGCACGCTTATTAGCCCAGGTTTGCTACTATGCGGCGCTTCCTCAATTGCTTGGGCAACCAATTGATACTGTGTCAGTGCCTTGCGGCAATTTTGGCAATATCACGGCAGGCCTTATCGCTCAAAAAATGGGCGTGCCCATTAAGCACTTTATTGCAGCGACTAATGCCAACGATACGGTACCTCGTTTCTTCGAAGAGGGCCAATGGCAACCACGTCCAACCATTAGAACGTCATCCAATGCTATGGACGTTGCCAGTCCAAACAACTTCCCACGATTGTTGCACCTTTTTAAAGATCATCCTGAAACGATGCATCGTGATATTAGCGCTATCGCCATTAGCGAGGCCGAGGTAGAGCAAACCATGCTCACAACCCATCAGGCGGGATACACCATTGATCCACACACGTCGGTAGCCCTACGAGCCATACAAACAACCAATTCCGCTGGACAGTCTGTCGCACTTTCAACCGCTCACCCGGCCAAGTTTGCCCAATCCGTGGAGTCCATTACAGGCTCAGCTGTTGATTTACCCGATACGATTCGTAATCCGTTGAGTAAACCTAATTTATCCACCACCAAGGACAGTAACTTCAAGAACTTGAAAGACTACTTGATGTCTTCGTTTTAATGGAGAGTTTTCATAGAGCATTTTCATGGAGAGTTTGCAAACAGAGCCGATATATTCGGCTTACTGTTTATAAAGTGAATGCAAAGGTGTAGCCTAAATTGACCTTACCCAACGACTGTATTAGTATCATCCCAAATATGGAGATTAGAACAAAAACTTTGGATTCTTTACGCAACACATACCCTTTCCTGCTCGGCAAGAGCTTTTTCAGGACCCATTCCTGGCTGTCCTTGGATATTGTTTCTGCGCTGGCTATTATTGGCATTTTGATCATTGTGTCGCTCAAAACTTTGCCTGATTACTTTTATAAAGTAGCCTTTGTTGAAGGGCTCACTAATCACTTATTAGAGCCTCGGGAGCGGCAGCAGGAATATTACGCCTGGCATGGCCACTTTGAGGATACTCAAACTACCAATAAGCCTCTTGTTAACGCAGAGCAACTTCCAAAATTTAAAGAACTGATCAGCACTCATGGTAAAACGGTGATGGTCATGGAACCATACTATCAATACCCTGAAAGCAGATTAACCATTACACTGGACGATACCAATAATTCAGTCATCCGCCCTATCTGCCAGATAGAGCAGAATGAAACTTTCCATCTCATGCCTTATATGTGCAAGATAAACTATTATGAAAAATGATAATCAACTTTTCTACTTACGCCAGTTTGTGCATTTATTAGCAAAGGGCGAAGAGCCGCGTACAGCCTTTAATATTCTGGTCAACGAGGTTCCCAAAAGCCAACTGGAAAGCTGGCAACAAGCGCATACCATTTACGAGGCCACCCAGAGTCTGGAAAGAGCCTTTGAAAAGTTAAATATTAAAAGTGCTTCGTCCATCACTGAGCAACTTAGGCGAGGCAAAGAGCTGGGGCTGCCTGAAGTAGAGGTGCTGCAAAACTACGTCAATGCCAATAACAGTGAGTTGCAAATTGCACAGATCATCAAAAGCCGCTTGCTCCGGATTCTGAGTTATTGTGCGTTATTAAGCGTGATTGCTTTAATCGTTTTAACCACATTCAACCTCTATTTGTTACCAGTCTATAGTTCGGTGTTGCTTGATGGGCAGCTTCACTCTAGCGACTTTGTGGGTCGTATGGACATATTGCGAATGAAGTCCTGGTGGTCGCTACTGCTCTATTTACCACCCGTCATCATTATTGGACTGTTTGCGCTGGCCAGTTTCAAGTCAGCGGAATCCTTCACTCAAGGCAAGTTCTTAACCAGGCTGCCGATTATGAAAGGAATTATGTTCCAACTGAGCCGTATTCACTTTGTCCATAACCTAAAGGCGTTCCATCAAGGTTTACCCCAAAATAAAGCAGAGCGCTTGAGTGCCTTAAACTCACCCTTCTTTAGTAACTCGGAGCGGTTTACTTTCGACAAATTGTTTAATCAACAGGAAAGAGAACAACTGCTTGCTTTGTTTTCATTGCAAACCTTCGAGCAGGAAAGTCCTAACTTATTAAGCTCAGTAGAAACTCAGGCGGTTGAGTCGGTTCACCAGAAGACTGGGGTCATCGCTACCCTGCTGCATCTATTCTTAATTTTTATCGTTTTCCAAATCGTGATTTCGATTTATCTACCTATTTTCCAACTTGGAACAGGATTCTAAATTATGAAACATCCAATCAAAGCATTTACCTTAATTGAGTTGATGGTGGTGGTTGCCATTATTGGTGTTCTGGCCGCTATCTCCCTGCCTGCATATCAGGACTATATCGTCCGCGCCAAAATAGCCGAGAGCATCACTCTATCCAGCGAAGTGCAAAGCACGATTAAGGAATATTACAAATATCACACCAAATTCCCTAAAGATAACCTCGAAGCGGGCGCACCAAAACCTGAACATCTACTGGGTAATTATGTCAGCGGAATTCAAGTGGAAGATGGGGCAATTCATGTGACGCTGGGCAACAAAGTCAATGCGCCACTGGACGGCAAAATACTCAGCATCAGACCAATTTATGTCACCGCCAGTCCAACCAGCCCTATCTCATGGGTTTGTGGTGGCGACCAGCCGCCAGAAGGTATGAGCGCAGCTGGCGAGAATAAAACGAATATTGACGCCAAGTATCTACCAGCAAGTTGCCGATAAGCTTTTAGCTACAACTCTAAAATCCAGGCCTTAAGTTAAAAGCCCATCAATATCCCTATGGATCGGATTCTGTAGGGATATCATTGTTTCCGTCGAACGTACCTGCTCAATGGCCTGCAATTTATTAATCAACACATCCTGAAAGGTTTCGATATTCGGCGTCACCACCTTGGTCAAAATACTGTATTGTCCGGTCGTGTAATAAGCTTCGATGACTTCCGGAATTTGCTCCAACAATGCTGCTACAGGCTGATAGTCTTTGGCACTTTTCAGGAAAATCCCGACAAAACAGCACACATCAAAACCCAGCGCCTTTGGTTCGATGCGAACTTTGGTGCCTTTAATGATCCCCGCCTGACGCATCTTTTCGATACGAACATGGATCGTTCCAGCGCTCACATCCAGTTGCTCAGCAATTTTGGCATAAGGAGTACGCGCTTCTAGTAATAACTCTGACAGTATCGATTTATCCAGATTGTCGATTTGATAATCTTTTTGCACTTTATCACCCCTTATTTCAATATCACTCAATAAAAACCACTTTAATTAGATTTAATATTTCAAAGTGACACTTTTATTAGACAGATATTGCATATTAGCTCGTTAAATTAGATAAATATAGCTCATTTAGCAAATTAGTTATCGATATAATAACGATTCATAAGAAAAGGGGTTCATCATGCAACAGTTACCACATCAGGCTTTTGTTCAAGATCAAAAGCTAATCCAAGCGATTAAAAGCCGCTTCACTGAGACTTTATGTGACGCTCTATCATTGATTGAGGTTCAAGCACCGATTCTAACCATCAAGGGTGATGGCGTGCAGGATGACTTAAACGGTATCGAACGTCCGGTAGCAGTTTTAAGTCGTACCTTGAATAAAGAACTTGAGGTTGTGCAATCGCTGGCAAAGTGGAAGCGGTTGTTGTTGGCGCGAGGTGGTTTTGAACCCGGCCATGGCATCGTTGCTCAAATGCGTGCGTTGCGTCCTGACGAAGAACACCTGAGCGAACGTCATTCCTTATATGTTGATCAATGGGATTGGGAAAAAGTGATTAGTCCTGCCGAGCGCACCCTGGATTATTTAAAACTAACCGTTGAGCAAATCTATTCCGCCATGCGCTCTATGGATGTCGCTATCGCACAGCAGATGGGGCGCGAACCACTGCTGCCCGAACACATCACTTTTATTCATAGCGAAGACTTGCGTCAGCTCTATCCAGACTTAACCGCCAAACGACGTGAGCATGAAATATGCAAGCAATACGGTGCTGTCTTCCTGATCGGCATTGGCGGCGAGTTGGCAGATGGAACAACACATGATGGTCGCGCGCCAGATTATGATGACTGGAGCTCGCTGACCAGCGAAGGCTATCATGGGTTAAACGGTGATATTCTGGTGTGGAACCCGATTCTGCAAGATGCTTTCGAACTTTCCTCCATGGGAATACGGGTCTGTAAAGATGCGCTCTTACGACAGCTCGAATTGCGCCAGTGCCAGTACCGCCTGCATATGCCCTGGCACCAAAAACTGGTACAAGATCAATTGCCATTAACCATTGGCGGCGGCATTGGCCAGTCACGCCTGGCCATGTTGCTATTGATGAAATCCCATATTGGACAGGTTCAATTCAGTGTATGGCCGGATGAAATGGCACTTGATTTGCTGTGAGCGTGTCTTGGTAGGGGCAGTGCCTATGTGCCTGCCCGCTGTGGGTTGGATCAGCGAAGAGCCATCCAACAGTGCTAAACCGCAAAGCATTTAAATTGTTGGATGGCGACTCGTGCCGAGTCTTATCCAACCTACTTAATGACCAACTGTACGGACAACTCATGAGTTGTCCCTACTTTAACTTTTACATTTCACGGTAGGGGCAGTGCCTGTGTGCCTGCCCAAGACAATATTGGATCGTTACATTTACCAAAATTGACTCTGACTTGCTTAAATCCTGATAAATCAGTAGGCTCAAAAGATTCTTACCAACACCACACCCCCTAGTGAAAAAACGTAAGTTTTCTTTTGGGCCTGCGACCTTAGTCACGGCCGCTTTTATCGGACCGGGCACAGTCACCGTCGCCACCAAAGCCGGTGCTAACTTCGGATTCGTTTTACTGTGGGCGCTGGTATTTTCGGTCATCGCCACCATGATTCTGCAGGAGATGACAGCCCGCCTGGGCGTGGTCGGTCGCAAAGGTTTAGGCGAATCTATTCGCGAGCAATTCACAAACCCCATCGCTAAAGCAGTTGCTGTATTGTTGGTAATTAGCGCCATTATCGTTGGCAACGCGGCTTATGAAGGCGGCAATATCGCTGGAGCGACTTTAGGCATTGATGCAATCTTTGGCGAATGGTTTCTGGCTGGCACGCTGAACGGTTGGGCATTACTGATCGGCATCATCGCTTTCAGCCTGCTATGGACCGGAAGCTATAAGCTCATCGAACGCTTTTTAATTGCCATTGTGCTATTGATGAGCGTGTCATTCTTACTAACCTTTATCATTACCAAACCAGACTTAAGCGAACTGTTTAAGGGATTATTGATTCCTACCCTGCCAGATGGCGCAACGCTAACGGTCATCGCCTTAATCGGCACCACAGTAGTTCCCTACAATTTGTTTCTACACGCCAGTAGCGCAAAAAAGAAATGGCATGACGAACAGGATTTACCGGAAGCGCGTCGCGATCTCTGGATTTCCATTCCCCTAGGCGGCCTTATCACCATGGCCATTATCTCTACTGCGGCCAGTGCTTTCTTCGCCAAACAAATTGAAATCAATTCAGCTGCCGATATGGCACTCAGTTTAGAGCCCTTGTTTGGTGCTGGCGCCAAATACCTGATGGCGATTGGGTTATTCTCAGCAGGCATCACCTCAGCTATCACGGCGCCTTTGGCATCTGCTTATGCGCTGGCTGGCTTGATGCAACTCGGCAATGACATGCGCTCCTATAAATTCCGCGCGGTCTGGATCAGCATTTTAATTACTGGAGTGACGCTTGCCTCAATCGGCTTCAAACCCATTTCTATTATTTGGTTCGCGCAAATTGCCAACGGCCTGTTGTTACCGATCATTGCCATCTTTCTGTTATGGACCATGAATCAGGCATTTCTTGGGAAACACAAAAACACCTTACTACAGAACTTGCTGGGTGGTCTGGTGGTACTGGTGACGCTAATGCTCAGCGCCCGTAGTTTATTATCAGCATTCGACCTCTTGTAGATTTTATTAAGTGCTTCTCTTGTGAGCCGGGCAAATATGTTAAATTAATAAGCTATGACAAACTCTAAAACTATCGACATCAACTGCGATCTTGGTGAAAGCACTAATCCCAGTCAGTGGCAGCTGGATGCGGCATTGATGCCTTATATTTCCTCCTGTAATGTCGCTTGCGGTGGCCATGCCGGCAATCAAGAAAGTATCAGGGTCACAATAGCCAATGCTATCCAACATCAGCTTAAAATTGGTGCGCATCCCTCCTACCCGGACAAAGATAACTTTGGCCGAATATCAATGAAGCTTTCTGAACAGTCACTTAGGCAAACGCTGCAAGATCAGATTCAATCCATGGCGGAAGAATGCCAGCGCCAAAATGCCAAGCTGCATCATGTGAAACCGCATGGTGCTTTATACAATAATGCAGCAGCCAATAAAGAGCTGGCTTATATCATTGCCGATGAAGTCAAACGCTTTGATTCTAACTTAAAACTGATAGGCCTGGCTCAATCCAACATGTATCAAGCTGCTGAAGAACTTGGCCTTCCTTTTCTGCATGAAGGCTTTATGGACAGGAATTACCATGCCAACACTCATTTGGTTCCAAGAGGTCATACGCTGGCATTGCATAAAACATTTGAACAAAGCCTTCATCAGGCACTGACGCTAGCCAAAGGATTGCCCATTGCCTCAATAGAAGGAACACCTCTTGAGCTAAGAGTCGATACTATTTGTTTACACGGCGACAATCCCTCTGCGCAGGATATTGCCAAACAGCTTTATCAGCTCCTACAAGAAAACAATATCAGCATCGCTTGATAGAGTTTTAAGGATCACCAATAAGATGTCATTCGGATTCACAACTTTTATCAACAGCGACCACTCCATTCTAATTGAGTTTGAAGGCACTGTAAGTGAAGACTTAACTCGTTTTATTTTAGGCGTTGCTGAAACCATTACAGAGCTTGCTACCAAAAAACAGATTGAAGGTTTTATTGAGCAGGTGCCCGCCTACAACAGTCTATTGGTCATCTTTAACCCGCTGCACTTTAATCCAGAGCAAGCACAGCAGACTTTGAATAGCGCCATCAAAAAAGCAAAGCCAGTATCCAGTCAGCAAGACTCTCTTATAGAAATCCCCGTGTGTTATGACCCACGAGTAGCGGACGATTTAGAGTATGTCGCTGACTACTGCAAAATGACAGTTGATGAATTGATTCGGTCTCACTCCCAACAAGAATATACCGTTTATATGCTTGGTTTCTTACCGGGCTTTTTATACCTAGGCGATTTAGATAAACGCCTGCATTGCCCACGCAGAGATAATCCTCGTACACGCATTGAAGCTGGCTCAGTCGGTATCGGCGGCAGCCAGACGGGGGTCTATCCTATTGCAAGCCCGGGCGGCTGGCAGATTATTGGTCGTACGCCCATTACCATGCTGAATGTTGATCAATCGCCGCCTGCTATTGCCAATCCACTGGACAAGGTACGCTTTGTGCCAATTAGTTTTGATGAGTTTGAAAAGCTGAATAAGGAGGAGGCATGAGCATTCGTTTCCTCAAAGGTGGTCTACAAACCAGCCTGCAAGATTTAGGCCGACCAGGTTTCCGCCGTTACGGCATTCCCAATAATGGTGCCCTTGATCCGGTTAGCCTGCAAATAGCCAACTGGCTAGTCAGCAAGCCTCTTAACTCTGCTTGTCTTGAAATAACCCAGGCCGGCCCAGTTATCGAACTCACTCAAGACATGGCGATTGCTGTCACAGGCGCTCACTTTGAACTGCTGCTAAATGACAAATCAGTTCCTATGCATCAAACCTTGCTTGCTAAAAAAGGCGACCAGTTACGGTTCGGAAAATTATTTAATGGTGCTAGAGCCTACCTCTCTTTCTCAGCCGAGCCGGATTGTCCTGAAATCATGGGTAGTTACTCAACAAACTTGATGGCTAATTTTGGAGGTGTTGAGGGAAAACCTTTCAGAAATGATGACATGCTAGTTTTGAAGAATCACTTCAAGCCAGAAGCAAAAACAACACCCAAAGAGTTGCAACTTCAGTTTGGTGATAACTATCAAATACGTTTTATTAAAGGCAGAGAATGGTCATGCTTTAGCGGTGTTATGCAACAAGAGTTTCTTCACTCCGCCTATCATGTCACCAGCCAAAGTAACCGAATGGGGATGCGTCTAAAAGGCAGCGCTCTAAAAACAGAACAATCTTTGTCTATGACCACCGCTCCCATCACATCCGGCACCATTCAGATACCACCAGATGGGCAACCGATTATCACTTTAGCTGATGGACAAACGACGGGCGGATATCACAGGATAGGACAAGTCATAACCGCAGACTTACCAGTATTGGGACAACTTAAAGCTAATGACTCAATTAGCTTTCAGCCTATGAGCATTAATCAAGCAATAGGTTTGTTAGAAGATAAATCCCAATCGTTAGAAATGCTCTTAAATAAGCTCAATCGGTTTGTGGATAGAATATGATTTCCACTGCATTACTGTCATCTAAATGTTTTGAGGTTGAGACATAACCCTTAAATCTTTCTGATGTATAAAGTGCTTGAGATATATTCATCATTGCAGCAACTTTTGCACCATCATTTTCAATATAAGGTGTGACGCTTATTCTACACATAGTGGTCTTACAGCTAACTCCGTTCAAACTAAACTCCGACGCAAAGTTAGAGTCTGAGATAAGCTTTGCTATATGAGATTCAGACTCAGCTGACCAAATAGGATCGACTCCCTCATTTTTGTACTGTTGAAGTGTTGATGCTTTTTTCTCTTTATATTCTTCATAAAAGGACTTTTCTTGCTCAGGTGTTAACCTTTCAACTGTAGCTGTTTCAGAATGCTCTATAACTTCTTCTTCTGCACTTTCATTAATAGCTCCTTCTGCAACTAATGAGAGCTTTTTAAGGCTGGCTAATTCTTGTTTCAGTAGCTTATTTTGTTCTTCTAGGTCATTTATTGTTTCTATGTATGAATGATAATTGTCATTATCATGCTCTTTAACTACTTTTTCAGAGCTCACAGCAACAACTTCTTTTCTTTGTTCACCTAAACCTAAGTAAATATTTAGAATAATAGACACAACCAATAAAACATAAACAACTTTATTCATTATTTTTTCCTTTCTTTCAGCTAAAACAATTACTGTATTCTTTGTCGTACCGCCTCAAATAGTGTTACACCCGTTGCCACCGATACGTTCAAGCTAGAGACTTCTCCGGCCATTGGAATTTTAATCAGGAAATCACAGTTTTCACGTGTCAGGCGACGCATACCTTCGCCTTCGGCACCCATGACAATCGCTAGCGGTCCCATAAGTTTTGCATGATAAATATCCTGTTCAGCTTCGCCAGCTGTCCCGGCAATCCAGACACCGGCTTCCTGTAGCTGCTTCATGGCACGAACAAGGTTGGTTACTGGAATAAAGGGCACCGTTTCAGCTGCACCACAAGCAACTTTACGCACCACATCAGTGATACTGGCGGCATTGTCTTTCGGCGCAATAACCATGTGTACACCAGCCGCATCGGCACTACGCAAACAAGCTCCCAAATTATGCGGGTCGGTCACGCCATCCAGTATCAATATCAATGGCGCTCCTTCTATCTGATTCAGTAAGTCAGGGATATGTTTCTCGTGGAAGCTTTTCTTTTTTTCTGGACGGCAAACGGCAATCACACCCTGATGACGTTGATCGGTCATCTCATCAAGCTCTTGGCGCTCCTTCTGGATGATCGTAATATTTTTATCCTGCGCTAACTTAACGACTTTATGCGAGCGCTGATCGTGACGATTGCTTTGAATATACAATCTTTCAACTCTATCACTACTACGTTTTAACAGGACTTCAACCGCGTGAAGTCCATAGACTAATTCTGACATGGGTAACTCTTTTTAATTAGGTTTAAATTGCTACTTAGCTTTTTTCTTGCCATTCTTACCGCGTTTTGGCTTGGCGTTTTTAGCACCCTTCTTGGCGCTTCCTGAAGCTGGTTTACTGCCTTTGTCAGTTCCTTTGCGGTAATCACGACGCTTCTTGCCATCTTTGCCTTTTTTACCATCGCCACTGAGAGAGCCCGATTTTTTAGCTTTGGCATACAGTTTTTTCCGTTCAGCTCCTTTGGGTTCTTCACGCTTAACATGCTCACGATCGAGTAGTGCAAAATCAATGTTGCGCTGCTCCATATCAACATTAGCAACTTTAATTTTCACGCGGTCGCCAACACGATAAGACTGTCGTTTGTGCTCGCCAATTAGTCGCATTTTCAAGGCATCAAAGTGATAGTAATCATCACCCAGCTCACTGATATGGATTAGACCTTCGACAAACAGTTCATCTAACGCGACAAAGATACCAAAACTGGTCACGCTTGAAATGGTGCCCCAATATTCCTCGCCGACACGGGTCAACATGTATTCGCACTTCAACCAATCTACAACATCACGTGTGGCTAGATCAGCACGACGCTCGGTCATTGAACTGTGTTCGGAATAGGCAACCAACTCTTTCTCTTCGTACTCCACACCACCGTCTGTGCCAGCAAAATCAAATTGACGTGCAAGAATTGCTTTAATGATTCTGTGTACCAGTAAATCCGGATAGCGACGAATTGGCGACGTAAAGTGAGTATAAGAATCGAAAGCTAAACCAAAGTGGCCCTGGTTGTCTGGGCTGTAAACCGCCTGCATCATCGAACGCAGCATCATGGTCTGAATCAGCTCCTGATCCGGACGTTCCGAAATCGCATCATGCAATTCACGATAATGTTTCGGTTCTGGATTCGAGCCACCAAACAGGAAAATGCCTAGCTCACCAAGGAAGGCTCTGAATTTTTCCAGACGCTCTTCTGAAGGGCCTTCGTGGACGCGGTAGACGCCAGGCTTTTCATATTTTTCAATAAACTCAGCCGCCGCTACGTTGGCACAGATCATGCACTCTTCAATGATTTTGTGGGCGTCGTTACGCACTCGACCAACGATTTTTTCGATCTTTTTATTTTCATCAAATATGATTTGCGTTTCGGTGGTTTCGAATTCGATGGCACCACGCCCTTCTTTCAATTTCAGGCGAGCTTTAAATAATTCGTGTAACTCTTTAAGGTCACCAACTAATGGTGCATACTCTTTTTGTAATGCTTCATCACCACTTAATATTCCCCACACTTTCTCATAGGTAAAACGTGCGTGAGAGTGCATCACTGCAGGATAAAATTTAGAGGTAGTGACCTGACCGGTTGCCGTTAATGACATTTCAGCCACCATACACAAGCGGTCAACTTTGGGTTTTAATGAGCAAAGGCCATTCGATAAAAGCTCTGGCAACATTGGCACTACAAACTCCGGGAAATACACTGAGTTTCCGCGCTCAACAGCTTCGTCATCTAACGCAGTGCCTGGACGCACATAATGACTGACATCAGCAATGGCAACCCATAGGGTCCAGCCACCTTTGGCTTTACGACGACAATAGACAGCATCATCAAAATCACGCGCATCTTCGCCATCAATAGTCACTAGCGGTAACTGACGTAAATCGACGCGGCCCTGCCAGTCTTTCTCAGTCACATCGACCGGCAACTCGCCCACTTCAGACAGAACATCATCCGGCCATTCATGCGGGATCTGATGATTGCGAATGGCTATTTCAATTTCCATACCCGCCGACAAATAATCACCTAATACTTCAGTGATGATTCCGCGTGCGTGTTGATTGCGTTTTGGGCGCTGAACAATTTGCGCAACGACCACTTGGCCGACTTCCGCATTCATGCAGTCGTCTGGTGAGATCATTAAATCATGTAAAATTCTGGGGTCTTCAGAAGTTACAAACCGTAGACCATTTTCTTCGTGCAAGCGCCCTACAATATGGCTGGTTGAGCCGTCGAGAATTTCAACAATGGCACCTTCAGTGCGTCCGCGACGGTCGACATTTCTAACTCGCGCCAGAACCTTGTCGCCATGAAACACAGAATGCATTTCACGAGGCGATAAGTACCAATCGTCACCACCCTTTTCCAGCGCTAAGTAGCCGTAGCCGTCTCTGTGCGCTAACACTTTACCGCGTACCAAATCGGTGGCATCTACGAGACAAAAGCGCCCCTTACGGTTACAGAGTAACTGCCCATCTCGCTCCATGGCGTTAAGGCGTTTCTGTAGTGCTTCAATCTGTTCAGGTTCCTTCATCTCCAATCGCTTGGCTAACTGATCCAGCGAAACAGGCTCGCCTGCTTCCTCCAACTGGCGCAGGATAAACTGCCGACTTGCGATTGGGTTGTTGTAGCGCTGAGATTCTAACTCAGCTTGTGGATCCTGGTTCTTTCTTTTTGACATATAGTATTCCTAGTTACAGAGCCATCAAATAACAGCTCTAGGCCATTGTAACGGTTATCCGAAGCAAGGCCAATGCGTCCAGACCAATATCTCTAGATAGTAAAAAGGCGGCTAAAAGCCGCCCTGGTTCATTTATCTTTAATTTACTCTTTTTTCGACTCAGCAATGTAATATCTCGCTTTGGTAGCGTTTTTAACACATGCGTCATACGACTCAAAAGTTTGATTGGTCTTTGCGGCCGTTAGTAAGCTGGCTGCCTTAGTGTAATTCACACTTCCTGCAAAACCTTCACTTTCAGCAAAATTCAACTCTTCATAAGCAATATCCAGAGCCATGCGGCAAGTTTCAGCACTTTCGCTTTTAGGCGCTCCAGCACATGCTGCCATTAATACGCACACAAACGATAGAATGGTAATTTTTAAAGCATTTTTCATCGTTATTCTCCAGTTATATGGGCTCACCTTCACTATAGGCCGAATGCAGGATACTGCTACTACTTTCTTCACAATTTGCTGATTAGCTCTTACATGCCTGTCCACAAATGGGTATTATTACCGCTACATTAAGAAACGACTGTGGTTCGTCCCTTGAAAGTAACTCTACCTGACTTTTCTAACGCAAAGATTTTAGTAGTTGGCGATATCATGCTGGATCGCTATTGGCATGGTGGCACTTCGCGTATTTCGCCGGAAGCGCCGGTACCCGTGGTCAATGTTCTCGAAACAGAAGACAGAGCTGGCGGTGCGGGCAATGTTGCGCTGAATATTTCAGCTTTAGGTAGCCAGGTTACTTTATGCGGCATCACAGGTCAGGACGAGGCAGCGGACAGCCTATCCAAACTGCTCAATAGCCATAATATTCGATCTGCCTTTGATCAAAGAGCACACCAGAACACCATCACAAAACTGCGCATCATCAGCCGTCATCAACAACTGATCCGCCTCGATTTTGAAAAAGATTTTTCACTGCAATCCGGCGTTGATTTAGATTTAGTGGCACAGCTTATAACTGAGCATGATTTGATTGTTTTGTCGGATTACGGCAAAGGCACACTACAAGATCCACAATCCATTATTCAAGCCGCAAGAAAAGCCGGTAAACCGATTATCGTTGATCCAAAAGGCTCTGATTTCAGCAAATATCAAAACGCCACGCTCATCACGCCTAATCAGTCTGAGTTTGATCTGATAGCGGGACATAGTGCCAATGAAGAAGAATTCCTTAACAAGGGTCAGCAGCAACGTGCAGCTTTAAATCTTGACGCGCTGTTAGTCACCCGCAGCGAAAAAGGCATGGCTCTTTTTGAACATGACCACGAACCCTTCCTGCAACCGACACAGGCACGTGAAGTATTCGATGTGACAGGCGCTGGCGATACCGTAGTCGCAGCCCTGGCAACCTGTTTAGCCAGTGGTCTTGATCATAAATCCGCGACCCAAATCGCCAACCTGGCCGCAGGCATTGTCGTTGCCAAACTCGGCACAGCAACCGCCACTCGCCAGGAACTTCTCAACGTCATGTTACAACACCAGCCACTATCGCAAGGTGTCGTCAGCGAAGACGAATTGCTAGAGCTGATTCAAAAATCCAAAGCTACCGGCGAAACCATCGTCATGACCAACGGCTGCTTCGACATCCTCCACGCAGGCCATGTCAGCTACCTTAAACAAGCAGCAGCCCTTGGCGACCGATTAATTATCGCAGTCAATGGCGACGACTCAGTGCGCAGACTGAAAGGCGAAGGCAGACCCGTCAATCCCGTAGATCAAAGAATGGCAGTGCTCGCAGGACTCGCCAGCGTCGACTGGGTAGTAGAATTTACAGAAGACACGCCAGCACGATTAATCGGCGAATGCCTACCTGATATTCTAGTAAAAGGCGGCGACTACAAACCCGAACAAATCGCCGGCGGAGACGCCGTCATGAAAAGTGGCGGACAAGTTATTATTCTCGATTTTGTGGATGGAGTTTCTACTACGAAGATAATAGAAAAGGCGCGAGGGTAGGTAAAACCCCGAAATAACTATCACGACTTAGAGGCTAGACCTTCTCCACAAATTAGAACAATCCAAAAACCTTTCTTTTATAAAAAGGCTTTTGCCCATTCAAAAAGTATTGCTCAAGGCCACTTCCGTTAGTGATTGGGATTATGTCTACAGGTGGGTTAGGGATAGTTATACTATTAATTATCATCCCTATCTCTCCGATTATTTCTTTATAAAACTCACCTGCATCAACTGCAATTAATGTATGAGGAGGCAGTCCATCATCAGGATTATGGAAGTGAGCCACCCATGCCTTATTGACTTGCTTCTTTGTCTTAAAAAAACGGGATAGTGCAGAAGTTAGTTCTTGTGGGTAAACCTTAGGTTGCCCAAGCATTACTTCTGCGCTTGTTTTTTGAGTGTGTGTTTCAGGAGGTCCCCAGATAGAGCCATCAATTATTGATTCAATCTCGCTTTTGGTAAATTCTTTACCATAATCAGAACCTGGGTTTAACAATAACTCAGCGCCTTGCGTAAGTTTCATTAACTCTAAAGCATTTACACCGAGATAAGCGACTTCCGTTTCAATCACTTGCTGCAATCTATTCACTGAAGAAAAAACAGGAATATAGGGCTTTCCATTATGCTCTATATTCTGAATTTGTATTGCTTTCCCTTCTGTCAAAGTAACTCTTTCATGTGATTCGGGTGGTTTCTCGCCATGCTGAATTATGAACAAATCTGCATTACATAAGTCTTTGTAGAACTGAGGGCGATGTGCAGCATCAGTAGCAGCTTTGACAAGCGATAACTCAAGTTCATTCTCTGGAACAAATTCCACTTAATTTTTCCTCATTATTAGTAATCCAAACAGGGAACGAAGTTTCAAATTGTTGGAATCCACAAACTTTATCCACGATTTAATCATGCTCAACCCTCACCAATATCGGAGGTTTATTCGTGCCGAATACTTTCTCTTAATATTCCCTTTTATTTTTTTGTTCACCCTCTTCTGGGATGACCTCAGCTACCCTCACTTCGCCATTTTTTATCATTTCTCTAATTTTAGCCTGGCCCTCTCTAGAAATACCAAATTCTGGATGGACATAATTCTGTCTATGCCTAATATACTTAAAAGCTCCTTCACCCTGAAAGTTCTTAACATCATCTGGCCAGTCAGACGTATATTTGTGCTTCCTTAATGGATCGTCGTAGTCCTCAGGCCAAGCAAGAAACTCGAAAATAATATAAACACTATGTTCGGAAAGCATGGGTAATCGCTCTATTCGAGATACCTCATGCTCGCTAAATGTTGCAGGACGGTCTCTTCTAAAGGCTTCATATGCAGCATCATCTGGTGAGTCAATGTAATCCCTCCAGTTTTTTACACCATAGAAAAATGCTACTGGAAGTGGGCTTTCTGTATTTTTATCATGATCTATAATTTGGAACTGGTTTAGAAGATCATGCCGCACTTTCATTTTTTTAACTTCAATTACTCTATTGTGCTCTTCGTAGGTAATTTCCTTCTCCAATTCCTTTGTTTCGAGTAACAGTCTGGCTGCATATATCCAGTCTACTCTGACGTTGTTTAAACCATCTAATGTTTTATAAAAGGTCTCATAATTATCAGAGCAAATATCTAAATAGAACTGTGATGTTTCACGTTCACGTTTTTTACTATCAAGTTTTGAATTGAAACGAAACGCAGCAAATGCACCAACCAATGCTGCTATTAGTACAGTAAAAAATCTAGATATATGTTCAAAATATTCAGGTAATACCCTCTCTTCTACCGCCAAGGAAGAGAAATACCATAGTATCAGTGCACCAAAACCCACCAAAACACCTGTGATTACAGGATCATATGTATATTTTTTCAGAACACTTTCCCTCGCTAAAAACTAATACTGCATTACCGGGTAGCTCAGTTAACCTTACGGTTTAAGTTATTCATTCCCAACATCCATTTTTACGGTTAATACCAAGAAAAGCGGACATTACTATAAAAGATAACACCTTATAATAGTTAGGTTTTTAGATATTGCAATGGCTTCGTTGGTTTGGGTGGATGAGGTATGGATAGCTTGTTCGTCAGTTCGGGCCTTTTTAAAGGCACTGGATTGTCGGGTCAAGCCCGACAATGACGAGGTGTATGGGGTTGTTAGGGTATGCCCCTTTAGGTACATCGCGGCTTACTGTGTGCAGAAAAGCTTAAGAGCAGATTCCGCATTACCTAAAGGTATTTCCGTTGGTCACAAGTGCGGAATGACAAGGAGGTGGGGATAGTTATAACCTGTGACTTAAGTTTGTGTAGCCTAGATTAGCGTAGGCGCACCAAGGGCACTCCCGTTGGTCGTAATCGAGGTATCTTTAACAGAACCTCATAGTCACAATAGTTCCTTCGAGGCTACGCTAGCTGACTATATTTTTCTGGCGACAATGAAAACCGATTCGCGGCTAGTCTGCCATTCTCGCTCTATCGTGAAACCTGCTTTCTGTAATTTGGTCATAAGTTGCTTTTTGGTGAACCTGCTGACATAGGGTGCCAGTCCAAGGAGCTGCATACCAGATATCAACCATCGAAATACCAAATTGATTTCTGCTATCAGCGACGTGCTAGAAATAAAAACACCATCATTTTTTAATAGTTGGCGAACCTTCATAATCGCACTATCAACATCTTCCAAAAGGTGCAAGACATTTAATCCTAAAACAGCATCGAAACTTTCATCCTCCAATTCTAAATCGTTTAACGCACCTTGCTGAAAAGTAATGTTATCAACATTATCCTCTACCATTTTTCTTTTTGCTGCTTCTATCATTTTGCCAGATATATCCGTCGCAACAATACGTTTTACATAAGGAGCATGAAGAATTGCAGTTGCGGCACTGCCGCAACCAAACTCGAGTATTTGCCAATCTGACTTCAAGTACTCTCGAGTAATTGCCAGCTTCTTCTGATAGGTCGCTTCATCCTTGATGGGACTTTTGATGTATTTTTCTGCTGATTTGTCCCAAAAATCCTTTGAATCTTTCATCACTCTCACCTCCCTTTTATATTTCATAAAGCTAACTTTTGCACTAATTACAAGTGTCTTTCAAGAAACAATCATTGTTGACCGTCTCTTTTGAAGCCATTTCAAAGTTTTCGACCCAGCCTTTTTTCAACTTTTCGCTTTTCCCATTTAGGGCCAAACATATTGACGGATTCAAATACATTCAAGCCATGAATCAATACGCCTATAGCCCATCCGATAAGCGGCAATATAATCCAGTAGCTTTCTGGGTTGATTATCAAGCCTGCTACCACGGGAATACCACCAATAACTGCAAAGATAATCAGATGTTGGTAAAAGCCCTTTATGTCGCGCACTTCTTCTAATGCCTTTTTTTCTTCTGCAGTATCTTGCTTTATTTCTGTATTCGAATTTGTCATTTCCAGCTCCTGTTGAATTTCATTAACTGATATTTCAAAGACAGCAGCTAGAGATTTTAATGATTCAAGACTAACATTTCCTTGGGAGCGCTCAATACGCTGAATGGTACGGATATTAAGCCCACTGAAATTAGCTAGTTGTTCCTGGGTCCAGCCATTTTTTACTCTAAGTTTACGAATTAACATAAAAGCTCCGTTTGCTGTTCACATCAAATAATGAACGCAAAACCGATATTTTGTAACGGCATTTACCCGACTTTGTTCCGACACAGTGTTTAAATCAATGGTTTGTAGCTTAACTCTTGTTAGATATCTGTTCCATTTATTCTTTTTATGCGGGAGATAACACCTTACAATAATTAAGTTTCGGGTATTGCAATGGCTTCGTTGGTTTGGGTGATTGGGCTGTGGATCACTTATTCGTCAGTGTGAGCCTTTTTAAAGGCACTGGATTGTCGGGGCAAGCCCGACAATGACGAGGTGTATGGGGTTGTTAGGGTATGCCCCTTTAGGTACATCGCGGCTTACTGTGTGCAGAAAAGCTTAAGAGCAGATCCTGAATTACCTAAAGGTATTTCCTTTGGTCACAGTTCAGGATGACAAGATGGTGGGGATTGGTAGGGGCGCAGGGTCTGCCCCTTTGGGTGCCTGTGTGTGCCCGAAATAGAAAAGACAGTGGGCCAAGGCCCACCCTACGGAAGTCAATGGTTGGCACATTTGCTGGGACTCGCTTTGCTGATCCTGCCCTAGGGGTACATCACCAGCCTACAGATTTCTGCGTTTTGTCGTAGGGACAACTCATGAGTACCCAGTGGGGCAGCCCCTTGTCCCTACAAACATTTAATTTTTAGGTTTTCGACACACGGTTAGTTTGATGGGCCACTGTACTTTTTTCATGTGGTTAGTATCGCACCAGGCGAAGATTAGTTTTTGTGATAAAGGGCTAATAGGATTTTTATTTTCCTGTTGAATATAGTTCTGGGTTGCTGACCAGCTGTTGAGGTACCCAATCACTTGATCGAATGACCAGGTTTTTTCGACTTTAAAATCGGGGGTGGGGACAGTTTCGAATGGGAACTGATAATCGGCAAAATGATTTTCCAGCACTTTCCGTTGCATCGGCCAATAATCGCTTAGTACCCGATCATACAAATGGCGTATAACGGCATCGACTTCGAGGTTAATTTCCAGTAGTTGATAGTTCCAGACTGCTAGTATCCCTCCTGGACGCAATATTCTTTTAGCCTCGGAAAAAAACTTGTCGATATCAAACCAATGTAGTGCCTGAGCGACGGTTATGATATCCATGCTTTCATCTGGGAATTTGCACTGCTCGGCACTGCCAATGAAATATTTGATGTTGCTACGCTGATGAGCATTTTCCAACTGGCGTGAGCTGATATCGGACGCATAAACCTTGGAGAAGTGTTGCGCCAAACCGATGGCGGCCTGCCCATTGCCCGTTGCAACGTCCCATGCATTTTCATGGTTATCGCTTAACATGGCCAGATAATGGTATAGCTGATCGGGATAGTCTGGTCGGTAGCGCCGATAGTTTTCAGCATTTGAAGAGAAGTTAAATCCTTTATATACAGTATCCATCGTGTGTCCCACTCCTATTCCTCTGGATTTGTCGCTTCTGGTTGATTCGGTTGCAGAGTCGACAAGGCCTAGAATAGCGCGGAATCTGATCAATTTCAAAAAGTATTGCTGTGGGGTGTTTATAAGAGTAAGTCATGTCGCTCAATGGTAGGGACAAGGGTCTGCCCCACTGGGTACTCATGAGTTGTACCTACACAATTGATGGGTTACGCATAAATGCTAACCCATCCTATAAGAGCTAGAGATTATTCAGAACAGATTCCGCATTGCCTAAAGGTATTTCCGTTGGTCACCAGTGCGGAATGACAAGATGGTGGGGATTGGTAGGGGCGCAGTGTCTGCCCATTGAATGCCAGTGCGCGCACCCGAAAAAAAGACGGTGGGCCAAGGCCCACCCTACTGCGTTTTGTCGTAGGGACAAGGGTCTGCCCCACTGGGTACTCATGAGTTGTC
Organism: Kangiella sp. M94; assembly: GCF_054926195.1. Taxonomy (NCBI): domain Bacteria; kingdom Pseudomonadati; phylum Pseudomonadota; class Gammaproteobacteria; order Kangiellales; family Kangiellaceae; genus Kangiella; species Kangiella sp. M94. The sequence continues at coordinate 244,072 of NZ_CM142903.1, read as the reverse complement.
CGTACAAAGAGTTTGGCACAATGACTAAAAACCAAAAGCAGATTCCGTATCGGGGCACGGAATGACAAACATTTAAAAAATCATAGGAAGTCTGATGAGGGCCGGTTTGGCCCTCTAATATACGCTAGCGGGTAAAGACTGGCCCCAAACCATTGGCCCAGAACAATACACTGATAACCAGGGTGGCTACCACTAATACCAAGGCTACGGTTAATATGGAGTTGGTGAACAACATGGCGCGGTCTTTATCGATATTCATCATGATTGGCGTTCCGGCGAATAGAATTCGCAACGCCAGTGCGACCGCTAAAAGAGTCAGTAAGGTGTCCAGCCACAACAACGGATAGGCGCTGACAATACTGATTAAAAACAATGGCATACATGAATACGCAATTAATGCGAAACTGTCGTGAATGGTCGCTTTCGAATCATAAGTCTTTGCCATCCAGTGGACCAGTCGGGCGAAGATGTAAAGGCCGATTAATATGGCGAAATAGGCAGCGACTGAAATCAGCAGCCCGCTTTCCCAGGTTAATTTAACCGGTTCTTCATGGCCAATTCTCCAACCACTATAAACTGCACCGATAAAGGCAAATACTGGTGGCAATAACGCCATCCAGATCAACATTCGCAAGTAAATCTGTCTTACGGTAAATTTTTCTTCTTTTAGTTGTTGCCAAGCTTTCGGTGGATTGTATAACACATTAAAACGATTTTTCATTGCCCTGCCCCCTTAATTGTCCTTACCGGTTTAATCTAAGTCTATAGACTTATCAGTGATGGCACTTACCTCCGGCGAGGACACTTAATTTGCTTAAATCGGTTATGGTCACTTCTTTATCTTTTATGGCAATCAATTCATTCTGTTGCAATTTTGTGAAGAGACGGCTAACAGTTTCAACGGCTAAACCTAAATAATTGGCGATGTCACCACGCGTCATGACCAAATTGAAACAGGTGCGCGATAATCCACGTTTGCCGAAGCGGCTGGAAAGGTTAAGCAGGAAGGCTGCTAAGCGCTCATCAGCACTTTTCTTGTTCAATAAAAGCATCAATTCCTGATCATCATGAATCTCTCGACTCATGACACGAACCAGCTGTTGTCTCAAACCAGGAATTTCTCCGGAGAGCATTTCAAGCTTGGGATAAGGAATGGTACAAACCATTGAGGTTTCCAATGCTTTTGCCATGCTTGGATGCTTGCCGGAACTGATGGCATCCAGACCAATAATTTCACCAGCAAGGTGAAAGCCTGTGATCTGTTCTTCGCCACTTTCAGAGATGGTATAAGACTTGATGCAGCCCGAACGGACGGCATAAATAGCATGGAATTCTTCACCGGCATGAAAAAGCATCTCATTCTTATTGAGAGGCTTTTTACGTTGAACAATGCTGTCCAAATGCTCTACTTCGGATTCAGCCAGCATCACCGGTAAACATAACTGGTTGATACTACAACTTTGACACTTAATTGATGGCAACGCCATAAGATTCACACACCTTAAATATTTGTCCCAGTGTATTACATTCTGCCCATTATTTAAATCAATTTAGGTGTAACTAAATCGCCTTTGAAAAGCTCTGAATGAGGTTAATTTCTTTGAAATAGGCGTCAAAAACCATGCAAATGTTGCGAATGAGTAATCGCCCTGCATCATTGACCTGAATGCCTGAATCACTCACATTGAGCAGTCCATCTTGTTCAAAGCGCCCTAGCGATTCCAACTCTTCAGCAAAGTACTCTTTGAAGTTGATATTAAAGGCTTTTTCTATCTGACTAAAATCCAGTTTAAAGTGGCAAATCAGTTGCATGATGACTTCGCGACGCAACAAATCATCGTCTTCCAGATAGCAACCGCGCCATACAGCCAATTCGCCCGCTTCGACTTTCTCGTAATAGTCATCAAGTCCGCGCATGCTTTGGCTGTAACTATTACCAACCTGGCTGATGGACGATACTCCCAATCCTACCAGATCACATTCTGCGTGGGTGGTATATCCCTGGAAGTTACGATGCAAGTCACCATGCTCCTGAGCCTGAGTCAACTCATCGTGCGGCAAGGCGAAGTGGTCCATACCAATATAAACGTAACCCGCTTCGGTCAGCTTTCTAATCGCTGACTCGAGAATGCGAAGCTTTTCAGAAGCCGATGGTAAGTCATAAGAGTTAATTCGACGCTGCGGCTTAAAGCGATGCGGTAAGTGCGCATAATTAAACACTGATAAACGATCGGGTGCCATTGTAATTATTTTATCAATCGTTTCATTAAAACTATCGACCGTCTGGTGTGGCAAACCATAAATCAGATCGATATTGATAGAGTCGAACCCATGACGTCGCGCTTGCAATAACAAGTGGCGGGTATCTTCTTCTGGTTGAATACGGTTTACGGCTTTTTGTACTTCAGGATTAAAATCCTGAACGCCCATGCTCAGGCGATTGAATCCCGCTCTGGCAAGACTGAACATAGTTTTGTTATCAACACTGCGCGGATCGATCTCGATAGAGAATTCACCATTCTCATCATCAAGGTCAAAAAGTTCTCTGAACTGGCTAACCAAACCTTCAATCTGCTCATTGGATAAGAAGGTGGGCGTACCGCCGCCCCAATGAATCTGAGTCACTTTACGGCCTTTAACATAAGGCGCGATCATTTCAGCTTCTTTGACTAACGCTTTTAAATAGCGATCCGCTTTTGATCGGTCTTTGGTGATGACTTTATTACAGGCACAGTAATAGCAGATGTTTTCGCAGAATGGGATGTGTAAATAGAGTGACAACGGCTTGCCAGGATTCGACGTTTTTAAGGTCTTTTTAAAATCCTCAACACCAAAGTCATCGCTGAATTGCAACGCGGTTGGATAGGAAGTGTAACGAGGTCCAGCGATGTTGTATTTTTCGACAAGTTCGCGGTTCCAGATGGACGATTTAGGCATAGCCTGCACCAGCTTTTATTTACGATGGGTACAGGATAAGTAATTTATACGGTACGCGGATTGATCTAGATCAACCCGCCTTCAGTCAGATTTACTTGAAGAAACTCAATCAGTTAAAAAGATGTATTTTTTACACATTTTCTAATCGATGAGCCAGTTCGGATAACTTTAAGTTAGCGCAGGCCCCGGGGGAAACTCTATCATGCAATGCCTGTTTCGCTGACCTTTGTGCTAACTCTTGATAATTGTCTTTTAATTGCTGATAAGCCTGCCTGAACGGCACTCCTTCACGCGCCAGCTCAATTGCCTTATCGGTTGCAAACATGGCCGGTTCAATCGCTTTTTCACATTGCTTATGACAAATATCAAGCCCCAACAGTAATTCGGGTACTAATTCCAAACAAAGCTGCGCATCAGTAACGCCATTGATTAAAGGTGCCTTGGTATTCTGCAAATCACGCTGATAACCGCTGGGTAACGACAGTAATGACTCAATCTCGTTATAAGCACCTACCAGCTTGGCATACTGAGCACGCATCAGCTCTACCGTATCAGGATTACGCTTATTCGGCATAATCGATGAGCCGGTGCTGAATAGATCCGGCAGTCTCACCAGATTAAATTCAGCGCTGGTAAACAGGCTCAGATCCCACGCCAGACGCCGCACATCCAGCATCGCCTGCTTAAAAGCAGTCAGAACCTGCAGTTCAAACTTGCCACGACTGTTTTGCACATACATTGGATTGATCTGCATCCGAGAAAAACCTAAAGCCTCGGTGGTATAGTCACGGTCAAGCGCCAGATTAACCCCATAACCTGCAGCTGTGCCCAGTGGGTTTGCATCAATCCAGTCTAGCGTCTGCTGCGCCAGTTGCGCATTATCACAAAAGGCCTCAGCAAAGCTCCCAAACCACAATCCCCAACTGGAAACTACTGCCCTTTGAATGTGGGTATAACCCGGCATCACGCTTTCGGAATATTGTTCTGCCTGAGTTAAACACACCTGTGAAATACTCACGCAGACTTGCTTCAGGTCGAGCAAAGCCCGCTTGCAATACAACCGAGTGGCAACCGCCACCTGATCATTACGACTTCTGCCGGTATGAATTTTTTTGCCAAGATCACCTAGCTGCTCTGTTAAAAAGTATTCGATTGCAGAATGACCATCTTCGAATGTCTGATCGAGAACAAACTGACCCTTTTCAAATTGACCTTTCTCAAACTGAGACAGTAAGTCATCCAGACTTGCTATGATTTGATCAAGCTCAGCTTGAGTTAAGATACCAATACGTTGCAAACCTTGCGCATGAACTTTGCTGGCTTGTATATCAAATTGAAACAAATGCTGATCAAGTATTACATCCTGACCAGACATGAACTGATCGACCCTCTGTTGCAATTCATTCTGTTCCGCACCTTTCGTTGCCCACAGTTGTTGTAGCTTAGTCATAATCAATGGCCTCTAAAGAATTACGATTGAATGCTTGGTTAGCATTTTGTAGTGCCTGTATAGCTGCGCCTTTTAATAAATTGTCGAGAACGCAGCAGACCACTAAATGCTTGCCACTGTGATCCAGTTTAAAACCACCGACAATCGCGCCAGCTTTTCCTTGAATATCTTTGACCAAGGGAATCGTCTTACGAACTTCAATCAAGGGATGCTGCTGATAAAACTTTTGGTACAGTTCAATCACAGCTTCTTCCGTCATGGTTTGCTGCAAACTGATATGAGTGGTCATGGAAATGCCGCGAAAAAAACCGGCAACATGCGGAGTGAATTTCACATCCGTCGCAAGATGTCGACTCACTTCTTTTTCGTGCAGATGCTCTGACAGTTGATAGGGAATCAAATTATCCTGTAATAGCTGACGATTGTTTTTGTCGCTTCGACTGGTTCCCGCACCGCTATAACCTGATACACCAAAGCAATGCGCTGCCCCTTCAAGTGAAGAGACAAGCGGTGCCAAAGACAGCTGCATGGCAGTGGCATAACATCCAGGATTGCTGATCCGTGTACTAGCTATTTGTTGGTTAAGTTCTGGCAAGCTGTAATGCCAGTTATCATCGAAGCGATAATCCGCACTCAAATCAATAATCACCGATTCACTGGATAAACGATCAATTTGCTCTACATAGCCTGGCGCCAGTCCATTCGGTAACGCGAGGAAAATCAAATCATACAGTCCTTCTGCCACTTCAACAGGAGAGCAGTCCTGATAGACTAATGACTTTTTGCTGTAGCCTTCGACCAATTGCCCCTGTTTACTGCGTGAAACCGCTAACTGCAGATCAAAGACAGGATGCTGGCTCAGTAATCGAATCAACTCATCGCCGACATAGCCTCTGGCTCCAACCAGGGCAACACTGATTTTTTTGTGCTTAATATTGCTCATGACAGTTCTCCTGGTATCTCTCCTGAATTGATAAGGGTCCGCGCTCTACTGATCGCCTGTTGTACGCACGACTGAATTAACGCGAAATCGTCAATGCCACGCCAGAAGACATTCCACTCTTTGCCACGAATAAAACCATCGGCCATTGAAAAATAAAATTTATTGATTGGATTGTGCGACGAAGCACGCCAGAACAACTGAGAATTATCAAGCAGCATCTTATTCCAAACAGCAGTACCCAACCCCTCGCCTTTAGCAGAATCCTCCACTACAAATTTATCGAGATAAGGAATGGCGTAATCATGAATGACAATGGTCGCTGCCCGATAGCACTCAGTGACATAAGCTTTGTGTAACTGTGTTTTTTCGAAATAGTTTTGCTGTAAGCGGTGACCAAATGACGATTCAATCAAGTCCGTTAATTTGTTTTTTGCAATCTGTTGCCAGTCACAAAATTCAAGAATTTTCTCACCTTTATTGACCAGAGTGCCTGAACCTCTGTCAGTAAATAATTCTTTAGCCACCAGGCTAGGTTTGGTAATTGAAACTGAAGTGGCACTGGACACATGATTTAATAATTCATAAATCTGCTGCAGCTTTAACTTCATACCCGAATGTAGCCAATCCTGTTGCATCAGATAATCATAATCATTCTGTAAACTGATGGCCGGCATCAACTTTTCATTAGCATCGATTATGCCACCGGTACTGGTTAAAAATACCACCTTATAAGGCTCAATGGTTTTTGCTAAAGCCAGAGTTGCTGTGTCTGCATTGATATTGACGATCTGCCCCTGCTCCGTCTCACCTAACGGACTGACTACTGGAATGGCACCGTTTCTAACACTTTCAATCAAATCATGGTCATGCACAGATTTAATAGTGCCGACCAGCCCCAAGCTTTCGTTCTCCAATTCACATTCAAAAATACCAGAATAAAATGAAGCAGCATCAACACCTGAATTCTTCAGCGTATTAACCAGATTGTGATTCTCAGAAATGAACACCTTGCGTGCGACCTTGAGCACTTCCGAACTGGTGACACGCTTGCCATCAATGAACTGTGCTGTGATATTTTCCTGCTGCAATTGCTCATTCAGTTGTGGCCCAGCACCGTGCACCACGATAGGCGTCAAACCAACCTGTTGCAGGAAGGACAGTGACGACACCAGATTATCAATATCTTCTTTAAGAATTCCGCCACCCACTTTGATGATGGCAAATTTCATACCTTCGTTACTGGAGAAGCGTTTTAAGTATTTACGGATTTCACTTTCGCTACCCATATTATTGAGCAACCGAATAATGGTCTCTTTGACTTTATGATTAGTCATTACCCAGTATCCTCCAGTAATTCGTAACCACTGTTTCCAGGTCACTGAGCGCAACCCATTCGTTTGCAGTATGAGCTTTATCAATATTACCAGGGCCATAAACAATTGCTGGATAGCCCGCTGCAGAAAACAAAGCGGCTTCCGTCCAGAAATTTACAGGCTCGCTGCACTCTAAATTGAGCTTGCTTGCCAGCAGCATATTGTCGGATTCTTTTTGACCTGAGCGTTTATCGGCAAGCATCGAAGGAAATGAAGGTGCGATAAATTTTGCAGTAACTGAAACAGGATGACTGGTCTTAATTGAGTTAACCATTTCTTGTAGCTTTTGTTCTGGATCATCTCCAGGCAATGGCCTGATACCCATCTCCAAAGTCACACTCGGCGCAATGATATTAGGTTTAATGCCACCTTCTATCTTGCCCAGATTCAGACAGACTCCTTGCAGATTATAATAGCTTGACTCAAGCTGCTGCTTAGCCCATTCAATAGCCTGTGTCATCCATGCCGTTGCCTGATGGATAGCATTTTCGGATAGTGCTCGAGACTCAGAGCTGTGCCCGCTTTTTGCCGTAAAGGACACTTCAGCAGTGGCGACACCACGATGTGCCAGCACCGCTTTGCACTGAGTTGGCTCTGCAACAATGACTCCCTCATAATCATATTTTTGCTGCAAAAAGGATTTAACACAGAGACTGTTGCCATACTCTTCATCCGATGAAAAAAGAACGGCATAATCGCTCAAGCCCTGTTCAACACAAGCAATAAAACAGGCTGCTGCACCTTTAATGTCACAACTGCCCAGGCCGTATGCTTTATCATCGGTTACGGTTAATGCAAAAGGGTTGCTTTCCCAGCCTTGCGCTACCGGCACTGTGTCGATATGAAAATTGAATAAGTACTGAGGCTGACCTTTAACTGCATAGACATTAATCGAACCATCACCATAATCCATGATCTCAACTTGAGCGTCACTTAACTGCTCAGTTAAATAGTCAATGATTCCAGACTCATGGATCTTGCGTGGTGGATTGCTGGTGTCAAAGGCCACTAAAGCTTTAAGATGCTTGATGGTATTTTCAAGAAGCAACGTCTTCATACAGCACCTTCCTTTTCTTGCTGCTCTTGCAGTTCTTGCTGCTCCTGCTTCACTTTGGCCCAGATTGCAGTGCTGTTGCCATACAACTGAATAAAGCCTACTGCCTCTTCAATTCCCCAGCTGGCACTTTGTGCATAACTGGCATCTTTGGTGCTCAGAATGGATGAACTGTTTACGGCAACCACTTGAAGCTGTCCGGAATAGAGAAGAAGTTCTACCGTGCCATTTACATGCGCCTGAGTTGAAGCAAGAAACTGATGCAAATCGTTGCACAGCGGATCAAAGTAAAAACCTTTGTAAACCAACTCGGTCCACTTTTCAGCAACTTGAGGTTTGAATTGATTTTGCCATTGAGTCAGCACCACCTCTTCAATAGCCTGATGTGCTTTTATCAGACCAAACAGTGCGGGCGCTTCAAACACAATGCGACCTTTTAGCCCAATTACCGTATCCCCGGTATAGATACTTCGTCCGACTCCATACTGTCCCAGAGTCTTGTTGAGCAGTTGCATGATCTCAACGCCCGTCATCTTTTGCCCATTGATGGCAACCACTTCACCTTTAACAAAATCCAGGCTTAATCTTTGCGACTCTTTTGGAAAGTCATGATAGTGACTGGTCAACACATAGGTGTCATCTTGTGGCTCCTGCCATTGATCAATTTCACTGCCAGAAATAGTCACGCCCAGTAGGTTTTCATTGATGCTGTATTTCTTATGCTCAATCGAAGTTTCAAATCCTTTTTCCTGTAAATATTCAATCTCATAATTCCGAACATCCTTAACTTGTTGCTGGATGTCGCGAATCGGCGACAGAATGGTGTAATCACCTAAGGCCTTAATTGAAATATCAAAACGCACCTGATCGTTGCCCATGCCAGTGCAACCATGCGCGACTGTGTTGGTACCCAACTGCTGGCACAGCTTGATAGATTCTTTGGCAATCAAATAACGATCAGCACACAACAGTGGGTACTGCCCCTGATACTTTGAGTTGCCCCACACCAGTGGTGTGATAATTTCTTGCCATAACATTTGTTGCGCATCGACTTGCCAATGCTGCTTGGCGCCCAACTGCAAAGCGCGCTTTTCAATTTGCTGACACTTTTGATCGCTTACCCCACCAGTATTAACAAACAGGGTGTGCACCTCATAATCTTTATTCATTAAATAAGGCACACAAAAACTGGTATCCAAACCACCTGAAAATGCTAGAACGACTTTCTTTTGACTCATGACTATCACCTATGGTTCTTCATTCACGAGGAATGATGGTTAACTAAATAATTCATTAAAGACTTTTGTACATGCAGACGGTTTTCTGCTTCCTGAATGGCAACGCAGTAACCAGAGTCCATGACTGCATCGGTTGCTTTGACATTACGTCTGAGCGGCAGGCAATGACTAAATAGTCCCTGGTCGGTTATTGCCATTTTCTGCTCATCGACAATGAAGTGTTTGTATTGATCGCGGATTAACTTTTCTTTTTCCCATTGACCAAAGTAAGGCAATGCTCCCCAGCTTTTGGCATAGACAATCTCTGCACCGGTGTAGGCTTCTTCGATATTGTGGGTTACGGTTAAGGTTTGATGGTTCTGCTGACAGTTGTTTTGTGCGGACTGCATATAGTGTTCATCTAAAACATACTCTTTGGTCGGGCACAGCAGGGTGACATCCATACCAAACTTACTGGCGATCATGAGTGCTGAATTGGCTACTGCTGTATTGAGTGGTTTCGGATGATAGGTCCAGGTCAGCACATATTTTTTCCCCTGCAAGTCGCCGAGCTTTTCCTGCAAGGTCATAATATGGGCCAACTCCTGACAGGGGTGGGTAATGGTTTCCATATTGATCACAGGTACGGTGGCATACTGGGCAAAACTTTTAAGCAGTGTATCCAGCTTGTCTTGCTGCCAATCAATGAATTTTGGAAAGGCTCTAATTGCAATCAGATCACAATAAGAAGAAAGAACTTGTGCCACCTCTTTGACATGCTCTTCAGCTTCGCCATCCATGACTGAGCCCAGTTCAAACTCAATCGGCCAGGCATCTTTTCCGGGTTGTAACACCACCGCGTGACCACCAAGTTGTTCGATACCAATTTCAAAACTGGTACGGGTACGCAATGAAGGATTAAAAAACAACAGCGCTATGCTTTTGTTTTTCAACAAAGGTTGGATTGGAGATTGTTTCAGATCTTTGGCAAAGTCCAGAATCTGTTGCAGATCCGGTTTTGACCAATTCTCTGTTGTTAGAAAGTGCTGCATGTTAATTACCTTACGCTCAGAGCCAGCGGCAGGTTTTTATGCAGGCATAAAAAAACCCAGCCGTTGGCTGGGTTTCAAAATCTAGTTACATACTTTTTTTACGCGCTATAGACCCCAGCCTTCCGAATACGAAAGCTGCGACGTCGTACTTGTTCTGTTAAAACTTGCGCTGTTAAAACTAAAGTATGTTTCATTGGTTCAAATGACTTAATGTGTTGTTCATTGCAGGCAAATCTACAACGATAGTTTCGCGGTGTAAACCTTTTTCTAATATTCTTTTGTCATAAGCCTAGTGAGCATGGTGCATTTTAGTCTGTACTTCTTGCTGCATCTGATGATGCTGATGACCATTCTGCCCGTTAGACATTTTAGTAACTGCTTGATAAATATAGAAGCTACCCCACAGAATAAAGAGCAGACCAAACACCGCTCGAACTTTTGGATTACGGAAAAAATTAACCAGCTTGTTACTGAACACGCCTACCGCAAACATCGCTGGCAAAGTCCCTAAACCAAAGGCCACCATGCTGGCGAAGCCACCCACAGCTGTGCCTGAGGTGCTGGCCATTGCCAGCGCACTGTAGACCAGTCCGCAAGGTAGCAGCCCCCATAACAAGCCTACTACCGCGGCTTGGTGAAATTTCTTGATGGGTACAAAACGGCTTTGCACCGGTGATACTTTCTTCCACAGTTTACGGCCAATTCGTTCAAACATAATCAGCAAGTTCTGCCAGCTTAGGAGATAAAAGCCCATCATGATCAACATGATGCCGCCTAGAACGATTAATACCGGAAAATTGGTCCACTTGCTAAACAGGTAACCGAAACCTCCTGCAAGCGCACCTAAAATACCGTAACTCAATACCCGAAAAATTTGATAGGTGAATGACAGGCGAAGTGACTTTTCTTTATCTGTTCCAGTATTGAGCGCAACCGTTAGACCGCCGCACATACCAATGCAGTGAGTAGAGCCTAAAAAGCCCATAGCAAAGGCTGAAACCAGAGCGGTTAAAACCTGTTCGCTGATCATGACTTGTCCTCTATGTGCTTATCGTCTTTCTCCGTTGATTGATCAGAACTGGAATTCTCATCACCGCTTTCTTCAGAGCCTTTTTCTTCAAAACCTTTTTCTTCAAAGAGAATGCGACTCGCCTCTTTATCCAGATCCGAATACTGATCCGAATTTACCGCCCAGAAAAAAATTCCAACGGCAATTGCCAAAAATATTAACGTCAGTGGAATCAGTAAATAAATCGCATCCATAATTAATTCGTAGCCTGTTTGCTTTCACGTTTCAGTTTCAGTGAATTGACCACCACCACAATCGAGCTCAGCGACATGCCAATGGCGGCAAGATACGGTGGAATATAACCCATTGCAGCGAAAGGGATCATGACCGCGTTGTAGAGTAGCGCCCAACTAATGTTCTGCTTGATCACCACTTGGGTTTGACGGCTTTTCTCCAAGACAAAAGGGATATCCAATAAGTGCTCCGACAACAGATAAGCATCGGCTGTGGTACGAGTTAAATCTGAAGCCTTGGCCATAGCAATCGACGAATCGGCAGCGGACATCACTGGCGCATCATTCAGTCCATCGCCGACCATCAATACTCGCGCACCATTAACCTGCAATGATTTCACATAGGATAATTTTTGCTCGGGAAGCATCGCATGACTCCAAAGCTCAATGCCCAACTGCTTGGCGACCTTTTCAGTTTGCTCGCTGGGATCGCCACTTAAAATATGCAGTCGATACCCCTTGTCTTTCAATTGCTCGACCATAGACTTGGCCTGCTCCCGAATTTTATCGGTTAACACAATATGTGCGATTAGCTTGTTTCCATCATAGAGCCACAATCCACTAGCAGAAGACGTCTCAATAATACAACCACAAGACTCGATAAACTGCCGGTTGCCAAACCAATAAGATTGCCCATTAATTTTTCCTGACACTCCGGCAAAGGAATGATGCTCGATATCATTGGCAACAATATCTTTAGACTGGTATTGATAAAAAGCTAACGCGATAGGATGTTCAGATTGCGCTTCCAGTGCTGCAATGATTGCTAATGCCTGATCCTTCGAACGGTCAGCTAACAACTCTATTTTGTCAACGGTAAAGGTCCCTTCGGTCAGGGTTCCTGTTTTATCAAAAATAACATCGGTAATATGGCTAGTATTTTGTAAAAAGTGCTGTCCTTTAATCAGTACATTCCGCTGGTTATGAGCCAGAGCACCACAGGTCATGGCAATCGGCGTAGCCAAGCCAAGAGCACAAGGACAACTCACCACCAGCACTGAAAGCGTAATCCACAGCGCTTCCTGCGGTTCATGACGCAACCAATACCAGGCGACAACAGTTGCCAGCAGCAAAATAAACAACACGAAATAACGTGCAACCGTATCGGCCAGCAAGCCAATTTTTGGTTTCTCCAGCAGCGCCGCTTCCTGCATACTCAGTAGTTTTGCCCAATAGCTGTTGCTGGCGTTGCCAGAAACTTTAATACGAATAGCCTGATGCGTATTGACGCTACCAGCCATTACCATCTGTCCCTGGTGTTTATGGCGTGGCAAAAATTCACCGTTGAGCATGGCTTCGTTGACTTCCGCCTGTTCACTAATTAACTCACCATCAATAGGAATGGTGGCACCGGGACGAATCAGAATCTCATCACCCTGCACTAACTTCTTCAGCGAAACCATCTTGCCCTCAGCCACACTTCCCTCAATTTTTTCGGCATAGACCGGCAAACTGTTTTGACCTTTATAGACTTTTTCGCTGACCTGCTGACGTGCTCTAAACTCCAGGTAGCGTCCAATCAGCAGGAAGAAGACAAACATGGTTACCGAATCAAAATAGACTTCACCGCTTTGTGTAATCACTGCCCAGATACTGGCGCCATAAGCTAAAAACAGTGCTAAGGTAATCGGCACATCCATGTTCAGACGGAACTGTCTCAATGATTGGATAGCGCTAAAATAAAAAGGGAATCCAGCATAGAACAACACAGGCGTTGCAATGAAAAAGCTTACCCAACGTAAGAAGTGACCATGCTGCTGATTAACGTCATCCCATGCGCCAAGATATAAACCTACCGCATACATCATCACTTGCATCATGCCCAGACCAGCCAGCCCCAAACGACGCAACCAGCTTTTCTGCTGCTTGATGTTGATGGCCAGAGCCTGTTCAGGTTTATAGGGAAGCGCCGCATAACCAAGCTGATGCAAACGCTTCAAGACCTTGCTGAGCTCAATAACTTCGGATTGCCATTGCAGGTTAATGGTTTGCGCGGCCACATTGACCTGTACGCCAGCGACGCCATTGATTTTTCTTAATGTTCTTTCAATCAACCAGGCACAAGCGCTGCAGCGAATCGATTCGGATAATAAAATGATGGAGGAAGTGTTAGCATTCTCCGAGATTTGCTCGCCCTCTTCCAGCAGATACTCCGATTGAATATCGACTTCATCAAACGCCATTAATTCAGGCGGCAACTCCTGGTCGGGGCGAACAGCCTGTTCGGTGCGAAATCGATAGTAATCCACTAAGCCATTGTTAACGATAGTTTCAGCAACTGAATAGCAACCGACACAGCAAAACTCCCGTTCTTTGCTGAGCACTTCAAGCGTCTGCTGATAATTGGCTGGAATAGGTAAGCCACAGTGAAAACACTCGCCACGGACTTTTGCGTCCATATCAATAACCCAGAGTTAATTCACGCTTGGTGGGCAAGTTCCATATTTGCTCCAGTTCCCAGTCGTCCCCATGCGGGCGCAAAGTAACATGCCATTTGCCCTGGGTATCTTTTACGGAACCGTCTGCGGTCAGCTCTGCAAAGTAAACACCGTTAGCGTTTTGTTTTAAGGCAAGCGAAAAGTCGCGCTCTTCCAGGGTGGCATGGCGGAAATCTAAAAACAGACTGTCATTGAGAGGTTGTTTTGATTCCAGAAGAATCTCTAAACGAGTCCCGGTTAAATCAACATCTGCTCGAATACCCATATCTTTCGCCAACTGACGCTTTTCAAGAATCTGATTGATGGCCAGGCCTTGCTTGTAATAATCATCCTTAACCATGCTTGCTGGATTGTTAACGGCAATCGTGACCAACAAAATCCCAGTCACCACCGAGCTGGCTGGAATGGCAATAACAAACCAGGGCCAAAATTGCTTATACCAGGGTTTAGTATCTGTATCTTGCACTTGATTCATGTAGCTTCCGCGCGATTAGCGTCTTTTAACAGGGCCAATAAAATTGGTCGATTGATTAATTGCTATGGATTCATCATCCACGCTTTGCATACGAACCGTCAGCTTCTCAGTCGTGCCACTTAAATTATAAGGGTCAATTGAGACACGAACAGGCACCGTCATAACACCACCAGCCGCAACAGTTACTGTCTTAGGCCCCTGATACACAAGCTCAGAATGACCTGTTATATCAATGGTATAAGTATGAGCCGCCTGATCTTTATTGACGATTCGCAAGTTATAAATATTTTCGATAAAACCTTCTGCAGTGGTTAAGTATAAGCGGTTACGATCTTTGATAATGTCCAGTTCCAGAGGCGTCCGCAGCCATACCGACAAAACAAATACCAGGCTCATTAAAATGAGTACGGCTCCATAACCAATAGTCTTACCGCGTATGAGCTTAACCTCTTTGCCATTGTCACGATTTTCTGTGGTGTAACGGATCAGTCCCGGCTCATAGCCCATCTTGTCCATCACTTCATCGCAGGCATCAATACAGGCTGCGCAGGCAATACATTCATACTGCAAGCCATCACGAATATCGATACCGGTGGGGCAAACATGCACGCACTGTAAGCAGTCAATACAATCGCCCAGTCCTTTTGCCTGGTATTCTTCTTTTGGCATGTCTTTTTTACGCGGACCACGATCTTCACCACGATCTTCATCATAGGCAATGATCAACGTATCCTTGTCGAACATTGAACTTTGGAAGCGCGCATAAGGGCACATATAAATACAGACCTGCTCACGCAGCATGCCAGCGTTGCCCCAGGTTGCAAAGCTGTAAAACAATACCCAGAAAGTTTCCCAGGGTCCCGTACTCAAAGTCAGGATTTTATCGGTGAGTTCTGTGATTGGCGTGAAATAGCCAACGAAGGTGTAACCTGTAAAAAGAGCAAAGATTATCCATAAACTATGCTTGAATAGTCGCTTACGAATCTTTTCGAAATTCCACCGCTGTTTATCAAGTTTAAGCTGCTTGTTTCTATCACCTTCCGCTAACCGCTCCATCCAGATAAACACTTCGGTCCAGACGGTTTGTGGGCAGGCATAACCACACCATAAGCGACCCGCCACTGTAGTAAAAAAGAACAATGCCATGGCGGCGATGATTAATAACAGTGTCAGGAAAATAAAATCTTGTGGAAAAAACGTCAGCCCGAACAAATGAAATTTTCGCGCAGGCAGATCAAATAGAACGGCCTGTTGACCGTTCCAACTTAACCAGGGCAGTCCGTAATACAGGCCAAGCAATAACCAAACGGACAAGACACGGAGATTATTAAATCGTCCGGACACTTTCTTCGAAAAGACTTTCTTGCGCTTTTCGTAAAGACTTTGTTCGTCGCCAACGACATACGTATCTTGTTGTTCACTCATTGCTCAAACCTGTATTAATGTTTGGACCAATATTGGTTGTTACTTTTGTTGTTACTTTTGTTGTTTCTTCTCATCATCTGCGTGAGACAAGCTGTACACATACGCAGTAACAAGGTGCGCTTTTTCTTTACCCAAAATTTTATCGTGGGCTGGCATATTGGCCTGAATACCATTTTCAATAACATCTTTGATCATGCTAATGGAACCGCCATGCAACCAAGTTGTATCTTTCAGGTTCGGAGCACCCATAGCTGTGTTACCACTCAAATCTTTACCGTGGCATGCAGCACACATAGCTTCATATTTCGTTTTACCTTCATCCACTAAGTTTGGCTTGAAAGTACGCTCCACTTCGTTCTCGCTTAAAATATAATGAACTACCTGTGAAACACCGTCTTCACCTAACGCACCGCCCCAGGCAGGCATGGCGCCTTTACGACCTTCCATAATTGAGTACATGATGTCGTCAGGCGTACCGCCATATAGCCAATCATCATCGGTCAGATTAGGGAAGCCGATACCGCCACGACCATCCGCACCATGACAACCGAAACAGGTATTCGCAAAAATGGATTGTCCCATTTGCAAAGCTTCAGGTTCATTCTGCAAATCTTTTACAGACATGGCCGCATACTTTTCAAAGAGCGGCATATATTTGGCGTCTGCTTCAGCCACTTCTTCTTCGTATTGACCAATTTGCGACCAGCCTAATACGCCCTGGAACTTACCTAAGCCCGGATACAGAATCAGATAAACAATCGCAAACACGATAGTGATGTAGAACATCCACAACCACCAGCGTGGTAGCGGATTGTCGTACTCTTCAATACCATCATAAACATGGCCAGTCGTTTTGCCGTGCTCGCCACTTTGCTTCTTTTTGCGGGTGAAGAATAATAAGGCTGCGCAACCAAGAATATTGATAGCAACGATCAGAATAATATAAAAACTTAGTGCATCACTCATGAGTCACCGCCTCTTTACGATTGCTGGCTGAACCAGAATCTCTATCATCCTCATCCAAAGCCATACGCGCTGCATCTTCATACATTGGCTTACGTTTTTTCGAATAAACCCAAATACAAAGGCCGATAAACAGCAGCATAATAATCAGGGTCATAACACCACGGAAAATATTAATATCCATTACTCACCTCCTGAATCTTTTACTGTGCCATGCTCATGGCCAAGCGACTGCAAATAGGCAATCAAGGCAGTCATTTCTTTTTCGCCTGCAACCTGATCTTTGGCGTTAGCAATTTCTTCGTCCGTATAAGGAACACCTAACGTGCGCATGGTTTCCATCTTGGCGGCAGTTTTCTCGCCATCAAGAATGTTCTCATCCAGCCATGGGAAAGAAGGCATGTTCGATTCCGGAACCGGGTCACGAGGGTTCATCAAATGAACATAGTGCCATTCATCCGAATAACGTCCGCCGACTCGCGCCAGGTCTGGGCCGGTACGCTTTGAGCCCCATAAAAATGGAAACTCATAAACATCTTCGCCCGCTACTGAGTAGTGACCATAGCGCTCGGTTTCTGCGCGGAATGGACGCACCATCTGGGTATGACATACGTGACAACCTTCTCGGATATAAATATCACGGCCTTCCAACTCAAGCGCCGTATAAGGACGTAAAGTTGAAATAGGTTGCGTAGTGTCTTTAAGGAAAAACAAGGGTACGATTTCAGCGAGGCCACCAAAGCTGATCGCCACTACAATGAGAATACCCATTAAGCCAATATTCTTTTCGATTTTATCGTGATTCATCTGTGTGCCCTCCTAGTGCGCCGGTTGTGGGATACGAGTATCCGCATTTTTTGCGCCAGAAATTGTCTTCATCACGTTGTATGCCATTACGAACATACCGGCCAGGAAGATGATGCCGCCGAGTAAACGAATACCATAGTAAGGATAAGTGGCTTCTAAACTCTGTACGAAGGTATAAGTCAAAGTACCGTCAGAGTTAGTTGCGCGCCACATCAGGCCTTGAGTCACACCGGCAATCCACATCGCTGCGATGTAGAGCACCACCCCGATCGTCGACAACCAGAAGTGCATATTGATTAAGCTGATGCTGTGCATCTTCTCTTTACCGAAGATCGAAGGAATCATCGCGTAGAGTGCACCAATCGAAACCATCGCCACCCAACCTAATGCGCCAGCGTGAACGTGGCCCACTGTCCAGTCAGTGTTATGCGATAAAGCGTTCACTGTCTTGATAGACATCATAGGACCTTCAAAAGTCGACATACCGTAGAAGGAAAGAGAAACGATCAGGAATTTGATGATTGGGTCAGTGCGAAGCTTATGCCATGCACCGGATAAAGTCATGATACCGTTGATCATGCCACCCCATGATGGAGCAAGCAGAATCAAGGAGAAGACCATACCTAATGACTGAGCCCAGTCAGGCAATGAGCTGTAATGCAAGTGGTGAGGACCGGCCCACATATAAATCGCAATCAATGCCCAGAAGTGAACAATCGACAGACGGTAGGAGTAAATCGGACGCCCTGCCTGCTTCGGTACATAGTAGTACATGATGCCCAGGAAACCTGCTGTCAGATAGAAGCCCACCGCGTTATGGCCATACCACCACTGAACCATGGCATCAATCGCACCTGAGTAAACTGAGTAAGACTTCCATGAAGTCCAGTCAATCGGCAGTGCGGCGCTGTTCACAATGTGTAACACCGCAATAGTAATGATGAATGCGCCAAAGAACCAGTTCGCCACATAAATGTGCGATACCTTACGCTTCATGATAGTACCGAAGAAGAGCACTGCATAAGCAATCCAGACGATAGCGATTAAGATATCGATTGGCCACTCAAGTTCAGCATATTCTTTAGTAGAGGTTAACCCCATTGGCAACGTAATCGCCGCCAACACAATCACCAGCTGCCAGCCCCAGAATACGAACGCCGCCAGCTTATCGCTGATCAGACGCGCGTAACTGGTTCGCTGAACACAATGCAGTGACGTTGCCATCAACACGCAACCACCGAACGCAAAAACAACGGCGTTAGTGTGCAGAGGACGGAGACGGCCAAAAGACAGCCAGGAGGTATCAAAATTCAATGCTGGGAACATCAACTGGGCAGCGATTAAAACCCCAACCGCCATGCCGACAATTCCCCAAACTACAGACATAATGGCAAATTGCCTTATGACCTTATAGTTATAATTATCTTTTTTAAGCTCACTCATCATAACCTTCCTTATAAACCAAGGACTTACATAAACTCAGGGTGTTTTAGCAAAGTGATCATAAGGAAGGACCGATATTGAATACTTGATCTGGATCAAGCGAACCCAGAATGGTCCCTTTTAATTCATATATGAAGTGATAGGCAATAACTATAAAGCGACATTTTCTCCCCACCTGATTCACATATGAACCTAAAAAGTCACTCAAACATAAGATACATCCCTAAGCGTTATCACCATCAAAAATCAGCATAACATTAAGATTTTAGTATAAAAAGTATTCTATTGGCATTTTTACAAAGCCACTATCCACAGGAGAAGAATGGAAGGAGTTAAATGTAATTGATTATATTTAGGAAATTATCGGAGCTAATAGAAATGATTATCATCCCGCTATTTTGTTGAGGAGATTTTATAGAAAATAGCGGGATTGACTCAGAGAGTAAGAAATCGATTAACGGGCAATACGCGCCATCAACTGAGCAATAGAGCGACATTTAACGACCAGTAATAGTGCAACAGCCAGCTCAACAAGAGTTGATAATACTCCCACTTTGTCATCAGCAAACATCATCACAAGTGAAGATGACTCATTTGAAGGCACCACGTAGAACCCAAGCCAGAATATGAACCCCATTAGTGCTTTGTACAAAAAGAACAACCCAATTGATGCAACAAAGATTGTTAACAAGCTTTTGGGATTAACCGGCTCAAACTCCTTATCTTCCTTGCCCAATAAATTATGAGCAACTGTTAAAGGAAAAAACCAGAGATACACTGAAACGATAATAGGTATTAGCATAATTATCATTGAAACGAAGCTTGGCATCGAAGAAGCCATTCCACTCAAATTAACGGTAAAAAAATCAATGGCCCTTACTAGTCCAGAAATAAACAGCCAAATTGCAAAAAGTCGAACCACTAACCCCAGATAATGAATTGGTTTCATGTTTTATCCCTTTTATATTGTTGAGTTTTAAGTTATTAAAATTTTTCTGAGTATATTGCTTCAATCAATAAATTGAAAGGTTACGGGCTCCTCAACTCTTTCCATAACCCAAGTCCGATAACATTTCTTACAAATCCCTGCTTGCTCAATCGCCTAATATTGCTAGGCTGTGGAGTTAAGTTTTTTTCATTGTTGTTACTTGGGGAATTTCTATGAAGTTAGCAGTCCTTTTACTCAGCGTGACCTTATCTTTCAGCGCATTAGCCGCTGAGGAAAAGTCTGAGGCGCCGAATCCTTATCCGGAAGAGAAAACGGTAGTTACCGAACATTCGACCAGGGTTGGCGGTAAAACCATCAACTACAAGGCCGAGACCGGTAATTCGTTTGTGTACAACGATAAAAATGAAGTGATCGGCTCGATTTTCTTCACTGCCTACACTCAAAAAGGTGCCAAAGCAAAAAACCGTCCAATTACCTTTGCCTACAACGGCGGCCCTGGCTCAGCATCAGTCTGGTTGCATATGGGAACGCTTGGTCCTAAACGTGTGGTGATGGATAAAGAGGGTTTCCCCTTAAAACCGCCGTTTGAGATGGTGGACAATGAATATTCATTGCTAGATTTAACCGATATCGTCTTTATCGACCCAGTTGGCACTGGCTACAGCCGCGCGCACGACAAAGGCACTGATAAAGATTTTCATGGCGTCTGGGAAGACATTTCGACAGTCTCTGAGTTTATTCGTCTGTATATGACGCGCAACGAGCGTTGGAGCTCGCCAAAGTTTTTGATTGGTGAAAGTTACGGCACCACTCGTTCTGCCGGTATCGCCTACCACATGGGTCAGAACCACGGTGTTTATTTTAATGGCATCATGCTGGTTTCCAGCGTGCTCAATTTCCAGCTGGATGATTTTAATGATCAGATGGATTTGTTACCGCCGGTAACCATGTTACCGAGCTACACCGCAGCCGCCTGGTATCACAAAAAATTGAAAGCGCCTCTGGATGCCAATTTGCAAAATGCTATTGAGCAGGCCAAAGAGTTTGCTCTAAACGAATATGCATTGGCTTTATTGCAGGGCGATAATCTTGAGCCGCGCAAAAAGCGCGCCATTGCTGAGCGAGTGGCTGAGTTGACCGGTCTGTCAGTTGATCTGGTGATGGAGAAAGATTTACGCATTTCTCTGAATGACTTTGTGCACAATATTAAACGCGCAGAAGGCGAGACTATTGGTCGTCTGGACAGCCGTTTCACAACCCCTGAACTGGATGCCTTGAACAAAGCCGGTTACCGCGACCCAAGCTACATGGCGATTCACGGCACCTATACCGAAAACCTGATGACTTATCTTTCCACTGAACTGAATTATAAGTCAGACCTTCCTTATTATATTTTGGGTGGCGGTGTGAAAAGTTGGAACTACGAAGATTTTTATCGCCAGAATCGCGACATAAGCGACAAGCTGACCGCAGCCATGCTTCGAAACCCGGACATGCAGGTTTATGTGGGTAATGGTTACTATGATTTTGCGACACCTTTCTTCGCCACCGAGTACACCTTCTCGCACATGGGCTTACCCAAACAGCTCAAAGACAATGTGCACATGTACTACTACGAATCAGGCCATATGATGTATATCCGTGAGCATGATTTGATCAAGTTAAAGAAAGATTTGACCGAGTTCTTTAAAAAGTCGCTGTAAGCCGCTTATCCTTTAAGGGTAACAATCGGGCGGACACACAGGTCCGCCCCTACCTAACAAGCTGTCATCCTGAAATTTGGTTAGCGGAAATCTCCATAGCTCATAGGATGGGTTTACCCAATGGGGCAGACCCAGAATCAGCCGTAACCCATCAATCAAGCAAACGATGGGTTACGCTCAAAGAGCTAACCCATCCTATAACGCCCGATGTAATGGTGTTGTTTCGAACCTATCTTGGTAGGGGTAGTGCCTATGTGCCAGCGCGCGAGTGGCTCAGGATCTTGGGTAACCACACTGGGTCGCCCCTACCTATCTGTTTAGAATTTATAGGATGGGTTAGGCGGTAGCCGTAACCCATCAATCAAGCAAACGATGGGTTGCGCTCAAAGAGCTAACCCATCCTATACCACTGGGTTGCCCCTACCAAACCCTGGCCTATTCGTTTCCGATTCATAGGATGGGCGGTAGCGGTAGCCGTAACCCATCAATCAAAGCAAGCGATGGGTTACGCTCAAAGAGCTAACCCATCCTATACCACTCCACCTAACTATTTGTCATCCTGAACTAGATTCAGGATCTTGGGCGACCACACTGGGTAGCCCCTACCTATCTGTTTAGAATTTATAGGATGGGTTAGGCGGTAGCCGTAACCCATCAATCAAGCAAACGATGGGCTACGCACAAAGAGCTAACCCATCCTATAACGCCCGGTGTAACGGTGTTGTTTCGAACCTATCTTGGTAGGAATAGTGCCTATGGGCCAGCGCACGAGTTATTCAGGATCTTGGGCGACCACTTTGGGTCGCCCCTAACTCTGTCTTAACCTACCATCCTCATTTATTTCCTTATACCCTATTCCCAATTTACCTTCATCCTCATACAATATGCCCAATTTTTAACCTCTATATATCGAGAGTTCATCATGGCAAAAGCAAGTGATATCAAACGCAACATGGCAGTTGAATACAATGGTAAATTGTTGGTTGTAAAAAATATTGAAGTCAGTAGCCCTAGCGCACGCGGCGCTGCAACCTTGTACAAAATGCGTTTCACCGACGTTCAAACTGGCTTAAAGGTCGAAGAACGTTTCAAAGGTGACGACCAGATCACTACCGTTGATCTAACCAAACGCGCTGCCACTTTCTCCTACAGCGAAGGCGACAGTGTTATTTTTATGGATAGCGAAGACTACAGTCAGTACACCTTCAACAAAGAAGACATCGAAGACGAGTTACTCTTCATCACAGAAGACATCGAAGACTTGCGTGTCGTACAGGTCAACGACAAAGTGATTGGCCTAGAACTTCCGCAGTCAGTTGAAATGGTCATCGAGCAAACCGACCCTTCAATCAAAGGTGCCTCAGCCACTGCTCGCACCAAACCAGCCACTTTCGCCACCGGTTTAACCATTCAGGTTCCAGAATACATCGCCAATGGCGAGAAAGTTAAAATCAACGTCGAAGAAAAGAAATTCATGAGCCGCGCGGATTAATTCCGCGCTTTTTTATTCCAGCTTTAACTAGTGTAGGATGACTCTACACATTTGATACTCATGATTTCTAATGAAGAAAATTGTTGTTCTTGGTGGCTATGGTAATTTTGGTAAGCGTATCGTTGAGGAGCTTTCTCAACTAACCGATATTGTTATCTACGTTGCTGGAAGAAATATACAAAAAGCCCGACATCTTATAAACCAGCTTTCGAGCCAGTCAAATGCAGAGTTATTGCCTTTAGCCATTGATATAAGCAGCACCAACTTCCAGAAACAGCTACAAGCATTAGCCCCATTCTTAGTCATTCATACCAGCGGGCCGTTTCAAGGACAAGATTACCATGTACCAGAAGTCTGTATTGATATAGGTGCGCACTACATTGACCTGGCTGATGACCGACGATTCGTGTGTGATATTACACAGCTCAATATCAAAGCAAATAATAACCATGTATTAGCTGTTAGCGGTGCCAGCTCTGTACCGGGTTTGTCATCGGTTATTCTTGACCATTATCGCTCCGAGTTTTCGCAAATCGATACTATTGATATATCCATTGCACCTGGCAACAAAGCCGAAAGAGGCGAAGCTACTATTCGCGGCATTCTTTCCTACACCGGACACCCTTTCCCTGTGTTTAAAAATAGCCAATGGGTAAATGCCTATGGCTGGATGGACTCACGCAAAATCAACTTTAATGATGGCGATGAGATACGCCCACTGGCCAATGTGGATGTGCCCGATTTAGAACTTTTCCCCAAAAGATATTCAGTAACCGAGACAGTAAAATTTCAGGCTGGCCTTGAGCTTAAGCTGCTACACCAAACTATGGTATTTATGGCATGGCTCGTAAAAAAGAAGATCATCAAGAACTGGGCGCCTCTGACCAAGCCAATCATGAAAACCAGCAACTTATTAAAATCATTTGGTACCGACCGAGGTTATATGCGAGTCCTCATTGAAGGGAAAGATCTACGACTCAAGCCGAGAACAATTAAATGGACTCTCACTGCTGATAAAGGTGTTGGCCCTTATATACCCACTCTGTCTGCTATTATCATTGCAAAAAAATTGGTAAACGATCAGCTGGATATTCGAGGTGCCATGCCTTGCCTGGGGCTTTATACTCTTGATGAATTTCACCCCTACGCAAATCTACTAGAACTTCAAATCAGGGAGCAGACTATTGGATAGCTACTTTCTACTAAGATTACTGCACATACTATCTGCAATAGTGGTCATGGGCATTGGCGCAGGAATTGCATTCTTTATGTTCATGGCCTATCGCTCCAAAAATATTAGCGCGATAACAGTGACAGCCAGGAATGTTATCTTGGGAGACTGGCTATTTACCTTTCCGGCGGTGATTACTCAGTTTGTGACCGGTTTATTATTGATGGAAAAACTCAATTACTCTTACACATCGACCTGGTTCTATTGGGTCATTGGTCTGTTTGCTTTTATCGGGGCTTGTTGGGTTCCTGTCATCCGGATTCAATATTTACTGTTTGCGCAAGCAAAAACCTCAATGTCCCAAGGCAAGCTTACCGCCAAGTTCAATCAATATATGAACTGGTGGATCAGCCTTGGCATCCCAGCATTCCTTGCTATTTTAGCGTTACTTTATATTATGGTCTTTAAGCCATTCCCAATCATATGATTAAGCACATGAAGGACCATACATTACTCACTTTAGCGCGTTACTCGCTAGCCCTTCTCTGGATATTCACAGGGTTAACTTCTATCTATTTTGATTATAAAACGGGTTATGAGCTTCTCATTAATTTTGGCTTTAGTGACTCTATCACTCGCACTTTAATTTACAGTGGTGCCGTTTTAGATATTGGCTTAGGGCTCTGGCTACTGAGTAATAAACAAATGAAGCTATGTTATGTCATGCAAATTGTGGTTATAACAAGTTATACCATCCTGCTGACTATCATAGAGCCCTCCTACTGGCTGCACCCTTTTGGCCCAGTAAGCAAAAATCTTCCCATAATTATGCTAATCTTAATTCTTCACTACATGACCGGCGATTCTTCCAATGAGAAAGCGTTATGAAAATCATTCTACTTCCTGGTGTTGATGGCACTGGCATTTTATTCGAGCCTTTTGTTGAGATCTTCATAGCCGATGTGCCGGTCGAGGTAATACCGCTGACCAAGGATTCTGATCAGAGTATTTTGAATCAGGTTTCGATTATTGAGGATGCGGTGGGAGATGAAGAGGTTGTTTTAATTGTTGAGTCTTATTCGGGGTTGCTGGCCTATGAACTGGCGAGACGCAATAAAGTCAGCATTAAGCAAATCTTTTTCTTTGGTTGCTTCCTGCAGCCGCCTAGTTTGATTGGCAAGATTGGGCGTTTTCTTCCGGTTCGCCTCTTGAATATTATTCCGGACAAGCTACTTTCACACATTCTATTTAACCGCTGGTCATCGCCTGAGTTAATTGCTCTTTTTCGCAAAGCGGTTGAGTCAGTGAATTTTCCAAACCTGAAACAACGTCTTAAAACTATTGCTACTCATCCAAAACCGACTCAGCCTATTGATATACCTTGTGTCTATATTCAGGGGACGATGGATAATCTGGTTAGTGCTTATAACGTCAAAGCGTTTGAAGAACTCTGCAGAAATTTACAGGTTGAGGTAGTCGAGGCAACCCACATGCTTCTCCAAACACAACCTGAAACTATGTCACAACTCATTCATAAATATCTTCAGTTATAATATTAGCGCACAGTGACTATGTGCGTTGGGTTATAGTCCCTCCTCTCTTTTATCAGCTACCATGGACTTAACATACATTGTAAGTTGATTAACGGATTTAATATGGCTGAGCAGAAAGCAACGATTGTATTTCTTTCGCATGGCGGAGGCCCTTTACCGCTGCTCGGTGACTCAGCACACCAGCAAATGGTGGCGAGCCTGCAATCATTAGCCAAAGAGTTACCCAAACCTGAAGCTATTATTGTTTTCAGTGCTCACTGGGAAGAGTCTGAAGTCAGCATAATTTCCAGTGCAAAACCTTCGCTTTACTACGATTATTATGGGTTTCCCGAAGAATCCTGTCAGATTCAATATCCTGTAGCTGGCAACCCAGAACTAGCTGCCAAAATTCAATCGCTGCTGGCTCCCAAGAAAATAGCCTGCCACATGGAAGATAATCGTGGCTTCGATCATGGGGTTTTTGTTCCCCTTAAGATCATGTATCCCGAAGCCGATATTCCAACCGTGCAAGTGTCATTGCTCAATGGCCTGGATGCTGAGGAACACATAAAATTAGGTCGCGCACTCAGATCTCTTTTGTCCGAGAATATATTAATCGTTGGCTCCGGCTTCTCGTTCCACAACTTAAAGGCCTTTTTTGGTGCTTCCGATCAACAATCTCGACTATTGAATGAGTCTTTCGATGCGTGGTTAACCGAAACTTGTATGGGTGCTTCATTGCATGAATTTGAACGCGCTGAACGATTGATGGAATGGCAAAATGCACCCGGCGCCCTCTATTGCCACCCTCGCGAAGAACACCTGATACCTTTGCATGTGTGTTATGGATTAGCCCAAAAAGCAGCTGACAGGAGATTAAGCTTTGATGTGATGGGTAAACTGGCCAGTTGTTTTGTTTGGGGCTAGGTTTCAATGATATAGAGCTGCTCAAAGCTAATTTAAACTATTGACATTAACAGTCTTAACAATTGTCACAGATAGCACCAATCCCCCCTTATATTGAGCTAAGTCACGTATAAAATATAGCAATCAAAATGTGTGACCAAAGGGAATCCCTTTAGGGGATGAATAAGAAATAATTCTTTGAGGAGCGCATAAGTAAACTCGTAGGTTGGCGATGTACCCCTAGGGGTACATCGCCAACCTACCATTGCCCTACCTACAGATTAAGTAAGACAGTTTTAATTGCCTATCTTTCTTCAACTAACTTAAAACGCTTAACCTCAACACCATCAACTTCGACAGTCTCAGTAAACATTTCCAAAGGGCGAACCCAGGTATCGAAATCACCATACAGGGTTTTATAGACTACGAAGTATTCCAGAGTTTCTGAATGCCGCGCCACATCCAACACTTCGTAGAGTTTGCCTTTGTAATGCTTATAAGTACCTTTCAGTAAATCTTTACTCATTAACTTTGCCCCCAGCTGTAGCCCTTTCGCCATAGCGTTTCCAGCGGGCCTTGCTTAAAATAGTTAAACCATAACTTTACAAACAATATCTGCACAGCCCAGATTGCTAATGTCACTAAAACCAGTTCGCTACGCGATACTTTGCCATACATATCCAGCCCATAGCCATAAAAAATAAAACTGCAAATAATGCTTTGCATAATGTACAGAGTGAAAGCCATGCGCCCCACTTGTGTCATCAATTTTTGTAGGCCCTGAGCGAAACTTGATTGCGACCAAACAACAAATAAGCACAGATAAGCCATGGCCAGCACCAGCCCGCCGATATAAAAGCTTACGGATAAGTAACTCATAAAGAATTGATAGGAAAAACCTGAGTCAATATAGAGCCATGCGGTTATCGCCGAAACAGGAACACCTATCAGCAAACACCACCACATAATCATCTTATGATTGCGCTCTCCGCTAAAAAATCCTGTTTTAATCAGCCCCATACCGATCATCATTAAGCCCGAACAACGCCAAAGCGTAAAGTATAGAAAGTCCCAGCTCTGACGGCTGATCGCCCTTTCAACACGTTCAGGCGTTAACTGCCACCAGGAGCCTTGATAAGCCGCGAGCATTTGTTCTTGAGTTTCGGCATCTGCAAACCAATAAGGGCTTGTTTCTGGTGGGTTAACAATCGCCATCACCGCCGCATACATGTCAGGAGCGGTAGCGCCAAAGGCTAAAATAAAACCCATACTAATCAATAACACCGGCTTGAGGTTACGGAGCCAATATACGATTAATCCACTGAGAGCATAAGCCACCAGGATATCGCCATCCCAGATAAGGTAAGCATGAATCAAGCCAAATATGACCAGTAACAGTGAGCGTAAAATAAATGGCTTAGTCGGCGAGACACCCTGTTTAATATATTTATTAGTAAACAGAACAATACCAGCACCGTACAAAATCGCCAGCATAGTCATAAAACGTTGCTTTACGAATGCATACTCAAAAAGCCAGACCCATTTGTCGACACTAGAAAACTCTGCAAATGCCAATGGGTTATAGCGCAACAAACTTGGGGTAGAAAAATAGTTAATGTTGATGACCAGTATCATCAGAATAACCACACCCCGCATTAAGTCGAGACTCGCAATTCTGCCATTGCTAGTAAGAAACATAATGATTCCTTCTTTTTATTAATTATTAGCTCATAAAAAAAGCGACCCGCAGGTCGCTTTAGGTTTTTTTCTTATTAAGCTTCGAAAGGATGACGCTTAATTATCGTTTCAACGCGGTCTGGGCCGGTTGAAATTATATCGACAGGAACGCCAACTAATTCTTCTACTTTAGCAATGAAGTCGATGGCATTTTTCGGTAAGTCATCTAATGACTTAGCGCCAAAGGTTGTTTCTGACCAACCTGGCAACTCAATATAGACCGGCTTTAAACGCTCATAGTCTTCAGCGCAGCTTGGTGTATTGTACATAATGCCATTAACTGGGCAGTTATATTCCACTGCGATTTTAACCGTCTCAAGACCATCCAGTACATCCAGCTTAGTCATGCAAAGACCGGACACACTGTTAATATCAACCGCACGCTTTAGTGCTACCGCATCTAACCAACCGCAGCGACGTGGACGTCCAGTGGTTGCACCAAATTCATTACCGACTTTAGCTAAATGCTTGCCAGTATCATCGAACAATTCGGTTGGAAATGGGCCGCCACCAACACGCGTGGTGTAGGCTTTGGTGATACCCAACACATAATCAATATGACGAGGACCAACACCAGCACCGGTAGCAACACCACCAGCAGTAGTGTTGGATGAAGTTACGAAAGGATAAGTACCGTGGTCAATATCCAGCAAAGTACCTTGCGCACCTTCAAACATTAACTTTTTACCTGCGCGACGCATATCCGCAAGAATTGCTGGTACGTCTGAAACCATCGGCTTCAACCATTCAGCGTATTCTTTGCACAAGGCTAATGTTTCATCAAAGTCGATAGCATCGGCTTTGTAGTATTCGGTTAAAACGAAGTTATGTAACTTCATAATGTCGCGTAATTTTTCTTCCAGGCGAGGAAGGTCAAACAAATCTTCAACTCGCAAGCCTCGACGCGACACCTTATCTTCATAGGCTGGACCGATACCACGACCGGTAGTACCGATTTTCTTTTGCGCATCGCGCGATGCTTCACGCGCATTATCCAAGGCTACGTGGTAAGGAAGAATTAAAGGACAGGCTGGGCTGACACGCAAACGTTCCATAACTGGCACATTTCGCTCGAGCAACATATCCATTTCCTTGCGTAAGGCATCTGGAGCAAGCACCACACCGTTTCCGATGTAACACATCACACCGTCATTCAAGATTCCTGATGGAATCAAATGAAGCACGGTTTTCTCACCTTTGATGACCAATGTATGACCTGCATTATGACCGCCCTGGTAGCGCACCACTGCGCTCGCCTGTTCAGTCAACAAGTCAACGATTTTACCTTTACCTTCGTCACCCCATTGGGTGCCTAGTACCACAACGCTTTGTGCCATTTTTAACTCTTTCTCTACTTAGTAGATTGATCGGTTTATTGCCACGAAAAAGGACAGGAAACCGCGCATTTTACCGTCAAAAAACGCGAAAATCCCCCTTTTTTTGAAAAAATCCAGCTCACAGGTTAGATCTGCTCTCGAGACTTTGAATATCAATAGGTTAGATTCAAAAGTCCGATAATTTCTAGCTTATAAATATCACTGGCCAGGTTATAAAACCCACAAGATCCAGAGTAGCCCGGCAAGCATGGTTAGAAATCCACCAATACGAACACTGGTATCAGGTCGTTTCATTACTTCCCACATCATTCGTTTCCATGCTTTAGGCATCACTGCGGGCAAAAAACCTTCAAATACCAGCAACAGCCCCAGCGCTATCATAATTTCCTGTGTCATATGCTGACCTGCTCTATTCGTTGGTAACTGGCTATCAAACAAAGACCATTAAACACTGATCATTAAACAAAGATCAGAACTCAATCTCAAGCCATTAAAAAAGGCCAGCTAAGCTGGCCCTTAAACTGATACTTACTGCTATTTGCCGTCTGCACTTTTGAAATACTTAAAGAATTCGCTATCAGGTTTGATGACAATCACATCATCTGCATTTTTGAAAGACTCTTTATAAGCATCCAGGCTTCGCAAGAAGGAATAAAACTCAGGATTTTTACCATAAGTTTTTGCGTAAACTTCAGCAGCCTCTGCATCAGCTTGACCGCGAATTTCACGAGCTTCACGATCCGCCCCGGCTAGAATACGCTGAATCTGAACATCAGTTTCGGCAATTATAATCTGACGATCTTTCTCACCTTCAGAACGGTGTGCATTGGCGATTTTAACACGCTCATTACGCATACGGTTGTAAATCGATTCACTGACTTCTGATGGTAAATTAATCGTTTTCACACGAATATCGACCACTTCAATACCTAAATCTGGTGCGATTTTTTGCGTTTCCGTGAGCATTAATCCCATCACTTCTTCACGCTCACCTGAAACAACCTGAGTACGAGTACGCTTACCAAACTCTTCACGCAAAGCATTCTCAACAGTGTTATCCAGCAATCGCTCAGCAACCCGATAGTTGGCACCGGTACGGCGATAGAAGTGATCAAAGTCTTTAATGCGCCATTTGATGTAGCTGTCAACAATCAAATCTTTTTGCTCAGTAGTTGCGATACGATCTGATTCCCCATCAAAAGTCTGAATACGATTATCCATGGTGATGACTTTGTCAGCCACCGGCCATTTAAAGTGGAAGCCTCGCTCATACAGTTTTGCAGTGCCATCTTCATTCTTCTTGATATCACCGAACTGCAATACAATCGAAGTTTCCCACTCTTTAACCTTAAAAGTGCAGGTCATGATCACGATAGCAGCAATGATAAGTACTACAATTAACGAAATTAGCTTATTCATGTTCGTCTCCTATTGCTGCTTCTGGCTATCGTTATCAGAGCTTGAAGCCTTGTTGCGCTTCAAGATACTGTCGAGCGGTATATAAGTCATATTATTGCTACCCTCAACATCCAACATGATTTTGCTGGATTTACTCAACACACTTTCAATCGTTTCAATATACAAACGCTGACGCGTCACTCTAGGAGCTGCCATATATTCAGGCAATAGCTTCTCGAATCGTGCTACTTCACCAGCCGCTTTTTCGATAATACGAGCGCGGTAAGAATTTGCTTGCTGAATGAGCTGCTGCGCCTGACCTTCCGCAAGCGGAATTTGCTTACTACGATAGGCTTCACCCTGCTCAATATAAGCACGCTGATCTTCTTCTGCTTTAATGGCGTCATCAAAAGCTGGCTTTACAGAAGGAGGCACATCCACGTTACCTATCAAATTCAAGCGGAAAATTTCGATACCGGCATTATAAGGCTTAAGAATTGATTTCAACTCAGTTTCAACATTCTTACGAACCTCTTCTTTCTTGTCAGTACGTGCATCTTGTAAACGAGTATGACCGATAACCTGACGTAGGGCTGCTTCAGTCGCATGCTTGAGAGTTTCAACCGGATCCACTACGTTAAATTTATAATTCAATGGATCCTTCACTCGATACTGAACTTTTACCTTAACGGTTGCAACATTATCATCTTTGGTCAACATGATGCCTTCGACTTCAACATCTTTAATACTCTCGACATCAATCAAGTAAACTTGCTGGATGGGAGGGAACGCAAAGTGTAAACCTGCTGTATCAGTTCTAGTGTGCTTACCTAACGTTAGAACGATCGCATTTTGCTTTTCATCGACGGTATAGGCTGATTTGAACAAATAGATCGCTACCAGCACCATAAAGCCAATGATAAAAGAGACATTACTGTTTTTACCAGAGCCACCTTTGCCACTGCCTTTACCGCCACCAAATATACCACCGAATTTTTCTCCGGCTTGTTTCAGCAACTTATCAAGGTCGTTTTGATTGTTAGGGCGCTTTTTGCCCCACGGGTCTTGATCGTTGTTATTACCCGGTTCATTCCAGGCCATAGTCATCTCCATTTCACAATTAAAAAATCTATCCCGAATTGTAGGGAGCTGTTGGCACCCTTTCAAGGCAAATCGGGCATTATGTTACAAATCTTAAAGGACGCTTGACCTTCGCGGTTCTATTTTTATTCAAAATAAAGGGGGTAAAGGGCGAAACCCCTCGTCCAGCCTAGTTCACCACATAAGGCGTAAGGTCTTTCTCAAGCTGACGCCCCAGGCGAATCCAGTCTGATTTTGGCAGACTGACTGTCAGTAAAATATCGCCATTATCTCCAGCATTCTCAGCTTCAACTGCCTGTAATTCATAGAGTAAGCCTCGTAACCGTCCCTGCTGTGGCGGAATTCGAAGCTCAGCATTAAACTGCTCTTCCTGTGCCAACTCTTCAATCGCTTCCCGTAACAGCTCAATGCCTTGTTCTTTAATCACCGAAATCCAGACCCTGATTGGACGACCTTTGTCATCACGATCAATATGCGGTTCTGCACCATCGATAAGATCAATTTTATTATAAATCTCAAGTCGAGGAATAGTCTCAGCACCAATTTCAGTCAGCACTTCCTCCACCTGCTCCATATTTTCATCACGACGGTCGCTGGCAGCATCAATAACATGCAACAGCACATCTGCTTCGACGGACTCTTCGAGGGTAGCTCTAAAAGCCGCTACCAACTCGTGGGGCAAATGACGAATAAAACCCACCGTATCAGCAATAATTACATCCGTGCCTTGTGGCAAACTGATGCGACGCAGCGTTGGATCAAGAGTCGCGAACAGCTTATCCTCGGCTAACACTCCGGCCGTGGTTAAGTAGTTGAATAATGTTGATTTTCCAGCATTGGTATAACCAACGATGGAGGTCGTTTTAATATTGGCCCGTCTTCTTGAGCGTCTGCCTTGCTCACGTTGCTTGGAAACTTTTTCCAGCCGCTTATCAATATATTTTAAACGCTCACGCAGCAAACGACGGTCAGTTTCCAACTGAGTTTCACCCGGACCACGCAAACCAATACCACCTTTTTGTCGCTCCAGGTGGGTCCACCCTCGAATCAAGCGCGTGGATAGATGGCGTAGCTGGGCCAGCTCAACCTGCAGCTTACCCTCAAAGGTCGAAGCTCGTTGAGCAAAAATATCCAGAATTAAGCCGATACGATCAATCACTCGTGCTTCAACAGCCCGCTCAATATTACGTTCCTGAGCTGGTGACAAATTATGATTAAAAATAATGACATTAGCGTTAGTTGCCTGTTTCACGCTTTTGATTTCATCAATCTTACCGCTACCAATAAAAAACTTGGGGTCAGGGCTGGAGCGCTTGGCGGTGATGATATCCATCACATCCAGTCCAGCGGAGCGGACTAACTCTACAAACTCCTGTAGATCTTCCTGATGTTTGTCTTGACTAGCAGACTGCTGAAAATCGATATGTACCAAGATGGCAGATTCACCACCACTGTGTCGATCAAACAAGAAATCACCTCAACCTGCGAACCTGTTCGCTGTGGCATTGATAGAAAAGTTAAATTACAAAGGTAACGGACTCTATAAATAATAAAGAAATTAAGACAACAAAGCCACCTACCGATAACTATCGGAAGATGGCTTTTGCGCTAAGATTGTTGGTCTTGGCTGTGGTGAGATTAAAACTTACATCCCGCCCATTGGTCCGCTACCGTAACCACCTGTCATAGGACCCGGGCCCATACCGCCACCCTGAGGACCCATGTTGTGATCGTTATCTGGACCACCATTGCCGTTATCACCGTTCTGACCATAATGGCCGCGAACATTGCGAATCGGAACAACGGTTGAAACTGCGTGCTTATAAACCATTTGGCTAACAGTATTTTTCAGCAAGATAACAAATTGATCGAATGATTCAATTTGACCTTGAAGTTTAATGCCATTAACCAGGTAAATTGAGACAGGCACTTTCTCACGACGTAATGCGTTCAAGAAAGGGTCTTGTAGTGATTGCCCTTTTGACATAGCTCTCTCCTGTATGTTTTATGTGTTTTCATTATTGTGGCCACTTCTAACTCAGGCCTTGTTCAATAACTCATTTATATATCTACAAATCAAATCGGATGAATCAAGCTTTTAAAAAAGTTCAAGCTCGCTAAAAGTGTACATGAATTAATCAGCCAGATCGAGATATATCAATAGGATAGCTTCACATTACATAGAATTTAACAATTGGACAGTTTCTTTATATAGCGTGTCTATTGGCTGTCTAGACTCAATCCAACGCAGCTCTTTCCAGCTTCTCAGCCAGGTAAATTGACGCTTGGCCAATTGACGTGTCGCGATAATCCCTCGCTCAACCGCTTCGTCTAATGACAGCTCGCCTTCAAGGTGTTGCCATATCTGACGGTAGCCTACTGATTTAATCGACGGTAAGTCAGAATTTAAGTCTCCGCGTTGGTACAGCGACTGAACTTCCTGCAAAAAGCCTTGCTCCATCATTTGATGAAAACGCTTTTCGATTCGTTGATGCAAGTAGGCACGATCCTGTGGTGCTATGGCGATTTGCAGGGTTCGATAAGGAAAATCATTGCTTTCTTGCTCGGCGTGGAGTTGGCTGAGCGGTTTACCGGTAATCGCGAAAACCTCCAGCGCGCGCAGGGTTCGCTGCGGATCGTTCTCATGAATGCGATTGGCTGAAATCGGATCAACCTCTGCTAACTCCTGATGAAGCCTGGCCAAGCCTTCATTGTCCAGCCTCTCCTGTAAGCGAGCGCGTACTGTCGAATCGGAGTCCGGTAAATTGTGCATCCCTTCCAACAAGGTTTTGTAATACAGCATAGTCCCGCCAACCAGCAGTGGAATTTTTCCGTGGGCTGAAATATCAGCCATCTCACGCAAGGCATCATCTCGAAAGCGTGCCGCTGAATAAGGCTCAGCAGGATCACAAATATCGATCAAACGATGCGGGGCGCGTACCAACTCTTGCTCAGAAGGTTTAGCAGAACCTATGTTCATGCCTTTATAGACCATGGCTGAATCAACACTGATGATTTCAGCATTAAGCTGCTCAACCAACTTAATTGCTAAATCAGTTTTGCCTGACGCAGTCGGTCCCATTAATAAAATGGCCAAAGGTTTATGTGTTGATTCGCCAGAAGATTGCATTAAGTTACCTGGTTAATGAGGATAATTATTGAGGATAGTTAATCGGGACTCACTAACAGCTCTAATAACTGCCCAGCGGTATAGTGTTTGCAAAAGCGTGATTCCGCCCAAGGCAAATGAGCTAACTCTTCAAGCCAATGAGTCTGCGTATCTGGTGCCCAGTATTGATACACACTGTCAATTAATTGTTTTTGCCAGCTCGCTACTGATAATTTTTTACTAACCGATTGATAGACTGCTTCTTGCAACCATTGTTGCAAATCAATATGCGAAATACAGCTTGGGACTTTCCTAACCACCAAAGTTTTGGGGCCTGTTAATGTCATTTCAAAACCAGCTTTCTGCCAGCTACTGATAAAATCATCATTAACATTGTCATCTGGAATGCCTAGCCGGATTGGAAACAGCATAAGACGTTGTTTTACTTCACCTTGTTGCCACTCACTTTGTAGGCACTCACTAATGTGCTGACAAAAATACGCTTTTAAATCGAGAGCTTTAATACCCTCGTCTGTTTGTTGCAACAGTAGACGATCATGCAATACCCAGCAATCTCCTGATGCTAATTTAGAACTCACTTTCGGCTTCTGTGGCCAGTGACGTTTTTCCCGTGGTCGACTTTCCTGCGGACGGTATGGAGCAGCGCTGTTATCGGCAACCTGATCGGCACTCTGTTGAGAGAAGACTCCTGCCTGGTGGCGCGGTGTAAAATAAGGATCAGCTTTAGTGGTGGGTTGGACAATTGAAAGCGACGGCTTCATATAAACCAGCGCCTCATTACTTTGCACCACACGATGATGTTGCTCAAGTAATTCACTTTGCTCAAGCAATGCCTCTTCAACCGCGCGGCTCATAAAGTCATGCACCTGACGGCCATTGGAAAAGCGTACTTCATGCTTGGTTGGATGTACATTCACATCCACTTGCGACGCTTCTAGCTCGAGATACAAAACGTAAGCTGGCATTCGTCCTGTTGGCAAGCGGTCATGGTAAGCCTGGCGAATCGCATGGTTTAAAGTACGATCCCGCACGGCGCGGCCATTCACAAATACATACTGTCCTAAACTTGAACTTTGATGCCAGTCCACGGGCGACAACCAACCATATAGACGAGTGGCGTCAATAGCGCTGTCTAACTTGATGGCTTCGCGCAAAAAAGAGGCACCAAGAATCGAGCCAATGCGCTGTTGATGTTGCTCAGCATTATGAGCTGCGGGAACTCGCTTCACCACCTTACTGTTATGTCTTAAAGTAATCGCGACATGAGGGGAGCCTAAAGCAATTCGTTTAACCGTTTCTTCTATATGCACGAACTCGGTACGTTCGGCACGCAAGAATTTTTGACGAGCGGGAGTATTAAAAAACAGATCGCGCACTTCAACAATGGTGCCGGCGGGTAACGATTGCGGCTGTAATTTAACCTGCATGTCGAGCCCTTCAGCAATCGCTGACCAGCCCATGTCTTGCGCTTGTGGTCGTGAACTCAATTTAAGCTTTGCCACTGAGCTGATACTGGCCAGTGCTTCACCACGAAACCCCAACGTATAAATGGCTTTTAAATCATCGGAATGCTCAATTTTGCTGGTCGCGTGACGCGCCAGAGCCAGCTCCAACTCATCACGACTAATACCTTCACCATTGTCGGTTACTCGAATTAACCGTGCACCACCCCGCTCAATATCAATTTGAATCCGATCAGCTTTGGCATCAATGGCATTTTCTAATAATTCTTTGACAACCGATGCGGGACGCTCAACGACTTCGCCAGCAGCAATCTGGTTAGCAACTAAAGGTGAGAGCTTATGAATAGGCATTGAGTTTTCAGTTCGATTTAGAATAGATAAATAAATTTGCCGATAAACAAATTATTCAGCGGTTGGGATAACAAGTTTCTGGCCAATTTTAACAACGTTCGTCGAAAGTTTATTTGCATCTTTAAGGTCACGCACAGACACATTAAATCTCCTGGCAACTTTGATCAGGCTATCACCTCGCTGCACGTGATAAATGTTCTCACGATAGCGGGCAGCAAACAAAGTGCCATCGGGCGCATGTTTTTTAAAGTAATTAACGATGCCGTCACCAACGCCCCTTGCTAACTTTTTGCGATAGGAGTCTGCTTTCATCAGCGCTTCTTCTTCAGGATTGGTAATGAATCCTAGCTCAACCAGGATTGAAGGGATGTCTGGGTTTTTAAGAACAATCAACGAGTTTTCTTCAACATGCTTTTTATGCATTTTCGGCACCACCTTACTCATAGCGCCGTGTACGATGTTAGCCACTTTGGTACTTTCTGTGATCGAGTTTTCCATCTGCAAGTCCAGCAGTACCGATTTAACTGAGTTATCATAATTGGATAAAACCACCGAGCTATCCACACCACCCAACAGTTCTGACTTTTCTTCTTGCATCTGCATCCAGCGTGCCACTTCTGATTTAGCTCCATGCAAATTCAAGACCCAAACTGACGCGCCTTTTGCTCTTGGGCTTTTAAAACCATCAGCATGTACTGATACAAACAAGTCGGCACGTTGCATTCTTGCTAAGTCAGTTCGCTTGCGATGGGGCAGGTAATAATCCCCGGTGCGTGTCAGAAAGGCCTTCATACCTTCGGTTTTATTAAGCTCTTTGACTAATTCTTTAGATAGGGCCAATACAATATCTTTTTCTTTTGTGCCTCGCGATCCCATTGCGCCCGGATCTTCACCGCCATGGCCAGCGTCAACAGCAATGACAATATCGCGATCCCCTGAACGGTTAACCGCTGGTGGAGTTATTTCCTTACGACTTTCATCAAACAAATCAATCACCAGACGATCACCATATTCTTGATAGGGCTTCAGAGCGAAGCTTTTTGGTTGGGCAGATTTATTCAAATCTAAAACCAAACGTAAAACCCCTTCACGTGGCGGCGAGCTTTTTCTTACTCGCTTGACTAAGTCACTTTGAATATCTAACTGGTTCAGATCAACACTGACATGAGCTTCGGGAATATCGATAACAATACGGTGAGGATTCTCTAGGATACTAACCTGGTGAGTAACGGGAGCCGATAAATCAAGCACAACACGAGTCGATTCCGGCGACTGCCAGAAACGCATACTTTTTATAATCGATGCTTCAGCAACCGATATACTCAGCGCGAGCATAAACACACTTGCTAAAGCTGTCAGCCACTTTCTCATCATCATCTTATCTTTTATGTCACTTCTCTATAATCAGTGTTTATAGCCTTGCTAGCCCAATTTTGGCATAAAATCACAGCTTTTTGCCAGTTTTTGCATCAACTCTGTATGTTCGGACGATAAGCTCGCTTTTCGTCCTTCGTCATTATAATCCAGTTCAATCACTAAATCTGGCTTTGGAATCATGCCCTTGCCCTTATCTGGCCACTCAATCAGCATGACCGAATCGGGCTGTTGGTACTCGCGAATGCCGATAAACTCCAGTTCTTCAGGGTCCGATAACCGATACAAATCAAAGTGATAAATTGTCATATCTAATAATTCGTAAGGCTCAACTAAAGTATAGGTTGGACTCTTGGTTGCACCCTGATAACCAAAACCACGCAAAATGCCGCGTATGAGGGTCGTTTTGCCCGCACCCAGCTCACCTTTAAAATAAATTGTCATCGGTGTCTTAATACAAGCAGCCAACTTCTGCCCCATCAGCACCGTTTTAGATTCATCTGCTAAATCTACTGTAATGTTCTGCATCAATTAAAACCTGAGCCCCAGCTCTGTAACTTAACGATTAACAAAGTAATGAATACTTTCAATTAACTCTGAAGCCAGCATACCTCGCACCCTATCCCCGGCTGCTTCAACTCCCGCCGCAAAATGAATGGATGTCGCGACTCGCGTAGCATCCCAGGCCGACATGCCCTGCACTAATAATGAGCCAATCAACCCGCTTAACACGTCACCTAAACCCGCAGTTGCCATTGCCGGGTGAGCGCCACCTGCAATTAGCACCTGCTGACCATCGGCTAAAATTGTTCCAGCACCTTTTAACAAACAAATGCATTGATAACGCTCAGCAATAGCTTGAGCCGCACTAATTCTATCCTCGCCGACTTTGGCTGTATCCCAGCTTAACAGCCGAGCAGCCTCACCAACATGAGGCGTCACAATGAGCAACTCAGGCAAGTCATTGCCTTGTTCTATAACCTGCTGGAGCCAATACAAACCATCACCATCAATCAAGCATGGCAGTTTTTGCTGTATGGCAAATGCAAAAGACTGTGCAAAAACCTCTCGACCCCACTCGCTGCGCCCTAATCCTGGCCCTAATACCACAGCGTTAAACTGCTGAGGATTAGCGTCAATCAAACTATTAAAGCTCAGTTCCTCAAACGCCACACCATGCCACATAGCCTCTGGGCAAAATCCCAGTGCGGCACTTCGGTTATCTGAATGTAAAAAAGTAGTGGCCAATCCTGCGCCACTGCGTAACGCCGTTTCGGTCGCTAACATCATGGCACCGCCCATAGTGAAATCACCACCCACGCAAAGTAAATGACCACAAGCGTGTTTAAAGGTTGTGGCACTGCGTTCGGGAATTTCGTCAACTACATCAGAATAGGACTGCTTCCAGGCCACGGGATGTTGCTGATGAAACTGTGACTGACTAACCCCTAAAGTGGCCAAATGCAGTTCACCCTGCGCAGCCAGTCCTTCATTAAGGACCTGGCATACTTTGTAGAATATAAAGCTCACCGTATGGTCAGCCTTGATGCAAAACTCCGCACACAAGCCAGTGTCCGCATAAGTTCCACTGGGCACATCCAATGACAGCACTGGCATTCCCGAGTGATTAATCAGATTTATCACCTGCCCATAATGATCACGTAGTTGTCCTTTAAAACCAGTTCCGAGCAGTGCATCAACAATGACATCTGCCTGCTCAAATAAAGCATGACTGGGTTCCCTGATGGGCAGTTTTTTCGCTTCCAACTCTTCCCAGGCTTTTGCTGCATCCCCGCTTAATTGGTCAAGCGGCTTCATCGGTACCAAAGTGACCTGCATTCCAGCATTGTGCGCCAGGCCAGCAACGATTAATCCGTCACCCGCGTTATTCCCAGAACCAGTCACTACCACAATGCGGTGAGCCAGCGGCCACTCTCTTTCCAGACAGTCAAAAGCCGCACGCCCCGCTCTTTGCATCAGCTCAAACAGAGCAAAGCCTTGCGCTTTAGCAGCCGCCTGCTCAATCACTTTAATACTGTCTGCTTTAAATACGGGATGCATAAACTATCCTTAGCCGATTAAATCTAATTCAGGTCAATAAAATGCTCGCGATAGTAACGACACTCTTCGATCGACTCGCGAATATCGTCCAATGCCAAATGTGCGCTACCTTTGGTTAATCCACTGAGAATTGCTGGTTTCCAGCGACGAGCTAATTCTTTTAAGGTGCTGACATCAATATGACGATAATGGAAATAGGCTTCCAGTGTTGGCATATGTTTAACCATAAAGCGACGATCCTGACAGATGCTGTTGCCACACATCGGCGACTTGCCTTCATCAACCCACTGCTTTAAAAATTGCACGGTTCGTTCGCTGGCTTCATTCTCATTAATGGTACTTTTACGGACTCGCTCGGTGAGACCTGATTTGCCATGCTGCACCACACACCACTCATTCATATTGTCGAGCACCTCATCTGGCTGATGAATGGCTATGACAGGGCCTTCCGCGAGAATATTCAAATCCTTGTCGGTGACAATGGTGGCAATTTCGATCACCACATCCGTTTCCGGGTCGAGGCCAGTCATTTCCAGGTCAACCCAAATCAAATTATCGTCATTTTTTGTCAAAACCAGCTCCTAATCGTTACGCCGAATCGTTACAATAATAGTCATTATACTCAGCTTAACTCCATACTACTGAGTTTTTCAGTTATTATAGTCGCAGTTTTTGCGCTCGTATGGAAGCGCGTAAGCAAGAGCTATTGTTTATTTCTCTATATAAATAAGCCTTGTTTACACCACAGTTTGAACCATTTAACAGGAGATACTATGCAACTTGCACAACAGCAATGTGTTCACAATGATGAAGCAAAAAGCCCGATTGATAATGATAAACGCCAACAGCTCATGAATGATCAATTAAGCAGCTGGCAATTTGACGATAAAACGGGTGCTATTTATCGCAAATTTAAGTTCAAAAACTATTACCACACCATGGCATTTGTAAATGCGGTTGCCTGGATTGCGAATAAGCAAGCACACCACCCTGATCTTGAAGTAAGCTATGGACATTGTCTGGTGCGTTACACTACTCATGATGCAGGTAACAGCGTCTGCATGAATGACCTTATTTGCGCAGCCCACATTGATGCCCTGGAAAACAACGGCACTTTCGGTCCGAACTTTTTAGACGACTAGTCGACGCGGACTATCACTTTAAACTTATAGTTAGATGACTTAAAAAAGGTAACTTGTCTTGTCAAAACCAGAAAAAAAATCCGCAAAACGCTGGCGTAAAAAGCCAGACAAGCAAGCTACCTATATAAAGCAAACAGTTGACCGAAATATTGATGAAGAAAGCCTGCTCGATCCCGAGCAAGGCATTGTCATCAGTCGCTTCGGTCAACAGGTTGATATTGCAGATGAGAATTTCGAGACCATCCGTTGCTTCTTGCGTAAGTCCAATGAAGTACCGGTTGTGGGTGATCGCGCCTGGTTTCGACGTCAGAAAGAACTACCCACTGGTGTTCTGGTTGAACTTGAGCCACGACGCTCGCTACTGAAGCGCCCCACTCCTCATCACGGTGTTAAACCGGTGGCAGCTAACATTGATT
Organism: Kangiella sp. M94; assembly: GCF_054926195.1. Taxonomy (NCBI): domain Bacteria; kingdom Pseudomonadati; phylum Pseudomonadota; class Gammaproteobacteria; order Kangiellales; family Kangiellaceae; genus Kangiella; species Kangiella sp. M94. Next base: position 201,930 of record NZ_CM142903.1, on the reverse strand, counting down.
TGATTGCATTGCTATTAGCACCGGAACCAGCTTTTTCAGAAGTCTTGCTCGACCGTTATCTGGTTGCTGCACAGTCCAGCGAGCTGCCAGTGTGGATTATTATGAATAAATGGGACACGGTGGATGATGAAGAAAAAAACTCCATCAAAAGCCGCCTGCAGCTTTACCAAAATTTGGACTACCCCATTTATTACATCAGTGCCAATACCGGCGAAGGCGTTGAACAATTAGTCGACGACTTAACCGGCAAACAGTTATTGCTAGCGGGCCAGTCTGGCGTCGGTAAATCAACCTTGATTGGTTACCTATTTCCCAACATGGAAATTGCCACCGGTGAGGTCTCAGGCACATCTGGTCTTGGCACCCACACCACCACCGCCTCAAGACTTTATCGTCTCGACGAAGAAACCTATCTGGTTGATTCACCCGGCGTTCGAGAGTTTGGCTTATGGCATCTTGAAGATCACGATATCAAGCAGGGCTTTATCGAAATCTCAACCATTGGTGAACAATGTAAATTCCGCGACTGTAAGCACCTGAATGAGCCCGGCTGTGCAGTGCTTGCTGCTGCTAAAGACGGCACCATTGCCGCGAGCCGTTTAAAGAATTATCAGCATCTGATCCAGCACTTTGATCAGCCCTATATATAGGCTTGTATTCAGTGTTCGTATGAAACGAGTGTCCAAGCCGCTAATAGTCTAGTGATTATATTTAGGCTACAATATCGCCAATTTCAACGGAATCATTAAACTCATGTTCGATACATTAAAAGTCTTAGGCCAATATCTGATCCCGCAGCATGGGATTTCTTTGCTGATGGGGAAAATTGCCGATAGCGAGAATGCGACAATTAAAAATACTTTCATCAAATGGTTTATCAAGAAATACGGTGTCGATATGAGCCTCGCTGAGCGCGAAAATCCCGAAGATTATAAAACCTTTAATGACTTTTTCACCCGCTCACTCAAATCTGATGCCCGGCCTATTGATAGCGAAGAACAATCTATTGTCCACCCTGCCGATGGCGCGGTTAGCCAATTAGGTGCAATAGATAAAGGCTACATTTTCCAGGCCAAAGGCCATACCTACTCAGCAAAAACACTGCTCGGCGGTGATGCAGAATTAGCAAAACCTTTTCAAGATGGTGAGTTTGCAACCGTCTATCTTGCCCCAAAAGATTATCATCGTCTGCATATGCCAATTGATGGCGAACTAACCAAAATGATTCATGTACCGGGCAATTTATTCAGCGTTAACCCGCTAACCGCACGTAACGTACCCAATCTTTTTGCCCGCAATGAACGCGTGGTGGCCATGTTCAACACCGAGCTTGGCCCAATGGCCATGGTATTGGTCGGAGCCACTATTGTTGGTAGCGTTGAAACCGTATGGCATGGAACCATAACACCACCCACCCGCAAGGAAGTCAAAAGCTGGGATTATGAAAAAGGTGAAGTCACCTTAAAGAAAGGCGAAGAGATGGGTCGCTTTAAATTAGGCTCAACAATTGTGTTGCTATTCCCAAAGGATACCGTTGAATGGGAAAAAGGTATGAAGCCTTATGCCAGAACCATTATGGGTCAGCCGATAGCTTACAAGAAATAATATACCCATAATATTATAGTAGGTAGGTTGGTGATGCACCCAAGGGGCAGACCCAACCTACAAATCCATAATAGAATCACGCTCTGACCTATACCATAAAATCTGTCACCCCTTGCTATTGCCCTAATAAGCATCTTATATTGTTGCTTCATAACAAAATGGGGACAATCTTATGCAAGAAAAATACTCACTGACCTTGCGAATATTACATTGGCTGATTGCTTTGCTGATACTGATTATGATCGGTGTTGGCTGGTATATGGCAGGACTGCCCATGGAGAGTGAATTTAAGTACGAAATCTATCCGGTACATAAATCCGTTGGCATCACCATACTTGGCTTAGTTATTATTAGAATTATTATTAGACTTTTTTCAAAGAACCCACCGCTGCCCGCTGGGCTTGCAACCTGGGAAAAATGGCTGACTAAAATTACCCACTTTTTGTTCTATGCACTAATGCTAGCCATACCAACAGTGGGTTATCTGTCCTCCGATTATCAAGGCTTTGATGTTGAGTGGTTTGGAATTCCGATTCCGGGCTTAGTAGCTGACAATGAAGATGCTGCACATCTGATGCATGAGGTTCACGAGATACTGGCATACTCACTATTATTACTAATTATTTTACACTTGGCAGGAACAATCAAACATCGCTGGTTTGATAAAAGTTCTGACACTGATGTTTTGAAAAGGATGATTTGATTTGATTTTATACTACTGCATCAAGAGGTTGCAGTATCTTTATATAAAAAGGCTTCTATCGTATAGAAGCCTTTTTATTACTCATTCACCATACAGCTGTTTGCTTTTCTGTAGAGCCATTTCTCTGAGACGAGTTCCTTCTTCAATTTGTAAAATATCCAGTAATGAATCACGCTTTTCTCCCGGCGTAACTTCATCAAGATACAGACCTAAACGTCCCATCATTAACGTAGCAATTATCGGCAGTAAAATTTCTAGGGTGTCTTGCTCGATTCCTGTTCGCCGAGAAACATTAATGGCCAAGTCTCTGCTAACATCTTTTTCTTTTAAGATATGACCAAGAATATAATTTCCATTATCGACAGCCTTTGACTCAATGATCTGGTGGGGATACTTCAAAAACTCTTCACTTTTATTGCGACCCAGCGCATCCATCAATGCATCCAGACCACCGTAACTCACATTCTCCTGCAATCCTTTGCGCAAGGCCTCTAGATACAGCTCGACCACACGCTCCAGTTGCTCTTTATGCAAACTTAAGTGAACACCAATTTCCTGCAATGGCCTTTCATCCATTGGCATTGCTTCACTGCCCAGAACCAGTTCCATAAGTGTTGCCATCGCTCTCTCCTTTTCCAACTAAAAGATTAAACTTTGAGTTAATCATTCCACTATATTCTTGAAAATCGATATAATCAAACCACTTTTATTACTTAGCAATCAGGTTATGATTGAAATCAAAGTATTGATATGAAGAATGATTCTAAACCACAAGACAAGTCAAAGCCGGCACCATCAAGTGCGGATCGTATGCAGCACTTCCGACAACAGGTGTATTATTGGGTTAAGCAAATTCCTTATGGCAAAGTCAGTAGCTATGGCCGCATTGCTAAATTAGCGGGCTTTCCACGCCATGCAAGGCATGTCAGCAAGGCGCTTGGCCAGGCGCATAACGATTTGAAACTTCCCTGGTTTCGTGTGATTGGTTCGGATGGCCGCATTGCTTTTGACCCTGATAGTACTTACTACTCCAAACAAGAAAAACTACTGAAGAATGAAGGGATTCAATTTGTTAAAGGTAAGGTCACAGCAGATAGTTTCTGGTCTCCTCACCCCATACAAGATGGCAGTATTTCTGCGGAAGAATTTTTTAAATAGTCTGACACTCACTCCACATTACGCAAGTGTTCTTCTTTAAACGATTGACAATCGAGACACAGCTCAGTTTCAGGAGCAACGTCTAAGCGCTTTTCACTGATCGGCTCATCACATTCAAGACAAAACCCATACTGCTTATCTTCAATTCGCTTAAGTGCTTTTCTAACAGCTATCAGCCTTTTCTTGTCACGTTCCACACCTGCTTCTGACATGGCCTGATCCATCAGCGCACTACCCCGCGAGACACGCCCAAAGCGCGCCTGATCGAGCTCGACTTTTTCGCCGACTTCTTCAGCCAGGCCTAAAGCTCCTATCAGCTCTTTTTCGATTTGTAACAGTTCACTTTTAAAATGAAGAATCTTTTTATCGCTGATCATGATTTACCTTCTGGTTAATGCAGATGGCTTAAATGTGATATCTCATCAAACTTTCTGAGCAGTTCTATTAAAGACCTCAACTCTGGTTGGTCTTTATAAGTCTCTTCTGCGATGGGTGTGATTTGTGCAGGCCCTGGTGGCAGCTGCTCTTCTTCTACATACTCACGCATTTTGGGCAGAAACACAAACTGCAACCACTCTTCTAACTGCAACGTATCCACACAAAACGGCATGCTGCTCTGCAATTTATGATGGCCAGGGTGCGACTCCGACCACAGCTCCAGCTCAACCATATGTTCTTCGATACGATCAAATATTTCTATATACTTTGTAATCCAGTCAATACTACTCATCGTTAACCTCTCCAACCTCAAGTTGCTCACCTTGATATTTGCTCGGCCAGAACTCTTTTATGATCCCATTCTTATCTGAAAAACTATGGCATGAATTCAGCACATTATCGCTGATGGGAAAGCGGCCATCATCAGAAAAGTTAATATAGGGGTAAATGGTCTGTATGGCAGTGGTCGCCATCGGTCTTAATAGTTCTAACAGGTGCGAGCACCCTTCTACACCACCCACCAATTCTTTTGCTTTCTGCGTCCAGCCACGTCCAATTTGCAAGCCAATCAAGCGCTTATAATTATCCTCAATCTGCGAGCAGATAGAAAAAGGCGTTATCACCATAGCCGCTTCAACATCCTGAATCACCAACTCATTATCCAGAGTTAATCTTAACCACAGTTCATGGACTAATTCACCAGGTTGCAGCACACCGCGTTGTAAGGTCGGAAAAGGATAACCTTTATCATCAGTCAGATGTGCCTCAATATCCCACAAGTCATCCTCTCTGAGATAGCCGTTGCATTGAATATGTCGGTAATGAATTGGTTTACGCTGTTGCGGTTTTGATAGTGCCATTTGTTATGCCATTCAAAGTTATCATCACCCGACTATCATAACCCAGTTTGCTTCTTACTTAAAAAGCTGGACATAAAAAAAGCCCGCCGAAGCGGGCTTGTATCATATTGGCTCAATTTGACTACTCTCAAGTCAACGAGCCCAGGGAGAGACTAACATCGTTATTGTTATTATAACTTCCTATAGCTAAAGCAGTGAGCGCTTAGAAGTTAAACTTGACACCAACACGTGCCGTTCTTGGTTTATCTGGACGTGCACCATAAGGCTCACGTGCAACAATCGAGTCATCATCGAACAAGTTATCAATCGTTGCGTAGATGCTGGTACTGTCGTTGATATCAAACTCAGATGCTAAATCAACGATAAAGCGATCGTCGGTTTGCTGGAAGGCGCCACATGCTGGTTTGGTACAGGTGCCGTCAACATAGTTCAAGTTAGTAAAAAGATTCCACTCTGAGTTGTCATAACCAACAGACAGTTGCATCTGGTTCTCAGGAATGTATGGAATTGGCTGACCATTTTCTACTGGGCCCCAGACATTACTGTCAAAAGTCGATGCAAATTCAGTGTCAGTGTAGGTGTAGCTGAAGCTGCCTAACCAGTTTTCAGCAAACTTGCCCACAACACGCAACTCAAGACCTTTCACTTCTGCTTCACCACCGTTAAAACGATCGCCTATTTCGGTAATGCTACAGCCACTGTTGGCCATAGTACATTCGCCCAACAAGTTGTCATAATCACTGTAGAAAGCAATTAACTCACTGTTATAGCTTTCACCGGCAAAACGAACACCCATTTCATAGTTCCAGCTTTCTTCTGGTTTGTCCGTAGGGCTGTTTCCAGGAGGTGCAAAGCCTTTATTCACACCAAATAATAAACTGGTGTTGTCGCTTAATAACCACAAGGCACCAAAGCCAGGCAGTACTTCTGAAGCACTGTTCGTGCGAACGCTTGGCGCCGCACTGCGGTCAGTGGCATTAGCCCAGTCTTCGCGCTTTAAATCAACATCTTCGTAGCGAACACCTGGCGTGAAGATCCAGTCACCATAAGTAATGGTATCGATCAGGTAGTAAGAGTTAGCTTCTGCAGAAGATATACGGTTACCTGCTGTGCCCCAAGCATCTGCTTGATCCAATACTAATGTACCATTTTCCTGGATGAAGTAGCTGTGACGCTGGAAGCGATCTTCTTCGTCTTCATGTACTCGCAAACCTAATTGCAAATCATGTTGTGCTTCACCGACCGTGAAATCCCACTCAAAGCTGGCCTGAATACCTTCGCTTATATAGTTACGATTGTTATCGGTAATTTGAATACGGTCATTAGGCGCATCAGCACCATCTAGAATAGACTGGAAGTAAGCCGCGTTGCTACCACCAGAATTAATTTCATTGATGACGCTCGACCAGCTATAACGAGTTGTAGAGCCTGGGTTTAATGGGTCATCCATAATGAATGCACCGGTTTTGTACCAGTTACGAGCAGTTTCATTGCGATACGCCGTGACCCGCAAGTCAAAACTATCCGTTAAGTCCGCATAGTAGCTCAATACATATTGGTCATGTTCGCCGTCAAAATTATCCAGCGCTGAAACGCCATACATGCGATAAGGGTTAGCGGCAAAATCAGCATCGGTCAAACCTAAGTAAGACTGATCAGAGTCTTCAGTGGAATGCTGAATTTTGATATCTAATTGCTGGTAAACATCCGCAGAATAATCTGAATTGAAACGGAATTTAGCTACATAGTCATCTTTGTCGAAACCGGTTTCATCGCCATGACGGTCAATCGTTTTGAAGCCATCGGTAACGTGCTGATTGGCTTCAAGCAAGTAACCAAAGTTATCGCTGCTGTCACCGTAATAGACATAAGCGCGACGCTCATTATTCTCGCCGACCTCAAGTTTCAATTGACCCTCTGAATCAACTGGAATTTGGCGTGAAATCAGGTTTACTGCACCACCAACGGTGAAAGGGCCGTGCTTAATGGCTGCTGAGCCTTTCAATACTTCGATGCCAGTAATACGGTCAAATGTTGGGAAATAATAAGCTGATGAGGCTGAATAAGGCGCTGGTGCGATTAAAACACCATCTTCCATTAACGTAACGCGACCCGAACGACCGGTTCCCGTTCCACGAATACCAATGTTAGGACGTAAACCCAAGCCATCTTCCAGTTGGATATAAACGCCAGGTACCTGCTGTAAGGCACGATTAACGTCAGTATATTTGAATTCTTCTAGCTCAGTCTCTGAAACCACGTGCGCAGAACCCGGCACTTTTTGCGCGGCCTGGCTATCGCCAATGATTTGAATGGTTTCGACTTTATCGCCTTTTTTAAGGTCGTCAGCTAGCGTTGTTTGAGATGCTGTAAGCGCCACTGTCATAGCAACAGTTAATGCGCTGAAAGAGAAACGAGGTTGCATTGTCATACCCTGTATTTTGTTTGTAAGTGAACAACGCGCGCATTATAGATCTAAATGAGAATAGTTATCAACACCATTCTTATTTGTTTTTAGGTTTTTTTGACAATTTACGTTGTAAAGTCCTCCTGTGCATCCCTAACGCCCTTGCAGTAGCAGAAATATTACCCTGGTTTTGGGCTAACACTACTTGAATATGCTCCCATTGTAAGCGCTCAACGGACAGCACATCTTGAGCTTGGGTGTCGTTACCACCTCCCTCCTGGATTGCATAACGCTGCTGAGCCGATTCGAGTAGCTCAACAGGCTCTTGAGAAAGGGTATTCAGTATCTGCGTGGCATTGGCAGGTTTGGGCAGGTAATTATCGGCCCCCAGTTTAATCGCCTGAACCGTAGTCGCTATGCTGGCATAACCGGTCAGGATCAGAATGCTGGCTTTGGGATATCGCTGGCGTAATTGCGATAAAATACTTAACCCTGACTCACCATCCAAAAATAAATCCAGCACTATGGAGTCGAAATTATTTTGCAGCTCAGGATCTGAGGCCTGTTTAATCGTACTGACATGGGTGCAACTTATTCCTCGCTTGTGTAACGAGTGCTGCAATACCTGAGCAAAAGCAGCATCATCCTCAATCAATAGCAGATGAGTAGTCATAATCTAATGCCCGTTCTCCGCTGATGCTTGCCACAGAATGGGGATGCTTACTGTTACCACAGCGCCTTTGGAGTGATTAGCAATCTCAATGGTGCCATCCATCAATTCAATACTGGCGCTGGATATCAGGCTACCAGTGCCCATACCCTGCTGTGAATTAAGGCTAGGTACGAAGCCATAATTCTCTAGCTGATGCTCAGCCAGACCTTCACCAAAATCAAAAATTCGTAGATCAAGGTATGGCTGCTGCCTCTCGTTCCTGTCAATCTCACAAGACAACCTGATACGTGACTGTTGATTAAGTTGCGAAGCCTTGGCCGCATTATCCATGATATTAAGTAAGGCACTGATAAAGCCAAGGTGACTGTTCAGCTGATACTGGTTGCTGTTGCAGTCAGATCCAGCATCCAGCTCCAAACTGACCCCCGGATGTAGCAATCTAAAACTGACAGTAATCTGACTTAACAAATCATGTACCGAGATAGTTTGATATTGACGCTGTTTTAACTGTTCAAACTGTAGCTGAATATTGTGGGTAATCTTCTGGTAGCGACTGATTTGTTGCTCCATTAAGCTTTTTTCATCCGACTCAGGCATATCATCAATTATCACGGCCATGCTGGATAAGGGAGTATTCAATTGATGAGCCGCATCAGCTGCGGAAACACCAAGCGCGAGCAAATAATCATCTCTAAGCTGTCGTTGCTTCTGTTGCTCCAGTTCAAGCTGCTGAATGCGGGTTGCCCGCACCAGTCGACTGACCAGGTAATACAGCAACAGCGCACTGGCAATAAATACCAGCCACATGCCAATCAGGTGAGACGTGAAACCATGATGGGCCTGGTACTCCGATACCAGACTTAACAGCAGGCTATAGCCAGCAATAGCAATCAATAACAAGCTTAATGCATAGTGGGGTCTGAGCATCAATGAAGCGGTAGCGACCGGTAACAACAAAAGTGAAATCAGAGGGTTGGCAATACCGCCCGTGAGATAGACATATGCCATCAGTAACAGCGCATCAAGTAACAGAGCAACAAAAATACCCAGCTCGCTAACGGTTGCGCGGCTAATTACGACGGTATGCAACAATATGGCTGTTTGCACAGATAGAATGACCCAGACAAAAGGCGAAGGCAGCTGCTGCAGCCAAAACAAGTAAAATACCTGGAGCAAAAGCGCAATGCCTCGCCCCCAACTTAGTGGCGTCATAATCTGTTGGTTAAAATGCAACATCATCAAGCACGTCTTTGAATATTTATATTAGCGAATTATAATGTAAAAGTCCGAATTACCCTAATTGGGCATAATTGGTCTTAGACTCGGGACTTGTCACCAGTATCTGCGCTATCATGAAGACTTAATTACTTATAAGAGTATTACGATGTACAAATGGCTTTCACTGATCCTGATCACTATAACGCTAACAGCCTGCTCGAGCGAAGAAAAAGAGTCCGATAAACTATTATCAGACTATAAAAAGCAACAACTCGACAAAGCCAAACAAGTTGAGCAGGAAATGCAGAACCGTGTTGATAACCTCGATCAACAGTTAAAAGAAGCAACTGAAAACAAAGAAGAAGATCAACCTAATTAACTGTGTAATTTAACGATGCAACGATCCAATCTAATCACCGCCGCAGGTGCGGTGCGCTTACGTAATGAACTTGCCTACTTGTGGAAGACACTACGGCCTGAAGTCACTCGAGCCATCAATGCCGCAGCAGCAGAAGGTGACCGTAGTGAAAATGCTGAGTACATTTATAGGAAAAAACAACTGCGTGAAATTGATCGCCGCGTCCGTTACCTGCAGAAACGCACAGCCGAGTTGCGTGTCATTGAGTACATTCCACAGGAGAGGGACAAAGTCTTTTTTGGCGCACAAGTTTCGCTAGAAGATGAGCATGGCAAAAATCTGGTATATCGTTTAGTAGGTTCCGATGAATTTGATCATAAACCCCATTACATCAGCATCGACTCTCCAATGGCACGAGCACTGCTAAAAAAGCAGATTGATGATGAAGTTAAGTTAAAACTACCAGACGGTGAAAAGCTGTTCTGGATAATCAATATTGACTACCCCTCTCCACATGAAGATTAAAACAGCAAAGAGCTCAAAAGAACCGTTTGATTACTCTTCCCACAAGGCTACAACCGATAACTAATGCTTAAAGAGCCGAAACGGGTATTGCCTTTACGCTCTTCAAAGGTACTGGTAGTTTCTGCCAACGAAAACAACAATCCCCAATTTTTCCAGTTCCAGACAAAGCCGGTGGAATAAATCAGTTGCTCATTTTTTAAGGTGACCGATGGGCTATTACGAAAAGTGTTACCGTTAACAAAAATATCATTAAAAACATATCTGGGCTGTACCCCTAGAAAAACATAATATTCTTCAGAGTTGGTACCTGCCAGCGGATTGATTCCACGTCCGGGCAACACACTAATAGCGGCGTGGCTGCGCTCGAGATTCAAGCCCCAACGTATCATGTAAGTTCCGGCAACATACGAGGAAAAGTTACCACCACTTGCTTCAAGGATACCGATGAAGTCAACGCCATGCCCATCGCCGTTTTTGACTTCATGGCGCCAACTGCGACGCGCCTGTAAAGCAATAACAGCTTCATTATGCAGCTGGTGATCCCAACCCATAGGTTTATCCGAACCTGTTATTTTATGCACCCTCTTCTGAGATTGCTCTGCAAGCGATGCGGGGCCAACTATGCCCAGTATCAGGCTAAATTGTTCAGCCCGCCTTTCCGTCCAGGAATGCACGTTCCCACGCCAGCCCAGAATACCTGCATAAGGTAAATCATCCGGTTGAAAGTTGGGATTGGTGATATCGGCTGGAGTCTGTATGCCCTGGAAGACACTATAGCTGGCGCCATAGAAATGCTCGCCATCATCGTGAACAACAAAAGTTTTGGCCATTGATTGTAACCACTCCGGGCTATTTAATGCATCCAATGTCTTATAAGGGCCACTGCCCCAACTGACGCCAATGCCATTGGTATAGCCACCATCGTGGCCAGCGAAGAGATCATTCTCAACGGTAATGGTTACAAAGGTATCAGGGTCTACCAACTCCTGCTCTGCGAAAGGAATCTCATCGGCGGCTATAGAAAACGGGCTAAAACATAACGCAAGAGTAGCAACTGCCGTCTGCATTGTGTTAGCTGACATACTAAATCCTTCTGTTGGGATAACAAACTTTAGTGCTTACCTCGGTTTTTGAACTTATCTTTAACCTTATTAACCACTTGCTCAGAATAGTCCCCATTTTTAACTTCCTTGCGAATTGTTTCTTCGACAATGTTCATAGCATCATCAATTGTCATATAACCTTTTTTATAAGAACGACGGTGTTTAAACAAATTTATATGATGATCGCTGCGCCGTCCCCAGGCCATTAGTCGGTCCCAATAGGTTGGACGCTCTTTATCACGCTCTCCAAAGTCTAAAATATAGCAAAAAAGTGCTACCGGCATTAAGACGAAATCGCGAATAGCGTCTATGCCTAATTTGACTTGCAAAAGAATTAACTCTCTGGTTCTGTCCCAGGTATCTTTATTTTCACTCGATTGCTGCTCTTCATGCTCAGCATCAAGTTCAATCAAATCTTTATTATCAGTATTTTTATCCATCTTATTATCCTCGCCTTGCTGTAATTTGGTTTCCTTACTTTATTACAGTCTCTTTCCAAAACCTTTGTTAAATAATTCACGGTTGATTTGCTTTTCCTCATCATTTTTCTTAAGCAAAACGTAAACCGACCCTAAACCGCCGTGTTGTTTCTGTGTCGAATGAAACGCTAGCACAGCACTATGTTGTTTCAGCCAATGATTGACATGACTTTTTAAAACTGCCTGAGGATGACTGCGCTCGCCTTTACCATGCGTAATTAATACAACACGTTTACCACGCTTAAAACTACCACTAAGAAAATAAAACACATCTTCACGCGCCTCATTAACGCTACGTCGATGCAAATCTATATGTGCATCAATGGTATATTTTCCAAGACGTAATTTTTTATAGACACCCTCTTGCACACCGTCTTTTTTATATTCAAGCCAATCATTCGGTAATACCGGCTCAACAAAATCTGTAGTCAGATAATTGGGGTCCACATTAGGCTTACGGCCTAAAGCTGCTTCGCGTCTTGCTTGCTGTGCAATGCTTGGCCCTTCATTCGCTTTATGTAAATTCACCCGATCATTTTTAAGGCGTTGGACATCGGACAACTCTTTTTTGAATAAATCAAAATCATCTTGTGACATACACCACCTCAATTAACATCGTATTTACAGACTGTTTCTCATTGCTTCCAAAGCTTCCCAGCGCTCGAACTTTTGTTCTAACTCTGCTTCGAGCTGTTCTAACGCCTGCTTTGTATCCGCAATTTTATCGCCATCCTGCTGGTAGAAATCGGGATCGCTCATTTGCTTATGCAACGCGTCGATTTTGTTTTCTAGTTCTGCCAGCAACTCAGGTAACTTATCAAGCTCAAGCTGATCTTTATAACTCAACTTTTTGAGCTTCTTTTGACCCTTATTTGACACTTTAGTTTTCGGTTCAGAATCTTTTTGCTTTTCCTGAGCCAACTTGGTACTCGAAGTGCTCCCTGCATCAGCTGGTTTTTGTCTTAGCCAGTCGTCATAACCACCTACGTACTCTTTAACAATACCATGTCCCTCAAACGCGATTGTGCTAGTCACCACATTATTCAGAAAATCCCGATCATGTGAGACCAACATTAAAGTGCCTGGATAGTTATCCAGCATTTCTTCCAATAACTCTAAGGTTTCAATATCCAAATCGTTGGTTGGCTCATCCAGAATCAATAAATTAGATGGCTTAGCCATAATTTTGGCCAATAATAAACGGTTTCGTTCGCCACCCGACAAAGCGGTAATCGGTGCACGCGCACGTTCTGGAGTAAACAAAAAATCCTGCAGGTAACTGATGACATGACGTGGCTGACCATTAATGGTCATCAAATCTTTGCCACCAGACACATTATCCATCGCCGATTGCTTCTCATCCAACTGGGCTCGATGTTGGTCGAAATAGGCTATCTCTAATTTGGTACCTAATTTCACTTCACCTTGGTCTGGCTTTAATTCACCAAGCAGAATGTTTATCAGGGTCGTTTTACCGACACCATTTGGACCAATAATACCGATCCTATCACCACGCATAATCAGGGTCGAAAAATCATCGACCAAGGTTCGCCCTTCATATCCATGATGGATATTTTTTGCTTCGATAACCTTCTTGCCAGAGGCTTCCACATCTTGAGCTTGCAACTTTACATTGCCAATCAGATTACGGCGCTCGGCACGCTCTTGTCGCGCAGCTTCTAATCTTCGGACACGCCCCTCATTACGAGTACGGCGTGCTTTAATACCCTGACGGATCCAGACTTCTTCTTGAGCAAGCTTTTTATCGAAATCCTGGTTTTGTTTTTCTTCAGCTGCCAACTGCTCTGCCTTTCGACGCAGAAAGTTTTCATAGTCGCCCGGCCATGAGGTTAATTTACCCCGGTCTACTTCGACTATTCGAGTCGCCAGATTTTTCAGGAATCGACGATCGTGGGTAATAAACAATAAGCTGCCTTCGTAGGCCTTAAGGAAATATTCCAACCATTCGATAGACTCGACATCCAGGTGGTTAGTTGGCTCATCCAGCAATAAAATATCCGGTTGTTCCACCAAAGCTTTAGCTAAAAGAACCCGTCGTTTCATACCACCGGACAATTCATCGAACGATTTTTCTGCATCGAGACTCAACCGATTAATCACGGTCTCGACTTTCTGATCCATCGCCCAACCGTTAATCTCTTCGATCTTTTCCTGCACTCGCGCCAACTTCTGCATCGATGCGTCGTCAGTGGATTGGATTAAGTGATGAAACTCTCGAATCAAGGCTCCAGCTTCGCCCAGACCTTCAGCGACAACGTCAAAAACGCTGCCACTGGTGCCAGATGGCACTTCTTGCGTGAGTTTGGCGACTTTGATGCCCTGCACAAAGCGAATATCACCATCATCAGGGATAATTTCGCGATTGATAACTTTCAGAAGGGTCGATTTTCCAACGCCGTTACGGCCAATAAGACAAACCCGCTCGCCAGGCTCCATGGTGAAATCAACTTTATTCAATAAAGCTGGGCCACCATAACTGACTTCAACTTGTTGTAACGATACTAATGCCATTAAAATGATACTTTTCGTGTTTTCGCTATTTTAACGTAAAAGATTGCCGATGACTTGCCCTCTTTGCTTGAAGCACCAAACTTTGCACTTTCACACCGACAAACAGCGCGATTATCTGCAATGTCAGGTCTGCGATCTGGTTTTTGTGCCCAAACATCAACTGCTATCAGCCGCCGCCGAGAAGTCGCTATACGACCTCCATCAGAACTCACCGGGTGATCAAGGCTATCGCCAGTTTCTTGACCGTTTGCTGATACCCTTGTCGGAAAGCCTGCCTGATAACGCACAAGGGCTCGATTTTGGTTGTGGCCCAGGCCCTACCATTTCGGTGATGATGGCAGAGCGTGGCTTTAGCATGGAGAACTATGATCCTTTTTATGCCAACCGACCCGAGTTACTGTCGCGGCAATATGACTTTATTACCAGCACCGAAGTCTTTGAACATTTACATCAACCTGCCGAAGTAATTCCGCAACTAGTGAAGATGCTAAAACCCCAAGGAGTGCTCGGCATCATGACTAAACGCTGGATCAGTCAGGATGCTTTTGCCCGCTGGCATTACAAAAATGACCAAACTCACGTCTGCTTCTATTCGGATAACACCCTTCAGTGGATAGCCGATCACTGGGGTTTACAATTAAAGCTCATTGGGGCTGATACTGTACTACTTCTTAAAACATAAAAAAGGCGGAGTCCGTTAAGAATCCGCCCAATAGGTTGCGAAAAGAGTCCCAGAGGATACTTCAGGGGTGTTGAACTCTTTAATTTAAAGAATCTCAGTTCTTTAAAATTTCAATATCGCCATTAACCGTATCAAATGACAAGCTGGCGCCACCACCGTTATAGGAACCATTCATCTCGGCGCCAACATACTCACCTTCATCTACTTCAATACCAAAATCATTACTGAGATCGCCATTTAAAGTTTCTGAGGACAATCTAAACGAAGCATCGGCTGGGGCATAAACTGCTATATCACCATTAACGCTATCCGCCTTAACTCTTTGTGAGGAGCCTAAACGGTCCATACGAATAACGATTTTGCCATTCACAGTATCGGCAGACACATCGCCAGAAGAGCCTTCAATGGTAATCTTGCCATTAACAGCATCAGCCTGGACATCACTACGCATACCCACAATAGTGATAGCTCCATTGACCGAATCAATCGAATTAAGCTTGGCTTTATTAGGTACCTTCAACACAAAGTCCACTTCGCCAGAGCCACCGCCCCAGCTAAACATACCAGAACTTTTGAAATCCACTTCAACGTCAAAGTCCTTGTCAGTGTGGTCAATAATCACTTCGATACGTTCTAGATCTTTCTGATTGTCGGCAGTAATCACATATTCCAAAGCAATTTCATCTTTATCCCAGCCACTAACTTCAATACTACCGTTAATATTTTCAACGGAAACAGAGCCAGTAGCGCTGAAATCATAAGTTTGTGAAAAGCTTTTGCTTTCTTCCGCCTGACTAGCTGTACCAAAAACTGATAAAGCCACTATGGCACTTGTGTAAATTAATGTTTTCATCGTTAACCCTCATTTTGTTAATACATCTATTGGATGCCCGTTCTTGGCAAAGGGTTTAGTTGAGCATCAATTATTTATATAAAAAACGCCCTCAAATGAGGGCGTAGACCAACTAACAATTACTTTTTGTTGCGACAAGGACTACTGGTCATCTTCTTTCTTGCGTCGCAGTAAGTCTTTTAGTTTATCTTCGACTTTCTCTTTCGCTTCATCCTCTAACTCCTGTTTTTTCTCATCAATTTTTCCCTGGTATTCGGCTTTGAGGATTGCTTCATAATCAATATTGGCTTTTGGCTCAGCCCAGGTACCTTTTAGTTCAAAAGGAAGCTTCTTCCCAGCCAGCTTAGGATATTTAGCTTCCACCTGCTCTTTTAAAGCACCTTTTAGAACCAGCTGAAAGTTGCCGCCAATAGATTCCTTATTGGCATCGGTAGTTGCCCTGCCGAGCAAATCAAACAGAGGAGAATTAATCGCAAAGTTTGACAAGTTAATAACACCATTATCGGCTTTCAAGTCACCTTTTAACCCGGCAAATACCGTTTTGCCGCTGTAACTTTCTTTATTCAGACTCTGTAGGCTTAAACCAGATGCAATCAGTTTTTCGATATCAATCCCCATCAAGGCACCGTCTGATAAATTGATATGGCCGGTACCATTTAGGTTTTGCAGCATCTGCTTAACGTCTACACCTTTGGTCTTCATATCAAGATCGAGAGCACCCAGCCCTGACAGGCGCTCAAAGCCAAAGAAAGCCGCGAGCAAATCACCCACCTGAATATTGTTTAAATCTGGTTGTACTGCAAGCGCCAATGGCTGGCTCGCAAAATTAACGCTAGCAGTAGTTGCTAACTCGCCCTGGAAAGCCTGAGCCTTAAAGGGATCGAGGTGCAATGTAGCTCCCTTATTAAATACCTTGGCCGTAACCTGCGTAAACTTGGTGTTTTTTAAATTTAAGCTACCAACTGCCAGGTCACCTTGAATACGGGATTTTTTAAGGAAGTCGGCAACTGGCGAAAAGTCGGCTTCAGCTTTTGCTGTGGACTCTTTCTTGCCGCTTGTTGCCATCAACCGATCAAGAGTTAAGCTGTCCGCATTCATACTAACTTTAATATCATTAATATCCCCCAGACCTGCCGAGGCTTTAAGTGTCACCGACTGGTCATCAAGTGTCACCGCACCCTGATGCTCAATCAATGTACGTTTACTGTCCATAATGACCGATAAGGTCCCAGCCAAGCCAACAGTCTGGATGGTACTTGAAACATTATCGACACTGGCATCCATCTTTTGTACATTAATTTGCTTAAAGTCCTGACTGATTTTCAAATCACCAGCCAAAGCCCATAACATGACCGGCTTATTAACTTCACCAGCAATTTTACCGTTTGCAGAAACCGGCCTGAACTCTCCTGGACGGAAGTCTTCAATCATTAGCTGCTCTAAAGTAAAGCTTTGGCTCAGCTTGTTATTGGCATCAAACTGATTGACGGTAAAATTATTAAGTTCTAGCTTCTGCAGACTCAAAGCTAAAGCGTCCGCCTCAGGGGTTTCTTTAACGGTATCTTTAGTCTCTGCTTTTTGTAACGCCTCAGTAAAAGCTTGTAGGTTTGACTTACCTTGCGGGCCACTGGTCATATTTAAGGTTGCATCGCTCACTGTCACGGCGCCAACTTCAATATCACCACTGAATAAAGGCATCAACTTGATACTGGCGGACACAGCGCCAATGGTCAGAGCTGGGTCTCTTTGTGGAAATGCAGGGGGCTGCGATAAACTGACACCACCGGTTTCAATCGCTAACCATGGGAAAAATGATAGGCTTAAATCTTGTTCAATCACTAGCTCAGCGCCGGTTCTTTCTTTAACCTGAGTAATAAGAGTAGATTTAACCTGATCACTGTTAAAGAAAATCATTAAAGCAACGGCAGCCACGATAAACAGGGCAACCACTGCTATCACTAGCCTGAGGCTCCATTTTAGTAAAGTTTTCATTTTTAAATCCTGTAAAAATCAATCGGTTACCATTAGATTAACAGTAATTTTTGATAGTTCCATGCATCTTTTGGCAAAAACTTTGAACTTTTTATAAGAATGAGTGACAAACTTAACAGATAAGTTGTCATTGTTAGTTCATGGAAAGTTACTTTTTAGACAAGCTTTTAGACCTAGATCTTAGAACTCAGAACCCTCAGACCTAGTCCCCCTAAAAGAGTTAAGGCCAATCGAAAGATTGGCCTTTTTATTTTCAAGCTTTAATCGACACAGTAAGCGTTAAGAATTAGCGTCTTTATCCGACCAGGAATCACGCAATGTGACAGTACGATTAAAGACCAGATTATCCGCCGAGAACTCATAGCGATCCGCAGTAAAATATCCCTCACGTTCAAACTGGAAGCGATCTTCAGGATTTGCCTGCACCAAACTCGGCTCAACCATGGCGGTAATCACTGCAAAAGAATCTGGATTTAATGCCTCCAGAAAGTTATCCATTGCACCAGGATTAGGCACATTGAACAAACGGTCATATAAGCGAATCGTGGCAGTTTTTCCGTGTTTAGCAGAAACCCAGTGAATAACACCACGCACCTTACGCCCCTCCGGGTTCTTACCTAAAGTATCTGGGTCATAAGTACAATGAAGTTCCTTAATCTCACCATTTTCGTCCAGAATCGCTTCGTTGGCTTTAATCACATAAGCATTACGCAAACGCACTTCGCCATCCTTGACCAGACGCTTGTATTTTTTATTAGCACTTTCACGATAATCCGCACGGTCAATATAAACTTCGCGACTAAAAGGTAGATCACGCGTGCCCATTTCTTCAAACTTGGGGTGGTTGTTACCCGTAAGAATTTCTTCTTTGTCTTCCGGGTAATTGGTAATAATGACCTTGATCGGATCTAGCACCGCCATGCGACGCTGAGTAGACTTATCCAGATCATCACGCACATTATCTTCCAGCAAAATCATGTCGGTGACACTATTGACCTTGCTAATACCAACGGCATCGCAGAAGTTACGAATCGATGCCGGAGTATAGCCGCGACGACGCATACCTGAAATGGTTGGCATACGCGGATCATCCCAGCCGTCCACACGCTTTTCTTCCACCAGCTGAGTTAGCTTACGCTTGGAAGTAATGGTGTAAGCAAGGTTCAAACGCGAAAACTCGATTTGCTGCGGATGGCAGTCAATCGTGATGTTATCCAGCACCCAGTCATACAGCGGACGGTTAACTTCAAACTCAAGTGTACATAAAGAATGCGTGATACCTTCCAACGCATCGGAAATACAGTGAGTGAAGTCATACATTGGATAAATGCACCACTTGTCACCGGTACGAATATGATGGAAACGCTTAATTCGATACAAAACAGGATCGCGCATCAACATGTTCGGATGCGACATATCAATCTTGGCACGTAACACCATTTGCCCATCGGCAAAATCACCAGCTTTCATACGACGAAACTGAGCTAAACTCTCTTCAAATGGACGGTCACGGTATGGACTTTCAGTGCCAGGTGTCTGGAAATTACCACGGTTTTCTGCAATTTTGTCAGCAGGCTGTTCGTCCACATAGGCCTTACCCTTTTGAATGAGTTCTTCAGCGAAGACATACAGCTGATCAAAGTAATCTGAAGCATGATGTACTTCACCTTTCCATTCAAAGCCAAGCCAGTGCACATCTTCCTGAATCGCTTTGGCAAATTCTTCACTTTCTTTTTCAGGGTTGGTATCGTCAAAACGCAAATTACAGGGCGCGTCATAGTCACGCGCGATACCGAAATTCAGGCAAATTGATTTAGCATGCCCTACATGCAGATAGCCATTCGGTTCTGGCGGGAAACGAGTGTGTACTCGCCCTTCATTCTTATTATTGGCAATATCTTCGTTAATCTTGTTACGAATAAAGTTGGTCGGAGTGACTTTTTCCGCACCGCTCGTGGCATTAGCCGTAACATTATCTGTAGTCTTGTCAGTCGCTGAACTCATGAATCTGCCATTAGGCGCAATAATGCGCAAATTAAGTAAATGTCTAGGATAGGTGGGGATTTTAGCGATATTTACAAGCTAATGCGACACTTGAACCGTACCAGACGCAACTTTTTCAATGAAAAGCAGCTGCAGGGCAACTTGTTCGCGCGCTCCTTTTCTTTTTACTATCAATATAGGACAATAAGGACAATTATCACATCCAAACCTTGATCAATACTTATGCCTGCAAAGAATGCCCCCGCAAAAAAAACGACCAGCGTTAATTTTGAAAGCCAGTTACAGGAACTGGAGACTATTGTTGAGCAGCTTGAAGGGGGAGAATTGCCTCTCGATGAAGCTCTCAAAGTATTCGAGAAAGGCGTCAAGTTATCCCGCCAATGCCAACAGCTGCTCTCAGAAGCGGAACAGAAAGTAACCATACTGATGGACAATCAGGAACAGGCTTTCGAAGTCGACGACGAATAAGCCTAACTCTCAATGACTACTCACCAACAACTTGAACACTGGCAAGACCGGATTTGCCAGTTATTAACGACGCGCCTACCCGGGGATGACAGCAATCCAAAAAGTTTGCATCAGGCCATGCGCTACGGTGCCCTTAACGGTGGCAAACGTATTCGCCCTACGCTGGTGTATATGACTGGACAAGCCCTAGGTGCTGAGCTTTCTGATTTAGATTGTCCTGCTCTGGCGGTTGAGCTAATTCACTGCTATTCGCTGGTGCATGACGATTTACCGGCAATGGATGATGATGACTTACGTCGTGGTAAACCGACCTGTCATATTCAGTTCGGTGAGGCCACCGCGATATTGGCCGGTGATGCTTTGCATACACAGGCCTTTGAAGAGCTGGCCAGCCATTCCTTTTCGGATACGGCCCAACCGCAACAGTTACAAATGATCCAATTACTGGCTCACGCCAGTGGTTCATTGGGGATGGGTGGCGGTCAGGCCATTGATCTGGAATCAACCTCTAAGGTCATAGATTTAGCCACGCTGGAACAAATGCATCGCATGAAAACCGGAGCATTAATCAAAGCCAGCGTTCTTCTGGGCGCCTTGTGCGCCGGCAAGCTGGATGAGCAGGAGCAACACTCGCTTGAGCAATATGCCGATGCGATTGGGCTGGCCTTTCAGGTCAAAGACGATATTCTCGATATTGAGTCCGATACCAGCACCCTTGGCAAGCCGCAAGGCTCTGATTTGGCCAAGGATAAGAACACTTATCCGGCCTTACTTGGCCTCGATGGTTCTAAGCAAAAATTAGCCGATTTATTGGATTTATCCCTACAAGCGCTGTCTAAGTTGCCGTACAATACCGACTCCCTCGCCGAGTTGGCGAATTATATAGTCAATCGTAACGCTTAATTGCCGCAAAACCCTATGAGCTCTGAAAAATACCCTTTATTAATGCACATTGACTCGCCCAATGACCTCAGGCAGCTAGAGAAGTCTCAGCTGACTGAAGTGGCGGATGAGCTACGTCAGTACCTCATAGACACTATCAGCCAATGTGGTGGGCACTTTGCAGCTGGTCTCGGCACGGTAGAGCTCACTGTAGCCTTGCACTATATGTTTAATACCCCAGAGGATCGCATTGTGTGGGACGTGGGCCATCAAGCCTATCCACACAAAGTCCTTACAGGTCGGCGCGACCAGTTACAAACCATTCGTCAAACTGACGGCCTGCACCCATTCCCGGTGCGTACCGAGTCTGAATACGATACCTTTGCAGTCGGCCACTCCAGCACTTCCATCAGCGCGGCCCTGGGCATGGCGCTGGCAGCCAAACAACAAGGCGAAGACCGCCATTGTGTGGCCGTCATTGGTGATGGTGCTCTAACCGGCGGCATGGCTTTCGAAGCCATGAATCACGCAGCCGATACTGATGCTAACGTATTGGTTATTCTGAACGATAATGAAATGTCGATTTCAGAAAATGTCGGCGGTATGAATAAATATCTGGCCAAATTACTGGCTGGTCGTTTTTACCAGCGCGTTCGCGAAACCGGCAAAAAAGCATTACACAATATCAAGCCACTGTCCGACTTTGTCAGCCGTGCCGAAGAACACATGAAAGGCATGGTTCTACCGGGCACTTTGTTTGAAGAATTGGGCTTTAATTATAATGGTCCGATTGATGGCCATGATCTGCCTACTCTATTAAATACTCTGAACAATATTAAAGAGCTGCAAGGCCCGCAGTTTTTACACATAGTTACTCGCAAGGGTAAAGGCTATGAGCCAGCGGAAAATGATCCGATTGCCTATCACGGCGTACCGATTTTTGATCCAAAAGACAGCAGTCTGCCGAAAGGTAAAAAGCCTAAAACCTATTCCAATATCTTTGGTGATTTTCTGTGTGATATTGCCGCCAAAGATGAACGCGTGATTGGTATAACGCCAGCCATGCGTGAGGGCTCTGATTTGATTCGTTTCTCGCGCGAATTTCCTGAACGTTATTATGATGTCGGCATTGCCGAGCAACACGCAGTCACAGTGTCTGCTGGTTTAGCTTGCGAAGGGTTAAAACCTGTTTGCGCTATTTATTCGACCTTTTTGCAACGTGGTTACGATCAACTGATTCATGATGTGGCACTACAGAATCTTGATGTGTTATTTGCCATAGATCGTGGCGGTTTGGTTGGTGGCGATGGTGCCACCCATAATGGTGTCTTTGATCTTAGCTACCTGCGCTGCATTCCCAATATGGTCATCATGACTCCCAGTGATGAAAACGAATGTCGCCAATGCCTGTACACCGGCTATTTATACGAAGGCCCAGTAGCAGTTCGTTATCCGCGTGGCGTTGGTAGCGGCATTGAGCCGGAACAAACCTTTACTCCATTCCCAATCGGTAAAGGCAGCATCAAACGTCGCGGTGAAAAGGTGGCCATTCTAGCCTTTGGTTCAATGGTACAAACCGCCATGGAAGCCGCCGAGAAAATCCATGCCACCGTCGCCGACATGCGCTTCGTTAAACCATTGGATGAAGAGTTAATCAGACAATTAGCCGAAACCCACGAGCAATTTATGACCATCGAAGAAAACGCCATCATGGGCGGCGCAGGTTCAGCCATCAACGAATTCCTATTGAATAACGACATTCAAATCAAAGTCAAAAACTTAGGCATTCCCGATCGCTTTGTTGAACATGGCGATACCAAAGAATTGTTTAAAAGAATTGACTTAACTGCCGAAGATATTGTTGAGAGTTTATAACTGTCATTGGATTTGGACTTAATCGAAGAAGAGTTAGGCGGCTTTATATCTGCTAGACAAATTTATACATATAAGAAGCACATTGCTTTACCACTTAAGTAAAAACAAAAACGTCTTTCACCTGATGGCATAATTGATAGCTTTATCAAGCTGGTTAAGTCTTGCTCTACAACAAATTCTACTCATGTAATTGTGTAATTCTTTGACAAAATAAAAAAGCCTCCTAAGAGGCTTTTTTATTAGCATAGCAACTTGATTATTCTGTTGCCAGAGCCTGTTTTAGTAAGCTCTTAAGCTCAGCAATTTCTTGCTCTTGCTTTTCAACTTTATCATTCAAAGCTTGAATTGCTGCGAACGAAACGCCAGCCATATCAAGAGTTGAAATATGGCGGTTATCATCTCCATTAAGGCCAAATGCCGCATGGAAATCTTGAGCCATAGGTCCTAAATGCTCTTTATCAAGATCATCTTTATAAGTCCATTTGTTAATTGGAATTTGAGCAACTTTGTTAAGAACATCTTGTCTGTCTACTGACTTGATATTGGTTTTGCTGTTCACATCCGACATTTGAGTCAAGCTTCCTGCAAGAATTAAATTACCGTTCGGTCTTAAGTCAAACACTCCGCTTCCCCCTGGACCCATTTTTACTTGTCCAGCTTCAGTCATTGACCATTCAGCTCCGGGTGTATTGATGTTGTCGAACTGGAATGTATTGCTGGCACTCATAGAAAAACGCCATTCAGCGCCATTACTGCTATTTTTAAGAGCCAACTGTGGTGCGCCGTTATTTTCCAGCTCCAACATAACTCGATTTGCAGTTGTGCCGTTAGTTTCTTCAACTTTTAGTGCAGCAGTTCCGTCCGAGCGTAAAACATGTAACGACGAGTCCGCCGAAGATGTACCCATTCCAACATTACCACCATCAACAATATGTATTGAGCTTGTTGGAGCGCCTGGCTTAATTCTAAAAGGTAATGTACTACCATTGGTCACATCACGAATAAAAAAGTTCGCTTCATTACCCGCCATATCCCAAGTTTGCGGTGTCCAACCACCCGAATTATCCTGCTCTAATCTTAACGTCGGCGTATCACTATCAACTGTGTGAATTTCTGTTACTGGGGAGTTAGTTCCCAAACCGATCCGACCTGTTGCATCAACTACTAATGAGTTTGAAGGTGCCGTGGCTTCAATCCTAAATGGAACTGTCACACCTGTAGAGTCCTCAACAGAGAAGTGGCTTGTTTCGCCGCTACCTGTATCATTAATAATGATTCGCCAATCATTAGTAGGAAAAGAACCAGAAGAACTCGTATCCTCAAAGTGAATTCTCAAGTTGTTCTCTTTTAATCTGACAGTATCAAAACTAAAAGCCTCACCATCCACACAGTCTATACCTACGCAGTGACTTCCTTGAACAATAACGTCATCTGCATGGACGATATCTGCTTTCGCATCCATACCTACTGCAGCTGCAAAAACTGCTAACCCCATTACACTTTTGTTCTTAAACATATCCCTTCTCCTATCTTTGAACGTCATTATTCTGATCGCTTTCTAACTGACCTTCTACAATTCGTCCATTGACTACTGTAAAAGCACCATATAATTTTTCTGCACTACCCAAGGTTCGTTTGGCGTTAACTCTGCCATTCCTTGGATCAGTAACAGCTTCTTCTCCTTCTTGAGTAACGAGTGTCAACTCATACTCATAAAGTCCATCTTCTTTTAGACGGAGCTCATAAACTGGTATTAAAGACTGCCCTTTACTTACTTTATAAGTTTGGCTGATACCATTTGGACCCGAAACTTTGAGTTGTCCTTCCTGGTTATAACTCAAGTCTTTGATATGCAGCTGGTCGGCACTAATTTGCAGCTGCTGCTTTGCATTCGCATTCTGAGCAACAAATAACGCTAATATACCCAAAATGGTAATGCTGATTATTTTTCCTCTATCCATAATATTCCCCTTTTTTGTTAACTGCTTCTCAAATAAAGCATCCATAGAAATACCATAAATTACATAGCATGGGTAGTAAAATAGGTATGGAATAAAGGGCAAAATGGCAATATATGCAAATATATTTTTCAATCTGAAAAAAAAGTTGACACAGGTCGGAGAAGAACGACCTAACCTTTTGATTTTACAAACTAAAGATGGGATTACAGAGCATTTTCAATCGAACTTACAGACCTAACTACAATAACTTTTTTGATGACCAATAAATCAGTGCTTTTGGTTTAACTCTATGAGATGAATAGCCATACTCAAACCAAAGTCAAGAACTTAGGGATTCCTGATCACCTAGTTGAACATGGCGACACCAAAGAATTATTGAAAAGAATTGGTTTAACTACAAACGATATTATTAAGAGTTTGAAGCAAGGTTAACTATAAGAAACATACTGCTCTTGTAGGTTGGTGATGAACAAAGTGAATCCCAACTATATATGCAGCCCTTGTAGGGTACCCTTAGGGCAGGAGCTGCGTCGTGACGCACCCTACATCTCTAATAGTAAGAGTCATTATTGTTTATCCACTTTCCCTGAACCAAAAATATAATAATACTCAGGTGCTTCAGCATTGGGTTCATAAAACCAGTTATGAACAGTCCGAGTGTAGGTCAATGTAGCTTGCTTTTCGGATAGTCTTGAAAACGACATAAGCTCTCTTTCAATCCAAACTCCGCCTTGTCTTTTAACTAAAATATGGAAGCCAAGGACATCAGGATTAATAGAAACTTCACCATCAGTTTCATGCCACTGGTTTTCAGGTGAAGTCTTCTTAAAAAACCTGGGTGGTTCACTTTCAGATACAATGACCTTGATCTCTATAACTGTTCCGACTATATCAGTTTCGTCAAAGTAGTGTTTTAAGTCTTCTGGAAAGGCCTTAATAGTAAACTCTCCCTGCCACTCCCCTGCAAGAGATTCATAAGACTTAATTTGATCAAGTTTATCAGCTATCTTTGATGAATCATCAACCTCTTTCCCCCAACAAGGAAATGTAAAAACCAATAAACAAAGTAATAACTTATTCACAAATAATCCTTTCAGGTTACAGCCAATACAAAGATGTTTGCATGATCAATAAAGCAAAAACACCGGCCAGCAGATCATCGATCATAATACCGAAGCCACCGTGGACTTTTTTGTCGAGCCATTTGATCGGCCAGGGTTTAATGATGTCGAAAATGCGGAACAGGATGAAACCTACAACCGGCCAAATCCAGCCCGCTGGAGCTGCAATCATGGTGACGAAATAGCCGCAGAACTCGTCCCACACAATGCCTGGATGATCGTGGACACCAAGTTTTTTAGCGCTGTAATGACATATGCCAATGCCGACAATGCTTAGCAACACTGTCGTTGCGATATACCAGGGAAGGCTTAGCAAAGATAAGCCATACCAAAGTGGAATGGCGACCAGAGTTCCCCAGGTTCCCGGGGCTTTCGGCAGTAGCCCTGAGCCAAAACCAAAGGCGAGAAAGTGGATAGGGTTTTTAAACACGGTTTGGCTCAAAGACATAGTTGATAGATTCTTATATTGGTTTATTCTGAAAAGTGTTGCCAACCTTGGCGCTTTGATTGATAAGGTTTGCCATTCAATACTAGCTGAAGCTCACCCTTCGCCTCATCCACTATTGTGCCAATTCGATGAACATTCACCTTAAAGTCTTCTGCCAGATTGAGGATCTTGTTGCGCATACTGGGCTTAGCGGTAAAGCATAATTCATAGTCATCACCGCCATTCAATGCAAAATCACGAGCTGCTTCGATGCCAACGCATTGAATCAATTGTTCAGACAGCGGCAATGACGACACTTTAACTTTCGCTGAGCAATGACTTTGCTCAAGGATATGCCCCAGGTCTGCTAATAAACCATCAGAAATATCAATGGCAGCATGCGCCAACTTGGCTAACTTTTTAGCAAAAGTTATGGGAGGACTTGGTCGCAGTAAGCGTTGCCATAAATAGTCTTCTGCTTCGTTAAGCTGTTGAGCCTGTGCTTTATCATGCAAATCTAAAGCCGCTGCCGCATCGCCCAGATATCCGGTGACCCAGATATCATCATCAAGTTGTGCCGACTTTCGTAATAAAACTTTATCAGATTTAACCGTACCCAATACATTGATCGTAATAGTTAATGGCCCCTGTGTAGTGTCACCACCAATCAGCGGAATATCAAATTCTTCGCTCGCTTGTTGCAGACCTGCGCTAAAGGCTTTGAGCCAGTCTGCACTAACGTTGGGCAAAGCCAGTGCCAGCGTGAAACCTAAAGGTTTGGCACCCATAGCAGCCAGATCACTAATGTTAACCGCTAATGATTTATAAGCAATATCGGCTGGATCAATGTCTGAAAAAAAATGAACGCCATCAACCAGTGTATCAACCGAAGTAACTAATTGGCGTTTAGCAGGCACCGAAAGCACGGCACAATCATCACCTATCCCTTCGATCACTGTGTCTGATTTCAATCGGCTAAAACTGAAGTACTCCTTGATCAGTTCAAACTCTTTCATGAGATCATTAACTAACTAATGGGTTATTCGTTTGGGCGCAAAGTTTTGCTGATTTTATCGAGCACACCATTAACGAATTTATGGCCATCAGTTGCACCAAATGTTTTCGCTAACTCAATACCTTCGTTGATGACCACTTTCTTAGGCACATCAATACGTTTTTGTAACTCAAACGCAGATAAGCGAATAATGGCTCGCTCAATCGGATCGATACCTTCAATCTCTCTTTCCAAAGCAGGGGTCAACGCAGCGTCAATTTCATCCAGGCTGGTTAACACACCCGAGAACAACTCCTGAAAATAAACAACGTCCACTTTCTTAGGATTCATAGTCGTCAAATATTGAGCTTCGATTTCGTTCAGCGGATTGTCAGACATTTGCCACTGATAAATTGCCTGCATCGCATATTCTCTTGCACGACGACGGGTAGCGGGCTTAAAAGTAGTACTCATGAGCGTTTCTCTTGTAGTGCGCGAGTTAAATTAATCATTTCAACAGCAGTTGCAGCGGCTTCGCCACCTTTATTCATTTTGGCAGGGTTGGCGCGCTCTTCAGCTTGCGCTTCGGTGTTCACTGTTAATATGCCAAAAATGACAGGGATATCGTTGTCTAAAGAAGTTCGCATCAAGCCAGTGCTGGATTCAGCGCACACATAATCAAAATGCGGAGTGTCACCTCGAATGACCACGCCAATCGCAATCACTGCATCAAACAACTTGGTTTTAGCAACTTGCTGTACTGCGTAGGGTAATTCATATGCCCCTGCCACATCAAACAGCTCAATATTCTCGGCGGGAACTTTAAGCTCCTGCAAACGCTCCTGAGCGCCAGTGATCATTTGATTGATTATCGGCAAATTGAAACGTGCATGGACAATGGCAATGCGGCCACCTTGATATTCTGTTGTAGAAAAGTCTAACTTGAAGTCGCTCATTGGTATGGATTACCTGAAGTTTGGCTTAAATCTTTATGCAAAACGTGGCAGAAGCCACGTTTCGTTTAGTGCTGCTATTGTAATACGAAACTATTGGTTAAGGCTATCTTATGCAGAGCTCCCGCAAAGGAAGCTGCCAACAAAAGTTTCTCGTCATGCTCTATTGTTCAGGTGCTATATTCTCAACAATTTCGAGACCGTAACCCGCCAAGCCGGTATATTGGCTACCTGAACTCAGTAAGCGCATCTTATGCACGCCTAATTCCGCCAGAATCTGCGAGCCAATACCGACAGTACGCTTTTTCTGACGCTTTTGTTCCTGAGTCAAAGGTTCGCCTTTATCTTCCTGCTCAAAGCGACGGATCCGATTAAGAACTTCTTCGCTGGATTCTTTATTGGCCAGCACCACCACAACGCCCTCACCTTCTTTGCCGATGCGCTCAATCGCTTTACTCAGGCCCCAGCCTGGCTTTCTGCCACGCTGCGCTTCCAGCAAATCGCCTAAGCTATCGGTTAAGTGAACACGTACTAACGTCGAAGTATCATTCTTTGGATTACCTTTGACTAAAGCGAAATGCACTTGCCCATCAATGGTGTCACGGTAGGTATGCAAACGGAATTCACCATGCTCAGTCGGCCAATGACACTCACTGACTTTCTCTACGGTTTTCTCTTTAGTGGAACGATACTCAATCAAATCGGCAATGGTGCCCATTTTAAGACCATGCTCCTGAGCAAACTTTTCCAGATCAGGACGACGCGCCATAGTCCCATCTTCATTTAAAATCTCAACGATCACCGCTGCTGGCTCAAAGCCAGCCAAACGCGCTAAATCACAACTCGCCTCGGTGTGACCTGCGCGATTCAAGACACCACCCGGCTTCGCCATAATCGGGAAAATATGACCAGGCTGTACGATGTCCGAAGGTTTTGCATTTGGCGCAACCGCCATTTGTACGGTACGCGCCCGATCTGCTGCTGAAATGCCGGTCGACACCCCTTCCGATGCCTCAATAGACACTGTGAAATTGGTGCTGAAACGCGCGCCATTTTGTTGCGACATGAGTGGCAGGTTCAACTGCTCACAACGCTCACGCGTCATTGGCAAACAGATTAGTCCGCGACCATAACGCGCCATAAAATTAATATCTTCTGGGCGCACCTGACTGGCGGCCATCACTAGATCGCCTTCATTCTCGCGATCTTCATCATCCATCAGAATGACCATTTTGCCCTGACGGATATCTTCAATAATTTCTTCGATGCTATTTAATTGCATAGTTCTCACACATTTATTGAGGTTTTACAGCTCCAGTCTGCATCAAGCGCTCTAAATAACGAGCAATGAGGTCAATTTCCAAATTGACCCTGGTTCCCACTTGATAACTGTCTGCGATAGTTTCTTGCAGTGTATGTGGGACCAGATTGAGGAAAAAACAATCCCCATTGAGTTGGTT
The DNA here is from genome assembly GCF_054926195.1 of Kangiella sp. M94. Classification (NCBI taxonomy): domain Bacteria; kingdom Pseudomonadati; phylum Pseudomonadota; class Gammaproteobacteria; order Kangiellales; family Kangiellaceae; genus Kangiella; species Kangiella sp. M94. Next base: position 172,199 of record NZ_CM142903.1, on the reverse strand, counting down.
GACGGTTAAGCTGGTTCCATCAACCGTAATCGAGCCTTTAATGGCGATATAGTGTAACACGTCCTGCGGTGCTCGAATGGTGTACTGAATTGATCGGCCGGCGTCTTCGATAGCCATCACTTCACCAATGCCATCCACATGTCCGCTGACCATATGACCACCAAATCGAGTGGTCGGAAGCATCGCTTTTTCAAAATTGACTGGCTGCTGCTCCTGATAATGCTTAAAGCAGGTAACCTTAATGGTTTCCACTGACACATCAGCGGCAAAACCATCGTCATATTGTTCAATCACAGTCAAGCAAACACCATTACAGGCAATACTGTCGCCCAACTCAACATCAGACAAATCCAGCTTGCCGGTCTGAAAACGGTAACGTGCATCCTCGCCCTTTGGCTCTATGGCTGCGATGTAACCCGTTGCTTCGATAATTCCAGTAAACATTTTTAAACCCTTTTACTATACGAGCACCTTTCATAAGCAGTCTTTGAAAACTGCTGCCAAAGGTTATTTAATCACTTGATAGGTCAATTTCAGGTCGTCGCCGACGCTGCGCGAATCTACCAGTTTGAGCTCAATGTTACGTTGCATGGTATCTATTGGCAGCGTCATCAATGGTCTTGCCGAACTCCCCATCAGCTTTGGCGCCACAAACACCACCAGTTCATCAATCAAGCCTTGCTCAACAAAAGCACCGACAAGACCGCTACCCGCTTCAACCAGCACATCATTGACGCCAGCCTTCGCCAACTCTTGCAACAGAGCCGTTAAATCAATTTTATGATGGCTAACATCCTCACCAGCTTGCAACAGTGGAACCAGCTTTTGCTCAACATTGGCTGGGTAGTCTTTTGCGGATAAGTGATCACTGACCAACCAGCAGGCGCCTTCACGGCTAAAAATACTGGCATCAGGCTCAATCAAATGCTGAGAATCCACAATGACTCTTAACGGTTGGGTAAAATGAGGATTTGAAGTATAGGCCTGGTCTCGAACATTCATGGAAGGGTTATCGATCACCACGGTACCTGAGCCGGTAATAATGGCTCCGGACTCAGCTCGCAAACGCTGCACATCACGACGAGCTGCAGAACCGGTAATCCATTGGCTTTCACCACTGGCCATTGCCGTTCTACCATCAAGACTCATGGCAATTTTAGCGACCACTCTGGGCAGGTCTTTGCTCATGCGTTTAATAAAGCCAAGATTAAGTTTCTCGGCTTCGCTTTGCATCAGGCCATGCTCAACCTTGATTCCAGCATCAGCCAGGATCTGCATTCCTTTACCCGCCACCAATGGATTCGGATCCAACATGGCCGCTACTACGCGCACGACTCCGGCTTTAACTAATGCTTCGGCGCAAGGGCCCGTTTTGCCGTGATGGGCACAAGGCTCTAGCGTCACATAAGCGGTAGCACCTTTTACAGATTCAGTAGCAAGGTTCAGCGCATTGATTTCAGCATGAGCAAAGCCTCGCTTTTCATGCCATCCTTCACTAAGGATTTGCTCATCTTTTACCAGCACACAACCCACCCGCGGATTGGTTCGGGTCGTAAACCAGCCTCTACGCGCTAATTGAATAGCTCGTGCCATATAGCTGGAATCTTGTGCTGTAAAAGACATATCAGGTATGAATTACCCTTAGAATTGGAAGTTTAACGACGGCAATCAGTTAGTGTCACTCTTTACTATCACTTTGCAATTTATCAATTTCTTCGCGGAATGCATTAACATCCTTGAATCGACGATAGACAGATGCAAAGCGAACATACGCAACTTCATCCAAACCGCGCAACGCCTCAATGATCAGCTCGCCGACTACAGTAGATGGAACTTCGCGCTCACCCAGAGCGCGAATTTGCGAAAGAATTTTATTGATAGCTGCTTCCAGATCTTCAACGCTAACCGGGCGCTTTTCCACCGCTTTAGCTAAGCCTGTTCTAAGTTTGGCTTCGTTAAAGGGCTCACGCGTTCCGTCCGTTTTAATAATCTTGGGCATCACTAGCTCAGCGCTTTCGAAGGTGGTGTACCGCTCGCCACAGGCAAGACATTCTCGGCGACGGCGAACCTGACTGCCGTCAGCGACTAAACGCGAGTCAATAACCTTTGTATCCGGATGGGCGCAAAACGGGCAATGCATAACAGCTCCTTATGTTGCCAATAGCGTTCTTATCAATTAACTGCGATAGACTGGAAAGCGAGCCGCCAATTTCAAGGCTTTTTCTTTCACATCAGCAATCGTCTGCTCGTCAGTGATGTCATCAAGAATATCACAGATCCAGCCTGCAAGCTCAGTTGCCTCAGCTTCCTTGAATCCACGCGTGGTAATGGCTGGTGTCCCCATACGCAAACCACTAGTTACGAAAGGAGAACGTGGCTCATTAGGTACGGTATTTTTGTTGACCGTGATATTGGCTCGACCTAAAGCAGCCTCAGCGTCTTTGCCAGTAATGTCCTTATCGATTAAATCAATCAGGAATAAGTGATTGTCGGTACCGCCGGAAACGATTTTATAGCCACGCTCCATTAATACTTTAGTCATTGCCTGGGCATTTATCTTGACCTGCTTTTGAATAGCTTTGAACTCATCACTCAAAGCTTCTTTAAAAGCGACTGCTTTAGCTGCAATAACGTGCATCAAAGGACCACCCTGACCGCCGGGAAATACAGCTGAATTTAGCTTTTTCTCAAGGTCAGGATTGGAACGAGCAATAATAATACCGCCGCGAGGGCCAGCAAGTGTTTTGTGGGTAGTTGAAGTCACCACATCTGCGTAAGGCACTGGATTTGGATATTCACCCGCAGCAATGAGACCAGCAACGTGTGCCATATCCACAAACAGGAAAGCACCCACTTTATCGGCGATTTCACGGAACTTGGCCCAATCAACAACACGTGAATAAGCTGAGAAGCCAGCCACGATCATTTTAGGTTTATGCTCAAGCGCCAAAGCTTCAACTTGCGCATAATCAATAAAGCCATTCTCATCAACGCCGTATTCAATTGAATGGTAAATTTTGCCTGAAAAATTAACTTTTGAACCATGGGTTAAGTGCCCACCGTCCGACAAGCTCATACCTAAAATGGTATCACCCGGTTTGACTAAAGCCATATAAACAGCAGCATTTGCCTGCGAGCCAGAGTGAGGTTGCACATTGGCGTAATCAGCACCAAACAGTTCTTTCAGGCGCTCAATAGCAAGTTTTTCAGCAACATCCACATACTCACAGCCACCGTAGTAACGCTTGTCCGGATAACCTTCGGCGTACTTGTTGGTTAACACAGAACCTTGGGCTTCCATCACGCGCTGACTGGTATAGTTTTCAGACGCGATCAACTCAATGTGCTCTTCTTGGCGCTTTTTCTCAGCTTCCATCGATGCGAAAAGTTCAGGATCAAACTCTTTTAGTGGCGTGGTGTTGCCCAACATGTGTTAAACCTCAATTATATTAATCAAATTTAATGCCATTTGGCATTTAGAAAGTGGCGCTATTTTAACCTATACGATGCTTAAATGTCTTACAAAATAGATAATTAATAGTTATAACCCTGGATTCAAAAAGCAGATCTAAAACCAGCCTCGATTTGACTCCAGTTCAGCTTGGCATTGCTTATATTGAGCGGCATACATTAATGATTGCGCTTTGACTTTGTCCGCCACCTTAATGAGCCACCCTTTCGAATTATAGGTTTTGCGCTTATAACCTCCCCACCCTTCATGGTAAGCAAGATATTGTTCACGAGCATCCCATTTTGAGATCCCCAAATTTTTATGACTGTGGTAGGTGTACCAACCAATAAAATCAATCGCATCATCAAAATTATCACGCTTAGCACCGTGATTGCCTGTTGAATCACGATAGGCATCCCAGGTTCCTTCTAACGCTTGCGCATAACCGTATGCATTAGAAGGCCTAAAGCCAGGAATAAAACCTAGATACCATTTCCGAGCTGGGCGAATATTTTTTTGAAATTTGGATTCCTGATGCATGATCGCTATTTGAACATGAATAGGCGTGCCCCAGCGCTCCTGAGAGTCCAGAGCAGCTTCATACCAGCCCTCATCTTCTAAAACGCTGCAGGCATCATTGGCATTATCTGGCTGAAAAGATGCACATCCCTTAACCATTAATAACAAGACACAGCTTGTCAATAAACTTAACAACTTCACCGGCAAACCTGTTACCTCTCACAATTTTCTCTTTTTTATTAAAAATAAATATACCTGGCAACAATCAATGGTAAAATAAATCAAATAGTTACCTTAACTTTTGTTAACATATATTAATTCATTTATGAGCGCCATTCTTCTCGTCGACGACACTCGTGAAATTTTAGCTAATACTGCGCAACAGTTAACGACTGCCGGCCACGATTATCAGTATTTGACTGACTATAAAGGCGCCTTGAACTATATTCGTCTTAACCGTCCACAGATTCGAATCGTTGTTGTTGCACTCAATAATGCGCTCGGCTACCCATCACTCCGTAAAATAAAAAGCAGCATGTCCGAGCGAGCCACTATTATTGTCTACTCAGAAAACAAAGACCAGACCATTAGCAGCTGGGTTAAGAAGCTAGGCATTGACCTCTTCTACGAACACAACCGCCAAGAAATTGATTTATTCAACCGCATTAAACGTAGCCTGTTTCAAAAAGGCATGTTCTTTACTAACCAACAACTCAAAGAACTCATCAGCACCTTATCCAAATACACCACGGATGCGGAAAAGCTGGTCAAAGAAACCGCTCCTCAATCTAAAAGCTTACAGGAGCTGCAACACAAACTGGCTAGACGCCTTGAAGGCATTGAAAATCAGCGAGGCTTTTTATTAGAGGCCCAAAAGTAACTATACTAACCTAAGCCGCAAATCTCATCTTTCACCAGACAGTTGCTAACTTCAACTTGAATGGTAGCATGCCCGACTCCATGCTCTTGCTCCAGTAACACCAACATCTTCTCCAGCAAAGTATCACTATCAACATCCTTATCCAGTACCGCATGAAACGTCATCATTAATTCATCTTCGCTCAGGCACCAGGCATGCATGTGATGAATATCTTCAACGCCATCCAGTTGCATTAAGTCAGTTCGTATCGCCTTCAAACTCAACTCAATCGGGGCTCCCTCCAGCAAAATATGCGACGCATCTTTAATAATATGGTATGCGCTACGTAGAATAAGAGCGGACACAAACAATGACAGCAAAGGGTCAACCCATAGCACTCCCCATATCCATATAATAATAGCAGCAATAATGGCTCCCACCGAGCCGAGCAAATCACCCAACACATGCAGCAGGGCGCTGCGGATATTGATATTAGACTCACCCGCGCTATGTAAAATTTTAAACACCAGTACATTCACCAACAAGCCAATCACTGCCACTGTAAACATACTAACACTTTGAATTGGGTTCGGTTCGATGAAGCGCTGTATGGCCTCCCAGACTATCCATCCGGTCAACAGAATAAGAAAAACACCGTTGGTGTAGGCAGCGAGCACCTGTAACCGTCCGTAGCCAAAGGTTCTTTTACTGTCGGCAGGCTTGCTGGCAAAATAGAGTGCTGAGTAGGCTAGTAACAATGCTGCGGTATCCGTCAGCATGTGCCCGGCATCGGCCAGCAACGCTAGCGAACCAGAAACGATGCCGCCTATTACCTCAATAACCATAAAGCTACCGGTCAACATCAATGACCAGAGCAGATGTTTTTTGCTAGCTACATTTCTACCGTGTGACTCATCATCGTTAAGATGATGATGACCTTTATGGGTGCCCATATCGATATGATTTAGGTTGTATTGCACAGAGTGTAACAAACAATCCCTGTATTCCGAAATAGTTAGACACAGCTGCAAGTTTAGCTTACTGACACTTAACAAATTATGTAGAAGCCCTTAAACTGACCGGCTAGCCTTAATCACAGAATTTAACTATGCCTGAATTACAAACGCTACCAGAAGACCATATTTTTCAAGCATACGGGATATTACTGCTGGAAAATAAGCACCGCTTGGTTAAAAAGCTGAAGAAGTATTACACCCCATCCATTCATGGACACAAAACCTGGAGTAGTAGTTTTCTGCTCATGGACTACTTCTTGCATAGCAAACTTCTCAGTTCTAAAAGCAAATTGCTCGAGCTGGGCTGCGGCTGGGGGCCAACCAGCATATTTTGTGCTCATCATGCAGGATGCCAGGTAACAGGCACTGACCGTGACAATGAAGTGTTTCCATTCCTTGAATTGCAAGCCGCCCTCAATCAGGTAGAAATTCAAACACAAACACTAAGCTTCGAAAAAATAACTAAAAAGATATTGAAAGGATACGATGTCGTTTTTGGAACAGATATTTGTTTCTGGGACGATCTGGCCAATATTCATTACAACCTCATTAATCGAGCCAAACAGGCAGGCGTTAAGCATATCCTTCTCGCAGACCCTGGCAGACAACCCTTCTTTGATTTGTCAGAAAGAGTTATAGCAAAGCACGATTGCGATCTGCATGAATGGTATTGTAATGAGCCTGAATACTTCGAAGGCTACATACTTCATGTAAAACTATAGCAGATTGTTACCGCTGTATTTGTGATAAGCTATGAGTATAAAAACTAATTAGTGGGGAAAAGGCATGTCAGACATCAATTATTATGCGGTATTCGTTGCGGCATTATTATCGTTTGCGATAGGAGGCCTTTGGTATTCCCCCTTACTTTTTGGGAAAATGTGGCTCCAAGAAATGCAAATAAAGGCTGAGGATATCAAACAAAAACCCAGCGTATTTATCCTTAGCTTTACATTCTCACTGATAGCAGTTTTCATTGTTGCAGATTTACTTGGCCCGGCTCCCGAACTTATTTATGCCTTAACAATATCTGGTTTAATCGGTGCCCTAGTGTTTCTAGGACTGGGCATAACCTACCAATTTAGCAATAGAACACTTCGCCACTTACTGATTGATGGCGGCTACCATATTGTACAGTTCACTATGTTTGGCTTAATACTCGGCAGCTGGCATTAGTCACTCTAGGCTTTTAACTGATAACTTACGACCACAAAAAAGCCCGCGTAAGCGGGCTTTTTAATGTCACAACAAAGAATTACTCTTCAGTAACTACTTCGTCTAAATCGACATCGTCTTCAACCACTGGGCGGTCAACTAATTCAACGTATGCCATAGGTGCATTATCGCCTGGGCGATTGCCACACTTAAGGATACGCAAGTAACCACCTGGGCGCTCCTGGTAACGAGGACCAAGCTCAGCGAAAAGCTTAGCAACGGTAGCATTGTTGCGAAGACGAGCAAAAGCTAGTCGACGATTCGCTACAGTGTCCTTTTTAGCAAGAGTAATCAAAGGCTCAGCTACACGACGTAGTTCTTTTGCTTTTGGCAAAGTAGTACGAATAAGCTCATGTTCAATTAATGACGATGTCATGTTACGGAACATAGCTTTACGGTGTGAGCTGTTACGATTTAATTTACGACCTGATTTTTGATGACGCATATTGAGTTCCTCACTCTATTTAATTGTAGCCTGCTTTAGTACTACAAAAGCTTTCTTAGCTGCTAAATTACTTTATAGCTAACACTAACCAATAGATTGTCTATTGACCAATCAGGTAACTATCTGAATGAATTCAAAAAATTACCAATATATTCATAGCAAGCTATGAATAAAAAGGCGCAAGACGAAGCCTGCGCCTAATTCTTACTACTGAGACTTAGTCACCAAGAATACTTGATGGTGGCCAATTCTCTAAACGCATACCCAAAGATAAACCTCGTGACGCAAGAACATCTTTAATTTCTGTCAAAGACTTCTTACCAAGATTTGGAGTCTTAAGTAACTCCACTTCAGTGCGCTGTACCAAGTCACCAATATAATGGATGTTCTCAGTCTTAAGGCAATTTGCAGAACGTACAGTCAGTTCAAGGTCATCTACCGGACGCAATAAAATTGGGTCGATTTCTGGCTCTTCTTTTTCAGGTTCAGCTTGTTTTTCATCTTTTAAATCAACGAATGCTGCTAATTGTTCCTGAAGAATGGTCGCGCTTCGGCGAATCGCTTCTTCTGGGTCAATAGTCCCATTTGTTTCAAGATCAAGGACAAGCTTATCCAAATCTGTACGCTGTTCAACACGAGCCGATTCGACCGTGTATGAAACTTTTTTCATTGGGCTGAAAGAAGCATCAACTTGTAATACACCAATTGGTTTGTCTTCACCTTCAGGCTGTTTACGAGTATTTGAAGCCTCGTAACCGCGACCTAGGCGAATTTTGATGCGCATATTTAATGCACCACCTTTATTCAAGGTGGCAATGTAGTGATCTTTGTTGACCACTTCAGTACCTGATACTTCTTCAATGTCAGCAGCAGTCACGACGCCTTCACCTTTTTTCTGAAGAGTTAAAGTAGCTACTTCTTTATCTTCAAGGCGAACAGCCAACCCTTTTAAGTTCAAAAGGATATCGATAACGTCTTCTTGAACGCCCTCAATAGCTGAGTACTCGTGAAGAACACCGTCGATTTCTACTTCTGTCACTGCAGCACCTGGCATAGAAGATAGCAAGATGCGACGCAATGAGTTACCCAAAGTGTGTCCAAAACCGCGTTCGAAAGGCTCTAATACTACTCGGGCTTTTGTGCCTTCGCTTGATTCCACCTTAATTTGGCGCGGAGTCAGAAATTCAGTCGCTGACATATGATCCCTCTCAAGGATTAAAATTACTTAGAGTACAACTCTACGATTAGATTCTCATTGATGCTGGCGTCAAGTTCAGAGCGCTCTGGTACACGCTTAAATTGACCTTCCATTTTCTTGGCATCAACTTCAAGCCACTCGGGCTTGTCACGCTGTCCAGCCAATTCCAGTGCAGCAACAATACGTGCCTGTTTTTGTGATTTCTCACGAACAGAAACAACGTCTTCAGCCTTAACTGTGTAAGAAGGAATATTGACTGTTTCGCCGTTTATCAAGATAGCCTTGTGGCTAACTAATTGACGAGCTTCACCGCGAGTAGCAGCATAACCCATACGATAAACAACATTATCCAAGCGAGATTCCAAAAGTTGTAACAAGTTTACACCTGTCGCACCTTTTAGACGATCAGCTTCTTTGTAGTAGTTGCGGAATTGACGCTCAAGCACGCCGTAAATACGACGAACTTTTTGCTTTTCACGTAACTGTAAACCATAGTCAGAAAGACGGCTACGACGCGCGCCATGCTGACCAGGGGCTACTTCAATTTTACATTTTGTCTCAATTGCGCGAACGCCTGATTTGTGTCCTAAATCGACACCTTCACGACGCGACAATTTGAGTTTTGGACCTAGATATCTAGCCATTTCAAACTCCCGTTAATCTCTTATACACGACGCTTTTTAGGCGGACGACAACCATTGTGAGGAATAGGTGTCACGTCAGTAATGTTAGTGATCTTGAAACCAGCTGCATTTAAAGCACGCACTGCTGACTCACGACCAGGTCCAGGACCTTTAACAAAAACTTCAACGTTCTTCATACCCATTTCTTTTACTACTTGAGCAGCGCGATCAGCGGCTACCTGTGCAGCAAATGGTGTCGATTTACGTGAACCACGGAAGCCAGAACCACCCGAAGTTGCCCATGCAAGAGCATTACCCTGACGGTCTGTGATCGTTACGATAGTATTGTTAAACGACGCATGAATATGCGCCATACCATCGACAACGTGCTTTTTAACTTTCTTCTTGGTAGTACGAGGTGATTTCGCCATGTGTTATTCCACCATAACCATTATTTCTTGATTGGTTTACGAGGACCTTTACGGGTTCGGGCATTAGTCTTCGTACGTTGACCGCGCAATGGCAGGTTACGACGATGACGGATACCACGGAAACAACCCAAGTCCATCAAACGTTTAATATTCATGTTGATTTCGCGACGCAAATCACCTTCAACGGTAAATTTGCTCACCTCGTTACGTAGATTCTCAATTTGGTCTTCGTTCAAATCTTTGATCTTTGCAGTAGTTTCAACTCCTGCAGCAGCACAAATTTTTTGTGCACGAGGACGACCGATACCATAGATAGCGGTCAATGCGACATCAGCATGCTTATGTACCGGAATGTTAATACCAGCTATACGAGCCATTTAACAAATTCTCCTAATTAAAATAAGCAGGCGTGAAAGGCCGCGTATTCTAGCCACATCACGCCTAAAAATCAACCAATTATATGACTAACCTTGACGCTGTTTATGGCGTGGGTCAGTACAGATAACGCGAACACTGCCGTGACGACGAATCACTTTGCAGTTACGGCACATTTTTTTTACAGAAGCACGAACTTTCATTTGCTACTCCAACATGCTTTAGCGACGAACACGACCCGACGGGCCCTGTTTCTTAAGATTCGCTTTCTTAAGTACTGAATCATATTGTTGCGACATCAAGTGTGATTGCACCTGAGCCATAAAATCTATAGCTACAACAACAATGATCAGCAGTGAAGTTCCACCGAAGTAGAACGGGTATTTAAAGATCAGGATCAGGAATTCTGGCATCAAACACACAGCCGTCATATAGAGGGCACCCCAGAAAGTCAAACGTGTTGTGACTTTATCAAGGTATTGTGCTGTTTGTTGACCAGGACGAATACCTGGAATAAATGCACCTGACTTCTTTAAGTTGTCTGCAGTATCTCGAGGGTTTTGCGTCAATGCAGTATAAAAGAATGCAAAGAAGATAATTCCCAACGCATACAACATGATGTATACAGGTTTACCGGGCTGCAGATTTTGTGACAAAGTGGTCAACCAGGTTACTTCACCCGAACCGCTACCAAACCAGGATAATAAAGTACCTGGGAATAGCACGATGCTCGATGCAAAGATTGCCGGAATAACACCCGCCATATTGAGCTTCATTGGCAAGAAGCTACTTTGTGCTGCGAATACTTTGTTGCCTTGCTGACGCTTTGCATAGTTAATGGTTATACGACGCTGTGCGCGTTCAAACCAAACGATAAAGTAAACTACCGCTAGTGCGAAAACACCGAATACAAGAACACCAAGAATATTACGGTCTCCATCGTATGCCTCAGAGAAAATCTGAGAAATAGCTTGAGGGAAGCCCGCGACGATACCTACCAATATGATGATAGAAATACCGTTACCAATACCGCGTTCAGTAATTTGCTCACCCAACCACATCAAGAACATAGTTCCTGTTACCAAAGTTACAACCGCGATAAAGAAAAAAGAAAAATCGGGGTTTTCAACTAAACCAGGTATTAATTCTGGTAACTGAGTAGACATACCAATTGCTTGTATTGTTGCAAGAGCAACAGTCAAGTAACGAGTGTATTGATTAATTTTACGGCGGCCGCTTTCGCCTTCCTTCTTGATCTCTTTCAGGCGCGGATCAACAAAGCTCAGAATCTGCATGATAATAGAGGCCGAAATGTACGGCATAATACCCAATGCAAAAACGGAAGCACGCTCAAGCGCACCACCTGAGAACACGTTGAACATCGTAAAGATAGTTCCGCCCATATTTGCTAAATATGCTTGTAGAGCTTCACCTTCAACACCTGGGACTGGAATAAAAGAGCCAATCCGAAAAACAATAATAGCCATGAGCACAAACAGCAAACGCTGTTTGAGCTCACCTAAACCACCGCCTTTACCTGTTTGCTGTGGTGATAATGCCATTATTCTTCAACCTTTCCACCAGCTGCTTCAATAGCAGCTTTAGCGCCTTTGCTAACACGTACGCCGCCTGTAACTGTCACGGCACGTTCAATGTTACCTGATAGCATGATTTTCACGTTTTCGATGCTGTTTTTAATAAGTCCAGCCTTTTTCAAGCTCAACATATCAACCACTTCACCTTCAACTTTTGCTAGCTCGTCTAAACGAATTTCCGCACTAACTAAAGCTTTACGCGATTTAAAACCAAACTTAGGCAAACGTTGTTTCAATGGCATCTGACCGCCTTCAAAACCGATCTTATTGAAACCACCAGAACGTGATTTCTGACCTTTGTGACCACGACCAGCAGTTTTACCATCAGTAGAACCGATACCGCGACCTACACGTTTGCGATCTTTTTTACTACCAGGAGCTGGCATCAATGTATTTAAACGCATGATATTACTCCTCTACACTAACCATGTAGTAAACTTGATTTACCATACCGCGAGTCGAAGCAGTGTCTTCAACTTCTACCGTATGACCGATACGACGCAAACCTAGGCCACGCAAGCTAGCCTTATGGCTTTCCAAGCGACCGATGCTTGAACGCGTCTGCGTTACTTTCATCATTTTCTTTGCCATGGTCTTAGTCCAAAATCTCTTCAACAGTTTTACCACGCTTGGCAGCCATATCTTCTGGAGAAGTCATTTGCTTCAAACCATTAATCGTGGCACGCACGATATTAATTGGGTTTGTAGAGCCAATGCTTTTTGCCAAAATATTTTGGATACCTAGCACTTCGAATACCGCACGCATCGCACCACCTGCGATAATACCAGTACCTTCAGAGGCTGGTTGCATATACACTTTAGATGCACCGTGCGCTGCTTTTACTGCGTGTTGCAAAGTATGACCGTCTTTTAATTCAACCTGAATCATATTACGACGAGCCTGTTCCATTGCTTTTTGAATCGCAACAGGAACTTCTTTTGCTTTACCACGACCAAAGCCAACTTTACCTTTACCATCACCAACAACAGTTAAAGCTGTGAAGCCGAAAATACGACCACCTTTAACCACCTTGGCAACGCGGTTTACGTTGACCAATTTCTCAACTAAACCTTCTTGGTTATTCATATCTTTTGCCATGCTTCACACCTTAGAATTGTAAGCCTTTCTCACGAGCCGCATCAGCCAAAGCTTGAACGCGACCATGATATTTAAAACCACTACGGTCGAAAGCAACCTGCTTTACACCCGCTTCCAAGGCACGCTCGGCTACCAAGGTTCCGATATGCTTTGCAGCATCCACGTTACCTGTAGACTTAACGTCACCGCGAACTGCCTTCTCGACAGTCGAAGCGCTAGCGATCACATTACCGTTCTCACCGCTGATTACTTGTGCGTAAATGTGGCGAGGGGTTCTGTTAATAACTAGACGGTTAACGCCTAGTTCATGCATTTTGGCACGACTTTTAGCCGCACGACGCAAACGTTGAATTTTCTTCTTCATAACCCTGCCCTACTATTTCTTCTTGGCTTCTTTACGAACAATACGCTCGTCAGCATAACGAACACCTTTGCCTTTATATGGCTCTGGTGGACGATAGGCACGAATGTTTGCCGCAACCTGACCCACTACTTGTTTGTCAGCACCTTTAACAAGCAATTCTGTTTGAGAAGGCGCTTCAATAGTGATGCCCTCTGGTGCTTCGAACTCTACTGGGTGAGAGAAACCTAGGCTTAAGTTCAATTTTTTACCTTGAACCTGTGCACGATAACCAACACCTACAAGCTGTAGTTTCTTTTCAAAACCATTTGTAACGCCTGTAATCATGTTATTTATAAGTGCACGATATGTACCAGCCATAGCCCAACTTTCGACGCCAGTTGAAGGTGCGAATGAAATCTCACCATCTTCAACTTTTAATTCAACGTCAGAATGTAAAGCTTGTTCTAGCTGACCTTTTGAACCTTTTACACTGATCACGCCATCTTTGATGTTTACTTCAACACCTGAAGGGATAGATACAGCGCTTTTTGCTACACGTGACATCTTTATTCTCCCCTTACGCTACAGTGCAAAGAACTTCACCGCCGTGGCCATTTTTACGGGCCGCGCGGTCAGTCATAACACCTTTAGAAGTAGAAATGATCGCAACGCCTAAACCACCAATAACTTTTGGAAGCTCATCTACTTTCTTATAGATACGTAGACTAGGACGACTTACACGTTTCAATTCTTCGATAACCGGACGACCCTGGTAATATTTCAACTCAACAGTCATGGTCGGTTTTGGACCTTCTTCTACACTAAAGCCAGCGATGAAACCTTCATCCACTAATACTTGAGCGATAGCTTTCTTTAATTTTGATGCAGGAATAGCGACATTTTTCTTCGCAGCGGTCTGGCCGTTACGAATTCGAGTCAACATATCTGCAATTGGATCTTGCATACTCATTGTGATTCTCCTAAGCCTTACCAGCTAGCCTTAACCAAACCAGGAACGTCACCTTTCATAGCATGCTCGCGAAGCTTATTACGGCATAAGCCGAATTTGCGTAAGTAAGCATGTGGACGTCCAGTTACACGACAACGATTACGTTGACGCACAGGATTTGCATTACGTGGTAGCTTTTGAAGCTTCACCTGAGCTTCCCAAACTTCTTCTTCTGAAGAATTAGGATTCTTGATGATTGCTTTAAGCTCAGCGCGTTTTGCAGCGTACTTTTCTACAGTCTTTGCACGCTTTAATTCACGCTCAATCATTGATGTTTTAGCCATAGCGTGCCCCTTATGATTTCAATGGGAAGTTAAACGCATCTAATAATGCGCGACCTTCGTCATTGGTAATTGCCGTGGTTGTGATAGTAATATCCATGCCGCGGATTTTATCTACTTTATCGTAGTCGATTTCAGGGAAAATGATTTGTTCCTTGATACCAACAGAGTAGTTACCACGACCGTCGAAAGATTTTGGATTCAAACCACGGAAGTCACGAATACGTGGAATCGCAATAGAAACGAATCTCTCAAGGAATTCCCACATACGCTCGCCACGCAGAGTCACTTTACAGCCAATTGGATAATCATCACGAATTTTAAAGCCTGCAATAGACTTGCGTGCTTTTGTGATGATCGGTTTTTGGCCTGAGATAGCTGTCATATCGTTGACTGCGTGCTCAAGAATTTTCTTGTCCGCAATAGCTTCACCCAGACCCATGTTTAATGTGATCTTGGTAATGCGTGGGACTTGCATAACTGACTTGTACTCAAACTTCTCTAGAAGTTGAGGTACTACAGTTTCTTTGTAAAAGTTGTGCAGTTTCGCCATCATTAATTACCTGAATATTAACAAATTAAATTGCTTCGCCAGTTTTCTTAAAGAAGCGTGATTTCTTACCATCTTCTACTTTGAAGCCTACTCGATCTGCTTTGCCAGTAGATGGGTTATAAATCGCTAAGTTAGACATGTCTAACGATGCTTCTTTATCGACAATTCCACCTTCATTGATAGAACCATCCGGATTTTGACTTGGCTTGGTGTGTTTCTTCACCAGATTGATGCCATCAACAATCACGCGGCCATTAGATAAAACGCGCTTAACATTACCACGCTTACCTTTATCTTTGCCTGCGATTACGATGACTTCGTCGCCACTTTTAATCTTTTGCATGATTCTCGTCTCTCTACAGTACTTCCGGTGCCAAAGACACGATCTTCATAAACTTGTCACCACGTAGTTCACGAGTAACAGGTCCAAAGATACGAGTACCAATCGGCTGTAAGTTGTTGTTCAAAATAACAGCAGCATTGCCATCAAAACGGATCAAAGAACCGTCTGGACGACGCACACCCTTACGGGTACGCACCACTACTGCATTTAAAACGTCACCTTTCTTGACCTTACCGCGTGGAATCGCTTCTTTTACGCTCACTTTGATTACGTCACCAATGTTGGCGTAACGGCGATGCGAACCACCCAGTACTTTAATACACATTACTCGACGAGCGCCTGAGTTATCAGCTACGTCTAGTATTGATTGCATCTGGATCATGGTTTTCTCCGCTTAAACCCGCGCTAAAATGGCGCGAGAGTATACCATTAAATTACTTAAATTCCTAACCCCGAGAAAAACTATTTACCCGAGGTTAGCATTTCCAAATTTAGTTGCCGCGCTCTACTATCTCTACCAATTTAAATGACTTGGACTTAGAGATAGGACGACACTCAACGATTCGGACAACATCACCCGTTTTGCACTCGTTAGTTTCATCATGCGCATGGATCTTAGTAGAACGCTTGATGAACTTACCATATAGCGGGTGCTTTACCTGGCGCTCAATCAATACAGTGATAGATTTATCCATCTTATCGCTGATGACTTTGCCCTGTAATGTGCGTTGAATAGTATCAGTGCTCATTATGAACCCGCCTTTTGGTTGATGATGGTTTTAACACGGGCGATGTCACGACGAAGTTCGCGCAATTTGTGCGTTTCAGTCATTTGGCCCGTAGCCTTTTCCATACGTAGCTTGAATTGATCTTGTAACAACTCATGCAACGCAACGTTGAGCTCTTCAACGCTCTTATCTTTCAATTCTGTCGCTTTCATTACATCACCGTCCGTTTAACAAAGGTAGTTTTGAAAGGAAGTTTTGCCGCAGCCAAAGCAAATGCTTCGCGTGCTAAATCCTCCGAAATACCCTCAACTTCATACAACATACGGCCTGGCTGAATTTGTGCAACCCAGTACTCAACGCTACCTTTACCTTTACCCATACGAACTTCGAGAGGCTTTTTGGTAATTGGCTTATCCGGAAATACACGAATGTAAACCTTACCGGCACGTTTCATATGACGGGTCATTGCACGACGAGCTGCCTCAATTTGGCGAGCTGTCATACGACCGCGACCTGTCGCTTTCAAACCGAATTCACCGAAGCTCACATCATGAGCTACTGTGCCACGGTTACGCAGCTTATGCTGCTTGCGATATTTAGTTCTTTTTGGCAATAACATACTTGCTCACCCCTATTTCTTAGCTTTAGGAGCAGGTTTTCTGCGGCGAGGTTTCTTATCTTCTTTTGGCTCAACTTTTTCTTGGCCAGGAAGAACTTCACCTTTGAAAATCCATACTTTAATGCCGATGATTCCGTAAGTCGTCAAAGCTTCTGAAGTTGCGTAGTCAATGTCCGCACGCAATGTATGCAACGGTACACGACCTTCACGATACCACTCAGTACGAGCAATCTCGGCGCCACCTAAACGACCACTTACTTCGATTTTGATACCTTCAGCACCAAGACGCATTGCGTTCTGTACCGCGCGCTTCATGGCACGACGGAACATCACACGGCGCTCAAGCTGTTGAGCAACATTGTCACCTACAAGCTGGGCATCCAACTCAGGCTTACGAACTTGCTCTACAGATACTTGGGCTGAAACACCTGCCATGTCAGCAATCTTTGCACGTAATTTCTCAATATCTTCACCTTTCTTACCGATGACAATACCTGGGCGTGCTGTGTGAATAGTCACACGGATTGCTTTTGTAGGACGCTCTATATCAACACGTGATATAGAAGCATTCTTCAATTCTTTGAACAACCACTTACGGATGTTGATATCACTTTCAAGGTAGTCCGCAAAATCGCCGCGCTCAGCATACCAAGTTGCAGTATGCTTCTTTACGATACCTAAGCGGATACCAGTAGGATGTACTTTTTGACCCATTACCTTCTCCTAGTTATCCGATACTTTAACGGTTACGTGGCTAGAACGCTTCAATATACGGTCACCACGACCTTTAGCGCGCGGACGCATACGCTTGGCAGTTGGGCCTTCATCAACGAATACAGTTGAAACTTTCAACTCGTCGATATCTGCACCTTCATTATGCTCAGCGTTAGCAATCGCAGACTCAAGAACTTTCTTAATTAATCGAGCGGCCTTTTTTGGGCTAAACTCAAGAACGTTCAACGCTTTCTCTACAGGCAAGCCACGAATCTGATCGGCGACGAGACGCATTTTCTGTGCCGAGATGCTAGCATTGCGCAATTTAGCTGCTACTTCCATCTTTCACTCCTCGCCTTACTTCTTCTTCTTGGCTTTCTTGTCAACATCATGGCCAAAGTAAGCACGAGTCAATACAAACTCACCTAACTTATGACCTACCATGTCTTCATTAACGAAAACAGGTACGTGTTGACGACCATTGTGAACGGCAATCGTCAAGCCAACCATTTCTGGAAAAACGGTTGAACGACGAGACCACGTTTTAATCGGTTTCTTGTTACCAGAGGCCGCAGCTTCTTCAACCTTCTTCAATAAATGAAGGTCAATGAATGGGCCTTTCTTTAACGAACGTGCCACAGTGCTATCCTCTATCGTTTGTTACGGCGACGGACAATTAGCTTGTCAGTGCGCTTATTACTACGGGTTTTCTTACCTTTGGTTGGAACACCCCATGGAGAAACAGGATGACGACCACCAGAAGTACGACCTTCACCACCACCATGTGGGTGGTCTACTGGGTTCATCGCGACGCCTCGAACTGTTGGGCGAACACCACGCCAGCGCTTAGCACCAGCTTTACCCAGGCTGCGCAACATATGCTCAGAGTTGCCTACTTCACCAATTGTGGCGCGACACTCTGAAAGCACTTTACGCATTTCGCCCGAACGCAAACGTAGAGTTACGTATGCACTGCCACGTGCAACGATTTGTGCGTAAGCACCCGCGCTACGAGCCATTTGCGCACCTTTTCCAGGTTTAAGTTCAATGTTATGAACAATAGTACCAACCGGAATATTACGCATTGGCAATGTGTTACCCGTTTTAATAGGTGCTGCATCGCCAGAAATGACTGGATCACCAGCTTTCAAACCTTTTGGAGCGATAATGTAACGACGCTCACCATCTGAATAACAAACCAAGGCAATGTGCGCACTCCGGTTTGGATCATACTCAAGACGCTCAACTTTCGCTGGGATACCATCTTTATTACGTTTGAAGTCGATAACACGGTAATGTTGCTTATGACCACCACCAACGTGACGCACTGTAATGCGACCATTGTTGTTACGACCACCATTTTTTGATTTCTTCTCTAGCAAACTTGCTTCAGGTTTACCCTTGTGCAAGTCTGGATTGACCACTTTGATTACAAAGCGGCGTCCGGGAGAAGTTGGTTTAGCTTTTACAATTGCCATTTACTTGTCTCCTTCTTACTCGCCGCCTGCAAAGTCAAGGTCTTGACCAGGCTTCAATGATACGTAAGCTTTCTTCCAATTTGGACGACGGCCTTCTACAAGACCAAAACGCTTACGCTTACCTTTCATGTTCAAAGTGCGAACAGATTCCACTTCAACCTCAAACAAGGTTTCAACGGCTTTCTTAATTTCACGCTTATTAGCATCTTTGGCCACTTTAAATACAAACTGACCATCGCGCTCAGCCAAAATTGTTGCTTTCTCTGAAACGTGAGGGGCCAGAAGAACTTTTAAGATACGCTCTTGGTTCATCCTAACATCTCCTCTACTTTCTTAATCGCAGGAACCGTCATGATCACCTTGTCAAAACCAATTAGGCTGACTGGGTCAAGTGCGTTCACGTCGCGCACGTCAACTTTATACAAGTTGCGTGAAGCTAAGAACAAATTCTCATCAACAGAATCTGTTACGATTAATGCTTCTTTTACATCCAGCTCTTTCAACTTAGCCGCCAACTCTTTCGTTTTTGGCGCAGAAACTGAGAAGTCTTCAACAACGATTAAACGTTCTTGACGAACCAACTCAGAAAGAATGCTCTGGATCGCACCGCGATACATCTTGCGGTTAACTTTTTGCGTGTAGTCTTGTGGTTGCGCGGCAAAAGTAACACCACCTTTACGCCATAATGGGCTACGGATAGTACCAGCACGGGCACGACCTGTACCTTTTTGACGCCATGGTTTCTTACCACCACCGCTAACAGCGCTACGGTTCTTCTGTGCACGAGTACCGGCACGAGCAGCCGCTAAATAAGCAACGACCACTTGGTGAACTAATGATTCGTTAAACTCACGACCAAAAGCCACTTCAGAAACCTTGATTGCGCCGCCAGATGTTAAACTAAGTTCCATAGTCAACTCCTCTTGGCCTAGGCTTTCTCAGCAGGACGTACGATAACGTCACCACCGGTAGCGCCTGGGACGGCACCTTTGATTAACAACAAATTGCGCTCAGCATCAACACGTACAACTTCGAGAGTTTGTACCGTTACACGCTCAGCACCCATATGACCTGACATCTTTTTGCCTTTAAATACGCGACCAGGAGTTTGGTTTTGACCAATAGAACCTGGAGCACGGTGTGACAAAGAGTTACCGTGCGTAGAATCTTGACCACGGAAGTTCCAGCGCTTAATTACGCCAGCGTAACCTTTACCTTTAGAGGTACCTGTCACGTCAACTTTTTGACCCGCTTCAAAGATATCAACTTTAACTACGCCACCAACTTCAAAGCCGTCCAAAGAATTCACACGGAACTCCCATAAACTGCGACCTGCTTCAACGCCAGCTTTCTTATAATGTCCAGCTTCCGCCTTACTGATGCGGTTTGCCTTACGGCTTCCTGTAGTAATCTGGACCGCTTCATAACCGTCAACGTCAGTTGTTTTCAACTGCGCGATGCGGTTTGGATCGGCTTCTACTACGGTAACCGGGATCGACACGCCGTCTTCAGTGAAGACACGAGTCATTCCTCGTTTTATACCTACTATTCCGATAGCCATGTTTTATAAACCTCAACCGAAATGGTTATCTACCTTGCTTCTAGTGTTGCCTTAAGAAAGGCTAATTTGAACATCAACACCAGCAGCCAAATCCAACTTCATCAAAGCATCAACTGTTTTTTCTGTTGGCTCGATGATGTCCACCAAACGCTTATGCGTACGAATTTCATACTGATCACGCGCATCTTTATTTACGTGCGGAGAAACCAGGATGGTGAAACGCTCTTTACGAGTTGGTAAAGGGATAGGACCTTTTACCTGAGCACCTGTACGTTTAGCGGTATTTACGATCTCTGAAGTCGATTGGTCAATCAACTTATGATCAAACGCTTTCAATCTGATTCGAATACGTTGCTTTGCCATTGCAAAGAACTCCACTTTTAAAAATTAAAGAACATAAAAAACCGCTCCACCCTGCTACTGACGAGGGGTGCGGTTACCAAACTTTAATCAGACTCAAATCGAGCCTGTTGTGTGCAATATCAACAAGTTACTTAGCGTAAATATGATACTGCATCTTAAAGAACTACCCTAATAGTGGCCGTTACGCCTACAAAGGGACGCGAATTATATGGCAAAAGACAGGCTATGACAACCCTTTTAACCAATAAATCGGCTTTTCTGCTTTAACAGCTGTTTTATAAAAAAAGCGAGCACATGCCGTGCTCGCTTTAATTATAAGTGCTTATTGCTTAAGCAAGAATTTTAGCAACAACACCAGCGCCTACTGTACGACCGCCTTCACGGATCGCAAAGCGCAAACCTTCGTCCATCGCAATCGGTGCGATCAACTCTACGTTCATTTTGATGTTATCACCTGGCATAACCATCTCTACGCCTTCTGGTAGTTCACAAGCACCCGTTACGTCAGTTGTACGGAAGTAGAACTGTGGACGATAGCCTTTGAAGAATGGAGTATGACGACCACCTTCTTCTTTCGATAGCACGTATACTTCGGCTTCGAAACGAGTGTGCGGGTTGATAGTGCCAACGTGTGCCAATACCTGACCACGTTCAACTTCATCACGCTTAGTACCACGTAGTAGTACACCTACGTTGTCCCCTGCTTCACCTTGGTCAAGCAATTTACGGAACATCTCAACACCGGTTACCGTTGTTTTAGTCGTATCTTTGATACCAACGATTTCGATTTCTTCACCAACTTTAACCACACCGCTCTCAACACGGCCAGTTACTACCGTACCACGACCTGAGATTGAGAAGACGTCTTCAATTGGCAACAAGAATGGTTTGTCAATCGCACGCTCTGGCTCTGGGATGTAAGTATCAAGCGCTTCGCCTAAAGCTACGATAGCTTCTTGGCCTAATGGGCCTTCATCGCCTTCCAACGCTTTCAACGCTGAACCACGGATGATTGGCGTGTCGTCACCTGGGAATTCGTATTGGTCTAGCAATTCACGAACTTCCATCTCAACTAGCTCTAACAACTCTTCGTCGTCTACCATGTCGCATTTGTTCAAGAATACGATGATCTTAGGTACGCCTACCTGACGTGATAACAAGATGTGCTCACGTGTCTGTGGCATCGGGCCGTCTGCAGCTGATACAACCAAAATCGCGCCGTCCATCTGTGCAGCACCGGTGATCATGTTTTTAACATAGTCAGCGTGGCCTGGGCAGTCTACGTGCGCGTAGTGACGAGCTGGAGTTTCGTACTCAACGTGTGATGTTGAAATCGTGATACCACGCTCTTTTTCTTCTGGAGCATTATCGATATCTGCGAAGGCACGAGCGGCACCGCCGTATACTTTTGCCAATACAGTACAGATTGCTGCTGTCAAAGTCGTTTTACCGTGGTCAACGTGGCCAATAGTGCCTACGTTTACGTGCGGTTTATTACGTTCAAATTTTTCTTTAGCCATTTTCAATTCCTCTAATTAAAGTTTGGAACTAATGTTTCAATAATAAAAAATTAAGAATTCTTGCTCATAATCGCTTCTGCAATGTTCGTTGGAGCTTCTGCATAGTGAGCGAACTCCATGGTGAAGCTAGCACGACCTTGCGACAAACTGCGCACGTCGGTAGCGTAACCAAACATTTCAGAAAGCGGTACTTCAGCATCAATTACTTTGCCGGAGGCATTTTCGCCCATACCTTTCACAAGACCACGGCGGCGGTTAAGGTCACCCATAACATCGCCCATGTACTCTTCAGGCGTTACAACTTCAACCTTCATCATTGGCTCTAGCAATGCTGGATTAGCAGTTTTCGCTGCGTTTTTAACAGCCAAACTACCAGCAATCTTAAACGCCATTTCATTCGAGTCAACATCATGGTAAGAACCATCATAAAGTGTTGCTTTAACGTCTAACACAGGGTAACCGGCGAGAATACCGTTTTCTAGCTGCTCTTCAATACCCTTAGAAACTGCACCAATGTATTCTTTTGGAACAACACCACCAACGATGGCATTTTCAAATACAAAGCCTGTGCCAACTTCTTGCGGTTCAAGTTTAACCCAAACATGACCATACTGACCGCGACCACCTGATTGACGTACGAATTTGCCTTCGACTTCAACGGTATTACGAATCGACTCACGGTAAGCAACCTGAGGAGCACCAATGTTAGCTTCAACCTTAAATTCACGCTTCATACGATCTACGAGAATGTCTAAGTGAAGCTCACCCATACCAGAAATAATGGTTTGGCCTGATTCTTCATCGGTACGTACTCGGAATGACGGATCTTCTTGCGCCAATTTACCTAAAGCAATACCCATTTTCTCTTGGTCAGCTTTAGTTTTAGGCTCAACTGCTACCGAAATTACCGGCTCAGGGAACTCCATACGCTCAAGGATGATCTTATGGTCAAGATCACACAGAGTGTCACCTGTTGTAACATCTTTAAAACCTACGCCAGCAGCGATATCGCCTGCGCGAACTTCTTTGATTTCTTCACGGCTATTAGCATGCATCTGAACGATACGACCAATACGCTCTTTCTTTTGCTTAACTGAGTTATAAATGCTGTCACCAGAATTAATAACACCAGAATAAACACGGAAGAAGGTTAAGGTACCAACAAATGGGTCAGTGGCAATTTTGAACGCTAGAGCTGAAAATGGTGCGCTGTCATCAGCTTCACGAATTTCAAATTCCTCGCCTTCATCATCAACCGTACCCTGAATCGCTTTAACTTCTTTTGGCGAAGGCATGTATTCAACGATTGCGTCTAATACCGCTTGAACACCTTTGTTCTTAAATGCAGAACCACCAAATACGGGGATAATTTCGTTAGCAAGTGTACGCTTACGAATACCCATTTTGATTTCTTCTTCGGTTAGCTCACCGCCTTCCAAATATTTTTCCATCAATTCTTCAGTAGCTTCAGCTGCTGCTTCAACCATTTCCATGCGCAACTCTTCACACTTAGCTTGAAGGTCCGCTGGAACATCCTGATATTCAAAAGTCATTCCCATGTCTTCTTCGTTCCAGATGATAGCTTTCATCTTTACGAGATCGACGACACCGGTCAAATCATCTTCTGAGCCAATGGTTAATTGCATTGGAACAGGATTAGCATTCAAACGCTCTTTCAATTGCTTTACAACGTTTAAGTAGTCAGCACCAGTACGGTCCATTTTGTTAACGAATACCATACGTGGAACTTCGTACTTATTTGCTTGACGCCATACTGTTTCAGTTTGGGGCTGGACGCCTGACGAACCACACAATACAACAACAGCACCATCCAAAACACGTAACGAACGCTCTACCTCAATGGTAAAATCAACGTGTCCAGGAGTATCAATAATGTTAATACGGTGCTCATCAAACTGAGCTTGCATACCACGCCAGAAGGTAGTAGTAGCAGCGGAAGTAATAGTAATACCACGCTCTTGCTCCTGCTCCATCCAGTCCATGGTAGCAGCGCCATCGTGCACCTCACCGATCTTATGTGAAAGACCTGTGTAGAAAAGAATACGCTCAGTAGTAGTAGTTTTACCCGCATCTACGTGAGCACAGATACCGACATTACGATATCTCTCAATAGGGGTTTTACGTGCCACAATAAACTCCTTGGATTACCAACGGAAATGTGAGAAAGCTTTGTTTGCTTCAGCCATGCGGTGAATATCTTCACGCTTCTTAACAGCTGAACCACGGCCTTCCAATGCATCAAGTACTTCGCCAGCTAAACGCTCACGCATGGACTTTTCACTACGCTTACGAGCAGCTTCAGTTAACCAACGCATGGCTAGTGCTGTTTGACGCGCAGGACGCACTTCAACAGGAACTTGATAAGTAGAACCACCAACACGGCGAGACTTAACTTCCACCATAGGGCGAATGTTATCCAAGCCTTTCTCAAATAATTCTAATGATTCTTCGCCTGATTTTTTCTCAGTGATAATGTCCAAAGCACCATAAACGATTTTCTCAGCAGTAGATTTTTTACCATCTTGCATCAAAACGTTAATGAACTTCGCTAACAATTCACTTCCGAACTTAGGATCAGGAAGGATTTCGCGTTTCGCGACAACACGTCTTCTTGGCATGTTAAATTTTCCTCATGCATGTGTAACTTCAGGACAATCCAGAATAAGCAGTTACATTTCTTATCTGGCCTTACTCACATAGTGAAATAGCCGACCGGACGGTCAGCTACTAGACTATTCTCTAATTGTATGGCTTCAATATGTCAAAGATATTAAAACCAAAGTAAGTTAAACAATAACTTACTGTTAATTTTCTAGTGCAAGGCAATTGATTTTTTATGAAGCGAAGTTGGCGTTGAGTCCAACGAGTTGCTGAAATAAAAAATCAATTAACGCAGCAATAGGAAATTATCCTTTTGGTCGCTTAGCACCGTACTTAGAACGGCCCTGCTTACGATCCTTAACACCTGCAAGGTCAAGCGTACCGCGCACACAGTGATAACGTACACCAGGCAAATCTTTTACACGACCGCCACGGATAAGTACAACACTGTGCTCTTGTAGGTTGTGGCCTTCACCACCGATGTATGAAGAAACTTCATACCCGTTAGTTAGGCGTACACGAGCTACTTTACGCAAAGCCGAGTTTGGCTTTTTAGGCGTAGTGGTGTAAACACGGGTACAAACGCCACGACGTTGCGGACAAGCTTCCAATGCAGGAACGTTTGTCTTTTTTACCTGCTTCTTGCGAGGTTTTCTTACTAGCTGATTAATTGTAGCCATTGAATAAAATCTCTATATCTAGTTCACGCTAATCTTGCGCGCCGATAACTCTAGGGCGCGCTATTCTAAAGAGGACACGATTTAAAGTCAAGCTTGGCTAAAGTTTGATCATTTAACCAAACCGATACTCAATCAGTCCTCACCCTCATTCATGGAGCTGAGCTCGTCAGATAACGCCTGCTCAACCTCATCTGCTGTAGGCCCTAAATCTTCTATTAGTGAATCTGCACGCTTGCGGCGACGTTCTGCATGGTAGGTCAAACCTGTACCAGCAGGAATTAGACGACCTACAATAACGTTCTCTTTCAAGCCACGTAAGTCATCAGTCTTACCGTTTACAGCCGCTTCGGTAAGTACGCGCGTTGTTTCCTGGAAGGAAGCAGCAGAAATAAAGGACTCAGTTGCCAATGAAGCTTTAGTAATACCCATTAGTACTCGCTCAAACTGTACCTGGTCTTTATTAGCCTCATTTAGCTTGTCATTTTCCTCAAGAACTCTGACAACTTCCATCTGATCACCTTTTAGGAAGCGAGAGTCGCCTGGGTTAGTGACAATACACTTACGCAACATCTGGCGAATAATCACTTCGATGTGCTTATCGTTAATGCCTACGCCTTGCAGACGATAGACTTCTTGCACTTCGTTAACAATGTAACGAGCAAGCTCTGTAATTCCTTTCAGGCGCAAGATATCGTGCGGGTTATCTGCACCGTCAGATACCACCTCACCTTTCTCAACTTTCTCGCCTTCGAACACGTTAAGTTGACGCCATTTAGGAATTAGCTCTTCATAGGTATCGCCACCGTCTTGGGGAGTGATGACTAAGCGACGCTTACCTTTGGTCTCTTTACCAAAGCTCACCGTACCTGAAATCTCAGCTAGAATTGCTGGTTCTTTCGGTTTACGAGCTTCAAACAGGTCAGCCACACGTGGCAGACCACCGGTAATATCTTTTGTTTTTGAGCTTTCTTGAGGAATACGTGCAATCGCATCACCAATATTAACCTCTGCACCATCTTCCAAGCTCACAATAGCGTTGGCTGGTAAGAAGTATACCGCAGGCATTTCTGTACCTGGGATATAAAGATCTTTACCTTTCTTATCAATCAGTTTAATAGCAGGCTTAACATCAGTACTTTTACTGCCACTGCGTTGCTTGTTCTCAGTAATTACAATAGAGCTCAAACCTGTTAACTCATCAGTTTGTCGCTCAATATTGACGCCCTCATGCATATCGAGGAACTGAATCTTACCGTCAAGCTCAGCAATAATGGGGTGCGTATGCGGATCCCAGTTAGCGACAATATCGCCACCTTTTGCTTTTTCAGCTTCCTTGGTACTCAGTACAGCACCATAAGGAATCTTATAACGCTCTCGCTCACGACCATACTCGTCAACAATATTCAATTCTGATGAACGAGATACGATAACCAGCTTGCCATCCTGACGCTCTACGGTCTTAGCATTCTTAAGACGAATAACACCGTCATTTTTGATTTGAACATTATTATCGGCAGAGGCACGAGATGCAGCACCACCAATGTGGAAGGTACGCATCGTTAACTGGGTACCCGGCTCACCAATAGACTGAGCAGCAATAACACCAACTGCCTCACCTTGATTGATGATATGACCTCGAGCCAAATCACGACCATAACAGGCTGCACAAACACCAGTGCGAGTTTCACAGGTAATAACCGAACGTACCCGAACCTGATCAACAGAGTTTTGCTCTAAAATCTCAACCCATTTTTCATCGATTAATGTGCCGGCTTCAGCTAGAACATCATCTGTACCTGGCGTATACACCTCTTCAGCGATGACTCGGCCCAATACTCGTTCGCCCAAACCTTCTACAACATCACCACCTTCAATGAGAGGTGACATGAAGATACCATTGGTTGTTCCACAATCATGCTCAGTGATAACCATATCTTGAGCAACATCAACCAAGCGACGAGTTAGGTAACCTGAGTTCGCAGTTTTCAATGCGGTATCGGCCAAACCTTTACGCGCACCGTGTGTCGAAATAAAGTACTGAGATACATCCAGACCCTCACGGAAGTTTGCCGTAATTGGCATCTCAATAATCGAGCCATCTGGTTTAGCCATCAAGCCACGCATACCAGCAAGCTGACGAATCTGAGCTGCACTACCACGAGCGCCGGAATCAGCCATCATAAAGATTGAGTTAAACGAAGGCTGGCGAACTGTATTACCATCCTTATCAACCAACTCTTCAGTGCCAATAAAGTCCATCATTGCCTTGGCAACTTTTTCATTGGTATGCGACCAGATATCGACTACTTTGTTGTAGCGCTCACCTTGAGTTACCAAACCAGAGTTAAATTGTTCCTGAATTTCTGCAACTTCTTTTTCTGCAGCTTCAATAATTTCTGCTTTAGCATCTGGAATCGCCATATCCTCGATACCAACCGAAGTACCAGAGCGTGTAGCATAAGTGAAGCCCATATACATTAATTGGTCAGCAAAGATAACCGTGGCTTTTAACCCACACTCGCGATAACAGGTATTCACTAACTTAGAAATCGCTTTCTTGGTCATCGCCTTGTTCACTAGCTCAAAGCTGATGCCATCCGGAACGATTCCCCACAATAACGAACGACCTACGGTAGTTTCTGCCAATTCGATGCGAGCAGTTTTATTGCCCTCTTCATCAATATCAACCATTGGCAAACGCACTTTAACTTTGGCATGTAAATCAACGACCCCATTTGCATAGGCGCGCTGAACTTCATCAGCGTCTGAGAAGATCATGCCTTCGCCTTTCGCGTTAACGCGATCACGCGTTAAGTAGTAGAGACCTAATACAACGTCCTGAGTTGGAACAATGATCGGCTCACCATTTGCAGGGGATAAGATATTGTTGGTAGACATCATCAACGCACGTGACTCAAGTTGAGCTTCGATCGTCAATGGAACGTGTACCGCCATTTGGTCACCATCGAAGTCAGCGTTGTACGCAACACAGACTAGTGGGTGTAACTGAATCGCTTTACCTTCAATCAGTACTGGTTCAAATGCCTGAATACCTAAACGGTGAAGTGTCGGTGCACGGTTTAATAATACTGGGTGTTCACGAATGACTTCTTCCAGAATATCCCAAACTACCGCTTCTTCACGCTCAACCATTTTCTTAGCAGCTTTAATCGTTGTCGCTAAACCACGAAGCTCAAGCTTGCTATAGATAAATGGTTTAAATAGTTCCAGTGCCATTTTCTTTGGCAAACCGCATTGGTGCAATTTAAGTGTTGGACCAACAACGATAACCGAACGACCGGAGTAATCGACACGCTTACCTAAAAGGTTTTGACGGAAACGACCTTGCTTACCTTTAATCATATCAGCAAGCGATTTTAATGGACGTTTATTAGTACCGGTAATTGCACGGCCACGACGACCGTTATCTAGCAGGGCGTCAACAGACTCCTGCAACATACGCTTTTCGTTACGGACAATAATGTCAGGCGCATTCAGGTCAAGCAGACGACGTAAACGGTTGTTACGGTTAATCACCCGACGATATAAGTCGTTTAAGTCAGATGTTGCAAATCGACCACCATCCAATGGAACCAAAGGACGTAAATCAGGTGGAAGAACTGGCAACACAGTCATAATCATCCACTGCGGATCATTGCCTGACTCAAGGAATGCTTCAAGAAGCTTTAAGCGTTTGCTTAGTTTCTTTAACTTCGTTTCCGAATTTGTCGATGGAATTTCTTCCTCACGAATACGATGAGCTTCTTCTTTTAAATCAATCAGATCAAGCAAGGCACTGATAGCTTCAGCACCCATCTTAGCTTCAAAGTCATCACCAAATTCTTCTAAAGCATCTAAGTAGCCTTCTTCGCTCAATAGCTGGCCGGCTTCTAAAGTCGTCATACCTGGCTCGGTCACAACGAATGCCTCAAAATACAAAATCCGCTCAATATCACGCAATGTCATATCAAGCAACATACCGATACGGCTTGGTAATGATTTCAAGAACCAAATATGTGCAACCGGGCATGCCAGGTCAATGTGACCCATACGCTCACGACGCACTTTAGTTAAAGTAACCTCAACACCACACTTTTCACAGATGATGCCGCGGTGCTTTAAACGCTTGTACTTTCCACACAAACATTCGTAATCTTTAACAGGGCCAAAAATTTTGGCACAAAATAAACCGTCACGTTCCGGCTTAAAGGTACGATAGTTTATTGTTTCAGGTTTTTTCACTTCGCCAAAAGACCAAGAACGGATCTGTTCTGGTGATGCTAAGTTAATCCGAATAGCATCGAACTCTTCTGATTGGCTCTGCTGCTTAATAAAATTTAATAAGTCTTTCACAATCGCTCTCCTAATGGAGTTAAAACCTTTACCCAAATGACCCCACAGCTACTGTGGGGCTTGATGGAGTCGCCTACCGCTTACTCTTCGTGCTCAAGCTCAATATTGATCGCCAGCGAGCGGATTTCCTTAGTCAGTACATTAAACGACTCAGGCATTCCAGGCTCCATGCGATGATCACCGTCCACAATATTCTTATACATGCGGGTTCGACCATTCACATCATCTGACTTAACAGTAAGCATCTCTTGCAAGGTATATGCAGCACCATAAGCTTCCAATGCCCACACTTCCATCTCACCGAAACGCTGACCACCGAATTGAGCTTTACCACCTAACGGTTGCTGAGTAACCAAGCTGTATGACCCTGTAGAACGGGCATGCATCTTGTCATCAATTAAGTGGTTCAGTTTCAGCATATACATGTAACCTACTGTAACTGGGCGTTCGAAACGGTCACCTGTTCGGCCATCGTATAACCATGATTGGCCGGTTTTAGATAACTCACCCAACTCAAGCATTGCATGAATATCTTCTTCAGTGGCACCATCAAATACCGGGGTAGCCATAGGCACACCACCACGTAAATTACTGGCCATTGTCATGACTTCTTCATCCGTCATTTCTGACAGATCGACAGCTTTATCATCGCGATGGTTATAAACTTTATTCAAGAAAGTACGAACTGTTTTTGGTGCTTTACCGGTATCCAGTAACTCTCCAATTTTTAAGCCCACACCTTTAGCGGCCCAACCTAAGTGAGTTTCAAGGATCTGACCAATATTCATACGCGAAGGAACACCCAATGGATTCAACACGATATCTACTGGATCACCATTTTCGTCATATGGCATATCTTCTATCGGAACAATAGTTGAAATAACACCTTTGTTACCGTGACGGCCAGCCATTTTATCACCCGGCTGAATACGACGTTTCACTGCCAAGTAAACTTTTACGATCTTTTGAACACCTGGTGCTAAATCGTCGCCTTGAGTAATTTTTAGCTTTTGCACCTCAAATTTCTTGTCGTATTCTTTGCGTTGTTCAGCAAGATAGTTAGCCAGGCTTTCTAAGGCTTGCTGCTTTTCCTCAACACGTAGCTGAATCTCAAGATATTGAGCAGGCTCAAGACTGTCCAAGTAGTCAGCAGTAATTTTGCTGCCTTTCTTGAATTTATTCGGCCCTTTCTCGCCAACACAACCCATAACAAGATTACGAGCACGCTGGTAAATGCTTTCGGCCAAGATACGGAATTCATCATTCAAGTCTTTCTTAGCGTGTGCAACTTCAGAATTTTCAATTTCTTTTGCACGAGTGTCTTTTTCAACACCATCACGAGTAAAGACCTGTACATCAATGACCGTTCCGTGAGTCGAAGTGCCCACGCGCAACGACGTATCTTTGACGTCTGAAGCTTTTTCACCAAAGATGGCACGCAATAACTTCTCTTCTGGAGTTAACTGTGTTTCACCTTTTGGAGTCACTTTACCTACCAGAATGTCACCTGGCTTTACTTCAGCACCGATATAAACGATACCTGACTCATCAAGCTTGCTCAGTGCACTTTCACCAACATTAGGTATGTCAGCTGTAATTTCTTCAGGACCAAGCTTAGTATCACGAGAGATACAGGTTAGTTCCTGAATATGGATACTGGTGAAACGATCTTCTTGAACCACATTTTCAGAGATTAGGATCGAATCCTCAAAGTTGTAACCATTCCAAGGCATGAATGCTACGCGCATGTTTTGACCAAGAGCCAACTCACCTAAATCAGTTGAAGGACCATCTGCCAATACATCACCACGAGCAACAATATCGCCTTGCTTAACAATAGGACGTTGATTGATACAGGTATTTTGGTTTGAGCGTGTGTACTTAGTGAAGTTGTAAATATCAACACCAGAGTCGTTATCACCCACTTCGTCTTCGTTAACACGAATAACAACACGACTTGCATCAACCTGATCAACCACACCGCCACGTTTCGCTGCAACAACAACGCCCGAGTCAACCGCTACAGTACGTTCCATACCAGTACCAACTAACGGCTTCTCAGCACGCAATGTTGGAACTGCCTGACGTTGCATGTTTGAACCCATCAATGCACGGTTCGCATCATCGTGCTCAAGGAATGGAATCATACTCGCCGCAACCGATACGATCTGCTGAGGAGAAACATCCATATATTGAACTTGCTCAGGAGTGGCAAGCATAAACTCGCCCTGATAACGAGAAGGTACTAAGTCGTCAGAGAAAGCACCGTTCTTATCAAGGTTAGCATTCGCCTGAGCGATGACAAACTTACCTTCATCAATAGCAGATAAGTAATCGACATCAGCCGTTGGTTTACCATCTGCAACGCGTCGATATGGAGTTTCGAGGAAACCATATTGGTTGGTTCTTGCGTAACATGACAAGGAATTAATCAAACCAATGTTTGGACCCTCAGGGGTTTCAATCGGACACACACGACCATAGTGCGTTGGGTGTACGTCTCGAACCTCAAAGCCTGCACGCTCACGCGTCAAACCACCAGGGCCTAATGCGGATACGCGGCGCTTGTGAGTAACCTCAGATAACGGATTGTTTTGATCCATAAACTGAGATAACTGACTAGAACCAAAGAATTCTTTTACCGCTGCAGAGACAGGCTTGGCATTAATCAAATCTTGTGGCATCAAGTTTTCACTTTCTGCTTGTGATAAACGCTCTTTGACAGCACGCTCAACACGAACCAAACCAACACGGAACTGATTTTCGGCCATTTCGCCAACACAACGAATACGACGATTTCCCAAGTGGTCAATATCATCAACAGTATCGTTACCATTTCTGATATTAATCAGAGCTTTGATAACTGCGATAATGTCATCATTTGAAAGAGTACCTTCACCTTCAATTTCATCACGACCAACACGACGGTTGAATTTCATTCGACCAACGCGAGACAAGTCATAACGTTCCTGATTAAAGAACAGGTTCTCGAATAATGCTTCAGCTGCATCTTGCGTTGGCGGTTCGCCAGGACGCATCATGCGATAAATTTCAACTTTTGCTTCAAGCGGTGTACGTGTCGAATCAATACGCAATGTATCGGACATGTATGGACCATGATCCAAGTCATTTGTATACAGAGTAGGGACTTCTGTCACACCTGACTCTATCATTTTCTCTAGAATTTCTTCTGTGATTTCAGCATTAGCTTCAGCAATAATCTCGCCTGATTCTTTATCGATGATATCAGCAGCTAGTGCGCGTCCGTAAATGTACTCAGTTGGAACATCTAGCTTTTTAGTTCCCGCTTTTTCTAATTGAGCAATATGTCGAGGGGTAATACGACGACCCTCTTCAACAACTACTTTGCCTTTAACCTTGATTTCAAAGGTGGCAGTTTCACCACGCAAACGCGAAGGAATCAGTTCGAGCTGAACCTCGCCTTTTTTGGTGATGTAGAAGTTATTGCGCTCAAAGAACATGTCCAGCATGTCCTGGGTGTTGTAACCCAAAGAGCGTAAAATAATAGAAGCAGGCAATTTACGGCGACGGTCGATGCGCACGTAAAGCATATCTTTTGGATCAAACTCGAAATCCAACCATGAACCACGGTAAGGGATAACACGAGCTTGATACAGCAATTTACCAGAGCTGTGTGTTTTACCTCGATCAGAATCGAAGAACACACCAGGACTACGGTGTAACTGGGAAACAATAACACGCTCAGTACCGTTAATAACGAAAGTACCGTTTTCTGTCATTAGCGGTAATTCGCCCATAAATACTTCTTGCTCGCGAATATCCTTTACTTTTTTGGTCTTAGAGTCTTTATCATAAATGACCAAGCGGATTTTTACGCGTAGCGGCGCAGCATAAGTTATGCCACGAATTTGACATTCTTTTACGTTGAAGACAGGTTCGCCTAATGAATATCCAACGTATTCCAGTGCAGCGTTACCTGAATAACTTTCAATTGGGAAAATAGACCTGAACGCTGAGTCCAAACCTGAATCCTCTTCGCTCTTTGGCTCAAGAAATTCACGGTATGAATCTTTTTGGATTGCCAAAAGATAGGGCACATCGAGAATATTGGAACGTCGACCAAAATCCTTGCGGATTCGTTTTTTCTCAGTGTATGAATATGCCATGCGGGTTCCTCGGCTAGCTAGCTTTTAACCAGTGATATATTGCGTAGAATTTTCTACTTTGTGTGGCTCTTAACCACTTGCCGTTAAAACGGCAAAAAGGCCGGTGACAAAGTCACCAGCCATTTTGGACTGTTTGCTGTCGAAAACTGACACCAAGTAATAAACTTATTACTTGACTTCAACTTCAGCGCCAGCTTCTTCCAATTGCTTCTTGATGTCTTCTGCTTCAGCTTTCTCAACACCTTCTTTAACAGCAACAGGAGCGCCTTCAACCATGTCTTTAGCTTCTTTCAAACCAAGACCAGTGATGCCGCGGATAGCTTTAATTACAGCTACTTTGTTACCGCCAAAGCTTTTCATTACAACGTCAAACTCAG
The DNA here is from genome assembly GCF_054926195.1 of Kangiella sp. M94. Classification (NCBI taxonomy): domain Bacteria; kingdom Pseudomonadati; phylum Pseudomonadota; class Gammaproteobacteria; order Kangiellales; family Kangiellaceae; genus Kangiella; species Kangiella sp. M94. Next base: position 137,681 of record NZ_CM142903.1, on the reverse strand, counting down.
TTTGCTCTGCAGCTGCACCAGCGTCACCGCCAGCAGCTGGGCCAGCTACTGCAACAGCAGCGGCAGCAGATACACCGAATTTTTCTTCCATTGCTTCAACAAGTTCAACAACTTCCATTACGCTCATTTCAGCAATAGCGTTCAAGATATCATCTTTAGATAGAGCCATTTCTAGTCTCCTGGGTATTTAAAATTAAAATTAACAAAATGTTAAAACTACGGTTAAACAGATCTCGAACTAAGAGTCTTAAGCCGCTTGTTTTTGATCGCGAACAGCAGCAACCACACGAGTAACCTTGGTCGGTACTTCTTTGAAAGTACGAGCAAGTTTTGTGATAGGCGCGTTCATAACCATCATCAATGTAGCAAGTGCTTCGTCTCTTGTTGGCAAGGCAGCCACAGCGTCTAGACGCTCAGGACCATGTAACTCACCACCAATAGCAATACCAGTTACTTCAAGCTGTTTGTTCTCTTTTGCGAAGTCTTTAAAAAGACGCGCCGCTGCACCAGGTGCATCGATTGAGAACGCATAAACTAAAGGACCAGTTAATGCATCTTGCATACAAGCGAACTCAGTGTCTTCAACAGCACGACGAGCTAACGTGTTACGAATAACACGAACATAAACATTGCTTTCACGTGCTTTCACACGAAGCGCAGTCATCTGCTCTACTGTTAAACCGCGGTACTCAGCTACTACGGCTGAAAGGGCATCTTTTGCTACTGTATTAATTTCAGTAACAATCGCCTTTTTGCCTTCAAGTCTAAGTGCCACTAGTTCACCTCCAGTTTTTCGAACCTTTGCTTTCGCTCCGGTCGAGTTTTACGTTTGATAAGGCAAGCCTTATCCTTTGAGTTACGGTGAACGATTCCACTTAAAAAGTTTCATCAAGGTCTCACCGTCTGCGTAGGCAAATATTAAACCAGTTGGTCGTAATCAATATCGATAAGCGATTCACCAGTACCTACGGTCTTTGACGGTTCCCTGAATTGCTTTCACACCCCAGGAAACCCAAAGCCTTTATAATCAGTCTTTAAGCGATAAGCTTGACTGATCGATTGCTAAACCAGGACCCATAGTTGAAGAAAGAGAAATTTTCTTCATATAGGTGCCTTTAGATGAAGCCGGCTTAGCTTTCTTCAATGCGATTAGCAAACTGGTTAAGTTTTCTAGAAGCGCATTGCTTTCAAATGTTACTTTGCCAATTGCAGCGTGAACGATACCGTTTTTATCAGCGCGGTATTGAACCTGACCAGCTTTGGCATTTTTAACTGCAGTTGCGACGTCAGCAGTTACCGTACCCACTTTTGGGTTTGGCATTAAGCCACGAGGACCTAAGATTTGACCTAATTGACCAACCACACGCATTGCGTCTGGGCTAGCAATTACAACGTCAAAGTTTAAGTTACCTTTCTTAACTTCTTCAGCTAAATCTTCCATACCGGCGATATCTGCACCAGCGGCTTTTGCTTCATCCACATTGTTTGTGAATACAGCAACGCGAACATCTTTGCCCGTACCATTTGGAAGAACGGTAGCGCCACGAACAACCTGATCAGATTTACGTGGGTCGATACCAAGATTTATAGCAACTTCAAGACTCTCGTCGAACTTGACAGTAGAAACTTCTTTCAACAACTGAATAGCTTCTTCAGCTGAAAAGACTGTGCGACCAGCAACTTTTTCGTTGATAGCGCGAATACGTTTTGAAATTTTAGCCATTATCTTAACCCTCTACGTCGACGCCCATTGAGCGTGCTGTGCCAGCGATTGTCTTAACAGCTGCATCCATATCCGCAGCAGTTAAATCAGGCTCTTTAGTTGTAGCAATCTCTTCTAACTGAGCGCGAGTAATCTTGCCCACTTTCTTAGTGTTAGGAGTTGCACTACCAGACTTTAAGCCTAATGCTTTTTTAATTAGAACTGACGCTGGAGGAGTTTTAGTAATGAATGTAAAGCTACGATCATTGTAAACAGTGATTACTACCGGAGTAGGGAGACCCTTTTCCAGTTTTTCTGTTTGCGCGTTAAAAGCTTTACAGAATTCCATGATGTTCACACCATGCTGACCCAATGCAGGACCAACTGGCGGACTTGGATTAGCCATACCGGCTGCTACTTGTAGCTTAATATAAGCTTCGACTTTCTTAGCCATGTTTCACCTCTATTTGGGTTCAAGCGCTAGCTTTACTAGCTCCCCTAATTAACAAAAACGTACAAAAATGTGCCTTTTTTACAAAGACAATAAAGCGCTCCCCGTGTTGGTTTCCCAAACAGAGATACGCTAAATTAATTTGTATCTGCCTAGCCTTTCTCGACTTGGCCGAACTCCAATTCTACAGGAGTTGAGCGTCCAAAGATAGAGACAGACACTTGCAAACGGCTTTTCTCATAGTTTACCGACTCTACGACGCCGTTAAAGTCCGCAAACGGACCATCAGTAACCCGAACCATTTCGCCGGGCTCAAACAATACTTTTGGCTTAGGCTTGTCACCACTGTCTTCAATACGATTTAGAATCGCATTGGCTTCTTTCTCACTAATGGGAGCCGGGCGGTCTGATGTACCACCGATGAAACCCATTACGCGAGGTGTATTTCGGACAACCTGCCATGATTCCTCGTCCATTTCCATTTGAACTAAGACATAACCTGGGAAAAACTTGCGCTCACTACGTCTTTTCTGGCCCGCTCTCATTTCTACTACTTCTTCAGTAGGAACCAGAACTTCACCAAACTTGTCTTCCAAACCTGCTAGCTGAATACGCTCTTCCAGCATGGTTTTGACTTTGTTTTCGTAGCCTGAAAAGGCTTGTACAACGTACCAACGTAGTGCCATGCAAGAACCCCTAGCCGATAATCGGACTAATTAAGAAGCTATTTATAAGCCAATCGATCAACGCCAAAAACAGACCTAAAAGGATAACCATAATGATTACCATAATCGTTGTTTTAACAGTCTCATTTGATGTTGGCCAAATAACTTTGCGCAGCTCTGTGCGCGCTTCACGAGCAAACTTCCAAAACGCCTGGCCTTTCGCTGTTGCCATAGCAACCACAATAGCCAGAATCACCGACACTAAAACTATGCCCGTGCGAATTAAAATTGACTCTTCAGACAAATAATTGAAGCCTACAATGCCACCCGCAATCAATGCGAATGCAAAGAACCACTTCAAACCGTCTAATTTAGAACCTGTATTTGTCGCCTGTGCGCTCATGAAATAAACCTTTAGTATCAGCCACTTAACTTTCGCTAAAAGGTAAAGTGGCAGGCCAGGAGGGACTCGAACCCCCAACTTTCGGTTTTGGAGACCGACGCTCTACCAATTGAACTACTGGCCTAAAACTGATTGTCAAAAATTAAGGCAGGGAATTATACCCTGCCTTATTTGAATTGCAATTGATTATTCAAGAATTTTAGCAACAACACCAGCGCCTACTGTACGACCGCCTTCACGGATCGCAAAGCGCAAACCTTCGTCCATCGCAATCGGTGCGATCAACTCTACGTTCATTTTGATGTTATCACCTGGCATAACCATCTCTACGCCTTCTGGTAGTTCACAAGCACCCGTTACGTCAGTTGTACGGAAGTAGAACTGTGGACGATAGCCTTTGAAGAATGGAGTATGACGACCACCTTCTTCTTTCGATAGCACGTATACTTCGGCTTCGAAACGAGTGTGCGGGTTGATAGTGCCAACGTGTGCCAATACCTGACCACGTTCAACTTCATCACGCTTAGTACCACGTAGTAGTACACCTACGTTGTCCCCTGCTTCACCTTGGTCAAGCAATTTACGGAACATCTCAACACCGGTTACCGTTGTTTTAGTCGTATCTTTGATACCAACGATTTCGATTTCTTCACCAACTTTAACCACACCGCTCTCAACACGGCCAGTTACTACCGTACCACGACCTGAGATTGAGAAGACGTCTTCGATTGGCAACAAGAATGGTTTGTCAATCGCACGCTCTGGCTCTGGGATGTAAGTATCAAGCGCTTCACCTAAAGCTACGATAGCTTCTTGGCCTAATGGGCCTTCATCGCCTTCCAACGCTTTCAACGCTGAACCACGGATGATTGGCGTGTCGTCACCTGGGAATTCGTATTGGTCTAGCAATTCACGAACTTCCATCTCAACTAGCTCTAACAACTCTTCGTCGTCTACCATGTCGCATTTGTTCAAGAATACGATGATCTTAGGTACGCCGACCTGACGTGATAACAAGATGTGCTCACGAGTCTGTGGCATCGGGCCGTCTGCAGCTGATACAACCAAAATCGCGCCGTCCATCTGTGCAGCACCGGTGATCATGTTTTTAACATAGTCAGCGTGGCCTGGGCAGTCTACGTGCGCGTAGTGACGAGCTGGAGTTTCGTATTCAACGTGTGATGTTGAAATCGTGATACCACGCTCTTTTTCTTCTGGAGCATTATCGATATCTGCGAAGGCACGAGCGGCACCGCCGTATACTTTTGCCAATACAGTACAGATTGCTGCTGTCAAAGTCGTTTTACCGTGGTCAACGTGGCCAATAGTGCCTACGTTTACGTGCGGTTTGTTACGTTCAAATTTTTCTTTAGCCATTATATAGCCTCCCGGAATATCCGCGTTTTAAGTTCCAATGTTAAAACGGGTGTCTACCGGGTCGTACGTAACTCGTACCTGCACCCTGCACCCTATATGTTTGCCTCGATAAAGCTACCCAGACAAAGCTGGTGCCGATAAGCAGATTTGAACTGCTGACCTCTCCCTTACCAAGGGAGTGCTCTACCTACTGAGCTATATCGGCAAATTGTTTGATACAGTTATTGGAGCGGGTAGCGGGGATCGAACCCGCATCATCAGCTTGGAAGGCTGAGGTTCTACCATTGAACTATACCCGCGCTATATCCACACTGTGATAAAGCATACGAACAATCGTTCGCTACCAGTCAGCCTGACTCAGTTGTCACTGATGGAAATTGCTGACCGGGTGAAAAATGGTGGAGGGGGCTGGATTCGAACCAGCGAAGCTTTCGCGTCAGATTTACAGTCTGATCCCTTTGGCCGCTCGGGAACCCCTCCAGGACTTGAGCAAACATGTCTGCTCAAAAGAGCGCGCATGATGCCAATTTGTTGCAGTAATTGCAAGTAGTAATCTTTACTCTACCTGCTTAATACTAAGGGTTGCAATGCAACCCTTTAGAATAATGGTGCCGGCTGCCGGAATCGAACTGGCGACCTACTGATTACAAGTCAGTTGCTCTACCTACTGAGCTAAGCCGGCTTAATCATCATGCCTGGGGCATGTCATTAAGTGGCGGGAATTTTAGCTACCTCATTTTGGTTTGGCAATGCTTTTTTATGATTTTTTTCAAATTGCCTATGAATTGGCTTTATCTGCCGTTTTTTTAGCCGAATTATTGATAAACCAGTAGAAAAGTCCCTGTAAAACCAGATCTTTTTTGTAGTTGAGGTACTTTTTGAAATCTGGATTGAGCAAACTGATTAATTGTTCTGCATCACCGCCTGTCACAATTACAGTTTCCAGTTGAAACTGGTGGCATAATTTGTCTATCAAGTGTTCTAAATAAGCGACACTGGCATACAATGCCCCCTGCTCGATTGCCTGCTGCGTATTAGTAGCCAGCCATTCACTATCAGGTTGCGCCTCTCGATTGTGTTGTGCGCTCCAGGCAATGCGCCCCGTATCCCCCAGCAAGCTCGAGGTCATTAACTTCTGGCCTGGAATAATATGACCGCCCAGGTGCTGACCATTGCTATCAACTACATCTAAGGTGATAGCCGTTCCAGCATCGATAGTGGCAAACCCCATTGGCATTATTTCACAAGCTGCAATCATGGCCAGCCAACGATCAATACCTAGCGCTTCAGCAACTTTATAACTATTGACTAATACGCCACCCTGTTGGCTTTGATATTCCGATGAAGATTGAGGTAAATGGGGGCTTATCCCGAATACTTGCTCACAATAGCCTTGTAGCAGCTTCCAGACGTCCTCGTTTGCGACACAGCTAATGGCAATGGCTTCAACCTTTGCGCTAAACTCTTGAATCACAGTTGCTTTAATGGCATTAAGCTCTGCCAACCAATGAGCTTCTGCAAAGCCTTGATTACTCCATTGCCCCGAAGCTTGCCAGTTGATACCAGACACCTCATTGGTAAGCGCCCACTTACTACGAGAATTACCTATATCAATTAGTAAAATCATTCCTGGTAAACTCCTTCGCTAAGCTCTGAAACGCAAGCTAACTTCACCGGCATAGATTGGAACCAGCCCCTGCCCCGTTTGCAACAACAATGCTCCGGTGGCATCCACTCCTGCACCAATACCTTTCAACTCCTGCTTTTGCTGCAAAATACTGACCTTTTGACCAAAGCATTCATCAACCTCTTTCCATGACTCTTGGAATGCCGCAAAACCCTTTTGCTCAAAGAGATCTAGTGCTTGATTTAATTCAACAATCGTCTTCGCTAAAACCTGCTGACGACTGACATCAGGAGCTAGATCATTAACATTCATCCACTCTTGCTCGATAGATTGAGCCAGCGTGCTTCCCATCTGCATATTTAAACCAACGCCAATAACCACCTGCAAAGCGCCTGCCACATCGCCAGACAACTCTATCAAAATGCCGCCCAGTTTTTTTCTCTGGAAGCGAATATCGTTTGGCCACTTGAGCTGTACGCCTTCAATGCCCAAGCGACCTAACGCCTTAATGATCGCCAGGCCAACTACCAGACTTAAACCGCCTAATTGCTGTACTGGCATCTGGGTTTGCCAGCCAACAGACCAATAAAGGTTGCTGGCTAACGGCGACACCCATTGTCGGCCACGCCGACCGCGACCCGCTGATTGATGTTCAGCAGCAAGTACTTTTTTATGACAAAAGCCCGCACCTTTTAATTGTTCATTGGTTGAGTCGGTTAATAACAGAACATCACACTGCCAATCAGACATGCCCTCATTTGCCATTGCTTGCTGTAAACTTTCTGCTTCCAGCAACTCAAGCGGCTTGAGCAGTCGATAGCCCTTGCGCGTAACCGACTCGAATTCAAGCCCTAAGGATTCTAACTGCTGCATTAACTTCCACACATAAGCACGACTCACCGACAGCTCATCCGCCAATTTCTGACCTGAATGAAAGTCACCATCCTTTAGCAAGGATATCAGTTGTCTTAACTGTTGATCGCGATGTTCTGTCATGATGAAAATATCTTCTGCTCGCCAACAATCCACACTTCGGGCTCTAACTTAACCCCAAATAGCTCCAGGACCTTATCTCGCACCTGCTTTGCAACCTGCAAAATATCCTGTCCGCTTGCATGCCCATAATTGACCAGAACCAAAGCCTGCTTTTCATGCACCCCGGCATCACCCTTGCGATACCCCTTTAAGCCAGCCTTTTCGATTAACCAGCCTGCGGCGATTTTATAGTGTCCAGAGCCTACCGGGTAAGCGACCAATTCTGGAAAAGCATCCAGTAATGTCTGATATTGCTCTTCGGTTACGACGGGATTTTTGAAGAAAGAACCGGCATTACCAAGCTGAGTGGGATCGGGCAATTTACTTTGCCGGATAGCTATCACGGCATTGCTGACCTGTTTTGCGGTGACCACAGGTTCATCGGCGAATAATTGCTTTAAGGGACCATACTCAATATTTGGTTGAAGCTTCTTACTTAACCGCAAGGTCACCTGCGTGATAACAAAATGCCCTCTCAATTCTTTCTTAAAAATACTGTCGCGGTAACCAAATTGGCAGTCTTCTACCGCAAACTCTTTAAGCTTGCCTGTCGCTAACTCAATCGCGCGCAAACTGACAAACAAGTCTTGTAGCTCAACCCCATAAGCTCCAATGTTCTGAATCGGGGCTGCACCAACATTGCCGGGAATCAAGGACAAATTCTCTAGACCTGTGTAGCCTTGATCTAAACTATCCAATACCAGCTGGTGCCAATTAACTCCGGCGCCAGCCGTTACCAACACAACATGGTCATTTTCTTGCTCACAGTACTCTATTCCCTGAATGTTAGCCTGTAAAAAGGTCAGCGGAATGTGCCCTAGCAATAACAGGTTGCTACCGCCACCAAGAATAAACAACGAATCAAGCGCAGGCTTTTCTGCTTTAAGCCAATTTTGAATAGACTGCTCATCATTAAAGCTGATTAGCTCATCACAAGTAGCCTCAACGCCAAAGGTATTAAAAGGCTTCAATGAAGCAGGAACGGAGTTAACCAAGGAATATTGCCTGTTCTGATTAGAATTTAAGTTGTCTGCATTGTACCAAAAGCTGTTTGAAATACTATTCTCCTGAATTTGCCTCTGTCACAGTTAGTTACAGTTTTTTGTAGACGCCTTCCTCACCCCAGATTGCACTCTGCTTTGAATTAAGGTATTCCTGTATCCACTAACTGAATGGGGACTAGTATGAATATCACTAAGACTACTCTGGCGATAGCCACTTTGATTGCATCCACCGCCATGAGCCCAGGCTTTGCAAAGGATGGAGCAGCTAAGTCGACCTGGTTGCATTGTGGCAGCCTGATTGACACTCAAGCAGGCGAGGTATTAGGTGAGCACTTTATCCAGGTTACTGGTAATAAAGTTTCAGAAGTGACCACCAACAAACCTGCAACCAATTCATTTATCGACCTGAGCAATAAAACCTGCTTGCCGGGTTTGATGGATATGCATGTTCACCTTGATGGTGAAATGAGCCCTACTGCTTATGTTGAAGGCTTCACCCTGAACCCAGCCGATCTGGCCTTCCGCGCACAAGAGTATGGCATGCGTACCTTACTCGCAGGATTTACCACCGTGCGTAATCCAGGTGACAGCTATAATGTTACTATTTCTTTGCGCAATGCCATCAATCAAGGCTGGGTTGACGGACCTCGTATTTATTCAGCGGGGAAATCGCTAGCTTCGACCGGTGGCCATGCCGACCCCACCAACGGTGTTAATGCGAAGCTGATGGGCGATCCAGGCCCTAAAGAAGGTGTAGTCAACAGCGTGGAAGATGCTAAAAAGGCAGTCCGTCAACGTTACAAGGAAGGCGCCGACTTTATTAAAGTTACCGCAACAGGTGGCGTACTCAGTTTGGCCAAGAGCGGTCAGAACCCTCAGTTTACAGTGGTAGAGTTGAAGTCCATTATTGATACCGCCAAAGATTACGGTATGCATGTCGCAGCCCATGCGCATGGTAAAGAAGGCATGCTCCGCGCGATTGAAGCAGGCATTACCAGCATCGAACATGGCACCTACATGGATAAAGAAGTTATGCGGGCCATGAAAAAGAATGGTACTTATTATGTGCCAACTGTCATTGCCGGTAAGTTTGTCGCCGAAAAAGCTGAAATCGAGGGGTACTTCCCCGAAATCGTTCGTCCAAAAGCGCGTGCGGTAGGACCTTTGATCCAGAACACTTTTGGTGAAGCCTATGACTATGGAGTCAAGATTGCTTTTGGTACAGACAGTGGTGTTTCAGCACATGGCGATAATGGCAAAGAATTTGAATATATGGTTGAAGCAGGCATGCCGGCCATGGCAGCTATCCAAAGCGCCACAGTAACCTCTGCAGAATTGCTGGGTAATGACCAAATTGGAGTAATTGCTAAAGGAAAATTAGCCGATATTATCGCGGTGGAAGGTAATCCAGCAGAGGACATTAAACTATTGCAGAATGTCTCATTTGTCATGAAAGACGGTAAAATTTATAAACAATAGCTGATGTATAAGAAAAGCTGAGAAATACAATCAGCTTTTCTTATACTCTGAGTAATTTAAAGAGTAATAATGTAGGTATTTTGCTCATTGACCGTCTCAACTTCTTGGACGAGGCTTTTATTTTTGTCGAATACTGTGGCGGTATTTGCAATCGAGTAATCAAAATAGAGTTTCCGGTACACTCTTTCCTCGTCTATACGCGGGGTTAAAAACTTGATATTAATTTCCTTTGAGTTACGCGAAACAATCTCATAAAAAGAGGTTTTTGCACCAACCTTGTGTAAATTACCGCTTAGCACATAGTGTAGATTAAACTCGCCATTTGACAACGTCTCGGTACTTTTGTGTAGCTTCCAACCGGCTTTGCGCATCTCCTCTTCATAACGAGCAGCTTTAGAATCAACCTCCTCTTTAGTCGTGAACTCCCAGTCAGGCATTACAATAATTGCCATTGTTATATCGCCATTCTTTTGTATGCGTAACATTTCATCTTGCGACCAGCAGCCACTTAACACCAAGAACAGTAAAGCAATCCCCAGATACCTCATAAGCACTCCCCATGTTTCGTTTTTTTTAAAGAATGTCAGATTGTGCCAATTAAAGCAATCTCATTTAATCGTTTGACCTGGCTGCGATAGCACTAACACCTGCCTTAAATTTTGTGTATAATCGCCCCCGTTAAGCAAGTGGTCAGTTCAGTACATCCTTTCTACGATTATTCCGCGATTGTTGTATCTTTTGAAATTGGGTTTTCAGTTGGCCTACGCTTATTCGAGCAAATTCGCTCTTCATGTTTTTATAGGTAACACTGATGACACAAGATCAAACCATTTCCAGTTTTGACGAACTGGGACTTTCGCCTGCTGTATTAAAATCTATTAAGCAAGTTGGCTACGAGCAACCTTCACCAATTCAAAGCGCGAGCATACCAGTCCTTATGTCTGGTAAAGACATTATCGGCCAGGCACAAACTGGTACCGGTAAAACGGCGGCTTTTGCTTTACCGATGCTTTCCAAGCTTGATGCTAAAGATAATAAAACTCAATTACTGGTACTAGCCCCTACTCGGGAGCTTGCGATTCAGGTTGCTGAAGCTTGCCAAACTTACGCCAAAAACATGCCAGGTCTAAACGTACTTCCTATTTATGGTGGTCAGAAATACGACATACAGTTACGCCAACTTAAGCGTGGCGCCCAAATCGTTGTCGGTACACCTGGCCGTGTTATGGATCATATTCGCCGCGGCACGCTAAAACTAGACAATCTCAAAGCTCTGGTATTGGATGAAGCCGACGAGATGTTACGCATGGGCTTTATTGATGATGTTGAGTGGGTATTAGGTCATACTCCTCCGACTCGCCAAATCGCCCTATTCTCCGCCACCATGCCAAAAGAAATTAAGAAGGTTGCCGAGAAGTATTTAGACAATCCCGAGCATATTAAAATTCAGACCAAAACCAGTACCGCAACGACTATTAACCAACGCTATTGGTTAGTCAGTGGTATACATAAGCTGGATGCCTTAACTCGCGTTCTTGAAACTGAAGAATTCGACGGCATGATTATTTTCGTGCGTACCAAAATTGCGACCACTGAACTTGCCGACAAATTAACGGCACGCGGTTTTAGAGCAGAACCTTTAAATGGCGATATTGCTCAGACCACCCGTGAACGCATCGTAGAAAAGTTAAAAAAAGGTCAAATAGACATTCTTATCGCAACCGATGTTGCAGCACGTGGACTTGATGTAGAACGTATCAGCCATGTTGTTAACTATGACATTCCTTACGACACCGAATCTTATGTTCACCGTATTGGTCGTACAGGCCGTGCAGGTCGCAGTGGTAATGCCATCTTATTTGTAGCCCATCGCGAACGCCGCATGTTGAAAGCTATTGAGCGTGCAACTAACCAACCGATTACTGAAATGCAAATGCCAAGCATTGATAATATCAATGAGCAACGCATGAGCCGCTTTGAGCGCAACGTTATAAACACAATCGAAAATGCTGATCTAAGTTTCTTCAAGCAGTTTGTCCATAAGCTTGAAGAAAAAACGGATACTGATCCTCAAACCATTGCAGCAGCACTTGCTAAAATGGCGGGTGGCGATGAACTAATTCTTAAAGAACTTCCAAAACCAAAGAAAGAGCGAAGCGAAAGAGCTGATAGACCTGAAAGAAGCGATAGACGTGATCGCAAAGGCCGTGATGAGGGCTCTAAGCGTGGTAGCGACAGAAGTTTTTCACCTTACGCACAACCGCTTAAAGCACACCCAGACATTGAAATGGAACGCTTTAAAATTGAAGCTGGCCACAGCCACAATGTCAAAGTCAGCAACATCGTCGGCGCCATCGCCAATGAAGCTGAGATAGATAGTGAATATATTGGCCGCATCGATATTTTTGATGAATTCACCACGGTAGATCTACCAGCAGGCATGCCCAAAGAAGTCTTACAGATTCTCAGTAAAGCTTATGTAGCCGGAAGACCTATGAACCTAACCGTCATAGGTGATCAAAAAGCCAGTAAAGGCGACAGTCAGAAATATAAAGGAAAGGGCAAAGATAAAGGCAAACCTAGAGCTAAAAGTGATAAGCCAAAATTCAAAAAGTAAGTAAAAAAAAAGGCCTCTACTGAGGCCTTTTTTTATCCCTCACAGCTAATTGTGCTATCCATGACATAGCCTTTCTAGTACCTCTATTCTTTATATATCCTTAGGCCAAAGCCAGCAAAATGTCGAGGCAACCACAACCGCGTAAATAATAGCATCCATCAAATACTTACTTGTTACAGACCAAGGATGACCAAACCAGATGCTATAAGGTATAGATGCCCATCCAAAGCAAATAAATCCAGCAACAAATAAAAGTCGGAAAATATCCCCAGTTGGTGCACCTGCAACCATCCCAATTGAGCCAATATACCCAATTAAAAGGCTACCAATAACAAAAAATAAAAGTTGCTGTATTAGTAACTTACCCATTGGAGGCAACCCATTTTGAATGATCGTAACAATCGCAACTGGGCCGTCTTTAAATCGTTGCTGTACTTTTGGGTCTTCCATTTCCTTGAAGTCAGCACAGTGTGGCAATGTATAAAATCCAACTTTCGACTTCCCTTCCGCTATTGCTTTTGCAATGTCATCTTCATTATTCAATTTTTGGTAATCAGAATTATGATACTTAATAAGCATATGGATTAATGCGCTAGCAATCCACGCAAATAAACCACTCAGTAATATTGGTAACCACAAGTCAGCAATAGATATAGCCATACCACTCTCCTCAATAACCCCACGAGTTCATTTAAATATAACACGATATCTACAGTTAGGGCTTATTCGCAACATGGAATAGCTATTTCATTTGGAATTACCGAAAAGGATCCCCTCCACCATTGCAATCAGGGCAGTCGGTCAGCTACAACTACTTGGGATGGTGGAAGTTTCGATAATACCCCACTCCAGGGATGCGGAGGTAGAGCAACACAGGAGGAGTTCAGCGGATCAGGTTCAGCTAAAGGTAACAGGTAATCCATTGCATTGCCTCGTCACAAGACATTACTTCATCACTTTATGTACGACTGCATGGGCGCAGGAGGTAGAGCAATGCAGGAGCTATTGCCGAGGAGCAATAGTCTGCCTCTACTCGTATCATCCTTGATACTCGCCTCTTCGAGGCCGCCCTTCGGGCTTTCAAATTTGCCTGGAGCAAATTTGTCACACGACCGCCAGGGATGGTGGAAGTGCCAGAAACGCAGGGAGCAGTTTCTGGTCGACAGGATACACTTCCATATACTCTCTTTCTTGCAGGCAATAAAAAACCCCGACCTTGCGGACGGGGTTTTTGATTAAGCGCTTGGCGATGATACCTAAAGGTATTCCCTCCAGCCTGGTAAAGCAAGGCTGTCGGTCGCCTACGACCACCAAGGATGGTGGGAGTGCAAGAAAAGCAAGGAGCAGTTTCTGGTCAGGGAGCAAGCTTAAAAATGAGACGTTATTTGCAATATACGTGCATATCACCAGCACCTTGTCCTATTGATGTAAAAAAGATTATCTCAACCCTATAACAAAAAAGCCCTAGCATTGCTGCTAGGGCTTTTTCATTATAAGCGCTTGGCGATGACCTACTCTCACATGGGGAAGCCCCACACTACCATCGGCGATGAGTCGTTTCACTTCTGAGTTCGGGATGGGATCAGGTGGTTCCAACTCTCTATTGTCGCCAAGCATAAAACGTTGAGTATTTATGCTTGCTACAAGTCTTTCAATTTGGCAGAAGTAGTATTCAATTCGTATGCAGTATTCACCATATCCGGTGTTAATAATTGTTTCTAAGTTGGTGCCTACATAACAAACCACTTGGGTGTTATATAGTCAAGTCTCTCGAGCAATTAGTATCAGTTAGCTTAACGTCTCGCAACGCTTCCACACCTGACCTATCAACGTCGTAGTCTACAACGGCTCTTCAGGAGACTTAAAGTCTCAGGGAGATCTCATCTTGAGGGGGGCTTCCCGCTTAGATGCTTTCAGCGGTTATCCTGTCCGAACATAGCTACCCGGCAATGCCACTGGCGTGACAACCGGAACACCAGAGGTTCGTCCACTCCGGTCCTCTCGTACTAGGAGCAGCTCCTCTCAAATCTCCAACGCCCACGGCAGATAGGGACCGAACTGTCTCACGACGTTCTGAACCCAGCTCGCGTACCTCTTTAAATGGCGAACAGCCATACCCTTGGGACCGGCTACAGCCCCAGGATGAGATGAGCCGACATCGAGGTGCCAAACACTACCGTCGATATGAACTCTTGGGTAGTATCAGCCTGTTATCCCCGGAGTACCTTTTATCCGTTGAGCGATGGCCCTTCCATACAGAACCACCGGATCACTATGACCTACTTTCGTACCTGCTCGACGTGTCAGTCTCGCAGTTAAGCTGGCTTGTGCCATTACACTAACCTCATGATTTCCGACCATGATTAGCCAACCTTCGTGCTCCTCCGTTACTCTTTGGGAGGAGACCGCCCCAGTCAAACTACCCACCACACACTGTCCTCGATCCGGATAACGGACCTGAGTTAGAACTCAAAACATACCAGGCTGGTATTTCAAGGGCGACTCCACACACACTGGCGTGCATGCTTCAAAGTCTCCCAGCTATCCTACACAAGCAGGTTCTAAGTCCAGTGTGAAGCTGTAGTAAAGGTTCACGGGGTCTTTCCGTCTAGCCGCGGGTACACAGCATCTTCACTGCGATTTCAATTTCACTGAGTCTCGGGTGGAGACAGTGTGGCCGTCGTTACGCCATTCGTGCAGGTCGGAACTTACCCGACAAGGAATTTCGCTACCTTAGGACCGTTATAGTTACGGCCGCCGTTTACCGGGGCTTCGATCAAGAGCTTCTTCCGAAGAATAACCCCATCAATTAACCTTCCGGCACCGGGCAGGCGTCACACCCTATACGTCCACTTTCGTGTTTGCAGAGTGCTGTGTTTTTGATAAACAGTCGCAGCCACCTGGTATCTTCGACCGGTCTCAGCTCAAGGAGCAAGTCCTATCACCAAAACCGGCGCACCTTCTCCCGAAGTTACGGTGCCATTTTGCCTAGTTCCTTCACCCGAGTTCTCTCAAGCGCCTTAGTATTCTCTACCTGACCACCAGTGTTGGTTTGGGGTACGATCGGTGTATATCTGAAGTTTAGAAGATTTTCCTGGAAGCCTGGCATCAACCACTTCAGTCCCGTGGGACTTCGTCATCAGCTCTCGGCCTTAAAGGGACCCGGATTTTCCTAAGTCCCAAGCCTACCACCTTAAACGCGGACAACCGTCGCCGCGCTGGCCTAGCCTTCTCCGTCTCTCCATCACAATATACACCGGTACAGGAATATTAACCTGTTTCCCATCGACTACGCATCTCTGCCTCGCCTTAGGGGTCGACTCACCCTGCTCCGATTAACGTCGAACAGGAACCCTTGGTCTTCCGGCGTGCGGGTTTTTCACCCGCATTAACGTTACTCATGTCAGCATTCGCACTTCTGATACCTCCAGCAACCTTCTCAAGTCACCTTCAACGGCTTACAGAACGCTCCTCTACCAATATACTAAAAGTATATTCCGCAGCTTCGGTGTATCGCTTAGCCCCGTTACATCTTCCGCGCAGGCCGACTCGACTAGTGAGCTATTACGCTTTCTTTAAAGGGTGGCTGCTTCTAAGCCAACCTCCTAGCTGTCTAAGCCTTCCCACATCGTTTCCCACTTAGCGATAACTTTGGGACCTTAGCTGGCGGTCTGGGTTGTTTCCCTTTCCACGACGGACGTTAGCACCCGCCGTGTGTCTCCCACGCTGTACTCCTAGGTATTCGGAGTTTGCATCGGGTTGGTAAGTCGGGATGACCCCCTAGCCGAAACAGTGCTCTACCCCCTAGGGTAATACGTGAGGCTCTACCTAAATAGATTTCGAGGAGAACCAGCTATCTCCCGGTTTGATTAGCCTTTCACTCCGATCCACAGTTCATCCCCTCATTTTGCAACATAAGTGGGTTCGGTCCTCCAGTTGGTGTTACCCAACCTTCAACCTGACCATGGATAGATCACCGGGTTTCGGGTCTACCTCCAGCAACTGAGCGCCCTATTAAGACTCGGTTTCCCTACGGCTCCCCTATTCGGTTAACCTCGCTACTGAAGAGTAAGTCGCTGACCCATTATACAAAAGGTACGCAGTCACACGACTAAATCGTGCTTCCACTGCTTGTAAGCATGCGGTTTCAGGGTCTATTTCACTCCCCTCACTGGGGTTCTTTTCGCCTTTCCCTCACGGTACTGGTTCACTATCGGTCGACAGAGAGTATTTAGCCTTGGAGGATGGTCCCCCCATGTTCAGTCAAGATAACACGTGTCCCGACCTACTCGTTTTCACTTCCAATTCGCTTTCGTGTACGGGGCTATCACCCTGTATCGCCAGACTTTCCAGACTGTTCCACTAACTCATTAGAAGCTTAAGGGCTAATCCGCGTTCGCTCGCCGCTACTAACGGAATCTCGGTTGATTTCTGTTCCTACGGGTACTTAGATGTTTCAGTTCCCCGCGTTCGCCTCAATAACCTATGTATTCAGTTATTGATAACCAGCTTATACTGGCTGGGTTTCCCCATTCGGAAATCCTCGGATATAACGTTTGTTGTCAACTCCCCGAGGCTTATCGCAGACTACCACGTCCTTCATCGCCTTCTGTCGCCTAGGCATCCACCGCATGCTCTTAGTCACTTGACTATATAACCCCAAATAGTTTGAGATCACATAATGCAAACAACCTAGTTATTACTTCGATATCTATCCGACTTATGATAAATATCGCTAACATGATGAATACAAATTTGCTTACAAATTTTTTTACTAGCTTCTACCAAATTGTTAAAGAACTTGTTCTGGCCATAAATACCCAGATGAATAAGTCTACTCATTCATCTTGATACTTCTAACCCTTGATCGGAAATGGTGGAGCTAAGCGGGATCGAACCGCTGACCTCCTGCGTGCAAGGCAGGCGCTCTCCCAGCTGAGCTATAGCCCCATTTTAACTTGGTGTTTTACTACCTGGCTGTGTTGCTACTCCTCACGCTTTCAGTCATTACCCTGAGGTAACTCCTTCAATTGTTCGTCGCGAGCCTTGCCAGCTAACAAAACATCTGCGTTAAACCTTACTAATAAAGGTTTTTTGATTTCTACGAGGCCGTTGCGACGGAAGCTTATTACCAATAAGCGACAGAGCAATAAACGATGTAGAAAGCAAAAATGGTAGGTCTGGGCAGACTTGAACTGCCGACCTCACCCTTATCAGGGGTGCGCTCTAACCAGCTGAGCTACAGACCTATTATTTATAGTAGGTTGTGCTCAACGCTGGTCGGCATGCCGACCTCACCGCTCTTACCCTAAAGCAAGGGGTGTTCTGTAACCTGCTGAGCTACAGACCTATTATCTGTCTTGTTACAGACACTTATGGTCTGCACAACCGATCAAGTTTCTTGGATAAGACAATTTGTGTGAACACTTATGAGATTTACGTAATCTTAGTCTGTAAGGAGGTGATCCAGCCGCAGGTTCCCCTACGGCTACCTTGTTACGACTTCACCCCAGTCATTGACCACACCGTGGTAACCGCCCAATGTTAAGCTAGCTACTTCTGGTGCAAACAACTCCCATGGTGTGACGGGCGGTGTGTACAAGGCCCGGGAACGTATTCACCGTGGCATTCTGATCCACGATTACTAGCGATTCCGACTTCATGTTCTCGAGTTGCAGAGAACAATCCGGACTACGAACAGCTTTGTGAGATTAGCTCCCCCTCGCGGGTTGGCAACCCTCTGTACTGCCCATTGTAGCACGTGTGTAGCCCAGGTCGTAAGGGCCATGATGACTTGACGTCGTCCCCACCTTCCTCCGGTTTGTCACCGGCAGTCTCCTTAGAGTTCTCAACTTAATGTTAGCAACTAAGGACAAGGGTTGCGCTCGTTACGGGACTTAACCCAACATCTCACGACACGAGCTGACGACAGCCATGCAGCACCTGTCTCAGAGTTCCCGAAGGCACCAATCCATCTCTGGAAAGTTCTCTGGATGTCAAGACCTGGTAAGGTTCTTCGCGTTGCATCGAATTAAACCACATGCTCCACCGCTTGTGCGGGCCCCCGTCAATTCATTTGAGTTTTAACCTTGCGGCCGTACTCCCCAGGCGGTCTATTTATCGCGTTAGCTGCGCCACTAAGTATTTTAATATACCCAACAGCTAATAGACATCGTTTACGGCGTGGACTACCAGGGTATCTAATCCTGTTCGCTACCCACGCTTTCGCACCTCAGCGTCAGTATCAGCCCAGGGGGTCGCCTTCGCCACTGATGTTCCTCCAGATCTCTACGCATTTCACCGCTACACCTGGAATTCCACCCCCCTCTTCTGTACTCTAGACGACCAGTCTCAAATGCAGTTCCCAGGTTGAGCCCGGGGCTTTCACATCTGACTTAATCATCCGCCTACGCGCGCTTTACGCCCAGTAATTCCGATTAACGCTTGCACCCTCCGTATTACCGCGGCTGCTGGCACGGAGTTAGCCGGTGCTTCTTCTATAGGTAACGTCAATCTCAATGGGTATTAACCATTAAGCCTTCCTCCCTATTGAAAGTGCTTTACAACCCGAAGGCCTTCTTCACACACGCGGTATTGCTGGATCAGGCTTGCGCCCATTGTCCAATATTCCCCACTGCTGCCTCCCGTAGGAGTCTGGGCCGTGTCTCAGTCCCAGTGTGGCTGATCATCCTCTCAGACCAGCTACAGATCGTCGCCTTGGTAGGCCATTACCCCACCAACAAGCTAATCTGACGCAGGCTCATCGAATAGTGAGAGCGTTCAAGAAGAGGCCCTCTTTACACCGAAGTGCACATGCGGTATTAATCCGGATTTCTCCGGGCTATCCCCCGCTACTCGGTAGATTCCTACGTGTTACTCACCCGTCCGCCACTCGTCATCAAAAAAGCAAGCTTTTTCATGTTACCGTTCGACTTGCATGTGTTAAGCATACCGCCAGCGTTCAATCTGAGCCATGATCAAACTCTTCAGTTTAAGTTTTCTTGAAGGCCGAAACCTTCGGTATATCTTGACTCGACGAATCACCAACTTTGAATTACATCTTTGTCCTATAAATAGAACGAATTGTCTTTCAGGGTGTTGGTCACTCAATCGATAAATGGATTACATCATCGACATAAGTGCCCACACAAATTGTCTTATCTATCTGTTAAAGAACGTCTTGACGAAGAACTTGCTCCGCTCAAGTGGGCGCACATTATATATCGCCCTAACCTCCTGTCAACTGCTTTTGATAATCTTTTTTAACTTTCTGTTAAACAAACAATTATCAACCATTTCTCTCCCTGGAAATGCCTCCGAGTTTCCTCAGAGCCGGCGCGCATTATAGTGCGCCTCAACTTCCTGTCAACACCTTTTCAAAAACATTTTTTTAACACCTTTGAAACCGCCCTTCCTGGACTTCTTCCCAAGCACTTATGCCTCGAAAGTGGTGCGCATTATAAGCACCCTTTTCCACTTCGCAAGCACTTTTTGAAAGTTTTTTTAAATTTATTTCTAACCGCTCATTTTGCAATCAAAATGCCTATAAATCAGACTGTTATCGTCTATTTTTAATACAAACATTAAAAAAGGCCACCGCAGTGACCTTTTTACTATAACGTTACGATTAAATATTAGTAACCAGAAGACGCTCGACCATGTCCAGTTTCATCATCTTTGCCGGGTTGATTAATATCTTCTGAACGCTTGATTAACTCTCGTTCAACTTCAACAGGCGACATGCTACCACCATTTTCACTGATAATTAAAGCCGCAATACCAGCAACATGCGGTGATGCCATGCTGGTTCCGGCATTCCAACCCCAACCACCTGGTGTGGTACTTAAGACCATGTCATATACGTAACAAGTAAATCCTGGCAAAACAGGACCGTTACAGGGTGCATTGCCATAGGTAAAGAAGAGATCGTAGTTTCCGCCGGGCCCCGCTATATCAATCCCGTTTTTCCCATAGTTTGAGTAACTGGCCATAACATCAAGATTAGCAGAAGTATCTAAACCCCAACCGACTGGTCCTAATGAAGAAACAGAGATCACGTGATTACCCTCTGCAGGGAAGGCTTTTAATGTTGCATCATGATTAAGATCGCGACCATCATTACCAGCAGCAGCGATAATTACACTACCTTTCTTATTCACATAATGTGTCACACGATTTAGGGCAGTAAATAAATCTGCACAGTCTTTGGCAGGTTGATGCACACCATCGAAAGTACAGTTACGCGGAATATCAGCTCCCAGACTCATATTAATGACATCAGCATCAATATCAGCGGCATAAACCATACCTTGAAAAATTGATGAGAATGGGCCACTACCAGATACTCCCGACAATACCTTAACCGTTACAATTTCCGCTTCAGGCGCCACTCCGATGGTACCAAATGCATTGTCGGCCGCAGCAATCGTTCCTGCAACGTGCGTTCCATGAGAACCTGCAGGGCTGTTATAAGCTTCTCCATTTATAAAGGAAGTACTAAGAGCTGTATTCAGGTTAGGAGCTAAATCCGGATGAGTCGACATAATGCCACTATCTAATACCGCAACTCTCACACCTTGACCTTTAACACCGGCTTGCCAAGCTTCTGGTGCATTGACTGCATCATGTCCCCACTGCAGATCAAAGTAGAAATCGTCATTTCCAGAAGCTGGCGGATTGATTGATAGCTCTCCAAAACTAATCTCAGGTAACGTTTGCTCAGAAGGAGTCACGTATTGAAGGTTGAGATCAGAGAAAGTTGTTTGAATCTTTGCGTTACTACTTAAGCGCTCACGAATGTCTCCATTGTCACTATCAATCATCAACATGCCTACTTGTGGCAACTGAGCGGTTACCGTTGCACCTTGCGCTTCAATCTCCTGAATAAGCGATGTATCTATCTTGTTGCCTTTGGTTAAGACAATATAGGATTCTGCTAGTAAAGTTGAAGGTAGCGTTAGAGTGGCGCCAAGAAGAGCCAGGCTAGATAGTTTAAACTTGTTTTTCATTAATTGTTCTCCAGTATTATTATTTCCATAATTCCGTGTTGCCCCATGCAACTGAGCTAGCCTATAAAATACTGGAATTTAATTGAATACTTTTTATGCCATTTTCAGGGCGCTAAATACAAAAAAGCCCGCCAGGGGCGAGCTTCTTGTAAAGGAGTCTGACGAAAGCCAGAAGAAACGTGAACTACTTCAAAGTTACATAGGCAATCTTCTTTTTACCTGCCTGAATAAGATATTTACCCGGTTTAAGCATTAATGATGGCTCAACCACTTCCCAGTCAACTTTAACACGTCCATTTTTAAGCATGTCTTTAGCCTGAGCTGAGTTACTCGCTAATCCGGCACGGTTAATGGTTGCGCCAATAGGGAAATGTTCTGCACCCTCCATATCAACCTCAACTTCTGGCGTTCCTTCAGGCACTTCGCCTTCTTTAATAATATTGCCGGCTGCTTTATGTGCATTGTCCGCAGCGTCTTTGTCATGGAAGCGCTCAATGATTTCTTTTGCCAGCTCAATTTTAATGTCTCGCGGATTAGCGCCCTGCTCAACTTGCTGCTTGAGCTCATCAATTTCTGGCAATGGACGGAAAGAAAGCAGTTCAAAGTAACGCCACATCATACTGTCTGGAATAGATAGCAGTTTCTGGTACATGACACCTGGCGCTTCTGTGATCCCCACATAATTACCGAGCGACTTGGACATTTTCTGCACGCCATCCAAACCTTCTAATAAAGGCATCATTAATACAGTTTGCGGACGTTGACCATAATGCTTTTGTAACTCACGCCCCATCAGCAGGTTAAATCTCTGATCGGTACCACCCAACTCTACATCAGACTCCAATGCGACTGAATCGTAGCCTTGAACAAGAGGATATAGAAACTCATGAATTGCAATCGGCTGTTCATTTCCATAGCGCTTTTTGAAATCATCACGCTCCAGCATACGTGCCACGGTACTATGTGATGCGAGCTTGATCATGCCTGCAGCACCCAGCTTCTCACACCACTCAGAATTGAATGCGATGGTGGTTTTTGCTGGATCGAGTATTTTGAATACCTGTTCTTTATAGGTTTCGGCGTTAGCAAGCACGTCTTCCCGAGTTAGCGGTTTCCGCGTAGCGTTCTTACCGGTCGGATCACCGATCATGCCGGTAAAATCACCGATCAGGAAAATAACCTCATGTCCGAATTGCTGGAATTGACGCAATTTATTGATCAAAACCGTATGCCCCAAATGCAAATCAGGCGCGGTCGGGTCAAAGCCAGCCTTGATTTTCAATGGCTTACCCGATTTGAGTTTCTTAAGTAATTCGTCTTCTAACAGGATTTCTTCGGCGCCTCGCTTAATTTCTGCGAAAGCCGCTTGAACATCAGTCATTGTCTCGTATTTCCTCTATTTACATTGGGCACAAAGATACACGAAAACCTCAAGGATGCAACGAATTTGCACTTCTAGAAGCGCCGCGACACAGTTCACAAAATATCGTCTTTTTCACACTTTTCGATCTTGAAACGAAAAAACGGCCCGTTTTTATCATTTTACATTGACCAAAACACCTATTATGGTTAAGGTTATTGCGCAAAATATGTTCAACCAACTTCTTAAGTAACGTGATGATTAACCGAGATTACAAAGGCTTTAATAAAAGCAAACCACTCTTTGCGCGTAAAAAAACGCGTCGAAAGGGCGTTTTGCTATTTTCTGCCACGTTTATCGCTCTTTTAGCAGTGACCAGCTTCATAAAGATGACTCCAGGAGAAGAGTCAGAGCAAAAAAACCAGCAAGATACTGAAATCCTTCAATTAAACCTTTCACCGGACGAAACCCAAACCAGCTTATCATCAGATCTAATGACTGATGAAGGTCTGCCTATGGAAAATCAACCTATCGAGGATGACGCTTCAGAAAAGCTATCCCTGACTGAAATCGCATTAAAAGCAAGCCGTGAAAGCGCCGCCTATAAACAAGAAATTGTAGAAGAAGTTGTTGAACCAGAACCACAAGAACCGCAAATTCAATGGGAAAGTCTTACCGTCGAAAATGGTGATAGCCTGGCTAAAATTTTCAAGCGCAAAGGCTATAGCGCATCTGACTTACACTATATGATGCTGAGCGATGAGAAAATCGATATTCTTAAGAAAATTCGTCCAGGCCATACGTTAGAGTTTGCTGCTAACGACGACAGCAGCTTTCTTGGTCTTCGCTATCCATACAGCGTTAGCGAAACCTTGCAAGTCACTAAATTAGCAGACAAAGAATTCGACGTTGCCATCGACGAAAAAGAAATTGAATTTAAAACTCGTTTTGCAACCGCCACAATTACCAGCAGTTTTTACATGGCAGGTAAAGAGGCTGGCCTGCCCGACGGCGTGATTATGGAATTGGCTGGTGTATTTGAATACGACATCGACTTTGCCTTAGAAATTCGCAAAGACGATAGCTTCTCGGTACTTTATGAAGAAAAATTTATTGATGGCGAAAAAGTTGGTTATGGCAACATCCTGTCTGCCGAGTTCACCAACCAGGGCGACTCCTTTGCTGCCGTTCGCTACACTGACTTAAATGATCGCACCGCATATTACACACCCGAAGGTAAAGCACTACGCAAGTCGTTCCTTCGTGCACCGTTACAGTTTAACTACGTCAGCTCTAACTTTAATCCAAAGCGCTTCCACCCTATTCAGAAACGTGTCAAACCACACCGTGGGGTTGATTATCGAGCGCCAATTGGTACACCAGTTCGCGCAGCTGGAGATGGTCGTGTAATCAACTCGGCTTACAATAAATACAATGGTAACTATGTTTTCATTAAACACGGCAATAACATTACCACCAAATATTTGCACTTCTCTAAGCGCGCCGTAAATTCTGGCGAACGAGTTAAGCAGGGACAAATCATTGGCTATGTTGGTTCAACCGGCATGTCACAAGCACCGCACCTGCATTATGAGTTTGTAGTAAACGGAGTTCACCGTAATCCTAGAACAGTAAAATTGCCTCACGCAGCCCCTGTTCCGAAAAACGAAATGGAGCGCTTCAGAGAGCAAAGCAAACCTTTAATCGCACAGCTTGAAACTGAACGTACTACTTATTTCGCACGTTTAAACGAGCCAAGCGCAAGTAACAACGACAGAAACAATAACAGCAAGCTGCAAAAGTAAATCTAAATGGCCTATTATATTGGCTTGATGTCGGGTACCAGCGTTGATGCAATCGACGCGGTACTTTGCAACATCGACAGCTCTTCCTCAAACCCTATCCAGCTGATACATAGCAAGACCCTATCTTTTCCCAACGTCATCCAGCAACAGATCCACTCAATCAGTAATGCTGAATACACGCACGATCCGATAGAGGAAATGGCGTTGCTGGATCGCGAATTGGGAGAGCTATTTGCTGAAGCCGTAGATGAACTGCTCAAAGATAGTGAGTATTCGAAGAATGACATTACGGCCATAGGCAGTCATGGACAGACCATTCGTCACAGGCCTGATGCCTATCATCCTTTCACCATCCAGATTGGCAATCCGCACAGCATTGCAGCACGAACTGGCATCACTACCGTTGCCGACTTTCGTACTCGTGACATGGTTTATGGCGGCCAGGGCGCGCCTCTTGTTCCAGCATTTCATCAAGCAATTTTGCATAATCCGCAACAAGACCGAGTGGTTGTTAACTTAGGTGGGATAGCTAATATCACTTATTTACCGGCTCAGGGCAAAGAGGTTGTGGGCTATGATACAGGACCAGCCAACACCTTGATGGATCAGTGGATTGCACTGCATCAGAATAAAAGTTATGACCACAATGGCCAATGGGCTCAGCAAGGCAGTGTGTTACCTGAACTATTGAAAGCGTTTAAAGAAGACCCTTATTTTGCAAAGCCGTACCCCAAAAGCACTGGCCGCGAACACTTCAACCTGGGGTGGCTCAAACAATATTCAATTGACCCGTTCAGCCCCCAAGATATTCAGGCAACTTTGTTGGAATTAACCACGCAGACTGTTAGTGAAGCAATACAACAACATACACATAACGGGACTGTCATCTTGTGTGGTGGCGGTGCTTATAACCCTGTATTACAGCAAAGTCTTAAGGAACACCTGAAGGGCTTTGAGATTAAAACGTCACAAGACTTTGGTATTGCGCCTGACTGGATTGAAGCCATGGCCTTTGCCTGGCTGGCACACCGTTGCCTCAATAACCTATCAGGCAACCTTCCCGCAGTCACCGGTGCTCATCAAGAAACTATCCTTGGCAGCATTTACCCAGCTTAACCAAAGCAAAGCCTTACACCCGGACACAAAAAATGCCAATGGTGCTAGACCATTGGCATTTCAATCTTTAACCTTTATTTTTGGCTTATATTGAGAATGATGAACCGCAACCACAGGTTGTTTTTGCCTGTGGATTGCTAATGATGAAGCGAGAGCCTTGCAAGCCTTCGGTGTAGTCGACTTCAGAGCCCATCAAATATTGAAAGCTTAGCGCATCGATCACAATTTTAACGCCATCCTGCTCAATCGCCATGTCGTTATCATTCTGCTTTTCATCGAAAGTAAAGCCATACTGAAAGCCTGAACAACCACCGCCTGTCACAAAGACACGTAATTTTAGCTGATCGTTCTGCTCTTCATCGATCAATTGCTTAACTTTACGACTTGCAGCTTCTGTTACTGTAATTGACATTCAATTTTACCTAAACACATTAATAACTCTATTATACCCGAATATGGGGGGTTAACTTCAAGATCTCAAGAGAATAGTAGATATACTAGATAAAAGAAATTGAGAACCCATAAAAAAGACGCCTTCCGAAGGATAGACGTCTCAATTTTACATAACAGCCGCCCTACTCGAACCAGGCGTTACAATCAGGCTCTTACAGCGCTATTATCATCCGACTGCATGGTCTCATCTTTAGACTTTTTATCATCCGATTGCTCCTTGCTGACTTTCGCCTCTGAAACGACTTCGCTGCGATCAGGCTTATGCTCAAGTGCATGCGGTTGACCAACATTAACCATTTTACCATTGACGGTAGCACCAGCATTCATTTCAATTATTTTATAGTATAAGTCGCCGTTCACTTTTGCCCCGGGTTTTAACTGGACTTTTTGCGACACACGCACATCGCCATCCACTTGACCGAAAATAATGACGAAGGGTGCTTCAATATTACCTTCAACTCTACCATGAACGCCCACCGATAAAACGGACTGCTCTTGATTAGTACCATGAATATCACCTTCTATCACTCCATCGACAAACAAAGCGCCCTCAAAAGTCAGGTCACCTTTGATGCTGGTTCCTTCTGCTATCAGTGTATCTACATTATGTGATTTACTTTTATTACCCCACATTCTCGTTCTCTACCTCATTCTCATTCGGAATTTGCTGTTGTAAAACAACTTGCCATGGAAAATCCTGCAATATAGTTTCACCACCACGACCAGAAGATGTTGCTTGAACCCGAACCAGCTCAGGTTCAAAACCTTCCGGAATATTAAATGTTCCTCTATGGCTTGAAACATAGCGGAACTTGAATTGAGTCTCTTGCTGAGAAAGCGCTTCTAGCTCCTGCAAACTGTAACTTTTTTCTTTGCCGTTTTCTTTACCTACCAACAGAATTTTGAACGAACCAGAAACATCTCTTTGCTGTTGACCCGCTTGAATCAACATTAATCTAAAATTAAATTGATTCGCGTTCCCTGCAACAGATTCCCATATAAAGCTAGCGATTTGCAAGCCACTTTCTACAGCATTGGGATCGAATATACGTAAAAAAGCCTGTTTTTCTTTTTCCAGATTATGAATCTGAGTATTTAGCTTTTGTATGTCTTTTTTCAGCGCAGCCGTAACCTGATGTTCAACTTGATATTGTTGCTGCCAATGAATCTTGCTGTTATTTGCCTCTTCCAGCTGTGTTCGTATATTAACGAGGCGCTCATTAGCAGAGCCAAAGCTCCGATATTGGCGCTCACTAAGCCAGTAACCAAGAGCTAAAGCACCCAATAACAGAATAAGGATGATAGTCGCCCAAACCCAATACCAACTGGTTGTGCGACGTTTACGGATAATATAATCAGGCTGATGGGAATCTTTAGTCATAAATCGTTGAAATCGTTTGTTCTTAAGGCTGCATTTTCTTATTATGTAACTAATTGAATACAATGGCTAATTTTTTTAGCTAACGCCGAAGCGACGATACATTGCGATTAAAGCAAAATAATTCATCGCAGGGAACAAAACTTATCACAAACTCACAACGCCAATGACACTGATCGACCGCTTACGATTACGACTTGGGGGCTTTGACGCATTAGCCCTGATGGCGGTTATTGGATTAATTTGTGGACTCCTGGCCGGTGGTTCGAACATCCTGTTTCGACTCTTCACCGAAAGCTCGCTGGTTCTCTGGGCAACCGACCCCAATAGCAACACCGATTACGAAACTATGGACTGGTTGTATCGATTATTATTGCCTACCATTGGCGGCCTGATAGTAGGTTTGCTGTTACAGAAACTGAAACCTGAACATCGTCAAGTCGGAGTATCCCATGTATTGGAGCGTATGAGTTATCACCAGGGCCACTTACCGCCACAAAACGCTTTTGTACAATTTATTTTGGGTGGACTGACGATTGCTTCGGGCCAATCGGTTGGTCGTGAGGGGCCTGGCATTCACCTAGGCTCCGCCTCAGCCAGCTGGGTTGGGCAAAAACTGAAACTACCCAACAACAGCACCCGTATTCTGGTTGGTTGTGGTTGTGCTGCCGCCATCTCTGCGAACTTTAACACACCGCTGGCCGGGGTGATTTTCGCCATGGAAATCATCATCATGGAATACGCGGTTGCAAGCTTTATTCCGATTATTCTGGCCTCTGTGGCCGGTGCCATTTTAACTCGCCTGGTGTTTGGTGAC
Source organism: Kangiella sp. M94 (assembly GCF_054926195.1). Lineage (NCBI taxonomy): Bacteria > Pseudomonadati > Pseudomonadota > Gammaproteobacteria > Kangiellales > Kangiellaceae > Kangiella > Kangiella sp. M94. The sequence goes on along the minus strand of NZ_CM142903.1, from coordinate 109,384 downwards.
GGTGCCTCGTTTGATGTACCTTCCAAGTTGGACATTCAATCGCTGTGGGAAATGCCCTATTTTCTACTGGTGGGTTTTGCCGGGGGAGTCTTCGCCAGCATCTTTATCATGGCTACCCGCAAAGTCAGACAGATTTCGCGAGAATGGCCTGTATGGCTCAAAACCACCGTCGCCGGTACCAGTGTTGGCATCATTGCCATTGGTATTCCTCAGGTCATGGGGATTGGTTACGACTCGGTTAATGGCGCCTTGCAAGGAGAACTAGCATTAACAATTTTAGCCCTGGCGTTAGTCGGTAAGCTGATAGCAACCATCATCTGTTCGGGATTGTCATTGCCCGGTGGGGTCATCGGCCCAGCCCTGTTTATGGGCGCTATGCTCGGTGGCGTCATGGGCAATATCGGTGGCGAACTATTCCCCGACCAAGCTAGCTTCGAAGGATTCTATGCCATGATTGGCATGGCAACTGTAATGGGCGCAGTACTACAAGCGCCGCTGGCTGCCTTGATGGCTTTATTGGAACTGACCAATAACCCGAATATTATTTTCCCGGGCATGTTTTCTATCGTAATCGGCAACCTGGTTGTGACCCAGCTGTTCAAGCAACAGTCGTTCTGGGAAACTCAGATGACCGACCGCGGCCTCGACTTGCGCGTCAGTCCAATCAAACAGGTACTGCGCAGTATTGGTGTAGCTGGCGTTATGTCACGCAGCATTGCAACACTTAACTTCCGCTCCACACCGGACGAAATCGAAGTTGCACTCAAAGACAAACCGCGCTGGGTTCTGGTTATGGAAGATGAGCATGTGACATCCATGATGGTCGCCAGCGATCTGGTTCGCTATATGATGGAGCGCGAAGAAAAGCAGCGTGAAGAAACGCCAAAACCTGACGCCGAACAAAAACGTAAAGTCATTAATCTGCTAAAAATACCGGCTAATCGTCAGAACCTGGTATCGATCACGCTACAGGCGACGCTTGAAGAGACTTTCGACAAGATGGAACAGGCGAAAATGTCAGCGGCTTATGTGTACCGGATCACACACGACGGACAAGAGCGTATTTATGGTGTTATCACCCGCGATATGATTACTGACCAATACGTCTACTCAAAAAAACCATAAGGCGAAACGCATGTTGTGGATTAAAACTTTTCATATCTTTTTTATGGTTGCCTGGTTTGCCGGCATTTTTTATTTACCGCGAATTTTCGTCAATCTGGCGATGACTGAAAATGACGGTGCTTTTAATCAGCTTAATATTATGGCGCGTAAGCTGTATCGCTTTATCACACCTTTCATGGTCTTGACCGTTATCTTTGGCCTGTGGCTCGCCTCCTACAATTGGAGCTACTACATGAACTCAGGCTGGTTCCACGCCAAGATGACACTAATCGTTTTATTAATTATTTATCACTTCATCTGCGGCATGTACCAAAAGCAATTTGCCGACGGCAGCTGCAACAAAAGCCAAACCTATTTCCGAGTCTTTAACGAGTTACCGGTTCTGATTCTGCTGGGAGCTCTGATTCTGGCGATTGTGAAGCCTTTTTAGTTCCAGGCATTTGCATCGGCAATTTAATTCGATTAACCAAAGTCACCAATACAAAACTCAGCAACATTAATAAATACCACGAAGACAGCTTAGCAAGAGGTACCATTTGCCAGGCTTCTTTTTGGTTGGGGTAAAGCCAGATGTTGGCGTAAGTAGCAATATTCTCAGCGAACCAGATAAAGAGCGCGACCAGAAACCAGCCAAACAGCAATGGCATTTTGCGGTGGGTTTTAATCACCTTGAAATGAATCTGGGTACTGAAGAACAGATAAAAAGTGACTACCAAAATCACCCAACGTAAGTCATACCAATAATGGTGAGTAAAGAAGTTAATATAGACAGCGGTGACTAAAATAACCGTTGTCCATTTGGGTGGATAATTACTGTAACGGAAATCGAAGATACGCCAGACGCGTGCCAGATAGCTGCCTACCGCACTGTACATAAAGCCAGTAAATAATGGCACATTGGCGATACCAAAGATAAATTCTTCAGGATAGTGCCAGGACTGAATGGCATCGGAAGTCTTAAATAACTCCATCACCGTTGCGACAAGGTGGAAGACGATGATAACCAAGGCCTCTTTCCAGGTTTCCAGCTTAAACAACAACATAAAAACTTGGAACAAAATTGCGGCCAGGAAAATAAAGTCGTAGCGGTGCAGACCATCAATCGGATACCAGTACTTGGTGATCAGCATCACCCCCAGCAAGAAGCCACCGAACATACAGGCATAGGCCTGCTTCAAGCCAAAGACCCAGAACTCATGCACAAACTGTTTGATATTGTTCATTTAGATAGTGCCATTCCCCAGTTGATGGAATGATACTACCTAATTTATCGGACAAAATCCTGCGTAATTATGACCAATTCTGTTAACAGCTATTACAACTTCTCTCTGGGCACAAACTCCAAGACTGTGGCGTTGATGCAATAACGTTGCTTGCCATTAGGGCCATCATCGAACACATGCCCCAAATGAATGCCTGTCGAAGCAGAGCGAAGTTCGGTGCGCTGCATGCCCATGCTGTTATCTTCATGATAGGTTACAGCGCCGTCAACCGGCTTGGTGAATGATAACCAGCCTGTTCCTGAGTTAAATCTATCGCGGGTATCAAACAATGGCTGCCCACTCAGCTTATCGACAAAAACACCGTCCGGTGTATCTTTGAAAATTTCATATTGCTTACAGAAACGTCCATCGGTGCCTTTCTGAAACGCCACATTGAAAGCCTCCGAATCACCTAGCTTGAAGTAGCCCAGCGCTTTGTAGAATTCTTTGGCTGATAAATAGCCCTGATAGCCTAAAGCCTCTTTGCCATTTTCAATAAACAGGATGGTCGGTGTTGCCCAGGTTGGTGTCGTCACTTCCAATCCATCCAGTTGAGAAGCATAGCGGAACGTCATCGGAATGGTGCCCTGATAATCATTAGCCACATCCTTTTTGAATTTCTCGCAATAAGGGCAATAGTCCTGCGAATCGACAATCACAATCTGCTTGCCGCTTAACAAGGTGCTGTTATCGACTTCATCAAGCTCCTGCTTGCCGTCAAAAGTCACACCGGTGGAAAAGTCAGGGCAATATCCATTCGGATTTTTGCGCAAGTAATCCTGATGATAATCTTCTGCTGGGTGAAATTTATCAAGCGGCTTGATCACGGTAACAATCTTGCCGTAACCGGCTTTGCTCATAAGTTCCTGAAACTCGTCTTTTAAACGATTGGCAATTTTTTCCTGCTCAGGACTATTGATCAAAATGGTGGAACGGTATTGAGTTCCGACATCGTTTCCCTGACGATTTAATTGAGTCGGATCATGAGACTCGAAATAATCTTTGATAATGGTTTCAAGACTGATTTGTTGCGGATTAAAAGTCACTTTAACCACTTCCGCATAATTATCTGGATTGAGCTTATGTTTGGATTTGGTGATTTCAGCATAAGTCGCCGGATGGCCACGCCCATCGGCATAACCCACTTCGGCATCGATAACACCTGGTAGCGCTTCCAAACGCTTCTCAGCACCCCAGAAACAACCCTCGCCCAGCACAATGGTATCCACATGCTTGGTCGCTGGCATATCCTGCTCAAGGTTTTCAGGTTTTTCTTTATTAACAAAGGGTTGCTTGGACAGGCTTGCAGATTGAGCTCGCATCATCACAAAAGCCAGTCCAGCGACGACCAGCACGGTGATAATAAAAATTAAAACATTTTTCATCTAACTCACACCATTATTCAAGGATGGATTCAGTATGCATAAAAGCCAATGAAAATTTAGTCAATGTCCTTTACATACAATGAACTGATGTAAGTTAGAGTGGTATTTCCTTAATTTGTTACAGTTTTATAAAATCTCATAGGTCCAGCGCACTGTCTCAATATCATCTTTGGTCTCAACTACAATATCTGATTTTATATTTGTAAATGGCAGCCTTTCTAATTCATTGTTGATCAGCAACACAACCTGAGATGAACTTCCTCTCTTTATTTTGAACTCCAAGACAGCTACATCATTATCTTCCCAAGAATAGCATTGCATTATTTTATCTACATCGTAACTATTTCGCTCTTCCTTCGTGCAAGTGGTAGGCTCTTCCTCTTCCGCATAATAAAGTTTCCCTTGTTTATCCATCGATAGAACTTCAAATTCGAGTAACGTTTTCTCCGCCTCCAGAAACTCAATTACTTTATTCTCAGCCTCACGAAGCATAAGGTATTTCATGTCCCTAAATACAATTTCATCTGTAATACACTTTTCTGATGAAGCTCTCTTTTCAAAAGCATATCCAGCATAATCCTTAAATGACTTTTGCAAACAAAATTCGGACGTCTTTCCCGCTTTTTCCTCAATATAATAGCTCGCTCCAAGAAGTCTTATAGTCTGCTCATTATTAATTGGAGTCAAAACAAATAGATATTCTTTTGATCCATAATAATACTCCGCTGAATGCTGATAACTTACTGCTTTAATCTCCTTTTGAAGATTACTTTGTAGGCTATCGGTAACCTTTATGTTGTAGCGAAAGTAATAATTCATGCAAAGGCTTACATCACAATTCATCTTTGACAAACCAGTATTTTCTAGACTCAAAATCTTGCCTTTAAGGACCAGGTATTTATCGTTAGTCAAACTCTTTTGTGCAAATACCAGCAGTCCCAGCACGAATACTAATTTAAACACTTTCATGAAGATTCCTTTTTTATGAATTTAAATTTATTCCTTTTCCATCACCACCGCTGTGCCAAAGGCTAACAACTCAGCAGCCATGCTCGCGATCATGGAGGTTTCGAAACGCACGCCGACGACAGCGTTTGCACCGAGCATTCTGGCTTCGTCACACATGCGGTCAATAGCCTGCTCTCGGCTTTCCGCCATCAGCTTGGTGTATTCATGCACTTCACCACCAACCAGGTTACGTAAGCCTGCCAGAATATCTTTGCCCACATGGCGTGTACGCACGGAATTACCACGCACCAAACCGATTACTTTACTAACCTTATGGCCAGGTACTTGCTCCACTGTATAGACTTCAATATCGCTCATTGTTTTATTCCTTCTATTAAAATTTAACGTTCTTATATTTGTCTGTTTTAAGGGCAATAATTCGTTGGCGTAACACACTACCCAATAATAACAGCACACCAGCTTCTATCAAAAAGACACCCGCTTTTACCCAGAATGGAACTGACGGTTCGGTGTAGAAGGTAAATAGTTGCCACACCATAAAACCGACAAAGCCGATAATTAAAATAATCCAGCCCACTAACGCCATACCGTTGGCTACTGGCTCCTTAATAATTTTGTCCAATTGTGCCTCCTCGCATTCCGGGTATTGTAAATTACCCATCTCCTGCTTAATCGCCAATAAATCGTCATACACAGCTCGGCATTGGTCGCATGATTCAATATGCACACGCACTCTTTGTCGATCCTGTTGGTTCAACTCATGATCGATATAACCGCTGATTAATTCCTGGGTTTTATCACACAGATTCATGATTCACCTCATTCAATTCGTTTTTCAAAAGTTCTCGCAATGCCATTCGTGCCCGATGCAGTCTCGACATCACAGTGCCAGCCGGAATCGCTAATATTTCCGCAATATCCTCATAGCTATTACCATGATAATCGCGCAACACAATCAACTCTCTCTGCATCAAAGGCAAAGCATTCAAGGCTGTCATCAGTCGCGTTTTAATTTGCAGTTGCTCAAGATGTCTTTCCGGCGACTGAGTCGGCGAACTTTGCTGCTCAGTATCCAGCTCATCTTCTCGCGACAATTGCCGAATCCGATCGATCGCTGCATTACGCACAACACGGTAAAGCCATTTCTGTAAATCGATACCTCCTTTGGGTGCCTTTGGATGCGCCAGAGCCTTTTCTACACTGGCCTGCACCACATCCTCAGCATCACTCTGGCTACCCAATAATTGCACCGCAAAAATCAGGGCCTTTCGACTGTAATCAATCAATTCCTGCGACAATGACCTTGCCCTCTTGTTGTCGTTCTCAGTGGTTTAACGAGGAGTTAACGAATTTATTCCATATTTTTATACTTTTATACCATGACCAGCACGCATATCCATTATTTCATAGCCTTGATGGTGTTAATGATATGACGATGGCATTATGCTAGCTTTAGATTTATTCAAAAATAATGATGTCAGGAGAAGCATATGAGTAATACTTCCGACTATACCCCACCCAAAGTCTGGCAATGGGAGAAGGATGGCGGCGGTAAATTTGCCAAGATAAATCGTCCCATCTCTGGCCCCACTCACGCTAAAGATTTGCCAGTAGGTAAACACCCACTACAGTTGTATTCTTTGGCGACACCCAATGGCGTTAAAGTGACCATTCTGCTGGAAGAGTTGTTAGCTAAAGGCATCAAAGAAGCAGAATACGATGCCTATCTTATCGATATCAGCGAAGGTGATCAGTTCAGTAGCGGCTTTGTGCAGGTTAATCCTAATTCAAAAATTCCGGCCATGGTCGATAACAGCACCAACCCAGCGACTCGTATTTTCGAGTCAGGCGCTATTCTGTTATATCTGGCTGAAAAATTTGATGCCTTTCTGCCGAGCAAGCCTGAGCAACGCGCTGAATTGTTGTCCTGGTTATTCTGGCAAGTGGGTAGCGCACCCTATGTCGGCGGTGGCTTTGGTCATTTCTTTAAATACGCACCCATCAAACTTGAATACTGTATTGACCGATTCACCATGGAAACCAAGCGCCAACTGGATGTTCTGGATAAGCGTCTGGCCAACAACCAATACATTTGTGGCGATGAATACACCATTGCCGATATGGCGATTTGGCCCTGGTACGGCTGTCTGCTACTAGGCGAAGTCTATGAAGCGGCAGAGTTTTTGCAGGCCGACACCTATAAGCATGTAATGCGTTGGGCGAAAGAAATAGCGGGACGTGATGCGGTCAAACGTGGTCGCATGGTCAATCGCACCTGGGGTGAGCCACATGAGCAATTGCACGAACGCCATGACGCAAAAGACTTCGATACCAACACCGAAGACAAGAAAGACGATTAAGGAACGAAACGGCCATGCAAAATAATAAAGTAGCTATCAGCATCTGGATTGCCATTTTCATGGCCGTATTAATCTGGTCAGGGATAGGCCCAAAAGATTATCCAACCTGGGGGCTGGAAGTCGCTCCCGCAGTACTTGGCTTTATAGCGCTGGGCATGACCTACAAACGTTTCCCACTGACGCCAATGCTGTATATATTAATATTAATTCACAGCCTCATTTTAATCGTCGGCGGCCACTACACTTATGCTGAAGTGCCGCTGTTCGACGACATGAAACAATGGTTCGGCTGGGAGCGCAACAACTACGACAAACTAGGGCACTTTGTGCAAGGCTTCGTCCCCGCCATGATTGCTCGCGAAATCACCATCCGTCTCAACGTCTTCAACAACGCCAAATGGCGTACCTTCTTCATCATCAGCTTCTGCCTCGGCTTCAGCGCCTTCTACGAACTGATTGAATGGTGGGTCGCCCTACTCTCCGACGAAGCCGCCGAATCATTCCTCGGCACCCAAGGCTACGTCTGGGATACCCAGTCCGACATGTGGTGGTGTTTACTCGGCGCTATTATTGCATTGCTCACCTTGAGCAAATGGCATGATAAGCAGTTGAGTCGTTTGAATTAAACTGGCTGTTTCTGTACGGACAAGTCATGACTTGTCCCTACGCACACATTTGGGTAGGGGCAACCCAGTGTGGTTGCTCTGGTTCTATATCTCTGGGCGGGCACATTGGCCCGCCCCTACCCAGGCCTGTAGGTGTTTAAAGTTTTGAGCGCACCGACATCTCGCCCAACAAACCTATTCAGGTATATCCCCTGGCTGGGTATAAAACACAATCTCCCCACTCTCAGGATCAATTGACGCTGGTACAAACTTCAACTCCCTCTGGGCAAACTCATCAGACAAGGCGCCTACCGCTTCAACCGTATTCTGTGGCCCTTTAACACTAAGCTCAACCGAGACTTCGCAGGTGGATGATTTACACTCAACTTCAGCGTTTTCTACAAAAGCTTTTGCTCCAACAAATAGTACAATAGTTTGCAATTCATTTTGCCAATATCCAGACCAGTGGTAATCCTCCTCTTCATTTTCAAACTGCTCTGCCACTTGCTCATGGTCAGTCTTAATGTCCACTCCTGAAGGTGGAGATTCTTCATTGGGTGCGTTTATAGAATCGTCGGCTATATCTTCAACCTTCGTAACATCACTTTCATCAATTTGTTTTTCAATAGTAACGTCTTGGCTATCAGGTTTTATGGATTCGAGCTGCGAGTAAGCCTCCTCATCTTCAACTTGTTTAGCAGAGATAACTGCCTCAGAATTTTCCCTACTAAACACAGTTACTACCAACAAAGCAGAGACAATCAACAGTAGAACAATGATTAATGCTATTTTTGTTTTTTCCATGAATAGGTTCCTTTGTATTAATTGTATTTTTACATTAAACCTTCAGATTGAAACTCACTAAGAAAGTTCTGTCTAATATTAAGGTGTGCTAAGGCACACCCTACAAGAGCTATGGATTCCCGCCTTCGCGGGTGACTAATAAGGAATGCCTGTGGTGAATGACATGGAGTTGAGTAAGGTTTTATTTGTTGGTAGGGGCAACCCAATGTGGTTGCCCTAGTTTTAGAGCTCAGCCTACATCGCCCCCTCTATATCAACTTGCCATTTCTCAACGACTTAATTACTCTTAGTCACTTCATCAAAAATAAGAGAGTAAAAACATGGAACAACTAAAACATTCTGGCTTGGGTATCACAACATTTGTCTTGGGGTTAATTGCGCCGTTCGGTTTAATTATTTGCTTCATCATTGCAGGTGTAGCCGAAGCCAACACCTATGGTGGCATTGACCCAGAATCTACCTTAGCGATAGTTACTGGCTTATTCTTAATCTTTTTTATGGTTCTAAGTTTGGCGGCTATTGGCATTGGTATTGGGGCTCTGGTACAGAAAGGTTATAAAAAGCTACTTCCAATACTAGGTGTTACTATTTCATCGATAGTGCTATTAATGGCAGTCATACTCATGATTATTGGCGCTAACGCTGGCTACTAAACAAAAAAGCCTCCAGTCGGAGGCTTCTTAACAAAATCTATCGCTTAAAGACTTTTCTTGAACTCGTCAGTCATTAACTCAAAATCTTCTTTGCCGACGCCGCAGTCCGGGCAGTACCAGTCTTCTGGCACATCTTCCCAGCGAGTTCCGGGCGCGATGCCGTCTTCTTCCCAGCCTAGTTCTTCGTCATAAACAAAGTCACACACCAGGCAACGGTATTTTCTATATTCCACCAGCTAAACCTCTCGAATCTGTGTCTATATGGGCTTTTCAGGCCCACATTGTAAGCATTTTGTGCGCAATTACTAGATGAAGCGCCAGAAAATGGCGCATAAACAGGGAGTTATAGGCCTTTAATTGGGTCTGCGAGGCGCAAAAATACACCAATTGGCTAACTTCATGTTAGAATTGCGCCAACTTAAAAGTCATAACAAACATTTGGGTGCACGCATGGTTTTTCAAGGCCAACATATTCTCTCCATTGATCAATTAGACCGCGAAGCGGTTGAGCGAATCCTTCAAGTTGCTGATTTAATGCACCCTTATGTGGCTCGCGAGAAAAGCTGCCGCGTTCTTGATGGCGCGGTGCTTGCCAATATGTTCTTCGAACCCAGCACCCGCACCCGCATCAGTTTTGGCACTGCCTTTAACCTGCTTGGCGGTCATGTCCGCGAAACGGTCGGCATGTCCACTTCCTCGTTAGCAAAAGGCGAATCTCTGTACGATACGGCTCAAGTGCTAGCAACTTATGCAGACGTAGTGGCGATGCGCCATCCACAAGCGGGGTCAGTAGCAGAATTTGCCGCAGGCAGCAAAATCCCGGTGATTAATGGCGGTGACGGCCCGAATGAACACCCTACCCAAGCCCTGCTCGATATCTACACCATCTTCAATGAGCTGAACCGCATTCATAAAGGCACCGAAAAGCTGCGCATCGCCATGATGGGCGACTTGAAAAACGGTCGCACGGTGCACTCGCTGACCCAATTGTTGTGTGTCTTCCCCAATGTGGACTTCACCTTTGTCGCGCCCAATGCACTGGCCATGCCAGAAAAAGTATTGGCGGTGTGCGACAAGCACAGCCATCGCGTCACCATCACCGACAGCCTTGAAGAGGGCCTGCATACCCAAGACGTTATTTACCAGACACGCATTCAGGAAGAGCGCTTCGAAACGCAACGCGAAGCGGATCTCTATCGCGGCAAATACCGCCTCAACCAATCGCTTTATGAAAAACTCTGCGACCCGAACACCATCATCATGCATCCGCTACCACGCGACTCGCGTCCGGAAGCCAATGAGCTGAGCGATGACATGAATGATAATCCTAATCTGGCAATCTTTCGCCAGGCCTATTTCGGCGTCAAAGTGCGCATGGCCTTGTTCGCGTTAGTGCTGGGCGTTGAAGACAAGCTCAGTCAACACGAAGCTCCGGTCAGCTGGCACTCGAACAAGCTTTAATTCGTACCTCAATTTTTATACCCAATTATCGGAATTTTTATGACCACATCAGATCAATTATTTAATCGCGCCAAGCAGCACATTCCTGGTGGCGTCAACTCTCCTGTTCGTGCTTTCAACGGCGTTGGTGGCACTCCGATTTTCTTCAAGTCTGCGAACGGTGCATACTTCACCTCAGTCGACAATAAACATTACATCGATTACGTTGGCTCATGGGGGCCAATGATTCTTGGCCACAATCACCCGGCGATTTTAGAAGCTGTGATTAAAGCGGCTGAAAAAGGTTTGAGCTACGGCGCGCCCACCGAAGTGGAAGTCGAAATGGCAGACAAGATCTGCGAATTGATTCCATCGATTGAAATGGTGCGCATGGTTAACTCGGGTACCGAAGCGACCATGAGCGCGATTCGTCTGGCGCGTGGTTACACCCGTCGCGACAAAATCATCAAGTTTGAAGGCTGTTACCACGGCCACGCCGACTGCCTGTTGGTAAAAGCAGGTTCTGGCGCATTAACCCTTGGTGAGCCGACTTCACCGGGCGTGCCAGCAGATTTTGCCAAGCACACCTTAACGGCCGAGTTTAATAACCTTGATAGCGTCAAAGCGCTATTGTCAGAATTTGGCGATGACGTCGCCTGTATTATCGTCGAACCCATCGCCGGTAACATGAACTGTATTCCGCCAGTTCCGGGATTCCTCGAAGGACTGCGCGAACTGTGTGACCGACATGGTGCCGTATTGATTTTCGATGAAGTCATGACCGGCTTCAGAATGGGCGTGGATGGCGCGCAAGGTTATTACAACATCAAACCCGACATGACCTGTTTAGGCAAAGTCATCGGCGGCGGTATGCCAGTCGGTGCCTTTGGTGGTAAAAAAGAAATCTTCGAACAGCTGGCACCACTTGGCCCCGTCTATCAGGCAGGCACTTTATCAGGCAACCCAGTGGCCATGGCCGCAGGCCTTGCCGCCTTGAACGAGCTATCCAAACCAGGCTTTTACCAGCCACTGTTCGACTACACCGAACAACTGGCAGACGGGATGCGCGCGATAGCCCACGAAGCAAGCATCCCATTCACCACCAATCATGTCGGCTCCATGTTCGGCTTCTTCTTCAACGACGCCGAAACCGTCACCAGCTACCAGCAAGTCGCCAACGGCGATCTAGAACGCTTCAAAAAGTTCTACCACGCCATGCTAGACCAACACATCTACCTGGCACCGTCCGCGTTCGAAGCAGGCTTCGTCTCCGCAGCCCATGGCGAAAAAGAACTAGAGTTAACCTTGAGTGCAGTAAGAAAAGCATTACTTTAAAGCCATAAAAAAATCCCGCAGCAATGCGGGATTTTTTTAGCTCAATAGTTTTTTAATAAATTAATAAATGGTGCGTCACGACGCACCCTACGTTACCTAAAATCATCTAATGCAACGGTTGAATCGAAGTGATGTAAAAGCTTGTAGTCATCCCAGCCATTCTCACCAGAACACATAACCATTGAGCACTGAAACAAGTCCTTACTTATTGATTCGCTTTTGTATAGTACATCTTGTATTTCTGCCCAAAGGGACTGAACATCATTTGAATCGTAGTTAAAGTTCATATAACGCCCTTGATCATTCCCTTCGTCAAAATATGCTCTTTCAACCAAAGTATTCTTTTTTATTTCTTTGAATAACTGATTTATCTTCTCAAGTTCAAGGTTTGGCACTTTATCTGGCTGAACTTGAATTGAAATTGTTCTCATTATTTACTCTTTTATCTTGATTAGCTCTATTCATTGATAATCTACCACCAAACCTCTTGCGCACCAAACCGATTAAAATCCCTCCCGAAATATGCTTAAATGCTTCTTTTTACAGAATTCGATGATTTCCTATGATGAATTTAGATTTAACGGGTAAAAGTGCTTTGGTCTGTGGTTCGAGTCAGGGCATGGGTAAGGCGATTGCGGAGCAGTTGGCGTCGCAGGGTGCGTCGGTGATTCTTTTGGCGCGGAATAAGGCGAAGCTTGAGGCGGTGCGCGATGGACTGGATAAGTCCAAAGGTCAGAAGCATGCGGTTCTGGTAGCGGATTTTGCTTATCCTGAGCAGGTTAAGGCGACGGTGGCTGAGTTTTTAAAGCATGGTCAATTGGTTGAGATTCTGGTTAATAATACGGGCGGTCCTGCGCCGGGCCCTGCTAACGCCGCGGAAACGGATGATTTTCTGGCGGCTTTCAACCAGCATTTGATCTGTAATCATGAATTGATGAAGTTGTTGTTGCCGGGTATGAAAGAAGCATCTTATGGGCGTATCATCAATGTGATTTCGACTTCGGTTAAGCAACCTTTGCATGGTCTGGGCGTGTCGAACACAGTCCGCGGTGCGGTAGCCAACTGGGCAAAGACGTTAGCTAATGAGCTGGGCCAGTTTAATATCACGGTCAATAATGTATTGCCGGGTGCGACTAACACGGTGCGTTTGGAAGCCATTATTCAAAACAAGGCGAATAAGCAAGGCGTTTCCATCGAGGAGATGGAAGAGGAAGAAAAGTCGATCATTCCGATGCGTCGTTTCGGTGAGCCGGAAGAGTTTGCTAATGCGGTAGCGTTTTTAGCTTCGCCCGCGGCGGCTTATATTACGGGTATTAATTTACCGGTAGATGGCGGACGCACCAGCTGTCTGTAATCAGCACTAGAGAACCACTATGCAAATCATCAAGAACTACGTTAATGGCCAATTGCTCGATCCGTTTGCCGGTCAATACATTGATAATGTTGAACCGGCCACTGGGCAGGTTTATAGCAAAATCCCTAACTCGGATGAGCATGATTTAGAGCAGGCAGTTGTTGCCGCTGAACATGCGCAGAAAGGCTGGGCCAATACTCCGCTTGAGAAACGCGCTGAAATTTTGTGTCATCTGGCGGATATCATCGACGCCAATGCGGACATGTTGGCGCAAGCCGAAGCCATTGATAACGGCAAGCCGATTACGCTGGCCAAGAATGTTGATATTTATCGCGCCTCGGCTAACATCCGCTTTTTTGCGCACGCCATTACTCAGTTCTCCAGCGAAAGCCATGCCATGGAAGATGTCGCCATTAACTATACGCTGCGCGATCCGATTGGCGTGGTCGGTTGTATCTCTCCCTGGAATCTACCGCTCTATTTATTCACCTGGAAAATCGCACCAGCATTGGCGAGCGGTAACGCAGTCATTGCCAAGCCATCAGAAATCACGCCAATGACTGCCTTCCTATTTTCTAAGCTGTGCGTTGAAGCTGGCTTGCCTGATGGTGTGCTTAATATTCTGCACGGCACAGGCCCGAGTATCGGTGGCCCATTGACTACCCACCCTAAAATCAAGGCGATTAGCTTTACCGGCGGCACCGCAACTGGCGCACAAATTACCAAAGTCACCGCGGGTATGTTCAAGAAATTATCGCTGGAATTGGGTGGTAAAAACCCAACTTTGGTATTTGCCGATTGCGACTTTGAAGATACGGTCGAGAATGTAGTACGCGCAGCCTTTTCGAATCAGGGACAGATTTGTTTATGTGGTTCGCGAATTTATATTGAGCGCTCCATTTACGATAAGTTTAAGCAAGCTTTCATTGAGAAAGTAAAACAAATCAAGATTGGCGATCCGCTAGAAGCTGACACCCAACATGGAGCGCTGGTTTCCAAAGCGCACATGGAAAAAGTACTCTCCTACATTGAACTGGCGCAGGAAGAAGGCGGCACCGTGTTAACTGGCGGCAATCAGGTAACTTTAAAAGGCCGTTGCGAAAATGGTTACTTTGTTGAGCCAACCGTTATCGACGGCTTAACCAATCATTGCCGTACGAACCAAGAAGAAATTTTTGGCCCAGTCTGCACCATCATGCCATTTGATACCGACGACGAAGCGATTATGCTCGCTAACGGTACTGAATATGGTTTGGCTTCGAGTGTCTGGACCAACGATCTGAAACGTGCGCACCGCGTCGCCAAAGAAATCGAAGCCGGCATCGTCTGGATCAACTGCTGGTTACTGCGTGATTTGCGTACACCTTTTGGTGGGGTAAAAAGCTCAGGCGTTGGCCGCGAAGGTGGATTGGAAGCTTTGAGATTCTTCACTGAAGCAAAGAATGTGTGTGTGAAGTATCGGTAGCAAGCACTCTGGCTTGTCATTCCGGCCTCCGATCTGATCTCCCTTGAAAGTCACTGGATCCCGCGGTTAAACCGCGGGATGACGGTATATTTGGTTAGGTGTATACCCTAAAGCTAGTCATTCAGGCCTACAACCAAAAGCAGATTCCGGCTCGGAGGCCGGAATAACAAAACATGAAGTTGGTATCAATCCTGTTACGGATCGTTGATTTTTTTGGTAGGGGCAGACCTGTGTGTCTGCCCTTCTTTATAAAAAATATTGGGCGGGCACATTGGGCCGCCCCTACCTACTTTTCGATAATTAATTCACGCGAATCGGAATGTAGGTTGCGTTGTTGCTTTCTTCTACTTCAGCGATGGTGTTGTTTGGATCTAACAAGCCACCTAAGAAGTAGTTCTGGCCTGAGTTCAACGTCGATGGAATGGTTACCGTTCTGGTTGAAGTATAGACGCTACCTTCTGGCTGCAATGCAAATGAGGTGCTTGCAATCAGAGTATCAGCGGTGCTGATGAAGTTATTGGTTGAAACATAGTAGTAAATCGTTGGTGCCTGACCTGATTCACCATTATTTTCGTAGGTTAACTCCATGCGCACTTGCTGGCCCTTGCTGACGTTGTAGCGACGTTCGCCATTAACAAAGCTGTATGGCAGTTCTACGCCAGATGTGTTGTACAGCTTAGTGCGAATGTGCGAGCTGTAAGCACCACTTGCGCCACTGTATTTCCAATGGACTAAACCGACGTCCTGGACATTGCCGGCATTGTTACCGTACAGCTGACGCAGACCATAGTTCGCATCTTCGCCCATGTAGGCTAAAGCATAGACGTAGTTACGATGAATGTGGTCCCAATCCTGGCCCATGATGCTGTAGCGACCATTTTCATGACCTAAGCCTGCGCCATGACCAAACTCATGCAAAGCTGTGGTTTTAAACGGACGTGATGCACCGCCATAAGGGATTAAATTCTCAGCACGTGCACGAATACCGTACTCAACACCCGGTGTATAGTTTACAGTGTTCTTGAACACAATATCTGATTCAGAGATATTATTACTCCAACCAAAGAACCAGCGACATGAACTCCAGGTGTAGGCAACTGCTGGTGCGCTGATGCTGCTTGACCACCAGACTTCGTTTTGCCCATTGTTCATGCCTACTGATGTATCGCCATATTGCATGGAAAAACGGATTTTACTGGGGTTTTTGTTGAATTGAGTAATGACATGACCTAATGCTGTGCGGTAATCATTGCCCGATGGGAAGCCCACAGAGCTGGCGCGATAGGTCACGCTATTGGTGTTCCATTTTTTATATACACCATTACATGATGTATCCAAAGTTGCTGCTTGAGTTTCCATTCCTAAAAACGATGCAGCGATTACGCTAGAGATTAAAATTAACTTCTTCATTGTACTTCCTCCGTGAAGTAGTGATTATTGATGGTCAACATCATCGATGATGTCTTGAGCGGACTGCTTAGCTCGCGCTGGAACAGCTGGTGCTGGCATAGCGGTAGGAATCGCCGCCGAGAATCTTTGAGCCATATTCGCGCTCTTGATTTCTTTAGCTGGCTTACCTTTCATAGCAGACTGAACCACTTTCTTGAACTGCTGTACCGATGCACCTTTTGCTTGAGCTTGCGCTGGTAAAGTCTTACCGGCAATCTCGCCTTGTTCATCATCCATAGCTACCGGACGCTGCGCACGCTCAGCAGACTTACCGATTTGCACGGGTTTGCCGCTTTCAGTAAATACTTCGCCACTTTTCACTTTGAAGAAGCCTTCTGAACAGCGAACCAATGGGCATTGACCATCGCTTTTCTCTGCAATCATTAAAATGTTCTCTTCGCCAACATTGAACTCAGGAACATTCGACACTTCAAGCACATCGTACTGAGTGTCACTGATTTTTTTGATGCCGCCAATAAAGCGTAGCGTTACTTGACGACCTTTTTGCAGACCCTGCACATCATCTTCAATCTGGTAGGTTACGAACGTATGAGGAATGCCTTCAACAGAATCCTTGTAGTCAATTTTCATGACTTTTCCCTGGACAATGCTTTGGGCTTCTTTGGCTAATGATTCAATTCCTTTTGAGTTATTCATAGATGCCATGGTGGGTAGTGAGGCAAATGTTAGCGCAGAAACCACTGCACCCAACACTGCACATTTTTTTGTATTTAGGTAACTTTTTTTCATAAAACTTACTCCTTGTTGATTGTTCGCTTATTCCATATAAGCAGGAGTTATATTATGAATTTCGAGAGTCTTGACAAGGTGCAATATCTTGTAACCCTTTGATTTTCATATTTGCATTGGATTTTTGATGTGTTTTCAGCGATTGCATGATGAATTGTGAGATATATCTTACACAAGATCGGCATATTTGCTGTGGCTTAGAATATTACAAAGAGCAGATTCCGGCTCGTAGGCCGGAATGACAATACGTTGGGGTGTTGCCTTGGGATTGCGGCATGGTCCGCAGGATAATATTTGTAGGCTGGTGATGAGCGTAGCGAATCCCAGCAAGACCGTTTCAAACATGCCCAAAGTGCTGGGATTCGCTACGCTCATCACCAGCCTACTTCTCAAAAAGCTACATAAAGCGGCGAGATAACAAATAAAAAAAGGCGGCCACATTGGGCCGCCCCTACCATCCGCTTACTCACGCTTTAGTACTTCGGTTTCTTGCTTTCAATCCAGGCATCAATTTTGTCGTTGAGCACCGACATTGGAACAGCACCACCGAGTAATACGAGGTCATGGAACTCTTTAATATCGAATGCTTCACCGAGTTCTTCTTTAGCTTTTTCACGTTGCTCTACAATATTCAGCATACCGAGTTTGTATCCTAAAGCCTGCCCCGGCCATACCATGTAGCGCTCGATTTCTGAAACAACGCTGGATTGGGCCGTGCCGGTTTTTTCGGACATATACTGAATGGCCTGTTCGCGAGTCCATTTTTTATGGTGCAAGCCGGTATCAACCACTAAGCGCACCGCGCGGAACAGTTCTGCCTTTAAGCGCCCCAGATCACCATAAGGGTCATCTTTATACATGCCCATTTCCCAGGCCACTAACTCTGAGTATAAAGCCCAGCCTTCCACATAGGCATTGTACGGAGCGATTCGACGAATCAGCGGCAGGCTTTCCTGCGCCATATTCAAAGCAATCTGCCAATGGTGCCCAGGGTTAGCTTCATGATAAGTCAGCGTCTTCAAATCAAACTTCGGATTGGCTTTCATGTCCTTGAGGTTAATCCAGTAAATACCTGGTTCAGATCCATCCAGCGGTGGTGGCGTATATTGACCGCCCGGCGCGCCGTCCTGGCGCTCAACCGGTATGCGACGAATTTCCACGTCATAGGGAGGAATGGTTGCAAAGCGGGTTGGCATCACTTCATTGATGTCAGCAAGCATGCCATTGAGGTCGTCCAATAACTTCTGGCGGCCTTCATCTGAATCTTCGTAAATGAATCGATCTTCGTCATTCAAGGCTGCCATACGCTGGCCAACAGTGCCTTCCTTGTAACCTTCCGATTGTAGAATCGCATCCATTTCAGCAGTGATCCGCTCCACTTCATCAAGGCCAATCTGATGTACATCTTCCGGCGTCAAATCCGTATCGCCGAGCTCACTGACTGCGTAACGATAAAACTCAGCGCCATTCGGTTGCGCCCAGATGCCTGACTCTTCGGGTGCCGTTTCTAGTAAATCTTCCATCACCATGGCCAGGTTTTTATAGGCCGGATAGATGGTAGTTTTGGTGATGCTGACCGCATCAAACATCATCTCTTCCTTGGTCTTTTCTGGAATATCCAGTTTATCCAGCTTGGTCTGTAAATTAGTCACCAGAGCATGTTTCTCAGGTTCTGCCGCGATAAAGCCGTTAAGGAAATTAAGAGCACCATTGATGATGACCTTGGGCGGTATCCAGCCTTGCTCAGCATCAGCAAGCACTTTACTCTTAACGCTTTCAATCATGTCGCCGAACTGCTCCAGCCTGGCGATATAGTCTTTGGCATTTTGCTCGTTTTTAATCGGGTGATTGTTTTGCAGCAGGTTAGGCACATCAATGGCTGGGCCATTAATTTGACTGACGATAAAGGGCGAGTGGCCCATCCAGCCATCAATGAAGCCAATATCAAACTTCTTGTCACCTGAATAGTATTGAGCCAGATCGATGACCACTTGACGGTTCTCCTCGCCCTGGATTGTGTCTGATTTCAGCGTAGCCAGCTGATCAGCATAGTGACGCAAACCCTGACGTAATGCCTTTTCGGCGGCAGGCGAGTAATCGGGTAATTTATCCTGATAATAGCCACCAGCGACCTCCTCACTGACACCATACATGGTCGCGTCCATTGGTCGGGCGGCAAATAAAGTCGTGGTAATTTTATCGAACAGCATGCCAGGCGTCGCTTCTTCCTGCTGCTTGGTAGACTGCTCCTTGGAGATGGCAGAATCAACCGTCACTTCTTCCTGCTCGACAACTTCCTGACTCTCTTGCTTTTCTTCTTCTTGCTGACAGCCTGCGCTTAGTAAAGCAGCGCTAACCAGTATGCTGATAATAGTTTTACGATTTGCTCGTTGTGTGAAAGACATAACCTACACCCTGTTTTATGATTTATGTGTGACTGATTATTAACAATTATCTGACAAAAGTCACTTGTGCTGGTTCAAGGTAAATGACGTGGCTTGCTTGTTGTTGTAGAACTGGTCACAAATACACCTTTTCATCTATACATTATTTTTCTTGTAGGTTGGTGATGAGCGAAGCGAATCCCAACAGAGCCTAGTATCAAATGTATTGTTGGGATTCGCTTCGCTCATCACCAACCTACGTTTAGAGCAATGTTTTATAGTTATGTCTAAAACGTAGGCACTCACTTCGTTGAAGCTGCTCCTTGGGTGCATCACCAGCCTACGGGCAAGAAAACTAATACCGCAAAACTGGTCTGCGGATAATTTTGCCTTATAATAGCGGCTATTCTTTATTTGATAGATAGGATTAACCATGCCTTCTTTTGATATTGTCTCTGAAGTGGATAAACACGAGATTACTAACACCGTTGATAATGCGAACCGTGAGCTATCGACTCGATTTGATTTCCGCGGGGTGGATGCGAGTTTTGAGCAGACCGGCGAGAGCATCAAGATTACAGCGGAAGCCGAGTTCCAGGTCGACCAAATGATCGATATTCTTTATAAGGCCTGCGTGAAACGTGATATTGATACCAATGCATTGGATATCACCGATGACGCGACCCATTCCGGTAAGACCTTTTACAAGACTGCCAATTTCAAGCAAGGTATTGAAAAGGATATTGCCAAGAAGATCGTCAAACTGATAAAAGACTCTAAATTAAAAGTTCAAGCCGCCATTCAAGGCGAGGAACTGCGCGTGACCGGTAAAAAACGCGATGACTTGCAGCAGGTGATGGCGTTGGTGAAACAGGCAGATTTAGGCCAGCCGTTTCAGTTTAAGAATTTCAGGGATTGATGTTTTCGGGCAGGCACATTGGCCTGCCCCTACCCCTAATCATTGAGCACCCTTGCCTGAGAAGGCCTTTTCCGCTATAAAAGAGCCCATGCATTATTTTCCACATCAAAAAACATCAGGATTCATCTTTGCCCACCAAGGTGGTTGCAAGTGGATTCTCGATTGAATACGCATTCCTTTCTTGCGCCGATTGCGCGCGCCTGTTTTTCCTAGTATTTTCATTTAACTGTACCATTAATTATTGTAACTGATTTACTGCCTTTCAAGACGTTTGCTCCGTATCTGAGCTGTAACTTATTGAATTGTAAATCAGCTAGCTAATTTGATTGAGGTTTCTATGAGTCAGAAATTTGTTTCTTCGACGGCCCCTGAACCTGTCGGTTTATATCCCCATGCACGTCGTGTTGGTCACTTGTTGTTTTTATCAGGGGTTGGCCCGCGTAAAAAGGGCAGCAAGGAGATTCCTGGTGTCACTTTGGATGATGAAGGCAATATCACTGATTATTGTATTGAAACTCAATGCCGGAGTGTCTTTGATAATGTTCGCGCCATTTTGGAAGACTCAGGATCCAGCTGGGATCAGTTGGTCGATGTGCAAGTCTTCTTAACCAATATGAAAGAGGATTTCAAAACCTACAATAAAATCTACGCAGAATATTTTGCCGATAATCAGCCTTGTCGTACCACTATTGAGATTAGCTCTTTACCAACGCCGATTGCGATTGAGCTGAAATGCATCGCTACCATTTACGATGATTAAGGAGAACCACTATGAGTGAAAAAACATTAACCCCGGTTCCGCCTTTTAACTTTCAAAAGTGGATTGATGAAAACCGCCATTTATTGCAACCTCCAGTTTGCAATAAACAGGTTTTCGAGCAGGACGATTTTATTGTGATGGTTGTTGGTGGTCCTAATGGTCGCCGCGATTTTCATTATGATGAAGGCCCCGAGTTTTTCTATCAGCTGGAAGGCGAAATGGAACTGCGCACTATTCAAAATGGCGAGCGCGTTGATTACCCGATTAAAGCGGGGGAGATTTTCCTGTTGCCACCCAGAGTTCCGCACTCGCCGGTTCGCTTTGACAATTCTATTGGCCTGGTTGTTGAGCGTAAACGACTGGAGCATGAAAAAGATGGTTTGATGTGGTTTTGTGAAAACTGCGATAACAAACTGTACGAAGAATATTTTCAACTGACCAATGTGGAAAAAGATTTTCTACCGGTCTTCGAGCGCTTTTTAGAAAGCGAAGAGCACCGTACCTGCGATAAATGCGGTACGGTCATGCCTAAACAAAACAAACTGGATCTTTAATTTATGTCTGATTTAAAGATTGATATTCATACTCATATTCTGCCCAAGAACTGGCCTGATCTAAAAGAGCGTTACGGCTATGGTGGTTTTGTTCAACTGGAACATCATAAGTGCGACTGTGCACGGATGATGGTTGACGGTAAATTTTTCCGCGAAGTTCAGGATAATTGCTGGTCACCGGAAGTGCGCATGAAAGACTGCGATCATCACGGAGTTCACGTGCAGGTGTTGTCCACCGTACCGATCATGTTCAACTACTGGGCCAAGCCAGAAGACACACTGGATTTATCGCGCTTTCTTAATGACCACATCGCTGAAGTGGTCGAGCGTTACCCTACTCGCTTTGTGGGTCTTGGCACTTTGCCGATGCAGTCACCTAAATTGGCCATTCAGGAGCTGGAGCGTTGCGTTAAAGAGCTGGGGCTGGCTGGCGTACAAATTGGTTCGCATGTTAATGACTGGAATCTCAACGATGAAAACCTGTTTGAAGTTTTTGCGGCAGCTGAAGAACTGGGCGCAGCCGTTTTTGTTCACCCATGGGATATGGTCGGCAAAGAGAAAATGCAAAAATACTGGATGCCTTGGCTGGTGGGTATGCCTGCGGAAAGTTCTCTGGCCATATGCTCAATGATTTTTGGTGGCGTGTTAGAACGCTTACCCAACTTACGTGTTGCGTTTGCTCATGGCGGAGGGAGTTTTCCTGCAACTCTTGGTCGGATTGAGCATGCTTATGAAGTGCGCCCCGATTTAATGCGTGTTGATAATGATCATCATCCTCGCAAATATCTTGAACAAATATATCTTGATACCCTGGTGCATGACCCAAAGATGCTGGAATATCTGGTTGAATTAATGGGCCCGCAGAAACTTGCGCTCGGTACTGATTATCCATTCCCATTAGGTGAGCTTGAGCCGGGTAAACTGATCGAGTCCATGAACTACGATAAAGCGATTTCGGATCGCTTACTGCATGGTACAGCTCTTGAGTGGCTCAATCTGGATAAAGGGCGCTTCCTCAAATGAGCAACTTCAATCTAATCACAGAGTTTATGGGCAAGCGTTATCAGGTGGATATAGAACATCCGCACTCAATAGCGATTGCTTTAAACTTTGATGGTAAACAGCCTAATCATTTTGATGCCGAAACCGCCAAGCGACAGCCACTACAAGCAGGCAGTTTTATTGGCGACACCACCAAGGGCGGAAGCTGTAATGTTGACTCGATTCAATTGGTTCCCCATTGCAATGGCACCCATACTGAATCGATTCATCATATCAGCGACCAAAAGGTCTCGGTCGGCGCCATTTTTAATAATAGCCTATCTGTAGCCTGCGTGATCAGCATTGAGCCAAAGTTGGCAGAAGCCACTAACGATAGCTATCGACCAACTCTTGAAGATGCTGATCGAGTCATTGATACGGCACAACTGCAGCAGGCTATCAAAAAAGACACTCTAAATAATATTGAGAGCTTAGTCGTTCGCTGTGTTCCCAATCATGATGTTAAAAAGTCATACCGGTACGATGATACCAATCAGCCACCATTCTTCACACAAGAAGCGATGCAGTGGCTGGCAGACAGTCCTATAAAGCACTTATTGGTAGACTTCCCCTCAGTGGACAAAATGTATGATAAAGGTCATCTCACCAATCATCATATTTACTGGAACTTGGAAGCTGATAGTCATCAGCTGACGGACACCGCACGTTGCGATAGAACCATTACCGAAATGATATTTGTGCCAGACGATATTACTGATGGCATCTATTGCTTAAACCTGCAAATACCCGCATTTGAATTAGACGCTGCACCAAGCCGCCCGATTCTTTACCCATTAATTGAATGTTCTGAAACACATTCAGAACAAGAACAATAAAGCATTAAGAAGAAACCATTATGAGCACTATTTTTTCACTTGAGCATGCGCAACACCTCGATCAGCAGGATCCGTTAAAGCATATGCGCGAACAATTTCATATTCCTAAGCAAGACAATGGTGATGATGAAATTTATTTGTGCGGTAACTCGCTTGGCTTACAGCCAAAGCGCACACAGGAATACTTGAACTATGAGCTAAGCCAGTGGCAAAAGCTGGGCGTTAAAGGTCACTTTTCCGGTGACTTCCCGTGGATGCCCTACCATGAGTTTTTAACCGAAGAGTCAGCTAAATTAGTCGGTGCTAAAAACACAGAAGTGGTTTGCATGAATTCTTTGACAGCAAACTTGCACTTCATGATGGTCAGCTTTTATCGCCCTACTCAAACGCGCAATAAAATCCTGATTGAAGATCATGCCTTCCCTTCGGATCATTATGCGGTTGAATCACAGATCCGATTCCATGGTTTTGATCCTGACCAATCTATGCTTCTGGCAAAACCACGCGAAGGCGAAGAGACTTTACGGACTGAAGACCTGCTCAACCTGATTGAACTGCACGGTGACGAGATTGCGCTAATCATGTTGCCCGGCGTTCAGTATTACACAGGGCAGGTTCTGGACATGAAAGCCATTACCGCAGCTGGTCATGCCAAGGGCTGTATGGTGGGTTTCGATTTGGCTCATGCTACCGGCAACATTCCGATGAGCTTGCATGACTGGGATGTGGACTTTGCAGCCTGGTGTTCTTATAAATACTTAAACTCTGGTCCGGGTTCTGTGGCCGGTTGTTTCGTGCATGAAAAGCATCACGCCAATTTAGAGCTACCTCGATTTGCTGGCTGGTGGGGACACGACAAAGAGTCTCGTTTTAGAATGGAAAATCGGTTTGTGCCAATGCAGAGCGCAGAAGCGTGGCAAGTATCCAACCCCCCTATTCTGTCTTTAGCTGCCATTCGCGCATCATTGGACACAGTCAAAGAAGCGGGTGGCATTCACGCCCTACGCGAAAAGTCATTAAAGCTGACTCGTTATCTGCGAGACTTATTAGCACAAGAACTGGCGGATGAAATTAATATCTTAACCCCTGCCGATGAAAGTGCTTCCGGTTGCCAGTTATCCTTAACTGTGAACTTGCATGGCCTTGATGGTAAAACCGTATTTGATCGTATCGAAGCGGCAGGCGTTACTTGCGATTTCCGTCATCCGAATGTCATTCGCGTAGCACCAGTACCTTTATATAATTCTTTCGAAGATGCGTACCGATTCGTCGCTATCTTAAAAGATAGTTTGCAGTGAGGTTGACATGTCAGTAACTCAAGATAAACACATCACGCTCATAGGCGCGGGGCTGGTTGGTTCGCTGGCCAGTATCTATTTGGGACTACGTGGTTACAAAGTCGATGTTTACGAAAAACTGCCGGATATCCGTCTGGAAGATATTCCGGCTGGCCGCTCGATCAATTTAGCGCTGGCCAATCGTGGTATACGTCCTTTGCAGCAAGTTGGCATCATGGACCAGGTTGAAAAACTACTGATCCCCATGAAAGGTCGCATGCTCCATGACGAAGCAGGCGAACTGCAATTCCAGGCTTATGGGCAGCGTCCGGAAGAAGTCATTTATTCGGTGTCCCGTGCCGGCTTAGTCAGCTTGTTACGCGACGAAGCCGAAGCCACTGGTAATGTCACTTTCCACTTCAAGCACCCTTTGGTCGACATTGATTTCGACAAGCAGATGTTTACCCTTGAAGATGCCATGACCGGCCAACAGCAAACTTTAAGCTATGACATTTTGCTGGCCACCGATGGCGCTGGTTCTCCAGTACGCCAATTTATGGAAGCAGCCAAGGTTGGTCAGTTCAGTTCCGAGCTACTTGAACATAACTATAAAGAGTTAACCATTCCTGCCGATCAAGCTGGCCACTTCCAGATTGAAAAGGAAGCCCTGCATATCTGGCCTCGTGGTGGTTATATGGTGATTGCGTTGCCTAACCTTGATGGTTCCTTCACTGTCACGCTGTTTATGCCAACAGAGAATGGCGAAGCCAGTTTTGCCAATCTTAATACAGCTGAAAAAGTCGATAGCTTCTTCAAGAAATATTTCAAAGATGCTTATGACTTAATGCCCAACCTGAAGGATCTATTTTTTGATAATCCTACAGGCGTTCTGGGTACGGTGCGTAGCGAAAAATGGTTCCATGGTAACGCCATGATTTTTGGTGATGCGGCGCATGCCATCGTGCCCTTCCACGGACAAGGCATGAACTGCGGCTTTGAAGATTGTGCAGAGTTGAACACCTTATTGAATCAATTTGACGACGATTGGGAAAAAGTTTTCCCAGCTTTTAATGAAGCACGTCGCGATAACGCCAATGCGATTGCCGATATGGCGCTGGATAATTATATTGAGATGCGTGATTCGGTGCGTGATCCCAAGTTCCACCTCAAGAAATCCCTCGCTTTTGAATTAGAGAAACGCTTTCCTGAGCAATTTATTCCACGCTACTCAATGGTCATGTTCCATCACATACCTTATGCTCAGGCACAAAGTCGTGGTGCAGTCCAGGCTAACATTTTGCAACAACTTGCTAAGGATATTGAGAGCCCGGATCAGGTAGACTGGACACTCGCTACTCAATTGGTACAAGACCAGTTATCCGTATTACCGAAGGATTACCTACAATGAAATCAGTTTTTGTCTCCAGCCTTGCTGTGCTGTTAAGCCTGACGCTAGCAGTCTTCTCTCTATCAAGAACGGCCAGCGCTAACAATGTTCCGCAGTCTGCCAAAGAAGCTAGAGTGGAGCATGCTCAGCAATGGATCAACTTTCTGGCCAGCGATGAGCTCAAAGGCCGCAAAACGGGCACTCCTGAAATGAAACAGGTTCATGCATGGCTTGAACAGCGCTTTAAAGCTATCGGCCTGAAGCCTTTGCCAGAAACCGATTCTTATCGCCAGGAGTTTTCTTTTGAACATAAAGGGAATTCAATCGATGCGGTTAATTACATCGGCTACATTGATTGCCAATGCGACAATGATAAGTACATCATGGTCGGTGCGCATTATGATCACGTTGGTCAAAACCCGGCGCTGGAAGGCGATATCACTTTTAATGGTGCCGATGATGATGCCAGTGGTGTAGTGGCCAGTTTAGTTATTGCCGAGTTGTTAACCCAAAAAGAAAAACTGCCTTTCAATATTATTATCGCTGCCTGGGATGCTGAAGAAATGGGTCTGTTAGGTTCAAAGCATTTCGCCGAAAACCCACTGGTGCCATTAAATAAAGTTGAAACGGGTATTATGTTTGAGTTGGTGGGAACCCCAGTCGAAGAACACCCACAAAGCGCCTGGATGACGGGTAATCAGTATTCCAATTTGTTCGCGCTATTACAGGATGATTTTGCTAAAGCAGGCTGGTCACTGGATGCCGATCCTTTTGCGCAGATGGGTTTATTCATGCGTTCCGACAATGCGCCTTTTGCCTTAATGGATCTCACCCAGCAAAAAGTGGAGCAGGTTTTTAAGCACGGTCAACAGGCTGATATTACCGGAATTCCAATGCATGCAATTTCGGTGTGGCGCGGCCAGGATCATTATCATCAGGTTCATGATGAGGCAGAAATTATTGATGTACCGAATCTGGTTTCGCTTTCAGAAGTGATTGCTCAAGCGATTGCTGATTTACCTGTTGATACCAAGGTTGTATGGAAAGAGAATCCGCACTTTAAATTTTCACGTCCTTGAGTTTTCTCATCCTTAAGTTATTTTACGTTTATAGGTTGGGTTAGAAGCTATGCTTCGTAACCCAACTCCTCGTTCACTAATAAACTTCGATTAGACTTCTCTAAAACCAAAATTATCTTTCAGTTTGGCTAATAATGGACTGACTTCTTTAATCATTTCATTCTCACCATAGTGAATCGCCTTCTTGACACCCCATACTGGGCTTGGCCAGGCGGGATCATCTTTATAGCGCGCAATATGGTGAATGTGCAGCTGCGGCACCATGTTGCCCAGTGCCGCTACGTTCATCTTATCGGCCTTGAAAACTTTGGCCATGGTTTGCAGTAGAAAATTAGATTCTTCCATGGCATTAATTTGTTGCGCAATGGTTAACTGATACAGCTCTTGAATATCATTCACGCGTGGAACCAGAATTGCCCATGGATACTGCTTGTCATTCATCCACAACAATTTACATAAATTGAAATTACCCAGCTCGACCGCGTCTTTTGCTAAAGTCTCATTCAATATAAAACTCATTAAAATTCCTTATTGTCTATTCGTCTATTCTAGACTTTCTATCACTGATTTGTTTCTTCCAGACTATTCACTTCTAAACTTAAGTCTTTTTGGCAATCCGCCGTAGCCTTTGGCGCTGTCCCACGGATGTAGGGTACGCTGACAGAATTTCGACAGTCATCGGTTGCCAGCAAGCCGCTACGGTAATCCACCAACTTCCACTCAATGTTATCATGATAACCCATGTCTATGGGCGATGTGTTGATGCCAGCAAATATGTCTGAGAACACTGGTAATGCAGCGGTTGAACCGGTGATATTCGCATCCTGATTATCATCACGTCCGACCCAGACTACCGCCAAATGATCGCCAGACAAACCGACAAACCAGGAGTCTTTAAGATCATTGGTCGTTCCTGTTTTTCCAGCAAAGGAAGTAAACGGATTGGACTTTTGTAAATATTTGGCCGTGCCCTGCTCTACTGCTAACTGCATGGCAGCCTTGACCAGATACACATTGATTTCGCTGGCGACTCTTTCGGAGTCCACAGGATAACGCTCAAGCAACCCGCCCGAGTTGTCAGTGACTGCGACAATCGAAGATGGCTTAATACGCAATCCGTTGCTGGCAATTGATTGGTACAGTTGCAGCAACTCCAATGGAGTTAGCTCTAAGACGCCCAATGGCAAAGCATCCAGTGGGCGAACATCTTTCTCTACCCCTGAGCGCTCAATAAAGTCCGCCAGACGCTGTACGCCTACCTCCTGACCTAATCGTGCCATGGCCACATTGTAAGACTCACTGAGAGCACGATAGAGCGGCACCATACCATGGAAGTTACGGTCGAAGTTTCTCGGCTGCCAAGTACTGCCGTCACGTTGTTTCAATGACAGCGGGAAGTCACTAACGCTGGAAGATAAGTGATAACTGGAGTTCTGCTCCAATGCTGCCAGCAATACAAAAGGTTTGATTACCGAACCAATCTGCCGTCTGGCATCAATCGCGCGGTTGTAACCGGCGTAACCCGCTTTGCGGTCACCTATCACCGCTAAAATGTGTCCACTTTGGCTATCACTGATTATTGCCGCTGCCTGCAGGGTGCCTTCTTCCTGTTGCCTTTGTTTCTCAATAGTATTAATTGACTCTTCAACCGTGCGCTCACTATACATCTGGATTACAGGATCAAGCGTCGTGAAAATATTTAGACCTTCTGAGTTTAATTCATCATCGGAATAGGAATCTTGCAATTGACGACGCACCAAATCCATAAAGGCCGGTACTTTGGATAAATGAATGCTTGGTTTTCTGACCAGGGATAAGGTGGTTTGCTTTTCTTGCTTGAGTTCCTGCTCGCTAAGCACACCCGTCTGTTGCATCAAGCCTAAAACCAGATTTCGACGCTTCATGGCATTCTCAGGATGACGTCTGGGGTCATAAACCGACGGCCCCTTCAAGATAGCAACCAGTAATGCCGATTGTGCTGGCGTCAGATTCTCAACTTCTTTATCAAAATAAAACTTACTGGCAAGGCCAACCCCATGAATGGCTCTTGGTCCATCCTGACCAAAATAGACTTCATTGAAATAGGCTTCGAGGATGTCATCTTTTTCGTAATGGACTTCCAGCAGCACCGACATAACCGCCTCACGAAATTTGCGCCATAAGCTTCGCTCATTGGTCAGGAAATAATTCTTAACCAATTGCTGGGTAATGGTGCTGCCTCCCTGTGTACCGCCATCAGAAGTTACGTTATGCCATAGGGCACGTGCAATCGCTTTCGGCGAGACACCACTATGCTCATAAAAATCGCGATCTTCAGTAATGATTAAAGCTCTGATCAGATGCTCGGGGATCTGTTCCAGCTTAACCAGAATGCGATCCTCCAATCGATTGGGGTAAATTTGCCCGATCAACAAAGGGTCCAGACGTGCCATTTGCAATGGTTCACCCAGCACATGGTCTTTCAACTGGCTGACGCGCCCGTTACGCAAACTAAAAGCGATTTGACGAGCTGCCTGTGACTCATCCCAAAAGGCAAAGGGGCGCACATGAATATAGTAGTAATCACCGTACTTTTCATAGTCACCAGCACGCGTAGCCTTAATTGCCTTACGGTAGCCCAACAATTCCAATTCCTGCTCCAAACGAGTTGGCGTCAACGATTTGCCGTTCATCAGCTCCAGGGGCTGAGCATAGACTTTGGCCGGAAGCTGCCAACGGTTATCATCGAACTGGCGCTTGATCACCATGTCGCAGTAAATAACAAAGGCAATAAATAAGGCTGTGAAAATCAAACCACCTCGCCAAATCACCTTTTTCCAAGGGATTCTGCGCCAGAAGGACTGATTAACTTTCTTCGGTTGCTTCTTTTTAGACGTTTTTGCGCTTTTCTTAACAGGTTTTTTAGCCATTTCACTTTATCGGTATCAATCTCATGACTATGATAGTAGCAAATTCAAGAGCACTAATGTTATGCCATCTCTAACAAAATCTGACAAAAATATGACACGTCTCTTTTTCGCCATAGAACTTCCCCAGGAACTCAAGAACCAGCTGGAGCTATTACAAAAGCAGTGCCCGTTTGCTGGGCGCCCCGTGAGCCCTCATAATTTCCACATTACACTACTGTTTTTAGGTGAGCTCCCGCGTAATCAACTGGATGATATTCTGGAAACTATTGAAATTCCGGCCATAAAGCCGTTTGATATTGAATTGAACCAGTTTGCCTATTATCCCAAAGCCGAAGTTGGGTGTCTCGAAGTCATACCAAACGACCAGCTTACAGCGTTGCACCAACACATTAGCCGCAACCTCAAACAGGCGGGTATCCATATCAAACAATCGACCAAACCTTTCCGTCCGCACATTACGCTCTATCGAGATGCCACCATTCAGTCAGAAATTACTGAGTCAGTTCACCACCAACTTAAGGTTGATCATTTTTGCTTGATGGAATCCCAGTTTAATCAGAAAGGAGTTTACTATGAAGTGATTGAAGAGTGGCCGACTTATGAGCCGACCATAAAAGAACAATTTTTTGGGATTAAAGATTGAGGCTCAAGTAACGAAAAAAGTTAATTATGAAATCAGTTTCTCAAAGTCTTTGACAAACCCATCCACCACCACGATTTGGTTTCGTCCTTTGCTCTTAGCGCTATACATGGCCTTATCAGCATCGGCAATTAAATCCATAAAGTCATAACCGGACAGCTCGGTACTGGTAACTCCAAAACTGGAAGAAACGTCAAAACGATATCCTGTTTCAGAGGTGTCTATTTGCGACACAGCCTTACGACAGATTTCAGCCAGTTGCTCAGCTTTTCTAAGATTGCATGCTGGTAAAAATATCGCAAACTCCTCACCGCCTAAACGCCCCGCCAAGTCATTCTGACGACAGCTGGCCTTAACCACTTCTGCAGTTTTTTGTAGCACCCAATCACCCACTAAGTGTCCATACTTATCATTGACCGATTTAAAATAATCCATATCAAACAGGATAAACCCGACATCCTGTTTCTCCTGCTCACTGCGATGCAAAATAGCTTTAGCAGTTTCGTAAAAATGATGGCGTGAACTTAGCCCCGTTAGCTGGTCCGTTTGCGACTGTTTCCGCAAACGAATTTGATGGCGTTTGATGCGGTATGTCCAGAAAGCCAGAGTTGCCAATAACACAATAACCAAAGCTAATACTAAACGATTATTAGTGGCGTCTTTCTTTGCTAAATCTTGCTCAAGCTGGAGCACTTTATTCTGTTCGTTCAATAATTTAATCTCTTGTTCTTTTTCAGCAGTTTGATGCTCAACAATTTGATATGCCATTTCTTGCGCCAAGATTTCATTTATCTGAGCCTTATCGGCCTCAGAATATTTTTCATAAAATTCAAGCGCCATTTTAAAGTTACCCGCAGCTTTCTCTATTTCGTAGAGCAATGCATAAGCCATCACTTTGGGTTGAATAAACGCCTCATTTTGAGAGATAGTTAAAGCTTGAGTGGCTTTATTTACAGCCTCTTCTGTTTGCTTTGCGCTCCATAAGGCTCTTGCATGAACAATAAAGTATTCCGCAATGACTCTAGGATACTTAGTGCTTTCTACGTGCTGTGAATATTTCTTAAGATAACTAATCGATTTTTCAGGGTCTGTTTCTAACCATAATCTTGCAAAGCTTATTCTTAGCAGGCTAGTAGCAATCATTTCATTAACAGCTTCACATTGAGTAATAGCTTCCTGAACCATGTGTTCGCTAATATTTTTAGGCTGTATCTGTTGGGTGGACTCAATCTTTAATTGCTTAGCAAAGCAGAGATTACGACCCTGAGGCTTTTCTTTCATTAACTTATCAGCATACTCTGAGGCAAGCTCATGTTTCTTAAAACCTTTATAGGTCATGATTATTGCCATCAAGCCCAACTGCCTAATCTCAGCATCTTCAATTTCGGGGAGTTGTTGAATTAAAGTCTGCACATTGCTGATAGACTCTTGGTAATTACGTGTGATATAGAAAATGTTTACTAGCGAAGTCCTTACCCTAAACTTCATTAGCTTACTGTTAGAGCTTTCAATTAAGGATTTTAAGTCGTTAATGGCTCCTTCATAGTTGCCGGAATAAGCCTTTGCATAGCTTTCATAAAACCATAAAAGCTCCTGCTGCTGCTGAGTCAATGAATCAGAACTACGTTTGATTTCACCTAGATATTGATTAAATGCTTTAGGGTCGGAGCTTCGAGTGGTATCAGCAGCTTTAAACAGCTCCTCAAGACTAGTTACCTGAGCAGTGCTGGCTTCAGAGGTAGAATAGAAGAAAAGACTCAGTGCAATGATGCAAAGAGTCTTTATCAGGTTCGATGTAAAAATCCCTTTATTCAAAATTTATATCAAGCGGCTATTTCTTCTTCTCGGCTTGAGTCATCCTCGGAATCTTCATCATCTTCTGCTGGAAGCAAAAGACCACAAACATTAGTCCGAGCATCAAGCAACTCTGCGATCTTCTGATGATCGCGCTCCAGAACGGCATGGATTTCCTGTTCGCTTAGTTGATGCTCTCCCGCTAACTCAATGATTTCATCCTGAGTTAATGACTGTGAGCTTGCCCCCAATTGAGATAAAAAGTTTACAATATTATTCATGTGTTACTCCTTCGTTATTTTCCCATATTTAACAGTAAGTTATAGTTTTAAGTCAATTAATCTTTTGTACGCAGGTATAACCAGTGTTGAGTTCATATTCAATTCTGCTTTTGGTAAGTTCCTTAATTCAATTTCTTCCTGTCGAATAGTATCTATTGCCAGTAACTTAGCTTCATATACTATGATTCTATGAGTAGGAGGGTAGTATTCAACTAGCTTATCGACCAGTTGTTGCAAGCTCTCTCTTGTTGTTGAGAAGTTGCTTGACTCCTTATCTCCCGCCAGTCCCACCTGCCATAATATCAGCAATGACGCTGTATCGACTTGTCTGTTATAGAACATAAATTGATTGGTTTCAAATTGCTGGCAACCTGTTGCCCCTGGATCGAGGCCCAAATCCGCATATAAACAGGCTTCTGCAGAGATTCCGGGCTCCATATAAGCGTCATAGCCTTCCTCTCTGGCTTGCTTAATTGCCTTTCTTGGTGCCAAGGCGAAAACACCCGGATGGCCGTAGAATGCTCCGCACACATTCTTGCCTAAGCGAACTTGCTCCAGTATTGCTTCAATCATTTGGGCATAGGTTTCTTTGCGAGAATTTCTGCCCTGATAAAAAGGCTGAAGGCTGATAGTATTAGGATTGATAGACTTCACCCACTCCTCGACAATACCTGTTGAAGCTCCTATAAACACTACATCTGCGGACTCTATCTGTTTCAAAGAAGCAGGAGTGATATGCGCACCTAAAGTCATACCAAGACCGACACAAACCAAACGGCCCTGAGTTTTTTTTTGCTCCATATTTTGCCCAATTGTATTCAAAGGTCACCACCAGTATGATTTCTTTTTATCGTTGCAAACCTTATACCATGGAATACCTGTTTAACAGTCCTCATTTTAACTATCGACTCATTTCACCCAGTGATTCGGAAGAGTTTATTAGAATTTATACTAATGACATTCTAATGCAGCATATTTCTGACCCAATTTCAGAAGCAGAGGCAGTGTCGCTCTTTGATCGCTTTTTACGGCTTAATGATAGCAGTGACCAAAAACACTATCTATTTGCTATAGAAGACACAACCACTTTGAATCTTTTAGGCTTTTGTGGTGTCAATGCAAAAATGAATGAAAGGGCTTCTCGGCTCAAGATAGGAGAAATAGGAGTTATGATGAAGGAAGAAGCAATCGGGAAAGGGGCTGGGACAGAAGCCTTAAATGCTCTGGTGAACTACTGCTTTAATAAGCTAGGCTACGATAAACTCATTGGACCGCCATCATCCAACAATATCGCCTCAATAAAAATGCTGGAAAAGGCAGGGTTTAAAAAAGAAACCGTTCTCAAAAGTCACTTAACGATAAAAGGGGAGCAAATAGATACTCCCCTTTATGTTATTTACAAAGCTGACTAAATAATTACCTCACAGAATTACTTCAACAGCTTCCCAGCTATGGTTCTGAAACCATGACCGGTACCGCCTGCGGAAAAATAAGCGGTCGGGCTGTCGTTATAGGCTCCGGCAAGGTCGACGTGAACCCAGCCTTTACCGTCATTTGGCACGAACCTTGATAAGAAGCCGGCTGCATTGCTGGCGCCACCTGGTCCACCACCTTTTACTGCACGGCTATTGGCAGTATCAGCAAAGTTGGATGGGCATTTGGCGGCATGGAATGGTTCCAGCGGTAATGGCCAGTGGCGTTCATTTTCGCTTTGCGCAACATTGAGGTAATCATTGCGCTCATCCTCATCCAGTGCAAAAACCGCATTATAATCTTCACCAACTGCGGTTACTGCGGCTCCGGTGAGCGTTGCGGCATCAATAATTAATGGCGCGCCCGTTTGTCCGGCTAGCAATAGACCATCGGCTAATACCAAACGGCCTTCAGCATCGGTGTTATGAATTTCAACCGAAACGCCATTTGGATATGAGATGATATCGCCTAGCTTGTAGGCATGCCCACTGATCAGGTTTTCCGCACAACACAGGTAGAGGTGAACTGGCTTGTCCAGGCCGCGCATAATCGCTAGTGCTAAGCCCGCTGTGACTGTCGCTGCACCACCCATATCGGCTTTCATATGTACCATTCCGGCACTTTGCTTGATGCTATAACCACCGCTGTCAAAGGTGATTCCTTTGCCTACTAATGCAGCTACGGGTGCCGAGCTATCGTTTTTAGGGTCAAACTCAAGCTTTAGTATGGCAGGTGGTCTGGTGCTACCACGTCCCACTTCCCAAGTACCAACATGTCCTTGTTTCTCAAGATCCTGTCCAGAAACGATTTGATAGCGAACATTGTCCGGCGCCAAACTTTGGATAAAGTCCGCAGCTTCTTGGGCTAACACTTGCGGCGCTAACACTTCAGGAGTTTCATTAACGATCGAACGCATCCAGCGACTGGCTTGAATGCGGGCTTCCAACTCTTTGTTGTCGTCATCAGATAATTCAGCAAAATCAATTTGCACATCAATTTTAGGATCGTAAGCACCTTGAAAAAATGCCCATTGCTGTTCTAGTTCCCAATTACCTTCTAAAGCAAAAAAGGACAAGCCCTGGCTTACCAATTTTCTGGCCGCCATTTGTACCAAGTCGGAGCCTTCAGCGTGAATAGTGACTGCATCTTCTTTGTAGCTTAATAAAGCACCCTCGCCCCATTGCGCAGGCGCGCTATCCTTTGATAACAAAACTCTAAGTGTCATACCGATCCTTATTAAATTGTGTGTCTAGAACAAATGCCCCAGTTTCGACTGTTTTGTCGATAGATAACCTTCATTATGTGGATTATGACCATATTTCAGTGGGACCCGCTCAACCACATCAATTCCCGCGTCAATCATTGAGCTGACTTTGCGTGGGTTATTGGTCATCAAGCGGATTTTTTGGATGCCTAACTGGTCCAGTGCATCTGAGGCGACTTTAAAATCACGCTCATCGGCACCAAAGCCTAAATGCTCATTGGCCTGCACCGTATCCATGCCCTGATCTTGTAACGAGTAGGCACGAATTTTATTGGTTAAGCCGATACCACGGCCTTCCTGACGCAAATACAGTAATACGCCAGCGCCCTCTTCCGCGATCTTTTGCAGGGCGGCTTTTAATTGAAAGCCGCAATCACAACGCAAGCTAAACAAGGCATCGCCAGTTAAACATTCTGAATGGATGCGCGCTAACACTGGGGATTTACTGTTCCAGTCGCCGAATGTTAAAGCCACATGCTCTTTCCCATCATCAGCCTCAAGCGCGTGAATCATGAAGTCGCCCCAAGGCGTAGGTAGGCGTGCACTCAGGCTATCTTTATGCGTCATTAAACCGTTTTCCGGGGTATTTAATTGAATGAATAGGTTATTTTACACCATGTTAAAAGCAGAAACAGCATGATAATGTTCGATGGCTACTATAATACGAGGACATATGATGAAGCTCACCCAATCACTGTCTCTATTTTTCTTTGCTATTTTAGGCTTAAACGTTTCATTGGCGAATGATCAAAATCAAGCCAATGCTCCCCACACAATAAGAACTACTCTTTTCTTTCTTTAAAAACCACCGGCTTCAAAAACTGCTCCAACTCTTGCCAGAACTTATCCCAGTCTCCTGGTGTATCGGCGTGTGCAGTTTCATAAATCTGGTGCGTGGCATCTTCTTTCACAGTAAGAAGTTTGTGCAGCGCATCTATCGGTACTGTTTTGTCAGCTTTACCGTGAATCAAATAGACCATGCCCTGATATTCGGACAAAGCTTTTACGTTGTCGAAAGGGTGTTGCACTAAAAAAGCTGGTAGCAAACGCTTATACGCCAGATCAACAATGCTGGCGTAAGTGGACATCAGTACAATCGCTATCGGCTTATGCTTTGGCACTAAGGTTAATACTGCCCCTCCTCCCATTGAGCGTCCCAATAATACAATGCGATCTTTATCCAGCTGTTCCTGTTGCTCAACCCACTCATAGGCAAGGTTCATGGTTTCTGAGATGCTGTCAAAGCTGGGAGTACCGTCGCAACGGCCATAACCAGGATATTCCACCAACACCACTGCATAGCCCTGTTCACGCATATGATCGACTCGCGGTGCCCAATCATCAATAATATTACCATTACCATGGGCGATCATAAGTACTGGAAAAGGCTGCTTAAACTTTTGTAACGGAGGCAAGTATGCCAGCTCAAATTCCCCCGCTGAAAAAGACAACCGCACCAGTTCACCACCAACATCCTTGATCAAGTTTGGATCAGACGGGGGAAGTTCATGTAGCGGAAACAGCATCCGATGCTGGATAAAATAAAAGGCGACTAGATACAGTAGATAAGCAAAAAGAGGAATGGCAATCAGCCAGAGTAACGTTGTCATAGAGCTCCAATAAGCTTTTTATTGCGTCTGTTTTGTATACTGTTAGAATCAGTTCATTCTAACATTGTTTAGAATCTTTTGATCCAATTACAGCATAAGGTTCCGAGTACTACTGATATGTCACACATTTGCTTAGTTACCGATATCCGAGATGGTCAGGCGAAAGCCTTCCCTTATAAGGACCGTGATCTGATTGTAGTGCGCCGAGGCCTCAATGTTTATGGTTACGTTAATCGCTGCCCACACGCGGGTACCGATTTGAACTGGCAGGATGACCAGTTTATGACTGACGATGAGCAATATTTAATGTGTTTTACTCACGGAGCCTTGTTTGAACCAGAGACAGGCAAGTGCGTTGCAGGCCCCTGTGCAGGGGCTCATCTTGGTGAAGTTCCGCTGGAAGTGGAGAACGGCAAAGTCTATTTAGCTGAATAGTCATTCTGTGAGCCATCTAACGCTCATCTAGCCAACAAACCTCTAATTTAGCAATAGAGCTATTGCTTTTTGAACTAATATTCTTAATACTGATTTTGTGAGACGCTTCACAAAATGCATTGTTGGGAATAATTATTAATGATAATTGCTGTTTTGGCATTCACATCCAGTTTCTCTTCAGCTTGGTTACCGCTGATCCTCATCATTATATTATCCATCGGATTAATCCTCGCTATCTACCTTTGGCAAAAAGCCAGCGAAGAAGCCAGCTTAACCAGAAATCAGCTTAACGCCCAATATAGAACCTTAAACTCAGTCGTAAAGTTTAAATCCCTGGAAGATAAACTCGACGATATTTGCTCTCTGATTGAAAGCCAGATTGACGATGCCCTTTGCTCAGTAATGATGGTCGATCAAACAGGCCAAGCATTAATCTCCCTGGCTTCCCCCCAACTCCCACAAAGTTTCTTAAAGGCACTTGATGGTCTACCTGTGGCAGAAGGCGTTGGTGGGTGTGGCACAGCCGCCGCCACGGGCAAAGCAGTCGTTGTTCCCGATATGCTTGCTGATAGTCGCTTTGATCAGTTTCATGACTTGATACATGCCTATGATTTACGTGCCTGTTGGTCCCATCCCATTTTCACTGGCGAAAATAAGAAAGCCGCTGGTACTTTCGCTGTCTATTTCAGAAAAGTCCGCGAGCCCAAAGACAGTGAACTTGATCTGATATTGCGTAGCCGCGACCTGGCCGCACTGATCATTGAACAACATCAACATCGCATCAGGCGTGAACGTTTTGAACAACAAAATCGCTCTTTATTTATCCATAATCCAGAAGCTGTGTTTACTTTAGATTTGGAAGGTAACTTTACCAGTATCAATAAAGCAGGCTGCGAACTGATGCAGCTTAACGAGCAGGAGCTCATAGGAAATCACTACAACCTGGCTGTTGTCGAAGAGGATCGCGCCAGAACGCGCGAGCACTTTGAAGCCGCTCGACGAGGCATACCACAGCGCTATGAAATCAGGGGCCATAACAGCTTAGGTGAACTACTGCATCTTTATGTCACCAACATGCCTATTATCGTCGATGGCGAAGTGACAGGTGTGCATGGTATTGCCCTTGACTGGACTCGAAAAAGACAGAACGAGGAGCGCCTCAAAATATTGGAGCGCAGTGTAGAATCAAGCACCCATGGTGTTCTCATCAGTGATGCCCGTGCAGATGACTTTCCAGCAATCTATATAAACTCTGCCTTTGAGAAAATCACAGGCTACAGCCAAGACGAAGTCATTGGCAGAAACTGCCGATTCTTACAGGGTCCGGAAACCGATCAAGAAACCCGACAAGCGATTCGTAAAGCTTTACGACAACAGGAAGAAATCTCTACGGTTATTAAGAATTATAAAAAAGATGGCACCCCATTCTGGAACGAACTTCTGATCTCGCCAGTTAAAGACAATAACGGCAGTGTAAGCCACTTTATTGGGCTACAAAACGATATCACTGATCGCATCCAACGCCAGGAAATGCTTGAGTTTCATGCCTCGCATGATGCATTAACTCATTTAAAAAACCGTTCGGCATTAGAACGTTATTTGATTGAGCTGGTAAAAGATAAAGACCCTTCTACTATTGCCTATATCTTATTCATTGATCTTGACGGTTTTAAACCCATTAACGACAGCTTAGGGCATGAGTTTGGTGATCAGGTTCTGGTTGAAACTGCAGAGCGCCTTAACTCCGAAATTCTCAAACCCAATTTACTGGCTCGTTTTGGTGGCGATGAATTTGTGGTGGTCGTTAAAGACTTTTCTGATCGTCAGCAAGTTGAAGCCTTAGCCAGAAAATTACTGGACCGCATTGGCGAATCTTATAAGGTAGATGATATTGAGGTCTCACTCTCCGCTGCCATTGGTATTGCAACCAGCGAGGAGGAATTCAAACACCCAATGGAACTGATCCAGCGCGCAGACATTGCCATGTATGAGGCGAAAAAGCGCGGGGGTAGCTACATCTTCTGGCATACCACGGAACTGAATACTAACGTGGATCAACAGGTCGCCGTTCGCGCCCAACTGCAGGAGGCTACTCTGCAGAACCAGTTTGAGCTTTTCTATCAGCCGATTATGAGTCACGACAACAGCATCGGAGGAGTTGAAGCGCTGATCCGCTGGAAGCATCCTACCAAGGGCTATATTTCTCCGGCGGAATTCATTCCGGTCGCCGAAAGAACAGGACAGATTATCCCGATCAGTGAGTGGGTTTTAGATCAAGCCTGCCAAGATGTTGCTAAGCTCAAACGTTATGGCATTAATTCGGTCTCCGTTAACTTTTCACCCATTCAGTTCTATCGCGAAGACTTCATTGAAAAGATTGCTCAAACACTGAAGACTTATAAGATTCGACCCAGCGAAATCACGGTAGAGATTACTGAAAATGTATTGGTACATGATACAGACCATATTAATGAACTGCTTCATGAACTGCGTCGGCTAGGGCTTGATGTCGCCATTGATGATTTTGGTAGCGGCTTTGCCAGTTTGCGTTATCTCAACATGCTTCCGGTTAATAAGCTCAAAATTGACCGCACTTTTACTGGTAACATTCATCAGAATGCTCATAACGCCGCTATTACGCGCGGTATATTAGGCATGACCTCCGAGATGGACATAGAAGTGGTCGCCGAAGGCGTTGAAACCAATGAAGAATATCAATACCTGCTTAAACACAAATGTGGCTTTATGCAAGGCTATTTATTCTGTCGCCCCATCCCGATTAAAGAACTGATAGAATGGGCTGAAAATCGCCAATAACAAACCGACATGCATTTTTCACCACCACTCGAAAAAGCCATTCTAAAAAAGCGCTACAAACGATTCCTTGC
Organism: Kangiella sp. M94; assembly: GCF_054926195.1. Classification (NCBI taxonomy): domain Bacteria; kingdom Pseudomonadati; phylum Pseudomonadota; class Gammaproteobacteria; order Kangiellales; family Kangiellaceae; genus Kangiella; species Kangiella sp. M94. The sequence continues at coordinate 68,897 of NZ_CM142903.1, read as the reverse complement.
AGATGTTCATAACACTAAACACGGTGACTTTATTGCTCACTGTCCCAATACCGGCTCGATGAAAAACTGCTGGCAAGAAGGTGATACCGTTTGGTTGCTTGATTCCAAAAAACCAAAACGCAAATATCAATACACCTGGGTCTTAGATGAAACGACCGCTGGCCATATAATTTGCATTAATACTCATCTGGCCAATCAAATTGTGATGGAAGGGATTGCGGACAACACCGTCAAACAGCTCAGCGGCTATGACTCTGTCAGACAGGAAGTGAAATACGGTGATGAAAATAGTCGTATCGATCTGCTGCTTGAGACCAGTGACAAGGCTGACTGCTATGTGGAAATTAAAACCGTCACTTTACTCGAACAAGGGAACGACTTTAAAACCGGTGCTGGTTTCTTTCCCGATGCAATAAGCACACGTGGACAAAAGCACCTGCGTGAGTTGATGGCTATGGTTGAGCAAGGACATCGTGCAGTACTTTTCTTTCTGGTACAACATACGGGCATAAAAACTGTCAGCCCCGCTGCGCATATTGATCCACAATATGCTAAGTTATTAGATCAGGCTGCAAAGGCTGGGGTTGAAATCATCGCCTATAACACCCATATCAGCCCCGCCAGTATTTATTTAAACAAAGAACTGCCTGTCATTATTCCTGATTTTTCATAGAGTTATGCAGTCAGTTAGGCCATAAAAGGCTATTTTTTGCACTTTTTACAAAGAATAGGCTTTTCAATTGTCAGTCATAGGGATAATATCCCTGTTTCACTTTTTCAAAGTGAGCCCTATTACAGCTCGCTTTTTTGCCAAGTGCGCGCCGTGAGGCGTCTGGTTTTAATATGAAATGGAGCGTTGCTTAGATGCCACGTAAACAATCAGTTACAAATAGCACCCTCGAGAAATTAGGTCTTAAACCCTATAAAGAGAAGAAAGGCGAAGAATATATGAACGATGCTCAATATGAGCATTTTCGTAACATTCTGTCGGCATGGAAAAAACAATTGATGGAAGAGGTTGATCGGACTGTGCACCACATGCAGGACGAAGCAGCAAACTTCCCGGATCCTGTTGACCGTGCTGCACAAGAAGAAGAATTCTCTCTTGAGTTACGTACCCGTGACCGCGAACGCAAATTGCTGAAGAAAATTATTCAGTCGCTGAACAAGATCGATGATGATGAATATGGTTACTGCGAATCATGCGGTATCGAAATCGGTATTCGTCGCCTTGAAGCGCGTCCTACTGCTGAGCTTTGTATCGACTGCAAAACGTTGGCAGAAATCAAAGAAAAACAATACGGTAGTTAATTGACATGGGCAGGTATTCTAGTCTGCCCATTTCTACTGTAAGCCATTAACTGTCTCCTAGCTATGGCAGGACGTTTCGCACCCTCTCCTTCTGGCCCCTTGCACTTTGGCTCGCTGATAGCAGCCGTCGGTAGCTATCTGATCGCAAAATCTCGCAGCACTCAATGGTTAGTGCGTATTGAAGATATTGATCCGCCGCGCGAAGTTGCCGGTGCCAGTGATATGATTTTGCACCAGCTAGAAGCATTTGGTTTGTACTGGGATGGCGACATCAGTTATCAGAGCCAACAGCTGGATCGCTATGCAGAGATTATTGAGCAATTACAATCGCAAGATCTCATCTATGCCTGCAACTGTACTCGCAAAAAAATTAAGTCACTGAGCAGTAACGGCTATTATCCCAATATCTGTGCCACTAAAAGTCTAAGCTTTGAGGATGAAGTCTCGATTCGGCTTCGCCATGGACTGGGTGATTATAGTTTCAAAGACCAGATTCAGGGCGCATGTCAGTTTGATGATTCCCTTTATCGTGAGGATTTTACTATTCGCCGCAAGGATAGACTCATCGCCTATCAACTGGCAGTCGTCGTCGATGATATCGAACAAGAGATTGATCATGTGGTACGCGGTTGCGACCTGCTGGATTCAACCCCACGACAGCTGCGTTTATACGAAGTACTCCAGGCCAAAACACCCGATTGGTATCATTTACCATTAGCCATAAACTCTGATGGCAATAAATTATCCAAACAGAATCATGCTCCTGCCATCAATAGTCAGCAGGCCTCACACCTTCTGTGTCGTGCGCTGGGGTTTCTGGGCCAGCCGATTCCAGAAGAATTGCAGCAGGAAGCGCCCGCTATAATTATGGATTATGCTGTTAATCAGTTCAGGATTGACCAAATCCCCGCCAGCCAACAAATTCTTTATTTAGATTAATTAGATAGGCGCTTGTGCTATGATCGCCCCATACTATCAAATTCACACTTTATGAGTTCAATAATCAAGTCTGTTAAACGTTGGTTTGCTAGCCCGGCTACAGAAACGCCTGGCGCAGGCGCCAACACCCAAATCATCTCGCGCGATCAACATTCGATCTCACGCAAAGATATCAGCGACAATGCTTTAAAGGTTTTATACCGCTTGAGCAATGCTGGCTTTGAATCCTTTCTGGTCGGCGGTGGCGTGCGCGATATATTACTTGGACTGCACCCGAAAGACTTTGATATTGCAACTAATGCAACGCCGGAACAAGTTAAAGAGCTTTTCCGCAACTGCCGAATTGTTGGCCGTCGTTTTAGATTGGCCCATATTCTGTTTGGCCGCGATGTGATTGAAGTGGCCACTTTCCGCGCCCATTGTGATGACAATATTCAACAGGCCAAAGAAGGCATGATCCTGCGCGATAATGTCTATGGCGATATTGAAGAAGATGCCATTCGTCGCGATTTCACCATCAATGCGCTTTACTACAATATTAAAGATTTCTCAGTGCATGATTTTTGCGGTGGCTTAGCTGACCTGCGCAAGCGACAGCTACGCATGATAGGCGATCCGGAAACGCGCTATCGTGAAGATCCAGTGCGCATGTTGCGTGTGGTTCGACTGGCCTGCAAGCTTGATCTGACCATCGAACAGCAAACGCTTAAACCGGTTGCTGAACTTTCCCATTTTTTAGAACAGGTTCCAGCTGCTCGCCTATGGGAAGAGTATCGCAAACTGTTCTTGGCCGGTGCCGCCAAACTGACCTTCCAGAAATTGCGGGAATACGGTTTGTTTCACGCACTCTTCCCAGCTACTGACCGTGCTCTAAAGCATGACGATTCGACACAAACACAAGCGACAGAACAATTGCTGCTTGATGCGCTGGAAAATACCGACACACGAATTGCCACTGAGCAAACCGTCAATCCCGCCTTTTTAATGGCGGTCATGTTATGGCAGCCTCTGCTCGAAAGCACTGAAGCTCTGCAGCAGAAAGGCACCAACTTTAACGATGCCTTTTTCAAAAGCATGGCACGCGTGCTGAATGCACAAAGCCAGCATATTTCTATCCCACGCCGCTATTCCCTGGTGATTCGAGATATCTGGAGTATGCAATTGCGGTTGCCTGCCCATCATGGCAAAAAAGCCTGGAGTATTTTTGAGCATCCGCGCTTCCGAGCAGCTTACGACTTCTTGCTACTGCGTTCACAATCCGATCCGCGCCAGAAAGAACTGGCCGATTGGTGGACCAAGTTTCAAGAAGCCGATGCCAACGACCGCCGTCAGATGGTACAGAAAACCGGTAGCGGCAAAAAACGCAGACGACGCAAGCCACGCAATCAGAAGCGTCAGCCCGCTAACAAAAATAAGCATTAAGTCATTACAGCCATGGCAAGTCACTCTATGACAAGACGCTCTATTGCATACATTGGTCTTGGCAGCAATTTAAACCACCCAGTTCAGCAAATTGAGCAAGCCTTGCTGGCGCTCGATCAACTGCCCAATAGTTATCTGCTGGGTTACTCGAGCCTCTATCAAAGTGCTCCGATGGGTCCCCAGGATCAACCCCCTTTCATCAATGCCGTAGCCAAGCTAGTCACCAGCTTTGCCCCATTAGAGTTACTCGACCAGCTACAAGCTATTGAAAACCAACAGGGGCGAGTTCGCCAAGAACGCTGGGGGGCCCGCACATTAGATTTGGATCTCTTGCTCTACGATCATACAATCATGCAATCAGACCGCTTAACCCTGCCCCACTACGGTATTAAAGACAGGGATTTTGTATTAAAACCATTGGCTGAACTAAGTCCTGAAATGACGCTTCCCGATGGTAGTATAGTCAGTGAATTACTAGACCATTGCCCACAATATGATTTAGTGGCCTTGAACTATGACAAGAATCACCATTGGCATCTCTGAAAAAGACATGCCTGAGCCAGGAGTATTTGAGTGAGTGTAACTTTATCCATACCACACAACTTTATTGCCGTCGAAGGCCCGATTGGTGTAGGCAAAACCACACTGGCTCGCAGACTGTCCGAAGCATTAAGCAGCGACTTAATTCTCGAGCAGGCGGAAGAGAATCCATTTCTTGAGCGCTTTTACCAGGATCCTAAGTCTGGCGCCCTGCCGACGCAGCTGTATTTCCTGTTCCAGCGTGTGCGTCAATTGCAGGAAGTGCGCCAATCAGACATGTTCAGCCCAGTTCGTGTAGCTGACTACTTGATGGAAAAAGATCGTCTATTTGCCCGTTCCACGCTGGATCAGGACGAGCTCAGATTATATGAACAGGTCTATCAGAACCTCACTATTGATGCGCCGAAGCCGGATCTGGTCATTTATTTACAGGCTTCTGTACCGGTGCTGCTGGAGCGCATTAAAAAGCGTGGTCGCGCTTCAGAAAGTCCTGTAACCAAAGACTATTTGCAAACCATATGCGAAGCTTATACTGATTTCTTTTATTATTATGATGAATCGCCATTGTTGATTGTGAATGCTTCAGGCATCGATCTGGTAGAAAATGAAGCAGACTTTAATATGTTGCTTGATCAAATAAAAAGTACCACCACTGGCCGCAATTATTTTAATCCTCATCCTCTGTAAGTCGAGATTGAATCATGAAAACCCTGACCATTAGCGATATCGAACAATTGAAACGACAAGGCGAGAAATTCAGCTGTATTACGGCTTATGATGCCACTTTTGCTGGCGTCATTTCGGATGCCGGTGTCGATGTCATTCTGATAGGCGACTCATTGGGCAACGTGATTCAAGGTCAAAAGACCACCGTCCCGGTGACCCTTGAAGACATGGAATACCATATCGCCTGTGTAGCGCGCGGCAACAAGCGCTGCCTGTTAATTGGTGACATGCCCTATATGAGCTATGCCACTCCAGAACAGGCTTACCATACGGGAGCTCTGATTATGCAGGCTGGCGCTCACATGGTGAAGTTGGAAGGTGGTGATTGGCTACACGACACTATTGCCGGTCTAACCGAACGTGGCATTCCGGTCTGTGCCCACCTCGGCTTAACACCGCAATCGGTGGATGCATTGGGTGGCTTTAAGGTTCAAGGGCGTGATTCAGCACAAGCCAAGCAAATGCTGGCTGATGCTAAAGCTCTGGAAGACGCTGGCGCACGCATGTTAGTGCTCGAGTGCGTGCCGCAAAGTCTGGCCAAACAAATCACCGAATCACTCACCATCCCTGTCATGGGCATTGGTGCTGGCGTTGATGTTGACGGCCAGGTTCTGGTACTGCATGACATGCTGGGTATTTCGCCCTTCCAGGCCAAATTTGTGCGCAATTTTATGGCCGATGCCAAAGGCGATATCAAAGCTGCTTTTGAGCTATTTCACAGCGAAGTTCGCGCGAAAAACTTTCCAGCTGCTGAACACTCTTTTGATTAAAGGCGAGCGTTACACATGATCGTTGTTAACTCTGTTGAAACTCTGCGCCGCCTGATTCAAACGCACCGAGACATGGGCCATCGTATTGGCTTTGTACCGACCATGGGTAATTTGCATGCTGGCCATTTGAGCCTGGTGCAAACCGCTAAACAAAATGCCGACATTGTAGTGGTCAGTATTTTCGTTAACCCGACTCAGTTTGGGCCCAACGAGGATTTTGATTCTTACCCTCGCACTTTCGAGCAAGATCAAGCATTACTCGAAGCAGAAGGAGCGGATATTATATTTGCTCCGGAGGTCAAAGAAGTCTACCCACAGTGGCCCAACCTAACCAAGGTTCAGGTAGCGGAATTAGGAAACAATCACTGCGGGGCATCTCGTCCTGGCCATTTTGATGGTGTCACCACAGTAGTTAGTAAACTCTTTAATATGGTGCGCCCAGATTGCGCAGTATTCGGCCAAAAAGACTTTCAGCAACTGGCCATTATCCGCCGTATGACCAGTGATCTAAACTTCGATATTAAGATTATCGCTGCACCGATTGTCCGCGAAGATAATGGTCTTGCCATGAGCTCACGCAACGGATATTTAAGCACAGAACAAAAACAGCAGGCGTCCTTTATCTACCAAACGCTGGGCTGGATGAAACAGCAAATAGACCATGGTGAGCGCGATTATCGTTCACTAGAGCAAGCGGCAATCAAGCGTTTAAAAGAGCAAAACTTCAAACCAGACTATGTGCACATCGCTCGCCAGGATAACCTTGAACTCGCTCAGGAAGATGATAAAGAATTAGTGATACTGATTGCAGCATTTATGGACAAAGTTCGTTTGATTGACAATATCACTCTTATTCTTTAAATCATTGCTCTCAAGTAATATTTAGCACCACTTTAATCAACCCAAAATGGCTCAACTTTATTTGTTAGTTATTGTTTTTCAATCAGTTATAGTTAATAACAACAACTAATAATCACTATTCCTGTCAAAGACTTTATTGCCTTGGATTTTTGTTTTATGCTGAGCTGATATGTCATTAGGAGTCACTTATGTCTGAATCAAAAACCTATCCAATAAAACAATTCAGCACTCATACCCCACACATTGATGAAGCACAATATTTGCGCATGTACCAACAGTCGGTTCAAGAACCGGAGAAGTTCTGGTCGCGCATGGCGCATGAATTCATTGACTGGTTTGAGCCATGGAAAACCGTTAAAAATGTCGATTATAAAACCGCGTCAATAAAATGGTTTGAAGGTGGCAAATTAAACGTTAGCTACAACTGTATTGACCGCCATTTAAATGATAAAGCCGACCACACGGCGATCATATGGGAAGGCGACGAACCTGATCAGCAGCGCTATATCAGCTATCAGGAACTACACGATGAAGTCTGTAAAATGGCTAATGCACTCAAGAGTCGAGGCGTTAAAAAAGGCGATCGAGTCTGTATCTATATGCCGATGATTCCCGAGGTCGGTTTTGCCATGTTAGCTTGCGCGCGTATTGGCGCAGTTCATTCGGTGGTCTTCGGTGGCTTTTCTCCTGAAGCTTTAAAGAGCCGTATTTTAGACAGTGATTGTCGCGTGGTGATCACTGCTGATGCTGGTGTCCGTGGCGGTAAAACAGTTCCTTTGAAAGCGAATACTGATAAAGCATTGCAGCATTGTCCTGACGTACACAGTGTGTTTGTCATCAAACACCGTCTGGCCGATATTCAATGGAATGATCAACGCGATATTGATTATAACGAGCTAAAGAAAGATATGGAGCCGGAATGCCAGGTAGAAACCATGGACGCCGAAGACCCACTATTCATTCTTTACACCTCAGGTTCTACTGGCACACCCAAAGGGGTTTTACATACGACCGGTGGTTATTTGCTCCATGTAGCCATGACCCACAAATACATCTTTGATTACCATGAAGGCGATATTTACTGGTGTACCGCCGATGCTGGCTGGATTACTGGTCATTCCTACATCTTCTATGGACCACTGGCCAACGGCGCTACTACGTTAGTTTTTGAAGGTGTGCCAAGCTACCCAAGCCCTTCTCGGTTCTGGCAGGTTATTGATAAGCATAAGGTTAATATCTTCTACACAGCTCCAACCGCCATTCGCGCCCTGATGGCGGTCGGCGATGATGCCGTAACCTCAACGTCACGCAAATCATTGCGTTTGTTAGGCAGTGTCGGTGAACCAATCAATGTAGAAGCCTGGGAATGGTATTACAAGGTAGTTGGCAACGAGCGCTGCCCAATTGTCGATACTTGGTGGCAAACCGAAACTGGTGGTATTTTGATTTCTCCGCTTCCTGGTGCCACTCCGTTAAAACCCGGCTCAGCCACTCGTCCATTCTTTGGTGTGCAGCCCGCTATCCTCGATCAGGATGGCAATGAACTGGAAGGCAAAGCCAGCGGCTATCTGGTCATGAAAGACTCATGGCCTGGACAAATGCGCAGCGTTTATGGCGACCATGACCGCTTCTTCCAGACTTACTTCTCGCAATATTCAGGCTATTACTTTACTGGCGACGGCGCTAATAGAGATGAAGATGGCTACTACTGGATTACTGGTCGTGTCGATGATGTGCTTAATGTATCCGGCCATCGCATGGGCACTGCAGAAGTTGAGAACGCGTTAGATCTGCACCCGTTAGTTGCGGAGTCTGCCGTAGTAGGCTATCCGCACGATATTAAAGGCCAGGGGATCTATGCCTTCGTTATCTTCAAAAAAGGTGTAGAGTATAATGATGAAATTAAGCAACAATTAATCGATATCATCACTGAAGAAATTGGTCCAATTGCTAAGCCGGATAAAATTCAATGGGCCCCTGACTTGCCGAAAACACGCTCTGGAAAAATCATGCGCCGCATTCTGCGTAAAATTGCAGAAAACCAAGTGGACAGTATTGGTGATACTTCAACGCTTGCCGATCCATCGGTCGTGCAACATCTGATTGATAATCGACTGCGCTGATTGTCTATCAAAAGCCCTGGTAACTCATCAGGGCTTTTTTATTTTTCAGTCTAATCTTTAACTCTTTGCCGAGCTCTTTCCAGCCACTCATCAGTGACCACAAAACCACGCATCAACTCACGCTCATTGTTCATGGCAACTACCATTGACAGCTGTTGCTCATTTAAATGCCCAAGCTTGTCCACCTGCGAATAGTCATCAGCTGTCAGCTCTGATAACCAATACATTCGTGGCAGTTGATACCAGTCATAGTCAGACTGGCTTTGATATTCCTTAAACTCACGATGCGTTGCCCAGAAGCCTTTTAAATGCTGCGGGTCGACCTCTGCTGGGTGCTTGAAGCTTTGGTCTGAAAAGTTGTCTATCGAATAGAATAAACGGCCACGAGTTAGCAAACCTATATGATCAATAAACAGTTGTTCCTGTTCCAGCCAATCCTTAACTTCTGCCTTTGTCGATAGAGCCAATTGATGAGTCATCAAGCGCTGAAATTTTCGGTCAAAACGATCGCGCAAATTGGGCCCAACCCAATCAGCCATTTGCTGTCCAATGCCAATTTGCAAATAGAACTTTACCGCCAGTTCGCAATGAACAACCTGCTTTGAGTTTAAACGTTGGATAATGGAATCGAATTCACCCAACGTCTGCTTATCAATAATTACCTGCTGATTGGAACGTAGCAGGCTAAGCGATAAGTTCGAGCGAACCAGATGATGCCACAACTGCTCAAAATAAACACCCAGCCGATGAGTGGGTTCAAAAGTAAATGTTTCACTTTCTATCACCGCTTTTTCTAACAGTTCATTAGCATCCAGCAATTGACAGTCATGCAAGGCATTCACAATCGCCACCGATAGAAAATCAGGGCTTTCCTTGAGCCAATTTAAGTCGGATTGAATTCGCCTTTTGTCCTGCATTTGCTTTTATGTTTATTGAAAGGAGTTTCATGATAACAAAAAAAAGCCACCCGAAGGTGGCAACATTTCAGAGAAGTTCTGAAATAAAGTTAGTGTTGATAAACTAGCATTAACTTTCTTAAGGGGGCAAAACGCTAGCTCTTAAACACTAAGGGGGAGAGGTTTATACATTAGCCACGATTATCTTTTCCGCGTTCCCGAGCCTTTTCACGCATATCTTCACGCATCTCATACATTTCTTCTCTAAGCTCTTTCATTTTGGCACGCTGTTCTTCATTAAGGTGTTTCTGCACTTCCATATAGTGTTGATGTCTTCCTGCCATCATTTCAGCTTTGATGTCAGCCTGTTTACGCAAGTTATTTTGCAACTTGGCTTTATCCAAAGTATCTTGCTGCATCATATGGCGCTGTTGCTGCATTAATTCCTGCATCTGCTCCTGATGTGCTTTAAACGTTTCCTTTCGTTGCTCATAGAGTTTGTCAATTTTTGTACGCTGCTCATCATTGACGCCTAACTTTTCCATCATCATATGATGCTGCTTCATGGAATGATTGTCATGCATTTCACCATGATTTCGAGCATCAGCACTGACGTTAAACATCATCAATGATGCTCCGATTGCTAATGCAGATAGTGCTTTATTGAATAACATAATTTACTCCTAACCTATTTCTAAATTTCCTGGTTGCTGAATCCTTGCAATGAAGAATGCTTTGCAAGCTTTTGTTATCCACTATAGACTCTTTTTAACATTAAAAGTTTAAATATATAACGTTCCGCGCGTAAAGCTTATGTAAAACTTGCTGACCAATCTTTACACTTTAACTGTTGGTCCATGCTAAACTTGCCTTTCGTACCATACGGTTATCAATACTATGCCAAAACTACTACTTGCTGATGATGATATTGAACTATGTCAATTGCTTCAGGAGTATCTCACTCAAGAAAGCTTTGACGTGGCACTAGCCCATGACGGGGCAACTGCTGCCAAAATGATTCTTGACCATAGTTTTGATCTGATGGTGCTAGACGTTATGTTGCCGAATTTAAATGGCTTTGATGTCTTGAAAACGGTACGCAAAGAATCGCAAGTGCCTATTCTGATGCTGACTGCTCGTGGCGATGAAATCGATCGCATTGTAGGCCTCGAACTCGGTGCCGACGACTACATCGCTAAGCCCTGCAACCCCAGAGAATTGACTGCCCGCATCCGTACTATCCTGCGTCGTACAGAGAATGTCTACAGCTCCAAACAAAAGAAACTACAGTCAGTCCATCTTGGCGATGTTTATATCAACCCAGCCTCACGTGAAGTGTTGTTGAATAATGAAGTGGTTAAATTAACCGCAACCGAATTCGATATTTTATATTTACTAATGAATAACGCAGGCACTCTGGTCAGTCGCGATGACCTGTCAGAAAGTTGTCTTGGCCGTACTCTGGAAGCATATGACCGCAGTATTGATATGCATATTAGTAATCTAAGACGAAAATTAGGTCCTGACTCCAAAGGTGAAGAACGCATCAAAACCGTACGCGGTGTTGGCTATCAATATGTTGCCCTGGATTCGTAACTTAGTTCGTCCCAGCCTGTTCTGGAAAATTTTCCTCTGGTTCTGGTTAGCGACTTTAATCACCGTAACCAGCATTGTTTTTTTATACAGTTTAACAGGCCAAGACAACAAGCTGGTTCCTGCGTCGGATGAAGAAGCCAAGCAACTTAGACAGACCGCCATAACGATTCAGCTTCGCAAGGTTATCGATGAATATCAGGCTGGCAGTCTGCTCATTCTCAACAAAGTTAACGACAACCTCGACAATACTTTTATTATTGATAAAAATGGAGAAGACATCGCCGGCAAAGAAGTCCCCGATGTCCTTTACCACCTCAGCTCTTTCTATCGCAACCGTAATACTCCAGCGACGGTTATTATTGATAATATTGCCTATATTGGCCCTGAAGTTGTTTTTAATCGTGGCAATTACTACCTGCTATTCATAAAGCAACAAAACCCCCATCAATTTACTGCCGTGGTAACTTATCTTTACCATTCAGTTTCCATATGGCATTTATTGATTGCTTTAGGCATTAGCGCGCTGGTTTGCTTTGCTTTAACCTGGTACTTAACGCGCCCCATCAATCAACTACAAAAAACTACCCAGGCATTTGCACGCGGCGATCTGACCGCACGCGCACAACCCCACCTTGGCAAACGCCAGGATGAGTTCGCAGATCTGGCTGAAGATTTTGATTTGATGGCAGAACGCATTGAGCGTGTCATTCAGTCACAAAAACGCTTAATGAGCGATGTCTCACATGAACTACGCTCTCCTTTGACCCGAATGCAAATCGCCGCCAGTTTGGCACAAAAGACAGCCAGCCCAGAGTCTAAAGGACATATCGACCGCATTGAGCTCGAAGTAGAAAGGCTTGATGAGATGATTGGTGAGTTATTGCAAATGGCTGCCCTTGAACGGGGGCACATCAACGAAGACCGCGCCAGCTTTATGCTTAATGACTTGCTGGAAGTTATTGTTGAAGATGCCCGCTTTGAAGCAGAGGCCCACAATAAAACCGTCGACTACCACAGCGACCAAGAAATCAAGTTTACTGGCTATTACAGCTTACTTGCACGGGCCATTGAGAATGTCCTGCGTAATGCTATTCGTCACACGCCTGATGACACCTGTGTGACGGTCACAACCGCAGAAACCGAACTTGGGATTGAGGTCAGGATTTGCGACTCAGGACATGGCGTCAATGAAGAGCACCTGGAGAAAATCTTTGAGGCTTTCTATCGCCCCACTGACGCGCGTGAGAGAACTTCTGGTGGTGCTGGCCTTGGCTTGGCCATTGCCAAAAGAGGCATCGAAGCAAATGGGGGGAGCATTAAGGCTTACAACCAGCCCGACTCCGGTTTATGTGTCGTTTTTCAGTTACCTAAAACCAGTGCCTAATTGACTGTCGAAAAAAGTAACAGTATCGCCAGAACAATTAAAAACGCGCCTAACACCCGATCAATCCAATGCCCGAAGGATGCAAAAAACTGGCGTACTTTCTGTTGCGTCAGCATTAGCGACAAAAAGACAAACCAGGCTCCCGTAATAACAGACATCCAGATCCCATAAATGGCCTGTATACTCATTGGCGTGTCTGCACTGACGATGGTAGTAAATAACGATAAAAAGAAGAGCGTCGCTTTAGGGTTTAAGACGTTGGTTATAAAGCCCTGGCGAAAAGCCTTGAAACTCGTCATGGTGTCTTTGCTGATCGGATTAAAATCTTTCGCTTCCGCTTTCTGAACACCAATCGCTTGCCACCCTATGTACAACAAATAAACCGCACCTGCGACTTTTATGGTCGTAAATAGCCACAGGGTATCGCGGATCAATAAACCAATGCCTAGTACTGCATAAGTCACATGCACCAAGATAGCCAGCCCAATTCCGATACTGGCCAAGATGGCGAATCGGCGACCAAAAACCAGACTCTGCCGCATCACAATTGCAAAGTCCGGCCCCGGACTCGCAACAGCTAATGCATGAGCCGATGCCATTAATAAAAACTCTTGCCAATAGTGTGTGATTATCTCTTCAATCATGTCGCATAAATTAGATAATTAAATGCCAGATTTTGTAACCTAAAAGTAACATTAGGCTTCCGTAACTCGAAATTACTAAAAAGACTATAATCGATGAGAACACGCCCAAGGCTAGCAGGCTATTGATGTGTCTCTTGAGGGGTAGTGTGGTGTGGTGCTTTTTTGCATGGTGATGGTCAATAATAAAGCGCCCCAACAGCCACAAACAAATGGCCATAATAGTAAGGCTACCAACCAACACCCATACCTGAGTTTTCTCGAAGGTTAACGCTGCCCCCAGCACCACTCCCGGCATCAAGTACACCGGAGCCCAAATCAGGGTTGCGATAATGATTGCGGTGATGAACTTCTTGGGCGGCATATCAAGCACACCTGCGATTAAGGCAATAACTGCTCGTATTGGCCCAATAAACTGACCCACCAGCACCCCAGCAAAGCCATGTCGCTGGAAAAAATCTTCCGCCCTGTGCAACATCTTCTGATGGCGTTGAATCCAGCCCCAGTGATGCACCTTGTCCTGGAAGTGGTAACCAAACCAGTAAGAGACCATCTGACCGCTGGCTGCTCCCAAAAAACTACAGAATGCCACCAGCCAGAAATTCAAGGTGCCACCACCAATTAAACTACCAACACCCACCAGCAATAACCAACCAGGCACAGCCAGGCCGACAATAGCCAATGATTCTAAAAACGCAATTAGAAACACCGCTGCGCCAGCCATATGAGGGTGATTGGAAATCCAATCAAGAATGTCTTTAACAATCGCTTCCATCGGCGCTAATAATGACGAATGTTTGTGTAAAAGTCGATAACAAATCTTCTATCGGGTTATTCTTGTGAGACTTGCTTGTTATGGTCTGGTCGTTTATCTTCACTAATACTTTACATTAATACCTTTGATTATGAGCAGCCCTTACCAAACGATTATCCAGCAGCGCCAGCCCAGTGACGTAGAAATTTTCCATAATGTTCACCCCGATGTAAAACCGCCCTGTCTTGATGCTAACGAAATGGGTCTATCGCACCAGGATGTTAATGACTACCGTTCCGCTGGCGAACTGATTAAAAGCTTAGCTAAAACAATACATTTATGGCGTAAACACATGCCTAAAGATGCTGAACCAACTATAGTTGCCATGCTTAACGGAGGCTTACAAATCCATGTAACGCGCCTGGCACAAGAGTCATTTCACGGTATTCGCATTGAAGGAACCGCGGGCGGCAATCCCTGCATGGTGCTCACCCACCAAAATAATGTGGAGTTACTTTGCTATGTCCAAAAGGTCACCGAAGAAGAACCTCAGCGTCGTATTGGCTTTATTATTGATGGTCAAGAAACTGAAGAGTAATCACGCACTTACTCAGACAAAAAAATAGCGCCAATTGGCGCTATTTTTGATTATTTGAAAATCTCATTAAATGGCTTCTTTAATGCTCTCTTCCTCATCCAGCATGCTCAGCGAAAAACCTTCCCTCTCCGCCAAAGCCAGTAATTCACGTTCGACTAATTCTACATCGATCACATGATCCGTCGAAACATTCAAATCCAGAGTATAACCCTGCCGGTTTGCCATTGTATTTGTTTCGATAGAATCAACTCGTAGGTGATTACGCGAAAGTATTCGCAATAACTCAATGCTGGTTGCCTGATTTTTGACACCCCAGATGCTGATGTTAAAGCTAATATTTTCGGGGTCAAAAGGATAAGAGGATTGACTATCTTCGGTGCTGTTGAATTGGAACCTCAATTTGGTGGACTCTAAACTCTCCAGACAAGCTATGAATGGATTGAAGTACATGCTGTTAATTGAAACAGCAAACAAACCACTGAAGTGATCTTTCACACGATTGAAACGGGAAACTTCCATGGAGCCTTTGAAACGATGAAGAATCTCGGTAATAGTTGTAATTATTTCAGGATGATCGGAACCGGTCACCGTTAAGATGAATTTCTTGTCTAACTTTAATTTATGATGCGCATTCATCAAAATACTCCATATATTGCGTTAGCGCTCTTAAAAAAATACTACAACTGGTAAAATCAGACAAGAACAGCTGCTCAAAATTCATACAATTTTATTCGTTTTGTTAAGTACAGCATATTTGTACAATACTTTACATATTGCTTTATACTAGAATATTGCTAACTATTTGTATTTAAAAGGAGTTTGTATGAGGTCTCTACTATCGGCCAGTTTGACGTTGCTTCTCATGGCGTGCGCCACCTCACCGACAGGTCAAAGTCAATTCACTCTGTTTTCTGAGTCCC
This sequence comes from Kangiella sp. M94, assembly GCF_054926195.1. Lineage (NCBI taxonomy): Bacteria > Pseudomonadati > Pseudomonadota > Gammaproteobacteria > Kangiellales > Kangiellaceae > Kangiella > Kangiella sp. M94. The sequence goes on along the minus strand of NZ_CM142903.1, from coordinate 53,416 downwards.
AAATGGCTGAAATGGGCTCTTCAACCTTCGCCAGTATGCAGCAGAGTCAAAAACTTGATACCAGCGCCAGAAACGCGAGTTACGTCAACTGTGTGGTCAATGCCTTAATCCCCGAGTTGAACGCCATAGCACCTGCTATGCGTAGCACACAATGGGAAGTCAAAGTGTTTGCCGATGACTCACCAAATGCTTTTGCGCTGCCTGGTGGCAAAATTGGTGTTCATACCGGTATGCTTACCGTTGCCCAAAACCAGCATCAATTAGCGTCTGTAATCGGTCATGAAATGGGGCATGTTTGGGGCAGACACGGAAACCAGCGAGTATCCCAAACCTTTGTAACCCAAACCGGTATGCAACTAGCCACGGTGGCCGCGGGCGAAATGACTTCAGAGAAACAACAACTGCTTGGACTACTCGGTGTCGGCGCCCAGGTTGGCGTATTACTGCCCTTCAATCGTAAACATGAATCGGAAGCCGACGAACTTGGTTTAGAGCTTATGGCTCGGGCTGGATTTGACCCACGCCAGAGCGTTGAATTATGGAAAAATATGCAAAAAGCAGGTGGAAATTCAATGCCAGAGTTCTTATCGACTCACCCCGGCACTGACAGCCGTATTCGTGACTTAAACGCCAAAATGGATAGAGCCATGAAAATTTACCAACAAGCACAGTCATCAGGTAAACGACCCAACTGCCGTCTTTAGAGGCATATTGCCGAAATTAAATTAAGTCGGTCAAATGAAACTAACCAAAACCCATTTATATTGAGCTAAGCCATGTACAAAATATAGCAATCAAAATCTGTGACCGAAGGAAATCCCTTTAGGGAGATGATTTTGATAAGAATTTTCAGCAAAGGTGACCAAAGGAAATCCCCTTGCGGGAGATGTGATGTAAATTCTGGTACCCAAGGGGGCAGACCCTGCGTTAAGTATTTTGGGAGTGGCGCGGGTAGTCACGCAAAGCGTGACCTCAATATGCGGGTGGTCTTCTTTTATGAAGTACATCCTGTACTTCACCCTTCGGGCTAGCTTCGCTATTCAAAATCGTTCCCAACGATTTTGTGGTTACTTATTACAAGACAAATTTGTCCGGAACAAATTTGAACAGCGGAGTGAAACGACGCTGGCTTAAGCGGAATACAAGGATGTATTCCGTAAAAGTAACTCGCCGAGGGGCGAAATTAATTACCAAAGGTATGTACTAAGTCTCTGGATAGCCAGTTCACAGTTACTGGTCCGCTAAATATCCGCCTCGCTCGTATATGGACTCCATATACAAGTCCTCAAAATCCTTAACCACAGACTTCTTAACTTCCGGCAAGGACAATAAGTTTTCACGCCACTTTTGTATTTTCTTATAATCACTAACGGTATCAACACCTGTATTATCTGCTAGCATTTTCGAACGCATTAAAAAGGGAGCAAATGAACTATCAACCAAACTGAACTCTTTGCCATTAAAAAATCCCTGATTGCCGATACGCTTTTCAAGGTGTGCCAGTTTCTTGTTCAAATCTTCTTCGATTTTGGTAAAGGTTTCTTCGCGTCGCGCCTGCGTCAATTGAAATTGAATGTTATTAATACTACTACTGAACTCGATCCACGAGCGATGCTCCGCCTTTTCCAACGGATCCGTTGGTAGCATTGGCTTGCCGTGAGTTTCATCCAGATATTCATTGATAACTGAAGACTCAAATAACACAGTATCATTTACACGCAACAATGGCACTTTGCCTAGTGGCGATATTTCTACAAACCAGTCAGGCTTTCGCTCCAGAGAAATATATTCAATGGTGAAATCAATTTTTTTATGCAGCAACGTAATGACCGAACGCTGCACGAACGGGCACAATTTGTGGCTGACTAATATTGGTTGTTCTAGAGCACTCATATTGTCCACTCAGACTTGATAACTAGTCGTAATGTAAATCGTTCTTTTTAGAAAAGCAACAACAAGGTCGTCACAAACTCATATCTGTTTCAGATATAAAAAAGGCCTTCGTATGAAGGCCTTTAAATGTATTAGTGCTCGTGACCACCAGGTCCATGTACATGACCATGCGACAACTCTTCTTCGCTGGCATCGCGTACTTCGATAACTTTCACATCAAAATTCAAAGGAACGCCTGCTAGAGGATGATTACCATCCACAGTAACTGTCTCACCTTCGACTTTAGTGACCGTGATAAGTTGTGGTCCGTTTGGTGATTCAGCATGGAACTGCATGCCAGGCTCAACTTTTTCTACGCCCTGAAAGGCTTCTGCAGGCACTTCCTTAATTAAGTCATCATGACGCTGACCATAAGCCTCATCAGGCTGAACATTCACTGACAGCTCATCATCAACTTTTTTACCAGCCAATGCGTTTTCAAGACCAGGAATAATATTGCGATGACCATGCAAGTAAGCTAATGGCTCATTCCCTTCTGATGTATCGACTAATACACCTTCTTCTGTTTTTACGGTGTATTCAATCAATACGACTTTGTTTTCTTCAATTTGCATAATCATCTCTCTTACATTACTAGGTACATTTACGAAACCAAACTAAAACGGCTTCAAACTTTCAATTACTCATCTTCAATAATTCACTGTTATATTTCACTGCTTTCCGTTAGGCCTTATGCTCTTTGTACATGAAGCGCTAGCAGCTAACTCAGGAAATAGGATTTTGGCTTAAAACCAAACCCCCGATATTTTCACTTTATTTCCCACTACTTAAAGTTAGGATTTTTGCTTTGAGAAAATTTAACTCTCATACACTCTATAGCACTGCTTAAAGTTAGGATTTTTGCTCTGAGAACGAGGCGCTTTCGTACGATGTGGGCTGAGCGTATAAGTAATACGCGACTGCTCCGAGTACGAAAGCAACAAAGTTATCAGGCAAAAAGACAACTTTTAAGAGACTTTCTCGCCTGCTGCCTGCATATCCGCGTGATATGAAGACCTCACCATCGGCCCACTGGCCACATTGGTGAAACCCAACTCTTCTGCGATTCGGCCGAGCTCATCGAACTCTTTTGGTGGCATGAAACGCATCACTGGATGGTGGTATTTACTGGGTTGCAGATATTGCCCGAGCGTTAACATTTCAACACCATGGGCTCGAAGATCTTTCATCACTTCGATAATTTCTTCGTTGGTTTCGCCAAGCCCAATCATTAGACCTGATTTGGTGGGGATTCCGGGGTAACGTTCTTTGAAATTCTTGAGTAAGTCCAGTGACCACTGATAATCCGCACCGGGACGCGCTTGCTTATAGAGACGCGGCACCGTTTCCAGGTTGTGGTTAAAGACATCAGGCAGGCCATCCGCCATCAGGTCGAGCGCAACTTCCATACGGCCTCTGAAGTCTGGAACCAGCACTTCCACCTTAAGACCGGGATTTTGTTCTTTAGCGACCCGTACACAGTCTGTGATATGGGCTGAGCCACCATCACGCAGATCATCACGATCCACTGACGTGATCACCACATATTTCAAGCCCATCGATTTGACAGAATCGGCCAGGTGTTGCGGCTCTTCTGGATCAAGCGGCAATGGACGACCATGCGCCACATCGCAGAATGGACAACGACGAGTACAGATGTCGCCCATAATCATGAAGGTTGCAGTGCCATGACCGAAACATTCGGGCAGGTTTGGACAGGATGCTTCTTCACAAACGGTGTGAAGCTTATTGTTGCGCAGCATGTCTTTGATTTTGGTAATTTGATTACCGTTCGGCAGACGCACACGAATCCAATCCGGCTTGCGCGGCATCTCTTCGGTTGGCATGATTTTTACCGGAATTCGCGCCATTTTATCTTCGGCACGCATTTTTTGGCCGGCAATGACTTTCTTTGCCTTGCCCGCAACCTTGCCGGTTACGCCACCGCTAACTGTTTGATTCGACTCGTTTTTTACCGATTCAGAATTTGACATTCACTATCTACTCAATGGATTCGCTGATTGGCTCAGGTAATCCGGTCATTTCCAGGCGCTTAGTATAGCCCAATTTATCGCATAATTGATCGATGAGATCAGGTTTAATGCGCTCCAGATTGTCCGGACCACCCTTCTCGACTATCTGGGTCATTTGCATGCCCTGATAACCACATGGATTGATACGTGAGAATGGCTCCAGGTCCATATTCACATTTAAAGCAAGTCCATGAAACGACTTACCTTTTCGGATTCGTAAACCCAATGAGCAGATTTTCTGGTCATCGCTATAGACTCCCGGCGCATCAGAGCGCGGATAAGCCTCAATGCCATACATCGCTAGCATGTCAACGATGGCATTTTCGATGCCTGAAACCAGGTCTCTTGGGCCCATATTTTTGCGACGCAAATCGATCATAAAATAAGCAACTTGCTGGCCGGGGCCATGGTAAGTAACTTGTCCGCCGCGGTCAACCTGCACCACCGGAATTTCCCCCGGAAATAGCAAATGTTCGGCTTTTCCAGCCTGACCTTGAGTAAAAACGGGGTCATGCTCAACCAGCCAAATTTCATCGGTGATTGTGTCGTCTCTATTGTCGGTAAACTCTTGCATCCGTTTCCACACTGGAACATAGGTTTCATGCCCCAGTTCGCGGATGATTACTGTAGATGGGTCGCTCATTGTCCAGGGGCTGCCTTATAGGGTCATTTTCACGCCTTCAACGGTGAAGACTTCGCGATACATGGCATCTACTTGCTCTTTGTTTTCAACCACAACCATGAATGACAAGGAAACATAATTGCCATCACGGCTCAGTTTGCTGGCCGGAGAATAATCATTAGGCGCATGTCGATTGACCACTTCTGCAACTTCCATATCAATGCCGTCACGGTTTACTGCCATGACTTTAAAACAAATCTCACAAGGAAATTGCCAGAGTTCATCACGATCATAATTTTGCGTCATAACGCTATTTCACCTTCACTATTACTGTCAATTTCACCACTATACAGCTGCGCTTTGAGCTGCTGATAATGGCCGTACATTTGTCGCCAGACAGGGCCTGCAGTGCCATCGCCAATGATAACATCATTCAAACGGGTAACTGGGCGGATTTCTTTGGTGGAGCTAGTCAGCCAGATTTCATCCGCTTGTAGCAACTCGTGCTCCGGAACGGAACGCTGCTCCGACAAGATACCGTGCTGTTCCGCTAACCATAAAACGAAATCCCGAGTAACCCCAGAAAGTAAGTGCTCACTTAGCGGCGGAGTAATAATAACACCATCGCGCACCATGAAAAGATTACTTGAGGTTGCCTCCAAAGCGACACCATTTCGAACTAATATGGTGTCGTTCGCGCCACATTCAAGGGCTTGCTGTTTCAACAAACAGTTGGCTAATAAGGTAATCGCTTTGATGTCACAACGTTGCCAGCGGATATCTTCGGCAGTGATAGCTGATATGCCTTGCAAATCTTGCTCACTTGGTTGCGGCTGAATCTCTGGCAGTGGCGTAATCATGGCAAAAATAGTCGGTGTTGGATTGGGCGGGAAATCATGATTACGTTCTAGATAAGCGCCACGCGTGATCTGTAAGTAAATCGTAGCATTATCCAATTGATTGCGTTCGATCAGCTGATGGCAAATATCGGCCCAGTACTGCAAGCTCTGCTCCAGTGCTAAGCTGATACCACGCAAACTGTTTTCCAGCCGTGCAATATGTTGCTTAAAGCGGAACAGTTTACCTGCATATACCGGTATCACTTCATAAATCCCATCACCAAACAAAAAGCCCCGGTCAAGTGCCGGGACTTTTGCTTCTTCAATGGGTAAAAATTGTCCGTTTAAATAAGCGATGGACACATACTTCTCCCTTTACCTATCCTTATAACTTGATCATAAATGAAACCATGATCTTAATGAAACCATACTCTTAGTGGAACCAAAGCTTCATTGAATCCCACATACGACCGAAGAAACCCGCCTCTTCTACATTCTCTAAAGCCACCAGCGGCATACGTTTTATCTCTTTCTCGCCAACTTTGAAGAACACCTCGCCGACCACCTGGCCACGACGAATAGGAGCCATCAGTTGTGACTGAATGGTGTAATTGGCCTGAATTTGGTCCTTTTGACTTTTCAGCAAAGTTAGAGCCGCATCTTGTGCTAGTCCAACCTTAACTTCTTCCTCGGAACCTTTCCAAACTCTTGCGGTACGTAACGCTTGTCCTGCCTTAAATGGCTTGATATTCGTGTAAAAACGGAAACCGAAATTGAGTAATTTACGACTTTCTGCGGCTCTTTCAGCTTCGCTATCAGTGCCCATAACCACCGAAATTAAACGCATATCTTCCTTTTCAGCAGAGGACACCAGACAATAACCTGCTTCTTCCGTATGGCCAGTCTTCAGACCATCGACGTTAAGCGTTGGATCATTTAATAGCTCATTTCGATTCTGCTGCTTAATTCCGTTGTAAGTAAATTCACGTTCAGCATAAATCTTATAGTCTTCAGGGAAGTCACGTATAAGTGCTCGCGCCAAAATAGCAAGGTCACGAGCAGTAGTTACATGCCCTTCCGCAGGCCAGCCAGTGCTGTTCTCAAAGTGCGTATCTTTCATGCCCAGTTTTGCAGCATATTGATTCATCAAATCAGCAAAAGCCTCTTCTGTGCCGGCAATATGCTCCGCCATCGCGATACTGGCGTCGTTTCCGGACTGAATAATAATGCCACGATAGAGGTCTTCAACTCGAACGTACTTATTAACTTCGATAAACATCAAAGAGCCGCCCTTTAATTTAGGGTTTTGCGCCCAGGCATTTTCACTGACCAATACTTTATCATCTAAGCTTAAATTACCTTTGTGTAACTCATCGCCAATGATGTAACTGGTCATCATTTTAGTCAAACTGGCCGGAGGCAACTTCTGATCAGCATTATTCTCCATAATGATTTGCCCAGTATCATAATCCATTAACAGATAAGAACGGGCATCAACATTCGGCTTGCCGGGTTGTATCGCAGCACTTGCAGCATTAGCGACAAGGGCCAAAAGGAATCCAACAGAAAGTAATATTTTTAGTGTTTTTTCTTGAAAAGACATCGACATAACAATCCCAAAATTGAGGTTATTCAGTAACAACTTTTGGAGTACCAAAGTTGTACTCATTTAATTGACGTAAAATATTTTCAGCAGTTCGCGCATCGCGCAAAGGTCCAATCCGAACTCGTTGCAGAGTCTGACCATTCACATCCACACCACTAATTGAAATAGGCTGTCCAAAATGATCGCGTAAACGGGAAGCTAAAGTGTCCGCTCTTAATGGATCGGCGAAAGCTCCCACCTGCACATATAACTGAGCATTATCTTTCTGCTCATCCATAGGCGGTAACTCCAACTCACCAGCCTGTGCTAATTGAGCTGAACTTACTTGCCCCGCATTACGTGGCGAAGCCAATACCTCAACTTCAACGCGTGCTGTGCCCTGCGCTTGGTAGCCAAGCTTTTTCGATGCGGCATAGGATAAATCAATAATACGATTCTTTTTAAATGGTCCACGGTCATTAATCTTAACAATCACAGACTGGCCATTATCCAGATTCGTTACCCGGGCGTAACTGGGTAAAGGTAATGTTTTATGAGCCGCAGTGAATTGGTACATATCATACACTTCCCCTGAAGAAGTACGGCGACCATGGAATTTCTGACCATACCAACTGGCAACACCGACGTCTTTATAGCCATCACCAGAGTCTTTCACATGATAAACCACACCATCCACTTCATAATAAGGTGGGTTGCCTAGGCCGCTTTTGGGCTCAACTTTAGGTGTCGGCTCGGCGATAGGCCCATCGGTTAACGGCCCGACACTTCCATCAGGCGCATAATCAGGGCGCAATCGGTCAGCTGGGCTACCGTACTCATACTCATATTCTTCAGCAGGTGGCGTTGTCGTACAGGCTGTCACCAACAACCAGCCCAAACCTGCCACCATGACTTTGCTTGAAACAACTATAGTTTTTGAGGTTAATTTATCTATCACTTAATATTCTCAATGTTAATCATTTAACTGGCTACTTTGCTTTGACCAGGTTTTGCTTGGCATGTTCCACTGCATCTTTAATTTCTAAGCTCAATTGATGAACAGCCATGGCATACAAGGGACTACGATTATAGCGGGTGATAACATAAAAGTTGTTAAAGCCTAGCCAATAATCGTCTTTGCTTGCTTGTTTAAAGGCGTAAATGCCAGCAATATCGCTGTCTTTAAGAGGTCCTTGATATTCGAGACCAGCCTGCTTCATCTCACCAATGGTGAACTGTGGCTTGAGTTTATCATTGCGGAATTGTTCAACTAAATTAGCATCGGGCGTTGGCAAATATTCTGCTACCGGCTCACCCATGCGCCACCCATGCACATGAAAATAGTTGGCCACGCTACCCACCGCATCATCAATACTATCAAACAGGTTGATATTACCATCACCATCAAAGTCCACTGCGTAATGACGATAAGATGTTGGAATAAACTGGCCCATACCCATAGCACCGGCATAGGAACCTTTCGGTTTTGCTAAATCCCAACCCTGCTCTCGTGCCAATACGAAATACTCTTCCAGCTCACCAGCAAAGAAAGCACCACGCTTTGGATAATGGAAAGCCAGAGTAGCAATTGCATCAATCACTGGGAAACTACCCATGACACGACCATAGCGAGTTTCTACACCAATAATAGCCGCAATAATTTCAGCAGGAACCTGATACTTTTCTTCTGCCCGTTTCAAGGTGTCTTCATGCTCAAGCCAAAACTCAACGCCTTGCTTAATACGCTTTTGTTCGATAAAGATCGGGCGGTACTCATGCCAATCTTTGCTTTCAGCAGGGCGACTGATAGCCTCTAAAATACTTTGACGAACCTCGACCCTGTCCAGAATCATTTGCACATAATCTTCGGTAAAACCGTGTTTTTTATGCATATAAGTGGCAAATGCTTTTACCTCAGTCGGAGCTTTATCCAACTCGGCATTTGCCTGCGCAACGGTGCCAGCAAAGGCACATGAAAAAGCCAACAATAATGATCCAATATTCTTTTTTATGTTTGTTTTCATAAAGCCTCGCTTTAATTTATCGCTATAGTTACAGACTTCCCGGCCTTCTATAATCTGTATAGTTTATACGTTCAAACAAATAAAATGCCTTAGTCATACAAGGTCCAATAAATTTATATCCCTTTTATATCCTTTTTCGCTCCTCAGCGAGTTACTTTTCTTGCGTGGTCAAGAAAAGTAACCAAAAGAAAACCACCCGTATATTGAGGTCACGCTTCGCGTGACTCCCTGCGCCACTCCCAAAATACTTAACGCACCAGAATTTACATCACATCCTTGTGCTGAAAATTCTTATCAAAATCATCCACGATTTTAATTGCTATATTTTGTACGTGTCTTAGCTCAATATAAAGGGGTTATTGGTGCTAGATATAAGCTCCAGAACATCACGTAGCTCTCTAATTTATATCAAACACTTAATTTCTCAAGTAACCACTTTAAGTGGAGTGTAGCCGTCGATGGGTTTGTATCGACATTAATATGCCAAAAGCGGCCATCAGAGTGACGATCGAGGTGCCACCATAACTGATTAAGGGCAATGGTAGCCCGACCACCGGTAACAAACCACTGACCATGCCTATATTTACAAAAATATAGATAAAGAAGGTTAAAATTAGTGACGCACCTAATAATCTGCTAAAGGTTTCCTGCCCTTGCAGGCTAATGTAGATACCGCGAACAATAACAAAGGCATAGAGTGCTAAAAGAAGAGCAATACCTACCAGACCAAACTCCTCGCCGAGCACCGCAAAAATAAAATCAGTGTGGCGCTCCGGTAAAAACTCCAGTTGTGACTGTGTCCCATTAAGCCACCCTTTGCCATAAATACCGCCTGAGCCAATCGCTATCTGTGATTGAATAATATGATAGCCAGCGCCAAGTGGATCGCGCTCAGGATTAAGGAAAGTCAGGACACGCCCTCTTTGGTAATCGTGCATGCCAAAATACCATAAGATAGGAATGAAGATAGCAGCGACAATCACAGCCCCTACAATATAGCGCCAGCGAATGCCGGCAAAAAAAACTACAAACAATCCTGATGCTGCAATCAACAACGAAGTTCCCAGATCAGGTTGCAACATAATCAAAGCCATCGGCGTTAATACCAGCACCAAGCTCCCGATCGTTTGCAAAAAAGTGGGAGGCAACGCTTTTTCAGCAAAGTACCAGGCTACCATGAGCGGAACAGCCAGCTTCATAATCTCCGAAGGCTGGAAACGAATTCCAATATCAATCCAGCGTTGTGCGCCCTTACTGGACTCACCGAAAAAAAGTACCGCCAACAAAAACACAATGCCAACGGCATACAAGGCTGGCGCCCACTGACGAAATGTTCGTGGCTCAAACTGCGCAATAACAAACATCACAACAAGGCCTATCGCAAATCTCACTGCCTGCCGTTTAACCAAGGCCATGCTCTCGCCTCCTGCGCTGTAAACCACCAACAGACTGAAGGCCATTAGCATCAAAATACCCAGCAACAGTGGCGCATCGATATGCCAGCGCCACAGTAGGCTGTATCGTCCTTTATGGCTATTCGCGGTACTACTGAGCAGCGCCATCGCTTACTTCCTCGGTTTCTTGTTCAGTGTCTTCCAATAAATAAAAGTCCATCAATTCGCGCGCTATGGGTGCCGCATTACTACTACCACCACCCGCATTTTCCATCACCACCACCAGCGCAATTTTGGGGCTGTCAAACGGCGCATAACCAATGAACAAAGCATTATCATGGAATTTTTTAGCTAATGTTTCCGCATCATACTCTTCATCTTCAGCGATACTTTTAACCTGCGCGGTACCTGTCTTACCTGCTGCAACATAGTCAGTATTAGTGAAAGCACCGCGAGCAGTCCCTTTCGCTCCATGAACTACATCGTGCATACCTTTCTTCACCAGGTCGAGCCACTGTCCATCACCGACCTCAATTTGATGGTAGGCCATCACTGGTACATTCTGCTCATGAATAGCGCCATCCACAAACTTACGAACCAATTGCAGTTGATAGCGAAGACCATCATTGGCAAGCACTGCCGTAGCGTTTGCCAGCTGCAATGGAGTCACGGTCCAATAACCCTGTCCGATACCAATATTAACAGTGTCACCGTTATACCAGGGCTCTTTACGGGCAGTCCGCTTCCATTCTCTGGAGGGTAAAATGCCTATTTTTTCTTCTTCCATATCGATGCCAGTTTTTTGCCCAAAACCGAACTGCATCATACCTTCATTAATTCGATCGATTCCGATGCGTACCGCAAGGTCATAAAAGAAGGTATCACAAGACTCAATAATTGAATCCAACACATCCATATAAGGCGCATGCCCCCACGGCTTCCAATCGCGATAACGACGATCATTATTAGGTAAAGAGAACCAGCCCGGATCGCGAACTTTTGTCTGCGGGGTAATGACACCTTCTTTTAACCCCAGCCACGCCAAGTGAGGTTTAATGGTCGAAGCCGGAGCATAGGTTCCCTGTACTGCGCGATTATAAAGCGGTCTATCGGGGGTTAATAATTTTTGATAATCACTACTGGAAATGCCACCGGTAAATAAATTGGGGTCATAACCGGGCTGACTGACCATCGCCAGAACGCCGCCAGTTGATGGTTCTACTGCCACAATAGCGCCACTGGCTTCGACTTCCTTCATGAGCTGAGTGGCCTTGCGCTGCAAACCCAAATCGAGATGCAGGTGGATGTCCATTCCCGCTTTCGGATCCGTTCTCTCAAGAACTCGAATAATGCGACCACGCACATCCGTTTCTACTCGCTGACTACCAACCTCGCCATGCAAAATACTTTCGTAGTATCGCTCTAAACCCAGCTTGCCCATTTTCGAGGTAGCGGCGTAGCGGCGCCGAGTATCCTCATCCATAGCATCAAGTTCTGCAATATTGATCGCGCCCATACGACCTAATACATGAACCAGCTCATCACCATATGGATAATAACGCTCTAAACGCGCCTCGACGCTAGCGCCCGGATAAAGGTGTTGAACCACAGAAAACTTAGCAACCTCATCTTCTGTGAGGTTCGACTTTAAAACATAGGAATTAAACTTGGGACGGAACTTAACCTGTTCCAGAAACTTGATAACCTGTTCATCACTAATCACCAACAGCTCTCTTAACTCTGTGATCAGACGCGACAGCTCTTTGGTTTGCTCAGGGGTGATTTCGAGTGTAAATATAGAGCGGTTTTGCGCTAGCAGTTGACCATCGCGGTCATAAATTAAGCCACGCACGGGTGCAATCGGTTGAATGCTGATGCGATTATTTTCCGACTGGGTTTGGTACTTTTGGTAATCGACAACCTGTAGCTTGAACTGGCGACTGATGAGCACCATCAGCAATACGAAAACAATAAACAAAGCCACAATACAACGCGCGAAAAACATGGAAGTTTCGCGACCGACGTCTTTTATGGCTTGTCGTTTATACATACCTTATGGACTAACACCAGCTGAAATAATTTCATATCCCATTCATTAATCTTGGATCGACATCCTTAATCAATCTTTTCGGCCTGACTTCCTGCACTTCTTACTTCGAATATTTTCCCTTGTGCGACTCACTCTCTGTGAGACTTACTCCCTATGATAAGGATGATTCACAGTCACAGACCAGGCACGATAAAGTGACTCAGCAATGATAATGCGCACCAGAGGATGCGGAAAAGTCAAAGCCGATAATGACCACTTTTGATTAGCTCGCGCCAGACATTGTTCGGATAAACCTTCAGGACCGCCTACCAGCAGTACCACATTGGGATAATGCTGCTGCCAATGTTCGATTTGTTCCGCCAACTGAGTGGTAGAAAACGATCTTCCTTTGACATCCAGCGCAATCACCCAATCACCGGATTGAATATTATCCAACAGCGACTTACCTTCTTTTTCAGTAATCCGTGCAATGTCCGCGTTTTTTCCACGCTTTTCAGCCGGCACTTCGACCAGCTCAAGTTTAAAATCATTGGGGAATCTTTTGGCGTATTCCTGAAAACCCTGCTCAACCCAAGCCGGCATTTTCTGGCCAACAGTTAATAGACGAACTTGCATCGCTGTTTAGAATGATAAATTAGTGCTGTGCGCTGACTTCTTTCCAGTTGGGGTCCCACAATTTTTCCAACTGATAAAAATCGCGAGTTTGCGGCATCATAATATGAGCTACAACATCACCTAAATCCACTAGCACCCACTCAGCCACATCATCACCTTCAACACCTAACGGCTGAACACCTTCATCTTTCACAGAAGACACGAGATTATGGGCTACCGATTTGACGTGGCGGCTAGAGGTGCCGCTGGCTATGATCATGTAATCAGTCACTGAACTGAGACCTTTCACATTTAATACTTTGATGTCTTTGGCTTTGCTGCCTTCTAGCTGGTCAACAACCAGCTCTTTCAATTGCTCCGCTTGCATTAATTACCTTTGGGTGAATGTGATTGATAGCCATAGAGGCTATGCTGTTGAATGTAGTCTAGTATAACATCAGGTAATAAAAAACGCGGTGAAAATCCGCTTTTTATTTGCTGACGAATATAGGTTGAAGAAATATCCAGCTGTGGCATTTCGCAAAAGCCAATTTTGCCACATGAGTGGTGTGCTAAATCTTGCGGGTTACTGACCTTATGCGCCTGATAAAGTTCAGCCACCGGCCCTTGTTGTGGTAGCTCGCTGCTCGGGCGACCGACCACTAGAATATTGCTTAAATCCAATAATTCCCGCCAGTGATACCAACTATCCAGTTTAGAAAAAGCATCGGTCCCCATTAAGAAAATCAGTGGGTTATCACCAACTTCCAATCGCATATTACGCAAAGTGACCACGCTGTAGCTGGGTTCGTCTCGCTCCAGTTCGCGTGTATCCAACATAAAATTGGGACTGGTTTCCAGAACCAGTTTGAGCATGTTAATCCGCTGCTCGGTGGTAGCGCCAGGAGTTGGCCGATGAGGAGGATAGGCCGCCGGCATTAAAGAGACTCGCGCTTCGGGAAAGCGATTAAGCATTTCCTGTGCCATGCGCAGATGGCCTAAATGTACCGGATCAAATGTGCCGCCAAGAATGATATGAACCATACCGCAACTGGTAGCCATAACTAATTCATTCCTAAAGACTTTTTCAGATCGGATAAGCCCTGTTCGGCAGATACTTTCGGTGCTGATGCTTTAGATGCAGCAAACTTAGCTGACTTACCACTTCCTCGCAATGGATTGCGATTGGTCATCAAACAAACCACATGCGCCAGCTCCTGCCATACATCGGCATCAGCCTGCCCTTTGGCCGATTTATCAAGATAGGTCAGCCGCTGCACCAGCGCATACCATTTCTTAACGCTGCCTTTGCTCATCGCCACCTGCAGTATTTTCTGGCGCTTTGGCCAGACTCGCTGACTCTGCATAATATTGGCCAGTGTTTCGCCCTGTGCCATTTTTTCAGCCCAATCGGCCAACAACTGGCATTCGCGCAACAGTTGATTAATCGGTACCAGAGGATAAACACCTTCGGCCTGCAAGGTCGCCAACATGCGTAACGCTCGATCAGTTTGCCCGCTAAGACAGGCATCAGACAATTCATAAACTGAGTAACGAGCATTATCGCCAACGTATTCTTTGATGTTGTCAGAGCTGACTGGCTGGCCATCGGATAATAAGGACAGCATCTGCAAATCCTGCTGCGCCGCCAAAAGATTGCCTTCGCAGCGCTCAATCAGCGTCGCCAATGCATCAGGCTCTAAAGCAACACCAAGCTGGCGTGCGCGAGTCGATAACCAGCCACCTAGACGCTCAGCTGGCACCGGCCAGGCTTCCACTACCAAGCCTTTCTGCTCAACGGTTTTATACCAGGCCAGACGTTTTTCAGAAGACAGTTTCGGTGCAGTGATCAGCAATACATCCTGCGGTTCACTGTTAATAAAAGATTGGATGAATTCGCCATGCGCTTTTTTGATACTTTTATCAAAGCGCCACTCAAGCAGGCGACTTTCAGCGAATAATGACATGGTGCCGGCCTGATCAGTTAGTGGATTGCTGGTTCCGGCCTCTTCAATAATTTGTCGTTCGAGCAGCCCCTGTTGTTTGCAGTAAGCGCGAATGGCATCAACCGCCTCCATTTTCTGCAAAGGCTCATCCCCGGCAACCAGATAAACCGGATACAGTGTGTTAAGGTTTTTCTCCAGCTGTTCGGGATAAATTTTCACGCTTTATGGACTCTCCTAATCACTTACCGTACCTGCGATCTGCAATAACAAACGACCAATCACTTCTTCGTGCATATCAGCAATCAAACGTTGTTGCTCGCGCTCTTGCCCAGACTCCAGGTTACGCTCATAAGCAAATTCGCGACGACTGGTCATACGCTGAGTAGTAGGTTCCTGTTCAGTAACCATCTGAGGCGTCAACATCTGATACTCCAAAGTAAAAATCAGTTCCAGCTCTGCGGCACGACCTAAACTATCACGAGCCACCGTGCGACGCTCAACGCCATAATTAACAATCGCCAATTGCAACTCAGACAACTCGGGTTCATCCACCAGTTGTGCCCCTTGATAGGCCAAGCGCTGCTTAAGACGACGCTCAAAATCCGCGTTCATGTCCTGACTGATTAACCAGACTTTTGTGTTGGATAATTCAGCACCCTGTCCACGCAATTGGAATCCGCAGGCGCTCAAACCAATGATCACCATTGTTAACATTAACAAAAGACTCAATCGCTTCATCAGTATCTTCCTTTGGTTTCCTACTTACGCTTCTATGTTCGAGTTTGTCACAAATCAATTCGCAACAATATTCACCAGTTTACCCGGTACTACGATTACTTTGCGAACAGTGCTATCGCCAATAAACTTCTGCACATGATCATCAGCCATCGCCAGCTTTTCAACTTGGTCTTTGCTGGCATCAGCAGCAACAGTGATCTTGGCACGAACCTTGCCGTTGACCTGCACGATGATGAGTTTTTCATCCTGTACCATCGCCGATTTATCCGCTGTTGGCCATTCGGCATCCACCACATCACCGCGTTCTTCATTAACCAGCCCGCCCAGCGACTGCCACAACACAGTACAGATGTGAGGAACGATAGGGGCTAACATAGCCACCGCCGCATCCAACGCTTCCTGTACGACCGCACGATCCTGCTCGCTTGACTCTTCTGCCTTGCTGACATGATTAAGCAATTCCATCACAGCAGCAATCGCCGTATTAAACGTATAACGACGCGCATAATCGTCAGTGACTTTAGCAATGGTTTCGTGTGTCTTGCGACGCAACGCTTTTTGATCGTTATTCAAGCTTGCCGCATCCAGCTTCGACACTGGGCCTTTCTGCTGATGGCTTTGCACCAGTTTCCACAGGCGACGCAAGAAACGCAACGAACCTTCTACCGCAGAATCCTGCCACTCCAGCGCCTGATCCGGCGGCGAAGCAAACATGGTGTAAAGGCGCATGGTATCAGCACCATACTCATCAACCATCGACTGTGGGTCGATACCATTATTTTTCGACTTGGACATTTTGGTCATACCGGCATGAGTCACCTCACGACCGCCGCTATCCACAGCCTTAATAATTCGTCCTTTATCATCACGCTCAACCACTTCAACTTCAAGTGGTGAAACCCAATGACGGGCACCTTTGTCGTCGGTGTAATAAAAAGCATCCGCCAGCACCATGCCTTGGCACAACAATTGCTTGGCCGGCTCATCAGAATTCACAAGCCCTGCATCGCGCAATAATTTGTGGAAGAAACGGAAATACATCAGGTGCATGGTGGCGTGTTCGATACCACCAATGTATTGATCCACTGGCAGCCAGTAATTGGCCTGCTCAGGGTTTAGCATACCCTCGTCATAACCGGTGCTGGTGTAACGCGCGTAATACCAGCTCGACTCCATAAAGGTATCGAAAGTGTCAGTCTCACGCACACCTTCAACGCCATCAACTATCGCCTTCTTCCACTCTTCGTCGGTGTTCAATGGGCTGGTCACGCCATCCATCACCACATCTTCGGGCAAGCGAACCGGCAGCTGATCTTCTGGCGCTGGAACTACCGAACCGTCCGGCATATTAATCATCGGGATCGGCGCGCCCCAATAACGCTGACGGGAAACACCCCAGTCACGCAGACGGTAATTGACCGTCTTTTTGCCTTTGCCTTCGGCTTCTAATTTCGCGGTAATAGCAGCAAATGCTTTATCAAAATCCAGGCCATCGAATTCGCCCGAATTAAATAGAATGCCTTTTTCGGTATGAGCCTGTTCGCTGATATCCAGCTCGGAGCCATCAGCAGGTTTCACTACCGGCGCGATATCAATACCGTATTTAGTCGCGAACTCATAGTCGCGCTGGTCATGTCCCGGAACCGCCATCACAGCGCCCGTGCCATAATCCATCAATACGAAATTCGCCACCCACACCGGCACTTTTTTGCCGCTTAATGGATGAATCGCATAGATACCGGTTGGCATACCTTTCTTTTCCATGGTCGCCATATCGGCTTCGGATAGCTTGCTGTGTCGACATTCGTCAACAAACTCTGCCAACTCAGGATTGTTCTTCGCTGCTTTGGTCGCCAACGGATGCGCTGCGGCCACTGCCAGATAGGTCACGCCATATAAAGTATCAGGGCGTGTGGTGTAAACGTGCAATGGCTCTATGCCGTTGCCATTATCGCTCTCAACCCCTGTCTCTACAGAGAACTCAACTTCCACGCCTTCCGAGCGGCCAATCCAGTTACGCTGCATGGTCTTAACCATCTCAGGCCAGCCATCCAGCTTATCCAGATCATTCAACAGCTCTTCGGCATAGGCAGTGATCTTAATAAACCACTGCGGAATCTCTTTCTGCTCAACCGGCGTATCACAGCGCCAGCAGGCACCATCAACCACCTGCTCATTGGCCAGAACCGTCTGATCATTCGGACACCAGTTTACCGATGAGGTCTTCTTATAAACCAGACCCTTCTCATACAGCTTAGTAAAGAACCACTGTTCCCAGCGATAATACTCCGGCTTACAGGTCGCCAGCTCGCGATCCCAGTCGTAAGCAAAGCCCAGCATTTTCAGCTGACCTTTCATGTACTCAATATTTTCATAGGTCCAAGGCGCAGGCGAAGCCTTATTCTTGACCGCCGCATTTTCCGCCGGCAAACCAAACGCATCCCAACCAATCGGCTGCAATACATTCTTGCCCTGCATGCGCTGGAAACGCGAAATCACATCACCAATGGTGTAGTTGCGAACGTGGCCCATGTGCAAACGGCCACTCGGATACGGAAACATGCTCAAGCAGTAATACTTCTCACGGGAAGCATCTTCAACCGCTTTAAAAGTCTTGTTTTGCTGCCACTTTTGCTGGATTTTTCCTTCAATTTCAGAAGGTTGATAATGTTCTGGTAGAGATTGTTCTGATAGTTGCATTGCTTGCAGATTCTTGAATTAATGATTCGTTACAGGCCCATCGCTACGGCCCACCGACACAAGCCTCTAAGGATACCTGAGTGACCGAATCGCAACAAGCGCAAATCCCCGTAAAATGAAGGTTTTAGCGGGATTTAGAATCATTAGAATGGAGCAGTCGGACAGTTACCAAGCTATTTCTGGTCATGATGCGTCAGCCAACCCGTTGCACAGTTTCAGGTAAAAAAACATCATATACTTACTCGATTACTCACATCAATTCTGACAAGTGCTATGAAAATGAATACAGATCCGCTTCCTCCGCTTCAAATTTCCTCGATTGGTTTGGTGCAAAGGAGCTGGAAAAGGTTCTGTTCGTTGAGGCTGTTTTGGCTTATCGGAACGATATTGTGTGTACCAATTGCTAATGCTACCTGTCCAGTGCCTCCTGATTATGACACGCCTCCCGGTGCCTGGGATGCTCATATGACTGAAATAGCCGAAATGGGAGAGCTCCAGCCGGTCGACTTCCAGATAGGTGATCAGGTCATTTATCGTGTGCGTAAGCATGGAGATAGGCACACAAGTGATCGCATGCTCGAACGGTTGCGATTACTTGCGCCTCGAATTGAAGAACTACAAAGTTATTTTCCTACTGCAGCTGAACGAGATGCTGCTGAAGATAGTGGGGAGCGATTAAAATATATTCCCACCCCCCCCGATCGTCCTGTATTGCTGGTTGAAAGTGAACTTGATCTTCTCGGTGATACTTTGGCTTTCGCCAACTGTGCAGCCAAGGATGAAATACATGATTTATCCAATTTCGTAAGCTTGGATGAGGAAGGCAATGAAATAGAACGTGAAGTCCCGATACCAGAAGGATTATGCCTGGTTGTGGTTCGCACACACACAATCGATGGTGAGCGGAGGAAGCGATTTGTTTTGGCTCATGAGTGGATGCACACAATGCAGCGCGGCTCATATGATAAAGCAATGAGTCAGTTGTGGTGGGTCGAAGGGGCTGCCGAATGGGCGGCACACAAGGTTGTCCCGGGCGCAACTGAACGTGACCACAAGATAGAACAATTCTTCGAACGTCAGCCTGAATGTTCGCTTACGCAGCACAGCTATGACGCCCAGCCCTACTTTTTCTGGGGTGATCAGCAGTTTGGAACAGACTGGGCGATATCCATTGGCATGGGCGGGCAAGAATACCTAAAGGAGCCTGGCCGTGCTGCCGAAATTCTACCACCGGAGCGTTGGCTTGACTGGGCGATTGCACAGGCCGAGCAGACCATAACCATGCCGGATGGGCGACCATTACCGCACCAGGCGGAGTTCGAACCGCTGGATATTGCCGAGGCCTGTGGAGCTAAAATTGGAGGACCACCACTTTCAGTCCAATTGCGGGAAGTAACGTTTCCGGAAGGATCGGCATCACCGCTAACTGTCGAGCCCGGTGATGCACAGCTCGCCTACAAAGACTCAGAGGACAACTGGATTCGAGTTACTGAAACGGTAGAACTGGCACCATCAAGCTCCCCGATTTTGTTCGCAGCAATCATGCCCTCCGGTCATAACTTGGATGTCAATCTTACGCTGGATAACACAGACGGTTTAACCTGCGGCTGTCATATCGGTCGCTGGACAGAAATGGCAACAGCCGACTCTGAAGCCGAAGATACTTTCGACGGTGCGCTTGAAGCGATTGAAATGTACCGGGCAATGGTGCCACCTGATCAGCTTGAAGAACTGGAAAAAGCCAAGCGCATGATCGAAGCAGCAGACACCAAAGACCGTTTTCGTTTCAGAGGTGCCACGAAACAGATCTTCGAAATGGATGGCGGAGTCGTCAACTACGATAACGATGGCCCGATTGTGACATTTGAAAGAGGCGGCACCTTCCGCATCGAAGACCCACACATGATTAGTGACGGCAAAACCACTGTTGATTACAACACCTATATCCACTCTGGTCTTTGGAAAATTGAAGATGGGATTCTCAAGATTGATCTTCAAAAGTTCACCTATGTCGGAACAGCAGAAGGACCATTGTCGGATGGGCCAAAGGAGTTTTCCGGCAGTAATAAACATTCATCTTATGTCGGTGGTGGCGGTGATTGGGTTGTATCCTGTGAAGAAACTGGCACTAGGCTTATTCCAGCCGACGAAAGAGAACGCGGCCCAGGCCGTGATGCAGTATTAAGACCGCATTAACTTCTATTTTTTTTATTAAAAATTAGTAGCAGTGTCTTATCTGAGATCCATTAATTTTCTTTCATGTATTAGCCAATAAGCAATTGAGATCGGATGAAAGCCGATAAAGAAAAGAGCTAACCAAAGCACTTTGTTTTCCGATTTCTTATTTACTAAACACTTGTAAAAAGTAAAAAAGAATAAAGCTGCAGCAGAAAACAGACAAACAGACAAACAGACAAACAGCAAATATTAATTCTTTAAATAAGCTTAATTTTTCGATCTCTATTAAGCCAGCCATGTCGAAGAAAATGTATACATATAGGCCTAGAGAAGCCAAGATCAAAAAGTAACCTATCCTTATCTTTATCATTACTGCACTCTCTTTATTTCTTTCCAAACAAAATCCCTAACACAATTAGCAAGCGTAGCCTCAAATAAGCAAAAGCGCCTTCGAGGTTTCAACAACAACCTTTATCTCAACAACAATAGCGTTTTCTGACTAACTTCAAGAACCTCGAAATTCACTATCGTTCTTTCGAGGCTACAGTAACCAAACACCAGATAAATGAGTGTCCTAAGCGTTATTAATTTTTATTACTTAGTTTCTTTGAGCAAGAACCAAGATCGGTGACACCCTCTTCCCTTCGCACTTTCTTCTCTATCCTTTCTATCTCCTCATCGCTTAAAGTGTCAATGAAGTTTAAACAAAATTTTGTATCGAAGCTCTCAAGATCTGAATTCGCTTTTACGAACCAGTAATACGAAAGCCTTATATCCTTTGATATGTACTTACCATCAAAAAACAATTGGCCCAACATAATCCTAGAGCCTAGGATTCCTTGCTGCTCAGATACAAGGTACCAATACAAAGCTTTATAAATATCCTTTTCTTTCCCAAATCCACGGTAGTTGATATCGGCCAACCAGAACTGAGATAGCCCCCGCCCCTCAAGAGCCTCTTCCGTACAAATTTTTATAATCTCACTTTTTAGATTAGCTATGTTTTTTTCTGCACTCTTAGCTTTATTGAGTTCGACAGCCACCCCAGGAAACAAGTTATATAGTTTGTCACACTCACTTTTTATCTGTGCTTTAAGTTCACTTGAACATACTAAAACAATAACTATAGTTAGAAATTTTATCCTACTCATTTTCTTCATACCGCCACTTTCCTTTAACTAGATCACAAACTAATCTACAAGCCTCTACCAAACAAAATATTGGACATCCACCACAAACTTAACTCTCAATAACACAAAAGCAAAACTAAACCCTTTGTTTGATTTTGGCATCTTATATTAATAACAAATACATTAAAATAAACTTAACTAAGAGAATATAAGATGAAACCCAGCAATCAATTACCATCAAACAGCTCCACTTTGCCTTTGCTCGCTTGTAGTCTCAGCCTCTGGTTGGCCGGCTGTGCAACAACCTCCTCCACTGTTCCTTCGCATATTAATTTGACCCACGAGGATAAGCTTCAACTTGAACAACGGTTACCTGAAATTCTCAATCAACATGATATTAATACAGCTGGCATAGGTATTATTAAAAATGGTGAATTAATTTGGACGCATTATCATGGACAACAAAATGAAGAAGTAAAAACTGATTCTGAAACAATGTTTGATGTTGCTTCGATCACCAAATCAATGGTTGCGGAAACTACGTTACAGCTTGTCAGTGATAACAAAATATCATTAGACGAACCAATGCATCCATATTGGGTTGACCCTGACATTATTGATGACCCGCGCCATAAATTACTAACCCCTCGCATGGTTCTAACACACACCACAGGCTTTCTTAACTGGCGCTATGCCAATGAAGATAGCAAGTTGGCATTTACACATGCTCCAGGTGAACAATTTGGATATTCCGGTGAAGGATTCGAATATTTAGCCAAATTTATTGAGAATAAGCTTGGTAAGAGTTTCCCACAAATTGTACAGGAACAATTGATAGACCCATTAACTCTTGAAAACACTTCGATAACGGTTGATCAAGATTTCTTTGCACAAATGGCTCAATCAAAACAACCAGACGGTAGTACTGCTGGTCCTTATTGCCGCCCGGAGGGTTGGTGTCCAGAGCAAGGCAGCTGGTCAGCTGCCGATGCACTTGTGATCAGCGTTGAGGATTATGCAAAGTTTATGATTCACGCGATGGATAATCAGAGCTATTCCGGTCAACTGGCTCAGCAACGCAACAGTATGCAATCAACTTCCGAAGAATTTAAAGCTGTGGATTGTGAGCGTGTAGGAAAAGAACTTTGCCCTGTAGAACAAGGATATGGATTAGGCTGGCAGGTTTTGGATTATGGCGATTATCAAGTGGTTGGCCATGGCGGCAGCGATTGGTCGGAAACAGCGATAGCTTATTTCTACAGTGACAGTAAAGATGGCGTCATCGTATTTTTCAACGCCCTCGGCCAAAACGGCGTACCAGCAATGGCCAAAGTATTAGCAGCAATCGATCCAAAATCCCCTTACACAGACTTATTTAAACGGATTACTGAGAGACAGCAAGCGAATTAAAGTAAGTAACATATAGAGCGGTGATGTCTCTAGGGCAAGCACAACCTGAAAAAGCTGTGCTTGCTCTTACTCTCCTACCGATTTTTACTTTATGATACCCAACCCTGGAGGTGGCTCTTTTCTTTTTATTCGCGAGCCTGTGTACAATTGCTTTTTGTTGTGCTCTTCCAATATCTTTTTTAAATCGAGTGGCTTGTACTTCATATCAATTCTAATTCCAGTCGGGACGGCTCTGATTGCAGCGGTATACAACTTATTACTTTCCTCAACCTCTTTCTCTGGCAACTCACTAACCAACTGCTCAATAAAGTCACTCTTTCTTCTCGTTACTATTTTTGCATTAGCTATTTTCGCCCATACCACTGCAAATATTTGATTGGGCTCAATATAGCCCTCAATTCCATTACTGTAAAATTGTGCAAGTTTGAATTGCGCCCGATAATCACCTTTAAATGCCAAATCGCAAAAAATATCAAAAGCATATTCTATTTCACCTGACCGCTCTGCTACTATTCCAGCTTTATAAGGAAAAAAGGTGTCGAGCTTTTTGCAAGCGCCTTCATTCTCACTAGCACTCAATAGAGAAGAATAAATAAGTAGTAAAAAAGAGACTAAAGTTTTCATATTGAGCACTCACTGTTAACAAATTGTTTGCATAGTTCTGGATGATCAACTCTCAATAGATCAATATATTTCTTATAGTTAGGATAAGACCTGGTTATAGGGTCTCTCACCATGAATTCACTAAAATAATTTAACTCATTGGCTTCAATATAGGTACAGAACCCTTTGTCTTTATAATCAACACGCAAGTTATATACATCGAATCCAATAAAGCAATACTCGCCTTCTTGTAGTTGCAAGGTAATCTGACTAATACCCTTTTTTACACTTCCAATATAAAAAGCTTCATCAGTATCAACATTCAACATTTGGATAGAGTACAATGGATCTAGTGTATTTATTACTAAACCCAAATACCCTTCATTACTCTTCAAAGGAGAGTATTCGCTGTTCGGCTCTAATTTGTATTTACCTGAGCAGGAAATAGTCAACAACGAACATAAAATAATAATAATTTTCTTCAATGCATAATTCCTCTAATATTTTTATTCCCAAATATATTCTTATAAGTTCTACTCAGAACTTCCAACAAATGTAGTGAGGCTAAAGCTACTGCCTTCCTTCTTTTAAAAACATATCTAATCAGCTTTTGTATCACAAATAAATTTATCAACTCCCCGTTATCTCTACTCTTAGAAAAGTATCTAAGTCTTCGATTTCATGGGGTTAGAATAAACATGTTGGTTTGACTGCACTTTGAACATAGTGAAGACCTAAAATATCATCCATCATTCACAATTTAAAGATATACTTTGTTCCCATTCACTAGTATTTATTTAAACTTAAGATTTCCTCTGCCACTAAGTAGTTCCAGTTCTTGTCATTAGACTTGATTTCTATGCTGTATATTGAGTCATTAACTGAAAACATCAACAGTATTGCAGCGCTAAATGTCTTCGGGTAATAAAATGCATAAAAAAAATATTCTTTCTCTTTTGACCAGTACAAATTCCCAGTTGAGTATGTATTAAAAACTTCTGTACCGACAGATGCTAGAAGTAGCGTATAGTATTTATTACCACCACAGCTCACCTCAGTAAATTCTCCCTCACTTATACCCTCTATCAAAAAGATTAGCTGCCCCCAGTAGTCTTCTGGAATACCCTGCTCACGAATATCTGATTCTGTTACTGTAAATGTTGGCCCTGGTTCTGTCTTGCCAAGTCTATTAACAACAATGCTTGCTTCTTTATCGGTCTTAGGAAGTTTAAGCTCCTCATCGTACGCATACCACTCTATCTCTTTATTGTTTGCGGTCTCATGCAGCTCTATTTGTTTGGGTAATCGAACTTGTTCAGCAATCCCTTTTATTTTTTTACAGCGGCTATTGCTATCTTCAGTGCATGATATGATTTGGGCTGCTACTAATACTAGAAGCAATAGCTTTAGATATTTCATTGTTAAAACCCTCTGTAAACACCAGGTGCGTCGTGACGCACACTACTCTTGGTTCCTATCGTTTCGCTTGGAGTAACTTTATGAACAATACAAATACTTCAATCCATAACACGACAAAGATTGAGGCTATCAGGTTGGAGGGCAATAAATTTCTTAAATAGCCCGTACCGATCATTAAAAAGATCCCGCATAACATAAAGAACTTAATGGTATCTTTTCTCATTAGTGTCTAACTATCCCCTACTGGCATAACTCTTGCTGATTTAGCTTCGACCTTTCTGGCAAAGTTCCTTGCTTATAATTTTCTATAGCTTTTCTATAAAAATACTCTTCCTTAGTTTGACAATAAAAAAACTTATAATGATGACCAATATTATCAATATGCCTCTTTCACGCCACTATTAGCTGCATAATAAAAGTATTTTATTGCATCATCCTCTTCTGTTAGTTGCATTTTTCTTGTATTACTTACTAATATTTCTGCACCATAATTATTGCTTACTACTGGATCGCCATTTTTAGCAGCAACCTTCATCCAATACAGCATTGAGTCTCTTTCATTTTTATGACGGAAATACTTAACCAGGTATTTTTGTGCATCAAGGTAATCTGCATGTGCCAATTCAAAAATATAAGACAGACCTTTTATATCCTTCTCCTTAAGCAGAAATAATGCGAGTTCGAATTTTGCATCCATATTCCCATTTCTTGCAGCCAGTTTTAATAATTCTTTCTCACTGTTTTCCGAACTCAACCTTTTCTCTTTATTAAGTTTTAATAATAAATTACTGGCTCCTTTATATCCTGCCTTAGCTGAAGCAAACAAATCATTCTGTATTTGTTGTTTTGCCTTACCTCCAGACGAACTTCTTTCAACTTCTATAAAAGCCAAAATATATTTTGCAAATAACTGATTATTGGTATTTTTTGACTTTAAGATGTCTTCTGCAAAGTATTTGGCTTTATCGAAGTTAATTTCGGTAAAACTCCCCAAAAGGTAGCTCTCTGCCAAGTCTATTTTGGCTGAAATACTACCCAGCTGAGCAGACTTTGTTAGAAACTTTACTGCTTTAGCCTCATCAAAATAAGGCCCATTTTTTTGCGCATAAACACCACCAAGGTAGTCAAGTGCATATTCATTATCTGCACAGACCTCTAACTCTGAAAGATCTACCATGGTAAGCTCTTTGACAAAAGAAGCTTCGAATCTTTCTATTACTTTATTACAGTCTTTAGCATATAAACTGAAAGCACATACAAGCAAGGAAAGACTTATTACTAATCGTTTCATTAATATCATTCTCTACTACCTATTAACACCATAAAACAGCATTACGATTTCTTCCTAAACCAAACCCCAAATCCTAATAGTCCCAATACTATTAACAATAAGCTCCAGTACCCATAGTTTCTAAACCAGGTGTTACGGTTTTCAAGGAGGAAGGCGCCGGCGAGTTCGTTGCTTTGGAAGCGGTCGATTTGGTTGATGACGCGGCCTTTGTCGTCGATGATGGCTGTGATGCCATTGTTGGTGCTGCGGATGACGGGCAGGCCGGTTTCGATGGCGCGCATTTTGGCAATTTGGAAGTGTTGTATTGGACCCCATGATTCGCCGAACCAGGTGTCGTTGCTGATGGTGACGATGGCTTTAAACTGGTCTTTGTCGGTGCTGATAGCCAGTTGCTGCATTAATCCTGAGAAGGCTATTTCGTAACAGATTGCGGGGATGTAATCCGCTTTGGCGGTCTTCATTGCAGTTTGTTCGCTGCTACCTGGGGTAAAACTCGACATGGGCAGATCAAAGAAGTCGATCATGCCGCGAATCCATGCGCCTAGCGGCACATATTCCCCGAAGGGCACGAGCTGTTGTTTTTGGTAATCGGCTTGTTGGTTGCCGAGCATTTTTATGCCGGCGTAATATTCCTCGCGACTTTCCAATAACGGAATACCGGTAATGAACTGGCTGCCACTGTCTTTTGCTAACTCATCCAGCTCATACAGAATTCCCGGTACTTGAGTATCAAAAGCAGGAATGGCTGCTTCAGGCCACACGATCAGATCTGCGCCCCAGTAATTTTCTGTTTGATCAAACAGCCCTTTTACGATGGGCGTAAAGTAATTTTTATCCCACTTTTTATGTTGGTCAATATTGGGTTGAATTAATGCAATGGTCAGCGTCTTCTGTTGTGTCGTTTCTTTTTTAATTTCATAGAAACTGCTGCCAGTTCCGGCGACCAATAGTACTACAAGCATCATTAGTGCATTAGAGCGAGCTTTCTTATTATTATGAGCAAGTGCTAGCGTTACCAAACAAGATATAACTATCAGTAAAAACGTTACGCCGTGTACCCCTAGATAACTGGCGACTCCCAATAATGGGCCGGAGGTTTGGGAGTAACCTAAATAGAGCCACGGAAAACTGACAAAGCCTGAACCGCGAGCAATGTCTAAAATCAGCCACGCAGTGCTAAAAAAGATGATTTGCGCGATCAGATTATAACGGTTAATGAAACGGGCATTAAACCAGCCGAGCAGGACAAAAAATAAGGATAGTATTGCGATAAATAGAATGGTTAGCAGTACTGCTAACGGTGGTGCTGCATTGCCGAATGTGTTGATGGAAACATAGACCCAGGAAACCCCGACACCGAAAAAGCCCATGCCATAACTAAAGCCAAGAGCCATGGCATATTTCCTGGTTTGCCCGTTCAACAACCACCAGAAAATTGCAACGGAGAAGATAGCAACGGGCCACCATTCAAGTGGCGCAAAGCCAAGTGGATAGATTGCACCAGCGATGAGTGCCAGCGTTAACCCCAGCCAGCCTTGTGGGCTTTTAACCATTGTTATCATTGTTTGTCTCTTAGTTGTTCTTTGAGTTTGATGTTAGGATTTAGTACCTGCGTACATCATATTTCACATTCGTCATTCACCAAGGGCACTTCCCCTAAAGGGATTTCTTTGGTCACCTATGGTCGCCCGCGAAGGCGGGAATCCATTTTAGATCTTTTTTAAAGTCACTGGATTATGAAATACCTCCCTGTATTTCACCAAAGGCCAGCTACGCTGTTCAAAATCATTCCCGATCATTTTGTCCGCGGTAAGTGACCGAAGGGAATACCCTCGGTACCGCGGGATGACAGCATTTGATATTGGTTGTTCTGTATTAGGCTAATAAAATAAGGTGGGCCAAGGCCCACCCTACTGTTTTTTATTTTTTAAGCTTCGACCGGTGCTTCAACCAGTGGCTTTACGCGCAGCAGATGAACTCGCCGTTGGTCGGCATTGAGTATCGTAAACTCAAAGTCACCCATGGCAATGGTTTCATCGCGCTCTGGCATGTGACCAAATTTATTCACCAGCAAACCACCAATGGTATCAAATTCCTGCTCAGGGAAATCAGCTCCGAGGCGTTCATTGAAGTCACCAATTTCGGTTTGCGCTTTAACAATATATTCGCCATTGGTGTGTTGTTTGATATTGCTTTCTTCTTCGTCCACATCGAATTCATCTTCAATGTCGCCGACGATTTGTTCCAACACATCTTCAATAGTAACCAGACCCGATACACAACCGTATTCATCGACCACGATGGCCATGTGATTACGCTTTGAACGAAACTCTGTCAACAATACATCCAGACGCTTACTTTCAGGAATAATATAGGCTGGACGCAACACGTCTTTAATATCAAAAGCAGCGCGCTCGCCATTATCGGAAAAGGCATAGCTCAAGAGTTCTTTGGCTAACATAATGCCTTCGATATCATCTCGATTTTCACCGACCACAGGATAGCGGGAATGGCGCGAATCTTTGACCATCGGAATAATATCTTCCAACGACATGTCTTCTTGAATAACGGCCATTTGAGAACGTGGAATCATGATGTCGCGCACTTGCATCTCTGCAACCAGCAACACCCCTTCCATCATGGATAAAGAATCGGGTTTGATCAGCTTGTCGTCTTTAGCTGTCCGCAATAAATCGACCAGTTGCTGACGATCTTGTGGTTCAGATGTGAAAATATCAGTAAAACGTTGAAAAAAGCTTCTCGACGGAGGTTTGTCGTCGCTCATAGCAGTTTATCTTGTCCTCATGTTGCCTATAGAAAATGTCTTAATCACACACTGAAAACGCTAATCGCGCTCTTCGTAGGGATTTTCAACACCCAGTTGCGCAAGGATATCAATTTCCAAAGACTCCATTTCAAGCGCTTCATTATCTTTTATATGATCGTACCCTAGCAAATGCAAGCCCCCATGAACAACCATGTGTGTCCAGTGTGAACGCAGTTCTTTTTTCTGTTCGGCGGCTTCCTGCTCAACCACTTCAGCACAGATCGCCAAATCGCCCAAAATCGACAGCTCCAAGCCTTCAATGCCCTCTGGCATTTCGAACGGAAAGGACAAAACATTGGTCGGCTTATCTTTGCCTCGATAGTCGTTGTTAAGCGCCTGACTTTCGGCTGACTCAACGATGCGTACCGTCATCTCAAACGGTTGCGCCAACTTTTGTGCTCGACCATATTGCTCGGCTTCCACCGCAAAGGCGGTTGCCAACCATTGTTTAATATCGTCTTCGCTAGGGATATTCGATGAATCGCAGGCGATTTGCAGATCCAGATTAAATACCGGTTTAACGTCCATCGTAAACCTTAATTATTATCATCTGATGACCGCTGCTTTTCAGCCTGCTTTTGTTCGGCCCTGGCTCGCTTTGTTTCTTCGCTGACGTCGAAGCTTTCGTAGGCTTGTACGATACGCTGCACCACCGGGTGCCGCACCACGTCTTTTGATTGGAAGAAAGTAAAACTGATGCCGTCAACTTTTTGCAGAATATCAATCACATGGCGTAAGCCCGAGCGCTGACCACGTGGCAAATCCACCTGAGTAATATCGCCGGTAATAACCGCTTTGGAATTAAAGCCAATTCGCGTTAAGAACATTTTCATCTGTTCCGGCGTAGTGTTCTGGCTTTCGTCGAGAATAATAAAGGCATCGTTTAAAGTACGACCACGCATGTAAGCCAGCGGCGCAACTTCAATCACGCTACGCTCCATCAACTTGGCGACTTTTTCAAAACCAAACATCTCATACAGAGCGTCATACAATGGACGTAAATAGGGATCAACTTTTTGCGCCAAATCACCCGGCAGGAAACCTAACCGCTCACCCGCTTCAACCGCTGGGCGAGTCAATAAGATACGACGTACTTGCTGCTTTTCCCAGGCATCAACTGCGCTGGCAACTGCAAGATAGGTTTTACCGGTACCGGCTGGGCCAATACCAAAACTGATGTCGTGGTGCTTTATGGCCTGGATATATTGTTTCTGGTTTGGACTACGCGGTTTGATTAAACCACGCTTGGTCATCAACTTAACATCATCACTTTGCGTCTTATCACTTTCGAGTGATTCCAGATCCGCCGAAGCTTCCTGAATCGCCAAGTGTACATCGGCACTATCCAGAGTTCGCTTTTTAGTGGTGTCCTGATAAACCGCTTCAATCACCTGGCGCGCTGCCGCGACGTGAATACCTTCACCAATCACATTGACCTGATTGCCACGAATATTCACTTCTACGCCGAGACGGCGCTCGATATGTTTAAGATGTTCATCAAGGTAGCCGCAGAGTGCTGACAAGCGTTGATTGTCAGCAGGCTGCAATTCAAATGTTTGATTGGTAAGTTGTGACAAGTACTATCCTTTGTTTGTATAGCGGGCGGTGCGGAACTGGCTCACTGGACTTGTGAGCCGGTCCGTTATGAACCAGTCCCTTAGTGAACCAGTCCGTCAGTGACGAAGTCACCGCGTAATGAATTTGGGAATGCATCAGTGATAGTCACTTCAGCAAATTTGCCGATCAGGCTGTGCGGACCAACAAAGTTAACGATACGATTATTTTCGGTGCGACCACGCAGTTCCATCGGATCTTTTTTCGACGGGCCTTCAACCAATACTTTCTGCTTTGTGCCAATCATGTTGCGGCTAATCGAGAAAGCCTGTTGATTGATGCGTTGCTGTAGTATGGATAGACGCTGCTTTTTAACGTCCATTGGTGTGTCATCAACGATATCCGCCGCTGGCGTACCGGGACGCGCGCTGTAGATAAAGCTGAATGAATGGTCATAACCAATGTCACCAATTAAATTCATGGTGTCTTCAAAGTCTTGCTCCGATTCGCCCGGGAAACCAATAATAAAGTCTGAAGACATCGAAATATCAGGGCGGATCTGGCGCAGCTTACGAATTTTTGATTTGTACTCAAGTACTGTATGGCCACGCTTCATCATCGCTAACACGCGATCCGAACCGCTCTGCACTGGTAAATGCAGGTGGCTGACCAATTCTGGCACTTCCGCATAGACCTGAATCAGACGCTCAGAAAACTCAACCGGATGGGAAGTTGTATATCGAATGCGATCAATACCATCAATCGCTGCCACAAAAGTAATTAACTCTGCTAAATCTGCAGTATCGCCTTCATGAGTAATCCCGCGGTAGGCATTTACATTCTGACCCAGCAAGTTGATTTCACGAACACCCTGCTGAGCAAGTTGCGCACACTCGGCTAACACATCATCAAACGGACGACTGACTTCTTCGCCCCGAGTGTACGGCACCACGCAGAATGAGCAATATTTCGAGCAACCTTCCATCACCGAAACAAAGGCAGTTGGGCCTTCGGCACGCGGTTCCGGCAAGCGGTCAAACTTTTCGATTTCTGGGAAGCTGACATCAACCACGGCTTTTTTCTGGCCGCTGGCCTGTAGAATCATTTCCGGCAGACGGTGTAACGTTTGTGGTCCAAAAATAACATCTACATAAGGTGCGCGCTGACGAATGGCTTCGCCTTCTTGCGACGCCACACAACCGCCAACACCAATAATTAAATCAGGATTGTTCTCTTTCAGGTTTTTCCACTGACCAAGCTGAGAAAAAACTTTCTCCTGCGCTTTTTCGCGGATTGAGCAAGTGTTCAGCAACACCACATCAGCCTCTTCCGCTGATGCAGCCGCTTCCAAACCATGAGTTTTATTCAACAGATCCGACATACGCGACGAATCGTACTCGTTCATCTGACAACCCCAGGTTTTGATAAATAACTTTTTGCTCATGCTTTCAATCACCGCTGTTTGGCTCTTTGGCCGTAAAATCAATAAGATAGAACCAAGCTGGTAAGTTGTTGTACCTACCAGCCTGTATAAAATGGGCGCGAATTATACCATTAGCAAAAGGACATTAGCCAGTGGTGACTGGCTATTTTTTAGGCAGTCTGAAAACCCTTTGCTGGTCCTGAAAAGTGTCTCTCTATTAAGGCTCCGATTATGTAAACCCCAAAGCCGGTTAATAGTGAAATAAAGAATGGCGTCGCCCAGCCGAGCACAAATTCTCCCAGAATCCAGACCGTCGCTGCGCTGACCAAGGTCAAGCCGGCGGTAATTTCGCCCCCGAAGCGGGTGAACAGACCAAAAGTGCCGACCACAAACACCCCAGCACTACCAAACGCTGAGGCAGTCACTACCAGGTCATAAACCCCTTTGGCATGCAATGCGATGTAATACGCCAGGCTGCCGAGAATCACGATGCCGATACGCGCGAACAGTACCTTCTGACGCTCGCTGACTTCATGGTTGCGCTTGCTCAGCGGCACCACGATGTTGTGCGATATCAATGAACTGGAGGCTAATAAGGCACTATCGACCGTTGAAAGAATTGCAGAAACCAATGCACCGGCGAAAATTATGTAGAGTACAGTCGGCAAATAGGTTTTCGCCAGTTCAGGCAGTAGCTGCTCTGAATCAGCAAGATCCGGCATCAGGTTCAAACCGACCAAACCCAAATAGACTGGAATCAAGCCCACCAGCAAATATAAGGTTCCGCCTTTCAGAGTTGAGCTACGCGCTTCTTCTGCACTACGACAGGCCAGAACGCGGGTAATCAGCTCCTGCGTCAGCACCGAACCAAAAATTGGAATCGACCAGGCTTCAAACTTCTGTAATAGAGTGGAGTCTTCTGAAATAAAGCTAAAACGTGTAGCATCGACTGAAGCCAGGCTGGCATTTGGATCGCCACTGGCAAACACAAAAACACCCAGCAACACCAAACCAACAATCAGGAATCCCGCTTGAATGACGTCAGTTACTGCCACCGCCAACAAACCACCGAGCATGGTGTAAATGATGACCACCGAGGCCGCGATGGTAATGGCATACTCAACCTGCAAGCCTGATAGGGATGACAGGATCTGCCCAAAAGCACGGATCTGCGCTGCGGCCCACAACATTGAGGCAGGCACTAATATAATCACCACCAGCTTTTCAATACGAACCGAGTAACGTTGCTTAAACAGGTCAGCGAAAGTAATGAATTTGCGTTTCCATAAGGGTCTAGCGAAAACAAAGCCCATAAACAGCAAACACAGCGAGAAGCCAAAGGGGTCAGCGGTACCGCCCGACAAACCATTTTCATAGATGGAGGATGCCGCACCAATACAGGTTTCTGCACCAAACCAGGTCGCGAAAATGGTAAATACGGCCAGGCTGGGATTTAACCTGCGCCCAGCCAATAGAAAGTCAGTCTCATTCTTCGGTTTGCGCGAAGCCCACAGCCCCACTGCAAACTGAACGAGTACAAAAAAGATAACCCCCAGAACAACAATATTCATGGCCTGCTTGACCCGCCTAAAAGTTAAGCACTAAAGTTCGCAAAATTAATCCTTTTTTGCTGAAAACTCCAGATTTTTTTCACATCCCATTTGCTAGAGTCTAAGTCATGCAATACCATATTTAGCCAATAGTGATCCTATGTGATTCAATAGAGTCACTTAAAAAAGACAGGAGAATAGTATGTCTAACGCTTTTTTTACTAAAGTCATTATTACCTTAAGCGCGGTATTTACGCTTCAAGGCACACCAGCATTCGCTTCAGACGACAGTGAGTGGAGCCTTGATAATGACGCCTCACACCTACATTTTGTGTCCGTTAAAAATAACCAAATTGGCGAAGTCAGCACCTTCGAAACCCTTAAAGGGCATCTAAGCGGCAATGGCCAATTTGCTCTGGAAATTCTACTTGATAGCGTTAATACCAATATCGAAATCCGCGATCAGCGCATGAAGGAGCACTTGTTCGACAGCAAAAAGAACATCGCCTTCATAGTTAATGGTAGTTTTGATTTAAGTAAGATCGAAGCTCAAAAAACCGGCACAAGCTCACAGCACACACTGGAAGCCGCTATCCAACTCGGCAATGAAACCGTCGACATCCAAGCACCGGTTATCATACAGACACTCGCCGATGACCAACTACGCGTCACCTCAGTCAGCCCAGTAATCATCACCACCAGCAGCCTCAAGCTGGATAAAGGCGTCGATAAATTAAAGTCCCTGGCAGGTCTACGCAGTATTGACCGCGTCGTACCGGTGACTTTTGATTTATATTTAAAACCGAAGAGTGAGTAGTAGCCAAGACATAAAGCTCTTATAGGATGGGTTAGGCCGTAGCCGTAACCCATCAATCATAAAAACGATGGGTTACGCATAAATGCTAACCCATCCTATATATTCTCTCCTTCAACTCATAACTATCATTCAAACACTTCCCCCCTGCCTTTTTTCTGCCAGATTTATCCATAACCGGCCTTTTTCAATCGCCTTTCTCTCCACACTGTTGCGCTTTAATAACACCATCGAAAGACAAAACCTTTAAACAATTTTTGGATTGATGGAGAAGCAAGATGAAAACAATTTCCCTAAAACGCATTTTGGTCGCAACACTTATCGTTTCTGTTTTTTCTGCCGCTGCTGCCGTGGAAGCTGGCGATGCTGTTGTGCATGGTGAAGCGGAGCAGGTTCCTGCGGGCATCGTGAACTACTCGCTGAATGATGAGACTTTTTACCTTGAAGCAGAGTCATCGAATAGCCAGGTTCAAACTGTTGGAGATTTAACACAAATCACCTTGACCGAAACCTTTACTAACCCTACTGACGAATTGATTTTTGCCGAGTACCAGGTTGCTCTACCAAATCCAGCAGCTCTTGTGAATTATGAAATTACCGTAGACTCGGATTTAGGTTGTGAACCCGCGACTGCTGACAATATGGTTATTGCGCCAGGACAATCAACAACCCTGACCGTAACTTACAATCTGGTAGAAACCCAGTTAGTCAGCTTTCATAGCACGGTGTCAACCTTTTACGCTGAGGAGGTCACTGCACCTCAAGTCGCAATTGCACACTAATAGCCATACGCTTAAAAGATAACCTTAGTCATAAGCCTAACCCCCAACCCCATAAGGACTATAACAAGGGCTTGGAAGCCCACTCCCACAGCTAGACATGACTCCTACTCTCTCCTCCGAAGCTGTGCTTAGCGCCGAAAGGCGCTTTTTTTATTCTCTCTAATAATTAATAAAACTAATGCATATGTGGGAATAAAAGTCGATTCCATCGCAAGCCAAGTTCACTTTCAGTCACACCCATAACCAGCACCTCATCACAAGAATACACAAGTCTACATTGTACTTCACATTTGACATTGTTCGGCTATCGGGCGCTTGCTAGCTTAGCTTTCGTTGCTACATTCTGGTTTGGCACTAAGGGGGAAATACAGGCTTATACCAATAACGAATCAGCAACATCCATAATTATTTCTTATTCCATATAGTTATATTGAAGGAGTTTCAATGAAAACAATTTATAAATTCACGCTCAGTGCTTTATCACTTTGCGTCCTGGCTTCTGTTGGCCAAGCCGCTGAACGACAATCACTGCGTGATAATGTTAATCTCCAGAGCGCCATTGCTCAGCAGCAAAGCATTCCATCCAGTTTAGCTGCCAATGCATCGCAGCTTGTCGGATTGTCTGTTCAGGAAACATTAAAGCCGCGTAAGATATACCAAAACACTAACGGTACTGTGACCACACGTTACCAACAGTTCTATAAAGGTGTTCCAGTGCTTGGTGACGATATCATTATCACCACCAATCAAAACGGCGTTTCAAGTTTCGCCCACGGTGCTGTATTGCAGGGTATTGCACTGGATATCAGCGATGTAAACCCGAAGATTTCTAAAAGAAGAGCCCTACGAATCGCCAAAGGCCATAAGCGATCGTCTACAGCCACAAGCCAGTCTCCTATTTATGAGAACGAATCCTCGGAGCTGGCCATTTGGCAAGATTCAGATGGTATTGCACGTCTGGTTTACTCAGTAACTTTTATGTCCCACGGCGATCAGCCATCTCGCCCACAGATGTTTATTGACGCAAAAACAGGTCAAGTTATTCACTCTTATGAAAACCTGCAAACAGCTGATGCAACCGGACCCGGCGGTAATCAGAAAACTGGCCGCTATGACTATGGCGTTGACTTTGGTTATCTCGATGTAGCCCAGTCTGGCAGCACCTGTAGCATGACCAGCAGCAATGTTGATACCATCAACATGAACAACTCGACATCTGGTGGCAGTATTCATAGCTTCACCTGCCCCGAAAATACGGTTAAGCAAATCAACGGAGCCTATTCGCCACTCAATGATGGACACTACTTCGGTAACGTGGTCTTTAATATGTTCAGCGACTGGTTTAACGATGCCCCATTGACCCAGAAATTGCGTGTTCGCGTGCATTATGGCAACAACTATGAAAATGCCTTCTGGGACGGCCAACAAATGACCTTTGGTGATGGCGCTTCCACCTTCTATCCATTGGTTTCTTTGGATGTTATGGCGCACGAAGTTAGCCACGGTTTCACCCAGCAAAACTCCAACCTTGTTTACAGCGGAAAGTCAGGCGGCCTGAATGAGTCCTACTCAGATATGTCGGGTGAAGCTGCCGAATTCTATATGAATGGTAGTAATGACTTTTTAGTGGGCGAACAGATTTTTAAAGGCAACGGAGCCCTTCGTTACATGAACAATCCACCACAAGATAACAAGTCGATTGATCATCAATCTGACTTTACTTCTGGCATGGACGTTCATCATAGCTCAGGCGTGTACAACAAAGCCTTCTATTTATTAGCTACCACTGCTGGCTGGGATACCAAGAAAGCCTTTGAAGTTTATACCCAGGCCAACCGTAACTACTGGACCTCAAACACTAACTGGGATGATGCCGGTGATGGTGTTTTAGATTCGGCCTGTGATCTGGGTTATGACGTCAATGACGTGCAGGCGACCCTGCAAGCTGTAGGCGTGAGCAGTAATGTCAGCCCAGGCCGTAATTGTGGCGAAGATCCAACCGACCCACCTGGCGATTTGGTATTAGAAAATGGCGTTCCTGAAACAGGCCTATCGGCTTCAACTGGTAACGATATTGTTTACAGTATGGAAGCTCCAACCGGAGCCTCTAACATTAACTTCTCAATTAGCGGTGGCTCAGGTGATGCTGACCTTTATGTGAAAAAAGGCAGTGTGCCAACTGACTCCAGCTATGACTGTCGCCCTTACCGTAACGGTAACACTGAAAGTTGCTCGGGTAGTGATGGTGGTACCTACTATGTTCGCGTTAAAGCTTACTCAAGTTTTTCAAACGTAACTCTGGTTGGTAACTATGACGAAGTGAGCGACCCAGGCCCTCAACCGGTTGATCGTACCATCAGTAACATTTCGGTAGCGCAAAATGCCTGGGCTAACTACACTCAGGAACTAGGCGAAGGCTACTCTAATCTTACCGTCACAATAACTGGTGGTTCAGGTGATGCCGACTTATATGTTCGTCGCGGTTCAGCTCCGACAACGTCAAGCTATGACTGCCGTCCATACAAGTGGGGCAACGAAGAAGTCTGTACTTTCAATGCGCCTCAATCAGGCACTTGGTACATCGGTTTACGTGGTTATAGCGCTTCGTCGGGAGTGACTCTTCGAATTGAAGCAACACCTCAATAAGCTGATATTTCAAGCAACAAAAAAGGGAGCCGAGGCTCCCTTTTTTACATCAGTCAAACTGATTATCGCAATAGTTACTCAGCGTTAGCAGGAGCTTCTTCTTGCGCAGGTGGGTCAATCATTGCTTTCATACTTAAGCGAATACGATTCTGACGATCCACTTCCAGTACTTTAACTTTAACGATGTCACCTTCTTTCAAGTAGTCGGTTACTTTGTTCACACGCTCATGAGCGATTTGTGAAATATGAACCAGACCATCACGTCCAGGAGTGATTTCAACGAAAGCACCGAAGTCAGCCAAACGCACAACTTTGCCTTCAAACTCCATGCCCGCTTCAATTGGCATAGTCATCAACTTGATGCGACGCACTGCTTCAGCTGCACCCTCGGCATCCGAAGAAGCAACTTTCACCGTACCATCATCATTGATTTCAATGGTGGCGCCAGTTTCTTCAGTCAAGGCACGGATAGTTGAACCACCTTTACCAATCACTTCAGAAATTTTATCCACTGGGATTTTAATCACAGTGATACGTGGTGCATATTCAGAAATATCATCACGTGGCTTGTCGATTGCTTGATTCATCACGCTCAGGATATGTAAGCGACCGCCTTTTGCTTGATGCAAGGCTTGCTCCATAATTTCCTGAGTAATACCTTCAATTTTAATGTCCATCTGAAGTGCAGTGATACCGTTTTCAGTACCCGCAACTTTAAAGTCCATGTCGCCCAAGTGATCTTCATCACCTAAGATATCCGAAAGTACCACAAAGTTATCAGCTTCTTTAACCAAGCCCATTGCAATACCTGCAACCGGAGCTTTCATCGGTACACCAGCATCCATCAATGCTAATGAGGTGCCGCAAACAGAAGCCATCGAGCTTGAACCGTTTGATTCTGTAATTTCTGAAACCACACGAATGGTGTATGGGAATTCAGCAATACCTGGGACCATTGCTGCTACGCCACGCTTAGCTAAACGGCCATGGCCGATTTCGCGACGCTTAGGTGAACCCATAAAACCGGTTTCGCCCACACAGTATGGAGGGAAGTTGTAGTGCAACATGAAGTGATCTTTCGCTTCACCCATGATGCTGTCTTTAATTTGTGCATCACGCTCAGTACCCAAAGTTGCAAAAACCATGGCCTGAGTTTCGCCACGAGTAAAGATTGCCGAACCGTGTGTACGAGGGAATACGCCTGTACGTATATCCAAAGCACGAACCATATCTGGGTCACGACCATCGATACGAGGCTTGCCTGAAATAATGCGTGAACGAACCACTTCTTTCTCAATTGAGTGGAACATGTCTTTAACGTCATCCGCAGAAGGCTGGCCTTCTTCATCACCCGCTAAAGCTTCAACTGCTACACCTTGTAGCTCACTGATTTTCGCATAACGTTCAGCTTTATCAGCAATCTGATACGCGTCTTCAATTGCAGCAAAAGAATGGCCCTTAACTGCGTCATAAAGCGATACGTTTTTCTCAGGAGCAGTCCAGTCCCATTTTGGCTTAGCAGCTTCTGCCGCTAACTCTTTAATCGCCTTAATGGCAACTTGAGATTCCTGGTGACCAAACATAACGGCACCAAGCATGACGTTTTCTGGCAATTCATTTGCTTCAGACTCAACCATTAGCACAGCACTTTCTGTACCAGCTACCATTAAATCTAATTTTGATTCTTTAAGCTGAGTTACTGATGGATTCAATACATAATTGCCATCAAGATAACCGACCTGAGCTGCGCCCACAGGACCGTTAAACGGAATGCCTGAGATTTCCAACGCTGCTGAAGCACCTAGCATAGCAACCACTTCAGTTGGAACGTCCTGGTTGATTGACACAATAGTAATCACAACCTGAACTTCGTTCATAAAGCCGTCCGGGAAAAGAGGACGTAATGGGCGGTCGATCAAGCGTGCGATTAATGTCTCTTCGTCTGAAGGACGCGCTTCACGCTTTAAAAAGCCGCCTGGGATTTTACCCGCCGCATAAGTTTTTTCAGTGTAGTTTACTGTTAACGGGAAAAAGTCCTGACCTTCTCGGACTTCTTTCTTACCTGTTACAGCAACAAATGCTGTTGTACCTTCACAGTCAATAACAACTGCACCGGTCGCTTGACGAGCCACACGACCCGTTTCGATAGTGACTGTACGGCCACCGTATTCAAAAGATTTTTTTGTATATTCCACAGTATTTTCCTATTTAAGTTTCAACACTTTCAGAACCTATCTCGTCTGAAAGTAAAGCCGTCTGATAGCAAAAAGGGGCCTAAGGGCCCCTTTATTCTTTCTAGCGACGCAGACCTAACTTCTTAATGAGGTCAGTGTAGCGATCTTGATCTTTGCGTTTTAAATAATCAAGCAACTTACGACGCTGGCTAACCATGCGCAACAAGCCACGACGTGAGTGGTGGTCATGCTTATGCACTTTAAAGTGATCTTGCAGATGGTTAATCTGCGCAGTCAACAACGCTACTTGAACTTCAGGAGAACCAGTATCGCCTTCACCGCGCGCGTGTTCTTTAACAATATCAGCTTTCGCTTCAGGACTTAGTGACATATTTTTACTCCAGATTTCAGGGACTTGCCCAAGATTTTAAACAAGACCGGCCAATCACTAATTCAGCCAGTCAAATGAATGCGGGATTTTACCTTAGTCACTCACCATTCAGCAAGCGATAAAGCGTGAAATCGCCCGATATTATTGAGTTTTCTACTGATTTACCGCGTCTTTGAGCGGTAAATCCATTCTTGATTCGATGAAACACTGTCGTAAGAATTGTTCGAAACAAGATTCTGTTTCAGAAAGCTTCTCACGCAAGCGATGACCGCCATCGAATATATGCAAATTGGCGCCGGCTGTCTGAGCAAATTTAATCACATTAGTGACAGGAACAATATCATCTTTCCAGCCATGAACTATGGTCACCGGACACTTCACTTTTTCTAGTTCTGCCTCAGCGTAACCATCCAGATAGATAGCCGGCGAAATCAAAAACATGCCTGCAGGATGATTTTCGATACCAGCAACTGCTGACACATAACCACCCATGCTGGTGCCAACTAACACATAGGGGCGATTTAAATTAGCTAAATGATTGTTGAGCTTGTTGACACGCTCATTGGTCGGCAAGCGGCGATAATCCAACGACTCCACCTCAAAGCCCATACGTTCAGCAATTTTTGATAATGCTTGAATACGACTTCCTTTTGGACCACTAACTTTGCCGTGAGAGAAAATCACTAATGGTTTTACAATATCAGTCATTACCCTAAATCCTTATTATTCATTCTTTATACGCTCACTTCGTCCGTTCTAACCAAGCGGCTTGGCGCAATGTTACCATCATCGTTAATGGTGCCAACGCCTATAAATTGTTCGTTATGCAGCAAACAGACACTACCTTCTAGTGGCGAACCCGGAACTTGTACAGCCTGGCCGAGGCGAATGTAATAGGCCTGGTCATCACTCAATTGAATGTTAGGCATATGTTGCAATACTTGCTCTACTGGCAGCAACAATTCATCCATCTCCAACTTGGCATCTGTCTGCTTTAACTCTTCAAGATGTGCCATGGTGACCGTTTGTTCTATATCAAAGTCACCCACTGCAGTGCGGCGTAATTCTAACACATGAGCACCGCAGCTCAGCTCTTCACCAATATCTTCGACCAGATTTCGCACGTAAGTTCCCTTGGAACAGTGCACATC
This sequence comes from Kangiella sp. M94, assembly GCF_054926195.1. NCBI lineage: Bacteria > Pseudomonadati > Pseudomonadota > Gammaproteobacteria > Kangiellales > Kangiellaceae > Kangiella > Kangiella sp. M94. The sequence continues at coordinate 11,616 of NZ_CM142903.1, read as the reverse complement.
CAACACAAATTCATCGCCTGTAAAGCTCACCAATTCCAGTGAGTAAATATCCACTTCGCGTGCATCCCTTTCAACTTCAATGCCTTGGCGAGCCAGCTTATACAACGGCACACCATCTTTCTTTAAGGCTGAGTACATCGAAGGAACTTGGCTGATAGTACCTTTAAATTGTTGCAACAGTTTGACAAGTTGCGACTCACTGACATCAACCGGTCGGGTTTCAATCACTTCACCTTCGCGGTCAGCAGTGCTGGTCTTTTCGCCCAGCTTTGCAGTAACCCGATATTTTTTATCAGCATTCAGTAAATACTGGGAAAACTTGGTAGCTTCGCCAAAACAAATCGGCAGCACACCAGTGGCAATCGGATCCAGGGCACCGGTATGGCCAGCTTTAGCAGCAAAATACAAAAACTTGGCTTGTTGCAGTGCTTTATTGGAAGTGATATCAGTGGGTTTATCCAATAGCAAGATGCCCGTAATATCGCGACCGCGTTTACGTCGTCTGCCCATGGTCTTTCTCCGGAAATTCTAAACTATGATTTCTTCGATTCGTCTTCTGAGATGGCCTTGTCTATCAAAGACGTCATTTTCTGGCCTTCAACGATCGATTTATCGAATAAAAAGCGCAGGCTGGGAACGCTACGCATACGAATGGATTTGGCTAACTGAGAACGCAGAAAACCAGCCGCGCCAGTCAAAACTTCCAGCGCCTCCTTAATTTCCTGCGGCTCATCTTTGCCTAAAAAAGTCACAAACACTTTCGCATTCTGTAAATCACTGGTTACTTCCACACCTGAAACCGTGACGATCCCTAAACGTGGATCTTTCATTTCACGTTGTAGCAATACCGCCAAGTCTCGTTGGATCTGATCAGCAACTCTTTTTGCGCGTGCTTGTGACATTTTTTCTACCTAATACTCAATTATAAAGAACGTTCAACGACAACGATCTGGAAGACTTCAATCTTATCGCCAGGTTTAACATCGTTGTAGTTTTTAACACCGATACCACATTCCATGCCATTACGAACTTCGTTGACGTCATCTTTAAAGCGGCGGAGTGACTCTAGCTCACCTTCATAAATAACCACATCATCACGTAAAACGCGGATTGGGTTGTGGCGTTTAACGACACCTTCAACCACCATACAACCGGCAATAGCGCCCAGTTTTGGTGACTTAAAGACATCACGAACTTCTGCCAGACCAATAATTTCCTGACGAGATTCTGGTGACAACATGCCACTAAGGGCCGCCTTAACTTCCTCAATCGCTTCGTAAATAACGCTGTAATAACGAATGTCGACTGCTTCTTTTTCAGCCAGTTTACGCGATGCCGCATCGGCACGAACGTTAAAGCCGATAATGATGGCATTTGATGCTGCAGCCAAAGAAACATCTGTTTCTTTAATACCACCAACACCACTTGAAATCACTTTCACTTCAACTTCTTCTGTCGCGAAATCAGTCAATGACTTATTCAAAGCTTCAACCGAACCTTGTACGTCTGCTTTGATAATAACGTTAAGCTGTTGTGTCTCTTCGTCACCACCCATGTTGGCAAACATATTTTCCAGTTTGGCTTTCTGTTGGCGCGCCTGGAACGCTTCGCGTTGCTTTGATTCACGACGGTCAGCAATCTCTCGAGCAGTACGTTCATCGGCAACCACAGTTGCTTCATCGCCTGCCACAGGCACTCCAGATAGGCCTAATACTTCGACTGGAATCGAAGGTCCTGCTGATTCAATTGGCTCACCGTTCTCATCCAATAAGGCACGAACACGGCCATAATGAGTACCAGCCAATAAAATATCGCCTTTATGTAACTGACCTTTCTGGACCAGAATAGAGGCAATAGCGCCGCGACCTTTATCAAGACGCGCTTCGATAACAAAGCCTTTTGCTGCGCCTTCATCAGTTGCTTTTAATTCTAATACTTCAGATTGCAGCAGAATTGAATCGAGCAAATCATCAACGCCTTGGCCGCTTTTCGCCGAGACATGAACAAACTGCACATCACCACCCCAATCTTCAGGGATAACGTCATGTTGCGACAATTCGTTTTTAACACGCTCTGGATCTGATTCTTCTTTATCAATCTTATTGACTGCGACAATCATTGGAACGCCGGCAGCTTTTGCGTGCTGAACCGCTTCAATGGTTTGTGGCATAACGCCATCATCTGCTGCAACAATTAAGACTACGATATCGGTTACTTCCGCACCACGTGCACGCATCGCCGTAAAGGCTGCGTGGCCCGGGGTATCCAGGAAAGTAATCATGCCTTTTTCTGTTTCAACATGGTATGCACCGATATGCTGGGTAATACCGCCCGCTTCACCCGATGCAACGTGAGTGGCACGAATATAGTCAAGTAAGGATGTTTTACCATGGTCAACGTGCCCCATGATGGTCACTACTGGAGCACGAGGTTTTGTCTCGCCAGTCACATCATGTGCTTCAGACAGGGCTTTTTCTTCCATCTCATTTTCATTGACAAGAACAGGCTTATGACCCATCTCCTCAACAACCAAGCTGGCAGTTTCCTGATCAAGCGTTTGATTAATAGTAGCCATAACGCCTACTTTCATCATCGCTTTCATTAATTCTGGAGCCTTAACTGTCATCGCTTTTGCAAGCTCACCAACAGTAATAGCTTCTGGAATCTGAACTTCGTGAACAATAGTGTCTGTTGGTTTCTTAAAACCGTGTTTTTTCATAGCTTCTGGTGCCTGATATACTCTCTGTTCAATCACTACACCGCGCTTACTGTCTTCAAGTGCACGTGCGACCAAGTCGACGTCTGAAGTTTTCTTTTTGCCTTTCTTGCGTTTCTTTTTGCGATGCCCGCTCTTCTCTTCAAAGTCAGCCAATGACATAGGTTTAACTGGGCCTTTTGGCTTGCTAGGCTTTTTAACAACTTCTTCGTCATCATCGTCAAAGCGTGACTTTGATTTAGGCTTAACCTTTGATGGCTTGCCTTTTTTCTCATCTTTCTTCTCATCATGAGCCACTTCAGCTTTCTTAGCTGGTTTGTCTTCTGGCTCATCGGCTGGTGCTTCTTGCTTAGATTCTGCAGCCTTCTGCTCAGCTTCTTCCGCTTTACGTTTAGCTTCTTCTTCTGCCTTGCGCTGGGCTTCTTCCGCCTCACGCTTAGCTTCTTCCGCTTTACGTTTAGCTTCTTCTTCTGCTTTGCGTTGCGCTTCTTCCTCTTCCGCTAATTTAGCCAACTCTTCATTGGAACGTTTAACGTAAGTACGCTTTTTCTTTACTGCAACCTGTACTGATTTTTTCTTACCTTCAGAACTGGTCACACTTAATGTGCTTTTTTGCGTACGATTAAGCGTGATTTTCTTTGGGCCAGTGCTTTCTGAGCCACCATGACTTTTTTGTAAATAAGCCAATAGAGCCTTCTTTTGCTCATCACTGATGGCATCTTCCGGACCTTTAACTTTAATTCCAGCTGCGGACAATTGCTCCATCAGTTTTTCAACTGGAGTTTTGACCGTATCAGCTAGATCTTTTACTGTAATTTTCGACATTCGCTATCCCCCGCTATATTATTCCTGCTCCTCGAACCAAGGAGCACGCGCGGTCATAATTAACTTCGCGGCACGCTCTTCATCAAGTTCTTGAATTTCTGTAAGCTCATCCACTGATTGCTCTGCTAAATCTTCCATGGTCACAATGCCTTTGCTCGCTAGAACAAAAGCCAAGTGGCGATCCATACCTTCCATATTTAACAAATCTTCTGCTGGTTCAGCTTCTTCTAACTGCTCTTCACTAGCGATAGCTTTGGTTAAAAGCACATCTTTAGCTCGTGATTTTAACGCTTCGACTAAATCTTCATCAAAACCTTCAATATCCAGCATTTCTGACAGCGGAACATAAGCCACTTCTTCAAGCGTAGTAAAACCTTCTTGAACCAGTATGTCTGCTAAGTCTTCATCAACACCCAGGTCAGCTACAAACATCGAAACGATTGACTCGGTTTCCGATTGATTCTTAGTAGCAAAATCTTCTTCTGTCATAACATTCAATTCCCAGCCACTTAATTCACTGGCTAGACGAATATTTTGACCATTTCGACCAATAGCCTGAGCTAACTGATCTTCATTAACGGCAATATCCATACTGTGGTTATCTTCATCAACAACAATGGAGACTACTTCCGCTGGCGCCATCGCATTGATCACGTATTGAGCTGGGTTATCATCGTATAAAACAATATCAATACGCTCACCGTTTAACTCACCAGTGACCGCTTGTACACGTGCTCCACGCATACCGACACAAGCACCGACTGGGTCAATTCGCTTGTCGTTAGTTTTCACGGCAACTTTTGCACGCGAACCTGGATCACGGGCTGCGCCCTTGATCTCAATAACTTCTTCACCAATCTCCGGCACCTCAATGCGGAACAACTCTTCCAACATCTCAGGACGTGTACGGCTGACAAATAATTGTGGCCCACGATTTTCTGTGCTGATGGCATACAATAAGCCACGCACACGATCACCGGCACGAACAGTTTCTCGCGGCATCATTTCTTCGCGTTGAATCACCGCTTCTGCATTACTGCCCAGATCAAGGAAGATATAATCACGAGTTACTTTTTTAACGACACCTGTAACCAGCTCTCCCACTCTGTCGCGGAATGCGTCAACCGTTTTAGCACGCTCAGCTTCGCGAACTTTTTGTACGATAACTTGCTTTGCTGTTTGTGCCGCAATGCGTCCAAATTCAATCGAGTCAATTTGGTCTTCTACGTAATCGCCAATTTCAATATCCGGATTTTCAACTTGTGCAGCAGACAAGGTTGTTTCAGTCAAAGGATCTTCAACTGCGTCGTCTGCAACGACCTGCCAGCGGCGGAACGTATCGTATTCACCAGTATCACGATCAATCGCAACACGCACCTCAATATCAACACCATGCTTTTTCTTTGTTGCTGTTGCCAAAGCAGACTCTAGTGCACCAAATATTAGTTCTGGCGAAACTTCCTTTTCATTGGATACCGCTTCAACCACTAACAAAATTTCTTTATTGCTCATACGTGTTAACCTTTAATCAATACCTGATATTCATCAATTAAGACTAAAACTTAGGGATCAAATGCGCTTTATCAATCTGCTGGCAATTGATCTCATAAACTTCACCATCGACTTGAAGCTGTAAAATACCAGCATCAACTTGCTCGATAGTCCCTTTAAACTTGCGTCGACCATTTAACGGCACTGACAATTTCACCTCAGCATCCTCACCCACATAGCGAGCAAATTGTTGCTCATTAAATAGCGGACGGTCCATGCCGGGCGATGAAATCTCCAGGTTGTAGAGGCCTTTAATGGGCTCTTCCACATCCAAAACACCACTCACCTGATGGCTCACTTCAGCACAATTATCCACTGAGATGCCATTTTCGTGATCAATAAACACCCTAAGCACAGAATGCTTGCCCTGAGCGAGGTGTTCCAACCCCCAAAACTCAAAGCCAGCAGCCTCTACTGCAGGGCGAATAATTTTTTCTAAATCAGCGTTTCTAGCCATTAACTACTCTGTAACCTTTTGCTTTTTCAAGCTTTTTTACATACAAAAATGGGCCTAAACAGGCCCATCAGCAAAATCATTCATGTGATGGGTCAAAGGCAGCGCCATTGCCCACTTGAGCCATACTCTATAAAACGGCCCAGAAAAAATAAGGCCCCTATGAAGGGGCCTTATTATTATATTCATCAATAAAGCTCAGTCAATTCATATTATCTGAGCTGATCATCAAAGTGGTAGCGGGGGCTGGATTTGAACCAACGACCTTCGGGTTATGAGCCCGACGAGCTACCAGGCTGCTCCACCCCGCAACAATGCCTTGAGAACTAACTCATGAGCTTCTGGTAATGCTCATAAGCCTCAGGTCGTATGACCTTCGTCTCTTTCAAATTGAGAGCCCGACAATTATCAGTCTACTCAACCGTCATTAATACTTTTTGAGAACTAACTCATGAGCTTCTGGTAATGCTCATAAGCCTCAGGTCGTATGACCTTCGTCTCTATAGATTGGGCTTAATTGACTTTTTTCAAGCCTCGCCTCAATCGACAGAGCGGCATTATACGCATTTATAATGTTTTGACAAGGGGGATGAGGGTTTATATTTACTATCTTTTTCAAGACCATAAACCTTTAACTTGACTCTATGACTAAACCTCTCATTTCGAACACTTTTTATAGATACTGAAAAGCTTGTCGACAGACTTCAAGTAGCTGCGCGGGGAATAAACCAAGCGCCACTACTGCAATTCCAGTGATACCTAGCGCAAGTCTCAATCCACGGTCTGCTTTGATTTTAGTTTCAACCTCTGGCTGATCAAAGAATATAACTTTCACGACTTGCAGATAATAAAAGAGTCCAACGATGGACATTGCGGCGGCCACTATCGCTAACCACACTAAATCCGCTTCAAGTACAGCACGTATGACTTCAAGCTTTGCCCAAAAACCCACAAAAGGAGGCAATCCCGCCATTGACAGGAATAGGAAGCTTATCAGCAAACCACCCCATGGATTTCGTTGCCCTAAGCCCTTAAGCTCACTAATCATAGTGACTTCCTGTTTGCCTTTGGCGAGATAGATCAAACAACCAAAACCACCCAAAGACATAATTGCATAGGCCATGATGTAGAAAAATGCGGCAGAGTAACCCGCACCATTACCGGCAATGATGCCAAGTAAAAAATAGCCGACATGAGCAATCGCTGAATAGGCTAATAACCGCTTTATGTTGTCCTGAGCCAGCGCAACCAGATTACCAATCACCATCGACAGAGTCGCGAGAATGATCAGCATCCCCTGCCAATCAAGCAAAACCTGCTCAAACCCATACCCTAAAATACGAATGATCAGGGCAAAAGCGGCAATCTTTGGCGCTGAGGCAATAAAAGCAGTCACAGACGTTGGCGCTCCATGATACACATCCGGTACCCACATCTGGAACGGCACTGCACCGAACTTAAACGCCATTGCTACCACCATAAAGACCAAGCCAAACCGCAAGGTTAAGCTGGCTTCATTACTTTCAAGGTAAAGCGCAATATCGGTGATATGAATTTTACCGGTGACACCGTAAACCATCGACATGCCGTAAAGCAGGAAGCCGCTGGCGATAGCGCCCATCACAAAGTATTTTACCGCAGCTTCCGATGACAGGCTTGAATGACGATGCATGGCAACCAGCGCGTAAAGACTGAGTGACAACAGCTCAAGGCCTAAATATAAGGTCAATAAGCTACCACCACCAGCTAATACCATCATTCCCAGCACCGCAAATAAGTGCAAAATGAAGTACTCACCACGCAATATCGGGCGCTGCAAAATGTAGGGGCGCGCAAACATCATGGCGACCATGGTTAAAGCAATGACACTCACTTTTACTATTCCCGACATAGGGTCAAGGATGAAGTGTCTTTGATATAAGTGATACTGCACATCAGGAAACTGTCCGATGACCATGACCCCGGTTATCAGTAAACTGAGCTGCGCCAGACGATAAGTCAGCTGACGGTCAAAATCTTTTGAAAAGACATCTACCAACAATATGATACAGCTAGCGGTAAGTAGGAAGATTTCCGGCAGCATTGGCATTAAATCAACGGTCATCCTATACCTCCGGTTTTACTTAATGTTGCAGACTCAATAATTTTTTCCAGACTTGGCTGCATAATATCAATCAAAGGTTGTGGATAGATGCCTAGCGCCAAAATCAAAATAGCCAAAGTAAACAGCACTAACCGTTCACGCTTGGTCACATCATCTAATCGCGCCACAGTTTCGTTTGCCGGTTTGCCAAAAATCACCCGTTTATACACCCAGAGACTATAAGCTGCCGCCAAAATCAAGGTTAACCCAGCTGCCAGAGCAATCCTCCAGTCGGCCTGAAACGAAGCGATAATGATAAAGAATTCGCCAACAAATCCCGATGTTCCTGGCAAGCCAGCATTAGCCAGAATAAATAGCATCAATAATGAAGCAAAAATGGGCATGGAATTAACCACCCCGCCATAATCGGCAATCTCACGACTGTGCATGCGGTCATATAGCACCCCAATCGAAAAGAACAGGGCTCCCGAGACCAAACCATGCGAAATCATTTGAATCATCGCACCCTGTAACGCCATCGATTGCGATTGAGTTGCGGTGAGGTAAACAATAATGAAGGTGCCCAGAGTCACGAAGCCCATGTGGGCAATTGATGAATACGCAATTAACTTTTTCATATCCTTTTGCGCCAGTGCTACCAATCCAATATAGACAATGGCAATCAGTGAGAAAAGGATCAGCCAGTAAGCATACTCAGCTACGGCATCGGGCGTAATCGGTAAACTGAAACGCAGGAAGCCATAGCCTCCCATTTTCAGCATAATGGCAGCCAGAATGACAGAGCCACCAGTGGGCGCTTCAACGTGCGCGTCAGGTAACCAGGTGTGCACTGGAAACATCGGGATCTTCACCGCAAATGCAGCCAGGAAAGCAAAGAATATCCACTTTTGTTCCGTTAACGACAAGGGTAATAATTGCAGCTCACTAATGGCAAAACTATCGGCTTCACGCCCCATATAAATGAGCGCCACCAACATAAAGATTGAGCCAAAAAAGGTAAACAGGAAGAATTTAATGGTAGCGTAAATTCGGTTTGGTCCGCCCCATACGCCAATCAGTAAAAACATGGGAATCAACATCGCTTCCCAAAATACATAAAACAGGATGGCATCCTGAGCAGCAAACACTCCATTCATCAGGCCAGTCATCATCAGTACAGCGGCAAAGTATTGCGACTGTCGTTTTTTGATTGCAGCAGTCGCGCTGATTAGAACCAAAAGCCCAATCAAACTTGTCAGCAGCATCAAGGGCAGAGAAATTCCATCGACGGCCAGGTCATAACGAATATTCAGAGAAGGAATCCAGCGAGCAGTTTCCCCAAATTGCATCTCGGCGGTGTCCGTGACAAAAGCCCATGCTAGCCAGCAGCTAAGTGCCAGCGTGATAATGCCAAGTAGAATACCCACGCGTTGGCTTACCGCAAGTAGACGGTCGCCGGGACCAAACATGATCACCAGACCACCGATCACCGGTATCCAGATTAATAAACTGAGGATGGGTAGTTGTTCTAACATAATAAGTTATTGTTCATCCTTCTTAGTATTAGCGATTGTATTCGTTTAGGTGTCATTCGCTTGTCATTAACGTTTTAATATTAGCCACAACAACAAAGCAACCAGCCCCATAACCATGGCCAGCGCATAATGATATAGGTATCCACTTTGCAGCTTGCGCAATTTCTGCCCGACACGGCCTAGCGTTCGGGCACTGCTATTGACAATGCCGTCATCGATTACCGCTTTGTCACCATATTGCCAGAGCATATCACCGAATGAATAAACGCCTTTTGCGAACACTTTTTGATAAACCTCATCAAAATAGTATTTGCGCTGTAGCAAACCATTGACCGGACTTAACATTTTACCTGCTGTTGCACCCCAACCCGGCTTAAGCCAGACGAAGACTATGGCTAACACCACCCCAGTCAACATCAGCCAGAACACCGGCGTCATAAATCCGTGCAACGCGAAGCTCATAGCTCCGGTAAATTCTTCACGGAACGCCCGCATAGTATCGTGCCCCGTCAGCACCATTAATGACTCACCAAAATAGTCGCCATCTAACATTGGCCTGGTCATTTGCCAGCCGATCATCAGTGATGGCACGGCCAGTGCAATGAGTGGCCAGGTAATCGCGCGCGGTGACTCAGTAATCTGATTAAAGTGTTGCTGCTCAATAGTCGTCTTACCATGGAATACTACCAGCAACAGACGAAGGCTATAGAGCGCTGTAATCACAACCCCGGCCATCACTGCAAAATAGGCAAAACCTGCCGCTGAGCCTTGCGCCTGTGAGGTCGCCATGATGATGGCATCTTTTGAATAAAAACCTGCAAAGAAAGGCGTACCGATTAAGGCCAAAGTCCCCACTAGAGTCGTCCAGTAGGTAAACGGCAAGCGTTTATATAGGCCACCCATTTTGCGAATATTCTGCTCATGATGCAGCGCCACGATGACCGAGCCGGCCCCGAGGAACAAGAGTGCCTTAAAGAAAGCATGAGTGAACAGATGGAAAATGGCTGCCGAATAAGCCGATACGCCCAACGCCACTACCATGTAACCCAGTTGAGACAAAGTCGAGTAAGCAATGATACGCTTGATATCATTCTGCACTATCGCCACTAATCCCATAAATAACGCAGTTATCGCGCCAATGATGGTGATCATGGTTAACGCAGTTTCGGAGAACTCGAACAGTGGCGACATGCGCGCCACCATAAAGACCCCGGCGGTAACCATGGTTGCCGCATGTATCAGAGCAGAAATGGGCGTTGGGCCCTCCATTGAATCTGGCAGCCAGACATGCAATGGCACTTGTGCTGACTTCCCCATTGCGCCAATGAACAGGCAGATACAAATAAAAGTGATGATGGGCCAACTGGTATCACCCCATGCCACAAAGCTTCCATCAAGGCTCATCAGCCCCAACGCATTCTCAGCACTACGCTCGCTGATCTGCATAATTTCTTCGGCCTGCCCCATGGATTTAAATATCGGTGCATAATCAAAAGTGCCGAAGAGTAAAAAGATCGCGCCAATACCGAGAATAAAGCCAAAATCGCCCACCCGATTAACCAGGAACGCTTTCATATTGGCGAAAATCGCGCTTTCTTTCTGATACCAGAAGCCAATCAAAAGATACGACACCAGCCCAACAGCTTCCCAACCGAAAAACAGTTGCAGGAAGTTATTAGCCATGACCAGCATCAGCATCGAGAAAGTAAACAGTGATATATAGCTAAAGAAACGTTGATAGCCATCGTCATCATGCATATAGCCTACCGAATAGATATGCACCATCAGGCTTACAAAAGTAACTATTACCATCATCAAAGCGCTTAAGCTATCAATCATAAAGCCAATCTGAATGGTCAGGTCTGCGAAGCTGGCCCAATGGTAAACGGTCATATCCACTGGCGTGGCATCACCGTAAAGAAAGCCCCAGAAAATTCGCAGTGACAATATAAAGGAAATGGTAACACCAACAATGGTCAGTCGATGCGTTAAACGCTTGCCCAGCCGCCGGCCTAAAAGGCCCGCCAGCATAGCCCCTACTAAGGGCGCTAATACTATCAGCAATAACTGGGTTTGCATGCTCATTAACCTTTTAACTCCCTTAAATCTTCTACATCAATGTCTTTGTTGCTACGGAACAACACCACCAGGATCGCCAACCCGATAGCAGCTTCGGCTGCCGCTACGGTCAAAATAAAGAACACAAATATCTGGCCAACTTCATCATTCAGATAACGTGAAAAAGCGATAAAGTTAGTGTTCACTGCCAATAGCATTAACTCAATACACATCAGCAAGGTGATCACATTCTTACGATTAATAATGATCCCCACCACACTGATGGAGAACAAAATTGCGCTGACCATTAAATAATGAGTCAAACTCATGATGACTCTCCTTTTGATTTGCTCTTTGGCTTAGCTTTTGCTTTGCCTTTTGCCTTCTGCTGACG